>CAWAUX010000010.1:0-1360925 GCA_963785315.1 uncultured Acidobacteriaceae bacterium | reverse complement strand
GGGAAGCTACCGAGTTTTCAGATGGCGTTCTGACTAAAGTGGGCTCATTCCAGAAGCTTTACACCCAGCAGGAGTTCAGAGAATACCTGCGGCGAAGTTTGGGGCGGCAGCCACACATGGCGAGCCTCGGAATTGCCTACGTTTTCAAGGATCCGCAAACGGAATCAGAGTACCTGGCTCGGCTTTCGCTTTATCGGCCAACGAATTTTCGCGAAGCGCTCCGGAGTGCCTTTAGCAAAGATCGAACCGCGCAGCGCTACGTCGCTATGACGAAAACTCTCGGGAGGGCGCCGCTCGAGACGGAATTCAAATCGCTCCAACGGCTTATCGAGCGTTACGGTTCACCCCAGAGATTAGAACGCATCGCATCGAGTCTGGTTGACGCAAACGCTCTAATCTCGACTCGGGAGGAAGAGCGAGTCAAGTTCCTTACCTACATAGCCATGCTTTCGTCTTCAGGGCCTACCCCGCCGCCGATCCGCGCACTTCCAGACGAAATCCAAGCCGATATAAAGATGCTGTGGCCCAGCTACAAGGCTGCGGTAGAAGCCGGTACTGAATTTCTCTTTGAGCTTGGCAAACCGGGGCTTATTCAGCAGCAATGCAAAGAGTCGGCCGTGGGCAAGAAGCTTCCGGACTCGCTGTACGTCACAAATCGGCGGAAGCAAGCTCCCTCCCTTATTACGGCTGATGATCCTCGCAGCCCGACCGCTTGTTGGAGATGTAGAGTACGACCTCATCAAGATCGCTCTGGACGGCAAGAAGCTCTCTTTCCTGCGCTACCCAGACTTTGAGGATCTCTCACATCCAGCGCTTGCCTACAGTGTGCGGGTGTATCTTCCGACTGCCTCTTATGGGATCAAAAACTACGCGGATTCGGATAACCGCCTATACTTCATCGGAAGAGTTGTTCCTTGACACGTTGCATCCACGTTACGCTGAATTTGCTCGACTCTCAGCCGAGGAAGACCGTATGGGCTTACTATCGCGGTCGGATATCGGAACGCGAGACGGCTGGGAGGCGTTACTCAAGGACCGCGAACTAAAGATTGTTGGCATTCGGTCCTAGTACCACTCAGGGGCCTCCATCTGGGGAAGAAAAACAGCCCTAGCCAGCGCGAAACAAAACCAGAAGGGGCTCAAATAGATCGTCATTCGGGCACAAGGCATCAACCCTGCAATCTCTAATGGACCTGAAGCATCTGTTTAAAAAATGAAACCGCCTCGTCTAGCGACGGCACCGATACGTCAGCGCAGACATGCAGCATCGCCAAGCGCCGCTCGAGCGAGGGATTCTCGGTCGATTTTTCATCCACCAGCAAGATCTTTTTAGAGAGCGCTCTCGCAAAGCCCAATTAGAGGGACAGCGCATATCCGCCGGGATTTTGCTTTTCAAGATATGCAATATCCAGTCGCTTTGCCTAATCGCCTTGAGGTCCCATTCTGTGTATTGCTGTGGCTCAGTAACTGATGCTTTCTAGGGTCGAAAAAACAAAAATCCGAAAGCTTAGAAATTACATCATCTTGCCATCCGGAATGAAATCCACCGGCCAGGTAAACCTTCATTGGCTCATGCTCGCAGAATGAAGCGACTTGGCCACCTCCGAGCGTCATGTTTTCAGAAACTGGCTTAACCATAGAGAACGGTACCTGCATTGTCCGACGATAAAATGCTGCTCGCCGTCGTAGGAAGCAATATCAAGCCCAAATAGGCTTGCTACTGTTCCCAATGTAGTAGACCGACGTGCCAGGTTATGGGTCGAACAGCTACCGCACGCAGAATTACAGTAATGGGCAGGGTAGTTGCTAATACGAAACAAACGGTCGCCATTCCGAGATTCAGGATAGAGATGAACATGAAACGATAGACCAAATGCTTTTGTTCCGCCGATCCCTCGCTCAAGGCGATGTTTCTCAAACTCTCAAGCCCTGCTTACTGATACTCAGACTGCTGGGATCTTGCATCTGAAGTTTTTTTAGAGCGGCAAAAAAAACGTAGATTTTGTAATGCTTTCCTCAAGCTCGTCGTGACTTATGAGAGACGAGTAAAACGCCATTTCAATCGTTGCGGGAGCAGAGAGAAAAGTTTTGAGATTTGTGCAGCGATCCTTTCTGTCACTAGCTCGCCAAAAGTCTCAAGTGCCTGCCGAGAACATAAGCTCCAAAAATGAAGAACCAAATGAGATACCCATTCTGCTCGACGTAGGAACCCGTGCGATACAGCAGACTTCTGGAAAGGAGAAGAGCCATGCCCAAAACCAGGCTGGCCCCAGGTATCACGTAAGCAATTATGTCAAGGAATAGCCGCTCGATCGCTTGAATAATTTCGCTGGGTTTCAAACTCTACTTCTCCGATGCATGGATGTACCAAATGTCTTCATTGCCGGGGATCATAGATCTCGGTTTTACTTAGATGGTGCTCGTGTATGGCAACACGATTGTAGATGTATCGATCGAAAGGGACACGATCGGAAGGGACAGACTGGACGTTCTCGCAGTAACAACAAGACAAATTCACGTCAGATATGTTTCCCGCCAAGGCAAGACCATGTCGGCATACCAATTCACAAGCCTTTTAACCTAGAGGACCCCGACGGCAGGGAAGGCGACTAGGTTCGGTCGGCTTCGAGGGATTTCGACACGAGATGTGGCGAGATGTGGCGACAGTGGCGAGATGTGGCGACAGGATACCTATCCCCTTTGCCCTAGGACAGTGGTCCCCGGCCGGCGAGCACTCCGCAGCGTAGGCTCAGCAGCATTGCCGAAACAGAAACGCGCGCCGCTGGGCGTTCACCCGAGTAACCGGGAAGACAAGGGGACATGCGACTTCAACGGGCTGGCTGCGCTCCCGCCGCTGCGACGTGGAGAGGGAATCGCTGTGATAAAGTTTCGAGGTACACGGATGAAGATTCTGGTGGTGCGTCAACCATGGGCATGGCTGATTGTTCACGGCTACAAGGACGTTGAAAATCGTTCATGGAGAACTCATTATCGAGGCCCTCTACTGATTCAGTCCGCCGCGAGCCAACCGTCCGACGAGGCCCTTACTGAGGCGCGGAAGAGAAGAGTCAGACTGCCGGCGCAGTTCGAAACCGGCGGAATTGTGGGCATGGTTAAAGTCGTCGATTGCGTGGAAGCCAGCAGGAGCAAATGGTTTGAAGGTCCGTTCGGCTGGGTCCTATCGGACGCGCGTCTACTGCCATTCGTCTCCCACAAGGGGCGTCTGGGCTTGTTTGAAGCCGATAGAAGGCTGCTTAGACGACTTGGTCTGTAAGACAGAAAAGAGACAGACCGGACGTTCCCTCAGTAACAACATGACAAATGGCAGCGCAGATGGCATCAAGATCTTCGATAGCCTGCGAAGTCAGTTGAAACAGGGCATTCATCTCTGCGGCTTCAGCCGCTCGGCGCATCGTTGCCGCAATATTTCTGCGACCGCATCCCCTTCGACCAAGTCGCCGCGCTCGGCTTGAGCAAAGCCCATCGCGATGTGGGCGGCCACTTCCTCGCGTTGCCCAAGCATCCAATCTTGCAGATCGAGTTGCTCGCGGATGATCTCGAAAGCCTGATCCAGAACGTCGTTGGCATTCTGATACGCTCCGGACCGGACGGCCAGGTCGATCACGCGCTGCTGTTCAGGTTTGAGATCGATCGTCATGAGTGTCCTCTATTAAGTACTAAATATAATTTTCTTCCCGGCTGACCGTGCCAACCCGAACCCGAAGCGCCGCGCCTATCGCGTCGTGCAAGGAAAATTCGTTTGTCCCATCCTACCGTCTTTCTGCCGATGTACCGGACCACGCTATACCTACCGCATTACTTTGTGCCACGCCGAATTGCATCGAGCTTGGTAAGCGGGTCTTTCGTCTGCTTCCATCCGGACTCGATACTCCGCAACTCTGCGATGTTCTTCCGTAGGTCGGTGTTCTCGATCACCTGAAAGGATTCTGCCGTGAACTCGAGCAGTTCCCATGCCCCGTTCGCCGCGCGGTTCCATTGGCCCTGCCCCTCTACCCGCACGACACTGGTAAAAGATGGGGTGCGAGCTGCTTTGCTAAGCTCCGTCTCGCGAGGACGATGTGCTTGTCGTTGCCGTCCTCAAGATGCACGGGGACGGGATCGTTTTCCCCTCCTATCTTGATCGGCACCCCCTGAAATGTGCCCGCTTGCTGGATCGGCCCAAAGGCTGGCATCTGGAAACGGTCTCTGCCCGGGAACCCGATGACCTTCGTGCCTGCGGGATCCACAATCACGCCTTTGGCGTTATCATCGGCCAGCCGATCATCAAGCCGCGCCGCGGCTTCCATGGCGCGATCGTTTGCGTCCCGGCTACGAACTGCCCGCAAACGCTCACGCACCTTCGGCTCAGCCTCCGGTTCCACCTTTGCCACAAGTATCGTGCTGCCTTCTTCAAGCCGCTCGCCGGGATGCACGCTCTTCTCGTTGCCCAGCAAGATGGCGAAATCGTGCATGTACTCTGCTAGTCGCAGCAAGGGTATAGTGCTCGGCGTAAAGGCGTCGATGGTGAAGCGGAACTCGCGGGACTGTTTCTGCTTTGTCGCCATGTGACTGTCAGCCTATAGGATAGACGACTCGGATCCTCGCTCCGGGTTGCTTCTTCTCAGGAGAATCTTCGGGAGGTCGGCCGTCCCAATGGAAGCACGCTCATCCCGCGCTGGAAAGAGAGCAGGTGGAACATCCCGTTTAGGGGCGGGCAACAACCGAGGGTGCCGAGAGACGAATGGGGGGAATAGGACCGAAAGGGACGGGCCGGACGTACCCTTACTAGCCGACGTGGCACCGGGAGATTGCTTGAGCGATGCCTAAAGCATTCGCCGAATCCGATTGGAGATTCCTCGTGAATCGATCTAGACCTGGCGGCCTTCGAATTCCTTACCAGCTCCTGAACCGTAAGCCCCTGGAGCCACTGATGGCGGTCGCGTGTGTGATCGCCAGGTCCGCCCGGTAGACGCGCAGAAAGCGCGCAAGGCCGTACACGCCCAATTCGCGATGGATAATGTCCAGAGCGTGCCGCTCGAACTGCTCATCAGTCATCTGTTCCAAAGGAATCAACGCCGCATCTCCTGCACCCAGTTTACCGGATTCAGTACCCGAATCGTTGGTTTTCCCAGACGTCGCCCAACCTGCTTGATAAAACGGTCGTCCGTGGTCAACAAAACATCGACCGCGGCCTGTTCGGCGCAGGCAAGGTGCAGCGCGTCAAAAGCTCCATATCCAAGCGCTTCCAAGGTTCCTGCCCGTTCGATAGAAACTCGATTGGGTCTTAAAGCTCGCCTGCTAACGAGATCGATTTGAGGGCATCGTTTCTTGCCGCTCCGTTAGGGTTCCTGCGGATTTCGGCCTCAAGAACGATGCTGGCCCCCCATTCTGCTTCGCCGCTCCATACGAGATGGAGAACCCTCTCGACCGCCTCTGCCTCCGTCTGGATTCTTGATTGACTCTGATCATCGGTCAGACGATTCAAGGCGCAGGCATCGAGGTAGATTTTCGCCACGGCACCTCCGTGTCAACCATACTCCTCGAAATCCTGTAGAAATTGAAGCGACAAAATGGTCAGCGAACTTTAAAGCCAACCTAACAATAGACCATTCCCTAGGCTTCCCATGCCAGGATGATTCATTAAACAGATTTAATAAACGAACGATCCTTGTCGCCCCGGGGCTTCCAGCAAAGACCGCTACCTATCGAACTACGTTGAAGGAATGGCGGCGTTTGGCACCGAAGCGAAATATGGAGAAATGTTCGTCTAACGAAGCAACCTGATCGATGCCGAGCCGGCGCATCACAGCAAAGCTGGTGCGATCCACAATCGAGAAATCCTGATCACGCCAGGAATTCCCGATTTCCCAGGCAATCTCCAAGTCTGCCAAACCAACAACCTCGATGATCGCCACCCCGGCTCTCAGGCCATCCCAAAATCGCTCTGCGGCGTTGCGTTGCAGTTTGTGATGGAGTAGCGTCCACGTCTCGATCAGGACGTGATCGGAAGTAACCAACGACCCGCCAGATCTGAGAATCACTTTGGCGCGAGCATTGTTGCGGTCCGACGAGTCTGCCGCGGCGTACCAGATCGACGTGTCAACAAACAATGTCATAGGTATGGGACAAATCAGTGACGCTGAGTCTTTTTCCGTCTCGCCTGAAACGCCTCAGCGATCATGGAATCCTTATCCGTTGCGATATCTGCCCCCCCAGAATTGCCCAGATCGAAAATGCGATCGACCTCGATTGCGGTCTTAGGACGAGCAAGATCGCGTGCCACAAGACGGCGAACGTATTCCGCTAGAGATACACCGAGTTCGCTCGCTCTCTGCCGCGCACGTCGCTGTACTTCGCTTTCGAGTGTAATCTGCGTCCGTGACATCATGATGGCTCCATCATACCAACACGGACTCCTTTCCCTAAAATGGACCCTCGCTTGGAACTCCTGTCCCGGAGCCCGTCAGCCCCCACTCCCATCTGCTTCCAATGCGGGTCACCCCACCCCACCCATCTAACGAGTTCCCCTACCCTTTATCCTCATCTTTTTTTCTAACTGCTCTGGACGCCCAAGCAGCCCCGTAATACCGTCCAACTAAGAGCCTCCAACTTACTCGAGCCTCTCCTTCCCCAATGGAACCCAATAACCCGCAAGATGCGGAACGGAGAAGTGCGCTCAAAAATGAAAAACCACCCATCCATCGAGTCGGCACACCGCTCCAGCGCAAACTTGCCCTATCCACCAACGGAGGCCCTGCATGACCATCTTTAGACCGCCCATCGGCAATTCGCCCTTCCGCGGCGCCTTCAACCCGCATGCCGCGATCCCGCCCGCGCCCGCTGCCGCGCAGCCCTCCAATGCAACCGCAGACACCGACCCGCCCCAGCCCTCAGCAGCCCGAGCCCTCACCGGCCATCCCTCCGCCCGCACCAGCCGAGCCCGCCGCTGCCGCCGATCGCCACGCCGACCTCGTCTGCCTGGCAGACATTCCACCCCGCCCCATCGATTGGCTGTGGCAAGACAGGCTGGCCTGTGGAACCCTGGCCATGCTCTCCGGGGATCCCGGCTCAGGAAAAACCTGGGTCGCCCTGGCCATAGCAGCCGCCCTCAGTCGTGGTCGAGTCCCCTCCACCAACCACACCCTCCAACCCTGCACCGTCCTCTACGCCTCCGCCGCCAATGGAGCTGCCGAGCTCATCCGCCCCCGCTTTGCCCAGCTCGACGGCGATCCCGCCCGCCTCATCTTATTGCGCGGAGTCCTCACCGCCTCCGCCCAACCCGCCTCTCTCAGCCTCCGCGACACACCCATGCTCGAAGACGCTCTCCACAGAACCCAGGCGCGCCTGCTCATCATTGACCCCTTGCACAGCTACCTGTGGGCACTCGATCGCCACCGTGCCAACGATTCCGCCCGCGCCTTCGACAGCCTGGCCCGTCTGGCGGAAAAGCATCGCTGCTGTATCCTCCTCGTCCGCCATCTCCGCAAGCGCGGCCGCGGACTTACCTCGATCGAGCTCTCCGCCGCAGTCCGCACGGAATTCATCGCCGGCAGCAGTCCCGATGCGCCCACCCGGCCTGCGCTGGTGCAGGTGAAATCCAACTTAGGCTGCCTCGCGGGTTCGCTTGGCTACCTCATCGACAACACCGGCGCCTTCTCCTGGACCGGACCCACTGCGCTCACCCCGGAAGAAGTCATGATGGACCGGCCCATCGACGCCGGTCTCCCCAAACGCAAACGCGCCGCCGAATGGCTGCGCCAATATCTGCGCGACGGCGAGCGATCGCAATACAACATCGAATTTGCCGCCCAACAGGACGGTGTCTGCATGACCACCTTGCGCCGCGCCAAGTTCGATCTGGGCGTCGTGAGCTCCAAGGAAACCTTCACCGGCGCCTGGTTTTGGGCCCTGCCGGGAAACGAATCAACCACTGACGCAGTAGTCCCCTAAATAACTTAGGGGGGCGGGAAAAATAAAAATCTGACCATCTTGGAAAAACAAAGGACTTAGCCGCCACCCACGATACCTATTTCCCGGCGCTTGGATAGAATTTCGCACCTCTAAACTCTCGGAGAATCAGGCCTACCGAAGGCGCAGCCGGACGAACCAGTGCAATCTTCAAGCCCTTTGTGGTTCACCAACTTCGTAATACCTGGAAAGTTCCTCAGGCGTTACCGAACACTCTTCCGTCGGACGCGGCGACAAAACGGCGTCCACGATCATCGCTCCCACATCGCTCTGCCACAGCCACAGTCCGTTTGCCTGCCCGCGGAAGCTGCGCTCACCACCCAGCTTGCCGTGAGGCACAAAACCGGCCGCCAGCCCCATACCGTAAAAATTCGGTAATGGAGTACCCGAGGCGTCCATCACCCGGCACGCTCCATCGACCATCGGCGCCTGCGCTGAAGTTTCGCAATGCAGAACGACGCGATCTCCTTGCTGATCAAAAACCGGCAGCGCCCGCGGCCGATAACCGAAGCAGGTGACGATAACATCCGCCTGATCCAGCAGAGCGACCGTCGCAGCGTGGTCGCGATCAAGACGGTGCAACTGCAAACGCGGTTCTGGCGGACGCCCCCCGATGCCGCGAGCGCTCATGATCAATTCCCGCGAGTCCATGCGGAAACCTGCGAGACGGAAAACCCGCCCCGTCAGCGGGCAGATATCCTCGGGCCCGAATTCGGTGTAATTGTCCTTGAGCGCCGCTTCCACCGTGGGGTAGTAGATGCGCAGCTCGTGCCGGTGCATCAGGGTGAGCCCGGCCGGGCCCCATTTCACTTGCGGCATCCGGCTAAGCATCGCGCACGCCACGGAAGCTGCACTCGTCGACCCACCGACAATCACCACCCGAGGAGGGCGCCCCAGGCCAGCCAGCCTTGCCGTCAGGTCAACGAAACCCTGGTGGCTGATCGCGTCTCCGGACTGGAGCAGCTTATCGCCGTACCTCTCAACCAGGTTCACCCCGGCCACCTCTTCTTTGCGCGCGCGCTCGGCCGGCTGCCAGGCGCCAGTAGCCAATAACAGGTTGCGGGATTTCAAGACGCGTCGAAAGCCGGTCTGCTCGTACTCAACCAGCGTCTCCCACCCGAACTCGGTCTGCCGGGCCGAGATGGCATGGTGGCGTGTCAGGACCTGGCCTCGGGGCGAAGCGGCAACCAGCTCATAAATGGCCCTGCCCACAACCCCCAAAAATTCGCCGGCGCGACGCAGGTTCACGGTGCCCTGTGCCGCCTCTCCCATCTCTCTGGTAAGGGGATGTTCCCGTAACGCCGCAAGTTCACCGTCGTCGGGTCCGGCCAGGCAATCGGCAAAGGTAAATCCTGTGCTGTCGGAATTGATGCACCAGTCACCAATGGTGCCGGCACCCAGAGAATCCCCGCGCTCCACGATGGTAACGCCGGCCTCAAGCAGTTCTGCCAGCCGCCCCCGCCGATGAGCAGCAAGCAGCGGAGCAACGCCGCCAGGCCCTCCGCCAATAATGACCAAATTCGTGAGATCGAAGCTCATTTTCACCTGCTCTGGCGGAGCCATCAAAACCAGGCCTCGCCGGAAATTTTTGGGGGATGGGATCGGGCTGGTCATGACAATATGCCGATCCCGCTTTTTGCTCTGTGATCTACATCACACGCAACCATGGTTACCAAAGAATCTTCTGCCCCTCTAAAAAGCCCAAAAAGCCGTGCTACTGTGGTAATAAGTATCAAACTTTCAGGGCCGTCTTGCCATGACGGCCCTGCTTGGCCTTGCACCGGTGCGCTCTGCCCGTGCATCCGCCGCCAACCACCGGGAAACGATCAGCGCTTGCCAGCCTGATGACCCGGTGTAGCAAGCGCTAATGTCACAGTGACGGATCACGTCCTTCCGCTGTACCCTGCGGTCCGCGAAAGTGCGCGAAAATTGTCGTAAAGCAGGGGACGCTCAGCGCGTCCTCTTGATTGAGCAGCTTTGACAACTCGGAAAACACCACACCCGCCGGACACAGCCCGAGGCCGGATAGGCATTAGATGAAAGATGGGAGAAGGATCGGCACGCCAGCGCATGAGAAGGGGACTTATGACGCTTATATCGCTTTTAGCTCACTTTTATTTCCAAACGCAGCAGTGGGTAGCCGCCGTAGAATTGTCATCCCGAGAGGTTGTGACTTTTTTGTATTGTTTCATCGTCAACAACCGCTGGGTGCCCCATCTCTTTGTTCGCACATTACCGCACAAGAAGAAAAAGACGCCGGGGAGGACGGACAGGAAACAAGAGGAGAGCACCTATCCCACGAACTCTAGCTGGTTTGTCGCAAACGTTCGTCGACGGCCTGGTTCCGGACGAGCCGTCCGCTTATGAAAAGTCAGAGGGCGGCAAGCGCCGAAGGCTCGGTGGCCGCAAGCTTACGTAGTGTCCGGTCTTGGCGGCGTGTTGGTACTTTCGAAACCATAGCCCGGCCATGCGCGATGGGCTCATCCGCGCATCGGCGTTCGCATCAGGCGTAAACGGCTTGAATGGCCGAAGCACTTCGCGGGCACGCTCCACATCACCCTCCGTGCCTCCGGCAATCATCTGCCCGATTGCCCGGCAACCCTCCCGCGTTTCCTCGCTCGCATTCGCCCAAAACTCGAGGCAAGCCCGCTCGTATTCCAGTCGAATGGCTGCGCACTCCTCACAGATCGCGTCGGTCGGCATCGCACCCATATCATAAATAAACCGCGCGCCGTCTAGCATGGGAAGTGGGCAGCTTGCCCAAAACACGAAGCTAAGCGCGCTAAGCCAAGGAAGGGAAGGGAACCAAACGTGCCGGAGGGAAATGAGATACACCGCTTCGCCAAACTACACACCGCGACCTTTGTGGGCAAAACCATCTGCGTGGAATCGCCCAACGGCCGCTTCCCCGGCGCCGCCTTACTAACCGGCCGCAAGCTCAAATCCGTGATCGCCCACGGCAAGCACCTGGCCTACGACTTTGGCCGTGATCGCAAACTGCACCTCCACCTTGGCCGCTTCGGCGACTTCACCGAAGGCAAGATGCCCTATCCCGAAGTAAAAGGCATCCTGCGCATGCGCTGGTCCACCGCGACCGACTGGCTGGAGTTGCGCGGGGCCACCGACGTCTCCGTCTATACCGATGCCCAGTGGCAAGCGGTCGAAGCCCGCCTCGGTGCCGATCCCCTCGCGCCCAACGCCGACCCCGGGCCGGGCATCGCCTACATACGCAAGGCCAACACGCCCATCGCCGCTCTCCTGATGGACCAAACCGTGTTCGCCGGGATCGGTAACATCTATCGTGCCGAATTGCTCTACCGCGCCCGCCAGAACCCATTCGCACCGGGCAAGGACGTTCCCGAAAAAACTCTGAAGGCCATCTGGAGTGACGCAGTGACCCTGATGCCCGACGGCATGGTGGACCGGCGAATCGTAACCACTCGCGCCAAAGACCGCCCCCACCCAAAAGGCACAGCACAGGACCAGGAGGTCCACTACGTTTACCGCCGGCATGGCCAACCCTGCTTCGTCAGCGGCACCATCATCCAACGGATAGACCTGGCCGGCCGCACTCTCTACTGGTGCCCCACCTGCCAGGCGGGCGAAGCCCCCGCCCCTCGCAAACGGAAAGCGCCCCACCCAATGTAAGACGAGGCCCACTTAAGAGGAGCGGACTTTCCATCCGCCGAAATTTACGGTCCGTGAGGAAAAGCATCAGAAGGCTGCGCCAGCAGAATCGTTGCTACGGTGCCGGTGGATGTCGTCTTCGCACGGTTGAAGTCCGCTCGTGTCAGCACAGCAGGCGCGATCCGCGCGCGAGACCAAGGCACTTCGCGTAGAGTTCTCTTCAATGTTTCCTCCGTTAACCTTTCTCAGGATGCTCGCTCAACTGCGAGTGAAGGAGAAAGTAATCGCGATAGTTTCCTCGCGCCAGAGTACCAACGGGGGAGAACAGTGGATAAGACAGCGAAGCCAACACGGTTGCACCCGCCGCTGTGCGTTTAAGGCCATTCGCGGCATTACCTCCGGCATGAAAATGATGGATGCCTGAGCCAGCTCCGGACCTGTTACTATGCCCTCACCACAAAAACTCATCACACCACGGGCCCCTTCAGGAGCTCCTTATGACGACCAGGCCCGTAGCTCTCCCGCGCCCGTACTTCGCTCCCGCTGCTTTCCTGCGCCAATATTTCTACCTCTGCATGTCGCTATTGATCGCCGTAGTAGCGGTCTACGGTTTCAGCCACACCATCGGACAAAATCTGCTGCACGCCTCACCCATTCCGCCCTTCATCCTCACCATCCATGCCATCGTTTTTCCCGGGTGGGTACTGTTCTTCATCCTCCAATCCGCGCTCGTGCGCTCCCGTAATGTGCGCCTGCATCGCACCCTCGGCTGGTTCGGCCTTGCGTTCGCGGTCGGCGTCCTCGTCATCGGTTACCTGACCGCCACCGGCATGGACCGGTTCTTCTTACAGCGCCTACACGACACTGGTGAACCAGCCTTCCTCATCATCCAGTTGATGGACCTGGTCTGCTTCGCCATTCCGTTTGCCCTCGCCATCTACTGGCGCCGGCGCCCCGAGTTCCATCGGCGCCTTATGCTGATCGCCTCCAGCGGTCTCACGGACGCGGCCTGGGCTCGCTTCCCCCTGATACCGCTCGTCTACTCGCCCGCCGGCGTAGACGTTCTGGTGCTTCTCGGCATTGTCCGCGACCTCATCGTCGACCGCCGGGTCCACAAGGTGTATCTCTACGCCTTCCCCCTGCTCATCGTGCTCCAGATCTTCTGCATCCAAACCTATCTCCACGCCTCGCCCTGGTGGGTGCGCATTGGCACTGCCCTCCTGCGCTAGCCAGGACTAGCCAATCTCCCCAAAACACGGGAATAAAACCAGCTGAGCGGCACTTTTGTCTAAGCGCTTCCGCATCAGTCATTGTGAAGCGTCCGCGAGAGCCAGTGGGTAGCCAAATTAATTGCTTTCGGCTTACCATCACGGTCGTTGACCAAAACAAGAGTCACCACGCGCGAATCGGCCCCAGTTCCCACAAAATGCACAAGGAGAAAAAGATATGAACCAGCGAACACTCCAACTCACCATGATCGGGGCATCTCTAATGACGATGACCCAGGTCGCCTCGGCGGCCACTTGGTGCGTCAACCCAAGCGGCACCTCAGGCTGCAAGAAGACCATCAGCGCTGCAGTCTCCGCCGCTTCCCCGGGGGATACCATCTACGTCGCGCGTGGCGACTACAAGGAGGGCGTGATCATCACCAAATCCTTGTCGTTGAAGGGGGCCGGTGACCGAACCACCACCATCGATGCCCACGGACAACCGAACGGCATCTTCATCAACGGCACCGCAACCTCGCCCATCCCAGGTGTGGGCAACGTCTCCATCTCCGGCTTCACCATCACCGGCGCCAACTTTGAGGGCATCCTCGCCGCCAGCGCCACCGGGGTCACCATCACCCACAACCACGTAACCAAAAACAACCTGAGCCTTGCCGGCGCCACCTGCCCTGGCATCCCGTCCTACGAGACCAACGAAGATATGGACTGCGGCGAGGGCATTCACCTCATGGGCACCGATCACTCCATCGTCGCCGGCAATGTCTCCGACCACAACTCCGGCGGCATCCTGGTCACCGACGAGACCGGCCCCAACTACGCCAATCTCATCACTGAAAACATCGTCAAGTGGAATGGGGAAGCCTGCGGCATCACGCTCGCCTCTCATCCCGCCGCCACCCTCGCCCATCCAATGGGACCACTAAGCTTCGGTGTCTTCCAAAACACCGTGCTCAAGAATGAGTCGAGCTACAACGGCCTCAACAACGGAGGCGGCGCCGGCGTCGGCATGTACGCGGCCGGTCCCGGAAACATAAACTACGGCAACGTCGCCATCGGCAACCAGCTCATCGGCAACGGACTCCCAGGTGTCGCCATGCACAACCATGCAGCCCCTGCCGGAGCCCCGCCCGTCACGCTTCGCGACAACTCCGTCATCGGTAACTATTTCCGTGACAATGGAGCAGACACGGGAGACGCCGCAACTGCGGCATCCACCGGCGATCAACATCTACGGCATGCTGGCCCTAACCGGCATGGTCGTCACGGGTAACGTGATGGACGAGGAAGCGATCGGCATCTCCTTCAACACGCCCGCCACCGCATCGGGTGCGCCTCCGCAACTACAAGCGCATCTCAACCAATTCGACCAAAAGTCCATCGGCATCAGCACCCTAGGTACAGCCACCGTGGACGGAACCCTGAACTGGTGGGGCTGCGCGCAAGGCCCGGGAGTAGCCAACTGCGCCACCACGACCGCGGGCGTAGCCTTCACCCCCTGGCTGACGCAAAAGCCGGAACAGGAAGGCGGCTGGTAGGGAAAGGAGCGCGAGCGGCAGACCGTTTTTCCACGCCGCTCGCGCTCCACATGGTAGACAATTCACAGCAGGAGAACCGCTATGGCGCCCATTGCAGTCAACCCCACCTGCCGGCTCGTCCGAGCAGGCGAAGCCTTCCAGGGCAAACAAGGTCTCATGTATGCCCCAGCTATTTCCGCGGAAACGGTTGGCTCCCAGGCCATCCACATGCAGCTGCTCACGATACCGCCTGGAGGCCGCGCCAAGGCCCATAAACACGCCTCCCACGAGAGCGCGATCTACATGCTGAGCGGCGTAGGAGCCATGTGGTACGGCGATCAGCTCGAACACCACGTGCTGCTCAGCCCTACGGAATTTCTCTACATCCCGGCCGACATGCCCCACCTGCCCTACAACCCCAGCACGACGGAGAGCGCCGTCGCCGTCATCGCCCGCACCGACCCCAACGAACAGGAAAGCGTAGTCCTGCTGCCCGAGCTCGACGCACTCCACCCCGCGAGCTAAGGCCGAACCGGAAACAAAAATCGCAACATAGGGTCGACACGTTCGGCCCACGCGGACTCTGTGTGCTCCCCACCCTCCGCTTCGAAGTAAGCCAGGTCTTCGCCAAGCTGCCAGCCCTTGCTGATCAATGCATCACGCAGCGTCCGCGTGTCGGGCACGGCCCACTTCGATTCTCTGGTGCCGATGTCCAGCCAGATGCGCAGCGCAGGTTTTTCGGCAAGTGCCGCAACCATCTTGAGGATCGCCCGATTGCGCCACCAGACCGAAGGCGATACCACGGCCAGCCTGGAGAAGATCATTGGATAACGCAAGCCCAGGTACAGGCTGACCAAACCGCCCAACGAGGAGCCCCCCATTCCGCAGTGCTCTGCCGCAGGCAGCGTGCGGTAGTGCCCGTCGATAAAGGGCTTCAGCTCTTCCACCAGCATGCGGCCATAGGCATCCGCATGCCCGCCGCCGAGACGCTTGTCTTCGACCGGCGTGTACTCGTCCACCCGCTTAACCCCCGCGTTGTAAATGCCCACGATGATTAGCGGCTCGATGGCTCCGGCCTCCACGAGAGCATCCGCGGTTTCCCCCATCCGCCAGTAGTTTCCCTTGATAAAAGAGGTCTGCGGGATCAAAGAGGTTTTGCCCATCGTGCATGTACAAAACAGGGAACCGGCGTTCCCCTTCGGTCTCGTACATGGGTGGAAGATAGACCACGAGGTCGTGGTGATCCTCGACCAGCCTGGAAACAAAGTCTTCGTGCTTGCGCAGCCGCGGGGACGGAGCTTGGTCTTTGGCTATGGCTTCGCGCACCGTGGTCCTTTAGCATAGCAAAACCAAATGCTGAGGAGTGACGCGTGCAGCGCGAATACTATCGCTGGTGGTCAAAGGATCTGAGCCGCGACATGGAACTGCTGTGCTTCGGCCACGCAGGAACCAGGGTGCTGGTCTTCCCAACCTCCAACGGCCGCTTCTTCGAGTACGAGAACAACGGCATGGTTGGGACTCTCGCCGACCGCATCGACAGCGGCCAGTTGCAGCTCTACTGCGTCGACAGCGTGGATGGCGAGAGCTGGTACAACAAGCACGCTCACCCCTATTGGCGCGTGCAGCGGCACATGCAGTATGAGCGCTACCTTGTGAATGATGTGCTAGCCCTGATGGCCGAGAAGAACCAGACTCCGCGCCTGATAGCCACCGGCTGCAGCTTCGGCGCCTATCACGCCGCAAACTTCGGCTTCCGCCATCCCGATAAGGTCACCGGCATCGTAACCATGGGAGGCGCCTTTGACATGAAGGACTTTGTCGACGGCTGGTACGGAGACGATCTCTACTTCAACAATCCTCCCGACTACCTCGCCAACTGCACAGATCCCTGGAAGTACAACCACATCCGCACCGTGCTCGCCACCGGCGAGTGGGACTTCTGTTGGGAGAAGAACGAGCGATTCGCAGCGGTCCTGCGCAACAAAGGCATACGGCATGAGCTATATGTCTGGGGCGATCACAGCTTCCACGACTGGCCCTTCTGGAAGCCCATGGCGAGAATGTACCTGGAGTAGCGCGGGGCTACTTATCCCGAGTTCTAAGCCGAACCGAGCAGCTTTTCGAAAATGGATTGGCCAGGTAGGTTCCGAAGATTCCGGAGACAATCACTGTTCCATCTGCCGAATTGAAATGCGCAGAACGGAATTCGCCCTCGGGAATCTCATTGAGCCTTCTCCAGGTTTGCCCACGATCGCTGCTGGTGTAGACACCGGTAAGAGATGTGACCACCTGATGACTCGGCCTCGCCGGGTCGACCCATACGCCGAAGGCACGAATGTTGGGGCCGGCCTCATCTTCATTTCTATGCAAAAGAAAGCTGGCATGGATCACGCGCTCCACCGCGTCTGCGCTGACAGGGTTATAAACGCCCCAACAGGCCGCCAGGTGCGGACCGCCCACGGTGCTGATTCCCTGTATTGCTGAGTCGTCACCCACTCCATCGATTTGAGTCCATTGCCGTGCGTGGGTTTTCAGCCGGTAGGCCTGATCGCCGGTTCCCACATATAGCGAGCCTGCGCCAAATTCCATGGAGAGAATGTCCATGTCGGTCGGCAACTGCGGCAGAGGCTTATCCTCGATCCATGAGCCATCTCTACCTTTGCGGTAAGTAAAGATTTGCGGCTCCAGGTCAAAGTAGCCATAACCGACGATCATATGTCTGCCGTCGGCCGTGATCTTTACCACATTTGCCGTTATCGGCTCACCCTTCTTCTTGGGAATGGTCACCTCAGGGTCGGTGTCAGGGACGCGGGGTCCCGGGATCGGTCTCACCACCGGCATCCGACGTCCCTGGCTGAGGCAAAACCTGAAAGGCACCCAGTTGCGTAGTGATCACAAACTCCCGTCCACCGGGAACCACGCCTAAGCCGTTACGCTCGCCCTCACCGATGTCCGCATCGAAGTATTTGGAATCGATGCGCGCCACTACCGTCCACGTCTTCCCGCTATCGATGGATTTCGATATGTACATCGCCCGATCCTGGGCGGCCACCCTGCTGCTGAGGTCCGCGGTGAGACCCCATACGACGTTGGCATCCCTGGCCTTGGGATCGGGATCGTTGGCCATCGCTTCAAGAAAATCACTGGCGAACTCGCCGCTTCCAGGAAGGCTGGTCACTTGCCGGACATGACAACTGTCCTCCGCAGTTTGAGGCAGCGGAGTCTGTCCCCACGCCATCAGGGGAACGGCCAACAGCATCCATCCAAACTTCAGTTCCCAACAGGCCCGCACTTGTTACCCCAAGAAGCAGTCAAAACGCACCATTTCTCCCGATCATAGGGCGGTTTCGGCCAACTTCAAAAAGGAAATGTGGCTCAAACGGAATATGCTTTAGAATTGGGCCACTCACATCGTAATGTTTCGGGCCTGCTCGCTCTCAAGCGCACTCGGTTTCGTGTCGTTTTTCAAGGAGCCGCCGTGAAGAAAATCGGAATCATCTTCGGGATGGAGTCGACCTTTCCACCCGCGTTGGTCGACAAGATCAACTCCTTCAACGACCCGGAGGTGCAGGCCGAATTGGCCAGCATCGGCGAAGTGCGGATGGCTGAGCCCTCTCCCTACCACGTCATCATCGACCGCATCTCCCACGACATTCCCTTCTATCGCGGCTACCTCAAGAACGCGGCGCTCTCCGGATCGATCATCATCAATAATCCCTTCTGGTGGAGTGCGGACGACAAGTTCTTCAACTTTGCCCTGGGCACCAAGCTCGGCGTAGCCATCCCCAAAACAGTGTTGCTGCCCCACAAACACCATCCACCCGGGACGACAGACCGCTCCATGCGCAACCTGCAGTATCCCCTGCCGTGGGACAGCATTTTTGACTACATAGGCTTTCCTGCGTTCCTGAAGCCCTTCGATGGGGGCGGTTGGAAAGATGTCTACAAAGTTAATTCGCCCAGCGAGTTCTTCCACGCCTACGAGCAAACGCGCGACCTCTGCATGACTCTGCAGACCGCAGTCAAGTTCAAGGAGTACTTTCGCTGTTACTGTGTCGGCCAGCAGAAGGTCCACATCATGCAGTACGATCCTGGACTGCCTTTTCACGAACGCTATGTAAAGAATCCCGCGCCAGTGGATCCCAAACTGCTGGCGCGCGTGGAGCTCGATTGCCTGACGCTGTGCCGCGCCTTGGGTTATGACTTGAACACCGTGGAATTCGCCTGCGAAGACGGTATCCCGTACGCCATCGACTTCATGAATCCAGCGCCCGATGCGGATATACACTCCGTGGGCCAAGCCAACTTCGACTGGATCGTGAACGAAGTAGCTGAGCTCGCCATGGCCCGGGCCAGGCAACATACAGGCATCGTTACTGAATATCGCTGGAGTGCTTTCCTGGGCGGCCCTTCCGCCATCCCGGAAAGCGTGGAGCAGGAGGTGGTCAGCCGATGAACCGTCCCAGTTTCAGCATAGGCATCGAAGAGGAGTATCAGACCATTGATCCGGTAACCCGCGATCTGCGCTCCCACATCCACTCTGAAATTCTTCCCAAAGCCAAGCTCGCAACCATGGACCGCGCCAAGCCTGAGCTGCACCAGGCCGTAGTGGAGGTGGGCACCAAGGTTTGCCGCGATATCGATGAAGCCCGCGAAGACATTCTCGATTTGCGGCGGCAGATGATCACGCTGACCAGCGAGAGCGGAATGTGGCTGGCCGCTGCCAGCACCCATCCTTTTGCCGACTGGAGGGCGCAGGATATCTACCCCGATGACCGCTACAAACAAGTGGTGGAAGATTTGCAGCTGGTTGCGCGGGCCAACCTGGTCTTCGGGCTACACATCCACGTGGGCATTGAGGATCGCAATACCGCCATCCACATCATGAACTCGATGCGCTACTTCCTGCCCCACATCCTCGCGCTCTCGTCGAACTCACCCTTCTGGGAGGGGATGAACACCGGGTTCAAGTCGTATCGATCCAAAGTCTTTGAGCGCTTCCCGCGCACCAACATCCCGGACATCTATGCCAACTGGGCGGAGTACGAAACCTTTATCAACCTGCTGGTCAAGACCAATTGCGTTGATAACGGCAAGAAGGTCTGGTGGGATATTCGCCCTCATCCGTTTTTCAATACGCTGGAAGTACGCGTATGCGACATCCCGATGCGGCTCGACGAAACCATGGCCATCGCGGCGCTGATCCAGGCCACCGTAGGCATGCTCTATGATCTTCATGCCAAGAACAAGAGCTATCGCATTTATTCGCGCGCGCTGATTATGGAAAACAAGTTTCGCGCTGCCCGCTATGGTATCGATGGCAAGCTGATCGACTTCGGCAGGGAAGAGGAGGTGCCGATGCGCGACCTGATGCTCGAATACATCGACCTTATCTCCGATGCAGCCAAGCAGCTTGGCTGCGAGCGCGACATCGCCTACATCCACGAAATGCTCAGGATGGGCACGGGCGCAGACCGGCAACTCAAGGTCTACGAGGAAACCGGCGATTTGAAGAAGGTGGTCGACTACATCGTGGCGGAGACCCGTGTGGGCGTGATGCAGGAAACGGCGGCGTTGCAGACGTAGAATAAGCAGAGAGAGGGAGTTGCTTGGCCCAGCCCGTTTTGACCGATATCACCCGGATCGAATTCGATCCCCAGTTTTCGCCCGGCGCCTACAACGCTGTAAACACCTGCCTGCGCATTCAACCATCAGAGAAGGTCACGCTGATTACCGACAATGCCTGCCGGGAAATTGCAGCCAGCATCGCGCAGGAACTGGCCAAGGTTGGCTGTGCGTTCAAGGCCTTTCTGCTGGAAGATCTCGCTCCCCGTCCCCTGGCCAGCTTGCCTCACGAGATCGCGGAAGATATGGAGACCAGCGACGTGAGCATCTTCGCCGTGCGCGTACAGCCCAACGAGCTGAAGTCCCGCATGGAGATGACCGCCATCGTCAACCGCCGGCGCATGCGCCACGCGCACATGGTGAACATCAACCGCCGGATTATGCTCGAAGGCATGCGCGCCGATTTCAACCATGTCGACGCGCTAAGCAGCAAGGTGATGGAGATCGTCAGCCAGGCGAAGGAGATCACCGGAAAGACGGCCGCGGGCTGCCACTTCACCGGCGCGCTCAATCCAGAGTATCGCTGGATCAAGACCAGCGGAATTATCAGCCGCGACAAGTGGGGCAATCTGCCTGGGGGAGAGATCTTTACTTCTCCGGGGGAAGTGAATGGGGTGTACGTAGTCGACGGTGTGGTCGGTGATTATCTCTGTGACAAATACGGCGATCTCGAGCATCAGCCCTTGACCATCCACATGAAGGGAAATCGCATTACCGAAGTTTTTAGCGAGAACAAAGCGTTGGAACAGGACTTCTGGTCTTACACGCACACCGACGAGAATAGTGATCGCGTGGGCGAGTTCGCCATCGGCACCAATATTGAATTGACGAACGTGATCGGGCAGATCCTGCAGGACGAGAAGTTCCCCGGCATTCACATCGCCTTTGGCAATCCTTATGGGGAGCACACCGGGGCCAAGTGGTACTCCGGCACGCACATCGACGTGGTTGGGCGTCAATTCGATATCTGGGTGGACGGACGCCAGATCATGGAGAAGGGCCGCTTCCTGATAGAGGACTGACAATGATCCCCGCGTTGCGCGAGGCCTTCAACCGTAATTTCCTTCCTGAGACCTACCAGCAATTACTCAAGAGTCTGGAGGCGCGCGCGGGCACGCCGATTGCCTTTCGGATCTCTGAGACCCCTTGCTTTTTGCCCAAGGCGTTGCTGGATCAGATGACGGAGTATGGCCGCGACCTGGTTCTGCAACTGATGAACAACCCGGACTATCTACGCGCGTCGGACGTCACGGTGCCCAAGCGATACAACGTAGCTAACGAGTCGCCACGCCCCATGTTCCTGCAAGTGGATTTTGGCCTGGTGCGCAACGAGCAGGGCGAGCTTGAGCCCAAATTGGTTGAGTTGCAGGCGTTTCCGTCGCTTTACGCATACCAGCCGGTGCTGGCTCAGCAGTACATAGAGTCGTACGCGCTGCCCGCTGAACTGGGAATCTACCTCGGAGGTCTTAACCATTATACGTATCAGCAACGGATGCGTGAGCTGATCGTCGCCGGCCACGACCCCGAAAATGTGATCCTGTTGGAGATCCATCCGGAAAAGCAAAAGACGCTCTGCGATTTTCTCATCGCGCAGAAGGAGCTTGGCATTGCGGTGGTGGATATCGTCAAGCTGAGGAAGCGCGGCCGGCGCCTCTTTTACCAGAAGGGAAGCCGTGAGATTCCCGTACACCGCATCTACAACCGTTGCATCGTAGATGAACTGGAGCGGAAAGACATCGAGCTGCCCTTCGACCTGACCGAGCCGCTCGATGTGGAGTGGGCCGGGCATCCCAACTGGTACTACCGGATCAGCAAGTTTTCCATTCCGTATTTGAAACATACGTGTGTGCCGAAAACGTGGCTGCTGGACCGCAACGCTACCGTGCCGCAGGACAACGAAAATTATGTATTGAAGCCTCTTTATTCCTTTGCCGGACTCGGTATCAAGTTTGATCCCACGCAAGCCGATGTCGATGCCATACCCGCGGAGCAGCATCACCAATACATGCTGCAGGAGCGTATGCGCTTCGAACCGGTAATCGAAACTCCGTACGGTTTGACTCAAGCGGAGATTCGCATCATGTATGTATGGCCTGAGGGGCAAGAGCTAATGCCCGTGTTGCCCCTGCTGCGCATGGGGCGAGGCATCATGATGGGTGTAGATCACAACCGAAATCTCCAGTGGGTGGGTGGATCCGCGGCTCTGTGGGTGAAAGAATAGAAGGAGAGGATGTTTTCGATGCAATTGACCAGTAAGAGCTTTAGCGATGGCGCTCCCATTCCTGGAGAATTCGCCTTCGCGGTGATCGCTCCCACAAACCACATTGCGCTGAGTACCAACCGCAATCCGGAATTGGCATGGAGCAATGTTCCTGAGGGCACGAAGTCGTTCGCGCTGATCTGTCACGACCCGGATGTGCCCAACCGGGTCGACGATGTCAACAAAGAGGGCCGGGAGATTGCCGAGTCGTTTCCCCGGGATCTGTTTTTCCATTGGGTGCTGTTGGACATTCCGGCAACCGCTCGCGAAATCCCTGCGGGCAGCCACAGCGATCGGATTACGCCAAAGGGCAAACCTGGGCCTGCCGCTCCAGGCGGAATGCGCCACGGTCTCAACGATTACACCAAATGGTTTGCCGGCGACGAAAATATGGGCGGTGACTACCATGGATACGATGGTCCCTGTCCGCCATGGAACGACCTGCGCCTGCACCACTATGTGTTCACCCTTTATGCCCTGGATGTGCCCCACGTAGACGTTCGTGGTGATCTGACCGGCGCCAATGCGCGGCTCGCGGTCGCCGATCACGTGCTCGCGCAAGCCAGTGTTACCGGTACGTACACCCTGAATCCGCGCGTACAACCTCGCTGACTGCGTCTCGTCTATCGGGTGCCCATGAACGCGCCGCGCACGGTGCGTTCGGATGCCAGCCACACCTTCACCACTTCAAAGATGATCGCCGTGGCGTAAGTCACGGCGATCCAGAGACAAACTTCTTCGATGGGCAAATCGGACCAGGCGCCGATGAAAATGCCCGTCATCTGGCGATGCTGGAAGTTCCACCAGTTGTAGGGGACCGCCAGGGTTACTTCCCATAGAAGGCTGACCAGCAGCATGAAGAAAAGCGTCAGGCTGAGGGCGCGCCAGTTGATGAAGCGCCGCGCCACCGGGAAGAAACTCATCGAAGGAAAAAAAGCCACGGCGACAAGGAACGTGAAGTAACCGGGAAAACCTGCCTGATCTTCGGGAAGGGCAAGGTGTTTTTTGTAATACCAGGCGGCACCAATCAGAACGACGGCGGTAATCAACGATCTGGGATGGAATTGCAGCAGGCGGCGCACCTGTTTGGCTTCGCCTGGATAATCAAGCACGTTGTACGCCGCCAGCCAAAACTCTCCCAGCCAGATATATAGAAGAAGAACGGCGAGAAAGCCGGTTAAATAAAAGACGTACTCTTCCACCGGAACCGGCCAGCCCAGCGCGGGAGCGCGCCAGCCCAGGGTCGCTCCCACATTGGGATAGTCGAAGAACCACTGGGCAAAGAAGAAATCCAGCAGAAAACCCAGAGGGACCAGGATAGCGAGGGTCCAATAGAAAGCTCGCTTGGGAATGTGCAATCCCTCGCTGGGCAGTAACCAGCCGGCGATGAATACCGTGGGAAGAATGAAGAGCAGAAGGCTAAATGTATAACCGTGCGGGGTGGAGTTCTGGTTGACAGGAATGGGCGGGGCTGGTTGGTGGACGGTTTGCAGAGTGATGGCGGCCGGGATAACGATCATCGCCAGCATGGCGATCACAATCCATGCGCAGACTGCGGGGCTGGGGAGTCCGTGAGAGCGGGGCCCGGGCATGACCAATATTAAATCGTAAACTACTCCCTGAAGACAGCCTGCTATCATCGGGATTTTCAGAGGGTCTATGAAGCGGTTGGGCGCAGCCTGTTCCGTCGCGATAGTTCTTGCCGCTTTGCCACTGACAGCCTGGGGTCAAGCGCCAACCTCCCGAAACGCTGTGCAAGCGCCTCTGGCTCCAGGCTCTGCACGCTATCAACAATTGCAACAGCGGCTGACCGTGGGGTGGAACACCTGGGACGTCCATAGTGTGACCACACAGGTGCTGCTGCCCGACGGATTGGCCATCCATGTAGGACTGAAGCACAACACCACTTTGTGGCAGGATGCGTTTTTAGGCGACGCCCTCATCGGGAGGTTGACCCCGGATGCGGAGCAGGTCTTTCCCGGTCCCCATTCCTGGGAGGGCAGTTACACCGACTTGCGCCTTTCCTGGAAAGGTCACGAACTGCGGCTGCAGACGGCCCATGATGGCAGCAACCTGGTCATGCTTGCGACCCCTCTACCGTCCAAGCCGTTATCCCCGCTCCCGGCGACCATCGTTTTTTCCGTGAACTATCTCTGGGACAGGCCTGGCAGCGTTACGAAAGGGGCCAGCCAGATTGAGGCGCGCGGGCCGGGCCGTTCCATCGCGGTGTATTGCACTTGCAACCATAAAGTGGAACAGGATGTGAACCTACCCGTAAGCGGTCCTTACTTCTCCACTGATTTTGTTGAACCCGTTGGGGTCAGCACGGGCACACCCCTTGGCATCGACAGGATTCAGGCGATCATTGAACGCGCGAGCGAAGCCTACAAGCAAGCTGTTGCGAAGAACGGGAAGTCTGCAGATGTGGTGGATGCGATCCAGACTGTTCTGGGATGGGACACGATTTACGAGCCGGAAGGCCGCCGGGTTATCTCACCTGTCAGCCGGGTGTGGAGTGTTACCTGGGGCGGCTATGTCATCTTCGATTGGGATACTTTTTTCGCTGCGACGATGGCATCTGTCGGCGACCGCGACTTGGCCTATGCCGATGCCATTGAGACCTTGCGCAGTGAGACGCAGCAGGGCTTCGTGCCCAACTATGCCCGTTCCGGAGATTGGAAAAGTTCTGACCGCTCCGAGCCGCCCGTCGGATCCATTACTGTACTCGGCCTCTACCAACAATTCCATGATCGCTGGTTTCTCCAGGAAGCCTTTGCGCCTTTGCTGCGCTGGAATCGTTGGTGGGCTGAAAACCGCGATATCAAAGGCTATCTGACGTGGGGAAGCGATGGGAAGAATGCGCCAGAAAACCTGGATGACACTTCGCGGGGAACGCGCGCGGGCGCTATTCTCGAGTCCGGACTGGACAACAGTCCCATGTATGACGATGCCGTCTATGACGCGGCCACGCACCGGCTGGAGTTTGCCGATGTCGGCCTCATGAGCATGTACATTGCCGATTGCGACGCATTAGCAACCGTGGCGGATGCACTGGGCGAGGCTGCAGCGGCCAAGGAAGTTCGCGGCCGGGCCACGCGTTATCGCGCGCAGCTCGCGACCTTGTGGAGTAGCGATGCGGGCATCTTTCTCAATAAGGACTTACAGACCGGCCAGTTCAGTACCCGCCTTTCGCCCACCAATTTTTATCCACTGCTGGCCAAAGCAGCGACCCCACAGCAGGCTGAGACCATGATCAGGAACCACTTGCTGAACCCGAAGGAATTCTGGGGTGAGTGGATTATTCCTTCGATCGCACGCGATGATCCGGCCTTTAAGGATCAGGAATATTGGCGCGGGCGCATTTGGGGACCAATGAACTATCTCGTATACCTTGGGTTGCGTAATTATGACGACCCGGAGGTCTCGCGCCAGTTTGCGCAGAAATCCTACGATCTCTTTCTCCAGGAATGGAAAAAGAATGGTCACGTGCACGAGAACTATAACGCGATGACCGGCGTTGGCGACGATGTGCGCAGCAGTGACAGGTTTTATCACTGGGGCGCCCTGCTTGGATACATTCAGTATTTGCAGCAGACGCCGCCCATAAATTACCAAAGTAACTTTGGGTGGCTCTTGTTATTCTGCAACCGCATGCTCCTCCTGGTCCGACAAGCTGTTCTGGCGGATGTCCCGTCGCTCGAGAACCTCATACGAGCGTCCGTGCTGGGGCTGCAGACGGCAGACTACACGCCGGAGCAGCGAGAGCAGGCTCTGGAGCTGGTCTTTGGGGTGGACACGCAGCTGATCGAAGATGGCACCTATTTTGTGGCGGAAGCCAAGGTAGACGGGGACCAGGTCATGGCCGGTTGCGGAGGCTGGAGCAAGCGCAAGACACTTTATGGAAGTGACCATTGCGCGGGCCGCGAAGATGCCCTTCTCGACCCTGCGCGCGATGCAGCCAAGATACGCGCCTTCTTCGTCCATCCTGGCTGGGCGCGACGCGGAGTCGGCAGCAGAATTCTGGAAGTTTGTGAAGCGGCAGCAGCCGCAGCGGGTTTCCGACGCCTGGAGATGGGGGCCACCCTTACCGGAGTACCCCTCTACCGCGCCCGCGGTTACGTCGAAGCAGAGCACCGCGAGGTTCCGCTCCGGCCGGGTGTATCTCTACCCATCGTTCACATGGTAAAGCAGCTCTAACCTCGCGCGTTCCGGCTCCGGCCACGGGAAATAGGCGGGAGAATTGCGCTCGCTCCATCCCTCACCTAGCCTTCCGTATACATTTCGTAACTGGCAGTACCTTTTCGGGAACAATTACTACTTTTTGTATCTCTACTTTCAAGAAGTAGATCCTCTCCCGGGAAAGCCACTGAAACGCGGGTATTTATGGGGTAGCTGTCCGGCGCTGCGGAACCCCCGAGCCAGGCACCTCCGGTGCAATCGCTCTGCATTCCGTGGTTTGCACAGGTAAGTGAGCCATTCTCACTGGGTCACCAAAATATCTTTCGAAATTTCCTTGACAAGCTTATATGCGGAGGAATTAGATGACGGTCGATCTCAATATAAGTTCGCTACAGAATCGTTTTACTTGCTTTGTTTTGGAGAGGTGTGTCAGTGAACGTACAAAAGGTGTTGCGGATAGCCGCGTTTGTTTGCCTCCTTGCCTTCTGCGGAAGGCTCCTAGTTGCCCAGGGTGTTTTTGCCACGTTGGACGGTGTCTTGACCGACCCCACCGGCGCCGTGGTTCCCAACGCCCGGATCACTCTAACCGATGCTATATCCGGCTCTGCCCGCGATACTGTAACCGACAGCGCGGGGTTCTATAACTTCGCGTCAGTGCCGGTCGGTAGCTACAATTTGTCGGTTACGGCCGGCGGCTTCAAGGACTACAAGGCGTCGGGTATCGCGCTGGGTGGCGGTGAGCACAAAAGCGTCAATGTCGCACTGAGCGTCGGGACAGCCGACCAGACCGTCTCCGTCAATGCGGAGAACATTGCGCTGGCGACGACTGACTCGGGCGAGAGGTCGTTCGCGCTGGACACCAAGGAGTTGCAGAACTTCACCCAGGTGGGCAGCAACGCTGCTGAGTACGTCAAGATCGTCCCTGGTTTCGGCATTCAGAACGGCACCAGCAATAAATCGAACTACAACGGCGCGACCATCGGCATCAACGCCAACGGCGACTCCGGCAGCCAGAGCCCTCTCAACGCCGCCTATGCCTACAACGGTCTGCCTAGCAACTCACTTGACATCGTGGCCGACGGAGCGCACGTCTCCGATCCTGGCTGCAACTGCGATACGCCGGTCAACCCCAATTCTGACTTTCTGCAGGAATTCAAGGTACTGACCTCGAACTTCGCCGCAGAAGACCAGAAGGGGCCGATCGTGATCACGTCGGTCACCAAAGCCGGCGGCACCAGCTATCACGGCAGCGCCTTTATTACCGCCCGCAACGCCTCGCTGAATGCCAACGACTGGTTGAACAACTACAGCGGTGTCAAGCAGCCACAGGATAAGTACTACTATCCTGGCGGCACGATTGGCGGTCCGATCTTCATCCCTGGCACTCGCTTCCACAAAGACAACACCAAGCTGTTTTTCTGGACTGGCTTCGAGTACTACTACCAGGTTCTGGATACGGGGTTGCTGCGTGCGACTGTGCCGACTGCCAGTGAACTGGGGGGTGACTTCTCGCCCGAGTCAATCGCTGGGGAGGGATCCAAGACTGCTGCCGGTATTCCTCCGGGCCAGCTCACGAATGCCGCTATTGCAAAATTCGGTGGCACCACGCAGTTGAGCCCTTGCAGCGGCCCGGCCAACGGCACCTGCCTCGATCCCAACATGCTGGCGTTAGCCAAGCTCTATCCGGCGGCCAACGCCAATCCGAACACTACAGGCGGCTACAACTACACCCAGTCGGAAATATTCAACCAGAACAACCGCCAATGGACCATTCGCGGCGACTGGAATATCAGCGAAAACACCAAGGTTTTCGTTCGCTATAACTATCAGCGCGAAACGCAGCAATTCCCGGTTGGCCTTTGGTGGCGGCAAACCGACCAGGTTCCGTATCCCTCGCCGATCGAGGGCAAGAATAAGTCAGATTCAATTTCCGGCTCGATTACCCACGTCTTCAGTCCAACCATGACCAACGAAACCGTGGTTGCGTTCACCTATGTCGGCTTCCCGAACATTTTCGCGAGTCCGAATAAAGTAAATCGCGCCAATGTGGGTTACACGTACAAGGGACTGTTCAACAACGGTGTAGCCCAGATCCCCTCGTTTGGTGGTAATGGTAATGCCGGCGAAGCGGCGTTGGTCTTCAATCCCGGTGGGTTTGAAGATGGTGGGGCAGCGGGCTTGTTTGCCGACAAGTGGATGCCCAGCATGAGCGACACTTTGACCAAGGTGTGGGGCAATCACACGTTGAAGGGCGGTTTCTTCTACGAGTGGATTCGCAACTCGCAGCCGGCAAACGGCGACACCAACGGATATTCGCAGGTAAACGTAAGCAACACTTATAGCTACGGCAATCCGTATGCTGACTTGTTGACCGGCAACCTGTCCCAATACCAGGACCAGAATTTCAATCGCCTCAACGAAATCCAATACAACACGTATGAATTCTTTGTCCAGGACACCTGGAAGATTACCAAGAAGTTAACCCTTAATTACGGTGTTCGCTTCACTCACTTCCAGCCGTGGTTAGATGCTCTCGGCTTTGGCTATTCGATCTTCAACCCCTCCGCGTTCAGCCCAAGTTGCGCGTCTGCATACTGCGGGTATGAGTGGCATGGGAAGGACTCATCCGTCCCAGTGGGAGGGTTCCCGACCCGGGCATTGTTCTACCAACCCCGGCTGGGAGCTGCCTACGATCTGCGTGGCAATGGCGAAACAGTGCTTCGTGGAGGCTGGGGCCGATTCTTTTACCACTCCGGGCAGTTCACCAACGGCCTGGATGCTTCTGCCGGGGTTAAGAGCGTCACACTCACGCCCAGTACCTGGGTTGGAGGACCTGGGTGTCCCACCAATCCTGCGGCGGGATCCTCTCTCATTGCCGGGCAATTGTCTTGTTTGAATGTGACTGCCACGCCAGCTAGTCCGGCGGCTGTCGATTCGACGGATAACAACCAACCGAATACCGATAGCTACAGCGTCAACCTCGACCAGCAGACGCCGTGGCAGGGCCTGTTGGAAATCGGCTATGTGGGCAATCACAGCCGGGATCAGTCGAACACTAACGGCGGTGTGGGCAGCAGCTTCAACCTGGTCCCCTACGGTGCCATGCTCAGCGCGGGCAACCCCGGGACGGCCAACTCGAATGACTATCGCCCGTTGCAGGGCTACGGCAACGTGGTCCAAGCCACTAACAACCTGTACCTCAACTACAACGCCTTACAGGTCAGCTGGGCCCGCCATGCAGGCAGGTACACCATTCAGACCAACTACACATGGCAGAAGTCCATGGGCATCGTTAACCCTATAAACGATCCGTACAGCCTCGGTGCCAACTACGGCCCCCAGGCCTCGGATCGTAGAAACTTATTTAACGTAGCCTATTCGATTGATGAGGGAACCCTATTCCACAAAAATTCTCTCGTTGACGGGGTCGCCAACGGGTGGCAGCTCTCGGGAATCGTTCAGGCGCAGAGCGGCACAAACATCACCTATGGCGGCAATATCCAAAACCAGATACCGAACCTCAACTACAACATGTCCCTTACCTGCGTAGCGACCGCGGCAGAGACAGCTGCTGGTATCTCGTGCCCGCAGTCGTCTGCGATTATCCCCGGCTCTATTACCACGGCGAACCCAAAGGGTGTCGCCATCAACAATCAGTCGATCCTGGGAACCAGTGACCAGGTGTTGAATCCGCTGTATACCTGTGGCAACCGGAGGCCAGGGCAAGGTGGTTCGCATGTGTTCGTAAACTCGAACTGCTTCGCGCCTCCCACGGTACCCGGCCAGGGTGGGCCAGTCATGCTCCCTGTATCCTACGGCCCCGCATTCTTCAATTCGGATCTGTCGATCTTCAAGAACTTCGCCATCAAGGAAAGTATGAAGCTGCAGATCCGTGCGCAGGCCTACAACTTCCTCAACCATCCGCTGTATTCGTTCCCCAGCGGCAACAACCTGACGCTGCAATTCCAGCAGGATCCGGTTTCCCAGGTCATCACCCAGGCGAATACCAACTTCGGTGTGGCTAACCAAAAGCAGGGACAGCGCGTTATAGAGTTTGGAGCGAAGTTCTACTTCTAAGTCCAAACGGAGTATACGAAGAGCAACTGAATTAGCACTGAGGGCTTCCGTCATACCGTTATACTGGTCTCACAGGGAACAGTTACTCGGTATGCGGAAGCCCTCTCTTCTTTTTGCTTTAGTCCTCGCCTCAGTCCTCTCAGCCCGGGCGCAGGCACAGATGACCCCCCAGCAACTAGTGCAGGACGCCATGCAGAAACAGCAGGCGGGTGATTTAGAGGGAGCGGTCACTGAATATAGACAATTTCTGAAGGAGCATGCCGATGCTGCGGCCATTCACACCAACCTGGGTGTGGCTTTGGTTGGGTTGGGGCGATTTGAGGAGGCTCTTCCGGAATACAAGATTGCGCTCAAGCAAAATCCCAAACTCGCTGGCGCCAGGCTCAATCTTGCTCTCTTGTATTACAAGATGGGTAGGATCGACGATGCAGTCACAGAATTGGAAAAAGTCCACGTGGAAGAGCCGGCAAATCACCAGGCGGTGCTGTTGCTGGCGGACTGTTATTTACGCATGGCGCGCGAAGACGATGTGATTCGCATCCTCGAGCCGGAGGAGCAAAAATATCCAGACGATCTAGCGGTTGCTTACATGCTGGGAACGGCGTTGATACGAGAGAAGCGCATCGAAGAGGGCGAGGTGCTGGTCGATCGGATTCTGCGCAATGGTGACTCGGCGGAAGCGCACTTGATGCTGGGCTCGGCAAAAATGAACGTTCAGGATTATGCAGGCGCCCGGGATGAGTTCGCCAAGGCGGTGGCCCTCAATCCCAATCTTCCCGAAGTGCATGTCCTGTACGCCAAAGCGTTGGTGTTCACCGGCGACTCTGACATGTCAGCGAAGGAATACAAGACTGAACTGACCGTGGATCCGTACAACTTTGACGCGAACCTGCAACTAGGCGCGACGGCCAGGCAGGAGCAAAACTATGACGAAGCCGAGAAATACTTCCTGCGCGCGCAAGCGACGCGGCCGGGAGATCCTGGCGTTCGTTATCAGCTGGCGCTGGTCGCAATCGATCAAGGACGTCTCGATGACGCGCGGCAACTTCTCGAGGGTTTGGTGAAACAGTCCCCGCAGTTCACCGAGGCGCATGTCTCGTTGGCGCTGGTTTACTACCGGCTCAAGCGGCCAGAGGATAGCAAGAGAGAGCGTGAGACGGTTCTCAAGTTGACGGCGGAAGCACAAGCCAAGCAGCCCGGCGCCAAGGTTCAGTGACTCGGTTTTGATGAAAAGGTATTCATTGATGTTGTGTCTGCTGTTGCCCCTCGCCGCGGCGGCGCAAACGGACTCTGTGGCTCCAGCGGCGTGCGCCCGGTGTCATGTGGAGGCGCTGACTCAGCCAAATACCTACATGGCGCACGCGCTCGAAACAGTAGATAAAAGCAAGATACTGGTCGATCATCCCCTGCTCGCCACGACCGTAGGTAAGTATTCTTATCGGATTGAGCGCAAGGGAAGCGGGAGTGAATATTCGGTTACAGACGGTACAAAGACCGTCACCATGCCCATCCGGTGGACGATGGGGGCCAGTTCAGCACTGGGGCAGACTTACGTTCTGGAGAAGGACGGCGAGCTGTACGAGAGCCGTGTGAGTTGGTTCCAGGAACTGAATGGTCTTGGACCTACGATGGGATCCGGAGGCTCGGTTCCGCCCGACATTATCCAGGCCGCCGGGCGCTTGATGAGCGATGATGACAAGCGGCGCTGCTTTGGATGCCACGCTACGAATGCCGTGCAGGGAAAGCAACTCACCCTGGATAAATTGACACCAGGGGTACAGTGCGGGCACTGTCATCAGGGAATCGATGCGCACCTGGCTGCGGTGCTGGCGGGCAATCACGACCCGGCGCCGCCTAAAGACCTGCACAAGTTGATCGGTCTCTCTGCGGAACAGACTTCCAACTTCTGCGGTCAGTGTCACCGCACCTGGGGGGAAATAGCGGCACAACCGAACACCGGTATTGCCAACATCCGCTTCCAGCCCTACCGCCTGACGGGGAGCAAATGCTATGACCCGGACGACGCGCGCATCGGCTGCCTGGCCTGCCACAACCCTCACCACGACTTCGATAACCCGCAAAAAGTAAATTTCGACCCCAAATGCCTGGCCTGTCATGCGGGTGGAAAACCTGGCGCCAAGGCCTGTCCGGTCGCCAAAGACAAGTGCGTGTCCTGCCATATGCCGAGGATTGACTTGCCTGGGGCGCATTACAAATTTACTGATCATCGCATCCGGATTGTGAAGCCCAATGAACCCTTCCCGGGTTAGAAGAAAGATAGGATAGGTTCAATGACTTTTTCCAGACGCGGGCTTCTGCGATTGGGCATGCTTGCCGGGGCCGCAAATGTTCTCCGTGTTTCCGCTCCGGCCGCGCCAACTCCAGGCGGGCCGCTGTTCAGCGAAGTGCCGGCGTCGGCGTCCGGCATCACCTGGGCGCATGAAAACGCCATGTCACCGAGCCGCTTCCTGCCCGAGGCACTCGGGCCAGGCTGCGCCTTTCTCGATTACGACAACGATGGTTGGATGGATATCTTCCTGGTGAACAGCGGCCCCTGCGACTTTTGGAAGCCACCGAAGCCGGTGCGTAACGCCCTTTACAAGAACAATCGGGACGGAACGTTTAAAGACGTCACGGAAAAGGCCGGGGTGGCCGGGGCCTATTTTGGCATGGGCGTCGCTGTGGGGGATTACGACAACGACGGTTGGCCTGACATGCTTGTGACCGCCTACGGCCGCTGCATCCTGTACAAGAACAATCACGATGGAACTTTCAGCGACGTAACCGAGCATGCGGGCGTCGCCACACCCGGCTTTACCACCAGCGCTGTCTGGTTCGATTACGACAACGACGGCAGGCTCGATCTGTTCATTTGCAGTTTTGTGGAATATGGCGGGGTGCGCAAGCTGGAGTGTGGCAATAACCAGATCGGCCGCAATTATTATTGTGTCCCACGGGTATTCAAGCCATCTGCCAGTTTTCTTTATCACAACAATGGCGACGGCACCTTCACCGACGTCACCAAGGGGACAGCCATTGCTTCGGCGCTAGGCAAAGGCCTGGGGGTGGTTGCAACCGATATCAATAATGACGGCCGCATGGATCTGTTTGTGGCTAACGACACGGTGCAGAATTTTCTCTACGTGAATCGCGGTCCGGGAGCGAATGGCCAGTGGAAGTGGGATGAGATCGCGTTGCAGGCGGGGGTTGGTTTCAGCGACAGCGGACGGCCTCGTTCGGGCATGGGCGTGGATGCAGCCGACCTCCACGGAACTGGATTCGAGGATCTGATTGTCTCCAACGTGGACCACGAGATGTATTCGGTCTACATCAATAACAAAGACGAATCCTTTTCCGATGCTGCGCAGATCGAAGGCGTGGCACGCAGCACTCGACTGATGAGCGGCTGGGGTTTGAAGTATTTCGATTACGACAACGACGGCCTGATCGATCTGATACTAGCCAATGGCCATCCTGACGACATGATCGATTCCTACTCCATGCAGGTGCATTACAAAGAGCCACTGCTGTTGTTCCACCAGAACGCCGATCACAAGCTGCACGATGTGAGTGCGGACGCGGGTCCGGCGTTCAAAGAGGATTGGCCTGCGCGTGGATTGGCGGTGGGCGATTACGACAATGACGGTGCTGTGGACGTGATCGTTGGGGTCAACGGTGGACCTCCAGTGCTCTTAAAAAATAACGCGGCCAAGGGCAACAACTGGCTGGGACTTAAGCTGGAGGGCGTCACCTGCAACCGGGATGCGATTGGCGCGCGCATGGTTTGGAAGGCCGGGGGCAAGAAGTACGAGCGGCTCAAGAATAATGGCGGCAGCTATCTCTCTTCGCACGATCCCCGTGAAGTGCTGGGGATTGGAGCAGCGACCCAGATCGATGAGTTGGAGATTCACTGGCCGGGTCCGAGCAAGCAGATCGAGAAACTGACCAATCTTGCACCCAACCGCTACATCCATATCGTTGAGGGTAAGGGCGTGGTTTGAGAGGCTGGGGAAAAGGGGATACCACGAGTATCCCTCGTTCCCGCACGAAGGGCGGGTGGGCCCCATATCTCGCTCGTTTTTCGCGAGATGTGGGATACCGCCGATGTTGACCGCTAAGTGCATCGGGTGAATCGAGAGTCAGAGGGAAAGAGCAGTGGTATCCCACATCTCGCGAAAAACGAGCGAGATATGGGGCACCCGTCCTTGGTGAGGGAACGAGAAACAGACCCGCTGTTGATCACACCACCAGCGGATGTATTCGACCTCTGCGAGGAGAACCAGGATGCGTATTAGCTTGCGCATGGATTTGGAATCTCAAAGCATCGATTCACTCACTGTATGCTATGCAGTTTCTATAATTGGTAACTATGTCGTTTATATTGCCGGCCTCGGCATTTCGTTTTCTTCTCCTGGCGAGCCTCTGCTTTTACACCGGGCTGGCGGATAGCAGCGTGTCCTCCAAGCCAGTGAGTTCGATCCCTATCTGCTCCGGCGTGTCGCTATCGGCGAATTATCTTGCCTCCGTCGGCCCGGAGCAGGTTCCGGGTTTTCGCTTCGTACTGGTTAACCAGACCGGCCGGGAGATCAAGCTGGCCCAGCCCGTTCCATCCAGCTCGCACTGGTATGCGCGCACCCATGGCCGCTGGTTGTGGAGGGCATCGAATGGAGCGGGTGGAAGCCTGCTGGACGCGGGCAACGAGCACGGCCGGGTGGTGGTGTATGCTCCACCCTCGGGGGCCGAGACCACGATCCTCACGCTGCCTCCGCACCAATCGAGGGAGTGGACGCAAAGCCAGCGGGAGAACCCTGTCCTCGAATACAAGCCTGGCTGTCCGATTTGCTCTTATCCCGGGGAGCGGGAGTACCAGGTGGTCTTTGCCTACGCGTATCTTGCCGGCGCCAGCCAGCCCGCGGGACTTCTCCCCTGTGGTTTGCGGACCGCACCCGTGCCCATGCCGCCAAAGTCTTGAGCTGCCGTGTACTTGCATTGCTGAGCAACGAAGCGCTGAAGTGCGGGTTTCTACAAGTGAAGTAGAAACGCAGGAGATACAACATGAAAAACCAACTTTGCCGTTTAGCGATCAGTGGTCTTTTGGCTACTGGACTCACCCTTGGCTCGGCTGCAGCTTTTGCGCAGCAGGATAACCCCGCACCCGATGCTTCTGCCCAACAACCCGGGTATGGCCACCATCAACACAGGACTCCGGATGAGCAGGTTGCGCGTATGACCAAGCGCTACCAACTCTCCTCTGACCAGCAGGCTCAAATCAAGCCGATCCTTGCCAACCAGCAGCAGGAGATGCAGGCGCTGCGTCAGGACAGCTCTTTGTCCCGGGAAGACAAGATGGCCAAGGTGAAGAGCATCCGGCTCGACTCGAGCACCAAGATCCAGGCGCTCTTGAACGATAGTCAGAAGCAGAAATTCGCTCAGGACCAACAGCGGAGACAGGAACACATGCAGGAGCACGGCGCACCCCCAGCCGGCGGACCCGCAGCTGAGTAATGACCTACACAAACGCTGCGCCGGCGAGATCCAGCCCTGGAGCTTGCCGGTGATCAGCTACAGTTACTGCAGCAGATCCAGCACCGGTTTCCATTCCCTGTCCAGGGATTGCGCCACACCCTTGTAGGTGAGCTGCCCGGCGTAGGTATTTACTCCTTCAGCCATCCCTGGGTCGGCCTTGATCGCGGCCGCGGCACCGTGTTGTGCCAGGCGGAGCACGTAAGGGAAAGTAGCGTTGGTAAGAGCCAGGGTGGAGGTATTTGGAACGGCCGCAGGCATATTTGTTACGCAGTAGTGGACCACGCCATCGACCACGAAGGAGGGGTCGCTGTGGGTGGTGGGGTGGGCAGTTTCGATGCAGCCTCCCTGATCGATGGCTACGTCGACGATGACCGCTCCCTTTTTCATTTTGGAAACCATATGCCGGGTAACGATCTTGGGCGCCGAGGCTCCGGGGATGAGCACACCGCCGATGACCAGGTCAGCGCCCTGCACGGCGCGGGCGACGTTGTAGGAGTTTGAGGCCAGGGTGTAGACGCGGCCGTTGAAGATATCGTCGAGTTCACGCAGCCGGTTGAGATTCAGGTCAACAATGGTTACGTTTGCACCCATCCCCAGCGCGATTTTGGCGGCGTTGGTGCCCACGATGCCTCCTCCCAGGATGCAGACGATCGCCGGCGGGACTCCGGGGACTCCACCCAGCAGTACGCCGCGACCGCCTTTTTCTTTTTCCAGGTAGGTTGCGCCTACTTGCACTGACATTCTTCCCGCGACTTCGGACATGGGGGTGAGCAGGGGGAGAGTGCCGGCACGGTCGCGGATGGTTTCGTAGGCGATGCCGGTTACTTTGCTGGCTAGCAGACGGTCGGTCAGCGCCGGCAGCGGCGCGAGGTGCAGGTAGGTGAACAGCACCAGGCCTTCGCGAAAGAATTGATATTCCTTTTCGACGGGTTCTTTGACTTTGACGATCATGTCGGCGTGTCCCCAGACGTTGTAGGCCGCGCCAACGATCTCGGCGCCCGCGGACTGGTATTCGTCGTCAGAGAAGGCGGAGAGGTCACCGGCATGGGTTTCCACCAGGACGGTGTGGCTCGCATCGACCAGCGCTTTTACGCCGGCAGGGGTGATGCCAACCCGGGATTCGTGGTCTTTCACTTCTTTGGGAACGCCGATGATCATCTAGAATTTGCCTCTCAAAGGAATGCTAGCAAATGCGGGTGGGGAGTGTTTGTGGTTGGGGCCGACCCGAATGTTCTGCGTGCAACGCTATTTGGTCAAGCCGCAGTAAAGAGCTCGGGTTTGGCTGGCAACGATATAGACGTAGTAGTGGTGGTTGCCTTTGCTCATCGTTGACTTCGTTGCAGCGGAGAGGGAACTGCAGGTCCCTCCACGGCACGCAGGGTCAGGTCGGCTACGCTTAGGGATGACAACGGTGGGAGCGGGTCCAGGTTTAGTGCCGCGCCTACGGCGCTCACATCATTTTCGCAATTGATCCCAGCCCTCCCGGGCTGGGCTGACGTTTTGGCGACCGGCCCTCCGGGCCTCGCATCCATGGCGATTTTGCCGTGTCATTTCTTTCTCAACGTGCCCTAGGCAAGCCGGTTCCTTCCACGGCAAGCCGGGGCGTGCGGCGGGACAGGCGGGATGACAAAGTTTAAATGGTTGGTGGCCGTCAGGGTTGGTTATTGGGATGGAGAGTTCTGACAGTGGTTGCGGCCGAGAGAGAAGTGCAGGTTCCTCGGCTGCGCTTCCTGTCCCCCATCACTCGCCGGTATCGATTTGCGCCCGCTGCAGGCGGTCGGAATAATCTATGTAGACCGCTTTCCATGAGGTGTAAAAATCCAGCGCGCCGGTGCCGCCTTCGCGATGACCGTTGCCGGTCTGCTTGACCCCGCCGAACGGCAAATGCACTTCAGCCCCAATGGTCGGCGCGTTGATGTAAGTGATGCCGGCCTCCAGGTCACGCACCGCCTTCAATGCCAGGTTTACGTTGCGGGAATAAAGCGCAGTGGAAAGCCCGTATTGGATGCCATTCGCTATCCCGATCGCCTGGTCGAAACTGTCGCACTCCAGCAGACTCACGACCGGCCCAAAGACCTCCTCCCGGGCGATGCGCATCCCCGCTCCGACTGCCCCGAAAACCGTGGGGGCAAAGAAATATCCCTTGCTCAACCCATCGCCCCCTAACCGCTGTCCACCCGTCAAAAGCCCGGCGCCCTCCTTCTGCGCTATCGCGGTGTAACGCTCAGAGGTCTCTACCTGCTGCTGGTTGATCTGCGGTCCCATCTCCACCTGCGCGTCCAGGCCGTCACCCACCCTCAGCGCCCGCGCGCGCTCTACCAGCCTGCGGGTAAATTCGCCCACAATGTTCTTGTGCACGATGATGCGGCTGGTCGCCGTGCAACGTTGACCGGTGGTGCCGAAAGCGCCCCAAACCGCTCCATCCAACGCCAGATCGAGATTGGCGTCTTCGAGCACAATCATGGCGTTCTTACCCCCCATCTCCAACGAGCAGGGCTTGAATAGGCCCGCAGCCGTCTGGCCGACAACCCGGCCCACCTCGCTCGAGCCGGTGAAGGAGATGGCGTTTACCTCAGGATGCGTAACCAAAGGCGCACCCGCATCCGGACCAAAGCCGGTTACGATATTGACCACACCCTCCGGCAGCCCGGCCTCCAGCAACAACTCCACCAGGTTGATGGTCGATAGCGGAGTGTCCTCCGCCGGCTTGATCACGCAGGTATTGCCGCAAACCAGGGCAGGGAAAAGCTTCCACGAGGGAATCGCCATGGGGAAGTTCCAGGGCGTAATCATGCCGCAGACCCCTACGGGCATGCGCACAGACATGGCAAACTTATCCCGCAATTCCGACGGCGTAGTCTGGCCGAAGAGCCTGCGCCCTTCCCCTGCCATGTAAAACGCAGTGTCCGCCGCCTCTTGCACATCGCCGCGTGTCTCGCTGAGAACCTTGCCCATCTCCCGCGTCATATCTCGCGCCAGCTTCTCTTTGTGGCGCAACAGCAGCTCACCGGTGCGGTAGAGAATCTCTCCCCGCTTGGGAGCTGGGACCAGCCGCCAATGGCGATAAGCCGCCCGGGCCGCCTTTACCGCCCGGTCAACGTCGGCTTCGCCAGAAGCTTGAAATTCTCCTACCACGTCATCGGTATTGGCGGGATTGTGATTGAGGAAAGTCTTGCCGCTCTCCGCGTTCACCCACTGGCCGCCGATCAGGTTTTTGTAGCTCTTCATCGTCATCGCTCATATCCCTTCGTTGAACTTCCGAGCATAACTCACCGCGTCCAAAACGGGGCGTATGCCCTAAAAGTGGTGGTAAAGACTCAAAAGAGTAGCGGTGCAACAATGCAACCGTGGCCGTACAATGAAGATCGGTCGTCAGGAAAAGTCCGGCATTCATGTCATCAAACGGTTTCCATTCGCGTTCTTCGCGAACGCACGGTGTGCGTTCGTTGTTCAGCGTCTTCTCGAGCGATCTGGCAATTGATTTAGGAACCGCGAACACCCTGGTGTATGCGCGCGGTAAGGGCATCGTCGTCAATGAGCCCTCCATCGTCGCCATTAACAAGAATACCGGCGAGGTGGAGGCGGTTGGCAAAGAAGCCAAGGAGATGCTCGGCCGCACTCCGGGGAACATCGTCGCCATCAAGCCGATGAAAGACGGCGTGATTGCCGACTTCAAAATTACCGAAAAAATGTTGAACTACTTTATTCAGAAGGCGCACAACCGCAAGATGCTGGTACACCCGCGGATCGTCATCGGCGTGCCTTCTGAGATCACGCAGGTAGAGAAGCGGGCAGTCGAAGACTCCGCCTATCGCGCCAAGGCAAGCGAGGTGTTCCTGGTCGAACAGGCGATGGTCGCGGCCATCGGCGCAGGCCTGCCGATCACTGAACCCAGCGGCAACATGGTGGTGGATATCGGTGGCGGCACCACGGATATCGCCGTCATCTCGCTCTCCGGCATCGTCTATTCCCGTTCCGTCCGCATGGCCGGCAACCAGATGGACGAAGCCATCATGAATTACCTCAAGCGTAAGTACAACCTGCTCATTGGTGAGCGCACGGCAGAGCAGATCAAGATCGACATCGGTTCAGCCTATCCGCTGGACAAGCCGCTGACTATGGAGATCAAAGGGCGCAACCTGATCGAAGGCGTGCCCAAGACCATCACCATCGATGACAGCGAGATCCGTGAAGCACTTACGGAATGCATTTCGACCATACTCAATGCTATCCGCGTGGCCCTGGAGCGTACCCCGCCGGAGCTCAGCGCCGATATCAGTGACCGCGGCATCGTACTCACAGGGGGCGGCGCGCTGATCAAGAATCTTGACAAGCGTATCCGCGAAGAAACCGGTCTGCCGGTTTCGATCGCCGATGATCCCCTGGCCAGCGTGGTGCTGGGCACCGGCAAGATGCTCAGTGACTTCCGTTTGCTGCGCAAAATCAAGATTGACTAAATCAGGCGGCGAGTCGACTTATAAACCGAGAAGGGGACGGATGACCCATTCGTCCGCGAACGCAGCCATGGATTTGCTTTGAGCCGGTATAAGAACATCCTGTTCCTGGTGGCGGTTCTGGTGGCCCAGATCATTGGGTTAGCCGTGCAGGTGCGCCGGCCTAACCCCAGTGGCGGGGATGCACCGGCGGTGCGGCTGATTCGCTATTGGGCCATCGGCCTCATGTCGCCTCCGGAGAAGGTCTTGCACGGTAGCGGAAGCGGGCTGCGCGGCCTGTGGTCGAACTATCTCGACCTTCGCCACGTCCGGCAGCAGAATCAAGAGCTGACAGAACGGGTGAGACGCCTCCAGTTGGAGCAGGCAACGCTGCTCGAGGATGCGCGCCAGGGACAACGGCTGCAGTCGCTGCTGGCCTTCAAAGAGCACTACATATACACCACCGTGCCGGCCCAGGTCATCGGGACGTCGGGGACCGACCAGTCACGCATCCTGTACATCGATAAGGGCTCCAAAGACGGGCTTAAGCCGGATATGGCAGTCATCACTCCCGACGGCATCGTGGGCAAGTTGAAGGATGTCTTTGGGGGCACCGCGCAGGTGCTGGTGATCTCCGATCAGACCAGCGGAGCCGGGGTGCTGCTGGAGCAGACGCGATTGCGCGGGGTTCTGCGGGGCAATGCGCTGGGCCAGCCGCAGATCATTAACATGCTTCCCGATGAGCGGGTTAAGCCGGGCGAGCGGGTGGTAACCAGCGGCGGAGACCAGATCTATCCCCGGGGGCTGCCGGTGGGGGTGGTCGACCAGGTGGTCCCGGATACTTCCAATCCGCCTTACATGGACATTCTTATCAAGCCGGCCGCCAATTTAGGGCACCTGGAAGAGTTGCTGGTGATCACCCAGGCGGGCGATCAGATGCCGGAGAAGGAAAAGCAGGATCTGGCGCAGAGTGCTGCCGCAGGGGCCATGGCCGAGACCCAACAGCGGGCGTCGGATATTCTTGCCGAGCGGCTGCCCGGCCTGACTGACCCCAATGCGCTGGCCGATACGCCCGGTCAGGCGAACAGCATCGCCGCCGGGACTGCCGCAGCGGTGGCAGCGGCTGCGGCCGTGGCTCCCAAGCTGCATCCGCCGCCGGCCTTGCATGCTGATCATTACAGCCCCGACGCGACCGCCCCGGCCAGTGCATTGACCCCTGGGCAGGCCATTGTGGACCCCAAATACGCAGCGCCTCCCCCAGCAGTCAAAGCGGTGAGTAAGAAACCGGAAACACGCGATGAGGCGGCCGGGCAAGATGCAGCTCAGGGAGATGCAGCAAAGCCTGTGGTGCACCATTCTGCCACGAGCCCCACAGCAGCCCCTGGCGCGGAGAACACAGCGGGTGCGGCTCGTCCTGCAGCGGCTAAGCCTAAAAGCCCAAAAACAACCCCGGCGGATCAGCCGGTTAAGGCGACCCCTGCAGCGGAACCCGGCGCGGAGCCTTCAGCAGCTTCAGGCAGTGGAAGTCCGCCCCAATAAGCTGGGTTGGGAGAGGGTTTTGGGTGTCTGGAGTGGTTTGCGGGTAGGAGAAAGACTTTCATGGCAATGTCGGCATCACTAGCGCGTCGTGAGCTGGATGTTCAGCGCTACCCCTTGATTGTGGTGGTGCTGGTTCCGCTGCTGGCGATTTTCTTGCAGGCCCTGATCCCGCGCTTCATCCCCAAGTTCGATATCATCGATCTCCCGTTGCTGGTGACGATTTATTTTTCCGTCGGCTGGCGTAATCCGATAGCCGGCACGGTCACCGGAGCGGTGATCGGGCTTATTCAGGATGCGCTGACCAGCCGCCCCCTGGGAATCAACGGGATCTCGCAATGCGTGGTGGGATTCTTTGCGGCGTCACTCGGGGTCAAGATCGACGTCGAGAATCCGGGCACCCGCCTGCTGATCAACTTCGCCTTCACCTTGTTGAACATCGGGATCTACCTGTTCATCATGCATCGCATGCTGGCGTTCAATGTCAATACGAATTGGCTGCATGAGGTAATCAAGGCGGTTATCAATTCCATTGTGGGTGTGTTTTTCTTCGATATTCTGGATCGTATAAGGCCACGGGATTAGAACCGGCCGAAACGAATTGGAGCCGAGAGCGTCACAGTAACAGTAAGCGGGCCGTAGATATGGACAATTACTCATCGGTTAACCGGGAAGAGCGGCTACCAGCGTTCAAGCTCACGATCGTGCAATATGCGATCGTGGCCATCCTGCTGGTGCTGCTCTCGGGACTGTGGCGGCTGCAAGTGATCGGAGCGCAAAACTACCGCACCCTGGCGGAGCAGAACCGTATTCGCAAGGTGCCCATCCTCGCTCCCCGGGGTAAGCTGTTCGACCGCGAAGGACGCCTGCTGGTAGATAACTATCCCTCTGTCTCCTGCTTTCTCATCCGCGAGCCGGGCCGCGATTTGCGGGCGGATTTTCCCCTGATCTCGCGTGGTCTGCACATGACTCCGGAGCAGCTGGAAGCCACGCTGAAGCACTACGCGCTGGCGCCCAAATATGAACCGATCCCGCTCAAACAGGACATCACCCCGGATGAGGTGGAGTTCATCGAGGCCCATCGCGACGAGCTGCCGGAACTGGAAACGATTGACGAACAGCGCAGGCTTTATCCCCGCAACGGCTTTGCCGCCAACCTGATCGGCTACGTCGGCGAGGTGAGCGACGACATGCTGAACGACCCGCGCTACGCCTACTACGAGCCGGGCGATGTGGTGGGCAAATCGGGGGTGGAGCAATCCTACGATTCACTGCTGCGGGGCCAGGATGGCTCGCAGGACATTATCGTGGACAGCCACGGCAGGGAAGTAGGTATCCTGGGCCGGGAACCGGCGGTTCCGGGCCAGGGCATCAAGCTGACCATCGACCTGGATATCCAACGCGCGGCCGAAGCGGCCATGGGCGATCGGAACGGGGCGATTATTGCCATCAACCCTCATACGGGCGCGGTGCTGGCGCTGGTCTCACGGCCGGCCTTCGACCCTAATGATTTTTCCGTTCGCGTTTCCCGCGGCGAATGGAACAAACTCATCACGGATCCTCGCCACCCGTTGCTGGATAAAGCGATTCAGGCCCAGCTGGCGCCAGGATCCACGTTCAAAATCATCATGTCGCTGGCCGGCCTGGAAAGCAATGTGGCGCAGGATCTGAAGGTGAACTGCACCGGCGGGGCGACGTTTTACGGACGCTTCTTTGCCTGTGATAAACGCCACGGGCCAGTCGACATTCTGCACGCTATCCCGCTTTCTTGCGATACCTATTACTACACGCTGGCCGCACGGCTGGGCATTGAGAAGATTGCCTATTGGGCTCACAAGGTAGGCATCGGGCAGAAGACGGGCATCGATCTACCTGGGGAAGTCAGCGGCGTTATGCCGTCGGAAGAATGGAAGCTGAAGACCTTCCACGAGAAATGGTATGCGGGTGAAGCGATCTCCGTAGGTATCGGCCAAGGGGCGGTTGCCATTAGCCCCGTGCAGTTGGTGCGGGCGATTGCCGGAATTGCTTCCGGCGGCGTCTTCAAGCGCCCCCACGTAGTCGAGCCCGATCAATTACCGGCCGATTTTCGCCAGGCGTTATATGAATCGTATCCGGGCAGTGGCGATGCCACGCTAGCGATCAGTCCCGCGGTGTGGGAGACCATCACCGAGGGCATGGCGCTCACCACCAACAGCGGTACGGCAGCGGCGTCTCACCTGGAAAATATCGACTTTGCCGGCAAGACAGGCACGGCGCAGGTGGTGAACCACAGTGCCGGAATGAAGAGTCTTGGCACCGGCGCCGAGCGCGCCAACGCCTGGTTTGTCGGAATCGCTCCGCGCCGTAATCCGGATATCGCCGTGGTGGTCCTGGTGGAACATGGGGGCTGGGGAGCAGAGGCGTCCGCACCTCTGGCTGCGCGGGTCATCGAAGCCTTCGTGGATAAGCAGCGCCGGCTGGATAACAACCTACAGCAAGCCAAGACCCCGGCAAAGAAGGTCGAGGTTGGGGCGGTGTGGTCGGAACAGCCGGAGCAGATGGCGGGGGGCGCAAAGCCAACCGTCGTGGCGGCGAAGGACGCTGCCCCCGCAATGCACGGTGGCCACTTCTCGGTGCCGGCGCAATGAGCTTTCAAGGGTTGAAGGGGACGGGCTTTAGCCCGTCCGTTGAAGTATCAAATCGTCGAGGCTTTAGCCTCTGAGGGAAAATCGCGGTTCATGAGGGAGATCCCTCAGCGGCTAAAGCCGTCCAGTTTTGGCGGGTTTTTACGGCGGGGCTGAAGCCCCGCCCCTTCGAGGAGCTGGAGCTTGGCCCTTCAAGGAACTGAAGCTTGGACCCTTCGACGGGCTGAGGCTCGGCTCCTTCAAGGATAAAGAACGACACGGAGAATCATGCGGCGATTTATCTCATTTCGTGATTTCGACTGGTTGCTCCTGGCCATGGTGCTGCTGCTGTCGGTGGTCAGCATCCTGGAGATCTATAGCGCCACCTTGCATACCAAGTTTGTCGGGTTTGAAACCAAGCAGATCTTCTGGCTCATTGGCGGCCTGGCCGCGATGTTTCTCTTCTCGCTGATCAATTACCACCGTCTGCTGGAGGCGGTGCACTGGGTCTATGGCTTCTGCCTGGTCTCGCTGGTAGGGGTGCTTCTCTTTGGCACCAAGGTCATGGGCGGACGGCGCTGGATCAAGCTTCCTGGCGGCATTCACTTTCAGCCGTCGGAATGGGTCAAGGTGGTGCTGATTGTCGCCATGGCCCGATACTTCGCCGGCCTCGCCGGCAGGGATCTGACCTGGAGCGACATCTTCAAGGCTTTCCTGATGGTCGGGCTGCCGATGCTGCTGGTGCTCAAGCAACCGGACCTGGGAACCTCGCTCACCTACATCCCGGTGCTCATCATCGGGCTCTTCCTGGGCGGCCTGGAGTGGAAGAAGGGGGTCATCCTGGTGGTCGCCGGCCTGGTCCTGGTGGTACCGGTTTGGGCCAAGGTGCTCAAGCCTTACCAGAAGCAGCGGCTCACCAGCTTCCTGAACCCGGACACCGATCCCAGAGGCAGCGGCTACCAGGTGAAACAGTCGCTGATCGCCGTGGGCGACGGAGGCGTCTGGGGCCGGGGAGCCACCAAGGGTACCCAAACCCAGGGCGACTTCCTGCCTATTCCCTATACGGACTTCATCTTTGCCGCGTTTTGCGAGGAACATGGCTTCGTCGGCGCCGTGTTTGTACTCCTGATATACTTCCTCATATTGACGCGTTTGATTCAAAATGCTCAGACAGCCGCGGATGTATCCGGTACGTTCCTGATCATGGGCGTAGTCGCTGTACTCATCTTTCAGATTGCAGTTAACGTCGGAATGGTCATCGGGCTGATGCCGGTCACGGGAATTCCTCTACCTTTAATGAGTTATGGGGGATCCTCGGTATTATTCACTTTCCTGGCTCTGGGTATGGCGATGAACGTTCGCATGAGCCGCTTTGTGAATTAGAGCAGGGTTCCCGGCCTGCAGTCGGGCCGCACCATAAGCGGCGTCAGTAACCTAAGTTTTTTAGCAGTTTAGATACGTCGGCCAGGTGAATCACCGGGCCGGGCAGGATTAGGAATGAACACGCAGAGAAGGGTAACGGCCCCGCCTGAATACAAGGTTGAAGTGGTCACCGACTCTTTGCGTTTAGAGAGCCTTGGAACGCCAGCCAGCACAGGGACCGGTCCCGGTCGTTATCGTGTTGTGCCGGCATCCCCGCACAAAGAATTTCGCTGGATTCCACCCCATGGATCACGCGCCTTTGCCCAAGGCTTGCTCGCTGACCTAATCCTTCCCGGTATCCCGCGAGAGGGATAGCAGCTTACCCTCCGATTCTGCCGCGCCGGCCGTCCGCCAGGTGAGACCTGCGGACAGGAGAGGCAGCATGTCAAAAGAAATTTGTATTTCCAGCACGCCCCATGAGACGCGTCTGGCCATCCTTGAGGACGACCAACTTACAGAGGTCTACTACGAGCGCGAGAATGAATACACTCTCGCCGGCTCCATTTACAAAGGTCGCGTTACCCGCGTGCTTCCCGGTATGCAGTCGGCATTCGTCGACCTGGGCCTGGAGCGCGACGCTTTTCTCTACGTCACCGACTTCATGGAGGAGCAGGAAGACTCCTCCGACTTTGAGCGGATTCCCAGCCAACGGCCGGCCCGAGGAGGGACAGGCTCGAGAACCGCAGGCCCGGGAGAACCGCGAACCACGGCAGCCGCGTGCCGCCGCCGGCGCAGAGGAAGAAGCTCCACGGCGCAACGGCGTCCCGGCAAGCTTCGGGTGGCGCAGCATCCGGCCAGGGGCCGGCAGGCGAGTTTGAGGATGGTACCCGGCGCTGGCGAGGCCGCCGTGGCCGCCGCAAGGGCTTTCGCCCACCTCAAGGCGGGCCGACACGCAGCCCAGGAACAGACAGGCTCCAGCCCGCAGCGATGGGTCATCCCGTATCGAGGTCGCGGCTGTCGAGCCAGCTGCACCGGTGGAAGCCGGGCGCGCGGCCACCAGTCGCATTCTCTCTTCCTGGGGAGTCGCTTTCCAAGTACGGCGGCCAGAGTGCTGCCCCGGCGCCCACCCTGCCGGTCGACAGCCGCGCACCCCAGCAGCGAGCCAATGTCGTCATCGCCAAGCCCTCGACGCTGATCGAGACCCCGCTGGCTTGGGACGGCGCTGGTCCGCTTCCCGGTGAATCCATTTCCCGCTATCGGGGCGCCGTGAAGAAGCCCCAGCCCAAGTTCACGACGAGCCATTGACTTCCGCCAGCGTGGAGGAAGAGACGGCCTACGACGAGGAAATTGCCGTCTCCACCGAGAATCTGGAGCCGCATGCCATTGTGGCCGGGGGAGAAGAAGCTCCCACGCTCCATGAAGCTGGAAGTGCAGGAAACAGTATGGGTAGACGGATGAAGAGACGCCTGAAGCCGTGGTGATTGGCGAAACACAGGAAGAAGTCCAGAGCATCCTGGCCGACGAGCCGTTGGCAGCGGCGGTGGAGTTTGAGCCTGAGGAAGCTTCCGCTTCGTATCGGATCGACCCTTCGGCGCCCAGCGAATTTCGTTTTGCCTCCTCATCCCCAGCTTGGTCGAGGAGGAAGAGGTTGCTCCTGAACAGGAAGCCTTCCAGCACATTGAAGATACGCGTTCCGGACGCGCGGTGGCGAGGAGCCTGTAGCGTTGGCTGCGCCGACCGCCGGCCTGGCGGAACTGGAAACGGACTTCGATGAGGAGGAAGAGGACGACGAGGACCTGGACGGTGGAGCTCCAGCAACCGGCCTGGTGGAGGAAGAAGAGGTCGCGGAGGAAGAGGAGTACGACTTTACGCCGCTTTTTGTCGAGAGCGAAGACCACGACCTGCAGGAACTGGAAGAGGAGACGCTCGACCAGGAAGTTGCGGCCGGCGGTGAGATCGGCGAAATGGTGCGCGATAGCCACCTTGAGCAGCGCATTGACGGCGAGGCTTCCGGTCTCACGGTAGAGGAAGAGGACGCGGAAGAAGATGAGATCGAGGCCGCTGATGGGGTCGAGGAGACAGAATCGGAAGAAGGCCAGGTAGCCGCAGTGGCCGGGCAGCCGGCTCGCCGTCCGCGTGACGATCAGCGCCGTGGAGGCCGAGGGCAGCGCAACGATGGCCGCCGCCGCCACAATGGACGCCGGCAAAACACCCAAACCAGCGACCTGCCGATCATCAGTGAGCTGTTGAAGCAGGGGCAGGAAATCCTGGTGCAGATTGCCAAGGAGCCGATTGCGAAAAAGGGTGCGCGCATCACCAGCCACATTGCGCTCCCCGGCCGCTTTCTGGTCTTCATGCCGACGGTCAATCATGTCGGCGTCTCGCGCAAAATCTCCTCCGATGAGGAGCGCCTGCGTCTCAAGCGCATCCTGATCAGCGAGAAGGGAACCGTTAGCGGCGGCTTTATTGTGCGCACTGCGGCGGATGGGGCCAGCGAAGAGGATCTGCGCGCGGATATTCGCTTCCTGATCAGCCTATGGACGGAGATCAAGCAGCGCTCCGATACGGCCAAGGCGCCGGCGCTCATCTATCACGATCTGAACCTGGTGGAGCGGATCCTGCGCGACCAGGTGAGTGACAACTTCTCCACCATCTGGGTCGATACCGAGGCGGAGTACGAGCGCATCGTTCGCTTCCTGAACCGTTTTCAGCCCTCGTTGGTACGCCGGGTCAAGTTGTACACCAAGGAAACGCCGCTCTTTGAACAGTTCGGCATTCAGGATGAAATCACCAAGGCGCTCAAGTCCAAGGTCTGGCTCAAGTCTGGCGGGTCCATTGTGATCAATCAGACGGAGGCGCTGGTGGCCATCGACATCAACACCGGCAAGTATGTCGGCAAGACGGCGCGTTTGGAGGACACGATTCTCAAGACCAATCTCGATGCCATCCCCGAGATCGTGCGCCAGATTCGTCTGCGCGATCTGGGCGGAATCATCGTGATCGACTTCATCGATATGGATGAGCGCAAGAACCGCAACAAGGTGATGCAGGCCCTGGAGGACGAGCTTAAGTCCGATCGGGCTCCTTCTAAAGTGTTGCAGTTCAACGACTTCGGCCTGGTTGCCATTACCCGCAAGCGGGTCAAGCAGTCGCTCGAGCGCACGCTGAGCATCCAGTGCTCGATCTGCGCCGGCACCGGCATGGTCAAGAGCCCGACCACGGTGTGCAACGAAATCTATATCGAGATGCGCAAGATGCAGAGCCATCTGGAGCGGCAGGACGTGCTGTTGCGCGTTCATCCCGAAGTGGTCAAGACGCTGAAGCTGGGCAATGCCCGGTGGCTCACGGAGCTGGAGGAGATGAGCGGCAAGACGATCATCGTCAAGAGCGATCCCACGCTGCATCCGGAGCAGTTCGACATCCACTAAGACGAGTTGGGGCCCTGCCGCCGTAATTGACGGCGGGCGCCACAGGATCACGCTGAGTATTTAAAATGCCAACCTTCGGCGAGTCAAATGCGTCACATAAGGGTTAAGAGCTGAGAGATCCTTTTGGGGAACTCCCAAAATTTCACTACCCATGGGTGATTACAAGATGTTGCGTTCCTTACCCCGGTTCCCGGGCCGATCGGCAGTGATCGTTGCGGCCCTTTCCTCCTGTCTCCTGGCTCCGTCTGGCTTCGCGCAATATAGTTCCAGCGCGCAAAATCACGTGGACTTCGACGCTCTGGTGCAGGATCAGTATCCCAATCAGGGCGGATATAACAGGCAAGGCTACAACACCCACCATAACGATTCGGTCACTCGACCATCTGGCGATCGAGGCGGGCGCGGGATTCAATGTGCCGGTCGGCAATACCAAGACCTGGCAGAATGTCGGCTATAGCATCAACCTGGGCGGTGGTTGGAACTTCAACGATCAGGTTTGGAGTGCTTGCCGAATACAGCTTCAATCACGCCAATATTCCTCAAAACACGCTGACGAATGTAGGCGAGCCGAATGGCAATGTTCACGTGTGGTCGCTGACCCTGGATCCCATCTTCTACTACAAGACGAGCGGACACATTGGCGGTTACGTGACCGGGGGCGGCGGCTTCTACCGCAAGCTCACGAGCTTTACCGAGCCGGTTTATGTGGGTGACTACTGCGATTACTTTTATGGCTGCTACCCGCAGTACGAAAACATTACTCTCAGCCATTTCTCCAGCAACCAGGGCGGCGTAAACATTGGCACCGGGGTTACCTTCAAACCCAATGCCGACGGTAAGGCCAAGTTTTACGCGGAAGTGCGTTACGTCTGGGTAGACGCGCCTGCGACGACGGCGAGTGCGGTAGGGACGGGCACCGTCGGTATGATTCCTATTACCTTTGGCTTCCGCTTGTAAAGGCGTACAAGGGCATGGCTTAAGCCGTGCCCTTCGGTTTCCAATGACGAAAAACAACCTTCGTACTGGGATGCGAAAAACATCCTTCGTATCTGTGAGTGAGCTTAGACGCCCACGGGAAAGGGCTTGGGCGAGGCTTCTTCCGCATTGGCTCCCATGCGAAAGCGTTCAAATCTGCCTTCCAGCAACGACATGAGACCGGTGTACCAGATAACCCAGCACAAAGAGCAGCAGGAACGGCACCGTGAAATAGTTCTCATTGACGATTGCATACCAGATGGTCAAGGCAAAATAGCTGCCGATCAAGAGCTCAATCCAGGGCACGATGCCAAGTCTCTTGCGGTACTTGCTGGCCTGCGGAATCTGGCCGCGCTTCTCGATGCGGTACTTAGGGGTGCGCTTGAAGGCGGTCTTGATTCCGAATATCGCCTCCAACACCGCCTTGGTGTTGGTGATCGTCAGGCCTATGCCCAGAGCCATCAGGAAGGGTAGATACAGGAAGGTCCTGTACCATCGGCCGGGAAACAGCTCTCTTTGGGAAACCAGATAGAACGAAGAAATGGAAAGCGTGGACGCCATGAACAGCGGTACGTCAATCAGCAGCATCTGAAACCAGCCCTGATAGAAACGGATGATCATGGCCGGCATCAACAGCATGGAAAGCACAACCATCAGCGGATAGCTGAGATTCGCTGTCAGGTGGTAAAACGCCTCCAGCTTCACGTGAAACGGCGCATCGCTGCGGAACATCATGGGCAGTATCTTTTTCGAGGTCTGAATCAGGCCCTTTGCCCAACGCGCCTGCTGCGTCTTGAAGGCGGTCATTTCTACCGGCAGTTCGGCCGGGCACTCAACGTCCTGCAGATAACGAAACTTCCAGCCCTTCATCTGCGCACGATAGCTCAGGTCGGTATCCTCGGTCAGGGTGTCGTGCTGCCAGCCTCCCGATCCGTCAATCGCAACCCGGCGCCACATGCCGGCAGTCCCATTGAAATTGAAAAAGGCGTTGGTGCGCGATCGCCCGCCGTGCTCGAGAATAAAGTGGCCATCGAGCAGGATGGCTTCCACCTGGGTGAGGAAGCTGTAGTCACGGTTAAGATGCGTCCAGCGCGTCTGCACCATACCGATCCTGGCGTCGGCAAAGTGATGGATGACCTGCATGAGCCATTCCCTGGGAGGCACGAAATCGGCATCGAAAATGGCGACGAACTCGCCCGTTGCCACGCGCAAGCCCTCGTCCAGAGCCCCTGCCTTAAAGCCGTGGCGATCGACGCGATGAATGTAGGTGATTTTGTGTCCGAGGGATTGATAAAGCTCTACGGCCGCCTGGGCAACTTCTACTGTGCCGTCTGTTGAATCGTCCAGAACCTGAATCTCCAGCTTGTCCGCGGGATAGTCCAGGTTGCAGCAGGCCTGAATGAGCCGGTCAACCACGAATTGCTCGTTGAAGATGGGGAGCTGCACCGTGATGCTGGGAAGGTCGGGCAAAGTGCGATTCCGGGCTCGCGCGCAGCATTCTTGCGGTACTTGTAGTAGCGGTAAACCAGCTGATAGCGATGAATGCCGTAGAAGGAGAGAACAATCATCACCACGAAGTAGGGAATCAGGAGCGCGGTGTCAAAAGAGTTCCAGTGATACAAGTGCTCGAAGGTGCGATCGGCGTAATGGGTCTTGAAGTAATGCTGCAGGCCGTGCTGCGGAGCGCTCCACCACAAGGCAAGAGTCCCCGCGTAACCGCGCAGAGCCGCAATGGGAAGGAAGCTTAGCTTGTCAGCGATCATTGCCAGCAGGGCACTGCCTCCACACGTCATCCACATGGTCTCCTAAGATGCTCATCTCACAGGGCCCGACGGATCAGCTGAGAAAAAAGGTGGTGTACAGGGTATCCCGTTGCACGGGCCGGAAACCGGCACCGCGGATCACGTGGCGCAGCTCTTCTTCCGTGGTGCAGTTGGAGGTTCCAGCGGCCTTGACCACGTTTTCCTCCAGCATCACCGAACCCACGTCGTTACCGCCGAAGCGCAAGCCAAGCTGCAATACCTTCAACCCCTGGGTTACCCAGCTGGATTGCACATTCTCTACATTGTCCAGGTAGAGACGTGAGATGGCCAGCACCTTGAGGTATTCGACCGATGTGGCCTCGTCCCACTTACGGCCCCCCAGGGCGGTGTTGGTGGGCTGAAAGCTCCAGGGAATAAAGGCGGTGAAGCCGCCGGTTTCTTCCTGCAAGCGCCGCACCTGTTCGAAGTGGTTGACGCGGTGCTCGAAGGTTTCTCCCACGCCGAACATCATGGTGGCGGTGGTCCGCATGCCCAACTCATGGGCGGTGCGATGCACGTCCACCCAATCCTGGGTGGAGCACTTGAGGCGCGCGATGCGATGCCGCACCTCGTCGTCGAGAATCTCAGCGCCGCCGCCCGGGATCGAGTTCAACCCCGCATCCCGCAACCGGGCAATCGTATCTCGCAGCGAAAGGTTGCTGTACTCGGCGATGGCCAGAATCTCCGAGGCGGAGAAACAGTGGAGCCAAATCTGTGGGAAGCGCTGCTTAATGCCAGTGAGCAGGCGTTCAAACCATTCGATCTTGAGATCGGGGTGTAGACCGCCTTGCATGAGCACGCCCGTGCCGCCCATCTCCACCGTCTCGGCGATTTTCTGGTAGATGGTCTCGAAATCGAGGATGTAGCCTTCCGCGGCGAGCTTGCCCTTAAGCGGCCGGTAGAAGGCGCAAAAGCTACAATACTCGGTACAGAAATTTGTATAGTTGATGTTGCGGTCGATGATGTACGTCACCACGCCCTCGGGATGCAGTTTGCGCCGAAGCGCATCCGCTTCCATGCCCAGGCCGATGAGGTCGTCCGAGCGGAAATAGTCGAGAGCTTGCGTCCTGGTGATTGCCACCTGTCTATTTTACGAGTATGGCAGCCGACAATCCAGTGTTACAGTGCAAGAGACGTGGTCCCAGGCGATCATTTAAGCCAACTCGGTACCGCGTCCGCCCTGCGCTGGGCTTATACAACTGAGTTGAACCAGGCCGGGCCAACAGGCCGTTGCGCCCTATCACAACCAATTTCGGGTGTGGAATGCGAACGCTCGCGGTACGTTCACATCCGAGTTCTACCGTCGTCTGTCAGGAACGTGGGTCATTTCATTACCGAGTAGCGCTGCCTGTCTCTCGCTACCTATCTCCTTCGTGAAAGGTTCCCAAATGCCTCTATTCAAATTTACGAGTCGCGGTTTTTTGCGACATGTGTTGAACACCTTGCCCATGGTCCTCCCGGCCGCTCTTGGGCTTGTCTTCGCCGCACCCATGCACGCAGAAGCTCCCGCTGCCCCTGCGGCAGGCACGGATGTCATTGTTTTCACCAATGGCGACCAGTTGACCGGCAAGCTGCTGCGCGAGGTCAGTGGCAGCGTGACCTTCCACAGCGACATCGCCGGCGATATATCCGTGGACTGGGACAAGATCAAGTCCATTAAAACCGGGCAGCAGTTTGCCGTGATTCAACAGGGCCAGCATGTCACCCGCAAGACGGCGGATGCCGATATTGTCCAGGGCAACGTCCAGGTTGAGGACAATCAGGTCAAGGTGACTCAAGCTACAGGCGGCGCGAGCAAAGACATCCCGGTGAAGGACACGCAATACGTGATCGATAAGGGTACCTACACCAAGGAATTACGCGGCAATCCGGGCTTCTTCTCACGGCTGGGCCGGCTCCGTTACGGCGGGCGCGACTCTGGTTGAAGCCACGCAGAACAGCCGCAACTTTACCGGTGGGGTAGCGCTGGTGAGGGCTATTCCAAGCGTGACCTGGCTGGACCCGCGCGACCGCACCCTGGTGGACTTTACCGGAGCCTACGGGTCCGTCACCCAGCCCGGCACCGTGGGGACGAAGACCAACATCCTTCACGGCGATGCAGAGCATGACTGGTACTTCTCGCCGCGCCTCTACTTCCTGGTGAACGGGTCCTGGGATCACAATTACTCCCAAGGTCTGAGCTTGCAGCAATCCTATGGCGGCGGAATTGGTTACACCGTTATCAAGGAGCCGAAGCAGGAGCTGGATATAAAGTTCGACGTGCATTACGAGAAGCAGACATACTTCATCACCCCGAACATCCTTCCTCCCCCGCCCCTCACTCCGAGCAAGAATCTGATCGGGATGGACTTCGGAGATACCTACATGCTGAAGCTGCCCCATGGCCTGATATTCAACGAGGGAGCGACGATCACACCGGCGTTTAATCAGACCAATGCATGGTCGGCTGTGGGCACGGCGGGTCTGGTATTCCCGGTGTACAAGCAGTTCGCCTTTAGCATAGGAACGTTGGACGACTTCCTGAACGATCCGGCCATCGGCAGCAAGAAGAACTCGTTCCAGTTCACTGCCGGCGTTACTTATACCCTCAAATAGCGGAGCACAACGAAACCCCGGGTACCCCTTGCTCGTTTTCGTGCAGGGGACCCGGGGTTTTTCTTATTGCTGCGGTGCTGCCGGATCGAGGACCAACGGCTGTTTCAACAGCGCCAATACGCCGGGAGGTAGGGGTTTATCGGCGTTTGCCAGCAGCTGAGACACCTGCCACATCTCGGTCTCGTTCAGGAACTTCTTGAAAGCCGGCATGCCGGAAAGCCGGATGCCGTTGGCCACCTTCCAATAGGTTTCTCCGGGCGGATCGTCGCTGACCCCGACTACTCCATTGCGGTGCGGCTCCCAAAGTTGAGGCGCCTCCGGGAACATTCCCTTGGCAAAGCTGGCGGGCCGCCCATAAAGGCCGTGGCAAGTCGCGCATTGCTGGCGGTAGATGTGGGCGCCGATCTCCAGGTTGGTGGGGCTGGCTGCGACCGGGGGCGTCTTGACCAGCTCACGATCAATGCGCGCGTGCAGGGGAATGTGGACGATCCTTTCCTCGAAAGGGAGAGGCGCGTCGCTGGTGGCAACGGGCAGGCTTCCAAAGCTGAGATAAGCCGCAATGCCGAGTGGCACCAGGAGCAACCCGATCAAAAGGCCGATAAGGAATTTCATTGTTTAACCCTTTCGTTTCTGCTTAGCCGACGGGTCTCTTAACGCTTCCCTGACCGGCGGGACAAGAAAAGCTGCACTGTTCGTACCCCGAGCAGGATATAGCAAGCGGAGAAATGCTCTAATACTAACCAGGACAGCAAAAGTTATTTTCTTCGCCGAACGGCGGCAGGCAGTGGAGGCTTTCAGGTTCATGCATCATAGCAAGCGTTTTGGATGCCTAGTGTATCCGCTTCTTTTTTTGATCACTCTCGCGGTACCAGGGCTCATAGCGCAGAATTCCACCGGTAGCGGGAGTCCGGCACCCGCACCCGCACAGACGCAGACGGAGCCGGAGAATCCGCAGCAAAATCAGGTTCGCCTGGCCCAGGAGGCTCAAGCCAGAATACGAGCACGGCGGCAGGCGCGCACCCAGCGCGTGGTTGAGGATACGTACAGCCATAAGTTCGAGGTCTATGGAGGTGGTGGCTACACCCGCTTCCGGCCGGGTGAATCGCTCCAGCACCTCAATGAAGCGGCGTGGAATGGGGGATTCACCGATTATCGTTGGGGGCGCCTGGGGCTTACGGCGGACATACGCGGATACTACGGAACCGCCTTCACCCCACCCAATCAGTACAACATCTTCAAGCCCAGCATCAGCCAGTACACCTTCATGGCAGGGCCGCAGTATCGCTTCGTGCGCAGGGAGCACTGGGCGATTAGCGCACAGGGTCTGGTGGGCGTTGCTAAAGGCAATTTCAACGCGAGTAACTCGGGGGTTCCCCTCGGCACCCAGATTGGGCTTTGGAGCAACGGCACCAACTTCAGCGCAGCGGTGGGTGTGCCCGTCGACTACAACCTGAGTCCCGCACTCGCGGTGCGTTTGCAGCCGGGCTACTGGTTGACCACCTTTGGCGGCACCGCGCAGGCGAAGAACCTCGGCTTCAATATCGGCATTGTTTATCGATTCGGGCGGCAGTGACGGGTTTGGTGTAGAAAAGGCGCGTCGAGTGCTGTGGTATCCCACTCAAGCCAAAGAACGGCTTGAATGGGGCACCCAGCCTTAGTTGCCGGTGAGGCAGGTGGTCATCGGCGTCTTCTCTTCTTCATCTGCTCACTGCCGCTGGTATCCCATTCAAGCCCGGTTTTGGCTTGAGTGGGATACCACAGCACGTCATGTTGCAGAGGCCAGGGAGACGGTAGGGGCTTCTCATCGTCTAATCTATATAGATGGAGCCTGGCGGCAGCGCTGTAAAGGAAAACTTTGACGTATTGGTCGTGGGTGCGGGGCCTACCGGTCTGGCATGCGCCATCGAAGCGAAGCGCGCTGGAATGAGCAGCGTTCTGGTCGACAAGGGCTGCCTTTGCAACTCCCTCTTTCACTACCCCTCGAACATGACGTTTTTTACCACCCCCGAGCTGCTGGAGATCGGGGATATGCCCTTTTCCAGCCCCAACCAGAAACCCAGCCGCAATGAGGCGCTGGAGTACTACCGCAAAGTCGCGGAGCATTACCAGTTGGAGATGCGCCTTTATCAAGCCGTATCCAGCGTGAGCGGGGAAGATGGCAATTTCACCGTCACCACCGTCGACCAGTTCTCGCGTCAACGGTCGTACGGCGCCCGCAAGATCATTATTGCTACCGGTTACTACGACCTGCCGAACTACCTCGAGGTGCCGGGGGAAGATCTCTCCAAGGTGATGCACTATTACCACGACCCGCACCCCTATTACGACCAGAAGGTGTTGGTAATTGGAGGCAAGAACTCGGCGGCCATTGCGGCCCTGGACCTGTGGCGCCATGGGGCGCATGTAACGCTGGTGCATCGCGGTGAGGTCATGCATCGCCATGTCAAGTACTGGATTTTGCCGGACATCAACAATCGCATTAAAAACGGCGAGGTCACTGCGTATTTCTCCAGCTCCGTGGCCAGCATCGCGAAAGACTCGGTCGAGCTGCTGACGCCCCAGGGGGTGGTCACGCTGGAGAATGATTTTGTTTTTGCCTTGACCGGATACCATCCCGACTTTGATTTTCTGACTTCGGTTGGAGTACAGATGGAAGGGGAAGACCGTTGCCCGGTGTGCGATCCGGAGTCGCTGGAGAGCAATATACCTGGTATCTACCTCGCCGGAGTGATCGTTGCCGGCATGCGCACTAACGAGATTTTCATCGAGAACGGCCGTTTCCATGGCCGTCAGATTGCACAGGATATCGAGGCTAAGCTTGCCGGCCGCACTTCGCTGAAGATCGGCTGAACCTGTTACTGTTACTGTGACTTGGATTGATTCGAGAAGCTTTCAGCGTTGAAGGAAAGGTTGCCGCCTAATGGGTTGGCTAAAACCTCGTTCGATTCGAGGTCAGCTCATCTCCGGTCTTGTCCTCTTCGAAGGTCTGCTGGTGATCACCTTCGCTACGCTGCTGGTGCGTGAACAGGCCTCTGAGATTCATGAACGGGCACGCCAGCGGCTGGAATCGGAAGTGAGCCTGCTGGCGCTGCAGAGCCAGGAGTCGCTGTCCCAGGGGCAGGCGGGATACCTGGTGCCGATCCTCCGCGCCATGACCAACTCCCCCAGCATCCGTGCAGCGGTGGTTACAGACGTGAACGGCCGGATCATCGCCGCAAGCGATCCCAGCATGAACGGCAAGAACCTGCTGACGCGCCTGGAAAAGAAGCACCTGTCGGATACTGCCCATGCGGATATTTTTCGCGCGCCGGGCGGAGCCCGTGAAGCCGTCCTGCCGGTGCACGTGGGCGGTCAACTCAGCGGTTTTGCCTGGGTATACGAAGATGCCGGCGCCGCATGGCAGGAGATTTACTCGCTCATCCGCATCACCGTCCTCTTCGCCAGCCTCGGGGCTCTGGGCACGGCCATCATCGCGGGAACTCTGGCCCGGTCCATCACCCGCCCTTTGCGGGCCTTGCTCACGGCCACGCGCAAATTGATTCGTGACCCGCAAACCAAAGAAGGATTTCCCCTGGAGGTGACCTCCACCAACGAATCGGCGGACCTTACCCGGGCCTTCAACCTGATGGTGACCTCCATGGAGGAGCAGAGAGCGGGGCTCAGCGATACCCTGGCACTGCTCGACTCCATGCTGGAAAATGCGCCCATCGGGTTCGCGTTCTTCGATCGCAAGTTTCGCTATGTGCGCGTGAACCAGTTTCTGGCGGAGATGAACCATGTACCCATCAGCCGGCACCTGGGGCGCACCATCGATGAAATGCTCCCCGGGCCGGCCGCTGCGATGCTGCAGGGGTGCATCCAGAAGGTCTTTGAAACCGGGGAACCGGTGGCCCAGTTTGAGCTGAACACGGACCTTTCCGGCGACGCCACGCAGGCGCGCAGTTGGCTCATCAATGTCTATCCGGTCAAGACGACGTCCGAGGCGGTTCGTTGGGTAGGCGCGATCGTGGTCGAAGCCACGGAGCGTAAACGTGCCGAAGATGCGTTGCGAAAAACAGAAAAACTGGCCGCCGCAGGCCGCCTGGCTGCTTCGATCGCACACGAAATCAATAATCCTCTGGAGGCGGTCACCAATCTGCTGTACCTGCTGCGCCGCGAGCCATCGCTCGATGACCTGGCCATTTCCTATACCGACCTGGCGCAGCACGAAATCTCGCGCGTGGCCGAGATGACGCAACAGACGCTGCGCTTCTACCGCCAGTCCACGTCGCCGGTGGTTGCCAATATCACCGAGTTATTGGATTCAGTGGTCACGCTCTATAAGGGAAGGCTGCTGGGTTTGCAGATCGAAATCTCGCGCGAGGACGGGCCTGATGTCGATCTCTATTGTTTTTCCGGCGAACTACGGCAGGTCTTCGCCAACTTGATTGGCAATGCGATCGATGCCATGGTCCACGGCGGGCATCTGTGGTTGAGTGTGCGCCGTTCGCGTTCGTGGGTGGACGGCGCACCCGGAATCCGCTTGTTTGTTGCGGATAATGGCTGCGGCATGACAGAGGCCACGCGCCGGCGGATCTTCGAGCCGTTTTTTACCACGAAGGAAAGCACCGGAACAGGGCTGGGTCTGTGGGTGAGCAGCGAGATCATCGTTAAGCACAAGGCCACAGTGCGCGTCGCCAGCCGCCCGGCTGATCCGGGGAGCGGGAAGCAGTCCGGGACGGTGTTTATGCTGTTTTTCCCGGAGGACGGGATTGGATTAGCCCCCCTGCCGCAGGTCGCTACTACGCAGAGTGCGTAGAGTTCGCATTTTCCTAGCCTGGCAGGCGAGGGGACGCTGTTAGCCTTCTCTGCCGCACGTCTGTCATCTATGACATAATCATGTCATGCCTGTCCGTACTACAGTCGACCTTCCGGACCCACTGCACGACCGGTTGCGGAATCGGGCCGAGAAGTCCGGGGCTTCCATCCGTTCGCTGATCGTACGGGCGATCGAGCAAACCTATCCTGACACGAACAAGAGCGGCGACCGTCTCACGCGTCCGCTTGTTCAAGGTTCGGGGAAGCTTGGCCCTGCGTTTCCGGAAGATGAGAATCCGCATGACTTCATTTTTTCCTGACCTGAATGTTTGGCTGGCGCTCTCCGTTGCCGGCCACTCTCACAGCGAGGAGGCCTGGGTGTGGGCGAATCTGCTGCCTCGGGAAACACGGCTCATCTTTTGTCGCTATACCCATATAGGCCTACTCCGGTTGTTGACCAACCAGGCTGTCATGGGTGAGCAGACGTTGACCCTTCGTAAGGCATGGGGCGTATACGATCAGTGGCTTGCCGATCCGCGGGTCGACTTCTACCCTGAGCCGCGAGATGCAGACCCAGAGTTTCGCCGTGTCACCGAGCCGTTCGGGGCGAGGCCGGCCTCCAAATGGATCGGTGACGGTTGGCTCCTCGCATCCTCCAACGGCTTGCAATCCACGCTTGTTACTTTTGATAAGGCACTGTATCAGCATGCCCGCAAGCAGGGTTATTCCGTCGTGATGCCCGGCTGAGATCGCTCAGCTGGGAGGGCAGCGCTTCCACGTACGGTTGCCGAGGTTGAGTTCTCACGCGGACACTTTAGCCGTTGCGCACTTTAAGGATTCACATCACTGGCCGGTTGCGACGACGGAAGGGCACAGCGCGGCGCTTGCGGCACCGGGGCGATTTTCGACCGCGTCACATGTAGGCGATTGACACGCAGGTAGCGCAGCCGCAGACCCCCCACCTGGTCTGGCATCGACTGCGGGGTCTTGGTCAGGTCCACCAGGACCAGCAGCGCCGCCTCCGCGGGGTTGTCGTAGCTTTGGGTGACACCCACGCCGAAAAATGCCGGGTCGGCCATCAGCTGGGGGGCAAATTGCCGCTGCACCACGGCCGCGGCCCGCAGCACCTCCGCAGGCAGGTGAATGCCCTCTACCTGGGACAGCGTCGTAGGCTCTGTGCCGGCCGCCATGCTGGATGCGTCCGTAGGGATCACCAGGGTGCGGACGCCGTGGATGACCTTGGGCACCGCGATGCCCGGCTTGTTCTTGTCCACGTAGACAATGACCGCTGCCTCGCCCGGACTATCCAGGCTCTGACCGGTGGCGACGCCCAGAATTCCGTTATCCGGCCTGGTTAGCAGGGCTGCCGCCGAATCAACCGCTAACTTCGCCGCCGCCAACCGGGCCGGGCTGACCGCGCGGGTCACCGGGGTGGTGTGCTCATCGTAGTTGGAGCAGGTGATGGGATGCGGCGCTCCGCCGGCGATCTGTAGCCCGTCAGTATGGCCGGTCTGGGCCAGTTCGCTGAGGACATCCTGGATGGGGTTGGCTACGCTGAAGCCGTGGTTGCTGTCGTCGGCGCCACTGGCAAAAAACAGCCCCAGTGGTTGTGCATTACTGGCGTCGAGCACCAGGGCGCCTGAGTCTCCGCTATCGGCAAAACTAGCCCCGGGCATGCCGATCTGGTTGACGTAGGTCTTGGTGTAGTACGGGCGGCTTTCGGCGCAATCGTAGTAGTAGTCCACCTGCACGGTCAGGTCCACGGTGTTCACCGTCGAACAGGTCAGCCCGGTGGTTCGCCCGCTCTTGACTACCCGCAACTGATTCAATACGCCGGCGCTGAGCGTCTCCCCGGTGCCCGCTGCCGGCGCCGCGGGGCTGAGAACCCCATTGATCGATGGTCCCAATTGCAGAATGGCTCCGCTTGCGTCGACCGCGGGAGTAGCCGCCGCCAATGCCGCATCTACATTGCTTTGAGTACTTTGCAGGGGCACCACGTAGCGTAAAGAGCCGATCGTCCGGCCGGCTTGGGGATTGCAGTTAAGATCGACCAGCGCGGGCTGCACGATGGAGTCGCCGGTTCGCGCCTGGTCCGATTCGGCGAGCACGTGGTTGTTGCTGAGAATGAAGAGATCGTTGTTCCGGTCCGAGACCAGCGCCCCCAGCGTTCCTCCGCAGCAGTCGTTTACGTACTCTTTTCCGCCGCTGTCCTGCCTGGAGTCGTAATCGTTGGCATTGCCTCCGGAAGAGCCCATCTCGACGTAGCCGGTCTGTGCGGATTGATTCTGCAGGCCGGAGCTGGTGAACCCAGCCCCATTGAGGAGAATGTGAAGCGCCGCGGCTGAGTGGGGGTTCCCGCCGGCCTGCCCCACCACAAAGATGGACGGGCTGCCCGCGGGCAGGGTACGGGGTGCGGTATAGGTTGCGGTACAGGTGGTGTAGGAGCGGCTGGAGCGAGAGCACTTGGTCTCGCCGATGCTGCCGTAGCTATCGCCGGGGTCGATTTCACCCCCAGGCGTGGTTCCCAGCGACCACTGAACGGACCCGGAGTTCACCTCGGCAATCTCTCCTGTGACCTGAACCGTGCCCCCAGGCGCCAGGCTGGCGGTCTCAGGGGTAAGCACCTGGACAAATCCGGGGGTAACCGTAAGCAGATACTTCGCCGTCGCCGCGGGATCAAGTTTGGAAGCTGCCATGACCTGGACTTGCACCTGGTCGCGCGAGAGCAAGGGTGGCGGCGTATACAAGCCATTTGGGCTGATGGTGCCCTGACCGAGGGAAGCATCGTTTTGCCCCCCCACGATGGTCCAGGTGACGCCGGCGGAGGCGCCGGAGGCCAGCTTGGCGCTGAGCTGGTTCGTAGTGGTGGTATCGATGGCGGCTTTTTCCGCGCTGATAAGGAGCCCGCCTGAACTGGAGCCTGCCGGCGCGGTCACGGCTCCGCAGCCTGCCACGAGTAACAGCAGCAACGGTGTGGCGACCGATAGAAGTTTTAGACCGGGTCTGCGCATTGCCGCTCCGTCAATATCCTTGCGCTTAGTTGCTCTCCGCTTCATCAGACGGAAGGGATCGCGGAAGGGCCTACGGCAAGATCAAGGATATGTCAGGGGGACCACAGATTTTATGAAATTACGCGCTTGAGGAATCCTCGGATTCCTATACTGCCCAAAATGGTGAGTGACATCAAAAGGGCAAAAATGATAAGCGGCGCCGGCATGTGAGGGATACCTGGGGTGAGCGCCGCGCGCAGGCCCTCGCTCATGTAAACGATGGGGTTGATCAGCACCGCCATCTGCAGCCAGCGCAGGTGATCCAGGTAGGCCCAGGGATAATAAACACAGCCTAGAAAAGTGATCGGCACCACCACGATAGAGAAGAGCAAGCCAATCTGCTGGGGCTTGATATTGGCGCCGATGGCCAATCCCAGCGCGCTGGCCACCAGGCTGGAGAGCACCAGCACCAAGATCGCCAGTGGCCAGTTGTCTACCTGGGGCTTCACCGGCACTGCGGGAATGAAATAGGCCAGCGGTACCACCAGGAGCGCAGCCAGCATGCTTTGCAGAGCGCTGAAGCACATTTTTTCCACTGCCACCGCCGCCACCGGCAGGGGACACATGACCCGGTCGTCAATTTCACGGGTAATGCCGAACTCCTGCGAAAGCGGCAGCGCCACAGCAGCGATGCCGCTGAACATGATGGCGACGGCCATCAAGCCGGGCAGCAGGATGGTGGCGAAACCGCTGCCGCTCGCAGCCAACGGATCGCCGTGCCCCAGATGGGGAAAAACATAGGTAAAGACGAAGAGAAACAATAACGGTTGCATGATGATGCGGACCACAAACGGTCCCAGCTCGCGCCGCAGTACGCGCAAGTCGCGCAGCATCAGGCCCAGGAAGGCTGAAACATAAGGCGTCCGCGTCATCATCGTTGAGGCCGCCTTTCCCGGAGGCTTGAAGTCCGGCCTCGCAATCGAGGAGTGAAAGCTCTATTCACGCAAATCCCTCCCCGTGAGGCGGATGAAGACCGTCTCCAGGCTGGGCTCATTGATCGAGAGGTCGCGCAGGCCGAGGCTCTGGGCGGCCTGCACAATCTGGGGCAACAGGCCGTCCGTCCCCTGGGAGAAGACGCGAATCCCATCGGGGATGGCTTCGACCGAGGCTACATTGGGCAGCCTTTCCAGAGTTTTTACCAATTCTGTCGAACCCTCCATCTGGCGCAGCTTGAGCTCGAAGATGGTCTGCGCTCCGAACGTGGTCTTCAGCAGCTCGGGGGTATCCTGCGCCAGCAGTTTGCCATGATCCATAATCGCCACCCGGTCGCAGATCTCGTCGGCTTCTTCCATGTAGTGGGTAGTCAGCACCACGGTGATTCCTTCGCTGCCCAATCCTTTCACCGCATCCCACATGGCGATTCGGCTCTGCGGATCCAGCCCCGCGCTGGGCTCGTCGAGGAAGAGTACGGCCGGGCGATGGGCGATGGCGCGCGCAATTTGTACCCGTTGCTGCAGGCCCCCGGAGAGTTGCGCGGGGAAGCTTGCGCCTCGCTCCTGTAAATGAAACTGTGACAGTAACTGTTGCGCGCGGATCTTCGCGGCGCTGCTCGAAAAACCGAAATACCTGCAGTGAAAATAGAGATTTTCAAATACCGTGAGCGAGCGGTCCAGGGTGTTGTATTGCGGGACCACCCCTATGTTACGCCGCGCCGTTGCCGGCTTCGCGACCACATCCACGCCGGCAATCGTCACCTGGCCGCTGGTCGGCAACGCGCGCGTGGTCGCAATGCTGATGGTGGTGGTTTTTCCCGCTCCATTCGGTCCCAGCAAACCGAAGATCTCCCCTTGCTCGACGGAAAGGTCGATGCCATCGATGGCGACCACGCGCTGCTTCTCTTCGTAAACCTTGGTCAAGCCGCGGATTTCGACGATCACTGATCCCAACCTTTGCCATCATGAGAATATCTTCATTGCAAGTACAGTATGAAACACCCCAAGACACGGTCTTCACCGTATCAAGAGAATTTCAAAAACGATTGATAGAGTGAGTTGGTTGCAGCAAAAGAGAAGCTCCGTATCGGGCTGCACTCTGTGCTCGCCATACGATACGGAGCTTGGACTTCAGTCGGCTGTGTTCGCTGGATACTTAAGCAGCCGCGTTCGACTTATTCGCGCGCCGGGCAAAGAAGCTGGGCGCGGGCATGGATGCACCCATTACCGCAACTGGACCGGCGGCGGTCGCTTTCATGCGGCGTACTTCCCGTGCGCTCAACGGAGTCATGCGCTCCGGCGAGTAGTAAATCTGCTTCCCACAATCCAGACAAACCTTATAGGTTTGCTGTTCCAACGTGAACGGCCTCGTCTGACTCCAATGGCGGCAGCCGAAGACAATGTCGTAGAAGAAACCAAGCAGGTTTTGAATCCATGTCATAAAATCGCTCCCCCATAGGACGTCGGGTTGTCGTGCAAGTTCGTACTGTTAAGAAGAATTCTGCACGAAAATGTCGCGTTTGTCGTACGGAAAATACAGCTTTCGTTCCAACAGATCACCCGAAAGTTACTGTCCTTCTGGTAGCCCTTCAGATTCAAGTAGATAGGCGCATGGGCGTGGCCATCAAGCAACAACCTGGATTACGATTTTGCCAAAGTGAGAGCCCTCTTCCATCGTTGTGAGCGCCTCTCGAGCCTGAGAAAAGGCAAAAATTTTGTCGACGACGGGCCGTAGATGACTGGCCTCGATGGCCCGGTTCATGGTCTCGAAGTGAGCTCGTGAGCCTACATAAACTCCATGGACCCGGACCTGGCGATGGAGAAGGGGTGCAACCGCCAGCGGCTGATCCGATTGGCTCAGCAGTCCGATCTGGGCTACCGTGCCGCCCATGCGCACCGCTTGCACGGATTGGCTGAAGGTACCGGCTCCGCCCACTTCCACAATCAAGTCACCGCCGCGGTTCTCGGTTTCTCGCAGCACCCATTTTGCCCACTCCGGAGTCTGTCGATAGTTGAGTCCGGCGTTCAGTCCCAGAGTCTTCGCGCGCTCCAGTTTTTCATCGCTGCTGGAAGTACCGATCACCGTTGCTCCCATCATCCTGGCGAATTGGAGGGCAAAGATCGAGACTCCTCCTGTGCCCTGGATGACCACCACATCTCCGGGTTTCACTTGCCCTGCGTTGACCAATGCGTTCCATGCGGTGACACCGGCGCAGGGCAGCGTAGCAGCTTCTGCAAACGAGAGATGTTCAGGGATGCTTACGACGCCGCTTTGCGGCAGCACTCCATATTCGGCCAACATGCCATCGATATCGCCGCCTAGTGCACCGCGGCTTCGTTCCGCGGTCGGAGGGCCGTCCAGCCAATTCTGCATGAAAATTCCAGCCACCCGTTGTCCCACCGTGACGTCTTTTACGTCTGCCCCCACTTCCACCACTTCGCCCGCTCCGTCGGAGCAGGGAATACGAGGCAATGGCATTTTAGGGTTGAAGTGGCCGCGCACCATCAGCAGGTCGCGGTAGTTCAGTGATACTGCGTGAACCTTCACCAACACTTCTCCACGCCCAGGGCGCGGTTGGGGGACACTTTCCAAGACGAGGTGCCGGATGCCGAACGATTGAATTTGCCAGATTTTCATCATTTTCTCCGGGCAGCCGTAGCGATAGAGACGAGGCAGCATCGAAAAGGTTGGCGGCAAGAGTAGCGTGGCCTTCCGGGCGCGAAAGGACCCCCAAACCGCGATCTTAATCTGCGAGTAGCCCTTTCTATGACGTACCATAGAGATATGGCGCGTGGGTGGGAGAGCAAGTCTGTTGAAGAGCAGCAATCGTCCGCGGAGGTGAGTGCTTTGGGAGCGGCCTCGGATTCTATCAAGCGAGACGGGCTGGAGCGGGCAAAGCGTGAACGGCAAAAGCAGGAACTTGACTTGCAGCGGGAACGCATCCTCTCGGAGCGCACGTCCAGTCCGGTGCGCAGGGCTGCGCTGGAAGCGGCACTAGTCGATATTGAGGCCCGTCTTGCCCAGCTCTCCTCAGCCTGATAGGGCGACTGATTGAGCGATGTGGTACTGACCCGCTGCCCATTCCTCGTCTTTCATGCCCGCCTCCAGCGCGAGATGCAGTTGGTGTGCAATTAAATCGGCAAGCGGCAGGCGCTGGTGAACGGCAGCGGCAGCTTCCCGGAACAAGGCTATATCTTTGTTGCCCATGGCCACCGTAGAGCCGGGAACCGGGGGCGGATGGAGAATGGTCTGGCTGTACCGGGTGTAGTAGGCACTCTGGAAGAGTGCGCTGTTCACCGTCTCCAGGAATAGATCCGGGGCAATGCCCTGGGACTCAGCAAAGACAAATGCTTCGCTCATCGCCTGTATCATCGCAGCGATCATGAAATTGCCGCCCAGTTTGAGGGCATGGGCCCGCCATGGCTCGTCGGAGACGACGGTCATGCCGCGGCTGGCAGCTTCGAGCAGGGGACGCACGCGCTCCACGGCCGCCGTCTTTCCGCCAACTGCTATCCACAACTTACCCTGCTCCGCGATGGACGGCCTGCCGAAAACCGGCGCGGCGACAAAGTGCTGCTGCTGTTGCTGGTGCGCTTCCCCCAGCAGGCGGGAAAGTTTGACACTGATGGTGGAGAGCGACACATGGACTGCGTCCAACTGCATCGCTGCGAGAATGCCTGGCCTGTTCTCTGTACCGAAGACGACGGATTCCGTCGCTGCATCGTTGCTCAGCATAGTGAAGACGACCGGGACTCCGGTGACCGCTTCGGTTGCTGATGCTGCAACTTGTGCGCCTTCCGCAGCCAGCGGTTGGGCGGCTGCGGCCGTCCGGTTCCATACCGTAAGCTGATGGCCGTTTTTAAGCAGCAAGCGGGCTATGGGTGTGCCCATGTTGCCCAGTCCAAGCAGTGCTATCCGCATTTCTCAGTCTCCTGCGTGATATCTGCTGAAATTATCCCTCAGCGGCTAAAGCCGAGTTGGTTGCAGAGTATTTTACGTACGGGCTGAAGCCCGTACCCTTCGGAAGAATGAGTTCGTCCGCAGCCTGTTTAGTCCCCATCTAGCTATTCCTTCTGTCCATCCGATCGAACGGCCCCCAAATTAGAGTCATCAACCTCCACTTGTCACCCCGGCGCACTCCGGATTTCCTACTACGCTGCTCTCATTAACGACCACGTATGCGGCTTTCTTTAAAGAAAGGCGCATGAAGTTTACCGGGCTTCGCCCGGAGGTGTGACTTTATTGATTTTTGGCGAGTCGAAGAGCTGTCCTGATGTTTACCCATGAGACCACCTCAAACATGCGTCAGTGACCTGGGGTACCGCCAGGTCACTGACGCATGTGAGGTATGAGGCATCATGGGTAAGGTAAACACCTCCGGCGTTCCTTCGGCTACGCTCAGGACAGGCTCTTCGACTCCGGGGGAGGTTGGTGACTTTTATTAAGGGCCGTTCGATCGGATGGACAGAAGGGCAGAACCAACCGTTCTTGGGCAGATTCTAAAAATCCCGAGGACAAAAATACGGGCGCTCAGGATGACCCTGTGCGCCCGGTTCGTCGCTCGATGGGGTTAAATGCTACTGTGGCGGATTGCTCGTGCCTTGGGGCAGAGCTGCCGCCGGCGCAGGCTGGCTTTGCTGCACGCCGATCGCACTGCCTGAAACTACCAGGTTTACGCGGCGATTTTGCGCTCTTCCTGCGGCCGTAGCATTGTCTGCAACAGGATTGCTCATGCCATAACCGGTCGCGGTGATGTTGTCAGGGCTGACGCCTTGCGAAACCAGATAGGCACGCACCGCATCCCCTCGCTGCTGCGAAAGCGTCAGGTTGTATTGATCGCCGCCTATATTGTCGGTGTAACCCTCTACCTGCACTTTCAGCCCTGGATAGGCAAGAAGGATTCCCGACACCTTGGCCAGCTTTTCCCGGGCGTCCGGCTTGAGTGTGTATTTGGCCGTGTCAAACAGCACATCGGACAAGTTGACGATCAATCCACGCGCTGTCTCCTGGGTCTGTAGAACCTGGCTTAACTGCGCTTTCAGGCGTTCCCGCATCTGCTCCGTCTGGTCGGTTGCCTGCTGCGCACTGTGTTCAGCCGCAACCTGCGCCGCCCTGGCATTTGCAGCGGCTGCCTCTGCCTGGGCCCTCTGGGCATCGGCCTGAGCCCTCTGCAGGGCCTCCTGTTGAGCAGCGAGCTGGGCCTGCTGCGCGGCGTCCTGGGCTTGTTGCACCGCCAGTTGCTGCTGGCGCTGCTTCTCCTCCACGATCTTGCGCAAGGTGCTTACGCGCGCGTCCTCAGCGTCCTGCACCGCGCCGCGAGCATAGGTGATCATCTCCTTGCGCTGGCTCTTTTTGCTGTCGAGCGCCTGTGCATTTTCCAGTTCCTGTTTAGCTTTGGCCAGGATATCCGGTGCGTACTTGACCCGCGCCCGTGGCCTCCGCGATTTGGATCGCGTTGATGGCCTCGTACAGCTGCAGCGGCGATTTGTCGTTTGGCTTCACCGGGTTCAGCACCGCGTGCTGACCGGCCGTCTGCATGTAAGCGCCCCGCGGCAGCAGGTTAAAGTGCACATTCACGGTGTCGATAATGCCCGTGGTCTTGTCTTTGTTGACCGTATTTTGCATCACCACCAGGTCGCTCGGCGTGGTGACTGCGAAGTAAGGCTCAGCAGTCACGATCAAGGCAAATTGCTGGAAGCTGGTGGTCACTTTCATCTCCGCTTTGCCGCCGCCAGGCATTACTTCACCCAGGTTCACCGGCCTGCCCTGGGGAGTGATCGCCCACAGTACGTAGGTCAGGTATTCGACACCGAAACTGTTGGCCGGCACAAAGCCTTGAAATTTGGCTTGGATGAAGGTCTGCCCTTTGCTGGAGACGTTGGCCTCTCCCTTTCCCTGCGGTAGAAGGCTGGTCCCCGCAAATCCGATTTTGGTGCTGCCGCTGCGATGCCAGTAATTGATAGCTGGGATATCCCGGCCGACGACCTGAATTTTGTACAGGGGAACATGATTCTCGGTCTCCGCCGGCATGATGGGCTGCTGCGGCTGTTGCTGGGCGGTAGGGTTCGGTTCCTGCGCATATATGGCGCCGGAGGCAGTACAAAGCAAAGCAACCAGGATCAGTCTTTCTGTGATCATCTTGGCGAAACTCCAGTTCAAGGCTCAAAGCACGTTCAACGGCGATGGACTCGATCATCGAGCGCAGGCAAATCCCGCGCGGCGCCAAAGCGGCACCGTCGTCTAGTCAGATGCAAATTGGAAAGATCGCGTTGAGATGAGGTGCCGCGAACAGCAACTTCCCGAATCGGAAATCCAATTCGGGAAGTGGTTTTACGGCGTTTTGTCGAGCGGGGGAGAAGAGTTAGGTTTGCAATGCAACCAATTGGTGGGCGATCGCGAACAGTGCCAGTTCCAGACGGGTGGAAACCCCGGTCTTGTCGAAGATATTCGACAAATGCCGCTTCACGGTTTCTTCGCTGATACTGAATTGCTTGGCAATATCACGATTGCTGCAACCCTCGACGATACAACCAACGACTTCCAGTTCACGCGGGGTGAGCCCGTAGGTTTTGCGCTCGGGAACGGCAGCCTGCTGCATCAGCTCATGCAGCGCGCCGACCAGGTTTACCACCCGTTTGCCGCCAATCCAATAGTCCCCAGAGGAGACGGCGCGGATGGCAGTGGTGAGGTGGTCGGCCAGGGCATCTTTGAGCACGATGCCGCGGGCGCCGATCTGCAGCGCTTCGATGATCTGCTGGGTGGTAATGGTGCTGGTCAACAGCAGGATCTTTACCGTTGGCGAACCACTCATGATGGCGCGCATCGCTTCCAGGCCAGGCAGACGAGGCATCTGCAGGTCAAGAAGGAGGATGTCAGGCAACAGTTCGAGGGTTCCGGTAATGGCCTCGTCGCCGTCCGACGCCTCACCCAACACTTCCAGGCCGGCATCACTCTGCAGCATGTTACGTACGCCGATACGCACTACCGGGTGGTCGTCGGCGATGACGATACGAATCTGGTGGAGGCGGTCGTTGCTGTTCTTAGGTGTAGCTGCGATGGTTGATGTGGTCATTGGGGGGCCCTAGGTTGACGCAAATTTACCTGCCAAAAGCATACGCTCCAACTCACTGCATGCATGCAGTAAATCCTTTAAAACAACGGGGGTGGCCGCTTCCTTGTTACCCCCCATTTCCAGTCCGCCGGCGAGCCTGGCGAGGTGGGCGGCTCCGATCATGGCAGCCGCGCCTTTGATGCGGTGGGCGGACCGGCATACCGCTGTCGTGTCCCCTGCCTGTACCTGGCGCTCGAGGTCGTTCACGCAAGCCCGGGAGTCGGCAATGCAGGCCGCCACCACGTCGTGCAGTGCCTCCAGCGGCATCATGGCGCGCAGCTTGGCGATCACCGTCATGTCCACGGTAGGGGCAGGGGCAGATGGGTTGGCGGGTACCGTTGCCGGCCTTCCGGGATGGGCAACGCGCACTGCATGGGTACGGCCGCGTTTCTTCGGTTTCAAGGCCTTGCTGAGGTCGCCCAGCGCCAGCGGTTTGAGCAGAAACCCATCAAAAGCAAGAAGTTGCTGCCGCTGAACCGCGGTCGCGCTCATGGCCAAAAGCAGCGGTTCCGGTCCATTCAGGGCACGGACCTTCTCCGCCAGTTGTCCGCCGGAGACTCCAGGCATCTGCAGATCTACCAGCAGCACGTCCGGGCGGGCGTCCGTATTGGCTGCCAGCAACTCGAGGGCGGCTCCGGCATCGTTGGCGCGAAGCACCTGGTGGCCCTCGTGAGCAAGGATCACTGCCATCAGTTCAAGGCTTATGGCATCATCGTCCACCAGCAGAACTTTGTGCCGGGTCTCGATTCCAGTTGACCTGATTATCAAAGGGAGATGCTCTCCTTGAGTGGGCTTACTCTCGAAGATTAAGCCATTCTTTGCAAAACGGTACTACTATGAGTTACCAGACTACACCTTGGTAACGTAAGGCCAGAGGCCAGAGATCTGGGCCGCTCTAGCCGGGAAATGCTCTAGAGTCGTTGCTATGCCTCCCGAGGACGATCTCCGGCAACAAATGGCGGAATTGTCAGCCCGCGTCGCGTCTCTTGGAGCAACGGTCTCGGCCCTGGAGGCTGCGGTTGAGGGATTACGCGCAGTCCACCCTGAACCCGCTACGGCCGGGATCGCCGTTGCTGTCGTTTCTCCCCCTCCTCCTCCTCCTCGGGCTTCGACGGCAGCCGCGAAGCCGGCTTCCTCGCTGGAGAGCAGGATCGGGGCGCAGCTCTTAAACCGCATCGGCATCCTGGCCGTGCTGATCGGCACGGCGTGGTTTCTGAAGCTGGCCTTTGATCGTAACTGGATTGGGCCTGGAATTCGGATCTGGATCGGTCTGGTCTGTGCCGCAGCGTTGGTGGTTTGGTCGGAGCGCTTTCGGCGCCGTGGATTCCCCGCCTTTTCCTACAGCCTGAAGGCGCTGGGTACCAGCATTGCCTATCTCTCGCTGTGGGCTGCATCCAGCGTTTATCATCTGGCTCCGACCGGGCTGATTTTTCTCGCCATGACCGCGGTGACCATCGTCAATGCGGTCCTTGCCCGGCGCCAGAGGTCGGAATTGCTGGCCATTTATGCCCTGGCCGGCGGTTTGGCAACGCCCGGATTGCTGGCCATGGGCCATGACAGCGCGCTTCTTCTCTTCTCCTACCTGGCGTTGCTGAATGGGGGCGCGCTGCTCTTGCTCGGGCTGCAACCCTGGAAACGGCTGGCCTGGTCGGCCCTGGTGGGAACGGCGGTTTATTACATCGGCTGGACCCTGAGCGTGGACGATCCCTCTCGCTTCCTGGTCACGGGCTGTTTTCTGGGTTTGTTTTTTGCCGTTTTTGCCGCGGTGCCCTTCCTGATCCTGCGCCGGGCAGAGGCTCCTGAGCCGCGTTTCCCCATCGCGTTCCCGATCGCCAATGCGTGCGCGACGTGGATAGGGTTGATGGCAATTTTCTCCGCCGCGAACCAGCACTCGGTGCGCCCCTGGGTTACGCTTGCCCTGGCTCTGGCTTGCCTGGTGATGGCGGGCGCCTTACGTGCGCCGGCCGCGGTTGCGATTGCCCGTACCTATCTTGGGTTGGGTGTACTTTTCGTCGCTGTGGCGGTTCCATTAGAATTCCACGGCTATGGGGTCACCCTCTGCTGGCTGGTTGAATCGCTGGCGCTGGTTGCGTTCGCCAAGGCTGGAGCGCACGCGGCTATGCGGGTCTTTGGCACCGCGGTGCTTACTCTTTCCGCCTATTCTTTGCTGCTGGATTGGATCCTCCCAACGCCCCAGCCATTAGCGGTCGCCGCCAACATGTATTTTGCTACCAACCTGATTGGCGCAGCGGTATTTGCCGCGGTTACTTACCTCAGTCTTGGTGAGCTTAGCCATGCTTCACCGGCGCGCGGGTTTGGCAGTTGGACGTACCTGGTGGGTTTCGCCGGTGTCGCTTTCAGCATCACTCTGCTGGTTGCCGTCAGCCTTGAGATTCACCACTACTGGTATTGCGGGGCAGGCTTTTTTCGTGATTTTTGCCGCTCTTACGACCGCGAGCGCCGCGACATTACTGCCGGGTTCAGCTACAGCGCCTGGTGCATGCTTTACGGTTCCGCTCTCATGACCGCGGGTTTTCTGCGGCGCAGTGCTTTCCTGCGCTGGCAGGCTTTGATTCTTTTCGCCTTTAGTATCGGGATGGTTTTCTTGAACGGCGTCAGTCACGAGAGCCAGGGGTACCGCGTGCTTAGTTTTCTGGCCCTGGGTGTGCTGCTGCTGGCGGTCAGCTTCGCGTATCAACGAGACTGGCTGCGGCTACGGGGTTAGGGAGGAAACTGCAGGTCCAGTTTAGTGCCGCGCCTACGGCGCTCCGATCGTCTTCGGGATTGATCCCCAGCCCTGCCGGGCTGGGCTCACGTTTGGCGGCCGGCCCTCCGGGCCTGGCATCCATGCCGATATTTGCCGTGTCACTTTTTTCTCAACTTGCACAGGCAAGTCAGCTGCTCGGGATAAAAAGGGTGGCGCGTGGATGAAAAACCTGTGTCATTCCATACACATCACGAACCTAAACCTTGTTATCCGGAGCAGCCCACCTGCCTCAAGTTGAGAAAAAAATGACACTGCGAAATCGATGCGAGACCCGGAGGACCGATAGCTAAACGTCACCCAGCCCGGAAGGGCTGGGGATTAATTTACCGCATCGCGGGCTCAATCTGATTCAGCCAGTCGGGTGGTTTTAGGATCTCGCGCGGCTTTGAGCCGTCGGCGGGGCCGACGATTCCGTCCCGCTCCATCATGTCGATCAAGTGCGCAGCGCGGCCATAGCCTATGCGCAAACGCCGCTGCAGCAGGGAAGTGGAGGCCTTGCCGAATTCCAGCACCAACCGCACCGCGTCCTCAAATAGCTCGTCGTTGCCGTCGCCATCCTCCGGCTCCGCATCCAGATCACGGCCCTTCTCGTCCCGGGGAGACTCGAGGAAGCCTTGCACGTACTCCGCTTCGCCCTGATTCTTCCAGAAACCAACCACCGCGGCGATTTCCTTCTCGGTGACAAAGGGAGCGTGCAGCCGCTGCAAGCGGGAAGTCCCAGGGGGCAGGAACAACATATCGCCGCGCCCCAGCAACGCCTCGGCCCCGTTTGAATCCAGGATGGTCCGCGAATCCACTTTGGTGGCCAGGCGGAAGGAGATCCGGGTGGGCACATTGGCCTTGATCAATCCGGTGATGACGTCTACCGAAGGCCGCTGCGTGGCCAGCACCAGGTGGATGCCCACCGCGCGCGCCATTTGCGCCAGCCGGGTGATCGCCTCTTCGACGTTGGCCTTGTCCAACATCATCAGATCTGCCAGCTCGTCGATGATGATGATGATGTGGGGCAACGGCTGCTCCGCTTCCCCATCATCGAAAAGGCTGGGGGTCTGGTTATCGAAGAGCTTGTTGAATTGATCGATGTTCCGGACGCTGCGCGAGGCCAGCAGCTTTAGCCGCCGCTCCATTTCGCGCACCGCGTTGCGCAAGGCATTGGCCGCAAGTTTGGGCTCGGTAATGATGGGCGTGAAGAGATGGGGAATGCCTTCATACATGCCCAGCTCTACCCGCTTGGGATCCACCAGGATCATGCGCACCTGTTGCGGGGTCGCCTTGTACAGCACGGACATGATCATGGCGTTGATGGCGACGGATTTGCCGCTGCCCGTGGAACCGGCGATCAGCACGTGGGGCATGGTCGCCAGGTCAGCCGTCACGATGCGCCCGTTGATGTCTTTGCCCATGGCCAAAGTCAACTTGGACTTGTTTCCAGTGAAGTTTTCCGCTTCGATCACGTCGCGCAGCCAGATGGTTTCCCGGTCGTGATTGGGCACCTGGATGCCCACCGTACTCTTTCCCGCCATGCGTTCGATCAGGATGCTCTCGGCGCGCATCGCGAGGCATAGGTCTTCCGCCAGGCCGGTCACACGGCTGTACTTGACTCCGGCTTCGGGGCGGAATTCGAAGGTGGTGACCACCGGACCGGGATTGATCTGCACCACCTGGCCGCGGACATCGAACTCCGCGCATTTTTCAACCAGGATCCGGGCTTCCCCACGCAAATCCTCTTCGCGCACGATCTGCGACTCGTCGCTGCGGTGCAGCAGTGTGCTCGGCGGCAGGCGGAAGCCGCTGACCGAGCGGGGGGCGAGCGTGACCAGCTTGGCTTCGGCATCGGCCCGCCCTTTTACGGAGATTGCCTGTGCGGCCGGCGCGGGACGCTGGGTCTGCACCCGAACGGGGGGCGCGGGATCTTCTACTTCGTGGGATGAATCGGGTTCAGCTTCGAACGCCTCCGGCTCCCCATCTGGAATACTCGTTCGCGGCATCTGGTTCCACAGCGACGGGGAATGCGGCTCGGGTGTCGACGCGGCTTCGGGTGCGCTGGCATCCTCAAAGGCGGTCCGCCGCGCAGTGGGCTCCGCGTCTTCCGCTGCCTGGGCTTGCCGGGCGGCAGCTTTTGCCGCAGCCTTGCGCGCCGTCTTCTGCATTTTCATCAGCGCGCTGTCTTTCATGGCCGCGCTTTTGACGGCTTGCTTTTCCGCCCGGGCCCTGGTCCAGGCGGAATGCCAGTTGCGCACGCGGTCACGCCAGGCGTAAGCGAAGGCGAAGCGGATGGACATCCACTGCTGCGCGGTACTGAAGCTGAAGGTGGTGGAAAGGTAGAGCGCAATGACCACCATGCTCACAATCACGATGGCGGCGCCGGGAAGGTTTAGGTATTGGATCAGGGCATCCACCACCAGCCGCCCGGTCAGGCCTTCCACGGGCAGAGCGTGCAGCCAACGGAGGTGACCCGGGACCAGGCCGAAGACCGCGGGCGCGAATACCAGGTAGAGCAGAACCCCGGAAACCTTCGCGGTTGGGGAACCGGCAGGGCACGAGCGCAGCCAAGTCCAGCCGAGAGCGCCCAGCATCAAGGGGATGAAGAAGGCGGCGACGCCTTCCAATTGCAGCAGCAGGTCACTGACGGTGGCGCCGATCACCCCGGTCCAGTTGTGGGCCTGCCTGCCGGCAGCGCCCACGGTGTTCAGGGACGGATCTGTGGGGTGATAGGAAGCCAACGCAAGGAAGAGGAGGGTCGCGGCCACAAGGAGCACCATGCCTGTGACTTCATTCAGGCGACGGTTGCGGGTCGGGGTCAGTGCCAGTTCGAGTGGCTTCATGGGGGATACGCGGGACTTGCCGCCTGGATTGCCAGGAGCGGTCGCCAATTTCGGAACGCCAGAGTGGGTTAATTATCCCAGAGATGAGGCCTGGAAAGCCAAAAACAGTACCCGGGAGTCATGGCGGGGAACCGTTTCCGTGACTCCCCAAATAGTTGAGGCTGAAGTGCTTTAGTTGGAAAGATTTGCGGTTTACTTCGCTCGGGGGCCAGGAGTGAGGCAGGGGGCTGCTTAGTTGCAGGCGCCAGATGCCGTTGCGGCGGATGAGCATGTGGAGGACGTTCTCGCTATAGGCGGTCGGCTGGCCAGGCTTGGTGTAGACCTTGGTGTAGGTCACGCAGGCGGTGTCGCCAAAGAGGTGCTCGCGCAGGTTGGTGGCGGTGATCTGGTAGGGGTCGCGACGGCGGTCGTGCCGCTCCAGGTTGCTCAGAATATCCGCCTTAGTGGTGGTTGAGCCATCCGGTCTCAAGCCGACATAGTCGTCGGCAAGAATCGTACCCGCGATCGCCGTATCGTCTTCGATTTCGGCTCGTAGATAGTCTTCTTCCAGCCGCCGCAAGACCTCAAGGTCTCTCTGCTGGCCGGCTTGGCCTGGTATCTGATTGGACGGGGCCGGCGGACTTTGGGCGGCCGCTTTGCTGGGAGCCAGGATCACCAAGCTCAGAAGCATGGCTGGCACACCCATGCTCAGGGCAGCAATGCCTTGGATCCTACTTTTCGACTTCAACTCCGCGCCAGAAGGCTACATGGTTCTTGACATTACGGGCGGCCGGTTTGGGATCCGGATAGTACCAGGCGGCATCCTGATTTTCCTGGCCGTCCACTAAAAGGCTGTAGTATCTCGCTTGCCCCTTCCAGGGGCAGGTCGAGATTGTCGAGCTGGGGCGGAAGTACTCCCGCTTAAGTGAGCTCTCTGGAAAATAGAGATTTCCCTCAACCATCTCCGTTGTTTCGCTCTCCGCGATTACTTTGCCGTTCCACGTTGCCTTTGCCATAACTGGGTTTATTCTTGCGTTCCTTCCCACCCTCTCCCACCTTAGCAGAAGGATGCCCGCTCTGACATCCTGCCGGATGTCCCGGTTTTGAGCAAATGATGCTGCGCTCGTTAGACACACCGAACCACCCGGAGCAGGGAGCGCCGGGTGGTCGCGGCAGTTTCTTAAATAGTCCCGGCATACTGCCACGGGGTAGCTGAAGGGTTGATTACGGGTGTTTAGTGCATCTCCGACGGGCCGCTCGGCTTGCCCTGGTCGGCCAGCATGGACACGTTGGAGATGTGGATCGTCTTGTCGCTATCGTTTACCTTGCCCACAACGGCGACGTGATGTCCATAGTGATCCTTTACCGCGTCGGGATCATCGATGGTGTAGACCTTTTTCTTTGCGTCATCAACAAAGACTGGCTTTCCTCCGCCGTCAATGCACTTTTTCACGCAGGCCGCATTTGGGGTGCTTCCGTTATGCATCGCTCCACACTTGGAGTCGCTGACATAACCGTTGATCTTCGCGGCACTCATATCCGCGGCCATAGCCGGTATCGTCGAGAATGCCAAAACCACCACGAATAGTTTCATTTCCGCTCCATGCGGTCGAATGTTGTTAAACAACCGCCCTTTGAGTTGTACGCCCAGCCCCGCATCCTGGCAAGGCCGGGATGCGGGGCTGGGCGGAGTAGAAGGCGTCCCTCAGCGGCTAAAGCCGCTGAGGGGACGATCCACTGCGAAGCAACACTTTTTCTGCAAGCTGTAAAGCCGAGCCTATCAAGCGACTGGAGCCTATCAAGCGACTGGAAGGGCCTCTGCCTTGGTCTGGTAGCGCATCGCCTCGACGGATTCCATCTGGGGCTCGGCAATCTTCCGCGCATAGGTGCAAACCACCTGGCTCGCTGCCTCGGCTTCGGCGGCCGCACCCTTCTTGGCCCGCTTCTTGGGCGCTTCGTCTTCCGCGGCTGACTTGCGGTTATTGGGGCAGACCAGGTAAACCCCAGCCGCCCGCGTCTTCTCCAGCAGGTAAGGGCTGCCGCATTCCGGACATTTCTCCGGAACGGGCTTGTTGTTCGACGTGAAGTCACACTTGGGGTAATTGGTGCAGCCATAGAAGAGATTGCCGCGGCGCGCTTTTCGCTCCGCGATGTCTCCATCGCCGCACTTGGGACACTTCATCCCCTCGATGATGTTCTGCTTGATGTACTTGCACTTGGGATAGGCGCTGCAGGAGACGAATTCTCCGTATTGGCCGTTGCGCAGCACCAACTGGGAGCCGCACTTAGGGCAATTCTCATCCAGCGGCTGAGGCGCCTTCTGCTGCTGTTTCTGGGTCAGCTTGCGCGTGGTCTTGCAGGGCGGATCCTCGCTGTAACCCGGACACGCCATGAACGCGCCGAAACGTCCGCGCTTCAGCACCATGACCCGGCCGCAGGCTTCGCAGTATTCTTCCGCCTGCTCCTCGCCTTCCTGGGCGCTCATCTCCGGCTTCGCGGCAAAATTCTCCTTGGTGAAGGTACAGCTCGCCGGATCTTTCTTGTTGTACGTACTGCAGGCGAAGAAGCTGCCGAACTTACCCCACTTCAAGACCAGCGGGGAGCCGCAGACGTCGCACTTCTCGTCCGTCGGCTTCTCCATCCGCTTGATGTTTTCCATGTGCTTGCCGGCGTGCACCAGCTCCTTTTCGAAATGCCCATAGAACGCACCCAGCAAGTCGGTCCACAATTCTTTGCCATCTTCGATGTCGTCCAACTCTTCTTCAAGCTTGGCCGTGTATTGCGGGTCGAAGATATAAGGGAAGTTGGCTACCAGCAGATCGGTGACCACGAAGCCGATCTCGGTGGGGACGAATTTGGCTCCCCGTCCGGTGCCGACCTTCTGCACGTACTCGCGCTCTTGAATCGTATTAATGATGGTGGCGTATGTGGAAGGCCGTCCGATGCCGCGCTCTTCCAGCTCCTTCACCAGCGAGGCTTCATTGAAGCGTGGCCGCGGTTCGGTGAAGTGCTCTTCTGGCAACAGAGCGTTCAGCGCCAGGGCCTGCCCGTTCTCCAGGGCGGGGAGACGGTTCTTTAGCTCCTCATCCTCATCGTCCTTCTTTTCTTTGGCTTCCTCATAGACTTTGAGGAAACCGTCGAACTTCATCACCGAGCCGGTCACACGGAAGTTATAGCTGCGATCCGCCTTGCCTACGATGTCGACCGTGGTCTGGTCGAAGACCGCGGGGACCATCTGCGAGGCCACAAAGCGCTGCCAGATGAGCCGGTAGAGACGATACTGTTCGTCACTGAGATAGCGCTTAATCTCTTCCGGATGCTGGGTGACGCTGGTGGGACGAATGGCCTCGTGCGCATCCTGCGCGTCCTTCTTGCTCTTGAAGGCATTCGGCGTGGCCGGAAGGTAGTCCTTGCCGTGGTTCTGTTCAATCCACTTGCGTGCATCGGCGATGGCGTCGGGCGAGACGCGGGTGGAATCGGTACGCATGTAGGTGATGAGACCTACCGCGCCTTCGCTGCCCAGCTCAATGCCTTCATACAAGCGCTGCGCCACGCCCATGGTGCGGCGTACGCTGAAGCCTAACTGGCGGGATGCATCCTGCTGCAGTTTGCTGGTGGTAAAGGGCGCAGTGGGATTCCGCCGGCGCTCCTTCTTCTCAACGTTTTGTACCGACCACTTTGCTTTTTCAAGCGCAGCGACCACGGCATCCATCGGCTGCTTGCCGGGCAGCGCCGGCGCATCCACGGTCTCAACCGTAGCCTTCTCCCCATCGATGCCGATGAAGCGAGCAGTAAACTCGGTGTTCTCGTTGGCCGGAGTGAGTTTGGCGTCGAGCGTCCAGTACTCCACCGGCACAAAGGCCTTGATCTCACGTTCCCGTTCGACGATGAGGCGCAAGGCTACGGTCTGCACCCGGCCTGCGGACAAGCCGCGGCGCACCTTGTCCCACAGCAAGGGCGAGATCTGGTAACCCACGATGCGATCGAGAACGCGGCGCGTTTGCTGTGCGTCGACCAGGTTGCGATCGACATCCCGGGTGTGTTCAAAAGCGTCGTGCACCGCCTTGGCGGTGATTTCATTAAACGTTACGCGACGAATCGAGTTGCCCTTGGAGAGACCGCGCAGCTCATCTTCCAGATGGGCCGCGATGGCTTCTCCTTCACGGTCAGGGTCAGGAGCCAGATAAATAACAGTCGCAGCCTTGGCCAGCTTCTTCAGCCGGTCGACAACTTTTTCTTTTCCCGGGATCACGATTAGCTCGGGCGCGAAACTGCCATCACTCAGATCCACGCCGATCTTGTTCTTGGGCAGATCTTTAATGTGGCCGACGGAAGCTTCAACGGTGAAGTCCTTCCCGAGATATTTACTGATCGTCTTTGCCTTGGCAGGTGATTCGACGATCACAAGTGATTTACTCATTGCGTTCCTTAAACTCCATCCCTACTACTGAGACCAACTATAGACAACATAAAAAGCTCTTCCGATGGGACTGACTGTACCACCTGAAAGGTTCATGGTTATTTACTTATCGTGATCCGCGTCCTGGCAGGAGGCTCCATCGGCGCGCCGGAAGACACGCTTTCTCCTGTCGCGTCTGCAACTTCCGCGTCTGCAACTTCTGGTGTAGAGATGCGCAAAAAGCTACATTCGTCGGACGTAGTTTTTGCCGGGAAGTTGTTTGATCCGGCTAGCCAGCTCGAGCTCGAACAAAGCCGTGAAGATCTCAGACGAGGTCAACTTGGATTCCAGCTTTTCCATCAGCTCATCCAGTTGCACGGCTTCATCGTGCCGCAGTGCGTTCAGCACGACCTTCTCTGGCTCCTGCAGCGGAAGTTCCTCCACAATCGATGCAGCTTGCTCCGTTGACGATGCAAAACCTAGTTCCCCTTCGAGCTGCAGCCGCACCTGGGTGGGCAGTTCCTGCCACACATCCTCCCAGGTCGCCACCAGCTTAGCGCCCTGTTTAATCAACGTGTTGGGTCCCCAGGCGTTCTTGGTGGTCACGTTACCCGGAACCGCGTAGACATCGCGATCCTGCTCCAGCGCGCAGCGCGCGGTCACGCGGGTGCCGCTGTTCTCGCCCGCTTCCACCACCAGCACGCCGATGCTCATCCCACTCAAGATGCGGTTGCGCTTGGGAAAGTTTTGCGGGGCGGGAAAAGTCCCCAGTCTGTATTCCGAGATGATGGTTCCTCCTGCAACGAGGATATTTTCGGCCAGAGTTTTATTTTCTTTAGGGTAGATTACGTCGATGCCGGTGCCCCAGACAGCCACGGTGCTGCCGTGGGCGGTCAGCGCGCCGCGGTGAGCCGCGGTGTCGATGCCTCGCGCCATCCCACTCAAAACCACCATCCTGCGGCTGGCCAGGTCGCGAGCCAAGACTTCGGCCATACCCAAACCATACGGCGTGGGGTGACGAGTCCCCACGATGGCGATTGCCGGGCGGGCTAATAGCCGCACGTCGCCCAGTGCCCAGAGCACCGGCGGTGGATCGAAGATTTCGCGCAGGCGCTCGGGATATTCCTCATCCTCATAGACCAGGATGGCGCCGCGTTGTTCGCGCACGTGCTTCCATTCCTGCTCCGCCTCGACGCGGGCTTTGCCGCTGAACAGAAACTGGGCGGATTGCGTGGGAAAATTCAGCGATTCGAGTTCCGTCAGGGAAAGCTGAAAGAGACGCGATACATCCTGTAAAGTCTGCGCGGCTTTCAGGATGCGCTTCGGTCCCAGGCCCGGGGTGAGCGTGAGCGCCAGCCAGGCGAGCTGATTCTCCGGCGCGGTTGTGGGCAGTGGGTCGGGTGCGTTCATTGCTGACAGCCAAGGTACACTAACAAGTGACCCTCCAACCAAAGCGCCGCGTCCGTATGGCGGCCATCCACTTCCTCAATCCTGCTCCTCTGATGTGGGACTTCGAACACGAACCCGAGCGCAGCTACCTGCGCGAGCTCTACCAGATCGGCTACACCACACCTTCGGGCTGCGCTGTGGAGTTGGCCGCGGGCGAGGCCGATATCGGCCTGGTTCCCGTGGCCGCGTACGCCACCACGCCCTCGCTGGTGGTGGTTCCCGGCTGCACTGTGGCGGCACTCGATCACGTGCGTTCCATTATTTTGGTGGTGCGTCCGCAGCAGGGTGTAAGCGCGGTGCGTACCGTTGCCGCGGACACCTCGTCGCTTACCTCTTACACGTACACCCGCATCCTGTTCGAAATCTTCTGGAAAGTGCCGGCGGTGTTCATTCCCCAGGAGCCCGATCTCGAATCCATGCTGGCAGTCGCCGATGCAGCGTTGCTGATCGGGGATCCGGCCCTGCTGGCGTTGGAGGACATGGACGCCCGCGCCGCCCGCACCGGCGAGCGGCTGCTCTACCTGGACCTGGCCCACGAGTGGCATAGTTTCACCGGATTGCCCTGGATTTCCGCCTTTTGGGCGCTCCGGCCGGGCGGCCTGGAAGAGACCGCGATCAGCGCCTCGAAGCTGATCGAGGATCTGCAGACCTCTCGCGACCATGGGCTGGAGCACATCGAGGATCTGGTGGGCGAATGGTCGACCCGGATTGCGGTGCCGGCGGAGACGATCCGCTCTTACCTGACCAAAAATATCCACTACATATTAGATGAGGCGTGCCTCCGCGGACTTGACCAGTTCTACCGTTATGCTGCTGAATGTGGAGCGCTTCCGCCCGCGCCCCCCTTGCGTTTGCTTTAGGTATTTCGTTGTTATTGCGACGGTTATACTCAGGTCTGCGTCGAATAGGCATGCTTCAGGTAGCCAGCAAACACGGGGCCGCACGGCAGGCCGTCAAGGCTGGCCATTCTGCGCATGGTTTGCACTGGCTCATGGGCTTCGGGACTCTGGGTCTTTTCGCGGTCTCCACGATCGATTCCTCGATCATTCCGCTGCCGTTGCCCGGCAGTACTGACCTGCTGCTGATTTTGCTGGTGGTCCACCACGCGGACCCAGTGTTGGCTGCGATCGCGGCCCTTGCGGGCTCCATCTTAGGCGGGTATCTCACCTGGGGTGCCGGCGCCAAGGGTGGGGAAGCAGCCCTCCATCGTTATCTTCCCAAACGATTTGCGCGCCGCCTGACGGGCTGGGTGGAGAAGAATGGGACGTTGGCCGTCACCACCTCGGCATTGCTTCCGCCGCCGTTTCCGTTGATGCCTTTCATACTGGCCGCGGGCGCTCTGGGGGTTTCGCGGAGAAAGTTCTTTCTCTCCTTCGGATTGGCGAGAGCGGTTCGTTATGCGCTGGTGGCCTGGCTGGCTGACACCTATGGCAGGGCTATGGTCCGCGCCTTTCGCCACTACCTGTCCGGCTGGAGCACCATCCTGATGTGGGTGTATTTAGGCTTGATGGTGGCCGCCGTTTTGTACGGAGTGTGGAAATTCCGCCGGCAGGGAAGGCAGGCGTCAGCACCACAGCCTGCTGCGCTCAGCGCGAAGTAGAGGCCGTGTCTGATTTGGAGATCTTTCCCAGTAAAGAGACCGTGGGTGCCCCATATCTCGCTCGTTTTTCGCGAGATGTGGGAGACCACCGATGTTGACCCTAAGTGCGTCGGGTGAATAGAGAGTCAGAGGGAAAGAGCAGTGGTATCCCACATCTCGCGAAAAACGAGCGAGATATGGGGCACCCGTCCTTTGTTTGGGAACCAAGGGCAACGCCGTTTAGCTTTACATCTCCCAACGGAGCAGGCACGCGCCTACGGTGAAGCCCGCGCCGACCGAAGCCAGCATGACCAGGCTTTCGCGCTGCAGGCGATGTTCGTCGAGCGCGGTTTGCATGGCCAGGGGAATGGTGGCGGCGGTGGTGTTTCCGAAGCGATCGATGTTGATCACCACCCGCTCCAACGGCAGACCCAGGCGCTCGGCAGTTGAGAGAATGATGCGCTTGTTTGCCTGGTGAGGGATAAAACAGCCCAGGTCGGAGGCCTGGATGTTGTTGGTCTGGAGCAACTTGCTGGAGGTTTCCACCATCTTGCGCACAGCGTACTTGTAAACCGCCTGGCCGTCCTGGTGGACATAGTGCAGTCTGGCCGCGATGGTCTCCGGGGAAGTAGGGCAGAGACTGCCGCCCGCCGGCATGTTGAGTGCCGGCGCCCCGGAACCGTCGATCTCATGGCAAAAGTCGATGAGCCCGACCTCGCCCTCCTGCGTGGGTTCGACCAGGACCGCACCGGCGCCATCGCCGAATATTACGCAGGTCGTACGGTCGGTGTAGTCGATGATCGACGACATGGTATCCGCGCCGATGACCAAAACCTTGGAATGAACGCCGGACTCGACCAGCTTGGCTCCCACCTGCAGGGCGTAGAGGAAACCCGAGCACGCCGCGGAAAGGTCAAAGCCCCAGGCGCCGTGGGCCCCGAGCTTGTCCTGCACCAGGCAGGCGGTCGCGGGGAAGAACATGTCGGGCGTAACCGTGGCCACAATGACCACCTCTACCTCGCTGGCCATGATGCCTCGCTGGGCAAGACAACGGCGCGCCGCTTCTACGGCCATGTCACTGGTCGCCATGCCCGGCTCGACCAGGTGGCGCTCGCGGATGCCAAGCCGCTGCATGATCCACTCGTCAGAGGTGTCTACCATGGTTGCCAGGTCGGCGTTGCTGAGGATGCGCGGCGGCACATAGGTTCCCAGGGCGCTGATTTTGGCGCGCCGTTGTGCACGCGGACGCAATTCGATGCTCAATATTCTTCTCCAGAACTAAACTGCCGGGAATGATCGATGAGGAGTGGATAGGCTGGCAGGGTCACGGGCTATCGTTTGTACCGGGCAACCTACTGCGCACGCACTGACCCGTTACCGTTGCTTCCTTCCGGACCTGGCGGGGTTGGCGGGGTTGCGTCGCGTAGGACCCGGCACACCTTGATGATAGCACTGCGAACGGGTCGGGAAAAAAGCCAAAAGAGCTGCTTAGTAGCCGTTCGCTATCAGGTATTCGACGGTCAGATCGAACCCGGTTTCGAGGCTGCGCTGCTCCATGAACTTGATCAGCACATCGGCCTCGATATTGACCGGCTGCCCAGCCTTCAACGTATGCAGATTGGTGCGCGCATAGGTGTGCGGAATGATGGCCACCGACACTACGTCGCCCTCCGCCGTGCCCGGCTCCCAGCGGGCAATGGTAAGGCTGATTCCCTCAATCGCAATCGAGCCCTTTTCCACCATGTAGCGGCTTAGTTGGGCGGGCACGGCCACGCGCAGCCACCAGTCCGCGAGTGCGGGGTCGGCGTGCGCATCGACTGGCTGGAGGCTCAAGAGCGTGCCTGTGCCGTCGACATGGCCCTGCACCACGTGGCCCCCGAGGGGAGCCCCCGCCGGCGTCGGCAATTCCAGATTTACCGTCGATCCCGGCGCGAGCAAGGAGAGGGAAGTGCGGGCCACCGTCTCCGCCGCCAGATCCGCATGAAAGCGGCCGGGGGCAATATCCAGCGCGGTCAGGCAAACTCCGCTGACCGCGATGCTGTCGCCGGTGCGCAGCGCAACCCCGTCTCCCAGTGGCGCGGCAATGGCAATACGTCGCGAACCCTCGCGCTGTTCGACAGCGAGGATGGTGCCTGTGGTTTCTATCAGCCCAGTGAACATCTCAGCTTCAATTAGATCACTTCCGACCAGGGATCACGCAGGCGCGCTTCCAGCGCGAAATCCTGGCCAAACTGTTTCAGCGAATAGTTCTCAATCGGGGGTAATCCGTCGACATCGCAGAGCAGGGGAACCCCGGCGTGGCCAAAAAACTTGGGCGAATAAAACAGCATGAGTTTATCCACCAGGCCCTGGTTGAGAGCGGATGTATAGACCTCGGCGCCGCCTTCGAGCAGCACGCTGGTGATCTGCATTTCCGCCAGCCGCACCAGCGCATCCTGCAGAGAAACGCGCGGGCCGCGGTGCGCGATCTGCTGCAGGCGAACCCCGCGGGCTTCGAGCGCTTTTTGCGCCGCGACCTCGGCATGGCTGAAAAAGATCATCACATCCTGGTAAGCGGTCTTGACCAGCTGAGAGTCCAGCGGAGTGCGCAGCGTGGAGTCCAGCACAATGCGCATCAATTGCCGCCGCCGCGGCAAGTCGCTGCGATCGGTGAGCAAAGGATCGTCGGCAATGATCGTTCCCACTCCCACAATCAGCGCGTCTACGGCGTGGCGCATACGATGCACTTCGGCGCGAGCCTCACTGCCGCTGATCCAAAAATGACCCCGGGCTTCGCTGTTGCGAGGGGGCAATGCGGCCATCGAGCGTAGCGGCAACTTTCATGGTGACGTAGGGAAGGAAGGCGGTGATGAATTTTGCGAAGCCGTCGTTAAGCCTGCGGGCCTGTTCCTCCAGCACACCGGTGCTGACCTCCACCCCAGCCGCACGCAGGCGGGCGATGCCCTTGCCGTTCACCTGTGGGTTGGGGTCGGCGGTTGCCACCACCACCCGCGAGACCCCGGCGGCTATCAGCGCGTCCGCGCAGGGACCGGTTCGTCCCTGGTGGCTGCAGGGTTCCAGGGTCACGTAGGCGGTCGCACCCTGGGCCAGAGGACCGGCCTGCTTCAGGGCAACTACCTCGGCGTGGTCGCGACGGTCATATTCATGGAAGCCTTCCCCCACCAACTCCTCGCCCCGAACCAGGACGCAGCCGACGGCCGGGTTGGGTGAGCAGAGGCCGACGGACCGCTCCGCTTGCTGTAAGGCACGCTCCATCCACTGCTGGTCAGTTTCCGGCATCTTTCATCTTTCTTTTCTAATCGCCCAGCATGGAATCTACGAATGCTTTGCTGTCGAATGGTAAAAGGTCTTCCAGCTTTTCGCCTACGCCGACGTAACGGACAGGAACTTTGAGTTCGCGTGCTATGGCTACGGCAATGCCGCCTTTGGCTGTGCCGTCGAGTTTGGTAAGCACGATGCCGGTGACGCCTGCAGATTCGGTAAAGAGCCTGGCCTGCTGCAACCCATTCTGCCCGGTGGTCGCATCCATCACCAGCAAGACTTCGTGGGGCGCGCTGGGAATGATGCGGCTCGCGGTTCTCCGCATCTTGCTCAGTTCGGCCATCAGGTTGTCCTTGGTGTGCAATCTGCCGGCTGTATCGACGATGAGGACATCGATGGCCCGCGCCTGGGCCGCGCGTATACCGTCGAAGAGGACGGCGGAGGGGTCTCCGCCCTGCTTGGTCTTGATCATCTCCACGCCCGTGCGCTGGCCCCACACCTCGAGTTGCTCGATGGCTGCGGCCCGGAAGGTGTCAGCGGCCACCAGCAAAACGGTCTTGCCCTGGCGGCGGAAAAAGGATGCCAGTTTTCCCGTTGTGGTCGTCTTTCCGGTGCCGTTCACGCCCACCAGCATGATGACCCTGGGGGGCGCCGTATATTTTGGCTTGAAGAAGTCCTCTTCCTCCCGGGCGTCCAGGATGGATTGGATCTCCTGTTTGAGCAGCTGTTTCAACTCCGCGCCGTTGCGGATTTCGTGCCGTTTCACCCGGCCGCGCAGGGCATCGATGATCTCGGTGGAGGTTCCAACACCCAGATCCGAGGCCACCAGACTCATCTCCAGCTCTTCCAGGGCGGCTTCATCGACCTCGTGGGTCAGGGAGACGATGTCTTCGATGCGGTCGGCCAGGGTCTCGCGGGTGCGCGAGACGGCCTCCTTCATGCGGCCGAATATGCTCTTTTTTTCGGGTTCTTCCAGGCTGCCAAAGAGGGTCTGAATCATTTAAAAGGCATCTCGATACGCCATGACCTGAGTGTACTAGCCTGCGGACTTCTCCTTGCCCAGGGACCACGCTAACACTCGTCCGAGACTGGTTTTCGGATCTTAATCATTCCACAGACGACGGGTGCCCCACATCTCGCTCGTTTTTCGCGAGATGTGGGAGACCACTGCTCTGAACCGGAGGGGTTTTGGGTTCCGACGGTAAAAACGTCAAGATTTGTGGTATCCCACATCTCGCGAAAAACGAGCGAGATGTGGGGCACCCGTCGTCTGTGGAAGGGACAGAGTTCAATTTTCTCTATTCGTCGCGCCCCGGCCGGGCCATCAGTTCGCGGATCGCGTCCTGGGGCGACTTGCCATGCTCGAGAATGGCGGCCATCTGCTCGGTGATGGGCATCTCCACGCCGTGGGCTGCGGCCAGCCCGAGCGCCGCTGAGGTGGTCCGTACGCCTTCTGCTACTTTGCCTTGCAACTGCGCCAGGATGGCGGGAAGTTTATGCCCCCGGCCGAGTTCAATCCCTACCGAGCGGTTGCGCGAAAGCGGACCGGTGCAGGTGAGTACCAGGTCACCCAGGCCGGAAAGGCCGGCTAGCGTCTCCCTGCGCCCCCCACAGGCGACCGCCAGGCGGGTGATCTCTGCTACTCCGCGGGTGATGATGGCTGCGGCGCTGTTGTGCCCCAGCCCAAGCCCGGCCGCGATTCCGGCGGCGATGGCGATGACGTTCTTGAGCGCGCCACCCAATTCCACGCCAATCACGTCGTCGTTGGTATAGAGGCGCAGTGCGGGCGCGCTGAGCTCCTCCTGCAGCCGGCTGGCCAGCCGGCTGTCGGCGAAAGCGAGGGTGATGGCCGTGGGGGCGCCAGACGCCACTTCCTGTGCGAACGACGGCCCGCTCAGCGCGCCGCAGGGCAGGCTGCCATTGAGATCTCGCTCCGCCAACACCTGCTCGATGACTTGAGTCATGCGCAGGAAGCTCTGGTCCTCGATTCCCTTGGTGGCGCTGACGATGATTTGCCCCGGCCCGAGAAAGGGCGCCATGGCGTGATAAATCGTGCGCACATGCTGCGACGGCACCGCACTGATCACAATCTCCGCGCCCACCACGGCCACAGCCAGATCCCTTACGTGATCTACCTGCGGAGGAATTGGAAACCCGGGAAGGTAGGTGCCCACCGCTGCCGAATGAGACCACAGTGCGATGGAGTGGTCGCCGCGGCGCGCCAGGCTCAGGGCGAGAGCGGTTCCCCAGGAGCCGCTGCCCACAATGGCAATACGGCTCATGCGCCCGTTTTCCTGGATGCTCCGAAGCCATGCTCCGTGCCCTGCAGGAGGCGCTGGATATTTTGCCAGTGCTTCACGATGACGATCCAGCAGCAAACGAAAACAACCACGCCGGAGGCGTAGCCGTACCTGCCTGGTGAGAGCCAGAGGGTCAGGAAGGGAAGCACAACCGCCGCCAGGATCGACGCCAGGGAGACATAACGCGTCAAGGCCACGATAGCGATCCATAATCCCAGTGCAGAGAGCGCCGCCAGCCAACAAAGCGCCAGGAAGACACCAAACGCGGTGGCCACGCCCTTGCCGCCCTTGAAGCGCAGCCAGACGGGAAACATGTGGCCCAGAATCGCGAACAGTCCGGCCAGGATGGCAAGATTATGCATGGTCGCCGGGCCCTGGTTGCGGCCCAGGAAATCTGCCACCGCCACTGCGGCGTAACCTTTAGCTGCCGTCCAGCACAAAGGTCAGAATGCCCAATCCCTTTGCGCCCGAGCGCAGCACATTGGTGGCGCCGATATTGCCGCTACCCTTGGCGCGGATATCCTCCTTGTTTACCAGCAGCACCAGGAGGAACCCGAAGGGGATGGAACCCAGCAGATACGCCACGCAGACAACGATCAGAGACAAAGACATGGTTGCATCCGGTTTGAGTGTAGCAGCGCTTGTAGCAGGCAACGATACCCTGGTCATCTGGTAGATTAAGGCCCATGTTCAGCAGGTTTATCTCCAGGTATCTTTGCGCCGCGGCGGGGATGGCCGCCTTCGCGTTGCCGGCTCATGCAAGTAACCCACTGGTGGTCAAGACGGATCAGGGCAAGGTGCAGGGAAAGATAAGCGCCGACGGTCAGGCGCGCGACTTTCTCGGCATCCCTTATGCCGCGCCGCCGGTCGGTCCGCTGCGTTGGAAGCCCCCGCAACCCGCGGCCAAATGGGAAGGCGTGCGCCAGGCCACCAGCTTCGGGTCGCGCTGCTACCAGCAGGAAATTTTTGACGACATGGTGTTCCGCGATCCGGGTCAGAGTGAGGACTGCCTTACCCTCAACGTGTGGACTCCGGCCGCCAAGCCCAAGGGCAAATTGCCGGTCATGGTCTGGATCTATGGCGGCGGATTTAACGGTGGGGGCACCTCGGAGCCTCGTCAGGATGGCGAACATCTCACCCGCAAAGGGGTGGTGGTGGTCTCCATGAATTACCGTCTGGGGATTTTTGGTTTTTTCGCCACCCATGAGTTGGCCGCCGAGGATCCCCATCACGCAGCCGGCAACCAGGGACTGCTCGATGAATTGGCTGCCATCCAGTGGGTGCGGCGCAACATCGCCCGCTTTGGCGGTGATCCGGACAATGTAACCATCTTCGGCGAATCCGCTGGTTCCTTTGCCGTGAGTGCGCAGATGGCCTCACCGCTGGCCAAGGGTCTGTTTGCCCATGCCATCGGAGAAAGCGGGGGAGCGTTTGCCAGCAAGGAGCTGAGTTTTCCGCCGCTCGAGGATGCCGAGAAGACGAATGAGGAATTTATTCGTCAGGCAGGCGGCGACAGCAGTCTCGCAGCACTGCGCGCCGCGAGCAGCGAAGAGATCCTGAAGCTGGCCACACACAAAGGCCTGGGCAAACCTCCCTTCGCGCCCGATACCGACGGCTACTTCCTGCCCCAAAGCGTCTCCGCGATCTTTGCCGCGGGCAATCAGGCCCACGTGCCTTTGCTTGCCGGTTGGAACCAGGACGAGGGAACCGGCAACGTGATAAAGGCGCCGGAAAAAGGAACAGTGGACGGCCTGCGAGCCACGGCGGCTAAGGAATTCGGCCCGCGGGCCGACGACTTCCTCAAGGTGTACCACGCCAATGATGACGCCGAAGCGCTGCGCGTAGCGGAGGACTTTGCCGGCGACCGCTTCCTGGTCTACTCCACCTGGGCCTGGCTGGAAGCGCAGGTGAAGACCGGCAATAAGGTCTACCGGTATCTATTCGCGCAGCCCGTCGCCGGGAGACCCTTTCCATCCGGCCTCTGCAGGGGCGTTCCACTCCGATGAAATTGAGTATGTCTTCGGCAACCTCGACTCGCGCAAGGGAGCTGCCTTCAAGCCGGAGGACTACAAGCTTTCCGACCTGATGCAAACCTTCTGGACGAACTTTGCCAGAACGGGAGATCCAAACGGCGCCGCAGCGCCGCACTGGCCAGCCTACGATGCGGCGGGCAACTGGCAAGTGATGCGTCTGAGCTCCGACCCTGGAGCCGCTCCGGATCCGCATCGCGACCGGTATCTGTTTCTGCAGCAGGTATGGGGACAATGAGCTGACACATGCCCAATCCGCATCGTTCCACCGGCGTTGCTGATGAGACCCTGCCCGCGATCTGCCTGATCACCGCGGATGAGGACTTTCAGGGGGAGATCGAAGCGGAGTTGGCGCCGTGGTATCGGGTACGTCACCGCAACCACTATGGAGACACCGCCATTTGGGTTCGCGAACAGCGGGCCCAGGCGGTGCTGGTCGATATCGATACCCAGGGCGAGGAAGCCCATGCCGGCGTTCGGGTGCTGCGCGAATTGCGCATCCTGGAACGTGACCTGGTCCTGATCTCGCTCAGCCGTTCGCGCGCCCGCGCGGTGGAAAAGCAGGCCACCGAGGCAGGCAGCGACGCCCACTTCCATAGTCCCATCGATCCTTCTGAGCTGCGCCTGGTGCTCAAGACCACGCTCGAAGAACGCATCGAGGAGATGGAACGCGTCGCGCATGCAGCAGCAGGTGCTGGAGCGCAGCAAGTTTCACGACCTGGTGGGTGCGAGCGAAGCCATGCGCCGGGTCTACGACGCGATCTCGCAGGTCGCTGACAGCCGCATCAACGTGATCGTGCGCGGGGAGAGCGGCACCGGCAAAGAGCTGGTCGCCCGGGCCATCGTCGCCTTGAGCAGCAGGCGGAGCAAACCGTTCATCAGCCTGAACTGCGCGGCCTTGCCGGAGAACCTGATCGAGTCGGAGCTCTTCGGCCACGAGCGCGGCGCTTTCACCGGCGCCAACGAGGCCAAACCAGGGCAGATTGAGCTGGCGGACGGCGGTACGCTTTTTCTGGATGAGATCGCCACCCTCACCATGCCGCTGCAGACCAAGCTATTGCGCGTGCTCGAAGACCGGCAGGTGCAACGGCTGGGTGGACGCCAGGGCCGGAAGATCGATTTCCGGCTGATCTGCGCCACCAACGAGCCACTGGAAGAGATGGCGCGCACAGGCAAATTCCGTGAAGACCTCTACTACCGTATTCACGTGGTGCCGATCCAGTTGCCCCCACTGCGCGAGCGGACCGGGGATATCGCCCTGCTCGCGGACTACTTCCTGCATATTCATCTGACGGCCAATGGCCTGGAGCAAAAGCGCCTGACGCCGGACGCGCTGGCCGCGTTGGAAGAGCACTCCTGGCCGGGCAATGTGCGCGAGCTGGAAAATCTGATCCAGCGGCTGGTGATCATGGTTCCGGGTCCTACCATCGATCTGCAGCATCTGCCCCCGCAACTGCTGGCGCAGAGTGTCACCGCGCACGAAGCGATTTTGCTACCGCCGGGCGGGGTTCGCTTCGACGACGAGATACGGGAGCTGGAGGTCGCGCTGCTGGAGGCTGCGCTGCGCCGCTCGAGCGGCAGCAAGGTGGCCGCAGCGCGGCTGCTGCATCTCGACTCGCAGCGGATGAAATATCTCTGCCGCAAGTATTCGCTCTAGTAGGGGTTAATTTTTAACCCAATTGAGGTTAAAAATTAACCCCTACGGCCAAGTTTCGCGCAGGCGAGGAAGGCTAATGAACGCCTTGCTTCCAGTGTTTTCAGCAGTTTGAAACACTGCGAAGGATGGCGAGGAGTTTGGCCAACCGCTTGCATTACGGTATTGCGTAAAGCAGTTAACGAACACTGGAGAAACCATCATGGCCCTGGAAAAGAAATCTCTCGTCAGCAAGAAGGCCGCGACACCAACAAAGAGCAAGGCCGTGAAGTCGAAGGTTGACACCAAAAAGCCTACGGCTAGCAAAGTTGTTTCCGCTATGCGGCAGCCTAATTACTAAACTGGCTTGCGGACGGGGCAAGTTGTCCTGAATGGGTAGACGAATATGGCTATACATAAGAAATCGCTGATCGGTGCGGCTACGGCGAAGCCTAAAGAAACCGACGGTGCCAGCATCAGCAAGCCGGGGGCGGAGCCAGTAGAACTGGCAAAGCCATCTGCTGCCAGGAAGTTGGCGATGGCGAAGCTTGCCACTGCCAAGCTCTCCACGGCAAAGCTGCGGACGCTCAGAAAACTACACTAGCCGGGGCCAATCTGCGTTGGAAAAAGGCGACAACGGCATCATGCCGCTGTCGCCTTTTTGGTTTACCAGAAATGGGTGCGCAGCACGTTGCCGAAAACAGTCATGATCCGGGCGGCCAGACTGCGGCGCCTACCGAAGATTTTTGCCTTTCCGCTCATGCCGGGCTGGATGCCGCTGCCCATCACTCCCAGCGGCATGCGCGTGGTGTAGAAGGTGGGCAGCACCATGCCCTTAAAGTTCTGCTCGGCGAGCAGGCCAGGGGGCAACGGCAGCGCTGAGCCTTCCATCGTGCCCAGCCGCCCATGGATCTCGGAGAAGTCAGACGGGAGCTGCAGGGAAACGGTGTCTCCGGGGCGAACGTGATCCATCTCAGATACTGGAACAAATAACCTCGCCACCAGGTGGGAGGGATCGACAACCGTCAACAGGGTCGCACCGGTGGTCACGTCGCGGTTCAGGAGACTTTCCGGGTCGCTGGTTGCCACTACTCCGGCGGCGGGCGCCGTTACCGCGAGCTGTGCGCCCTCTTCGCGGGCGATAGCCCTGCTACGGCGCGCGGCCTGCTGTGCAGCCAGCGCCGGGCCTAGCCCGGAGTGCTGCAGCTCGGCAGTGAACACGTGAGCTTGCGAAGAAGCCACCTGCGCCTCCGCTTCCTCGCTGGCGCTGGCCTCATTCAGGCTTTGCAGCCGGGCCATCACCTGGCCGCTGCGCACCGCTTCGCCCTCTTTCACATAGACGGCCGAAACCTTTCCTGGAATGCCGGCATACACCGGATGGGTCTCGCTGGGTTCGATGACAAACCAGGCATTTTCGCGATCGCGCAGGAACGGGACAAACAGGAGGACGAGCAAGGCGATGGCCAGCACTGCGCGCAGAGGCGTCAGGCGAAACGCGCCGTCGCCTGCCTTGGTGCGGTAAAAGTCCAGAACGAAGTTTTTGAGCCCGCGCAGCCGCGAGCGGAAGATCGCAAATGCCAGCAACGCCGCCGGGACCAGAGCGAGCTCGGCGAACCAGTGGAAGAAGATGTTGTAGCTCAAGCGGACGAACAGCACCAGGAGCAGATAACTATAAGCGCCTGAGGCGAGGGCATAGAGGACAAAAAGCGGAACGCGCCGCCTGGAAACGACGGGAACATCGATGGGAAGGCGAAAGAAGTGGCGCTGCAACCAGCCGAGGACGAACCCGGTGGAACGCTCTTTGAGGTCAGGGACGCGCACCCATTCAGCGAACAGGTAGTACCCGTCCAGCTTGATGAGGGGATTGAGATTGATCGCTACTACGCCCAGCCCGGCGAGGAGAATGAGCTTGTAACAGAAATCATGGATCCACTCGCCCGGTTGGGTATTCGTCCATACGATGGTTGCGAGACCGCAAAGGATCAATTCGCTCCATATGCCTGCGATGATCGTGGCCATGCGCTGTAGCCGGCCGGCGGATATCCAGGATTCGGTGACGTCGACAAAAAAACAAGGCGTCAGGTAGAGAAACATAAAGCCCATGCTATGGACCTCGCCGCCGAAGTGCTTGCAGGTGAGCCCATGCGCGGTCTCATGAACGAAACCGACGGCGAAGAGAAGCACCCAGAACTCCACCAGGTCGGAGAATGTCTTCTTGCTGAAGTCAAAATAGAGTGGAAGATCAGGACCGATGACACTCCATTTCGCGGCGAAGACCGCCGCTTGAAGAAGAATCAGCAGAACCGCGAACAGCGTCATCCAACGGCTATAAAGATACTTGCCAATCTTCTGATCGAGCCGGGTTAGGTATCGGTCTGGATCCCAGGCCGAGAACGACATATGCGCCACGTTGAAGCTTGAGCCGCTTTGCACGCGCCGGCTTCGCTGCGCCGCGAGCTTTTCGTTCAGGGCGATATTTTTTTCCTGCGGATTTTTGTACCAGAAACCATCCTCATCCATATTTTCGGCGAAGGTACGCACCTCCTCCGCGCCAATCGGGATCCGGGTTTCGGCCTCGAACGCAGCGGCGATCTCCTCGTAGGAACGTACTCCGTCGAAGAGGCGGGCCAATTGCCATTGCGTCGGCTTCATGCGCAACAGGCTGGCCGTACTTCGTTGGTAGACGGCGACTACCGGTTCGCCGTCGGTGACATCTTCACGAATGATCAGGCCGGGGTCGATGCGCGGCGGGTTTTTGCGCGAGAGCCGGGTGCGGGGAATCTCTGGTAGTGCTGCGTCGAGTGCCTCGCTCAGGTTCATCGCGGGCTCAGCTTCACCTGCATCGACATGCCCGGCTTCAACAAGGGCGAGGCCTTGTCCACGCTGCCGATGACCTCGATGCTGCCGCTCGCGGGGTCCACCACGGGGCTGACGCGAAATACGGTCGCCGGCTGCTTGAGATGGGGGTAATCCGTAGTGGTGAGCTCGAGTTTCGCGCCTCGCGGGAAAGCAGCCATGGCGGACTCAGGCACAGTGAAAAGAATACGCAGCGGCGCCTGCGCCGTGATCCAGAACAGGGCATCGCCCTTCTTCACCGCTTGCGCGTCATGCACCGAACGGCGGCCTACCACTCCATCAAAGGGAGCCGTGATGCGCGATTGGGTGAGTTCGACATCCGCGGCATGCAACTCGGCTTCGGCGGCGAGAACATCGGCCTTGTAGCGGGTAACCTGAGACCTGGTTTCGGTGAGCTTGTATTGCACATGCTCCCAGTCCTCGTCATCGAGTATTTTCTCCGCGCGCATGGCATCGGCGCGCCGCATATCCGCCTCATTGCTCTTTTGCTCAGCTTCCCAGGTCTGTACCTGGGCCCGGAGGGAATCCATCCTGGCCGCCTTCTCCGCGCGCGCAGCCTGCAGTGCGCGATCATCCAGCAGGGCCAGCACCTGTCCCCGGCGGACATGGTCTCCGATCTCGACGCTGACCGAGGTCACGCGCCCGTCGCGTTCGGCCACGACGTCGGCTTGTTGTTCCACGACCAGCGGGCCGACCGTGGTAAAGTTGCGTGCTTCTGCCGCCGCCGGATGAGGCGCGTCCGGCCCCGTCAGATAGGCGGATGCGCCTGCAAATGGGGATGGTGGTGCGGCCACCGGCTCCGCGGCCGCACTGGTGGGTGGTGACGAGGCCAGAACCGGCTGCGAGCCTGGGGCCGCAGATCCCCGGCTGCACCCTGCCAGATTGAACCCGGCCACGCAGCACACCGCTGCCGCAATCCATTGGCAAGCGTTACGGTTACCTTTCCACGATTGCGGCATGGTTACCAACCGATCCAATCCCATAGCTGTTTCCAGAGCCATAATGCCGGCGCTCGCAGTAAAACGAAGCCTGCCGGGCGGAAGCCGGCGAAGATCTTGGCCCGGCCGTCCATGCCCGTGCGCAGTTGCGCGCTCCCGTTGGGCAGCAGAACGTGGGCGTAGAAGACGCGGCCGTCACCGCTGGGTTGCGCTTCAGGGCTGACACTGAAGACCTGGCCGTGCAGCGTTTGCGCGGGAAAGCTATTTAGCTTGATGGCGGCTGTCTGCCCCGCCTGCACCAGCCTGGCATCTTCCTGATCCACAGCGATGTTGATTCTGGCGCTGGCCAGGTTCAACACCTGGGCGAAGGTCGCGCCCGCATTGAGGTGCTCCCCAACCGCGTTCTGCAGATCGGGTGTCATCACAATGCCGTCGATCGGGGAGCGAAGTTGAGCATTGGCTATACGCAACCGTGTCCGCTGCATTTCCGCGTACAGGTAGTCTGCCTGGGTCCGGTCTTCTCCCGCCCTGGCGGAGTGGTGGGCCAGGTCTCCCTGCATAGCCAGCATGGCCACTTCATACTTCGCCTGCGCCGCCGTCAGCTGATTCCGCCAGGCCCAGTCGTCCATGGCGGCCAGAACTTCGCCGCGGCTCACATGCTGGCCCTCCCGGGCGTACACGTTCGCGATGGTTCCTTCGACCGGGGCGGCCAGGGTGGCGAGGGATTGCGGAGCCACCACGGCCGTGCCGCTTATGCGCAGCGGCAGGGGGCAGAAGATAAGCAACAGGATTGCTGCCGTCACGGTGCCGAGTATCACTCCTTGCCGCTTCCGGTCGCTACGCAGAAATGCCTGCTTCCGCTGCACCAGCGGCTCCAGCAGCCCGATCAACGGTACTTCCCGATAGAGCAAGGCGTTGCGGATGGCTACCGTGGTTTGCCCGGCCAGGACCTTGATCATTTCGATGTGCGCCACCTCGAGGAAATCCGGGTCGCTGCTTTCGTAAAGCAGCAGCCCCACCCGTCCCTGGTCATCGGCCAGCGGGAGGGCAAAGAGGGCGCGATAGTCGCTGGATTCGAAGTGCTTGCCGATTGCCGCGCGCACCTGGGCTTCCTGGGTCTCGGGTTCCTCCTGGTGCTGGCGGATCAGCAACTGGCGATCATAGCTGGAGAGCCACTGCAGCAAGGTGCGCAGGTGATCTACCTGTACGTCGCCCGCGGGAATAGTGGCCATGCCGGAGATGGCCTTCAATTGCAGCCGCCCACGATTGTCCAGCGCAATCGAACAACGCTCGAAGGGCAACACCGACTGCGGGCTGTTGACAATAATCTGCAGCAGATGGTCGAGCCGAAGGGTGGAGGTGATCTCGGAGCTGACATGCACCAGGGCTTCGAGAATCTCCAGCTTGCGCTCGGCATGCATCAGGCTGGCGTTCTTGAGCGCGCTGCTCACTGTCTCTGACATGCTGTTCATGAAGAACAGGTCGTCGTCGGTGAAGCCTGCGCCATCTGTTTTGTTGACCGCTTCGAGCACGCCCAGTTCGCTCTCCGTGCCATCCGGCCCATGCTCGAGGAGCGGCACCAGGAGCACATCGGTGACCGGCGAGCCTCCAGGGGCGCGCTGATTGCGCGTTGCCAGCCGGGGATCCAGGGGATCGTTGATCAACATCGGCACGCCTTCTTCCGCCATATCTCCTACGTAGCCTTCACCGGCATCCTCGGTGGTCCCCACTGCGACGGTTGCATCCTCTCCGGATGCGGAGACCAGGCGCAGGCGGCCGCCATCGAACATCCATAAGTGAATGGCCTGGCAAGGCAGCATCGCCGCTACCTTGACCGGAATCAGTTCCAGCAGGGGCTCAAAATTCAGTGTCTCGTTGAGCGATTTTTCCAGGTCATAGAGCTGGCTCAAGCGATAGATGGAATCGAGCAGATTCTGCCGTTGCTCTTCGTACTGTTCTGCCGCCGCGAGGGCAGTCACGGCCAGCTCCGCCAGTCTTTCAAGCGACTGCAACGTGGCCTCGGTAAGTGGGTCGTTGAAGCTGACGATCTCGAATGTCCCAACCAGTTCTTGTTCCCGGAGCAGGGGCAAGTATCCAACGGACCGGATAGTGCGGACCACGTGCATGTGGGCGTAATCTTCGCGGGACAGTTGGCCGGCGGAGTAGACTGTGGGGCGCGGCGAATCCAGCAGGGGAGCGAAGAGCGGTGCGCCGGCAGCGATAGCCGGCTCTGCCACCGACATCTCGTCGGATACTCCGAGGGCCGTCCAGAGGGCGCCTTCTGGGTTCGAACGCAGGCTATAGAGTGCGCAGGCGCTGCCGGGGAGTGCCTTGCACACGGCCTCGGCCAACAATGCGGCGCGGGCTGCGACCTCGGGCGAGGCCAGCAAGGACTGGGCCAGTTCCGAGAAGTGTTCGCTGTTCAGCCGGCTGCCGGTTTCGATCTTCATGCGCCCGTTGTGTGCTTGACGTATAAGGCCGGATAGGTTGATTGTTAATCTGGTCGGAGAGTACAGCATTTTTAACTTTTGGAGAACAGAAACTAGCCAGCAAATTCTTGGCCGGGAGAGGATGCCGTGGATCTAGATATTCGACAGAGCGGAACAATTTGCTGCCTGAAGCTGAAGGGCCCGCTCAAGTATGGAGAAGGTGTCAAGCAGCTTGACGAGGCGGTCGAAGGCGCGCTCAGCAGCGGACACATTCAACTGCTGCTGGATCTTTCGGCCATGCCCTACATCGATTCCAGCGGGATCGGCGCGATTGTGGATGCTCTTCGCCAGGCCAAGAAAGTGGGTGGAGACGCCAAGCTGGTCAGCCCCTCTCCCTTCGCGGCTAAGACATTCAAAATGGTGGGTATCCTGAGCCTGTTCAAGGTTTACGACAGCGAGGCTGAAGCCGTGGAGGCGTGTCCCGCCTGAGCGGGCTGCCATGCTTTCGAATCAGGTCCCAACTCTAAGTCGGTCCGTAAAAGACTAACAATAAGTCGGGCTAACAGGCTGCGGAAAGCTCACTGCACGAGGGGCACGGCTTCAGCCGTGCCGTAGTGTGTTTGCGACCGGAGAGGGATTTAAAGCCTGTGTGAGAACCGAAAAACAGTAGGGTCCTTCTGATGGCTAAGGCCCGGAGGGCCGACCGCTAAACTTGTCAGCCCAGCCCGGCAGGGCTGGGGTATAGGTTTCCGATGAGGATGAGCTATGGATGCTCTACGATTTAGATCTGTGGTGAGATGTGTGACGGGTGCCGTCGCCTACGGCGCTCGGAGATGCACGATTTGATATCCCAGCCCTGTCGGGCTGGGCTGCACAGTTTAGCGGTCGGCCCTCCGGGCCTTAGCCATCAGAGAGACCTACTGCGTCTTCTCGTTCTCACACAGGCTCTTTAGCCCCTGAGGTACGATTCTCCAATGAGTCGCGGCGAGTTTCTTTGTGACCACCAGTAACGCAGCGCATTTACAAGCTGCGAAAAATGGGCGATTTCGTCGGGCATGCCGAAAAGACGTACCTCACGGGCTGAAGCCCTCATAGAGGTGGCTTTGTACGGCACGGCTAAAGCCGTGCCGTACGTGTAGATTTTTCCCGCAAGATGTTGAGCCCCTGTCGGGCTTCCTCGCCAGAAACCACTCCCCTACTTCAACTTGCGGCGGACCATATCCAGCGCCAACTGGCTGGTCCAGGAGCGGATGTGTTCCCGGTCACCGCCGAAGCGCCGTTCCACCACGTCGGTTTGCTTGCCATCGGCCACGGCGACGTACACCAGGCCGATGGGCTTTTCTTCCGAGCCACCCCCCGGACCGGCAATGCCGGTGACGCCGACACCAAAGGTTGCGGAGGTCTTATTGCGAATCCCCTCGGCGAGCGCGGTCGCTACTTCCTTGCTGACCGCGCCGTGGGCTTCAATCATGGACGGAGGAACGCCGGCGAAGAGACTCTTGAGCCGGTCGCTGTAAACCACCGCCCCGCCCAGAAAGGATCGCGAGCTGCCACTGATGCTGGTCAGGCGCTGGGCCACCAGGCCTCCGGTGCAACTCTCCGCCACCGCCAACGTAGACGCATTCATGCCCAGGTAGTACAGAACGATCTGTTCCAGGGACTCGCCCTGCGAAGAGTAGATATATTCCTCCAGCTCTTCTTCGATTTTTCCTGCCAACTCATCCACCCTGGCCTGGGCCGTTTCCTGATCCCCCTTGGAGCAGTTCAGGATGAGCGTGATATCGCCCGTGTGCGCCAGGATGGTGGTATCCACATCCTTGTACTTGGTGTAGATCGGGGCGATGCGGGCATCGGCCTGCGACTCGCCGATCATGGCAATCTTGAGCGTGCGCGTGGCAATGGTTCGCTTGGGGACCACTCCGCGCAGCCGGTCCATGCATTGCGCGTCAAACATGCCCTTCACTTCCGAGGGCGGCCCGGGCAGCAGAATGACTATCTTGCGATGCTCACCGTAGACGGTGTCCAACCATTGTCCGGGTGCCGTGCCTCGAGCATTCTCCAGCACCACCGAGCCGTCGAGCACATCGGCCTGGCGAGCATTGTTCTCCGTCATCTGCGCACGGCGGGCGGCGAAGCGAGCATAGAGTGCGCCGACGATCTCCGGATGGCGGCGCAAGCGAATGCCCAGCGCCTCCGCAACTGCCTGGCGCGTCAGATCGTCTTCCGTGGGGCCCAAACCACCCATGGTGATCACGATGTCCGTGCGTCCCAGCGCAATGCGAATCGCGCTGGCGAGGTGCCCCAGCCGGTCCCCAACAATGGTTTTGAAAACCACGTTTACGCCCAGCTGCAGCAATCGATCAGTGAGGAATAGGGAATTTGTGTCTTGCCTGTAAGGCGAAAGCAGTTCCGAACCAACAGCAATAATCTCGCAATTCATCCCGACTTCGTTCCTGCCTGTTTCCACTAAGAATTTGGTATTCCGGCCTGGGTACGCGCCAAACGTCTAGAACAAGCGCACGCCTTCGATGCCCAACGGTACATCATAGACGGCGCCATTGGCAGCCAGGATCGCGTTGCCGCCAGGCACAAAAGCGAGGCCCACAATACCGGAGCCGGCAAGAACCACCGAGGCTTCACCCGCCGGGGTGATGCAGACGATTCCGCGGGTGCCGTGGAAGGAGGCGGAGACATACACGTTGCCCGCGACGTCAAACGCCAATCCCTGTGGGCGCCCCAATCCCTGGTAGTAGACGCGCACCACGCCGGCGTGATCGATGGCATAGATCGAGTCGTAGCTGGAGGTGCTGGGAGCGGTCACGAAGAGCGTTCCATCCAGGCCAAAGGCAAGATGATATGCGGCAATACTGGGTTCCAGCGTGGCAAAGACGAATATCTGCCGGTCCTGGGAGATCTTGAAGATGGTTCCGCTGCGGTCGCCCACATAGAGGTTGCCGGCGGAATCGAACGCAATCCCGGTGGCGATGCCCATGCCTTCGGCATACACCGAGGACGCACCCTGGGGAGAGACGCGGTGTACGGTGCCATCCAGCCGGGAGGAGACGTACAAGTAGCCATGGGGGTCGAGCGCCAGGCCCGTGGCGTTGGTAATGCCGCTCACCAGGGGTTGCATTTCTCCCGCCGGGGTGATGCGGTAGACCGAAACCGCGGTCTTTTGCCCCCGTGGGCCGGAATCCGTGGAGAAGATGTTGCCCTCGGCATCCACCGCCGGATTGCCGACCGGGTGCAGATTTCCAGCCAGCAGGCGGGCGATTTTGAGACGAATCGTATTGCTCGCTTGTCCGTTTTGCCGGATCTCGAGTCTCCCGGTCTGCACATCCTCGGGTATGCGCACGATCATGCGGTTGGAACGGCTGAGCAGAACCGGAGCCTGGATCCCGTCGAGCACGGCCACCGGCAGGCGAGAGCGCACGGCGCCCAACTGGGTTCCGCGCACCTCGACTTCACCGCCTGGAAGCGCAGCATCCGGCATCGCGGAATCGATCCTGGGTGAGTTCGGAATAGGTGACTCCTTGGAGAATCGCATCGGCTGAATCCCTGAGTGCTAGAGCAATTTGTTTTCTACCCAATCCAGTGCTGCAGCGCCTGCATTAACAGCAAAGCATACACGCCCGCAGCGACATCATCGAGCATGATTCCCCAGCCCGCGGGCAAGCCCTCGAGCTGTCTGGCAGGCCATGGTTTCACGATGTCAAATAAACGAAAGAACAGAAAACCGGCCAGCAAGTGACTCAAGTTTACGCGCGAATGAATCAGCGCAATCCATTGCCCGGCGACCTCATCAATCACCACGTATCCGGGATCTTCCCGTCCGCCCTCCGTGCTCCACGCGGGTGGCGGCGGGGATTCCGATAGCCAGGGCGGCCAAAGCTGCTGCCAGCGTAAGCCATGCCAACGGTCCTGGGGCCAGATGCAGACCCATGGCCACCGCTAACCAGAGCACCGCGGCAGCGGCAGACCCCCAGGTGCCCGGACCGGGACGAAGCCGGCCGGCGCCCAGAAAGGTCCCCACCGCCCAGGCCCATGCCGTTTTTTTGCCTACCGCAGCCTCACTCATCCCCAGACTGAGCGCGGCCGCATCCCTTCAATCTCTTCCAGCAGGTCAGGATCCAGCACCGGCGATGATATGCGGTATACGCCGCTGGCCCATTTCCCCAGGTCGATGGTTTTGCAATGGTCGCTGCAGAAGGGAAAATCCGCATCGTTCACGGTGACAAGCTGTCCGCATGTGGGGCAGCGTAGGCTTTTAAGTTTCTTTCCCGAGGGACTCATCTCTCATTTCCTTGAGGTCATTCGGCGACAATTCTGCCTACCAGATCGTAATCCTGCGACTCAGTAATTTCGCAGTGGTAAAAATGCCCGGGGTCCAGCTGGTCAAAGGGGCCAAAGTCATTGATGTAGACCTTGCCGTCGATCTCCGGAGCCTGATGCTCCGTGCGGCCCTCCCACAACAGCGGAGTTTCCTCCGAAGCCCCTTCCACCAGGAGCTCAAAGTTGCGCCCTACCAGGCTTGCCCTGGATTTGCGGCTGATCGATTGTTGCAGGCGCATCAGGGAGCGGCGCCGCGACTCAATGGTTCGCGCTGGAACTTTATCCCCCAGGTGGAAAGCCCCCGAGCCTTCTTCGTCGGAGTAGCTGAAAACCCCCAGCCAGTCGAGCTTGGCGGCGCGGACGAAGTCGCTAAGGACCGTGAAATCCGCTTCGGTTTCGCCGGGAAATCCGGTGATGAAGGTGCTCCGGATGGCTACGCCGGGCACGCTCGCCCGCACGCGCTCGATGGTTTTGAGAAAGATCTCGGCATTGCCGCCGCGGCGCATGCTCTTCAACACTGGGCCCTGAGGCGTGCTGGAGCGGCATGTCGAGGTATTTGCAGATCACTTCATGGTGGGCAATGGTGTCGAGCAGGCGCCCGGTGACCTTGTTGGGATAGGCGTACAGGAAGCGCAACCACTTGAGGTTAGGAATCTGCGCCAGGCTGTCGAGCAGTTGCGCCAGGCCATCCTTCATGCCCAGATCTTCGCCGTAACAGGTTGTGTCCTGGCCAATCAGGGTGAGTTCGCGCACGCCCTGGGCGACCAGCTGCTCGGCCTCGGCGACCACGGAGGCAAAGCGCCGGGAGCGAAACTTGCCGCGAAGATTGGGGATGACGCAGAAGCTGCAGGGATGGTCGCAGCCTTCCGCGATCTTGATGTACGCCGAAGATTTGCGCGTCGCCAGCAAGCGCGGCGTGGTGTGGTCGTAAAGATATTGGGGAAGTTTCGGCTGCGCGCCTTCCCAGGTTTCGCGCGCAAAGCGCCCCTGAGACTCGCGCAGATCGCCCTCGGCGCGCGAAGCCACCTTTTGCCCGTTGTCGCTGCGCAGGATCGAAAAGAGCTGCGGCTGGTCAGGTGGAGGGGCGGGCGCTTCCAGCCCGGCGGCGGCCAGGATCGCCTCCAGTTCGCCGGTGCCCACCACGGCATCGACTTCCGGCATGTTCTTGCGGATTTCGTCGCGATAGCGCTCCACCAGGCAGCCGGCCACGATCAATTTGCGTGCTTTGCCTGATACCTTGTGCTCCGCCATCTGCAGGATGGTGTCGATCGACTCCTGCTTGGCTTTATCGATGAAGGAACAGGTGTTTACGACCAGAATGTCTGCCGTTTCCGGACTGATTGGTAATCTCCGCGCCGGCCTGGTCCAGCAGGCCCATCATGACTTCGCTATCCACCAGGTTCTTGGGGCAACCGAGGCTCACAAAGCCAATACGCGTCCGCGGCTCGAGCACTCCCGAAGCATTGCCGGCGACGCTGGCAATGCCGATTGGCGCTCGTTCTGTTAACTCTTGCTTCACCCTTCTATTCTAGAGCAATCAGACAGTTACCGCTCACGGCCGTCGGCCAGGGTTTAAGCGATGCTGGCGCGTGAAACCCCGCAATTACTCCAAAGGCACACCTCGTTTGCATTTCGACACAACCTCCGGGGTGCTTCGAACGTCTATTAAGCAGTAAGAAGGGAGGACGCTCATGCAAGTTCCAATCATTGCAGGTGTGGACCCCGCATCGTGTCGACATGAGCGAACCGATCAAATGCGCCGTAGTGGCAAGCCGACCCGGCGTTCAAGGCACAGGAAGGAAATGCTGCGATACCTGGTTCTGGTGATCGCGCTTGTGGCGGTATCGCTCTTGATTGCGATCGCGTTGTATTACACCCAGGGGAATTCTGTCACCATCGAACATATCAGCTCGCTCGCTCCGCAGTTCTGCGTTGCGCGCTTGAGCTGATTTCCCTCCGTTACTCGCTCCGATTCATAAGCAAAGTGAGCAACCTCGTCCGTTAAGCGGGCATCTCACCCGTGCGAGGTGAAGCCGATGAGCGAAGAGCATGTTAAAGGCGGTTTGGAGAAAGTCGGAGGCCGCATCAAGGAAGCGGTTGGCGCGCTCGCGGGCGACGAACGCCTGAAGGCCGAAGGCCAATTCGATCAGGTTAAGGGTGGAGCACACCAGGCGTGGGGCGATGTGAAGGATGCCGCCAAGGATCTGGCTGCGCGGCTCCACGCAGAACACGGTCAAGGGCGAGGTCGCGGCCGAGCGAGAGGCCGCTGCGGAAAGAGATGCGCTCAAGAGGAAAGATCTCCCTTAGCGTTTTCCGAACGGACTGTGAAAGGTACAAATGAAAGCCTTAGGTGTAGTACTGATCGTTCTGGGTGTGCTGGCGCTGGCTTACGGCGGATTCACCTACACACACCAGAAGAAGGTGGTTGATCTGGGGCCTATCCAGGCCTCCAAAAAAGAAACAAGCACGGTGCCGTTACCCCCGATCCTGGGCGTGGTCGCCATTCTCGGCGGCGGTATTCTTCTGGTTACGGGAAAGAAATAGTCAATTGTCTGTTCCACAAACCCGGATGGACATGACTAGCGCCAATCTTGTGCACCGTGATGGATGTGAAGAATTTCGACAACTTCAGTCTTGACTGCATAGACCACAACGTAGGGAAGCGGCGTAAGTGCCAGCTCTCTGGTGCCGGAGCGGTGGCCGGGCCTGCCACGATTAGGTGAGATTTTTAACAACCGGATCCGCTGGTAAATTGCCCGCACCGTCGGCTCAGCAAACTGGGGGTAGTTTTGTTGCAGATAGTTCTTGATGTTCTCGAGATCGTCGGCCGCAGGCACAGTCCAACGAATGCGCATCAACGCTTGAACATAGCTTCAAGACGAGCGTCCATTTCTTCTTCTTCGACAAATTCGCCGCGCTCGGCTGCCGCTATTCCGTTTTCTACAGCCGCCAGAAAGCGTGCTTCTTCGTCGATATACCGGGCAACAACTTTCGCGACCAGGTGTTCGGGGTCGGTCCCAGCCTTGGTGGCCATCTCTGTAAGTCGCGCTTGCTGCTCAGGGGAAAAACTCACTTCCATGCCCTTGAAGATACGAGAAAAGCAAAGCTCCGGCAACGCTCATTGCGGAGTAATGATTCCGCCGGCGCGATGACGCGCCGGCAAGGTCACTCCCCGGTGGTCCTTTTCTACTTGCTCCCGGCTCTGCCGTACGGGCGCCGGAAGTTTGATGTTCATGGCGGCGGCCGTCACGTCGGCATACTTGAGACCTGCTCCGGTGTTGAAAATCACCACTTTGTCCTGGGGAGAAAGCCATCCGCTCGCCAACAGGTGGTCGTAGGCCGCGGTCGCTGCGGCTCCTTCAGGAGAGAGAAAGAGTCCTTCGTGACGTGCCCAATCAAGCAGCGACGTTAGAATCTGCTGGTCGTCGAAGTCCAGGACGATCCCTCCAGACTGCCGGACAATGTCGAGAATCAGCGCATCCCCGTAGGGCTTGGGGACCCGCAGGCCGGAGGCGAAGGTAGCCGCATTGGGCCACATCTGCGATACCGCATCACCCTCCCGGAAAGCCTTGGCCACGGGGGCACAGCCCGAGGCTTGCACCGCCACCATCCGGGGTCTTCTAAGGCCGGTTACCCAACCCAGAGTTTCCATCTCCTCGAAGGCCTTCCACATCCCGATCAGCCCAACCCCGCCACCGGTGGGATAGAACACGGCGTCGGGATATTGCCAGCCTGACTGCTCCACCAACTCATATCCCATGGTCTTCTTACCTTCCACGCGAAATGGCTCCTTGAGGGTGGAGATGTCAAACCAGCCTTCGGACTCCTTGCGTTCAGCGACCATGCGGGCACAATCGGAAATCAGGCCGTCCACCAACGTTACGTCCGCGCCATAAGCTACGGCTTCCAGGTAATTGGCCAAAGGAACGTCGCGAGGCATAAAGATATGGGCCTCGATGCCGGCGGCCGCCGCGTAGGCCGCCAGGGCGCCGGCGGCGTTGCCCGCGGACGGTACGGCGAGCTTGGTCAAGCCGTAATGGCGCGCCATGGTGACGGCTAAAGAGAGCCCGCGGGCCTTGAAAGTGCCGGTTGGATTGGCCGCCTCCTCCTTCAGGAAGAGGTTGGGATAGCGCCGGCTGCGCAGCATGGGCGTGAAGCCCTCGCCCAGCGTAACCGGCTCCGCCGTGGGCAGCACGGCGGCATAACGCCACATTCCCAGGGAGGTGGGAGCGGCCGCCGCCCGGACCTGGATATCCTCCCGGGACGCCGATTGGGCCAGTGCGGCCATGTCGTAGCGGACGAAAAGCACCCCTGCACATTGAGGGCAAAGGCTTTGCGGGGTTTCGGCGGTGATTTGGGTACGGCAACGGGTGCATTCCAGGTAGGCAATCGAGGGCATAAATTCATGATATTTGAGGGTTTGCATCTGGGTGCGCCGGCGGCAGCACGGGAAGCAACAGGTAAAATAGAAGAGTGAGTATCCGGTTAATTGCAATTGATATCGACGGCACCCTAATGTCCTCGACTGGCCCCAGAATCAGCCCCCGCAATTGCGCGGCGCTGCGTGCGGCGGAAGACGCCGGCATTGAGATTGTCATCGCCACCGGACGCAGGCAGGCCTACGCCATGCCCCTGATCGCCCAGGTGGGTTTGGACGAGAATTCGGTGATGATCTCTTCCAATGGAGCGGTGGTGCGTGGTTTTGATGGACAGTTGCTGGATCGCCGCTTTCTGCCCGTGGAAACCGCCCGGCAGCTGTGTGTTGCTCTGCGCGGGTACGGGACCATGGTGTTCACCTTCGATCGCGAAGGAGCGGGCGCCCTGGTGATCGAGAGCGTGCAACAACTCCATGACCGCATCGACCGTTGGGTAGAGGCAAATCGGCCGTACCTGCTTGAGGTGCAGCCCCTGGAGCGAGCCTTCGATGCGGGAGAGGAGCCCATTCAGGGCATGGTCTGCGGCACCGTTGCGGAAATGGTGGCCGCGCAAAGGCAGTTGCTGCTGAGCGACGTGGGGGGGCAGATTGCCATGCACCGGACCGAGTACGCCGCCCGCAACCTCAGCATTCTAGACCTTTTACCTCCTGGTTGCTCGAAGGGCACGGCGCTCGACAGCCTGGCCCGGATTCGCGGCCTGGAGCGCAATCAGATCATGGCCATCGGCGACAACCTTAATGACCTGGAAATGCTGGAATATGCCGGACGGGCGGTGGTGATGGCCAACGCCGGCGAGGAGGTCCTGTCTTTGGCCATGCGCCGGGGATGGGAGATCACCGCCTCGAACAATGACGACGGCGTGGCTTTGGCCGTGGAAGAGGTAGTCCGCCATACCCTGGCAAGGCAACAGGCCCAAGGTAATGGCGATCAGGTAATTGCCGGCAGCGCCGTGGTAGAGTTTGCCCAATGAGCAGGATGTCCATCTTCGGGAGCTGGCTGGGGGCCCTCGCTTTGCTGGGAGCTGTTCCTGCCCTGCAGGCAGCCGAAGAGGTCACTTTGACCAATGGCTTTAACCTTCTCTGCGATCATCAGGAGCAGACGGGCGGCAAAGTGCGGCTGTATACCAATAAGGACAGCAGCAACTTCGTAGAAGTGAATGCGGCCGAGATTGCCTCCGTGGACACGGTTCCCGATCCGCCTGTGGTAACGGCGCCAAGCGGCGCAATCGCGGAGCCCAGGCTTACCGATGCCGATGTGCACCAGTTGATTTCCAAGGCCGGCGCCAGCCACAACCTCGACGTCGACTTGTTGGCCAGCGTGGTGCGGGCGGAAAGCGGCGGCAACATCCATGCCGTAAGCCGCACGGGCGCGCAGGGCCTGATGCAGTTGATGCCTGGAACCGCCGCGGAGCTGGGAGTAGCAGACAGCTTTCGCGCGGACCAAAACATCAATGGCGGCACCGCTTATCTGGATGGCTTGCTGGTGAAATATCACGACAATCTGGCCTTTGCGCTGGCGGCCTATAACGCCGGGCCGGCAGCGGTGGACAAGTACCACGGCGTGCCCCCTTACCGCGAGACAAGAATCTATGTCGCGCGGGTAATCCGTGAATTTAACCGCAGAAAGCAATTGGAAAAGGCTGAATTGCGGGTAAATCGCATCGACACCGCTGGAACGAAGCAGTAGACAGCCCCATCGCCTAGTTACATTTGGAGTCGCATTGTGAAAAAGCATTCCTGGATCATGTACCTCGCGGGAGCGGTTCTACTGGCAGCGCTGGGGTGGGTGGCCCATACCCGAGTCCACTTTCAGTGGAGCGTATTTCGCGATCAGTTGCAGCATGTGGACTGGTGGCGCATCACTCTTGGCGTAGTCATGATCCTGTTTTGTTACTGGCTGCGCGCAGCGCGTTGGGCGGTGCTGGTGAAACCGCAGAAGAAGGTCACCTCGTTTTCGCTGCTGGGCTCGCAGGTGATCGGTTTTACCGCGGTAGCCCTGTTCGGCCGTCTGGCCGAACTGGTGCGGCTATTCCTGGTCACGCGGCGAACCGGCCTGCCTTTTACTTCGCAAGTTGCGGTCTACACGGTGGAGCGCATGTTCGACCTGGGCGCGATGGCGATGATCTTTTCCGGAGCCTTGCTGTTGGCGCCGGACCGCGCCACGCTGCCGTATCACGAGGCCTTGCAGCACGCCGCACTGGGCGGCCTGGTGGTCGCTGTTGCTCTGGCAATTTTCGCTGTCACCGTGCGCGCTTCGGGCCGTGCAGTTGCCCGGCTGGCGGAAAAAGCCCTGGGCTCCATTTCGCACACGCTGGGTCATTCGGTGGGGACCAAGATTCACGCTTTTCGGGACGGTCTCGATTCCATTGCCACGCTGGGTGATTTCCTTCGCGCCCTGGGGCTTTCCCTGCTGATGTGGGGCTTTATCTCGGCGGCGTATCTGGAGACTACCCGGGCCTTCGTGCTTTCGCCGGAGTTGTCTGCGATGACGCTGGCACGCTGCATGGTCTTGATGGCGGCGAGCATGGTTGGCTCGGTTGTCCAATTGCCGGTGCTGGGGTGGTTCACCCAGATCGGCGTTATCACCGGGGTAATGCAGAGGGTATTTCACGTGCAGTTCGAACCGGCGCTGGCCTGCGGCACCATGCTGCTGCTCGTGACTTTCATGTGCGTGATACCAGTCGGCCTGATCTGGGCGCGCATCGAGCATGTTTCTCTCAAGAAGGTCTCCGAACAGTCGGAGCAGTTCGCCCATGATGATGCAGAGGCGACGCCGGCGGTAAGCTAAGCCTGAGCCGGGCTCGACAGAACCTTCTCCAAATTGAGTCCCGTAGGGACGGCTGAGAATATCCCAGGATGCAATCCTGGGCTTTTTGCCCACCCAAGACCATCCCGTATATTCCTGCACACAGCTCTGGAGACTTCCGTGTAGGCGGCTTTCTTCACGGAAAGCCGCACGAGGCTCAGTGACTGCACCAAACTGCACAGGAAATCCGGGTTCGTCCTGGGCTACTCTCAGCCAGAGCTGTCCAAATTACCGAGCAAATCTGGTTTGGCGTGCAGGTAGTCCGTGGATTGTAGGCTATCGGTGGTCTCAGAGAATCGGGTTGGCCTTGGATGATTGCCATAGCATTCGCGTGTGGTCCAGTTCACCCAGGACTGACATCCTGGGTCATTCTCAGTCGTCCCTACGGGACTGATCTCGGTGGATAACCCTACCCAGGACTGACGTCCTGGGCTATTCTCAGCCGTCCCTACGGGACTGATCGCGATCTGCTCGATAACCGATTTGTTTTTTACGACTGCTACCCGATCAGAAAAGCTAATTTGGACAAGACTGACTCTCAGCCGTTCCTGCGGGACTCAAATTGGAGAAGCAGTTCTCACGCAGACTCGGACACCCCGTTTCCCGCCTTTGCAGGTGTTGCGTGCTGCGACTGCTAGAATTTACTTACTGATGAAATGTCCTTATTGCGGTTTCGCGCAGGATCGAGTCGTGGATTCGCGCGAAAGCAAAGAAGCGGACTCGATTCGCCGCCGGCGCGAATGCGAGGGCTGCAACAAGCGCTTTACCACCTATGAGCGCATCGACGAGATCCCTTACATGGTGGTGAAAAAAGACGGCCGCCGGGAAAAATTCGAGCGCCAAAAGGTACTGAGCGGTCTGCTGCGGGCCTGCGAGAAGCGCCCCGTCTCCGCTGCCAAACTGGAAGCGATCGTGGATGAAACCGAGGCCTTTCTCATGGATTCGCCGGAACGCGAACGCACCACCAACCAGATTGGCGAGCTCATCATGGACCATCTGCGGACCATCGATAAGGTGGCCTACATTCGCTTCGCCAGCGTTTATCGGGACTTCAAAGACGTGCGCGAGTTCAAGGAAGAGCTGGAGCAATTGCTGAATACCAGGGAAGCATCCAAGGCCGCCAGACGATAGAGCTGCACAACAAGAAGAAGGGAACCAGGAGAAGGAATGGCAGCAGGATCACAGGGCTCGGCCAGAACACACACAGTTACACTGATCGCGGGGGACGGCATCGGGCCGGAAGTGACCGAGGCCGTAGTACGCATCCTCGAGGCGGCGGTTGAGGGAACCGGTTCGAAATTTGCCTGGGAGCCCTTTCTGGTGGGCGCCAACGCATTTGAAAAGTATGGCGAGTACATTCCGCAGGCAGTGTACGAGTCGATCGAACGCAACCGCCTGGCCCTGAAAGGCCCGGTCACCACGCCGATCGCCGGTGGTTTCTCATCCATCAATGTGCACCTGCGCAAGAAATTTGAACTGTTCGCGAACTTCCGTCCCATCAAGAATCTTCCCGGGATGGATATGCGTTACCCGGGCGTCGATCTGATCATCGTGCGCGAGAACACGGAAGGCGAGTATGTCGGGCTGGAGCATGAAGTGGTGCCCGGAGTGGTGGAGTCGCTGAAGATCGTCACCGAAAAGGCTTCAACCCGCATTGCGAAGTTTGCCTTCGAATACGCGCGCAAGTTCAAGCGGCGCAAGATCCACGCCATCCATAAGGCAAACATCATGAAGATGTCCGACGGGCTCTTCCTGCGCTGCGCACGCGAGGTGGCCAAGGGCTTTCCCGAGATCACCTATGGTGAGCACATCGTCGACAACACCTGCATGCAGTTGGTAATGAACCCGTACCAATACGACACCCTGCTGACTGAAAATTTGTACGGCGATATCATCAGCGACCTGTGCGCGGCATTCGTGGGTGGCCTGGGATTGGTGCCGGGGGCTAATTTAGGCACGGAATGCGCCATCTTCGAGGCTGTCCATGGGTCGGCCCCCGACATTGCGGGCAAGGACATGGCGAACCCTACCGCACTGCTGCAGTCATCCATCCTCATGCTGCGTTACGTGGGCGAGGACAGCACTGCCGATCGCGTGCAGGCGGCGCTGGAGAAGGTTTATATCGAGAAGAAGACACTCACCCGCGATGTGGGGGGAAGCAGCGGCACCAAAGCCTTTACCAGCGCCATCCTGGCTGCGCTGTGAGCAGAGGCAAGCATTGACCGCGGTGAACCCGGATTTCCTGTTGGTCTTCGTGGCGCTGGCGAGCTCCATGCGGCTTTCCTTATGAAAGCCGCACACGTGGCAGTATCCCGTGTAGCGTGGCAGGTAATCCGGGTGATACGGGTAAGTCCGGCGCCCGCGGAATAGTCTAGAATTAAGCAGAATCTTTTCACGACGATACGTCCATGCAGACACGACACAAGATAGGCATTCTTGGCGCTACCGGAGTCATCGGTCAGCGCTTCATCCAGTTGCTTGAGGGGCACCCGTGGTTTGAAATCACGTGGCTGGCCGCCAGCGACAAGTCCAGCGGCAAGACCTACGGCGAGGCGGTGCGCTGGAAGTTGGATACCCCTCTCCCCAGCCGCATTGCCGCGATGACGGTCTCACCCGCGGGTCCTGAAGGCGCGCCAGGCGTGATCTTTGCCGCGCTCGACACCGACATTGCGCGCGAACTGGAGCCGAAGTTCGCCGCAGCCGGTTGTGCTGTCATTTCGAATTCCAGCGCCTTTCGCATGCAGGCGGATGTTCCGCTGGTGGTGCCCGAGGTCAACGCGGCCCACCTGGGCCTGCTCGAGACCCAGGCCTGGCGTAAACAATCCGGCGGTTACATCGTGACCAACCCCAACTGCAGCGCGATCGGGCTGGTCCTGGCGCTCAAACCGCTGGCCGAGCGCTTTGGCCTGGAGAGCGTATTTGTCAGCACCATGCAGGCGGTCAGCGGGGCCGGTTATCCGGGCGTCCCTTCGCTCGACATCCTGGGCAATGTGGTTCCGTTCATTCGCACCGAAGAAGAGAAGCTCGAAGCCGAGACGCTCAAATTGTTGGGCAAGCTCAACGGCGCCAGGGTGGAAGCTCTGCCTGCGAGGATAAGCGCTCACTGCAATCGCGTGGCGGTGGAAGATGGCCACACTGAGTGTGTCAGCGTCAAGTTGACGGCCCGGGCGACGCGAGAGGAAATCCTCGCCGCCTGGAATGAGTTTGCGCCGTTGGCGGGGTATACGCTGCCTACCGCGCCCTTGCAGCCGGTAGAGTTCAGCGCTGCCGAAGATCGCCCGCAGCCGCGGCTGGACCGCATGCGCGGCAACGGGATGGCCGCCACTGTGGGCCGCTTGCGCCCCTGCTCGCTGTTGGACTGGAAGTTCGTCGTCCTCTCCCACAACACCATTCGTGGCGGCGCGGGTGCGGCAGTGTTGAATGGCGAGTTCCTGGCAGCGCAGGGCAAGCTGGTTCCTTCCGGAGCACCCAGCGGGGCCCACGATCACGTGGCTGTGTCCGCATGAAGCCGGTAGTCATGAAGTTTGGCGGCACCTCGGTCGAGGATGCCAAAGCGATCCTGCGCACGGCCAAGATTGTCGCCGGCAGGCTGGCCCGTGGTCAGCGGCCCGTGGTCGTGGTCAGCGCCATGGCCAAGGTCACCGACCAGCTTCTGGCCGCAGCCAATGCCGCTGGACGTGGAGATCGCAACGGGGCGTTAGCCATCAGCTCGCGTTTGCGTCACCGTCATTGCGACACTTCGGAACTCCTGCTCCCAGCCCACCGCAAGGGCGAACTACAGAGCTGGATCCAGCACGAATTCGAGTCGATTGACGAGATACTGCGCGGCTTGTCCGCGGTCGGTGAACTCACGGCCCGGACCAATGACATGGTGGTGAGTTTCGGCGAGCGGCTCTCCAGCCGCCTGGTGGCCGAGGGATTTCGCGACCAGGGCATTCCGGCGGTACACGTCGACGCGCGGACCTGCATTATTACCGACGCCCAGCATGGCAAAGCGACCCCCAATCCGGAGTTGATTGAGGTCCGGTGCGGGCAGAATTTGCGCCCCATGATTGAAGCTGGGGATGTCCCCGTGATGGCCGGCTTCATCGGCTCCACCGTCGAGGGCGCCACGACTACGTTAGGCCGCGGCGGATCCGACTATACGGCCGCGCTGATCGGTGGCGGGCTGGATGCGGAGGCGATCGAGATCTGGACCGACGTCGACGGCATCATGACCGCCGATCCCAGGGTTTGTCCCGATGCGCTGCGGGTCAAGACCATCAGCTTTGAGGAAGCGGCGGAGCTGGCGTATTTCGGAGCCAAGGTGCTGCATCCGGCAACCATTCTTCCCGCTGTGCAGAAGAACATTCCCGTGCTGGTGCTCAACTCGCGCAATGCGGAGAACGAGGGCACGCGCATCACCGCGTTGGCGACCCACTGCCGCAGCCCTTTCAAGTCCATTGCCGCCAAGCGGCGTCTGACCATCGTCGATCTGGTAGCCAGCCGCATGTTGATGTCGCACGGCTACCTGCGCGCCGTCTTTGAGGTCTTCGACAAGCACAAGTGTGCCGTGGACATGGTGTCTACTTCGGAGGTAAGCGTTTCCCTTACCGTCGATTCGAACGAGCAGCTGCCGGCGTTGGCCGCGGACCTGAGCAAGCTGGCGGACGTGACCTATGAAGGGCGCAAGGCGCTCATTTGCCTGGTCGGAGGCAATATCCGCGGACAGAATGGCATTGCCGCCCAGGTCTTTCATGCCGTCCGCCACATTAACGTGCGCATGATTTCGCAGGGCGCGTCGGAAATCAACATGAGTTTCATGATTGACGAGGATGATGTGGATGAAGCGGTGCGATCCCTGCACGCGGCTTTCTTTGTCGATCCTGATCCGGAGATCTTCGACGTGTCCGCCAGAAAGCAGGCAGCCGCGATCGGGACCGAGCTAAACAGCGGCACAACCAAGGTAGAAAGCGTGCATTTGTAACCATGATCTTTTTAGTGCTGGGGCGGGGCAAGACGGGACAAGTGGTAGCCGATGTCGCGAGTCAGCGCGGACACAGCGTCCGGGTCATCGGCGAAGAAGAGAACAGCAACGCTTCGGCACTCACCGCGCCCATGCTGGCGCAGTTCGACGTGGTGATTGATTTCACCACCCCGCAGGCGGTTATCGCGAACATGCGCGCCTGCCTGGCCAATGGCGCGCGCATGGTCGTGGGCACTACCGGTTGGTACGACAAGCTCGACGAAATACGCGCTGTTTGTGAGCGGCGGAGTGGCGCGCTGCTCTACGGCGCGAATTTCTCTATCGGGATCCAGGTGATGTATAAGCTGGTCCACGAACTGGTGCCTTTGACGCGTGGATTTGAGATCAGCATCAGCGAGACCCACCACGAAAGCAAGAAAGATGCGCCCTCGGGAACGGCGTTAGCCATCAAGCAGGCCTTGTTGGAAGCCGATTCTTCGCTCAAGGTAGAGATTGTCTCGCTGCGCGAAGGTGAGGCTGTGGGCACGCATACGGTCACCGCCCGGCTGGGAGACGATGTGATCCAGATTCACCATGAGGCCCTCTCCCGCCGTAGTTTCGCCGAGGGTGCGGTCCGTGCGGCGGAATGGCTCTGCGGCAAGACAGGCTGCTACGACTTCAAGCACATCTATCCCCGGTTGCAGTAGACTCCATTTGTTATGAACCTCAGCGGCTGTGGCACAGCACTGGTGACTCCCTTTCGCAGCGATGGCAGCCTCGATGAGGAAACCCTCAGCCGGTTGGTGGAGTGGCAAATTGCCAGCGGTATTCATTTTCTGGTGGCCTGCGGAACGACTGCCGAAACCCCTACCCTGAACCATGCGGAATGGCTGCGGGTGATTGGGATCGTAACCGAGACCGCAGCTGGCCGAGTGCCTGTCCTGGCTGGTTGCACCCATAATTCCACGCTGGAAGCGGTTGCCCGGGCAGGTGAAGCCGCGTCTGTGCCCGGGGTCAGCGGCCTGCTGACAGCGAACCCCTTCTACAATAAACCGGGTCAGGAGGGCCAGTACCGCCACTTCCGCGCCATCGCCGAGGCGGTTCCGTGCCCCGTCGTGCTCTACAACATCCCTAGTCGCACTGGAACCAACCTGGAGCCGGCAACGATCCTTCGGCTGGCTGAGGACGTGCACAATATCCAGGGAGTCAAGGAATCGAGCGGCAACCTGCAGCAGATCGCTGAGTTGATCCATTTGCTGCCCCCGAGTTTTGCCGTCTTGGCCGGCGACGATGTGATGGCGCTGCCGGTGATTGCCCTGGGCGGAGCGGGACTGGTGTCGGTGGCGTCGAATGAGATTCCCTCGGAGATGAGGACCATGGTTGCGGCGGCGCTGGATGGCGACTGGGCGACCGCTCGTGCTCTCAATCGCCGGTACTTTCGCTTGATCACCGCTAACTTCTGGGAGTCGAGTCCTGGGCCGGTCAAGAGCGTGATGGCCATGATGGGGCGTCTCGAAGAAAACTATCGCCTGCCCATGGTTCCGGTAACTCCGGCGACCCGGCAAAAGCTGAAGACTGCTGGCTGCCGAATTAGGCCTGCTGTCAAAACCGTAAACGTGCCGCCAAATCTTGGGATACAACCGCGCTAGACCTATAACTTTGTCTCGCTAAAGGCAGTCCAGGGTCACGATCCTGGTATCCCACATCTCGCGAAAAACGAGCGAGATGTGGGGCACCCAAGATTTGCTGTTAGGAGAGAGTAAGAAGAAGAATGACGATCGACACGACAACACTACAGACCCGGATAGAACAGTACTTCACCGCCGGCGCCGACGCCATCGGTGACCCGGCAGCCATGAATGCCTTCCTGGAACTGCGCACCGCGCTTAGCGAGGGCCGGGTGCGTGCCGCTGAGCCGGATCCTGCGAGCTCGCTGGGATGGCGGGTCAATGCCTGGGTCAAGCAGGGGATTCTGCTCGGCTTCCGCCTGGGCACGCTGCAGAAAATGGGCGGCGACGAGTTCTCCTTCGTGGACAAGAACACCTACCCGGCGCGCCGATTCGGGCTGGAGGAAGCAGTGCGTGTGGTGCCCGGCGGCTCCACCATCCGCGAGGGCGCCTTCCTCGCTCGCGGAGTGGTATGCATGCCCCCGATGTATGTGAATGCCGGTGCGTACGTGGACGAAGGCACGATGGTCGATTCCCACGCATTGGTCGGCAGTTGTGCCCAAATCGGGAAGCGGGTGCACTTAAGTGCCGCGGCGCAGATCGGCGGGGTCTTGGAGCCGGTTAACGCCACCCCGGTGATCATCGAAGATGACGTGCTGATCGGCGGCAATACCGGAGTCTACGAGGGCACGCTGGTGCGGAGGCGCGCGGTATTGGCTGCGGGCACGATCCTGACCCGGGGTACGCCAGTCTACGATATCGTGCGCGGCGAAGTCCTCAGGGCTTCCGGCGACCAGCCCCTGGTCATTCCGGAAGCGGCCGTGGTGGTACCCGGGGCAAGAGAATTGAAACGCGGCATTGCGGGCACGGAGACCGCCTGGGGTTTGAGTCTGTATACCCCGGTCATCGTCAAGTATCGAGACGATAAGACGGATCTAAGCTCGACCCTGGAGGAACTGCTTCGGTGAACTTGCGTGGTAGCATTAAACGTTGATGTCTTCCAGTAAGTTACAAATCATCCCCCTAGGCGGTCTGGGCGAATTCGGTATGAACTGCCTGGCGCTTCGCTGGGCAGACGACATCATCGTCATCGATGCCGGTCTCATGTTTCCCGAGACCGAATTGTTGGGCGTGGATATCGTCGTACCCGATATCACCTACCTCATCGAGAACCGCCAGCATGTCCGCGCCATCATCCTGACCCACGGTCACGAGGATCATATCGGTGGCCTGCCCTGGATTTTGAGTGAGCTGAAAGTCCCGGTCTACGCCACCGAGTTCACCCTCGCCTATGTCGAAGGCAAGCTCGAAGAGCACCGCTTGCTCGACACCGCGGAGCTGATCGAGATTACGCCGCGGCAGAAATTTCACCTGGGCGCCTTTACCGTCGAGCCCATTCGGGTTACGCACAGCCTGGTGGATTGTGTCGCGTTGGCAATCGAGACCCCGGTGGGCGTCATCGTGCACACCGGCGACTTCAAAATCGACCTCTCGCCCCCGGACGGCAAGGCATTCGACCTGCATGGCTTCGCGGAATACGGTAAGCGCGGCGTGTTGGCTCTGCTGCAGGATTCGACTAACGTCGACCGTGCCGGATACACCCCCAGCGAGTGGGCGGTGCGGCCGCGGTTGGACGAGATCTTCTCCCGTACCAAGCAGAAGCTCTTTTTCAGTTGTTTCTCCTCCTCCATTTACCGCCTCCGCATCGCCCTCGAACTGGCGCAGACGCATCGCCGCAAGGTGGCCATCGTGGGCCGGTCGATGGTGGAGTCCTCAGAGATCGCGCAGGATCTGGGCTACCTCACGGTGCCGGCCGGCTTATTGATTCATCCCGGGCAGATCCGCGATTATCAATCCTCTGAAGTCGTGGTTCTGATCAGCGGCACCCAGGGCGAGCCCATGTCGGCGCTTTCCCGGGCGGCGGTCGACAACCACAAGCATGCGCGCATCGAGCGCGGCGACACCGTGGTGCTGAGTTCCCGCGTCATTCCCGGCAACGAGAAGAGCATCTACCGCGTGATTGACCACCTCTGCCGCCGTGAAGCCAACGTCATCTATGACGACGGCGAATCGGGACTGATCCACGTGAGCGGCCACGGCAGCCAGGAAGAGATGCGGTTGATGATCAACCTGCTGCGGCCCAAGTTCTTCATCCCTGTCCACGGAGACTACCGTCATCTGCAGAAGCACGTGCAGCTGGCGAAAAATACCGGGGTGGTGCAGCAGGCCCTGCTGATGGAGGACGGCGACATCCTCGAATTGGACGCCAATACCGCAGTCAAGTCAGGCAAAGTGACCACCGGCCGGGTTTGCATCGATGCCGGCTCCACTACGGATGTAGTCGAAGACCTGGTAATTCGCGACCGCAAGCACCTGAGCGAGGACGGCCTCGTGCTCGCCATCATCACCATCAACAAGCGCACCGGCAAGGTGGAGAGCGCTCCTGAAGTGGTGACCCGCGGTTTTGTCACGGGCGAGATCGCGCTCGGCGATCAGGCGCGGGAGATCGTCAACCGCACGTTGGAGCAGTCTTCGGCGGAAGAGAAGGCCGACTACGGTGTGATGAAAGAGAAGATCCGTCTCGATCTCAAGCGCTACATTCAGAAGAGCACGTCGCGCCGGCCGATGATCATGCCCATCATTCTGGAAATCTAATTTGCCTGAGAAGCCCACAGGATTGGTCACGCTGGCGGAGCTGCGCGCGGCCCAGGAGCGGATTCGCGGGGTGGTCGTGCACACCCCGCTGGTTGCTTTTGAAATGCCTGGTGAGCCCCTGGCGCTTTGGGTTAAGGCGGAGGGACTGCAGCCCATCGGCAGTTTCAAACTGCGCGGCGCCTTCAACAAGGTTGCTCAGCTCTCGGCCCGGGAGCGCGCCTGCGGTGTGATTACCTATTCCAGCGGGAACCATGCCCAGGGAGTCGCCTACGCGGCGCGAGCTGTGGGCGCGAAGGCCGTTATCGTGATGCCCTGTAATGCGCCTCAGGTGAAGGTAGATGCCACCCAGGCGTTGGGAGCGGAGATCGTGACCGTTGGCCCAACCACCGGGGAGCGCCAAGCCAAAGCAGAAGAGCTGGCCGCCGCATTCGGTTACGTCATCATTCCTCCTTATGACGATCGCGACATCATTGCCGGGCAGGGAAGCTGCGGGCTGGAGATAGTTGCTGACCGGCCGACGGTTGATCTGGTCCTGGCGCCAGTGGGCGGAGGTGGGTTGCTGAGCGGCGTCGCGGCTGCAGTAAAGTTGAGCTGTCCCGGAGCGCGGGTGATCGGGGTCGAGCCGGAACTAGCCGCGGATGCGGCGGAGAGCTTCAAGTCAGGTCGAATCGTCACCTTTACCGGCGACCAGAGCCAGACGGCGGCCGATGGGTTAAGAAGCCAGAGCGTGGGCGTGTTGAATTTTGCTCACCTGCAAGCTTATGTCGATGACATCGTCACGGTAACCGAAGCTGAGATCCGCCAAGCCATGCGGAAAATCATTTTTGCCACCCGGCTGGTGCCGGAGCCCAGCGGTGCGGTGGCCGTGGCGGGCGCCCTCTTCCATCGCGACCAGTTGCCGAGCGCCCGGGAGACGGTGGCAGTCATAACCGGCGGAAACGTCGAGGCGGCCATGCTGCGCAGCGTGCTGGATTCATGAGAGATTCGCGGCGCCCTCGAGTGAACCTGCAGGTCCCTCGGCTACGCTCTAATGACAAACCTGGGCCCTTTCTTCAATGTGCGGGGGCGTATTCTAGCTCTGTCGAGTCTAAGCATCTATGCGCAATGGATTGATTGCCTTATCTGCCCTCCTGCTATGCGCGGTCCAAGCGACGGCGGCGCCCAAACCACCCGGTCCCAGCCTTGGCCCCAAGGCGACGGTCATTCGCAACACCAACCTCTACGTTGCACCCGACACCGGTTCTGCCCGGATGGCTGAGATCTCCCCCGGACGCGAGATGGTGATTGGGGAGCGCAACGGCCCATGGGTGCGCGTCTTCGCCAATACCGACGAGCAAATCTCCAAGGCACAGGATGCGCCGGTATTTGGCCACGAAGCAGCGGCTGTCCCCATCGCCGGATGGATGCAGGCCCCCGGGGTGGTCAGCGTGGAAACACCCAAAGGAGACCTGATTCTTTTCGGCGCAGCGGCGAGCCAGGAGAGGGATGCCAACCTGCCCCACGCCCCCCAGGACTTTGCCCAGGCGGCGCGGCTGCTATACCAGCGCATGGCCGATTTTTTCCCTCAGTCGCCGCTAGCGCCCGAGGCTGCCTGGCGCTCCGCCGATATTCGCTGGCAGCTGCAAAAGCTGGACGCCTTCTCCCTGCCCTCCGCGCATGAGAAAGACGCATACCTTCGGGAGCAGATCGACGATGAAGAAATGCGCAAGCTGAAGAAAACCTATCCCCATTCCAGATGGGCCGACCTGGCCGATTGGGACATGCTGGATAACAAGATCTGTGGCGATTGGCAGGGTTCTACCAAATGTCCGGAAAAAGAATCCGAGATGTACCAGAAATACGCCGAGGAGCATCCTGAATCGCCGCGCGCCGCGGAGGCGCTGTATAACGTCGTCTACCGGCAGGGCGCGTTGAACGACATGTACTCCGCAAATGGAGACGACAAGAAAGCCGGCGAGGCCAAAGCAAGAGCCGTAACCATCGCAGGTACCATTGCGACCAAATATCCCCAATCGGACTATGCCGCCCGCGCCGCCAGTCTGGTATACCAGTTGCAGGAATCAATTCCCATATACGGCAACGATCGCCAGTAACATGCGCCTGCCGGAGGGCCTTTTTGAACGATTACATTCTGTCGGTCGTGTTAGGGATCGTCGAAGGACTGACCGAATTTCTCCCCGTCAGCTCCACGGCGCATCTGAGGTTAGCGGAGGCGTTGCTTCACGTCGACCTGACCAGCTCTTATTGGAAGATGTACACAGTAGTGATCCAGCTGGGTGCGATCCTGGCGCTGGTGCTGCTGTTCACGGGGCGGATCCTGGAGTTTTTCCGCACTTTTCCTGAAGGGGAAAACGGCGACCGCACGATACTAACCCACCCCCTCTCCCTGACCATGGTGGCGTTCGTCTGCACAGCAGTTCCTTCTCTGTTGTTCATCAAGGTGATCGGCAAGCATCTGGAAAGCGTGCGCGTGATGGCGCTCTCCCTGCTGATTGGCGGCATCGTGATGTGGGTGGTGGACGCATTGAGTGTGCGCCGCGATCTCAAAACCAAGGATGTGGAGCAGATGTCGCTCTTCCAGGCGATCTGGATTGGCCTGTGGGAGGTCACGTCGGCGGTTTTCCCGGGCGTCTCGCGATCCATGTCCACAATTGCGGCAGGCCAGGCGGTGGGCATGACGCGCACCGCGGCCCTCGAGTTCAGCTTCCTCTTATCCATCCCGGTCATGTTCGCGGCCACCGGCTATGAATTCCTCCGCACCGTTCATCCCAAGCAGGTGCCTGGCGAAGAGGTAATGGTCCCGCTGGTAATGACCACCCATGGCTGGATCGTGCTGGCTATCGGCTTTATCGTTTCCTTCGCCGTTGCGCTCGGAGTAGTGGAGTGGTTCCTGCTATGGGTGCGGCGCCACGGTTTCGTGATCTTTGCGGTCTATCGTATTATCCTTGGTTCATTGCTGCTGGCTTTTGGCGCCAAACTTGTAGGGGCCTGATTCGGTAGTCGAGCGCAGAAGGAGAAGCGATGATGTTCCACAAAGCAACTGGTCTGTGTGTGTTTACCGCACTCTTTTCCGCGGCCGCTCTGGCCGCCAGCACGACCACAACAGCGACGCTGAAAGATCTGCAAACCGTGGGCAGCACCAGCAAAAAGCAAAAGCACCAGCAATACGATTTCATCGTCGACACGCCGGCCAACGAATACGTCTGCCGCACCAAACTGGGCAGCTCAATGAAGCCGACCCAGTTTGTTGTAGGCTCCACGCTGGAGTTCAAAGTGGACGGGCAAAAAGGCGAGGTCAGGAACACCGCAGGCAACCACGTGAGTTGCGGCATCGTAAAAGTGGTTGCTCCGGGTGCAGTGAACGCGCCGCGATAGCTCGTTAGTACGCTTGCACCTGTTGCAGGGGTAGCCGGACCTGGAAGCACGTGTTGCCCGGCTTCGACTGCACGCTTACGTACCCACGATGCATGCGGACGATGCGGCTCACCACGTCCAGGCCAAGCCCCAACCCGCTTCCCGGAGCCTTGGTCGTGAAAAAAGGCTCGAAGATCCGGGCCTGTTGCTCCACTGGAATGCCCGGGCCGTTATCCCAGATCTCCACCAGCAACATGTCCCCCGCGGTGCGCACGATGAGCTTGATCTGACCCTTATCCTGCACCGCATCCAAAGCGTTTTCGATCAACGCCGTCCATACCTGGTTGAGTTCCCGGCCATAGGCACTGACGCAAGGCAGGTTGGGTTCGTAATCGCGGACCACTTCCACATGGCGCAGGCGGGAGGCTAGCATGGCTAGCGTATTTTCCAGGCCCTGAGGAATGTCGACTTCCTGGATGGGCATCTGGTCCATGTAGGAATAATCCTTGATGGCGCGAATCAAATCGAAGATGCGCGCCGTGGAGTCGACCATGGCCTCGGCGATCCTCTCCGTGCGGAGAGAAGAAGTGAATTGGGAGAGCACCACGGCGATGGCCCCCGGGTCAAGATACTCGGTGAGGGACTCCAACTGGCCGGGCACCAGACCAAACTCGGCCAGCTCTGGAGCGATGTGCCATGACTCCTGGATTTCATGCTGCTGCAGCCAGCGTACGATCTCCTCTTCGCGACGGGTTTGCTCCGTTTCCGCCGGCTTGCCTTGGCGGTGGGCCTCGCTGCGAACCTGATCTTCCCAGCTCAGGATTCTTTCCGTGTACTCGGCGCTCAGGCAAAGACGTCCCAGATTGAAACGTTCGTGGCCATAAACCCGCAGCTCCTCCAGAATGCCGGCGGCGGACCGCTGCGCCGCCGAAGCGGGATTGTTTAGCTCGTGAGCCAGATTGCCCGCAAGCTTGCCCAGAGCGTTCAGTTTTTCCGACTGCTGCTCCATGCGTGTGATTTCCCGCACGCGATCCAGAAGAATGCCGACCACTCGTTCCGTAAGCGCGGGGATGGTCTTGATCATCTCTGGAAAGAGGGACCGGTCGAACTCCAGCCACCAGCTTGCGGCCGAGGTGTAACCCAGCCCGCCATAAGCTTTCATGCGGGAGAAGGGAAGCAGGCCGGTGATCTGGCCGGAGCGGCCAATAAAGAGAGCCGCCGGTCCTCCATGCTCCCGGCGCACGTATATCTCTCCCTGGAGCAGGACAGCCATCTTGGTGGCAGGCTCGCCTTCACGGAAGACGACGGCGCCTGATTCGGCAAAGACTTCAGTGCCGTGGTTGGCCAGCCACTCGTACTCCGCCTGCTCCAGGTCGTGGAGCGGGCCTACTTTCTTAAGCGCAGCCACAATCTCGGGAATCCGCGCCGGGTCGTGCGGGGCGCGATATGGAGGGGGAACCGCAGGTAAAGCAGGGGTCGTAGCTTGGGTCGTCATGGCACCTCGCGGTGTTCCTTTGATGTTAGCCGATGCGGTAGCGTCTCACCCGCAAATCCCGTCAGACGGCAGGACTGCGGGTTCGAAGGGGAATTACGGGGCCGGAAAGGAGAACGGTGCGTTGGTTACGTCTGTCTAAGCAGGAACAACCAAGGCCGGGATGTTATTCATCGCCCTGCGGTCCGGGTTGCATCTCGGCTTTGTGCCTGGGCGTGGGGTCGGTCAGTTGTTCGAGCTGGTCAACCGGCACCGGAGTTCGGCTGCTCAGCTTTTCTCCTCCACTCCTATCGATCAGGATCACCAGGAACTCAGCCGGTTCGACATTGAAGTGGTGACGCATAGCAGCCAGCTCATCTTCGCTAAGGCTGGCGGTGTGGATCCTGGAGCCCGGAATGGGTTGGTTATGACCTTCCGGAACGATGGGGACGTACAACAGATCGCGGCTTTTGAGTTCGGCGGCGTGGGCTTTGAGCTGGTTGAACTGCTCCACCAGTTGGGGATCGTCCATCGTGGGAGCGAAGACCAGCAGCGGGTGGTAGCAGTTGCGCATCGCGCGCAGGGTGCTCGGTTGGGCAGGGCACGCTGCGCTGGGTTGTGGGTTCCGGGTCTGCCCTGCCATCGTAGCCAGGCAAAGGCTCGCGAGGAGGGCGAAAACGGAAGACCGTAACACCAGCGGCAGAGGCATGCTAAGTAGACTCGAAAACAGAGGTTAGGGGTGCGTGAAAACTGAAGAGCACCGCCCAGGAGAAGACAAAATGGTACCAGGGCGGGCTTCCCATGTGGGAAAACTCGCTAGATGAAGGGTACGGGCTTCAGCCCGTACGTAGAACAATCGAAATCAATGGGCTTTAGCCCCCGAGGCACTTTCGGTCGAGATGCCAAAAGCCGTACCTCAGGGCCTAAAGGCCCAACGACGCTGATCGTCTTATGTATGGGCTAAAGCCCATACCCTTCATCGGTGAGTTTTCCTCAGTCCAGAAAGCCCAGTCCGTTACGCGCCCACCGGTTCGGCCAGGCGTGGCGCGGCACCCGGGCTGTCTACCGTGACCGTTACCGGATCCAGGAAAGGCATGGCAGCGCGCAGTTTGCTGCCCACTTCCTCGATCGAGTGCGCGGCTTCCTTGCTACGCATCTGGTCGAATTGCTTGCGCCCGGTTTCATTTTCCTTGATCCAGTTGGTGGCAAAGGTTCCGTCCTGAATTTCGGCCAGTATCTTCTTCATCTCCGCCCGCGTGGCATCCGTAACCAGCCGCGGTCCGGCGGTGTAGTCGCCATATTCGGCCGTGTCGGAAATGGAGTACCGCATGTAAGCAAGGCCCCCGCGATACATAAGGTCGACAATGAGTTTCAACTCGTGCAGGCACTCGAAATAGGCTATCTCCGGTTGGTAACCCGCGTTCACCAGGGTTTCATAGCCGGCCTTTACCAACGCGCTGACGCCTCCGCACAGCACCGTCTGTTCGCCGAAGAGATCGGTCTCGGTCTCCTCGGTGAAGGTCGTTTCCAGCACGCCGGCGCGCGCGCTGCCGATGGCTTTGGCATAGGAGAGGGCGAGTGCATGCGCCTTACCAGAGGCATCCTGGTGCACGGCGATCAGAGCTGGAACGCCGCCGCCTTCGGTAAAGACTTCGCGCACCCGGTGACCGGGGGCCTTGGGGGCCACCATGCTGACGTCGATCTCCTTGGTCGGGACGATGGTGCCGTAGCGAATATTGAAGCCATGGGCGAACATCAGGGTCTTCCCTTTGCCCATGTGAGGCGCGATGTGTTCGTTGTAGATGGCTGCCTGGGAGGTGTCGGGGGCGAGGATCATGATCACATCGGCCCACTTTGCGGCATCGGCGACGGAGAGCACTTCCAGGCCGGCTGCCTTGGCCTTCTTGATGGACCGGCTGGTCGCCGGTAAGCCGACGCGGACATCGACGCCTGAGTCCTTGAGATTGAGCGAGTGGGCATGGCCCTGGGATCCGTAGCCGATGATCGCTACTTTCTTAGCTTGAATCAGCGAGAGATCGGCATCCTGGTCGTGATAAGTCTTGGTCATTCCTTTTCCTTTGTGTACAGAGGTAGTTACGTTTTTTGTTGTGGAAGATCGCTATCGCTGGGGAAGCCGTCTATCTCTTCTTCCTCGGGCAGTTCATCCACCATGGGTAAGGCCGCCGCGCCGTTCTGTGATTCCACGTCGCCCAGGGCTTCGAGTACGCGGCTGGTATGGTGGCCGCGGCGCATGACCATGCGCCCGGTGCGCGAAATCTCGAGCACCCGGTCTTCGTTCTCGTTCAGTACTTGCAGCAAGCCTTCGATCTTGCTCTCGCTGCCGGTGATTTCGATCATGAGCGAACCGGGCGCAAGATCGACGACACGCGCGCGGAAGACATTTACCAGTTCAAAGATATGCGAACGCGTCTTGGGCGTAGTGGCCACTTTAATCAATGCCAACTCCCGGCTGACCGAGGAGAAACGGCCCACATCATCCACCTGGACCACGTTTTCCAACTTGTAAAGCGAGGCCATGATGCGATGTCCGGCTGCCGGCGGAGCGTCGGCGACCAGGGTCATGCGCGAAATGCCCGAGCGCTCCGAACCGCCCACGGTGACCGAGGAGATGTTGATGTTCAACCGGCGGAACAACGACGCCACGCGGGTGAGCACACCTGGCTTATCTTCCACGTAGGCGACGAATGTGTGCTGCATACTTACCTTTCATCGAGAGCGGTTATCCCACTCAAGCCAAAGCACGGCTTGAATGGGGCACCCAGCGCTCTACAGCGATCCCTCAGCGGCTAAAGCCGTACTGATTCTAGACTGGTTATGTACGGGCTGAAGCCCGTACCCTTCAGAAAGAGCCCTACACGTCCGAAGCAGTTTCCACCAACGGGTTCCCCGAAGGCCGCCGGATCATCTCGTGCAGGGCGGCTCCGGGCACGATCATCGGGTACACCGTATCTTCCTGCTCCACCAGGAAATTGATCAGGAATGGGCCTTTATGAGTGCGCGCCTCTTCCACCACTTTCATCACCTCGGAGCGCGTTCTCACCGCCGCGGCGCGGATGCCAAACGCCTCGGCCAGCTTGACGAAATCAGGGGAGAAGATGGGTGAGCACTCATAGTTCTTTTCGTAAAACGTCTCTTGCCACTGGCGAATCATTCCCAGGTAACCATTGTTGATGATGGCGATATTAATATCGAGCTTCTCCTGGGCAATGGTGGCCAGCTCCGGGCAGGTCATCTGAAAGCCGCCGTCCCCGGCGATGGCCCACACTTCCTTGTCCGGACAGGCGATCTTGGCACCAATGGCTGCGGGCAACGCGAAGCCCATGGTCCCCAGGCCACCGGAAGTGATCAGGGAACGCGGCTCCTCGTGCTTGTAGTATTGCGCCTCCCACATCTGGTGCTGGCCCACGTCGGTGGCGATCACCGCATCTCCTGACGTCGCACGCCACAGATCGTTGATCACGTGCGCGGCGTAGAGATGCCCATTGTCGGGCAGGTTCTTGATATCGAGCACCGCCGCATCGCCCTTCATCCGGTTGATCGCGTGAATCCACGCCCCGCCATCGCGTGGACCGATCAGCGGCAATAGCTGGTCCAGCACCTGGGCCAGGTCGCCAATCAACGCCACCTGCACGGGGACGTTCTTGTTGATCTCTGAAGGGTCGATGTCGATATGGATCTTCTTCGCTTTGGGGGCATACGTCGCCAGCGAGCCGGTGACCCGATCGTCGAAGCGCATACCGCAGGCAATCAGCAGGTCTGCTTCCTGAATCGAGTGGTTGACCCACGACTCGCCGTGCATGCCCATCATGCCCAGGTTCAATTCGTGGGAGGCGGGAAAGCTGCCCAGGCCCAGCAGGGTACAGGCGACTGGAATCTGGGCCCGCTCCGCCAGCGTGCGCACCTGTTCCATCGCGCCCGAGTGGATGATGCCGTGGCCGGCAAGGATCAGGGGCCGCTTAGCCGAACGGATCAGCTCCGCAGCGTCGACGATGCTTTGCTGCGACCACATGAAGCATGGGGTGGCTACCGAGCTTCTCCGGCGCGGCTGCCGCAAAATCAAACTCCGCCGTAGCCTGTTGCGCATCCTTGGTGATGTCGACCAGTACCGGCCCGGGACGTCCGGACGTGGCAACGCGGAAGGCGTCACGCAGCACCGGAGCTATATCCTCGGCGCGGGTAACGACATAGTTGTGCTTAGTCACCGGTAACGTAATCCCGGTAATATCCACTTCCTGAAAAGCGTCGGTGCCCAGCACTTTGCTCGGTACCTGGCCGGTGATGCAGACCACCGGAATCGAATCCAGCATCGCGTTGGCGATGCCGGTAACCATGTTGGTGGCGCCGGGCCCGGAGGTGGCAATCGCCACCCCTACGCGTCCTGAGGCCCGGGCATAGCCGTCGGCCATGTGCACCGCGCTCTGCTCATGGCGCACCAGGATGTGACGGATGGGAAATTTGCGCAAGGCGTCGTACGCCGGCAGGATGGCGCCGCCGGGATAGCCGAATACCTCGCGCACTCCTTCGCCTTCGAGTGTTGCCCAGATAATCTCCGCGCCCGTGAGCCGGGTTTTTTGATCCGCTTGGCTGCTCATAGTGCTCCTAGGTAGGTCTTCGTGTCCGCTGGCCGCGGTGCAAGCCAGAATTCCTTATCGTGGCGTTGTTCAAACGTCTCCAACGCCCCGCCATGTTTGAGCGATAACCCGATATCGTCCAGGCCCAGCAGCAGGCACTCGCGCCGGAATGGATCGATGGAGAAGGGAAGTGAGAGGCCATGGTCATCGTGCAGCATCTCGTCTTCCAATGAAACCGTCAGTTGATAACGCGGGATGGACGCGGCCCGCGCCATCAGAGTCTGCACCTGTTCCTCTGGTAACGTGACCAGCAGGAGGCCATTCTTGCCCGCGTTGGAATGAAAAATATCGGCGAAGGAAGACGCGATCACACAGCGAAATCCGTAGTCGTTCAGCGCCCACGCGGCGTGTTCCCGGGAAGACCCGCAACCGAAGTTCTTGCCCGCGACCAGGATTTCAGCATCCTGATAATCGGGGTGATTGAGGATGAAATCCGGGATGCGGCTCGCCCGCGTTTGGTCCCTCCTGAACGCGCCGCCAATCGTAGAACAGAAATGGTCCATAGCCGGTGCGTTCGATCCGCTTCAGGAACTGCTTGGGGATGATCTGGTCGGTATCGACGTTCTCGCGGTCCAGGTGTGCGACCACAGCCTTATGTTTGCGGAATGGCTTCATGGGAGCGACACCTCTTCGGTAGGAACCGGGTTGAACTGCCATTTGCGGACATCGGTAAAGTGGCCGGAGACCGCCGCCGCGGCGGCCATCATGGGGCTCACCAGGTGGGTACGCCCGCCCCGCCCCTGGCGTCCTTCGAAGTTGCGGTTGCTGGTGGAGGCGCAGCGTTCGCCGGGCGGAGAATATCGGGGTTCATGCCCAGGCACATGGAGCAGCCGGGCTCGCGCCAATCAAAACCAGCGGCGCGAAACACCTCATCCAGACCTTCTTCTTCGGCCTGCTTCTTCACTTGCTGCGATCCGGGAACCACCATCGCCCGCACCTGGGGATGAACGTGGTATCCGCTCACCACCTTGGCTGCGGAGCGAAGATCTTCGATGCGGGCGTTGGTGCACGAGCCGATGAAGACGCGATCGATAGCCAGCTCCTCGATGGCCTTGCCTGGTTCCAGCGCCATGTATTCGAGCGCTCGTTCCCAGGCGCGGCGTTCCGCGGGCGAGTGGCTGGAGGCGGGATCGGGCACGCGATCGGTGATCGGCACGACCATTCCTGGGCTGGTGCCCCAGGTGACGAACGGTGCGAGGTCTTCCGCATGGAGCACCAATTCGCGATCGAAGCATAGCGCCGGGATCGCTGGCCAGCGACCTCCATTCGGCCACGGCGCGATCCCAATCGGCGCCGGTGGGGCTGAACCGCCGCCCTTTCAGAAAGCGGAAGGTGGTCTCGTCGGGAGCGATCATGCCCGCTCGTGCGCCGGCCTCGATGCTCATGTTGCATAGGGTCATGCGGCCTTCCATGGAGAGCGCACGAATGGCCGATCCCGCATACTCGATCACACAACCGCTGGCCCCGTCGGTGCCGATGTGGCCGATGATGCCCAGGGCGATATCTTTCGCCGTCACGGCCGGGCCCAGCTCGCCGTCCACCGTGATGCGGAAAGTCTTAGGGCGCGATTGTTGCAGGCACTGGGTGGCCAGAACGTGCTCCACTTCTGAGGTGCCGATGCCGAAAGCCAGCGCGCCGAAAGCTCCATGGGTGCTGGTGTGGCTGTCGCCGCAGACGATGGTCATGCCGGGCTTGGTAACCCCGAGTTCGGGACCGATCACATGCACGATCCCCTGTTCCGGCGACTGCACATCATAGAGTGGAATGCCGAAGTCGGCGCAGTTGGTACGCAGGGCATCCATCTGTTTGGCCGCAATCGCGTCCGCGATGACCAGCCGGTTGGCCGTGGTGGGGACGTTATGGTCCACAGTGGCGATGGCCCGGTCGGGGCGGCGCACCGGTTCGTCCTGCCAGGCGGAGTCCTTCAAACGCCTGCGGCGAGGTGACTTCATGCAGCAGATGCAGATCGATGTACAGTAGTGCGGGCTCGCCTTCAGGTGCTACGACCACATGCGATTCCCAAACCTTTTCGAACAGCGTTTTTGCGCCTTGCGACATAATTGTTTTTCCCTTACCGCTTCTACAGCCACAGACCACCGGGTGCCCCAGATCTAACGCTCGTGTTCTCAGCGAGATGTCGGTATGACGGGCTAAACCGGTACTCTCAGCCATGCGCGCTTGTTCATTCGTAAATCAACGCGACGTTGAAGATCTTGTGGTATCCCACATCTCGCGTAAAACGAGCGAGCATGTGGCCGTGCACCCGCGCGTCGGTTCTTCCTACACGGCGTGCAAGGCCTGCCGGCGGTCGATGATTTCGTTGAGGGTCTGGTGCACCGCGCCGCCCATCTCCTGGGTCGTTACATGCTTGCCGGGCTGCCCCGCGCGCAGCAGATCGGCGGTGCGATAGCCTTGCTCCAGGACCTTGCGTACCGCCAGTTCGACCGCCTGCGCATCCTGCTCCAGATTGGCAGAGTGGCGCAGCACCATGGCCGCAGTGAGGATGGCGCCCAGTGGATTGGCAATCCCTTTGCCTGCGATGTCGGGAGCCGAGCCGTGCACCGGTTCGTACAAGTTGACTGAGCCGCCAATGGTCGCTGACGGCAGCATGCCCAGCGATCCGGTAATCACCGCGGCTTCATCGCTGAGAATGTCTCCAAAAAGATTCTCCGTAAGCACCACGTCGAAATTGCGCGGCGTGTTCATCAAGTGCATCGCGCAGGCATCCACGTACTGGTGCTCCAGCGTGATGCCGGGATACTGCTGGGCAATCTCGATCACCGTGGCGCGCCACATCTGCGACACTTCCAGCACATTCGCCTTATCGACCGAGGTAACTTTCTTGCGCCGCTGCCCGGCCAGTTGGAAAGCCACGTGGGCCACCCGGGCGACCTCGTCGCGGGTATACCGCATGGTGTTCCAGGCCGCACCGCTCTCCCGGTCCCAGGCGCGGGGTTCGCCAAAATACAGACCGCCCAGCAATTCGCGCACGAACAGAATGTCCGCGCCTTCGGTCACCTCCGGGCGCAGCGGAGAGTTGTTGGACAAGGCCTGGTAGGCAAAGGAAGGGCGCAGGTTGGCAAACCCGCCCAAAGCCTGGCGCAGCTGCAGCAGCCCGGCCTCGGGCCTGCGATCCGGGGGCAGGGAATTAAATTCGTTGCCGCCCACTGCTCCCAGCAGGACGGCGTCGCTTTCCAGAGCGGCGTCCAGCGTGGCCGCGGGCAAGGGTGTCCCGGTCTGGCGAATGGCATAGCCGCCGATGGGCATCTCGCTGAACTGGAAATCATGGCCGCCGAACTCCGCGACAGAAACCAGGATACGCACTGCTTCGCGAGTCACTTCCGGACCGATTCCATCTCCGGCGCCCACGAGCACTTTCAATTGCATGGATGATTCCCTTCTGCGCAGACCCTGTTGCGCAAGCGGTTTAGATCTGTGGGGCAGAAACCAACTCCGCCCGGCGGTGGCGCTCTGGGAGCAGCGAGATCAGGTCCTGGTCAAAGATGGCCTTTCGATGATCCGCCAGCTCGTTGAAGCGGTGATAAACGATATCGAGATCCGCGGCGTCGAGAACAAAACCCAGCTCCTTCAGCCGATGGGTCAGGGCACGACGCCCGGAATGCTTGCCCAGTACCATGCGGTTGTTGGGCACACCCACCGATGCGGGGGTCATGATCTCGTAGGTCAAGGGGTGCGCCAATACGCCATGCTGATGGATCCCTGCCTCGTGTGCAAAGGCATTGCTGCCCACCACGGCCTTGTTCGGCGCCGGGGCAAAACTGATCAGTTCAGCCAGCAACTGGCTGGTGGGGTAGAGCTGCTCCAGCGCCAGCCCGTGGACGTAGGGAAATTTGTCCCGGCGCACCAGCATGGCAGCCGCCACTTCTTCCAGTGCCGCATTTCCGGCGCGTTCCCCAATGCCATTAATAGTGCACTCAATTTGCCGTACTCCCGCTTCCATCGCCGCCAGGCTGTTGGCCACCGCCATGCCCAGATCGTTATGGCAGTGGGAGGAAAGCGTAATGCCGGCAACCTGCGGAACCCGCTCCCGCAGCATGCGGAAGATGGCGCCATACTCATTAGGAACACAGTAGCCGACAGTATCGGGCAGATTGATCACCGACGCGCCGGCATCGATGGCCACGGCGACCATGCGGCACAGAAAGTCCGGATCCGACCGGCTTGCGTCTTCGGGGGAGAACTCGACGTCGTCCACGTAAGTGCGCGCCAGGCGAACTGAGGCGTCGACCTGCTCCAGCGCCTCGGACCGCTGAATCTTCAACTTGTGCTCCAGGTGAATGTCCGAGCTGGCGAGGAAGATGTGAATACGCGAGCGGTCTGCGCCTTCCAGCGAGCGCGCCGCGGCCTGAATGTCTTCGCTGCGGGCGCGGGCCAGGGAAGCGATGCGCGGGCCGCGCACCTCAGCGCAGATGCTGCTGATAGCCTCAAAGTCCCCGGGCGAGGCGATGGCGAAGCCGGCCTCGATAATATCGACGCCCAGCGCTTCGAGAGCATGGGCCATGCGCAGCTTTTCCGGGGTGTTCATGCTGCAGCCCGGAGATTGCTCGCCGTCACGCAGGGTGGTATCGAAGAAGAAAACCCGGTCCTGGCCGTTCTGCTCCTGCTCGGAGAAAGCTTGGTTCATGGAAGCGCCGCCTGAGCATCTGCTCAACTTCATTCTCCAATAAAGCTGCGCATAGATCAAATTTATAATGCTTTTAAAAACCATAAGAACTGCTTATACTGATGCAGCCGGCTCATGAGCTGAGCGCCTGAACGTTATGGATATCCATCAACTTGAGACCTTTCTCGCGGTTGCCGAAGAGAAAGGATTCTCTCGCGCCGCCAATCGGCTGCACCGCACGCAACCCGCCGTCAGCCAGGTGGTGCGCAAGCTCGAGAGCGACCTGGGCGAGGTTCTGTTCGAGCGCAGCGCCAGAGACGGAACCCTTACCCCGGCCGGCGAAGTGCTATGCGACTACGCGCGCAGAATGTTGGCGCTAAGGGGCGAAGCGACCAGCGCGATGGCGGAGCTGAAGTCGCTCGATCGCGGCCGGCTGCTGATTGCGGCCAACGAGTTCACGTGCCTCTACCTGCTTCCCGTGCTGGATCGGTTTCGCCGCCTCTGCCCGCAGATTGGGGTAAGCATCCAGCGCTCGCTGGCCAGCAAGATCCCGGACGATTTGCTGCAGCGAACGGTGGAGATCGGTATTTTGTCCTTTCGCCCCGAAGGGGATCTCTTCAAGTCGATCGCTGTTTACACCGACGAGTTGGCCTTTGTGGTCAATCCGGATCATCCCCTGGCAAGAGAGAAGGGGGTTGCCATTGAAGATCTGGGAGCCGAGAGCTTTATCGCCCACAATGTTCCGTCGCCGGTGCGCAGGCAGGTGGTTGCGGCCTTCGAAAAGCATAAAACGCCACTGAACATGGGAGTCGAGTTGCCCAGCCTGGAGGCGGTCAAGCGCTTCGTGGCCATGGGCAATGGAGTGGCCCTGGTGCCCGGATTGACGGTAGGGCGTGAGCTGGCCAGCGGGGAACTGGTCCAGGTGCCGGTTGAGGCGTTACGTTTTGAACGTCACCTTCGCCTGGTGCACCGCAAGCGAGCCAACCTGTCGCACGCTGCGATTGCCTTTCTCAAGGTGGTGCGTTCGCTTTCCCTTGATCGCGGTGCGCCGTATGAGTTTCGCGTCGAACGGACTGGGTAGGCGTGCGCGCTGTGGTACAGATTGTCGCCTCGAATGCTGGGCGCAGGTACAATTGCGAAAGTGGGTCGGGGATTCGACTCTTCAAGGAAAATCGACGAGCCCGAGAGGCGGGTGGAGCCTGCTGGCGGTCGCAGGCGAGAGGTTCAGGAACGAATGAAGAAAACGCTGTTGTTATTTCTGCTTCTGCCCTTTGTGGCAGTTGCGAGTCACGCCCAGGAAAGCCGTCAGGATGTGAGTGTGAGCGTGACCGGGATCTTTACCCCGTTTATTACTGGTAATGATGTGCAACAGAGCGCAACGGATGGACTCGGTGGCCTGGTGAGCTACCGCTACATGCTGACCCCGAGAAGCGGCCTCGAGCTCAACTATCAATATGCGCAGAATTCGCAAAAGTATTACACCAGTTTCAACAATGTGCGCGTCCATGACCGGATGCAGGAGTTTTCCGGCGCCTACGTGTTGAATGCGAACTTCAAAAACTGGAATCCCTTCCTTGAGGGTGGTCCTGCGGCCTTTATGTTTACTCCGCTCGACGACGCCAGCACCACGCAGATCGATGTGAAGGGGCAAACCATTCTCGGAGCGATGTACGGTGTCGGTGTGGCCTATGAGCTCAGCCCTAGCTGGGACATCCGCGCGGAGTACCGCGGGCTGTTGATGAAGACGCCAAATTTCGGTCTGGAACCGCAGAAGACCGGCCGCTTCTACAACGTCTACAACCCAGTGATCGGTATCGCCTACCACTTCTAGCTACCGCCGGAAAACCGCAGATTGAGTGCCGCGCCTACGGCGCTCAGATCATATTCGGAATTGAGTCCCAGCCCTCCCGGGCTGGGCTCACGTTTGGCGGGCCGGCCCTCCGGGCCTAGCATCCCTGACAATTTTGCAGCGTCGTTTCTTTCTCGACTTGCGGTGAAGCCGGGATCTGCGGTGTCCTCCCGCCTGTCACGGCGTGCCGTGAGAGCAGATGCCTGTGGCAAGTTAGGGGACGGGTGGGCCAGTTTGCTTCGCTGGTAACGGAGGCTGGTGCCCCATTCAAGTCTGGTTTTGGCTTGAAGCGCCTTTTTTGTCCATTAAGAGCAGCCAATTTGGCTAGAAAAATGACACTGCAAAATCTCAACGGATGCGAGGCCTAGATTTAGTCATTAGGAGCAGCCAACTTGGTTAAAAGAAAATGACACCGCAAGTTCTCAATGGATGCGAGGCCCAGAGGGCCGGCCGTCAAAACGTGAGCCCAGCCCGGAAGGGCTGGGGCTGAATCCCGAGATGAGCCGAGCGCCGTAGGCGCGGCACTCAATGCTCCGTCCCCTAGAAAATCCGGTAGGCAATCCCGGAGCTGAAACCGTCCGGGCTCAGGGAACTGTTCTGGAAGTTGGTCCAGTGCTGGTATTCGTAGTCGACCGCGCGGATCGTGAAGCGATGGTAGTGAATGTCCAGCCCTCCTCCCGGCACCAGCATCAGGTAGCCGCCATGGCCGTAACTGAAAGGAAAGTTGAACTGGCCGTTGCCGATCATGAATTTCCCATAGGGTTCCCAGCGGCCGAAACGCCAGCGGTACCTGGGACCGAGCTCGTAGTTGTCTTCGTGCACATCGTAGACCTGGTTGAAGCGAAGGAAACGCATTTCCCCTTCCACGCCCAGATGTCCGTGCAAATTCAAATCTACGTAGCCGCCGAGGCCAAATAGTTCGTTGGGGCCGTAGTCGGGGCTGTAGGCGGAGAAGAAGCCTCCAGCCACCACGTGGGCGCCCCCTCGGCCGGCAGCGACTACCTGCGCATGGAGAACTGCACTCATGGAAAGGGAGAGCAGGCTGGCCAGCAGATACCTTTTGATCATGCGCACCACGCAGATGATTCCCCCTGTACACAAGCAAAAGGCGGGGTAGGTTTTAGTCTACCCCGCCTCTGCCGTACAACACGCCGGTGAAACCCCCTGGTACCTAGTTACACAAAGGACTCACTGGGGGCTCGGTTGAGTGGCCGAAGCCGTTGCTGGAGCCGCACTCTGCTGGGTGTCGACTGCCGGCGGAGGAGGCGCTGTCTCGGCTGATCCTGCTGCCGGGGTCGGAGCCGCGGTGACGGGAGGCGTGTAACGGGTCAGGCGGAAGAAGACCGGAGTTACCTCGAAGGGCATCTTATCCCGCGCGTTCATGATGGGAGGCATTCTGGCATTCAAGCGAATGACCTTGTCGTCCCAGGCATCGATCTTCAAGTTGCTGCCCAAGGGGAGGGCGGCGACTTGATCCAACTTGTTCATATCCAGCTTCGGCGCTTTGGACATCAGGCCATTCAACCACGGCTCCCCGGTGGGGCGCAGCAGCGAATCTCCGATCCGCGGCGTGTTGAGAGCAGTCAGCTGTTTGGAGCGCGCATCCAGCTGGTTGAAGAACAGACCAGGCTGGGCCAGATTGCTGGCGTAGACGGAGTGGTTTAACAGGTCGAGCGCCTTCTTGGCGGCCAATTCGTTGTCAGGATCCGAGTGCGACATGTGGATGCGCTCAAAGGTCGCTTCGTCAGGGAAGAGAAGGCGATCGTTGAAGGCGTAGCGAGTGTCGATGTGGTGGCCCAGCACGATGTGCGCGAGCTGGAAGGAAAGCACCGCGGCCAGATCAGCTTCGGTAGGCAGAACGTCGATCAGGCCCTTGCTGAGGATGATGGTGTTGCCCACCGCCAGCGATTCCAGCGGAGCGGTAAGCAGGACGCGGCAGTGAATCGCATCGGTGATCTGGATGTTGTTGCCGATAACGATGTTGTTGGCCACCTGCTCCAGGATCTTGTCAAAGTCGCTGGGCGGCGCCAGCAAGCCAGCCTGCACCAGGCGATCGAGAACGTTCTCCTCGGCCTGTGAGATCCATTCCCGCTGGGCAGCCAACGGGCTCAGATCCTGGTTGGCATCGCTCTGGTCCTGCACGTCGTCGATCTTGATCGACTCGTTGTCAGACTCGTGAGTGGGCAGCTTCAGGGCGTATCCCCAGATATAGGTCTGGGCCTTGAAGGAGACCGGGTGCTCCGAGCTCTTCTGCGTCTCTTCTACGTAGACGCCGACAGGAAGCCAGAGACCAGGCTGCAGATTCTCGCGCCAGCTGTCGAAGTGGAAGTAGCTGGAGCTGTCGTCGTCCTGGTTGCCACCGGTGTAGGTGCCGTTGAAGCGGACGATGTTGCCCGCCTGGTCTTCCACCCAGATACGGCCGGTAAAGCGGCCGCTGCCGGTTCCCGGCTTGGGGTGTACGTCAAACACCAACGTGCGCACCGCGCCCAGGAAGTCGCGGCGAACATAGCTGAAGTCATAGTGCTGCTGGTCGAACGAGATCGGGTCCAGGAACATCATCTCCATGAAGCCGGCGGAGATGTACTGCATCTTGAACGCCTTGGTCAGGCCGGAGACATACTTCATCGAGCCCTTGAACAGACCCTTGCTGTTGCCTTCGCTGGAATAGGAAGTGTCGGTAATCGACTTGCCGAAGTCCACCCGGCCCAGCAGATACTGATCCGATTCCGGCACCGCATACAGAACCTGGTCGGGCCTCATATTTTGGATGTAGGTCTGCACCAGTGGCGAGTGCTTCTGGATCTGCTTGATGGTGACCTTTTCGGCCGCAATCGCTTTCTGCACCAGCGCGCTCTGTTCCGGCGACAGAGGCTGGGGGGGCTGATACTTGGTTTTGGCCTGTGCCACTGACGCGGTCAGCGTCAGTAGCAGACTGGTAATCCAAACTCGACGCAGGGTCATTTCCTGGCTCCTGTAACCTTTGAACGATTGGTAACTGTTGCTGATTGCATAGATCTAAAATCAGTTGAATGCAAGAAACGTTTGAACCGGGGGGCAGCCACTGGCTAAGCCAGCTGGAAGGTCACGTGGATCAAAGTTGTGTGATCTACCGGATGCCCATCTTTTTCTGCGGGCTTGAACCGGATTTGCTCGGCAACACGCTTTGCCTGCTCATCCAGACCATGCCCCAACCCGTTCACTACACGCAATACCTCGACCTGGCCAGTAGCCAGGAAACGCACCTGCAAAGTTACCTCACCCTGGATTCTCAATTGAGCAGCTTCCGGAGTGTATTGCGGATGCGGCTCGGAGATGACGACCGGCGGAACGAATGCCGGTTCCGTCGTCTTGATGGCCACCTGGGTGGGCGCAGGCCCCATATTGTGAAGCCAGCCGAAGCCACGGTACCAGTGCCGCCAGGCTTGCCGGTGCCGCCAACCACGCCATTGGCAAAGCCGGCCGAAGCCACCTTACCCATGTCATGGCCGCCCGGAACACCGTTGGCAACGCCTGCACCAAACGAGGTGCCGGAAACCGCACCCTTACGGGCAGCGCCGGCGCCGGTAGCTGCTCCTGGAGCAGCGCTGAATGATCCCACCGCAACCAGCTGCGATTGGCTCGAATTAGGATTGGGCTTGGCCCCCTGCGGATCGCCGAAACCGCCGGCTTTGACGTCGGGTTTCACCTGGTTGTTGGCTACCTCCGTAGGCTTCGGGCTGGAAAACAGTCCGACCTTCGGCTGTGGCGGCGGCGCAACTACCTTCGGCGGCGCGGGCGGCAACTTGGGTTGATCCGGCGTGTCGAGCTTCACCGGCTTGGGAAGCTCCGGTGGCGGCTGGATCTTCGGCATCACAATCTTGGGCGGTTCCAGCTTCACTATTTCCGGCTGCGGAGGAGCAATCACCTTCATCTTGGGGATGATGGGCTTCGGCGGCGGAGGCGGTGGGTTCTTCTCCACGAAAACCATGTGCTCGATATACTTTTGCTTCTCCACTTTATGGACTGCCGCCGTCAGCAAGACCACCAGCGCCATAATGGTGAGGTTGGTGACCATACTGACCCCAAAGGAGCCCCAACGGCCCTCTGGTTCGGGGAGGAGTCCGAAGCTATCGCGGATCGGAAGATCTTTCGGCATAATTAAAGTTCCCTAATTCTCTCTAGTCCTAAGGTAATGTGCGAGCCACCAGGGTGTTGATAAGCAGCGAAAAAACTCGAACATTCAAACAGACGCATACTCGAGACGGACGCTTATACATTCCCGAGTTCCTGCCGAGGATTCTGCAGGTTGTATCGACTTCCGCCCCGTGCCAAATCTCAGTACCAAAGTACTTGCGGATATGCTCACGATAGACGAGTTTCTACGCGTATGCAGTAACCCAAAGGTGGAGCCGTTGGAAACAGAAGTGTATGGATAAGGCATGAAGACGGCCATAGCCTGCAACTGGCAGCCTCGATCGAAACCCAAAGCTTGCCAGAACCCCACTTGGGAGCGCCATGATGCAACTGGATCAGCGTCGCCCATAAACCACCACCATTTGATTCGCACTGCCAACTTTTCGTTGCCCGTGCGTTACGGCCATGTAGGCTCTGCACTAAGAGTACAAGAAGGGCATGTGAACTCGTGAAGATTCTAGTGACTGGCGGTGCGGGCTATATTGGCGGAACTGTTACTAAACTGTTGTTGCAGCGTGGCCATCGGTCGTGGTGTACGACAACTTGTGCCATGCGCGGGCGTTCCATGGTGCCCGCCGGGGCCACCTTTATTGAGGGCGATGTAGCTGACACTAAAAGGCTTGAAGAGATCTTCTCGAGCGATACCTTCGCCGGCGTCATGCACTTTGCCGCGCTCATCGAAGCCGGTGACAGCATGCGCAAACCGGAAACTTACTTCCGTAATAACACGGCGGCGACGCTCGGTTTGTTGCAGGCGATGATAAACAAAAACTTAAAAAAACTGGTTTTTTCGTCGACGGCGGCGGTCTATGGAGAACCCGTCAGCACGCCCATTTTGGAAGATGCCGCGCTGTTGCCAACCAATCCGTATGGAGAATCGAAACTGCTGGTGGAGCAAATGCTCTCCTGGATCCACCGCATACATGGACTACGCTACGCCAGCCTGCGCTACTTCAATGTCGCGGGCGCCGTTCCAGGCCGCGGCGAAGCCCATGAGCCGGAGTCTCACATCATTCCGCTCATTCTTGACGTAGCCCTGGGCCGGCGCGCGAGCATCAAGATTTTCGGCCAGGACTATCCAACCCCGGACGGAACGTGCATCCGCGACTACATTCATGTACAGGATCTGGCCGAGGCGCATCTGCTGGCCTTTGAGGGCCTCGATGTGCGCGATCGCATGATCTACAACCTGGGTAACGGAGTAGGCTTCTCCGTGCGTCAAGTGGTGGAGTCCGCTCGCCGGGTCACCGGGCATCCAATCCCTGTAGAGGAGTTGCCGCGCCGGCCGGGAGATCCTGCGGTATTGATCGCCGGCTCGGGTAAAATCGAGGCCGACCTCGGTTGGAGGCCGAAGTACATTCAGCTTGACGATATTGTGCGCAGCGCCTGGGAGTGGCACCAGCAGCGCTATCAAAGCGAACCAGCCTGAAACATCCCCATTTCGTAACCGCCATAGAGCAGAACAGCGGTGAGAGGAAAAGAAGCAATGGAATCCAGTACCACTTCGCAGCAACCCAATTTGGATTCGATCCTGCGGGAGAAGAGGGTCTTTCCTCCTCCCGCCGGGTTTGCCGCGCAAGCCCACGTGAAGAGTCTTGAGGAATACGAGACGCTTTATCGCCGCTCCATTCAGGATCCGGAAAAGTTTTGGGCAGAAATTGCCGCTGAACTGCATTGGTTTGCCCCGTGGACCAGCGTTCTGGAATGGAACCCTCCCTGGGCCAAGTGGTTTGTGGGCGGCAAAATCAACCTTTGCTACAACTGCGTCGATCGTCACGCCTTAGGGAACAACAAGGACAAAATCGCCATCCTGTGGGAAGGGGAGCCGGGCGAGGTCCGCAAGCTCACCTACGGCGACCTGTATCTGGAGGTACAGAAATTCGCCAACGTACTCAAAGGGCTTGGGGATCCGCAAGGGCGACCGGGTTGCCATATACATGGGGATGACACCGGAACTGGCCATTGCGCTGCTGGCCTGCGCGCGCATTGGCGCCGTGCACTCCGTCATCTTTGGTGGATTCGCGGCCAACGCCCTGGTGGATCGCATCAACGATGCCTCGTGTGTCGCGGTGATTACCCAGGATGGATCGTACCGGCGCGGCCAGGAGGTGCGGCTAAAGGCCATCGTCGACGAGGCCCTGGTTAACTGCCCGACGGTAAAAAACGTGGTTGTCTATCGCCGCACCGGCTCGCCGGTGACCATGAAGGATGGCCGCGATCAGTGGTGGCAGGATCTGCTGGACAAAGCGGCCGCCGAGTGTCCGGCCGAGCCGCTGGATGCGGAAGACCCGCTTTATATCCTCTATACGTCGGGTACCACCGGCAAGCCAAAGGGCCTGGTACACACCACCGGTGGTTATTCGGTGCAGACCTACCTGACCAGCAAACTGATCTTCGATCTCAAGCCGGATGACGTCTACTGGTGCACTGCCGATGTGGGCTGGGTCACGGGGCACTCCTATGTGGTCTATGGCATTTTGCAGAACGGTGTGACCACGGTCATGTATGAAGGCGCTCCGAATTATCCCGAGCCGGATCGTTTATGGAAGATCGTCGATGACCATAAAGTAACCGTCTTCTACACCGCTCCGACGGCGATTCGCGCCTGCATCAAGTGGGGCGACGAGTATCCGCAGCGCCACTCGTTGGCCAGCCTTCGCCTGCTGGGCACGGTGGGGGAGCCGATCAACCCGGAGGCCTGGATCTGGTACCGCGAGATGATCGGTAAGGGACGGTGTCCTATCGTCGACACCTGGTGGCAGACGGAAACCGGGGCCATCATGCTGGCGCCGCTTCCCGGAGCGGTTCCCACCAAGCCAGGTTCGGCCACGCGTCCGTTTCCCGGCATCGAGCCGGCCATCGTCGACCGTGAAGGCGAAACCGTGCCTGCCGGCAGCGGCGGGTTGCTGGTGATTCGCAAGCCGTGGCCATCTATGGCGCGCACCATCTTCAACGATCCCGATCGCTACACCAAGACCTACTGGTCGGAGATTCCTGGCTGCTACTTTACCGGCGACGGCGCGCGCATGGACCTGGATGGCGACTACTGGTTAATGGGGCGGGTGGACGACGTGATCAACGTGAGCGGTCACCGGCTCGGGACCATGGAAGTGGAATCTGCGTTGGTGGCTCATCCCAAGGTAGCTGAGGCCGCCGTGGTCGGGCGTCCCCACGACTTGAAGGGGCAGGCCATTGCGGCCTTCGTTTCGCTCGAACACAGCCACCATCCTTCGCCGCAGCTCAAAGAAGAGTTGCGCGAATGGGTAGCCAAAGAAATTGGCTCGCTGGCTCGTCCGGACGACATCCGCTTTACCCAGGCTCTGCCCAAGACCCGCAGCGGTAAAATCATGCGCCGCCTGTTGCGCGAGCTGGCCACCAGCGGCGAAATCAAGGGCGACACCACCACCCTGGAAGACTTCACCGTCATCGCGCAACTGCGCGGAACAGAAGAGTGAAGTGTGGGCCACACATGTCGGAAAAGTGAAGTCTGAACTCTTTCGTACACACCAAGGACGGGTGCCCCACATCTCGCTCGTTTTTCGCGAGATGTGGGATACCACCAAGTTTGACCGTTCATTGCATCGGATGAATCGAGAGTCAGAGAGAAAGAGCAGTGGAATCCCACATCTCGCGAAAAACGAGCGAGATATGGGGCACCCGCCATTCGTGAGGGAAGCGGCTCTTACGAGAGCGTCTCGCCCTGGGCTGCTTCGGCCGCTGCCTCTGTCTCTTCTTCAGTCTCTGCTTCGGGCGGGGGCAGGTATTGCTCCACCGTGAAATAGAAGGTGCTGCCGCGTCCCGGATTGTTCTTCGCCCAGATGCGGCCGCCATGCTGATTAATGATGCCGCGGCATAGCGCCAGGCCCAGGCCGGTCCCGCCTTGCACGCGTGAATCCGAAGCATCCGCCTGCTGAAAGCGATCGAAAATCAAATCCAGCTTGTCCTCTGGAATACCAGGACCTTGATCCTGGACCTCGAAGGTGACTTCCGTCTCGCTGCTCGCCCGCGCGGCCAGACGGATCTCCCCGCCCTTCTCGGAAAACTTGATCGCATTGCGGATCAGATTACCCATTACCTGCAGAATGCGATCGCCGTCCACCCATACATCGACCGGCTGTGCATCGATACGGAAGGTAAGGCCCGCGCGCGAGGCGGAGGATCGCTCCGGATCCATGGCCCGCCGCAACAGATCAATGGCGTTCCATTCGCTCTTGTGCAGAGGCAGCGTTCCGCTGCCGATGCGCTCGAAGTCGACAATGTCATTGACCAGGCGAACCAGCCGGTCGCAGTTGGCCAGGGCGATATCGAGCATTTGCGGAACCTTCTCCGGACGCTTTTCCAGTGCGCCACTGGCCACCAGGCCCAGCGCAGCCCGCAGCGAAGTGAGCGGCGTGCGCAGCTCGTGGCTGACGGTGGCAATAAACTCGTCCTTCATCCGGTCCAGCCGGCGCCGTTCCGTAACATCCGTGAAGGCAACCACAACGCCGTCCACGTGGTCGTTTTCCACCAGTGGGCACGCAACATATTCCACCGGCAACGCTTTTCCATCCTTGCGCCAAAAGACATCGTCATCGACATGCAACGGCGTCTCCCGCTTCAACACTGCCGGAGATGAGGGACTCCTCCGCCGGGTACGGTGTGCCGTCGGCATGCGAATGATGAATCAGGGCATGCATATTTTGTCCCAGCAGCTCCTGCGGAGAGTAGCCCAGCATCTCGGCTCCACTGCGATTGACGAAGGTGAGCCGGCCCTCCATATCCATGCCAAAGATGCCGTCACCGACCGAGTCCAGTATCGATTGACGCTGGCGCGTGAGGGCATTGAGTTCCTCTTCTGCGTGTGTCTGCTCGGTAATGTCAATGCCGTGGCTGAGCACGAACGGATCCACGCCCGGCAACTGCAACAGCTTGTTGCGATAGGCGACGATGCACAGCTGCCCGGCTTTTCCGCGCAGATAAAAGCGCCCCTGGTGATCCTGATCCGGGTCTTGCTTCAGCGCCGTAAAGTACGCGTCGTAATCGGCCAAATGATCGGGATCGATGTAGTCGCGCAGCGGAGTGCCGATCAGCTCCTCTTGCTCGTAGCCCAAAGTAGCGGCGGCATGGGATTGATGGACAGCAGAACCCCTTCCAGGTCGTGAGTGCAAACAAAGCCCAGGCTGCTTTCCACCAGCTGCCGATAACGCAACTTCACTGGTGCGCAGAGCCGTTTCCGCTTCCCGTTGTTCGGTCACGTCCACGCCGGTCATGATCACGAAGCTCACTTCTTCCTGGGCGTTGGTCAGCGATGTTGCGGTCCAGGCGATTCTCCGCATCCGTCCTGACTTGGTGCGCCAGTCGAGCTCATAGGATTGGTTGGCGTTGCCGGCGCGCACTTCCTCGAAGATCCGGATGGCAGTCTCGCGTTCTCCTGGCGCGAAGAGCTCTTCAGGAAACGAGCGGCCGGCCAGGTCAGCAAAGCTGTAGCCGGAGATGGTCTCGCAGGCTCGATTGAAGCGCACGATACGGCCCGCTGTATCGAATACCAACACCAGTGCGCTGATGGTATTGAGCACCGCGGCGACAAAATTTCGTTCTACGGTGAGCGCCTGCTCGGAACGCTGGCGCGAGCGCAGAACATTCTCCTGCGTATGACCAGTGGCGTAGAGTTCCAGGCGCGTGACCACCTGGCGAGCGAGGACCTGCAGGCTCTCCAGATGGCTGCGGCCGAAGGCGTCGGGCTCGCTGGAGCAAACGGCGAGCGTGCCCAGAATCGTGCCCGAGGCAGAGATCAGAGGAGCACCCGCGTAGGACCGGCATTGAATGCCATTGTCGAGCACGATGCCCGAGGCCCCAAAGCGGTGATCCGATGCTGCATCGCTGATCAGCAGTGGCTTGGCTTCGAGCAGCAGAAACTGGCAGGGCGATCCGTTGCGGCGTATCTGGCGGCCGGTGAAGCCGATGCTGGATTTGAACCAGACCCGCGACCAATCGAGAAAGCCTATGAACGCATACGGTGCATTGCAGATCGCAGCCGCCATGCGCGCGATCTCATCGAAGGCGGGGTCGGGAAGCGTATCGAGAATGTCGTATTGCAGTAGAGACCTGAGCCGTTCTGTCTCGTCATGCTGCAACGGCGTTGAACTTGAAAGCATCGGAGTTATCTGCATCCTCTGATCACCGTTCACCCTTCGATGAACGCCGCGTAACGATCCCAATCACCTATTACCGGGGGCAGATGTAATGCGAAACGGAAAACGTTCGTGGCATCTAACGGGGCATTGCAAATCGCCTGTGGGGGGTGAGCGACAAGAATTGAACTGGGTACATCCTAACCTGAGATTGGTCTTCCTGTATGCGACTTTGCGGCAACAATCTCTCCAAGTTGCACGCGGTAGGTTACCTACGTTCGCTTCTGTCCCTCAGCATGGTTATCACTAACAAGAAGGTAACGATTCGCCGGTAACAGCTCGTCACCAAAGGGCGCGTCCAACATCGTTCATCATTAAAAAATGTCGGGTGCTCCATGGCCTCGATCTCCTGTGGAGGCTTGCGGCGTTGATACACTGCCTGCGCCTTTCCTCAATGAAAGGCGCACACGCGGATCTCTCTAGTACAGTGTGGCAGGAAATCGGGGTCAAGCCTTCTGTTGGCTTGAGTGGGATACGCTGCTGTCCAGGTGCATTTTTTTCAATTGGGAGCAGAGAAAGCATGGTGGTGTGGACGCGCAGACATGGAGTCGCAACCGCGGGAGCGGTTCTCTACTGCGCGGGCTTGTTGACCACTCTCAGCCAGACCACCGGGCACGTCTCCGTGCCTTTGCGGATGGCCGGGCTGATACTGCTGGCGTGGGGCGCCTGGCGGCAGCGTTCATTGACGGTCTGGATCTTTTGGGCCATGCTCGCCGGCGGCGAGTTGGGAGCCGACGCTCCGGCCTTTGCCGTCGGCCTGCGTGTATTCAGCGACATCTTCCTGCGGCTCATCAAGACCATCGTTGCGCCCTTGATCTTGGGCACCTTGATCACCGGCATCGCCGCCCATGGGCAAATGCGCAGCCTGGGAAGGATGGGGTTGAAGGCCCTGGTCTATTTCGAGGTCCTTACCACTATCGCCATGCTGATTGGCCTGGCGGCGATCAACATCACTCATGCGGGGGTGGGGTTAGATGCTGCGCAGCAGGCGAATGTCATGCGGCCCGCCCCGGCGGCTCCCCTGCGCTGGGATGAAGTACTGCTGCACAGTTTTCCCGAGAACATCGCCAAGTCCGTGGCCGACAACCAGATTCTCCAGGTAGCGGTTTTCGCCGTCCTGTTTGGTGTGGCCATGGGCCGGTTGAGCGCGGAGCATCGTGCGCCCTTGCTGCGGGTGATCGAATCATTCACCGAAACCATGTTTGCTTTCACCAACGTGGTGATGTATTACGCCCCCGTTGGAGTGGGCGCCGCGATGGCTTACACCGTGGGGCAAATGGGCCCCGGAGTGCTGCTTCATCTCGGCCGCCTACTACTTACGTTGTATGCCGCGCTGCTCGCCTTCGGTCTGCTCGGCTTGCTGCCCGCCGCCCTGATTGCGGGCGTGCCCGTGCGCAGATTCTTGCGCGCGGTGGCTGAGCCGGCGACCATTGCCTTCGCCACCAGTACTTCCGAGGCGGCGTTGCCCCGGGCCATGGAAGCCATGGAAGCGCTGGGCGTTCCCCGCCGCATTGTCGCCTTTGTTATCCCCGCGGGCTACAGCTTCAATCTGGATGGGTCCACGCTCTACCTGTCGCTGGCGTCGGTGTTTGTTGCCCAGGCGGCCGGGGTGCATATGGGTTGGAAGCAGCAGATGTTCATGGTGGGCACACTCATGCTCACCAGCAAAGGGGTGGCCGGCGTACCGCGCGCTACGCTGATCGTGCTGCTGGCGACGGTAGCCATGTTCCACCTGCCCGAAGAGCCGATCTTTGTCATTCTGGGTATCGACGCCCTGATGGATATGGGGCGAACCAGCGTAAACGTGGTGGGCAATTGCCTGGCTTCGGCGGTGGTCGCGCGTTGGGAAGGCGAATTTGGCTCCCAGGCGCCGGCCATCGAGACCATGGACGCCCTGCCCGCCTCAGAAGCGTGAGACCGGGAAGTGCATAGGAACAAAACACCTGGCTCAAAGATAATGTGGGTGCTCCGGGCAAGCTTGTTATACTAGGAGATCAGAGAGCAGCTAGGCGCACCAGCAGGCCCCACCCGGGGTCTTTTTTGATGGGGCGACGAAAGCCGCGCAAGCGGTCAGGGCATACACGAGACACCATGGGGAAACTACTCGATACGATTCACTCGCCCGCGGATATCAAGAGCTTTACCGTGCCGGAACTGGAGGCACTGGCTCAGGAGATACGCGAGCAGCTGATCCTCGTACTGTCGAAGACGGGCGGCCATCTGGGGCCGAACCTCGGCGTCGTCGAACTGACGCTGGCCATGCATTACGTCTTCAACACTCCTACGGACAAGTTTGTCTTTGACGTTAGCCATCAGGCCTACATTCACAAACTGCTGACCGGCCGCCGGGACCGTTTCCGCACCATGCGCCAGCCGGGCGGACTGAACGGCTTCGCGCTGCGCACGGAAAGCGACCATGATTGCTACGGCGCGGGCCACGCCGGTACTGCGCTCTCGGCTGCCCTGGGCATGGCGGTGGCCCGCGATCTGGCCGGTACCAAAGAGAATGTGATCGCCTTCGCCGGGGATGCGGCCTTCACCAACGGCATCAGTTTTGAGGCGCTCAACAACATAGCGGAGCAAACCAAACGCCTGATCGTGGTGCTTAACGACAACGAATGGTCGATCGACCGCAATGTGGGCGCCATTGCCAACTACCTGCACAAGATTGTCACCAACGAGCGCTACACCAATCTGCACGACTCCGCAGCCCGTCTGCTGGAAAAACTGGGCGGCAGGACCGCGCGGCACATGGTGCGCAAGGCGGAAGAAGCCGCCAAGGGCATGTTGTGGCCCTCTTTGCTCTTTGAGGAGTTTGGGCTCACCTATTACGGCCCGCTCGACGGCCATAACATCGGTCTGCTGATTGAGACATTTCAGTTCCTCAAGACGCAGGAGCGTCCTGTCCTGCTGCACGCCATTACGCAAAAGGGCCGGGGCTTTCAGCCGGCGCTCGACAAGCAGAAGAAATTCCACGGCCTTGGCCCCTACGACCCGGACACTGGCGAAACGACGCCTGCCGGTCAACGCACCTATTCCGAGGTTTTTGCCGACACCCTGGTCAAGCTGGCCGACGAAGACCCTAAAGTGGTGGCCATCACCGCCGCCATGCCCAACGGAACGGCGCTCGACCTTTTCCGCCCCCATCACCCGCGTCGCTATTTCGATGTGGGCATTGCCGAGGAGCACGGCGTGATCTTCGCCGCCGGCCTGGCCACCATGGGCTTCCGTCCCTTCTGTGCCATCTACTCCACTTTTCTGCAGCGCGCCTTCGATCCCATCGTGCACGATGTTTGCCTGCAGAACCTGCCGGTGGTCTTCTGCATGGATCGCGGTGGACTTTCCGGTGATGATGGCCCCACGCATCACGGTCTTTTTGACATCAGCTATCTGCGCGGTGTTCCCAACATCATTCACATGGTTCCCAAAGATGAGGATGAGTTGGCGGACATGATGTACACGGCATTGTTGCAGCCCGGACCGACCGCGGTGCGTTATCCGCGCGGGACGGGACCCGGCGCCACGGTCAAGGCGCAACCGGTGGCATTGCCGATTGGCAAAGCGGAAGTTATCAGCGACGGCGATGATGTAGCAATTTTCGGCCTGGGAGCACTGTTGCCGTTGGCGCAGCAACTGGCCGCGGAGCTCAGGCAGCAGGGCGTTTCCGCCGCCGTGATCAATCCCCGCTTCGTCAAGCCGCTGGATCGCGACCTGATCGCCGAGTACGCTCGCCGCGTGGGTGTGATCGTCACCCTGGAAGATCATGTGCTGATGGGTGGATTTGGCAGCGCGGTCCTGGAAGCTTTAAGCGATATGCAGTTGGAAGCGCCGGTGGTCCGCATCGGCTGGCCCGACCGCTTTATCGAGCACGGCAAAGTCGACCAACTGCGCGCCAAGTACGGCATCAGTGTCGAAGCCGCAATGGAAAAGCTGGCCCCCTACCTGCAACACCGGACCCGCAAGCGGCTGGTCGCCCGATGACTTAGCTTTTTCGATCAGCCGTCCCTCCGGGACTGATTGCCGCGCGGCGATTCTCATGTGGACAATCTATTCCGGCCCACGATCAGCGAGTTTTTCCGCACCCTTCCAGGGATCAGCAGTTTCTATCCACGCGACAAAAGCCCCGGCAGCATTTTCTGCCGATGAGCAAACAACGCCCGTATCTGCCTTTTCATCGCCACCGCATTCACCACTTCGCCCAGCAGGCCGAAGGGCAGCTCATACTCCACCGCATCGGTAACCACGGTGCCTGCAATTCCTTCGCGGCTTTCATCCCGGGTGCGGTGGCAGTGATGGAAATAGTGGAAAGGACCTCGCCGCTGCTCGTCGCAAAAGAAATCATTCCAGCGGAACTCCGCAATATATGCCTCCCACCTGAGCCGTAAGGGAAAAAAAGGAATCGGCCGAAAACTGATAGTGAGCAATGAGCCCTTGCCGGCCGCAAAGCTGGTACTGGTGGAACTGACAGGCGGCGGAACATACTCTGCCTTCTCCACCCGGGCGTTTTGCCAATGGGGCATCAGCGGCGGGAGATTGGCAGGGTCGGCAAAGAAGGCGAACACCTTCTCCCTGGGATAGGGAAGCCACTGTTCGGTCTGGAAGTTGTGCCGCATGAGTCTAAGCCTACCCCCAGACAAAAAAGCAGGCGCCGGTTAAGCGCCTGCTTTCGAGAACCAAGGAAACAAAATTAGTTGGTCATCAACACGGTATCAATTACGTCGATCACGCCATTTGATTGAAATACGTTGGCGATCGTAACTGTCGCTGTTCCGCCCTTCTCGTCGGTGAGAACGAGCTTGCCGTCCTGCATCATCGCGGTCAAGGTGCCGCCCTCCACCGTGGTCAACGTTGCCTTACCGCCGCCCGCCTTGATTTGCTTGGCAATGTCCTTTTCGGTAAGCTTACCGGCCACAACGTGGTAGGTGAGGATCTTCTTCAGTTGAGCGAGGTTTTCCGGCTTTAACAGGGTATCCACCGTTCCTGCGGGAAGCTTGTCAAAGGCTTCGTTGGTGGGTGCGAACACCGTGAATGGTCCGGGGCCCTCCAGAGTATCCACCAGGCCGGCCGCCTTCACTGCGGCGACCAGAGTGGTGTGATCTTTTGAGTTGACGGCGTTCTCCACAATATTCTTGTTGGGATACATCGCTGCGCCACCGACCATGGGATCCGTCGCTGCCGGCGCCTGAAGAGCGGAAAATCCACACATCAGAGCTACTGCAACTGCAAGCACACTTTTCTTGTTCATTGGTATTCCTTTCACTTGATAGGGCGTTTGCTTCACTGGTAGTACGGGCCGGAGTGGCCAACGGATTTCCTGATGGATGCCAGCCAGGCGCGGCCTGCTGCGAGAACAGGGCAAACAAAGGGCCAATCAGACCCCGCCTGATCCCAGGGTGTATCATCGCCTTGAATGCAGGGTTGATTAATACGGCGCTTTGACAACGCATTCCCATCCAAACCGCAATCGCTGGCTCATCGCAATTGGCGTCTTGAAGCTTCTGAAGGCGGTGCTCTTCGTCTCCATGGGGTTCGGCGTCATCAACTTGTTGCACAAGGATGTAGCCGACGTACTCTTGCGGGCCACGACCGCCCTCCGCTTCGACCCCGAGAATCGCGTGGTCAACGTGCTGCTGGAAAAATCTGCCTTGCTCAGTCCTCACCGGCTCAAAGAGATCAGCTTCGCTATTTTTCTCTACGCGGCTCTGGACATTATCGAAGGCACCGGATTGGTGCTGGAGAAGGGCTGGGCGGAGTACTTCACCCTCATCCTGACCGGATCGTTCCTACCCTGGGAGTTTTACGAAATCATCCGCCACGTCACGGTGCTCAAGGTAGTGCTGACCATCCTCAACCTGCTCGTCTTTATCTATCTGGCCATCGTGCTCAACGACAAGGTGCGCGCCCGTCAACAGGCCCCGGAGGCCGGCGTTATCAGGAAGGGCTAACACTTTAGTACCGTGCGGCCTGCCTGAGTTCTCCCATCTTGGCAAGTACATCCGGAACAACCTGAATCAACTAAGACAACACAACCTGTTGTAGCCAAATCCAGTTTCCCTGGCACCAATTGTATTTTTTGCCCTCAGGCCAGCAAACCCTCTGTTTCTGAAGGATTTGCCGGAATTTCCTCTTTGACACTCCCCGCAGCTGATCTAAGATGTGGACAAAAGTGGTCCAAAGTGGAAACAAAGAAACGATTCTCAGCAAACAATATTGATTCCGTCATCTGCTTGCAGCAAAAAGCGATGAGAACAGGGAATCCGGCCTCCAGGGAAGTGTCAAACCCGAGCCCCGGGAGCCAGTGCTAGTGAGCAGCAGGGAAGAGAAGGCAATTGGATGTTTCGTGGCAATCACCCAACGCGCGTGGACGAAAAAGGCCGGCTCAAGCTGCCGGCGGAGTTCAAGCGCCTGGTCGACGAGCGTTACGGAACGCAGTTTTACATCACCAGCAAGGATGGACGGCGGGCTGAGATTTACCCCTTGTCGGAGTGGCAAAAAATTGAGGAGAAAGTGGCGCAAATACCCAGCATGAATCCGGCCAGAAAGAAGTTCCTGGACCGGGTCAATTATTACGGGCAGATGGCGGAGATGGACGCACAGGGCCGCGTTCTTCTCCCCCAGATCTTGCGGGAAACGGCAAAGCTGGCCGGAGATGCAGTGGTTTTTGGGCAGCAAACGTATCTCGAAGTGGCCAACCACGACGAGTTCAAGCAGTCCATGGAAACCGATCCGTTAACTGCGGACGACCAGCAGACATTAGCAAGTTTTGGACTTTAGCGATTTCACGATGGGTGCGGCCGGTGAAGATGCTTCACACGGGACTTTTCACCAAGAAAAGTCCCACCTCACTGAGGCCAGATGGAACACGGTAATCGTGAAATCGCATTAAGCCCCCCAGGGGGAGCACATGGTACCGAGTAGCGAGCGGCATGTGCCGGTTCTTTTACAAGATGCGATCCGATATCTGAATGTGCGTGCGGGCGGAACTTATGTGGATGCCACTCTGGGGTTGGGAGGGCACGCCACAGCCATCGCCCGGGAATTAGGCGGTACGGGCCGGTTCATCGGCTTTGACCGCGACCCCGACGCCCTGGAGTTGGTGGGAGGAAGGTTTCAGGCTCTGAGCGAAGAGCTGGGCGAGCGGATGCCGCACTGGGAGCTTCACGGCGAAGCCATTTTCCGCCATGAGCCGCTCCATCGCGGAAGGCAGCCTGGATGGCTTGCTGGCCGACTTTGGGGTCAGTTCGATGCAGCTGGACTCAGCGCACAGAGGATTTAGTTTTCAGGCGGACGGGCCACTCGACATGCGGATGGATCCGCGGAGGGGCCCGACTGCCGAACAAGTGGTAAACCAGGCCGACGAAAAAGTTCTCGCCGACCTGATTTACGAATTCGGAGAGGAAAGGAGATCGCGGAGATTTGCCAGAGCCATTGTCAGGGCGCGGCCGATCAAGACCACGGCACAACTGGCCAAAGTCTTATCAGCCGTCGCCCCGGCGATGAAATCTGAGCGAGGCCGCCATCCAATCCATCCCGCGACCAGAATTTTTCAGGCGCTCCGAATTTACGTTAATGCCGAGCTGGACGAGATACAGGCGCTGTTGCAGGCGGCGCCCAGGCTGCTGAAGCCCGGGGGAAGGCTGGTGGTGATCAGCTTCCACTCGCTCGAAGACCGGCTGGCAAAAGATGCCCTGCGCGAGGGCGCGCGGCAAGAGATTTTTGAGGTGCTTACGCGCAAGCCGGTGACGGCGAGCGAAGAGGAGACGGATCGCAATCCGCGCGCACGCAGCGCCAAATTGCGGGCGGCGGAAAGAACCGAAAAGCGAATGGAACCGAGTACGTAAGGGTTTAGCAACAAAGAATCATTAAGAACGGCCACAAGGCGGACGGACAAATGGCGACACAGGCAATCGCAGCATACGACCTCAAGTACGGATCGAAAAGGAACAGCCAGCAGGTGGCGGAGCGGAACCTATATCTCTTCGCGGCCCAGCAACGTGCCCGGCGAGGGCCCACCCCAGAGGTCTTTTACAGTAAGCGGCTGGACAACTCCCGCCTGGTGAAGGCTGCCGATCCGGTGCGTGTGCGCGAGATGCGTATCTTCACCGCGGCCATGACCGTCCTGTTCGTCTGCATCATGTTTTACGGCTGGCAGCATTTCAGCGCCATTGAATACGGATACCGGGTGGAGGCTGAGAAGCAGCAGCGCACCTTGCTTGAGGAACAGAACCGCGAGCTGCGTCTTACCGAAGCGCAACTCTGCGACCCGCACCGCATCGATCGCATGGCCCGCCAACTGGGTCTGGACGCGCCCAAGCCCGGCCAGGTAGTTCGCGGAGACAACACCTTTGATGCCAACGCGCCGGTAATCGCAGAAGCATCGCCGCTGCCTCATCTACGCTAGTACCGGAACTCCGTCCCGGCAGCAAATGACGGGTGCCCCACATCACGCTCGTTTTTCGCGAGATGTGGGATACCGCGAACCTTAACCCTTAACCATAAAGGGCGCAACAAGCTCGAAGGACTGAGCAACGGCAGGGTCCAGGTGAAGCAGTTCTCTTTTTTTCGCCAACCAACCCGCACTAAGCCACCGGTACAGCGGGCGGGTGCTTCACCCGCCGGCCCGGTACAGGCGGGAACCGTCCATCGCCGCCTCGGCCTGCTGCATATATCCATCTTCTTTGTCTGTTGGGTCAGCCTGATCTGTGGCCGCCTGGTATGGCTGCAGGTCATCCATCACAAGGATTTTGTGGACCGCGCCGCCCGCCAGCAGCAGCGCACCTTCGAGGTCGCGCCGCGCCGCGGGATCCTCTACGATCGCAATTTGCATGAGCTGGCAATGACCGTGCTGGCGGACTCGGTCTACGCCGTGCCCTCGGAAATCGCCGACCGAGCCGATCCAGCGGGAGACGCCAAGCGTCTTGCAGTTGCCAACGCCCTGGCCAAAGTGGTGCACACCGACCCCACCGACCGCTTCACTTCGGCACATCAGATTGCGGCTCGCCTCAACGCCTCCAGAAACTTCGCCTGGATCGCACGCAAGCTCGAGCCCGCGGAGATCGCGCGCGTGAAAGCGCTCAATCTCAAAGGGGTTTATTTTCAACAGGAGTTCAAGCGCTTCTATCCCAACACCCAGCTAGCCGCCCAGGTGCTGGGATACGTAGGTACCGATGACAATGGCCTGGGTGGCATAGAGCGCAAATACAACCAGGACCTCCACGGGGTGGCCGGGCGCATGCTCACTGCGATCGATGCCCGCCGGCATGTTCTGGACAGCCAGGAGCGCGAGCCCGACCCGGGAGAAAACCTGGTTCTCACCATTGACGAGAACATTCAGTTCATGGCGGAGCGTGCGCTCGATTCCGCGCTCGAACGTACCCATGCCTCAAATGGCACCATCGTTGTCCAGGATCCGTATACCGGCCAGATTCTCGCCTTGGCGATTCGCCCCACCTTCAATCCCAACGATTTTCGCCACGCCACCACCAGCCTGCTCAAGAACCACGCAGTGAGCGATGTGTATGAGCCGGGTTCCACGTTCAAACTTGTCACGTACTCCGCAGCGTTGGAGCAAAAAGTCACCGCTCCCGATCAGATGATCGACTGCCAGGGAGGCAAGATCGAGCTCGCGGGAAGAATCATTCACGATAATCAAGGCGAACACTATGGGGTGATTCCAGTTCACAAGGCCCTCGAGGTATCGAGCGATGTGGCTGCGGTGAAACTGGCGTTGAGGGTCGGGCCCGATAAGTTCATCCAATACATTCGCGACTTCGGCTTCGGCGCGCGTACTGGGGTGGAGTTGCCCGGCGAAACCCGCGGGCTGCTTCGCCCTGTGCGCAAGTGGGGATCGTCGTCGATTGGTTCGATCGCCATTGGTCAGGAGGTCGCGGTCACGCCTCTGCAGCTCGTGTCCATGGTTTCGACCATCGCCAACGGCGGCGTTTACCTGCCTCCGCACATCCTGATGGAAGAAACAAGCAAGTCCGCGGCTAAGCTGCGTCCCGCCGCATTTCATCCCGAGAGGGAGCTGCCCGATTCGCTGCCCGACGGTGCGCATCGCGTTATCTCCACCATGTCCGCCGCGGAGATGCGCAAAATGATGGAAGGGGTGGTGCTCTACGGCTCGGGCAAACCGGCGCAGCTCAACGGCTACTCTGCCGGCGGCAAGACCGGCACCGCGCAAAAGATCGATCCGGTGACGCACCACTATTCCAAGACCATGCACATCGCGTCGTTTGTTGGAATAGCGCCGGCGAATAACCCGGTCCTCTCCATTGCCGTGATCATCGACAACCCGCAAAAGGGGCCCTCGTATTACGGCACAGCGGTTTCCGCGCCAGTGTTTGCCGAGGTGGCGCAGAAGGCGCTGGAATACCTGGGAGTGGCCCACGATACGCCTCTGGTCGCGCAACCGGAGTTGGCCAAGCGAAATGCAGACCAGGGGATAGATGAGGATGCGCCCTCGGACCACACCGGGGATCTCGACGCGCTGTTTGCCGAAGTCAACAACCTACCCGCGGATGATCCGCTTCGCGGAAAAGCAAATGGCCAGCAGCCTGTGCCTTCCGCCGCCAGTGAGCTGACGCCGGGCGCGGAGCAGGCGCAAGCGGCGCCGCCAGTCGAAAAGACGCCGCCGGTGAAAACCATCCCGACGGCTGTGGCTTCGCCTCCTCTCGAAAGTGCCGAGGTGAAAAAAGAGACGCCTCCGCTTGAGCCCCCTGTCGCCGCGCGCGAGCCGCATGTTTCCGGCCATGGTGTCGTCGTCGCAGCGAACCGGGTCGGGGTTCCCTCGTTCGTGGGTGAGCCTCTGCGTGTGGCAATCGAGTCAGCGAGTACGGCTGGTTTGGCATTGCAGATCGTAGGCAGCGGAATCGCACGCGAGCAGGTTCCCGCGCCTGGAAGCATGGTGCCCCCCGGCACCGAGATTGTCGTCCGCTTCACCCGCTAGAGCCGTGCCCCCCGTTTCCCATACACTGTGTCGAGTATGCAAACGGACTCATTGTGGGAAATCCGTTTCGTGAAGACTGAGGGAACGGTTTCGATGTAGCCATATGGGGTTGCAGTTTCGGGCTCAGTTCTTTGAAGCGTACGGCTTTCAGGCAGTACGTAAACGCTTTTGAAATGAATCCGGCTTTAGCCGCTGAGGGAAGGCCTGCGGCCGCCCAGAGAAACCCCTCAGCGGCTGAAGCCGTTCAAAATGATACATGTCGTACGGCGGGGCTGAAGCCCCGCCCCTTCAAACCGCTGACAACAGGAAAGGAACAAGCTTGGAGCTGGATGCGGTCTTGCGTGGTGTCGATCTCCTTAGACGTGCGGGCCCCAGCCCCGCGGTGACGGGCGTTGAATATGACTCACGCCGGGTAGTCGATGGCTCGCTCTTTGTCGCCTTTCGCGGCGGCACAACGGATGGCAATCGCTATATCCCGCAAGCGGTCGCGCAAGGTGCGCGAGCCATCGTCACAGACTCCGCCACCGGCTTTGCCGCCGCGACCGCGCTATCCGGACATAGCCGTGATCGAGGTGGCGCATGGGCGCCGCGCGCTGGCCGCTCTTGCGGCAAATTTCTTCGCTCACCCCGAAGAGCAGCTCAAACTCAGCGGCGTAACCGGAACCAACGGCAAGACAACAACGGCATTTCTGCTCGAAGCGATGCTGCGCCATCAAGGCCGCAAAACCGTACTGGCCGGCACCATCGAGTATCACGCCGCGGGCCGAATCATTCCGGCGCCGCACACCACTCCCGAATCGCGTGACCTGCTGGAGCTATTTCGTGAAGGCGTGAACGGTGGCGCGACCGAGGCGGTGATGGAGGTATCCTCCCACGCTCTTGACCAGCAGCGAGTCTCCGGTCTGCATTTCGACGTGGCCATCTTTACCAACCTTACCCGCGACCATCTCGACTATCACGGCAGCATGGAAAATTACTTCGCCGCCAAGCGTAAGCTCTTCGATGGCTCCGCTGGACCACCGCCGCGCGCGGCCATCCTCAACCATGACGATGAATACGGCGCCAGCCTGAAAGAGACCGCGCGCGCGGCAGGGTCCGAGCTGGTTTACACCTACGGAATGGACCACGGCGACTTCTGGGCCTACGGGCTGGAGATGGAGCCTGCGGGCATGCGCTTCACCATGATCACGCCGCACGGAGAAGTCGCCGATTGCCACTCGCCTTACCGGAGGGGTAAATGTTTATAATCTGCTGGCTGCGGGTGCGGCTGCTGTGGCCCGCGGCCTGACCCTGGACCAGGTCGCTCAAGGCGCAGCTTCCCTGGACTATGTGCCGGGTCGATTCCAGTCCGTCGATTGCGGGCAGAATTTTGCCGTGGTGGTCGACTATGCTCACACCGACGACGCCCTGCGCAATATCATCGCCGTAGCGCGCGCCTTTGTGAGCCAGGGAGGCGGGCGGGTGATCACCATGTTCGGCTGCGGCGGCGATCGTGATCGAACAAAGCGTCCGCTGATGGGCCAGGCGGCTGGAGCGGGCAGCGAGGTGGTGGTGCTTACCTCAGATAATCCGCGGGGAGAAGACCCTTTGGCCATCATCGAGCAAGTGCTGCCAGGACTCAAGCAGACCCCGGCCACGGTCCTCGTCGAGCCTGATCGCCGCCGCGCCATCGCCTTGGCCATCGCCCAGGCCACGGCCCGGCGACCTGGTGCTTCTGGCCGGCAAAGGTCACGAAAAAACTCAGACGATCGGCGGGCGGGTGATACCGTTCGATGATGTGGCCATCGCGCGGCAGTTATTGCTGGCCAGGGAAGAAAGCAAATGAAGCTGCAACTGCAGGACATCGCTCATTGGATTGGGGCTGATCTCAGGCTGCGGGCAGGTGATCCGGCGGAGCAGCCGGCCACCGGATATTCCATCGATACGCGCACGCTCGCGCCCGGGGATCTTTTTTTCGCTATCCGCGGTGAGCGTTACGATGCGCATGACTTTGTCGCCGCCGCGCTGGAGCGAGGCGCTCGAGCGGCGGTCGTCGCTCGCAGCAAGGTGGTTGATCTTCTTGACCTGGCGCATACCCACACGCTGCTGATCGTTGACGATCCACTTGTCGCGCTGCAAACCCTGGCCACCGCGGTGCGCAGGCATTGGAACAAGCGCGTCATCGGAGTCACCGGCAGCGCAGGCAAGACCACCACCAAGGAAGCAGTCGCGGAGGTGCTCGGGGCGCGCTTCCACGTCTTGCGCTCGCAGGGAAACCTCAACAATGAATTTGGTATGCCCTTGCAACTGCTCAAACTCGAGCCGGAGCATGAAATTGCCGTGATCGAGATGGGGATGTCGCATGCCGGCGAAATCGCGGCTCTGGCGCGCATCGCTCACCCCGATTGGGGAGTGATCACCAACGTCGGCAACGCTCATGCGCAGAATTTTCCCGATGGTGTGGCGGGCATCGCGCGCGCCAAATATGAGCTGGTGCAAAGCCTGCCCGCTCATGGGGTCGCATTTCTCAATTGCGACGACCCTTACGTGGCGCAATTCGGGCGTGATTTTCACGGCCGTTCCATCTACTTCGGCATTGGTCCGTGCGCCGATCCGCGGGCCGCAAATATCGAGGAGCTGGGGGCGGATGGAGTGCGCTTTCAGGTGACCGCCGGCGAAGAGCAGGCCACGGTGACCTTGGCGTTGCTGGGCCGCCACAACATCTGGAATGCGATGGCGGCGATCGCGGCCGGCTTCGAAGCGGGCATTCCGCTGGCAGAGTGCGCTGCTGCCGCTGGGCGCCTGCGCCCTCCTGACAAGCGGGGCGAGGTGCTGCGCATCGGCGGAGCCACGGTCATCAACGACTGCTACAACTCCAATCCGGAAGCGCTCAAGTCCATGATCGCGACCCTTGCCTCCATGCCCGCCAAGCGGCGCATCCTGGTGGCCGGCGAGATGCTGGAACTGGGCCGCGAAGCAGTCGCTCTGCATCAGCAGTGCGGCACGGCTGCTGCCGAAAGCGGCATCGACCTGGTCGTCGGCGTGCGCGGAAACGCTCAGCATCTTGTTCAAGCCGCGCGCGAGGCCGGCGCGCTTGGCCATCTTTCTCGCCTCGCCCGAGGAAGCCGGCGAGTGGCTGAAAGCCGAGCTGAGAAAAGACGATGCCGTGCTGCTCAAAGCCTCCCGCGGTGTCGGCCTGGAGCGAGCGCTGCGCGTCCTGCAGGAATAATGGCAAGACATCTCAATCCGCTGTTAACGCGAGCGGACGGGTGCCCCAGGTTCGCCCAAGCGTACCTGGGACGAAAAGAGTGTAGGCGAAGCTGTCACCATTGCATGACACTGTCGGTCAGCGTCAATCGACGTTAGGGAGAAGCTGCCCTACGTCTCGCTAGTTGCCGCTGTGGTTCGCGCGGAAATGCAAACGCATCCACGCGCGTGATCGCCTGTAAGATAACCCCAAACGCTCGGATTCTTTGCGTGGGTAGCGGAGGAAGTTTGCTTTACTGGCTGCTGTATCAAAAACTTTTTCCCTACTTCAGACCCTTCCGCATCTTCCGGTATCTGACGTTTCGCACTGCCTTTGCCAGCCTCACCGCGATGCTCATCGCTCTGCTCATCGGGCCCTTCGTCATTGAGAAGCTGCGCGAATTTCAAATCAGCCAGTACATCCGCGAGGATGGTCCCCAGGGCCACCAAAAAAAAGCCGGCACGCCCACCATGGGTGGCGTGCTCATCTGCTATCGCCATCCTTTTGCCCACGCTGCTGTGGAGCGACCTTTCCAACCCCTTCGTCTGGCTGGTGATGCTTTCCACGCTGGCCTTTGGCGCCATCGGTTTTGCCGATGACTACATCAAGGTCGTCCAGCGGCGGAATCTCGGCCTTACCGCAGCGCAGAAGATGGGCCTGCAGATCATCACCGGCGTGGCCATTGCGCTGGCGCTGCTGGCCATGCGCAGCGAGGGCATGTACTCCACCCATCTCATGGTGCCGTTTCTCAAGCGCTTTCGCCCTGATCTATCCATCCATGCGCTGGGCGCGATTCCCCATCTGGGCGTGCTCGCCTTTTTGCCGTTCGTGGTCTTTGTCACCCTGGTCGTCGTCGGCGCCAGCAATGCAGTCAACCTGACCGATGGACTGGACGGGCTGGCCATCGGCTGCACCATCATTGCCGCGGCGGCGCTCACCATGCTGACCTACGTCAGCGGAAATGCCGTCTTCTCCGACTACCTTGAGCTGCAGCGCATGCCCATGGTGAGCGAAGTCACCGTCTTCTGCGGAGCCATGGTGGGCGCCAGCATCGGCTTCCTGTGGTATAACGCGCACCCGGCAGAGGTCTTTATGGGCGACGTGGGCTCGCTGGCGCTGGGCGGCGCGATTGGCACGGTGGCGGTGGTCATCAAGCAGGAGTTGCTGCTGCCGTTTATCGGCGGCATCTTCGTGCTTGAGGCCATCAGCGTCATCCTGCAGGTAGGAAGTTATAAACTGCGCAAGAAGCGTATTTTCAAAATGGCTCCCCTGCACCATCATTTCGAGCTGATGGGGTGGTCGGAGTCCAAAGTGATTGTCGCGCTTCTGGATTGCCGCGCTGGTGTTTGCGCTCTTTGCACTCACCACGCTGAAACTGCGCTGAAACACTAAGGCAGAACTGGAAAATGGCTGGATGGAACTAAAGGGCAAAAAAGTACTGGTCGTCGGCCTGGGCAAATCCGGCCTTGCTGCGGCGCTCTTTCTGCGCCGTCGCGGCGCCCAGGTCACCGTCTCCGATCTGCGCAGCGCGCAGGCGCTGAGCAAGGAGATTCCCTCCTTGCTGGAGGCGGGCATCCTGGTCGAAGCCGGAGGCCATGGACTGCTGACCTTTCGCCGCCAGGATCTGATCGTGGTCTCCCCGGGCGTGCCCTTGAATACGCCGGAGCTGGTTCAGGTGCGGAACCTGGGCCTGCCCATCATCGGCGAACTGGAACTGGCAGCCCGCTTTCTCAAGGGAGAGGTTCTGGCCATTACCGGCTCCAACGGAAAGACCACCACCACCACCCTGTGCGGCGAGATCTTCAGCGCCGCCGGATTGCAGACGCTGGTCGCCGGCAACATCGGCCTGCCCGTGATCGAGACCGTCGAGCAGAGCAAGGCCGGCGCCTGGTCGGTGCTCGAGGTTTCCAGCTTTCAGCTCGAGACTACGGAGAGCTTTCATCCCCGGATCGCCATGATCCTGAACATCACTCCCGACCACCTCGACCGCCATGGCACCTTTGAGAACTACGTAGCCATGAAGGAGAAGATCTTCGCCAACCAGACGGGCGATGACTATCTGATCCTCAACGGCGATGATCCTGTGGTGCAGCAGGCGGCCAGCCGCGCCAGGTCGCAGGTGCTATGGTTCAGCCGCAGCAAGATCGTCCGCCGTGGCGCCTTCCTCATGAACGGAATGGTGATGTTTCGCGCATCGGAGCAGGACTCGCCAGTCCCGGTCGTTCCCTTGGCCGAGATTCCGCTCAAAGGCGAGCACAATATCGAAAATGTACTTGCTGCTGTTTGCGCCGCCTGCGTCGCCAAGATACCGGCCGAGGTCATCGGGCGCGCAGTGGCATCGTTCCATGCCGTCGAGCATCGGCTGGAGTTTGTCGCCTCCATCCACGGCGTCGACTACTACAACGATTCCAAGGCCACCAATGTGGACGCCACGGCCAAAGCGATTGCTTCCTTCCCGGGAAATATTCACCTGATCCTGGGCGGCAAGGATAAAGAACTCCGACTACACCCAGCTCAATGCTCTGCTCCGGGCGCGGGTCAAAGCGGTTTACACCATCGGCTCGGCGGCGGAAAAGATCGAAGGCCAGATCGCCGGAGTCATCCGCATCATTCGATCGGGTACGCTCGAGGCGGCGGTCAGCCAGGCAGCCGGCACAGGCGGTCGCCGGCGATGTGGTCCTGCTGGCGCCTGCCTGCTCCAGCTTCGACCAATTTGAAAACTACGAGCACCGGGGAAGGGTCTTCAAGCAGGCAGTGATGGCTCGCCAGGCGGCAGGCGAAGGAGCAGGCGTATGGCAAAGCGCGTAGGGGTCGACAAGTGGCTCTTCGGTGTGACCGTCCTGCTGACCTTCATTGGGCTGCTTGATGATCTTCAGCGCCTCCGCCGTCATGGCCGAAGACCGCTATGGTTCACCCTATAAGTTTGTCAGCCAGCAGGTTGGTTGGGCGCTTCTCGGCCTGGTGACCATGACCCTGCTGATGCGCATCGATTACCGCAAATTCAACCGGCCGATCGTGGTCTTTCCCGCGGTGGCCGTCACTACGCTGCTGTTGCTGGGCGTCTTTCTGCTGCGCGACTCGCACAACACCCACCGCTGGATTCGCTTTTCCGGCCTCTCCTTTCAGCCCTCGGAGATTGCCAAGCCCGTGCTGGTGCTTTTTCTCGCCTGGTTTCTGCAGGACAAGCTGCATTCCATCCGCGATTGGCGCCACACCCTCTTGCCCGCGGCTCTGCCCACCCTGGTCTTTATTCTCCTCATTGTTAAGGAGCCCGACCTGGGCACCGCCCTGGTCTGCGCCGCGGTGGCAGCGCTGATGTTCTACCTGGCCGGCGCGGAAACGAAATACTTCGGCTACGCCGTGCTCGCCGCCGCGCCCGTGCTTTATATCCTGCTCTTCCGCGTGCCCTGGCGCCGCGCGCGTATGCTGGCCTTCCTGAATCCGGAAGCGGATCCGCAAGGATCCGGCTTCCACACCATTCAGTCGCTGATCGCGGTTGGCACCGGCGGGATACGCGGGCTCGGCTTTATGGAAGGCCGGCAAAAGCTCTTCTACCTGCCCCAGCCGCACACCGACTTCATCTTTGCCAATATCGCCGAAGAGCTCGGACTGATTGGCGGCTCTGGCCATCATCGCCCTGTTCGTCGCTCTCGGCTATCGCGGCCTGCGGGCGGCCAGCCTTTCCAAAGACGTCTTCGCGCGCTTTCTTGCTTTTGGCATCACCGCGACCATCCTGATCCAGGCCTTCTTCAACATCAGCGTGGTGCTCGCCCTGGTTCCGACCAAAGGGCATCACGCTGCCCTTCGTCTCTTATGGCGGTACGTCTCTGTTCATCACCCTGGCCAGCATCGGCGTCCTGCTGAGTCTTACCCGGGAGATCGACTGACGGGCATGCGGGTCATGATTGCCGGCGGCGGAACCGGCGGCCACGTGATTCCCGCCCTGGCCATCGCCGGCGCCCTCAAATCAGCGTATGCGGCGGAAATCTGTTTTATCGGCACCGCGCGGGGCATGGAAACCCGCCTGGTGCCGCAGGCCGGCTATCCCCTGGAACTGATCGATGTCGGCCAGCTTAACCGCGTCAGCCTCGCCACCCAACTCAAGACGCTGGTCGCGCTGCCTCGCGGCATTTTCTACTGCATGGGCCTGTTACGCCGCTGGCAGCCGCAGGTGGTGGTGGGTGTCGGTGGGTATGCCTCGGGGCCGGGGATGCTGGCGGCGCTGGTGCAACGCGTGCCCACTCTGGCCTTTGAGCCGAACGCCGTGCCCGGTCTGGCCAATCGGCTGATCGGGAAGCGTATCCGCGCCGCCGCCGTCAATTTTGCTCCTACGCTGGCCTATTTCCGCAATGCCGAGCTCACCGGAATTCCCGTGCGCGCCGAGTTCTTCGCGCTCGCCCCCCGGCCGCCGGAGAGCCCGCCCCGGCTGCTCGTCATGGGCGGAAGCCAGGGCGCGCGCGCGCTGAACCAGAGCATGCCGGAGATTGCCAGGGCGCTCCTGGATTCCGTCCCCGGCCTCACCATCCTGCACCAGGCCGGAGCTCGCCACGCCGAGACGACAGAAGCCGCCTACGCGGCCAGTGGGGCGGCCCCGGACCGTTGGAAGGTACAAGCTTTTCTCGAAGACATGCCGGCGCAGTTTGCGGCCTCGGATCTGATTCTGGCGCGCAGCGGAGCCAGCACGGTGGCGGAACTCGCGGCCAGCGGCAAGCCGTCGCTGCTGGTGCCGTTTCCCCAGGCTGCCGACGATCACCAGCGAAAGAATGCTGAAGTGTTGGTGGAAGGGCGGAGCCGCGAAGATGCTGCTGGAGCAAGATATGACTGGAGCCGCGTTGTTGGCGGCGTTATCCGGCCTGCTCTAGCGATCGGGAGGAGCTGAGCGAGATGTCAGCGCGCGCGCGTACCTTTGCTCATCCCCACGCCGCGGCGAGAATTGCCGAGATGGTCGCCGTGCTTGCGTCCTCAGCCTCCCGGTTGTGAGATCTCAATCCGTAACGAAGGCTGGGTGCCCCATTCAAGCCCGTTTTTGGCTTGAGTGGGATTCCACAAACCTCAATCCCTGACCGTTGGACGACCGTGGAATCCCACACAAGCCCAAAACCAGGGCTTGGCATGGGGCACCCAGCCTTGCGTTACGGGATCAGGCCGTAAAAAGAAAACGGCTGGCGATTTCGCCAGCCGTTCCCGTGGATCGTTTTAAGTCTTACCGGTGTCCACCGCCACCACCGCCGTGGAACCCACCACCGCCGCCGCCGCCGTGGAAGCCGCCGCCGCCCATGCCGCCACCACCGTGGAAGCCTCCGCCGCCCATGCCACCGCCGTGGAAGCCGCCTGCGCCAGCCGACCCACCGCGTGTGAAACGCCGCCGCCACCAGCGAACGCATGTCCGCCACCGGCATAGCCAGCTGGGCCGTGATTAAAGCTGTTACCAGTGCGGGCATAGCCTACGCCACCGCGGTAACCTACACCACCGCGATACCCGACTCCGTATCCACCGCGGCATAGTACCCACCGCGACCGTAGTATCCACCGCGACCATAGTATCCGCCGCGTCCCCAGTAGCCGTGATACCACGGGCCGGCGCCGATAAAGACGCCGCCGACGAACCAGCTCGGTCCGTAGTAGCCATAAGGTGCGCAAGCGTAGGGATAATAGTTGTAATAGCCCCACGAGCAGACCGGAGCGGGATATCCATAGCCGTAATCTCCGTATCCTACCACCGTACCCAATCCCAATACCTACACCTACCTGGGCGTTAGCCGGAGTAGACATCAACGCTGCGGGGATCACCAGCGCACTGAGCAGCAGGAAATATCTTAGATACTTCATTTTCGACCTCCGCGCCAAGGCATCATGCAGTGCGTAACCAACCGCTTTGGCGATACTTCCAGCACCCTTGGTTATCTTCGGGCGCCTACTACCTAAAACCACACTTTCCGTAAAAAGTTGCGGCTTTTTCGAGGGTGTGGCAAGCGAATTGCAATAACCTGCCCATTTTCCCTCTGGCCTTAACCGTTACAACATATTAGATGCACTGTCTGCGAAAGGGGAAGCGGAACCCCCGGCTGATACAGTAAGGGGGAGTGAGCCTCGCCACCCTACCTTCTCCAGCCATGTTCGCCAAGGCACAACGCGTTCATTTCATTGGTATTGGCGGCATTGGAATGAGCGGTATCGCAGAAATTCTGCTCACCCTGGGCTATGCCGTTTCCGGCTCGGATCTCCGTCGTTCCAGCATTACCGACCGCCTGGGCAGCCTCGGCGCCACTGTTTTTCAGGGGCACGCAGCCGGCAATGTAGTGGGTTCCGGGGTGGTGGTGACCAGCTCCGCCGTCAACGAGCAGAACCCGGAAGTGGTGGAGGCACGGCAGCGCAAGATACCCGTCATCCAGCGAGCCGAAATGCTGGCCGAGCTCATGCGGCTCAAATATGGAATCGCGGTGGCGGGCATGCACGGCAAGACCACGACCACGTCGATGATTGCCACGGTGCTGGCCGCCGGGGGGCTCGATCCCACCGTCGTGGTGGGAGGCCGGGTGGATGCGCTGGGTTCGAACGCCCGTCTCGGCAAGTCGCAATACCTGGTTGCCGAGGCTGATGAGAGCGACCGCTCCTTTCTCAAGCTTTCGCCCATTCTTTCCGTGGTCACCAATCTCGATCGCGAGCACATGGACTGCTACCGCGACATGGAAGACGTAGAATCTGCTTTCCTGGAATTCATGGAGCGGGTTCCGTTTTACGGAGCGTGCACGGCCTGCATCGACAATCCCCAGCTTGCGGCGTTATTGCCGCGTGTGAAGCGGCGGGTATTCACCTACGGCATGTCTTCCCATGCCGATTACGTGCTGCGGCTGCTGCCCCCTGCGGAGGATGTACGATCCCGCTTTGAGGTCGCCGCCGGCGGCCTGGTGCTGGGCCCGTTCGCCCTGAATGTGCCTGGCCGGCACAATGTGCTGAATGCAACCGCCGCGGTGGCCATTGGCACTCAGCTCGATGTGTCTTGTGAAGATATTGCGCATGCCTTGCTTAGCTTCCGCGGAGTGGATCGCCGTTTTCAGTTGAAGGGTTGTGCTCGCGGCGTGACGGTCGTCGACGACTATGGCCATCACCCCACGGAGATCCGCGCCACCCTGAGCGCGGCGCGGGAATCTGGTTTTCGCCGGGTGCACGTGATCTTTCAGCCTCATCGCTACACCCGCACCCGCGACCTGATGGCGGAGTTCGCGACCGCCTTCGACGATGCTGACACGGTGCAGGTTCTGGACATCTACGCCGCCAGCGAAGAACCCATCGCCGGCGTCGATGCCCCGGCGTTGGTCCGTGCCGTGGGTCGTAAAGACGTCCAGTATGCGGCCTCCTTCGAGGAGGCGGTTAGCCGCACCGTCGCTCAGGCCGCAGACGGCGATGTCATCGTCACACTGGGCGCGGGGAGCGTCTCGCAAGCGGCCGGCATGGTGCTCGAAGCCCTCGGCGCGTAGCGCAGGTCGCTCCACTCCGGTCGAGATGACAAATTCGTTTAAAAGTCGATGACTTCGCGAGAAAGACCAATAAAGTCACAGCCTCTCAAAATGACGGTTCTGGGGGAGTATGGACGAAAAACATCGTGAACGAGTGAGCCGGTATGGGACCATGTCCAGGACATGGTCCTGGTTATCATTTGTGAAGCCTCAAAGCCCCGCGTACCAGTCATAACCCAACTTGGTCCAATAATCATCCGGTTGTAGATCGGTGTAAGCGATAAGCCCAATCCGTTTGATCTGCTTGTAACCGTACTTGGTGGGCGCGTGCAGCCGCAACGGAGCGCCATGATACTGCGTGAGCGGGCTACCGCTGATCTCCGTCACCAGCAGCGTCTGAGGATGCAGGCAGACCTTCAAATCATAACCGACATAGTAGTCGCCATTGGGCGTCTCCATGTACACGTAGCGCGGCACCCGTCCATCGGGCGTTCTCTCGGGCGGATAAGCGGCAATCAGGTCGGCCAACCGCACTCCGCCCCAATGCACGATCTGGCTCCATCCTTCGATGCACTTGAATTGCGTGACCAGCTCATGCTTCGGAAGTTTCAGAATATCGTCCATGGTCAACAGCAGACCCGGCGTACCCGGGGCCAGCGTAGAGCGGCTTTCACCGGCCTCTTCCAGTCCGCGCGGCATGCGGCGCGCACGCTCCTGGCGGATTTTTTCCCCGGCAACCATCTCAGCCGGCGCCATCTTCTCGGCCGTGTCGGCGCTGGGCGCTACTTTGGTGTCGTGGCCCTGGTCTTCAGTGGTTTTCACATCCTCATAGAGATACTCCCAGGCCGTCACATCCGCGGAGTATTGAGGATAGTTCTTCGCATTCGCTACCCCGGTCATCTGCAGACGCCAGCTATTCGGAACCAGGGCCTGCTTCAAGCCATAGACACCGTTGACTCGCAGATCCTCAGCCCGCTTGAGCGGGTAGGTAGGCGCCAGCGCCCGGTCGTCGAACACCCCGCGTGCCAGCTCCGCATTGGTCTGGAAGGCCCTGCGAAAGGGTTTCGGTTGCATGCTCAGCCGCTGGCTGCGATCGATCCATTGGTATAGGCCCCAACCGGCGGCAGCGCCTGCGGCAGCGACGGCGAAGCTCCGCCGGGTGTGTTTGCGGCTCTCCTGCAACACCACCGCATCGGCCGCCGCTTGCTCCTCAGGGCCCGATTGCTTATCGTTGAGATCGCTCATCCCCAGCTCTTTCTCTCCGCCTCAAGCGACGGCTCCTGCACTGGCTTCACTTCCAGCCCGCTGACCATGCTGCGGAAATTGTTCCAGCCCGCCAGTACCACCTGGGTCACGTGAATCAGGAAGAATCCGCAGAAACCCATAGTCAGGAGGAAATGCTCCCAGCGCGCCATCTCGTAGCCGCCCAACAAAGTCGTTATCCAATGCGCCTGGGTTGGTTTGTAGATAGCCAGGCCCGTAATGAGACTCCCGGCCCCCATCAGAATGACCGAGGTGTAGGCAATTTTTTGCGCACCGTTGTACTTGGTCTGTGGCGGAAGGTACTTGGTCAGGTGCAGATCCTTCAGCGTCACCTGGACCGCTTCCTTGAGACTCTTCCGGTCGGGGACGACAAAGCGCCATTCCCCGGAGAAGATCGTGAACAGCACGTAGAGGATGCCGTTGATGGCGAAGAGCCACATGAAGAAGAAGTGATATCCCAGCCCCTCGGTCACATGGTAGGGAGCATTCATCGCTTTCCAGAACCACGGAGGAAAAAAACGGATAAGCGTGAACGGACCCACGCCGATCCGGTACACCGCATGAGGATGTTTGTAGGCGTTGTCGGAGTCATTCCAATAAATCAGCAGGCCGCTCCAGATCATGGTGAAGAGCACGGGGAAATTGACCCAGTGCATCCAGCGGATCGCTAGAGGATGCTTTTTATCCAGGCGAATCCTGGGGGAAACCGGCACTGTCTCTATTTCTTCCGGAACGACAGGGGCGGCCGGGGCGGTATCCAACACCACGGGCTCGTTTTCGGCCAGTTTCGCCGCCGCCGTTACTTCAGCAGCAATCGCCGTGTCGCCTTTTTCATCTCCAGCAGGATCTTGGCCTTCAGAAGGCATCGGGGTCCCGTTATTGTCGCGTTCATCCATGTGATCCACGGAGTTTGAGTCTATCTCGCCCGTAAAGGTTACGGGGCAAGATCAGTATTTTCGCGCCGGAGCCAGTTTAGGGCAGGGAAGTACACCTTCTGTAGAATCAAAGGCGATGCGCCGAGCGAAACAACAGTTCTTGCCGGTCTGGTCGATATGGGCGTTCGCGGTCCTGTCCTTGATCGCTCTGCTGCTGGTACTGTCCATGGCCATCGCCTCCGGCGCAGGTCATGGCTTTGACCAGATCTCGCTGGCCTTGCCCATCTTCTTTGTCTTTTTCTTTTTGGCAAGGTCGATTGGTGATTGGCTACCCGTTGAAGACCTCTTTACTGACCCTAAGCCGCGGGTCTCCACCTCTCTCACCCGGGCGCCTCCAGCCTAGCCTTCCTTTCCAGACACTCCATCAGGCCGGACTTCTCCGGCTTGCGATCCCGTGAGGCAAACCACTGGTAAATCCAGGAAGGAAGCGTGTCTCTTGTCTCAACAAGATGCTGAGAAAACGTCTGTCACTGCAGACGAAAACGCCGGAGCAGTCCAGCACGTCAAGGACTTCTTTCGATTTCTTGGGCAGGTACAGCAGGAAATGAAGCTCGTACATTATCCCGATTGGCAACAGGTTCGCTCGACGACCCTGGTCGTCATCGTTTTTGTATTTCTGTTTGCCATGTACCTGCGTACCCTGGACTGGATCTTTTCACCTTTAGAGCATTGGCTGTTTGCTCATTAACCTGCTGGCTTAATCGAGGGGCCGGGCGGTACTCGGTGGCTCCTCGTTTCCTCGTCTGGTCCTAAGGCTTCTTGGCGGATGCGGCCTTCTCCGCGTTCTCCACGGCCTTCTTGAACACCGCCACAGCGGGAACCGAATGAGGGCTAAGGGCATCCATGGCCACATACCTCCACGCAGGGGGCGTGTCGAGCGGCTTTTCATCGCCGCCTTTGTAGACAACAAACCAATCGTCCGCCTGGCCGATCTCCATCTGCGGACTTGGAGATTGCTGGCCCGATCCTATGCCAGGTCCACCAGACATACCGGGTTGGGGGCCGCGTTGACCTCCCATGGACCCTCCATTGCCAGTAGGCGTGACCACGCCCGCGCGATCATTCTGCCGCGGATCGGGCATCGTGTCATTCATCATGCGCCCGCTCCCCTTGCGTAATACGATGATCAAATCCGCCGTTTGCGGAGACATAACAGGCTCAAACCTGCCCCAGCTCAGGAGGGCTGCCTCGACATCCTTTTGCGCATCCTGATTTGCCCGTGGATCGTCGATCGAAATGCCTGCACTCGGGTCGATGATGACGGCGATGGTTTTAGCGCTCAAAACATAGGCCGGCAGAGCATTTTTTTTGTCTTTAGCGAATCCGAGGGTCACCAGCAGACTCACCGCCAACAGAGCAGACGCGCGCTTTAGCATTTCCCCCTCCTTCGCACACGACGGGATTAGCATACGCCGATTCAGCCCGTGCGGACCAACCTGCGAACTTACTCCATCGGACACTGAGCGACAAACGTCTCCAAACTTGTTTCGATCGGCCGAGTCTGTAAATCTGGCCCGCACACAGACACGAGAGCCGGTTGTTGTCGCTTTCCGCTGCACGAGCCCGTCAAATAACAAAACCACTCCTTGCTGGCGAGCAACGACAGAACCTGATTCTCTTTGTAATCCTTCTCAAGTGGTTTGTTTAACAAGAGGGAATTGATTGTGATGTCGAAAGCAGATGCACCCATACATAGTTTGCGGGAAGAAAAGGTCAAGCAAGGCGAAAGCTGGTTTTCACTTTTCTTATGGCCCGCGTTTCGACGGGTATTTCTTCCCGTCGCCAAGCCCCGGTTTGCGCAATCGAGGACTCATGATAGATCGCGGCAGACCGCTATCGATGTGAAGAAACAGAACGTGTTGGAGTTCCCGGTGCCCCGCGTGATCATTGACGCGCAGATGGAGGGCTGGATCCGGTGGACTCTGGAAAGCAACATTGACTTGACAGACGCGCTGCGCCGGTTGCGGAACTCCTACTTGCTGGTCCAGGCCGGAAAGCCGGTCAAAGATGCAACGGAGATCCTGGCGCAAGTCGAAGACGCACTGGAACATGCAGAGAGGCGCAAGACCTGATTTGCATCACCTGGGGTGAATCGCCTGCAAGCGGAACGAATAGCCGAAGCCGATCGAGTGATCGGGCACTGCCGCCGAGAGGCCAAAGTTCCAGTGAAAATCGAGCTGCTGGTGCAGCGAAATCTTGTAGGACGTGCCGAAATCAATCACGTGCTGCGGCCCTCCACGTTGCGGAAAGGCCCCGGAGTATTCCACATAAGCGTCCCAGGGCTGCGTAAGCTGCCGGTCAAAATACATGCTGGCCTGCCCGGTCAAGTTTCGCCGTGCTCCCTCCGTAGGCCACAGCAGTGAGAACATGCCCGCAGCCGTCCAGTTCTTCTTGAACGAGTGCGACCAGGGCAGTTGCACTGTCGGATCATAGCCATGGCTCGATATAGTCTTGGCGCCCGTCGGAAAGCTGACCGAAGGGATCAGGGAGACGTCAAACCCGCCGCGCGTTGGCCCAAGCTGCTGCTTGAAACCTACGCTCAGGTCGCCCAGGCCGGTGGCGAAACCGGAGGAGGTGCCGGCATTTTGAAAGTAGTCCGGAACCCCAAAACGAAGCTCCGTCTTGTTCGCGACGCCAAAGCGCACCGCGGTCTCGGGAAAGTCAAAGCCCCGCTGTCCCCCGTAGCCGGTCTCCTCAAACCCGTTCTCAAACTGCAGGCTTCCGCAAGGAACCACAATAGCCGAACTTGTGATCTGCGGCCGATCGGTCGCAATCGGGCTTTGTGCCTTGGCGCCGCAGGGCTGAGCCCTCGCCCCGGGCGAGAGGCTTCCCACCAGGGCGAAAAGCAACCATACGCGTATCGCCCGGTACAGGGTAGTGGAGTTGGCCGTCATGCCTGCCAAACCTTCTATACTCATAAATGCTGTAAATCAATCGTTCTGGTAAGCCATACACATGTCGAAACGCGAATTTCAGACCGAAGTCAGTCAGCTGCTCCAGCTGATCATCCACTCTCTCTACTCCCACCCTGAAATTTTCCTGCGCGAGCTCATCTCCAACTCCTCCGATGCGCTCGACAAGCTCCGCCACCTGACCCTCACCGATGAGGCCTATAAATCCATTCCTTTTGAGCCCCGCATCGATTTGGAGCTTGACGAGGAGAAGAAAACCCTCTCCATCGCCGACACCGGCATCGGCATGAACCAGGAAGATCTGGTCGAGCATCTGGGCACCATCGCCCGCTCCGGCACCAAAACCTTTCTCGCCCAACTCTCGGGCGACGCCAAAAAGGATTCCAACCTCATTGGCCAGTTTGGGGTCGGCTTTTACAGCGCATTCATGGTTGCCGACCGCGTCGAGGTAGTCTCCCGCAAGGCCGGCGAAGACCAGGCCTGGCGCTGGACCAGCGACGGCAAGAGTGGCTTTGAGATTGAGCCTGCAGAGCGCTCCACCACCGGCACTACGGTCCTGCTGCATCTCAACGAAGAAGGCAGCCAGTATGCGAATAGCTGGCGCCTGCAGGAGATCGTCAAGAAGTACTCCAACCACATCGCCTTCCCCATCTTTCTTACCTACGACAAGAGCGAATGGAACGAGGCGGAGAAGAAGTCGGAGAAGAAGCGGACCACCGAACAGGTCAATGCTGCCAGCGCTCTCTGGCGCCGTGCAAAAAGCGAACTCAAGGATGAGGATTACAAGGAGCTCTACAAATCCCTCACCGGCGATTGGGAGGACCCCCTCTTCTGGTTCCACACCAAGGCAGAAGGGAGCCTGGAGTACACCACGCTCTTCTTTATTCCTTCCAAGGCCCCGCTCGATCTCTACCAGGCGGAATACAAGACCGGCGTAAAGCTCTATGTGAAGCGCGTCTTCATCATGGACGACGCCAAGGAGCTTCTGCCCCAGTACCTGCGCTTTGTCCGCGGCATCATCGATAGCGAAGATCTGCCCCTGAACGTAAGCCGTGAAATTCTGCAGCAGAACCGGGTGCTCACCAGCATCCGCACCGCGAGTGTAAAGAAGATACTCTCCGAGCTGAAGAACATTGCGGCCAACCAGCCCGATCAGTATCTGAAGTTCGTTGCCCAGTACAACCGTCCGCTTAAGGAGGGTCTGTACGGCGACTACGCCAATCGAGAAACGTTGCTCGATCTTGTCCGCTTCAAGTCCACCAAGGTGGAGGGCCTTACCAGCCTGGCGGACGTCAAGTCGCGTATGAAGGAAGGGCAGAAGAGCATCTACTACATCACCGGTGGTGGTGAATCCCTGCTCCGCACCTCGCCTCTGCTGGAGATCTACAAGAAGAAGGACCTCGAAGTCCTGATTCTTGACGATGACTTCGACGAGATCGTCTTCGCCGGCATTGACAAGTACGGCGACGTCGACCTCAAGGCCGTCAATAAAGCCTCCACCAGCGAAGACCTGAAAGACGAGTCGGAGCCCGACAAGGCCGAATCGCTCAAGCCTCTGCTTGACAAGCTAAAGGCAACGTTGGGCGACCGGGTGAAAGACGTGCGCGCTTCGGTGCGGCTGGCGGACAGCCCTTCCTGCATCGTCTCCGACGAAGCGGAGCCCTCCATGCAGATGCAGCAGATGTTGCGCGCCATGGGCCAGAAGGATGTCCCTGCGCTCAAGCCCACGCTGGAGATCAATCCCGATCACGAGATCATCAGGAAGCTGCTGACCCGGCCCGACGACGCTACCCGGGAGGACGCGGCCTGGTTGCTCTTCGATCAGGCCTTGCTGATGGAAGGTGTACCGCTCGAGGACCCGGCCGTCTTCGTGCAACGCCTCAACCGCGTCCTCAACCTGTCGATTTAAATTGATTGCGGTGGCCGCGTACAGAACGCGGCCACCTGAACGGCAAGACGCTACACTCTTTGTCATGGATCGCCAAAATATCCCTGGAACCAGTCCTTACGAGGCAGTCATAGGCTTCTCACGTGCTGTGCGCATCGGCAACGTTGTCCATGTGTCCGGCACCGGCCCGGTGGGTGCCGATGATCTTTCTGCCGCCGAGCAAACACGCGCTGTATTGAGGCTGATTGAAGCCGCGCTCATACAGGCAGGAGCGAAGTTCGAGCACGTGTACCGCACCCGTATGTTCATTGCCCACCAGGAAGATTGGGAAGCGATCGGCCGCGCCCACGGCGAGGTCTTCGGTGAGATTCGCCCCGCAGCCACGATGGTTGTCGCATCGCTGCTCAATCCCAAGTGGCGCGTCGAAATCGAAGCCGAAGCAATGCTTCCCTAGCAGGTCCCTCCAACTGCGCTCCTAATGACAAAAAAGGTGGGTCGAGTGCCGTGGTATCTCACTCAAGCCAAACCCAGGGACCTGCTGTTTCTCTTCCGGTTCTTAAAGTAATGGTCTGGCATTGCCGATATGAGCTACAAGGCCACCTTTATCCTGAGCGGTCGGACCCTATCCAACGTGCTGCGAGGTGTGGTCATCAGCAATCAAGGAACAAAGCGAAGTGCCCTGGAATATATCTAAAACCCTGGAGCAGCTCGGTGGAGATCTAGCGCTTTTTCAGGAAGTGATGGACATCTTCCTTGCCGAAGCTCCGATACACCTGGCGGCCTTGGGTCTTGCAATCGAACGCGGACAGGCGGAAACAGTAGAGAAGTCTGCCCACACCCTGAAGGGAGAGCTTGGTTATCTGGGCGTACCAGGGATATCGCAAAGGGCCAGCCAAATTGAAGAAATGGGACGCTCGAATAACCTCAGTGGCGCGGCCAATCTTCTCCCCCAATTCGAAGCCGACATGAACGGTTTGCTGACTGCAATACGCAATGCAAAAGCACTGGAGTATCCGGCTTGATCGGTGGAAGCCCCCTGGCTTCAGTGTCGCGGAAAGAAGTCCCACTTCGATGAATCGGCCTTTACGGGCTGCGGAAAAACCCACTGAACGAAGGGCATGGTTTTTAGAGCTTCGTGGAAAAAACTCCCAGTTGAGTTGGTCCGGGCTAATGCTCGCTGCGGCGAGGTACCCCGGACCTACCCACCTGGGAGTTTTTCCGCAGCCCTGGGGACGACGCCGATTTCCATAAGCCTAGAGTCCGAGCCAATCTCTGTGCCAGCCCCGGACTTCAGTCCGGGGAAGCGGGTTTTCAAACCCGCGAGAACGCTCCCTCCTGGAATGACTGGGCTTTAGCCCTGGTGAGAACTAACGAAATCCAGACAAAAGCATTGGCCTGGAAGAACACGTGATTAGTGGGTAGCAACACCCTCTACGATAAACACGCGGCTCTTCGCTGCACTCTGCCTGATCGGCCTGATCGCCGCATAAGCCGGCGAGTCGTACCACGCGCGCGCCTTCTCCACGCTGTCGAAAGCGATCACCACAAACCTGCCCTTGGGCGCGTCGCCCTCCAGAGCCTGGACCTCGCTGCTACGAATGACAAAGTGGTGGTTGAAAGGCGCCAGCGATGCCTCCACCTTCTGGGCATAGTTCTGCAACGCAGCAGGGTCGGTTACTTCGGCTTCCGCAACCACGTACCCAGGTGCTGTATTGGCCTCCTGACCTCGGATCCCCAGGCCACCGGTAATACCAACGGAGACGCCAATCAGCACGGCACATAATAATTTGTGATTCGTCCTCATGGGTTCACGACCTTCCGTCATTGCTTACGCTTGCGCGATTTACCCCCGGGACTCTTGGCCGAAAGGGCATACAGGGTGCGGACGACGCGAGGGTCGAGCACCGACTGCAGGGTTGCCGAACCCGCAGTGAAACTCAACCTGGCGAGTGAGCCTTTACGCAGCCGGATACGCGCTGGGCTGCCGGCAGACCGAACGACCAGGGCACCCAAAAAAACACTTAGGTTAGGGTTGTGCCCTACCACGAGAACGTTCTCGCGGTCGCGATACTCTTCCAGCAGCTTCTTGAAATCTTTGAGAGTGGCTTCCGGGGCGAGGCTGTCAGATTGCACGACCCGTGACTTGTACCCGGTTTCTGTGGCGACAAGAGCTGCTGTCTGCAGGCTGCGCTTGAGTGGGCTTGAGACGATGACATCAAAACCGATTTTCATCGCGTTCAAGACTCGCGAAAGCTGCAGGCAATGGCGAACGCCCTCCTGGTCGAGAGGGCGTTTCCTGTCTACTTCAGGGTCTTCGGTGCTGGTACCGGCGCTGGCGTGGCGAAGGATGAATAGATTCATAGGCCTCCGACCATTGTAAGCGCCGGTCGCCAGCGATGGAGAACCACCTCACACCGATTGTTTGCGTGCTTTGTCAAGAATCTGGCGGAGGCGGTTGCCCACTAGCAGATCTTCCCCTGGTTGCAGGGTCATCGAGATGATTTGCACGTGATTCGGATGCTCTCTTCCCTCTCTATGGGGATCATTGTCTCTTATGCGTGCAAGAACGCCGCTGGGGTTGCTGTTGGTCAGCACTTCAATCCGGGGTTCACCCTCGCGCAACTGCTGGTCGCATTGCGCCACCGTCAGGCCAAATTTCTTTTCGTCCCAGGCTACCGTCAGCGTCGGATAACTGTTTTCGTCCTGCGGAGTCTCAATGCTTGTGGTGACTCCCGGTACCGTTACCACAAGTTTCTGAATGCGTTCGACCCGGCTCTGCCACTCTCTGTTTAACGCCGCTTGATCCGCGCGCGACCAATACTCAATGGCCGCCACGATTCCCATAATCTCTTCCTTGCCGACTTTCATGGGCCGGCATACAGCGCCTTCCCATGGATTGCTATTGGCTAGAGCCGCATCGATCAGATGCTTTCGCCCCAGCAGCACCCCGGAACATTGCGGGCCAGACAGGCCTTTTCCGCCGCTGAAACAAAAAAGATCGACGCCGATCTTTGCATAGCGCGTGAAACTGTCGAATGGGGGAATACCACCCGCGTCGTCCAGCAACACCGGAACGCCCGCGGGCTTGGTGATCTTGAGTATGCTCTCAATCCGCTCGTCCCTCCAGGTGGTATAGACCATCGCGGTTTGTGGAGTAATGGCCGGTTGCAAATCGGCCACTGTATTGGCAATGACCAGTTTGCCTCCAACCAGGCGGATGGCGCTATCGAATGCGGTCCGCCCGCCCATCATGATGACTTCATTCTTCAAACCGGTTGTGTCGGGCAATTGCCAGACATTTTTGGGGTCTGTCCCGGCAATGCAGCCCGCAGTCGCCGAAGCCATCGCCCCGGCTGAGCCGGACGTGACCATTGCAGATTCGGCTCCGGCGAGCTTCGCCAGATGGCGGCCAACGCCTGCCTGCAGCTCAAACAGGTCGACAAAATAATGGGACGCCTCCTCCGCGGCACGCCGCGCCTCGGGTAGTTCCAGCGAACCACACAGATAGGTCCAGGTGCCACGCCCGTTGATCAAGGGGCGGACACCCACCCGGGTGTAAACATTGTCGGTAAAAGAACTGCTGACTGTGGACTTTACCGTGGCGGCGAGTTTGCGCGTGCCAATGGTGGCAAAGAGTGGAGCCGCGGCCAGCATCTTCAGAAAAGATCGCCGGCCGTTCAGACTACCTTGAAGTTCCCGCTCAGACAACACGATGTTCCTCTCAATTCAGAAAACAAAAGCATCACGGTTAGAAGAAATATTTCAGAGCCAGCTGCAGTTCGCGGTTGTCGCTATTGGTTGTGGTTATGACCCCGAAAGTGCTGGTGCCCTGGTACGGATCCCGGAGCCCCGAACTCGGGATGGTTGAGAGCGTTGAAAGCCTCGACACGAAAGTCCAGGTGCTGCCCTTCAAACGGCATGGGGAAGCTCCTGTTAATCGGCCAGGGTGAAAGGATTGTTGGCAGGCGATACCAGCGCCGAAGGATTGCGCGGCGTGCTGCCATAGTGACCAATTGCCGTGGTGAAGGCGTTCGTATTAAACCATTCGCCGATGTTTCTGTTGCGGACCGTCTCAGCCTGACCGGGGACCAGGTCGGGACGCTGGTAAGGATTGCCGTTGTTCTCGCCGTCCGCTGCCTGGCTGATCCAGAGGGGGTTGCCGGAGAGGAACTGGAAGATGCTGTTGACGCCCCAGCCATTCACCACGGCGCGCGTCGCAGCGTTTCCAATCGACAATTTGGGCAGCTGCCAGACAAAGGCGAGGGTCAGGTTGTTGCGCTGATCGGTAAGACCGTTCGCCCATTCCTTTACGGTTGCGATTTGGGTCTCGTTGCGCATCCCGTTGGTATCCCCTCCCTGGTTATCCAGTAGATGGGAAAAACTGTAGGAGGCAGTGAAGTCCAGATCCATGCGGTCAGCCGGTGCTCGAAGTGGATATTGAGGCCGTTGTACATCGACGCTCCATGGTAGTCGAGAATCCGCATCTGGCCGAAAGTAGGAAAGGGCCGGTTGGCCTGGACGTTGGCCCCCGGCTGCTGCGGCGCGCCCGTGTTGTAGTTCAGCAGGGAAGTGTCCTGGTGGGTTCCCTTGACGCCGACGTAGGAGACGTCGATGACGTTGGACCAGAACTGTTTGGAAACGGTGAGATTGTAGGTCTGGAGATACAGGTCCGGATGCGTGCCGTTGGACGGAATGCGAGACCACGTTGGCGGTCGCGGGAGTAATGCGATGACGAAACCGGATTCTGGATCGTAGACGTGGGCGCATTGCTGGCAGCGCAATAGCCGCAGTTGCCGTTGACCAGGGAGAAGCTGGGATCCTTCGGTGGGTTGAGCTGGAGGATGTTGATGTTGTCGAACTGGCCGCCGTAGAAGGTGATGCCGTAGGCGCCGCGCACCACGAACTGATGGGGAAGGTTATAGGCAAATCCGATGCGGGGCGAGAAGTCCTTATGGGAGACTTGCCACAGGGGCGTGGGCAGCGGCACGAGCGTGGGCGTCGGTGTGCTCCAGTCGAGCGTCGCCGAGGTGTCCAGGTTGTCGTGCGGCGGCACCCAGAGATCGTAACGCAGGCCCAGATTCAAGGTGAAATTAGGCGTCACCTTCCAGTTGTCCTGGGCATACGTGAATATCCGCCACTGCCGGGCAGCGGTGAGCGGAATACCCTCTGGAGTGATGACGCTGGAAGGTATGCCAAGCATAAAGTCCGCGCCGTCGTAGCCACTTTCGTTGGCCGGAGCATTGGGGCTGTTGTTGGCTGTCTCCGAGCCGTTGAACGTGATCTGTCCGTAAGGCGTGTTGCTGGTGTCGGCATTGTCCTGCGCGTGGCGGATGTCGCCACCGAAGATCAGCGTATGCCTGCCGCGTGTCCAGGTGATGTTGTCGACCAATCTGGTAGGTGACGCTGTTATCGATGCCGATACAGCCGGAATTTTCACCAACGCCGATTAAGTCGTTGGTCGAAAGTATCGGAAAGCCTGTCTCCGACGGCGGCCAGCGGCGCGCCGTTGGGCTGCACGAAACCGTTGATGCCGATGGATGCCGGGGTGAAATTGGTATTGGCCAGGGTGTTCACCAGCTTTTGGTGTTCGTAGTCGTAGCCCAGGCGAAGCTCATTGATCAGGCTGGGCGTAGAAGGTATGAACGTACTGCAAGCCCACGTTGTAAATGGGAAAGGTACTGGTGTAGGTGAAGTTGGGATTGGGGTCGACACTGGGGAAGTGGCGGAACGCATACATGAAGTGAAAGGCAAGCTGATCCGCGTCCGTAATCTTGTGGTCGAGGCGCAGGATGTATTGGTTCACGCTCAGGTTGCCGCCCGTGACATACGCGTAGTTCTGGCCGTTTTGGCTGGTGTTCGACTGCGGCATGTAGGTCTTGGCGATCTGCTGCGCGACTGGATCTACAGGAATCTGATTGTTGAGGTAGGGAAGTCCGGTATAGGGACTCACCAACTGGGTTGCCGGCAGCAGAGCTGAGAAGTCGCCGTTTTCCTCCGCTGGGGTAAGAACATTGGTGAGTCCTGCGGACTGCTCGACGGAACGCAAGCCCTCATAGCTGAAAAAGAAGAACGTACGGTCCTTGATGATCGGGCCGCCGAGGGTCGCGCCGAACTGGTTCTGCTTCAGCACCTGCTTGGGATGCGGGAGCGACCAGGAAATAATTACGGGCGTCCATGGCAGTGTTGCGAAAGAACTCGAAGACATCCCCGTGGAAAGCGTTGGTGCCGGTTTTGAGCTGGATATTGGTGATCGTTCCCGCGCCGCCCCCATATTCTGCTTCGGCGTTGCCGGTGAACACCCTGAACTCCTGAATAGCGTCGACCGAGGGATACATGTTCACGTAGGCGTGGCGGTTGTTGACCATGGTGACGCCGTCCACATTGACCTGCCCCCAGGTCTGTTGGGCGCCATACGCGGTGATGGCCGCACCGTCCTCGGTGGAGGTGTGATTGTCCGGATTGTAAACGACCGACCCCGGGCGTGAGGATAGCAAGATCGTTAAACCTGCGGCCATTCAGCGGAAGATTTGCTGCGCTCTCCGTCCCCACGACCACACCAAGAGAGGAGTTCTCGCTCTGCAGCAGGGGCTGGGTCTGCGCTGCTCACCACCACCGTCTGCTCGGTGCCGCCCGCCTTCAGCGCGACGTTGACCCTCGCCTGCTGGCTAATTTGCAGCACGATACCCTTCTGCACGCTGGAAGTAAATCCATTGGCCGAGACGGTCACGTCATAGTTGCCGGGAGCAAGATAGGTGACGCCGTATTCGCCGCTTTCGTTGGTGTCGGCCTTCTTCTCTATGCCTGTGGCGACAGACGTGACGGTGACGGTGGCGCCGGGGATGACGGCTCCGCTATTGTCTGTAATCGTGCCCACGATAGCGGTATCAACAGTTTGTGCGTGCAGGGGTGAGAAGAGAAGGGCGAGCGGGAGGAAGAGAAGGATGGTACAGAGTTTGCGCATCGATGGGTTTCCCTGGAAAGCAGCATGGTTGTGACGGCAAGATATGGGCTTTGACTATTTGCGCATGCGGAAATGCGGCGTGCGCGGTATAGTTCTTTCCCTTCATACCCTGAGGAGGCTGTTTGGTCCGTCTTTGTTTCAGACAGAAAGAAAGTATTTAAGCACGATTTTACATGCCTTTAAAACGCTGTCAACCGGGATTGTTTAACGCCTGCCCAGGGGGAAAATCGGAAGATGGACATGGTGCTTCCTTTCCGTCCATCCGATCGGACAGTTCCTGATAAAAGTCACCACTCCACCCTTTGTCATCCCGACCGGAACGCAGCGAAGTGGGACCTGCTGTTTTTTTTCTGTCCGTCCAATCTGACGGTCCCTAATAAAAGTCACCACCCTCCACTTGTCATCCCGAGCGCAGCCGATGGATCTGCGGTGCGCCGCGGCTCCCGCACAAAGGTTTCCGTTCCGTTGGTTCTTCCACAAAATCGTGATCGTGAGGGAAGCGCCTCACCGATTGATCGCGTGAAGTCCTCGAGTCAGCTGTCATCCCGACCGGAGCGAAGCGAAGTGGAGGGAGCATGCTGTGTTTTTTTCTGTCCATCTTGATCTGACGGTCCCTAATAAAAATCAGCACTCTCCACTTGTCATCCCGAGCGCAGCCGAGCGTCTGCGGTGCGCCGCGGCTCCCGCACGCAGCTCTCCGTTCCGTTAGTTCTCCCACAGAATCGTCATCCTGAGCGCTGTGTCACGCGATCAATCGGTGAGGCGCTTCGCTCAGGATGACGATTTTGGGGGGAACCAACGGAATGGAGACCTGCGTGCGGGAGCCGGGGCGCACCGCAGGTCCCACGGCTGCGCTCGGGATGACAAGTGGAGGGTGGTGACTTTTATTAGCGGCGGTTAGATCGGACGGACAGAAAAGAAACAGCAAGTCCCTCCACTTCGCTTCGCTCCGGTCGGGATGACAATTCCGTGGGATGGAAATGGCCCCAAAGCGGTCAGGCAGTGGACGCTAATCGTTTCACAGCACCGGCTGACCAATCCGTCTTGATCAGTTCAAGTTGAAGTTCAGCAAGCGCGTCTCTGCCACCTCAAGAGCGGTCTTCAGCGCGCCCAGCAGCGCTGCATCTTCACCGCAAATGCTCAGGCGTACTCGAATCCGGCCCGAGTCATGTTTCTGCAACTGCAGTTGATGAGATACGGCATCAAACAGCCGTTGAGAGCGCCCGAATGGGCCGCCCAAAACAATCAACGTGGGATCGAGAAGAACGGAAATATTGGCAATCACATCAGACAGCGCTTTGGCCGCGGCCTCGACGACCTTGACCGCCAATACATCTCCAGCCTCGGCAAAAGCCAGGATCTCCGTAGCAGTCGCGGGTTCCCTGGCAGGTAGTTTCTTTTGCATGCCGCGCCATGTTTCCTCCATGCCTTTTCCGCCCGCCACTCTTTCCAGAGGGCCCGGCCCGTGGGTGGAGAACGGACCACGCGGAGCCCCCGGCACTTGCATATATCCAATCTCGCCGGCGCTTCCGGTCGCCCCCCGGTACAGCATTCCGTTGATGAAGATGCCGGCGCCTACACCCTCTCCCACCTCCAGAAAAACAAAATGGTCTTCGCCCTTGGCGGCGCCGTATGCCCGTTCTCCTAATGCGTGTAAATTCGCCTCGTTGTCTATGATTACTGGTACTTCAAAAGCATTTTCCAGCAATTTTTTCAGCGGGATATCGCCCCACTCTTTGAGAAATGGCGCGAAGATGAGATTGCCTGTGCTGCTGTCAATAATTCCCGGAGCCGAGGCGCAAATCGCATACAGCTTCCTCTTCGCAATGGAGTGCCGCTTCAACAACTTTTCCATTCCGGCGACAAGCGCACGAACAACTTTCTCGGCGGTCTTCCGCGAGGGTAAACGCGAACTCCACTGCCCAACTCGGTTCCCCTGCAAATCGGCCAACGCAACCCTGATTCCCGAATCCTTGATTTCGAGGCCCGCGACATACAGGTAAGCTTGATTCAACGACAACTGATCGGGTGGCCGGCCGCCGTCAGATTCTCCAAATCCCACGGAAATAACCAGCTCCCTTTGCTCCAGATACTCAATGACTCTGGATACAGTGGGTCCGCTTAAGCCTGACAATCTGACCAGATCTGCCCTTGAGCACGGGCTGTTTGCACGCAGGAGCTGATATAACTCGCGCACATTGATATGGCGCAAGCTGGTTGGCCGTGATGCTTCTTCTGCCGCGATTGGTGCCTTGCTCTTGCGCGTACTTCTTGTCCTCAACGCTATCTCCCTTTTTGCTTGGCGCGAGCCGTTAGAACCATACCAGAGATCTCTCCAGCTGTTTCGATACTGTCTTGCGGAGAGATCTCACCCCGGCGAGTTGGAAGATTCGCCATCCTGTGTCACCGTACTTCTTACGGAGGCTGTGGAATCATGTGGGGTCGCTCTCTCCTGGTGTTGTCCGCTTTACTTCTCAACCTCTCTGCGTGGCCGGCTCCCGCCCCATCTACGAATCCTGCGGCAGCAATCGATCAGCGCATTCAGGCTGCGATTCAGGGCTTTCCCGGCAGCGTCAGCCTGTATGCCGAAAACCTCGACACCGGCGTGAGCTACGCACTTCGTGCGGACGCACCCGTTCCCACCGCCAGCACCATCAAGCTCCCGATTATGGTCGAGCTCTTTGCCCAAGCCAGCGAGGGAAGGCTCGATTGGAACCAGAAGCTCGTGCTCACCGATCAGGACAAAGTTTCCGGCAGCGGGGTGCTCACGGAGTTCTCCTCGGGAGACGCCTTGCCCATCCGCGACCTGATGCACTTGATGATTGTGGTTAGTGATAACACAGCAACTAACCTGATCCTCGACCGCATCGGGGGAAATGCAGTGAATGTCCGCATGGCGCAGCTCGGGCTAAAGCAAACCGCCGTCATGCGCAAAATCATGCAAGCCAGGCTCTTTCCCGATCCTCACGCTACGCCCCATCCTGAGGGAGTAACGGAGGAAGGCAAGAAGGCGGGAAATGATCAATGGGGCACGGGAAGAAGCTGTCCCCACGACATGGTTCTTCTGCTGGAAAAACTCTACCGTGGTGAGTTGGTGAGCAAAGCGGCTTCCGCTGAAATGATCGCCGTGCTCAAACGCCAGCACGACCATGACGGCGTGGGCAGAGACATGACCAACACTGTCATCGCCAGTAAGTCCGGCGCGCTCGACCACTTGAGAAGCGATGTGGCCATCGTCTACTCGCAAAATGGGCCGATTGCCATGGCGGTTACCGTAAACAATATTCCCCAGGTCGACTACGGAGTCGACAATCCCGGCAATCTCCTTATTTCGAAGCTTTCCGAGATACTCGTGGCAGGATTGGCAGCCGCTAAGTAGCGCAAGACAAACGGTTGTCAGGCCGAACGTTTTGCGGTCCGGATGAAAATTGCGACAAAAAAAGTGCTGTTTTTGTAATCGTTCGCCCTTGCATTGTTGTCAGGCTATGGTTATAGTGCAACTACCGATCTTCATAATGGTCGATTAGAAAGCAAACCCTTAGACGAGTTGCTGGCAGTTGCTTTAGTAGGGCCCCTGTAAATCTTTGGAGGCGAGTATGAAACGTTTTACCTTATGGGGCGTAGCCCTCGTAATGGCCCTTGGGCTGTGTATTGCCAGCCAACCCCTGTTAGGCCAGGGAATCACCGCCAGCATTACTGGCACAGTCGAAGATTCCGCCGGAGCGGCCCTCAACGACGCCACCATTACGGCCAGCGACACCGAGCGCGGTACGGCCGTCACCACCAAAACCACTCAGGGTGGTGTTTTTACCTTCTCTAATCTTCCCATTGGCACCTACGTAGTAAAGGCAGAGGCAGCGGGTTTTGACACTTCTGTCGAGCAGCCCATCACCCTGGTGCTCAATCAGGTCGCGCGTTTCAATTTCAAGATGAAGGTGGGCGCGGTTACCAACACCGTGCAGGTGAGCTCCGAAGCTCCGCAACTACAGGCCGATACCACCCAGGTCAGTACCCTGATCGATTCCAAGACCATCACCGGTATTCCGCTGGCAACTCGTAACTATGTCGAGCTGACGCTGCTGTCACCGGGTAGCGTCACCGTGGATAACTCTACCTTTAATAACGGGGATAACGTCAATAGCGGCGGCCGTCCGTACATCAACGGACACCGTGAGCAGTCCAATAACTTCATCCTGGACGGTATGGACAACAACCAGACCTCCGAAAATGACTTGGCAGTCACCCCTTCGCCAGACGCCATTCAAGAGTTCAACGTCATCACGGCCAACGCCCCGGCTGAGTTCGGCAACTTCTCCGGAGGTATCATCAATGCCTCCATCAAGTCCGGCACCAACCAGTTCCACGGCGATGCCTGGGAATTCTTCCGCAACAACGTCCTCAATGCCAACCAGTGGGAAAACAAATTCCTTGGCCCTGGCGCCGAATTGCCTAGAGAGGCTCTCCGCTGGAATATGTTCGGGGGCACGGTTGGCGGCCCGATCATCAAAGACAGGCTATTCTTTTTCTTCGACTATCAAGGACAGCGCTTCGATCACCCCACAACCAGCAACAACATGACGGTGTTCACCAACAACGAGCGGGCCGGCGATTTCTCCCAGCTCACGACCCAGTTGAAGAATCCGATCACGGGTGCGCCTTATCCGGGCAACCAGATCCCCTTGGCACAGATAAATCCTGTCGCCGCTGCTCTCTTCGCCAGCAGCTTTTATCCCAAACCAATCAACGGCAACTTGACCAACAACGCGATCAACCAAACCAACTCGGCCTTCAATGCCGATCAGGGCGATGCCAAGGTTGATTGGAACATCACGCAAAAGGATCGCCTCTCCGCCCGCTACACGCAGGCATACCAGAGCGACCCTTCCACCAACTCGCAGCTAATCCTCGGCAATAGCTCTAATACGGTTCCGCTTCACAATACTGTCGGAACCTGGACCCACACCTTAAGCCCCAACATATTGAACGAAGCTCGTGTTGGCGCATCCTGGATTACGATCCTCACTGGAGCGAGCTTCGCCCCCAGCATCGGCAATCTGGGCACGGAGCTGGGAATCGCCAATGCCAATACCGTAGGGCCCGGCCTGCTGTTGCTGGGTTTCGATGGCGGCACCGCTCCCTCGCCCGGCGGCTCGGGAACACTCACCAACGTCGGCAACAACATCATCAGTCAGAATTTCGCCGATACCGTGATCCAGTTTGACGACGGGGTGGTCGTTACCCATGGCAAGCACGTCTTCAAGGCGGGCTTCCAGATGTGGCGTTTTCGCATCAACACCTTCTACAGTGGCAATAGCGGTGAGTATGGCTCCATCTTGTTCGCGGGCAATTTCACCGGTGATCCGGCAGGCGACTTTTTCACCGGCTATCCGGAAGCAACCGGCAAGGGTGTCAGCACTGGTGGCACCTGGCACCAGTTTGCATGGAGATTCGGCGGCTATGGTCAGGATGACTGGCGTATTACCCCGACTCTGACTCTGAATCTTGGGTTGCGCTACGAAGCGACCACTCCCTGGGTGGAACTTCACAACCTCCAGGACAACCTGGATTTGACCACCGGAGCCCTCGAGTACGCAGGTGTGGACGGCAACAGCCGCTCCCTCTATAACTCTGTTTACGGAATGCCGGCCTTCGGCCCCCGCGTCGGCTTCGCCTGGTCCCCGGCAGCTTGGCAGGGCAAGACGGTCCTCCGCGGCGCTTACACCATCTCGTCTTACCTGGAAGGAACCGGCACTAACCTGCGCCTTCCGCGCAATCCACCATTCACCCCAGCCGAAGTCACCGCTACCTATCTCACTCCCACTTACCAGACCCAGGAAGGTCCTGGTGGCGCTGTCCCGGGCGATCCGTTTGCGGGGGCTGTCATGTATGTTTGGGACAAGAAGGTGCAACCTGCCATGGATCAGCAGTGGAACCTGACGGTCCAAAGCCAGGCCGGCCGCGACTTAACCTTTCAGGTCGGTTACGTTGGTAGCCACGATACGCACTTGATGGTTCCGACACCCTACTTACAGGGCACACTCAACAACGGCGTGGTCGGGCCTAGTCTCTACTTCCGGGACAATCCCACGTTGATCAACGATCTTTCTCAGGTATCCGGAACCGCTTCCACGGGTTTCACCACTTACAACGCACTTCAGGCTGTATTACAAAAGCGCGTTTCCAATGGCCTTGAGGGGCAGGTTGCTTACACCTGGTCCCATTGTCTGACCAACAACAGCGGATACTATGGAACCTGGGGCTCAGCCACGCAGGGGTCGCCTTCCTCTCCGTACTACCAGAATCTGTACAATCCTCACGGCGACTACGCCAGCTGCTACTCTGACTCCAGCAGCATTGTAGCCGCCTATGCCACCTACGATCTGCCGGTTGGCCACGGTAGGGCGTTCGGCAACAACATGAATTCTGTCGCCAATGCCGTGGTGGGCGGCTGGACGGCTTCCACTATCATCTCCCTTCACACCGGTTTTCCTCTGGCGGTTTCCACCGGGACCGACAGCTCAGGAACCAACGGACGCGGCCCGCGACCCAATTGCGGACTGACACAAACCCTCGGTCGCTCTCCCAGCATTATCGGCGGAGCCTTTCAAGGCTATCAATGGGAGAGTCCAAATGGGTACTCAATACCACCGACTGGAACCTTTGGCACTTGCCCGGCGGAAGGTCCAGGCAGAGGACCCGGGTATACCGATACTGACATCGGGCTGGTGAAGGCATTCCACCTGACCGAAGCCAGGTACTTCGAGTTCCGGGGCGACTTCTTGAATGCCTTCAACAATGTCCAATTGGGGGCTCCTTCAGTTAGCTTCCCAAGTGCAACCTTCGGTTTGACAAGCCACTCGCAGCCCGCAAGGCAAATCCAATTCGCGCTGAAGTTCTACTTCTAGCGAACTGATAAACTCAGGGGCAGACGCTGTTACCCCAGCGTCTGCCCCTTTTCTATTGGTAGGTGAATGTCGCGTACATTATCTAAGCTGGGCCCTTCGATCTGCTTCGCATGCGCCATCGGCTTCTCTGCCATAGCGCAAGTTTCGAGCAAGACGGCAGCCGTGACCCCGGCAGCCGCCGAACATGCTGCCTCGCTGGCTGAGAGTGGCCATTGTGCCGAGGCTTTGCCCCTGCTATTGAAGTCAGCTCACGTCGCCGACAAAGAGCTGCAGAAGAGAATTGGCCTTGACGGCGTGCGTTGCGCCACCGTGCTGCAGCAGCAAGGTGCCCTATTTGATTTCCTGCGCAACTTGAGCCAGCAGTTTCCCCATGATCCCGAAGTGTTGTATGTCTTGACCCACGCTTTTTCCGATCTATCCACGCACGCTGCGCGCAGAACTGGCCACCACCGCTCCCAATTCGGTTCCTGCGCTCGAAATGGATGCGGATGCGAGCGAGATGCAGGGCAAGTGGGACCAGGCCGAAAAGGACTATCGCAAGATACTGGAAGAAAATCCGCGCTATCCGGGTATTCACTTCCGCCTCGCCCGCCTGTTGCTATCCAAGCCCAACCCGACGCCGGATTTCGCCGAGCAGGCAAAGAAAGAGCTGCAAGCGGAACTCGCCATCGATCCCTCCAACGCCGGTGCGGAATACGTACTCGGCGAGCTGGCGCGCCAGGCTCAGGATCTACCCGCGGCGGAACAGCATTTCTCCAAGGCCACGCAGCTCGAGCCCAACTTCGCCGATGCCTATCTTGGCTTGGGGATGGCGCTCTTAGAGGAGAAAAAGTACGCCGAGGCCGTGGCTCCTCTGGAAAAAGCCGTCAAACTGCAGCCCGGCAATCCGGCCGGGCACTACAGCCTGGCGACCGCCTACTCCCGCACCGGGCGCAAAGAAGATGCGGACCGTGAATTCGCTCTCCAGCAGCAGGCCACGGACCGCGCGGGCGGACAGGGAGCCCAGAATCCGCAGTGACCGGCAATTGCCTCGAGCTATCTCGCCGGCGTTTTCTTAGGGCCCTGGCAGGCGCCACCGGATCCGTTGCCCTCGGTCGCTTCGCTCGTGCTTCAACGCCCTATCCCTTCGAAGAAGTGCCGTCCTCCGCCAGCCACATCACCTGGGTGCACACCGCCGGCAAGTCTCCGGAGAAGTACCTTCCCGAAACCACCGGGGCCGGCTGCGCCTTTCTCGACTATGACAATGACGGATGGATGGACATTTATCTCGTCAACAGCGGCAAGTGCGACTTCTACGATCCCAATCCGCCCTTGCGCAACGCGCTCTATCGTAACAATCGCGATGGCACTTTCACCGACGTCACCAGCAAGGCGGGCGTCGCTGCCGGCGGCTATGGGCAAGGCGTCGCCGTGGGCGACTACGATGGCGACGGCTTTCCCGATCTGTATGTGACCCAGTATGGAAAGAGCATTCTGTACCACAACAACGGCGACGGAACGTTTACCGACGTTACGGAAAAGGCTGGTGTCGCCGCACCCGGATGGGCTTCGAGCGCGGTCTGGTTCGACTACGACAACGACGGACGCCTGGATCTGTTTGTCTGCAACTTCGTAGAATTCAGCAAATCAAAAAACCTTCCCTGCACTGCCTACAACAAGCCTGGATACTGCATTCCCAAGCTGTACAAGCCGTCCCCCAGTTGGCTCTTCCATAACAACGGCGATGGCACCTTCACCGACGTCAGCCTGTCGTCGGGCATTGCCAAGCACTTGGGCAAAGCCTGGGGTGTGGTCGCTACCGACCTGAAGAACGACGGCCGGATGGACCTATTCGTCGCCAACGACACCACGGCGAACTTTCTTTTCATGAACCGAGGCAATGGCAAGTTCGAAGAGATTGGCGCCATGGCGGGCGTGGGATTCAGCGAAAATGGCAAAGCCCGTTCGGGGATGGGTTTGGATTCGGCAGATGTCAACCAGGACGGCTGGATGGATCTCTTCGTGGCCAACCTCGACCACGAGAGGTTTTCCCTCTACCAGAACAATCAGTGACGAAACGTTTGATGATCAGGCCGACAAGACATCGATCGGTGCGGCGACCCGCCTGATGAGCGGCTGGGGACTGAAGTTTTTCGACTACGACAACGATGGCAATCTCGATCTCTTTCTGGCCAACGGCAATCCCGACGACCTGATCGATACCATGCAAAAGGATGTGACTTACCGCGAGCCGCTGTTGCTGTTTCACAACGATGGCAAGACGCTGCAGAATGTAAGCGCGGAAAGCGGGCCGCTCTTTGCCCGCAATCTCTCCGCCCGAGGCCTCGCCATCGGCGACTTCGATAACGATGGCGCGGTCGACGTTCTTATCTCCGTGAATGACGATGCTCCGTTGCTGTTACGCAACACCGCGGCCAAAGACAACCATTGGTTGGGAATCAAGCTGGTGGGCAGGAAATCAAACCGCGACGCCATTGGCGCGCGCGTCACCTATCAGGCCGGCGATCTGAAGCGCAGCAGAGCCAAGGTGGGCGGAGGAAGCTACTTGTCGTCGCACGATCCGCGCATGGTTCTAGGCCTCGGCAAGCAGACCAAAATTGACTGGGTAGAAGTGAAGTGGCCTGAGCCCAGCGGCAAAACAGAAAGGTTTACCGCCCTGCCCATCGACAAATACATCACCATCGTCGAGGGCGAAGGCCTGCAGAAGACCTGAAATCCAAACTCTGTCCCGGCCACAACCGATGGGTGCCCCACATCTCGCTCGTTTTTCGCGAGATGTGGGATACCGCAAACCTATACCGTTCGCCTCCAAGGACGAAATGAAACTCAGGGCGGCGAGGGAGCAAATGGGTATCTAGATTACTCTCAACGAGGATTCATGCTCCACCGGCTGAGCTCGCTTGATTTATCTCTGGTAGCCATCTATCTGGCAGGCATTACCCTCTTTGGCCTGCGCTTTCGTAGCAAAGACCGTTCCTTAAAGAGCTATTTCCTCGCCGATCGCAAAATCCCCTGGTGGGCCATTGCGCTCTCCATCGTGGCCGCGGAAACCAGCACGCTGACCATCATCAGCGTCCCTGGCCTGGCTTTTACGGGAGACTGGGGCTTTCTGCAGATTGTCCTCGGTTATCTTCTGGGCCGGATCGTTGTCTGCATCATCTTCCTGCCCCGCTATTTTCGTGGCGAACTCCTCACCGCCTACGAAGTGATCGGTGAGCGTTTTGGCCCGCGGCTGCACAAGCTCACCGCATTTCTTTTTCTTTTTCTGCGCGCCGCGGCCGAAGGCGTCCGTGTCTTCGCCGTTTCCATTGTGGTGGGCATAGCGATTGGTACCCGGGACGTAACTTCGATCGCCATCATTTGCATCCTGACCTTGATCTATACCCTCGAAGGCGGAATGGCCGCCGTCATCTGGACCGACGTGGTGCAGATGGCGCTCTATGTCACCGGGACCATCGTCAGCGTCATTCTGCTGGGACATCGCATCCCGGGAGGCTGGCCCGCGATTCACACCGTGGCCACAGCCGCCGGCAAGCTCACCATCTTCCACTTCGCCTTCAGCCTCAGCCAGACCTATACCTTCTGGGCCGGTCTTATGGGGGGCTGTTTCCTGACCATGGCCAGTCACGGTACCGATCAACTCATGGTCCAACGCCTGCTGGCGGCCAAGAACCTGCGCGAATCGCGCATCGCCCTGCTCAGCAGCGGCGGGGTTATTCTGGTTCAGTTCGCTTTATTTCTTGCCATCGGGACGGGGCTGTACTACTTCTACGGCAGCGCTCCCAACGGCGCGGCTCAGGCGAATCCCGACCGTGTCTTTCCGGCGTTCATTGTGACCGAGATGCCCCATGGCGTGGCTGGACTCATGGTTGCGGCCATCCTGGCTGCCGCCATGTCGAATCTGAGCGCAGCGGTAAACTCCCTGAGTTCGAGCAGCATGGTGGATTTCTACATGGCCTGGAAGCCCCACGCCGATGAACGTGAGCGTGCTCGCTTATCGCGCATCATGACCCTCTTCTGGGCGGCGCTCCTCTTTGTGCTAGCCTTGCTGTCGCGTGGGGGCGGCCATGTAGTCGAGGTTGGGCTGTCGATCGCCTCTGTCGCCTACGGAGCTCTGTTGGGAGTCTTCCTGCTCGGCACGCTCACCAAAACCGCAACCGAAACCGGCGCCATGATCGGCATGATTGGCGGGTTGGTAACCAATATACTGCTCTGGAAGCAGCCTCATGCCTTGCCGCTTACTTTAGGCAAGACACAGTTCCTGTTTCCAAAAATCGCCTGGACGTGGTTCGTGCTCATCGGATCTCTGCTTACGTTTATTCTGGGTTGGGCCATGAGCAAAATCCTGCCCAATAAGAAGCTCGTAGTTCTGCTGCTGATCTTGCTCGCCTCGACCGCGCCGTTGCATGCGGCGGACGAGCCGGGGTTCCAGCAAATCGATCGCATTATTGCCCTGGGGATCGCCACCAAAAAATTCCCCGGTGCGGTGGTGATCGCCGGTCACAACGGCCACATCGTCTTTGAGAAGGCCTACGGAAACCGCTCCCTGACGCCCGTACCCGAAGCGATGACCGAGGACACGATCTTTGATGTCGCATCGTTGACCAAGGTTTTGGCCACCGCGCCTGCGGTCATGCAGCTTTACGAGCAGGGCCGCTTCCGGCTCAATGATCCCGTAGCACAATATTTGCCCGAGTTCGCCGCCAACGGTAAGCAGGACATCACCATTCGCCAACTGCTCACCCACTACTCCGGCCTGCCTCCGGATGTCTCGCTCGAAGACACTTGGGTCGGCAAACAGGAGGGACTGCGCCGCGCCTTCGCGTCCACGCCGGTCACGGCTCCTGGAGTGCAATTTCGCTACAGCGACATCAACTTCATCGTACTGGGCGCGCTGGTGGAGAAGCTCTCCGGCCTCACCCTCGATCAATACCAGCATCGCTACCTGGCCGAACCCCTGGGCTTGGAGCACATGCGCTATCTGCCTCCCGAAGCCTGGCGCAACCGCATCGCGCCCACGCAGTACGACCATGGCGTCATGCTCCGCGGAGTAGTGCACGATCCCACCTCGCGCCGCATGGGCGGTGTTGCCGGCCACGCGGGAATCTTCAGCACCGCCGGCGATGTCGCTGTCTACGCGCAGAACCTGCTCGATCGGCTTGCCGGCAGGCCGAGCAGCTTTCCTCTGCAGCAGCTCACGCTGGAAAAGATGACCACGCCCGGCCAGCCTGCCACCGGCACTGCGCTGCGCGGACTCGGCTGGGACATCGAGTCGCCTTTTTCCAGCAATCGCGGCGAGTTGTTCCCCGTCGGCTCCTTCGGCCACACCGGGTTCACGGGAACCTCCATCTGGATGGACCCATCCAGCGATACTTATGTCGTCTTTATGTCGAACGCCGTTTATCCCAATGGACCCACCGGCATCAACGCCATCCGCGGGGCAGTCGCCAATGTAGTGGCGGCGTGGGCCAAACTCCACCCGGATAACGGAACTCTGATTGCCCGGCTGACCGGCTACAACGAATCCATCGCCGGTAAGCGCCTTTGGCACGACCGCAATGGAGCCGTCTCCACCGGCATCGACATGCTGGAACAGGACGACTTTGCGGAACTGGCTGCACTTGCCGCCAAACACGCAGGCGCCTTGCGTGTAGGGCTGCTCACCAACCAGACGGGCCTCGACGCGCACGGACTGAGAACCATCGACGTTCTGGCTCATGACGCGCAAGAAGCCGTTCCCGGACTCAAGCTCAAGCTCCTCTTCAGCCCCGAACACGGCATCAACGGCGCACTCGACCAGGAAGGCATTCAGAATTCGACCGACCCCTCGACCGGCCTTCCGGTGATTAGCCTTTATGGAGATCAGCGTCATCCCTCCCCGGTAACGCTGCGCTCACTCGATGCCGTCCTCATCGACCTCGCCGATGCGGGCGTTCGCTTCTACACCTATGAAACCGTAGTCCGCTATTTTCTCGAGGCGGCCGGGCAGACGGGCACAGACATTGTGATCCTCGACCGTCCCGACCCGCTCGGAGGTGGGTTGGTGCAGGGTCCGCTCTCTGACGTGGGCAGCGAGAGCTACGTCAACGTGGCCCCAATTCCCGTGCGCCACGGCATGACGCTGGGTGAGCTGGCACGCTATCTCAACGGCGAATTCAAATTGCACGCCTCGCTCAGTGTGATCGCCATGAACGGCTGGCAGCGGGGAGACTGGTTTGATGCCACCGGCCTCACCTGGACAAATCCTTCTCCCAACCTCCGCAGCCTGCGCGAAGCGATCCTCTATCCTGCCCTGGGCCTCATTGAAACGACCAATATCTCCGTCGGCCGCGGCACAGATACTCCCTTTGCCTATGTAGGCGCGCCCTGGATCGACGGCCCGGCGTTAGCGCGCGCCCTGAATGCCAGATTCCTGCCCGGAGTGCGATTTGTGCCGGTAAATTTCACGCCCCGGTCTCCGTATCCGTATGCCGATCAGCTTTGTCAGGGAATCGAGTTGGTCGTAACCGACCGCAACGTGATCGACTCGCCAGAACTGGGGCTTGAAATCGCAACCGCGTTACACAAGCTCTATGCGGACAAATTTCAACTGACCAAAATCAACATCCTGCTAGCGAACAGGAGCGTGCTCGAAGCCCTTCAAGCGGGGCGCGATCCGCAGCGCATAGCCGAGGACTGGCAGCAGCAATTACAAGACTTCAACACCAAGCGAAAGCCCTATCTACTCTACTGACTCGAAAACCTGGCATTTTCAATCTGCAACCAATGACGGGTGCCCCACATCTCGCTCGTTTTTCGCGAGATGTGGGATTCCACGGACCTCAGCCTTCTATACTCGACGGGCGCAAAAATCCCTGGTCCAGAGCAGTGGAATCCCACATCTCGCGAAAAACGAGCGAGATATGGCTCGCTCGTCATTCGTTGCAAGGACAGTTCCGCAGCGGGCGGCATTAAAGGCATACTCTAACGGTGGGTCGTCTATTCGCAATCAGCCTCGCCTTGCTATCAGCCGCAGCGCCAGCCCTTTCGCAGTCACGAAGCAACTACGTGGGAGACGAAGCCTGCCGCTCCTGCCATGCAGCCCAAGTCGAATCATTTCACCAGACCGCGCACTTCCTCACCTCCAGTGCGCCCACTGAAAAATCCATCCTGGGCAAGTTCACCCCGGGCGACAACATCCTCAAAACCATAAACCCGAATCTCTACTTCCAAATGGATGCCAAAGACGGAGGCTATTTCCAGACCGCGGTAGCGGGCACGCCACCCCACACCCATCCACGCACCGAACGCTTCGCCGTAGTCGTTGGCTCCGGCGAAAAAGGTCAAACCTATTTATTCTGGGACGAAGATCAGCTCTTTCAGCTCCCGGTGTCGTATTGGACCAATCTAGGCTGGGTAAACAGCCCCGGCTACCGCGACGGCTTTGCCGATTTCGAGCGCGCCATCATTCCCCGCTGCCTGGAGTGTCACGCAACTTACTTTCAGGCGCTCCCTCCGCCAACCAACCGCTACAGCAACACGGCTTTCTCCCTGGGCATCCAGTGTGAAAAATGTCATGGCCCGGGAAGGGAACACGTGGAGCAAGCGAAGTTGAATCCGCACTCCCCCACCGCCATCCTGAACCCGGCGCGATTCTCTCGCGACCGGCAAATGGATCAGTGCGCCTGGTGCCACGCCGGCCACGGCCAGCCGCTGCAGCCTTGGTTCTCGTACCTTCCCGGCGAGCCGCTGGACAAGTACATCAAATTCCCCCCGGCCGCTCCCAACACGCCGCTCGACGTCCATGGCAACCAGGTCGACATGTTAAAGCAGAGCCGATGCTTCCGCGAATCAGCCATGACCTGTCTCACCTGCCACAACGTGCACGCCCCGCAGCACAATCTGGCTCAGTTCTCCCAGCGCTGCCTCACCTGCCACAAGCCGGACTCCGCGACCTTCGCCAAGCCCGATCACAAAGTCTCAAACAATTGCATCGATTGCCACATGCCCAAGCAGGAGACCAACCTGATTGTCTTCAACTTCGCCGGCAAGCAGGAGCGGCCGCAGATGAGGAACCATTGGATCAAAGTTTACTGACCCTATTTTCAACACAGATACCGCCCAAGATTCCCTGAAAATGCCCAAGCAAACCCGGGAAAACCACGCTATAGTTTGGATGGCAAATCTCACGACCTGCTCAGGCGTGGCAAAAATCGACTCACATGCAAGCCGCGTAACGGTGTACGCGGGCGACGATGCGGATGAACCGATGGGACAGTTCTATCGCCCCACGGCACCGTCGCCTGCGCGCGCCAAAGACGCAGGAAAGCGTATCGGAGCGGACCACCGCGCGCCGGCCGGCTAAGCCGGCCGGCGGTGATGACGACGACCGCGAAGAAGATGCCTTTCTGCGCGCACGGCGCCGCGTCCCTGTCCGCCGCGGGATCATTCCCGCCAACCGCAGGGCTCGCATCATCGCCGTGGCAGCAGTCGTCTTCGCCATCGTCGCTCTCGTGTTGCTGGGCATCGGCATTCGCAACTTTTTCCGTGACGATCCCCGCTTCCGCATCGCCTCCTCTTCCTCCATCCAGATCATGGGCAACAGCCAGGTGACGCGCCCCGAGCTCCTCTCCGTTTTCGGGTCCGACCTGGGCCGCAACATCTTCTTCATTCCCTTGCATGCGCGCCGCGCCTCCCTGGAAGATCTACCGTGGGTGGAGCATGCCACGGTCATGCGCCTGCTGCCCGACCAGTTGCGCGTAGCCATCGTCGAGCGCACGCCGGTTGCGTTCGTACGTCACGGCAATACCATCGGCCTGGTCGACGCTCACGGAGTTCTCCTCCAGCTGCCTCCGGCAGCCATGGCCGCCAAGCACTACTCCTTCCCCGTGGTCACCGGGATCTCCGACAAGGATCCGCTTTCCGTGCGTGCCGCGCGCATGCATCTGTTCCAGCAATTCGTGAATGACCTTGACTCCGGCGGAACCAAAGTTTCCACCCAGCTAAGCGAAGTCGACCTCTCCGATCCAGAAGATATCTGGGCCCTGCTGCCGGCCCAGGGTTCCGACATCCAGGTTCACTTTGGCGATTCCGATTTCCTCGCCCGTTACCGCAGCTACCAGCAGCATCTGCCCGAATGGCGGCAACAGTATCCCCATCTGTCCTCGGTCGACATGCGCTACGAGAACCAGGTGGTGCTCGATATGTCTCAGCAGGCGGCCGGGCAGGATGGGGCAGCCTCCACTCCGCACCAGGCCGACGCAGCGGAAACAAAACACGCCGGGCACGCAGCGCCAAAGCCGGCCGCAAAATCGCTCAAAGCGGGAAAAGCCAAGGGTTGATGAGCCAGAAGAGCGAAGAACTCCTCACTGTATTGGACGCCGGCAGTTCCAGGATTCGGGTCCTGGTGGCCGAACTGCATGAAGGTGCACTGCGCTATCGGGCGCACAGTGTGGTGAATGCAGAGGGCATGCGCAAGGGGCTCATCAGCGATCTGCAGCCTGCCAGCAGAGCCTTCAACCTTGCTGCCACGGAAGCAGAGAAGATGGCCAATGCAGTAATCGCGAGCTGTGTCGTCGGCCTGGGCGGTCCCCACGTGCGTGGAGTCAACAGCCAGGGCGGCATCAGTCTGGGAAACCGGCTGCGCGAAATTACCCGCGAGGATGTACGCGCCGCCGTCGACCGCGCGCGCTCCGTCTCCCTGCCCGCCGATCGCGAGATAATTCACCTGTTGCCGCAACAGTTTATTCTCGACGAGCAGCCAGGTATCCATGACCCAGTCGGTATGGTCGGCAACCGGCTGGAGGTGAATCTGCATATCTCCACCTGTTCGGCCAGCGCCGCGCAAAGCGTGGTTACCTGCGCCAACAAGGCGGGTTTGGAAGTTTCGGACACCGTGTTTGAAGCCATCGCCGCCGCCGAAGCCACAGTCTCCGCGGACGAGCGCGAACTCGGCGCCTGCCTGCTCGATATCGGTGCTGCCTCCACCGAACTGGTCGTCTTCTTTGAAGGTGCGGTAGCCCACACCGCCGTCGTGCCCCTGGGCGGCGACCACTTTACCAATGACCTTGCGGTTGGCCTGCACATGTCGGTGCAGGAAGCGGAAGCCATCAAGTTGGACTACGGGCACTGCGTGGTCACCTCGGTACCTTCCTCCAGCGAACTGGAGTTGATCGCCGGAGGAACCCAGGTGATCCGCACCATCAAGCAGCGTTACCTGAGTGAGATTCTCGAACCGCGCGCCCGCGAGCTCTTCCACCTGGTGCGGGAGAATCTGCGTCAGGGCGGCGTCCTCGGCGCTCTCGGCGCGGGCTGCGTGCTCACCGGCGGCGGCGCTCGCCTGGCCGGCTTGCTCGAAGTAGCCGAAAGCCTGTTGCGCGTTCCCGCCCGGTTAGGTTATCCGGTGCCGCTCTCCAGGATGCCGGACGAATTGATACAACCGGAATTTTCCACCGCCATCGGCATGCTCCTGTACACCCACCGCACCAGCGTGCTGCGGGCGGCGGAAGACCAGGGCCTGCGGGCGAAACTGCGCGCTATATTCGCAGGCAGTTTGTAAGTTGCATAAAGGCAGGATCGAAGTAGGATACGAAGAATGGAGCTGAACCCGATGAATCTTTCCGACGAAATACGGATCCACTACAACGATGAAATCGCTCGCGGAGCGAAGATCAAGGTCATAGGCGTGGGCGGCGGCGGCGGCAATGCCGTCAATCGCATGATCGCGGCCAAGCTGGAAGGCGTCGAGTTCATCGTGGCCAATACCGATGTGCAGGCGTTGCAGCTCTCGCAAGCGCCGGTCAAGCTGCAGTTGGGCGTCAAGCTGACCAGCGGACTGGGCGCCGGCGCGAATCCGGACGTAGGCAGGCGCGCGGCCCTGGAAGACTCGGAAAAAATTATTGAAGCCCTCGAAGGCGCAGACATGGTCTTTGTCACCGCCGGCCTGGGCGGCGGCACCGGCACCGGCGCCGCTCCTGTCATCGCCTCATTGGCCAGCGAAATGGGCGCCCTCACCGTCGCCGTAGTCACCCGTCCCTTCGGCTTTGAAGGCAAGCGCCGCATGCAGCAAGCGGAGCGCGGCATGGAAGAGCTGCTGGAAGGCGTCGACACCATGATTGTCATTCCCAACGAAAAGCTGCTGGCCGTGGCCAAGGACGCCGGCTTCTTCGAGTCCTTCCGCATCGCGGATGACGTTCTACTCCAGGGCGTGCAAGGCATCTCCGACATCATCACCATCCCCGGCATCATCAACCGTGACTTTGCCGACGTAAAAACCACCATGGCCGGCATGGGCTACGCGGTCATGGGCACGGCTATACGAAGTGGCAACAATCGCGCCATCGCCGCTGCCCAGGCAGCCATGGCCTCTCCGCTGCTGGAGGCGGGCGCGATCGACGGCGCCCGGGGCATCCTTATCAACATAAGCGGGTCCAGTACATTGAAATTGAGCGAGGTAAACGAAGCCTCTACCCTGATCCAGAACGCGGCTCACGAAGACGCCAACATCATTTTTGGTGCAGTTTTGGATGAGTCCATGGGCGATCAGGTCAAAATTACCGTCATCGCCACTGGCTTTCGTCAGGATCAGATGGGCCGCCGCCAGCGCGCGGCCGGCGACTCGACAGTGCCCCGCGTTTCCCTCCAGGAGCGGTCCTCCGTTCCCCGCTTCGCCAGCGAAGAGCTTGCGGAACAGGAATTTACGCCCCTTTTTGAATCGCGCAAAATGGCCGAGAACCCCGTGGCGCCCGAGAAGCTTGCGGTCACGGAAGCGTTTGTAGAACCCACTTCCTTCGCTCTGGAGCCTGAACCGGTCCTGATCGAAGAAATGCCGGAGCCGCCGCGTTCCGCCCCGGCAGCCAAGCCCCCTGTGATGTCTGCTATGCACGTCGATTTTGACGAGCCATTTGAAGAGGAGTACGCCCGGTTGATTCCCAGCAAACCGGCCGAAGAGCGCGTCAGCTCTGCCGGAAATGAAGCCGCCACGAATCGAACCGACTCCGAACCGCATCTTGACAATTTAGATATACCCGCTTTTTTGCGGCGGCCTGTGAATTAAAACGTCTCACGACGCAGGTACTGGTTTCCGCGTCCCCTGGCCTGAATCGCTGCACGCGTCTGTGTAGCGCAAAGGCAAAAATGCTTAGTTGTTACGGGCGTGTACCCAATTGTGGTACGGACACCGACAACAGTTTCTTGGAATATGGAAAAGCGGACAGACTTTATGGCAAATTAGGGTTTAATAAGGTTAGGTTCGTTACAGGGAATCGAGGGGTCCTTTCGAGGCATTCGGCTCTGTGGTGGTTTGGTTACTGGAGTACCCGGCTTTCCGGGCAAGTATCTTTGATTTGAATGCCATGGTTTCGAGAGGACATTACGCGGTGAACAGACAATTTCTTCGGCGCATCACTCACTTTGCACTAGTCGTAGGTCTGGCCTCCGCTGCCTTCGCGAAACCTGCCCATGCTCGTCCCACCCATCCAACCCATCACGCCCACTCTGCGCGTGTACAGGAAACCGCGCATGCTCGCCATCACATGGCGCAGTTGCAGCACACTCACCCGGTAGACACCCTCGTCACGGTTCACACCCGCTCAGGGCATGTCCGCCATGCGGTTCTGGTGCGCCACCGTTCTTACGAGCATTTCTCCGCCAGCTCTTTTACTGACTCTGACATCACCCAGGGCGACGTGACTACGGGAGAGGATCCCGTGGTGCGGCAGGCGGCCATCGATGCATTGGGCAACATGTATGGCACCGTGGTAGCCATTGACCCCAGCAATGGCCGCATCCTGGCCATGGTGAATCAGAAGCTTGCTCTTTCCAGCGGCGCGGAGCCTTGTTCCACAATTAAGGTCTCGGTTGCGCTGGCTGCCCTTGAAGAGGGCATCGTGACCAAGGACACTCCGGTAAACCTGGGCGGTCGCTTCCACCTGGACATGACCGAGGCTCTAGCGCACTCCAACAACCTTTATTTTGAGACCATTGGCCGCCGTCTCGGCTTCGAGCGGGTTCGCCACTACGCCAACACCTTTGGCCTGGGCGAGCTGGCCGGCTGGAACATACCCGGCGAGCAACTGGGGATCTATCCTGAGCAGGTATTGCCTGAGAGCGAGGGCGGGGTAGGCCGCATGTGCTCTTTCGGTCAAGGTATCTCGATGACCCCATTGCAGTTGGGAGCTTTAGTGGCCTCGATTGCCAACGGCGGAACGCTTTATTATCTGCAGCACCCCACCTCACCGGAAGACGTGGCCAACTTCCAGCCCCGTGTAAAGCGGACCTTGGACATTGCCAACCTGATCCCGGACGTTACTGTCGGCATGGAGGGAGCTGTCGATTACGGCACTGCCCGCTCGTTGCACGCCAGCTTTAACCAGCTTCCGATTCTCGGCAAGACCGGCACCTGCTCCAACAACGGCACCCGTTACGGCTGGTTTGCTTCTTTCGCCAACACCTCGCACGGCCGCATCGTCACCGTCTTCTTCCTGGAGGGAGGCCGTCCGACCTTTGGTCCGAAGGCCGCTGCGTTGACCGGTGTCTTCTACCGCAACCTCTGGGACCACAGCTACTTCGCCGCCAAAATGCCGGTTGAGACCGAAACCAACACCGCCCAAACCGTCACCCAATAACAGCAAAGACCTAAGCTGAACAGAAGGGCCTCCCCACCAGGGAGGCCCTTTTCGTTGCCCCATAGCGAAACTCCTGCTTCTTTGCAAAAGAATTGTCATCCTGCCTGTCCCGGCGTGCCGTGGGAGCGCAGTTGAGGGGCCTGCGACTCTTTCAGCCACTAGCCACTGCCTCATGGCTACTCCACCGCAAAAATCGAGATGGATACGAGGCCCGGAGGGCCGGCCGCTAAATGTGAGCCCAGCCCGGAAGGGCTGGGGTTCAATCCGAAGATGATTGGAGCGCCGTAGGCGCGGCACTAAACCTAAACCTGCCTGTCCCGGCGTGCCGTGGGAGCGCAGTTGAGGGGCCTGCGACTCTTTCAGCCACTAGCCACTGCCTCATGGCTACTCCACCGCAAAAATCGAGATGGATACGAGGCCCGGAGGGCCGGCCGCTAAATGTGAACCCAGCCCGGAAGGGCTGGGGGTCAATCCGAAGATGATTGGAGCGCCGTAGGCGCGGCACTAAACCTAAACCTGCGCAATGCTGCCCCAGACATCACTCCGCATGCTGTCACAGCCCCAGGAATGCTCTACGATTGGTTGAATGAAGATACTAACGGCTGACGAAATGCGCATTACCGACCGGGTCACCACTGATCGCTTCGGGGTCTCTTCCCTCGAATTGATGGAGCACGCCGGGAGCGCCACTGCCCGCTTCATTCTCCGCGAATTACCCCAATGCCGGCGCATCGTGGTGCTTTGCGGCAGAGGAAACAACGGCGGCGACGGCCTGGTAGCGGCGAGGTATCTTGCGGAAGCTGGCTGTGCTATCTCCGTCCTGATCTTGGGAGACCCCACCGCAGCGCATGGCGAAGTAAAGGTCAACCTGGATCGTCTCCCAGTGACCCCCATCGTCGTCGACGACGAAGCCGGCCTATACCGTAGCGATTGCAAAGGCCTCCTGGACCGTGCACAGCTCTTTGTCGATGCGGTATTGGGCACCGGCTTCCGTCCTCCCATGCGGGGCTTGGCCGTCGCCGGCCGCACCTTGCTTGAACACTATCCGCAGGTCCCCGTGGTCGCCGTGGATCTGCCATCGGGCTGGGATGCGGATGCACGCGAGTTCTTCGCACCCGGCGCCTATCGCGCCGATGCCGTAGTTACGTTCACTGCGCCCAAACTCGCGCATATTTCCGGAATGCTCACCCGCGGCGCCGCGCTGCCCGGCAATCATCAGCAAGGACCCATTGTGGTGGCGTCCATCGGTTCGCCGGCGGAAGCAGTTGAATCTGCGACCGGCCTGACTTGGGCGGGCAGCTCCAAAGCGATTGCCGACCGTCCTCGCTCTGCCGACTCCAACAAAGGCCGCTTCGGCCATGTCCTCGTGGTCGGCGGAGCCAGGGGCAAGTCCGGGGCTCCCTGTATGAGCTCTGTGGCTGCATTGCGCGCCGGCGCTGGATTGGTCACCGCTGCCATCGCGCAATCCATCTTGCCCACGGTCGCCGCCATCACGCCGGAGCTGATGACCCACGCTTTGCTGGAGGGGGCCCAGGGCGAAATCTCCAGCCGCAATCTTGAACCTGCTTTACTCGACCCAGTTCTCGAAAAGAAGTCCGTCCTTGCCGTGGGACCGGGTATGGGTCAGGAAGAGGAGACGGTTAAGTTCTTCCTCGGCCTGCTCGAGCGGACGAAGGTCCCCATGGTCATCGACGCCGACGCGCTCAACGCCTTAGCGGCGAATCCCGCCAAACTGAACGGCCGTGGGCGTCTGCTCGTGTTGACTCCACATCCCGGCGAAATGGCCCGGCTCGCCGGGATGAGCATTCGCGAGGTAGAGGCGGACAGGGAGGGCATTGCCCGGCAATTCGCGACTAGCCACGCGGTCACCCTGGTGCTCAAGGGTTGGCGCACGCTCATCGCTCATCCGGACGGCCGCATTGCCATCAACACCACCGGCAACCCGGGCATGGCCAAGGGCGGAAGCGGGGATATTTTGACCGGGATCGTCGCTGCCATGATCGCTCAATATCCCGAGCAGCCGGCTGAAGCGGTGGAAGCTGCGATATATCTTCACGGACTGGCAGCCGATTTTGCGGTACGTTTGCAGGACCAGCATACTTTGCTGGCCATGGACACGGTGGCGCATCTCTACGAAGCATTCCGCTTCCGGGCCGAGGACCGGGGAGGATATGTTTGGTTGCAGGGAATCCCAGGCATGTTGAAGGAGAGGGAATGAGCGTTCGGCGATTCATCAGCAACGGTCCCAGGGAAACGATCGAGATCGGTGGAGAGATAGCCCGGATGCTTTCATCGCCCACGTTGCTCTTTCTGCGTGGAGACCTGGGTGCTGGAAAGACCACGTTAGTGAAGGGAATCGCCCAGGCTTTGGACGCTGCTGATCCCGATGAAGTGACCAGTCCCACCTTCACTCTGGTTCACGAATACGACGGCAGGCAGAGGGTGAACGGCACGGAGCGCGAGATCAAGCTCTACCACATAGACCTTTATCGCATTGAAGACGAGCGTCAGCTGGAAACCATAGGTCTTGACGACCTGGCGACGGAAGAAGCGATCCTATTGGTGGAATGGGGCGAAAAATTTCCCAACGTAGTCAAGCGGAGCAACGGAGAAATCCTGATCGAGCACGCCGGCGGCGACACCCGCAACATCACCCTGACCTTCAAGGAAAAGGGACCCAGCGCCTAACCAAGGGGAATGAAAATTGGCTAGGTCCCCCAGGCCCGTAGGGCCGGCCCGCCAAACGTCAGCCCAGCCCAGCCCGGCAGGGCTGGGACACGGTTACCCAACATCCCGGAGCGCCAGACGCGCGGCACTAATACCCGAGTTCTCGCGCACGCACTCTAGCCCCTGAGGGCACCTAATTTCTCTACGAACCACCACCCACCCCCAAAAAACAAAGCCGGGGTTGGCAAGCCAACCCCGGCTACATTTGTCACAACTACACTTACTAAAATTTAAACAGGCCCATGAGATCATCGATGGCCGGACTATTCGTCGGCACGTAGGGGTTATCGGTCGTGGCAGTCGGATTGGGGTAGTTGTCGCGGCTGCGGTCGGAAACCGGCGGCACCTTCCAGTTGGCTTCGATGAACTTCAAAATAGAAACATGGTCAGCGTAGTTGTGGTTGATCTTGCCGCCCTTGGCGTAGGGAGACACAACGATAAGCGGAATACGGGTGCCGTCGCCGAAGTAGTCCAGCGGTTGCACGTATCCCGAATCGTAGTAACCGCCGCCCTCATCAAAGGTGACGAAGATAGCGGTATCCTTCCACAGGCTGGGATTCTTCTTCACTTCATCCACGATTTTCTTGGTGAAGCCTTCGAAGAGATTCAGTTTTGACGAGGATGGGTGGCCATCGACGAGTCCACTCGGCTTGACGATGGAGACAGCCGGCAAGGTTCCCGCCTTGATGTCAGCATAGAGATTCGCCGTGTCCTGGATATGGGCCGTGCGGACGCTGGCATTGGCCATGATGGAAGTGTCGTACTGAAACGGATTGCAAATGTTGCAGTACTCGTCCGTGTCCTTACCGATGGCGCCGTAGTTCAGCTGGTAGGGATCCGGCACATAAGCATTCCACTGGTCACCGTAATACTTCCATGAAACGTTGTTTTTCAACAGGTCGTCGCCGATGCTCGGTACCGAGGACGGAGGAACGGTAAAGACCGTGTTGTTGGCGTTGGTGTCGGTAAATGCATTGTTGCCATTGCCGAAGTATCCGGGGTTGTAGTTGTTCAGCAGGTAGTAGTGCCCCGCTTCACAATTGGGTTTAATCGGTGTCTTCAGCGACGCCAGGTAGTCGACGATCGGAGCCACACCCGGCTGCGCTGTATCCGCGCAGTTGCTGTAAGATCCGCCGCCGTAGGACGCTGCGCCAAAGGAGCCGCCGCCGTAACCGTCCTCCGCGTACCAGTTGTTGGTGGAAGCAGCCGGATTGGGGTTCTCGATCTCGTCCACAATGCCGGCATTTTTTGTGCCCGCGGCAACTTCAATGCTGTGAGGAGGAACGGCCGGATTGCCCTTGCCGTCGCTGAAGTAGATCATGTCGCCATGGCCGAACATGATGTGGTTGGCGCCCGTTCCACCGTTTACCGACTGGTGGAAGTTGTCGCTCATGGAATAGGTATCCGCCAAATACTTGAAGTATGGAGCGTCACCGTTTTGCACATTATAGAAGCCCATGGCGGTGGAACCTTCACCAGTAATTGCGGCACTGGGCGAGTAGTCGGTGCTGAAATTCACCGGTTGCGCCAAGCCGTTTGTGCCCGCGCCTACAGTCGTTTCCACCCAGGGAAACAGCGCTGAGTCGCAGCCAGAAGGGTTAGTGGCCGTCGCATGCGCGACACTGCAATCCAGCTGCTGCCACATCTGATAGAAACGGTGCACCGGGCTGGCCGCGTAGTCGTTGTAGGTTAACGTCGCTCCATTCGTCAACTGAAACGGTCCTGGAGGCAGTGCGGTCACGTTCTTGATGCGTGTGTCGGGAACCTTACCTGTCAGACCCGTGCCACCGGTCACCAGGTAGGCGTAATAATCCGCGGGAAGTCCGCTTTCTGATTGCCGCGCTAACCTCAGATTGTCGTTCTTAACATAGGAGTCGGTGGGGCCGCCATTGATGGGGGCGGGAAGCACATTTCCGTCGAACGAGGTGGTGACGCTTGGGCTCAACATAAATGCGTCCGGGGCTACATCGTACGCAGCTTTTTGTTCCGCCGCTGGAAAGTTCGGACCAGGCGTGCCGTCGGCCTTCACAATTCCCTCGGAAAGAAGATTGGTTACCGTCTGTCCTTTCGCAGGTACATAGGTAGCGAAAACATGATCGAAGCTGCGGTTCTCGCCAATAATGACGATCACGTGTTTGATTGGAGTGGCGGTATCGTTGTCGCGTGAGGCTGTTGTGCTTGCGGTCTGGGCGTTCGCGAACGGGCCCCCAATCGCGAGCTGAAAGATCGCGGTGGATAATAGTCCCGTACGTACAGCCCGCTTGGCTGTGGTTGCGACGTGCTTTACAGTCATACTTCCTCCCGAGTCAGAGCTCTTAAGCGGATCACGCTGCTGTGCCACACCAGGATCGCGAGGTGTATGGTCCCGTGGGGGGCCACGTAAAGTTTTCGCTTTGATATAAACCCAGACAGGTGGCCCGCTATATGCCCAACCCGTTCGAGAAATAGGCCCACAAAATGAATGCCGCATCTTTATTCCGTGAACGCAAAGTGAATAAGGACGGGTGTTCCAAAAGTAACAAGTGTGGAAATACGCAATAGCTTGCCATATGCCAATAGCCGCGTCGCGAAGCATTTACATGGTTCGAGACTTTTCGTGTGTAAGAAGGTGTAACTAGCCTGGAATTACTGCCTTCATCCAATGAACACGCGGTGAATTCGCATCGACGTTCCTAACAGCAGCGCTGTGGAAATCATCGGGAGTTGGCAATGTGCTCTGACATGGGTCGCGCAGAATTCACTTGGATCGATCCCATCATTCCCTTGTCTTCATGTTCAAGAAGATGGCAATGATAGACAAAGGTGCCCACCGTATTAGGATCGCGAAAATCCATGCGCAGGCGAACACTGGGATAAGCAAGGGAGTGGCCGTCGTAGTAGGGCACGTTCACCGTGTCGCGCAAAAAGTCTTCATTGACTTGTCTTCCCGAATAGTCGAGCAGCAGAAAGTGCAATTGATGTATGTGAAAAGCGTGTAACTCTCGTGAACGATTTTCGATAATCCAATCTTCCACCGTGCCCTGTTGTGCGATGATGTTCGGAGTCTCCGAACTCATATCGAACATCTTGGGCTCTTGTCCGTCGACGGTAAGATAGAACTCCACCGCACTCGTCGGGTCGTTGGGGTCAACTAATTTCTCTGAAAAATATAAGTGCCGTACACGAACCGGTAACACAGATCCCAGCCATGCCTGGCTCGCTGGCGGCAGGGGCTCCGGCGAACTTTGTAACTTGGATCGCGATTCTGGTGCATCCGAAGAAGCGGACAATCTTCGCCAGCATACGGTTGGGATCATTTTCTCCGCCCGGCCCGGTGTCCACAGTTCTGGTAACCAGCAAACCGCTTTCGCCCTCGGGTGGGCCAGTCACGATGAATTCCGCGCGCGCCCCTGGCGGCAGGCCGATATGCGTCTGCGGGTCTACGGAATCCTTCTCCGCGTCATTTAAATTCATGGGCACCCCGTCCATCGCAACCAGGCCCAGTGGCTGCGGCGCACGGTTAAACAGCACCGAGAGATTCAGGTAGGTGATAGCCGAAGCATTTAACACGCGCCACAACTGGCGTTCTCCCGGCTTCATCTCGATGGTGGCCGGCGGGTAATTGGGATAGGGAACCGGCACATAATTAATAGATAAATCCTTTGCCGGTTTACCGAAGCCGGTGCCGTTGTTGGCCGCGTCCCCGTCGCGGTCAATCATGAACTTCGGCACCACCGGCTCCGATTTAGCCGGCGGCGCATTGGGATTGATAAGGTCCAGATCGCGGATAATGAACACTCGCTCCGGCAAGCCTGCCGTAGCTTTCTTTGCCCGCTCGATCCCTTCCACAATCAACGCGCCCGAGGCTCCGCCGAGCAGTTGATCTTTGCTGAAGCCGTGGATATGCGGGTGATACCAGTAAAGCCCCGGCGGCTCATCGTCAGGAATACGAAAGCGATATTCAAAGGGCGCATCGCCCGGCTGCACGGAAGTCTTCATCACGTCATCCTGATGACAGACCGGTGGAATCGTAAGGCCGTGAAAATGAAGGTTGGTCGATACCGCGCTCATGACTCCGCTGGTACAGGGATTGCCTGCAGCATGAGCGTGACCATGCATCGGTGCGCTACTACCGTGGCTAAGATCAGTCAGCGCGTTCGTAAGATGGAGAACGACCTGATCGCCAGGATGCACACGCAAGTTAGGCGATTCGTGGCCGGCTGAATCTGTATAGCAATAGCGAATAGCGCCATTTGCTTCCGCCGTGTTATTTGCGGTAAGCCGTACTTCCAAAACCCCATTCTGGCTGCGCAGGTCTAACGGTTCTTGAACTATACTCCCCGGCTCCGGGCGCGGGCATTTGCTCTCAGCCCGTAACAACCCGTGCGTGAAGCTCAAAACGACAACAGTGAACCATAAGGATATTTTCATTCGACGCACTCTAGTTTTCTCGCGCGACGTTAACCTGCGGTGAATTGCCGGGAGAAGCCAGGCAGAATTTCGCGTGAGCGCACTACTTATCGGGCAGCGCGAACGACAGGATATTGGATCCTGAGGCGATCGCGACGTATTGGCGCCCGTCCACCATATAAGTAATGGGCGAAGCCTTCCATGGCTCACTGGCCTCGAAGTGCCAGAGATATCTTCCGCTCTTGGCATCCACGGCGGCGAAGCCTCCACTCGTTTCCCCAAAAAATACCAGGCCTCCAGCGGTGCTGAGAACCCCGGAATAGTTTCTTTCCGGCGGACCTGTAAGCGGAAGCTCCCACGCGATCTTTCCCGTCTCCAAGGCAAAGGCGCGCAGCACCTTCATCGCTGGGTTGATCGGATCGTCGATTGGAGCGTAGCCACCGTCGTGTGCCTTGCGATAGATGCTGCAGTCTTCCACCGTCATCACGTAATACAGGCTGGTCGAAGGATTGTACGCGGTGGAATACCAGTTAGTGGCTCCTCGTACCGCAGGGCAGGTCTGCACCCCCCCCGGTGTCGTCTCGTTGTTAGGCAGCAACTGTGGCCGCCCATCGGCTCCGATCCCACTGGCCCAGGTCAGCTTCTTGACCATCGGACTTGCTTGTAGAAACTCTCCGTTCGTCCGGTCGAGAACATACAAGAAGCCGTTGCGATTGGCATGTAGAAGCAGCTTGCGCTCACGGCCACGGAAGGGAGCATCGACCAATACCAGCGGTTGATTGGCGTCCCAGTCATGGATATCGTGAGGCGTAAATTGGAAATACCACCGCAGCTTTCCCGTCTTCGCATCGAGCGCCACGTCGCTCGCGGTGTAGAGATTGTTGCCGCCACGATGGTCGCCATCCGTATCGGGATAAGGATTGCCGGTCCCCCAATACAGAACGCCGCTTGTGCTGTCGTAGCTGCCGGCTGTCCAGGTCGTGCCCCCTTGTGGATGCGGATCGTCCTTCCACGTCTCCGAGCCCGGCTCGCCGGCGCCCGGAACCGTCCAGAATCGCCACACCTCTTCGCCCGTGCTTGCGTTGTAGGCCGCAATCAGGCCTCGAATCCCTTCGTCGCCTCCGGAGACACCGGCAATCACCAGGTCGCCCGCAATCAAAGGAGGCGACGTTCCGCCATAGCGCGGCCCTCCGAGTGTTACTTCCCAAAGTAAGGCCCCAGTAAGGCGTTGCAGGCAGATCAGGTGTGCATTGTCGGTGATAAAAAAAACGCGGTCACCCAGCACGGCAGCGCCCCGGTTTGCGCCTTTCTCTGCGTCGCCCGGGATGCTTCCGGCCGCCGCGCGGGCCCGCGAATAGTTCCAGATCTCTCTGCCCGTGCGGGCGTCCAGCGCCTGCACCTGGTTCGGACCGGTGACGTACATTACGCCATCGATCACCAGGGGCGTTGTTTCCAGGCCGAAGTAGGGCAGGGGATGGATCCATGCCGGCCGTAGCGAGCTTACGTTCTTCGCATCGATGCTGCTAAGAGCACTGTAACGGTTACCATTAACATTTCCGGAATAGGTCGGCCAATCGCCGGGCCTGGGGTGAAGCACCTGGTCGATCGCCAGTGGGGTCACCCTCTCTAGCGCCGCAGGATTGGCCCCTGGGCCCACTCCGCCCAGTGTGCTCAGGAATGCCACCAGGTCACGGTACTGCTGGGGCGTGCCGCTGAATGCGGGCATGATGGAGTGTTTTTCCGCAACCACCCGGGTGTATTCCTTGTCCAGCAGCAGGTGAAGCTGCCCGTCCAGCGTTTGCAGCTGTAAATCGTGCGCACCCTGGCTGCGGGCAAATCCGCGCAGCGTGCCGCCATTGCTCAGCGTGACCTCGACCACCGTATAGCCCACGGCCATACGCGCGTCCGGCTGGCGCAGCGATTGTTCGAGTTCAGACAACGTTACCTGGCGCCCGATGCTGGATAGATCGGGCCCATTGGTGCCGCCGCGTCCCTGCGCCGTGTGACACGAGACGCAGCGGCCACTGCCGTAAAAGAAGTCGGCCCCTGCGGCGACATCGCCGGCCGGTTTCGCTTCGAAGGCGTCCGCATTCAGGGAATGGACAAAGTGAGCCAGCTCCTCAATCTGGTCCGCGGGTAAAAGCGAAAATGCGGGCATATTGCCGCGCCCATTCCTGATCAGGGCTGCAATCTCTTTTTCGCTAACACCGCGGAGCTCCCGGTTGTTGGCCAATGCCGGAGCCCGATCGGTACCTTCCCCGCCGCCACCATGGCACACCGCGCACGTTTTTTCGAATTCCGTGTTCTGGCCGTTCCCCCAAAAAGTGTGGAGAGCCAACACGGCAGCCATCGTGGTCCAGCAATACGCTTTGTGTCGGGACCGACGCACGGAGAGAAGGGTTTTGACTGTCAAGTAATACATTCCGTTCGCAAGTTGGGTCAAGGATGAAAGTGGAACATGTTCCATTTATTGACTTAAATATTCCGCCTTCCTATAATCCCCGGCAGTACCTTCCCGGGAGAATTCCAAAATGACAGCAGCGGAGAATATGTTCAGCCTGGCGGGAACAACCGCCATGGTCACCGGAGCCGCAACCGGCATCGGTGAAGCCATCGCGATCCGGCTGGCCGAAGCAGGTGCGACCGTGGCTGTGATCGATCTGAATTTAGCCGGAGCGCAGAAGGTGGCCGCATCCCTGCCCAACGGATCGTTCGCCGTGGAGGCGGATGTTGCCAATGCGGCCTCCGTTGGCCGGGCTGTAGACCAGGTGATGCAGCAAACCGGCCAGATAGACATTCTAGTCAACAACGCAGGAATCGCCGGCCCCGCGGCCTTTATCTGGGAGCAGACCGATGAAGACTGGCAGCGCAATATCGCCATCAATCTGACCGGCGTATTCAATTTTTGCCGCGCCGTCGTGCCTCATATGCGCAGCCGGTCCTATGGGCGCATCGTAAATATCGCTTCCATCGCGGGCAAGGAAGGGAATCCCCGCATGATCCCTTACTCAGCCACCAAGGCAGGCGTGATCGGCCTGACCAAATCGCTGGGAAAAGAATTGGCCACGGACGGTATTTGCGTCAACGCCGTCACTCCCGCGGTGGTGCAGACGCAAATACTCGATCAGCTTACCCCGCAGCAGGTGGCGTACATGACCGACCGCATTCCCATGCGCCGCACGGGTAAGCCGGAGGAGATCGCGTACGTAGTTCATTTCCTGGCCAGCAGGGAGTGCTCGTTCGTCACCGCGCAATGCTACGACGCTAGCGGCGGGCGCGCGACGTACTGACGAACTCCGGCGACTGGGCGGCACGGAAGTCCGCGGAAATCTTATCCGCCGTGCTGCGCAGCGCAGCAATAATCGCTTTCTCGTGCACCTGGTCGCGTACCCGCATCTTGGGTAGTGAGGCACTCAATGCAACATTCACTTCACCGGCGGCGTTGACCACTGGAACCGCAAAGCAAATTCCATCCGCCACACACTCTTCGCGATCGCTAGCAAACCTCTCCGCCTGGACCCGGCTGAATTCCTGTTGTAATTGCAGCGGGTCGGTGATGCTTCGCTCGGTGAAGCGCCAAAACCCATAACTGCGCAGCAGTTTCTCCCGCTGCTCCTGGCTTTGAAACGCCGTAATCACCTTGCCCAGAGAGCTGGCGTTGGGGGGGACGATGTGCCCCACGACATTGCTCATCCGGATGGTCTGTGGGCTCTCGATCACCGCAACCACTTCGATCCGGTTCTCAAACAAGGCCGCCATGCTCACCGTTTCCCGCAGCCTGGCATTCAGCTCCTGCATGCGAACCGTTGCCACGCGCAGTAGGCGGGCCAGCCAAAGCGTAGGCACAGCGGAATAAATCCCCGGGGCCAGGCCGTATTCGCCTGCGCCGGCAGCTACCAGGCACCCTGCCGCTTCAAGCGTACGCAGCAGCCGGAAGGTGGATGTTTTCGAGAGTTGAATGCGCCTGGCAATCTCATGCAGTGCCATCGGCGACCGCGCCGATTGCAATAGTTCCAGCACTTTCAGGCTCTTGCTTACGGCGCGCGAAAGGTACTGACTGCCGGCACTGCTCTGAGCGGCTTTCGGCATGGAAGCAGCATAGCATGGAGCGATCTTCAATCATTTCAGAAAACGTGAATACGTTTCATATACGGCGGATGCCGCCTGAGCTTACTATGCTATGCGTGGCATCACCCCATTTGGAGCACCTTATGAACCGCAGGCAATTCTTAGGTACAACAGCAGCGGCGCTGGCTTCCGCTCCGCTATCTATGCCCGCAGCCGCGCAGTCAGTCTCGCAGGACAAGCCGGCCGCACCCGTGAAGACCTTGCCTATCGGCGTCTTTGACCCTCCTTTTAATAAGCTTTCGCTGGACGAGATGCTGGACAAGTTTGCCAGTCTGGGCATTGAGGCAGTTGAGGTGGGCGCGGCTGGCCCCAATGGCTCGCCGCACTGTCCTCGTCCCGAGTTGGTAGCGGACCCGGCCAAGGCCCGTGCCTGGAAGAAGAAATTTGACGACCGCGGCATTCCTGTCATGACCTTGAGCTGCCACAACAACGCGCTGTATCCGGATCCGGCCAAGGCCCGGCAGGCCACGGAGGAGTTTCGTCAGACCCTGCAGCTCGCCGGTATGCTGGGAATTCGTACGGTCGTTGGTTTCTCCGGCTGTCCTGGCGGATCGGAAACTGACACTGTGCCTAATTGGGTGGTCTATGACTGGCCGCCGGAGCACGGCGCTGCGCTCGCCTGGCAATGGAAGGAGCGGGTCATTCCTTATTGGACCGAGACGGTGAAGTTTGCCCGCCAGCAGGGAGTTCACCGCATTGCGCTGGAGATGCATCCCAACTTCGTAGTTTTCAACCCGCGGTCGTTATTGCGGCTGCGCGAGGCGGTAGGCGAGGAGATCGGAGCCAACTGCGATTTGAGCCATCTCTTCTGGCAGCAGTGTAATGCGGTCGAGGTGATCCGTTTTCTCGGCAAGCAGGGAGCGATCTATCACGCCCACATGAAAGACACCGCCTTTTTCCCCCAGAACGTAGACCGCTACGGGGTCTTGAACTTCGGCAAGAAAGACGATCACGAGGCGTCAGAATTCTTCCGTGCCGTGGGCTACGGCCACGGCGCCAGTGCCTGGAAGGACATCATCGCCGCCTACATGGAAGTGGGTTACAACGGAATGCTAAGCATTGAAAACGAAGATCCAATCCTGAGCGGAGAAATTGGAGTGCAGCGCTCGCTAGCCGTCCTCAAAAACGTTCGCGAAGAAATCCTGACCAACCAGCCAAACCCAGGATAGGTGGTATCCCACTCAAGCCGTACTTTGGCTTGAGTGGGATACCACAGCACTCAACGCGCCTTGCCGATGCCCACCCTACATCCCACCCTCCAACGTGACCGCCGCCCGCACCAATGCGGCGGTAACATTGGCCATCTGCGCCTGGGTACGAGCTGGATCGTGGGCGTCGATCGCCTCATTCACTCCCGGGATAACCACCGCGGCATAGCCGGTATACTCCCCCGGCGCAAAGATCGTGTGCCGGAACCATGGCCGGCCGGGCAGTCCATCCGGCGCAAGCAAATCTCCCTCCACTGCCCGCAACGAAGCATTCAACGCCTCCGGGTCCCCACGTGCGGTCAGTTGCCTGGAGTACATGACCGTGGCCGCAGCCGTGAACCGGGTAGCTGCGCCCAGAGCATCGCTGAAGTCAACGCCTGCCATGCCTGCGTCCTTAGCTCGTATCTGGGCGGCAGTTAAGTAAGCCTGGATCTGCCGAGCGTAAGTGATGTAGTCGTAGGGAAGCACATCAGCATCCGCCATGTGCAGCGCCTCGAGCCCAAAGACACGCGCCATCTGCTGCTCATAGACAAACGTGGGGTCAGCATTCATGACAAACCACGCGTAGTTATCAAACGCGGAGTGATAAACGCCGTAGGGGCCGGTGGAACCGATATCCGTAGACGGAACCCCGAGGTGCTGAATAAACGGCGTGTAATCCGAACCGCTGCCCAGATCTCCCACGCGGACATCCCCGCTCAGCGGTGTCCCTCCCTGTGAGGAGTCGTTGAAAACGTTCCGCCGCCGCGCCGCGGAATCCCCTTGATCCTTTCGCCATTCGTCGAAGACGGAACCGCCCTTGGGGCTAGCGACCTCCATCGTGACCTCGCGGATGAACTGTTTGAGCGAGGGCACTGCCGAGGCCTCAAAATGAGTCCCGGAAACGCTGGCGTCCGTATTGATGTACGCGACCGCGTGAGCCAGTTGTTTGGCATGTTCCTCGGCCCATTCGGTGGACCCGATCAGGCCTTCCTCTTCCCCATCCCAGCTGCAAAAGTACATGGTGCGGCGGGGCTTCCACCCCTGCGCCAGCAGGGAACCGACACCATGCACAGCTTCCAGCATGGCCACTGTCCCGCTGCTGGGATCGACCGCTCCGAAGACCCACGCATCGCGGTGATTTCCGGCCACCACCCACTCATCGGGAAGCTCGCTGCCGGGGATCTTTCCAATCACGTCCCATATGGTGCGTTCGGCATAATCCATCTTCAGCCGCATGTGCACCTTGATCAATCCCGCGCCGCCCACGTGGTAGCTGAACGGCAGGGCGCCTTGCCACTCCCGGGGCGCCACCGCGCCGCCCATGTTTTCCAGCATGGGTGATGCATCGTGATAGGAAAGCGGCATCGAGGGGATGGTGGGCAGGCTGGTAATTTCCGAGAGCGGCAAACGCCGCGACGCTGACAGGCCTGGAGTGGAGGCGACATCCGGCGTAGTGGCGTCCCCCGGATATTTGAACATGTACTGCACCGAGCCGCGCTGCACCCCGGTGTCCGGGCGCCACGGGCCGTGGGGATATTTATCCCCCTGGAAGTAGCCATCGTCTGCAGGATCGGAATAAATGATGACCCCGGCCGCGCCCCGCTGCTGTGCCAGGTAAACCTTCACTCCGCGGAAGTTCATGCCGTAGCGGGCCAGAACGATCTTTCCCGCAACGCTGATGTGCATATCCTCCAACTTCTTGAAATCCTCGGGGCGCGCGTAATTCACATACACCGCGTCGGCGGTCACGTCGCAGGAGGGGGAAGAGCCATTGAACGCGGGCAGTATACGCGGATCATCCTGGTAGGGATCATTGTCCACATGCTCCCGGGTGGGGCCGGTCATGAGAACTCTGCCTTCGGCGTTGCTGGCCTGCAAAAAAACTTCTTCCGGCAGATTCAGCCACGCCTTGTAGGGAACGATCTGCGTATCCAGGCCTGCGGCCTTGAACTTGCCGGCCACGTAGACGGCGGTATCGTAGTCCTCTTTGCTGGCTGCCACGTGCGGAGCGGCGGTCAGCGTTTTCAGCTCTTCCTGGGCCAGCTTGGCATCGGGTACCCCCAGGAAATCCTGATCGATCTTTGCCTGACGGCTGAAGTCGCGGTAGCCCAGGACGCGATCAGGAAAAGGAGAAACCTGCGCCAGCATGGGTGCTTGCACGGCGACAAGCAACGAACAGAGGACAAATCGTTTTGCCAATGAGCTATCTCTCCCGTGGTATTTACGCCACCAACTGAGCGCAATGCGAACAGCGCTTGGCGGCAATCGGGATTTCGCTCAGGCACTCCGGGCAGGGCTTGGTGGCGGGCGCTTCAACCACCTTGGGTTTAAATTTGGCCATCAAGGTATTGACTGGCAACACCACCATAAAGTAAACCGTCGCGGCGATAATCAGAAAAGAGATCGTGGCGTTGAGGAAGTCGCCGTACTTGATAACGCCGCCGTGGACATGGAGCACCAGGAACGAAAAGTCCGGTTTGCTGACGATCGCCGAAATCAGTGGGTTGATGAGGTCGGCCACCAGGGCGTTGACGATCGCGGTAAATGCGGCGCCGATCACAACAGCAATGGCAAGATCGACCACATTGCCGCGCAGGATGAAATCGCGAAATCCTTTAAGCATCTATTTCTCCGGAAGGGAGGGAATTTGTTTGGCCGGTCTGCCCGAGAATTCTACTTCAGCACGAGCCGGCATCCACCTCCTAATGTTTTTTAACCTCCCGCTGCATCAAACAAGGCCTTAGAGCGTGTGTGAGAACTATCCTCTTCAAAATTAGTCCGGTAGCGACGGCTGAGAGTAGCCCAGGACGTGAGCCCTGGGTAGAGTTCTCTGAAATGGACCATTAGCAATTCGGGGCAACAAACCCCGGAACATGTCCTGGGTAACTTTCAGCCGTCCCTACGGGACTCGATTTGGCGAGGGCAGCAGTTCTCACACAGGCTCTACAGGGCTGTCTACAAGAGCCAGCGGCCATAGGGATACAGCAGCAGGAAGAGGATCATGCACAGGGCCAGGATGTCCGTGTAGATCAGCACCACAACGGCTCCGTGATACAGGCTCCAGCGATGTTGCAGGCACCGCATGGTGTCCAGGGTCCCCAGCACAGCCACCAGCGTTGGAATAAGCAGCTTGAGCGAGGCACGATCCTCGGGGAAACCGGACAGCGGGAAGGACAGGATCAGGCTGACGAGAACCAGCGCCGTGCCTCGAGGCAGCGAGCGGTTGCGGGGGTTCAGAGCGCTGAAGACCATTGCAGAAGACCCCACGCCGTCGCCTTAGTTCACCCAAGGCGACGGCCGGGTTGGGGAGCAGGCCGGATGGATGGAAACAGTCCGGCTTATGGTTAACGGGCCGAGGCTGCGGCTGCTTCCAGGCCGCGCAATGCCTCTCCGTAAGGCTGCCGCAGGACGCCGCGCTCGGTAATGATGGCGGTGACATACCGGGCCGGGGTCACGTCGAAGGCCGGGTTCTCGATACCGACCCCATACGGGGTAAGCTGTTTGCCGCCGTGGTGAGTCACTTCGATGGCGGGGCGTTGTTCAATGGGGATGGCGTCGCCGTTCGGGGTCGCCAGGTCGATCGTCGACCACGGGCAGGCAACGTAGAACGGGATGCCGTGTTCTTTGGCCAGGATGGCCACGCCGTAGGTACCGATCTTGTTGGCCACGTCGCCGTTGGCGGCCACCCGGTCGGAGCCCACGATCACCGCCTGGATCTTGCCTTGGCGCATCAGGCTGGCGGCCATGTTGTCGCACAATACGGTCGTCGGAATGCCGTCATGCATCATCTCCCACGCGGTAAGGCGGGCGCCCTGCAGGAAGGGCCGCGTCTCATCGGCATAGACATGCAGCTGGTGGCCCCGTTCGACTGCAGACCGGATCACTCCCAGGGCCATGCCATAACCGCAGGAAGCGAGAGCCCCAGCGTTGCAATGGGTCAGCACTCCACCCGAAGCCGGCATCAGCTCCGCCCCGTGCGCCCCCATGGCGCGGCAGGCGGCAATGTCCTCGTCGTACATGATGCGCGCTTCCTCGACCAGGCCGGCCTTAATAGCTTCAATGGTCGCGCCAGGCTGGGCGGCCAGGGCAAAGAAGCGGCGGCGCATGCGTTCGATGGCCCAAAACAGATTGACTGCCGTCGGCCGCGTGGCCGCCAGCGTTTTTGCGATGCCCTCCATTTCGCTGCTAAGCGCCGCAATCGTCGGAGCCGAGCTATTCTTGACCCCCAAAGCGAAGCCCATCGCGGCGGCGACGCCGATCGCGGGCGCCCCGCGAACCACCATGGTGGTAATGACATTAGCCACCTGGTCGCTGCTAGTGGCCAGCACATAAACCTCTTCAAGAGGTAACCGAGTCTGATCGAGGAAGCGGACGCCATCGGCAGTCCATTCAAGCGTAGGTATCATGCTCCCTACAGTCTAAACCTGTCCGACCACCTACCTTCCGCCATGTCCCCATCAGCGCGAACTTGTTCAGGGTGTTTTTCGTCAGTTCTGCCCCAGCTCGTCATCCTGAGGGCAGCCCGAGGGATCTGCAGTGCGCCCCAGCTCCCGTACAAAGGTCTCCGTTCCGTTAGTTCTGCCACAGCCTCGTCATCCTGAGCGAAGCGATCCATCTATGAGGCGCTTCGCTCAGGATGACGGGTTCGTGCGAGAACTGACGAAATAAACAAGTTCGCGCTTATGGGACTTGGTCCTCAGCTGTCCCTCCGGACTCAAGTTGTTCTCTTTAGCCCCTTAGGGCACCGTCTTTTCAAGCACTTCCGCCATGGCCAGTAACTTGTTGACAGTATTCCAGTTTCTCCCCGTGGACGACGTCTCCAGCAACTTCTCGATACGTGCCATGGGAATCCGCGGTCGAGCCATCCCATTGGGGTAGTAGATATAAAGCTCGCGCCCTTTGATGTGCATTTCCTCCGGCTCGCAGGGCAAACCAAGGACCCCCTCCCGGGCCTGCCGCCCAGGCGTGCTGGCCATAAAAAGAACCAGAAGCCGGTTGGGTTCGACTTCCGGCCGTTTCGCGAAGGGATTACCGGCAATCACCTTCCGCAGCTCAGAGGTCGTGCGAACAATCACCTCCGGCCGGAAGCCGAACTTTCGTTCGATTCCATCCTCGATCTTGCGCGCCACCGCCCCTGGATCCCCGCTATCTTCGCGGAACACAACATTCCCGCTCTGGATATACGTTTGCACCTCGCGCAATCCGAGCCCACCGCACAGGGTTCTCAGGGCTTCCATGTTGAGCTTCTGGTAGCCGCCAACGTTGACGCCGCGCAGCATCGCAATGACCACGGCCATGGTCAACATAGTATCGGTATATGGTGGACAGATCGATGCTGGAGGCCGAAATGCAAGACCCTGTCTGGATAAGGGCCCTCCTGGGAGTGCACATCGCCGCCGGGTCGACGGCCTTTGTCATGGCTCCTCTCGCCCTGCTGACGGCCAAGGGGGGCAAAGCACACCGGCGCTGGGGCAAGGTCTATTTCTGGGCCATGGCCGTAGTTGCCTCGACCGCCATCGTGCTCGCCCTGTATCGCCCGATACTCTTCTTGGCGCTGGTCGCTGTGTTCAGCTTTTATGCAGCCTTCTCCGCCTACCGCGTCCTCTTCCATAAAAACCTGCCAAAGGGAGAAAAGGTGACCTGGCCTGACTGGGCCGCCGCGATCTTTACCTTCGCAGGCAGCCTCACCCTGGCGTCGTTAGGACTTCTCAAGCCGGCGCTCGTGCAAAATCTGGCGATCCCGGCGATCGTCTTTGGCATCATCGGCATGTGGCTGGCCGCAAAATCCATATGGCAATTCCTGCATCCACCAAAGGAGAAGATGTTCTGGTGGTACGAGCACCTTGGTAACATGCTGGCCAGCTACATCGCCGCCTGGACGGCATTCAGCGTCGTGACTATTGGCCGCTTTGTCCATGGCGGCTGGGTAATCTGGGTGCTGCCCACAGCGATCGGAAGCCCGGCAATTGCTTTAACCACCGCGTACTACAGGAGAAAATTCGCTCCGCGCAAGAAGCAGGGCGCGACCGCCTGATGACCACAGAAATCGTCTTTCGGCCCGCCTTGCCGGCCGACGCCTACGCACTGGCCGAGCTGTCGATCCTGGCCGGCGACGGCATGTATGAATTTTTGCTGGAAGACATGGCGCCCAAAGAGATGCTAGCCGGCCTGATAGCGCGCGGCGTGAAGCAGGATGCAGCTGGCTTCTCCTTTCGCCATTGTTTCGTCGCCGACAACAAAGGCGTGGTAGGAATGGTCAACGCCTTTCCCGCCGCATGGCTGCGGGAGGAGGAGCGCGACATTCTTCCCCAGGACCGGGTTCAAATCCTTGACCCCATCGACCGGGCGCAGGATTGGGAGAGCTTTCTGGTGAACAGCATAGCGGTTCGGCCATCACACCGGCGGCAGGGCATCGGCAAGCGGCTTCTGGAGACGGCCGTCGAGCAAGCAAAGGCGGGACTCTTTACCCGCCTCACTGCAAACGTGTGGGCCGATAACGTGGCCGCCCGTGCCCTCTTCGAGAGCCAGGGCTTTAGCGTGCAGACGCAGGTCGAAGTACCGCCCCACCCAGCCCTGCAGCACTTTGGCGGTAGCTTGTTAATGGCACGGCAAGTAGGTGCTTTTTGACCCGAGTTGGTGGTAACGCAAACGCCCCATTACCGCCACGGAAGGGGCATTGCGTGGTTTTCTATGGCCGATAAGCTACTGCGTATGACTTTCCTCCGGGGCTCTTCCCAGATTGCTTTGCTGGCGCTCGGCGTCGTCGCATCAAGCGGTGTTTATCTTTCCCATGCACAAGTCTCCGCAGCCACCAACACGGCCGCGCCGGCGCTGCCCAGCGGACTGGCTCCGGTGAGTCAACTGGTGGTGGAGCGTTCCCATCTGGCGTTGGATAGCAATGGAACTCTCTTCCGCTCCGAAGACCAGGGGAAGCATTGGCATCAGGTCCACCAGCAGTGGGACGGGAAAGCGGTTGAGCTGCTGGGCATACCGCCCTTGACCGCCGCGCCGGGAAGTGGCCAGGCCCCGAGATCCGAGTCCGATCAGGAACCGTATGCTGCCGTACTTCTACGCAGCACGACGGAATTGCATTGGGTAAGCGTGGATCGCGGCAAAACCTGGAAGCCGTCGACCCTCGACGATGTTCGCCGCAACGACGTGAAGTGGTCCGGGAACTGACGCCGCTCAACCGTGCACGCTATCCTGCGTGACGAAGCGGGCCCGCAGCGGAGTCCAGATGAGCCGGTAACGTGTGCTCTTGCGCACATTGGCAACAACGCTGGGGCGAAAACACGCAATACAAGTGCCACCTTCCCGCCGGACGCTGGGATAAATGATGCCCAGCGAACCAAGCTCGAGCAGCTCCACTGCCAGTTCCTGCGACCGCACATAGCTGCTGGGGCTTAGGGCTTCATCCACAACACCCCGCAGGTCGTGGAAGGCCGCCGTGAAATCTGCCAGGTAGTCGTCATAGCCGATCTCCTCCCGCTCCTTCCAATCAATTTCCGCGAACTCAATGCCCTTGTGAAAGATCACCTCGGCCTTGGCTGTCGCCAGTTCGAAGGCGGCATACCAGGCGCCGCGCTCCGGGGTGGAGAAGCGTGCCCCCAGGGGGTTGGGGTGGGTGAAGGCAGCGTTGATCACGTGGTAGTTAGGAACATGGAAGACAAGTTCGCGCTGGCTAATGCCGGAACTCCGGTTTTCTTCCGCCAGCAGGCGGGCGTTGGTCGTATGGTCCAGCTCGAAGATCAGTTGCAGCTGCTCATCGTCATCGGCGATACGCGTAAGCACGGAGTCGTAATGAGGAGAGTACTTGGCCGGCAGCAGCCGGTGGGTATCGAAGCGGCGCAGATCGGTCAACGGAAGGGAAACCATAAACGATAGCTTTAGCGGCCGCCGCGGCGCGCGTCGAGCAGCCGGCGCACCACATCCATCGCCGGCGTCCCTCCGTGCAGGATGTAGTCCAGCGGTGTGCGGCCGGCGAAGATCGGGTTGGTGTTGGGCAATTGCATCCATTGATCGGCCAGGCGCTGGCTATAAAGGATGTTGAGCGACTTGAAGATCCCAATCAGGTACGAAATACGTAGCAGCCTGTCCTGTTCCAGGGTTTTGACCGAGGCGCCGGTGTTCTGCTTGAGCTGATAGTAAGCGCCGTTGGAGATGCCGCCCAGCAGCTCGCGTGCGTCTTCATCCCGGATCTGCCAGTGTTGGACGATGTTGAACAGGGCCTTCAACGCCGCGCCCGAAAGCCGGCGCCGCTCCTCGGGACGGGAAAGATCTGGCAGTGCGGGCGGGGAGTAGCGGGTCTCAGGATAGGCAAGGGCAGCGGGCCGCGATCTGGGCATGAGCCCCCTCCAATTATGGAGAAGTATAACTCCATTTCTAGTCCTTTACCAGAAAGTACACCAGGCCGGTGATCGCCGCGGTAAGGAAGACCCAGGCAAACTGATACCAGTAGAAGAAAGGGAAACCGAAAAGCGCGGGCGTCTGCCGCGCGTAGACAGCGGGAAAAAGCAAGCCACAAGCGGGAAGGATGAGCAGCCAGTTCCAGCGGGTGTTGCGCTTCTTGTTGCCGGAGTCGGCCATGCGAAGCATTATAGAGCGGTCCCACCGGGGACCCTTATCGCTCTTATCGCTCTTTTTAGCGCTCATTCTTTTGAGAAAACAGCCAACCGGTAGACTGAAAACATGAAGCGGCGGCTCATTGAGCACTATGAAGTGACTCGCAAGCTGGGCGCGGGCGGCAGTGGAGTGGTGTATCTGGCCAACGACACGCTGCTCATGCGGCCGGTCGTGCTGAAGATATTGAAGCGGGGCTCATTGACCATCGAGCAGATGCGCAGCACGGTGCTGCGCGAAGCACGGCTGGCGTCGGCCATCGAGCACCCAAACGTCTGCGCGATCTACGAAGTGGGCGAGTCAGAAGACGAAGCCTACATCGTTATGCAGTACGTGCCCGGAGAGTCGCTGGACAAGATCATCGCCAACGGCGCCGCCAGCGTGCAGCTGGGGCTCTCGGTAGGCATTCAGATTGCGGACGGCCTGAGTGCCGCGCACCGCTTGGGGATCTTCCATCGCGATCTGAAGCCCGCAAACGTGATGCTGACCGATGGCGGAGTGGTCAAGATTCTGGACTTTGGCCTGGCTCGGCGACTCTCGGCAGCCGAGGCCGAATTCGATCCCTCCAAGCCGCGCCAGGATGCTTCGAAAAAGGAGTTGCGCACCACCTACACCGCGCGCGGCGGCACCATCGCCTACATGGCGCCGGAGCAATTCGTGACCGGCCAAACCAGCGTCCAGAGCGATATCTTCGCTGTTGGCGTGACCCTCTATGAACTGTTGAGCGGCCGTCATCCATTCGTTCGGCCGGAGGCGGAAGAGCTCCAGATCGTGCGTGCAATTCAATTTGCCGATCCGCCGCCTCTGACCGAGGTGCCTGCCGAGCTGGCCAGTGTGATCGCTACCTGTTTGAACAAGACACCCAGCGCGCGCTATTCCTCGGCCGCCGATCTTCGCGAAGCCTTGAAGACCATCATGAAGACGATGCAATTCGAGACCGGCATTCTGCCCGGCGAAACGGCAACCAATCTGCACGTGCCCGCGGCTGAGCGCGAGAAACGGGCAACGGGATTTCTCTCCATGCTGGCGGAGCGCTTTCGCGAGTCGGCCGATTCGCCGCAGAAGCAGAATACGATTCTCGTGCTGCCCTTCCAGAACTTCGGACAGACGGGCGAATCTCCCCTGTACGGCTACGCGCTGGCCGATGCGATTGCCGCGCGGCTGGCGCGCATGTCTTCGCTGGTGGTGCGGCCTTCGAGTTCGCTGATGCAGTTGCCCGTGCCCATGCAGCAGATGGATCCGCTGTCCGTGGGCAAGAAGCTGCTGGTGCAGTTCGTGCTGGCGGGCAATTTCATGCGTTCGGAACAAGGCTTCGACCTCAACTGGCAACTGCTCGATGTACCCGGGCAATGCGTGCGCTCCGGCGGCACCATCAGCGTGCCTTCCTTCGACCTCATCGCCGTGCAGACGGAGATTTGCAACGAAGTCTTTGGCACCCTGCAGGGCCTGGGGAAACTGCAACAGAACGGCGAGCAGGCTCACAGCGCACCGCTGGCGGAGGCATTGTCGGAGCAGTACCTGCAAGCCCGGGCGCTGCTCTCGTCGTTCATGTCCCGCTCCGGAGCCCGCGGCGACCTGGACAAGGCGCGGGAGATGTTTGAGAGCGTGGTGGCGCGCGACCCGGACTTTGCTCCGGCTTGGAGCGGTCTGGGCATTACGCAACTGCAATATGTGCGCCACGGATTGGGCGGCCAACTGCATCTGTTGGCAGCGCGCCGCAGCTTTGACCGCGCCCTCGAAATTGATCCCGGATCGGTGGAAGCGAACCTCTATCGCGTCTACATGCTGCTCTCGCGAGGAGAGAAGGAAAGCGCCCGCCACGGCATCGAGCACCTGCTGCTGACCGCGGACAACAACTGGGACGTGCACCTGGTGGCCGGCCAGACCCTACGCCTGGATGGAATGTATGAAGAAGCGCTGCAGCAGTTCAATCGCTCTCTGCAGCTGAATCCCTCCAACGCGCCGATCATTTATAACCACCGGGCGCGCGTCTACCAATATCAGAACCAGCTGGAGCTGGCGGAGGAAGAGCTGCAGAAGGGCTTGACCCTGGAACCCAAGCATCCCCTGCTTCGTACCTCGCTCGCGTACCAGAGAATGCGCCAGGGAGACATGCAGCAGGCCATCGGGATTTTGGAAGCCGTGATCCGCGATGATGAGAGCATGCGCATTGCCTTCCCCACGTTGGCTTTGTGCTATGTGCAGGTAGGGGAGCGTGAGCGGGCTACGGCGTTGATCGAAGAAGATTCGCTTTCTGCTGCGGAGGTTGACAGTGAGATGGCCTATCGCCTGGCGACTTACTTCGCCGTAGAGGGGGATGAGAGCGAAGCGCTGCACTGGCTGCGCCGCGCCATCTACCTGGGCAACGAGAACTACCCCTGGTTCTCAAAGAATCCAGCCTGGAACAAGCTGCATGGCCACACCGACTTCGAACGTATCCTGGAAGATTTGAAGAAGAGCCACAGAGTCAACCAGAAGACCTGGCGGCGCCTGCTGGAGCGTGTCCCAGCAGAGAAACTTGCGTAGGGGATTCGCCGTCGGGTCAGCCGCTCTGACCATCCCATTCGCAAAGGTTGGTTGGAAACGCCGCCCTCCACTTTGTCATCCCGAGCAGCCAACCTGCGTATGGCAAGTTGAGAAAGAAATGACACTGCAAAATCGATGCGAGGCCCGGAGGGCCGGCCGCTAAACGTGAGCCCAGCCCGGAAGGGCTGGGAAATCAATTGAAGTCGATCTGAGCGCCGTAGGCGCGGCACTAAACCTGGACCCGCTCCCACCTGTGTCATTAGGAGCGTAGCCGAGGGACCTGCAGTTTCCCTCAACCCCTCTCAAAACGTCTGAGGCAGCAACTCTGTCTTCTGGTCCTGAACCGGGTTGAGAAGCATGGGATCAGTGAGGCTGAAGATCAGGACAGAGGAAGCCGGAAGATCGGCCGACCTCTGCACCAGCAGCCAATGGGTGGTGGCCGCGCCGGCTCCAATAGCCGAGCCCACGATCGCGCCCACTCCGCCGCCAATCGCAGCCCCCACGATAGCTCCGCCGCCCGCGCCGGCGCCGAGTATAGCGAGGTTCCGCTTCACTTCCGCGCTGGGGACAATGTTCCCTTCGCCCTTGACGTTGGTGTCAGAGCCTTGGGTATCGATGACTTGAGCGTGCACGTGGTAACGGGTGCCGTCGGGCAGAACGAACTCATCCGCACGCAGGTGAATTGTAGATCCGCCGTGGAGACGGCTGGCGGAGGTGGCATACACCACTCGGCCATGCAACTCCGAACCCGCAGGCACAATCACCTTGCCGTTGCGCATGATGTCCTGGGTGACCTTGCCACTGAAAGGCGTATTCGGGGCGGTGCCGTAGGCTTCGATATCCTGCAGCATGCTAACCCGGAAAACTGTTCCTTCGGGTAACGCATTTGCCGGCCCGGGAACATAAGTGACGATGCCCTCGTCGGTATTGTCCTTCGACGAATCCAGGCCCCGCGCATCGAGACTCTTCGGGCTGGGAGCGGACGGCGCCAGCGGTGTTTCGACGATGCCCGCATCCGGATTGCTGGGGGCAGCTGGTGCTGGTGGCGCTGGTGCTGGTGCGGCGGCAGGTGCAGGCCGAGTTACCACCGCAGGTGCAGCCGGCGCCTGCTCAGAAGTGGTGATGGCGTCGTTCGCCGGCGGTGTGGAGACGCCCTGATAGGGACTTGGCTTGGCCGTCTGCCCGGCATCCGCCGGAGCAGATTGCGCAGAGAGAAACGTTGTGCTCAAAACCAATGTAGCCGCTGCGGTCAGGGAAAAACGCGTCTTTGTCATGCTGCACCTAAGCTGTTTCTACAGTAGTAACACTGCACTTACAGATTAGTTCAAGCTTGCGTCAACTATTCTAACAACAAAACGAAAGAACCACGGGGGTAACATGCGGCGCGTCAAATCCCCGCTTCACCGGAAGCCGCGCCAGCCTTTGTTAGAATTTGAACTGGCGTGGAGATGGGGAGTTTCATCAGCACAATCGGCGGAGTAGATGGAAAAGCAATTGCCGTCGATCGCCGCGCTCGTCTCAAAGACCGCCTACGACATCGCATTTCAAGGAGTGATATGACCGAGATTGTTGCCATTCACGCACGCGAGATTCTGGATTCCCGGGGGAATCCAACGGTAGAAGCCGATGTGCTTCTCGCGGGCGGAGCCATGGGCCGGGCAGCTGTACCCAGCGGAGCCTCCACCGGTGAGCACGAAGCAGTGGAGCTGCGCGACGGCGACAAGGCGCACTACCTGGGCAAAGGTGTGTTGCATGCGGTCGAAAATGTGGAGAGTGTTCTGGCCCCTGAACTTACGGGCATGGACGCGGCCAACCAGCGCCTGATCGACGCCACCATGATCGCGCTGGACGGCACGGAAAATAAGAGCAAGCTGGGCGCCAACGCGATCCTGGCGGTTTCCATGGCCTGCGCGCGGGCCGCAGCCAACGCCTTGCAGATCCCGCTCTACCGCTACCTCGGAGGCGTGAATGCATCCGTGCTGCCGGTGCCCATGATGAACATCATCAACGGCGGCGCCCACGCGGATAACAATGTGGACTTTCAGGAGTTCATGGTGATGCCGGTGGGAGCAGAGCGGTTCGGCGACGCACTGCGTTGGGGGGTGGAGGTCTTCCACACCTTGAAGGGCGTTCTGAAGAAGCGGGGATACAGCACCGCTGTGGGCGATGAAGGTGGCTTTGCACCCTCGTTGAAATCCAACGTGGAAGCCATCGAAGTCATCCTGGAGGCGATTGAGCTGGCAGGATACAAGGCCGGCGAAGAGATCGCCATCGCGCTCGACCCCGCGTCCAGCGAGTTCTACGACAAGGAAAAGAAGCTTTACGTCTTCAAGAAGAGTGACCGCAGCGAGAAGACCAGCGAACAGATGACGCAATTCTATGAAAGCTGGGTGCGGCAGTACCCCATCATCTCGCTCGAAGATGGGCTGGCCGAGGACGATTGGGACGGCTGGAAATTCCTGACCAGCGAACTGGGCGATAAGATCCAGTTGGTGGGCGACGATCTGTTTGTGACCAACACCGAGTTCCTGCAGAAAGGCATTGAACTGGGCGTGGCCAACTCGATCCTGATCAAGGTGAACCAGATTGGCACCATCAGCGAGACCTTCGAGGCGATTGCGCTGGCGCGCCGCTATGGATACACCTCCGTCATGTCCCACCGTAGTGGCGAGACGGAAGATACCTTCATCGCCGACCTGGCGGTAGCCACGGGCGTAGGCCAGATCAAGACCGGCTCCGCCTCGCGCACCGACCGCATTGCCAAGTACAACCAGCTGCTGCGCATCGAGGAGGAGCTGGGGCAGGGAGCAGAGTTCCTCGGCCGCGCCGCCGTGAACGCCGGGGAGTAGACGTGTCGCTGAAAACGCCGGTAGTACTGACGATTCTGGATGGCTGGGGTTACCGGGCGGAGCAATTCGCCAATGCGGTGGCCTTAGCCCGTAAACCCACCTACGACAAGCTGCTGGCGGAGTATCCCAACAGCCTGCTGCATGCTTCGGATCATTTCGTAGGCTTGCCCGATGGCCAGATGGGCAATAGCGAAGTCGGCCACCTGAACATCGGCTCGGGCCGCGTGGTCCACATGGACATCACGCGTATCGACGATCTGATTCGCTCCGGCGAATTCTTCCGTCATCCGGTGATTGTGGCGGCGCTGAAGCATGCCGGCGAGAAGGGACGCGCCCTGCACTTGATGGGGCTGCTCTCTGATGGCGGAGTGCATTCCCAGCAAGCCCACCTCTACGCCCTGTTACAAGCCGCGAAGCAGCACGGTGTGGAGCGGGTCTTTGTGCACGCCTTTCTCGATGGCCGCGACACCCTGCCCACCAGCGGAGTTGGCTACCTGGAGAAGCTACAGGGAAAGATCAGGGAAATCGGCATAGGCAAGATAGCCAGCGTAGGCGGCCGCTACTTCGCCATGGATCGGGACCGGCGTTGGGAGCGGTCGAAGAAAGCCTTTGACGCCATCGTGGGCATTCCCGAAGGCGGTGCGTATGCCGATCCCATTGCGCGGGTGAAGGAGTGCTACCACAACGGCGTGACCGACGAGTTCGTGGAGCCGTTCGTGGTGATCGACGAACAGGGAAGGCCGGTAGGCCCGCTGCGCGATGAAGATGCAGTCATCTGCTTCAACTATCGCGCCGATCGGGTGCGGCAGATCACGCGTGTGTTGGCGCGCAACAGCGGCCTGACCAAAGACGATGGTAAAACCTTACCCGGAGCCGAAGATCTCGACCTGGCTATTCCGCGATCCCAGGTGCCCAAGCGGTTGCACTACGTGTGCATGACGCAGTATGACAAGCAGTTCACCCTGCCCATGGTGATCCTGCCCGAGTCTATGGAGAATCTGCTGGCGGATCTGCTGGGACAGGCTAATCTGCGCAACCTGCGCATCGCCGAGACGGAGAAGTACGCCCACGTGACCTACTTCTTCAATGGCGGCATCGAGAAGCCCTTTCCCGGCGAGGACCGTGTGCTCATTCCTTCGCAAAAAGTGGCGACCTACGATCTGGCGCCGGAGATGAGCGCCTCGGGGATTGCGGATGCGGTGATCAAGGCGATCGGTGATCCGGCCTTCGACCTGGTGGTGGTGAACTTTGCCAACGCCGACATGGTAGGGCACTCGGGCAAGATCGAGCCGACCGTTAAAGGTGTGGAGACGATTGACGCTTGCCTGGGGCGCATCTATCAGACGCTCAGGCACAGGGGCGGTTCGATGCTGATCACTGCGGACCACGGCAACGCCGAGTTGATGATTGACCCCGTGACCGGCGGACCGCACACCGCGCACACCACCAACCCGGTGCCTGTGATCCTGGTCAGCGACGATGCGGGCAAGTACCGGCTGCGCGAGGGCGGTTCGCTGCGCGACATCTCTCCCACCCTGCTGGGCATGCTCAAGCTGGATAAGCCGGGCAGGATGACCGGCGGCGATCTGCGGGTGGAGGTTTGAGGGCGGTTGATCTGAAAGCAAGGTTTCGGGCTTTTTCCCGGCAACCGACTGACGGGTGCCCCACATCTCTACACCTGTGGTTCTTCCGCTCAATTGGCAACAAATATTAAGGTCTGCGGTATCCCATATCTCGCGAAAAACGAGCGAGACGTGGGGCACCCGTCAGTCTGTTGCCGGGAAAAAGCCCAACTGCTGTTTATTCTGCTGGAGTCGACTTTGGATCTCGGAGTTACTTGCTGGAACTCGTTACCGGCTTGACGTCGCCGGCCAGTTTTGCGAGCTCGTCGACGCTGGTTGAATCCAGTTGATAGAGAGTGGCTTCGCCGTCGCGCTTGGCTACCGCGTCTTTGCCCGACTTCGAGATCAATACCTTTTCGACCCGTTTCCCATCATTGGACGTTACGGTTGCCTCAATCTCCGGATGGGTAAAGCCAGAGGTGACAAACTTTACCGCGGCAAGGTCGCGCAGCTTCGAAACCAACGAGCCAACGCTGCTCGCATCGACCTTCTTTCCTTCTGACGACCAGTCCTGGCCGCTACGCGTGAAGACCCAGCTCTGGGAGCCGCTGTGCAGCTCAATCTTCGTGGGCTCATCGAAGCCGAAATCAAACAGCTTCTTGTTGCGGAAGTCGTCCACATTCTTATCGAGCGCCGTGCCCAGAGTGGAGTCAACTTTGACGGCGCCGTCGACGCCGCTTGATTTGGCGTAATAGTCGTTCCCGTTCTTCCGCACCTCAACGGTCTGCGTGCCGGTATCAGCGGTCACTTTGGCGGTTGCAATAGGAGTGCCTTTGGCAAATTCGGTAGCCGCGTCACTGGTTCCTGTACTGAGGTCGATCCGGGCGCTGGTGAGACCGCTAATAAGCTGGCTCACCGCGGTGTTATCCTCACGCAAATTTGGCGGCTTCACTATCTGCCAGCCATCCTTGGTGCGGCCGAAGTCTATTTCCTGACCCTTTCTAAGCAGTTCCACCCGGCTGACCTGGTCGGCGTCGACGGTCAGCAGGCTCTTGTCGCGCAGGTCATTCAGGCTCTTGGCGAGACTGGTCTTGTTGAAAGTGGAGACGGTAAAGACTCTGGGATCCCCAGCGAGCGCCGCATAGACGTCGCCGCCGGTGGGCGTATCATCACCCAGGAGCAGCCGCCGTGTCCCCTGGACCTTGCCGGTAATGTCCAGTTCCACCGCGGCGGGATCTAATCCATATTGCTTGAGGTTAGATGCCTTGTCCTCGACCACTCGATCGGCGCTCAACCCTGATAGCGTGGACAGCATACCTGCAACGGTTTGCTGATCGGCGCGGTACGGCTTCGGTTGGGTAATCTGCCACTTGCCGGCGTCTGCCTGTAGTGTGACCGGATCGGCCTGCTTCTGCTTAACGGTGAGTTGGTTGACATCCACCGTATTGACTTTGAGGATCACCGGCGTGGCACTGGCCGTTGCGGCGGCGTTGTCTTCAGGTGGCTTGCGGTGCTGCGACCAGTAAAGAACACCGCCGAGTCCGGCGAGAATCACGACTGCAACAATCAAACCGCGGAAGTTCATAAGGCCAGGCTCTTACCGTCTCTTCCACCAGACCATGGTTCCGGCGATCACCACGATCAGAGGCAGCACAAATTGGCTGACAGTCCGCACCAGGATCAATTGTGCCCGGGTCATGGTGATGCGGCGGTCTTCCGGTGGTTTGGGGCGAATCGAGATCAGGTCTTCGTCGGAGGAAAGCCAGTTCACAGCATTCAAGGCCAAGTCACCATTGCCGTTGAAGCCAAGGAAGCGATTGGCCGCCCAGGAGGAGCTGCCAATCACCACGAAGCGGCCCTCCGAGTTGGGCTTGCCGGTGTTGTACGTGCCCGCCGCCGCAATGGTAAACGGGCCCTTGCGATTTTGCGGATCAGCGACGGTAACCTGTGGGGAACTCAGATTGCTGGTAGCCAGGCTGCTCCCCGAAGAATCGAATAACTTCTGCACGCTGGTCTTGCCCGTATCCTTTATCTCTACCGAGCGGGAGAGGGGAATGCCCACCGCGCTTCCCCGCATGTCAGAGACAATGGGCTGGGAAGCGTAGCTGGTCACCAGCACCACCTGCGGCCCAAGCCCGGCAAGCTGTCCCACGGGATTCAGGTCGAGGATCATATTTTTGTCCAGCGTCACGCCCCAGCTCTGCAGCACGTTGGTGAGCGCATCATTCGCGGAGATGGCAGAGTTCCCGAACTGAATCGGCGGATCGAGCATGAAGAACGCCCGGCCGCCACCTTCGACGTAATTCTTGATCGCGTCTATTTCAGGCTGCTGGTAATCGTGCGTAGGGCCGGCGATGACCACCGTCGTGCAGTCGGCCGGCACCTGGGCGGTTTGTAGCAAGTCGATGGACTTCGCCTGGTATTCATCCCGCGCCACCAGGTCCTTGAAGTGGGAAAGACCATCGCGCTCGGTGTTGTCGATCTGATGCTCTCCACTGCCGGTCACGAAGCAGACAGTGCGGGTCGTGCCTTTGAGATCGCGGATGAAGGCGCCGGTGATGCCCTCTTCCGTCATATCTTTCGCAATCTCTTTCTTGGCGCCCACCTGCACCACCGCGGTGCCGAAGTTGCGAATCCCCGCCGCGCGTGCTAACTCCGGACTCTTATCCGGATCGACATACGCGACATGAATCTTGGTGGAAAGGTTCGCATACTCGTCCAGCAGGTCCTTCCCTTCCTGGAAGTGCGTGCTTTGGTTGTAGTACGTGATGGTTGCATTCTGCTTCAGCCCCTTCACGATCTTTTGTGTCTGTTCAGAGAGGCTGTACCGTTTATTCGATGTGGTGTCGAAGGACTTGTTATAGCGGTTCGCAAGAAAGTTAACCACCACCAGGATGGCCAGCACCACCAATAGATAGATGCCCGCGTATGCGCCGTACTTGGTCTGTCTCGCCTTTAGCCATTGGCTCGCCATCTACGACCTCCACCGCAGCGATTCCATCGAGCGCGCGGTGAGAAACAGCCCGAGGAAAATCCCGCTGAGATAAAAGATGACGTCTTTCGAGTCGATCACTCCCCTGGCGAAGGAGTCGAAGTGGGTAATAACGGAAAGATAGGCAAGCACGTGCGCCCAGGTGGACGAATCATAGCCGCTCGACCACTCCAGCACCCACAGCAGGAGGCAAACGCCGAAGGTGGCGGCGCCGGCAATGATCTGGTTCCTGGTCAGCGTGGAAATAAAGGTTCCCAGCGCAAGCAGCGTGCCGCCCTGCAGCAGCAGGCCCAGGTAGCCCACCGCCAGCGGCTTCCAATCCGGGTTCCCGTAGATGAAGAGAAAGGCAAAATTGAGCGCGGTAAACAGGAGCAGGCACGCGTAGAGAATCATCGCCGCCAGCCACTTGCCCAGGATGACTTCCACATCGCGGATCGGGGAGGTGGTCAGCAGTTCAATCGTCCCGGTGCGCTTCTCCTCGGCAAAGAGGCGCATCGTGATCATGGGGATGAAGAAGAGCCCGACCACGCTGACGTTGGAGAGCAGGGGCCGAATGATCTGCTCGTTCACGTTCATGGGGAATGCCTGCCCGCGCAGCTGCATCTCCATGCCCTCGATCACGAAATAACCGAGTGCATTCCAGAAGAAGAAGCCGAAGATCAGGCCGAACATCGTCAACAGCAAATAGGCGACGGGAGATACGAAATAACTCCGCAGTTCCTTGCTGCAAATGGTCCAGGTATTTCTCATGGTTGCGGCTCGTTCGGAGTAGTTGTCTCAGCCTCGGCCGGCGCCACGCCGCCGGTGAGCTGGAGGAAGATCTCTTCCAGGCTTCTTGCAGCCGGACGGAGTTCATAGAGATCCCAGCCGGAACCGACCACCGCACGCGCCAGGTCTCCGCGCACCAACTGTCCCTTTTGGCTCTCCACTTCAAAGACCAGGCCTTGCTCTTTGTGCTCGGTGCACGCTACGCGGCTAACTCCCGGGACGGCCTCGAGCTTCTGTTGCACCAGCACGGATTCCGGCTGCCCATCACGGGCGGTCACCTCGAGCAGAAGCGTTTCGGCGCCGCGCGTTCGCGCCTGCAGGTTGCTTACCGAGTCGGTTGCCACCAGCTTGCCCTTATTAATAATGATGACCTGCTCGCAGGTCTGTTCGACCTCAGGCAGGATATGGGTGCTGAGGATGATGGTGTGGTCGCCGGCCAGGCTCTTGATCAGGTCGCGCGTCTCATTGATCTGCTTGGGATCAAGACCCGCTGTCGGCTCGTCGAGGATCAATACATCCGGGTTATGAATGATGGCCTGCGCCAGCCCCACTCGTTGGCGATAGCCTTTGGAGAGTTTGCCCAGAAGCTTGTTTTTGACATCCGCCACAAAGCAGCGCTCACAAACATAGTCGACGCGCTTTTGCAGCTCAGGCCCAGAGAGGCCCTTTAGCTTGCCCACGAAGCGCAGGTATTCGGCCGTCTCCATCTCGGGATAGAGGGGAGGTGTCTCGGGCAGGTATCCGATGCGTTTCTTGACCTCGAAGGGCTGCTCCAGAACATCGAAGCCGGCGACCGAAGCCGTACCTGCGGATGGGGGGAGAAAGCAGGTAAGAATGCGCATCGTCGTTGTCTTTCCGGCGCCATTGGGCCCGAGAAAACCAACGATCTGGCCCTTGGCGACGGAGAATGAAATCCGATCGACGGCAACCGCGCGCGCGTACCTTTTTGTAACGTCTTTGACTATGATCATCGCTGATTTGGGACGTTTTTCGATCGTGGTGATCAATGTGGTCTCGACAACTCCACCACAGCGCTGCAGAAACCCAAACAACATCCTAAAAAGGAGACTTTGCCGATGTCAATTTCTTGAGGACCGTCCAGTCTTCTTTAACGGGAGTAGTAACCTACTGAGTGCAACAGAATTCGAATCGACTTTCCTCTTTCCGCATCCCTTATGGCGAGCGTCTGCCGCCCCATCGGGCCTGTGATTGTCATCGCACTCGCACAGGCTACACCAAACCTATAAGGATTGAATGAGCGCCGCCGCCGCTAGCACACTGACGCAGGCAGACCACGATTGGAAGCCCAAAACAAACCCCTGGCTGATCGCCTTTGTGGTTTCGTTGGCGGCCTTCATGGAAGTGCTGGATACCAGCATCGCCAACGTGGCGCTGCCCCATATTGCGGGAAACCTGGGCGCCAGCCAGGACCAGAGCACCTGGGTGCTCACTTCCTACCTGGTCTCGAATGCCATCGTTCTGCCCATCAGCGGCTGGTTGGTGAGCGTATTTGGGCGCAAGCGGTTTTTCATGACCTGCATCGTCATCTTCACCATCAGTTCTCTGGCCTGCGGCGTCGCGCCCAGCCTGGGAATTCTGTTGGTCGCCCGCGTAGTGCAAGGAGGCGGTGGGGGCGGCCTGCAGCCGATGGCCCAGGCCATTCTCGCGGACACCTTTCCGCCCCGGCTGCGAGGGCTGGCCTTTTCTCTTTACGGGGTGACGGCGATCTTCGCCCCCTCCATTGGCCCGACGCTCGGTGGATGGATCACTGATAACTACACCTGGCGCTGGATCTTTCTGATGAATCTGCCGGTGGGTATCATGGCGCTTATTTTGGTCTACCAGCTGGTCGAAGATCCGCCTTATCTCACGCGGGCGCGGGCTCTGGGAAGGCGTGTCAAACTTGACTATGTTGGCTTCTCGTTGCTTGCCTTGGGCGTGGGCGCTTTGCAAATCCTGCTCGACAAGGGCCAGGAAGACGATTGGTTTGGTTCCCACTTTATTGTCACCTTGACTGTGATTGCCACTGTCTGCCTGACGACCCTGGTAATTTGGGAGTTCTATCAGAAGAACCCCATCGTGGATATCAGGTTGTTTGGGCATTTCAATTTCGCTACCTCCAGCATGATGATGTTCGTGGTGGGCGGCATGTCGTTTGCGACCACGGTGCTGGTGCCACAGTTTCTGCAAGCCAACATGGGTTATACGGCAGAGTCGGCGGGCATGGTACTTTCCGCCGCAGGCTTTGTTTTGTTGGGCGCATTGCCATTCATCGGCATGCTGGCGGGCCGCTTTCAGGGCCGTTATCTCATCGCCGCGGGATGGCTGCTGCTGACCGGCAGCATGTTCCTATCAACGAGACGCATCGACCTGCTGATTAGTTTCAGCTCGGCTACCTGGCTGCGCATCGCCCAATACGCGCCTTTAGGCCTGGTCTTTATCCCGACCACCGCCGCTGCTTATTACGGCATGCCCAAGGAGAAGAACAACGCCATCGCCGGTTTGGTGAACTTCATGCGCAACATTGGCGCCAGTGTGGGAACTTCCGTGGTCACCACCGTGCTCGCGCGGCGCGACCAGTTCCACCAGGAGAGGATCGGCAGCAATCTTACAGCTGGCAACCCAGCCTTCCGCAGCACGGTAAACGGCCTGGCGGAACAGTTGCGGCAGAGCGGCTTTAGTGCGCACGATGCGCTCACTCATGCTTACGGGCAGGTTTATCGAACACTGCAAATACAGGCTTCCACTCTTTCCTACATCGACACCTTCTGGCTTTTGACGGTAGCCGCCGGCTCCATGTTCTGCCTGACATTCTTCCTGCAGAAGAACGATCCGCGCGGCGGCGAGAAGGTTATCGCCCACTAAGCTCCATTTCCAAGGACCCTGCCCCCAAATGGATCTTGGGATACCACTACTCTTACCTCTGACTCTCGATTCATCCGACGCACTTGCGGTCAACATCGGTGGTATCCCACATCTCGCGAAAAACGAGCGAGATGTGGGGCACCCAAGATTCACGGGCAGTACAAAGCTGAAGCGATCTGTTGAGTCGCGGGGATTGCCGATGTTAGGCTCCGGACATGGAACCAGTCGTTGGAGCTACTCTGGATGCACATGGCATGTTGGCGGTCGCCCTGGAACAAGCGCGCATTGGCTTTGCCGAGGGTGGAGTCCCCGTGGGCGGAGCCGTTTTCCACATCGATGGCACGCTGCTGGGGGTGGGGCACAACCGCCTGGTGCAGGAAGGCAATGGATCGTTGCATGGCGAAACGGATGCCTTTCGTGCCGCCGGACGCCGGCCGACCTGGCATGACACCATCCTGGTCACCACGCTGGCTCCGTGCTGGTACTGCAGCGGCTTGATCTATCAGTTTCGCTTCCGCCAGGTGATCGTGGGCGATAGCGTGAATGCCCAGGGCGGCATGCACTGGCTGCGCAAGCAGGGCATCGATATCGTCGATCTCCGCTCACAGGAGTGTATCGACCTGATCGCCGAATTTCAGCGCATTCGTCCGGATCTATGGAAAGAGTGCATCGGCGAAGCCTGAGCCGGTTATTGGCCGCACTCCGCCAGCGGTGCAAGATTGCGGCCGTAGTGACGCAGGGCGTCCTGGAGCGTGGACGCGGTATGCGCCCAGGTTTCATCGGCGGCGTCCACGTGTCCGTGTAGGCCGGTGAAGAGGAGCGTCTTGCTGCTGCCGCAAACCTCCAGCCGCTCAGAGGGGTGGCCCGGCGCCATCTTTTCCAGCAAATCAGGGTCACCATAGATCGGTTCGCCCCCCACCATCATCAGCGTCACCTGGGCCGCGGTTGCGTGAGTCAGCGTCCAGTAGGCGTCGTGCTTTGCAGAGCCTGTCTCCGGGCGAAGGACCAGTACGTCGGCATCGTGGCCGGGCTCGAGCGCGCCCAGGCGACCGCTTGCCCCAATCAGGTCCGCAGGGACCGTGGTAGCCATGGCAACCAACTCGCGATCGGTAAAGAGAGGGGGCGTCTGCGTGTCGTTCCAAGCGGCGGCGTAGTTCAGTTCAGCGAGCAGACCATCGCTGCCGGTGGGGCTCCAGTCCGGCGACAGCGCAATCTTGACGTGAGCGGCCTTGGCAGCGGCCACATCGGCGGTACTGCCGTACAACTCGAGATTGCTGCGCGGCGACCAAATCAGGCTGACTCCATGGGCAGCCATCTCCACGAAATTCTCAGGTTGCAGTGCGCCGCCGTGAATGAGCGCAACCCCGGGAATCAGCAAGCCGCGGCCCTTCAACATGGCGAACTCTCGCGCCGCGGATGCGTCCAGGTGACCGCCTTCGCTGAGATGAATCAAGAAGGCATGCAGCTGGTGGTTTGCCAGCCCCTGGCGAATGGGTGCGAGGTCGCTTTCAGACATCTGCAAGGGAAATACGTTGTACGCGACATGCCACTCGTCTTCGCTATCGAGATTATGCGCAAGCCCGGTGCTGCAGGCCTCCGCCAGGCTGCCGACCGCGGAGGTCTCGCCTTCAGTGAGCGCTTTGACTTCGGCGTAGCGCTCCATCTCGCATTCCAGACCGTCTGCCACCATCGAAGCATGCGGGGACTCGATCAAAGTCTGGTAAATCGGCTTTTGCTGCCAGTCGTAGCGGTTGCCGAACTCGCCCGAAGGGTGCCAGCGAGGAAAAACATTGTAGGTGAGGTGGTTATGCAGGTCGATGAGCCCGGGCGCGATGACCCCATGGGTATCGATAACAGTTGCATTCGGTGGCAGCTTCACCTTGGCCCCGGCAGCTACGATTTTGCTTTGCTGAATCAGGACGGTTCCATCCTCGACGATGCCGCCGGGGGTGATCAGGGCGCCGCGCAAGGCGTAGCTGGGTTCCGCTGATTGAGCCCATACGGAGTGGAGGCCAAGCAGGCACACGGATAACCCCAGCGCCTTACAGGTTCGGAAGGTGTTTGCCATGTGTTTCATGGTAAAGTCTTCTCCGCCCGATCTCCACCACTTTCGTGGAAGACAATTTTATTAGACGCAGCCAGTCGTATTTTTGTCAGCGACAATTTCGGCAAAGTGATAGCACCAACATTTTCAAAGAACATTTGATCAAACATGGGCGATTCAATTTTTGATTCTGATGAGTCGCAACTTTTAAACCCTCTTCGCCGTATAGAAGCTGGAACTAGCTAGCCCGCCATCGGGTAGGTCCAATCTCTCTTTCCGCTCTTTTTACTGTTGGTCATGAAAAGGTTTGGACTACTCTTGTGGCTGTTTGGGCCCCTGACCGTGCTCGCGCAGACTACCTCTGCGGGACCAGAGGGCTGCTCCCGTTGTCACGTGGAGGCCTTAACTCAGCCGTCCACTTACATGGCGCAAGCTCTCGAGACGGTTGAGAACAGCAAGGTGCTCAAGGAGCATCCTATGCTGGCGGTGACCGTAGGCAAATACTCCTACCGCATTGAACGGCGAGGCGCCGAGAGCGAGTACACGGTGACCGACGGAGTGAGTACCGTCATGCTGCCTATTCGATGGACCATGGGCGCTAGTTCGGCTCTGGGCCAGACGTACATCCTGGAAAAAGACGGCCAATTGTACGAGAGCCGCGTGAGTTGGTTCCGGGAATTGAATGGTCTTGACCAGACCCTGGGTTACGAGGGCTCGCCTCCGGCGGACATCAACGACGCCGCCGGGCGCCTGCTCCATCAGGATGAGAAACTCCGCTGCTTCGGCTGCCATGCGACCAACGCTGTCGAGGGCAGGCATCTTACTCTGGAAAAAATGATCCCTGGAGTGCAGTGTGAACACTGTCACCAATCCGTGGAAGCACATCTGGCAGCTCTGCAACTGGGTCAACCTGCGCCAAAAGAATTGTCCGCGTTGATCAAGCTCTCCGCGGAGCAAGCTTCAGAGTTTTGTGGGCAATGCCATCGTACCTGGGCAGAAATTGCTGGCCAACCCAACCCGAGTATTGCCAATATTCGCTTCCAGCCATATCGGCTCACCGGCAGCAAATGCTATGACCCGGACGACGCGCGCATCAGCTGCCTGGCCTGCCACAACCCGCACCACGACTTGAAGTCTGAAAAGGTAAATTTCGACCCTAAATGTCTAGCCTGCCATGCGGGAGGAAAACCCGCAGCAAAAATGTGTCCGGTCTCCAAAGAAAAGTGCGTCTCCTGCCACATGCCAAAGCTCGAGTTGCCGGGGGCGCATTACAAATTTACCGATCATCGCATCCGAATCGAAAAGCCCAACGAACCCTATCCCGGCTAAAATGGCGGCTTACAGCTCTTTTGCCAGGAGCACCTTGCCCAGCGGGATCAGCATACGTTCGGGGTTAGTTGCGAGCCGCATCGTTGTGCCGGATTCCAGGTGTGCGATGAATTGAGCGGCTCGCGAGTCACTCCGGCCGCCGTTGAGACTGGCTGCAAGGGTAGGAAAGACCGAAGCGCGCGAGAAGGCCGCCCAGCGGGCCGCGAACCTCCGGGCATTTCCATCCCGCTCGAAATCCGACCAGAAGTGGTCCTCTCCCAAAAAGATATCCACCTCCTCCAGACGGAGACTCCCAAAACGGCCTTCCGCTCCGAAGGGAGCTAGAAAGTCTGCCCGGCTGCGGCCAACGGTGGGGATGACCATCCGCCGCATTTCTTCGCCACTGATGAAACCGCTATCAACCAAATGGACGAGCGCGGCGTACATGGCGTTGAGCAGCGGCCGATAACCAAACTCTCCATCCTGATCGACGGCCATCGTCATGATCGCGAGCTTGGCTCCCGGACACAGCTCACGTTCCCTGTGGGCGAGGAATCGTTGCCAGTCCTCTGCGGCTTGCCTGGAAAACGCAGCCCGTGTGGACGCATCCTGGCTGAAGGCTACCTGCACCTGATCGGGAATGGGGCCTGGGGCGCGGCTCAACCATTGCACTGCCCAGGAACTCCATGCCAGCGTCACGCTGCCGGCGGGAAGGACTTGTTCATAGAACGATCGGCCGACAGCCGATGCGAAGACCGCATGATCCCTGCGCAAGTAGCTGTTCGGGTCGGTGTTTAATGTTTTGAATAGTACGGAGAAGTCGTTCTCAGGCAGGTCGGTGTGAACTACTGAGATTGCACGGTCCGGGCCGATTCGTTGCCTGAGAATGGTGATCGCTGCGCCCAGTGGCAGCAGAGAATTGTGCCCTTCTGACGAACCATAGTCAGCGATGACAATGGGCTGCGATCCGGGCGGAAGTGCGACCGTCCTCGCGGCCAGCTCCAGCATGGGAACGGCCGGGGAAAGTCCCGCAGCCTGTACTTGCGAGCTTCGGTTGTATCCGCCCTGCCCTTCCATCGCAGCCGGCGTCACGAAGCCCGGATCTTTGGCCATGGTTCTTCTCCTGGTGCGCGAGACCAGCATAGTTCATATGAAGCCGGCCGAGAGGTGGGCATGGGGCTGGCTTACAATCTTAGCGCGGGATTACGCATGCCCAAACGCAGCGCAGGTCTATTGATGTATCGACGGCGTGAGGGTCACCTGGAAGTCTTTCTGGTGCACCCGGGCGGTCCGTTTTGGGCGAAGAAGGATTTGGGCGCCTGGTCACTCTCTAAAGGTGAGTACGTGGAAGGAGAGCTTGCGCTTGAAGCCGCGCGGCGTGAATTTCAAGAGGAAACGGGATTTGCTGCAGGAGGAGATTTCCTCGAACTGGGCGCGGTGCAGCAGGCGAGCGGCAAGGTAGTGATGGCCTGGGCCTTCGAAGGGGACTGCGACCCTGGCAAGCTGGTCAGCAATCTCTGCGAAATCGAATGGCCGCCGCGATCCGGGCGCAAGATCGAGATTCCGGAAGTGGATCGAGGAGATTGGTTTTCCATCGCTGAAGCGAAGCAGCGCATTTTGAAAAGCCAGGCGCCCTTTCTGGATCGGCTCTCCAAGATGCTGAACTCTGTGGAGTAGTATGCGACTTTTTGTTGGGATTCCGCTCCCGGCCGGGGTGATCGAGGAGCTCTCGGCGATCTCGATGCGGCTTCGATCGAGCGACGACGGGCTGCGCTGGTCCACTCCAGAGTCATGGCATATCACTTTGCAATTTCTGGGCAATACTCCGGAATACGAATGTATCGTGGCGCACCTTCGCGAGCGGCGTTCGCCGGCGGTAGCGATACAACTTGAGGGATTGGGATTCTTTGAGCGTGCGGGAATTTTCTTTGCTGGTGTGCGCCTCACGCCTCAACTGGCAATACTTCAGCAGAGTGTCACCGCGGCAACCGGTCTTTGCGGGTTTGTGCCGGAGACTCGCCCCTACCATCCGCACATCACGCTGGCGCGCAGCAAGAAGAAAGGAGCGCGCGGGCTGAGGGACTTGAGAAACAAAATCCATCGCGACCCTGCATTTACGCATTTTGTCGCAGAGACGATTGCTCTTTACGAAAGCCAGACGAGGCCGGGCGGCTCTCATTATGAAATTCGCGAGCAGTTTCGTCTTAACGGCTGATCGACGATCCGGGGCCAACCCAGGACCTTGTTCTGGGCTACTCTCAGCCATTCTTGTCCAAATTAGCTACAACCACCCCTGGTCGAGTGGACAGAGTCAGTACAACGCCAACCAACCCGGTTTTGTTGGCCAGCGTTCCCTTCGCAGCCCGTTCGTTCGCTAATTTGGACAACTCTGACCGGCCTTCACCTTGGGATGAAGTGCATCTCCTGAAACTGCGCGAACATGCGCAGTAGCATTTCTTGGGTATCCATCGCTTCATAAAAACCGAATCGCCGGGCTTTGGTCATGTCCGACATTACGTCATATTCCAGATTGAAGACCGCTTCGCCAAATTGCCATGAGGCCGCATCCCTGAATGAGTAAGGCAGCAGTCCGTACTTCTTTACCATGGCGTCCCACAAGCTCCCTTTGTCGGACATGAATTGCGTCAGCGGGAAACGTTGCGGAGACGCATACGGCATTTTGAAAAACTCCGCCAGTCGCGGCCAGAGATGCTGCCAACGATTGAAGTCTCCATTGGTGATGTTGAATCCTTGCCCGTCGCAGCGGTCATTCTCCGCTGCCCACACCATGGCTTTAGCCAGCAACTCGGCGTCAGTCATTTCCATGAGTACCTGGTAGGACGCAGTCGAGCCCGGATAGCGAAGAGGCAAGGCCATCTCCTTACACAGCGAGGCGTAGACCGCAATCACCGTGGCCATGTTCATGGGATTACCCACGGCAAAGCCGCAAATGCTGGAGGGCCGCAGCGCCGTCCAGGACCACGACTTTCCTGCGCAGCGCGCGACCAGATAATCCTCCTGGTCATAGTAAAAATTCGGCGGCATGTGCCGCGGGTCGCTCTCCTTCGCCGGGGTTTTGTACGGACCCAGGTGCGCGCCGTAGTACTTCGCTCCTTCGAGCAACACCACCTTGCGTAATCCGGCGGACGAACGCTCCACCGCTTCTACCGTGTTTCGCAGCATGGCCAGATTCGGCGGAATTTCTTCGAAGAAGTTTCCCACCATCTGCAGCGCGGCGTAGAAGATGTGCGTGACTTCCCCCAGTTGACTCACGCACGCATCCACATCTGACCGATTTAACAGATCGATCGCCACATACCGGGCCGGGGTTTCAAATTCGGGCCGGCGTCGAGACAGCCCGACGACTTCCCAATCACCAAGGGCCACCAGATGATTGACCAGCGCGCGTCCACTGACCCCCAACGCTCCTGCGACCAAAGCTTTCTTCATAGGAAATATCCCAACCTTTAATCCGCGGCGAAGTCGCCCGTTTGTGTGCCCTTGCGGCGAAAGAGACGGAACGGCCACAGCCCCCTGGCACCCTGGGCGCGGTAGACGATGTTCGCCGGAACCTGCAGATCGATTACCGTCCCGCCCTCGCTGGAGGAGTGAACCCGCAGCTCGCCACGCATTTTGTCTGCGCGCTCCCGCATACCTGGAAGGCCCCAGTGACCACTGCGATAGCCTGCTTTCAACACTGCCTCATCGATGCCGCGGCCGTCATCGCGCACCCGCAGGTGCAGTGCGCCGGGCCGGTAAGCGATCTCCACCCCGATATTCTGCGCCCCGGAGTGGCTGAAGGCGTTGGTCAACGCCTCACGCCCAATCAGCAGAATTTCCTCCTGCACAATCTCGTCCAGCGGCCGCGCTCCGCCTTCTACGGAGACTTGAAAGTTCGCTGGGTGAATGGCGCGCAGCTGATGGCCCGTCTCAGCCAAAGCTTCCGCCAGGCTGGTGCTATCGACCCGCCGGCCGCGAAGGTTCAGTACTCGTTCGCGTCCTTCCTGCATCACCCGGTCGGATTGCTTCAACGCCTCATCCAGAGCCTCCCGCGCAGGATCGTCGGGGGCCAGGCGGTTGGCCGCGGTGTGAAAGCGTAGCGTCAGCCCGAACAAACTTTGCAAGAGCGTATCGTGCAGCTCCCTGGCGATGCGTTCCCGCTCCGCTACCCGTTCGGCGAGGCGGCCCTGAAGTTGACGCGCAATATTGCTGATGCGCAGACGGATCGCCCACCACAGCAGGGCGAGACAGGCGAGCAACACCAGCGCCGTGAACCACCACGTCTGATAGAAAGCCGGTTCAATCGAAACTCCCAGACTCGCTCCGACTTCATTCCACACGCCATCGTTGTTGCAGGCGATCACGTGAAATCGATAGTGTCCTGGGGGCAGCCGTGTGTAAAAGGCCTGGCGGCGGGTGCCCGCGCTCTGCCATTCGGAGTCGACTCCATCGAGCTTGTAGCGGAAGAGCACCCGGTCGGGAATCGCCAGGCTGAGCGCGGTGTAGTTAATCTCCAGTCTTTCGCTATGCGCAGGAAGTGTCAGGTCACCGGAACCAGGGTAGGTCATTCCATTGGAGAGGACCGTCGAGATCAGCACTGGGGGCGGTAAACGGTTGCGGCTCTCGTGCAGCGTTGCCGGGTCAAGCCACGCTATGCCCCGAGTGGTGGCAAACCACATCCGGCCGTCGCGCGATTCCGCAACCGAGGGCTCGGGGATTCTTTCTGCCGAAAGCCCGGGAAGTCCATCCAAAGCATCCAGGCGCTCGCCGGAAACAAGGTAGCTGGGGTCGCGCAGCCACCGGGCCAACTCTGCCGCTGAGACGTGGGTGATACCGGAGAATCCGTTCATCCAAAGGTCCCCAGTCTCTGTTTCCACCACGCCGGAGACTCTGCCGGGCAGCTCCTGGTTTTTCCAGCCCAAAAGGTAAAAATGGCCGTTGCGAAGCAGTTCAATCCCACCGGATCCACCGAGCCAGAGGCGGTCACCGCGCACGAACAGGGTAGTTTCCGAGACCCCGCGCGTGCCGTTAGGAAAGGAGAATCGGTGGTAACTGCTGCCATCCCACTCCACCACGTAGTTGGAAAAGCCAAACCAGATGTTCCCCGCCTCATCGCCCGTCATGGTGCCCAGAATGCCGGGCTTCTTGCCCAGCACATCGTTCTGGCGGATCCAGGAGCCCTTCGTGAGATGGTAGTCTCCGCCGGTCGCAGTATGGATCCATAGATCGTTGTTGCGGTCGACGGCGAGCGAGATCACCGGGCCCAATTGTGACTCCGGATAGTGCATAGGAAGGAAGCCGGAACCGGAAGAATGCCAGAGGGTGGAATCACCGCCGCCGGCAGACCAAATGGTCCCATTCCGATCGCGTCGAAGACAAATGGTCCCTTGTGTTTTAGGAAAGCTGGTGATGCCGCCATCGGCGGCTACGTGGGTCAGTGGCATGCTCAGGTTTCCCGTCCAGATGGAACCTTGATCTCCAGCCAGGATGCTGAAGTTATGCTCTTCCGCCGGCGGAAGTGCAACAGTGGAAAGCGCCGTGCGGCGAAGCCGGTCGAGACCGGAGTTAGTTCCGATCCATACGCTGTTTTCGCGATCAATCAGCACCTTCCATACCGCATCGGAGCTAAGTCCTTGCTTGCTGGTGAAGCTTGCTCCCGGAGCATTCGCCGTCGCCTGGGGCGTTGGCCACTGGTCCACATGATCGAACCGGCGCAGGCCCTTATCGCTTACCGCCCAGATAGAGCCGTCTGCGGTGAAAGTAATGTCTCCGAACTGGACATTTTGTTTGCGCTCTTTGCGCAGGACAAAGCGAACGGGTGTGCGATCCGGGTTGACCACGCGGCGCAGCCCATGATCGTCCGAAAGCCAGATGGAACCATCCGGGGCCTCATGGAGGTAGGTGTTGTGCGTGGCCGTGGCCAAAACGAAAGCGGCCGAGGTGGTACCGGCATCGTATTCCATCCGCTTAAACATGGTCTGTCCGGGGGGCATAAAGAGCAGAGCCCCCTGCAGTGTTCTTACCCAAACCGTTCCTTCACGGTCCACCAGAATGGCCGCGGGAAAGCCACCGGGGTATCCATGTTCGGCGCCAATCTGCTCACACACAGATCCACGCATATGGAACAGACCACCCGACGCTTGCAGCCACAGTGAGCCATCCCGGTCCTCAGCGATTCCTTCCATTTGCAAGACCGGCGTGCATCGCCGGTCAGTAAAGGTGGTCAGGTGTCCAGCCTTCCAGAACAAAAGTCCCGCTGCTCGTGTCTTGAGCCAGACGCCCCCCGAGGAGGAGAGAAACACCGCGTGAATTTCGCTATTGTGAACCGCCCCATTGGTGGCTTCTTCGACGGATTGGAAGCGCACTCCGTCAAAGCGGAATACCCCGGTCGAGGTGGTGAGCCAGAGGTATCCATCGGCCGCCTGCTGGATATCAACCACGGCTCCGAGGCCGTTGTCTGAGGTCCACATGTCGTGGTGGAAGTTCGTCGCCTCAGCAACCGGGGCCGCCCAAACTGCTGGTCCACGGACGCCCATGTACAGCGTGAGTATGAGGGCCGCAGCGAACAACCATTTAGTCTTCTGGAATGGTCTACCCATAAGGCGACGCAGATTTTTACTTAAGCGAAGGGACCCGACAGACAGGTGTGGCCCGACGGCGTGATAATAGTCGACCGATTGCCAACCTTATGATGATTGTAGCGCCCTATGATGGAGGAAGGCCTCCACTGCATTCTCCTGCAGTTCACGGCTCCGAGTTCAAGGATTTTCGCAGTGGGTCTTTATAACAAGTGCGGTGTATTGCTCTTCCTTCTGATCTCCGGCACAGCACTGCATTCACAGGTAGCCGGCTCGATAGGTAACCAGCAAACGACTCTTGTGCTGCAAGCGGGAAGGGAAGCGCCGCGCCTGGTCAGCTTGCAGAGCGGAAGCTTTCCCGCGTGGTCCAATGGCATTTCTGAGCGATTGATCGATTCCATTGAAGAAAACGGCCGCACCGTGTCTTTGCACTGGAAGCTCGATGAGCAAGAGAGCCACATCACGGGACGCGCTGCAACCTTTGTCTATGAAAGCTCCTCACCACGGCTCCGCTTGACCTGGAAATGGGAGGCACGGGCCGAATACGGGCCGGTCGAACACTCCATCACCATCGAAAACCTATCGTCTGCAGAGATATGGTTGCCGCTCCAGGATAGCTTTCGTTTCCGCTTCCAGGAGGATGCGAGCCATCCGCTGCAGCAATGGTACGTGGATAAGGGTGCCGGCAAGCCATCCGAGGTGGGCACGCATCAAGTGCCCATGGGGGCCGGTTATCGCTGGATAGGCAGGTCCAGCACCTATGCCAGAGATCAGGACGAACGCGAAATCATCCCCTGGTTCATGGTGGAGCGAGAGAATCGTGCTCAGGATGGGTGGTATGTAGGGATTGAGTTCAGCGGACGGACGCGTCTTACCTTGCAGCGTGATGGGGGATCCATTGCGGGCGCCGCTGGCCTGGATCCCGATCCTGGACCTTTTCGTACGCGTCTGTTGCCCCATGAGACCTTCGCCGCGCCTACGGTCTTTGTCGGTGGCTTCAGCGGCGGTGCGGACGGCGCAGGCAATATTTTGCGGCCGTGGGTTAGGCAGGTTTTGAACAATCCGGTTACCTGGAAGAACAGCGCATATCCGCCGCTGGTGAATAACAGTTGGGGGAGCGGTATGCAGATTGATGAGGCCCTGGCGCTCCGCATGGTGCGAGATTCCGCGGAGCTTGGCCTGGAACTCTTCCACATTGATGCGGGCTGGTTTCGCGGGGTCGGCGACTGGTATCCGAGCCCGAGTAAGTTCCCGCACGGGTTTGCACCCATTGTCAGTGAGGCTCATCGGCGCGGGCTAAAATTCGGCATCTGGGTGAACTGGGCAGAGGCCGGCATCGATAACAACCCGGGCGCTCTCAGCGTGCACGATCCTAAAACCAGGGATTGGCTGGTTGCCGATGCTCCGCCGGACTGGCAGCCGGCGGATTTTGTGGGAAGAACCATCGACTTAGGCTTTCCGCCGGCCGGCAACTACGCCCGGCAAGAGGTGGAACGCATCATCACGCAGTACCACCTGGACATGCTGGAACATGACGGATACGTAGTCGCGAAAAACTGCAGCCGCACCGATCATCCCCATGCGGCTGCAAGCCCTCCTCAGATGTCTACCATCGCCGGGAGCGGCATTGCGATGGCGGATAATTCCGACTCGACTGATGTTAGCTACCATGCGGTGAGGGCCTACTACGATATCTACTCCCAGGTTCGGCATAAGCACCCGGAGCTTTTGCTGGAGATCTGCAACGATGGGGGACGCATGGTGGATTTCGGCAGCGCCTCGCATGGCGACTACTTTTCTATCACTGACAGTTACGATCCGGTCTCCAATCGCCGTGCGTTCTATGATGCCAGCCACGTGCTGCCCGCGGCGATGTTGGAAGCCTATGCGGAGAAATGGCCAACGCCAAAGATTGAGAATTTTCGCTATATGCTGCGCAGCGGCATGATGGGTTGGCTCACCGTCATGCAGGATACGAATGCGTGGACACCGGAAGAGCATGCGGCAGCGAAGGCGGACTTTGCGCTCTACAAGGAGAAGTTGCGTCCGCTTATCCGCGATGCGGAGCTTTACCACATCTCAGAAAGGCCCGATGGCGTTCACTGGGACGGCATGGAGTATTTTGACAGCAATCGCCGAAGAGGCGTTCTTTATGCTTTCCGCGGTTCGACCCGGGATGAGAGCCAGCACCGCTTTCGAGTCGAGGGGGTTCAGCCCGGCCACAATTATCGGCTGCATTTTACTGATCACAGCGCACCGGATCGAACCGTTTCCGGCCGCGAACTGCTCAACCGGGGGCTGACTGTAGCTTTGCCTTTGCCGGTGAGCTCTGAGCTCGTGTTTATCGATGATTTGCAATTGTGACTGAACGATATTGCCCGGCCAGTGAGAACCGCCAGGTACAGAACTCAGTCCCCAAGGGCCTGCCCCAGTTCCCAGACCAAGGACGGGTGCCCCACATCTCGCTCGTTTTTCGCGAGATGTGGGATTCCACTGCTGTTTCCCTCTGACCCTCGATTCACCCGATGCAATTAGCGGTCAACATCGGTGGAATCCCACATCTCGCGAAAAACGAGCGAGATGGGGGCACCCGTCCTTGGTCTGGGAACCTGAGGGAAACTGGGCCGCCCCTATTGTCCTGTGGCAATACCACAGAAAATGTGGCATCCTGATGTGGTATTCACACAGGAGTGGCTGATGGCGGAATCGAAACTAGACCTGTTGCAAGGCACGCTTGACCTGATGGTCCTGCAGACTCTGGTTACCATGGGGTCCATGCACGGCTACGGCATTGCCCGGCGTATCGAGCAGGTAAGCGGTGATGAGATTCTGCTCAACCAGGGCACCATTTACGCTTCCTTGGTACGGCTGCAGCAGCGGGGATGGATTGCCGCGGAGTGGGGCACCTCCGATAACAATCGCAAGGCGAAGTACTACTCGATCACACGCAGCGGCCGCAAGCAGCTGGCTGAAGATGCCGCGCATTGGCACAGATTGTCGCGAGTGATGGGCCGTGTGTTGACCATGCCTGCGGAAGGGGAGCTGTGATGGGCGCCCTTCGCGAAGGACTGCAACGTATGCGCTCTTTCTTTAAAAGCCAGCAGCGGGATTCAGAACTGGATGCAGAGGTAGCGGAGCATCTCGAACTCGCGGTGGAAGAGAATATGCGCCACGGCATGTCTGCGGAAGAAGCACGGCGCCAGGCATTCGTTCGCTTCGGCGGCGTGGCGCAGGCCAAGGAGCAACAACGCGAGGCACGCGGTTTGCCCTGGCTCGAAGTGCTGCTGCAGGATCTGCGGTTCACCTTTCGCACCCTGAGCCGCGACCGCGGTTTTACTGTGATTGCAGTGGTCATCCTGGGGTTGGGGATTGGCGCCAACATTACCGTATTCAGCGTAGTGAACACCCTCCTGCTACGGCCGTTGCCGTTGCGCAATCCGCAGGAACTGGTTCGGATCCTTACCAGGGACGCCACGGGCGGGGAATCCGGCATGACCTATTCCGCGGATGCCACCGAGGAATTTCAGCGGCGCAACCGGTCGTTCGAATCGGTCTCGGGTTACTTCGCCTTCTCCGGACCCGAAAACCTCAAGCTCATGGGACACGGTCAGCCGACACCGGTCACCGGCTTGATGGTGGGGGGCAATTTCTTCCACACCCTGGGCGTGGAGCCATCGTTGGGAAGGGTCTTTACCGCGGAGGAATGCCTGCACAACAGCCGCCCTGTGGTGTTGCTGAGCCACGCGTTTTGGAAGCGGCAATACGGCGGTGATCGGAGCATCGTGGGGCAGGTGATCGATGTGAACGCCCAGCCCGTCACGGTGATTGGCGTGCTGCCGGAAAGCTTTGACTTTGGCTCCATTTTCTCTCCCGGCTACAAGGTGGATATGTATGGGCCGGTGATCTACGACGATATCCGGGATGAAGGAAATACCATGGCCCTGGTCGGCCGCCTGAAACCAGGAGTTAGCCTCTCGCAGGCACAGGCTGAAGCTGATCTCCTCTTTCCCACTCTTCATTTCAGTGTCAAGCATCCAGAGTATGGCGGGGGCTACACGGGCGCCCTATTCGGGTTGAAGGACTACGTGACCGGCAAGCTGCGCCGTTCGTTGATTGTGTTGTGGTGCGCGGTGGGACTGATTCTGCTCATCGTGTGCGTGAACCTGTCGAATCTGTTGCTGGCGCGAGGAGCGGCGCGTAGCAAAGAATTTGCCATGCGCACGGCTTTGGGTGCTACTCGCGGCCGGTTACTGCGGCAGTTGCTGACCGAGAGCCTCATCCTGTCGTTTGCGGGTGGATTGCTCGGCTTGGGCATTGCTTTTGCCGTTACTATTTATCTCGCTCACCAGGGTTCGATCGCGCTGCCTCTTCTGAGCAGCGTGCATATCGATGTAGCTTCGCTGGCCTGGACACTGCTGGTGGCCGTGACCGCGGCGGTCTTGTTCGGCCTTGTTCCTGGCCTCAGGATTGCCGGCGGTAACTTGCAGGAGTCTCTCAAAGACTCAGGCCATGGAGCGAGCGACGGCAAGAAGCACGATGGATTGCGCTCGGTGCTGATCATCTCGGAGATTGCCCTGGCCTGCATGTTGCTGGTGGGCGCTGGACTCCTGTTGCGGAGTTTTCTACGCATCCTCGATGTCGATCTCGGTTTCGAGCCCAGCCGCGCCGCTTCCGTCAGCCTGGATTACAACGATGGCGGAGATCCGGCCAAGAGAAGCGTCTTCTGGCAGGAGGTTCTGCGCCGGGTGGAGCAGATTCCGGGAGTAGAGACAGCGGGCATCACAGACAACTTGCCTATGAGCAGGAATCGAAGCTGGGGCATTTCGGTAAAGGGCAAAGATTACCGCAAAGGGGAATTGGAAGGCACCTTCGTATACATTGTTTCGCCTGGGTACCTCAACGCGATTGGAATGCACCTGGTGAAGGGACGCGACATTCGATGGGACGACACGGATAAGAAAGTAGGCGTCGTCATCATTAATGAGACGATCGCGCGAAAGCTTTGGCCGGGTGAAGACCCGATCGGCCGCATCGCGAATGTGATCGGTATGGATGCCCGTGTCATTGGAGTAGTGGCCGACGTCCGCGAGAGTAGCGTCGAAGGCAAGCCGGGTTGGCAAATGTATCTCTCTGGAGCCTCGCCGCAGTTCGGGCCAGAGGGCGCGCAGTTGGTAGTACGCACCAAGTTGCCGCCGGCAACGCTGGCTTCCACGGTGATGAGCACGCTGCGGCAGATCAATCCCGGGCAGCCGGCGACAGAGTTCCGGCCGGTGCAACGTCTGGTGGATCATGTGGTTTCACCACGCCGCTTCTTTGTCCTGTTGGTGGTCGTCTTTGCCGGGCTGGGATTGATTTTGGCTTCGCTGGGAATCTATGGAGTGATCTCTTACTCGGTCACGCAGCGCACACAGGAAATTGGCATTCGCATGGCGCTCGGCGCAAGCCAGGCGCGGGTGCAGTTGGCAGTGATCGGGAAGACCATGTTGCTGGCTCTGATCGGCATCGCAACCGGGACGGCGGCGTGCCTGGCAATTGCTAATCTCATTGCGTCGCTTCTCTACGGAACGCAGGCCACCGATCCGGCTACATTCCTGAGCATGATTTTGTTGCTGCTGATGGTGGCTCTGCTTGCCGGCTATATACCGGCACGAAGGGCTTCGCGTATCAACCCGATGATCGCATTGCGCAACAATTGATGCTGGATGGGTAGAGTTGTCCCTCAGTGGCTAAAGCCGAATTCATTGCAAAACATTTACGTACGGGCTGAAGCCCGTACCCTTCAAGGCCTGAAAGCCCGTACCCTTCAAAATTCTGCCTGGTTTGAAGGGTACGGCCTTCAGGCCGTACGTAAAGGCTTTGCAACGAATTCGGCTTTAGCCACTGAGGGAGCGTTTCCCGCACCGAACACAGCGGCGCTAGAAACGCCGGGCAATTTTCGGATACCAGGTGAGCTGGACGGCGGTGCTGGTATCGGAATGCCGTCCGGGCTTGTAGAGCGGAATCAGCCATTGCTCGTACTGCACATTGGCTTTCAACTCCACGTCCGGACTGAGGCGCTTGACCACATCGAACCGGAAGTCAGTTTGCGTGGTGCCTCCGGGGATGAAATCCTTGGAGGCTTTGTCACTGCGATAAGAGAGCTGCAGCCATTCACGGGGCGACAGATGGTAAGTGAGCCAAGCCTGGCCTCCCTTGTCTTCGCGGCCAATCCAGTCCCCCATCAGCAAGCCATTGCTGGTGTATCCGTTCCTCTGCACCACCTCGATGTACTGGTCCTGGCCACCGGTGCTGAGGCCGGTGTCAGGATCGGTGGAGGCCGCTTCGGCGCGCAGGTCGAGTTTTGGCGCGCCAGGAAAATGCGACAAGTAAAGGCCGGGGCGGATGGCGGCATGGCGCGGCGCGGTAACAGGGAAGACGTCATCGTGTACTTCAGAATCGCAATAGAGGGTCAGCCACTTGGTCAGATAGGGCAGGCGCCATGAGAAGTCGAAGGCACTGAAGCGGGCGCCGGGATCATTGCGCGAAAACTTTTCCCCTCCGTTGGTATCGCTGATGCTGTAGAAGCTATGCCAGAACGTACCCAGCGTAATCGGCGCGTGGTCTACGCCTCCCCAAATAACGGTGCGTTGAAATCCGAACTCAAAGTTAGGCGTGGGCTTGAAGGAAATCTTTTCCGCATGGACCCAGGGGCTCACCGGGACGTTGTGGCCCTTGAGTGGTCCCACGAAGAAGTCGTATCGGATCAGCCCTGCGATGCGGGATATGTAAGGAATATAGAGCGGCTCAACCCGATCGATACGAAAGCTCCAGATGTTTTCCGCATTGTTGCTCCAGGCCATGCCGCCGCCCACCCCCGGGCCGTACCAGTTGTCCATTTTTCCCAGGGAGACTTCGTTGCCTATGATGTGAGCCGAGACATAGCCCTCGAGCACGGTGAAGTTGTTGACCGCTTCCACCGGACCCAGCGGGATGGTGGTATTTCCGTAGAGGGGTACAGAGCTAAAGGTGGCGAAATCGTCGATGGTGGCCAGGACTTCCGATAGAGGAAGCGAATAGCCTTCCCACGACGGGGCATGCTGGAATTCGCCGCGAAAGTAAACGGAAAACATGCCGTAGTGTGCGCGCGAGCTGAAACCGGTGTAGCTGTTGAGGCCGCTTGCGTAGGGGCGGCCAAAGTCGTTGACGTCGGTCTGGCCAAGATGGAAGCTGTCGCGCAGGGGCGTGCCGGCAATACCCATGAAACCCTGGTACACCGAGGCGAGCGCAACTCGCCCATATCTTTGATCGAGAGGGATCCGCATATCGGGCTGCAGCTCCCTTTCGAGCGCGGTGTAGATGTCAATGGCTTCGTCGCTGGTGCTGCCGGTGATCCGGTCTGCGCTCAGGTCCAGCATGTGGGCTACACTCAGACGCGTCCAGGGACGCATACCGAGAAAGACGGTGTCGACAAAGCCTAGCCCATACAGACGCATCACTGCCGGATACATCCAGCTGTCTAAAGGAATATAGGTGGAACTCATGCCCTCGATCGATTTGAGCGGCTCGTAGGGCGCAAAGTGAATGGTGTCGCGCGCAGCAGGAAGTTGATCGGCAGACTGAGGCGCTGGAGCCGCGGCCGGCGGAGGGGTTTGCTGGGGGGCCGGTGTGGACTGGTCCGCCTGGGTTTGATTGGGATCAGTTGTATCTATAGTCGAGGCGGCTGAGATTCCTGGGGTCAGTAAGACCAGCACACACAGAACAGCAAGGAATTCCACTTACACCTCAGAGACAAAAACGGTTGATGCCGGATAAAACCTGTGGCGGAGGCAAGTACCGGGCCCAGAGACGTGAGGAGAATCGTTCACCTCATTTCAAGCTAACCAAACGAAGTCTTAGGGTCAATCGTTTGCAGCAGGCTGAGAAGCCCGAAGATAACGGGGTAGGTGGTCGAGGGAGGGCGTTACTTTTGCGATGCTCTCTGCGCTTTTTGTGCTGTTTTCACGGCGGCGTCCAGTTTCTGGGAAAACTCTTGCACCACCTGGTCCTTCCAGCGCGAGGTGAAGAGGCCCTTGGCCTTAAGGTAACGCTCCATGTGGGCGAGAGGATCGCGTTCCTTGCGCTGCGCGGCTACGCGTCGTTTGGTTGGATTGGATAGGCGATATGGCTTGGCGTCTACCAACACCGGGCCGCCGCCCTGGCGCACGCGTTCCACACTTTCGTAGGCTACTCGGTAGACGGCCACCACATCGTTGGCGTCGACGGCGATGATGGGAAAACCGTAGTTCCGCGCTTTTTCGGCGGAGTCGTCACTCAAAGTGGAACTGGCCAGGTCCGCCCAGGGATTATCCTCTACGACAAAAATGATGGGCAGGTTCTTCTTCGCCGCCAAGGCGAGCGCATCATGCCAGCGGCCAAGAGCGGCGGTGGCCTTGTCAGCAAAAGCCACCACTAGATTGCCCTTCTTCTTCCGCTTGTTGGTCCGGGCCACGCTGGTTGCCAGACTTCAGCTGAGTAGGGGAGGGCATGATGATGTTGGGCGATGCATTGCGGTGCGCGTACATCTGGGCCACGATGTCGTCCAGCGGCACTCCCTTGACCAGGGTGGCGATGGAGTTTTGCGGGGCCAGGGCGATAGTGTCTTCTGGCCGCAGGTCAATGACACAACCTGTCGCAATCGCCTCCTGACCCATCGCAGCGGCGTAAAGATCCGCAGGTCGAGGCTGGCCGCGCAACCGGCATGCACGTTCCGTGAGCAGCCGGCAATGGACCATGGTGGCGTAAAGCTGCTTCAGCTTGGCATCGCTGATCAGCGAGCCACCGGTGGAGACGGCCGCGGCGGCGGTTGTCTGGCCAACCTTACCAGCCATAGTTACGGTCTTCTCCTGCCGAGTGAATGATGATGGTTAAAGCGCTGATTGTAAATCACACAGCTCCTGATCGGAATAACTGTCGTTATCCGAACGGTGGAAAGCTGCCCGGACTTTTTCACAGAAATGTGAAAAAGCCTGTGTATTTCCCGGACCTGGATGGCGCGCAGCTACTGAATTCATAGGGGTTTTAGCACTCTGCACTGCTTCCGATGCTCGCAGCACAGGAACGGTTATGTGGAGTAATCCGAGTTGATGCGCACGTACTCCTCGGTGAGATCGGTGGTCCAGAAGCGGCACTTGCCCGGCCCTACACCGAGGTCGATATGAAGCGTCAGATCGCGCTGCTTCAAGTATTCATGGGTGGCGTTTTCATCAAAGCGCGGAGAGAGGCAGCCACCCCGGCAGATCTCGAGCTCACCGAAGGAAATGTTGATCCGCGCGGGATCGATGGCAACGCCGGCATAGCCGATCGCAGCGAGTATGCGGCCCCAATTGGGATCGCATCCCGCCCATGCGGTCTTGACCAAGGGAGAATGGGCAATGGAGCGGGCTACGCGCAGGGCATCGGCATCGGTAAGCGCTCCGCCGATGTTCAGCTCGACCACGTGCTGAATGCCTTCCCCGTCTTCCACGATGCGCATGGCGAGCGATAAGCAAACGCTCTCCAGCGCCGAGGACGAACGCCGCGGTCGGCGGGTCGTCGACGGGATGTGCTGTGGCATGCGAGTGGCCTCGGATGGCCACTCCGCTGACCCCGCTGGCAAGCAGCAGAACGGTGTCATTGGTGGAGGTGTCACCGTCGATGGAGATGCGATTGAACGACTTCTCGACGGCGTGATGGAGTAGATCGGAAGCAACAGCGGGTTCGAGGACCGCGTCGGTGAAGAGGTACACCAGCATGGTGGCATGCAGGGCGGCTGGCGGAGCAGCCTGGAGTTGGGGGTGGATCATGCCCGCGCCCTTGCCGACGCCGGCGATACGCACGGTGACTCCGCCCACGGAAAAACTCGCCACCGCAATCTTGGGGCGTGTATCGGTGGTCATGATGGCTCCCGCCATCTGTTGCAGGTGAGCCGCGGTGGAGCCCAGGGCCGCGTGCAGTGCAGGCAAGGCCGCGGTCAGCTTGTCGACTGGAAGCGGTACACCGATGATGCCCGTCGACGAGGGGAACACGGAATGCGCATCGCAGCCGAAGATCGCACCGGCGCTGACGCAGCATTTCTGGGCGGCCGTCACGCCGGCCTCGCCGGTGGCGCAATTTGCATTGCCGGCATTGACCAACGCAACCCGGAGACGATGTTGGCTCTGTTCCAGGTGGCGCTGTCCAACGATGAGCGGCGCAGCGATCACTTTGTTGCTGGTGAACATCGCGGCGGCGGTCGCCGGCCGATCGGCCACTGCGCAGGCAAGGTCAGGATTACCGCTGGCCTTGAGGCCGGCGCGCACAGCAGCGAAGGAAAAGCCGCGAGGCACCTGGTCGTCGCTGAGGGGCGTGCTCAGGAAAGGTGATTGAGGAGCGGGAGACGTGTCAGCCATCTGGTCTTTACTCTATCAAGAGAACGCACGGTTCGTTTCGGTTAGGATAGCTACGAATGCAGAAGGAATTTCCTGAGTTTCTCCGCATGCGCAACGTGGATGTGGCGCGCGGACAGAAGGTTGTGCTGCAAGATGTGAACCTCACCATCGCCGCTGGGGAACACATTGCCATTCTGGGCCCGAATGGATGCGGCAAGTCGACGCTGATCAAGGCCATGACCTGTGAATGCTATCCCATCGTGCGTCCTGGCATGGAGATGAAAGTCTACGGCCGGGACCGCTGGGAAGTGCAGGAGCTGCGCAAGCATCTGGGCGTGGTGGCCACGGATCTGCCGGGCGAGCGGACCGCGGTGACGCGCGGTCTGGACGCTGTGGTCAGTGGTTTCTTTTCCAGCTCCACCTTGTGGCCGAATCTGGTGGTGACGGAGAGCATGCGCAGCAGCGCGCTGGATGCGCTTCGCCTGCTCGGAGCCGAGTACCTGCGCGACCGATGGGTGGGCGAGATGTCAGCGGGTGAGAAGCGCCGGGTGATGATCGCGCGGGCGCTGGTGCATCGGCCGGAGATGTTGCTGCTGGACGAACCCAGCAATGCACTTGACCTGGCGGCACAGCGGGAATTACGCGAGATCCTGCGCGCGGTGGCCGTGGGCAATGGTCAGCGGCGCGGGACCGGGCTGGTGATGGTGACCCACCACCTGGCGGATATCTTGCCCGAGATCGATCGCGTGGTGATGATGCGCGCCGGTCGTATCGTGGCTGATGGACCGAAGCAGGAATTGTTGCAAGCGGCCAGGCTGGGCGAGCTCTTTGGTGTGGATCTCGAATTGACAGAACGCCATGGCTATTGGCATTCCTGGTGAGGTTCGGTGCCGGCAAAGATTGCAACTTGACCTGCGCCCCGTGGTCGTTTTAGTTTATGGCTACACGGGAAAGGAGGATGATCCAGCTGATGAAAAATTCTGATGGTAGTAGTTGTGCAATACGTGAGGTGACTGAGGCTTAGAGCGTGCGCTCTAGACCTGGCGGTAAAGTAATTCGTCCGCCGAGGCCCACTTCGTAAGAAGAGCGGACGCCTCAGCCAAACTCCACAGCTTCACCGGTGAAAGGCCCGCGCCCAGCAATGGCGCGGGCCTTTTACGTTTTGCGTCAGGGACAGGCGGGATACCACAGCACTCGACGTCTTTTGTTTCGTCATCCCGAGCCGCAGCGCCCGGCAGGCTTACAATTAATGCATGGAACCACTGGTGATTGCGGGTAAGGCGTTTCAGTCCCGGCTGATCGTGGGTACTGGAAAATACAAGGACGGCGCAGAGACACAGGCCGCTATTGAAGCTTCAGGAGCGGAGATGGTCACGGTGGCAGTGCGGCGATTGAACCTGGACCGCACCCGGGAATCACTGCTCGACTACATCGACCCCGAACGCTATTTCCTGCTGCCTAATACCGCCGGCTGCTATACCGCGGACGAGGCGATACGCGCCGCCCGCCTGGGACGCGAGGTGGGAATTTCTGACTGGGTAAAGATCGAAGTGATCGGCGACCAGGCCACCCTCTATCCGGACGTGCAGGCAACCCTGGAAGCAACCCGCGTTCTGGTGAAGGAAGGTTTCACCGTTCTCCCCTACACCTCCGACGACATTGTTTTCGCGCGCCGGCTGATCGATGCGGGGGCTGCGGCCGTTATGCCTCTGGGCGCGCCCATCGGCAGCGGCATGGGTTTGCAGAACCTGTCCACGTTGCGCATCCTGCGGGAGATGATTACCGAGGTACCGCTGATTGTCGATGCCGGGGTTGGCATGGCCTCGGATGTGTGCCTCGCCATGGATATGGGAGCGGATGCGGTGCTGATCAACTCCGCCATCGCGCACGCAGCCAAACCGGTGCTGATGGCCGAGGCCATGCAGCATGCGGTGCTCGCCGGGCGGCAGTCGTTCCTCTCCGGCCGCATGCCCAGGAAACTCTACGCCACCGCAAGCTCGCCGCTTGAAGGTCTCTCCAAGTAAGAGAGTTTCTGCATCCACATGAGTATTACGGTCATCCCACCAGTGGGATAGACTCGGTCACATGCGGGTCTTCGGCATTGATTGCGGCACCAATTGCACCGGCTATGGAGTGGTGGATGTGCAATATGGGCCGCGTGAAACGCGCTTGATCGCAGTGGCTGCCGGTGGCCTCAAGCTGGCTAAAGATCAGCCGCTACCCATGCGGCTGGCTTATATTTATGCGGAGCTCTCGTCCCTGCTGGAGCTGCACCGCCCGGAAGTTGTGGCGGTGGAAGAGGTGTTCTACTCCGTGAATGCGAAGTCGGCTCTGAAACTGGGACATGTGCGCGGAGTGGCCTTGCTGGCGGCCGCGACGCACGGCCTGCCGGTGGCCGAATATGCTCCGCTCACTATCAAATCCGCCGTGGTTGGCTATGGATTGGCGCAGAAGGAGCAGGTGCAGTTCATGGTTGCGCGCCTGCTGAACCTGGATTGTGCGCCGCAACCGGCCGATGCCGCCGACGCCCTGGCCATCGCGATATGCCACGTGCATACGGCGCAGACGCTTTCATTGCAGGCGGAATCCCGCGCTTGAGGTTTGGGTTGAATCCGCTGCGAAGCATGGCATGGGCACTGCTACCCGCGGTGATTGCCCTCAGCGGACTGGCGCAGGGCGCGGGTCCGGCACAGATCAGCTTTACCTACGAAAACCCCAAACTACAGCCGCCCAAGTATGTCCTGACCGTGGCAGAAGACGGTACCGGGCACTTCCGCTCGGACAGTGGCGGCCCAGCCTCGAATGATCCCCAAAATATGCCGGCGGATCCCCAGGATCGGCCGATACACATCTCAAGAGCATTGCGCGAGGGTATGTTCGCCAGCGCACGCAAGAACAAACTCTTCGCCACATCCTGTGAGGACGGGGGAAAGAACATTGCTTTTCAGGGCACCAAGACGTTGCAATACCAGGGTCCTGAAGGGCAGGGAAGCTGTACCTACAATTGGAGCAAGAGCTCGCAGATTGATAAACTTACGGACCAGTTCCAAGCCATCGCTTTAACTTTGGACGAAGGCAGCAAGTTGCAGCGTGAGTATGAGCACGGGCGCCTCAGTTTGGATACGGAATTGGAATTTCTGGAGCAGGCGGTGCACGACGGAAGAGCGATAGAAGTGGAGAATATCGCCCCGATCTTGCAGACGCTTGCCGGGGACGAGGCGGTGTTACAGCGAGTGCAGCGGCGCGCGCGAGCTCTGTTGGCGGCGGCGCCCACCGATTGATTCACCAATCGCGCCCAACCGCGTCCAAGTAGCGGGTAAGTTGTTGACTTTACGCCGGGAAACTTATTGCTTGAGATTTGGTTTAAGTCAGTAGGGAGTTTGAAGGTCCCATCAGGAAATGGAGGTGCTCATCATGCAGCACCCAGGAAATAGAAAGATTGTTGCCGAGCCTTTCGCGCTGGTCTTGTTTTGTCTGCTGTGGATAGCATCAGGAACCGGCCGCGCGGTGGCCCAGACTCAGGACCCCAGTTCGCCCAATGTTGCCCGCGTCAGCTTCGTGCAAGGTTCGGTGCAATTGCTTACCGGCCAGGGAGGCGATTTCCAGCAGGCAGTGATGAACATGCCGGTGTTGGACGGATCGCGGTTGCAGACCGGGGGGGACGGCCAGGCAGAGGTCGAGTTCGGGGACGGCAGCGTAGCCCGTTTAACGCCCAACAGTGGCCTGCAGTTCGATCACCTGGGACAGGATCGAGTCCAGTTGTCGCAGTTGTCTGGTTTGAACTACTACGAGTTCAACGTGGGCGACGGACATCCGCCCTTCAGCGTGCAATTTAATAACTTGTACGCGCAGCCGCTGTCCAACGCAATCATGCGTGTGGGGTTGGACGCCGGATGGGAAGTTGCGGTGATCAGCGGCTCGGTGAATGTGCAGGGAGATGGCTTTCCAAACGTTACCGTAGCGGAAAATCAAAGCATTCGTCCCGGCGCCGAGAACAGCGGGGCGCCGTACACCGTGGCCCAGGGAATCAATGGAGACTCATGGGATGCCTGGAATCAGGACCGGGACCAGGCGATTGCCCAGGAGGCCTCTCAGCAGACGCCGGTGCGCGATGACTCAGCCAATCCTCAAAACGAAAACTGGAATGACCTGGATGCCGACGGAAATTGGTATCCCGTAGAGGGAACCGGCAATGTGTGGGTTCCCTCCGGCGTCGATGCGGGTTGGGACCCGTATGGATCCGGCTACTGGGCCTTCTATCCCTCCATCGGCTATACCTGGGTTTCGGGATATTCCTGGGGTTGGCTGCCCTACCATTGCGGCGCCTGGGGTTATTATTCGTTCGGCTGGGGATGGCATCCGGGCGGCTGCGGCCGTGTCTGGTCTCCGGTGATCGTGGCGCGCACCTATCCTCGTGGCTGGAACATGCCTGTGCGGCCGGTCTATCGCGCCGGTGTGCATCCGCTTCCCGCGCAACGCCTGGTCGCGGTTGACCGTGGGCCGGTAGCCAGAGGTCCGTGGGGAGCGGGCGGAGCAGTGCCCAGGGCAGACCATGAGCAGGCGCTGAACTTTAATGGGCGCGCGATTGCACCCGTGGATCGAGTCGACGTTCGTACCGGGGGGTTCGTCGCGGCTAAGGGAACGGCGCCGGGAACGCGCAATGTGTTGTCAGGGGCTCCGGTCGGGGTGGCACAGCGGTCGAATCCCAACGCCTTCTGGGGCGCCAATCCGCCGCGTGCGGTAGAGAGCCCCAATCATAGGCCTGCCGTTGGCTATCCCGCGGCGGGGTCATACAACCAGCGTTCGACCTACGTAGCCCGGCCGACGCCCACCACGCACTATTCGCCTCCGCCTGCGCCGCATTACTCGGCTCCTCCAGCGATGCATTCGGCGCCTTCGGGGGCACATCGCTAGAGGGAACGAAAGAGACACGCCATCCCCTCCAGCGACACCGCCTCGGCCCGCACCTGCGCATCCAGAGCACACTGCCTGAAAGCCCCGTCGACAACGGCGGGGCTGTAACCGGAGGCGCGCAGGTTATTGGCCAGCGTTTTGCGCTTCAGGGCAAAGATCTGACGGAGGAAGCGCTGGAAGCCCGCCGGCTCTACTCCCAGCTCTTCGAATCGGGAATGCATCGTCAGGCGGAAGACTGTGGAGTAGACGTCCGGCGGCGGAGCGAAAGCCTCGGGCGGCAAGGTGAAGAGGTTTTCCACCGTGGCGTACATCTGCGTCGTGGCTGACAGCAGTCCGTAAGCGCTCGAGCCCGGAGGCGCCACAATGCGTTCAGCGACCTCACGCTGGGCCATGAGCACGGCGCGATCGATCACCGCGCTATGGGCGAAGAGATGCATCAGGATCGGGGACGAGATGTAATACGGCAGGTTGCCGACAACCTGCAGGCGAACCCCACGTTGCGCCGCCAGTTGAGTCAAGTCAACGGTCAGAATGTCCTGACAGAGGATTTCGATGGAGCTTCCGGCGAAGCTGTGTTGCAGCGATGCAGCCAGAGCGGGATCGAGTTCGACAGCGATGAGTTGTTTGGCGCGGGGCGCGAGCAGGCTGGTAAGGATCCCTTTGCCCGGGCCAATCTCAAGCACAGTGGCCTGACTCACATCGCCCAAAGCGTCTACGATGGCGCGGGGTGCAGTCGGGCTGACGAGAAAATTCTGCCCCAGCTTGGGCTTATGGCGCGATGGGCCTTGCTTACGACCGGTCATGGCGCGCCCGCCCTGGATTGCTGGCGCCGTTTCTCATAGGTAGACTACGCAATTGCGACGGTTCCTCCTGGATCTCCTGTATAGCCTCGTGAGGACAATGAAAGCCGCACACGCTACCATGACTGGGGCCGCGCAATAGGGAATCCAAGGATCCTCTTCTGCATCATACGGAAGCGGGTCCGTATCAAAAAAGGGGTGTGTTGGCGATGCATATTGTTTTTGCCGCGTCGGAGTGTGTTCCTTATGCCAAGACGGGCGGAGTTGCGGAAGTAGTTGGCGCGCTGCCGAAAGAACTGGTGCGGCAAGGCCATCAGGTCACGGTCTACATACCGCTCTACCGGCAAGTGCAAAAGCATTTAAAAGAGCGCAAGATCGCCATTCGCAGTCTCACCATTCCTTTTTCCTACTACAACCGTTTTGTGACCGTCGTCAATGGAGGCACTCCCGACGGAGTGCAGATCTATTTCATCGATTGCCCTGAGCTCTTCGATCGCGAGTTTCTCTACGAGACGGCCTCGGGCGATTATGCCGACAACGCGGAGCGATTTGGGTTGTTTTGCCGTGCGGTGCTCGACAGCACCAAGATCCTGGGAGTGCCCGATGTTTTTCACATCCACGGATGGCCTGCCGGGGTGCTCGCGATTCTACTGCGCACCGTCTACTACTTCGATCCGGTGCTGAAGAATGTTGCCTGCCTGTTGACCATCCATAATTCGGATCGCCAGGGGTGGTTTCCCCGGGAGACGGTGGAAAAGCTGCTGCTGCCCTGGGATGTGTACACGGTCGAGCGCGCAGAGTTTTACGGGACCTTCGATTTTCTCAAGGGCGGGATTGTCTATTCCGATGCGATTAACACGGTGAGCCGCAGGTACGCTGAAGAGATCCAGACATCGGAGTATGGCAACGGACTGGAAGGCGTGTTGCGTGCCCGGGCGCAGGATCTACGCGGCATTTTGAATGGCGTCGACTATCAGATCTGGAATCCGGCGACTGACAGCAAGATCGCCGCTCACTACACCCCGGAGCGCCTGGAAGGAAAGGTGGCTTGCCGTAGGGATATGCTGCATGCTTTCGGCGTTTCTAACCTGCCTGATGAGACGCCGGTAGTGGGCATGGTTTCGCGCCTGGCGACGCAGAAGGGTTTTGATTTGCTGGCGCAGGCCTTCGACCAGTTGTTGCAGGAGAATATGTTCCTGATCATCCTGGGCACCGGGGAGCCGTACTACGAGAACCTGCTGCGTGGTTGGCAGGAACGGCATGGCAATAAGGTCGCAGTCGCGATTACCTATGACGAAACACTGGCTCATAAGGTGGAGGCCGGATCGGACATCGTTCTGATGCCTTCGCGCTCCGAGCCTTGCGGGTTGAACCAGATCTATGGCATGAAGTACGGGACTGTGCCGGTAGTGCGCGCCACCGGCGGCCTCGACGACACGGTGCAGGAATGGTCGGCCGAAGCGGAGACGGGAACGGGCTTCCGGTTTAGCGATTACCGGCCGGAGGATTTGATGCATGCGCTGCGCAAAGCCTTTACCTCATTCGCCGATAAGAAGCAGTGGCTGAAGCTGATGCGCAACGGCATGGCGCGGGATTATTCGTGGACCAAGCCGGCTAAAGAATACATTCAGCTTTATGAGGAGATCGTGCGCAGGCGGTCTTGAGGAGGCTTGTAACCTTCACCCGTCATTTGTTACCGGTAGAGAGAGGCAGGTCTACCCGCTTCGCAGCGCGGAAGTAGAAATACACCGGCAGTCCGGCGAGGATGATCAGCGTGCCCACCATCGAACCGCGCACGTTGCTGGCGAAGGAGTAGTAGAGCAGGAAAGCGGCCGCCACAATAAATAGCCCCGGCAATACCGGATATCCCCAACTCTGGAAGGGCCGCTCGCTCGCCGGAATGCGGCGCCGGTAAACAAAAATGGTCGTCGCCGTAAGCAGGTAGAAGAGCCACTCGGCAAAGATCGCAAGCTCAAAGAGTTGCTGAAAGCGTCCCACCAGCAACAGCAGCACTGTGCTCAATAGTCCCTGCACTACCAGCGCAGTCGAAGGGCTTTGAAAGCGGGGATGGATGTGAGCCATCCGGGCAGGGAAGAGCCGGTCCCGCGCCGCGGCAAAGGGCACGCGGGCGCCAGACATCGTGGTTCCGTTGAGCCCCACGAGGATGCTCAGAGCCATGGCAACGGAAACCAGGGATGCGCCCCAGTGCCCGGAAACCACCGACATAGCGAGCACCGCCGGGCGCGAGGAGTCTGCGATCCGGGCCGCTGGCAGAATGTACTGAGTGGCCGCGTTGGTAGCCATGTAGAGCACGCCCACTACGCCCACGCCGGCGATCAGCGCAATGGGCAGGCTGCGCTCCGGGCGCTTCACTTCGCCGGCCACCATGGTGAGATCATTCCAGCCGTCGTAAGCCCATAGCGATGCGATGAGCGCGACCATGAACCCTTCCAATCCGCCTTGTGCGCCGGGAAAGCTGGTATGGAAATTGGCCACGGCACCGCGCGGGCTGGCGAAGCAGAAGCCGGTGATGACGAGAATCAGAACCACCTTGAGCCAGGTGAAGAAGAGCTGGAAGTCGCCCGCTTTCTTGATGCCCAGGTAGTTGAGCCCGGTGATCAGCCAGGCGGCAAAAATGGCGAAGATCTGCGACCAGGTGATCAAGACAGGAGTCCGCAGCACGACCCCGTCGAGCCAGGCGAAGGCGGGGAAGACGCCCATAACGCGAGCCAAGCCAGTGGTGACGCTGGCGATGGAGGCTGGTTTGGCCACCGCAAACCACGTCCACATGTAGAGAAACGCGGGCAGGTCGCCGTAGGCGTTGCGCAGGAAAACATACTCCCCACCGGCGCGCGGCATCATGGCGCCCAGCTCCGCGTAGGTCATGGCGCCGAAGAGCGTGAGCACTCCGCCGACGATCCAGGCCAGATACACCATGCTGCTGGAGCCGACAGCGCGCATCATTTCCTGGGGCACGAGGAAGATGCCGCTGCCGATGATGGTGCCCACCACAATCGCGGTCGCGTGCCAGACGCCGAGCACGCGCGGAAGGTCCGGTGCCGGGGACACTACACCGTGCTCCGATGGGGAGGAAATTTTCATCGGTGGTAGGCGAGTCTAGCATTTTCTCTTCCCGGCGCGTGCCTACACCGCTTGGCCGGGCGGAGACGCGACCGTATCCGCAGGATGGAAATAGTCATGGATGGCCGTCGCCAGGTGGGGCGCAACCACGGAGGCAAGCGCCTGCAGGCTCGCTTCCCGTATGCCGCGCACGCTGCCGAAGTGCGCCACCAGCCGATTGCGCGTTTGCGGCCCGACGCCGGGAATGGCCAGCAGTTCCGACTCGCGATCCCTGATCTCCCGCCGCTTGCGGTGGTAGGTAACGGCGAAGCGATGCGACTCATCGCGAATTTTCTGTACCAGGTGCAACACCGGTGAGCGCCGGTCCAGCACGATGGGTTCATCCTCCTGCCCGTAGAGGTAGATAATCTCCTCTCGTTTGGCAATCGAGGCCAGCGGCTGGGTGGTGATGCCAAGCAGTTCCAGAGCCTCGGCTGCGGCGTGCAACTGGCCCAGTCCTCCATCGATGAGGATCAGGCTGGGCATGGCCAACTGTTCGTCCTGCACCCGGCGATAGCGCCGGCCGACCACTTCGCGCATCGATGCGAAGTCATCCACGCCTTCGACGGTCTTGATCTGATATTTGCGGTAATCGGATTTCTTCATGGCGCCGTCCTCCCAAACAACCATGGAGGCGACCGTCTCCGCCCCCTGGATGTGGGAGATGTCGAAGCACTCAATGCGCCGGGGCAGCTCGGGCAGGGTCAACAGATCCTGCAGGGATTCCTCGATCATTTTTCGCGAAGGCTGCATCACACGGAAGCGCTGGTCGAAACTCTGCTTGGCATTTTGCCCTGCGAGGTCGACCAGCGAACGCTTTTCTCCGCGGCGGGGCACGGCCAGCTCCACTTTGTGCTGGGCGCGCTCGCTGAGCAGCGCCGCCAGCGAATCGCGATCGGCAAAATCCACCGGGATGTAGACCGTCCGCGGCACATACTGCTGGTCGATATAGAGCTGCTTGAGCAGCGCCGAGAAGAAGAAGGCGGGGTCGAAGCCGGCTCCGTACGATTGAGATTCGGGCGCAGGAGCCTCCGTCTCTGGCTCAGACGTTGCATGCTCCGAGGCGTTGAGTTCGGCCGGGTACTCGGGCAGCTCTTCCCAGAAGAATTCCCGGCGATCCACGATCTTGCCCCCGCGCATGTGGAAGAGATTGACGGCCAGCATGCCGTTCTCGTGGTGGTAGCCGTAGACGTCTGCGTCATCGCCATCCGCCGTGGCCATGCGCTGCCTCTCCTGCACCTGGCTCATGGTGATCAGCAGATCGCGGTAGCGGGCGGCGAGCTCGAAGAGCTGTGAGGCTGCTGCTGCTTCCATGCGCTCTTCGAGCGAGCGGCTTAATTCCGTTTGCCGGCCTTCCAGGAACATCTGTGCGTCGCGCACCGCTTGCCGGTAGTCCTCGGGCGTGGTGAGGTTCTCGACGCAAGGCCCCAGGCAGCGCTTGATGTAGTACTGCAGGCAGGGCCGCGGATGGTAGCGCGACAGGTCGACCTTGCAACTGGGCAGGAGAAAGCTGCGGTGGATCAGGTCGACCACCCGGTGGGCCAGATTGCCGGGGAAAAAGGGCCCGTAGTACGCGCTGCCGTCCTTGCGCAGCCTGCGGGTGACAAACACCTTGGGGTAGCGGTCGGCCAGGGTCAGCTTGACGTAAGGGTAGGTCTTGTCGTCGCGCAGCAGGATGTTGAAGCGCGGCTTGCGCTGCTTGATGAGGTTGTTTTCGAGCGCCAGCGCTTCATGTTCGTTTTCTACCAGGATGTAATCGATGTCCACGGCCTCGCGCATGAGCGAGCCGGTCTTGGCATTGGCTTGGGCGGCTCCGAGCAAGTACGAACGTACCCTGGAGCGAAGGTTGTTGGCTTTGCCGACGTAGATCACGTCGCCCTGTGCATTGCGGTACAGATACACCCCTGGCCTGGTCGGCAGGGTACGTATCTTCTCGTGCAGATCCATGGAATGTCCTAACTAAAGTTTAGACGCTATGCACTTCATGCGACAGTTTGCGCGATTAGCTGGTAAAACTTTCCTTGTTTGCTCGATTCCCAGTGCACCAAGCTGTACACTTTCACGTGCAAGTGATTGCAGCGAAACTAGTAAGGCGAGGTCGGCGGTTTGGCAGTATGCGTGCAGACAATATCCGGATGGGTGAAGTACGGGAGCAGAGCCTTTTATGATCCGAATCGATAAGACGTCGCAGCAAGCAGCAATCCTGTTGGGAGCCGTGTCATTGTTGTTCACTGCCGGCTGCTCCACCAAGAATTACGTTCGCTCGCAAACCACTCCGCTGGTGCAAAAGACCAACGAGCTCGACGACGCCACGGCAGCCAACAACCGTGCCATCCAGAGCACCAATGATCGTGCTCAGGCGGGAATCCAGCAAGCGCAGGCGTCGGCCAATACCGCCACGCAAAACGCTACGGCCGCGACTGCGGCTGCAAACCAGGCGCAGGGCAGCGCACAGGAGGCGGTCAATCGTGCCGACTCGCTGGCCAGCGTGGTAGCGAACCTCGACAATTACAAGCAGATCGGCGACGTCTCGGTCACCTTTGGATTCGATAAGAGCGAGCTGACCAAGGCGGACAAGGCGCAATTGGATGGCCTTGGAACCCAGCTGGGCGCGGCCAAAGCCTACATTCTGGAAGTTACCGGCGGAACGGATTCGGTGGGCAGTGCGGACTACAACTACCAGTTGAGCCAGCGCCGCGCAGAAGCAGTGGTGCAGTACATTGCGTCCAAGTTCAATATCCCGCCGCACAAGTTTTACCTGATCGGCATTGGCAAGGATGTGGAAGTAGCGACCAACAAGACTGCCGCTGGCCGGGCGCAGAATCGGCGAGTGGAAGTGCAGATTCTTTCCAACATGGCGCAGACCAACGGCACTGCGGTTTCGCAGGTTCGGTAGTAATAGCGGTTGAAATTGGCGTAGGTCTAAGGCGGGGCTGAAGCCCGGTTCCTTCAATTTGATGGGACGGGGTTTCAGCCCCGCTCTCGTTGTGACTAGTTCCGGCTGAGAGCCAGAGCTGTCCAAATTAACTGGTTGCTTGACTCTGTCCATCCACCTTGGCTGGGGTGGAGGTGGATGGACAGAGTGAAGCAACCAGCGTCCCACGCTTACCCAGATTGTTTCCGTAGACCTCATCCGGCCGCCCTACATCGCCAAATGGCTGACATGCTCCGCGCGCACATCCGCGGCGCTGAATAGCCGGTAAAACGGCGCTCCTTGTGCCGCGGCCTCGACCGCCGGACGCCCCTTGGCTTCTTCCCGCTCCACCAGGCATACCACTCCGATTACTCGCATTCCTGCCTCGCGCGCTGCTTCGATCGCAGTGATGGTGGAAGCCCCGGTGGTGCACACGTCATCGACGATGATCACTGGCGCATCCACTTCTTGAAAGCCTTCGATCCGGCGTCCAGTGCCGTGGGTCTTTTCCGCCTTCCGGACCAGAAAGCCATCCAGCACCGGCGAGCCGGGAGCTTCCAGGGCATGCCAGGCGCTAGCCGCCGCTACATTACAAACAATGGGGTCGGCGCCGAGGGTAAGACCGCCCACGGCGCGCGCCCGCAGCTCGTGCTGGCGGATGAGATCGAGCAGCGCCAGGCCGGTAAGCCGCCCACCTTCACCGGTGAGGGTGGTGGTGCGGCAATCGATGTAGTAATCGCTCGTGGCTCCGGAAGAGAGCTTGAACTCTCCCAGGCGGAAAGAGATGCGGGACAGCATCTTGAGCAGCGCGTTGCGATGGGCAAGACTCATTAGTTGATTTTATCCAGATGGCGAAAACCGCCGGTGCCGAAAAACAGGATGGTAAAGATGGTGCCGTTATACGTGGCGTGAATGAGCGTGCTGGCGGCGAGGGAATGAGTCCACAACCGGACCCCGCAGAGCACCAGGCTGACCCCGAACAAAACCGCCAGCGGCGCCCAGGCGTGGGCCAGCTGATCGGCATGGACCAACGCAAAGGCAATACTGGTGACGGTGCAGGAAAACAGCAAAGCCGGAATGCTCCAGCGCGGATCGTCTTGCGGGCCCCGGTCAGAGATCACCAGACCTACCTCCGGCGCGCTCCTGAAGCTGCGCAACCAGTCCCAGGCGGAGGCTAACGACGGCAGCAGAAAGCCACGAAAGGCCAGCTCTTCACAAACCGGGGCCAGCAGGGTGCCAAACAGGGCCACCATCCAAACGTCGGCAGGGGTGCGAAAGAAGTCGTCGATGGGGAGTGTCTTGGGGATAGGAAGGAAATTCGATAGAAACTGGACTGCGAGGCTCAAGACAACGCCGCCGCACAGCAGCGGAACCCAGCGGCGGCGCACCACGGAAAAATTCCAGCGCAAGCCTTGCAGAAACGGCTGGCGCCAGAGGTAAGTAAAAATGGCCCACACAATGGCCCCGGCGATAAGGTACCCGGCTGCCATGCTGGGAATGAGCAGGCGCGGCTCGCGCAGCAGCTTCTCCGGCGTCTCCGCCCCTAACAGGTGCAAGCCCATTACCAGGGCGAAGGCGGAAACACTGGTGAGCAGCAGAACGATGATGGCCACCATGAAGAACAGCACGGTGTGACCGATGTTTGGGATTCGCCGGGGACGTACATAAGGGTCGCTTTCCAGCGCCGGGACGGGCGGAGGCGGGGTCGCCGGCGGCCGGTCGCCGGGGACGTAGGATGAGGACAAAATCTCCGGATCAGTCGACATGGCTCAGGGCGGGTTTCCTGTTGCGGACGGAGTTCTTTGCCCGGCCTGCACCTTTGCGCGGAGCGTGCACGTAGTTGCCGTTGCCTTCCGCAGGGACCAGCGGAAGCGGCTTCAACTCAGCCACGGGAAAATAACGGCGGAGAAATTCGCCGGTATGCGAGCCGAGTGTAGCAGCGATCTCGGCAGGAGTGCCCTTGCCCACCAGCAGCCCGCCATCCTCTCCTCCCTCCGGGCCGAGGTCGAGAATCCAATCCGCGCTGCGGATCACGTCCAGGTTGTGTTCGATGATGATCACGGTGTTGCCCAGGTCGGTCAGCCGATGCAGCACTTCCAGCAGCCTGCGCACGTCGTCAAAGTGCAGACCGGTAGTGGGTTCATCGAGCAGGTAGAGGGTTTTTCCGGTCTGCCGCTTGGAGAGTTCGCGGGCCAGCTTCATGCGCTGCGCCTCGCCTCCGGAGAGCGTGGTCGCCGCCTGGCCCAGATGAATGTAGCCCAATCCCACGTCCACCAGGGTCTCCAATTTCTGCCGCACCAGGGGAATATCGACCAGCACCGGGAGCGCGTCCTCGATGGCCAGCTCGAGCAGGTCAGCGATGGAGTAGCCATTGAACTTGACGGCCAGGGTTTCCTGATTGTAACGGCGGCCGTTGCATACCTCGCACAGCACGTAGACATCGGGCAGAAAGTTCATCTCGATGCGGCGCTGGCCTTCGCCCTGGCAGGCCTCGCAGCGGCCGCCGGAGACGTTGAACGAAAAGCGGCCTGGTTTGTAGCCGCGCTCCCGCGACTCCGGCAGCCGGGCGAAGAGGTCGCGGATGGCGGTAAACACCCCGGTGTAGGTGGCCGGGTTGGAGCGCGGCGTCCGCCCAATGGGCGACTGGTCGATGCGCACTGCCTTGTCGATGTTCTTGAAGCCCTGGATGGCCTTGTAGGGCTCCGGCGTTTCGCGCGAGCCGTAGAGCTCCTGGGCCAGGGCGCGATAGAGGGTGTCGTTGACCAGGGTGCTCTTGCCTGAGCCTGAGACGCCGGTTACTACCGTCATTACATTTAGGGGAAAGCTCGCGGTCAGATTCTTCAGATTATGGCCGCTCGCGCCTTCCACCGTGATCCAGTTACCTTTCAGCGGTCGCGGCTCGTCGCGGCTGATGGTCTGCAGTTCTCCGGAAAGATAGCGGCCGGTCAGGGAGATGTCGGTCTCCATGATCTCCTGCGGGGTCCCGGCCGCGACCACGTGGCCCCCGAGTTTGCCCGCGCCGGGGCCCAGGTCGACGACATAATCGGCATGGCGAATGGTGTCTTCGTCGTGCTCCACCACTAACACCGTATTACCGAGGTCACGCAGCGATTTGAGGGCCTCGATCAACCGCTGGTTATCGCGCTGATGCAGGCCAATGGAAGGTTCATCGAGCACGTACAGCACTCCACGCAGACGGGAACCGATTTGCGTGGCCAAGCGAATGCGCTGTCCTTCGCCGCCGGAGAGACTGGCCGCATTGCGGCCCAGCGAGAGATAGCTCAGCCCGACGGAGTTGAGAAACTCCAGCCGCTCCACCACCTCGCGTCGAAGCCGATCCGCAATCAAAGCTTCACGGCGAGTAAATTCGAAGCCGCGCGCCGCCTCCAGGGCCCTGCGCAATGGCAGCTCGGTGAAATCGGCAATGGACAAGGCGCCCACCTTCACCGCCAGCGATTCTGGCCGCAAACGCTTGCCCTGGCAGGCCGGGCAGGTAGTGGCCGACATGTAGTTCAGCAGCCAATCGCGATAACTTTCTGACTTGGATTCTTCGAGCGAGTCGCGCAGGTAGGCGAGTATGCCGTGGAAGCCGGTGCGCGGCGCCTCATCACGTCCTGGGCCGTTCAGCAACAGCTTCTGATGGCGCTCGCTCAGCTCCTCGAAGGGCTTGCTCAGATCGATCTTGTAGCGTTGCGCAGCGAGCTGCAGCAGGCGATTCAGATACTGCGATCCGCCGCCCGGGCCAAGGGCTCCATCGGTCAGCGGCTTTGACCAATCGGTAATCACTTTGGCCGCGTCGAAGTCATAAATGCTGCCTAAACCATGGCAATTGGCGCATGCGCCATAAGTGCTATTGAACGAAAAGCTTCGAGGCTCCAACTTGGGAATGTCAAGTCCGCAGTCTGGACACGCCATCGAAGAGGAGAAAAGCTGCTCCTCTTCACCGGCAACTGCGGTGAGGACGAGGCCGTTCGCCAGCTGTAGAGCTTTGGCAACGGAGGTTTCCAGGCGCTTTTCTACGCCGGGTTTTAGGACGACGCGATCGATGACGGCTTCAATGGTGTGTTTCTTGTTACGTTCGAGACGTATGGAATCGGCGAGATCGCGCATCTCACCATCGATGCGGGCACGAAAGCCTTGCTGATCCAGTTCGTCGAGCAGGTCTTTGAACTCGCCTTTGCGGCCGCGCACGATGGGCGCGTAGATGATGACACGTTCTCCGGGCGCGAGGGAAAGAATGCGCTCGACAATTTGTTCCGCGGACTGGCGGGAAATCGGTTTGCCGCACTTAGGGCAGTGGGGCACTCCGATGGATGCGTACAGCAGGCGGAGGTAGTCGTAGATTTCGGTGATGGTGCCGACAGTAGATCGGGGGCTTCGGCTGGTGGTTTTCTGTTCGATGGAGATGGCCGGGCTGAGACCTTCGATGGAATCGACATCCGGGCGCTCGATCTGGTCAAGAAATTGGCGGGCGTATGCGGAGAGAGTTTCCACGTAACGGCGCTGCCCTTCGGCATAGATGGTGTCGAAGGCCAACGAGGACTTGCCTGATCCCGAAAGACCGGTGACCACGGTAAGCGTATTACGGGGAATTCGGATGTTGATGTCGCGCAGATTGTGCTGACGCGCTCCGCGCACGGTGATATGAGTAATGGGCATGAGGTTCAGCTAGAACTTTGGAAACAAAGTGCAGCAACGATGAATAAGGGCCACGGGCAGGAAATACACAGGGCACATGGCGAGTAACTGCTACATGTATCTTATTCGGCAATAGAAACGAGGGTCAACGTAAGGCTGCTGTCTGTCACAATGACACACTGATGTTCGATTACCGAAGTGCGCGCACGACGCACCATGGGTGAGCAAAAAAAACTCTGGGTTGAAGGGCCATTATGGGAATTGATGTAAGTATGCTGATGGTGTTTTGTGCGGCGATCGCCGCTCTCGCGCTTGGGGTCATGTTGGGCTACGTGTGCTGCAAAACCTTGTTCGATGTCTTGCGCTTCACCGCCCGGTCATCGGCGGCGAACGGCGCCAAGGCAGAGGTCCGGGTGGTTGCCCAGGTTTGAAGTGCAACCTGCGTGCTTCTAGCGCTTAGACTGATTACAATAGCAGGGCCGATCTCGTCGGCCTTCCTCCTTGAATTTACTCCCCCCTTTCTTTTTTGAGTGCCAGATCACTTGCGCATAGCAGGCTGCGGGAAAAGTCTGTTCGAAGGGAAAACCGCTGAGGGAGCGATAGACACAGAGGGATCCTCTATTACTGCTGCGGCGGCTGCTGCTGCGGCTGCTGCGATGGATCTTGTGTCGCCCCCTGCTGGGCGGAGCGCATTCTTTGCAACTGCTCGAACAATTGCTGTGGCGTCTTTACCCCTGGTGTGGGGGGCGGCGTGCTTCCAGCCGGAGGAACCTCCGGGGGCGGCGGCGGAATTTCAGCGTCCGGTTGTTCATTGGCCGCCTCATCGATCGTTGTCGTCGCAGGGGGTGGTGGCGGGAGAGCTGCTCCGGCGCGCGTAGAAGGGGTGAGGATCAGTTGGCGCGGAGCGCCGTCGCCCAGATCTCCCAGCAGGACCAGGTTGTAGCTAGTTCCGTTGAGTAGGTCTGCAAGCACATCGCGGGGCGCTCCCGGGCCGAAAGTACCGAAGACGCGCTCATCACCGCTCAGTCCTTCGATCTGCATGCCACTCTTGTGCGCCACCTGGTGCAGAATGGCGGCCAAGCTGGAGTTTTCCGCGCGAATCGAAAGGGTGCCGCCATTGAAGACGATCTGCGCTTCGCCCGCCGGCTGCTGCAGCATGGAGGGTGCAACCTGGTTCACCTGGGGAGCGGCTTGCGGCTGCGGCGCAGGTTGTGCCGGAACTGGTGGCGCCACAGCAGGTTGTGCCGGGACCGGTTGAGCCGGGGCAGGTTGGGTCGATGCGGCGGACGGATCAGGCTGTTCACGGTCAGCGCCGCCGCGCAAGCGAGGACGAATACTCTGCGCGTACAACGGGGCCGCCGCCGAGACCAGTATCAAGACCAGGAGGGCCCATCCGCCGTTGGTGGCGATGCGAGCAAACATCCGATTCAAGCATGCCATCCCACACCTCCTAAACTACCCAAAAGCTCCAAGCCTGATTGGAGCTGCGCTCATGTACTAGACTAGCAGTGGTCGCATCAGAGAGCGAGCCGCTGTTGCTGGCGTGTTTAGCTACCCGGTGCCTCGATCAAACGGTCTAATCTGCATGTCTCTGCTCGCCCGCTCGTCCGCTCGCTTTGCCCTCGTAGCCACTCTTTTTACCCTGTTGGCGCCCGGCCGGATTTTTGCCGTCTCCTGCACTACCCAGGCGCAAATGGCTGAGTCCGACCGCGCTAGCCTGGTACAAACCGGCAAGACTCTCGCGTCCGCGGTCCAGAGCGGAAATGCTGCCGCAGTGCAGGCTTTGACCATTCCCAAGGTCAAAGCACAGTTTGATGGCATCGCCAGCACCATTGTGCAGACAGCTCCGCTGCTTACCGGCGCCACTATCACCATAGACGCACTGTATGGTCTGGACGCTTCCGACCTGAAGTCGTCGGCCGAGGATACCCAGTTTTTTTGCGGCGTCCCCGGTTCTCCGCTGCATGTCGACTTCACCATTCCGCAACTGCCCCAGGGGCGGTATGCACTGGTTATCGTGCATGCGACGGGGGTCAGTAAACCCCAGCAGATGGCCTTCCTGTTACAGAAGAATGGAGATTGGCAGATGGCCGGCTTCTTTGTGAAGCCAATGCTGGTGGCTGGGCACGACAGCCTCTGGTATTGGACCCGGGCACGCGCCTTTGACCAGAAAAACCAGAAGTGGAACGCCTACTTCTATTACACGACCGCCGCCTACCTGGCGAGTCCGGCCGATTTCCTGACCAGCACCAACCTGGAAAAACTGAATCAGGAGACGGTCAACTCCCGGCCCGATGGTCTGCCGGGCGCCCAGCCCATGGTCGTTACTGAGGGAAATAAGAACTACTCCATCAGCGACCTGCATACGGATGGCTCTTTGGGTGGTTTGGATCTGGTGATCCACTATGCGGCCACCGACGTGAGCGATCCGGTGGCCACCCGAGCGCGGCAACCTGGAAGTCATGAAGGCTACGCTGGCCGCGCATCCGGAACTGCGCGAGGGATTCCACGGGTTGTGGGTCTTCGCCGAAGCCCCGCCGCAACGGCCCTTCGGTAATGAATTGGCGATGGGCGACATTCATTAAGGCTGCTCTTGCCAGGGCCATGTAGGATGGCCGCCGATCTGTCGCACTTTCTGAAAATGACATCTGAACTAAAGGATGAACGAGGATACGTTGCTGTATGGCATATGAGATGGAGAAATCGTTGTCGCGGGCGATCACCGAGAGAAGGGCATCGCCCAGCTTTGATGGGAGCCCCATTTCGGATGCCGACCTGAAGGGGATTCTGCAGGCCGGATTGCAGGCGCCCAGTGGCTACAATCTGCAACCCTGGCGCTTCATCGTGGTGCGCAGTCCTGAACAAAAGAAAAAGCTGCGCGCCGCCAGCTACAACCAAGCCAAGGTGGAAGAGGCCTCGGTCATGATTGTGGCTTGCGGCGATGCAGATGGTTGGCGCAGTGGAGATTTAGACGAAATGCTGCGCCTGGGCCGCCAGGGCGGCATGCCGGAAAACTATGCCGAGCAGGCCAAGGTCACCATTCCCAACTTCCTTTCCAACCACCCCAATATGTCCTTGTGGCTGAATCGCCAGGTGATGCTGGCCTTTACCCACATGCTGCTCATGGCAGAGGTGCTGGGCTACGACACGGCGCCCATGGAGGGGTTTGAAGAGGAGAAGGTGCGCGAGGTGCTCAAGCTTCCTCTCAGCTACTCCGTGGTCGCGCTTCTGGGTATCGGGCATTTGAAGGGACCGGACAAGTTTTACGGCGAACGCTTCAATATGGCACGCACCGTTTTTGCCGAGGAATACGGCAAACCCATCCGTTTTTCAGAGTAGAATTAATCAGGCTGTAACAAAACCTTTCTCCCACCAGAATTAAGGACGGGTTTTCCACGGCAAACGCCGTTTGCAGGAGCAGTTCCTTGCGTCGAGAGTACCCAGACGCGCCGATTATTGGTGTGGGCGCCGTGGTGATCGACGGAAACAAGGTTCTGCTGGTGCGTCGCGGCCAGGAGCCGCTCAAGGGCGAATGGTCCCTGCCCGGAGGCGCCCTGGAGTTGGGGGAGACCCTGCAGCAGGGTGTGGTTCGGGAAGTGCTTGAGGAGACCGGCCTGACCGTAGCGCCGGCCGGGATTGTCGAAGTCCTCGACCGGATTACGCAAGACGATTCCTCGGGACGGGTTCGCTACCACTACGTGCTGGTCGATTTTCTATGCCACGTAGCCGGCGGCATGTTGTGTGGCGCCAGCGACGCGGAAGAAGCGCGCTGGGTGGAGCGAGAGGACTTGCAGGAACAGGGTTGTTACCGTGTGGCGCCGTTGACGGTGCAGGTAATCGAAAAGGCTTTTCGCCTGGGCCAGGCAAGCGATCGATCGCATGAGTGATAAGGAAAGTCGAAGCATGAGCGTTGATCTGAGTACTACGCGGAAATCGTTCTCCGGCCTGGCGTTGGTTCTGCTGCTGCTGGGGTTAGGTTTTGGCATCCTGGCGTGGCGAAATCCGCTGTGGCTGGTGGACCAGCAGGTCGACGCGAAGTTGCGCTTGCGCGGTATGCATAGCGAGTTTGTAACCGTTAATGGATACAAAATGCATTACCTGGTAGGTGGTACCGGCCGGCCCCTGGTGTTGGTGCACGGGCTGGGCAGCCGGGCCCTGGACTGGGCCAACCTGATACCCCGGCTCATCGACGGTGGACACCGCGTATATGCCGTGGATTTACTGGGGTATGGCCGTTCGGCGCAGCCCAGGGATGCCGACTACTCCATCGCCGATCAGGCAGCCATGGTCGAGGGTTTTCTGGATACCCAGCACCTGCAACAAGTAGATCTGGCCGGTTGGTCCATGGGTGGATGGATCGCGATGCGGGTGGCGTTGCAGCAACCCCAGCGCGTCCGGCGATTGGTGCTCCTGGATAGTGCCGGCCTGCGCTTCAAGCTGGGTTTTGATCCCGCTCTGTTTCAGCCGGAATCGCCTACCGACTTGGCGGCGCTGGAAGAGTTGCTGGTCCCGCATCCGCGGCCGCTGCCAAGCTTCCTGGCCATGGCCATGCTGCGCCGCGGCGATGACATTGGGTGGGTGGTCCGGCGTAGTGTGCAATCCATGATGACCGGGAACGATCTGGTGGATGGGAAACTGGGCGCTTTGACCATGCCGGTGCTCATTGGTTGGGGCGAAGAAGACCGGCTGATCCCGCTCGAGGTCGGCTATCGGCTGCACTCCGAGATACTCCAGTCGGAACTGGATGTCTACGCCAACTGCGGTCATCTGGCGCCCGGGCAGTGTGTCGCCCAGGTGGGGCCCAGCGTGGTGGATTTTTTGAACGCACAGCCCGCCCGTATGGCGATGGTCAAGCACATCCCGGGTACAGCCACCAACGACAGCGTATTCCCTGGTCAGTGATCGCCTTTCCAGACATAAGCGTCTGGTTGCGGCAGTCCAATGTGCGCCAGCACCCGGCAGACGAACTGCTGCGCCATTTCGGCTGAGTCCATCGGCCGGTTGTAAAAAGCAGGGATGACGGGGAAGATCACCGCGCCCGCATCGGCCGCCAGGCTCATGTTGCGCAGATGGATCTTGTTGAAGGGCGTCTCGCGCACGCAAAGAAGGAGTGGGCGGCCCTCTTTCAGGCTTACGTCGGCAGCACGTTCGATCAGGTTCGAAGCTAATCCGTTGGCGATCCCCGCCAGGGTTCCCATGCTGCAGGGCAGGATGATCATGCCGTCCGAGGGATAACTGCCGCTGGCCGGCCCGGCGCCGATATCGTTCTCCGCCAGTTGCTGCACCTTTGCGGAAGGCTTGCCCAGCAGTTTTGCCACCAGCTCAGTGCGGCCGCTGAGCTGTAATTCTTCGGCCATCACCCGCAGCGAATTTTCCGATGCGATGAAGTGGACGTGGGCGATGCGGTCGTCACGCTCCAGCGCACGCAGCAGATACTGACCGAAAATCGATCCGCTGGCTCCGGTGAGGGCAACCGTGAGGTTCTTCACCCCAGATACCCGGTCGAAGATCGCATCCACGTTGGATAACTGGCGCCGGAGATCGAAGGTCTTCTCCAGGTGAGGAAGCCGGCTGCTGATCGCGGGATCGCGCGCCACCATCTCGTGGAAGACCAGGTCTTCTTTCCAGGCGTCCATCGAGTGTTTCTGTACCAGCCGGTACGCCTCTTCCCGGGACATTCCGGCCTCGGTCAGATCGAGCAGAAGCTGGCCGGAGAAGATGAGGCCGCCCGTGCTCTCCAGGTTCTTGAGCATGCGCTGGGGATAGACCAACAGCTTCTCGACCAGCCAGGTTGTCTTGGCAAGCAGGTAGTCGGCGAGGATGGTGGAGTCGGGAAAGATGATGCGCTCGACGGATGAATGGGAGATGTCCCGCTCATGCCATAAAGCCACATTTTCCAGGGCGGCCTGGGCATTGGAGCGCATCACGCGGGCCAGCCCGCTGATCTGCTCCGAGGTGATGGGGTTCCGCTTGTGCGGCATGGCGGAGGAGCCCTTTTGCTTTTCGGAGAAGAACTCCTCCGCTTCGCGGACCTCGGTGCGTTGCAGGTGGCGGATTTCCACCGCAATCTTATCCAGCGTGGAAGCCAGCACCGCCAGGGTGGCGATGTAGGCGGCGTGGCGATCGCGTTGGATCACCTGGGTAGCGATTGGATCGGCGCGCAGTCCGAGCTTGGCGCAGATGGCCTCTTCGTGCTCGGGCTTGAGATGTCCGAAGGTGCCGACAGCGCCGGAGAGCTTGCCTACCCGCATGTCTTCGGCGCTTGCGTCGAAGCGGGTCAGATCGCGCATGATTTCGGCATACCAGTTGAGCAGCTTGAGGCCGAAGGTCGTGGGCTCGGCATGGATGCCGTGGGTACGCCCGATGGTGGGTGTGTGCTTGAACTCCAGGGCGCGCACCCTGAGCACGGCGGCCAGCGCGAGAATGCCCTCGCGAATGAGCTCTGAGGCGGCTTTGATTTGCAGCGCCTGGGCGGTGTCGACCACATCGTTCGAAGTGAGCCCGTAGTGCAGCCAACGGGATTCCGGACCGATCTTTTCCGCCATCGCGGTGGTGAAGGCGATGACGTCGTGCTTTACCTCAGCCTCGATCGCCTGAATGCGATCGACGTCGACATCTCCGTAGGCGCGGATGGCCCGGGCGGCGGAATGGGGCACGATGCCGGCTTCGGCCAGCGTCTCAGAGGCCGTGGCTTCGACTTCGAGCCACATGCGGTATTTGTTTTCCTCACTCCAGATCCGGCCCATGGCCGGGCGGGTATAACGACTGATCAACCAACGCCTCCGATAGCAAACGTACTATTCTATCGTTGCTGCATCTCACCAAGAGGGAGAACACGATTTATGGATGAAGAACCGGAACTGATCACTATTGAACGCTATCGCGATGCTTTGGAGGCCGATCTGGCCAAGACCCGCCTGGATTCCGCGGGTATTACCAGTTTCCTGGTAGGCGAGAACGCTGCCATGCTTTACGGAACCGGTCTGGGGGGATTGCAGCTACAGGTGAGCCCTAAGGACGAAGTGGATGCGCGCAGCATCCTGAATGATCCCGGACCGCCGGACGGCGAGGTTGAATCGGTCTCGTAAGGAAGCTATCGGGGGTGCAGCGAAGTTTGGTTAGTAGCGCCCCCAACTCCGAATAGCTCGCCCATCTCTTCGTGCAGGAAGCCCTGGCCTGGACGATAGGGCTGAACCCATTTGCCATCGATTACGAATTGCGGGATGGCTCGTTTGCCCACGTGCCGGATCACCTCTTCTGCGGCTCCTGGGGTCGACTCGATATCGATCTCGCTATAGGGGATCTGGTGTTTATCGAGGAATCGTTTGGCCTCGCGGCAATCGCGGCACCATGTAGCGGAATAAACCAGCACATGCATGCGCCAATCATACCTTGGGGAAGGGGAAGGGAACAGCAGGTTGCGTCGAGTGCTGTGGTCTCCCAGTCAAGCCAAAGTACTGCTTGAATGGGGCACCCATCCTTCGTTGCCGGTCCACCCTTCCGTAACGTTACGTTCTCCGTTGGCGGAAGAATTCGCGCAGCAGTTCTCCGCTTTCTTCCGCCAGTTCGCCGCTTGTGACCAGCATTTGATGGTTGAGTTTGGGGTGATTCAGGACCTCAAGAACAGAACCGGCCGCGCCCGCCTTAGGATCGGCCGCGGCATAGATGAGACGACTTAGCCTGGCGTGAATCATCGCCCCGGCGCACATGGCGCAGGGTTCCAGGGTGACAAAAAGCTCGCAATTTCCCAGGCGATAGTTACCTAAGGTCCGGGCCGCTTCTCTCAGCGCCACGATCTCTGCATGCGCCGTCGGATCCAGATCGCGCAGAACCCGATTCTGTCCCCGGCCGACCACGACCCCGCTTTCGATCACCACCGCGCCTACTGGGACCTCGCCCGCCGCACCCGCGGCGCGCGCTTCGTCCAGGGCCAGGGTCAGTGCTTCGGCGTCTGTCATCACCCCGCCGGCTGCTGCTGGGTCATGCAGTGCAGCGTGCCCAAACCCCAGATCAGATCGCCGCAGTGAATCCCTACTACCTGGCGGCCGGGAAAGAGATCAGCCAGCAGATTGAGCGCCTTGCGGTCGTTGGCATCGTTGAACGTGGGCACCAGCACCAGTCCGTTCGCGATGTAGAAATTGGCATAGCTTGCGGGCAGTCGCTGGCCTTGAAAGACAACCGGCGAGGGCATCGGTAACTCGACGATGTTGAATGGCCGGCCCTCCGGATCGCGCGCCGCGCGCAGACGCTCCAGGTTTTCCGCCAGGGGCAGATGATTCTCGTCGGCGGGATTTGGCTCCGTGACGGTGACGATGGTAACGGGACTAACGAAACGAGTGATGTCGTCCACGTGGCCGTGCGTGTCATCCCCGGCGATGCCGCGATCCATCCACAGCACCTGGTCGACGCCGAGATAGTCGTGCAAGACGCGCTCCAGATCCGCACGAGTAAGGCCCGGATTCCGCTGCTGCACCGGGCTCAGCAGGCACTCCTCAGTCGTGATCAGAGTGCCGCGGCCGTTTACGTCAATGCTGCCGCCTTCCAGAACCACGCGATGGTCGAGGGGAAACACGGGTGTCCAGCTGGGCAGCCCAAGCAGTTCGGCGGCCTTCGAAGGAAGCTGGTCGTCCAGTTGCCAGTCCGGATATTTGGCCCAGGCATTGAAGTGCCAGTTGGTGATGCCGACAGGCGCTTCAGGATCGGCCTTGGTAACAAAAATCGGGCCGGAATCGCGCAGCCACACGCGATTGGTGGGCCACTGGTGAAAGTGCACGCGATCGAGCTGCGCGCCCACGCGTCCCAGCATCCCTCGTGCGCGCTGCTCGGCAGCAGCATCGTTCACCAGAAGGTGCACGTCTTCCACCCGCGAGAGATGGCGCACGATATCGCAGTACACCCAGGGAATCGGGTGAAACCTGCCCGGCCAGTCATTCGCGTTGTGGGGCCACGCCAGCCAGGTTGCGGCATGGGTCTCCCACTCCGCCGGCATGCGATAGCCCTGGCTGCGCGGGGTTGCTGGATTCAGTCGCCATTGCTGGTCTTGATCGGCTCGTCAAGAAAGCGAGCCGAAATCGGCGGATAGAAATCGATGCGCCGGTCACGCAGAAAGGGCCAGTTGCGCCGCGTGTCTTCGAGGTGCTTCAGATCGACTTCCTCGATCAGGATAGCTTCGCTGTCGTGCGGCGCCTGGGCCAGCACGCGGCCAAAGGGATCAGCAATAAAGGATCCACCCCAGAACTCGAGTCCCACGCCGGGGGCGCGGTTGCCGCGGATATCTCCCTGCTCGTGCCCAACCCGGTTGACGGCAGCGACGTACACGCCGTTGGCGATGGCATGCGAGCGCTGGATAGTCTGCCACGCCTCATACTGCGCTACGCCGAAGGCTTCTTTTTCCGCCGGATGCCAGCCGATGGCGGTGGGATAAAACAGCAGGTTGGCTCCGCGCAGGGCGGTGATGCGCGCTGCTTCCGGGTACCACTGGTCCCAACAGATGAGTGCGCCCACCTGGCCCACCGAGGTATCGAAGGCCTTGAAGCCCAGGTCGCCGGGCGTGAAATAAAACTTCTCGTAGTAGAGGGGATCGTCGGGGATGTGCATCTTGCGATAGATCCCGCCCAGCGAACCATCACTTTCCAGCATGGCCACCGTGTTGTGATAGAGCCCGGCCGCGCGGCGCTCGAAGAGGGAAGCGACCACCACTACTTTTTCCTCCCGCGCGACGGCAGATAGCCGCTCGGTGGAAGGGCCGGGAATGGGCTCCGCCAGATCGAACAGCTCGGCATCTTCGCGCTGGCAAAAATACTGCGCGCGGAAGAGCTCCGGGAGGCAGACGATATTGGCCCCGCCGCGGGCGGCTTCACGCACGCGGTCGGCGGCCTTGTCCAGATTGGCGTCGGGATCGGGCGAGCAGGACATCTGCACCGCCCCCACGCGGTATTTTGTTTTGCTTGCCATATTTCGGTTTACTCGAAGATCAGGATGGCCGCGGCGATGACCGTTGTCCACAAGCCGCGCTTGTCGCCGATGGCGGATTGGGTAATGTTCGCGGTGCGCACGATCTTATTGGAGATGCGATACATCTCCTTTTTCTCGTCCCAGCTTTTGTCGGGATCGAACTCCACATTGAGCGTGGTGGCGAGCATCTCCGCCGCCAGCTCTTCAGCGTACTCGCCGGCCTGATCTTCGGCCTCACCGAAGCTGTGGTGTTCGCTCAGGTAACCGTAGGTGTTGCGATCTGTCGGAATCGCGACTCCGATACTGGACACCACCAGGCGATGCGGTTCGCGGGTCGAGTTCTCGGCCACTACGGCAAAAACGACCTCGCCCGGGGAGAGGAATTTCAGCCCTTCTTTGCGGGTAATGAGTTTGCACTGGGGCGGAAAGATAGAGGAAACCCGAACCAGGTTCTGCGCCGCGATGCCGGCGTCGCGTAGAGCCAATTCGAAAGAGGTTAGCCGTTCTTTGTGCTTCCCGACGCCCTTGGTCAAAAACAAGACGCTTCGGGACCATGCTTTTACCCAATGCTCGAATCCTCCAAAACGAACCTAACACAAACATATGTAATGGATGCGGAAGGTCATCCCACTGATTGAAAAAGATGGGGTTGAGGCACAATAGCAGTGAGATGGCTTACCCAATCAAGGTGGAATACGCGGAAAACCGCAATATGCGCCAGCGCAACACGCGGCGCTATCGCGTCGCTCACTTGCCGATCTGGATCTGGGTGTTTTTCCTTGCCCCCGGACCGCTGACCTTCGATCTGTTTGCCCACGGGGGCAGCCGAAACAACGTGGCCTGGCTATTGCTGGTGATCCTGGGAACTGCGGTTGCGGGCTACTTCGGACAGCTTCCCGGCGTGGAACCGCGGCCCTACATCCTTCGCTTTACCGAGGACAAGCCCAATCCGCTGTACCGCAAGATCTGCTACACCTTCGCCTGGAACGCGGTCATCACCTTTACCCTGTTGAACTTGGCGGGGCTGGTGATTGCCGCCGCGACGGGTAAGTGGGTCATGAAGCAGCTTTACCTGGAGGCCTATTTCCCGCTCTGTGCGATTGTGCTGCTGCTGGGTTTATTTGGCCTGCTGCCCAGAGTGGGGCGTTCGACTAAGGGCGAGGGCATCGAGCGGCGGTATTTCTATGGCGCGGTTTGGGCCGCGGTGATTTCGCAGACCCTTCTGCTGCTGCTGTGGAAGACGTTACCCCGGTCGCCGGCGACCAACGAGATCAAGTTGGGGTCTTTGTGCTGAGCTTGTGCGTGGTGGGCGCCGCCGCCGCCCTGGGGATGCTGCCCCGCACCAGGCCCATCGTGCCCGGCCAACTGATGGTGGCCGACTGATTTTTCTGGGAAGAGCCAGTCTTGTGATTTTTGATGTCTTCCGGTAACGGGACCGATGGGTGGGCCCCATATCTCGCTCGTTTTTCGCGAGATGTGGGAGACAGCGAACCTTAACGGTCCTTGTGGGTAGGGTAAGAGATGGCATGCGGGCAGCCGTGGCCCACCTATCGGTCCCGTTACCGGTAGAGATCAAAAGACAGGGTCATGCGTGGGTCGCGGTCGCCTTTGGCTTGCGGGAGAGCGCATAGAGCAGCGCCACCAGCATGAACAGCGAGCCCATGGCAGCCAGGCCCATCACCCGCAGGATGGAGACGGTGTACTTCCCGGCGCTGGGACTGTAACTGCAGCAATAAAGCAGAATCAGGTCGCTGAGAGACCCGATGTGGTGATTGCCGGCCTCAATCACCGCCAACCGCACATCCCGCGGTTGGTAGTCAATGCCGAACAGATACTTCGACATGCGCCCCTCAGGCGTGGCGATCATGATCACGCTGGAGTGGGCGTATTGATCCATTTTCCCATCCGGCCCGGGTACCCGCACGTAATTGAAGCCGGTGGCGTGGGCCAGATCAGCGATGGAAGCTTCCGGGCCAGTCAGAAAATGCACGCTCGAGCCGGCGTCCGGTCTCCCCAGTGACTCCAGAAAACGGGTTTTTTCTGCCGCGCCGTCGCTGGGTGTATCCGCGGGATCGATGCTGGCCACGACCACGTCGTAATCCTTGCCCGGCGTGAAGGCTACCTGGCGCAGGGTCTTGGCCATGCCACTGAGCACCTGTGGGCAAAGCATGCGGCATTTGTAATAAACCAGCGCCATCACCACGGGCCGATGCTGAAAGTAGGTGGCCAGAGGCACTTCGCTACCGCTGGAGTCGACAAAACGATCGTTCAGCGGGAGCTGCTGGCTAAGATTCTGGTTTATGCCGGCCTTTTTGAGAAAAGCCGGGGTCGATTGCGCCGTGGCGCCCATCGGTTTGTCTGCTGAGTACTGCTGTGCCCAGGCAGGCGCCAGGAAAGTAAGAGCTAATGCAACACCGGCCAATTTCCAACCACGCATGTGTATAGATTACTCCTCGGCGCTGGAAAATGACCTCCGGGGCGCCCGCCGATTGCCACTGCAATTCGCATGGTGTTAGCCTGACTATTCGTTCTGTCTACCACTTACCCGTCTGCGGAGAGAAACGCATCCATGCAAAAAAGCTATAACGGTCTACCCTTGCCCACCGGGGGCGAGCCGATTCAATATGCCGATGGCAAGTACACCATTCCTGACCACCCCATCATCCCGTTCATTGAAGGCGATGGAACCGGGCGGGATATCTGGCGCGCATCCCAGCGGGTTTTCGATGCCGCGGTGGAAAAGGCCTATGGCGGCCGCCGCTCGGTGAAGTGGTTTGAGATTTTCGCCGGCGAGAAGGCATTTTCGCAGTTTTCCACCTGGCTGCCGGACGACTCCGTCAGCGCGGCGCGCGATTTGCGCATATCGATCAAGGGACCTCTGACCACGCCGGTAGGCGGCGGCATTCGTTCGCTCAACGTGGCCTTGCGGCAAATCCTCGATCTTTATTCCTGCGTGCGGCCGGTGAAGTATTACCAGGGTGTTCCCAGCCCGGTGAAGCACCCGGAGAAGCTCGACGTCGTGATCTTCCGTGAGAACACGGAAGATGTCTACGCGGGCATCGAGTTCAAGCAGGGCACGCCGGATGCCAAGCGGCTGATCGACTTCCTCAACAACGACATGCTCAAGGGCGGCAAGAAGAAGGTTCGCGAGGACTCCGGCGTTGGCATCAAGCCGATCTCCATCTTCGGCACCAAGCGGCTGGTGCGGTATGCGATCAAGTACGCGCTCGAGAATGGACGCAAGTCCGTGACCCTGGTGCACAAAGGCAACATCCAGAAGTTCACCGAGGGCGCCTTCCGGGAGTGGGGTTACGAGGTGGCCACCCAGGAGTTTCGTCAACAGACGGTGACCGAGACGGAGAGCTGGATTCTGGGCAACCTCGAAGCGAACCCGAATCTGACCGTGGAAGAGAATGCCGCGCTCATCGAGCCTGGCATTGCCTTCGGATCCGATGACTTTCGCGCCGAAATGTACAAGAGCGTGAAGGACGTGATCGATTCCATCGGGAAAACGCACGGCAACGGACAATGGAAGAAGAAGCTGCTGATCAATGATCGGATCGCGGACTCCATCTTTCAGCAGGTCATCATCCGTCCGGACGAATACAGCGTGCTGGCCTGCCCGAATCTGAATGGCGACTACATCTCGGACGCCTGCGCCGCGCAGGTGGGCGGACTGGGCATTGCGCCGGGGGCCAACATCGGCGACGGGTTCGCGGTCTTCGAAGCCACCCACGGCACGGCGCCCAAGTATGCAGACAAAGACGTCATCAATCCAGGTTCGGTGATGCTCTCGGGAGTCATGCTGTTCGAGTTCCTGGGCTGGAGCGAGGCGGCCAAGCTGATCGAGAACTCTCTCGAGAAGACCATCCTGCAGAAGTACGTCACCTACGATTTTGAGCGGCAGATGCCTGGATCCACCAAGGCGAAGACCAGCGAATTTGCCACGCGAATGATCGAGAACATGGGTTAGGAGAGATATGCGAAAGAAAGTAACCATCGTAGGAGCAGGGAATGTGGGTGCGACCGCGGCCCACTGGATCGCGGCCAAGGAATTGGCTGACATCGTATTGGTGGACGTGGTGGAGGGCGTGCCCCAGGGCAAGGGGCTCGACCTGCTGGAAGCGCTGCCTATCGAGAAGCGCGACGTGCACGTGACCGGGACCAATGACTACGCGCACACGGTGAACTCCGACATTGTGGTCATCACCGCCGGCATCCCCCGCAAGCCCGGGATGAGCCGGGACGACCTGCTGCACACCAACTACAAGATCATGTCGGAGGTGGTCGGCAGGGTAGTGACGGCCTCGCCCAATGCCATCCTGATCATCGTTTCCAATCCGCTTGATGCTATGGCCCAGGCGGCCTTTAAGCTCTCCAAGTTCAACCGCGAGCGGGTCATTGGCATGGCTGGGATCCTCGATTCCGCCCGCTTCCGCACCTTCATTGCGGAAGAGCTGAAAGTCTCGGTGGAGAATGTAACTGCGTTTGTGCTCGGTGGCCATGGAGACACGATGGTGCCGCTGCCGCGCTATTCCACGGTGGCCGGTATCCCCATCACCGAGCTGATGGATGCGCCCACGGTCGATCGCCTGGTGCAGAGGACGCGCGACGGCGGGGCTGAGATCGTCAAGCATCTGAAGACGGGGAGCGCGTACTATGCTCCGTCCGCGGCGGCTGTGGAGATGGTTGAGGCCATCCTCAAAGACAAGAAGAAGATTCTGCCCTGCGCTGCTTATCTTCAAGGCGAGTATGGCATTCATGGTCACTATGTCGGCGTTCCCTGCAAGTTGGGCGAGCGTGGGCTGGAACAGATCATCGAGATCAAGCTGACCAAGGAAGAGGATGCCGCGCTCAAGAAGAGTGCCGACGCGGTGAAAGAGCTGTGCGCCGTGATCGGGGTCTAGCGTGAAGGGACGCGCCCGCCAGGTTGTCACCACCAACATTGCTGATGCGAGGGCATTGTTGGAGCAATTGGCGGGTTTGGAGTCAGGAATAGAAGCAGCCGCGGATATGATCGCGGCTGCTTTGCTTTCCGGGCATAAGTTACTGGCCTGCGGCAACGGCGGCAGCGCCGCGGATGCTTCGCATCTGACCACCGAGTTTGTAGCTCGCTTCGATCGCGATCGCCGTGCTTACCCGGCGATCTCCTTGGCTAGCCATGGCGGAGATCTAACCGCCATTGGCAATGACTATTCTTTCGCTGATCTCTTTGCCCGGCAGGTACAAGCGTACGGAAGGCCAGAGGACGTGTTGGTGGTGTTTACCACCAGCGGCAGGAGCGAGAATATTTTCCGCGCCCTGGCCGCCGCGAAAGAGTTGAGTGTAAAGACGATTGCGTTTCTGGGCCGTGATGGAGGCAAGTGTGCGGGGTTGGCCGATGTGGAGTTGCAAGTAGGCGGCAAGATCACCGCTCGCATCCAGGAAGGCCACAAGTTCCTGCTGCACACCATCTGCGAGCTGGTCGAAGAGCAGTTGGCCGCCGAGCCCTAGCCGACTCCCTAACGAAGGACGGGTGCCCCACATCTCGCTCGTTTTTCGCGAGATGTGGGATACCACCGATGTTGACCGCTGAGTGCATCGGGTGATTCGAGAGTCAGAGGGAAAGAGCATTGGTATCCCACATCTCGCGAAAAACGAGCGAGATGTGGGGCACCCGTCCTCGTTAGGGAACCAGGAGCGCTCGGTTCTCCTAGCAGCCCCTATAGCCCTGCTGCGTATCCCTTCACGGGTATGCTCAACACACAAAAACCAAAATTCCCTCCCGGCCGTAACTTCTTTGGGCATTCTGTAATCTCATTTGTGGCCGGAAAGAACATGGTAAGCAAATGTTCCTGTTGCTCTTGGCGTATCTCGGTGGCGTCCTCACGATTCTGAGCCCGTGCATCCTGCCCGTGCTGCCTTTCGTTTTTGCCCGCTCCGACCAGCCCTTTCGCAAGAGCGGCTTGCCCCTGCTCGCGGGAATGTCGATCACCTTTGCCCTGGTAGCCAGTCTCGCCACCGTGGGTGGCGGCTGGGCGGTACGAGCGAATCAGTTCGGCCGCGTCGCCGCTCTGGTGCTGTTTGCCATCTTTGGCCTCACCTTGCTTTTCTCTTCGCTCGCCGACCGTATCTCCCGTCCCCTCGTCCAACTGGGTAACCGCCTCTCCAGCAACTCCGATGCAAATAAGAGCGTCCTGAACTCCTTCCTGCTGGGCATTGGTACCGGATTACTCTGGGCGCCCTGCGCGGGCCCGATTCTCGGCCTCATCCTCACCGGGGCGGCCCTGGGAGGGGCGAGCGCCCACACCGCCGTACTCCTGCTGAGCTATGCCGCAGGAGCAGCGACCTCATTGGCGATTGCCTTGCTCGCCGGTGGCCGCGTCTTCGCCGCCATGAAGCGTTCTCTGGGCGCGGAGGAGTGGATTCGCCGCATACTCGGCGTGGCCGTTCTGGCTGCTGTGGCCGCCGCCGCCCTGGGACTGGATCGCGGCGTGCTTACCCGTCTTTCCCTGGCCAGTACCTCCGGCCTGGAGCAGCACCTGGTCGACCGCTTCCATCCCGCCGCAAAAAGAATCGTAGTCAATCAGACGATTGACATCTCCGGCGACACTTCGGACAGCGTGCCCGCCGTCCTTCCCGATCTTTCCGGAGCTACTGGCTGGATTAACTCGCCGCCTCTCACCCCGGAGTCGCTTCGGGGGAAAGTAGTCCTGGTCGATTTCTGGACCTATTCCTGCATCAACTGCCTGCGTACGCTGCCCTATATCAAGGCCTGGAATGAGCAATACAAGAACAGCGGCCTGGTGATCATCGGCGTCCATACCCCTGAGTTTCCCTTCGAGAAGGATGAGGCGAACGTCCGCAAGGCGGTCAAGGATCTTGGCGTTACCTACCCGGTCGCGATGGACAACAACTACCGCATCTGGCGCGCCTTCAACAATGAATACTGGCCGGCCGATTACTTTATCGATGCAACGGGGCGCATCCGCTTTCACCACTTTGGTGAGGGCGCTTACGACGAATCGGAGCAGTGGATTCGTACTCTCCTGGCGGAGGCTAACCATACCCCTCTGCCCCAGAGCGCAAGCAAAATAGCAGCCAGCGGTATGGAAGCTGCGCCCGATTCAAACGATGTGCAATCTCCCGAGACCTACATCGGCTACGCCAGAGCGCAAAACTTCGCCTCTCCTGAAGGAATAAACCAGGATGATCCGCAGCTCTATCAAACCCCAGCCCAACTCAAACTCAACCAATGGGCATTCGCCGGCAAATGGCAGGACGCGGACCAGTTCGCAACCTCAGTCGATCCAGGGGCGAGTATCTCGTTTCGTTTTCATGCCCGCGACCTGCACCTGGTTTTAGGCCCGGGCCCGAACGGGAAGCCTGTGCGTTTCCGGGTTACCCTCGACGGCCAGGCGCCCGGCGCTGACCATGGCGTGGATACCGACGCAGATGGATACGGCGTGGTGAGGGAAGATCGGCTCTATCAACTGCTTCGTCAGCATAGTAGTATTCGTGACCGCACCTTCCGCATAGAGTTTTTGGTTCCGGGAGTACGGGCATATTCCTTCACCTTTGGTTAGCGACATTCGGGAACAAAATGTGTCCAATAAAACAAGGAATAATTCTATGAGCCACCCATACGAGTATCGAGGAAACAGTTTGGTCAGCGCCCTAGCCGCCGCGCATTCCTCATCACCTCGGCGAGTGCATGCGGAGCGCTCGCGTTCTGGTCTATGCAACGGCCGGTTTCAGCGTCCGCCGCAAGCGGGGGTTCTACACCTGCAGGTATGGTAACCATCGTTGAATTCGCAGTGAACGGCAAGAAGACGGGCAAGATCGTGGTCGCCCGGGTAGTCAAGACGAACGCCGAATGGCAACAGCAGCTATCCCCGATTTCTTACCAGGTAACTCGCCAGGCCGGCACGGAGCGCCCCTATACAGGGGATACGTGGAATCTGCATGATCGCGGTCTCTACCGCTGCATCTGCTGCGACACGGCTGTGTTCGATTCCGATACCAAATTCGAATCGGGTACCGGGTGGCCCAGCTTCTGGGAGCCGATCGCCAAGGAGAACGTGGTTGAAATTACAGATCGCAGCTTGGGCATGGAGCGCACAGCAGTTTCATGCCGGCTGTGCGACGCTCATCTCGGACACGTCTTTGATGACGGCCCGCAACCCACTGGACTGCGCTACTGCATGAACTCTGCGTCCATGCATTTTGTGAAGCTGGTCTAGCCCGTTGCGCTCATAATGATGCATGACCGAGTTCCAAGCCCAGTCCAAGGCAGAACGGCTGTTTAATGAGATTTGAAGCCCGCCTGATTCGTGCTGGCATTACCGAGTCCACTTTGTCGACAGAGAACGTGAGATTGGCGGCTTCTACGAAGAACTGCTCACGGTCTAATCAAAAGTGCAGCAGGTAGCTAACCTTCACGTAGACCGTCTTGCCGGTGTTCAGAAGTGAGGAGTAGGTAGGCGGCAAAATCGGATCATCGGTGTTGCAAAGCCCATCCGCTTCCCGCGTGCAGAGGGCGCGGTCCACGTTCTCAAAGTTCCCGATATAGCCGAAATACACCGCTGTGCCGGGGTGCGGAAGGTACGTGAACAGCGCGTCCGCAAAAAGCGACTTGGAGTTTGCCAGGCTGGTGTACTGCGGGTTCGGCAAGGTGGAGATGTACTGGCCGATCAGGTTGAACGAGAGCGCCTTGGTTATCTGGTAATTCCAGCGCGAGATCAGCTCGTGGTTGTCATAGACCACGTCGCCGTTGGTCAGGTTGGTGAAGTGGGTGTACACGTAGCTGTTTTGCAGATCGATGGAGCTGGTGGGTTTTACTTCCACGTTGAGGTTGGGGGAAGTCACGTTGACCGGGCCCGGACCTGCATCGGCGGGCGGCGAGTAGTTGATGACTGTTCCGCTATAAACACCGCCGCCGATGGCCAGATAAGGCACGGGAGAAGTGTAGAAATTAACTCCGCTGGTCTGGCTGTGATATTCCACATCGTGCGCCAGCGCGGAGTAATCGATGGGGCGCAACCGGTCCTGACCCAGATCGATATTGGCGGAAACGCTGGTGCGGCCCTTGAACGTAACGCTGTACGCGGGGTTAACGTAGTAGTCCAGCGGAACACCGGTATGGTCCCAGATGCGTTCACTGTAGATGCTCGGCCCATGGGAGAGAATCGGCCCCTGCCGCGGACGAAAGGTATAGCTGTAGTAGCCATTAGGCTCCCGCACATCCGGACGGCGAAAGAATCCCGTGTCGGTTACATAACCGGCGGAGGTATCGTTGTAGGCCACCCACCAATTGCGATGCAGATCGGAATAATTCACCTGCTGGGAATAGGTCTGGCCGCTGCAGGTGAGCGTGAGCGCTTCGCATTCCTGTTCGCCCTGGGTGGAGTTGCTGATGTTTTGCGTTGCCGAGGTAACGGCTTGGCCGGTGAACGTCCAGCGGTTTTTGAGCGGCGCTCGATAATCGAATCCCCCGGCGCGATTGAAGGAATCGAGATACTCGCGGTCGGCGTAGATGATGCCGACATTCGATAGAGAACCCACATCGCGGTTCACCCGGCCAACGTAGAAATGAGCGCGTGTGTCGTACTCGGGATCCCCCGGCGGAACGGCCTCTCCGGGGCTTCTGTCATCCACCCCCAGCAGCCCCATCGCCCACGGGCCCGAGTTTGCCGGTAAGACGCGCGCCATACTGTGGTTTAACGATGTTGTTGGTGTAATACAGGCTCACCGGGGTCATGAAGTAGCTGCTGTTTTCGATGAAGAACGGCCGCACCTCGGCGAAATAGGGAGGAAAGCGCTGATTGGGGGTGGCAGGATTGTCCACGCCCACCTGGCTGAAGTCAGGATTGACGGTGGTATCGAGCACCAGGCTGTTGTGCAGGATGAACTTCGCATCCAGCCCGGTATAGCCTTGCAGAGCTTGTCTTGAAAGTAGGGATCGTCGGGATTGACGGTGTCCAATTGGCGCAGGTTGCGGCCCAGCGCGTAGGGCTCGAATTGAAGGTTCTGGCCGTGCTCGATATCGCTGAAACCGTCTGCGGCGATGTCCTGGGTCAAGAGACCCGCGATGCTATGCCTGCTCTGCGGCCAGTAAGCCGATTCGTTGGCATGGGAGATGCTGCGCTGCAGGATGATTCCCCAGGTCCGGGTCTCGCCCGAACCGGCCTTGGCGAAATACAAGCTGGAGAAGGGAATGCGCAGCAGCACAACGTATCCCGACTGGGTGCGTCTGCCCCAGGTGTCCCACACGGTGTCGAAAGAGTAGTCGGTACCGTTTTGCTCGCTGTAGAGGCCGTCGGCCTGGATGCCCAGCGCATTGCTGCGAAACAGGAACGCGCGCCGCTGGTCGTTGAAAGTATCGAGCATCACCTGCACCGCATCGTCATCTCCCAGAGAGTCGCGCGCCAGCATGTGCCCTCGGATGAGGTCTGGTCTTTTATCCTTGCAAACAAAGGCTACAAAGAGATATGCGCGGGTGTATCCCAGATACGCGACGGTAGGCTCAGTGACCGGAATGCCGTCCTTGGGATAACGCTCTACGAAGTTGCTGATGCGCAGCATGGCGCCTGCCGCTTTTGAGCGGACTGGATTGACAAGAAAGTCGCTCAGGGTGGGCTCACTCTCCAGCCGGGGAATCGTAACGTGGGCCTGCTGCGCCGTCTGCCATGTGAGGCCGAAGCTGTGATGGCGGGCGTTGGCGCCGATGGCAGAGCGCTCACTTTTGAGACTTCAGGGACCGTCCGCGCAAATGCGCAGCCTGCAAACAGGCAGAGCAGTAGCACAGACACTAGTCGTGAGCAGCTGGAATGCATACGTGGAATCAAGGCAAAGGCAGTCAAGTGTCGCAGTCTTTAGTCTAATTGATATTGCCCGCAACGACATCGGCTTTGGATCAGACACGGCTTTAGCCGGCCGTAAGATTGAGAATAGGTCGGGCTTTCGAATCTACTTGACGACCATCCTCTCCAAATCGAGTCCCGCAGGGACGGCTGAGAGTGCCCAGGACGCAGTCCTGGGCTTCCATTTCTCAGTGAGATCAGTCGCAGGGACGACTCAGGTCCCAACGTTGTCCTGGGGCAATCTCGAGACGCCCACTCCGGGACTAATTGTCGGGGTTCGCCCTAGTTCTCACACAGACTCTCGCGTCCCCCGAGCTGGGTATGGACCTTCCCGTCCAATTCGGCACTTATTGAGCGCTTATTGGCGCACTCTTTCCCCTGCCGGACCCAGCCATTGCGCTTAGGCGCGCACTTCCCACGCCTTACCGTGCCACCGCTAGGAGCCGACTTCGATTCTCCAGCAATCCTCGCCGATGGCCCGGAGCAATCTCGCCTTCCCATCCACGATGTCAGGAACTCCGCGGTGTCGGGAGACCATGCATCCTCTCCCACACGAAACAGCGACGAGCCGATCTCGTTTAACGGAGAATCTCCCAGCCAAAGCCGGTCCTTGCGGACGAAGACGCGTATATCGTCGCCGCCCGGGCTTCGATAACGGCCGGAAAAAGCGCTGTATTGGGGCGGCGCAGCCCACTCGCGCTCCCCCTCGTACGCTCCGTTGGTATACCACTCCGGGCCATAACCAACCTCCACCACCAGCGTGGGAGGCGGCGGGGGTGCGGCGTCATTATCCGCAGGTTTTGCCATTTTGCTGCTTCCCTGGTCTCTGCCAAACACCAAACTGTAGTCGGAAAATCCACCCTGCACGGTGGAGAGAAACGAATCTCCCTGCCCGCGTTGCAAAAGAATCTCCTTGCCTGCATACAGCAGCAGAAGTTTCGTGCCATCCGCTTTGAAAAGCAACTCCTCCCCTCCCTGCTGCGAAAGGTTCCCGCGTATTCACTGGCGTTATTCACTTCCGTTGCATCGCTGAGCACGATCGCTGCGGGCAGCGACTTGGCTTCCTTCTCTGCGCGCAGCAACTGAACGGCGTACTGCGTGACCAGCGTGGGCCGGTAGCCTTGCATGGCATTGATGGAAGCAAAGGCGGCAACCCCTCCATCCAGGTCCACGTGGATGGAGGAGGCAAAGCAGTTCATCCCGCCGGTGTGGCGCAGAATCTTATGACCGTCCAGCACATCGACGGCAATGCCATAACCGTAAGAGGCAGCCGGGGCTGAATTCCGGAGCCTTGATATACGGCGTTGACATCAACCTGAAACCCTCCGCCGAGACAATGCGCCCCTCCGCTCCCTGGCCGCCGTTGAGCAGGGTGCGCAGATAGACCGCCATATCTCCGGGTGGAGACGCGATGCTGCCCGCCGGGTTATCGAAAACCTCCGGCGGCCTTGAGACCAGCCGGCCCTGGCGAGGGTAAACCTGGTCATCAAAAAAAGGCTGATACCCGGTGGCGCTGCGCGCGCTGGATTCAATCGTGATCACCGCGGCGGTTGCCGTCATCCCCAGCGGCGTAAGTATGCGCGACTGCAGGCACTGATACCAGGGCCTGCCATCCAGCCGCTCGATCAGTTTGCCCAGTATGGCGAAGCCCAGATTGCAGTAGTGGAAGTGAGCGCCGGGCTCAAATCCTTGCGCGTGCCGGGCGCCCGGATCGCTCTGAAAGATGGAGGACGCATCAGGAAGACCGGAGGTATGCGTCAGTAGATGATGTGGGGTGATCGGCCCATAGGGCATAGTCACCGGAAGCCAGGGCAAGTACTCGAGCACCGGCCGGTGAAGATCCACTTTGCCCTCGTCCCGCAATTGGAGCAGGATCAGCGCCGCAAACGATTTGGTAATCGATCCGATCTGGAAGAGATGATCGGGAGTCACCGGAGTCTTCAAGTCGACATTGGCAAAGCCGTAGCTCGCGGTGCGGATGGTTGTCTTGGTATCGGTGAGCGCCTGAGTCATCCCCGGAGCATTCATGACCCGCATGTAGTCTGCGGTGAACGTGTCCAGCTTCTTTTCCACCTCACCCTTTGCGGGTGGCATGGGAATCGGCTCAAGTCCCCAAAGTCTTGGGGAGGCGGCGGAGAAGGCAGAGCTTGCAGCGAGACCGAGAAATGAACGTCGATTGATCACGTGAATTCGCGCCAGTCTAGCACGGTCGCGGGCTACAGGGGATTCTCCGGGGTTTCAGAGTCGACAGCGGCGAGACCATGCTTCTCCATGCGATAGATGAGCGTGCGGCGGCTGATATCCAGGTAACGCGCCGCCTGGGTCTGATTTCCATCGAACTTCTCCAAAGCGCGGCTGATGAGGTCGCGCTCAATCGCCTCCAGGCTGATTCCGTCCTCAGGCAGGTTGGGCCAGAGGATAGCCGTGTTCGTGGAGGAGGGATCAACTCCTCCGGCAAATCCTCCACCGTGATCAGATCAGCAGACGACAGGACCAGCAGCCGTTCCAACACGTTTTCCAGCTGACGCACATTGCCCGGCCAGCGATACGCAATCAGCCGCTGGTGCACTGCGGACGCCATCCGCACATCAAGCAGCCCATGCCGCTCCTTGGCTCGTTGAAACAAGGTGTCGATCAACTCCGGGATGTCTTCCCGCCGTTCCCTGAGCGCGGGGATCCGTAGGGGAACGACGGCGAGCCGGTAATAAAGATCTTCGCGAAAGGTTTCGTCCTCCACCATTGCCGACAGATCCCGGTGGGTTGCCGCGATGACGCGAACGTCCACCTTCACCGCGTGTATTCGCGCCCAGCTTGTGAACTTCCCCCTCCTGCAGCACCCGCAGGAGCTTGACCTGTGCCTCGAGGGGAAGCTCGCCCACCTCGTCCAGAAAAACTGTGCCCCCGTCCGCCGCCTCGAAGCGGCCGGCCTTGTTGGCCAGCGCACCCGTAAACGCGCCACGCACATAGCCGAAGAGTTCTGACTCCACCAGCTCCCGGGGAATTGCGCCGCAATTGATAGGCACGAAAGGCTGGCTGCTTCGGCGGCTGTTGTGATGAATGGCCCGCGCGACAATTTCTTTACCCGTCCCCGTCTCCCCCTGGATGAGAACCGTAGTGTTTCTCTGGGAGACCCGCGCCGCTTGATCGAGCACGCGCAGAAAACCCTTGGAGTGACCAACAATCCCCGAAAAGCCATATCGTTCATCAAGGGCCGAACGCAGCGTGCGCACCTCTTCGATCAGGTTCTGGCGCTCCATTGCACGCTGCACGATGAGCACCAGGGCTTCGAAATCGATGGGTTTGGTCACGTAATCGTACGCGCCCATCCTCATCGCCTCCACGGCCGTCTCGATGGTCCCAAACGCGGTCACGACGATCACCGTCGTCTGCATCCCTTCTTTAGCGATGCGGCCAAGAAGCTCGAGCCCGGAGGTCGGCATTTGCAGATCAGTGATAATGAGCTGCGGCTCCACTTCCTTCAACATCTTCCATGCCTGGTCTCCGTCGGTGGCCAGGGAAACTTCGTAACCAGCCTCTTCCAACTGCATCTTCATGACCCGGCGAAGGCTGCTGTCATCATCCACAACAAAAATATGATTGCGCTTCATAGCACTTCCGCCTTCGCTCTTGCACGGAGAGAGCGGCGGATGCAGGCAGCTCCATCCGGAAGATGCAACCACCGCCCGCGTTGGGTCTACAGGTAAGTGCCCCGCCGTGCTGGGTGGCTATGTTCAATGCAATCGCAAGGCCAAATCCGGTTCCATTTTCCTTGGTGGTAAAAAATGGATCGAAGATGCGCTCCCTATCCTCGGCTCCGATGCCGCTCCCTTGATCGCAGACATCAACGCAGAGGCGATCTTCCGTAAACAAGGTGCGGATCGTCACTGTTCCTTCACCGTCCGTCGCCTGTATGGCATTAAGAATGAGATTAAGCAGCAATTGCTTGATCTGCTCCGGATCGCACTCGATCTCGCGCGGCCGCCCTTCGGACTGCACCTGGAGAGCCACGCCTTGCCGGCTGGCAGCGTGCTGGGCCAGCGACGTAACCGACTGAACCATTTCGAGCGGTGCCACTTGCTGCAGTCGAGGCAGGCGGGGACGCGCGAAATCCAGAAAATTAGTGAGCAACTTATTGAGCCGTTGCGACTCTTTGGTCAGAATTTCCAGGCACTCCGCCCGTGCCTCGGCGGAAACCTGCCCGCGTGCCAGGATGCCGGCCGCACCACTGATGCTTGCCAATGGATTGCGAATCTCGTGGGCCAGGCTTGCCGATAACTGCCCCGCCGCGGTGAGCCGCTCCGTCTTCTTCAATTGGTCAATGTTTTGTTGCAGTTCGCCATACACATGCTCGAGCTCAACCTTGGTCGCCTTCCACCCGCTTTCGCTGCATGCGTTCACGGTCGGCCAGCAGGCCCGCGATGACCGCAGCCAGGCCAAACGTACTGAGTTCTACTACCTGGTCCTGCGCATCGAGTGGCCCGAAACCAGTGGCGGTGAATCGATGGGGTTTGCAGCACCGTAGCCAGCAGAACCGTCTTCAGCGCTCCCCGCCAGCCGAAGAACATGCCCGCCAACATGAATGGCAGAATGTTGAGGTGGTGGAGAACGTTGTGCAGTATCAGCACGTTCGCCGGCACCACCCAATTGAAGACCGCCAGTACGATCACCAGGACCACGATCAGGAGTGCCTTTGCCCGCGGAGAGCGCAGGCTGGATGGATAGGAGACATGTTCTCATTCTCCCACGCTGGCCAGGGATGGCTATCGAGCGCGCGCAGCCGCGGCGGTGCGGGATGGAACTTTGCCAGCATCGGGAGGGCAAGTGTGCATTTCCATAGCCAAATTGTGCTTTGCCGTTTTCCCCGGCGCTTCCAACGCTAGAAAGCGTGGACCGCAGCCTGTCGGTTGTACCTTTCGGAACACCCGGGTGTCCCTTATGGGACTAATCCGGCCGTACTCCATGGGAATTACCGGGATTCATGGGCATTTCTCGTTTGGCGCAGGATTGCTTAGAGAGAAGCGTGATGCTTCGCGGTTGATCCTATTGCCAGTGCTCTTGCCAGGCTGCTTCTTTGCGCCCAGTCCAGCCGCCTGGTCTCAGTGATTGCTCCGCTTGAGCAGAAGGCAACCAGCACCATTCCCGAAGCCCCTCTCCCCAGGTAACCGCAGGTATAACTCCCGTTTCGGGGGCGAACGTTACCCCTCTCACCCTGGCGGACGCCATCGCCATGGCGATGCGAAACAACCCACGGCTAGAGGAGGCGTCGGCCATCACCCGGCGCGCGGCAGGCGCGGCCCGCGCGGCGCGCGCTTACAGCAACCCCAGCCTGGAGGTTTTCGAAGGCCAGCAATATGCGAAGCCGGTTGCAACACCTGGCCTCCCCGGGCTCCTGCAGCATTATGCGGCGTACCAGACAATTGAAATTCCTGTTGAGCGCCACACCCGCCAGCGTGCGGCGCAATCTGGTATCGCGAGCAGCCGCTTCGCCCAGCAGGCAGTTACGCTCTCTGTGGTCGCTGACACCAAGCATGCCTTTTATAACGCGCTCCGCCGCCGCGAAGAGATAGAACACGCGCGCGAAAATCTGCAGTTGGTGCAAGACCTGCGCCGCCGCGTTGAAGTGTCGGTAAACGTCGGCGAAGAGGGCCGGCTGGAGTTGACGCGCGCCGAGGCTGAACTGGGCCGCGCACAGTTTTCAGTGAGCAGCGCGCAACTGGAGTACGCCAACGCGATCGCACTGCTGCGGGTCACCATCGCGGGCTCCCTGGATGCAAACCTCGACCCCCAGGGAGAGTTCGAACCACGCATCTCGCTACCGCCACTGAAGCAATTAAGGGAACAGGTCATGCAAAAACACCCGGTCATCACCCAGTCGCGGGCCGATATCGATACGGCCATCGCCACATTGGATCACGAACGGGCGCTGCGCATCCCACAACCCGTCGCCTTTGCAGAATACGAGAACCAACCCGACCTCAGCTTCTGGCGCATGGGCTTCACCGTGCCTATCCCCTTGTGGAACCGGCGCCAGGGGCAAATAGCCGAAGCCAAGGCCACAATTTCCCAGTCGGCCTCAGTGCTCTACAAAAGAAACCTCGAGTTAGTCTCCGCACTGGAACGCGCCTATGAGCAATATCAGCTTGCCGACCAGCAGGCCACGTCGCTGGAGTCCGGTTCGCTGCGCGCAGCCGTGAGTGCAGTGGATGCCGCCAAGGCTGCCTACCGCTTTGGCGAACGCGGCATCGTGGAAGTACTGGATGCGCAGCGCGTACTGCAGGGGGTCCGTGGCGATCTGGTGGATGCGCAGTTTGTACGCCAGTCGGCCCTGGTGGATCTGGAAGAACTTGGCGCGATTGCGCCCGGAGTGCGACCGTGATGATTACCCTTGATTTTTCCGCCGTTTTGTCGCGACCCCGCGTGCCTCGCCGTTCTGGGCCACTTGTTCTTGTCGGATTGCTCCTGATCACCGGCCAGGGCTGCAAGAGCAAACAAAACGCCATCGCCGCAGAGCGGCCCACCGATCCTAACGAGGTATCGATCACACCAGCGCTGGCCGAACACCTGAAGTTCGGCACGCCCGAAATGATGGCGGTAGACGGCACGCTCCAAGTGGCTGCGCATGTCGAGACAGACGCTCGGCGCATTGCGCGCGTGGGCTCTCCCGTAGCCGGACGCATCCTCGAACTGCTCGTCTTTGAAGGTCAAAAAGTGAAGGCCGGCACCGTTCTGGCCATGCTGCATAGTACTGACCTCTCGGACACACAGTTGGCCCTGATCAAGGCCTCCTCTCAGCGAGGACTGGCTGACGCCGCTGTGAAGCGCGCCGAACAACTGGTGGAAGCGGATGTGATTGGCCGCGCGGAGTTGGAACGCCGCCGGGCAGAGTCGCTGCAGGCAAACACAGAGGTGGAATCGTGCCGCACCCAGTTGCGCGGTTTGGGCATGACAGAAGCCCAGATTCGTCAGCTGGAAACCACCCACAAAATCAGCGCGGACTACCCTATACTCAGCCCCAGAAGCGGCACGGTTCTGAAGCGCGAGATCACCATCGGGCAGGTGGTGCAGCCGGCCGACCCGGCCTTCACCATCGCAGACCTCTCCAGCGTCTGGATCGTCGCCAACGTGCCCGAAGAAGACGCCGGGCAGCTAAAGAAAAATATGGAAGTCCTGGTGCGTGTACCCGCTCTGTTGCAGCAGAAGATCACCGGATATCTCTCGTTTATCTCACCCATCGTCGACCCGGCTACGCGCACCGTAGAGGTTCACATGGATGTTGATAATCCCGACGGCTTGCTCAAGCCCGATGAGCTCGCCGGCATGACCCTCACCGGCCGCACCGACAGCAAGCTCTCCGTGCCCAATGCTGCCATCGTGCGGGAAAACAATCAGGATTACGTTTTCGTGCAGGCTGCGCCAGAGAAATATGTGCTCCGTGAGGTCTCCCTTGGAGACGAGGAGAACGACCGGCGCGTAGTGCTCAGTGGCGTCGGGCTGAACGATCAGATCGTCACGGAAGGCGCCTTCCACCTGAACAATCAGCGCAAGCAGAACGCCATCAAAGGAGGCGTTTAGATGCTGCACTCCATCATTGCCGGGGCACTACGGCAACGGCTCATCCTCGTCGTAGTCGCCTTGGTGCTGGTGGGTTTCGGCATCAACGCGGTGGGACATTTATCCGTGGATGCCTTCCCGGACGTTGCCAATATCCAGGTGCAGATCGCGACTGAGGCTGCGGGTAAGTCTCCCGAAGAAGTAGAGCGTTTTGTCACCATCCCTATCGAAATTGCCATGACCGGCCTGCCCGGGATGACCGACATGCGGTCACTCAATAAACCGGCTCTCTCGCTCATCACGCTGGTCTTCGCTGACGGAAGTGATCTCTTCCGCGAACGCCAGATGATCTCGGAACGGCTGTCGGAACTGCGCGACCGTATGCCGGAGGGCGTCACACCGGTTCTCGGTCCTATCACCAATGCCCTGGGCGAGGTTTATCAATACACCCTCGAGCTACCTGACGAGAGCGCCGCACATCGCGCCCTCACGCGCGAAGAGCTTATCCAGCGGCGCACGCTGGAAGATTGGGTGGTACGGCCACTACTGCGCTCCATCCCGGGAGTGGCAGAGATCAACTCCACCGGCGGCTTCGTCAAGCAGTATGAAACGCTCGTCGACCCGGAAAAGCTGCACTACTACAACCTGACCATCAACGATGTGCGTGATGCGCTGGCGCACAATAATGCCAATGCGGGGGGAGGTGTCTTTCGTCAGCACGCCGAGCAGTATCTTATCCGCAGCGTCGGCCTGGTACGCGATCTCGATGACATCCGCAATATTGTGCTCAACGAAACCAAGGGCACGCCCGTCTACATTCGCGACGTGGCCGAGGTGCGCATCGGCACGGAAGTGCGTTACGGGGCCATGATCAAAAACGGCTACACCGAGGCCGTAGGCGGCGTCGTCCTGATGACCAGCGGCGGCAATGCCAAAGAGATTGTAAGCCGGGTGAAGGAGCGGGTCGCCGAAATCAACGGCAAAAACATGATTCCCGGCGGCCTGCAGATCGTTCCTTATTACGACCGCTCACAGTTGGTGGATGCTGCGATCCATACCGTCACCGAGGTGCTCGCCGAAGGCGTTGTCCTGGTGGTCATCATTCTTTTTCTCTTTCTCGGCGATCTGCGCTCCAGCCTGATCGTCAGCGCCAACCTGGTACTGACTCCGCTGCTCACCTTTCTGGTGATGAACCGCATCGGCTTGTCTGCCAACCTCATGTCCCTGGGCGGTCTCGCCATCGCCATCGGTCTTATGGTGGATGGTTCCGTCGTCGTAGTGGAGAATATCTTCGCCCGGCTCAGTCACGCCAAACGACTCGTCAACCCGGAGACACATACGCCAAGCTCCACGTGGTGCTTTCGGCGGTCAAGGAAGTAGCCACGCCCGTGCTCTTCGGAGTAACCATCATTATCCTTGTCTTTCTTCCTTTGATGACCCTGGAAGGCATGGAAGGCAAGCTGTTTGCGCCGTTAGCCTTCACCATTGCCATCGCGCTGGCCATCTCTCTCCTGCTCTCACTCACCCTCTCGCCTGTGCTCTCTTCCTACCTGCTGAAGGGCGGCTCAGAAGAGGACACCTGGCTGGTTCGGGTTCTGCGCAAGCCTTATGACTATCTATTGCACTGGGCTCTGAACCATCGAAAAATCATGTTTGCGCGGTTTCTTCATCTTTTGTGGCGCGCTGTCTCTCTTTCCTTTTCTCGGCACATCCTTCATTCCAGAAATGCAGGAGGGTACGCTCTCGCCCAACGCGGATCGCGTGCCCAACATCTCGCTCGAAGAATCGCTCAAGATGGAAAAGGAAATGCAGCGCCTGATGCTGCGGGTTCCCGGCGTCAACAGCGTGGTCTCACGTTTAGGCCGCGGCGAATCCCCTGCAGACCCCGCCGGCCCCAACGAGGCCGATGTAATCGCATCGCTTACTCCTTATGACAAGCGGCCGCATGGCATGACCCAGGACACCATTGCCGAACAGATCCGCAAACGGTTGGCGGCTCTGCCTGGAATCAATCTGGTCATGTCGCAGCCTATCAGCGATCGTGTGGATGAGATGGTCTCCGGAGTCCGCGCCGATGTGGCTGTCATGCTTTACGGAGACGATTTGGATACTCTGGTGCAAAAGGCGAATGAAATTGCAAGAGTAGCGACCGGCATCCAAGGAACCCAGGATACGCGCGTCGACCGCGTGGGTGGCCAACAATACCTCACCATCGATATCGACCGCGGCTCCATCGCTCGTTACGGCCTCAATACGGCAGACGTCAACGATGTCATTGAAACCGCAATCGCAGGCAAGTCCGCCACGGAAATCTACGAAGGAGAGCGGCGATTTGCCGGCGTCGTCCGGTTGCCCGAAAATCTGCGCGACAGCGTGGATGACATTCGCGAATTGCAGATCAGCACACCCGACGGGGCCCGCATTCCGCTCAAGGATTTGTCCCGCGTGAAAGTAATCGAGGGCCCAGCGCTGATCAATCGCAGCATGGGTAAGCGCCGCATTGTGGTGGGCGTCAATGTGCAGGATCGCGACCTGGGCGGTTACGTCAAGGAGCTGCAGGACAAGGTCGACCACCAAGTGCAGCTGCCTGCGGGTTATTCCATCGAATGGGGCGGCCAGTTTCACAACATGCAGCGTGCCATGCACCACCTGATGGTGATTGTTCCCATCACCATCGCCGCCATCTTCTTCCTTCTGTTCATCCTCTTTCAGTCGGTCCGCTTTGCCGCGCTCATCATCACCGTACTTCCCTTGGCCTCCATCGGCGGCATCCTCGGACTGTTCGTCTCCGGCGAATATCTATCCGTCCCCGCTTCGGTAGGTTTTATTGCGTTGTGGGGAATCGCCGTATTGAACGGTGTGGTCCTGGTGTCCTACATTCGCAAGTTACGTGAAGAAGGCTTGAATCAGGCAAACGCAATCCGCGAAGGCGCGAGGTTGCGATTCAGGCCGGTCATGATGACGGCCACCGTCGCGGCCCTGGGACTGGTACCCTTCCTGTTTGCCACCGGGCCGGGCTCCGAGATTCAGCGTCCGCTTGCGATTGTGGTCATCGGCGGCCTGGTCAGTTCCACTGCGCTCACGCTGTTGTTGTTACCTGTCGTGTATGCCACGTTCGAAGGTAAAGATACGGTGTTATCGCCGGCCTTAAGGTTTGTTCACCCAACTTCCGCTGACATCGTCTCGGTTGGTCACGAAATCCGGCAGTCAGCCTGACACGAAACGCCGGCTTAGGTCTTTGACGATTCGATCCCGGGTACTCTATAAATCTCGGGGTATCGCCCTGCGCGTAGCCGGCGACCGTGACTCGATCCCAAGGAGCGCCATGGCCTATATTCTCTCGCTTGATCAGGGAACCACCAGCTCTCGTTCCATCCTCTTCGGGAAAGACGGCAACATCGTCGCCCAGGGGCAGCGCGAGTTCCAGCAGATCTATCCCCAGGGCGGCTGGGTCGAGCATGATCCTTTCGCGATCCTTACCTCGCAGATGAGCTCGGTAGTCGAAGTGCTTGGCAAGGCGGGCATACGCGCTCGCGACCTGGCGGCGGTGGGCATCACCAATCAACGGGAGACAACCATCGTGTGGGACCGGGAGACGGGTAAGCCGGTGTACAACGCGATCGTCTGGCAGGATCGCCGCACCGCCGAACGATGCCAGCAACTGAAGACCGACGGCGCAGAAGAAACCGTCCGGCAAAAGACCGGCCTGCTGATCGATCCCTATTTCTCCAGCTCCAAAATTGCATGGATCCTCGACAATGTCGACGGCGCGAGGCAAAAGGCGGAGGCCGGCAAACTGGCCTTCGGGACCGTCGATAGCTGGCTGATCTGGAACCTGACCAGCGGCAAAAAGCACATCACCGACCGCACCAATGCTTCGCGAACCATGCTCTACAACATCGTCGAAGACAAATGGGATGCGGATCTGCTGAAGTTATTCGGGATTCCCGAAAGCATGATGCCCGAGGTCGTGTGGTCGAGCGAGAAGATCGGCCCCGTCACCACTTCGCTCGGCCTTGAAGACCGAGATCGCCGGCATCGCCGGAGATCAGCAATCCGCACTCTTTGGCCAATTGTGCATACAGCCCGGAGACGCCAAGAACACCTACGGAACGGGCTGCTTCCTGCTGCAGAATATCGGCACCCAGTTCGTGCTGTCGGAGAAGCGGCTGATCACCACCCTCATCTGCAGCCTGGATAAGAAACTGGAATATGCTCTGGAAGGCAGCATCTTCATTGGCGGAGCGGTGGTGCAGTGGCTGCGCGATAGTCTCCAGCTGATTCGCCATTCCTCCGAGGTGAATGCGTTGGCCGCTACGGTGGAAGACTCCGATGGAGTCGTCCTGGTGCCGGCCTTTGTCGGCCTGGGCGCGCCCTACTGGGACCCCTATGCAACCGGCCTCTTGATTGGGCTGCGCCGCGGCACCAAGCCCGGCCACATCGCCCGCGCCGCCGAAGAGAGCATCGCCTTCCAGGTCGCGGATGTGATCGAGGCCATGGATGCGGACACCAAGGTCCCGTTCAGGGAACTGCGCGTCGATGGTGGCGCATCCGTGGATGATCTGCTGATGCAATTTCAGGCTGACCTGCTTGGCGTGCCCGTCATACGTCCCGCGGTGAATGAGACCACCGCGCTCGGCGCGGCTTATCTCGCCGGGCTTGCAGCCGGCTTCTGGAACACCCCGGAGGAAATTCGTAAGCTGCGTGCGGCCGATACCCGCTTCGAACCAAAGGCCGGGCAAAAGAAAATCGCCGCCGGGCGGGAGCGCTGGAAAAGAGCCGTCGAGCGGTCAAGAGACTGGCACGAAGGAGATGAGTAGATGAACCGCCATGCGATGCTGGCCCGCGTGCACGCTCGTTCCACTCCCTGGGACATCGTCGTGATCGGAGGCGGCGCCACCGGCGTGGGCGTCGCCGTGGATGCGGCCAATCGCGGCTTTGCCGTGCTGCTGCTGGAGCGAATGGATTTTGGCTCGGCTACCTCGAGCCGCAGCACCAAGCTGGTTCACGGCGGCGTCCGCTATCTGGAACAAGGGAACATCTCGCTGGTGATGGAAGCCCTGAAGGAACGCGGCCTGCTGCGCCAGAACGCTCCCCACCTGGTCCATGACCTGGGCTTTGTGGTGCCCAACTACTCCTGGTGGGAAGCTCCTTTCTACGGCATCGGCATGAAGGTCTATGACCTGCTCGCGGGCAAATACGGGTTCGGCAAATCTCGCCTGCTCTCGCTCGAAGAAACTCTGGAGCGCCTGCCCACCATCCAGACCGATGGACTCCGTGGCGGTGTCATTTACTACGATGGGCAATTTGATGACACTCGTCTGCTGATCCACCTTGCGGCCACGGCAGCCGATCAGGGCGCCGTGCTGCTCAACTATGCGCCCGTGGTCGAGATCACCCGCGGCGCCGACGGCTTCGCCAACGGAGTCGTCGCGGTTGACAGTGAATCCGGCCGCGATGAAGCTCCCGGCGCATGTGGTGGTGAATGCGGCAGGCATTTTCGCCGACGATGTGCGCCGGCTGGCTGAGCCGGATTTGGCAGGCATGATCGCGCCCAGCCAGGGCATTCACCTGGTCTTCGAGCGTGAGTTCCTGCGCGGCGACACGGCCATCATGGTGCCCCACACCAGCGACGGCAGGGTACTGTTTGCCATTCCGTGGCATGAGCACACGCGTGGTCGGCACAACCGACACGCCCATTCAAGAGCCGTCCTACAACCCGCTTCCCTTTGAGGAAGAGATGCAGTTCATCCTGGACACCGCGGCCCAATATCTCAGCCGCCCTCCGCAGCGCAGTGACGTGCTCAGCGTGTATGTCGGCATCCGCCCGCTGGTCAAGGCCAACGGCGCATCGAGCAAGACCTCATCGCTCTCCCGCGATCACACCATCCATGTCGATAACTCCGGACTGCTGACCATCGTGGGCGGCAAATGGACCACCTATCGCCACATGGCTGAGGACTGCGTGGATCACGCCATCACCCTGGGCGAACTTACTGACGTGCCCAGCAAGACGCATGATCTGAAAATCCATGGCTATAAGGAAGACGTCGATTCGCTAAACAGCCTGGGAGTCTACGGGTCGGACGCGGACAAGATCCTGGCCCTGGCCGCGGCGGACAAGCGCCTCGGTCAGCGGCTGCATCCCGCGCTGCCCTATATTGCCGCCGAAGTCGTCTGGGGAGTTCGGGAAGAAATGGCGCGCACCCTGGACGATATGCTGTCTCGTCGAACCCGGGCTTTGTTCCTGAATGCCCGGGCGGCGATCGAAATGGCGCCGGCAGTCGCCAAGCTCATGGCGCAGGAACTGGGCACGGGGCAGGATTGGATCGACCAACAGCTAAAGCAATTCAATGATCTGGCGTCAAAATACCTGCTACCGTGAAGGGCACCTTTCATGAAGAGACAAGATTTCGGCGAGTACCTGGCGGAGGCCCTGGCGGTCTTCATCATCATTGCTTTCGGCGACTCGGTCGCCGCCATGTATACCCTTTACAACCCCAGCCCTTACCTGAACTCTTATTGGGGAGTGTGTATCGCGTGGGGCCTGGCAGTGACCATGGCCATCTATGTCACCGGATCCATCTCCGGCACGCATGCCAATCCAGCGGTGACCCTGGCGTTGGCGCTGTATCGAAAATTCGCCTGGCGCAAAGTCATTCCCTATTTCGTGGCCCAGGTGGTTGGCGGCGTGCTGGGAGCCGCCCTGGTTTATGTGTTGTATGTGCCAGTGATCGACCACTTTAACCAGGCCGCGCAACTCACGCGCGCTGCCGGCGGCGCCGCCGGGGTATTCTTCACTCATCCCGGCCTGGCAATTACGCCCATGCATGCCTTCAGCGATGAAATCATACTGACCGCTTTTCTGATCTTCGGCATCTTCGCCATTACCGAGCAATACAACGAGATGGCGCCGCAGGCCAATTCCAGTGCCCTCATGATCGGCCTGCTCGTGGCTTTGATCGGCGCCTCGATGGGCTATCTCGAGGCCTGGGCGATCAACCCCGCGCGTGATCTTGGTCCGCGCATCTTCTGCTTTCTCGCCGGGTGGGGACCAGCGGCGTTTCCCTCGCCGCAAAAATTACTGGTGGGTTCCGATTGCCGGTCCCTTGCTTGGCGGCTGCGTCGGCGGCGCGGCCTACCAGTACCTGGTTCGGCCCTTTCTGCCGGCGCACCTACGGGCCCTCGCCGGGGAATCAAAATAAGCAGGATTTCGCGACGGACTTTCTCAGCCCTCGCCATGGCGGCGCTGGCATCGAGAAGTTTTGCCCAACCGAAAGAGACGAGCGTCGTACTGCTGCTTACCGGCGTGATCACCGATGGAGGCTGGAGCCAGCTTGCCTTCAACGGTCTGAAGGCACTGGGGCCCGGATTTAAGACTGCCTACGCGGAAAACATCGGCCTCGCGCAAATGCAGGAAGTGGCGCGCGGATACTCCGACGATGGTTTCGATCTCATCCTGGGTCATGGCTTTGAGTTCAGCAGCGCGCTGCTCGACATTGCGCCGGATTACCCCAGCCAAAAATTCTTCGTGACCAGCTTTCTGCCGCAACCCACGGTCCCCTCGAATCTCCTGTTCATCAATTTGGGTTATTTCGGCGCCGCTTATGGAGCGGGCGCCCTGGCGGCTTTGATATCGGATCGCAAGCAGGCGGTTGGTTTTGTCGGTGGTGAGGACGATCCTACGCAGCAGCGGATACTGAAATGCTTCATTGCCGGGGCACGCAACACCGTGCCCGGGATCCAGGGCCTGGGCATCATCACCGGCGATTACGATAACGCAGCGAAAGGCCGCGAAGCCGCTGCGACGCTGATCGGCAATGGAGCCGATGTGATCTGGCATGCGGCCGACGTGACCGGGCTGGGCGCGATCCAGGGTGCGGTCGCCGGCAAGGCGAAGGTGCTGGGATGCTACTCCGACCAGACAGATTTGGCGCCCAACAATATGGCGACCAGCTTCGAGATGAATCTTGGAGGCATGGTGCAGACGGTTGCTCATGAGGTCGCCAACCACTCCTTTGCGGGCGGCAAGGAGTGGAAGCCTACGGTGGACTGGATGTGGCTGCTGAAGGCGGGCGCCAGGGGCGACACAATCCGCAGCTGGTTTCTCCACCGCAATGGGCTGGTTTCAAAAGTATGGAGCGATCTTTCTCCAGGTAAGATCGACCTATCCCCCTGGGTTTGAAGGGCACCCCCCTTTTTTTTTTTTTTTTTTTTTTTTTTTTTTTTTTTTTTTTTTTTTTTTTTTTTTTTTTTTTTTTTTTTTTTTTTTTTTTTTTTTTTTTTTTTTTTTTTTTTTTTATTATTCAGTCCCCTAAGTGAACCCCATTAGGAACTAGGACAAGTGCTCAAGCTTCTCCTAAGCGTACCTGGCCAAGGATGATGGGCTTCAACCCTACGATCCCTTTTACGTTATCTTGACCCCCAGTTTTTTTTTTTTTTTTTTTTTTTTTTTTTTTTTTTTTTTTTTTTTTTTTTATCCGGCGGGGTTTTATAGGAAAAGCATTCCAAGCGTATTTTCATTTTCTCCCACGCAGCACCTGAGCCGAAGATGCTCAAGCGCTTCCCCAAGATCCAGTTCCTAAGCTTTCCCCTTTTTTTTTTTTTTTTTTTTTTTTTTTTTTTTTTTTTTTTTTTTTTTTTTTTTTTTTTTTTTTTTTTTTTTTTTTTTTTTTTTTTTTTTTTTTTTTTTTTTTGCTCAAACTGTCCTAGGCTCAATCCTTTGTTTCTAATCCATAAAGATGATCAAGATTCGTCAAAATAATTAATTTCTCAGACATCTTGGCCTATGGGCCGTTAGATGACCCCCCTTTAAGAGATTCAGTCATACGTATAGATGCAATTCACCTGGAGTTCCATCCCCCTTCCGGAAGTTTTTTTTACAGCTTGCGGCCCGTACCGACTTCCCCGCTAAGTGATCAGTGCCTGTTCTCTTACCTTCTAAGGAGAAGCATTTGCCCGCATTCGCGATGAGGAAGATCGTCAAACGATTCCCGGAGTCGTGGCCAACAACGACGTTGACCTGACCATCGAAGCGGGCGAGATCCACGCCTTGCTGGGGGAGAACGGCGCCGGCAAAAGCACCCTAATGCAGATTCTCTACGGATTCCATTCCATGGATTCCGGATCGATCCTGATCGACGACAAGCCGGTCACAATCACCAGCCCCAAAGACGCCATCGCGCTCGGCATCGGCATGGTGCACCAGGAATTCATGCTGGTGCGGCGCTTTTCCGTGGTTGAGAACACCGTGCTCGGTCTTAAGGAAGACCCCGGTCCGATGCTCGACCTGCGTAAGGCAGCGCGGCGGCTGCGCAGCTTGAGCGACCAGCATCATCTGGCCATTGACCCGGATGCGCAGGTGCAGCACCTGCCCATCGGCGTGCAGCAGCGGGTTGAGATTCTCAAGCTGCTCTATCGCGATGCCAGGCTGTTGATCCTCGATGAACCCACCGCCGTTCTGACCACGCATGAGAAGGACCAGCTGTTCACGGTCTTGCGTGGCCTGCGCGACCAGGGCCGCTCGATCGTCATTGTGACCCACAAACTTCAGGAGATCCTGGAGCTTGCGGATCGCGTCACGGTGATGCGCGATGGCCGTGTAGTGGGCACGGTCACTACGCAGCAGACCACAGAGCAGGAGCTGGCCCGCCTCATGGTGGGGCGCGACGTGAACCTCCGCGCACATCGGGTTCCGATCGAGCGCGGCCGAGCCGTCTTGCGCGTCAACGGGCTTCACGTGCGCGATGATGTGGGCCAGGAGAAGGTCCGAGGCGTAAGCCTCGATGTACATGCGGGAGAAATTGTCGGCATCGCCGGCGTCGATGGCAACGGGCAGTCGCAATTGGCTGAGGCGATCATGCATTTGCGGCCCGCTCTTCAAGGACAAGTCTTTCTCGACGAGCGCGAGGTCACCCGGCTGACGGTCGCACAGCATCGTGCTCTTGGCCTGTCCTATATTCCGGCCGATCGGCGGCATGTGGGCACGGTCACGGAGATGTCCGTTGCCGACAACGCTATCCTTGGATCACAAAGGCAGCGCACCAGGGGACTCTTTCTCGATCGGCACAAAATCCGCGAGTATGCAGAAAGGCTGGTCGCGCGCTTCGGAGTGCGTGCCTCCAGTATCGGGGCCATGGCGGGCAAGCTCTCCGGCGGCAACCTGCAGAAGCTGATCCTGGGGCGTGAGATTCTGCAGGATGCAGCCGCTATGGTGGTCGAACAGCCGACGCGAGGGCTGGATGTGGGCGCGGTCGAGTCGGTATGGCTCGAACTATTGCGCGAGCGCGAACGGGGCAAGGCGATCCTGCTGATCTCCGCGGAGCTGGAAGAGCTGATGAATCTGGCCGACAGGATCGCCGTGATGTTCGAGGGGCGGATCGTCGGCATCCTCGATGCGGCCAGCGTCACCCAGGAAAAGCTAGGCCTTATGATCTCCGGAGTTGCACGCCCGGATTTCCTGCACGCGGGCCTAAGAGACACCCGCGTAGGCGGCTTTCTTTGAGGAAAGCCGCATGAAGCTCATCAACGCCAACAAGTTTCACAGGAAATCCGCGATGAAGCTGATCGAACGACGTCTCTCTCCGGCTGACTCACCGCTCGCCCTCACCACTGCCATGGTCCTCGCCGTTCTGGCAGCGATGCTTGTCACTTCACTGCTCTTTCTTCTCTATGGAGCGAACCCGTTCCGGGCGTACGTCGCCCTCTTCCACGAACCATTCGCAACCTTGCGCGGCTTCGGCTATACCCTGGTGCGTACCGCGCCGTTAACGTTGATTGCCCTGGGCACCATCGTCAGCTGGCGATCCGGCTTTGGCTACCTGGGCTTCGAAGGATGCTTCGTGATTGGCGCCGCCGCCACCAGCGGGTTGGCCTTGGCAACGGCGCCAGGCGGGGTCGTGGGTCCGCTGCCTTTGTCGCGTTTTTGCCTTTGGTGCTCTTGCTGAGTTTTGCGTCCGGCGCCGTCTGGGCGGGCGTGGTTGCGCTCATCCGGGCGCGCTTTGGGGGCAACGAAGTGTTCATCTCGCTGATGACCAACTACGTCGCCATCCTGATTGTGCAGTACCTGGTCTCGGGTCCCATGCGCGCGCCGGGCGGAGTTCCCGAGACGGCGCTGCTGCCGCGCGCTACATGGCTGCCGTTTATCCTGCCTGGGACGCGCGCGCATGCGGGCATCCTGCTCGCCTTATTGGCAACTTTGCTGGTATGGATGCTGCTGCGCAAGACGCCGTTAGGTATGAGCTGATTGTTAGCGGCCTCAGCCCCGCGGCCGCGCGCTATGGCGGCATCCACGTGGGCATCGCCTGGTCCTCGCGGCTTTTATTGCCGGGGCCTGGGCGCGTTGGCCGGCACGGTCGAGGTGCTGGGCGAGCAACATCGCCTGATGGATGGGATTAGCGGTGGTGTCGGCTTTACCGGCATCATCGTCGCGTTGCTGGCCAAGCTCAACCCGCTGGCGGTGATCCCGAGCCGCGCTGTACGGCGGCATGACGGTGGGCGCCAACGCCATGCAGCGCAGAGCGGGCATTCCTCTTCCATTGTTTTCATTTTGCAAAGCCTGATCGTGCTGATGGTGCTGGCGAGCGATATCTTCCGCCGCTACCGGGTGAAGCTGACATGAATTTTCATCGGCTGATGACTTCAGCGTTCTTTGTAACCTGGCTCGCCGCCAGCCTCCGGCTTTCCGGACCGGTCCTGCTGGCCGCGCTGGGAGAGACGTTCGCTGAGTGCTCCGGAGTGTTGAACGTGGGTATCGAAGGCACTATTTTGCTCGGTGCACTGGCCAGCTTCCTCACCGATTATGTAACCGGCATGGTATGGATGAGCCTGTTGGCGGCCATGCTGACCGGCATCGTCTTCAATCTTCTGCTGGCCTGGATGTATGTCACCGTGCGTGCCAGCCAGGTCGTCGTCGGCCTGGTGTTCAACGTGCTGGCGCTCGGCATTGCCGCTACCGTTTATCGCCGGGCGCTGGGGGAATCCGCCGGACCGACCAGCGTGGCGATGTTTCCCCCTCTTCATATTCCGTGGTTGAGCGATCTTCCCTTGCTTGGGCCGGTTTTGTTTGGCCAGGCGATTCTGCTTTACCTGACGTTGGGGCTGGTTGTGCTAGCCCACGTGATCTTGTTTCGGACCCCGCTTTGGCCTGGCGCTGCGCGCCGCGGGAGAGAATCCCAGCGCCGCGGATGCTGCGGGCATTTCCGTAGCCCGCATGCGTTATATCGGCGTGATGATTGGCGGCGCTACCGCGGGCATGGCCGGGGCTTACCTGGTGCTGGCGCAGATTGGGCTGTTTCGCGAATCCATTGTTTCCGGGCAGGGATTTATTGCCCTGGGAATCGTGATCTTTGGACGATGGAACCCGGGGAAGGCAGCACTGGCTGCGCTGGTCTTTGGCGCCTGCGATGCTTTGCAGCTTTCGCTGCAATTGGGAGGAGCTAATGTTCCGCCGCAACTGCTGGCTTCGCTACCCTACATTGTGACCATTCTGGCGATCTCTGGTCTCTTTGGCGGCAAAGCGATACAACCGGCCGCGCTGATGGTGCCTTATGCCAAAGATTGAAGGGCGAACCGGGGCGCACCGCAGATCCCTCGGCATCGCTCGAACGACCAACGGTGGGGAGCATCCTCGCCCACTCAAGCCAAATTACGGCTTGAATGGGCCAGGACCCTCCCAAAGCTTTTGCTTCTCGATGACAAAGTTGACAGCTGTACGCGCAACGAATGGGCGCTCCTCAAGCCACTCGATCCACGAAGCCCGGCTCTTGAATCAGCCGGTGCAATTGCTTCCCCCAGCATCCACTCTCGACCGTCGGTTTTACGCTTCGTCTTCCCGCCGCGCAGGCGCCCTCCGTTTCTTCCCTCTTTCTACTTCGGCCACGGCCGGCGCTTGAATTCATCCGTCCCGGCGCGCTTAGTAAGGGCATCGGCGCTGACCTGCGCCTGTCGCCTGACTGCATTTTCATCGACCGTGCAGACGATCCCATCACGCATGACGAAGCGTCCGTCGATCATCACGCTTGTTACCTCATGGCCCAGCGCCGAGTACACCATCGCCGAGACAGGATGGTGAATCGGCGTCATGAAGGCATTGTTGTAGTCCAGCACGACAATATCCGCCTTCTTGCCCACTTCGATCGATCCGATCTCGGCTTCCAGGCCAACCGCACGAGCACCACCGAGGGTAGCCATCTCCAGCACCTTTTCCGCCGTCATGATGGTTGCATCCTGATGCACACCCTTCTGCTGCAACGCGGCAAACTTCATCGCCTGAAAGAGACTGTGATTGTTGCTGCTGGCCGGGCCATCAGAAGCCAGGCCCACCGTCACCCCCGCCGCAAGCATCTCGGGGATGGGCGCACACCTGACGCCAGATACATATTGCTACACGGATTGTGTGAAACCTTCGTACCGTGCTTGTGGAGAATCTGGATGTCCTCCGTTGTGCAGTGGACGCAATGCACAGCGATCACATCGGGCCCGAGAAAACCAATGTCGCTGAGGAACTGCGTGTCGTCCATGCCATAAGTAGCCGCGGCCGTCTCCAGCTCGAAGTTGGTTTCCGCCACATGGGTAGTGATGAGCACATGCTCCTCATCGGCCAGCTTTCGTGTCAGACGGTAGCCCTCCTCATCGACCGCCCAGATCATGTTGGGCGCAAGCCCAACTTGCACCCGCCCTCCGGCTTGTTGTAGCGCCGTATCTGCTCTTTCGCGTCGGCCAAGGCAACCGGCGGCCGCTCGAGCAGAGCTGCCGGAACGCCATACTGCACACCGTCGGAGATGAAACCGCGGCAAACAAAGCCGCGCATGCCGGTGGCGTCAAACGCATTGACAACGGACGTGATCATCCCCGGCTGCGGGTGGACATACATGAAGTCCACTACAGTGGTCACCCCGGAGCGGATGGACTCAACGCAGCCATGCATTGCGGCCGCATGGGCATCCGCGGCCGTAAGGTGGACAGCGCTCGGGCCGGTCATGCAGGTAAACCACTTCTTCAGCACCATGTCGTCGCCCAGTCCCTTTAGCAGGGTCTGGAAGAGATGGGTGTGGGTATTCACCATTCCCGGCATCACGATGCGCCCGCTGCAGTCCACGATCTCCGCCCCGGGATATCGCTGCTGCAGTTGCTGGCGGCTGCCAATGGCTCCAATGCGATCGTTTTCGACGCAGACGCTGCCGCGCTCCAGGATTTCACGGCGATCGTTCATGGTGATCAACCAGCCATCGGCGAGGATGAAACTCATTCGGGCGGAACCTCCGGAAGATGCTTTGTTTGGTTCATCCTAACCGCTATCTGGATTTCTTGTGGAGCCTGGCGAAACATCGTTCGTAGCCTTGCAACAAAAACACAGATGACAGTTCCTATAATGCTGGCCTGGACTCAGCTAAAGTAAGTATCGTGACAACCTGCGTCCTCGATGTGGGTTGTAGCGAGCGAGGGGTCAGCGGAGATCTCGTCCACCCGCGACAGTGTCGTTGGAATCATCGCCAACCCAGCATCGGGCCGTGACATCCGACCTTGGTGCGCGAGGAGGCGTCTTCACGCTTGCAGAGAAGTGCGGCATCATCAGCCGGCCGATCTATGCACTCGGGGTGACCGGAGTTAGCACCGTCCTAATGATTCCGGATCGAGGTGGCATCGCTGAGCGAGTTCTACGTGCGGCGCCGCAGCATTTCAGATAACCAGGCGCCGGAGTTGGTGTTCCTGGATATGCAGGTTAGATGGTCCTGCCGATACCGTGCGGGGTGCAGCGCAAATGGCCGCGGCCGGGGCAAAGGCCATTTTGGTGCTTGGGGGTGACGGGACGCAGCGATTGGTGGCTGGGGCATGCGGGGGGTTTCCCATCGGGCCGCTCTCCACGGGAACTAACAACGTTTTTCCAGAATCGCGAGAGGCCACCATCGCCGGGCTGGCCACGGGTCTGGTGGCCACGGGTAAAATACCCGCGGAGCTACTGTGCGCAACAAGATTCTGCGCCTGGACATGGACGGCGTGCACAAAGATCTAGCTGTGGTGGACATCTCCGTATCCGAAAACCGTTGGGTAGGATCGAAGGCCCTGTGGCGCCCAGAGGATCTGGATCAGATTTTTGTCGCCTTTGCCGAACCGGACGCGATTGGACTGTCATCCGTGGCCGGACTCATCCGGCCTGTCTCCCGGCGCGCGCCTCATGGCCTGCGCATCGATTTAGCGCCACCGGGACGGGCGAAGTTCACTTTGCTGTGCCCAATTGCACCGGGCTGATATTGCCGTTCGGCATTGCGAATGTTGAAGAGATGCAGCCGGGAGAAATCCATAAGCTACGACTTGCGCAAGGCACGGTCGCCCTTGACGGCGAACAAGAATTGGAATACGGTTCCGGTCGTTATGTGACTGTGCAGCTGGATGGTCAAGCCTTACACCATTGACATCAGAAAGTGATGGACCGGGCAGCTCAAGAGAAGCTGCTCGTGATTGATTAGTTCACCGGCAAAGGGGATACCGATGGATCTCACACGTGGCGGCTACTAGAGGCTTACCGGGTCATGACTTTGATCCGTGCATTTGAGGAACGTCTTCACGTCGAATTTGCCACCGGCGAAATTTCCGCTTTCGTCCACCTCTACGCCGGCGAAGAGGCGATCGCCACCGCGATCTGCCTGCTGCTCGACGACCGCGACAAAATTACCAGCACCCACTGGGAACACGGGCACTGCCTGGCGAAAGGCTGCGATGTCTTCGGATGGATGGCGGAGATTTACGGCAGGAAGAACGGTCTTTGTACCAGCAAAGGCGGTTACCCACATGCGGATCTGAGCAAGGGCATGCTGGGAGCGAATCGGATCATGGGGAGGCCCCCACTCGCCTGTGGAGCTGCCCCGGCGGCGAAACGCTGGCACTGGCGGCGTTGCGGTCAGCTTTGGGGTGACGGCGGCACCGATCAAGGTACATTTCTGGAAAACCTCGACCTGACGTCTATTTGGGAGTCTTCCCTTCGTATTTGTCATTGAGAACAACGGATAAGCCGAGGCCACCTCAAGTAAATAGCGGGCTCTGCCACGATTTCGCCGATCGAGCCAATGGCTTTGGAATGCCGGGGGTCACGGTGGATGGACACGACTTCTTCGCCGTCTACGAAACCGCGAGCGAGGCGAACCAGCGGGCACGTCGGGGTGGCGGCCCGTCCCTGGTGGAATGCAAAGTCAATCGCTACTACGGCCACTACGAAGGCGACACCCAATCCTATCGCGGTCCGAACAAAGTGGAGAAAATGCGCGAAGCCAGAGATTGCATCCGTAGCTTCGCGGCAAAGGTCGTCTCCGCGGGAATCCTGAAACGGTCCGAACTGGAAGAGATGGACCGAGAAGTGACGGCGTTGGTAAGGACTCAGTCAAGCAAGCTAAGTCCTCTGCGAAGCCCCTCCAGGCCGACCTGCTGACCGATGTGTACATCTCCTGCTAGAACGAAAGGAAGCAACTGGACGGGAAAATCACCTTCAAACGGCGATCGATCAAGCGCTGGCGCAGGAGATGCAAAGGGACAAGACGGTCATCGTCATGGGCGAGGATGTTGCCGGCAGAAGCGGAACCAGCGGTGAAATGGACGCGTGGGGCGGAGTTCTTGGGGTCACGAAAGGCTTCTGGGAGTCGTTTGGCGACCGTGTCATGGACGCCCCCATCACTGAATCCGCTTTTGTGGGAACTGCGATCGGCGCCGCGACTGCAGGACTGGCCCGGTGGTTGAATTGATGTTTGTCGATTTCATGGGCGTCTGTTGGACCAGATTTATAACCAGGCCGCAAAGTTCGTTACATGTTCGGCGGTAAGGCGGTTACGCCGGTTGTGATTCGCACCATGATTGGCGCGGGCTTTCGCGCCGCGGCACGGCATTCGCAGTGCTCTTCGATCTTCACTCGCGTCCCGACTGAAGTGCGTTGTTCCTTCCACGCCGTATGATGCCAAGGGGTTACTCACCAACGATCCGCGACGATGACCCGGTTATTTTCTTTGAATCATAAGATGCTCTGCGCGCTGCAGGGGCAAGTTCCCGAAGAACCGTACGCCATTCCGTTTGGGGAGGCCAACTACGTACGCGATGGCGGCGACGTCACCATCGTGACCCTCGCGCGCATGGTTCACGTAGCTTCAGAGGCAGCGAATCTCCTGGAGAAAGATGGCATCGACTGCGAAATTCTCGACCTGAGAACCACATCACCCATGGATGAGCAAAGCATACTCGAGAGCGTGGAGAAAACCGGCCGGCTGGTGGTGGTGGATGAAGCATCGCCTCGCTGCAATATAGCCACTGACGTTTCTGCTTTGGTCGCACAGAAGGGATTCGGGTCGTTGAAGGCGCCGATTCGGATGGTGACTCCCCCGCATACGCCCGTGCCCTTCAGCGATGTGCTGGAGGACGAGTATCTCCCCAATGCCGCGAAGGTGGCTGCCGCTGTTCGCGATTCATGAGGTATAAGGAATGAGCGATGCCGGCATACACTTTTGACCATGCCCAAGTGGGGCCTCGCCATGACCAAAGGAACGGTGGTCGGGTGGCTCATCGAGGAAGGCGCGGAAGTCCGGCCTGGGCTGGAGTTGGTTGAAATAGAAACCGAGAAGATCGTGAGCCCGATCGAGGCCGCGACCTCGGGCGTGCTCCGCCGGAAGGTGGCGCGCGAGGGGGATGTCGTCCATGTCGGCGGTCTGTGGCGGTGATTGCTGGTCCCTCCGCTTCCGACGGGCAAATCGACCATGATGTTGCAGACTTTCAGGCCCACTACATTCCCGAGAAGGCCGACGAGGAAGTCGCCGGTCCAATCTGGAAACTGCGGATGTGGACGGATTCCGCATCCGCTACCTGCGCCGTGGCGAAGGAGCCGAAGCTGCGATTCTGATTCATGGTTTCGGCGGAGATCTCAACACCTGGATGTTCAACCACCAGGACCTGGCAACCAACTATTCTGTATATGCTTTGGATTTGCCCGGGCATGGAAGTTCGTCGAAGCAGGTGGGGGAGGGGACCCTGGCGGGACTCGCCGAGGTTCTTAGAGGTTTCCTTGATTCGATCGGAGTCAGCAAAGCTCACCTGGTTGGCCATTCGATGGGAGGCGCTATTGCGGCCATCTTCGCCCTGAAGTATCCCGAACGTTGTTTGTCCCTCACGTTGATCGCCAGCGCCGGTCTGGGTCCCGAGATCGACGGCGACTATATCCGAGGGTTCGTTTCCGCCACGCGCCGAAACGATCTCAAGCCCCACCTGGAAAAGCTATTCGCCGACTCGAAGTTGATTACCCGGCAGCTGGTGGACGATACCCTCAAGTACAAACGCCTCGACGGCGTGGAGCCGGCCTTGCGTACGATTGCATCTCAATTCTGTCCGTCGGGTCGCCAGGCGGTGATAGTACGTGAGCAGATCGGCCAGCTGTCGATACCGGTGCTGGTTGTGTGGGGATCGGACGACCGGATACTGCCTGGGTCGCACGCGGCGAATCTACCCCAGCATGTGAGAACAGAAATTCTCCCCGGCCAGGGTCATATGGTCCACATGGAAGCCGCGTCGAAAGTGAACACCGCGATTCGCTCCTTGTGGGAATCGGGTCGCGTAACGAATGCGGTTTCCCCGGCATCTACTCGTAGTTGGCGGGATCAGGCAACACGAGCTTCTCGCGAAAGCCCCGAGTGTGCGCCGCTAACACGCAAATGCCAACGATGAACCAGATGCCCCCGGCGATCTTGGCCGGCGCGGCCAATCCCCAAAAGATGGCGGAGCAGAAAATGAATCCGCCGGCCGGCAGCACCACATCCGCAAAAAACTCCCGGCGATGCCCTGAAACTCCCCGCACCCAGAACTGCCAAATCACTGCGAGATTCACTCCCATGAACCCGAGGAATGCGCCGAAGTTGAGGATCTCGGCAGTCACCTCGTAACTCATCACCAGGGAACCCGCGTACCCGAGTAATCCGATGAGCCAGATGTTGTAGTTGGGCGTATTGCGAACTGGGTGTAGATGAGCGAAAAACCGGCGTGGGATCAAATCGTCACGGCCCATGCCGAACAGAAGGCGGGCCGCTCCAACTTGCGTGGTCAACCCGGCGCCGATCATGGCCACCACGAGGAGGATTGCCATGGAGCGAAATAATGCAAGACCGCCGACCCGCCCCGCGACTTCGATGAATGCCGTCTCCACGTTCCCATAGGTGGCGTAATCTGGCCAGACCAACTGGCCGAGATAAACCAGGAGTCCGCCGAATAGCCCGGTAAAAACACAAACGCCGACGGCCGCCAGCATCACGTTGCGACGGGGGTTTTCGACGTCTTCCGCAAGGGTGGTTACGGCGTCGAAGCCAAGGTAGGTCAGGGCGGAAAACGAAGTAGCACTGGCAATATCGCGCACGCTGAAAGTCGAGGCACTATAAAACGGCTTGATCGAGAACAGCCCACCAACCCCCTGACTGGCGATAAGGCTTCGGATGGCAAGAAACACATAGCTCAGCAACACGATGAACATAAACCCAAGCAATACCTGGTTTGCCCGGGCGGTCGAACGGATGCCGCGCAGGTTGAGGTAGGTGATTCCGCCCGCGAACAGCGCGGCTCCCACAGGGTAGGGCAAGGCGGGCAGGAAGCGCATGAGCGCCAAGGTGCCGAACATCACGCAGAACACTGGGTTGACCACGTAGTCAAGCAACATGGCCCATCCGGATACGAAGCCCAGAATGGGATGGAGTCCGCGGCCCACGTAGGTATACGCGGACCCAGCGGATGGATACAAACCCGCCATCCGGCCATAACTGATGGCGGTGAGCACCATCGCTACCATCGCGAGCAGGATGGTGTCGACGGCATGCCCATGAGACTTGACTTGCGCCAGGCCGAAAATCGTCGCGGGGGCGCTTGGCGTGACGCATACCAGTCCATAGATGGCCAGGTCCCAGGCGGTGAGAACGCGTTTTAGCCGGGGGGCGCCGCTGCTATCGAGTTCGGCATTTGCTGCACGCATTCGTGGACGATTCCCGGCTCATAAAATCGGCCATTCCATTAGATTCGTACCGGCAGGCCCCAACCGACCCGGATTCGACCACTTCCTCCAGAGTGCTATGAGCCTGGCCCAGTTGGCTATAAGAAAATGCCCGAAAAAATGTTGAATGCGTGGACGACGGAGCGGGCAGGAGTAAGCGGGTATCATCATAATGGACCCATGGCCCCACCTTCTCACTCCTCCTCTGCGGAAGACCTCTACCACGAGGGGCTCGACCGGCTCGCGGAAGGCGATGCGGCTGGAGCCGCGCAGAAGCTGCGCGATTGCCTCGAAGTGGATCCGGGCATGCTCGATGCCATGCACGGGCTCATCCGCGCGCTGCAGGAGCAGGGTGAGTTCGACGCTGCCATCGCGGTAGCGCAGCGGTTGTTGCAACTGGATCCGGATGAGGTGCTGGCGCATACCAGCCTCTCCATCCTTTATCAACACAAGGGCATGATCGCCGAGGCGGAAGCCGAAGCATTGCAAGCCAAGCTGCTGGGATGGAAGAAGCACCTGCAGCAACAGAAGACGAAGCCATGACCAGACCCGCTGCGGCCCGCAAGCTGCGCAATTTTCATGACCAGCTCATGGCCACCTACGGCCCCCAGCAGTGGTGGCCGGCCCAGACGCCGCTGGAGGTGATCGTCGGCGCTTACCTCACCCAGAACACCTCGTGGCGGGCAGTTGAGCGCTCCATTGCCAACCTGGTTGCGGCTGGGGTGATGCATCTGGAGGGCCTTCGGGAAATTGCTGAAGAAGAACTGCGTACTCTCATTCGACCCTCGGGGTACATGGTGCGCAAGGCCGCGGCCATCAAGGCCTTTGTCGCCTTTCTCGATCGTGCGTACGGTTCCTCTCTGAGCGGCTCGCCGGGCAACCAACCAGCCTTGTTCGGCCGCAACTGCTGGCGCTCCCTGGCGTGGGTGAAGAGACCGCCGACGCCATTCTGCTCTACGCGCTGCTTCACCCAGTTGCCTGTGGTGGATGAGTCATCTGCGCCGCATTACCGACCGACACGGGCTCGCCTCCGCCGCGACCATAAATATGCTGAATGTGCAGCAACTTGCGGTGGATGCTGCATTTGCCCACGACCCGCCCGAGTATTTCGAACTGCCTCTCTTGAATGAGTTCCACGCGCTGGTGGTCGCCGTGGGTAAAAGCCATTGCGGCCCGCAGGCCCGGTGTGAAGGTCTGCCGCCCTGGCTCCTATCCACTGATGGCCCGCACCCTTTACGTCGCCAGCACCAACCCGGGCAAGCTGCGGGACTTTGCCGTGGCCGCGGCCGCCCATGATACCCGCATACTTCCCCTGCCCGGCCTCGCCGCGATTGAGCCCCCGGCGGAAGACGCTCCCACTTTCGAAGACATCGCGCGCGAGAAGGCGATCTATTACAGCCGGTTTTTGCCGGGCGAGATCGTATTGGCGGACGACTCCGGATTGGAAGTCGACGCGCTCCAGGGCGCTCCTGGCGTTCGCTCCGCCCGTTACGCCGCTGATGCCGGCTTCCACGCCGATGGCAGCACCGACGCCAACAACAATCTCTTCCTGCTGCAGCAACTCGCTCGAGTCCCTGAGAGCGAGCGCGGCGCCCGCTATCAATGTGTGCTGGCCGCCGCCCGCGATGGCGCCGCTTTGCTGACCGCGCAGGGCACGGCCGAAGGCCGCATCCTCTCTGCTCCTCGCGGTAGTAACGGTTTCGGATACGATCCGCTCTTTTATCTGCCCGCGCGCGCATGCACCATGGCCGAAATGGACGACCAGACCAAGTGGACGCTTAGCCATCGCGGCCAGGCTTTTCGCGCCCTGCTGGAACTCCTGGGCTGAATCGGCTACTGGTCCAAAACGGACTAGCCCTTCGCGCAGGCCGAAACCTTGACGCTGCTTCTATCCCGCACCAATAATAGAGAGTTGGGTCAGATTCAGTTTCGGCACCTCCTGAGGCACGAAAAAATCAAATGAGCACAATTGCAGCCGTCCCGCGGGACAATCGGGCCCCGGGCTTCTGGGCCTCGACCGTCGGCAAGAAGATCGTTATGGCCGTTACGGGCGTCATCCTGTTCGCATTCGTAATCGGACACCTGGCGGGTAACCTTCAGATCTTTGAGGGCCCGGCGAAACTGAATGCCTATGGCGCCTTTCTGCACAGCATCGGAGAACTGCTCTGGCCGGTGCGCATCATCCTGCTGATTTGCATCGCGCTGCACATCACCGCCACCGTGCAACTGGCTCTGCGCAAGAAGCGGGCACGCCCGATCGCGTATTCGCGCAAACAAGCCATCGCCTCCTCCTATGCCTCGAGGACGATGTATTGGTCAGGCCCGATCGTCCTGGCCTTCATCATCTTCCACCTGCTGCACCTGACCGCCGGTTATATCCATCCCGGCGCCGCGTACATTGAGGGTGACGTGTACCACAATGTGGTCTCCGGCTTTCAGGTCTGGTGGGTTTCTCTCTCCTACATCGTCGCCATCAGCCTTTTGGGACTGCACTTGCGCCACGGCTTGTGGAGCATGTTGCAAAGCGTCGGCATCAACCAGCCGAAATACACTGCGGCCCTCAAGACTACGGCATTGGTCATCGCGCTCTTGATCGTCCTCGGCTACATCTCCATTCCGATAAGCGTTTTACTGGGGCTGGTGAAATAGATGATTCTCGACTCCAAATCGCCTACGGGCCCGATCGAGCAAGCGTGGGAACAGGCTCGTTTCGACGTCAAGCTGGTCAATCCAGCAAACAAGCGGAAACACTCCATCATCGTCGTCGGATCCGGCCTTGCAGGCGCCTCCGCTTCCGCTACCCTGGGCGAGCTTGGCTACAAGGTCCACTGCTTCTGCTTTCAGGATTCGCCGCGCCGCGCGCACTCCATCGCGGCCCAGGGCGGCATTAACGCTGCCAAGAATTATCAAAACGACGGCGACAGCATCTACCGCCTCTTCTACGACACCATCAAAGGTGGAGACTTCCGCGCGCGCGAGTCCAACGTCTATCGCCTGGCGCAAAACAGCGTCCACATCATTGATCAGTGCGTAGCCCAGGGAGTTCCTTTCGCCCGCGAATACGGCGGAGCCCTCACCAACCGCTCCTTCGGCGGCGCCCAGGTCTCGCGCACCTTCTACGCCCGCGGCCAGACCGGTCAGCAGCTTCTGCTCGGCGCCTACCAGGCGCTGGAACGGCAGATCCATGCCGGTACCGTTACCATGCATGCGCGCACCGAGATGCTCGACCTCATCGTTATCGATGGCAAGGCCCGCGGCATCGTCGCTCGTCACCTGGTGACCGGCGCCATCACCACCCACTTTGCCGACGCCGTCATCCTGGGCACGGGTGGTTACGGCAACGTCTACTATCTCTCCACCAACGCCAAGGGCTCCAATGTGACCGCCATCTGGCGCGCGCACAAGCGGGGAGCGCTCTTTGCTAACCCTTGCTATACCCAGATCCACCCCACTTGCATCCCGGTCTCCGGCGAGTATCAATCCAAGCTCACGCTGATGAGCGAATCGCTGCGCAACGACGGACGCATCTGGGTCCCGCTCAAGAAGGGTGACAAGCGCTCACCCGATCAGATTCCCGAGGCCGAGCGCGATTACTACCTGGAACGCCGCTATCCCAGTTTCGGCAACCTGGTTCCGCGTGACGTAGCCTCACGCAATGCCAAGGCCGTCTGCGATGAAGGCCGTGGCGTGGGCGAGACCGGGCTCGGTGTCTACCTCGACTTTACCGACGCCATACGGCGCCTGGGCGTGCACACTATCCGCGACCGCTACGACAACCTCTTCGAGATGTATCAGCGCATCACCGACGAGGACCCCTACAAGGTCCCGATGCGCATTTATCCCGCTATCCACTACACCATGGGCGGATTGTGGGTCGACTACAACCTGCAAAGCACCATCCCCGGACTGTTTGTGGTGGGCGAAGCCAACTTTTCCGACCATGGCGCCAACCGCCTGGGAGCCAGCGCGCTGATGCAAGGGCTCTCCGATGGCTACTTCATCGTTCCTTACACCGTGGGCAACTACCTCGCGACTAATAAATTCCCGGCGGTGCTCGATACCGCGCCGGAAGTAAAACAAGCCGTCGCCTGCGTCAAGCAAACCATCGAGTTGCTGCTTTCCATCAAGGGCAAGCGCACGGTGGACTCCTTCCACCGCGAGCTGGGCAAGATCGTGTGGGACTACTGTGGCATGTCGCGCACCGCGGAGGGTCTCGAATCGGCCATTGTCCAGATCCGCGCCCTGCAGGAGGAGTACTGGAAGAATGTCAACGTTCCGGGCAGCGGCGAAGATCTGAATCAGAGCCTGGAGAAGGCCGGCCGCGTGGCTGATTTCTTCGAACTCGCTGAACTGATGTGCATTGACGCCCTCGACCGCAATGAATCCTGCGGTGGTCACTTCCGGGAGGAGTACCAGACGCCTGAAGGCGAAGCGCAGCGTGATGACGAGCATTTCTCCTACGTGGCGGCCTGGGATTATCGCGGTCCCGGCAACCCGCCCACGCTGACCAAGGAGCCGTTGGAATTCCACTACGTACACCCCAGCCAGAGGAGCTACAAGTAAATGAAAGTAACGTTAAAAATCTGGCGGCAGAAAGATCGTAAGGATCCGGGCAAGTTCGTCAGCTACCCGGTCGACATTGCGAGTACAGAGATGTCGATGCTGGAGTGCCTCGATGTGCTCAACGAGAGTCTGATTGAAAAGGGCGAGGAGCCAATCGCCTTCGAGCACGACTGCCGCGAAGGCATCTGCGGCTCCTGCGGCTTCATGATCAATGGGGTTGCGCATGGTCCCATGCCGGCCACCACCGTCTGCCAATTGACTATGCGCCACTTCAAGGATGGCGAAGAACTGGTCATCGAGCCCTGGCGCGCGGCCGCCTTTCCTATGATCAAGGATCTGGTGGTCGATCGCCGCGCCTTCGACCGCATCATCGCCTCCGGTGGCTACATCTCTGTTTCCACCGGGAACGCGACCGATGGCAACACCCATCTCATCGGCAAAGACACCGCGGACCGCGCCATGGACGCCGCCGCCTGCATCGGCTGCGGAGCCTGCGTCGCCGCCTGCCCAAATGCCTCCTCCGCGCTCTTTACCGGCGCCAAGATTGCCCATCTCAGCATCCTGCCCCAGGGCAAGCCGGAGCGTGACCGCCGTGCGCTGGGCATGGTTGGGCAAATGAACACTGAGGCTTTCGGGAGCTGCACGAATATCGGCGAGTGCACGGGCGTGTGCCCCAAAGAGATCAAGCTGGAAGTGATTGCGGTGATGAACCGCGATTATCTGCGCGCCAGCATCACTCGGCGTGATGAACTTGGGCCCACCATCCGCCCCTTTACCGAGTGGAGCACGGGGGCGAAGTTCCGCTCCGACCAGGATGCGCAGCAGAGTAGGTGGGTCCCTCTGCCGGATGGCAATGGCTTACACTAGGCGCGGCTTCCTACCATGAAGATCTCCCGCGCCCTTATTCTGTTCGCCGCCGCGCTCCCGCTCGCTGCGCAAACCGCCTCGAAGACCCTGCTGTGACCAACAGGCAGACCCGCTTGCCGTACACAAATCCGCCATCGTCATTGATACCCACGCCGACACCACGCAGCGCATGCTCGACGAGGGTTACGACCTGACCGAACCGCTCAAGGGTGGCTACGTCAACTTTGAGTCGGCGCGCGCAGGCAACCTGGGGGCTGAGTTCTTCTCCATCTGGGTAGACCCGGTCGCATATACGGGTCACGACGCGCGGCGCACGCTGGAGTTGATCGACGCCGTCTACCAGCAGGCAGCCAAACATCCGCAGCAGATGCGCATGGCCTTTTCTCCCGAGGACATTATTGCTGCCCATCGCGAGCACAAGCTGGCTGCGCTCATGGGGATTGAGGGTGGCCACTCGATCGAGAACAGCCTCGGCCTGCTGCGTGATTACTACCGCCTCGGCGTGCGTTACATGACGCTGACCTGGATGAACTCCAATGGCTGGGCCGACTCCTCGGGGGATATTGACGACCCCAAGGTGGCCCACACCAAGGACGGCCTCAGTGACTTCGGCAAGGACGTGGTCTACGAGATGAACCGCCTGGGCATGATGGTGGATGTCTCGCACGTCTCCGACAAGACGTTTTATCGCACGCTCATCATCAGCCGCGCGCCGGTGATCGCCTCCCACTCCGCCGCGCGTGCTCTGTGCAACTCGCCGCGCAATATGACGGACGACATGCTGCGCGCCGTGGGCCAGTACGGCGGGGTGGTGATGGTGAATTACTACTCCAGTTTTCTCAGCGAAGAATATCGCCTGGCGGCGAAGGCGCAGCAACCGGCGATTGACCAGGCCGTCGCTGAGGCGAAAGCCAAGCTTAAAGCCGAGGGCAAGCCGGTTCCCAACGAGCTTGAGGAACAGATTTCAAAGAGCTATATGGCGAAAATACCGCGGCCGCCGTTCAGCGTAATCATCGATCACATTGACCACATCGCCAAGATTGCCGGAATCGACCACGTGGGGCTGGGGTCGGACTTTGATGGGATTCCTTCGAGCCCGGAGGGGATGGATTCCGCCGCCGACCTGCCCAAGATCACCCAGGGGCTGATGGCGCGCGGCTACAGCGCAGAGGATATGAACAAGATCCTGGGCGGCAATTTCCTGCGGGTTTTTGCCAAGGTTCAGGAGGTTTCCAAGCAGCTCCAGGCCGAGAACCGCCCGCGCATTATGGAGAAGCAGACCTTCGACAAGAAGTAGCTGCCGCCTGTAGTCTGGGAATGGAACGATCAATGAAATTCCTACACCGCTACGTCGTTTTGCTTCTGTTTTCGGCCGTCTTTGCAATTGCTCAGCAGTCCACTCCGACGCAGACGCCCCCGGCTCAGACCCCTCCGGCCGAACTTCCGGATATGCCGACCAGCCAGGTGCCACCGAGCGTGGAGCCCACTGGTCCCACGGCGGTGCTTGATACCAGCATGGGCCGCATTACCTGCAGGCTCTTTGATAAGCAGGCGCCGATTACGGTCGCCAACTTTATCGGCCTGGCCGAAGGCACCAAGCCATGGACGGATCCGGTAAGCAAGCAGAAGATGACCGGCAAGCCGTTTTACAACGGTACGACTTTTCATCGCGTGATTCCGGAATTCATGATTCAGGGCGGCGATCCCACCGCCACCGGAACCGGCGACCCGGGATATATGTTCGAGGATGAATTCGATCCCAACCTGAACTTCGATGTGCCCGGGCGGCTGGCGATGGCCAATTCCGGCCCGCGGACGAACGGATCTCAATTCTTTATCACTGAGGTGCCGACGACGCATCTCAACCAGAAGCACACCATCTTTGGTCAATGCGACCAGGCCAGCATGTCGGTAGTGTCGGCGATTGCGCGGGTGCAGCGCGACGCAGATGACAAGCCGCTGCAGCCGGTTACACTGATCAAGGTCACCATCGTGCAGGAGGGCCAGCCCTTGCCGCCTGCCCCCGCGGTGCCTGCTCCTGTAGCGCCTGCGAGCGCTCCTGCAGCGCCTCCAATTCCCCAATAAAAACGAAACCAACACCAGGAGTTCTTCATGTCCCGTGATCCAGGAACCTATGCCGTCTTCAATACCAGTGAAGGTAAGATCGTCTGCCCGGCTCTTCGAAAAAGATGCGCCCAAGACGGTAGAGAACTTTGTCGAGCTCGCCGAGGGTAAGCGGGAGTGGACGCACCCCATCGGCGGCAAGAAGAGCAACAACAAGCTTTATGACGGAACGATTTTTCACCGCGTGATTCCCGATTTCATGATTCAGGGTGGCGATCCGGCAGGTAACGGTATGGGTGGTCCAGGATATAAATTTGCGGACGAGACCAAGGGCTCACCCCACAGTCTCAACGCGCCGGGCAAGCTGGCCATGGCCAACGCCGGCCCCAATACCAACGGATCGCAGTTCTTTATCACGGTTGCGCCGACCCAATGGCTTACGGGGAAGCACACCGTATTCGGTGAGGTGGTGGAGGGATACGAGGTAGTGGAGAAGATCTCCAAGGTCCCCCGCAACTCACAGGATAAGCCGAACAAGCCGGTCACGATTGAATCCGTGGTTATTGAACGCGTGTAGTCGAAAGTTGCCGGTGAGGTGCTGTGGTATCCCACATCTCGCGAAAAGACGAGCGCAGCACTGTCGGGGCACCCAAGCCTCATTCGCGCGGAAACACCCATAAAGATCAACCTCCGCGTCCACCTAAGCCCGCAACGTGCAGCAACATTCGGGTGCCCCCATATCTCGCTCATTTTTCGCGAGATGTGGAGATATCCACGAACCTAACCCTCTGGCTTTCGATGAGCCACTTCTATCGGCTCCAGTTGTCTCCCCACCAGGCGATGGGTTGGCGGTCTCGCCTGTTCCCGCACTACCTTTCCAGCCCATTCGATTCCTTGCTGAAGCATTGCTGTCTCTGACTGCCAAAATGTCCCGGAGCCGGCGGTTTGATAGAAGCCCAGGCATATTTGCAGGTGACGGAGAAATCCGTGCATCTGCCGCGACGTATAGTGGGCCAGCAGATCTTCCACCGGCTCTCCCTTGCGCACTGCAGCAATGATCGCGGTAGCAAGATAGGCCTGGCGCGCGGCGTTGCCAGTGCCCTCGCCACAGAGTGGGTCGAACCCAATTGCCGCGGCGCCGCAGGCGAGCCAGCCGTTAGCGCAAAGCGGAACGGCAATACGCGGATACGCGGGAAACTCCGCCGCCGGACCCTCCAAGGCACTAATTAAATCGGCAATGATGCGGCTCTGGCCTAGAAGCGGACCGGGCATCTCGCCGACAGCGATCAAAGTGGCCGCCTCGTTCTCACCACGGGGTAGCAGGAACAGCCATCCGGAGTCGACGGACTCGATCCAACAGGCGCTTTGATCGACATCGCGATTGACGACCGCGCGCGCTACCGACGCGATGCGGGTTCCGAAAGCTTGCTGCTTCAGGCCGCTGGAAACGCTCGATAGAAGCTTCCATCCGGCGGCAGCAGATTCAGCCGCCGCCGGCACCTGCGCCCAAAGACGGGTGAGTAGGTCCGCTTCCGAAATCACCATTGCGGAGTGGGGAAGTGTGATTGGTTCCGCGGCCGGCCCCCAGGCCACGACCCGCTTCTCAATCGGATGACCAACCGAGAGCAGATCGATCGAGGGAAAGATCTCGTCGAGCAAAGCCACTGTTTGCCTGCTCAGCAACACTGCCCCCAGCTTGGGCCGAACGGCCCTCGCGGAAGTGAAGGGCTGTCCAGTCACAGAGAACAGTTGTGCGCAGCAAGCCGCGGCGACACCTTCCCCTTCGATATGGACCTCGATCTCCATCGCTCTCATTCTTCCATGCCCATCAAAAAAACTTGACACTGGAAGAAAACCGTCACACCATCGACAGATACCGCACCGAACCTCCTCTTCCACGTCGAAGAAACATTTCAGATTCATGGGCCTGAAGAACCAAGCTTAGACGGCCCTTTCCCGCCCTTTTTTCTAACAGGGCTCGACGAGGAATGGAATCGATGGATTTTCGCGTTCGCTTTGGGTGTGCCCGCTGGATGCCGGCGCTACCTCTCCTCCTTGCTTCTCTCTCCATCCCCGCAGTTTCACAAGAGACAGGTTCGACTCCCGAGGTAAAGGTCACCACACCGGCAGACAACCCGGAGACGGCAGGCTTTCCGGTGAAGGATCCGCTCACTTTGAGTAAGTGCGGCGGCTGCCATGCTCCCGATGCCAAGGGAAACATGACCCGCATCTCCTACATCCGGACCACGCCGGAGGGCTGGGAAGAGGCCATCAAGCGTATGGTGCGGCTGAACGGACTGCAACTGTCGCCGGACGAAGCGCGCAGCATTCTTCGTTACCTGAGCGACCAGCATGGGCTGGCTCCTGAAGAAAATGCGAAGATCGCCTACTTCACCGAGCATCGCATCATCGATGAAAAAATACCCAACCCCGAGGTAGCCCATGCCTGCGCCGCATGCCATGCGTTGGCCAAACCGCTCTCGTGGCATAGAACCCCGGCCGACTGGCAGTATCTGGAGAATATGCACATCGCATTCTTTCCCTCGGTGCGGTTCACTGCCTTCGATCACCCTCACGATCGAGAGCCCGGGGCTGGTCCTCCGAAGGGTCCGACTCCCGCTGAGCAGGCGCTCGAGTACATCGCCAAGACCTCGCCGCTGCACACTACGGAATGGGCCGAGTGGCAGGCCTCCATGCAGGCTCCCAGGCTTGCCGGGCGCTGGCTCATCTCGGGAAATGAACCGGGCAAAGGCCCCTTCTTCGGCGAGATGACCATTGAGGCCAGCGCCACTGGAGATTCCTTCACCACCAAGACAAAGGTGACTTGCGGCGATGGCGATTCGGTGATGGCTTCCTCAGGGAAAGCGCTCGTCTACACGGGATACAACTGGCGCGGACGATCGACAGTAGAGAAGGCTGGGACGGGACCGGAGGCGCCGCAAACAGTCCGCGAAGTGATGGCGCTCTCCAAGGATCAGAACGAATTCACCGGGCGCTGGTTCTGGGGCGAGTATTCGGAATTTGGCATGGATGTGACTATGCGCCGCGCAACTTCGGCCCCGATGCTGATTGGTGTGGATAAGCCCTCGCTCAAGGCGGGCGCCAGCGACGCGACGATGCGTATCTATGGCGATGCCTTACCGGGGAACCTGACGGCGAGTGATGTGGATCTTGGGCCTGGGGTCAAGGTAACGAAAATTATCGATCAGCAACCTGGCGTGGTTACCGTAAGCGCCAGCGTAAGCCCGGATGCGGCCCCCGGCAGGCGCACGGTCGCAGTGAAGAGCGCAACGCTTCCCGCCGCCTATGCGGTCTACGACCACATCGACTTCCTGAAAGTAACGCCAACCACCTCGATAGCCCACCTGGGAGGCTCGCCGCACCCCAAGGGATACGTTCAGTTCGAGACCGTGGCCTTTAGCAACGGTCCTGACGGAAAGCCCAACACGGACGACGACATCGATCTGGGCCCGGTACCGGCCACCTACAAGATGGAGGAATTCGTGGCTTCCTACGGGGACGACGACACGGACTTTGTCGGCGCGGTCGATGAAAAGACGCGGGCTCTTTACCCCGGCCTCCGACGGTCCTGATCCAAAACGCAAGTCGATGCGCAACAACTACGGAGACGTTTGGATCACTGCGACCTATAAGGCCGACGGAGCTGCTCCCTTAAAGGGGAGAAGTTACCTGGTGGTCGCTGTGCCGCAGTACATCTCCTGGGATCAGCCGGAGGTAGCACAGTGACCATGTACTCGTTGGGTGAGTTTCACAGGTTTCAAGGCGCCGGGCAGGAGTTTCTCTATCTTGTTCCCAGCGGCGGCATTGTTGCACTGGACGGAATGACCACCGAGATTCTGCAGCGGCTGGATCAGACCCCACTCAGCCGCGAAGATCTTGTGGCGAGCGTGTGCAGCGATGGTTACGCCGCAAGCGAGGTAGAGGAGTGCATCGACGAGCTGCGGGAGGTGAAGGCGATCCGGAACGGAGAGAAGGAGTACACAAAGTCCGAGCCGCTGCCCGAGGCATTTCCGCTGCAAACGATCGTCTTGAACGTGACCAACCAGTGCAACCTCTCGTGCCAATACTGTTACGAGTTCGGTGAGGACAAGGTCGCGACCCCCGAGGGCAAACCGAAGTTCATGGAATGGGAGACGGCGAAGAGTTCTGTCGAGTACCTCTTCGCCGAATCGCAGGGAAGAAAGAGCGTTCACATTACTTTCTTCGGCGGGGAAACTCTGATGAATTTTCCTTTGCTGAAGCGGGTGGTCGAATACTCGCGAGCCAGGGCTGCGGAGTTGCAGGTCAAGCTCGATTTCAGCCTGACCACCAACGCGACGCTGCTCACGCCCGCCATCATCGAGTACCTGGCGGAGAATGCCATCGGCGTGACGGTGAGCATGGACGGGCCGAAGGAGATGCAGGACAAGTTTCGCGTCTTCGCCAACGGCCGCGGCAGCTACGACATCATCAAGCCCAAAGTGCAGAACCTTCTGGCGAACCATAAGACACGGCCCATTGCCGCCCGCGTCACCATGACCTCGGGGGCGATGGACGTAAGAAAGATCTATCAGCACCTGAAGCATGAACTCGGTTTCTACGAAGTCGGTTTTGCCCCGGTGACCACCTCTCCCAATCGTCTTTACTCCATCAACGAGCCGGGAATGGATAGTGTTCTGGAGCAGTTCAGCGAGCTCGCGGATGAGTATCTCGAGTACGCGCTGCGGGGTGAGCATCACGGTTTTTCGAACGTGAGCGATACTCTTTCCGAGCTGCACCAGGGAGTCAATAAATCCCTCCCGTGCGGCGCAGGCTTGGGCATGGTTGGCGTCGGCCCATCAGGGGATATCGCGCCCTGCCATCGCTTCGTCGACTCCGACGAACATGTGCTGGGTAACGTGACCACCGGGATGGACAGAGAAAAGCAGAGCGCTTTCCTTACCCGGGGAAATATTGATACCAAGTACGACTGCCATGAGTGCTGGGCGCGGCCGCTGTGTGCCGGCGGCTGCCATCACGAGGCATTCGTTCGCTATGGCGATACCGGCCATGCCAACCTCCACTACTGCGATTGGATCCGCACCTGGACCAATAAGTGCCTCGAAGTGTACGGCGCCATCGCGGCGCAGAATCCCTCGTTTCTCGATCATTTCACTGAAAGGAAGGCTTCATGAAGCATCTCCGAGCCGTTAATCAAAAGGCGCAGCGTATCGAGCAAAATGCGGAGGCGTTGAAGGAAGACATCGTGGCCTTGCAGGCTCCGGGCTCCACGCCGAAGGTCCACGTCCCCATGGGATGCACCATCATCTTCTCGCCCGGGTGGGAGACTGACTCGGCCGGCGGTACGGCTGGACTATGCCAGCCCGTGGAACGCGATATCTACGATTGCTACGCAACCTGCTTCTGGCCGGCCCAGGTTCCTGACCATCTCAACAACTCTCCCGACTGGACCAGCAAGTGCGCTTCCGCCACCAAAGATTGGCGCAACGTGGACATCGTCTTTCCGTAGCATCTTCACCTGGAGGAACTTCATGCGCGCTGTTTTTGCCTTCCTGGGTCTCTCACTTTGGGCCGCTACGAGCTTTGCTGCTTCCGCCCCACCTGCGAGTGCGGGCGGGCAGCTGATGTACATCGGAGTCTGGCCGCACACGGTGCTGGTGATGGATTCGGTACAGGGAAAGATTCTGGATAAGATCGACCTTCCCACCGACATTGTAAGAACCCTGGTGCTCTCGCCGGATAACAAGATCCTCTATGCCTCGACGCTGAAGGACAACTCCATCGTTTCGATAGACCTTGCAACGCACAAGGTTCTCGACACGTTTCCTCTGAATACCTCCGACACCAACTATCGCCTGGGCGGCTTCGCCATCGATCCTACGGGGAAGTTCCTCTACTCGTTTGCTACGCCGATCGTCAAGAAAATCGATCACTACGAGGTCGATCCTCCGCAGATCATCGAGATCAGTCTTGCTGCCCGCAAGATCACGCGGATCGTTCCTTATCCTAAGGATGAGCCGCCACCGGCTGGCTATCGCAACACCATCCGGGTTTCTCCCGATGGAAAGCTGCTCTACCTTTTTCGCGACAACATCATGGTCTTTAATACCAGCGATTTCAAGTTCGTCAAGAAGATTGAGCTCTCAAAACCCACCGACCCTTCGAGCGACGGGTCGTTTGCCGGCCTGGTCAATGATCCCAACGAACCGGCGGGCAAGGTTATCGGCATCTTCGATTCCTCTGATCCTTATGTGCATCGCCGGATCTTCGGCATTGCGGAGCTCGATCTGGCGAACATGACCTACGATCTGACTCCTGTGGGCCCAGCCGCTGACGAGATGGAACCGCTGATGCTGACGCCCGATAGAAAGCTGGGCTATACGGTTTCTGTGTATGGAACCCACGGCGACCGGGTTACGGAGTTTTGGGTCTTCGATATGAAGACCAAGAAGATTATTAACCGGCGTCAGTTCCTCGGCAGAACCCGGCTGGCCTTTGGCATGACCGCCGATGGCTCCAAGCTGATGATCTATAACGCCGGCTTTGAAATCGAGCTGTACGACGCGAAGACATTGGAGCTGCTGCACACCATCAACCTGGAAGGAGACACCACGTCGAACCTGATCGTGATGCCTCTTAAGGGGTCCGCATAGAGTGAGTGGATGACGATTCCCTTTGCGCAATATAAGCGGGCTCTCGCCTATGTGGTTCCTTACTGGCGCGGGCTGCTTGTGGTTATGTTGCTGGGTCTGTTTTCAACCGCCGTCGGCCTGGTACAGCCTTATATTTCGCGCCTGTTGATCGATGACGCGTTGCTGCGGCGCAATCTGCATGCGCTCACTATGATTGCGATCGCGATGGTCGTGGTGACCATCGTCGGCTTTGTTCTCAACATTGCTTCCAGCTATTACTACGTACGGCTTTCGGCCGAAAGCCTCTTCGATATGCGGCTGGCGGTATACCGCCATCTGCAGCAGCTCTCGCCGCGTTATTTTACGCAGAAGAAGCTGGGCGATATCGTTTCCCGGATTAACAACGATATCGGCGAAGTGCAGCGCGTGTGCTCGGATACGCTGCTGTCGGTTCTCTCCAACTTGCTGTTTCTGGTGGGCAGTATTGCGATCATGTCGTGGCTCAACTGGCGCTTGATGCTGGCCAGTATTGCCTTGCTTCCAGTGGGCATTTTTGCTTTGCGGCATTACCAGGGGCGATTGACGGTGCAGACCGCGGACCTGCGGCAGCGGAGTTCCGATCTAGGCAGCTTTCTCATCGAAAGCCTGATGGGGATGCGCCTGATCGTCGCCTCGGCGACGGAGAAGTTCGAGGCGGAACGCTTTCGCGAATACAACTCCAGCTTTATCCGCTCCTTGCTTTCCATGCAGGTGCTGTCGTTCCTGGCCAGCGCCATGCCGAGCACGGTGCTTACGCTTTCGACAGCCGTCGTCTTTCTCTACGGAGGCAAGCTGGTCATCGCGCAGCAGTTGACCGTGGGCGGTCTGGTCGCTTTCATGGCCTACCATCTCAAGCTGCTCTCTCCGGTGCAGAACCTGCTGGGTATCTACACCAACCTGCTCACCGGCGGGGTCTCCCTGGGGCGCGTCTTCGAAGTGATGGATGTGCCGGTGGAGGTGAAGGAGGTTGCGGATCCTGTCCCCTTGCCTTGGGTGAGACATGCGATCACGTTTGAGAAGGTGCGCTTTCAATACGGTCACGATGTGCCGGTGCTGCGCGATGTCTCCTTCACGATTCCCGCAGGCCAGATGTGCGCCATCGTCGGGGCCAGCGGAGCAGGGAAGTCGACTCTGGCAGATTTGCTGCTGCGTTTCCACGACGTGGACTCCGGCTCGATCACCATCGATGGTCAGGATATTCGCGAGCTGCGGTTGGAGGATTTGCGGCGGCAGGTGGCCATGGTCGAGCAAACACCCTACTTCTTCCGCGCCAGCATTCGCGAGAACATTGCCTACGGGCGGCCGGAGGCGACGCTGGAGGAGATTCGCAACTGTGCCGCGGCGGCGGCGATTGATAGCTTCATTCAGTCGTTGCCGAATGGCTACGAGACCATCCTTGGCGAGCGCGGACTCACGCTCTCGGTCGGCGAGCGGCAAAGAATTGCTTTGGCGCGTGCGTTGCTGCGCGATCCCAGAATTCTGATTCTGGATGAACCCACTTCCGCGCTCGATCCTGCTGCAGAGGCCGCGGTCACCAGTGAACTGATGAACGTCTTGCGCGGGCGTACTTCGATCCTGATCACCCATCGCATGTCGCTCGCCGAATTGGCCGACATGGTCGTGGTCCTTGAGGACGGGTGTATGCTGGAATCCGTGAGGGTACCCGCATGAACCGGCCAGTGCGGATCGGTGTGTTGGATACTGGGGTATGCCGCACACATCCGCACGTGGGAAAGATTGTTGACGGCGTCACGATCACCGCGGATGGAGCGATGAACGGCTACGAGGATACCCTTGGTCACGGTACTGCGGTGGCTTCGGTGATCCATCATCTGAATCCGGATGCGGACCTGATCGCAGTCAAGATTTTTGACGGTAAGCTGGCTACCAGCCTGCCGGTGGTGATCCGGGCCATCGACTGGTGCCTGGGGTATGGCATCCAGGTGATTAATCTCAGCCTGGGAACGCTGAATCCAGAGCATCGAAGCGCCTTTGAAGAGGTAGTTGCCAGAGCGAAGGCGGCCGGGGCGTTGATTGTTTCCGCGCTGGAGATGAATGGCAAAGCGGCGCTGCCAGGGTCGCTGCCAGGAGTGGTTGGCGTGATGGAAACAGATCCTTCGGATGGGCCTGAGTATCGCGCCTTCCATCGCTATGGAAAGCTGGTTTACACGGCCCCGCCTTTTCCACGCGACATTCCGGGGGTACCTCGCGAGTACAACCTTAAGGGTGTGAGCTTCGCGGTTGCTCGCGTCTCGGCACGGGTAGCCAGCGCGTGGTTCAACGATAGCCGCGGGGGTGGACAGGTGCTGGTGAATCAGGGGATGAATGCCCGTTCCGGGAGCGCTCCAGCTGGATCGCGATGACGCTTCCCCTGGTTCCCTCACAACGGACGGGTGCCCCACATCTCGCTCGTTTTTCGCGAGATGTGGGATACCACTGCTCTTTCCCGCTGACTCTCGATTCAACCTACAAGCTCAGCGGTCAACCTCGGTGGCCCACCCGTCCGTTGTGAGGGAACCAGAGCCAGCGCCGTTTAAAATTCGATTCTTCCCTGGAAGGCGATCATGCGCGGTGAGCTGTCGCCGCCCAATCCCACGCCCAGCAGTCCGGTAGGCGGAGAGATCGTGCTCGTCAATGCGCCAAAGCCGGTTTGCGTTCCTGGTTTGCCCGGCGTTCCTGCTTGATTGCTGGGCAGAGCAAAGTTGGGGTGGTTGAAGAGGTTGAAAAATTGCGTATCGAAGCGGAAGGTTACGCGCTCCGAGAGCTGAATTTTTTTGGTTACGTAAAGTTCGGAATAAGTGAAATGGGGTCCGCGGTAGTTGTTCCGGCCTGAGTTTCCAAACTGGCAGTTGATGGAAGAATCTCCGCCGGCACAGGCGCCGGTGCTGGGATCGACGACCGAGGCAAAGGCGTCCGGATTGAGCCACTGCAGGCTGCCCGGCTGGGTCACTCCACTGACCGAAGACTTGCGATAAAGCGGAACGCCGGGTACCCGGTTGGCGTATTGCGGCCCGCTCCCCTGAAAAACACCTTCGTTGTTCGCGGTGTAGGGTGAGCTGACTACGCTGAAGGGCAGACCGCTGTGCAGGAATGCAGTCTGCGACACTTGCCAGCCGCTGAGCATGTACCGTAACCCCGCGTGGCCGGAGTGAAACGGAATCTCGTAGATGCCAAAGGCGGAGAGGTTGTGACGTACGTCATAGTCACAGTTACCGTATTCCTTACGCAGATCGCCGGGGAGCGGATACAGAATGCCGAGAGAAGAGAAGGGAAGCAGACCTCCATTCGATACCTCGTCGAGGCAATGGCTGTAAGTGTAGTTTCCGCGCAGCGTTAGTCCGGCAAATTGCTTGGTTACGCTGGTTTGCAGGCCGGTATAGTGGCTGCCTGCTCCGGTGCGGAATTCATTCACGCTGCCGAAGCGCTGATCGAGCGGCTGCTGATAGGCAAACGGCGCGAAGCATCCAGCGCACACGGTCTGATATCCATTCAACTGGACCTGGTAGGGCTCATGCACCGCGCGCGTGCCCACATAATCGATGCGCAGCGCACCGCGTGCTCCTAACTCACGCTCGACGCCCAGGCTCCATTGCAGAAAGTACGGCGTCTTGAGTGTGCCGCTGGGGAAAGTGTTCAGGCCGACCGCGAGCGGACAGGTAGGAGCGCCCGCAGGCAGGCCTGCACAGGAGGCACTACCCGAACGGAAGACTGTCTGGAAGGATTGGTTGGCCTGCGCGGTCGCATCCACTGCGCTATCTGGGACACCCGGTGCGATGCCGACGCCGCCAACCTGTCCATTGATGCCGCCGACGAAGACAGGCGCATACGGAGGGTTGGTCGCACCCAGATCAGCAATCTGTGCCGGGATGATGTCGTTGAAGACGCCGCCGCCCGCGTGGATCGCCGTCTTATCCGACAGCTTGTACGCTGCCGACGCGCGCGGCTGCCAGCTTAGTAGCGGAGTCCCGGGAAACAATGAGCGGACGTTGGTCTGAATCACCTGGTTCAAGGGCTGGGTGACATCGTGGCTCATGTCGAGGAACGATCCTGCCGGCCGCGCGAACAGGCCATGCTGATTCACCGGGTTGGTGTTCCAGGTCACCCGTAATCCGGCCATCAGGGTCCATCGCTGGCCGGCTTTGACGGTGTCCATGGCGTACAAGTCGAGGTTACCCAGCGCAATGCGCTCTTTCTGCAGTAACTGGAAAGCCTGCGGTTGCTGTGGCTGCAGCGCCATAAGTGAACTGCGCGAGATCGTTATAGACCACGCTGGGCACAACTCCTTCGCCGAGATCGTAATCACTCACGTCCAGCCGCCGGGAATTCTCCCCGAACTTAAAGCTATGGCGTCCGTGGCTCCAGATGAGGTTGTCGTTGATCTGCCACTGGGTGACTTTGCGGCCCTGGGTATAGGTCTGGTCGTTGCCGCCGAGGGTAGTGAACGGGGCATTCGAGCTGCCTCCGGCGAGCACAATGGGGAAGATCTGCAGCACCTGCGCGTAGTTGTTGGGCAGAAAAAGGCTGGAATACCAACTGGCGCCGGGGTTGAATTGATTGACCAGACTCGGGCGTGAAGACATGGGTGTAGCCGAGTACAAGTGTCCGCTGCGGCTGCGGTGAGTACGCGTTGAAGATGGGATTGATGCCATCGGTATAGGCGGCCTGCAGACCCGTGTCCTGCTGGAAGCGGTACCACACGCTGTTGTTGGGGTTGAGGGTGTGGTCGATCTTGACCACGATGAGGTTCTCGCTGTCGCTATTGTTCAGCGACTGCGTGCGTTTGTTGGCGCAACCGGCGCCGTTGAACAAGTTGGTTGCGCTCTGAGTTCCGGGCAGCAACACTCCGTTCTGATCCAGGGGACAGGTGAGCACGGGCGTCGCTGTGCCAGCGGTGTTGCTGTAGAGCCCGAACATTTTCTGGTAGAAGCGCTACTTCCTCCGGCTGCGCCGGCAGCGTGGTTCCATTGATCGGGTCGATCCCGCCTCGCGGCAATTGCTGCAACACGTATTGCTGATAAGCAGGCGACGGTACAGTCGTTCGGGCGATCAGGGGAAGGGCGATGCGGATGCCTTCGTAGTGAGTGAAGAAGAAGAGCTTGTTCTTCAGGATGGGTCCGCCAACACTTACGCCGAATTCGTTTACGGTCGAGCGCGGCTTGCGGGCAATGTTTCCCGGTGTATCGTTGGCATGAAGAAAGTAGTCAGTGGCGTTGAGCAGGGAACCGTTCCATATCTCGTACAGGTCTCCATGGAATTGGTTGGATCCCGACTTGGTGAAGTAGTTGGTCTGTGAAGCTCCGTAACGTCCCTGGTCGACGGCATACGAGTTGGTATTCACGGTCGCTTCCTGCAAAGCATCCAGTCCGATGACGAGGTTGGTTGAGAGGCCAATGTTCAGTCCCAGGAAGGGATCGTTGGTATCGAACCCGTCGAGGATGTAACCGTTCGACGTCGCCGGCAGTCCATTGAACTCGACATTGCCATAGCCACCAGCGGCCTTGGCATCATTTGACGATCCCGCCGTATTCATCAAGGCGCCCTGCGCGAATTGCGCGATGTAGGTTAGGTCCTGCCCCGGATTGGGCAGGCTCTTGATGGTCTTTGCGTCCAGAGTGGTCGAGGTATTCGGGTTCTCCAGGCTCATCAACGCGGATTGTTCCGTCACTTCGACCGACTGCGAGGTGGCCGCTGGAGACAAGCTGAAATTGACCAGGGCGGTTTGTCCCACCGAAACAATGGTGGGTTGCGACCGGCCGAGGCCGAATCCCTGGGCATGCACTTCCATCTCGGTAGGTCCCCGGGTTTATTTGGGAGAAGAGGAAGCGTCCCTCCGGGTTGGTCTGGACTTCGCGGACGGAACCGGTGTTTATCTCGGTGGCCTTGACCTGGGCATTCGAAATCACCGCGCCGCTGGGGTCGAGCACGCTCCCGGCGAGGGCGCTGCTGGTTCCACTCTGCGCCCAGACATTAACCATGGTTAACATCAGCAAAAAGGCTAAGGCCGGCCGGGCGATTTTGCTGAGCGTCATGGGGGTTCTCCGGTCTGCGTGGGCGAGGGTAGGCTGACGGGCTAATATTTAGGTAAGCCTAAATATTAGGTACGCCTAAAATGGATTCGTGTCAAATTAGGGACTGGAGGTTCAGCCATGGCGGCGCGCCGTCAACCGAACCCAAACAGTGAATCCGTGGACAATTACCTCAAGGCCATCCTGCTTCTGGGCGGACCTGAGGAGAACCGGGTTACCAGCAATGCACTGGCGCGCAGGCTGGCCGTGGCCCCGGCCTCGGTGACGAATATGCTGCAAAAGCTGGCCGCAAGCTCACCTCCGCTGGTCGAATACGAGCGGCATCGCGGTGTTCTGTTATCACTCCGCGGGGAGAAAGCGCGCGGTGGAAGTGGTGCGGCACCACCGGCTCATCGAGACTTTTCTATATGAAGTACTCGACTACCCAATCGACGAGGTACATGAAGAGGCGGAACGCCTCGAACATTTCATCTCCGAGCGATTTGAAGAGCGCATCGCCGCCAAGCTCGGGCACCCGAAAATCGATCCCCATGGACATTGCATTCCGGAGATGGACGGCGCGATGCCGCGAGAGAACTCGATCCAACTGACGGATGCTGTGCAGGAAGGGTTGTATGTCGTGGACAGCGTCTCCGACCGCAATGCCCGCACCTTGAAATTGCTGAAGGAGAACGGCATTTCCCCTGGGGTGAAGCTTCGCTTGAGGGAGAGCCCGTCGATGACTGGCTACGCGGTCTCCGTCGGGCGTTCTTCCAGAATTTTGAATCTGCAGGAAGACGCCGCCGACAGCATTCGGGTGTGCGTCCCGGGTAAACCATGATCCTTCGCCACAAGTTGCTTGCGATTCTTTTTGCTGTTGTCATTTTGTCCGCGTCCAACGCTTCCGGCGCAGACTCCGGCTCCGCCATCCCACCCCACCAGCACACCCTACGCAGGCGACCTCAGCATCTTTGAGGAGCCGGGCCGTGACAAGCGCCTCCAGATCGATCGCGTCATGGACCTGCTGCAGTTGAAGCCGGGGAGCACCGTCGCCGACATCGGCGCCGGGAGCGGATGGTTCAGCGTCCGCGCTGCACGCCGCGTCGGGCCCAACGGCCGCGTGATCGCCGAGGACATCAACCCCAAAGCCATCGCCTACATCCAGCAGCGCGCCCAGCGCGAGCACCTGGCGAATATCGTTCCTCTGTTGGGCACACCCGACGATCCGAAGCTTACGCCCAACTCCCTGGATGCCGCACTCATGCTGAAGGTCTACCATGAGATCGCTCATCCCTCGCTGGTGCTCGCTAACCTGCGCGCGGCACTCAAGCCCGGCGCTCGCTTCGGCATCATTGACCGCAACGGCAATGGCGGAGACCATGGCCTGAAAGAATCCATCGTCCGCGATGAGGTCGAGCACGCCGGCTTTCGCCAGGTCGCCCGCTACGATTTCACCAAGGCCGACGGGCAGGATTACTTCCTCATCTTCGTGAAGCAATAGCCGCCGCGAACGATTCGACCACGCATCTTCGGGAACTGATCCCGATTTCGCTTGCTCAGGAGTTCGTGTCCTGCGCTGGGGACGGGAAGCAGTTCGGTGGATGCCGGAATGAGCTTCAATGCCGCTGTCATTTCATCGATGGAACCGAAACCGTCGCGTGTGCCGTGAACAAACAGCGCTGGGATCTGGAGGCGTGGGAAGTGCCCCGTCCTAAGTTCAGCGGGCCGCTGCGGCGGATGAAGGGGATAAGAGAGCAGCAACAGCCGATCGACTAGCCCGGGTTGATCGGCGGCCAGCATCGAGGCTTGCCGCCCTCCATAGGAATGACCGCCCAGGAAGACACGGCCTGAAGTCCGTCGCCGCATGGAGGCAACTGCCGCTCGAAGGCCCTGTTGGTCACGCTCGGCACTGCCGCGCGGCGGCCCCTGCGGCCGCAATTGGCGAAAGGCGAGGTCGCAGCGGAGGACGGTCCAGCCCGAGGCGCAGAAGGCATCTGATAGCGTCACCAGAAGCGGGGCGTTGCAGTTTGACCCCGCACCATGGGTCAGCACGAGGCAATCTTTGTCGGAATCGAGCTGGCCATGGACGAAGCCGCGCACCGGAACTTCATCCGGCGAATCGTCGTGAAACTGCTGGTAGCCGGTCATTTCTCCACTATAGCCAGTAGCACTACAATTGGCGTATGAGCACCCCCATCCATCAGATTCCCGTGCGCCGCATCACCGGCGAAGACACCAACCTCGGCGAGTACCGCGGAAAAGTCCTTCTTATCGTCAACGTTGCTTCCAAGTGCGGACTCACCAAACAATATGAATCTCTGGAGAAGCTCTATCGTGATTACCGCGATCGCGGCCTGGTCGTCGCCGGTTTCCCGGCCAATGATTTCAAGGCCCAGGAACCGGGAACCAATGAAGAAATCCAGAACTTTTGCACCAGCAACTTTGGCGTCGACTTTCCTTTGTTTGAAAAGATCACGGTGGTGGGGGAAGAGAAACATCCGCTCTACAGCGCGCTGATCGCGGCCCAGCCCAAGGCAACCAGCACGTCAGAGGTCCCGTTCAGCGAGAACCTGAAAAAATATGGGATCGAGCCGAACGCCGAGCCCGAACTTCTTTGGAATTTCGAGAAGTTCATCGTTGACCGCGGGGGCAAAGTAACCGCCCGCTTCGCACCCAATACCACCCCCGATGACCCGGCGCTATTGAAGGCAGTCGAGACCGAACTAGCTAAGGCGTAGATTGTTCCCTCACGGAGGACGGGTGCCCCACATCTCGCTCGTATTTCGCGAGATGTGGGATACCACTGCCCTTTCCCTCTGACTCTCGATTCGTCCGATGCATTTAGCGGGTCAACCTCGGTGGAATCCCACCCCTCCTTGGTGAGGGAACCAGAGGCCACGGCAGGGTTGGAGCCGTCCCTTGTGGCTGACGGGAAAGATCTCTACAATCTTCGCGTGTCCACCTCCCGTACCTGAAAGGACGCCTATGCGTTTTGTTCGCGGATTCATCATGGCCAGCCACCATCGTCTTCCTCATCCCTGAGCTGGTCGCCGCCCAGGACGCTTCTCGTTCCGTTTCAGGCGGCATCTCGGTCCCCGGGTGGGTGGGAGGGGTCGACGCCGGAGCGCAGAAGGCGGGACAAACCATCAACGACACCAAGCTGACCCAGGACGGCAAGATACTGCACGTCACTACCGGCCCGGCAGCGGAGTACTGGAACCCGGCCAACAAGGCCAGCGGCAACTACACCGTATCTGCCACTTTCAATGAACCAAAATACATGAATCTCAACACCCATCCGCATCCATACGGCATTTTCATCGCCGGTTCAGGCCTGGGGACCGATCAGGAAAACGAGTTGTATTGCGCGGCCTACGGGGATGGAAGATTCATCGTGCGCGGTTTTGGGCCCGAACCCTTTCAAATGAACGGCCATGGGGAAGCCAACGACGCTGTCCATAAGGCAGCCGGTCCCGGAGAACCTGTGGAGCAGAAAATCGCGCTTTCCGTAAAAGACGGAAAGGTTTCGTGCGCGATCAATGGCACGGTCGTCGCCAGCTATGACAAGGCTGTGGTGGTAGCCGACGGAAAGCTGAAGTCCACCGACGGCATCTACGGGATTCGCTTCGCGCACAATACGGAAGGGACTGTCACCGATTTGAAGATGACCAAGCCTTAATGCGCGACCGCTAGTTCCTCTTCCAGCAGCTGTTTCTGGAACAGATCCGCGTAATAGCCATTGCGCGCGATCAGCTCGTCATGCGTGCCCAACTCCACGATGCGGCCGCCCACCAGCACGGCGATCTGGTCAGCGTGACGCACGGTGGAGATGCGGTGGGAGATGAAGAGCGTGGTGCGGCCCTGCATCACGCGTCTGCAGTTCGCCCAGGATCTGCTCTTCGGTGTAGGTGTCGACACTGGACAGCGCGTCGTCCAGGATCAGGATGCGGGGGTTGCGGATGACGGCGCGAGCGATGGCCGTTCGCTGCTTTTGGCCTCCGGAGAGCGTGATCCCGCGCTCGCCCACCATGGTCGCCAGGCCGGCGGGAAATTCTTCAAATTCGCGCCGGATGTGGGCCGCCTCAGCGGCTTGCAGCACCTCTTCATCGCTGGCCAGGGGAGCGCCAAAGGCGATGTTTCCGCGAATGGTCTGGCTGAATAGAAAAGTTTCCTGGGGCACGAAGCCGATATTGGCGCGCAGCACGTCCAGCGGATAATCGCGGATGGGACGCCCGTCGATCAGAACGCTTCCCGGCGCGGCGTCGTAAAGCCGCGGAATCAGGTTGACCAGGCTCGATTTGCCTGAGCCGGTGGGTCCCACGATGGCGAGACTGGTCCCTGCCGGAACCCTGAGCGACAGCGAGTGCAGCACCTCCGCACGGCCGGCGTCCGAGCCGGAATAAGAGAAACTCAGGTCGCGAAATTCGATATCGCCGCGCAGCGTCAGATTCGGCGGGGATCGAGGAGTCGGCCTCAGCGTTGTCGATGGTGGGCTTGTCTGACAACAACTCATCGATGCGCACTACCGAAGCGGTGCCCCGCTGCCATAGGTTCACTACCCAGCCGAGAGCGATAACCGGCCAGGTGAGCATGACCATATAGGTATTGAAGGCGACGAAATCACCGATGCTGATGCGATGCGAAAGCACTTCGTGGCCGCCCACCAGCAGGGTGATGGCCATGGCGAGTCCAAGCACAAATTCGAGCGTGGGCCAGAGCATGCCCATGAGCTGAACCAGGCGAAGCCCGCGGCGGATGTTCTCCTTATTGGACTTTTCAAAGGCGGCAATCTGGGCTTCTTCCTGGGCAAAGGCGCGAACCAGCCGGGCGCCGGAAAAATTCTCCTGGGCTTGTGCGGAAATCTCCGAGTACATGGCCTGGATGCGCTCGAAGCGTTCATGAATCTTGCGCCCTAACGACTGCACCAGAATGCTGGCCAGGGGTAACGGGACCAACGCCACCAGCGTCAACCAGGGACTGATGCGAAGCAGAAAATATAAGGCGCCGATAGAGAACAGGACGGTGTTGGCGCTGTACATGATGGCCGGCCCCAGCAGCATGCGCACTGCGTTCAGGTCGTTGGTCATGCGGGCCATGATGTCGCCGGTACGATGCTGCTGGAAGTAAGCTGCGGGTTGCCGCTCCAGGTGGCGGAAGAGATCGTTGCGCAGATCGAACTCGATCTCCCGGGAAATGCCGATGATGATCCAGCGGGTAAGGAAGAGGAAGACGCCCTTGGCGGCAGAGATCAGGACCAGCAGCCCGGCGTAGAGGAAAATCTTTTGCCGGGTGACGCCATGGTTCAGATCGTCGATGGCGATGCGGATGACCTGGGGAAAGAGGATCCAGATGGCATTCGAGATCACCACCGACAATCCGCCCCACATGAAGTCGCGGGAATAGCGGCGCAGATAGGGAAACAGCGGCCGGAGCGTAGCAAGCATGCTGCTTTCTATTCTAACCGCGCCGCTTTCACACGCCTGATCCGTTACGGATTGAGATCCCCGGCGTCTCAGGTAGGCGTGCGCAACAGCAGATAAGCCCCGGCCAGGCCGAAGAGCAGATCCGGCGACCAGGCCGCCAGCAGAGTGGGCAGGAAGTTCACGTTGCCCAGGCCCTCAAACATACCCTTAAGCACCCAGAATGCAATAGCCAGGCCAATGGCGGTGGCTATGCCGGTGAGGGATCCGCGTTTGCCCATGGACAAAGCGAAAGGAATAGCCAGCACCGCCATCACCAGGGTGACGAGCGGATAAGCGAGCTTGAGATTGAGCTGGACACTGAGCTGCTTGGTGTCAAAACCACTTTGCCCCAGGTCGCGGATGTAGCGCTCCAGTTCACCGAACGTCATCTCTTGCGACTGCAGGGCCTGCTTGGTGAAATATTGCGGCTGTTCGGTGATCTCAGGAAAGCTTTCGACATTGAATTGGCTATAACTGCTCACGGCTTCGCCGTCGAAGCGGCGCTCCCAACCGGTCTCAAAGACCCATTGGTGCAACTGCGGTTCCCAGTGGGCACTAGCGGCGAAGATGCGGCGGGAAAGAGAAAAATTCTCCGGGTTGAATTCGAAGACGGTGAGGTTGGCGAAGCGATCCTGTCCCGGATCGAAGAACTGGTAATAGAAGATGCGTCCTGGCTTGCCGGGTTCCTGGCGGCCGAAGATCCATTTCCGATCGGGCCGCAGGAAGGTTTGCGCCGGTCTGCCTTTGATCACACTGCGCAGCGCCTCCTGGCGGCGGTTGGCGGCGGGAAGGTAGGACTCATCGAAGAGAAAGAGGGCAACGGCGAGAATCGCCGCTACCACCAGGATGGGCACCATCACCCGGTAGAGGCTGATGCCCGTGGCCTTCATGGCGGTGAACTCGTTGGTTCGGGTGAGCACACCAAAGGTGACCAGCACCGCAACCAGCACCGCCGGAGGGGTGATGTTGTAGACCATGCTGGGGGTCAGGTCGATGAGATATTCGCCTACCGTAACCAGCGGCGTGCGGTTGCGGATGATGTCGCCGAGCAGCTCAAAGAAGGTAAAGACCAGCAACAGCAGAACGAAACTGACCAGCACCATGGCAAAGGTAGTGAGAAACTCGCGCAGTACGTACTCATCGAGAATGAGCGGAAAACGTCCCCGTTCGTGTACCTCGCGCTCTCCCTTGGTGCGCTCAGTTCTGGGGCTGAAGAGCCGGATGCCCTTCAATTTGCCGGCGATGGCGGCGAATTGGGCGCCGGATCCTCCCCCCGTCGCCATTTGGCGCAGCAGCAGCAGGCCAAAGAAGGCGAAGAGCATGTTGGCCGCCCACACGCCGACAAAGACGGGGAGCTTGCCTTCGCGAGCCAGCGAAACACCGGTCAAAGAGAAGAAGTAGTAGATGAAAACCAGCGCAATGGTGAGCACAAAGCCGGCGCTCTTGCCGCCGCGCCGCGACGAGATGCCGAGCGGAATGCCGATCAGCATCAAGACCAGGCAGGCTGCCGGGTAGGCGAAACGCTTGTGCAGCTCGATCAGGTAGCCTCTTCCGCCGGGACCCTTGGTGTGCTCGTAGAGCACGCGGTTGCTCATGGCGAGAATGGGCGTGTCATTGCGGCCGATGTGGGTATCCTCCTGGCCGCCGATGGTCATCGGGAGTTCCGATTCGGTAAAGGTAGACACCTGGTATTGGGTGCTGCCGTCGGCGTTTTTTACTTCTTCGTGCTCGGTGCCGTTACGTAAACGCATCAGCAGCGTGTTGTCGCCGCCGTTGGCTACCACGGCATCCTCGGCGGTGGTGACTTTGGGTGAGACCGGATCGCTCACATCCGCGAGGAAGATGCGCTGCCATCGCGAGGCTCCTGTGCCGGCGCGGATATCCTGCACGTAAAGCACATAGTTCTTGAAGTCTTCGTAAAAGACCCGGGGCTCCACCTCAAACGAGGCCTGCTGATTCTTAAGCGAATTTTCCAGCTGCAACAGCGCTGCGGTCGCTTTGGGTGCGATGTAGAGCGAAACAGTCAGGGAGATGATCCAGCCGATAATGGCAATGGCCGAGACCACGCGGACGAAAAACCAGACGCCGATGCCCACCGCGCGCATGGCAGTGACCTCACTATCGGCGGCGAGCCGGCTGAGGCCAAGCAGCACCCCGACCAGCACCGACATGGGGATGGTGAGGCTCATGATATTGGGGAGCATGAACACAAAGATCTTGGCCACGGCCCCCAACGAGGCAGTGTTGCGGGCGGCCATCTCCATCAGCGGACCGAGGTACTTCATGAACAGGATGAAAGTGAAGAGCGCGCCCCCGAGCAGGGCATGCGAAAGCACTTCACTCCAGATATAGCGGGTAAAAATGCGCACAGGTGAAATCCCGACCAACTGTCTCCAGTTTAAGTCAGTTTCCCGCTGTGAGGACATGGCAAGAGGAGCGGCGATGCCAACTCAATACTCCAGATTAAGTTGCTGAGTGCTGTCCATCTACACCAGGGATAGTGGTAGATGGTCAAACTGGAAAAGTTGGGGGAGAGAAGGGGTGCGCTTGGTAAAGCCGCCGCGCGTAACATCCGGGCGATATCTTTCGACGTGGAAAGATGTATCGACCTTGCCGGCGCACCCAAAGGAGGGAGAGCATGCTGCTGATTGGGAGTCTGCCTTTGGCATAGAGGGCTGACAATGGCCAAAAAGTGTTACTTTGGTTTCTCTTCGCGCTCTTCGCCCGAGTTTCGAGGAAGAAAGCGATAGCCGATGCCGCGCACCGTCTGCAGAAAGACAGGCTCCGCAGGATTGTCTTCTATGTAACGGCGCAGGCGGACCATGAAGTTGTCGATGGCACGTGTGTCGGTATCCTCGTGCACCCTCCAGACCTGCTCCAGTAACTCCTTGCGGGAGATGATGCGTCCCTGGTTGAGGACCAGATACCGCAGCAGGTCGACCTCCATCAGAGTAAGGCGGATGGTCTTATCCGGAGTGGTGAGCTGAAGCGCAGCAAAGTCGATGGTGCGTCCGGCGAAGGTGAAGGTGGAGGGAGCGGTTGTCCCGCGCGGCGTCTGGGGCGGCTCTTCGGGGACCGGCGGCCGAAGCCACGCCATGCGGCGCAGAAGACCGTTGAGACGCGCCAACAGGATGGAAAGATCGAAGGGCTTGGGCAGATAGTCGTCGGCGCCCGCGCTGAATCCGTTGAGTACGTCTTCGGGACGGCTGCGCGCGGTGAGCATGAGGATGGGGACGAAATTCTGTTGCGCCCGCAGCTCCGCGGCGATGGAGAAGCCATCACGTCCGGGAAGCATGACGTCCAGGATGACGGCGTCGATGGAGTTGGCGGCGATCATATCGAGCGCGCTCTCGCCGTCCACCGCCAACTGCACGCTGTAACCTTCGGCGCGCAGATTGAACAGCAGACCCTGCGCCAGGTGAGTTTCGTCTTCGACTACAAGGATGTTGGCGAGTTGCCTCACTGCACCGCCCCTTTGCGGCTGGTGGAGAGAGCACGCGGCAGCTGCAGCCGGATGGTGGTGCCGCGGCCTTCCCCCTCGGATTCGGCGACCACGTCGCCCCCGTGCTGCCGGGCGATGGAGCGGACCAGGAAGAGGCCCAACCCGGTGCCTTTGATGCGGAAGACATTGCGCGCCGGGACGCGGTAAAAGCGCATGAAGACTCGCTTCAAGTGTGGACCGGGGATGCCCAGGCCATGGTCGGTGACCGTGAGCATCATCCATGCGTCGCCATCGAGCGCCAGATGCACCTCGAGTTGGGGCCCTTCGGGAGAGTATTTGACGGCGTTGTCGAGCAGGTTGAGGACGGCGGTGCGGAGGTCTTCCGGGTTACCCACCACCGCCAGCTGCTCGGCGTTCGGGTCCAGGGTGAACGTGATGGTTGACTCCTGCAGGTGGTAACGCTGGAGCGTGGTGCGAATGCAGTCGCGGACCAGGTCATCGAAGAGTAGCCGAAGCCGGACCTGGTTGCGCGCGCGTTGGCCCACTTCTCCCGCCTTGAGCACCTGCTCCACCGTCGCCAGCAGCCGCTCAGTATCGGAGAGCATGATTTCGTAGAACTCCTCCCGCTGGGCCTGGGGCACGTCGTGGCGCTGCAGGGTTTCCAGATAAAGGCGGATGGAGGTGATGGGCGTTTTCAACTCATGGGTGACGGCATTGAGAAAGCTGTCATGACGCTCGTTCCGCTTTACCTCTCTTACCAGGAAAATGGTGTTCAGAACCAGCCCGGCGATCAGGAGCAGGAAAAAGGGAATGCCGATCACCAGCAGGATGAAGCTCCGCACGTTGATGATGATCCAGCCGACGTTTAGGGTGATGGCCAGGGCGACGAGGCATGCGCCGAGCGTGATGGAGAGAACGATCGCATTCCGGCGTCTGGTGATACGCATATCCGGCAAGCCCTAGGCAAAGTATAGCGAGTGAGTGGGATACCACAGCACTCAACGTGGAGTGATGAGGTAGGCAAAAAAGGGAAGGGCGCGACCGAAGTCGCGCCCAGGTTGGCAACCAGCTGGTCCGCAGTGCTTAGGAGACGCCCGCGGGGCGTGGATCATGGGGGTCGAACTGAGCCACTTTGACGTTGGTGGCCAGGCCGAGCCTCTGCAGGATCCAGATGCCGTAGAAGTTGGGATCAAACTCCCACCAGGTAAGGCCGTGCCGGACGGAGACAGGATGGGCATGGTGGTTGTTGTGCCAGCCTTCGCCGCCAGTGAGCAAAGCCACCCACCAGTTGTTGCGCGATTCATCGCGGGTGGAAAAGCGCCTGGAGCCCCACATATGGGTGGCGGAGTTAACCAGCCAGGTGGCATGCAGACCAAGCGTCACGCGCAGGAAGATGCCCCACATCACGCAAGACCATCCCCCGAAGGCAAGCAGGATAAGCCCCACGGTGACCAGGGGAACGTAATGATATTTGCTCAGCCAGACCAGGAAGCGGTCTTTGGCCAAATCCGGCGCATAGCGGGCCATCAACGCAGTCTCGTGGTGCAGGGCATCGCCGGAGAGAATCCAGCCGGCGTGCGACCACCATCCGCCGTCATGGGGGGTGTGCGGGTCGCCTTCGCGGTCGGTTAGCTGGTGATGTACGCGGTGGGTGGCGACCCAGAAAATGGGTCCCCCTTCCAGGGACAGGGTGCCGCAGATGGCCAGGAAATACTCCAGCCACTTGGGCGTGCGGTAGCCGCGATGGGTGAGCAGGCGGTGGTAGCCCATGCCGATGCCCATGTTGATGGCGAGTACCCAGAGCACGATGAAGCAGAAGAGTCCCTTCCAGGTAAACATGAAGAGAGCGGCCACGGCGAGCACATGAAAGGCCACCATGAAGCCGGTGGTCACCCAATTCGTTTGATTGGCTTGGGTGTCGCGGCCAAGAACCGGCACGTCACCGTGCTTTTTCGTGGGCCGTGCTACAGCGGCCGGGTCCTCTTGGGCTTCGGCTGCCGGGGCAAACGGGATGGTGGTCGAGGGTTCAATGAGTTCGGTCGACATGATCTGAAGGAGGGCCCTTTCGATGTGCCCTGTTAGCTTGAACCTAACAGGGCCCCGATGGTCCGTTCGTAAGAGTTTTGTAATGAGAATTGGTCATACTTATGACCGAACTGTTTGCACCTGAATTTGTGCCCTGGGAGGGTAGGGGATGGTGTTTTCTACGACTTTCGTCTGCTCGCGGCATAACCGCTGGAATCTACGCCCTGGGGTGCCCTGCGGTTTCTTCCTCGCCTAGCCGACGAAATCGACCTGCACTGGATGGGGAATGATGCCTCGCTCATGGCCCATGGTGAGAAGCTTGCGAATGGCTTCTTTCCCATCTTCGCCGTAATTGAGCGTGCGCTCGTTCACGTACATGCTGACGAAGCGGTTGGCCAGTTGCGGGTCGAGGTCGCGGGCAAATTGCATGGAATACTCGAGCGCGGCTTCGCGGTGGTCGAGCGCGTGCTGGATGCTGTCGCGCAGGGCCTGGGTCACGGTGAGCATGACGTCCTCGCCCAGGCTGCGACGAATGGCATTGCCGCCAAGGGGCAAGGGAAGACCGGTTTGTTCCCGCCACCACTGGCCGAGATCGATAACCTTATGCAAGCCACTGGCCGCGTAGGTGAGCTGGCCTTCGTGGATGATGAGCCCAGCGTCAAAATTACCCGCGACCACTTCAGGAATGATTTTGTCAAAGGGAACAGTGGCGGTTTCAATCTCCGGGGCGAACAATTTCAATGCCAGGTAGGCGGTGGTTAGGGTGCCGGGAACAGCTACCCGCACGCGGCTGATCTGATCGGCTGCGGTCCGCTGGCTGGCCACAATCATGGGGCCGTAATTTTCTCCCACGCTGCCGCCGCAGGCCATCAGCGCATAGTCCTTCTGCAAGTACGGATAGGCATGGAAGGAGATTGCGGTTACGTCGTAAAAGGCCTCGTCCATCGCCTTGTGATTGAGGGTCTCGATATCGCACAGAGTATGGGTGAACTTGTAGCCGGGCACGCGAATCTTGCCCGTTGCCAGGCCGTAGAACATGAAGGCGTCATCGGAGTCCGGACTGTGAGCGATGGAGATCTCCCTGACCGCGCCCGGCTGCGTTTTTAGACCTTGGGCTGGGGCATCTGGGGGAAGCGAAATAGGGGTAGTGGTCACAAAATCCTCTCTGAAAAACCTGTGCAGCTATATAGATGTAACGCGGTCACCGCTGCGACGCGAAAAGAAACTCAAAGAGTTTGATTGCGCGAAGCATCGCCGAATGATCCCAGGATACCGGCGCAAGCGGTTGCGGCCAACATTTTGAGGGCATCGCCGGGGAGGAACGGCGCGACTGATTGGGCGAAGACGACAGAAAATGGCAAGTGGCTGAATAGGCCAAGCCAGGTGGCTCCGGCGGCAAGGATGAGGATGCTGGCCAACCCTGCGGCCCCGAGTGCGGCGACAAAGCGGCGTTGTCCGCGGCGATAGAGCAGGCTGGCCAGCCCTGCGGCCAAGGGATAGGAGAGCAGGTATCCGCCGCCGAGGCCGAATAATTGGGCCACACCGCCCGGGCCATGAGGGCTGAAGACCGGCAGGCCGAGGGCGCCCTCGACCAGGTAAAGCGCCAGGCAGGCAAACGCTGCCCCTGGGCTGAAGACCAACCCGATCAGCAGCACGGCGAAGGTCTGCATGGTGACCGGAATCGGCGTAAAGCCGAGAGGCACGGCGATGTGGGCGCAAATCGCTACCAGGGCGGTTGCCATGACGGCGGCGAGGATGGTCTTCCAGGCAATGCGGGGCGCGTGCCATGCGCGCAGGGCGTCCTGTTTATAGCTGATCTCGTGCATCCTTCACTCTCCCTTTCGAACGAGGCCGGGGTTACTGGATCTGGCAGGCGTCAAGGCCGGCGTGATTCCGAAGGAGCGGCCACACCATCCGGTTCGATCGAAGCATCCGCGCCACTGGCGCCGGGATGTCCATGCCGCCGAATATGCCGGGCGACAGAAAAAGCCACCCATAATAATGCGCAAAAACTAATTGCGAAAGCCAGGAACAAAAGCCGCATAGAGGACAACCGGGCTCAGGAACATCTTGAAGCATAACAAAAAACCGGCGGGGTTACCGCAGGCTCGCCTCCAGCCAGGCAAGGTAAGCTTCTGAACCGCCGGAGACGGAAAGCACCAGGAACTCGGGAACTTCGTAGGAGTGAAGGCCGGCGATGGTCGCCTGGACCTCGCGGATGAGAGCAGCGCGGGTTTTGATCAGCAGGAGTACTTCGGCCGAGGATTCGATACTGCCCTGCCAGCGGTAAATCGATTGCACGCCAGGCAGGATATTGATGCAGGCAGCCAGATGGAGCTCAATGAGCCGATGGGCGATGCGTTCGGCCTGCTCTTGATCGGCGCAGGTGGAGAGAATGATTTGAAAATCGGTCATACGAGATCTCCCGTGTTTACCAAGTATGGTTCCTTCCCTGGGAAGGATGAGGTAAAACCGGCGTTCACTGAGAAGATAGAGCAGGCGAATGGGAGGTGACCGTGAAAACAGAGAACGAAACTGTGCAGGAGCGTTGGAGGGAGAGAATCTCGTCGTATCTTTCCCGCTCGGGTCGCCGGGTAGCGACCGCGGTCGCGATTGTCATCGCCGTCACGCTCGGTTATCACGTCACGTTTGGGGCGAACGGATTGTCGGCCTATCAACAGAAGCGCAATCAGGACCAGACGTTAAAGAAAGAGATTCTGCAATTGCAGGAGGAGAATAGCCGTCTGCAGGATCACGTGCAGCATTTGAAATCAGACCCCAACGCCATCGAACATGAGGCGCGGGTTATTCTGCGCTACGCCAAGCCAGGCGAGGTCATCTACGCGCTGAACGACAAGCCCGAGGCCAAACAGTCCGCCAAGTAGTTCGGTTTTCGGGTCTGAGAGAGAATCGGGTTGGCCTTGGATGATTGCCATAGCATTCCCGTGTGGTCGAGTTCACCCAGGACTGACGTCCTGGGTCATTCTCAGTCGTCCCTACGGGACTGATCTCGGTGGGAAACCCTACCCAGGACTGACGTCCTGGGCTATTCTCAGCCGTCCCTCCGGGACTGATCGCGATCTGCCCGATAGCTGATTTGTTTTTAACTACTGCTACCCAAATCAGACGATCAGAAAAGCTAATTTGGACAAGACTGTGCTGAGAGGAGCCCAGGACGCTAGTCCTGGGTAGAGAACCCGCGCAGTAGACCGCAAAATGCAAGGTCGCGATTTTTGGGCAACGGCTCGCCTACTGTCTCATCCCCACAAGGTAGATCCCCAAAATGAATTGTCCAGTCCCGCAGGGACGGCTGAGAGTAGCCCAGGACGTAGTCCTGGGTAGAGATCGGAGCTAGAATTTAGTCCCGCCAGGGACGGCTGAGAATGCCCCAGGACGCCAGTCCTGGGTACACTCGAGTGGAAATACGAGTCGGCGGCCGAAACCATGTCTCACAGCCACACATGTTGCCTGGTTCACGTGGTGTTCGCAACCGCAGAACGCCGTCCGATGATCCGGCAAGAAATCCAGGAAGTGCTCCACCGCTATCTGGGCGGCATCGCGCGGGAGAATGGAATTCCAGCGTTGGCCATTGGGGGCGCCGCTGACCACGTCCACTTGCTGCTTTCGCTGCCGCGCACCGTTTCTGTAGCCAAGGCCGTCCAATTGCTTAAAGCAGGGTCTTCTAAATGGCTTCATGAGAATTTTCCAAAGCTGAAGAGCTTCGCGTGGCAGGAGGGATATGGAGCTTTCTCAATCGGAGTTTCGCAACGATTGGCGACGGTGAAATATATCGAAGGTCAGGCTGAACATCACAAGAGGATCAGTTACGAAGAGGAATTCAAGAAATTTCTTGCCGTGCACGAAATCGAAGAATGAATTTCGCGCGGGCCCGTCAGTGTAAGCCCAGGACTAGCGTCCTGGGATATTCTCAGCCGTCCCTGCGGGACTGGTCTTGGTGGAAATTTACACCCAGGACTGGCGTCCTGGGCTACTCTCAGCCGTCCCTTCGGGACTGGTCCCGATGCACTTTGAGAGCGGGTTTGTTTTTAGCCAAGTGCCGTTCAAATCGGCCAATGAAAGCTGGACTCTCAGCCATCCTCCGGCTTGCCGTGGGGACGCAGGGTGAAGCCCTGCCCTATTTTTCGTCCGGCACGGCGGTGAGGATGGAGACCGGGGGCGTGTCCCGCTCCACTGGAAAAAGGAACTTGAGCGGAGAGCGTACGATCTGGCGAAGCAAAAAGCGGAGCAGCAACAACTGCTCGCGGCGGCTTACGTCGTAGGCGCGCAGCGCCACAAACGATGCGATGGCAAAGCTGACCCCCAGGTTAAGTACAAAGGTCACCCCGATGCCGGCAATCGCGTAGTAGAACCAGTCTTTGCCGAAGGAACTGGTGCCGAAACGAGCGGCAGCCAACGCTAGAGTGCCGGTGGACAAGGTCACGTGCCGGACATCGAAGGGTATACCGAAAAAGCGCGCAATCACAGGCACAAACCCCAACAGATATCCCAACGCGATGCTGGTGCTCCAGCCGGCAAGATTCAGCTCAATCCAACTCGCCAGCCGCGTCATGCCTGGCTGCCCAACCCGATGGCCCATCGGGTGCTGGGAGACCGCTTCGGTCAGGCGGTGAAAGACAGCAAAATTCTCGCACCATCCGCCTATGAGCGCCGCAGCCCATAAGATCACCCCGGTGCCCGCCGCATAGATGATGGTCCCGGAAGCAAAAGGATGTAAGCGCCTCGTAGACGTGCCGGGCACTCTCCTCCGGCAAGTACGACTTGGCAAACATCACCCGCCACAAACGCTCCAACGCAACCGCGCCAATGCAGACCGCGATTACGTTACCGATGGCCGCCGCCAGCTGGGTGCGGCTGATGCGCGCCGTGAAGTCCGAGATCTTGCTCCAGCTGGCGTTGCCCGGATTGTTGCGGACAATGCCGGCAAAAGTCGCGGCGGTGGCCGATGGTTGTTTGGTGGCCAGCACCAGCCCGAAAACCTGCAGCAGGATAAAGCTGATGGCGTAATTGGTGCCGGTCAGAAAGCCCTCGACAAAGAGAGGAAAATGCTGCTCGACAATACGCATCTTGAAAGCCGCCGTCAGTACGGTCAGCAGACCGCCACCCACCGCCGCCAGCCACATTTGCCAGTACTCCTTGCGGGTGTGGGCGATGTAGTGTTCGCCGCTGCGGCCGGTGCGTTCCACGGTTTTGCGCGCCAGAAGATTCAGATTCTGCTTGAGCAGCGCAGAAACCCGCTTGTCTTCGAGCCGGCCCTCGATGAGCTGGTTCAGCAAATTGCGGGCGGCGGCGGAGCTATCGGCAATACTGGGAAGCGACGCACCGCCGAAGGTAAGAATTCTGGCCAGCCCGTGCATGCGCATCAGAGCCAGTTCAATACTGCGCAGATCGAGCACCAGGTCTGCACTGACCCCGGTGGTCTCCATGCCCAGCCGCACCTGGCCCAGTTCTTTGCGGCAAGCTGCTCACCGCCGCTTTCCAAACCTCAAAGCAAGGGGCGGCGGAGGCGAGCGTCCGGGGCGCGCACCAGCTCCTGGGTGGCGAAAATCAGATGGTAGAAAGGCGAGTTCTGCACTTCCCAGTGGCCGCCCCGCTCGCGCATGGCAGCGGTGACGCCACGGCCGGCGGTGCGCGTGGCGATCAGACACAGCGCCTGGCGTAAATCGCTCTGCAAGCGAGGAGACGGGCGCGGTCCGCCGCCCGTGGCCGCGCGGCGCAAGCAGGATCAGTAGGCGTTCGAAAAGAGGTTGCGGCAGATCGACGAAGCGTTCCACCTGGCGGGAATGGGCGAAGAGCGAGATCAGCAGGCGCGAACTATCCGACACATCCATCGCCGAAGGCAGGACGCGATTGAAGATCCGGCGCATCCCTTCGGAAAATATCTGGTGGTGCTTAGGCAAGCCGGCTTCGGCCAGCAGACCCACGGAGTCGAGCCCGGCCAGCATGGCTTGAAAGGTTTCCTGAAAATCCAGGCGCAGTAGATCGTCGTGCTCCAGCATCCGCAGCCAGCACAGCAGGCGCACGTTAAAGGCGCGTTCGCTGGAGCCGGTCCAAATGGTATGGAAGAGGCGAATGAAGCTGGTGGTTTGCGAATCGAGAGTGGTGGAGGCGGAAAATGCCTTGGTGCGGGCGCGAAGCTCATCTTTGACGCGAGCGAAGGCCGGCCGGTGCCGGGAATGGCGGCGCAGGCGAAAGTATTTCCTGATGGATCGGCCTAGTCTCACGGTGCGCTTATCCGATGGTAGCGTGGTTTCCGCGCCGGCCCTTCAGGTGGCGTGCGCGGGGCGTAATTCCTCGATGGCCAGGAACAGCGCCGCATGCAGCTGCTGCTGCGTCTCCTGGTCGAGTTTGGCGCCGGCGATGGTGAGGTAAAAGACGTCAATGGCGATCTCTCCCTCAGTGTCGATCAGGGCCACCTTGATATTGCAATGGTGCGCGGCCAGAGTGGTGGCGATCTGGCGCAGCAGTCCGGGGCCATCCTGGGCGACCACCTGCAGCAGGGTGCTGTGGGTGGAAGCGGTGTTATCGAAATCCAGACGAGTCTCTACCTTGACCATGATGGGGGCGCGAGCAGCCTGGCGCCGCCGCAACAGGACTTCAATGGGAGTCTTCAGCGAGATCACGTCCCGCAGGCTGTCGCGGAAGCGATCCACTTCAGAAGGATTGAGCTCCAGGGTGCGGAAGGGGTCGGAAAATTGAAAGGTGTCGACGATGATGCCGGCATCGTTGGAGAACGCCTCGGCCTTGACGATGTTCATGCCCCAGGAGGAGAGCGCACCGGCCATGTCGGCAAAGAGCAGAGGGCGATCCCTGGTAATGACGGTGAGTTCGTACGACTGGCGCAGGGTACGCAGGTGGATCTGAGCGGACGACTGCGATAGCTGCAAAGCCATCTGAAAGTGATCGCGAATCTGCTCCGGCATGCGCGTTTGCAGGTAGCGTTGGGGAAAGCCTTCGAGAAAGCTGCGCAGTTCGGGGGCGCGTTCCGGAGCCAGAGTGAGAATCCGCTTGAGCAGCGAGGGGTCGACATCGGCGCGATAGCGCTCCTGGTCGACACTGCGGTCCATGAAGTTGGAGGTGGCGATATAGAGCTGCCACAGGCTATCCGCCTTCCACGGGGTCAGGGCATCGGGGTTGACTGCTTTGATGTCGGCGTAGGTCATCAGGCAGAGCATTTTGAGGTGGGTCTGGGAGGCTGCTTTTTCGGCGAAGGCGCGAATGGTTTCGGCGTCGAAGATGTCGCGGCGCAAGGTCATCGACATCTCCAGGTGATTGCGGATCAGCCGCCTCACCAGGTCGCGTTCTTCGGCATCCAGTTCCAGCCGGGCGAGCAGGCTATCGGCCAGTTCCACGCTCTGCACCGTGTGTTCGCCGGTGCGGCGAGCCTTGCCGGTGTCATGCATAAGCAGCGCCAGGAAGAAGAGGTCGAGGCGGTCGATCTCCGCCAGCAGCGTGGAAAAGCGCTTCTCCCAGGCAACGTGCGGCTGGCGCAGGGCGTGCACGTTATCGATGACCAGGAAGGTGTGCTCGTCGACGGTGTAGCGATGGTACGAATCGCGGATGACCAGGGCGTCGATGCCGTGGAACTCGGGGATGAGCAGCTCCAGGATGCCCAGGGCATGCATGGTGCGTAGCGCGTGCGCGGCATGGGGCCCGAGCAGGATCTCGCGCAGACCGTTCCACAGGAACGGTCCTTCGGGGATGTGCACATCGAGCACCGGGAGCGCATCGGCGAGGCGGTCTTCGGCGTTCTGTGTCAGGCGGTAGCCATGCGCCGCGACCAGGGCAAAGACGCGGAGAATCCCTTCCGGGCCGGTGAGCAGGGAAGATTCGGTGACATCGATGCGGCCGTCCTGGATCACGAAGTCGGTGCCGGCAATCGGTGTGCGCTTGCGCCGCTGGGGGCGGTAGAAGGAGTTTCGCGCCGGCGGCAGAGCCTCCATGAGCAAGACCGCGCGGCGATACACCGTGCGCGCATGGCGGTAATAGGTGCGCATCCAGTAGGCGGGATCGGAGGTGCCTTTGGTTTCCAGGCCGATACTCTGGGCAGCGGCTTCATCCTGGGCATGCCAATCGAGGCTGTTGTCGTCGCGGCCGCTGCGGAAGTGGAGAAAGCAGCGCGTAGCACTGAGAAATTCAAAGGCCGCCGCAGCGTCGTTATGCACCGCATAGAGGGAGTTACCGAAGCTGGTTGGCCAGGCCTTATGCTCGCGAACGTGGTGTAGCAGGTTGAGCCAGTGGGCCAGCTGGTGATCGCGCAGACCGCCGGGACACTCTTTGATATTGGGTTCGAGATGGAAGATGGTATTGCCGTATTTTTGATGGCGCCCGCGGGCCAGATCGGCAAGCCGATGCACGATGCCGCTCCACTCGCGCAGCGCGACTGCGGGGAGGATTTGCGTGGTTAACGATTGGTAGAGACTGTGGTCACCGGCGATGAAGCGTCGGTCCAGCAGGGAGAGCGTGAATTCAATGTTGTCGGGATCGTAACGGTCGCATTCTTTGAGGGTGCGGATCATGGGGCTGGCGCGCAGGCCGAGATCCCACATGGCCTGGTTACAGCCGCGGACGGTCTCGCGCAGCGTATCCTCCACTTTGTCGTCGGCGCAAAGGTAGAGAAGGTCGACGTCGGAGCAAGGGAAGAGTTCCTTGCGGCCGAAGCCGCCGACCGCCACCAGCGCGAACCCGGCGGGCAACGCGGAGCCGCTTTCGAACTGCCACAGCGGCTCCAGCAGGGAGTCGACCACCAGGGCGCGGCGGCGGATGCAGAGCACACCGTTGCCGGTGCGATCGAAGGACTGGCGCATGGCCGCCATCTCTGCCTGATAGTGCTCTCGCAACTGCTGGTGAGACGTGAATGCAGGTTTCATGTTTGAACGCAGAATTGACCCGGAAGGTGAACTGCAAACTCCCTCCGTTAGGGAGGCATCCTAGCCCACTCAAGCCAAAACCGGGCTTGAATGGGGCACCCAAAGCCTTTGTTGCCCGTGAGACAGGCATGCGGCACGGCTCACGCCGTGCCTTTTTTTCTTCTAAAGCGCAGCCGCGCCGCGGTCTCCATTGCGGATACGGATGGCTTCATCGATCCCGGAGATAAAGATTTTGCCGTCGCCGATCTTTCCCGTTCTGGTCGACGTGATGATGGCCTGAACAGCCTTCTCCAGCAGCTCGTCCGGAACCACGGTTTCGATCTTGATCTTGGGCAAAAGATCAACCGTATACTCGCGTCCGCGATAGAACTCGGTGTGACCCTTTTGGCGCCCGTGGCCGCGTGCTTCAAGGATGGTCATGCCCTCGACGCCGATGGCGAGGAGAGCGTCTTTCAATGCGTCCAGCTTTGACGGCTGAATGACAGCTTCAATTTTTTGCATAGTCTGCTTTCCAGAGTAGCAAGAGTATAGCTGTCGGCGCACGGAGCACTCCCATTATTGCCTGATTCCGCATCCTTCACCCCCTGGGAAATGGCTTATAGTGTTACCTATGAGCGGAACCAACAGCGACAAGTATTTGTTCGGAACGTTGGAGTCGAGCGGCAAGAACCAGGAGAAAGTCCGCGAGGTAAATTTCGGCTCCGAACAACCCGAAGGAGTGGTGATGACGACGCTGGATTTTGCGGTGAACTGGATCCGCAAAAGCTCAGTCTGGCCAATGACGTTTGGCTTGGCCTGCTGCGCCATCGAGATGATGTCGATGGGCGGCGCGCGTTTCGATATCGCGCGCTTTGGCGCGGAGGTATTTCGCCCCTCCCCGCGGCAATCCGACCTGATCATCATTGCCGGACGCGTATCGCAGAAGATGGCTCCCGTCATCCGCCGGCTCTACGAGCAAATGCCGGAGCCGAAGTGGGTGATTTCGATGGGTGCCTGCGCTACGTCCGGCGGGGTCTTTAACAATTACGCATTGGTTCAGGGAGTGAACCAGATTATCCCTGTGGACGTGTACGTGCCGGGCTGCCCACCGCGTCCGGAACAGTTAATGTACGCAATTACCCTTCTGCAGGAAAAGATTATGCGGGAACGGGGAAGCGCAAAACGCGCATTAAACTTCCAATAATTGTGCAATTGTAATAAGTTTGTTGGGCGGTTCTTTTTTTCTGAGTTGGTGACGAGGCTGCGCTGGCGGTAGAGGTAACTAGACGCTTACTCCCCTCCGGCTGCTGCCGTTAAGATGTTGAAAATTAAGGTAGTCGGGATAAGAAATATGCTGTAGATTACCGGATGTGGATGTTTTGCATCTCACGTCCTGGTTAGTGTGACGTGAAATCGAATTTGTCCCGAGTCACGTTCTTGGGGCTCGATCGTAATTGTTGAATTGACTTCCCAGTTTTGTTTGACTTTCCAGTGGTTGCGGAGGATAGACGCATGCACTCTCGCCCGTTGACTTCACTGGGCCGAATTCTGCTTATAGCCAGTGCAATTGGACTCGGTTCCGCGAGTCTCTTAGCCCAGGATTCGTCCAGTACAGCCCCAAAGCCAGCAGCTCCTGCGGAGTCTCCAGCTTCGCGCATCGACATATTTATGGGTTATTCGTACCTGGCGCCTCACGGCTCGGTCACGATTCCCGGGGGCGCCAATATCGGTGTCAGTGGCCCCGTTAACTACTCGTCTATCAATGAAGGCGCGATCGGGAGTGTTAGCTACTTCTTCAACCGCTACGTGGGTGGGCAGATTGAATATGCCAATCACCCCGACGGCAACAATGATGGAGCTCAGACCGGAGTGCTGGGTATGATCTTCCGCTACCCAACTGCGGAAATCACGCCGTTCGTTCACGGCAGACGCTGGTTTCGTCAGGCTGGGTGGTCCGTACCATCAGCCCTACACCTACGGTCCGGCATTGACCGTAGGCGGCGGCTTGGATTACGCGCTACCGTTCCTGGGTGGTCACCTGGGACTGCGGCTGTTCCAGGCCGACTATGAGTACTTTCATGCCAACTTCGGGCCTCAGCCTCCGTATCCTACGGGCGGCCGGGCGAACCTGAAGGTGGCGCGCCTGAGCACCGGCCTCATCTATCACATGGGCAGCATCCTGCCGCCGCCTCCTGTGACCTATAGCTGCACCGCGGCTCCTTCGCCGGCGTTCCCCGGCGACCCGATCACGGTCACCGGCACGGCGACGAATCTGAACCCGAAGAAAACCGCAACCTATAGCTGGACGGGTGGCGAAGGCGTCAAGGTTACTGGCGACAGCACCACCGGCAACGTCGACACCACTGGCTTGAACCCCGGCAACTACACCGTGACCGGCCACGTTTCCGAAGGCCAGAAGGTGGGCCAGTTCGCGGATTGCACGGCGAACTTCACCATCAAGCAGTTCGATCCTCCGACGCTCAGCTGCTCGGCTAACCCGACCACAGTTCAGCCCGGCGGCACAGCAACCATTACGGCTCAGGGCGTAAGCCCGCAGAACCGGCCACTCACTTACACGTTCAGCGCGTCCTCCGGTCAGATCAGCGGCAGCGGCAACACCGCCACCCTGAGCACAACCGGTGCGCCAGCGGGCACGATCACGGTTACCGGCACGGTACAGGACGACAAGGGTCAGACGGCTACTTGCACCGCGTCTGTCAATGTTGAAGCTCCTCCGCCACCGCCGGCTCCGAAGACCAAGACGCTTTGCTCGATCAACTTTGATCGTGACAAGCGCCGCCCGGCTCGCGTCGACAACGAGGCTAAGGCTTGCCTTGATGACGTCGCACTGAACCTGCAACAACAAACGGATGCCACCGCTGTACTGGTTGGCGAAGCAGCCACCGATCGAAAAGGGAGCTGACAAGCTGGCCGCACAACGGGCAGTCAACACGAAGGACTACCTGGTGAAGGAGAAGGGCATTGACGCTTCCCGGATCTCGGTACGCACCGGAACACAGGGCAACAAGGAAGTCGAAAACTACCTCGTACCTGCCGGCGCCACCTTCGATAGCGACGTACCAGGCACCACAGCAGTGGATGAGAGCACAGTGAAGGTTCAATCCAGAACCGCACCGGCTCCGCCGCCACAAGAAGAAAGCTGCGGCTCCTCCAGCGCAGTAAGCACTAAGGCAGCAAAAAGTGAAAAGGGTGACCAGTTAGTAATGGTCACCCTTTTCATTGTGCTTGACCGTGCCGGGCTCACAGGCGCAGGGTTGAATCCGGATAATCCCCTCAAGAGGCTTATCCGAATTCCAGGCATCAAAACAGAAGGCCATGACTCCATTCATTGGGCGTATTCTCTCCTCCTCCCTTGTTCTGCTCGCTCTCTCTCCCAGCCAACCGTCTATGGCGCAGTCTGCTTCGTGGGTTCCAGTCGGACCCGACGGAGGCGACGCGCGCAGTTTTGCCGCCGACCCTACCAACGATAAGCATCTCTACCTGGGCACAACCAATAGCTGGATTTACCAGACGGAGATGGCGGCGCGAGCTGGCATCAGGCTGGCCAAGTTGGCCAAGACCGACGATCTGATTCTGGACAACGTCGTAGTGGATCAAGCCGATCCCAAGACGCTGCTGATCGGGGCGTGGATTGTCGATCATCCCGGCGGCGGACTCTTTATCAGCCACGACGCGGGCAAGACCTGGACCGCCGTTGAGGCCATGAAGGATCAATCCATCCGCGCTCTCACCCAGGCGCCCTCCGATCCGAAGATTCTGATCGCAGGCACGCTCAAGGGTGTTTACCGCAGTGAAGACGGCGGCGTGAAGTGGAACCAGATATCGCCGGTAGGCAGCATGGATATCCATGAAGTGGAGTCCATTGCCATCGATCCCAAGGATCCGCGCACAGTGTATGCAGGCACCTGGCACTTGCCGTGGAAGACCACGGACGGCGGCGCGAACTGGCACAACATCAAGCAGGGTCTGATCGAGGACTCGGATGTGTTTTCGATCATCATTGATCCCACGGAACCAAGCGTCGTCTATACCAGTGCCTGTTCTGGGATTTACCGCAGCAATAGCGGTGGTGAGCTCTATAAGAAGATCCAGGGCATCCCGATGACCGCGCGCCGGACCCGGGTTTTGATGTTGGATCCAACCAACCACAACACGGTGTACGCGGGGACGACCGAAGGCCTGTACAAAACCACCGACGGCGGCGTTACCTTCAAACGTATGACCGCGCCAGAGGTGATCGTCAACGACGTCTATGTCGATCCCAAGAACCCACAGCACGTGATGCTGGCCACTGACCGCGGTGGAGTGTTGGAGAGTGATGATGCGGCGACGACCTTCAAGGCATCGAACGAGGGCTTCTCGCAGCGCCAGGTATCCAGTCTGCTGGTCGATGCGAAATCGCCGCAAACGGTTTTTGCCGGGGTGGTGAACGACAAGACTTACGGCGGGGTCTTCGTTTCCCACGACGATGGGTCCACCTGGAGCCAGCAGAGCAATGGGCTGGAAGGGCGGGATGTTTTTAGCCTGTCGCAGGCTACGGACGGGACGATTCTGGCCGGGACCAATGCCGGCGTCTTCCGCTGGGATGGTTCGAACTGGAAGCAAGTGGGCAAGATCGTCAAGAGTGAGCAGAAGACGTCCTACGTGGTTCGCAAGGGCAAGCGCACCAAGGTGGAGACAACGGTGATGGTGCCCGGCGGCCAGATCGAGGGGAAGGTAAGCCAGGTCGATGCCTCGGGGAGCGCCTGGTATGCCGCTTCTGTGAACGGGGTCTACGCCAGCAAGGATCAGGGCGCCACCTGGGAAGGCGGCCCGGTGCTGGGCAAGCCGGAGTACCGTGCCGTGGCATCCGATGGACTGATGGCCGTGGCAGCGCAGCGGACGGCATTAGCCTGGTCGCAGGACGAAGGCAAGAGCTGGCAGCCGCTGAACATGCCCCAGAAGCTGACCTGGATTCAGGCGGTAGCGATCGCCGGTAACGGCAGCGTGTGGTTGGGTGGGCGTGAAGGTGTGTTCTACAGTGAGGACCATGGTCAGAACTGGACCGAAATGACCACGCTTCCCATCTCTGATATCAGCGGGCTGGCGTATGATCCGAATCTCAAACGCGTCGTCGTCACCTCCTGGTCTTCCAGTTGGGTGCTGGCGGTGAACCCGGCGGACCGGACCTTCAAGTTCTGGGATCCCGGCTGGAAGGTACGGCACGTGCAATCCGTGGGTGGACGCCTGCTGGCGGCCACGCCTTATAACGGAGTGGTTATGGAGCCAAATACGCCGGCCAAGTCGGCGGTTGCTCTCAACCCGTAATCAATAGATGAGGCATGATTCGCCTACGCGGTTTTCAAATGCGGGACCTGGCCGCGCTGCATCAGCTCGACCAGGTCTGTTTTCCGCGTGAGATTGCGTACTCCAGGGCCGAACTGCAGTACTTCCTGACCCATCCCAAGTGTTCCTGCTGGATCGCGGAGCAGCCCGGCGATAAGTTGGCGGGCTTCGTTATTTTTGAGCGCTCCAAGCGCCATGGACGCCGCGCAGGTCATATCGTCACTCTCGACATCGATCCGGAGGAGCGGCGCCGTGGCCTGGGCACCCTGCTGATGCAAACCGGGGAAGAACAGATGAGGCAGGAGGGCGCAGGCGTGTTGAGTCTGGAAGTGGCGGAGAATAATCCTGCCGCGCAGCAGTTTTATCGCAGCCTGGGTTTTGTGACGAGGGGGCGGATTGCGAAATACTATGGGGGGATGGTCGATGCTGAGGTTATGGAGAAGGTGATCGAACCGGCCTAGCAGGGGGGAGTCCTGCTGCTTGATCGTCCCGTCCATCGCTGGTGCCCGGATGTTAGCCGGCACCAGAAGAAATGGTTCTAGTGCAGAAGGTACTTCCAGCAAAGAGCGCCGAGCGACTACGAGCACTAACTGGAAGGTAAGGGCGAAGACTACGCCGCGCGCGCATCCCAATTTGTCTTCGTAATAGGGGTGTTCCGGATTATCGGAACAGACGTCAGCGACATTGACGGACACGATGGAAGCCTCTCGGCGCACTATGCGCAACTCCGGCCTCATCGATCGCTCCGCTAAATTTGGAAATGCTTGGATACCCATGTTGGTTCCCCTTTCACGATTCTGAATATAGCCCGAAGATGAGGCTCTGTCTCAGCTACTATGTACAACTTTGGTAGGGTAATGGGGGCTCTATGTCCTTAACGGTACTAAGGTTGTTCCGAATTGGGGATGTTTTGGGACCGCCGCGGCTCGCTTTCGGCCACAACCATTACCCAGGTAAGCGCAGCGCTGAGAGACGGAGTAGACAAAAGATTGGTTATGGGAAGAAGGGGTCTGCATGAAAACCTCTATTCAGAATTGAGTCCAAAAGGGATAGTCTCTGGTTCCCTAACGTGACGGCCGAGGTAGCCCCATATCGCCATGCTCGTTAGGCTCTTTCCTAACCGCGAGATTTTCGATTCCAGTCCAGCTTCTCTCTCGACTCGCGTCCTCGGCATTTTCAGCCGTCCCTACGGGACTACTCGTTGGCGCTAGCTAACCCAGGACTAACGTCCTGGGCTACTCTCAGCCGTCCCTACGGGACTCGATTTGGAGAGTGTGGTTCTCATGCAGGCGGTGAAGCCCGCGCTTTCATTCATTACGCAGACCCTTGCCGGTTAAGCGTCCGGTTTCAGGGTGAGGACGGAAATTTCGGAGATTCCGGAGAGGAACCAATCCCGTAGGGACGGCTGAAAATAGCCAGGACTTAGTCCTGGGTTGGATTGGAGAAATGTGACTAGTCCCGTAGAGACGGCTGAGAATGTCCCAGTACGCAGTGCTGGGTAGGCTCTTCCTAACCGGGGAATTTTCGATTTGAGTCCAGCTTCACTCAGGACTCGCGTCCTCCGGCATTTCAGCCGTCACTCGACTACTCGTTGGCGCGCTATCCCAGGAACATCTCGGCTATCTCAGCCGTCCCTACGGGACTCAATTTGGAGAGTGTGGTTCTCATGCAGGCGGTGAAGCCCGTGCTTTCATTCATTACGCAGACCCTTGCCGGTTAAGCGCCCGGTTGCAGGGTGAGGACAAAGATTTCGGAGATTCCGGAGAGGAACCAGTCCCGTAGGGACGGCTGAAAATAGCCCAGGACTTAGTCCTGGTTGGTTGGAGAAATGTGACTAGTCCAGTAGGGACGGCTGAGAATGTCCCAGTACGCAGTGCTGGGTAGGCTCTTCCTAACCGGGGAATTTTCGATTTGAGTCCAGATTCACCCAGGACTCGCGTCCTGGGGCATTTTCAGCCGTCCCACGGGACTACTCGTTGGCGCATTGCTAACCCAGGACTAACGTCCTGGGCTACTCAGCCGTCCCTACGGGACTCAATTTGGAGAGTGGGGTCTCATGCGGGCTGTGAAGCCCGTGCTTTCATTCATTACGCCGTGGCCTTCCGGTTAGGCGCCCGGTTGCAGAGTCAGGACGGAAATTTCGGGAGGACAGCGGAAGCGGAAAGGGAGGTTGACTGCGCCAATGCCGCGGTTGACGTAGAGCTGCATTCCATCGCGCAGCTGAAAATGCCCCTCCACATATCTGGTCCCCATTTTAGGAAGAAGGAGCGGGGGTAGAAAGGGCAGACGAACCTGGCCTCCGTGGGTATGTCCGGAGAGCATCAGATCGATCTGCCGTCCGGCAGCATGGTCTGCGAAATCGGGCTCGTGGACCAGCAGGATAAGAGGTTCGGCATTCCTGCCGGCAGGAAGAGCAGCGGTAAGGTTGGGCCGCCCTTCCAGAGCATCCTGGGTGCCCCCGAGCCATAGGCGCCGGCCGTCGCGTTCGAGGGCCACAGAATTGTTTGCCAGCACGGGAATGCCGTGGGTCAGAAGGGCATCCGTGATGGCATGAGCGCCGACCAGGAAGTCATGATTGCCCAGGATCGCGTAGCGCAGCGGGCAATGGATCCGGCTAAGAATTTCGGCGCAGTGATAGCCCATGCGCACAGAGAAGTGCCGCGGCAGCGGCCCGGAGCTAACGAAGTCTCCGGTCAGTACGACAAGATCGGGAGCCGCCTCGTTCACCCGGCGGACGACTGCCTCCAGAAAAGTCGCTTCGGTGTATTCCTGGAAATGAAAATCGCTGATCTGCACGATCTTGAAGCCCGCGAAAGGGTCAGGCAAACGGGGAAGAGTGATCGTGCTGTAGACGATATCGATTTCGTGGCGAGAGATTTCGCCGGCGTAAAAAGCCATGCCCGCGGCAGAGCCGGCGGCCAACCAGAGAAAATTTCTGCGCGTGAAGACCGTCTTCCCTAGGGATGCCGGTGGGGCAGGTGGGGCAACCAGGGTGGATTCCATCAGGGTCACCGTTCAAGTCTACGGTGTGGCTGTTAATTTTGACCGATGGGATCGGGCAGCCGGTACCTAAATGGGAACAGAAACTATCCGATAAAGATGCTCCGTAAAGCGGGGTAAATCCGGCGGTAGTCGGACGTAAGTTTCCTGCATCACGCGAGATGCGTCCCGGTCAGGGGCCGTGCGCTTGGCCACATGCACCACTTTGTCGCAGGCCGCATCGACGGAAGCCCAGACGCCGGCGCCCACCCCGGCCAGAAGCGCGGCGCCATAAGCGGCGCCTTCCTCGGCCTGCACGGTTTCCACCGTCTGGCCGTAGACATCGGCCTGGATCTGGCGCCACAGGGGAGAGCGGGCGCCCCCTCCGCCCAGGCGAATGGCCCGCACGGGAATGCCCAACTCCTTGAAAATGGACAGCGTGTCTTTGAGGCTGAAGGCAACGCCCTCCATAATGGCGCGCACGATATTGGCGCGGGTGTGGTCGGCCGCCAAGCCTACCAGGGCAGCGTGGGCGTCGGGGTCCAGATGCGGAGTGCGCTCACCCATCAGGTAGGGGGCCCAGAGAACTCCCCCGGCGCCGGGAGGAACCTGCGCGGCTTCGGCGCTTAACTGATCGTAGGGATCGACCGGGTGCGCGCCGGCACGGCCGGCGGCCACGCCGAAGTTGTCACGAAACCAGCGCAGCGAGAGGCCGGCCGCCTGGGTGACTCCCATGACATGCCAGCGGCCTGGAATGGCGTGGCAGAAGGTATGCAGCCGTCCCAGGGGGTCGGTAACCGGGGCATCGGAGGCAGCGAAGACTACTCCCGACGTGCCGATGGTGGCGCTCACATCCCCGGGACGGACGATGCCCATGCCGGTGGCGCCCGCCGCCTGATCGCCTGCACCGGCAACCACGGGTGTGCCCGCCTTGAGGCCGGTGGTGGCGGCAGCGGCGTCCGTCACCTGGCCTACGACCACCTGTGATTCATAGAGCGCGGGGAGGCAGTCCGGGCTTAGACCCACTGCATCCAGCATGGCGTCGGACCAGCGGCGGTGGGCGACGTCGAGCAGCAAAGTCCCCGAGGCGTCGGCCACATCGATGGCCCGCACCCCGGTGAGGCACAGGCGGACATAATCCTTGGGCAACAGGAAGCTGTGAAATCTGCGCCAGATGCTGGGTTCGTTGGTCCGCACCCACATGAGCTTGGTGAGCGTGAAGTTGGTAAGCGCGGGATTGGACGTGAGCTCCACCAGGCGCCGCGGGCCGATGGTTTCGTTGAGATAGCGGCACTCCGCCGCGGTGCGCTGATCGCACCAGATGAGCGCGGGGCGCAGCACTTCATCGTTCCGATCCAGCAGCACAGCACCATGCATCTGCCCGCTAAGGCCGATGCACGCAATCTCCGAGGCTGGGGTGTCACTCTGCTGCAGCAGCTTGCGCACAGCGCCCTGACAGGCCTTCCACCAGTCGTGGGGATCCTGCTCCGCCCAACCGCTGCGCGGCGAAGCGAAAGGTTGGTGTTCGTGGATGGCGGAGGCGACGACTGCGCCTGTTTCGTCGATGAGCAGGGCGCGCGTCCCTCCTGTACCGACATCGATGCCTAGTAACTTGATGGCTCTATCCCCCGGTCAACCAGTGTAGCTCAGGGCCTGTGCCCTGATACAAAGCATCACGGCGGCGACTGCTGAAATGAAAAAGCTCAGAGGGCCTGTTTTACAGGCCCTGGCCTCAGAACTGGTTCCATAGGAACTGGTTGTAGACATCGTGATGGAACTGGATCTCGGGAACCTTGATCAGGCTTCCGAGCAGGCGTGGACACCGGTCCGCCGAGGCTTGCTTGAGATCGGCGTAGCGGGCTTTCACATCTTCTCCAAGCAGGGTGCTGGTCCATTTCGACTTGCGAAAATCATCGATGGCTGTGTAGACATTGTCCGGCAGGAAACGCTTGGCCTGGCGCAGGTCCTTGATCTTGGAGATCTCGCCTTCGATGCCGGTGCGGAAGATGGAGTACAGAGCCATGTAGGGATTGGCATCGGGACCCACCGAACGCACTTCCACCCGCGAGCTTTTTTCGTTGCCCAGGGGGACACGCACCATGGATCCGCGGTCGATGGGCGAGGCCTTGATCTGGTTGGGCGCTTCAAAGTGCGGATCGAGGCGGCGGTAGGCATTCACACTGGCGTTCAGCAGCAGGCAAATGTCATTCGCGCTGGAGAGAATGCGATCGATGAATGACCACGCCAGCGGGCTGATTTTCTCTTCTCCAGCGGGATCCCAGAAGAGGTTCTTGCCCTCTTTGCTGATGGAGACGTTGGTGTGCATGCCGTTGCCGTTGACTCCAATCACCGGCTTGGGCAGAAAGGAGACGGAGGCGCCCATACGGGTCGCTACCTGGCGGCAGATGAGCTTGTAGAGCTGAATCTGATCGGCGGCAGCTACTACCTCTCCGTAGCTATAGTTGATCTCGAACTGAGAAGGCGCGACCTCGGGGTGGTCCTTCTCGTTCTCGAAGCCCATGGCCCGCTGTACTTCGGCCGCGGTGTCGATAAAGGTGCGCAAGGGATCGCCGGGAAGGGAATGATAGTAACCACCGGTATTGACGTACTCGAATTTGCCCGTCTCAGCGTAGCGCCGCTCGGCGTCGACACCGGCAAAGAGAAAGCCTTCGATTTCGTTGGCGGCATTCAGGGTGTAGCCGCTCTTTTCGTGCTGTTCCTGGGCATAGGTCTTGAGCACGCTGCGGATATCTGCGGGATAGACTGCGCCACTCTTATCGATGACTTCACCGAAGACCAATACTTTGCCGGCTCCGAAGTAATCGGCGGGGGCCCAATAAAAGGCGCTCCAGTCGATTCCCAGGCGCAGGTCGCTCTCCCGCTGGGCGGAAAAGCCGCGGATCGATGAGCCGTCAAAGGTGAGGTTGTCCCAGCTCTTGACCAGAAATTTCTTGTCGTAGTCGAGCATGTGCAGGCGGCCTTCCAGGTCGCTGAAGAGAACGGTGACGGCCTTGATGCCCTTCTCGTCGGTAAGGTATTTCAGCCGTTCTTCCTGAACCTGGTGCTGGGGCACGCGATTCTTCCGCTGCTCTTTCGCTTTCACATTCAACGCTTCGAGCTCGTCATAAGGGAGCGTGAGAAAATTGCGCAATTCGTTCGACATGGATCTCCTTCAGAGTGGATATAGCCGCACAAGAGTCACAGGGCAGACCAAAATCAGAATATCGTGTGGGCCGCCGGGCAACCAAATGAAGGAAATGGTAGGATTTGCCCATGCCGGCGGTGGAGAAGATCAGCATCGCTTTGCCTGGGGAGATGGCGGCCAGGGTCCGGAAAGTGGTGGAGACGGGCGAATATGCCTCCTCCAGCGAGGTGGTGCGCGATGCGTTGCAGGAGTGGATGCTGAAGCGCGACCTGAGGCAGCACGGCCTGGACGAGCTGCGCACCTTGTGGCGGCGGGCGCAGGAGGACCACAGTCCAGGCGCTCCGGTGGATGAAATTCTGGACCGGCTGGAACGCAAGTACAAGTGCGCATAGAAGTCTCCAGTCTGGTGGAAGGTGACCTCGACGCAATCGCGGACTACATAGCGCAAGACAATCCCAGGCGGGCCCAGAGCTTCCTCCGGGAAATACGCGAGCAAATCCTGGCCCTCGGGCATCGCCCTTTGCGCTTCCGGTTACGGACCGAGTTAGAAAATGATGCGCGCGTGGCTCTTGTAGGACACTACGGGATTCTATTCCGTATCCGCGAAGACGCCGTGAGGGTAGAGCGCGTGGCTTATGTCGCCCACGACCTTCTGGTTCTGTTCCAAGAGGACGAATAAACGCCGCCAGCGAAAGATGTACCATTGCTACTCGTATCCTGGTAACCCACCGCTGTCATCACAAAGGAGCCACTACCATGGCAACATCGCCAAGTAGTTTATTAGGGAAAAGTACTGGGTTCCCCGTAGGATGGGCCATTTTGTTGATTGTTGTAGGGTTCTTTGCCTTGGCGTTGCCCTTCGAGGCGGGCATCGCGATTGCCATTGTGGTCGCGACACTGGTCATCGTGGCCGGCATCGCGCATTTGGCGGGTACCTTTGCGGCGCGCACCACCGGAGGTTTTTTCTGGCGACTGCTGGTCGGCTGCGCTTATCTAATTGCCGGGGTCTACCTGCTGATAAACCCCAAGTTGAGCCTGGTTTCTCTCACCCTGGCGTTAGCGGTCCTATTCTTCGTGGAAGGCATCTTTCATATCGTGACGTATTTTCAAGTGCGAAGCGCTCCGGGTTCGGGATGGCTTCTGTTTGACGGTATCGTCACCCTGATCCTGGCGGTCATGATCTGGCGAAGCTGGCCGGCGAGTGCGGTGTGGGCGCTGGGCACGATCGTCGGTATTAACCTTTTGATGAGCGGCTTTACCCGGCTGATGTACTCCCGGGCAGTGCGCGCCAATCCCTAGCAGCTTTCACTTATGGGACCAACCATGACACTCACGGACACAGAGAAGGCCGCTGCTGCGCGCAAGAGCCTGGAATACGTCAAGGACGGAATGGTGGTCGGGCTCGGCACCGGCTCGACCGCAACCTTTGCCATCCACTTTCTTGGGGAACTAGTCCGCGACGGGCTGAAGATTCGCGGGATCCCCACCTCGCGAGCGACTGGCGAGCTGGCGCGCTCGTTGGGGATTCCGCTCACCAGCTTCGATGAAGTGGCCTATACCGATGTGACCATTGACGGCGCCGACGAGGTGGCTCCCGGGCTGGCGTTGATCAAAGGCGGTGGGGGCGCGCTGCTGCACGAGAAAATTGTGGCTGCTTCTTCGCGGCGGCTGGTGATCGTGGCCGATGAACACAAAATCGTCGAGCGGCTGGGCCGCTTCCCGCTTCCGGTCGAGGTGATCCCGTTTGCGGCCTCTCCGGTCAAGAAAAAGCTGGAGGAGATGGGGGCGCACCCGGTGCTGCGTTCCGGTCACGACGGCTCACCCTATGTCACCGACGAAGGCAACTTCATTTTGGACTGCCACTACGGTGAGATCCTGGATCCGGCGGCGGTGGGCCAGACCATCAAGAGCATGACGGGCGTGGTCGAGCACGGGTTGTTTCTTGGCTTGGCTTCGGTAGCGGTGATCGCGGGTCCTACCGGGGCAAGGACCATTAGTGCTTAGAGCTAGGCTGGTTCCCTAACAACGGACGGGTGCCCCATATCTCGCTCGTTTTTCGCGAGATATGGGATCCCACAGCTCTTTCCCTCTGACTCTCAAGTTCACCCGATGCACTCAGCGGTCAACATCGGTGGAATCCCACATCTCGCGAAAAACGAGCGAGAGCTGGTGTTATGGCGGGGTGGAAACGCGTGTGGTGTCGTGGAATCGCTTCATGTCGATACCCGCCATTCTGCCTCCCGGGTCATAGGCAAAAATATCGGCGAACTTTGCGTCCCAGATAATTTCGTCGGCGCGGTACGACGACCGGGCATTGACGACCTGGGAAAAGGTCTCGTCCATCCCTGTGAGCAAAATCAGAAACTCGGCGCCACTGGCGCACAATTCATCCCGCGTAACCCCGTAGAGCGGGCTTTGTTTGTCGATGATATGCACCACGGTCCAGGAGAGAGGAAAGAAGACCACACTCTCCCTCTCCAGATTCAGCGGGTAGTAGCGGCGCACCGCGGCTCCGCTGGCATGGGTCTCAAAGCGCGACACCAGAAGACGGCATTGCAGGTCGATGATCTGGTTGTTGCGGGAGTTAATGATGCGGAATTCGAAAGCGCGAAGGTTACCAATCCACGACATCACCGCATTCTTACTGAAGAGAATGTCGGCGACCGGCCGGGAGAAGCGCGCAAAAACCAGTCCGGTCACCACCGCCAAACCCAGCAGACTGACCACCGACTCGAGCGCGACCAGAACATTGGTTAGCACCCCCACAGGAACGATCGTTCCGTAGCCTATGGTCGCCGAGGTGTGAATGCTGAAGAAGAACGCCTTCAGAAAGGGAGAATTAATACCGATGTTGAGAGTGCTGACCAGGCCGCCCGGTCCGCAAGCATCGTAGAGCACAGCGAAACAGCCATTGAGCGAAAGGTAGGCAACGGCAACGAAGAGAAAGAAGCGGCTCCAGGTAGTGCTGACCAGGTTGGAGTAGGCCAGAAACGAACGCAGCCCCCGGCCTCGTCTTTGCACGTTGAAGCTGCCGTCCCGATTGATCAGGCGAAGCTCACGCTGGGACGATAAGACTCGACCGAATCCCAGGTCGCTGGTGGGATCGTCGGGGGCCTTGGCGAGTTTTTCTTTCAGCTCTTGCTCAGCCACCAGATTATTCTCAGAGCGCTAATTTTCGGTGGAGCAGCGCCAGCGCCATATTCAGACAAAGCGCCGCCAGCTCTGGATCGTAGCGGTAGCCCTCGTCGCGCATGAAGGCGTGCGCGCCGTTGACTTCGAGCCATTGAAAATTGGCGCCCACTTCCTCCAGCCGGGCCTTGATGAGATTGCGCCCCTCGAGCGGAACATGCGGATCCTGCCGCCCCCAGATGTGCAGCAGCTCACCCTTTATGTCCCTGGCGCGCATCAACGAATCATCCTGTTTGCCCAGGCCCAGGCTGTGACTGTGAATATCCGTGGCGTAGAAACATACGGTGGCCAGTACATCGTGATTCATGGCCGCACGAAATGCGAGATGGCCTCCCAGGCAAATGCCGATGGCGCCCAGGCGGCCGGTGCAATCGTCCAGGGCTTTGAGATGATCGAGCAGTGCGCGCGCATCGCTGTCGTAGGATGAAAGGGGCTTGGCATATTTGTCGGCGTTGCCTTTGTCGGAACCGGCCTGATCGTAGGCCAGCACGGTTCCTAGCGGCTCCATCTCGTGATACACCTCGGGCACAGCGACAATGTATCCATGACCTGCGATGAAGGCGGCAAAGCGGCGGATGGGACCAGTGGCCTGGAAGATTTCGGAAAAGAGCACAACGGCGGGATACTTGCCCTCGGCCGCAGGGCGAAACATATAGGTCCGCATGAGACCGGTCGGTGTGGCGAGATCGACGGCTACTTCTTCTTTAAGGATCATGGCGCTCCCAGATTACCTGATAATTTCAACACTGCCTTAGGAGTTAGTGATGGTGATTGGCTGGTTACCGGGAGAAGGGAAGAGTGCAGGGCCATCGTCGGCCTGGGGGCGGATAGAAGCGGCGCAACGCTCGGTGCGGCTGCCTTGTCTGCTGGTGCCGCAGCCGGCCCATGCCGTGCTCGCGGGAGAAATTGCCGCTGGGCTGGTCGCCGCGAGTTTCGGTGAGTTGCCGCCGGAAATCGTGCGCGCCATTCAAATGCACGATACGGGTTGGGCTTCGAGCGATGCACAACAGATTCAGCGGCTGCGCTCGGGCGGTCCGCAGGCCGCCAAGGCAAATCCAGTTTCGTTCGTGGCCATTCCGCCCGGGGAAACTGCCGAGGCCTGGACCACCTCTATCGATACCATCGAAAGCTGGTCGGAGATAGGAGCCATCATCGTTAGCCGTCATTTCACGTTGCTGGCCGAGCATGATCAGGCTCACCACCAACGCTTTCTGCAGATCGAGAGGCTGCGTCAACGAAAGCTCGAAAACAGCTCGATGGCAAGCAGCGAAAATCTGGAGCGATGGACAGCAGCGCTGGGCTTTTGCGATCTGGTGTCGCTCTACCTGGTGAGCGGGCTTACCAGCCCTGTGGAGTTTCCTCTGGCCCATCCATCCTCGCCCCAGGCACAGACGGCGCCCAGGGTGACTATGGAAATAGAAGGACGAACACTTCGCTTTACCCCGGAGACTCTACAGGCCGGCTGTACGCTCTCCATCCAGGCGCTCAAGCATCCGGTTTCGGCGCAAGGCGCCCGTGCCGAAACACTCACTTGGGAGGTGCAGTGAATGAAAAACCGATACCTTCGATGCCATTGTGATTGGCGCCGGGGTTGCCGGTCTGGCAGCTGCCCGGACGTTGGCGGAGGCGGGGCGGCGTGTGGCTCTGATCGAGGCCCGGGAACGGGTGGGGGGACGGATTCATACCGTTCAGGCCATCCAGGGCGACTTGCCGGTGGAGCTCGGGGCGGAGTTTATTCACGGTCTGCCGGAGGAGCTGATCGATTTGGTGGATGAGGCGGGTCTCACCCGTTTCGAGCTGGATGGCGATAGCCGCTGTGTCAGCCCGGGCCGTGGCGCAGGCCGGCTGGGACCCTGCGGGGATCAGCATGAAGTGCACCAGCTCTTTGAAGAGCTTGGTCATGTGCAGCTCTCGCCGAATTCCCGCGACCTTAGTTTCAGCGAATTCCTGGGCCAAAGGAAACTTGGAGTAGAGGCTGCGGCCAGGGCGACGAATTATGTCGAAGGATTCAATGCCGCCGAGGCGGATCGCATCAGCGTTCGCGCGTTGGCCAAACAGCAGGCGGCGGAAGACGCAATCTCGGCGGACCGTTTGTTCCGCGTGGTCGAAGGGTATGAGCGCGTTCCCCAGTATCTGTTGCGCAGGTTCCGCGATGCCGGGGGGGAGTTGCTGCGGTCTACGGTGGTGCGCTCCGTGGATTGGGAGCCGGGGCAGGTGGAAGTGGCGACCGATACCGGCCGTGTCTTGCTGGCCAAAGCGGCGATCCTGACCTTGCCTTTGGGCGTTCTGCAGGCGAGGAAGGTCGCGTTCTCGCCCCAGCCGGCGGAGATTCTGAAAGCGGCCGACAGCCTGGTCATGGGACTGGCTGCGCGCGTGGTGTATGAGTTTGACAGCAGCTTCTGGAAGCAGTTTGTCGCCTTAAGCGGGGTGAGCTTCCTGTTCGCGCCTGAGGCCATTCCCCCGACCTGGTGGACGACCAATCCCCATTCAGGCACGACCTTGACCGGCTGGATAGCCGGCCGCAAAGCTAAGAAATTGGAGATGGATTCACTGCCCGAGGCCGGCCTGGAAACGCTCTCCATCATGCTGGGCAGCGAACTGCACGAGGTGAGGAAACACCTGTTGCGCTGGCATATGCATGATTGGCAAATCGATCCCCACAGCCTGGGAGCCTACACCTACGTCCCCCGAGGGGCGATCGATGCCTCCGACCAGCTCTCGCAGCCGGTGGAGCAGACGCTCTTCTTTGCCGGCGAGCATACCGACACCAGCGGTCACTGGGGTACCGTACATGGAGCGCTGCGCTCCGGATATCGGGCCGCGCGGCAGCTACTTGCCTAGCCTAGGATTTCCGCGGATAGGAAACGGGCCATTGCGGCCTTCTCTCAGGAAAGGCTGCAATGGCCAGTGTGAAACGGATAGTTAGACCAGATCCCCGACCTTATCGGCAATGTTGCCGGCGGCGGAGCTGACGTTGCTGGCGACCGAACCTACGCGGGATGCCACGTCTCCGGCCACACCTTTCGTCTTCTTATAGACACGAGTGGCGTGTTTGCTCAGATCGCCAGTGGTGTCCTGGATATAATCGCTCGCATCCTGCAGGTTACGCTTCAGTTGCTTACGGGTCTTTTCCCCGGTCTGCGGAGCATAAATGAGAGCCGCAGCTGCGCCGGCAGCTACCCCCAGAGAGAAAACTGCCCAGTAACGGACTACGTTCATAACCATCCACCTTTCACAAATATCAAGTAAGTCATCCACTTGGAATACATCAAGACGGGATAGGTTGCTGGGGATCGTTGGCGAGGCTGCCCGGGCTTTGCCCGGCAGCGACGAGAGGAGTTAACGGCATAGCGCGTATTTGCTATTGATTTTTGGAGAAAATATCCTTAAAATGAGAACTTTGACATGTCCAGCGGACCTGAGTTGGTGAACTTCAACGCCGCTGGTGATGCTTGTTGCTCATCTCCCTAGAGGATAACGGATCAAATGGCAAAACGTCGTGGTAATCCAAACTGGGGTAAGCCGGAGCCGATAGGCCCGGTGGTCCCGACAGTCACTTCTTTCGAACAAGTGGTTAAAGAGTTCAAACTGACTCCCGATCAGTATGTGCGTTCGACACGGTTGCGCGAATGGGCCCGGCGCAACAAGAATTCGAAGTATATCCCGGAGGCGCTGCTCGAGGCTTGGGGTTTTGAAATCGAATCCACGTTGTAAACGAGTAGCAGGTCCGAAGCAAAGAAACGCCGCCGAGAGCGGCGTTTTTTGCGTCTGCTGGCCGAGATCCGGCATCAGGAAAGTACCAGGCGGAGAATAGAGCTATGCAGGCGAAGATGCCGTTTACCGATGTACCCGGGGCGCTCGAGGAATTCAAGGCGGGACGCATGATCGTCGTGGTGGACGACGAGGACCGCGAGAACGAGGGAGACCTGACGCTGGCGGCGGAGTTTGTCACTCCGGAAGCCATCAACTTCATGGCCAGGTATGGACGCGGCCTCATCTGCCTTAGTCTGACCGAAGAGCGGGCGGACTACCTCCGCCTGGGGCCGATGTCGCAACAGAATTCCTCCCGCTTCGGCACCGCATTTACAGAAACGATCGAGGCCCGGGAGGGCGTGACCACCGGCATATCCGCCTACGATCGGGCGCACACCATCCAGGTGGCGATCAATCCGCGGATGACAGCGGCGGATCTGGCACGGCCGGGGCATGTTTTTCCTTTGCGCGCCCGGCGTGGAGGGGTGCTGGTACGCGCCGGCCAGACGGAGGCTTCCGTCGACCTGGCGCGCATGTCGGGCCTGATCCCGGCCGGAGTGATCTGCGAAATCATGAATGATGACGGCACCATGGCGCGGGTGCCGGACCTGGTGGAATTCTGCAACCAGCACGGGTTGAAGATGCTGACGGTGGCGGAGCTCATCCGCTTCCGGCTGCAGAACGAGCGGTATATCTTCCGCGTGGCGGAATCGATTTTGCCCACCCGCTTCGGCGACTTCCGCATGATTGCCTATGAGAGCGAGGTCGACGGGGGAGAGAGCCACCTGGCCCTGGTTCGCGGCGATGTTAGCTCCGAGCACAACCAGGAACCTGTCCTGGTGCGGGTGCACTCTCATTGCCTGGCGGGCGATGTTTTCGGCACCACGTTGTGCGATTGCCACCAGGTGGTCCAGCGATCGCTGGAGATGATTGCGGAGGCGGGACGGGGCGCGCTGGTTTATCTGCACAATTCAAGTAAAGGTTTCGATATCGACCGCAATGTGTTGCCGCACCGGTTGTTTCTGCACCGCAGCGGTGAGCACGGGGAGGACCGGCATCAACGGATTTTGCGCCAGGTCGGACTGGGCGGACAGATCCTTTCCGATCTGAACATCCGGAAGATTCGGCTACTTTCCAACACCCCCACACACGTGCCTGCGTTGCAGGGGTTCGACCTGGAGATTGTCGATCAGGTTGGGCTGGCGCTTAAGGCTCCTCGCTAGGGGGCTTCCAGGTTTAGTGCCGCGCCGTAGGCGCGGCACTCAGGCCACGGGTTCCAGAACCGGTAACGGAAATCCGCGGCGAGCCAGATCGCTCTGTAGCTGTTCTACGTTCTGAAAGAGAGCAGCGTGGAGCCCTACGGCCTCCGCGCCGACGATGTTCTTTTCCAGGTTGTCGATGAACAGCGCCTGATCTGGTGAGACGCCTAGCTTCTTTACCGTGTGCAGATAAATCGCGGGATCCGGCTTGACGACGCCCAGCTCACAGGACCAGGTGAGGTGGTCGAACTGGCTCAGCCAGGAGAAGCGCGGGAGCATGTAGCCCAGCACTCCATAGCCCATGTTTGACAGGATACCGAGACGGAAACCGGCTTGCTTGATGCGGGGAATCCAGGCCAGCATCGCCGGATTGAGGTCCATCCACATCAGGGCGTCCTGCTCCTCGAGCTCCTCTATCTGCCTGGCGGTGAAGCGCGTACCGGTATCACGGGCGACGGTCTGCCAATACGTCTGGCCGTTCAAAATATCGGCATCGTAATCCAAACGGTGGGCCCAATAGGCCTTCTCGAACGCTTCTTCCTTCACCCCGGCAATGGCCAGCAGATTGCGATGCCTCTGAGGGTCCGGCGGTCCGCTCAGAACTTCACCATAGTCGAAGATCACAGCTTGCAGGTCCATGCGCACAAACTCCCTGAAATGAGATGCTAACGTCTATTACACCATGCTTGATGGAGAGAAGCCGGTGGGTTTCCCCTGGTCTACGCGAACACAATGGGATATGCGGGAAACACCCTGGGCGAGCGAACTGTTGCGATTACGAGCATCCGGCACGCGGCTCTGGGACCTCACCGCCTCCAACCCGACGGCGTGCGGCTTTAGCTACGATGCCGGGTCCATTCTGGGTCCGCTCAACCCTCGGGAAGCCTTGCGTTACGAGCCGAATCCCAGGGGCCTTCTCTCTGCGCGCGAGGCGGTCAGCCGCTATTACCGCAACCATGGAGCCAGGGTCGACGCAGAGCAGATCTTTCTTACCACCAGCACCAGCGAGGCCTACAGTTTCCTCTTCCGTCTGCTCTGCGATCCCGGGGATGAGGTGCTAATCGGCCAGCCGGGCTACCCCTTGTTCGATTTCCTGGCCCAGTTGGATGACGTGCGGCTGGTTCCGTATGAGCTTTTCTACGATCATGGCTGGCATCTCGACCTTCAGGCCCTCAGGCGCCGGATCACCCCCCGTACCCGGGCGATTGCCGTCGTCCACCCTAATAATCCCACCGGCCACTTCACCCGGGATAAGGAGCGGGCCGCGCTCGAAGCAGTGTGCCGGGAGCACAGGCTGGCGCTGATCGTGGACGAGGTATTTCTCGACTATGGGCTCCCTGGACACGAGGCGGGACAGAGCTTTGCCGCCGGTAGCCACGCCGTGCCCACCTTCGTGCTGAGCGGGTTGAGCAAAGTGGCCGCGCTTCCACAGATGAAGGCCGCCTGGATGGCCTGCTTCGCCGAGCCCGAGGCCCTGCAGCGCCTGGAGGTGATCGGCGACACCTTTCTCTCCATGAGTGCTCCCATCCAGCACGCGCTCCCCGCGTGGCTAAGCAATCGAGCCCAGCCGCAAGAGCAAATCAGGAAGCGCCTGGAGCACAACCTGCACACGCTGGACGACATCCTGCTTCACCAGACCCTGGTGAGCCGGCTGGAGGTGGAGGCGGGTTGGTATGTTGTGCTCCGGGTTCCCCGGCTGCAGAGCGAAGAAGAAACCGCGCTCGAGCTCTTGCGGAAGCGAGCGGTAGTCGTACATCCCGGCGGTTTCTTTGGTTTTTCAGGGCAGGGATGGCTGGTGGTGAGCCTGCTGGCGCCTGAAGAGGAGTTCACTGCGGGTGTGGAAGCGATCGTCAACCATTTCGCCCAACTGAATCTTTAGTAACGTTTAGAACTTTACAGCAATTTATGGGCCGCTTGAGGAAAATATGTGCAAAAGGGAGGACTCAAGATCGTTACTAATACTTTCGTGTCATTCAATTAATGCTTTATGGAAGCCGGGCATCTGCAACATTTAGATGAACTTAAGTACCTTCATTTTCGATGGATTTCGCTCGGAATGATCTGTTTATGTTCACCTTTAGATACCTTCTTAGGGGAAGTTAATGTTTCACATTCGAAATTTTGGCTGAAGGAACGGATTTGATTGTCTTTCTTCCCCAATCGTGGTCTCCGGACCATGTCCGGGAAGAACACGGGTACTATCGGGTAACACCAACAGGCGCCCACGCAGCGAGCGCAGGATTTGCTCCCCATCGCCCCCGGGAAGATCGGTCCTGCCGATGGAGCCGGCAAAGAGAGTGTCGCCGGCTAGCAACAGATGCTGATCGGGGAAGAGGAGGCAGATGCTTCCCGGAGTATGTCCTGGGGTGTGCAACACCTGGGCGGGCAGGGTGGCGAGACCGATGGCCAGGCCATCCTCGGCGCTGGCGTCCGGAGGCGCAACCTGGGGTGTGGGGACACCAAGCCAGCCGGCCTGCATCTCCATCATGCCCAGCAGCTCTAGATCCTGCTGGTTCATGAGCACCGGTGCCCCGGTAGACTTTCGTAGCTGAGCCGCTCCGCCTACGTGGTCGATATGAGCGTGAGTGACGACGATCTGGCGCAGGGTCAGGCCATGCTTCTGCAGGCGGGAGAGAATTTCGGGGATGTTATCCCCGGGATCGACGACGATGGCTTCATGGGTGACCTCGTCGCCCAGAATGGTGCAGTTACAACGCAGCGGACCGACGGGAAAGGTCTCAAGGATCATTCCCTCATTCTAGATTCACTTGAGCGACGGATATCGCTGGTTACAATGCGGCCATGCGTATATCCGCGGCGGCCGGGGCGTTGCTGGGCTGGTTTGCACTGTTGCTGCAACTCTACCTGATACTGGCCCAATCGCCCGCCGGGGCGCCGGCGATGGTGGGGACGGTGATCACCTACTTCAGTTTCTTCACCATCCAGACCAATATTCTGGTTGCGTTGGTTTTCACCGCTACCGTCTTGAGTCCGGTAACCGGATGGGGGCAGTTTTTCCGCCGTCCGCCGGTGCAGGCCGGCACCGCGGCCTACATCGCTATCGTGGGCATTATTTACCGTCTATTGCTGCGGCAACTCTGGAATCCGCAGGGCCTGCAGTGGGTCGCCGACGCAATTTTGCATGACCTCATTCCGGTTGGCTATGTCGTGTACTGGCTGGTATTTGGGCCGCGGAAGGGATTGCGCTGGAAGGATGCCGTGGGCTGGTTGGCCTATCCCGGTGTTTACCTGGTGTACGTGCTGGCGCGGGGCGCGGTCAGCGGGCAATATCCCTATCCTTTTATGGATGTGAAAGTGCTGGGTTACGGCGGCGTGATGGCCCATTCCGCGGTACTCCTGCTGGTTTTTCTGGGAATGGGCTTGCTGGTAGTGGCGGTGGGCCGCTGGACGCGCGGCCGCTCTCCCGCCTGAGTTTTTGAGGATCTACTTGGCGGGAGCCGCGGGCTTGGCTGGTGTGGTCTGGGTAGACTTGATACCCGAGAGCACGGAGCGCGGGCCGCTGGTACGTTGGATCAGAACGGTGAGTCCGATGGAAGTGAACATGAAGACGATAGCCGCCCAGGTGGTCACCTTGGTCAGCAGGTTGGCCGCTCCGCGGGGGCCGAATGCAGTCTGTGAACCCTGGCCGCCGAAGGCGCCGGCGAGGTCGGCACTCTTGCCCTGTTGCAGCAGAACCACGCCAATCAGGATGAAGCAAACAATAACGTGAATGGTACCGACAAACCAGATCATGGGAGAGCTGAACCTCTATTCTTATTGGTGCGGAAGGGGGGACTTGAACCCCCATGCCTCTCGGCGCCACCCCCTCAAGATGGTGTGTCTGCCAATTTCACCACTTCCGCGCTCAAAACCAACTGTAGGGACGGTCTTCACCATGAGGATAGGCGCAACAAACCGTCATGCTGATGTTACCGTGCCCGGCTACGTACTGCAACGGGCCGGGGCCGGCCGAGCCTGACGGTCTATAGAAGGTGTGTCCTGATCGGCCGATTTCGGATGGCTCTAGTTAAAAACAAATCAGCTATTGGGCAGACCGCGATCCGTCCCGAAGGGACGGCTGAGAATGACCCAGGACGTCAGTCCTGGGTGAACTGCACCACACGGGAATGCTATGGCAATGGACAGCTCTGAGTCCCAGCCGTCCTTACGCAACCGATTTATTTGATTTGTCCCCGACCTAGGCGGTTCTGTATAGTCCGGTTTCGGGAGAACGTTTTCTCGGAGGGGTGCCTTGATCCCGCGGTATGCCCGCCAGGAGTTCAGGACGTATCCTTCGCAGTTGATCGGAGTCTTCATGAAGTCTGGCGTTGTTCGGTTCACCCTTTGCCTGTCTCTTCTGCTGCTGGCTTCGAACGCGCCAGTGAAGGCCGCGGACGATGTTCATTTGTCCATCGATGCGTCCAGGGCCGGAGCGAAGATCGATCGCAACCTTTTCGGCCAGTTCGCGGAGAACCTTGGACACGGCTTATACGAGGGCATCTGGGTTGGGCCGGATTCTCCGATTCCGAATACGCGCGGGGTGCGCAACGATGTGGTGACCGCCTTGCAGGCGTTAAAGGTGCCCAACGTCCGCTGGCCAGGCGGCTGCTTTGGCGATGAATACCATTGGCGCAAAGGCATCGGTCCCGCGGCACAACGGCCGGCAACGCTCAACCCCGCATGGGGCGACGTGGTCGACACTAACGCCTTCGGCACCAACGAATTCATGGACTTCATCCAACAGATCGGCAGTCAGGCCTACGTCTCCATCAACGTCGGATCCGGCACTCCGCAGGAGGCCTCCGAATGGCTGGAGTATATGACTGCCGCGCAACCCACCGCGCTGGCTAAAGAGCGTGCGGCCAACGGACATCCCGATCCCTACCAGGTCGGTTTCCTGGGCATCGGAAACGAAAGCTGGGGCTGCGGCGGCAGCATGACAGCGGACTACTACCTGAGCCAACTCAAGATCTACAGCCACTTCGCCAGAAACTTCAATCCTGCCCAGCGAGGCACGAACCGCATGCTCAAGATTGCCGTCGGTCCGGGAACGCCGGAGACCAGCTGGACCGAGACCATCATGAAAGCCTGGCAGCATCATGGAGGGGACTGGAATATCGACGGGCTTTCACTGCACCGGTATACCGTCCCCAACGGCTGGCCTCCCTCGACCCCATCCACCGGCTTCGGCGTGGAGGATTACAGCAAGACCCTGAAGTCGACCTTGTCCATGGAGGGCTTCCTGCGCGAACAGGAAACCGTTATGGATACATATGACCCGCAGAAGAAGGTTGCCCTGGTGGTCGACGAATGGGGCGCGTGGCATGCTGCGCTGCCGGGCACAAATCCGCATTTCCTGGTGCAGCAAAACAGCCTGCGTGACGCCATCCTGGCAGCGCTGAATCTGAACATTTTCGCCCGCCACGCCGATCGTGTACGCATGGCGAATATTGCCCAGATGATCAACGTGCTGCAGTCGATGATCCTCACGGATAAGGAGAAGATGGTTCTTACTCCGACCTACTACGTTTACAAGATGTATGTTCCATTCCAGGACGCAACGTTTGTTCCGGTTGCATTTGACGCCGGCACTTACACCCAGGGCAGCACCAGCCTGCCGCGCGTGGATGCTCTCGCTGCCCGGGACAGCTCAGGCAAGCTTTGGCTTGAAATCACCAACCTCGATCCGGAAAAACCGCTGGCCATCGATGCGGAGATCACCGGTATGGCGGCGAAGTCGGCGAAGGGGGAGACGTTGACCGCGTCTGCCGTCGACAGCGTAAACACATTCGCAGCGCCCAACACGGTTGTACCGAAGCCGGTCTCAGCCAGCGTAACAGGTGGCAGGCTGGCATTGACGGTTGCGCCAAAGTCGGTGACGGTGCTTTCTCTGGAGCCGTGACAGGGACTCAAGCGTCCGCAGTCGATAAAGTAGAGGAGCTGTGGGTTTCGAGAGGACACCGATGAGGAAAAAGCAACTGCAACTGATATACGGAATGACACTGTCACTGGCCGTGTCCATTTACCCTGCGCTGATGGCACAAGTAGCAACCAACATTCCGCCGCCAGTTCCGGGAGCAAAGCCGGTTACGGTCGACCGTATCAAAATTCACGGTACGGCTCTGGAGGGCAACCTGGAGGGGGATGCGGTCGACCGCGACGTATTCGTCTTCCTGCCGCCGAGCTATCAGAAAGAGAAACACCGCCGGTATCCAGTGGTGTACGCCCTGCATGGTTTTTCCATTGGCGCCGAGCAGTGGACCCACGAAATCCACGTGCCGCAAACGATCGAAGGCTCCTTTGCCCAGGGCGCGAAGGAGATGATTGTCGTTCTGCCGGATTCGAAGACGGTGCACAATGGGTCCATGTATTCGAGTTCCGTCACCACCGGCGATTTCGAGAAGTTCATCGCGCACGACGTGGTCGCGTACATCGATGCGCATTACCGGACGATGCCAAATCGCGAAAGCCGTGGATTGGTGGGCCACTCCATGGGTGGATACGGGGCCAGCAGGATCGGCATGAAGCATCCGGATGTGTTCGGCAGCCTGTACATCATGAGCCCTTGCTGCCTCTCCGCGCGCACTGCCGGGCCGAATCCAGAAATGGAAAAGAGCCTCGAAGCGGTGAAGACTCCCGAGGATTCCGCAAAGCTGCCCTTCTTCGCCCGCGCGCAGCTCGCCAGCGCGGCGGCATGGTCGCCGGACCCCAAGAATCCGCCGCTGTATCTTGATCTGCCGACGAAGGATGGAGTGCCGCAGCCGGATGTGCTGGCGAAATGGACAGCGAATGCGCCCCTGGTCTTCATCGATCAGTACATCGACAATCTGCGCCAATACCGGGCAATCTCCATCGACGTAGGCGATCAGGACGGTCTGCGCACCGACACGGCGAAGTTGCATGACGTCCTGGACAAATACGGGATCGCGAACAGCTTCGAGATCTACCCGGGCACGCACACCAGCGCGGTGGCTGATCGTTTTCAAAATCACGTGATGCCGTTCTTCAGCAAAAATCTCTGTTTCCAGCCAAGCTGTCAGTAGGGTTCAAGCAGGAGTACCGTATGGTGGACCACTCGCGTCGCGACTTTTTAAAGACATCGGCCGGTGCCGCCGGCCTCTGCCTGATCGGCTCCCCGGCAATCCTTCAGGCCCTGTCCGCCAATGAATCTGCAGAATCTTCCGCCATGCTCATGGCTTGCCCGCTGGGCTCTGTTCGTCTTTCGCCCGGTCTCTTCCAGGAGCAGGAAGAGATCAACGCGCGCTATCTCGACTCGCTTGCCGCCGACCGGCTGCTGCATTCCTTCCGTATGACGGCCGGGATTCCCTCCGGCGCCACGCCCTATGGAGGTTGGGAAGACCCCGCCTGTGAGTTACGCGGCCATTTCGCCGGCGGCCACGTTCTCTCTGCCGTTGCGTTGGCCTCGGCCTGTTCGGGAAACACCGTTCTCAAGAGCCGTGGCGATGAGCTTGTCACCGGTCTGGACGCGTGCCAGAAGAAAATGGGGACCCGCTACCTGAGCGCGTTTCCCCCCGAGTTGTTCGAACGCCTGGCACAAGGCAAACCCGTCTGGGCGCCCTTCTACACCTATCACAAAATCATGGCCGGCCTGGTTGACATGTATGTCCAAACCGGCAATGCGGACGGACTGCAGATTGCCGAAGGCATGGGCCAATGGGCGCAGGAGTTCATGAGGGGATTCAGCAGCGACCAACGGCAACGCATGCTGCGCACCGAGTATGGCGGCATGAATGAGGTCCTGGTCAACCTGGCCGCGCTGACGAACAAGGACCGCTACCTGGATGCTGCGCGCCTTTTCGAGCAGCCCAGCTTTCTTGATCCGCTCGCTGAGCGCCGCGACGAGTTGCAGGGACTGCATGCAAATACAAACGTCCCTAAAATCATCGGCGCGGCCCGTATGTATGAAGTGACGGGCGATCGCCGCTACCGCGATATCGCTGAGTACTTCCTGGCCGAGGTTCTCGCCGCGCGCAACTACGTGATTGGCAACACCAGCCTCGATGAGCACTGGACGACGCTTCCCGATCAGCTCCAAGGGACCTTGGCCTGGACCAACGCCGAGTGCTGTGTGGCCTACAACCTGATGAAGCTTCAGCGCCACGTCTTCAGCTGGACTGCCGACGCGCGCTGGATGGATGCATACGAGCGCGCTCTGTTCAACTGCCGGCTGGGCACGCAGAACGCGCAGGGTCTTAAACAGTACTTCTTCCCGCTTGGGGCTGGTTATTGGCGGGCGTACAACTCGCCCGAAGAATCGTTCTGGTGCTGCACAGGCACGGGCGCCGAGGAATTCGCCAAGCTGAGCGACACGATTTATCTTCGTCGCGGCGGTGACATTTATGTCAACCAGTTCATTGCATCCACGTTTGATTGGAAGGACGAAGGCTTTCTGCTGGAGCAAGTCACGCAATTCCCGCGGGAGCAGGGGACGACGCTCAAGATAAAATCTTCCCGGCCGGCTCCGCGCACCATCCACGTCCGTATTCCGAGCTGGACGACCAAAGATGCGCAGGTAAAGATCAATGGCCGGCTGATCGAAGCGATGGCCGATCCGGGATCCTATCTTGCCCTCCGAAAAACCTGGCAGGCCGGCGACATCATCACCCTCAGCCTTCCGATGGAGCTGCGGCAGGAGTCGCTCCGTGGAGACGACTCCGTCACGGCCGCACTCTATGGCCCACTTGTGCTTGCAGCAGATTTAGGAGCCGGCCCCCCTGCCGGCCCCAAGAGAGTGGTCCACGGACGGCCTACGGAGCCTGGAGATCTTCCAGCGCCCGCTCCTTTACCAAAGGTGGCAGCCAAATCGGATGCAAACGTGGCGCAATGGATTCAGGTCGAATCCTCGTCGGCCCAGCGCTTCACGGTAGCGGGCGACGGAGCAAAATACCAGCTAATGCCGATGTATCAAATTGCCGGCCAGAGCTATTCGGTCTACTGGCACATGCAAAGCTCCAGAAAGTAGACCGCCAATGGCGGTCCCTGGGCAGCGGGGAAGCAGAAGGGAACTTTGAAATCACCAAGCCATCTACTGACCGCAATCGCTCGCCGAGTAGAAACCATTGAAAATAAAGAACCCGTCGTTTTTGTGTGAGAGACGCAAAGCATTTAACCGAAACTAAGGTCAGCGGAGTCAACAGCTCGAGCACCACTTGTGCACGAAGACCAGCAGCACCTTTGCGGCTTCAATCAGCGTATCAATCTCCACATACTCATCGGCCGCATGGGTATTTCTACCTCTGGCGCCCCATAGAACCGCGGGTGTATGCGCGACCGTATGAAAAACATACATGTCGCACGGGCCTTCGATGCCGGCCAGCGGCGGTACTCTCCCCATCACCCGTGTCGCACAATCCGCCAGCTCGGTTACCAGAGCTTCGTCCTTCGAAATGGCCGATCCGGGCAGCCATCGCGATGGAAACACCACCTGTGGTGGTTGCAGAAAAGGACTGCCCGGCGCGCTGGAGAGAGAGCCGATCCACGCTAGAAATTCGCGATCAATGTCTTCGACCGTTTCGCCTGGCATAGCCTGCCAGTAAATTTCAATCCTGCATTCCTCCGGAGTCGTAATCGGCTCTTTGGTTCCCCATGGGCCGGTAATGATCTTGGTGACGTTCACTGGCACAGGGTTAGTTGTATCCGCATACAAAGGGTGTGGTTGAGCGTGAGCGCGGCGTTGATCCGCAAACTCAGGGATTTTTGCCAGCAGGTACGTCAGTTGCTCAACCACTCCGGGGGGAGAGGAACCTTCATTCAGAATTCCTCCGGCAGCTCGCAAGGTGATATGAGCGCTCCTGCCCCCGCGTTGAGCGGGACAAATGCGCAGGAATGAGGGCTCGGAAAGAACGACTGCATCTGCATTGAAACCTTTCAGGCGCCCTGCCAGGGTTCCATTCACGCCGCCAAACTCTTCATCGATCACCGTCTCGAACAGAACATCTCCTGCCAGAGGCAAGCTCAGCTTGTGCAGGCACTCGAGGACGAACAGGTTGGTGGCCACACCACCCTTCATGTCATTGGAGCCACGTCCGAAGAGAAGGTTTCCTTCGATAGCTCCTCCAAACGGATCTCGTGTCCACGGTAATGAACCGACGGGAACCGTATCGATATGACCTGAGAGCAGTAGCGATCGGCCGTTGCCTGTGCCTTTTAGGCGGGCTCCCACATTGGGGCGGTTCGCATATTCCCGTCCCGGCCTGAATAAAGGATGTTCCGCTAACCCGGGCACTTCATCGAAGGTATACGTGAGCGGGTCGCATTCCAGATCAGATAGAAAGCGGGCGATGTATTTCTGACATTCGCCCTCACTTCCAATCGGGGGAGTGTTTTCGGATGGGATACGCACCAGATCCTGAAGAATCTGGATCAGGCGGCCTGAATTTTGCTCGACGTAGGTTGTCAGGTCCTTTTCAACTGCGGATAAATTCATTTGAACGTATCCCCACTCAACTGGCTCAGTTTATTCCTGAATCCCCGGGTGATAATCAGCAGATAAATCACTCCTATGCCCAACCAGATGAATCCCGTGACCTTTGCCTGGGTACTAAGATTCAGCCAGACGTAGATACATACGCACGCTCCGCCGAGAGGGAAGAGCAGGTTGGGAGCAATCGTTCTTAGGCTTCGCTGTGTCTGTTTGATATAGAAATGCTGGACGACAGAAAGGTTCACCAGGATGAACCCCACGAATGCGCCAAAGTTCAGCAACTCGACGGCGATTTGAAAGTTCATCAGCAGAGCGCCCACCAACGAGGCGATGGAGGTCACGTAGATTGCACGGGTCGGTGTTCCATAGCGCGGATGAATGTATCCGAATAGTCCGCGGGAAATGACCCCATCGCGACCCATGGCGAAGAGCAGACGCGAAGCACCCGCCTGCCCGGTAAGCGCGCTGGAAACACCCGCTACCAGCAGAACAAAAGTGAGGAACAGAAACATCGCCTGTCCCCCGATCCTGTGTCCGATATCCAGGATCGCCGTGTCGATCTTGGGAAAGCTCCTATAGTCGTTCCACGCCAGTGCGGCAAAATAAACGGTAACCACACAAATGAGAGTCTGGATGATGCACACCAGAACAGTTGAGAAAACGACGTCTTTTTCTGGATGGAGGGTATCTTCGGCCAGGGTCGAGATGGCGTCGGATCCAATATAGGACAGTGCCGCAATGGAAGCCCCGAGCATCATGGGCGCAGCGAGAATGGCCATGAGGCAAAATGCCAACCGGGGAAATCAGGCTGGCGGCGCCATAGTGCACCAGGACATAGTGAGCCGCGAGGACCAAAAAAAGGACGGCGCAGACACTCATGGCTGCCATCATGGCCGTGTTTGCCTGGGCCAGGAGCCGAATTCCCCTGACATTGACGATCGTGATTCCAGCAGTAAACAGCAGCACCCAGACAACATAGGGGATGGAGGGTATGAAACGCTGAGCAGTCAGAGCCGAGTAGATCACGCTCTCCAGCGGGATCAGAAAATAATCCAGGATCATGGCCCAGCCTGCTATAAAGCCGACCGGCGCACCAAAAGACTGCTGGACGTAGGTATAGGTAGAACCCGCTGAAGGATAAACCGATGCCATTCTTCCGTAACTGGCGGCCGTAAACAGCATGGCAACATGGCCACGATATAGCTCAAAGCCGCCTGACCATGAGAGACATTCTGGATGATCCCGTAGACGGGATAAACCGCCGTTGGGCTCAGGATGACTAGGCCAAACAAGATAAGGTCCCAACGGGTGAGCACACGCCGGATATGCCCCGTACCGGGCGGATCGTTTTTAGTAGACTCCTGTGCTAATTCACTCATCGAGTTTGCTCCGCCAAAGCGATGCGTTGTCTGCCAGTTTCACTGGGCAGCCGCCGTTGCCGCCGTGCTCGACAACTCCATGCCAAACCAGGGAGGGCTCACTTTGAAGTTGTCCCAGGCCAGGTGATAATCCCGGACGGGAAGGTGATGTGTTGTCGCAAACTCATTCCGCGCGGTAGCGATCGAGTTTGCCCAATCACCAAAGGGAAGAAGCTTTTCTGGATAGACCAGGTAGCTCATATCTATCGTCCGATTGGGCAAGTGGTCCTTTACATCGTCTACTTCATTCAGGAACTGACGTCCGTTGGCTTCAGCAACACGCGGGAACCATCGCTCATCCCAGGTTGCCGTGGCGTTCTCCAACACTTGATTCCGTTTCTGCCAAATGGATGTAGCCGTATCGAGTGCGCTGTCTATCTCATGGAGAGCCTTTGCTGGATCTTTGTCTCTTGTTTGCGACGCGGATGCCAGGTCTACATCCATTTCGTGGATATCCTCGATCATCGTAAAATTCTGGCGGCACAGATCAGCGATGGTCACATACACCTGGAGGTTGTAGCGGTTGAATTGCGACCGTCTAAGATTGTCGTAGAGCAGACCAAGCACGACATCGTTGGTCTGCTTTGCTTGCGAAGCGAATGCGACTCTCTTCGCGTTGTCGGTTGACCAGGTCGAACTATATTCCAGGTCGCGGCCGGGCGCCGGTGGCAAGGGGAGGGTCTGATCGTGCGCAGGCATTGGCGTCTTGAAGATTTCATACGACGATCCCCAGATCGGCTTCCTTGCTTTCGATGGCATGGAATCCCAACTATCGGACCATGATTGTGCTTGCTCACTCATCAGCCGATAGACCCGGTCCATGCTGACCACTCTAGTCCCGTAGAACAGCGAGTAGAAGGAGCTTTCCAACTCCTGCACACTGGGCGACCCCGGATGCCATGCCGCAGATCCACTCGCAACATAGCCCAGCCAGAAGCTCTCCGGATGTACCCCCTCATCCGCCCAACCCGCATCCACTTCACCGATAAGACTAGCGTTCAATCGCGAATAATCGTAAGAAATGCTCCGCGTGATGGTCTCCACATTCTCTGCTGGCTGGCCAGGTAAATTGGCTGCGTGTAAGCGTTCGTTCTCAGACAGAACAGAATAATTGGGAAATAGCGGATACCGGCTGGTCTCGACGGAGGTGAAGATCATTTGCTGTATGCCGCGCTGACGGAAGGCTTTGTCGAACACCGGTCCATAGACCTCGCCATTGACCAGGTAGGGTGGCAGGGTTGCGACGTCACTGGGCTTGAGCGGATACTCTCCCCAGAACATCACCGTCCGCCCCCGGTCATGGAGATAGCCCCCCGCCTTGTCGACAAACTGTGAGAAGACCTGACCGACCGTGCCCAGTTGCTTGGCCAGGTCTTCCTCGTTGCATTGAGAGTTATGCGCAAGACCTAGATAGTAGGGCTCATCGGTCGATAGATAGAAATATTTCACGCCTTTATTGGCATCCAGCAGATCCTGATACATACCTTCCAGCAGCTGGTAGGCTGCCGGATTGGTGGCACAGATCTCGTAATTGCTGTCGGGAAATTCCCGCAGCTTCGCATACTCGGGATGCTTCAGGATAAAGGCAATATGCGCCGGGCTATCTAAGTAGGGTATGAGTTGGATGTGATAACGCAACCCGTAATCGGTGAGTTCCTGCAGCTCGGCCGGCGTAAGCGCATACGGCTCGACCACCGCCGGAGCACTCTTATATTGAAAGTGTCCGTTCAGCTTAAGGACAAAGCCATTGATTTTATAAAAAGCTGCCTGCCTCAGATCTCGCTTGAGCTCATCCACCTTTTCCAGATGATGGTTGTCGTCCCAGTAAATATGCCGCAGCTGCAAATCCGGCCAATCTTCAATAGTGCCTTCAGGCAGCCATAATGTTCCGGTCTCCCATCGCAGCAATTGAATGAAGGTCTCGACCCCATAGAAAAGACCCATGGGAGCATTGGCCGTGATGGCTATCGCCCCGCCGTGCAGCTCTACCCGGTAGGCTTGCTCCTGCAAGGCTGCCTTATTCTGATCCAGCGCATTGCCAATCTGCACGCTTCCAGGCTCGATCCGCAACGACAGCGTGCCACCCCCGCTCCCGCCCTTGTCCAGCCGCAGGTTGAATCTGGAGACCAGGTCTTCGCGCAACGCCTCTACGGCAACATCATCCTTACCAACCCCCCGGTCCAGTTTGACCTGCCAGGTCTGATCGAAGCTAAAATCCTTGGTGCCCAAAGAGACCTTTTGCGGCTCTGGAATTACCGTGTAACCGCGTGCGAAGAGCGGAGATACACTCTCTGCCCGCCCACTGGAGCAAACCACACACACCATCACCGCAACCAGGAACACCCGCATGAAAACACACTCTTGTTGAATCGCTGATGGGTTGTTCACATTCATTGAGCCATTACGAACCAGGGAGGGGTTACTTTGAAGTCGTCCCAGGCCAGGTGATAATCCCGGACGGGAAGTTGATGTGCCGTCGCAAACTCATTCCGCGATGTAGCGATCGAGTTTACCCAATCGCCAAAGGGAAGAAGATCTTCGCGATAGACCAGGTAGCTCATGTCTATCGTCCGATTGGGCAGGTGGTCCTTTACATCGTCCATCTCGTTCAAGAACTGACGTCCGTTGGCTTCAGCGACGCGCGGGAACCATCGCTCCTCCCAGGTCGCCCTGGCGTTTTCCAACACTTGATTCCGCTTCTGCCAGATGGATGTAGCCGTATCGAGTGCGCTGTCTATTTCGTGGAGAGCTTTTGCTGGATCTTTGTCTCTTATTTGTGACGCGGATGCCAGATCCACATCCATTTCGTGGATATCCTCGATCATCGTAAAGTTCTGACGGCACAGATCAGCGATGGTCACATACACCTGGAGGTTGTAGCGGTTGAATTGCGACCGTTGAAGATTGTCGTAGAGCAGACCAAGGACGACATCACTGGTCTGCTTTGCTTGCGAGGCTAATGAAACCCTCTTTGCATTCTCGGTTGACCAGGTCGAACGATACTCCAGGTCGTGACCGGGCGCCGGTGGCAAGGGCAGCGTCTGATCGTGCGCAGGCTTTGGCGTCTTGAAGATTTCATACGACGATCCCCAGATCGGCTTCCTTGCTTTCGATGCCATGGGATCCCAGCTATCCGACCATGATTGAGCCTGCTCACTCATCAGCCGATACACCCGGTCCATGCTGACCGCTCTTGTCCCGTAGAACAGCGAGTAGAAAGAGCTTTCCAACTCCTGACCACTGGGCGATCCAGGATGCCACGCCGCGGAGACACTCGCAACATAACCCAGCCAGAAGGTCTCTGGATGTACCCCCTCATCCGCCCAACCCGCATTGATTTCGCCGATAAGGCTCGCGTTCAACCGCGAATAGTCATACGAAATACTCCGCGTGATGCTGTCTACTCTTGGCACGCTGGGATTGTCTTCAAATTCATCCGTCGAACTACCATGCAGGCGTTCACTCTGGGGTAGAACCGAATAGTCAGGAAACATCTTTTCTTCGCCCTCGACGGAGGTGAAGATCATTTGCTGTATGCCGCGCTGACGGAAGGCTTTGTCGAACACCGGTCCGTAGACCTCGCCATTGACCAGGTAGGGTGGCAGGGTTGCGACGTCACTGGGCTTGAGCGGATACTCTCCCCAGAACATCACCGTCCGCCCCCGGTCATGGAGATAGCCCCCCGCCTTGTCGACAAACTGTGAGAAGACCTGACCGACCGTGCCCAGTTGCTTGGCCAGGTCTTCCTCGTTGCATTGAGAGTTATGCGCAAGACCTAGATAGTAGGGCTCATCGGTCGATAGATAGAAATATTTCACGCCTTTATTGGCATCCAGCAGATCCTGATACATACCTTCCAGCAGCTGGTAGGCTGCCGGATTGGTGGCACAAATCTCGTAATTGCTGTCGGGAAATTCCCGCAGCTTCGCATACTCGGGATGCTTCAGGATAAAGGCAATATGTGCCGGGCTATCTAAGTAGGGTATGAGTTGGATGTGATAACGCAACCCGTAATCGGTGAGTTCCTGCAGCTCGGCCGGCGTAAGCGCATACGGCTCGACCACCGCCGGAGCACTCTTATATTGAAAGTGTCCGTTCAGCTTAAGGACAAAGCCATTGATTTTATAAAAAGCTGCCTGCCTCAGATCTCGCTTAAGCTCATCCACCTTTTCCAGATGATGGTTGTCGTCCCAGTAAATATGCCGCAGCTGCAAATCCGGCCAGTCTTCGATCGTGCCTTCAGGCAGCCATAATGTTCCGGTCTCCCATCGCAGCAATTGAATGAAGGTCTCGACCCCATAGAACAGACCCATGGGAGCATTGGCCGTGATGGCTATCGCCCCGCCGTGCAGCTCTACCCGGTAGGCTTGCTCCTGCAAGGCTGCCTTATTCTGATCCAGCGCATTCCAATCTGCACCTTCCTGGCTCATCCGCAACGAGAGTGTGCCGCCTCCGCTGCCGCCCTTGTCCAGCCGCAGGTTGAATCTGAGACAGATCTTCCCGCAATGCCTCTACGGCAATATCATCCTTAGCAACCCCCCGGTCCAGTTTGACCTGCCAGGTCTGATCGAAGCTAAAATCCTTGGTGCCCAAAGAGACTTTTTGCGGCTCTGGAATCACCGTGTAACCGCGCGCGAAGAGAGGGGATACACTCGCTGCCCGCCCACTCGAGCGAACCACACACACCATCACCGCAACCAGGAACACCCTCATGAAATACTCCCCGATCAAATCGATTCTGTAGAATGTACGCTAGCTCCGGAACGCCCAAACCCGTCCCCCGCGACTGGGTTGCCAATCTATCAGGTGAGAGTGGAGAGGCCAGACGCCCCTCCACTCCCAACGCACGAGTTACCAGAGAAGTTTCAACGCAAGTTGGAGTTGCCGCCCGGTTCCAAACACCGTAGATTGAATCTGGCCGAACCCCGTACCCGCGTTCGCGTACGAGTTTGGATTGGAGAAGTTCACCTGATTGAAGGTATTGAAGCTTTCGGCTCTGAACTGGAGTCGAAATTTCTCTGGCAAAGTAAAGTCTTTCAAAAGAGACTCATCCGTATCGGCATACGCGGGTCCGTAGATTATACCTTTGCTGGAGTTGCCGTAGGTTCCAAGCGGTCATAACTTGGTATTGCGAATGCCCCCGTATTGAAGAATTGGTTCACTTCAGCTTGCCGATTAGGATGGCTCATCCCGACATTTTTTGCATTTTCCCGCTCACGTACTGGGCATATTGTCCGGGGTAGGATCCCGTTCCATCCAGAGCCACATCTTCACCGGTATAAACCGTGATTGGAAGACCACTCTCTACCGTCTGGATCGCAGTCACCGTCCAGCCACCCAATAGGGTGTTCGCGATCCCGTTTGAGAAGTGGAACGGAAGGGCGTAAAGCCATGACACGACCAACGACTGTCACCTATCGAAATCGGATGGTCCGTACCCTCTTTCCAGGTTGAGCGGATCGGGGATATTGCCACTCGAGTTGTTATTGGAAATGAAGTCAAGCGACTTCGCCAGGGTGTAGTTCGCAAGAATCGTCGAGCCGTGACCAAATCGCTTCGTGCCCTGAATCTGAAGAGAGTTATAGCTGCTATGAGCGTAGTTCTCGTATAAATTGCCGTTCGGCCCCAGGATACCAGGCTCATATCGCACGCGGTCGGCGACGTTGCTTTCAGAGGGCGGCGCACCCGTAATCGGATCGTTCATGAAAATCGCCGGATTCGTTGTGACATATCCCGGGATACTGCCACCGTGGTTGCCGACGTACGAGACCTCGAGCATAGTTGTTGGCGTGATCTGTCTCTGAATCGATAAATCGAATTGCTGATACAAAGGCAGGCGAAGATGGGTACTTACATAGAGGCCACTCAGCGGCAAGGGAAATAGTGAGCAGTTATAGCCCGGATAGGTTGGAACCTTTACGCATCCAAACTGATTTGTCAGGGTTGTCGGCGGGTTCGTTTTCCCTGTAGAGACGAACGGAGAAGCAACGTCGCCGCGATAGGCGTACGCGGTGCCGGCGTACGGGGCATTGATCTGGGCCAGAGAATCGGCGTTGATCGCATTGTAGAAAACCCCGTAGCCACCGCGAACGCTGGTCTTTCCATTTCCAAACAATCCGAGGCGAAGCCGAGCCGGGGAGCGAAATGCCAAGGTTTGCCGGTGAAATTCCGTCGGTGATTCCCTTATCTCCAGGAAATACGATGCCAATCGGAGCAGTGGGTTGAACCGTCGATTGTACCCCTGGTTCGATCGTGGTCAGCTTATTGCCGGCTGCCTTCCAGGGAAGGAAAGGCTCATAACGCAAACCGTAGTTCAAAGTAAATCGATTTTTGACGCGCCATGCGTCCTGTGCGTAGAAGGAGCTGTAGGCGGTTCGATTATCGTTCACGGCCAGCCTAAACGCGACCGTCGTTGGATCGTATGTGCCTAAGAGTAAGTCCGCATTCGGGTCTCCGCTGCGGACGCCGCTGAACGAGATACTCGGTGGATAAATGTAAGCCTGATAGAAGTGCAGCTTCAAGATTTCGTAGCCGAACTTCATGTTGTGCCGCCCCTTCGTCCACGATAGGTTATCCCCAAACTGCCAGTTGATTCCGGAAAATTGGGTGACCGAGCCTCCTCCCAGCGTGAAGTTATTACCCACATTTACGTTGACAGCACCCGAGGAGAAAACCCGGTGAGATAGTTGGGAAGGTCGATTCCCAGACTCTCGTTCGAGATCGTCGTGCTTTCAGCCTGTTTGGATGTGGAATTCAAAACAGAGAAGAGTGCCTGATCGAGCAAAGTCGGAGTGAAGGCGTAAATGTCATTCATTGCTCCATCTTGTCGCTTGATGGTGTAGTTCTGGCCCATGTATCCAACAATATTACCACCGGCAAGAGGGGTTGAATAACTCGTATTGTCCTGGAAGTAGTGACCATAGATCAAGTTCCTGGAACTCTTATTCCAATCCACCCGCACATTGCCGTTGTTATCCAGGATCGGACTAAGCGCGAACGCCAGCACGGTCAGTAGCGAACTGGGGAAGTATTTCAGAGGTTACTCCGACCGGGCTGATGCAGCCGGGAGACTACATTTCCTGTTACGCATGGAGCACTCGTACCTGGGTCCGTGAGCGGCAGGCCAGTGATCGGATCTGTGGGATCAACCAAAGTAGTACTGGACGAGGTGATATTTCTGCTTCTTTCCGCTGTGCTCGGTACCACGGCCTGGATATTCACTGCTTCCTGATGATTGGTCAAAACCTGATACGAAGCGAAGAAAAACAGTTTCTGCTCGATTATGGGTCCAACTATGGCGGCACTGAATCGGTTCTGAACTTCGAATGGGACACTTGGGCGAAATAGTCTTTCGCGTTCATATCGCCGTCGCGCAAGAACTCCCAGGCGGCTCCTTGAAGCGAGTCGGTTCCTCACCTGGAGACGACCTTTACCTGGGCGCCTGAGTTGTGGCCGTATTCTGCTCAGTAGTTGCTGAACGGTATTAGGAACTGTGCGACGGTGTCTGTCGGTGGAACGTCCATGCCAGCGTACCGGGACGGTACGTCGAAAAGCTTATCAAACAGGTAGACGGCGCGTTGGGGAGTCTCAGTCTACATTTCATTTTGGTGCTGCTGCGCGCGTCTACCTGCGTCTGTGGAGCGCTGACGTTGGCGACCCGGAAGATTCGAGCCAGAGACAGTATGTTGTGAACGTTCAAGGGCAGGTCGGCCACTTGTGATCATCGACCAGACGAGACAGAAGACTTGAGCTGGGTCGACGAAGGGAACGAGCTATGTACTGGATCTGCTCCGTACTGCTTCGACGTATTTGCGCGTCGACGTGGCATCGTGTAACTGTCTGTTCCACATCTGGTCTAAACCTTGCGTCTGAACCTTTGCTTTCGAAGTTATCGTGTAATGTTGAGGCGGTGACGAAGCTGTAGAAGTTGTGGCATCGTTTGGTCTGCATGTGTGGTCTGCTGTTCGTTCATCACTTTGGTCACTGTCGCGCGCATGACTGCTGCCTTAGAAGGGTCGTGCACGTATCTGGAGATGCTGCTAATGTTTTGCGCCAACGTCAGAGGAACCAAAAGAAGCAAGCAGGCCGCACAGCGAGACGCCTCTAATCAAAGGTACTCACTCCTCAGCTGTTCTGAGCCGTCTAGAAAGTGAGCCAAAAGTATTCGAATATCCATCATGAGCGTTCCTTCCAAATGATGTTTTCTTCCAATTAGTGTTCAGTCTCAGTCGCGCTCACGCTTCCAATCAGACCAGCGAGGATCGTCGTCCACGGTCTACGTTTAACCTGCTGAGTTCTATCAGGCGAGCGAAGTGAAACCGCATGGAAAAATCGGCCTCTCTCCAGATCATGGAGTCATTCGCTACCCACTGCCGGCTATTTGGGTCGATCTTTATCAACTTTGCTAGTGTGCCTTTTGAGACTAGCGATCTGTTACACATTCGAGTGCGAACAGAGTTCCCTCTGGAGTCGGCTCCACTGCTGAGTCAGACAGCATCAGGGACAGCCGATGCCTTGCGATAAATCGTAAACGTCAACGCAGGTACGCGAGACCAACTCCATCCGATCCTCTACACCTACCCGCCGCGGCCACTTATAAGCTGGTTAGCTGTTCCAAATGGGGTGTTGTCGAGTTCTACGGCCTGACACCGCTTGTTTAGAATCCGGTGTATAAGCTGTCTAGGAGGTGAAATACTTCGCTAGCGTGACTGCATAGTCATCGTGAAAAACGTAGGGACATCGGCTTTACGATGCTTGTAATTTCGTCTATTCGCTCTATGCTAAAAACCTGGCCGCGCCTCAATCTGTATATCAAGACGCCTCGGACGCTGTCATGAAGCGGACACCTAAACGACTCGACAAGCAACCAATCCCTTGAAAAACCGGAAGGCTGTCTTGGTTGCTCTGCATGATTTCTCTGCTTGAGCTTTCCATCCCAGCGGTGTATCAGCGACGCTGTGAAATTGAGCATCCAACACCTTTCATACGAACTGCGTAGGATGAAACATGAAGCTAATCAAACCGTCCATTCGTCTCGCACTCATTTCGCTGTAGAGAGTCTCGAAATTGGCTTTGTCCTTCTCCAGGTTTAACCAGTCGCTGTTCGGCTGAGTTGCTGTCTCGCTTCAATATGGAAGATGTTAAGTAGGCCATCATACCAAAATGGCTTGCTGTTCAGTTGAAACTGCTCATCATCATCGAGGTAGACGTTGATACTCCATTTCTTCAGCGCTGAGTAGGCTTGTGGTGCCCAGCTAACACCCGTCTGCCCATAGCAGGTGGGCGGTCTTCCAAATATGCGGCTAACATCTTCGAATCCGGAACGCTCGCTGCGATCGAATTCTTCCTGGCCAGATTCCCAATCAAGCACGGATTCATTTTCGGTCACAGTTGGCTGCTGACTGTGGCTATTGGAGTGATAACCGATTTCCTGCCGCTCAAGTGCAGCAATGACATCCATGCGTTGGCGCCGCTCAAGAATCCGGGCCTTCTCACCCACCACCTTGAATGTTGCGCGAAGCCCCTCCTGCGTAAGGAAATCCGCGATGCGCTTGGCCGCGTCATCGCTCGCAGGCAGAATATAGTCCTCAGTATCAAACCATAGAACTACATACACTGGAGCTACCCCCTCCCTGTCTGTGTCCAACGATTGATCGGTTGTCTCCCGTGAACTGTTTGGAACGCGTGCTCTGTTGCTGGCAGCAACAATCTGCCTGGCCACCAGGGCTCGGGCCAACAGCAGTGCCGCTTGCCTCCTGGTTATCGCTCCCACCATCTGTTACCTCTGCAGAATCAACTCCACTCGCGCTGGCACCGGTTCCACGATAGCCCCAGTGAATCGTTCATAAAGTTCTATTACTGAATGCCTAATTTTGTTTGCGATACCGAGTCATGCCTTCTCGCGGGTGTCTGTCACCCTGGAGGACTAGTCGGCAAAAACTTAAAAAAAGGCCGCGGACTCCGGCGCGCGAGTTGATGTAGTGGAAACGCAACAACGATCGAATTTGATTCGATTGTCATAGCCTATCGAATCGCTGTATCTGTTCCTTGACAAAGATCCCGTGGGTAAAGGAAGGATATCGTAAACCTTTCGGTTGTCAAGAAAAACCATTTGGGGCTTTCACTTTTCTTCGGTTGCCCGCCCGGCACTAGACCTCGTACATCGGATCGCCTTGGCTCCAGCGGGATTCGATTGCGTGAAGGCCATCATAGCTAGTTCATTGCTTAGACATGGAAGTTCCCCACGGAACTCTAGTTGTTTGCCTGGCGCGGTCGGGCAACCGCCCGGAAAGCAACTGCATCGGTGCGCTCCGGGTCCCACATCCTGCAGTTGGCTATCTTCTGTAATGAACAGAGCGCTTCCCAGTCCCTTGGAAGATCTATCCCCTTGGGACGTCTATCTTGGTTGACGCCTCACCCGATCCTATTAATTTTGTGTTTGCTTTTCCTTATGTTAGTTTTGTTTCGATTGTTGCCGAATCCTTTTTTTGAGACTTCCTATCGCGTCTCTTTGTTCTCATTCGTGCGCAACAGGGCTGCTTTGAAATGCTTCCTTTGTGAGTGCAGCGCGAGCAGAGCATCGCAAATGAGTTAGGTCGAAGAGTTCCACGATGCGATGGATGTATTTAGTTGTCGCAAAGAACCAACCACGCGGGGAGTCTCGCATCCTTCAGGTATTGGATCACCAGCAAGTGTGCGCCCTTACCTTTCTTGCTTACCGGTGCGACGAGGAGCTGTTTGTGACGATCATCGTAGAAGCGGATGCCGGCAAAGCCGAGCGCATAGAGAGCCTTTTGCAGAAATTGCAGGTAACCTTACGCGTACGTAAGTTGACCCAAGAGGATAGTTGCGAACTTCTCTGACTGACGGACACCCTCCGGTCTCCATTACTTTTCCACTCCAGGTAGAGATACTGAAGGAAGATTTTATGAGGGCAGTGGTTATCGCAACAATTGCCGGATTGTTTTGTTCAGTAGGGTCAGCGCAAACTGTGTCGCCACTTTTTGCTCGAGGCTATACGGTGATCCCAGAACCTCAAAACGTCGTTTTGGAGGCCAAAGACATTCCCTTTGGCGAGAGCTGGCAGTTGAAGCTCGACAAGAGTGTGGCTTCGAACGATGTCGCAGTGGAAACCTTGCGCGAAGACCTCGATAGCAGATTTCATGTAACGCTGGGTGCGGCCGGGAATCCCGGGGGCTTTCTCTCTCTTCGTATCGCCCCCGGAAGCGTGCCGATTGGTGAGGCGCAGGACAGCAACAAAAGCGCACTGGAGGAGCAGGCCTACCGTATAACTCTACGCAACGAAACGATAACAGTAACAGCCAACGCTCCCGCCGGGCTTTTCTACGGAGTAGAGACGTTCATTCAATTGGTGAAGCCAGAGCGGGGCAAGTTGTGGGTACCAGAGGGTGAGATGGTCGATTGGCCTGATGTAAGGCTTCGTGAGATCTTCTGGGACGAGCTTGGCCACCTGGACCATTTCGATGTTCTGGAACAGGCCATTCGGCGCGCAGCATTCTTCAAGGTCAATGCGGTTGCACTGCGCCTGAATGAACATTTCCAGTATGCAAGCGCTCCAGCTCTGGTTGATCCCTATGCCCTTTCGCCGGCACAGCTTCAGGAATTAACCGATTACGGATTGCATTATCACATCCAGGTCATCCCTTACTTAGATGGCCCCGCCCATGTGAACTTTATTCTGGAGCGCCAGTCGTATAAAAATCTCAGGGAATTTCCAGAGAGTGCGTTCGAAATGTGTTCCACGAATCCTGACACGTACAAGCTTCTGGAGGGGATGTACCAGGACTTGATGAATGCCAACAAAGGCGTGCAGTATTTCCACCTCTCGACGGATGAGGCATGGTTTGTCGGGATGGCCGATAACGACCAGTGTCACGAGGCTGAGCACGCAAAAGTGTTGGGAAGTCCCAGCAAGATGTGGGTGGAATACACGAACAAAACGGCGGCCTATTTGCAGGATCGCGGCCGCAAGGTGATTTTCTGGGGTGAGGAACCCTTGCAGGCTAAAGACATTCCTCTGCTACCCCAGGGGTTGATCAATGGCGAGGTGTACAGCACCGCCTATAACACAGCATTCCATGCGCACGGCATCGGACAGATGATTTACACGAATTCTCAGCCGGACGACCCGCTGTTTCCTCCCAATGCGGTCCTCTCGCCAAAGGAACAAGTCCATCCCCACGTGACGGAGGACCGATCGGCGCAAGTCTTTAATGAGATCTCCTTCACTTCGGCCCGCAGGGAAGCTGACATCATGGGAGCGGGTGTTTATGCTTGGGGAGATCTCGGGCCTCATCCGGAAACTTTCTGGTTGGGATACGCAGTAGGGGCTGCGGCGGCGTGGCATCCTGGCTCGCCGGATCCGCGTGAGCTGGCCGAGAGTTTCTACCGGCTCTTCTACGGTCAGGGCGTGACCCAGATGGGTCGGCTCTATCAATTGATGAGCACGCAAGCGCAATTTTTTGCAAGCAGTTGGGACAGCGAACCCTCGGGAGCCTTGCCGCTGATATTCGGTTATTCGTACGGGATCGGTCCCTTTGTTCCGAGCATTGAAACTCTCCCACTTCCTCCAGTGCCCACGGCGGATTACCTCCGCCTCCAGGGAAACTGGCCTCAAGAAAATTCCCGGCGTATGGATTTGGCGGGGAAGTTTCTTAGCGAGAACGATGAGCTGATGAACCTCCTCTACACGAATCTACCGGGGGTTCAATTCAATCATTACAATCTGGAAGTCTATCTTTCCATTGCCAAATTGTGCCGCCAGAATCTCCTGATGTTGAAGGGTTTGGAAGAAATCAACGACGACCTTGAAAAAGCACAGGACCACGCGGCGAAGTTGCGTTACCCCCAGGCCGTCGACGCGCTGGATGCTGCAATCGAAATTGCGGGAAAAATTCGAGATGAACGTAACCAGGCCCTCCAGGCTGTTACCGCGACTTGGGATAAGACGTGGTTCCCGAGAGTGCGGGAAGCGAACGGGCGACAGGTGGCTCCCGGCCCACAGCCATTTGTCGATACGGCAACAAGCGATGATGCTCGCCGCCGTCAGGAAGGCCTGCTTTATTTAATCGATCGCGAGTTCTTGCTGCCTTTTGGCGATTGGGTGAACCAGGTGCAGAGCATACGGAATCGCTACGCGGCTGCTCACAACTTGCCCAACCGTGAAGGTAGGTTTGACTGGCAGGACAACACGACTCTCCATGCCGAGGCGTCGAACCGCGCGTTGTAAGCCAACATCACGCGCCCAGGCAAAATGCTCACAGACAGGTCTGTAAGAAAATCCTGGCTAGGGAGTTTACTGGAAGACCAGTTCAGAACAGGACGAATCTCCCGGGCAATGCTTCCACGTCCGAAACCGGCCGCCCGAGCGCTTGTGGGATCCCCGAGGGTGCGTTAATACTGCACTTTTTAAGTCAGTGCCCTGAACGTCGCGAAGGGGAAGTAGACGCGAAGGCTGCGGCGGCCGTCTCCGCTATGGTTACGTCATTGTCCTTATTCAAGCTGGCAACACCTACAGCTCCAACAGGCACTCCGTTCGCCATAAGCGGCACACCGCCACGGAGGGTCATGAATCCCGCGGTGACAAACGCGATTCGCCCATTGTCGACATTGGTCTCTGTTTCTGCGCTCGGTCGCTGCAACAAGGCAGAGGTCCTGGCCTTTCCTATCGCGAGATCCGGACTACCGGCACGAACTCCGTCCATCTTCAGGAAGGCGACAAGTATGCCGCTGGTGTCGACAACAGCGACCGCACATGGCGCGTTCAGCTTCCGGGCTTCCTGCTCGGCCGCCACAAGAACCTGCTGAGCGCCCGCCTCGCTGACGACGCTCACTGGAAGCGTCTGATCGGCCGCCCGAGCACCGCAAGTTGCAACCACGAGAAGAAGAACGCATACAAAACCTGCGAGTTTGTCAGAGCGCGTCGCCATCCGATCGGATCCTTCCAGTGATTCAGTCTTATCCTGCCGACCTGATCATTAGATGCCCTGATAAAGTCGGTCGGCTCTTAGCTCCTCATTGCAGTGAACCGCTATATGCCCCCCGGTCGCGGGTTCGTTGACGGGAAACCTGGTGCAAGTGTATGAATCTAAAGGGAAAATGGTTGGCATCCAAAAAGGCGTCCCCGATCGGCAAGCCGGCCCGGAGACTTTTCGCGCTTTTAGCGCTTTTCGCGCACATTTATTTGGCAGACCATCTATCCGGGCGAAAGACGGGATTCAGGCAGATGGTGTGACTGCCAAAGCGACAAAGCTGCGGCTGTCCCGTGACGAGAAGGGAGCTTTCGGCGTCTATAACGTTGGCATGAGTTTCCTTCGCAAGTCCCCGCTGCTTTGCTTACTTCTTCTGGCCCCGGCGCTCGATTCTCAGAACTCGAGCACGCCGGCCACGGCGCCCACTACCACCATGTCGGTCGACGTGAAGGTGGTCACCTTACCGGTGACCGTCCGCGACAAGCACGGCAAGATTGTGACCAGCCTCAACAAAGACGATTTTGCGTTGGAGGAGGACGGGAAGCCGCAGACGATCCGTTACTTCAACCAGGAAACCAACCTTCCCCTGACCGTGGGTCTGCTGGTTGATACCAGCGAGAGCGAGCGCGACAACCTGGACAAAGAGCGTGCCGCCAGCCGGACCTTTCTCGACCAGATGATCACCCGGCCGGCTGACCGGGCGTTCGTGATCCACTTCGATCGCCAGGTGGAGCTGCTGCAGGACCTGACAGCGGATCACGGCAAGCTGGAAAAGGCAGTGGGAGAAATCGATACCACGTCCTCAGTTCAGAGCGTACCAACCAGCGACCAGGATTCCGGAGCGAGCCGGCCGAAACGAGGGGCGGGCACGCTGCTCTACGACGCCATCTACCTGGCCTGCGATGAGTTGATGAAGAAGCAAACTGGCCGGAAAGCCGTCGTGGTCCTGACCGACGGAGAGGATCGGGGCAGCCAGGAGACGCTCAACAGCGCGATCGAGTCAGCGCAGCGCTCGGAGACGGTGGTCTACACCATCTACTACGGCGGCCACGAGGATCACGACTACGGCCCGTTCAATAACGGTGGAGGGCGTGGCGGCTATCCCGGCGGCGGGTATCCCGGAGGCGGGGGCCGCTATCCCGGCGGGGGGTATCCCGGTGGAGGCTATCCAGGAGGGGGGAGCCGTTATCCGCAGCAGCAGAACCGTCCGGATGGTAAGAAGATCCTGCAGCGGATTGCGCAAGAGACCGGGGGACGATACTTCGAGGTCAAGAAGAAGGACAGCGTGGACGAGGTCTACGCCAGCATCGCGGAGGAATTGCGCACGCAATTCGTCCTGGGTTACACGCCGCCCAAGGACCAGACTAGCGGCTACCATTCCATTCATCTGACAACCAAGAATAAAGACGAGACGGTGCAGACGCGCGAGGGATACTACTCCGGCCAATGATGCTGGGTGCCCCACTCAAGCCGTGTTTTGGCTTGAGTGGGATACCACTGCTCTTGTCCTCTGACTCTTGATTCATCCGATTCACTTAGAGGTCAAGACCCGTGGAATCCCACTCAAGCCAAAATACGGCTTGAATGGGATACGCAGGGCCCTTGCTAGTATCGTTGCATGACGGAGATCGGCATCGCGGTCGAACCTTCCCCTGCGCAACGGCCGCAGCGCGTGGTACTTTCCGGGCGCGTGGTTACACTTCGCCCCTTTGATACGGCATCGCAGGCAGACGCACTCTACGAGGCTACGCATGGGCCGGAGCGAGAGGCTCTGTGGCGCTACATGGGCGATGGCCCGTTCGCCGGCTTCGACGATTACCAAGCGGCCTTCGAGAAAAAGGAAAGGTCGGTCGATCCGCTTTTTTGGGCGATCGTGGATAACGCCACGCACCTTCCGGTTGGCCAGGCCTCTTACCTGCGGATGGAGCCGGCCCATCGCTCGATCGAGGTGGGCAATATTATTTTTTCCCCGGCGTTGCAGCGGAGTCCGGGCGCAACCGAGGCAATGTATCTCATGGCGCGGCACGCCTTCGATGATCTGGGCTACCGCCGCTACGAGTGGAAGTGCAATGCACTGAACCAGCCCTCCCGGCGTGCAGCGTTACGCCTAGGCTTTACCTTCGAAGGGGTCTTTCGCCAACACATGATCATCAAGGGCCGCAATCGCGATACGGCGTGGTTTTCCATGCTCGATTCAGAATGGCCCGCGCGCCGGGCGAATTTCGAACGTTGGCTGGCGCCGTCGAATTTCGACGCAACGGGCCGGCAACGGCTTTCGCTCTCTCACCTGAATGGTCAATAACTCTTCCTTTCGCCGAGGGTACTCGCTTGTTTCAATCGCGGTGGTTCCGCCTCATCATCTGTTGTTGCCTGGCTCCTTCACTCGGGGCACAAACCGCTCCGGCCGTAGCTGTACTGGATGGCTACACGCCGCAGAGTTCGGCGGCTGAGATAGCCCTGGAAGCGAAGTTCCGCGACCTGCCGTCCACAGAAAACCTGCGCAGCGATATGGAGCACCTCACGGCTCGCCCGCATGCCGTAGGGTCGCCCTACGACAAGGAGAACGCGGATTGGCTGTTGAGCAAGTTTCAGGATTGGGGTTTTGATGCCCACATTGAGACCTTCTACGTCCTGTTTCCGACCCCGAAGGAACGGAAGCTCGAATTGATAGCGCCGCAGAAGTTCACCGCGACGCTGGCTGAGCCGCCCATCGCCGTCGACCCCACTTCGAATCAGCAAGCGGAACAGTTACCGACGTACAACGCCTACTCCATCGATGGGGACGTGACCGGCCCGCTGGTGTACGTGAACTACGGCAGGCGCGAAGACTACGACGATTTGGAGCGCATGGGCGTTTCGGTGAAGGGCGCCATTGTCATCGCCCGCTACGGAAAGACCTGGCGCGGCATCAAGCCCAAGGTAGCGGCCGAACACGGCGCCATCGGCTGCATTATCTATTCCGATCCGCAACAGGATGGATACGGCGATGCCGACACCTATCCGGACGGAGGCGGCCGGCCAAAGGACAGCGTACAGCGGGGCGGGGTGAACGATACCAATTTCCCCGGGGACCCGCTCACTCCAGGCATTCCTGCGACCAAGGACGCCAAGCGCTTGGCGTTGAAGGACTCTCCGATCATTACCAAAATACCGGTGCTACCCATTTCCTATGGCGATGCGCAGCCGTTCCTGGCTGCTTTGGGCGGGCAAGTGGTTCCTGCGGCCTGGCGGGGTGGTTTGCCGATTACGTATCACGTGGGGCCGGGAACTTCGAAGGCCCATCTGCGGATGTTTTCCAACTGGGATATCAAAGAGATCTATGACGTGATTGCCAAAATTCCCGGCAACGAGGCTGCGGATCGAATGGGTGATCCGCGGCAACCACCACGACGCGTGGGTGAATGGCGCGGACGATCCCATCGCCGGGATGGTGGCGGAGCTGGAAGAAGCGCGATCGCTGGGCGAATTGCGCAAGCAGGGTTGGAAGCCGCGGCGCACCATTATTTATTGTGCCTGGGATGCGGAGGAGCCGGGACTGCTCGGTTCCACCGAATGGGTGGAACAGCATGCGGCAGAATTACGCGACCACGCGGTGCTGTACGTCAATTCCGACACCAACGAGCGCGGCTTTCTTGAGGTGGACGGGGCGCACTCGGTGGAGCATTTTATTAACGATGTTGCGCGGCAGATTCCCGATCCTGAGACCAAGCTGACGGTATGGAAGCGGGCCCAGCTGCAGGCGCTGTCTACGGCGGATACCGCGGATCGCAGGGCGGTGCTGCGCGATCGCTCCGACACCGGCATTGAGGCGTTAGGGGATGGCTCGGACTTTGCTCCCTTCATCGACTATCTGGCCATCCCCTCGCTCGATCTCAGCTTCGGCGGAGAGGACGCGGGCAGCGTTTACCACTCCATCTACGACGATTTCTATTACTACACGCATTTCTCCGATACCAATTTCGTCTATGGGCGAGCCCTGGCGCAGACTGCCGGAAGCTCAGTGTTACGCATGGCCGATGCGGAGTTGCTGCCCTACCAGTACACGGCGGTCGCAGAAACGATTGCCGGGTATGTGAAGGAGCTCAAGGCGGAACTCAAGAAGACCCAGGAGACCATCAAGGAACGGAATCTGGAGCTGGACGAGGGGGTGTTTCAGGCCATCTCCGACCCCAAAAAGCCGACCTTTCCCCCCAGCCGGGAGGCGGATCCGCCGTACCTCAATTTTGCCCCTCTGGATAACGGAGTGGCCTCGCTCACCCGCGCGGCCAAGCGCTACCAGGCGGCCCTTACGGTTGCCCAGGCCCACGGCCTGGCGCTCGATGATGCCTCGCTGCAGGCGGTCAACCACCTGTTGTTGCTGGTCGATCGGACCAACCTGCGGGAGGAGGGGCTGCCGGGAAGGCCGTGGTACAAGAACCAGATTTACGCTCCTGGCGCGTATACGGGCTATGGGGTGAAGACCCTGGCCGGGGTGCGGGAAGCCATGGATCAACATCAATGGAGCGTTGCCGAGCAGGAGTCGCCGATTATCGGTGGTGTGCTCGAAGCGGAGAGTCGTGCCATCGATGCTGCGGCCAGCCGGTTGGAGGCTGAGTTTTCCTCACCAGCCGTTACAAAAACGGCATCATCTGCGACGTTTCGGTGATTGCTACCCCTCCGTGCGGGCCATAGAGTTGCGTAATCGGAGGGCACCACAGATGAATAGTTCCGGAACGGTGATCGGCAAAGGCATTTGCATTCGCGGAGAAGTGTCAGGGGAGGAAGATTTCTTTCTTGATGGAGTATTGGAAGGCAACATCACCCTGACGGGCAAGCGCCTGACTGTCGGGGCCAACGGTGTTATCCACGCGGATATCGTCGCCGGTGATCTGGTGGTCTTCGGCCGGGTCGAGGGAAGTGTCAAGGCGGCCGGACGTGCCGAATTGAAGCACTCGGCGGTTTTCATCGGCGACATCCAGGCAACGCGGTTGTCGATTGAAGACAACGCCACGCTGCAAGGCTATGTGGATCTGACGGAAGCGGCTGCGCCGGCGAAGAAGGAAGCGAAAAAGCAAGTGGCTCCCGTGGCGGAAGAAGAAGAAGCCGCAGAGTATGCGGAACAGTACAGCGAAGCGGTTTAACCCTGTCCCTTCCACGGACGATGGGTGCCCCACATCTCGCTCGTTTTTCGCGAGATGTGGGATTCCACGGCCGCTGAACCCCCAGTTCTCGGCCCCATAGACAAAACCATTGAGGTTTGCGGTATCCCACATCTCGCGAAAAACGAGCGAGATGTGGGGCACCCATCATCCGTGGAAGGGATAGAGGGGAAAAAGGGGCTTAGTGCCCTAATCGGTCTAGATCCATGTTGAGCAGAAGTACGTTTACTCGCTCTTCTCCGAGGAAACCGAACTGGCGCCCTTGCACGTGGCGTTGCACCAGTTCACGCACCGTCTCCAGCGGCAGGTGCCGGGCGTTGGCCACGCTGGGCGCTTGAAACATCGCCGCGGCGGGTGAGATGTCGGGATCGAGACCGGAGCCGGAGGCGGTGACCAGGTCGATGGGTACCGGCTGGCCCTGGTTCTCCGCTGCGTAGTTCGCTACATCCCCGTCAATACGCGTGATCAGCTTTTTGCTCGAGGAAGCAAGGTTGGAGCCTCCCGAAGAAGTCGCGTCGTATCCGTTGCCTGCAGCCGATGGGCGGCCATGGAAATACTGGTTCCCGGTAAAGTTCTGGCCGATGAGCGGCGAGCCGGTGACCTGGCCGTTGGTGACGATCAACCCTCCATCGGATTGCGAGCGCAGAAAGAAGTGCCCGAAGGCAGTGACTGCCAGCGGATACAGGATGCCGAGCAGCACCGTGGTCAGGATGGTAAAGCGGATGGCGATCTTGAATTCATTGCGCAGCATAAGAAACTCCGATCAGGACAGGCCCAGCCCGGTTAAACAAACGTCGATGAGCTTGATTCCGATGAAGGGGACGATCACGCCACCCACTCCATAAATCAGCAGATTGCGCCGCAACAGCGCCTGCGCCGATTTGGCTTGATACCCAACCCCGCGCAAAGCCAAGGGGATCAAGGCGACGATGATCAACGCATTGAAGATCACCGCGGAAAGAATGGCCGAGTGCGGAGTGCTCAGGCGCATGATGTTGAGTTGACCGAGGACAGGGAAGACGCCGGCAAACATGGCCGGGATGATGGCAAAATATTTGGCCACGTCATTGGCAATGGAGAACGTAGTGAGCGCGCCCCGGGTCATCAGCAACTGCTTGCCGATTTGCACGATTTCAATCAGCTTGGTGGGGTTCGAGTCCAGGTCGACCATGTTGCCGGCTTCTTTAGCGGCCTGCGTTCCTGAGTTCATGGCCACGCCTACGTCAGCTTGGGCCAGCGCAGGAGCGTCGTTGGTGCCGTCACCGGTCATGGCGACCAATTTTCCTTTGGCTTGCTCGCGGCGGATCAGGTCCATCTTGTCTTTGGGCTTGGCTTCGGCCAGGAAGTCGTCGACTCCCGCCTCGCGCGCGATCACGGCAGCGGTCAGCGGATTGTCTCCGGTGATCATGATGCTGCGGATGCCCATGGCGCGCAGCTTGGCCAGCCTCTCCTTCAATCCGCCTTTGACGATGTCTTTGAGGTAGATCACACCCAGGGCGGTGGTATTTTCCGCAACCACCAGCGGAGTTCCACCCATGCCCGCGATCTCTTCCACGCTCTCGCGAACTTTTTGCGGCAGGTTCGATCCCTGCTCCACGAGAAAACGCGTGATGGCGTCCACCGAGCCTTTGCGGATGACGTGGCCGGCGAAGTTGACTCCGGACATGCGGGTCTGCGCGCTGAAGGGGACAAACTCCGCGTGCAGGGCGGTAAGGTCGCGGCCGCGCAAGCCGAAGTTTTCCTTGGCCAGGACCACGATGGAGCGGCCTTCCGGAGTCTCGTCGGAAAAGGAGGAAAGCTGGGCCGCGTCGGCCAGGCGCTCCGGACTGATATCGGGTGCGGGAATGAACTGGGTGGCCTGCCGGTTGCCCAGGGTGATGGTGCCGGTCTTATCCAGCAATAAGGTATCGACGTCGCCCGCCGCTTCGACTGCGCGGCCAGACATGGCCAGCACGTTGTATTGCACCAGGCGGTCCATGCCGGCGATGCCGATGGCAGAGAGCAAGCCTCCGATGGTGGTGGGAATAAGGCAGACCAGCAGAGATACCAGCACAAAGATGGTCTGCGGCGCCTGGGAGTAGATGGCGATGGGTTGCAGCGTAGCCACCGCCAGCACAAAGATGATGGTGAGCCCGGAAAGCAGGATGCTGAGGGCGATTTCGTTGGGCGTCTTCTGCCGCTGCGCGCCTTCGACCAGGGCGATCATGCGGTCCAGAAAGGTCTCTCCCGGATTAGAAGTAATCTTCACCATGATCCAGTCGGAGAGCACCTTCGTTCCCCCAGTCACTGCGGAGCGGTCGCCGCCTGCTTCGCGGATCACCGGTGCGGATTCTCCGGTGATGGCCGATTCGTCCACCGAAGCTACGCCTTCAATCACTTCTCCGTCGCCGGGGATATAAAGGCCGGCTTCGACAAAGATGATGTCTCCGGCGCGCAGGGCAGCGCTCGAAACCTCTTCCCGGGCAGAATCTCTGGACGCGCTCTTGAGGCGAATGGCCACGGTCTCGCCCTTGGCTTTGCGCAGGGTGTCGGCCTGAGCTTTGCCGCGGCCTTCCGCCATGGCTTCAGCGAAGTTGGCAAAGAGCACGGTGAACCATAGCCACAAGGTGATCTGCAGGTTGAAGGCACCCGCACCCCGGTGGCTGAGGATTCCCTGAATGAGTAGCACGGTGGTGAGGATGCTGCCGATTTCCACCACCAGCATGACGGGGTTCTTTACCATCACGCGGGGGTCGAGTTTCCTGAAGGAGTCGACCGCCGCCTGGCGCATGATCGCGGGGTTCCAAAGACTTAGTTTTTCTGCCATTTTGTTTCTCCCGCTTAAAAGGTTTTCCCTGCGTGAAGCTGCAGGTGTTCGAGGATGGGCCCGAGACTCAGCGCGGGGAAGAACGTCAGGGCGCCGACGATTAAGATCACGCCCACCAGCAGCACGGTAAACAACGCAGTGTTGACCGGAAATGTGCCGGACGAGGGCGGCACGCTTTTCTTTTGCGCCAGGTTGCCGGCCAGGGCCAGCATGGGAACCATCATGAGAAAGCGGCCTGCCAGCATGTTGAAGGCCAGGGTCAGGTTGTACCAGTTGGTATTCGTGGTAAGGCCGCCAAAGGCGGAACCGTTATTGCCGGCAGTGGATACGTAGGCATAAAGGATTTCTGAAAATCCATGTGGTCCACTGTTGTTCAGACCCGCGAGGGCGTTCGGATTGAGCACTGACACACGCGGCCAACACCAGGATCAATATGGGAAAGATCAGCACATAAAGCATGGCCAGCTTGATGTCGTAGCTTTCGATTTTCTTGCCTAAGATACTCCGGCGTTCGACCCACCATCAAACCGGCGATGAAGACCGAGAGCACGACAAAGATGAGCATTCCATAGAGCCCTGAGCCAACCCCGCCAAAGACCACCTCACCCAGCATGATGTTGACCAGGGGCACCATGCCGCCCAGCGGCGTGAAGGAGTCATGCGAGGAATTGACGGCGCCGCAACTGGTGTCGGTGGTGACGGTGGCGAAGAGCGCCGATTGCGAGATGCCGAAGCGTACTTCCTTGCCTTCCATGTTGCCGCCGGAGTTTACCAGCGTGGTCTTCTGGTCAACGCCATGCAGCAGCGGATGGGGTTGCGATTCCGCCCAGTAACAGACGGCGTAGCCGGCGACAAACAGGACGGCCATGGCGGCAAAGACCGCCCAGCCGTGCCCGGAAGAGCCAGTCATCTTGCCCAGGGTGATGGTGAGCGCCGCGGGAATGAGAAAGATCAATTCGATTTCAATGAGGTTGCTGAAGGGTGTGGGATTTTCAAAGGGGTGCCCACTGTTGGCGTTGAAAAAGCCGCCGCCATTGGTGCCCAATTCCTTAATCACCTCTTGCGAAGCGACCGGGCCCTGGGCGATGACCTGGGGTGCTTGCCCATGCTGCCAGCTGGTCACGGTGGTATAGGGCTTAAGGTTCTGGATCACTCCCTGGCCGATCAGTATCGGCGCCACTACCAGGCAGATGGGCAGCAGGATCCACAGGACGGTACGCGTGGTATCCACCCAGAAGTTGCCAATGGTGGCCGATTGCTTGCGGGCGATGCCGCGAACCAGAGCCACGGCGACCGCGATGCCGATGGCCGCGCTGAGAAAGTTGTGGTAAGCCAGACCCGCCATTTGCGTGAAATAGCTCATGGTGGTCTCGGGCGTGTAGACCTGCCAGTTGGTATTGGTAGTGAACGACGACGCGGTGTTGAAGGCGGTGGCCGGGGCCACGCCGGCCAGGTGCTGCGGATTCCACGGGAACAGGGCCTGGGCCCGTTCGATGAGGTAGGTCAGCAGCAGAGAGACGACGCTGAAGATCAGCAGCGCGACGGAGTATTGCTGCCAGGTCATCTCCTGATCGGCCCGAATGCCGCAGACGCGGTAGAGCAGACGCTCGATGGGCCGCAGCAGCGGATCAAGAAAGGTTTTTCCCCCTTCGAGTACGCGGGCGATGTAAAGGCCCAGGGGGCGCATCAGGAGCAGCAGCACGGCAAAGAACACTGCGAACTGCAGCCAGCCATTGGCGGTCATAACTAGAATTTCTCCGGGTACAGCAGCGTGATCACCAGGTAGACCAGGGTCGCGACGGTAAGGATCAACACGATTAACGTGGTATGAGACATGGCTACCTCAACTTTTCGCAGCCGCGAATATAAAGCAGTGCGACGGCGAAGAAAACAATGGTGAATAGGATCATCAGTAGGTCCTGCATGGCGATACTCCATCTCTTAGTAGATTGCCGGCGCACTAAGGAGGGCGTAAACGAGAGATAAGGAATTTATAAAGATGGGGGGTGGGATAGTCTGGTTCCCTCACCCGTCCTTGGTGAGAACCAGACTTTCGTCCAGTGAGTTTCTCCGCAGCCTCTAAAGCCTACTCGGGAACACCCTCGGGCAGGAAGCGGTAACCGACCCAGGGCTCGGTCTGGATATACTGCCGCGGACCTTCGGCTTCGAGTTTGCGGCGAAGCTGGCCGATGAAGACACGCAGATACTCCGGCTGGTGCGCCGACTGGCCTCCCCATACCGCCGTCAACAAGGCGCGATGGGTGAGGGCCTTGCCCGCATTGCGCGCCATGTAGAGCAGCAGATCGAACTCGGTCGGAGTCAGGTGCAGGCTCTTGCCGTGGACGGTTGCGGTGTGAGCGGCGGCATCCACCACAAAGTCGCCGATCTCGATGGGCGCATCCACTGTCCGCTCCGGCGCGCGGCGCAGGTGCGCACGCACCCGGGCCAGCAACTCCTGAATGCTGAATGGCTTGGTCACATAGTCGTCGGCGCCGGCATCGAGCGCTTCGACCTTGGACCGCTCCTGATCACGCACCGATAACACAATGATCGGGGTCGCCGCCTTGCTGCGTACCCGGCGGCACAGATCCACTCCACTCATGCCCGGCATCATCAGATCGGTGACGATCAGATCAGGACTCCATTCTTCGAAGAGCCGAAGGGCTTCTTCGGGGTCGTTGGCCGCTCGTACGTCGTACCCCTGGGCGGAGAGAGCGGTACGCAATACGCGTGTGATCTGGGCCTCGTCATCTACCACCAGGACTCGTTCTGCCATTTCCATCCTCTACCACTACGATATGATCGCCACTGATGCTTCGCTCGCGAGCCCCGCTCAGGCAGCTCGTCGCCCGTTATGTGGCGATGACCGCAGCCGCCCTGCTGGTGGTGCTGATCTATCGCAGGATACTCCACGTGAACCAGACTACCGTGGCGCTCACCTTCCTGGTGATGGTGCAGTTTGCCGCGTTTAGCTGGGGACTGGTCTACTCCGTTTGCCTGTCCATCTTCTGCACCCTGCTGTATAACTTTTTTTTCCTTCCTCCCATCGGCAGCTTCACCATCGCCGAGCCGCAGAACTGGATTGCGCTGCTGGCGTTTCTAGCCTCTGCCATTGTTATCAGCAGAATCTCAGAAAGCGAACGGCGGCAGGCCGGAGTGAGTGAAGCCCGGCGCAGCGAGATGGAGCGCCTCTATGAATTCAGTAATCAGTTGTTGATGGAAGAGAACCTGCACGATGTGGCGAGACACGCACCCCGCGTCGTAGGCTCGATCTTCGGTTTTGACGCCGTCACCCTTTACCTCACGGAGAACGACACGGCGTACTCTTCCGATCCGCGTCGCAACTTCGTCTCGCTCGAGGAGTTGCGCGCCGCCGCGCGGCTGGCCGAGGCGCTCCTGCCCCGAGCCGATGGAGTGCGCATCGTTCCCCTGATGCTGGGCATGCGCGCGAGTGGATCGATCGCCATGACACAAGAGACGAAAATTAGCAAAGCAGGCAGCTACTCAGACGGTTTGTATGACGCGATCGGCGGCCTGCTGGCCATCGCGCTGGAGCGGGCGACGGCTCTCGATCGCTATAGCCGGGTGGAAGCAGCGCGCGAGGGAGAACGCCTGCGCAGCGCATTGCTGGATTCGGTGACCCATGAGCTGCGCACTCCACTGACCGCCATTCGAGCGGCGGCGACCAGCCTGTTGTCGCAGCCCTCGCTCGGAGAAAGCCAGCGGCACGAGATGTTCGCCATTCTCGATGAGGAGAGCGCGCGCCTCGACCGGTTGATCGGTCAGGCAGTGGAAATGGCGCAGCTCGACACCGACGGCATCGAGGTGCGGCCGAGGCTGCAGCCGCTGCAAGAGGTGATCGACATGGCGTTGGAGGATTGCCGGGTGTTGCTGCGCGGGCGCCCGGTCACAGTAGAGCTGCCCGCCGATATGCCCCCCATCCCGCTGGATCGGGAATTGATTCGCCGGGTGCTGCGTCATCTGCTGGAGAATGCGGCGCGCTATTCTCCCGCGGGGTCGCCGGTGCGCATCGGCGCCGCGCTCGAAGCAGACCGCCTGCTGGTGAGCATCACCGATCAAGGGCAGGGAATCGATGACGCCGAGCAGGCCTATATCTTCGATAAGTTCTATCGCGGCAGCCGGCAGCGCATGTTGAGCGGCACAGGCATGGGGCTGGCCATCGCCAAGGCGATTCTGCGCGCGCATGGCGGAGGTATTGGCGTGGTGAGCCATCGCGACCAGGGCGCGGCCTTTACTTTTTGGGTGCCAACCAAAATGGAAATGCGTGGGTCATAACGGGGCGTGAGCATCGTTCAAGATATCAACAAAAAGCGGCGGAAAAGTTGCGCAGCAATTAGATTTTTCCCAGCACTGCCGTAATCCCCGCATGCTCCATTTACGTCTGTGCGTTCAGTAGAACATCGGGGCTGCGATGTTGAGCAGATCACTTGTACAGCGACGGTTCCATAGGAGACACTATCTCTGCGTAAATATTGCAGTTTCCGCAATAACCTTTTGTTGCGGACGCGTCTAACGCTTAACGGCGGCTCCCTGCAGCGCCATGAGATTGTCAGCTGGGAGCTCAGGAGGCTGGGCTCCGACCCCGAGGAGAAGGCCCTTTGCGTAGATTCTGTAATATCCTCTCTGCCCCCTTCCTGTTGATGCTTGTATGCAGCGCCCTATCCCATAGCGCCCAGGCGCAGACAGTGCTTCAGGACCGGATCACCCAGCCGATTGAGAGCGCGAATATGGCGGTCCTGGCTGGAAGTGCTCATCCGCTGGCGAAGCCCGAATTGGACACCGGTCTGACCGACAATGGGAAGGTCCTGCAGGGCATGACGATCCACTTCAAGCGCTCCGCGGCGCAGGAAGCGAGTCTTCAGGCGTTGTTGGCGGCACAGCAGGATCCGTCTTCTACGAGCTACCACAAGTGGCTCACCCAGGCGCAGTTCGGACAACTGTTTGGCATGAGCGCGGCCGATCTGGCCCAGGTCTCGGCGTGGCTGCAGCAAGAAGGATTCACCATCACCTCGGTCGCCCAGAGCGCCAACTCCATTAATTTCAGCGGTAGTGTCGCATCGGTGGAGAAGGCGTTCCAGACGCAGATACACAACTATACGGTGAATGGCGAAACCCATTTCGCCAACTCGACCAAGATCTCGATTCCGGCTGCGTTTGCCGGCACGGTGAGCAGCGTTCACGGGCTGGACGACTTCCGGTTAAAGCCGAAATTGCGGTTGTTGAAGAGCAGGTTCACCGACGGAGTGACAGGAGTTCATCTCCTGGCGCCGGGGGATCTCGCGGTCATCTATGACATAAACCCTCTGTACAGCGCGGGCGACACTGGGAAAGGTGTGACCATTGCGATCATCGGTCAGACATCGATCGTTCCGTCCGACATCACCGATTTCCGCGCGGCGGCGAACCTTCCGGCGAATCCTCCCACTGTGGTCACGGTTCCGGGCACCACGCCACCATCAGCGCAAGCTGGGGCAGCGACGGGCGATCTGGCGGAGACCGATCTGGATCTGGAGTACTCCGGGGGCGTGGCTACCGGGGCTTCGATTGTGTTGGTGAATTCGGATGACGTCAGGACGGCGCTTCCCTATGCAATCCAGAACGCGATCAATGGAATCACCGTTCCCATCATCAGCGAAAGCTACGGAGCTTGTGAGGCAGCTTACTCTACCTCAGAGCTGGCAGCGCGGACGAAGCGGTTCTGGCACAGGCAAATGCTCAGGGACAGACGGTTATACTCGCCGCCGGTGACAATGGGGCGGCGGACTGCGATGAGAGTACTGCAACCACCACAGTAACGTCGGCGGTCAATGGGTTGGCGGTGGATTATCCGGGAAGCAGCGCTTATGTGACGGATGCGGGCGGCAGCGAATTCATGGGTGACGGTACAGCCGCCGCACCGCAAACGGGTGCTGGGACCTATTGGAATTCCAGCGGCACGGGAGGTGTGTCGGACGACCTGGTCACTTCGGCAAAGTCTTATATTCCCGAAATGGTGTGGAACGATACCACCTTCTCCATCCAGCAGGGCGGGGGGCTTGATGCAGGCGGCGGAGGGGTGAGCACGCTGTTCAACAAGCCGAGTTGGCAGACCGGGGTGGCCGGTATTCCCGCCGACGGCAAACGGGATGTGCCGGACATCTCATTGACTGCATCCAACGCGCACGACCCGTATCTGTACTGCACACAGGTCACCACGGACGGAAGCCCGAGCACCTTCGTCTCCAGTTGCCAGGCGACAAGTTTTCGCTTATCGGATCCGGGCCAGACGGACAACAACACCTTCGTGGCGGTTGCTGGTGGAACTTCCTTTGCTGCCCCGGATTTCGCGGGTCTGCTGGCGATCATTGAACAGAAACTCGGCGTCAGCGGCGGTTTGGGAAACGTAAATCCAAGCCTCTATACATTGGCCGCGAACGCGACCACCTATGCATCGGCGTTTCACGACATCACGACCGGGAACAACCAGGTGCCCTGCACTGCTGGTTCGCCTAATTGCCCGACGGGTTCCAACCCGGTGATTGGTTACGCGGCGGGCACTGGTTATGACCAGGCGACGGGACTCGGATCGGTGGATGCCAATAACCTGGCGACGGCGTTTGCCGCCCTGGTAAAGGCGACCGGCACCAAGACGACCCTGACCGTCGCCCCTGGGACCTCTGTGGTGATCAATGAGGCGGTCACTTTCACTGCGACGGTAGCTCCGAATACCTTGTCGACAGCGCCCACGGGCACGGTCACCTTTTCTGTCGATGGGGTGGCTCAAGCGTCCCGCCGACCCTCTCCACCGCGGCTCCGTACACGGCCACATTCAAGACCGATTTTCCCACTGCCGGTACGCACACTGTTTCGGCTACCTACGCCTCGGGAGATAGCACCTACACGGGGTCGAGCAGCTCCGCGACTGTGATTACGGTGGTGGCGTCCGGAACAGCGGCGACCACCACTGCAGTCACTGCCAACCCGACAACATTGCCGTTGGGATCCGCCGTGACGCTGACGGCGACGATCTCGGGAACCACCGCGGGCACGCTCACCGGTCCGGTTACGTTCACGACGGGAGGAGTGACGATCGGCAAGGTCAATCAGGTGACGCTGGGGTCGGGTAATACTGCGACGGCGACCTTGAATGTTTCCGCCGCGACGGCATCGCTGGGCTTCGCACCGGGTACGGATACCATCACGGCTATCTATGGGGGAGATACTTTCAATGCGACCTCGTCGGGCACGACGACCGTGACCGTCACTAACCCCAGCATCACGGTCACGGCTACGGCCATGACCATTTCGTCGCCGAACCCGGGAAATACCGGCACCTCGACGATCACCATCACATCTACCGGCGGGTATGCGGGAACGGTTAACTTGAGCGCGTCCGGGCCGAGCACGCTGAATGTGGACGGTTCGTTCGCCACTTCGACGTATTCCGCTAGCGGCGGGGGCAAGCGCAACCACCACGCTGACGATTACCACGATCGCTGCCAACGGAAATTTCCGCAAGGGTGTGGGGGGCAACGTCCACAAGACGTCCACTGCCCAGATCGCGATCGCAGGCGGCACTGTGGCAGGCTGCCTCCTGTTGCTGCTGATACCGGGTATCCGGAGAAAGAGATGGCCGGCGGCGCTGGTGATGCTGGTGTTTCTGAGCGTGGGCGCAGGGCTGGGTTGTGGCGGCGGCACCGGAGGGGGTACCCCGGCCGGCACTTACACTGTTACTGTCACTGCGACAGACAGCAGCAATGCCAACATCACCGGCTCTACTACCTTTACCTTAACTATTCAGTAGCCGGTACTGGCAATGAACGGGGCTGCCTCTCCATGAGGCAGCCCTTTTTTCTTCCCCGATACTATATGGATCGCCAACCAGTTAGCGCACAACAATCACAGCATGGTGATGGTGATAGTGGTGGTGGTGATGCCAACGGCGATGGTGGTGGTAGTACGGCTGTGCATATGCAGAGGCCGTAAAGAGGGCGATGAAAGTGCATAGCAGTAGCTTCTTCATGCAAAGTAAGATGCCAACCAAGGCAGCGCGTGCGTGTTTTTCAATGTTTGCCCGGAAATCGATGTTACTGTTATTACCTAGGTACCTCTAAGTCCCGCTTAGCTCCTCCAAATAGTGCTAAAAGAGATCTCCCGGGCAACCATTCCATCCGTTCCTTCGATAAAACTTACTCCGTTACCACGAACGTTTCCGGATCGAGATATTCTGCTCGTCGTGCATGGGTATACCAGGCGCACGCCAGTAAGAACGCTGCGCCGGCCGCGTAGGCAAGAGTGAACTCGGGCGCGACCCACCATCCGATTCGACTTTCCACGCCATTGGACGACAGCGTATAGGCATGGATGATGCCGATTGCGGAAAGAGCCGCGGCCGCCGCCAACCAGGCGGCCGCGGATACAAAGCGGCGCTGAATGACGAAGGCCAGCGATGCGGACCAGAGCATCGAGGTGAGTAGCGATCCCTGCCCCAGCGCGATCAATCCTCCCATGGCTAAATCGCCGCCCATGCGGGGCGCAACTTCCATCAGGCTGCTGCCGGCTTTGCGCGCGACGGTATCGGCTATGCCCGTGGCCCACTGGGAGAGGGCGGGAATGAGTCCGATGATGACGGCGATGGCCTGATTGGCAGGCACCTCGACCACGCCCTGCGCGACGGTGATCAGGCCAAACCAGATGATGACCGGCGCCGCCACCTCCAAAGGCACAAAGCGGAGCACCACGGGCAGGATGCCGGTGGTGCAAAGCAGCAGCGTGACCAGGCCATTGAGCACGGAGTAGCCGGAGCGGGCGCCATTGGCCTTGTGCGCGGCGTGGCCGAGGTAGAGGGTGGTGGGGAAGGGGCTACCCAGGCAAGCGGCGGTGATCGTGCCCAGTCCGTTCATCAGGAGAGATGGTTTGGTGGCGTAGTCGTCGCCGGCAACTTTGACGCTTTCCAGAATCATCAGCGATCCCAGGGTATCCAGTGCGGCCAGAGGAACAATGATGGCGAGATAGGGCAAATAGGCGCGCTGGTGGAAGAGGGAAAATATATTCACCGGGTGGGGCAGATAGAGTTTCACCGCCGGCAGCGCGGGTATCGGAAGGTTATAGATGTGCAGGCCACGCAGCACCGCAACCAACAGCGCGCCGAGAGCGATAGCAAACAAAGCCGGCGGCACATGATAGGGGAGTCTGAGCCGGGAGCCGTAGAGGGTGAAGAGGACCAGCATGGGGAGCAAAGCGATGGCCGCCTGCTGGAAGACGCCGAAGACGAAGCCCAGGCAAAGATAAGCAAGCGCGAGGCCGGCCAGCGGGGAGAGGAGCGCGGCGCGGGGCGTGCTGCGGCGCAGCCAATCGGTGCATGTGGCTCCCACGGTCTGCACGATGCCGCTCACCATGCTGGCGAAGATGCCGGCGTGCCAGGCCAGGTTTGCATCGTGGGTCCGGGTATAGATGGGGCCCATGATGAGGAACACGTAGGCGAAGATGGTGGGCGTATTGATGCCGAAGGGGATGGCGGTGACATCGCTGCGGCCCTCGCGGTGGGCCAGGCGGCGCGCCTGCCAGGCGTAGAAGAGGTTTCCCGCCAGGATGGAGATTGCCGCACCGGGCAGGATGCGGCCGGCGACGAAGCTCAGGGGAAAGCCGCAGATGGGGGCCAGGCCGACGATCAATAGAAGATCAGGAAAGCCGCTGAAGAAGAGGCCGAAGAAGCCGTCCACGTCTCCGGCGGTGAACCAGGGCAAATTAGCCTCCGTGGCAGTTGCCATCAGGCGGTTCCTCCGGGGTTCATTCTACGATGTAGAACTCGACGGGCGCTCACTCCCTAACCAAGGACGGGTGCCCCACATCTCGCTCGTTTTTCGCGAGATGTGGGATACCACAGCTCTTTCCCTCTGACTTTCGACTCATCCGATGCGCTTAGCGGTCAACCTCGGTGGTATCCCACCCGTCCTTGGTTAGGGAATGAACTTCCACAGCCTGTGGGGTTCTGCCAGGGCACAGCCTGGCGGATGGTATCCTCTCCTCACTCGTCGCATAGGTGCTCCATGTCTGCCACCGAGCCGCTGCCGCCCGCCCGTCCGTCCCTGCTCATGGACGATGCGGTAGGCCGCGTGGCGCTGCGCAAGGCCGGCTGGCGGCTGATTCCATTGCTCGCACTGGGCTACGGTGTCGCGTACATGGACCGCGTGAACATAAGCTTTGCGGCGCTGCAGATGAACCGCGATCTGCACTTCAGCGCATCAGTCTATGGCTTCGGCGCCGGCTTGTTTTTCGTGAGCTATGCCGCATGCGAGGTTCCATCCAACCTGCTGCTCTATCGCGTGGGCGCGCGACGGTGGTTTGCCCGCATCATGCTCACCTGGGGACTGCTGGCGATGGGCATGATGCTGGTAAAGACGCCGCTGGAGTTCTATGCCATGCGCTTCCTGCTGGGTATGGCCGAGGCCGGCTTCTTCCCGGGCGTGATCTTCTATCTCTCGCAATGGTTCCCTGTACACATGCGGGCGCGCGCTATCAGCCGCTTTTACGTCTCGCTTCCGCTGGCCTCAGTGCTCACCGGAGCCATCGCCGGACCCCTTCTTGACCTTCAGGGCAAGGCCGGATTGGCCGGCTGGCAGTGGCTGTTCCTGGTCGAAGGTCTGCCTGCCGTGGCGCTGGGCATCGTCTTCCTGTTCTTCCTGCCCGCCGGTCCCGCCCAGGCCAGGTGGCTCACGGAGGACGAGCGGGCGTGGATTATCCATCACGTGAGCAAGAACGCCACGGGCGATGAGCACGGCGTACATCTCGGGCGCGCGCTGCTCGATCATCGCGTGTGGCAGATAAGCCTGGTCTTCCTGTGCCAGCTTACCTGCAGCTATGCCTACACTTTTTCTGCTCCAGCGATCCTCAAGACCATCACGGGGTTCAATAATCGCGATGTCGGTTTCCTGGTGGCCTCGATGAATCTGTTGGGAGCCCCCAGCATGATTCTCAACGCCATGCATTCTGACCGCACCAAGGAGCGCTACTTCCACGTGGTCATTCCATTTCTGCTCATGTGCGGATGCTATGGGATTGGCGGATTGTCGACGGCGCCATTCCTGGCTGTTCCTGCGCTGGCGATTGCGTCTATCAGTTACTACGCTGTGCAAGGACCGCTCCTGGCTCTGGCTACCAGCTTCCTGCATGGCCGATCGGCCGCCGCTGGGATTGCGGCCATGAATACCATTGGAATTCTCGGTGGCTTCATTGGTCCCTTCGGAATGGGGCTGGCCAAAGACTCTACCGGAGCCTACCAGCCCGGACTGCTCATGCTGGTCATTCCCAGCCTGGTTGCAGCAACTACCATTTTCATGATGCGATTTCAATCAAGGGCAGTGAGCCAATGAAGAGCGTGATGTTGATCGCAATGGTGATGTTGAGCGCGCTTTGCCGCGCGCAGAGCACTCCCGCGCAGGCCAAGGAGGTCACGATTGTCCGCGACGATTGGGGAGTGGCGCATGTTTATGGCAAGACCGATGCGGATACTGTCTTTGGCATGATCTATGCGCAGTGCGAAGACGACTTCAACCGGGTCGAAACCAACTACCTGAATGCCATGGGGCGGCTGGCCGAGACAGAGGGGGAAGGCAAGGTCTATCAGGATCTGCGCATGAAGATGTTCATCGATCCCGAGGTCTTGAAGAAAGACTACGCGGCGAGCCCGGAGTGGCTGAGGAAGCTGATGGATGCGTTCGCCGATGGGGCCAACTTCTATCTTGCCAGGCATCCCCAGGTGAAGCCGCGAGTGATTCAGCACTTCGAGCCCTGGATGGCTCTTTCGTTTACCGAGGGCAGCATCGGGGGCGATATCGAGAAAGTGGACCTGAAGAAACTGGAAGCATTTTACGGAGGCCGCAAGAACGTTGCGGCGTCTGCCGGAAGAGCCCGAGCCGAGCCAAGTGGGTCGAATGGGATTGCCATTGCTCCGTCGAACACGGTGCAGCATCACGCGCTGCTGCTGATCAATCCGCATACTTCGTTTTTCTTTCGGTCAGAGTTGCAGATGGTCAGCGAAGAAGGGCTCGATGCTTATGGGGCGGTGACCTGGGGCCAGTTCTTTATCTATCAGGGCTTCAACGATCGGGTGGGCTGGATGCATACCTCGAGCGGCGTGGACGCCGTGGACGAGTATCTGGAAACGGTACGCAGCAAAGACGGACATTACCTTTACAAGTACGGGGACGAGGAGCGGCCGGTGATCGAGAAACAGATCACCGTGCCCTACCGCACCGGGCACGGCATGGCGGAGAAGAAGTTCACCGCGTACTACACGCACCACGGCCCGGTGATTCGGGATCAGGATGGCAAGTGGGTCACCATCCGGCTGATGCAGGAGCCGGTGAAGGCGCTGACGCAGTCCTACTTGCGGACCAAGGCCAGAACTTACAAGGACTATCTGCAGACGATGCAGCTGCAGGCGAACTCCTCCAACAACACCATCTATGCCGATGCGGATGGGCACATCGCCTACTTTCACGGCAACTTCATTCCCCGCAGAGACACGAAGTTCGACTTCACCAAGCCGGTGGATGGGAGCGACCCGGCGACGGAGTGGCAAGGCTTATTGACGGTCGAGGAGTCGCCGCATCTGCTGGATCCGGCCAGCGGCTATGTGTTCAATGTGAACGATTCTCCCTGGACCGGCGCGGGCGAGAGCAGCCTGCGCAAGCAGGATTACCCGGCTTATGTGGAAACGGGCAGGGAATCGGCGCGGGGACTGCACGCGATCCGTCTGCTGCAGGGCAAGAAAGACTTTACCCTGGATTCCCTGATGGCGGCGGCCTACGACAGTTATCTGCCATGGTTTATCAAACCGGTCTCCGCGCTCACGCGGGCGTGGGCGAATCTGCCGGCGAATTCGGCAACCAGGAGGTCGTTGGCGCAACAGATTGCGGTGCTGCGGGGATGGGATCTGCGCTGGGGAGTGGATTCGGTCGCGACTTCGCTGGCGATCTTCTGGGGCCAGGAGATTGCCAAGGCCGCGAGGGTCCAGTTGGCCTCATACCGCGTCCAATGAAGATGAATTCGTTGCGCCCTCGGTGCCGGCGGATGTGGCTCTGAAGGCGCTGGCTACGGCCTCCGATAAGTTGACTGCGGATTTTGGGAGTTGGCAGACCCCGTGGGGCGAGATCAATCGCTTTCAGCGCCTGAACGGGGACATCGTGCAGCGCTTCGACGATGCCCAGCCGAGTACGCCGGTGGGGTTCACGTCTTCCACCTGGGGCTCGCTGGCTTCGTTCGGGGCCAGACCCTATACCGCGGCGGAAACAGGCAGGGCTACGGGAACGAAGAAGTGGTACGGAACGGGCGGGAATAGCTTTGTGGCGGTGGTGGAGTTTGGGGATAAAGTACGGGCCCGGGCGGTGACGGCCGGCGGGGAAAGCGGACATCCGCAGTCGCCCCACTTCAAGGACCAGGTGGAGCGTTACAGCACGGGAAATTTGCGCGAAGTCTATTTCTATCGGGAACAATTGAAGGGGCACACGGAGCGGCAATACCATCCGGGAGGATCATGAGGCGCTTCATCGCAGGTTTGTTTGTAGCGGTCTGTTTGGCGATTCCTGCTTTTGCACAGGAGCAAGCGAAGACGCTGCATGCGCTCGACCCCAAGCTTATGGATACAACTGCTGATCCATGCGTGGACTTCTACCAGTACTCGTGCGGCGGATGGGTTAAGCAAAACCCGATTCCCGCAGGACGAGTCCACTTATGGGCGGTTCAGCGAACTGATGGACGAAAACCGGCTGGTGCTCAAGGCGATCCTGGAGAAGGCCGCTGCGGGTGGCTCGGGACGCTCGCCCAATGAACAGAAGATCGGCGACTTTTATGCCAGTTGCATGAACGTGGACGCGGTGAACCAGGCGGGACTCAAGCCACTGCAACCGTTGCTGGATCGCATCGCCGCGCTCACCTCGAAAGATCAGTTGCCGGAATTGGTTGCGTACCTGGATGGGATAGGCGTCAATACACTCTTCTCCTTCGGTTCCGAGCAGGATTACAAAGACGCGACGCAACAGATTGCGATGGTGGACCAGGCGGAGTTAGGCCTGCCGGAAAAAGGGTACTACGAGCGGAAGGATGACAAATCCGTTGCGCTCCGCAAGCAGTATGTGGCGCACGTTGCGCGGATTTTCGAATTGCTGGGCGAAACACAGCAGCAGGCTGCAAAGGATGCGGATACCGTGTTGAAGCTGGAGACGGCGCTGGCCGGCTATTCGCTCAGCAATGTGGAGCGGCGCGATCCCGCGAGCCTTTACCACAAGATGAACCTGGTGAAGTTCGACAGCAGCACACCGGCCTTCCACTTCGCTCAGTTTCTGGCGGCCGTCCACGCCCCCCCGGTGGAGTCGCTGAATGTGGCGGAGCCTGGTTACTTTACCGGTTTGAATCAGTTGCTATCAACCGCCAGCATGGATGAATGGAAGACCTATCTGCGCTGGGCCCTGATTCAACATTTGGCGAGCACTGCTCTGCCGGAGGCACTGGACCAGGAGACGTTCAACTTCTATGGCAAGGTGCTGGAGGGTCAACCTGAGCAAAAGACCAGGTGGAAGCGCTGTGTTTCCGAGACCGACGATGCGTTAGGAGAGGCATTAGGGCAGGTGTATGTGGAGCAGCGGTTTAGTCCTGCGGACAAACAGCGCACTCTCAAGCTGACGCAGGATGTAGAAGCGGCGATGGGCCGGGATATCGAGCAACTGGACTGGATGAGCGCGGCTACCAAGGCCCGAGCGGAGGAGAAGCTGCATGCAGTCGCTAATAAAATCGGCTATCCCGATAAGTGGCGCGATTACTCCACCCTGACGGTTACCCGCGGCGATGCGTTGGGCAATGCGTTGCGTGCGGCTGCGTTTGAAGAAAAACGCGACGTCGCCAAGATCGGCAAGCCGGTGGACCGCGGCGAATGGGATATGAGCCCGCCCACGGTCAATGCTTATTATGCCCCGCAGATGAACGACATCAACTTTCCTGCTGGTATCTTGCAGCCTCCGTTTTTTGATCGCAGCCAGGATGACGCGGTGAATTACGGAAGCGTGGGTAGCGTGATCGGCCACGAGTTGACGCACGGATTTGACGATGAGGGGCGGCAGTTTGATGGCAAGGGCAATTTTGAAGATTGGTGGACACCGGCGGACAGCAAGCAATTTACCGAGCGCGCCGATTGCGTGGTGAATGAGTTCAACGGGTTTGTGGCGGTGGACGATCTGCACGTCAACGGGAAGCTTACGCTGGGCGAAAACCTTGCCGATCTGGGTGGGCTGAAGCTGGCATTTCTCGCATATCTCGACCGCGCGCAGAAGGGTGGCGTGGATCTGCAACAGTACGGTGGATTAACTCCCGACCAGCAGTTCTTTGTCGCGTTTGGACAGCACTGGTGCGAAAACGTGCGCCCGGAGGAACTGCGATTGGGAATAGAAACCGATCCGCACGCGCCGGCGAAGTTCCGTGCCAATGGAGTGGTGTTGAATCTTCCTGAGTTCCAGAAAGCTTTTGCTTGTAAGACGGGCCAGCCGATGGCTCCGGTAAAGCGCTGCACAATCTGGTGAGGCAGTATCTTGTATCCCTGCACCCGTCATGGGTGAGGGATACGAGCCAGAAGGGCGGGTTTGTAGCGCAGCATAAGGAGATAGTAGATGGCTGACGATACAAAGAAGCCGACGAACCAGGCGTAGTCATAGAGGAAACGAAGAGACGGCACCGCCAGGCCGATGAGGGCCAGGAAGACGCCCGCTACCAGTGCCGCGACCGCGCGGGGATTGAAGCCGCGGGAGTATTCGTAGGGGCCTCCGCGATGATAAAGGGAGGCGACGTCCAGCTTGGTGTGGCGGATCAGGAAGTAGTCCGCAACCATGATGCCGGCTACTGGTCCGAGCAGACCAGAGTAGCCGACCAGCCAACCGAAAATGTAAGTGCCAAAGGTGCTCATCAGTTTCCAGGGCATCATGGCCAGACCGAGAAAGCCGGTGATCAGACCGCCGGTGCGAAAGCTGATCAGACGCGGCGCGAGATTAGAAAAATCATTGGAAGGCGAGACCACGTTGGCGCCGATGTTTACATTCAGCGTCGCCACCAATACGGCGACCAACGCCAGCACCGCCGCCACCGGCTGATGGAAGCGTCCCAACAGCGTGATGGGGGACCATATGGGCTCGCCAAAAATTTTCTCCGAGGCTGAGGTGCACGCGATGCCGACGAATGAATAAAGAGTCATCGCCACCGGCAGCCCAAAGGCCTGGCCGACTATCTGCGAGTCCTGCGACTTGGCATAGCGGGTGAAGTCGGGGATATTCAGCGAGAGCGTTGCCCAATAGCCAACCATCGCCGTCAACGACGGAAAGAAGAAATGGAGAAAGCTACCGGTCGAGTGGAAGCGGCTGGGCGCCGAAAGCATGGGTCCAAAACCGCCTGCCTGGTGCAGCATCCAGAAGAGCAGCAGCAGCGACATCACCAGCATGAAGGGCGCGGAGAAGCTCTGCAGGAAGCGGATCGACTCTACCCCGCACCACACGACGAACATATTGAGCAGCCAGAAGCCGAGAAAGCTCGACCATAAGACGACGGGCATATGTTCCGTCGCCGGCCACACGATGTGGATCATGGCTGCGATCGCCTGACCACCTAACCACGACTGAATGCCAAACCATCCGCAGGCCACCAGGGCGCGGAGCATCGCAGGAATATTCGCTCCCAGGGCGCCGAAGCTGGCGCGCACAAAGACGGGGAAGGGAATGCCGTACTTGGCGCCGGCATGCGCGTTCAGCAGCATGGGCACGAGCACGATCAGGTTTCCCATAAGGATGGTGAAGAGCGCCTGCTTCCAATCCATGCCGCCGGCTATCAGCGAAGAGGCCAGCATGTAGGTGGTGACCTCCATCGACATGGAGAACCACAGAGCGATGTAGTTGTATGTGCCCCAGGTGCGGTTGGCGGCTGTGGTGGGCGCAAGGTCGGCGTTCGAAAGGCTTGGGTCCGCGGCTGCCACGCCGGGAGTGAGCATCAGGCGAAGCCCCCGGCGTTGGCTTCGCGCTTGAGGAAGCGCCCGCGCCCCGTCTTGCCAATCCACTTTCCGTCTTTCACTACCAGCTCACCGCGGGAGAAGACATGCCGGGCGTTGCCTGACACCTTCCAGCCTTCGAACATGGAGTAGTCCGTGGCCATGCACTGGGTGGAGGCGGAGATGGTGTAGTCGGCCTTGGGGTCCCAGAGCAGGATATCCGCGTCCTTGCCGGGAGCGATGACGCCCTTTTGCGGCATGCCGAAGATGCGGGCGGGCGCGGTGCAACAGAGCTCGACAAACTTCTGCGGAGAGAGCTCGCCCAGGACCACTCCGAAGTGCCACAGGATCTGCAGGCGGTTCTCGATGCCCGGGCCTCCGTTGGGAATCTTGGTGAAGTCGTTTTTGCCCAGCGACTTCTGGTCGGCAAAGCGGAAGGGGCAGTGGTCGGTGGAGACCACGGACAGCGAGCCATCGTTAAGCGCCTTCCACAGCGCGGGCTGGTGGTGTTTTTGGCGCAGGGGAGGGGTAAAGACGTACTTGGCCTCTTCCCAGCTTTTGCCGGGCATCTGCTCTTCGAGCGAGAGCACCAGGTACTGCGGGCAGGTCTCCGCCAGGGCATGCAGGCCGCGCTGCTGCGCGTGCTTGAGCTCGCGCAGGGAGTCCTCGTTGGAGAGATGCACGATGTACACCGCGGCGCCGGCCATATGCGCGATGGCGATGGCGCGGTGGGTGGCCTCAGCTTCTGCATGGGTCGACCGGCTGTGCGCGTGATGGTGCGGCTCGGTCTTGCCCTCCGCGAGCATACGCGCAACTACGATGTCGATTACGCTGCCATTCTCAGCGTGGATGCAGCAGAGGGCGTTCAGCAAGCCTGCCTTGTGCATGACCTTGTACATCAGGCCGTCGTCGATCATGAGCACGCTGGGATAGGCCATGAAGAGCTTGAAAGACGAGATACCTTTCTGCACCATGGTTTCCATCTCGGCCAGGCCTTGCGCGCCGTCGCCTGGTCCAAGGTCAGTCACGGCCATGTGCAGTCCGTAGTCGATGCACGCCTTGCCGTCGCTCTTAGCCAGCCAGGTTTCCAGAGCCTCACCCATAGTGTGGCCGCGGGACTGCAGGGCGAAGTCGATGACCGTGGTGGTTCCACCCACGGCTGCAGCGATGGTGCCGGTGCGGTAATCGTCGGCGGATACGGTGCCGCCGAAGGGCATGTCGAGATGGGTGTGCACATCGACCCCGCCGGGCATAACGAGGAGACCCGTGGCATCCACCACGGTGTGACCGGCCGCGGGAATGTTGGGGGCGACTTGCAAGATCGTCTCTCCGGCACAGAGGACGTCGGATTTGTGTTGTCCGTCGGCGTTGACGACGGTGCCATTCTGGATCAGGGTGGCCATTTTTCTCTATGCTTTTGCTTGCACAACTTCAGCGCTGCGTTCGGCCCAGCTCTGCGCGGGGAGCCCGTTGTCGACGCGCTCCATGGTGATGCAGCCATCAACCGGGCAGACCAGCGAGCAGAGATTGCAACCGACACAGTGATGTTCGTCCACCCGGGGAATCCGCTCCAGCGGGGTGACTGCATTGGTATGGCCCGGGCCGCCGGCATCCAGCTTGGGAATGGGCGTGGTGGAGATGCGGCGGGCGGCCTCAGCCGCGACCATGGCCGGCGTGCGGGTGGTATCGGGCGCGGGCGCCGTGCGATCGAGGTGAATGCACTGGTGGGCGCCATCCCAGCAGGCGGTGTAGCAAAGCTGGCAGCCGATGCATAGGTCCTCGTGGATGCGGGCCACGATCTGGTAATTCAGGTTGAGCTGGTTCCAGGTGGTCACCGTGTGCAGAGAGCGGCCGCGGAAGTCGTCGATGGTGGCGAAGCCTTTCTCCGCCATCCAGGCCAGCAGGCCATCCTGCATATCTTCGACGATGCGGTAACCGTAGTGCATGGCCGCGGTGCACACCTGCACCGTGCCGCAACCCAGCAGGATAAATTCAGCCGCATCTTTCCAGTTGCCCACGCCGCCAATGCCGGAGAGAGGCAGCGCGCCCGCAGGGTCAGACAACACCTGCTGCACCATGTTGAGCGCGATGGGTTTGACGGCCGGGCCGCAGTAGCCTCCGTGGGAGCTCTTGCCGTCCACATTGGGGTTGGGCTGGAAGGTGTCGAGGTCGATCCCCGTAATTGAATTGATGGTGTTGATGGCGGAGAGGGCATCGGCGCCGCCACGCTTGGCCGCGCGCGCGGGCATGCGGATGTCGGAGATGTTGGGCGTGAGCTTAACGATCACCGGGGTGCGCGCCTTTTCCTTCACCCAGCCGGTGATCTGTTGACAGTACTCCGGCACCTGTCCCACCGCCGAACCCATTCCGCGTTCGCTCATGCCGTGGGGGCAGCCGAAGTTAAGTTCGAGACCATCGGCTCCGGCGTCTTCTGCGCGCTGCACGATGTCGTGCCAGACCTCGCGCTTGCTCTCGACCATCAGCGAGGCGATGACCACGTGCTTGGGGTAGCGTCGCTTGACTTCGGCCATCTCCTGCAGATTGATCTCGATGGAGCGGTCGGAGATGAGCTCGATGTTGTTGAAGCCCATCATGCGCCGGCCCTCCCAATCGATGGAAGAGTAGCGGGAGCTGACATTGGTGATGGGCTCGCCGATGGTCTTCCATACAGCGCCGCCCCAGCCTGCGTCGAAGGCGCGCATGATCTGCTCGCCGCAGTTGGTGGGCGGGGCAGAGGCCAGCCAGAAGGGATTGAGGCACGGGATGCCGCAGAAGGTGGTTGCCAGTGTGGGCTTAAGCTCGGGCAAGTTTGGCCTCCAGCCACGCGGCAATGCCGATGCCCGCGCGTTTTCCGTCTGCTACCGCGTCCACTACTTCGCGGCCGCCGTTGGTGCAGTCGCCGCCGGAGAAGAACTTGGGGTGCGAGGTCTGGCCGGTGGCGCGGTCGATCACGATCCGCCCACGCTCCAGTTGCAGTTTTTGTGATCCGCCGGCGAGCGCTTCGAGCAGGTTGCCTTGCGTGCCTTGCCCGATAGCCAGGACGACCAGGTCTGCTGCCAGGGAAAACTCAGTGCCGGGTTGGGGAACGATCGAGCCATCGGCAGTGGCTGCCAGTTGGATCAGCTCTATCTGTTCCACGGCTTCGCGGCCGAGAATGCGCGTGGGCTGCACATGCCACAGGAACTTCACTCCCTCGAGCCGGGCGTGCTCGTACTCAAAGGTAAAGGCGGACATGAGTTCTTCGCCCCGGCGATAGACGATGTGCACATCGGTGGCGCCCAGCCGGACGGATGCGATGGCGGCATCGATGGCGGTGTTTCCCGCGCCTACGACCACTACGCGGGACGGCACTCGCGTGAGCTTGCCGGACTTGTAGCCGGCAATAAGATCGAGGGCGTTGGTAACGCCGGGCAGTCGTTCGCCGGGTACGCCAAGCTGGTGGATTGCTCCCAGCCCGATGCCCAGGAAGATGGCATCGTGGGTGCGCTCGAGATCGGCCAGGACCTGGGCGTCAATCATGTTCTCGAATTGGAATTCCACGCCGAGCTGGGAGAGCATTTCGATCTCGCGCAGGCTTTCGATCAGGGGCAGTTTGTATTCGGCGACACCGTAGGTGTTCAGGCCTCCGGGCAATGGGCGCGCGTCGTAGAGGTTGGCGCGGATGCCGCGGCGGCGCAGTTCTGCAGCGCAGGCGAGCGAGGCCGGCCCGGCGCCAATGAGGGCTACGGAGAGGCCAGTGTCGGGCGCCGGGGTAAAGGGCAGGGGAGCGCCGCTGGCGTGGAGCGAGTCCATGGCGAAGCGCTGCAGGCGCGCGATCTGGATGGGCTGCTTGTTGAAGCGGTGCAGCACGCAGGCGCCTTCACACAAGACATCCACCGGACAGGCACGGGCACAACTGGCGCCCAGGATGTTGGCGTCGAGGATGGTGCGCGCGGAGCCGGAAAGATTGCCGCTGGCGATTTTCTTGATGAAACCCGGAACGTCGATGTGGGTGGGGCAGGCGCCGGTGCAGGGGGCATCGAAGCAGTAGAGACAACGATTTGCCTCGGGCATGGCTGCCTGGCGGTCGAACGGCGGATGCAGATCGCCGAAGCGCGCAGAGGTCTCCGGATGGTTGGGAGCCTGCTGCAAAAAGGACGTTTGGCCACTCATTGGGGCGTTTCCCTCTGTCTGCGTCGCTGCTCTTCGTTCGGGCGTGGAAACCATCATTATGCACTATCCGAGGGCCCCAGCAGAAACAACCCTGCCCCCTGGACGGATCGAGAGGGTCGCCGGCCGACCATCCACTCCCACCGGAAGAGAAACAGGTGGTCAGGGAGAACTTGAACTCGGATGCTATGCTTTCCCGCATGCGTCTGCGGCCGCCTGCAAACTTGCTTCTACTGGCTGTGTTTCTTTCTGTTCTCCCACTTTACGCGCGGGTGGTTCGGGTGGAAGTGGCTTCCCGCACCAGCGTCCTCGACGGCAAGGTATTCGGGGACTCGGGAGCCTATGAGCGCATCACCGGACGCGTCTACTTTTCGCTTCCCGTAGCCAATGCGCACAACCTGCGCATCGTCGATCTGGGCAATGCTGTGAACCTGAAAAATGGCGAGGTCGAGTTCTCCGCGGACTTCGTGGCCGTCCGCCCCAAGGATGCTCACAAGGGCAATGGCTCCATGCTTTTGGAAGTCCCTAACCGGGGCAATGCGCGCATTCTTTCCCTGGTCGACGGCGGGGACCAGGATCTGGCCCACGATGCAGGAGACGCATGGTTACTGCGCAACGGCTTTACCGTGGTGAGCCTGGGGTGGCAATGGGATGCGGCCGGGGCAAACGCCCTGCGATTCTTTGCCCCGATCGCCAAAGACCACGGAAAGACCATCACCGGCCTGCTGCGCGGCGATCTGATGCTCTCCAAGGCGATGACGGAAATTCCGCTTGGACACTTCACCGACGGAGGCATCGGGGGAAGCGAATACCCGGTTGCTGCGCCCGATGATGCGCGCAATGTGCTCACCGTGCGAAGCTCGCGCACAGCGCAGCGCATCATCATTCCCCGCGCCGATTGGCAGTTCGCGCATACGGTCGAGGGCAAGCTCGTTCCCTCCGACCGGTACATCCACCTGAATGGCGGCTTCCAGCCGGGGAAGATTTACGAATACGTTTATGTGGCCGCCAATCCAGTCGTGGCCGGCGGAGGCTTCGCGGCCATTCGCGACTTTGCTTCCTATGCCAAGCACGATCCTGATGCCATCACACCAGTGGAGCGGGTCTACGGCGAAGGCATCTCGCAGAATGGGCGCTTTCTGCGCGACTTTCTTTATCAAGGCTTCAACGCGGATGAACAGGGGAAGATAGCGCTGGACGGCGTTCTGGCCCACGTCGCGGGAGCAGGCCGGGGCAGCTTCAACTACCGCTTCGCTCAGCCGTCGCGCGATGCCCGCCCCACCTCATCGATTTTCTTTCCTACCGACATCTTTCCCTTCACCGATGAACCGGAGACAGATCCAGTCACAGGAATAACAGCAGGGCTGCTTGACCAGGCCGTCGCCGGCAAGGTCGTGCCCAAAATCTTTTTCTCCAACACCTCCTATGAATACTGGGGACGAGTCGCGTCGCTGATTCACATGAGCGCAGATGGAGAGCGGGATGTGCCGATCTCAGACCAGGTGAGGATCTATCACTTCACCGGGCTGCAGCATTATTCCGTTCCTTTCCCGCCGCAGAAGGGAACAGGAGATGAGCTGGGACAACAGCCGCAGTCGCCGCTGCCCATGCGATATTTCTGGCGCTCCATGATTGCCAACATGGACGCGTGGGTGCACAGCGGCACGCTTCCGCCGGCCAGCAACTACCCCAAGATCGCGGATGGAAACCTCGTGACGTTGGAGAAGTACGCATGGCCAGCAATCCCAGGAGTCAACCGGCCACACGAGGCGAGCCAGGCCTACCGTCTCGATTTTGGACCCAACTGGCAACAGGGAATTTTGAGTATCCAGCCGCCGAAGGTTGGTCCGGCGTTCCCTGTGCTTGTGCCCCAGGTCAATGAAGACGGCAACGAACGCGACGGAGTGCGCCTGCCCGAGATCACCGTGCCGCTAGCCACTTACGCGGGTTGGAATCTTCGTGATCCTTCGATTGGCGCACCCGATCAACGGGTCAGCTTCGAAGCTTCCTATCTCCCATTTCCCAGGACGGCCGCGGAGCGGAAGAAGACGGGCGACCCGCGCAAGTCGATCGCGGAACGCTACGCCAGCCGTGAGGACTATCTCACGCAATACAAAAGGGCAGTGGACGACCTAGTGCAGCAACGCTGGATTTTGCCGGAAGATCGTGCGGTCCTGCTTCATCGCGGGGAGCAGGAATGGAGTGCAAGCACCAGGTAACGCTCACTGTCCGCGCACGATGAAATTTCTTTGACATTTCAAACGCATTACATCAAACTGACATTCATAAAGAACGTTACTAAGTCCTTTCACGCGCATGCCAGCTTGTCGCGTCCCCCAGGGCTATTCGAAGCCGGAGTGTAGATGTCCATCTGAACAGTGACTGTTTTGCTGTGTTCAGTTCTTCCTCTCCCGAATCAAGGTTGTTGCCCTCAGGCAGGCTTTGATCAATCTTCTCAGTACGCCAAACCCTTGCAAGCGCATTTAAATCTAAGCCGTTAGTGGCTGCTGAAGCCGCTCACTCTGGTTCCCACACAGGAACCGTGCACCCGACGCTCGCGCAGTGGTGTCTTTATTTCTGGAGGTAGCAGTTGTCTGGACGTGTCATAAAGTGCTTCGCGCCTTCGCTTCTTAGCCTTGGCTTGCTTCTGGTTCTCTTAAACCCCACATCGTCGAACGCTCAGGGCATCATCACAGGATCGCTTACCGGCTTTGTGACCGATACTTCGGGCGCCGTGATTCCCAATGCATCCGTTACCGCTGTGAACAACAGCACGAAGGGTTTGTTCAAGAGTACTGTAGGCGCCGATGGAACTTTCGTGATCAGGGATCTTCCCGTAGGCACTTACACGGTGACGATCAACGGTGGTGAGGGCTTCAGCAAAGATACGATCCAGAATGCTCAAGTGCATGCGGGCAATGCCACCTCGCTCGGGAACCAGAGCCTGGCGCCGGCTTCATCGGTGGAGACGGTGCAGGTAGCTGCGAACTCGGCCGCTCTGCTCGACACCACTACCTCTGAGGGCTCTGCCACCATCGAAGCCAAGGAGCTGCAGGAACTTCCTGTGTATGGCGGCTTCGATACCACCGCGCTGCTAAGTCCGGGCATTGTCGCCACTCATAGCAATGGGGACGCGCAGTCTAATGGTACGGACTACTCCTCCAATGGACTTCGTTCTCGCTCCAATAACTCCGAGTTGGACGGCCAGGCGAACAACGATCTTCTGATCACCGGCCCGCAGATCTACTTCTCCAACCAGGACGCGTTGCAGGAGATCCAGGTGATCTCCAACAACTTCAGCGCGCAATATGGGCGCAACGCGGGAAGCATCGTCAACTACATCACCAGGAGTGGTTCGAACGAGTTTCACGGATCGGGCTTTGAGTTCTACACCGGGACGTGGCTGTCTTCGCTTACCCAGGGACAGAAGGGACCTCAGTTTGGCTACTGCACCGCGGGGCAGAGCCCTGCCAGCGGTTGCACCCATCCCGACGTCCCGGCCTTTACAGAGAATGCTTATGGCGGCACCTTAGGCGGCCCCATTATCAAGAACAAGCTTTTCTTTTTCGGCAGCACGTACTGGGTGAGAACTTTCCAGGGCGCAACCCGCTACACCAGCGCGGGAACGCTCTTTCCGGATGCTGCGGGGCTGGCACAGTTACAAAGCGCATTTGGCGGAAATCCTGGAACCGAAGAGTTAGTCAACCAGGGACCCTTCGCTTATAAGTCGGGAAACCCTACTTCCTTTGGTCCGACTTCTCTCATCAACGTGACCGACGGTAAGACCACGCAGGCGATCGAAGTCGCCCAGGTTGCGCGCAACGTAGCCAACATCGACCTGGATCAGGAACAGATGGGCAGGCTCGACTATCAGCCCACGGAGAAGGACCATTTCTACCTTCGCTATATCTATCAGGACACGCCGTTGATCGCGTACTTCGGCAACCTGGTGTCGGGCAATTCGGTCAACGTGCAGAGCACGACGCATTCCATCGGTGGGGACTGGACCCATACCTTCTCGCCGAGATGGGTGGATCAACTGCGCTATTCCTTCCAGCAGGCGCGGCTGGCATTTGATGGCGGCGGTGTGCCGACCTGTACCATCAACAATCTTGGTACGTGCCCGTCGAGTGCCAGTTTTGGCAGTTCGTTCCTTTCGTTAGGTTATCCCGTGGGCCAGCCTACTGGCCGCATCGCCAAGGTGACGCAGGTGCAGAACAATGCGACCGGTTCGGTGGGGCGCAATAACATCAGCTTTGGCGGGGAGTTTGACTATCAGAACAATCCCAACATCAACCTTCCTAACGGAGCGGGCGTGTTCAATTTCACGCCGGGCAGCTCCAGCTTCCCGCTGCGCAACACTTCGAGCACGGCCAGCACCTACAACGGTTACACTGCATTGCTGGAAGGCGTATCGCTGACCGCGCTGACAGCCGGGAATGCGACCACGCACTTCACCGCGCCCAACGTGTTTGCGTATTTCCAGGATGACTTCAAGCTGATGCCCAACTTCACTCTGAACCTGGGCCTGCGCTACGAGTATTTCGGACAGGCGGTCAACGCTTTGTACCGGGAGACCTTGGCCCAGCAGACGGGTCCGAATCCATTCTGGAGCACGGCGCTGCCACTCTCCGCAACTACTTTTAACAAGGTGCAGAATTTTTGGGGAACGATGGAACCTCGTTTCGGGTTCTCCTACAATCCGAGCTTTGACCGGGGCATGGTGGTGCGGGGCGGATTTTCGGTCAACGCCGACCCGTGGTTCAACGAAATTTTCCTGACCGCTGCTTCGGGTAGTCCGGTGGTGAACTCCGGAACCTTTAGTTGCGATGGGGTAACGGTGCAGTGCCTGCCCGGTGGAGGATTCACTTATTCCAACGTGCATGCCCTGAACAATTCTCTGATCCCGTCTGGTGGGGATCCTCGCCTGAGCCCGGAGCAGAATGTGCCCACCAACCTGCGGCCTGCCTACGCGGAGACCTGGACCCTGGGCATTCAGCACCAGGTGGGCCGGGAGAGCGCGCTCGAAATTCGTTATGTGGGCAACCATGTCATGCACGAATTCCAGCGCATCAACTCCAATCCCTTTCTGGGCAGCAGCTCCCCTTGCACCGATCCCACGCAGGCGGGTTATCAGCGCGCCGATTGCTCGAACTATCTGCGCAGCACGGTTGCCAATACAGGCTTTTCGCAATACAACGGATTGCAGACCTCGTTTACCACGCGGTCGCTGCATAACTTCAGCGGATCGCTTGCCTACACTTATAGTCGCGCGATCGATAATGCCAGCGAGATTGACAGCACTTTCGGCGGCGGCACAACTATCGCTTACGCGCAAAACCCTTTGAATCTCTCGATGGGCGAGCGCGGCGTCAACGGCCAGTCTTATACCAATGTGATTGGGTCGAAGCTTACCTACACCGTTCCGTTCTACAAAGAGGAGAAGGGGCTGGTGGGGAGACTGTTGGGCGGCTACCGGCTCAATGCCTTCTACACGTTTAACACCGGGCAGCCATTTACTCCGTACCAAAGCGCCTTTTCGCAGTCGCCGAATATCAACCCGAATGATGCGAAGACCTATCTTAGTAACTGCGATTCGGCGTTCAACGGGTATTTCAACTCCGGCTTTGATGTGTGCCGGCCGGTGTTGGCAAATCCCAAAGCTCCGATTGGTTCGGTTGGAATCAACACCGGCCAGGGATACATGGATTATGCGACTCCAGGAAAGGTGATCTCGCGCAATGACGTGCATTGGATATACGACAACCAGTACGAGGCTGCGGCGCTGAATAACCAATATCCGGGAGTGGGGCGCAATACCTTGCGCGGGCAGGATTGGAGCTCGCTCGATGCCAGCGTATACAAGGATGTCCGGATTAATGAGCGAGTTACCATGCAGCTGCAGATGACTGCGTGGAATGCGCTCAATCACGCTTACTTTGGCACTCCGGATGCTTTGTTGGACGACGTGCTGAAGTCGCCGCAATCCGGTTTTATGAATCACTACTACAGTGCGGGTTCGACGGCGACCTTTGCGGCGAACGGCGCGATTGTGCCGGCGCCGGGCAACCGGAATGTGCAGCTCGGTGGGGAGATCCGCTTCTAGCGGGCTAACCACCGGGTTCCAGGGTGTTTTCGTCAAATCACCCACAGAATCGTCATCCTGAGCGGAGCGCCGAGCAGATTGATCGCGTGACGCAGGGCTTGTGGCGCGGAGTCGAAGGACCTCGACGGTGCTTGTTCTACCCCATGCTGTTCTGAGCTTTTCAACCCCCGAAGCCCGACAACCGGGTCTGCCGCGGTTACGCGCTTGATGGTCACGCCGGCTCTGTGGTTGAAAGCTTCGAACAGCATGGACAAGATAAGCACCGCCGGGGTCCTTCGACTCCGCGCCACACCGCTGTGTCGCCCGATCAATCAGTGAGGCGCTCCGCTCAGGATGACGATTTTGTGGGAGTTTGAAAAAACACCCCAACCAAGTCGTACCCTCATACAAAGCATAAGAACGGTGAGTAGCAAAAATGCCAAGGGTTGTTAAAGCGGTACTGTTGCTGGCTTTCCTGGTTAGCTGGGAGCTGGCCGGGCTGGTTAGTCGGGAAATATTCGGGGTCGTTCGGGCGGAGCAAGTTCAGCCGGACAAGGTCGTGGTCGATCGCGGAGTGCCGGTCAAGATGAGGGACGGCGTCGTCCTGTTTGCGGACGTCTATCGTCCAGCGGGTCCGGGCAAATTTCCTGTGTTGCTGGAACGAACGCCCTACGACAAAGCGGTAGATAAAGAGATCGATATCGGCACTCGGGCGGCGGCGGAAGGTTACGTCGTCATCGTTCAGGATGTGCGCGGCCGCTATACCTCCGGCGGTGAATGGTACCCCTTCCGCCATGAATCGCAGGATGGTTACGACACAGTCGAATGGGCTGCAGCCCTGCCGTACTCCAACGGTAAGGTTGGGATGTTCGGCTCTTCCTATGTGGGCGCGACCCAGATGCTGGCCGCGATTGCCCATCCTCCGCATCTGGCGGGCATCTGTCCCATGTTCACTCCGAGCGACTATCACAACGAGTGGATCTACCTGGGAGGCGCCTTTCAGCAATGGTTCGATCAAACCTGGACCTCGATTCTGGCCCAGGACACAGCGGAAAAGTATCTGAAAAGCATTACCAGCGCGTCGCAAGATGCGCGCGTACTTCCTTTGACGAACTACCGGGTCTTCAACCTGGAGAAGGCATTGCAGCCGGATGATCTGACGGCGAAGTTTGCCCCCTACTACCTCGACTGGCTTGCGCACCCCGACTTCGACGCCTATTGGCAACCATGGTCGATCGAGGATCACTACGCTGATATACGAGTGCCTAGTTTGACGGTGGCCGCCTGGTACGACATCTTTCTCGGGGGTTCGCTACGCAATTACTCCGGCGTGAAGATGCGGAACAATCAACGATTGCTCATCACCATTGGCGGTCATGCGGGAACGGGCCGGAAGATCGGTACGGTCGACTTCGGCCCCGCGGCAGATGCCTTCGACGAAGGCGATGTGACGATGGAATGGTACGACCATCTCTTCAAGGGGATAAACAATCGCTTCGCAACCGGTCAGCCGGTCAAGATTTTTGTGATGGGCAAGAATGAATGGCGAGAGGAGCCGGAGTGGCCTCTCAGCCGCGCGAAATCCACGGCCTACTATCTACACTCCGACGGCAAAGCGAATTCCGCCGGCGGCGATGGGGCTCTTTCCACCCAGCTCCCGCAAGCCGAGCCCTCCGACCGCTACATTTATGATCCGCAGAATCCGGTTCCCACAGACGGCGGACCGCTCTGTTGCGATTCCCATCATCCGGCCGGACCTCGCGACCAGCAAGCGGTGGAACGCCGCAAGGATGTGCTGGTATATTCGACTGCTCCGTTTGCCTCCGATACAGAAGTCACGGGTCCGGTGAGTGTAGACCTGTACGCGACCTCTTCCGCAGTGGACACCGATTTTACCGCCAAGCTGGTGGATGTGGATGAGAAAGGAATCGCGCTCAATCTCACCGAAGGGATTGTCCGTGCCCGGTATCGTGATTCCCAGCTAAAGCCGTCAAAGCTGATTCCGGGCCACATCTATAAGTTCACTATCGACCTGTGGGCCACCAGCAATGTGTTCCGGGCCGGCCATAAACTGCGCCTGGAGGTCAGTAGCAGCAATTTCCCCCGCTTCGACCGCAATCTCAATCTGGGCGAGCCAAGCGGCCAGGCGAAGGCGTGGACCACGGCCACGAATACCATCCTTCACGATGCCGGCCACCCATCGGCTGTGATCCTTCCTTTGGTGAGATGAGCAGGCCAGATAGACCTCTCTTGACCAGGTTCCTATACTTGTTTACTCTAGGCCTGTAGCGAACAGGCCTATGACGTGACTTTGGTCAGGAGGTTATTTCTCATGAACTGGCTACCTGGTATCTTCCGTCGCAAGAAACTCTATGGCGATCTGGGCGAAGAAATGCGCCTGCACCTGGAAGAGCGGACGGAGCAGCTCATGAGCGAAGGCATGAGCCGGAGAGAGGCGGAACAAGCTGCCCGCCGGGCTTTTGGAAATGCCACGGTGCTGGAAGAGCGCAGCCGGGAAGTGTGGCAGTGGGCCCTGGTGGAATCGCTGGGGAGGGACTTGAAACTGGTATTCCGCCGGCTGGGAAAATCGCCCGGCTTTGCCGCCACGGTCATCCTCACCCTGGCGATCGGAATCGGCGCCAACGCGGCGGTTTTCAGCGTGCTCAACAGCGTACTGTTCAAGCCGCTGCCCTATCCGCATGCAGAGCGATTGGTAGAGGTCCGGATGATTGCTCCCGGGGCTGCGGGACTGGCGGACTTCTCCAGCGGTCTCCCCCTCTCGTCCTCCATGTATTTCACTTTCGCCGAGCAGAATCGGACGTTTCAATCATTCGGTGTGTGGAACAGGGGCACGGCTAATGTAACCGGCGTTGACCAGCCGCATGAAGTGCACACGGTCTCCGTCAGCGATGGCGTGCTGCAAACGCTCAGTGTGCCGCCTTTGCTCGGCCGCTGGCTCCTGCCGGCTGATCAGGATCCGCATGGTACGAAAGCTGTCATGCTCGGCTACGGCTATTGGCAACGCCGCTTCGGCGGAGATCGATCCGTGATCGGGCGCAGCATTGCGATCGATGCGCAGCCGCGGGAGATCGTCGGCGTTATGCCGAAGGGCTTCGCGTTGGTGAATGCCGATTTCGACGTGATTACGCCGTTTGCCTTTGACCGCAACAAGCAACAAATCGCTGGTTTCGGTCTCCAGGGAATCGCCCGGCTCAAGCCGGGGATCCCCATTGCGCAAGCGAATGCGGACGTGAAGCGGATGCTGCCTATCTGGGAGGATTCCTGGCCGTCGGGCATCGCTGGTTTCAATAATCATTTTTACGAGGAGATCTGGAAAGTCACGCCCGCGATTCGTCCCCTCAAGCAGGCGGTGATTGGCAGTGTCGGCAATGTGTTGTGGGTGGTGATGGGCACCATCGGCCTGGTAATGCTGATTGCGTGCACCAACGTGGCGAACCTGTTGCTGGTGAGAGCGGATGGCCGGCAGCAGGAGCTTGCTGTCCGGACTGCGCTCGGCGCCGGACGCGGACGAATCGCGTGGGAGCTGCTGCTGGAAAGTGTGGCCCTCGGACTCATTGGCGGCGTGCTTGGAATCGCGATTGCCTATGAGGGGCTGCGGCTGCTGGTGGCCATCGGCCCGGCGAATCTTCCTCGCCTGGGCGAAATCTCCCTGGATGGCCGATCGTTGTGGTTCACGCTGGGGCTTTCGCTCCTATCCGGCCTGGTATTCGGATCGATTCCGGTTCTGAGATATGCGGGGCCGCGCACGCCCGCGGCTCTTCGCGGCGCGGGAAGAACTGCGAGCGTCAGCCGGGAACGGCAACGCTCCCGGGATCTGCTGGTCGTGGCCCAGGTGGCGATGGCGATGGTCTTGCTGGTGTGCGCCGTGCTGATGATACGCACCTTCCAGGCGCTACGAACGGTCGAGCCCGGGTTCTCGGATGCGGAACATCTGCAGACCGTGCGCATCTCTATCCCGTCTTCCCTGGTCGGGGACCCGCAATTGGTTACCCGCACGCAAAACAACATTGTCGATAAGTTGGCGGCGATTCCGGGCGTCACCTCGGTGGGGTTCGCAGACGCAATGCCGATGGACGGAATCCAATCCAACTGGAACGGGATTCAAATCGAGGGCAGAAAATTAAACGAGGACACGCCCATGCGACTGTTCAAGTATGTCGCACCCGGTTTCTTCCATACTTCTGGAACAAAGATAGTTGCCGGGCGCGATCTTACCTGGACAGAGATCTACGGGCGAAGGCCGGTGGTGATCATCTCAGAGAATCTTGCCCGCGAAACGTGGGGCTCAGCCTCGGCTGCGGTGGGCAAGCGATTGCAGGAGCTTCCGAAGACACCGTGGTTTGAAGTGGTGGGTGTCGTCGAGGACGTCCATGTGAACGGCGTCCAGGAGAAGGCGCCCCCGATCGTGTACTGGCCTGCGATGGTGGAGGGCCGGTTGGGGCCCTTTACCTTCGATGCCACGCGCTCGGCGACCTTCGCGCTGCGCAGTGATCGTGCCGGGACGGAGGCTTTTCTCAGCGAGATTCAGCAAGCCGTTTGGTCGGTGAATCCGAGCCTGCCGCTGGCATCGGTGCGGACGATGCAGGAGATTTACAGTCAATCGCTGGCACGCACATCGTTCACGCTGGTCATGCTGGGCATTGCCGGCTCCATGGCGCTGGTGCTGGGGATCATCGGCATTTACGGAGTGATTTCGTATGCGGTGTCACAACGCACGCGCGAAATCGGCATTCGGATGGCGTTGGGGGAGCAGAGAGGCCGGCTCAGGTGGATGTTCGTCCGCTCCGCATTGGTGCTGACGGGATGTGGTTTGGCCATTGGTCTGGCTGCGGCAGCCGGGTTGGTGGGCCTCATGAAATCGCTGTTGTTTGGGGTGAGCCCGATGGACCCTGTTACTTACGTCTCGGTACTGATGGTGTTGGGTGCGTCCGCGGCGCTGGCCAGTTATCTGCCGGCGCGGCGGGCGGCGGCGGTGAATCCTGTGGATGCTCTGCGAGCGGAGTGAATTTCGCCTCTCTCTACCGGTAACAAATGCTTCTCTCTACCGGTAACAAATGACGGGTGCCCCATATCTCGCTCGTTTTTCGCGAGATGTGGGATTCCACCGCGCTGGACCGGCAGCTTTCTCTGCTGCAACGGATCCCCAGGTCCATGATCATCTACACCCTGTACAGTCAGCGGTCGAGGTCCGTGGAATCCCACATCTCGCGAAAAACGAGCGAGATATGGGCCGATCGACGAGCGCGTGTGCTGGCTGGCAGAGCGCGCCGCCAGCGCAAGCTGGTAGCCGGCAACCAGCTCTGGATCACCATGTTGGAGCATCTTTACCGGGGCTTGAGTCCTGTGCAGATCGCGAGCACACTGGCTCGTATGAGAGATCCGGTCTGTCTTTCCCATGAGGCTATCTACACCGCACTGTATGCCATGCCGCGAGGGCAGCTCCGCGCCAGCCTGCTGGACCTGTTGCGCCGCAGACACAAGGCCCGCAGACCGGCCCGCGGTAAAAACAGCCGGAGTCGATCCATTCCTGACATGACCTTGATCGATCAAAGACCTGCCGAAGTGGCTGATCGACTGATTCCAGGCCACTGGGAAGGGGACCTCATCATTGGCAAGGGCAACCTGTCTCAGGTCGGTGTGCTGGTCGAGCGCAAAACTCTCTTCTGCGTCCTGGTGCGATTGAAGGATGGGAAGGCCCCCACGGTAGCCAGGGCCTTTGGCAGGATCCTCAAACGCTTTGAGAGACAGATGCGCCTCTCCATGACCTTTGACCAAGGCAGCGAGATGAGCAAACATAAGACACTCACCAAAAGTACTGGCGTCACTGTCTATTTCGCCCATCCTCATGCTCCCTGGGAAAGAGGCATCTGCGAAAACATCAACGGCCTCATCCGACAGTACCTCCCCAAGTCGACCGATCTCTCCACGTTCTCCCAGAAACAGCTCGACGGTATCGGCTGGGAACTCAATACCAGATGCAGAAAAACACTCGACTGGAAAGCTCCCGCAGAACTGTTCCTCCCAAAGGGCGCCTTCGACTTCGTCAAGTACTGGGAAAATGTCGGCAAGACTCCCATTGCACCCAAGGGCCATTGAAAAGTGGAAAGCAAACCGCGCTTCCCACTTTCCAACAGCCCCCGCTACGGGAGTGCTATAAATCATCAAACCAGTTTTGTTGCACTTGGAGTTTGTACCCGCCCACCCGTCATTTGTTACCGGTAGAGAAACGGCTAAAACCCTTATGCAGGCTACAGCGTGGCTTCACTCTCCGCTTCGGGATCTCCCTTGGTGTGCAGAGCGCGGATCAGCAGCGGCATCACAAACAGAATTGCCAGCACCGTGGTGAACATTCCACCCACCACCACCCGCGCTAACGGCTGTTGCGCCTGGGCGCCGATACCGTTGGCAAAGGCCGCAGGACACAGGCCGAGACCCGCGGCCATGCAAGCCATTACCACCGGCCGCATTTCGTCACTGCAACCTGTTCTCAGCCCCTCCTCGAAGCCATCTGTGTATTGCGCGCGCCGGATGCCCGACAGAAAGACGACCGCCCCCAGGGTGGCCACACCGGTAAGGGAAGTGAATCCAACCGCCGCGGAAATGCTGAAGGGCGTGCGTGTGAAGAACAACGCCAGGACACCACCAATGGCCCCGAAGGGCAGCGTTCCCAACACAATCAACGCATCCTTCCAGGTTCGGAATTGGATGTAGAGCAGAACAAGAATGGCAACCAGGCTCACCGGGATGATGAAGGCCAGCCGGCGCTGCTCCTTGCGTAAGCTATCGAACTCACCGGCCCAGGTGTAGTTATATCCAGACGGCAACTTGACCTTGTCAATCAATTGCTGTTGCAGATCCTGAATCGTGGTGGCAAGATCGCGGCCGCGCACACTGAACTTGATGGGTATGTAGCGCCGGCCGTTCTCGCGATAGATCATGAACGCGCCATCGCGCGTCTCCACATCGGCAATCTGGCTAATGGGAACCCTGCTACCATCCGGAGCCGGCAGCAGGATGCCCCGAATTGCCTCAGGGCCATTGCGAAAGCGCTCCGGAAAACGGACGGTCAGATCAAACCTGCGATCGCCCTCAATCACCTGGGTGAGGGCTGCGCCGCCGACCGCCGCCTGGATGGTGGCGTTGATGTCCGCCGCCGCAAGACCGTATCGAGCAGCCTTGGCGCGGTCGATACGGATGAGCAGGCTGGGTTGGCCACCGATGCGAAATACACCCACGTCCGCAACTCCTTTTACCGATTCCATCACCTGCGAGATCTGGTTGGCGATACGGGAGAGCGTGTCGAAATCGTCACCAAACAACTTGAGTGAATTTTCTCCCTTGACGCCGGACATAGCCTCTTCCACGTTGTCCTGAATGTTCTGGGAAAAATTCAAGTCCATGCCCGGAATTTGCGAGAGCCGATGGCTCATCTCGTCGATCAACTTGTCCTTGGTCAAGCCCGCGCGCCACTCGCTGGGCGGCTTGAGCGCGACCGAGACCTCCACGTCGTTGAATGTCACTACATCGGTACCGTCATCCGGGCGGCCCATTTGCGAGACCGTCTGGGTGACTTCGGGAGACTTCGCGAGCTGCTTCCGCAATTCGTCAGCGACGTTGGCCGCTTCCTGGAAAGAAATATCCTGCGGCAGCGTTGCCCGGATCCATAGATTTCCCTCTTCCAGCGGCGGCATGAATTCGCCGCCCACGAAGGTGAAGAGGACGCCGGCAGCCACCAGACCTCCCAGGGCGGCAATCCACGTGAGTTTCGGATGCGCGAGGACACGGGGAAGGCCGCGGTCATAGCGGCGGCGCAGGAAGCCCCCCAGGCGGGTTTCGTGATGTTCCGGGTTTGGTTGAGCGGGAGCTACCATGTAAGCCAGCACGGGGGCGAAGATGAGCGAGAAGAGGAGCGCGCCGACCAGCGCAAACCCATAGGTAACCGACATGGGTGCGAATATCTTGCCCGGAACCCCCTGCATGGTGAAGAGAGGAATGAAGGCCACGAGGATGATGAGCGTGGCAAAGAGCACGGGTTTAGCCGCATTGCTTGCGCCTTCCGTGATCATCTCGCTATTCTTTTCGTCCGGTGCGCGCCGCGAAAGCTTGCGGTAGACACTTTCCAGCACCACGATCGACGCGTCCACAAGAATGCCGAAGTCGATGGCGCCGATGGAGATGAGATTGGCCGACTGCCCGGTGAGCACCATCATGGAAAAGGCGAAGAGCACGGCAAACGGGATGGTCACCGCGGCGATGAAGCTGATGCGCAGGTCGCCCAGCATGGAGATCAACACCAACGTCACCAGAAACAGGCCGGTGAAGACAACATGGCGAACAGTACGAGTCGTGGTATTGATGAGGTTGGTGCGGTCATAGACGGTGCTGATGTGCATGCCTGGAGGCAGCAGACCGCCCTGGTTCAATTCGTGAATCTTCTTCTTCAGGCCCTCCAGTGCGGGAAGTGATTTTTCTTCCTTTTGCAGCAAGACGATGCCCAGCACAACGTCTGACTGGCCGTTGCGCCCAACCTTCCCCAGGCGGGGCTGGAAACCCTCCTTCACCTCGCCTATATCGCGCACCAGCACCGGGGCGCCGTTTCGTTCGGCGACCACGACCGAGCCGATGTCATCGAGATTTCTCAGCAGTCCCAGGGCGCGCACGTTGATGCTTTGATCGCCCAGCGTGAGATAGTTGCCGCCGGCATTGGCATTGCTGTTCTGAATGGCGTTCAGTACCTGGGGTAGGGTTACATTCATTGCCAGCAGCTTGTTGGGATCGGCTTCCACCTGGTACTGACGGGTGGTGCCCCCGAAGGTCGTGATATCGATGATCCCCGGAACCTGTTTCAACTCGCGGCGGATGAGAAAGTCCTGCGTGGCTTTGAGTTCATTGAGCGAATAGTCCGGGCCGGTGAGCTGGTAGCGGTAGATTTCCCCGATGGGCGACCAGGGCGAGAGCTGGGGCTGCAAGCCATTGGGTAAGGCGAGCGTCTGCAGGCGGTTCAGAACTTCCTGCTTGTCGCGAAAGTAATCGCTGTCGAAGTTGAAATACAGCTTCACGTCGCTGAGCCCGAAGATGCTGATGGAGCGCACCTGGTCCAGATGCGGAGTCCCGTTCAGCGTCGCTTCCACCGGGACCGTCACCTGCTGTTCCATCTCCTCGGCAGACCACGACGGGTTCTGGGTGATGATCTCGACCAGCGGAGGGGAAGGGTCGGGATACGCCTCGATGTCGAGCTTCATAAACGCGTAGACGCCGACCTCAAGGGAGACGACGAATACGATGAGCACGATGGCGCGGTACTCCAGCAATGTCCGGATCAATGACTTCATGCTTAGTCTCCGGAGGGCGGACGCAACAGCGCCGCTCCCGCGGTGACAATCTGATCACCGTCCTTAAGTCCCGCGGTTACGACCACCGTCTTGTCGTGGATGGTTCCGGTGGTCACCTGGTGCTGCTCATACTTTCCCGCAGCAGCCGGCATGAAAACGTAGCTCAACGAACCTTCGTGGACAACTGCGGATGTGGGCACAATGAATTGCTGCGCCGTGGTGCGGGCGATCGATAAGGTGGCAAACATTTCGGGTTTGAGGCGATGCTGGGGGTTGGGCACAACCACGCGCACCTTGAGCGTTCGGCTGGAGGGATCCACGGCATCGGAAATGTTGGAGATCCTGCCGTGCAGGGTTTCGCCCGGATAGGCAGGGAGGGTCACATCGACCGACTGTGCAGAGCGGATGGTGCCCAGGTCCCGCTCAAAAACGTCTCCCACGATCCAGACCGGATCGAGGTTCGCGATGGTGGCGATGGGAATCGCGTTATCCAGCGAGCGCTGCATTTCACCGCTGGCCGTTCCAATTTCGAGCACCGCGCCGCTGATAGGCGCGCGCAGGGCCACGGTGTCCGATGTCCCTTCGGGAGCAAAGCCCAGCATGTGAATTCGCTGGACGGTGCGCGTGAGCTCTGCGTGCGCGGCCTGATTCGCGGCTTCCGTATCGTCGTAGTCGCGTTGCGCCATCACTTCGTGCTGCAGCAGAATCTTGGCGCGATCGAGTTGGTGGTCCGACCGCGCTACTTCAATCTTGGCCTTGTCGTAATCGGCGCGCGCTTCGGTAATCTCGTTGCTTTGGATGAGGCCGATGGTCTGGTCCTTTTTCACCTCCATCCCTGGCCGCACATACAACTCGACCAGCCGCCCAGTGACCTGGGAGTAGATATGGACGACGCGCGTGGGATCGGGTTCCACCCGCGCGGCGAGCTCCAGGCGATCGGTCACTGCCTGTGCGTGGACGGTCGCGACCTCGATGGGAGCTTTCTGTGGTGTATCTGCTTGAGTGCGTGGGCGCCTTTTCCTGGCAGCCAAGGCACGGTTAGCAAGAGCAGAGTAGCGGTCGATAGTTTTGCAGAGGTTCTTTTTGCGGAGGTCATGGCAGCATCTCCGATGCGGAGACGTAGCTGAGTTGGTGGAGAGCAAGCCAGACTTGCGCGTTAGCGTTCAACGTATCCAGATTGGTCTGACGATAATCGCGAAGAGCATCGAGGTAGTCGAGCAGAGTGCTGCCTCCATGGCGATAACTGAACTCAAGGTTGTCCCGGACCCGTGATGCTTCCCCGAGATAGTGCCGGTTGTAACGCCCCGCCTGCGCCAGCGCGGTCTGATAGGCAGCCCATGCCTGGTCCACGTCGTTGATCACCTGGTTGCGTGCGGCGATCTCCGCGAAGCGGGTGGACTGGGCCTCGTAGCGGGTCCGTTCCTTTTCCCCCTGGTTACGATCGAAGATCCGGAGCGGGATGCTGATATCAAAGCCGGCCGAGTTATAGGTGCCCGACCGTTCATACTCTCCAGCCAGCGTGGGATCGGTGGTGCCGGTGGCTTGCGCCAGCTTCACGTTGGCATCGGCCAGACGAAGCGACTGCTGCGCGGCGCGATAATCGGGGCGTTCAGCCAGCGCTCGTTGTTCCACCTCCGCCAGGGTCAAGCGTGAGCTGGGGTGGATCGAGCGTTCCCGTGATGTCAATAGGGGCCGCCGGCGTGCCGATGCCAAGCAGCATTTTCAATTGATCCCCCGATTGCACCAGGTTCAAATTGGCGGCATCGTAATCGGCCTCAAACTCAGCCAGTTGCAGGTCAATGCGATCAAAGTCGGTGGGGCTTACATCGCCCGCGTCCAGGCGCACTTTGCTCAACTCTACCGTCTTCCGGTAGCCCTGCACATTGTCTTCGGCGACCTTCAGTGCTGCCTTGGCGGCCAGCATCTGGGTAAAAGCCTGTTTCACGGCCAGGATCGTTTGCCGCTCTGTATCCTTGTATTGGCTTTGCGTGACATCGGTCGTGGCGCGGGCTGAATCGAGACGCCAGCGCCGCTTTTGCCCTCGTTCAAAGAGGCGCGAGAGGTTGGCCGAATAATAGTAGGGATTGGCAGGGTTGTTGGCTCCGAGGGTCACATCCTCGCCACTGAAGGTAAAGGTTGGGTTCTGGCGCAGGCCGGCCGTGATCTCACTGGCCCTGGTGGCGGTGACGTGCTGTTGGCCGGAAAGGAGAGTCGGATTCTTCGCGCGGGCCAGGTCGACGGCTTGTTGAAGGGTTAACGGCGCCCCGACGGTCTGCGCCATTAAGCAGGACCCCGCAGACTGCAAGACCATCAGGAAGGCCAATCGTCGCAATTGCATTAATGGAATCCTATATTGGGGATCCTTTCATGTCGCAGGAGAGGATGCTTTTTCGGTTGCTATTTGAGGAACAACGATACGGTTCGGGGCGAAATCGTAGGGTCAAGTAACACAACCGTGGTATTGCTACGCCGAATTGATAACCGGCACTGTGTCCACATATTTAATGAGCAACACCTCGTTACCGATCTCGCTGTAGATCAACTCGTCCACCGTGCCCCCTGCCAAAAGAAGACCGAATCCGCCGGCGCGCATTCCTTCGGCCTCGCGCTGCACCAGGTGGGCCACCGAATCCTGAGCGGGATTTGCCGTCGCTGCGTGGCTCAACGATTCGCGCCGGAAGCCTGCCCCTGGGTCACGCACGTAGAAGACCAGGGCTCTTGCCGTGCGAACGGCGGTGACCTCAACCACCTGCTCGGGATTAAACGCCGCCCCGTGCTCCATGGCGTTCATCAATATTTCTCGCAGCCCCTGGATCGTTTCCTGCCGCATGTTTTCAGGCAGTTGCGCGCTGAACTCCTTGGCAAAGGTCAATAGACGCTCGGCATTGATGAGGCGGCAATTTACCCGCACCGATACCCAGCCCGGCTTGGCCGATATCACCTGGATGTCATCTCGCCATTGACTGTCGGAGGCTGCGCGGCCGGCCAGATGCGCGATCTCTTCGGGGTCGAACGGAGGGGTGAAGCAGGCGAACACGCGGGCACGCAGGGCAGCGATCACTTCCGCCGGAGTGCTCTGATGAGCCAGGACGATGCACTTTACTCCCGGCCTGACGGCACGCATCTCCTCCAGCAGTGCCAGGTCTTCGTCAATCACGCTGTCGGGCTTGGTAATGACGACCCCGAACGATCGCGCGCGCAAGCGCTGCAAGGCGTCGGCGTTCCCAGCGGAATACTCCATGGGAATATCGGCGGCGGTGAGCGCCTCGCCGATCTCGCGGCTCACTTGGTCGGCACTTCCAATAACCAGGACCCGGCTCATCGTGTGCTCCGAGGGGAACCACTCAATTCTATTCCGTGGGATTCGTCAAGCAAATGCTTGCAGTGTCTTTCTGCTGCCGCAACTGTCAAAGGTGACAGTCGAAGGGGAGGGCCTTCTCAATGTGATTGCAGAAGGTGTTGAATATCGCTGTTGATACGTGTTAAGGGATCGCCGCCCTGGTATCGAGCTTGGATCTTCCCATCACGGCCGATGAGGAACGTAACCGGCAACCCCAGGACCCCGCCGTAGTCGTCCCCCAGATACTCGTCTCCCATCACCACTGGATAGTTGAGCTTCAGCTTGGATACGGTTGCGATCACTTCGGGGGCCGCGTCATCCATCGATATGCCGATCACCTGAAAATTTCCAGAGCCGTACTGCTTCTGCCATTCCACGAACGTGGGCATCTCCAAAAGGCAGGGTTCGCACCACGTGGCCCAGAAGTTGAGGAGGACTATTTTGCCCCGGTATGAGCTGAGGACAATTTTCCGATGGCTCAGGTCGGGACGCGAAAAATTCGGAGCTGCGTGACCGATACCCGCGCCGTGGGTGGTTGTTTGCGCCGCCGATGCCAGGAACAACAGGACAGGCGACAAGACCAGGAGAAATCCCGATCGAGCGATCGCTTGCTTTTTACCGGCCTTTTGCAACCGGGTAACCCTTCTCGACCCAGTCAGCCCCGAAGTTCTCAGCGATGTAAAGAGCTTTTACGTTTGTAAACCCGAGCGCTTGCAACTGTTGGTAAGCGGGTTTGATATTCGGGCAACGGCTCCAGGGGCAGCACCCACAATAGATGACGATAAGAGTGTCTTTATTGAGGCCGGCGACGCGGGCGCGCAGGGCTTCGATTCCCGCAGCCGTGCCTCCGGGCCCGGCGTACTCTGCTCCCGCTATATGCGCTTCCGCGTAGAGCACATGCGAGCCGGTCTGCAGCACCAATGGCTTGGCCGAGGTGTTCAGCATGTGCGCCAGTTCTGCCGGCTGCAGGAGGGCCTGTGGCGGAATGCCGGCGCCGGTTTCAGCCGGGGGCTGTTGCGCCAGGACACTCACGCAAATCGCGATCAAACTTGCGGCGAAACCGATTCGAAGATGGCGGAAGTTCAAGGGGCGATCCCTTCCTGTGCGGTTTTAGTTCGCTGTCAGCCACTGCATCGTCTTGCGGGCCAGGCGATCGAAGGCTTGGACGGCCAGCTCGAGATGCTCGATGCGGGTGTTTTCCGCTGGGTTGTGGCTTAGGCCGGCCAGCGATTGGGTGAACATCATCACCACCGGGATGCCCGCCCGCGCCACTTCGGCGGCATCGTGCAGCGGGCCCGAGGGCAGCTTGTGGGAGCCGCCTGAGATCTCCTGAATGGACTGCTCGCACAGCTCGATCAATTGGGGATTGAACGGGATGGGCTCGATGCTCCAGATCCTTGACCACTCCACCGTGCAGCCCTCTTCGGCGGCGAAGCGCTCGCTGGCAGCGCGGGCCTCGGCCAGCATCGACGCCAGCACGCCGGCGTCGAGATCACGCATATCGAGGGTGGTTTCGCAGCGCCCGACCACGGCGGTTACGATCCCGGGGAAGGTCTTCACGCTGCCCATGGTAGCTACTGCGTCCGGATGCTTGCGGGCGATCGGCCGGATCTCCAGCGCCAGCTTGGCTGCGGCGGCGAGCGCATCCCGGCGCACCGCCATGGGGGTCGACCCGGAATGCGCCTCCTGCCCGTGAAAAGTGATCGCATGGCGCTCCACTCCTTTGGTGCCCAGGACCACGCCCAGCGGCAGGTTCATGCGTTCGAGCACCGGCCCCTGCTCGATATGCAGTTCCAGATAGGCGCCGGCTTGCCCGCGTTCGGCGGCTGCGTCGCCAATGCGTTCGACATTGATCTGACACCGCTGCAGAGCATCTTCCAGGCGGATTCCCTCGCGATCCGTACGGTCGCGATCGGCCTGGATGGTGTGCGTGCCGGCAAATGCGGAGGACCCGAAGAGGCTGCGGCCGAAGCGCGCGCCCTCCTCGTCGGCCCAGTCCACCAGGCGGATGGTGATGGGTGGCTTGCCGTGGAAGTCCTCGGCTAGGGCGCGCAGGACTTCGAAGGCAGCGAGGACGCCGAGGGCGCCATCCAGCCAGCCGCCATTGGGCACGGAGTCAAGATGGCTTCCCAGGATAAGCGTCTTCTCTGACTCGCCGGGTAGCGTGGTCCAGGAGTTGCCGGCCGCGTCCAGGTGATGCTCCACCGGCAGCTTGGCCAGCTTGTCTTGAAACCAGTCGCGCGCCTTGAGCCAGGTCGGGGTCCAGGCAATGCGTTGCGCTCCGTGGTCGTCGGCAGTGAGCGCGCGAAGCTCTTGCAGGTCGGAGATGGTTTTGCTTGCGTCTACTGGCATGCGGCTCCCTCTTGCTTTCATTCTTGTAGACGACGCCGCTCTTCATCACGAAGTTCACTTGCTGCAGCACGCGCACATCCTGGAGCGGGTTTTCTTTCACCGCGATGATGTCGGCCCAATGGCCGGGCTCGATGCTGCCCGTCTTGGCGCTCCAGCCCATCAGGTCCGCGGCGTTTATGGTGGCGGATTGCAGGGCTGCGAGCGGCGTCATGCCCATCTGGTTGACATATACATCCAGTTCATGGGCATTCAGCCCGTGAGGATACACCGCGGCATCGGTGCCCAAAGCTATCTTCACCCCGGAGTCGATGGCGTGCTTCAAATTCTTTTTGGCGACCACAATCGTATCTACCATTTTTTGTTTATAGAAGGGCGGCAGGTTTCCTTTTTCGGTCAGCCAGTCTTCCAGGTAGATGGTGGGCACCAGGTAGGTTCCGTTTTTCTTCATCGCGGCGATGGCTTCATCGTTGATGTAGCTGCCATGTTCGATTGAGTCGACGCCGGCCTGGGTTGCCCACAGAATGCCCTGGGCGCCGTGGGCGTGGGCAGCCACCTTGCGTCCCAGCCGGTGGGCATCGGCGACGATGGCGCGCATTTCTTCGATGGTGTACTGCGAGGCCTGGGTATCGTCCCCCTTCGAGAGCACACCGCCGGTGGCGCAGATCTTGATCAGGTCGACTCCGTACTTGATATTCTGGCGCACCTTTTGTTGCACGGCGGCGATGCCGTCGGCTACGCCTTCCTCGGTTACGTGATATTTGATGGGCAGGAGATTCTCATCGCAGTGGCCGCCGGTGATGCCAAGCGGCGGTCCACTTACCTGCATGTGCGGTCCCGGAACCTCACCCTCATTGATGGCGTCGCGGAGGTCGACATCGGTATATCCGCCTGCGCCCACATTGCGAATGGTGGTGAAGCCGGCGAGCAAGGTGGTGCGGGCATTGGCCACGCCCTGGATGGCTTCTTTCGCATCCGTCTGGGTCAGCTCGAAGTAGGGATCGAAGTTGGGCACTCCGGTGATATGGGTGTGCACGTCGATCAGGCCGGGCATCGCTGTCATGTCGCCCAGGTCAATCACCTTATCTCCGGGTTGGGGTGTAACTGAGGAGGTGGCTGCTATGGACGAGATGGTGTCGCCGGTGACCACGATGGTCTGGGCGTCGAGCAGCTTTCCGGTTTTTACGTCCAGCAGGTGTCCTGCCCGGACGAGGGTGCGTTGGGCGCATACAATCGAAGTACTCACCACTAGACAGAGTGCAGCTGCAAGTGTTCGCCACATAAGTGACAGAAGTCTAGCAGACGGATTACCCACGAACGCCTCATAAACTCTCCTTCCCTAACCAAGGACGGTTGGTAGGTGTAGCAAAACTCGTCGTTGACGCTGTCCATACACCTCCCGTAGCGCTAAAGTGGGAAGCCACTCTCCACTTTGTCAATCCCTACTGGAGCAGAGCGCAGGGAGTCTTGCCGTTTCAATTTCCCAGTACAAGTCGAAGGCGCCCTGAGCGAATGAGCGTCCAGTGTTCCGTTTCTGCATGAACTCGTATTGCAGTTCCCTGCCCTTCGATACCGTCGAGCTCGGAGAGAACGTGGAATCGGTCTGACGGGAGGTACTGTCGATCTCGCTGCCTTGGTCAAAGGTCATGGAGAGGCGCATCTGTCTCTCAAAGCGTTTGAGGATCCTGCCAAAGGCCCTGGCTACCGTGGGGGCCTTCCCATCCTTCAATCGCACCAGGACGCAGAAGAGAGTTTCGCGCTCGACCAGCACACCGACCTGAGACAGGTTGCCCTTGCCAATGATGAGGTCCCCTTCCCAGTGGCCTGGAATCAGTCGATCAGCCACTTCGGCAGGTCTTTGATCGATCAAGGTCATGTCAGGAATGGATCGACTCCGGCTGTTTTTACCGCGGGCCGGTCTGCGGGCCTTGTGTCTGCGGCGCAACAGGTCCAGCAGGCTGGCGCGGAGCTGCCCTCGCGGCATGGCATACAGTGCGGTGTAGATAGCCTCATGGGAAAGACAGACCGGATCTCTCATACGAGCCAGTGTGCTCGCGATCTGCACAGGACTCAAGCCCCGGTAAAGATGCTCCAACATGGTGATCCAGAGCTGGTTGCCGGCTACCAGCTTGCGCTGGCGGCGCGCTCTGCCAGCCAGCACACGCGCTCGTCGATCGGCCACGAGACAGCGGTAGCCACCAGCAATGGCACTCTTGCGTAGCTGCGCTCTCCATCCGTTGCGCCGCATCTCGCGGCTAACCGTCGATCGGGCTCGCTTCAGACAGGCAGCAATCTCCGCCGGCCTCCTCCCCAGCCTCAACTGCGTCTCAATAACCACTCGCTCTGACAGATCAAGATGACGATAACTTCTTGGCATATGCAACTATCTCCTCCTGTGGAAATGTTGCACTTGTATCCTGAATCCACCGTGCCCCATATCTCGCTCGTTTTTCGCGAGATGTGGGATACCGCTCCTCTTTCCCTCTGACTCTCGGTTCAACCGACGCACTGAGCGGTCGACCTCGGTGGTATCCCACATCTCGCGAAAAACGAGCGAGATATGGGGCACCCATCCTCGGTTAGGGAATGAGAGTTTAAAGCAGACTTCGTAGTATGCGGCGCACGAACTCGGTGGTGGCTCCGCCGGCCATGCCCGCCAATATTCCACGCACCACTTGTCTGCTTCCCCATCTCGATTGCTCCCTCTCGTTCTGCTTGTTTATGGCACCATAGGCCAGAGGTCTTTATGGCAGTCAGCATCGAGGAACTGAACCAACGCTTCGCCATAGCCGGAGCAGCGACCATCACCGCCGGCAACGGCGGCTTGCCGCGGGTAAGCGTGAATACCCCCGCAGCCACGGCGGAGATTTACCTGCACGGTGCGCAGCTCACCTCCTGGCGGCCGGCGGGCGGCGAAGAGGTGATCTTCTTGAGCGGGCAATCCCAGTTCGAGCCAGGGCGCGCGATCCGCGGAGGTATCCCCGTCTGCTTTCCCTGGTTTCGCAACAAGGCGGATGACCCCAAAGCACCCTCGCACGGGTTCGTGCGCACCAAGGCCTGGCAACTCGACTCCGTTACCCGCAACGGCGACACGGTAACGATAAGCCTGTCGACCGCGAGCGATGAGGCGACACGAGCCTGGTGGCCGCACGACTTTCTGCTCACGCACCGGGTAACCATCGGCGCGGAGCTGGTTCAGGAGTTGACGGTGAGCAACACCGGCGCCACGCCCCTGCGCTTTGAAGAGGCTCTGCACACCTACTACCGTGTGGGTGGGGCCGAATCCGTGCGCATCCAGGGTCTCGATGGGGTGGCCTACCTGGACAACACCGATGGCAACCGCGAGAAGCGGCAGGAGGGCGACATCGTTTACACCGGGCCCACCGATCGCGCCTACGTCGACACCACGCATGCAGTGGAGATTCTGGACCCCATCCTGCGCCGCCGCATCCGGCTGGAGAAGGAGAACTCCCGCACCACCGTGGTTTGGAATCCCTGGGTAGCGGGCGCGCATGCGTTGCCGGACATGGCAGATGACGAGTGGCGAGCGATGGCCTGCGTTGAGGCCAGTAACATCCGCGCCTTCGCTGTCGACCTTGCCCCTGGGGAGCAGCAGACCATGAAGACCAGCATCCGGGCCACTGCCGCGCGCGGGTGATCGCTTTTGAGAAAAATTTCGATATTTGCCGCCCTTATCTCCTCTTGCCTGTTGCCTGCCGCAGCGCAGGCGACGCGGAGCGCCATCGATCCGCTGCTCAAGCAGCCACTGCAGAACCAGGTACTGGTGGCGGAAGAGATGCGGCAATTTCTACTGAAGCGCGTGCCCGAGCTGCCGGCGACAAGCAGCCCAGCCGAGTGGCAGAAGGAGGCGGAGCGGCTGCGGGAGCACGAGTTATCAGTGATCTATCATGGCTGGCCCCGGGAGTGGGTGGAAGCGAAACCAAAGTTCGAAAAGGTGGCGGAGATCACGCGGCCGGGTTATCGCATCGTCAAGCTTCGTTATGAGATCGTTCCCGGGTTTACCTCCACGGCGCTGCTGTATGAACCCGAGCACATGACCGGGAAGATGCCGGCCATCCTGGATGTCAACGGCCATGGCGACGGCGGAAAGGCCGTGGAGCACAAGCAGAAGCGATGCATCAACCAGGCGCGCCGCGGCATCCTGGCGCTCAGCCTGGAGTGGATCGGCATGGGCGAATTAAGCAGCCCAGACAATGAGCACAACCAGGCCGGACTGCTCGACCTGGCCGGGGCCAACGGAGTCGGCTTGTTTTACCTGGCCATGCGCCGCGGCCTCGATTATCTCTATGACGATCCGCAAGTGGACAGAACGCGCATCGGCATGACCGGCCTGTCGGGCGGCGGATGGCAGACGATGTTGCTCAGCACCCTGGATACCCGGATCGGTCCTTCCGTACCGGTGGCGGGCTTTAGTTCGCTGACCACGGCCATCGAACATCCGGACTATGCCGGCGATGCGGAGCAGAATGGCGCGGACATGCGTTCGGTCGCTGACTACGCGCACCTGATGGCCTTGCGCGCGCCACGGCCCACTCTGCTGATCTACAACGCGATGGATGACTGCTGCTTTCGGGCTGGTGTGGTCAAACAGGGCGTCTACACCGACATAAAACCCTTCTTTGCCCTGATGGGCAGCCCGGGAAATCTGCAGTGGTACACCAATGAGAATCCAGGCACGCACAATTATCAGATAGACAGCCGGGAGCAGTCCTACCGCTTCTTTAACCACGCGTTTCAGCTACAGGCCAGCGATAAAGAGGACGCGGATACGGATACCGAAGTGCAGACAGTCGCGGATCTTACGGTCGGCATACCGGCAAATAACCTCACGCTCGTCGGCCTGGCGCGTCAGCTAGCGCAGGGGATCCATCACGACGCTCCGGCGCAGGCGGATGCCGCCTGGGTGGAGAAGCAGCGGCAGCAACTGCGCGAGGTGGTGCGATTTGATCCAGTCACGGTTACCCATGCGTGGCCGGTGACTGAGACCCACGAACGAGGCCTGAACAGCCGTGGTTACCGGTTTGAATTCAGCAACGGCCTATCCGCGCCCGGGGTGCTTCTCGAGTCGACGGTGCGGCCGGAGAACGGAGGCACGACGCTCCTGATCTCCGACTCCGGGCGAGCCGCCATGTTGGTCGAGGCAGCGAACGATGTAGGCCGTGGACAGCGCGTGCTGGTGTTGGACCCGTTGCTATTCGGCGAGAACATCCCAGGCACGGGCGATGACCTTTCGGGTTTATCGCAGATGGTGAACACCGTGGGAGCCCGGCCGCTGGGGGTGGACGCGGCGCAGGTGGCGGCCGTGGCCCGCTGGCTGCAGGAGGACGCGATCGATGGCAGCGCAACCCCGGGCGCCCGGACCACGCCCCCGAACCACCCCGCACCGGTGCGGGTGATCACCAACGGACCCCGCGGGGAGACGGTCGCGATCGTCTCCGCGGCGATTGTGCCTCAGCTGTACTCCTCCATTGAGGCGCGCCACGCGATGGCAAGCCTGGGCGATTTGTTTACCCATCCGCTTGATTATCATGATGCGCAAGAGGTGATGTGTCTCGATCTTTATCGCGACTTTGACTTCAACACCTTGCGTCTCATCGCTGCGCCGGTCGCCATCGACCTGGCGGGTAAAGATCCACAGCCGATCTTCTGGTAATTGGTAATCCTAGGGTTCGGGGCAATTCAGATCGAGGGCCTCGATCAAAGGGGCTTCCCATCGGCGGCTGGAAAACATGTAAGGCTGGCGGCCGGTGGAGAGGCGAACGTCTGCGTTGTCCAGTTCCTTGGCGGTGGCAAATCCAAACAGCCGCAGATGATCGCGAAGAAATTTCCAGGTTGGAAAGGAAAAGATCCGATCTGCCTCTTCGGCCGAGGTGGACTTGAGCACCAGGGCGACTCCTGGCTGCGACCGCGAACTGGTGCGCGTCGTTCTGGGTTTGATGATCGCGGTATATTCGCCGGCGGGGATCCTGACGGCTGTGGAGGTGCTTGGGCGGGGCATGGGGCTGGTCATCGGTTGCTGCTCTCTACACAGCTATCGGCGCAAGCGGCAAATTGAATAAATTCCAGCGACAGCTGTCTTGACTTGAGACAGTCCTCTCTCTCGGTAACAAAGGATGGGGCACCCATCCTTTGTTACCGATCCGGTTAATTTTGAGCCGGCTGCAGCCGGGAGACGATGGCGTCGACGTCGTAGACGCACCCGCCCCAGACCCCTCCGCTGGCCTGCACCAGGGCGGCCCACAGCCGGGTGTCGTCGGGAAGCGCGGGATGCGGCCTGAGATCCGCGCGGGGAGCTCGCGCGGCCAGCCGGCGTAAGCCTTCTTCCGCGCCGAAGATCTCTTGTGCATCGCCCACCAGGTTGATGGTGCCGGTCAGCTTCTGCCGGTCGATGACAATTTCAATTTGATCGCCGTCCAGGAGCTTGCCGATGGCGCCTCCGGCAAGCGCTTCGGGAGAGATATGCCCGATGCAGGCGCCGGTGGAGACGCCGCTGAAGCGGGCGTCGGTGAGCAGGGCCACGTGCTTGCCAGTGGGCAGCCACTTGAGGGCGGAGGTGATCTGGTAGATCTCCTCCATGCCCGCGCCCGCGGGGCCGCAGCATACCAGCACCACGACGTCGTGCTTCCCGATCTCGCCGTTCTTGATGGCGTGGATGGCCGCCTCTTCGGAGACGAAGACGCGGGCCGGACCGTGGTGGCGAAAGACTCCATCGGCATCGATGAGCGAAGGATCGATGGAGGTGCTCTTGACCACCGAGCCCTCAGGGGCGAGGTTGCCCACGGGGAAGCAGACGGTGGGGGTGAGCCCGCTGGACCGGGCGCGATCGGGATCCATGATGACGTCGTCGGGATCGATGCCGTCGCGGGCGCGGAGATTCTTGCGCAGCTCGTGGCGGCGGGGGGAGTTCTCCCACCAATCCAGACAGCTATCGAGGGTTTCTCCGGAGACCGTCTTCACCTGGGTGTTGAGCAGGCCTGCTCTTCGCAGGTGGAGCATCACTTCGGGTAATCCGCCGGCAAGAAAAACTTGGACCGTTGCGAAGTTGCGCGGGCCGTTGGGCAAAGCGTCGACCAGGCGGGGGATTTCCCGGTTGATGTGGGCCCAGTCGGCGGCGACCGGGCGCTTGAGTCCTGCGGAGTAGGCGATGGCCGGCAGGTGCAGGAGCAGGTTGGTGGATCCGCCGAACGCGGCGTGGGCCACCATGGCATTTTCGATCGATGCCTGGGTGAGGATGTCGCGGGTTCCTATTTGTAACTGATGCAGGCGCAGGATGGCGCTGGCGGAACGGCGGGCGGCATCGAGCCAGATGGGCGCGCCTGAGGGGGCGAGCGCGGTGTGGGGCAGGGATAGCCCCAAGGCTTCCCCTATGACCTGCGCGGTCGCAGCTGTGCCCAGAAACTGGCAGCCGCCGCCGGGTGTGGCGCAGGCGCGGCAGCCCATCTCGGCTGCGGTTTCGAGGGTGATCTGGTTTTGCGCGTAGCGCGCGCCGATGGTTTGTACCTTGCCTGCATCTTCGCCTGATTCGGGTAGGAGCGTGACTCCGCCGGGGATGAGGATGGTGGGCAGGGGGCCGGCGGAAGCCAGGGCCATCATCATGGCGGGCAGTCCCTTGTCGCAGGTGGCGATGCCGATCACGCCCATCCTGGTGGGCAGGGAACGCATCAGGCGGCGCAGCACGATGGCCGCATCATTGCGAAAGGGGAGGGAGTCGAGCATGCCCGTGGTGCCCTGGGTACGTCCGTCGCAGGGATCGGTGCAGGCTCCGGCAAAGGGAACGGCGTCGAGGGCTTTCAAGGTGATGGCTGCTTCGGCCACCAGGGAGCCCAGTTCCCAGTGCCCGGTATGAAAGCCGAGGGCGATGGGGGTTCCATCGGGGGCGCGCAGGCCGCCGTGGGTGCTCAGGATAAGGACTTCGGAGCCCAGCAACTTTTGCGGTTCCCAACCCATGCCTGCGTTTTGGCTCAGGCCGAAGAGATTGCCTGAGGGGGCATTGAGCAGCATCTCGGGGGTGATGGGCAGCAGGCCGCGGGGACCGGGCGCGTGGGTGGCTACGTCATCCAGCTTGAGGGTGCTGGTTTCGAGGACCGAGGAAAGCGAAATGGTGGGAATGGCGGTCTCCTGTCACGGTCAATTGTAAGATGCCGGGATGGTGGAGGGATTGGAGCGCCGTCAGCTGGGAGGAGATGGGCATTTTGTCACGTTCAGTTGCTATCACCGGCTTGGGTACCTGGAGACGTCCTGCGGCTCGGGATTTATTTGAGGAGGCGCTTGGGCGGATGTCCTATTGCTATGAATTTGAAGTGGTTGGGTACGTGGTGATGCCGGAGCATGTCCATCTGCTGGTCACTGAACCGGGCAAAGGTCTGCTTGCCGTTGGATTGCAGGCATTGAAGCTTTCGGTAGCCAAGCGAGCTGGACAACGCCCCTTCTGGCAGGCGCGTTACTACGACTTCAACGTTTTTACCGCAGCCAAGCGTCTTGAGAAGCTGCATTACATGCATGCGAATCCAGTCAAGCGCGGATTGGTGGTCAACCCTGAGGACTGGCCGTGGTCCAGCTACCGTTACTACCAGACGGGAGTGCAGGGGAGGGTGAAGATTGGGCTGTGACACGCCTTCCGGTGGAGTGCTGTGGAATCCCACATCTCGCGAAAAACGAGCGAGATGTGGGGCACCCGTCCTTTGTGGTTGGGGCAGACTTCAAAGGATGTCTCTGTCTGTCAGGGTTTCTGTCTTTGTGGTGAGGAAACCCGGCAAGATTAGGGTCCTATCCTGACCACAAAGGACGGGTGCCCCACATCTCGCTCGTTTTTCGCGAGATGTGGGATACCACAAAGGTCAGACTCTAATGTTTGGGGAAGCTTATGGAGAAGGCGGACCACCTGGTGTTGCAAGACGTTCACTTACGAACTCAGCTTTTCTACTGCTGAATCCTGGTATCCGCCTTGCTCGGTTCCGCAGTCACCTGCTTCGGCGTGGGTAGTTGCGAAACATCCCAACCGCCGCCTAACGCCTGCACCAGCTGTACCGCGCCGGTCATCTGCTCGATCTGCAGACTGGCCAACTGCTGCTGGTTGCTCAACAACGTATTCTGCAGCGTCACCACATCGATATAAGGATCAATCCCGGTCTGGTACCTGCCCATCTCCAAATCAAGAGCCGTTTGCGACGACGCAACCGCACCCCGCTGCTGCTGGATCTGCTGCGAAAGTATCCGGGTCTGCGACAGAGAGTCCTCTACCTGCTGGAACGCAGTGAGCACCGTCTGCCGGTAACTGGCAACATCTGCGTTGTAAGTGGCCACGAACTGATGGAGTTCCGGCTTCAGCGCCGCATTGAAGATGGGTTCGGAGAAGGATGGACCAACCGACCAGAAGCGGCTGGGCCAATCCACAAGATGTTTGAAGAGATAGCTGTCAAACCCTCCACTGGCAGACAGCGTCAGGGTAGGGAAGAACGCAGTATAGGCAACGCCCAATTCCGCGTTCGCCGCAGCCATGGTTCGTTCCGCCGCGGCCACATCGGGCCGGCGCTGCAGCAGCAACGAGGGCATGCCGATAGGAAGCGGAGGAGGCGCGGTCAAAATCGGACGCGTGGGCAAAGAGAACCCGGAAGCCGGCTTGCCAATCAGCACCGCAATCGCATGCTCATACTGCGCCCGCAAAATACCCAGGTTAGTCAATGAGGACTGGGCTGCCTGCAGCGTGGCCCGCGCTTCCACCAATGAGAGCTGGTCGCCGACGCCAGTGTCGTATTGCGCCTGGTTGTAATCCAACGCCTTCTGGTCGGCAGCCACCGTTTGCGGTCAAAATCTGGATCAGGGCGTCCTGGCCGCGAATTTCAAAGAAGAATTCGGCCAAATCCGCCTGCTCGGTGAGACGCTCATTCTCCAGATCCGCGGCGCTCACCTGCGCCGTGTACTGCGCATTGCGCACTTGCTGGCGGATTCTGCCAAACAGGTCGGGCGTCCAGGACACATCCAAAGGCAAAGCGTAGATCTGAGACGTTTTTCCCGGGTTGGCGGTGGTGCTGGTAGGGCCCAGATTCGCGGAGGAACGTTGACGGTTGTAAGACGGGCCGAACGACACCGTGGGAAAATACTGCGCCCGCGCCTCACGCACCAGCGCCCGCGATTCCATAAAGTTCTCGAAAAACTGCTTGATGTTCTGGTTGTCGATATTGAGCTGGCTTTCCAGATCATTCAGCTCGGGATCGTTGAAGACAGCCCACCAGTCGCCGCGAATCTTCGCGTCCGAGGGTTGAGCCACGGTCCAATTGACATTCTCCGGGTTGTTCTGCGATTGGGTCGTGGCCGCTGGGGGCGCAGCCGGGGGTGCTTCTTTGAAGGCCGGAGGCGGCTGGACCGCGGGCGGGTGATAGGCCGGACCCACGTGACAGCCGGTCACGCCCGCGCTAAGCAGCACGCCGGCGAGCCAACCGATTTGTCTCTGTCTTGTTTTCTTCATAGAAGCTTTCTAAACCGCTCCTTCCGGGTTGGCCGAGAAGGTGTCGTGATGTTTCCCCAGGGCTCGCAACCGCAAGCGATCCATATACAGATAGATAACCGGCGTGGTGTAGAGCGTAAGCATCTGGCTCACGATCAACCCACCCACAATGGTAATGCCCAGCGGTTGCCGCAGCTCCGAACCGGTCCCGGTGCCGAAGGCCAGCGGGATGGCGCCGAAGAGCGCAGCCAGGGTGGTCATCATGATGGGCCGGAAGCGCAGCATGCAGGCCTCAAAAATGGCGTCGGTCGTGCTCTTGCCGTGTTCCCGCTCGGCGACCAGCGCGAAGTCGATCATCATAATGGCATTCTTCTTCACCAGGCCGATGAGCAGCACAATACCGATGATGGAAATGACGTTGAGATCATTATGGAACACGAGCAAAGCCAGCATGGCTCCCACGCTGGCCGGAGGCAAGGTGGAGATGATGGTCAGCGGGTGCACCAGGCTCTCATACAAAATCCCCAGCACGATGTACACCGCCAGCAGAGCCGTAGTGACCAGGATCGGCTCGGTGGCCAGGGACTGCTGATAAGCCTGCAGAGTACCGGCAAAGAATCCGGTGATGGTCGAGGGCATTCCGAGTTTGGTCTGCAACTCGCTGATGGCCAGGGTGGCGTCACTGAGAGACAGACCAGGCGCCAGGTTGAAGGATACCGTCACCGAGGGAAACACGCCGGTATGGTTCACTTGCAGCGGTGTGGTGCTGGGATGGAACGTACTGACCGCGCTAATCGGGGTCACCCCGTTGGCCGCCCGGGGATAGGTAAAGTTCAGCCCCTCAGGAGACTGGAAGAAACGGGGCGCCACTTCCAATACCACGTAGTACTGGTTCAGCTGGGTATAGATCACCGAAGCTTCGGACTGGCCAAAGGCGCTGTAAAGCGTGCTGTCCAGCGTCTGCGGAGTGAGGCCGAGGCGGGCGGCGGCGACCCGGTCGTAGGTCAGGTATTCGTCCAGACCGCCATTTTGCTGATCGCTGTTCACATCCTGGAAGCCGGGAAGTTTCTTGATATCCGCCAACAGGATCGGCCCCCAGTGGGCCAGATCGTTCACATTGTCCGCCTGCAGCGTGTACTGATAGAGGGCGTTGCTGCCCCGGCCGCCGATGCGCAGATCCTGTGCGGCTTGCAGAAATACCGAGGCGACGGGCAAGCGGTTCAGCTTGGGCCGCAGGCGGTTGATGATTTCCGGCGCACCGATCTTGCGCTCGTCCAGCGGCTTGAGCGCGACATACACGAATCCGCCGTTGCTGGAGCCGTTGCCGCCGGTATAGCAAATCACATTGGCCACCGCCGGGTCGGCCTTGACGGTTTTGACGATCGCCCGGGCCGAGGCTTCCATCACCGGAAAGGAGGCGTCCTGAGGTCCCTGGATGCCGCCGACCAGCGCCCCGGTGTCCTGCTGGGGGAAGAAGCCCTTGGGAATCTTGATGATCAGAACCACGTTCAGGGCGATGGTTAACAACAGCACCACCAGCATCAAGCCTGAATTGTCCAGCACCCATGACAGGGAGTGCTTGTAAATGTTCAGCATCCCGTCAAAAAACCGTTCGGTGACGCGATAAATGCGTCCGTGCTCCTCCGCTTTGTGCTGTTTGAGCAGGTGGGCGCACATCATCGGGGTGGTGGTTAAAGAAATCACCATGGAGACCAGGATGGCAGTGGAGAGCGTAACCGCGAACTCACGGAAGAGCCGGCCTACAATGCCGCCCATCATCAGCAGGGGAATGAACACCGCAATCAGCGACGTGCTCATGGTGAGCACGGTGAAGCCGATCTCCTTCGCGCCTCGCAGCGCGGCCTCTGCTGGGGGCAGGCCCATTTCCAGATAGCGGGAGATATTCTCCATGACCACGATGGCGTCATCCACGACGAACCCGGTGGAGATGGTGAGGGCCATCAGGGAAAGATTGTCCAGGCTGTAGTCCAGCAGATACATCACGGCGAAGGTGCCGATCAGCGAGACCGGCACCGCGACGCTGGGAATCAGGGTGGCGCGGGCATTGCGCAGGAACACAAAAACCACCAGGATCACCAGGATGACCGAAATGATCAGCGACGATTCCACATCGTGCAGCGATGCCTTGATGGTGGTAGTGCGGTCCAGAATGACCGTGGCCTTGATGCCCTGGGGCATTACCGCCTGCAGAAAGGGGAGCTGGTCGCGGATGCGCTGGTTGGTCTGGATGATATTGGCGCCCGGCTGGCGAAAGATGATGACGCCAATCGACGGAATTCCATTGGTAAAACCAGCCGTGCGGATGCTCTGGGCTGAATCTGTAACATCGGCGACATCAGAAAGATGCACTGCCAGCCCGTTGTGCTGGCCCACGACCAACGGCTTATACTCCTCGGCCTTGGATATCTGGCCGTTGGTGACAATATCCGCACTCACCACGCCGTTGGAGACCTGGCCGCGCGCCAGGTCGGAGTTTTGCAGGCCCAGCATCGACTGGATATTCGCCAGCGTTAATCCATAGCGGTTCAGCTGCACAGGATTCACATCGACCCGCACCGACGGATAGGCGCCGCCCCCCACCCCTACCTGCCCCACGCCCTGAATTTGCGACAGCTTCTGCTCCATGATGGTGGAGGCTGCGTTAAACATGGTTTGCCGGTCATACTTGTCCGAGGTGAGCGACATAATCATGATGGGCGCGTCAGCCGGGTTGACCTTGCGGTAGCTGGGATTGGAGGGCAGGTTGGCGGGGAGATAGGTCCTGGCGGCATTGATGCCCGCTTCCACATCGCGCGCCGCGGCATCGATGTTGCGGCTCAGGTCGAACTGCAGAGTCACGTTGGTGCTGCCCAGCGAGCTCGACGAGGTCATCTCGGTGACGCCGGCGATGTGGCCGAACTGCCGTTCCAGTGGAGTGGCGACGGACGACGCCATGATCTGCGCGCTGGCGCCAGGCAGGCCGGCCGAGACCGAAATCGTAGGAAAATCTACCTGCGGCAGCGGCGAGACCGGCAGCACATTAAAAGCAATGCCCCCGGCAATGGCGATCGCCGCCGTCAGCAGGGTGGTGGCTACCGGCCGGCGAATAAAAGGACTGGACAGGCTCATGCTTCACCTGCGGGCGCCGGCTCCGGGCCTCCACCATGCCTGCTGCCTTCGCCCGCGAAGCGTTGCGACAGGTTGTCGAAGAAGATGTAGATCACCGGCGTGGTGTAGAGGGTGAGCACCTGGCTCAATAGCAAACCGCCCACCATGGCAATGCCCAGCGGCCGCCGAAGCTCGGAGCCAATTCCGCTTCCAAAGGCCAGCGGGATCCCGCCCAGCAAGGCGGCCATGGTGGTCATCATGATCGGCCGGAAGCGCAGCAGGCTGGCCTCGTAGATCGCATCGGTCGAACTCAGGCCACGCTGGCGCTCCCCTTCGAGGGCGAAGTCGACCATCATGATGCCGTTCTTTTTCACGATGCCGATCAACAGAATGATGCCGATGATCGCCACCACGCTCAAATTCTGTTTAAACAGGATCAACGACAGCAGAGCGCCCACTCCGGCCGAAGGCAGGGTGGAAAGAATCGTGATGGGATGAACGAAACTCTCGTACAGCACGCCGAGAACGATGTAGACGGTGACCAGGGCGGCGAGAATCAGCAGCGCTTCATTGTCCTGGGAATTCTCAAAGGCGGCGGCGGTGCCCTGGAAGCTGGCCTGGACACTGGCCGGGAAGTTCATGCCCTTGGCGGTTTTGTTGATCGCGTCGATGGCCTCGCCCAGCGAAGCATTGCCCGCCAGGTTGAAAGAGACAGTCACCGCAGGGAACTGGCCCTGGTGGTTAATCGACAGCGATTCGGTGCCCGGTTCCATGTGGATGAAGGCGCCCAGGGGAACGGCATTGCTGGGGGTGGAACTGGTGTTGGTGTTGGCGGAACTCGACCCGGTGCTATTGGTGGTGGTGGCCAGGGCGCCGGTCGGCGGCGTCAGGATTCCGGACGAGGGGGTGTAGAGGGTGGATTCCGTGATGGCATTGCTGCCGGCCGATGCCGAGGCGGAGGCGGAGAAGGAGGTGCTGGCCGCCGCGCCGGTAGCTCCCGAGGAGGCGTTGCCCTGGATATAAATCTTGTTCAGCTTCTGCGGATCGTTGGCGAAGTTCGGCTGCGCCTCCATGATCACGTGGTACTGGTTGAGCTGGGTGTACATGGTGTTGATCTGGCGCTGGCCGAAGGCGTCGTAGAGAGTGTTGTCCACCGTGGACGGGGCGATGCCCAGGCGGGACGCGGAGACCCGGTCAATCGCCAGAGACACCGTCAACCCCCCGGTCTGCTGGTCGGTGGCTACGTCTTCCAACTGCGGCAGCTGTTGCAGCTTGGCCACGAAGCGGTTGGTCCAGCTATCCAGCTCATTTACGTCCGGATCTTCCAGTGTGTACTGATAGAGCGTCCGGCTCACGCGGTCGTCGACGGTGATGTTCTGTACCGGCTGCATGAACAGCTTGATTCCGTTCACCTGGGACAGACTGTTGTTCAAGCGGCGGATGACATCCGAGGCGCTGAGATCCCGCTGGTCGAGCGGCTTCAGGTTGATGGACATGCGTCCGCTGTTCAACGTGGTATTGGTGCCGTCGGCGCCAATAAACGAGGAGAGACTCTGGACCGCCGGATCCTTAAGAATGACGTCGGCCAGATCCTGCTGCGCCTTGGCCATGGCGGTAAAAGAGATGGATGCGGGGGCCTGCGAGATGCCCTGGATTACGCCGGTGTCCTGCACCGGAAAGAACCCCTTGGGGATGTAGATGTACAGGAAAATGGTCAGCACCAGCGTGCCCAGTGCCACCAGCAGGGTGAGTGTCTGAAAGCGTAGGACCACTTTGAGGGTCCGGCCATAAAAGCCGATCATGCTCTCGAAGACATGTTCCGAAGCCCGATAAAAGCGTCCCTGCGTGGCTTGCGGGTTGTGACGCAGAATGCGCGAGCACATCATCGGGGTCAGGGTCAGCGAGACCACGGCCGAGATGATGATGGTGACCGCCAGGGTGACGGCAAACTCGCGGAACAGGCGGCCCACCACATCGCCCATGAAGAGCAGGGGAATGAGTACGGCGATCAAAGAGACGGTCAGCGAAACAATGGTGAAGCCGATCTGCTCCGCGCCGACCAGCGCCGCCTGCATCGGCGTATAGCCTTCTTCGAGATACCGGGAGATGTTCTCGATCATGACGATGGCGTCGTCCACCACGAAGCCGGTGGAGATGGTGAGCGCCATGAGGGAGAGGTTGTCGAGGCTATAGCCCAGCGCATACATGGCCGCGAAGGTGCCGACGATCGACAGCGGCACGGCCACGCTGGGAATGATGGTGGCGTACAGGTTGCGCAGGAAGAGAAAGATCACCATCACCACCAGGGCGATGGTCAACATCAATTCGAACTCAACGTCGGCCACCGAGGCCTTGATGTCGGTGGTCAAGTCGGTCAGGGTAGTGACGTCGATGCCCGACGGCAGGTTGGCCTGCAACTGCGGCATCAGCAACTGGATACTCTTGACCACGCTGATGGTGTTGGCGCCCGGCTGCCGCTGCACGTTGAGAATCACCGCCGGCGTCCGGTTCATCCAGGCCGCTTGCTTGGTGTTCTCCACCCCATCCACGATCTTGGCCACGTCATGCAGAAAGACGGGAGCATTGTTGCGGTAGGCGACCACCACATTCTTGTAATCGGAGCTGGTGATCAGCTGATCGTTGGCGTCGATCTGGTAATCCTGGCGCGGACCGTCAAAGTTGCCCTTGGCCTGGTTGACGCTGGCCGCCGTCAGGGCGGTTCGCACCGCTTCCAGGTCGATTCCGTAGGACTGCAGCTGCGCCGGGTTGACCTGGATGCGCACGGCCGGCTTCTGCCCGCCGCTGATGCTGACCAGGCCGACCCCGTTGAGCTGCGAGATCTTGGGCGCCAGGCGGGTGTCGACGTAATTCTCCACCTGCGCCAGGGGCATGGTATTGGAGGTAATCCCCAGGGTCAGCACGGGGGCGTCGGCTGGGTTGGTCTTGTTGTAGATGGGGGGAGCGGGCAGGTCGGCGGGCAGGAAGCTTTGCGCGGCGTTGATCGCCGATTGAACTTCTTCCTCAGCGATATCGATGTTGAGCGTGAGGTTGAACTGCAGCACCACCACCGAGGTGGCCCCGGAACTGGTGGAGGTCATCTGGCTCAAGCCCTGCATTTCGCCAAATTGCCGTTCCAGCGGGGCGGTGACGGTGGTGGCTACTACATCGGGGCTGGCTCCGGGATAGAAGGTAAGTACCTGGATGGTCGGGTAGTCGACCTCAGGCAGGGCGGAGACCGGCAGTTGCGTGTAGGCGACGATCCCTACGAGCATGATTGCGGCCATCAGCAACGAGGTGGCGACCGGCCGCAGAATAAATGGGCGAGACGGGCTCACGGGGCATCGCTCTCATTATTCGCGGGGAGAAGCACTTGTTTGGTGATGGTGACCTTGGCGCCGTCCTGAAGCTTTTCGAAGCTGCTATCGGCGACCACATCGCCCGGGTTGAGCCCTTGCACCTCGGTGACGCTGGCCTCGCTGACCCCCGGCTTGATGTTATGAATATGCGCGACGTTATTTTGAATCAGGAACACAAACGATTGGTCGCCGTTGTGCTGGATGGCCGAGGAGGGGATCAGGACCACGTTCTGCAGGGTTTGCAGCAGCAAGCGGGCATTCACAAACTGGTTGGGAAAGAGCGCGTTCTGTTTGTTGTCGAAGATGGCGCGCAGTTTCAGGGTTCCCGTCGTGGTGTCGATCTGGTTGTCAGTCGCTTCCAGTTTTCCTGAGGCCAGATTGGACTGGTTGGAGCGGTCCAGCGCGTCTACGGGGAGCGCCTTGCCGTGTTTCATCTGCTGTTGCAGCTCGCTCACATTGTCTTCCGGAATGGTGAAGACCACGGTGATGGGCTGCAATTGGGTGACGACGGCCAGGGGCGTGGCGGCCGAGGCTACAGCGAGGTTGCCCGGATCGACCAGGCGGAGACCAATCCGGCCGTTAATGGGCGAGGCGATGTGGGTGTAAGCCAGTTGTGTCTGGTCGAACTGCAGCGTTCCCTGGTCGGCCTTGACGGTGCCCTGGTCCTGCAGGACCAGCTTTTCCTGGTCATCCAGGGTCTGTTTCGGTATCGCGTTGCGCGCCCAGGCGTCCTGGTAGCGCTTGAGGTCCATTTCGGCCTGGGCCAGCAGGTTGGTGTCCCGGTCCAACGCCCCCTGGGCGGCGAGCACGTTGGCCTCGTACTGCCGGGGATCGATCTGGATCAGGAGTTGGCCGCGCTGGACCAATTGACCTTCCCGGTAGCGAACGTCGGTAATGACACCGGTTACCTGGCTGATCAGGGTGGCGGTATAGACCGGGGTGACGGTGCCGATGGCGTCCAGGTAGACGCCTATGTTGCCTTTTTCCGCAGTTCTGACATTCAGGGTTACGCTGCCGCCGAGGGCGCCTCGCCGGCCGCCGCCACGGGCTGCCGGGGCCTGCTTGCGGTGCATGACCCACCAGAAGAGCAGGCCAAAAAGGGCCAGGATAATGAGCCAGACCAGGATGCGAACTCCCGTGGAGCGACGTTGCGGAGGCGGAGGAAGTTGGTGATCGGGTCCGATGAGCGGTTCGGTAGCGCGCGGCTCCACTTTCTCTTGCCTGTTTCGGGTGTCGCGAATGTCGTCTTGCATCAGTAAACCTGGTGTCCTCTTTCCTGGTGTTGCTCCCAAGTCTCCCGTGGGCGTTAACGAAGGCGGGAGGAGTGGCCTCTACTTGCGCCGGTTTGCCGGCGAGCGAAGCCCGGGCAAGCAATTCCACGGGCGGGCGACGGCACGCAGGGGGCAGATGTCGTCAAAACAGTTTATGGCATATCCAACCAAGGAAGCTGATTCGTACTCAACCGGGGCAATCAACCTCTGAAGGCCTGGAGGCGGAAAGTCTGAAGATTCTGCGGCACGATAAACGATTAGACGCGCCACCCGCGTCGTGAGACGCACCGGCCTTCCTCCGCGCTCCGTGCTCTGATAGAGGATAACGCAGGCGGGTCTTCCCAGGAAATTAGATCGATATCTTTACTTAGGGCTGGAGGGTTTCCGGGCTGCGGGCGTCTTGGCAGCCTTCTTCTGGCTTTTCACCTTGGCCCAACGCTTATGCTGAGCGTCGGCGATTGCCTTGCGGGCCTGGGCACTCAGTTGCCGGCGAGGCTTTTTATGGGTAACCGTGGCGGCGCTTCTTGCGGGCAGGAAGCGTGCTGCTCTGGGCGAGGATGTCGCGTGCCTGGCGAAGCGCTGCGATCTCTTCATCGATGGCGTTCAGAATTTCGTCGTTCACATTGGTTCCTTTCGTTGCAAGGCCAGAATAACAGTTTCGACGCGGGCCCATTGCCGCGAAGGATAGGCAATCTCCGGCTTTCCCCGGGATCCTTCCGGAAACCTTCTGGAATTAGCACCATTGTTGTTACATTATGAGGTGTTATCCGGACGTCACCAGTTGGGGTGATTACCCTGGTGCGCTCGAGTAATGGCGCTTAAGTGACACCGCTCGTTCGCCGCGCTACACGTTTCGTAAGCTGGCGGTTTTTCTAATCTCGATTAATCTCACTCATGTAGTCAGTTGCTGTGACGCGAGGGAGATCATGAAGGGCTATACCAAGGTAGTGAAGATGGCAATGTTGGCGGCAGCGAGTGCGGTGTTGGCGGCCGGTTGCGCGGATTCCAGGGTGGCGAGCAAAGCGAGTCTTGCCGACGCACTCAACCACGATTACTCGGCGAGTCAGGACTGCCTTTTCACCCGGCCGATGCCTTTTCCTTATCAAGTGTCGGTCAATGACAAGCTGCTGGCGGAGACGCGGCACCGTCTGGATGCGCTGGCCGAAGCTGGATTGCTGGAGCGGGAACAGACCACCGAGGGTGCGGACACGATTAATCGTTATGTATTGACGGCCGCGGGCAGCCGGACCGAAGGGGCGGGCAAATTCTGCTACGGGCGCCGCCAGATCACCAGCGTGGAGAAGTTCACGCCGCCGGTCGATTACGACGGCAAGCCGCTGACCAAAGTGGAATACCACTTTGTGCTCAAGAATCCGCCCAGCTGGGCCAAGAAGGACGAAGTACGGAACGCCTTTCCGATGGTAGCGAAGTCCATGTCGGAGGCGCCGGTCGACGACGCCACCCTGATGCTGACCCATGATGGTTGGGTCTTAACCTATTAACCACCTCCCTGAGCATTTTCACTTCACGCCATACGGGGAAGGGCAACGGAACGCGGCTTTTCTTAGGGAGAGCCTTCTTGGGAGCGGTTGCTCAGCAAAACGCGAGAAGTGAAATGCCGTAACGCCCATATCTGCCACGCATGCTGGTGACAGATATGGGCGGTTTTTTTTGTGGGGAAGAGCATTGAGTGGAACTGCAGGTCCGTCGGCTACGCTCCAACGTCTGCGAAAAACTCACTGGACGAAGGGCACGGCTTCAGCCGTGCCGTAAAAAGCTACAGCACGCTTTTGCAAGCTTGTGCCTGCACGGAATTACTGTGAGAAACCGTACCTCAGCGGCTAAAGAGGCTGCGGAAAAACGCTTTGTACGAAGGGCACGGCTTCAGCCGTGCCGTAAAAAGCCACAACACCGAGGGCTTCAGCCCCTGAGGTACGCTTTTCCAAGCTTGTACCTGCACAGAATTACTCTGAAAAACCGTACCTCAGCGGCTAAAGAGGCTGCGGAAAAACGCTTTGTACGAAGGGCACGGCTTCAGCCGTGCCGTAAAAAGCCACAACACCGAGGGCTTCAGCCCCTGAGGTACGCTTTTCCAAGCTTGTACCTGCACAGAATTACTCTGAAAAACCGTACCTCAGCGGCTAAAGCCACCCCGCGCAATACATTTACGGCACGGCTGAAGCCGTGCCCTTCGTACAGTGATTTTTCCGCAGACGGGGGAGCGAAGCCGAGGGATCCGCGGTTTCTTTCACCGGCAACGAAGGTTGGGTGCCCCATTCAAGCCGTACTTTGGCTTGAGTGGGACAAGAGAATTCTCAAATCACGCAGGTTGTTGTGCGTGGGGCCGGTGACCAGGGTGTCGCCCAGCGCGGTGAACAGTGGGTAGGCGTCGAAACGGGCAAGGGCGGAGGCGGCATTGAATCCCAGAGCCTGTGCCCGGCCCACGGTCGTAGGATCGGCGATGGCGCCGGCTGCGTCACTCACCCCATCAATTCCATCACTGCCGGCGCTCAGCACGGCTACCGGTGAATCCAGCCCAGCCAGGGCCAGGGCGCACGCCAACGCGAATTGCTGGTTGCGGCCGCCGGCGCCGTGCTCGCGGCCCAGGCGTACCGTCACTTCACCGCCCGACAGCAGACACACCCTGGGATACTCATGCCGCAATTGTGCAAAGCGCTCCAGCAGATAGCGGGCGGCATCGGCGTAATCCCAATCGTCACAGCTGTTGTCGATCACCGTTTCATACCCTAAGCTCAGGGCCTTTTCCCGGGCAGCGTCGATCAGGTCGTCGCTGGAGAGCAGGATTTCCACCGGGGCCTCGGGCAGCGCGGGCGTCTCGGGGAGCTGGGGATCATCAAAGAAAGCCCGCACCGCCGGAGTAAAGCGCTCGCGCAAATCGTAGCGGTCGATGATCTCATGGCACTCCGCCACCGTGGAGGAGTCGGGCAGCGTGGGACCTGAGGCCAACGCATCGAGATAGCGCGGCGCCACATCCGACAGCAGCAGGGACATCCTCCCGGCGCGTCCCGCAGCGGCCGCGAGGCGTCCACCTTTAACCGCGGAGAAATGTTTGCGCACGGTGTTGATCTCCGCGATGGCCGCTCCCGAACCCACCAGCGCCTGGTACAAAGCCCGCGTCTCCTTGAGCGAAATGCGTTCGTCCAACGGCAGCTCGAACATGGCGGAGGCGCCGCCGCTAATCAGGAAGAAGACGAAGTCCCGCTCGCCCATTTGCTGCAACCACCGCAGTGCCGCGCGGGCGGAAGCGAAGGAATCCTCATTGGGCAAAGGATGGCCGCCAAGGAAATACTCCACCCCAGGTTGCCGGTCCGAGGGCAGTACCGGAGCGCAGCACACGCCGCCATCCAGCGCTCGTGGCAGACGAGCACAAAGCGCTTCCAGCATGGGCAGCGCCGCCTTGCCCAGGGCTATGGCGTAGATGCGATCGTATGCGGCAAAGGGAAACGCGGCGGGAAAGCGGCGATCGAAGGCGGCGGCAATGCTCGAGGAACGGAGCGCATGGTGAAAGATACTGCGCGCCTCCTCATGCAGGCGCTTGATTCATAGCGCATTCTCCGCGAGCACGAAGTGCTGCTTCAACCAGGCCATCAGGGCCTGCTGCATCTGCTCCAATTTGCCGGCGAAGAAATGATCTGCGCCCGGGATCATGACCAGGCTGGCCGGAGGCGCCGCGCCCGCCACCGCGGCTTCCACCCCGGTACGCGGCCCATACTCATCGCCATCTCCGCTGATAAATAGCTTGGGCTGGGGGCAGCCGGAGAGAAAACTGTAGTGATACTCGCGTCCCCCGGCTTTCACGGGAAGCCCCAGGGCCACGATGCCCTTGACCCGCTCATCCCCGCAGCAGGCGCGCAAACCAACGCTGGAGCCGAAGGAGAACCCGGCGAAAATTACGGGTAGTTGGTACTCCCGTTGCAGCCAGTCGAGTGCGATGCGCGTATCGGTGACCTCTCCACGGCCGTGGTCGTGCGTGCCCTCGCTCAAACCGGCGCCGCGGAAGTTGAAGCGCAGCACCGGCAATCCAAAAGCCTGAAAGGCCTTCATGGCGTGATACACAACCTTGTTGTGCATGGTGCCGCCATAGAGCGGGTGGGGATGGCACACCAGCGCGGCGTAGGGGGCATCGGCCCGCCCCCCATTCAGCAGCGCTTCGATCCGGCCGGCGGGGCCGCGCAAGATCATCCACGCTGCGCAGCAAAGGGGTGGGGTTCTCAGGCATCGCTTGTAATCCTAAAGGATGGCTCAGGTATCCTGAAAAACGATGAGACCCTTTGATCCCATTGCCCTGACCCGCCAATTGGTGGATATCGAATCTGTCACCTATAACGAGGGCGCGGTGGGCGAGTACCTTGACACCTTCCTGCGCGAGCGGGGCTTTGCCGTGGAACGGACGGCCGTACCCCAGCCGTCCAACAGCCGCTACACCGGGCCGCGCTTCAATCTCTATGCCGGCAACGGAGAGCGCCCGGATGTGGTGCTCTCCACCCACATGGACACCGTTCCCCCCTTTTACCCCAGCAGCGAGGACGACCTTTATCTCTACGGCCGGGGCACCTGCGACGCCAAAGGAATTATCGCCGCGCAATTGGCCGCCGCCGAGCGGCTGCGCGAGGCTGGGGTAAAGGCCGGGCTGCTATTTGTGGTCGGGGAGGAGCGCGATTCGGCGGGAGCCAAGACGGCCAATCTGCATCCCAAGGGAAGCCGTTTTCTGATCAACGGCGAACCCACCGACAACCGCCTGGCGTTGGCTTCTAAGGGAGTGCTGCGGGTGGAGGTCAAGGCCAAGGGCACCATGGCCCATTCCGCCTATCCGGAGCTGGGCGACAGCGCGGTGCACAAGCTGGTGCAGGTGCTCGACCGGCTGCGGACTTTGTCCCTACCCAGCGTGGAAGGGGTGGGGCCGAGCACGCTGAACATCGGCGTCATCGAGGGCGGGCGGGCGCCGAATGTGATTGCCGATGCCGCGTCGGCGCAGGTGCTCATCCGGCTGGTGGGACCTTCGGACGAGACCCGCAAGGCGTTGGAGGAAGCGGCTGCCGGCCTGGCGGAGATGGAGTTTATGCTGGAAATTCCCTTTGTCCGCATGCGCAAGATAGAGGGCCTGGACACCATGGTAGCGGCGTTCACGACCGATATCCCCGCGCTTGACCAATGGGGTGAGCCGCTGCTGTTGGGGCCGGGCTCGATCCATGTGGCGCACACGCCCTTTGAGAAGATTGCCAAGCGCGAACTGCTGGAGGCGGTGGACCTGTACTTCGAAGTAGCGCAGCGGCTGGCGCTTTCGCTATAGATGACCTTTGCCTGGACCGTGCGGCTGAAGTACGGAGCGCTGGCCGGCCTGGCGGGTTGGCTGGCGGGATGGATGATGACCATCCCCTTTGTGCTTCGTCTTGCCTGGCGCTATGTCGATGCCCACGCCGGCCAGATGCCGGTCGCCGTGAGCAAGGGAATGGTGGTGTGGGGCGCCTTCAGCCTGTTCATGGCGATGGCGGGTTTCCTGCCCGTGGGGTTGCCGCTGCTGGTATTGGTGTCTCCCCGCTGGGTGGTGCGCCGGCGCCGTTTTCTGATCCCCGGAGTTACGCTGGCCGCGCTCCTGGGTATCTACTACCGCATGGGGTTGTTGAATGCCTATCACTTCCTCCACCCGGAGGATATTGTTAAATTCTTCACCACCGCGCCCAATCTGTTTGTCATCACCTTCGCCCTGGTGATGATGTCGGTGTACATCCACCTGGCGAAACGACGGCTCTCCGCGTCAGATGTGTTGCGTGATTCCAGCTAGATGATCCTTGAGCACTTCCAGTTCTATTCGTCACGGCCCTACGGGCCTTTGGAGTGGTGCCCAGCAGCCTCAATCTCGAAATCAATCACAGTGGGCCCAGCTCCGATACGCACCTAGGTAGACTTGGGAGAGATGACCGAGCCGACCAACTCCCTCGCCGAAGCCTCTTCCTCGTATCTCCGTTCCGCCATGCACCAGCCGGTCCAGTGGCATGAATGGGGAGCCGAAGCCTTTGCCCGCGCAGCCGGAGAAGATAAGCCCATCCTGCTGGATATCGGGGCCGTATGGTGCCACTGGTGTCATGTGATGGATCGCGAAAGCTACGAGGATCCGGGGCTGGCCGCGGTCATCAACGACAACTTTGTCGCGGTCAAGGTCGACCGCGACGAGCGCCCGGATGTGGATACGCGCTACCAGGCCGCGGTCGCAGCCATCAGCGGGCAAAACGGATGGCCGCTGACCGCGGTGTTGACTCCCCAGGGCCAGCCGTTTTTCGGGGGCACATATTTTCCCCGCGACGACCGCTACGGGCGGCCCGGATTCGAGCGCGTGCTGCGCAGCATGGTGGACGCCTGGAAGACGCGCCGCGACGAGGTACTGGAATCGGCCGGCAGCGTGGTTGCGGCGATCGAACACAACGAGAACTTCGCCGGGCGCGCAGGCAGCCTGAGCATGAGCATCGTGGACAAGATGGTGGCCTCGGCGCTGGATAAGTTCGACCGCCACCACGGGGGCTTCGGCGCGCAGCCCAAGTTTGCCCATCCCTCGGCCATCGATCTGCTGCTCGATGTTTCCGGACGCACGGGCAACGAGGCGGCCAGGGAGGCCGCCGTAGTGACCCTGGAGAAGATGGCGCTGGGCGGGGTGTACGACCATCTGGGTGGGGGGTTCCATCGCTACTCCGTCGATGAGGCCTGGGTAGTGCCGCACTTTGAAAAGATGCTGTACGACAACGCCGAGCTGCTGAAGAACTACGTGCATGCTTTTCAAAGCTATGTCGGGGTGGAGTCGGCGCGGGTGGCCAAAGACATCATCCGCTGGATGGACACCTGGCTGACGGACCGTGAGCGCGGACGGCTTCTACGCCTCGCAGGATGCGGACATCAACCTGGACGACGATGGCGACTACTTCACCTGGACGCGCGCTGAAGCCGCGGCCGTGCTCACCCCGGAGGAGATGGAGATTGCCGCCGCGTACTACGACATCGGCGACCTGGGGGATATGCATCACAATCCCGCCAAGAACGTGCTTGCATGTGAAACAGACGCTGGACGCGGTGGCGGCTCGTGCGGGCAAGACGCGTGCGGAAGCGCAAGCGCTGCTGGCGAGCGCCCACTCACGGCTGTATGCCGCGCGGGGCAAGCGGCCCATGCCGTTCATCGATACGACGGTTTACACCAACTGGAATGCCCTGGCGGTCTCGGCGTATTTAGAGGCGGCGCAAGTGCTGCGTCTGCCCGAAGTAAAAGCCTTTGCGCTGCTGACTCTGGACCGGCTGCTGGGTGAGGGTCTGCATCCGAACGCGGTCTGGCCCACGTGATCTCCTATACCGGAGGCGCGCGGAACAAAATGGGTAGCGGGCATGCTGGACGATTATGCCTTTCTCACCCACGCCTGCCTGGATGGCTGGCTGGCGACCGGCGCCGCGAAGTATTACCGCGCGGCGATGGACCTGGCTGAGCGCATGATTGCGGAGTTCTACGACCCGGTCGGCGGAGGCTTTTTTCGACGCCACGGCGAAGGGCCCAGAGCTGCTGGGCGTGCTGACGGCGCGGCGCAAGCCGCTGCAGGATTCGCCCACGCCGGCGGGGAATCCGTCTGCTGCGGCTGCGCTGCTGCGCCTGGAGGCGCTGAATGGGCGGGCCGATCTACGGGAAAAAGCCGAGGATACGCTGGAGACCTTTGCCGGTGTGGTGACCCACTTCGGGCTCTACGCGGGAACTTATGGCCTGGCGCTGGAGCGGCTGCTGCTGCCGCCGGTGCAGGTGGTGGTGATTGGAGAAGATCCGCCGCCGATGAGCTGGAGGCGGCCGCACTGATGGGTTACGCGGTGAACAAGAGCGTGATCCGTCTGACCCGGGCGCAGGTGGCGCAGGAGCTGCCGCCGGTGCTGGCCGAAACGCTGCCCCTGCTTCCCGACCTCAAGGCGGCGCACAGCTTCGCCGTAGTTTGCCGGGGAACCTCCTGCCTGCCGCCGACCCGAAGCCCGGAGCAGCTAATCACCTTGCTGCAGGGTTAGGAAGGGACCCACCCGGTGATGGTCGGATGGTCCAATTTAGGTCTGAGGAAGAGGAAGTCTTCTGGCGTACTGGCGAGCTCAGTCCCGTAGGGACGGCTGAGAGTAGCCCAGGACGTAGTCCTGGGTAGACGTGAGAGCCAGGACCAGTCCCGTAGGGACGGCTGAGAATGTCCCAGGACGTCCGTCCTGGGCTTAATCATTCTTCGACTCCGTCTGCGATTAGAAATGTCTTGCCGGATCATCGGCCGTCGTTCTGCGGTCGCCTGACTGTGAGACATGGTTTCGGCGCGGCTCCTATTGCCACTCGAGTGTACCCAGGACTGCCGTCCTGGGGCATTCTCAGCCGTCCCTGCGGGACTGCTTGTTGGCACTTGTTAACCCAGGACTGGCGTCCTGGGCTACTCTCAGCCGTCCCTTCGGGACTGGAATTACCATTCTTCCTTGTCAGCGCTTAAGCCGAAGATTTTCCTTGTTACGCAAACTCTCTCTGGGGTCACGATCAACTACGACAGATGCCGACCAACAAGGACAGCAACGATTACATTGACCGCTTGCGCCAACGGGTCGACGCCCATCTTGCCATAACCCGGCGCCGTCACATCTGCAGCGGCGGTTCTCCCTTCTACGCCGCGCCCCGAAAATAGACATCAGCGCTCTCACTGAGGATCCGGAGCTGCAGCAGTCTCTGGCCTACCTGGTGCAGTACACGCCCAGCAAATGGCTGCTGGAGCAGGAGGCCGCGCTGCTGGCGGATAGGCGCGAGCTTCACGGTCAGCAACATGCCCCGGTTCCAGCAGAACGAGGACATCTACGACTGGGCGCGGAAACATCGGCTCACCGGCGTGTGCTTCTCCGGCGGCGGTATCCGCAGCGCCACCTTCAATCTGGGGATCACCCAGGGCCTCGCAGTCAAGGGCTGGCTCGACCAGGTCGACTACCTGTCGAGCGTCTCCGGAGGCGGCTACATCCACTCCTGGCTGGCAGCCTGGCTCAAGCGCAAAAGCACGTCACGCAAGGAACGCAACCTTCCCCAACCTGAGCTCACCGCCTGGCAGCACGTAATGAGCCGCCTGGTGCCACTGCCACTCCACCAGCCGGGACAACCATTTCAGGCGTTCTGGCCGAGCCAGATCCAATGGCTGCGCAGATACAGCAACTACCTCACACCGCACAAAGGAGCATTCACCGGCGATACCTGGGCCGCCGTGGCTTCCTGGATCCGCAATGTTTCCGTGAACCAGGGACTACTCATCTCGATCTTCCTCGCCGTGCTTTGTGTGCCGCATCTGATTGCGCCCCACGTTCATCTCCAGCCCTACCAGGCTACCGCTAGCCTGGCCGCCACACCCCCACGGAGTCCTTCGCGGACGTCTTCCGGCGCTATGCGCGCTGGGAGATCCCCGCTATGCCCATGGTCCCCTGGAGCAGAGCGGCGTTCCTGTTCTTCCTGCTCGCCGGCGTGAGCATCGGCAGATTTCTGCGGGTCGAATACTCCGGGTCTTTGCCCTGGAAAGACCATCTGCCCGACCGGCGCGGAAACAGCCTGAAGGCCAGGGTTCGCCGTTGGCAGGTGGTCTGGGCCAATGTGCTGATCGTGGCGCCCCTGCTGCTCTTCGGCCTCTGCCTGACCCATGTGATCCTCATGGATCCCGCCACCTTCACGTTCCGGTTGTTTTTTCTGCTGGCCGCGCTGGTGTGGATTGAAACCTTTAGCGGAGGGGCGCTCGCCGAGACAGTGCGCCTGGAACAAGAGCGCCGGAAGGCCTGCTCTCCGCAGAGCGAATGGCAGGCCCCCTGGTGGTGGAGAGCTGGTTGGGCAGCGCTGCTGGCTTTGCTGGCCGTGCCTGCGGCCGTAGCCGGCACCCTGGTGGGGATGGCCATTGCCGCAGGGCTGAACTCCCTCTGGATGCGGGATATCGCCCGTTGGCTCCTGCTCGACGACTCCACCTCGGTGCAGTTGGTGTTGGGAACGTTGCTCTTCTTCTGGTTGCCGCCGCTCACCATGGTGCTGGCCTCGGGCATGATCGGTAAAAACTTTCCTGGCTGGCTGGGAGAATGGCTGGCCAGGATACGGGGCTACACCCTGATCGCAGGCATCGGCTGGATCTTCCTTTTCGGCTGCTCGCTGTGGACGCCGGGAGCGGCCACCCACCTGTGGCACTCGGCCTGGATCAAGTGGCCGGCCATCATCACCTGGACCGGCACCACCCTGGGCGGCGTTCTGGGCGGCAAAAGCAGCAAAACCAGTGGTGAACAGAACGGCGCAGGCGGCCCGTTGCAGTGGATCGTAATCGTCGCCCCCTATGTGTACATCGCCGGGCTGGCGGTGCTGCTCTCGCTGGCGTTGGAGTGGGGCAGCCGGCTGATTCCCAGACTCCCGCTGGGAGCGTTCGGCCTCTGGATCGCGCTCATCCTTTTCTTTGCCGCCTTCGCCGCCTTGCTGGGCTGGCGGCTCGACATCAACCAGTTCTCCATGCACACCTTTTATCGCAACCGGTTGACCCGCTGTTACCTGGGCGCTTCCAACAAGAAGAGAAATCCCAGCCCCATCACCGGCTTCGATGAACGCGACAGCAACGATCTGCCCTTGAACAAGCTAACGCCGGCCGAGGGATACCCCGGTCCCATGCCTATTTTCTGCTGCGCGATGAACATCACCACCGGTGAAAACCTGGCATGGCAGGAGCGCAAGGCGGCCTCGTTCGTCTTTACCCCGCTGTATAGCGGCTATACCGTGGGCTGGACGGAGTGGCGGAAAAACCTGCGCTTCAACGGCTTTGTTCCCACCGCCATGCTTTATCCGGGCGGCCCCAACGTGGCCACGGCGGTGGCGGCTTCGGGGGCGGCGCTCAGTCCTAACTGGGGTTACCACACCAAGCCGGCGACCGCCTTCCTGATGACCATGTTCGATGTACGCCTCGGCCTGTGGGTGCCCAATCCCCGGCGATCCGAGGCCGCCGGCCAGCGGATCGGCGCCGCTGCGTGTAAGGTGCCCCCTGCTTCGCCCTGCTTTGCCCCGTTCCGGCTGCTGAGCGAACTGCTGGGCAGCATCGACGACACCTCCAAGTACGTGTACCTGACCGATGGCGGCCACTTCGACAATATGGGCCTGTACGAGTTGGTAAGACGGCGTTGCTACCGCATCCTCATCTGCGATGCGGAAGAGGACGGCAAATACACCTACGAAGGGATCGGCGCGGCCATTCGCAAGTGCCGCATCGACTTCGGCGTGGCCATCAATCTTGACCTGGCGGCCATATCGCCCAACCAGAAAAGCGAGCTAAGCGAGGCGCACCTGGTGCGCGGAACCATACGCTATCCGGAGACTCTGCCCGGAGAGGACGGCGAAGTGATCTACATCAAAGCCTCGCTCACCCGCAGGGCGCCGCATGGCAGCCCGCCCGTGGCGGGTACGGTGGAGCTGCCCGATGTTCCCGGCGATGTGCAGAACTACAAGCTCGAACATAAGGATTTTCCCCATGACTCAACCGCGGAGCAATGGTTTACGGAATCGCAGTTTGAAAGCTACCGGCGCCTGGGGCAGCGCGTGGTGGCGAGAATCGACCGGTTGTTCACTGCGAGTTGAAGGGATTGCTCTCGTTGGGCTTGGCGGTCGTGGGGTCGGGGGCGGCCGCCGCCTCCGCCTCAGGCTTTGCCGTTTGCCGGCGCCGCTGAGCACGCGATAGGGGCTGCCCGGCAGCATGTGGTGCTCCTCCAGCGCCAGGCGGATACGGCGCTGCATCTCGCGCATGGCGTCAAATTGCTTGCGTGGAAGGGTCCTGATCTGGATGGGATAGATGACCTCGGTGCCCTTGATGGAATCCACCCCGAACACCTGCGGATCGGCGACGAAAACGTCCTTGAACGCGGGTTCGTTGCGTACCTCCAGCGCGATCTTCTTCAGCAGCGGGATCACCTGGTCGGGATTGGCGGAGAAGTCGACCGAGACGTTCAGGGTGGCGACGGAGTAGTCCCGGCTTTGGTTGGCCACATTGGTGATCTGGCTGTTGGGGATGATGTAGAGCGTGCCGTCAAATCCACGGACGTGGGTCGTGCGCAGGGTCATGGAATCCACGGTGCCGGTCATTCCGGCCAGGGTCACGACGTCGCCCACGTTGTACTGGTCCTCGATCAGGATCAGGATGCCGTTCAGCACATCCTTTACAATAGTCTGCGCCGCCAGGCCGATAGCCACGCCCGCGACCCCCGCGCTGGCCAGAAGCGGGCTCAGGTTGAAATGCAGAACATTCTCCATGATCTGCAGCAATGCCAGGATAGCCGACGATGACGATGCCGGTGGCGCGGATGACCGTAGCCAGGGTGCGCAATTGGGCGCCGCGGACGACTCCCAGGGTGTCCCGCCGCTCGGCGACCTTCAGGACGCGGCCGGTGATGAAGTTGACCAGCAGGATGAGCGCCCAGGCGTAGAGGGCGATGAATAGCAATTTGGGCAGGCCGGCGCGGACGAAATCCTGCACATCGGAGAGCCATTCCTGATCCAGGGCGCGAAGAAACGAAGGTGCTGACGGAAGCCTTTGGAAGAGAGAGACGAGGGGGAAAATGGTGGCGTACACTGGCACCCTATGATCCTACTTGAGCGGTGGATGGTTGCGGTCATCGTGAGTGTTGGGCTGGCCGTGACGGTGGGCAGCGCCCCCGGCCAGTCCTCCTCCGCCGAGCGCCAGGAGGCGCCGGTGGAGGCGGCTAATCCGGATCTGGCTACGGCGGATCGGGCGCAGCCGGATCAAGCGCCCGATCCGGATCAGAGTCACGCCGGATCTGGCCTACAGCGGACCAGGCGCAACCGGATCAAGCCTCCGCCGGAGGAACCGGCTGCGGATCAAGCTGCCTCGGATCAGGCCAAGCCGGAGGAGCCGGCTGCGGATCAGGCCGCCTCGGATCAGGCCAAGCCGGAGGAGCCGGCTGCGGATCAGGCCGCCTCGAATCAGCCCAAGCCGGAGGAACCGGCCAAGCCAAACCAGCCTGAAGCCAATCAACCGGCGCCCAAGCAGGTGGTGGCCACCCCACATGGCACCCCGGAAGAACAACAACTTCAGAAAGAGACAACCCGGCTGCTGCAGTTGGTGCAGGAGTTGAAGGCTGAGGTAGCGAAGGCGGGAAGCAACACCTTGTCGTTGACCGCGGTGCGCAAGGCCGACGAGGTGCAGAAACTCAGCAAAGACCTCAAAGAAAGAATGAAAGAACGGGGGCTAGTCCCTCAAAGCAGAACTCAGTGAGGGTGAAGTGGGCGTTTTATTGCGAATCCGCGTGTGGGCAGTGATCGGTGATGCTGGGGGGAGCTTTGCTGGCGGCGCCCGCCTTGGCCAGGGCGCAGGTGCAGTTTCCTACCCCGGGAACAACTCCCGCGGACCCACAGGGCGTGTTCAGCCGCGACCACCAGGCGACTGGGGAAGAACCCTACGCGCACCCACGAAATACAGCAGCGGCAGCTGAAGCGGCTGCGGCAAGAACATCAGCAAGAGCTGATCGACGACACCGATCGCCTGGTGAAGCTGGCGACCGCCTTGAAGGAAGAAGTGGACAAGGGAAATAAGCCACGGAGCCGACCGACGTCCTGAAGCAGACCGACGAGATCGGCAAGCTGGCCAAGAAGGTCAGCGAACGCATCAAGACCCAGTAGGGTGACTGGCAATGGTTATGCAAGCTTACCGGCTGGACACCTAAGTCCTTGCTCGCGCTGCGCGACTACAGCGGGAAAAAATTCGGCGGCCGACCTGGCGGCCGGCGTTACCGTGGGGCTGGTCGCCTTGCCGCTCTCCATGGCGTTTGCCATCGCCTCCGGGGCGCCTCCGGAGGCCGGGCTTTACACCGCGGTGGTAGCCGGGTTCGCCATTTCCGCCCTGGGCGGCTCGCGTAACCAGATCGGCGGGCCGACCGGCGCGTTTGTCGTCATCATCTCCGGCATCCTGGCTCGCTATGGCTTCAATGGTCTGCTGATCTGCACCATCATGGCCGGCATCCTGCTTATCCTGCTGGGAGCCACCGGCCTGGGCGCGGCGGTCAAGTTCATTCCCCGCCCGGTGATCGTGGGCTTTACCAACGGCATCGCCATCCTCATCGCCAGCACCCAGATCAAAGACTTTTTCGGATTGCGCACCGGGCCGGTGCCCGGGGATTTTGTGGGCCGCATGCGGGTGGTGCTGGGGAATGCGCACACCGTTTCGCTGACCACCACCCTGCTGGCCGGCGCCTCACTGCTGCTGATCGTATTGACCAGTCGCTTGCTGCCGCGGGTGCCCGGCTACATCGTGGCATTAGTCGCAGCCACGGTGACCGTCTACTTCCTGCACCTGCCGGTGGAGACCGTGGGCACGCGCTTCGGGGGTATCCCTTCGGGCTTTCCCCGCTTCCATGTGCCGGTCTTCGATTACAGCACCGTGAGGATGCTGATCTCGCCCGCCATTACGGTGGCTCTGCTGGGAGCGATCGAGTCGCTGATGTCCGCGGTGGTCGCCGACCGCATGAGCGGCGATCAGCACAATCCCAATGTCGAACTCACGGCGCAGGGCATTGCCAATATCCTGTCCCCACTCTTCGGAGGGCTGCCGGCCACCGGCGCCATTGCCCGTACCGCGACCAGCATCCGCTGCGGAGCGGTGAGCCCGGTGGCCGGCATGGTCCACGCGCTTACCGTGCTCGCGGTGCTGCTCTTCGCCTCTGGATTGGCCAAGTTCATCCCCCTGGCAGTACTCTCCGCCATCCTGATGGTGGTCTGCTACAACATGGGCGAGTGGCATGAGATACCGCAGATTCTGAAGCTCTCGAAACTGGAGATCGGCGTATGGCTGACGACCCTGCTGCTGACCGTCTTCGCCGACCTTACGGTAGCGGTCGAGGGGGGAATGATTCTGGCGGCGCTGGTCTTTATCCGCAAGGTGACGCTCACCACCACTGTCTCCCGCGTGACCGAAGATGATCTTGAAGACGGACGCATGCATGTGCTGCAGGGTAGGGATATTCCACCCTTCGTGGCGATTTATCGCATCCACGGACCGTTTCTTTTTGGCGCCACGGAGAAGATCGACGAGATTCGCCGCGAGCTGCCGACGCTGCCGCCGATCGTGGTGCTGCGCTTGCGCAATATGACGGCGCTTGATTCGACCGGGCTGCAAGCGCTGGAACGGCTGGCGCTGGAGGTGCGCGGCTCGGGGCGAACCTTGCTGCTGTGCGGTGCGCGGGAGCAGCCCGCGCGCTTGATGGCGCAGGTTGAATTTGCCCAGCATGTGGGCCAGGAAAATATCTGCGCCCATGTAACCGCGGCCCTGGAGCGCGCCCATGCTATCCACGACCAGGCGAGCGAAGTGCTGGTTCCCTAGACATGCAGAAAATCTATCTCGGCGTGGATGTGGGTGGTACCAAGACCGCGGTCGTGCTCTCTGCGCGTCCACCGGAAACTCTGGGACGCGTGGAGTTCGCGACCCTGCCGGAGCGAGGACCGCAGCACGCTCTCGATCGCATCGTGGAATCGGCGCACAGCTTGCTGGAGCAAAACGGCCTGGGCCAGGAATCGATTGCGGCCATCGGCGTTAGTTGCGGCAGCCCGCTCGATCGGGTGAAAGGAATCGTCCAGGCGCCGCCCAATCTACCTACCTGGGTGGATGTGCCTATCTGCCGTTTGCTGGGCGAGGCTTTCCACGCTCCCTGCCGCCTGGAGAACGATGCCAACGCAGGCGCGGTGGCGGAACATCGATTCGGCGCCGGCATGGGCACCGAGCACATGGTCTTTCTTACCCTGGGTACGGGCCTGGGTGCGGGCATCATCGCCGCCGGCAGCCTGTACCTGGGAGCCAATGGGGATGCGGGCGAGATAGGTCATGTGCGGCTCAGCCCGACGGGACCGGTCGGCTACCACAAGGCGGGGTCGATCGAAGGCTGGTCCAGCGGCGGTGGCATTGCGCAACTTGCCGCGCGCATGTTGGCGCAAGCGGAAAAGCGCGGCCGCTCCAGCCTCTTGCACGCGCAGATGGCGAATGGCGGGTTGACGGCGCGCGACGTAGGCCAGGCGGCACAGGCTGGGGATGCGGTTGCGCTTAGCATTCTGCGCACCTCCGGAACGCGCCTGGGGCAGGCGCTTGCCATGCTGATCGACGTGCTGAACCCGCAGCGCATTGTGCTCGGCGGATTGGCCTGGCGCATGGGCGAGACACTTGCTCGCGCCCATGCGCAGAACGATCGCACGCGAGGCCTTGCCGCAAACCTTGAGAGCGTGTGAAATTGTTCCCGCCGCATTAGGAGAGAAGATCGGCGATGTATCCGCATTGTGTGTAGCGATGGGACTGGAAGGACGCCACGGATGACGGGTATCCCACATCTCGCGAAAAACGAGCGAGATACCCGGATTTCCTGTACGCGGTCCCAAGCAACGTCCACGTGTGCGGCTTTCATCGAGCAAAGCCGCATGAAGTTCATCAACGCCAACAACTTCACAGGAAATCCGGGGGTGTGGGTCACCCATCATCTGCTGCCGGTTGAAAGCTTCGAATTTAGAGGTTCCACGGTTAGAATCGAGCTTTAGAAAAAGGGGAATTGAATGAGTGGACGACTGGCTGGAAAGACCGCTGTGGTCACGGCCGCTGGACAGGGAATTGGCAGGGCGACGGCGATTGCCTTTGCCCGCGAAGGCGCCGCTGTGTGGGCCACGGATATCAACCGCGCGGCACTCGATACGCTCGCCGCGGAACAACCGCAGATGGTGTGCCGCGAACTCAATGTGCGCAACCCCACGGAAATCGAACAACTCGCAGCCGAGCTGCCGGAGCCGCACATCTTGTTTAACTGCGCCGGCTTCGTGCATCACGGCACCATCCTCGACTGCAAAGAAGAGGATTGGGAGTTTTCCTTCGATTTGAATGTGCGCTCGATGTATCGCACCTGTCGCGCATTTCTGCCCGGCATGTTACGCGCGGGGCGGGGAAGCATCGTCAATATGGCGTCCATCGCGTCCAGTATCCGGGGTGTGCCCAACCGGTTTGTCTATACCAGTTCGAAGGCCGCGGTGGTGGGCTTGACCAAGGCGATTGCCATCGACTTTGTGCGCCAGGGTATCCGCTGCAATGCCATTTGTCCGGGCACGGTGCAGTCGCCTTCGCTCGACGGGCGCATTGCCGCGCAGGGCGATGCGGAGCTGGTGCGCCGTGAATTTATCGCGCGCCAACCCATGGGCCGGTTAGGCCGGCCGGAAGAGGTCGCCGAACTGGCGGTGTATCTGGCATCGGATGAGTCCAGCTTCACCACCGGCCAGACGCACGTGATCGACGGCGGTTGGAATATTTGAATTGAGTTGGTTGGAAGATAAATGCGGTTTCACGGTAGTCGCGTCAGGCGTAGCTACTATGAAACCGCTTTAATGGCCCGGTAACATTCTCTCTTTTAGACTTGAGCTTTTCTTGCCTTCGCCCAGCGCTTGCGTTGTGCAGCGGCAATCTTCTTACGAGCTTCCACGCTCAGTACGCGCTTGCCCTTGACCTTAGGCGCTGTCGAACCATTCGTGGAGCCCGCAACAGCACTCCGGCTATGACCATTGGTCGTACCTTGCAACAAAGCCTTCACCTGCTGCAGTCGCGAAATTTCACTGTTGATGTGTTCTAAGATCTCTTTTGTGTTCAAAGGAAATTCTCCAGACGCAAAAAGTCGTCCCGCATAGAATATCAAATTCGACCCGGCGCAGATACCCGGGCCTGCTACCGCGTTCCTAAGTGGGACACTGAAGCTACACTGGAAGTGAACACGCTTTTAAAGAAGGTACCTGTTTGTTCATGAAAGCTTCACTCAACCGGCTTCGCGGCCGGTCTATTCTTGACCCCAAGGCGGGCGCCGCGGAGCAGTTATTCCTGGCGCCGCCGTTCACAGAAGAAGTGGCCGCTGCGATTCGTCTTATCTCCACCCGCTTGCCGCTCAAGGCTGATGAAGCTTCCCGCTTGCTCTGGCAGAGGGAAAGCAATGCCGCCTCAGAAGCGGAGTACGAAGCCCTGCTGCCTCTCTTTGCCGCAGTCGATAAACCCAAACGAGTTCTCGAGATCGGACCAGGCTTTGGCCGGTCGGTCGTGTTCTTCCACAAGAAGGGGCTTTTACCGGGCAGCGAGATAAGTCTCTACGACACCAACGGCACCAGCACCAAATACAAACAAAAATATTACGAGCATCCTCCGCAGTGGCCGGATACTTCTTCTTTCTGCGGCAACCTTTCGCTGTTACAGACCATGCTGGACTACAACGGAATCCACTCCTACAAGATATTGGACGCCGCTGCACTGCCGCTTGTTGCCTTGCCCGGACCCTATGACTTGATCTACGGGTTTTACAGTATCGGCTTCCACTGGTCGCTGGAGTACTACCTTGACGACCTGGCGCCGTTGTTGCACCAGCGCACCCTGTTGGTTTGCACGTTGAACAAGAACTTTCGTCCCTTTCCCCGGCTGGAACAATTCTCCACCCGCATTCTCGAATGCCGCGAAGTGAAGAAGAATGCCACTCCGCTTCGCCTGCTGGTTTTGAGCAAAGGACCACTGCCCACCGTGGGCCGCTCCATGGCCGAAGCTTTTCCGCAATAAAGGGTCCGTGTCTCCTTCCCTAACCAAGGACGGGTGCCCCACATCTCGCTCGTTTTTCGCGAGATGTGGGATACCACTGGCGTTGACCGCTAAGTGCGTCGGGCGAATCGAAAGCCGGAGGGAAAGAGCAGTGGTATCCCACATCTCGCGAAAAACGAGCGAGATGTGGGGCACCCGTCCTTGGTTAGGGAACAAGAAGCGCGACGCTGACTCCGTGGTGGCGAGTTGCTATCATCAAACCTATGTGCGGCCGTTATGTACGTAAGTCAACCCGAAGAGAGATCGCTGCCTGGTTCGGTGCGGACGACGACGATGCATTGGAATGGAGCGCCAGCTATAACGTAGCTCCACAAACCTTCCAACCCGTGGTGCGCCTGAACCGCGACACCGGCATGCGCGAGATCGTCCTCATGCGTTGGGGCTTGATTCCTTACTGGTCGAAGGACGCGCGCATTGCCTACTCCACCATCAATGCCAAGGCCGAGACCGTGGCCACCGCTCCTGCCTTTCGTGACGCCTTCAAGCGCCGCCGCTGCCTGGTGCCCGCGGACGCATTTTATGAGTGGCAGAAGCTGGACGCAAAACACAAGCAACCCTTCGCCATCGCGCTCGCCAGCCGCGAGCCCTATGGCTTCGCCGGTTTGTGGGAACGGTGGAAAGATCCTGCCGGCGGCGAATGGCTGGAGAGCTTCTCTATCATCACCACCGATCCCAACCAGGTAGTAGCCCCCCTGCACAATCGTATGCCGGTCATTATCGAGCGCAAGGATTATGCCCGCTGGCTGGGCAGCAGCGACCCGGCGCAGCCGCCGTTGGACCTGCTGCGGCCTTTTCCGGCGGAACAAATGACCGCCTGGAGGGTAGATAAGGCAGTGGGAAATGTCCGCAACGATACGCCGCAGTTGCTGGAACAAACCAGAGCCGCTGAGGTAAACTATGACCTGCTCTGGGATGAACAACCCTAATTCGCCCGCGCGTCTCCGATGCACAACGGCGTGAATGTTTCCTGGGCGCTGCTCCCTCGTTCCGGTAGTACGGCAACTTCCTCATTTAACACCGTCTTTGTCTGTTGCCCTCCAATCATGTTTCCGATCCGCAACAAGCGTGCTTCGTGCGAGCTGCCTGACGGGCCTCAGTGCAGAACAGATAACACCCAAGGTTACGTAAACGAAAGTCCTGTAAATGCGACCTTTCGAGTTATGCGCCAGGTAGCCTAAATCGCGCATATGTCTTGCGCGTTGCCCAATGTTGGTGCATACTTGGACTTAGTTAAGTCGTAACTATGACAGAAATAGTTATGTGTGTGAAGGGTTCCCTCCTCCCCGGCTGACCCTTCTTTTCGCCTACGGTTCCTCCCCCGGAATATGGAGATAGCTATGAGTCCTCTTAGGAGACATGGCGGCGGACGTCCTCGCTCCGCCCATTCCATCCTGGATATCGCAGAGCGTTGGGGCATATCGGAGAAAGCGGCACGCCGTTTAGCAGCGCATAAGTTGAATGACGACACCATGGCCATCCTGGTGCGCGACTGCCAGCGTTTTGCAGCCGTGCAGCGGCGCGAACTTCCTGTCCAGGGAAGATACACGGGCGGTCTGAGGGCTCTGGGCATGCGCAGCCGCATTCCCGCAGGCCGTTCATGAGCCGGGAACCTCTCATCGTTTTACCGGACCGGCGCACTGCGGATTCTGCGCAGCGCGGCGCCAAACCGCCGCCCGAACGGGAACGCAGGAAGGCCATTCATGGCAGCAATCCAGACCGGAAAGCCGAGCGGCAGCAGGTGAAAGATTGCGCCTTCTCCCGCTTCGGCCTGGAGATAGGGAAGATGGTGCGGCAAAGCCTGATCCACCGGGTGCAAAAGGGGGACGTGAAGTATGCCCGTAAACTTACTAACTCCCGCACTGTCATTGTGATCGATTACGCGCATCGCGAGCTGGCTTTTCTCTACAGCAGCAGGACCAAGGAAATTGTCAGCTTTTTGCCTGCGGATGCGCCGGAGATTGCAGACTGGCGGAACGCGCAACCGGCGGCGCCACTCGGTTCGCAGGGGCCTGAGGGGGCATCCGAGTGAGCACGCACGCTATCCAGGGCCTGCCCGCGAGCGTGGTGGCGGAGAAGGCTATTCTTGGCGCCATTTTGCTGAACAACGGCCATTACCAGGAGGCGGCCGGCCGGATCGCGGCCGCCGACTTCTCGCTCGATTCGCATCGCCGCGTCTTCTTGCGCATGGGCGAGCTGATGAGCGAAAGCAAGAGCGTCGACATTGTGACCCTGGCCGAGCAGTTACAACGGAATAAGGAACTGTCAGTGATCGGCGGAGTGGCCTATCTTGCCGGCCTTACCGAGGGTCTGCCGCGGCGGCTATCGATCGAAGACTATGTTCGCATCGTCAAGGATAAGTCTCTACTGCGGCAAACCATCGCCGAAAGTGACCGGGTAGGGACACTGGCCGGGGACCAGTCCGGCTCCGCGGAGGAGGTTTTGGCCGAAGCAGAATCTGCCTTCCGCAGAATTGCCGGCCAGGCCATCACCTCTGGCCTGACCTCGGTGGGGGAGTACGTCAAAAGCCACTATCCGCGCATCGACGAGATCTTTGAGCAGAGCGCGCGGCTTACCGGCATCGCCTCCGGCTTCTGGTGCCTGGATCATCTGACCGCCGGATTTCAACCCAGGGAGTTGACCATCCTGGGCGCCCGGCCTTCGATTGGCAAGACCGCAGTGGCCGGCAACATTGCGGTGCATGTGGCGATGTCGGGCAAGACGGTAGCTTTCTTCAGCCTGGAGATGCCCAGCAAAGCGCTCATTGACCGCATGTGCTGTGCCCGGGGCCAGGTGGACTTACAAGCGCATCGCCATGGCCGGTTAAGCGAGGTGCAGAAGCAATACTATCTACGCGCGTTGGCCGAGATCATCGATGCGCCGTTATATATCGACGACCAGCCGGCGCAAACCGCGGCGTCGATTGAGGCTAAGGCGGCCCGGTTGCAGGCGAGCGCCGGTCTTGACCTGGTGGTCGTGGACTATCTGGGATTGATGGCGGCGGAGCGCAAGGGCATGGAAAACCGTGAGCAGGTGGTGGCCGCCATCAGCCGTGCGATGAAGGGACTGGCCAAGCGGCTGAACGTGCCGGTGCTGCTGTTGTCGCAATTGAACCGCGAGCTCTACAAGCGAGTGGACAAGCGGCCGCTGCTCTCCGACCTGCGCGAGTCGGGTGCCATTGAGCAGGACGCGGATATGGTCCTGTTTTTGCATCGCGAGGAATACTACAACCACGAAGATCCATCGCTGGTAGGGAAGGGCGAGCTGATCATTGCCAAGGCCCGCAATGGTCCGCTGGGAACGGTGCATCTGCTCTACGACGCACGCACCTGCAGATTTTCCAGCGAGCGGGACTAAGAGCGTCTCCATCCGCGGCGTCCTAACCCCATGCGCCCGGTTGTTCTTATTGGCGCATCCTCGCGATCGAGTTCCTCTTCCTTCTGCTGCCAGCGGATCGCGGCCGAGCCCACATCGAGCCCACGCACCGCGTCTTGCAGCATCAACTGCCTCGGTTGCGTCGCCTGCTGAATAAACGTGTACAACGCATAGCGCGTTTCGTCGGCAACGTCATCCAGCGGATCGCCGGATATCTTGCGAATGTCTCCCGGCCTGCCCTCGTCATGCATGCGCGTGCGCAGGGCCTCGAAGCTGCGCGGGCATACATCGGTGATTTCGAACTCGCCCGTGCGCAGCATGCGGTAGAGCAACTGCCAGCCGCCCATGCGGTCATTCGAGGCACGCTCGCAGACGATATCCCAGGGCTCAAAGACCTCGTTGATCTGGTCGGCAATGGTATGGCCGTCGCCAATCTCCTTGAAGTTAGCCGGGTCAAGATAGGCAGCCACAATGCGCCGCCGCTCTCCAGTGTCAGTGGGTTTAACAAACGCCTCCACCACCATCTGTGCCAGCTCATAGGCGGGCACATGCGGCACCACCAGCTCGCCGATCTTGCGGATGCGCCCGTCGGGAAACTCCGGGCCCTCCTGCTGCTGCAGTCGCTGCGAATCAATGCCGGGGATGGTTATGTTCTGCCGCAACTCCGCCGGCCCACGGACATACAGCCCTACCGAAGAAGAGGATTTGCCGTAGCCATAATCGATCGAGAGGAAGTGGTTGTGCCACCACTCCACACCCGCGTCGGCCAGCGGGCGCACCAGGCCTGCATGCATAAAAGGGAAGTAGGCGCCTTCCAGCGTGCACCAGCAGCCCTGCTCCATGGCTGCTGCCGCACCCCCTGACATCATGTGCAGGCGCTTGGAGTAGTTGGCATCCAACAGCGTGTGATCGGAGAGCTTGCCGGGAATAAACGCAACGGAGAAGGGAATGACTTCGCCATCCGAGGGCCAGCAGCGGTCGCGGTAGAGTTGGCCGGGTTGGGCCGCGTCGCGCACATTATGTACCGGGCAGTGGCCGCGCAGAAAGAGCGTCTGGTGCCAGGCGGCGCCGACGTTGCCGGGGTTAGACGTGAGCCGCATGCGCAGCCGCAGATCGGGGTCGGTCGAGCTCAACCGGCCCAGAATATTGCGCACCTGCTTTTCTGTGTGCAGCGTCGACTCATCAAACCCGATGAAGGAATACCGCGGCCCCAGGTACTTCCACACATCGTCGTCCGTCTTCATGTAAGCGAAGCGGATGGTGGCTCCGGAAGGAAAACTCCAGGTCCACTTGGGAGAACCCACAAAGACGCCGCCCAGGGGCGCATAGAGGCGGCGGGTCTTGTCGATAATATCCGTCATCTCGACGAACGAGGAGCGGAAGACGATGGCCCGCAGGTTGGGGTTCTCATGCTCCTGCACCGCGTCCATCAACATGGTCTCGGTCTTGAGCGAGCCCGCGGATCCGCCGAAGAGCAGGATGTCCGCTTCCGAATCGAGCGCGGCGTTTTGCGCGGCGGTGGCCGGCATCCAGCGATAGTGGGTCAATTGGCTCGTGGCGGGCGGGTCATCCATGCCGACCGATAGATCTCTGGTGCGGGGGCAGGTTTGTTCGCCTCTTTATTCGGCATGAGGCGCAACTCTTCGCACAGGGTATCGAGCGCATGCAGTTGTCCGGTGATGCTTCCTTTGGTTTCCGCCGGGGTGAGGTTAGCCAGCTCCCAATATTTGGCCAGAATCTGGTCGTGGTCGATCATGAGGCCGGAGCCTGCAGGGTGTTTGTCGATCATTGTTTTACTCCTTCGTGTAATATTTGGTTCCATGGGAAGCAAAGACAAAGGCAAGAAAGAAACCAAGAAGGCACCGAAGCCCAAACCCAAAGTAGAGCCCGGACGCAAGCGCGGGGAAGACACCCGCCTCGGTGGTCCGCCCAAGAGCTGATCATGAGCTAACGTTGCTCCGGTTCCCTCACCTCTGGTTCCCTAACAAAGGACGGGTGCCCCATATCTCGCTCGTTTTTCGCGAGATGTGGGATTCCACCCAGTGTCGACCGCTAAGTGCGTCGAGTGAATCGAGAGTCAGAGGGAAAGAGCAGTGGTATCCCACATCTCGCGAAAAACGAGCGAGATATGGGGCCCCGTCCTTTGTTAGGGAACCAGATTGCGCAGATCCTTGTGACGCACGGTAACGTTCCTTCCGTCATCGGTGCGCACGCGCGCGATCCGCATATTCTGATCCACATAAACCACCTTGGCCAGAGCGCCGCTGGCCAACCGGACCCTCGCCCCTTTCACCACCGGACCCTTCGCCACTCGATCCGCAGGCGGATTTCTGGAGTCGAACCGCTCCATCGCGGAATCATTGATGGCCCTCGCGGCCGCCTGCGCCTGATCTGCAGTCTTGCCTGAGAGCTCTGCATTGCGCACCGTCTTGTAATCGTGATGCTCCTGCCGGTTTGCCTCCAGCACTTCCTGGGGGACGATCTGCAGCTCCTCAGACGATCCATTGGGCATCTGCAGCTGCAGGGAGTAGCTGCGGTAACGGTACTCCGGGTCGCCGAAGGCGAAATTATCCTGCTCCCGCAAAACCGGGAAATTCCGTTTCACCGCGGCCACCACAGCATCTTTTGCCGCCGCCGAAGCCACCGCGATCTGGGCCGCGCCGTAGTCGCTTACCGTCTCCGCGGGTTGACCCTGGCGGGTAATCTTCTCCGCCAGGCGTGCCGGATTTTTGGCATCCCGGCTGGCCGCCAGACGGGCGCCGGGAATGTGCTGGATTGCCTGCAACAGCCGGACCTTGTACGCCGGCATGGCTTCGGTGGCGAACGCCTGGTTGATGGCAGGGTTATCCGTTGGCTGCACGATCTTGCGTCCCGAATCGGGTTCCACGGCGCCCACCGCCTGCGGGCGCACCCTCATTTGCTGCATGCCGGCCAGCAAACGTGGTTCGCGTGCCGTTTTGCGCGCCGCCGCCGCGGCATGCGCGCCTACGGTATCCGTAACTGTTTCAAATCCCAGGTCGGCAAGCGAGCGGGGATTTCTTTGCGCAGGGGAAGCGATCGGTTCAAAGCCAAGCGTATCGAGCGGATGTGCAGCCATAAGTACATGCACCAAAGGGTTGCCTGAAATGAAACTGGTGAATGGCAGAAGAAGAGCCGAAACCTCTTGCGTTGAGTAGGGTTACATCCAGTAAGCGGTTGTTGTAAGGGAGAAAGACAATGAAAGCAAAATGGATAGTGAGCGCGGTCTTGGCTTCAGCACTTACGGCTCCGGCATTCGCACAAGTTGGCATCTATATCGGTGGTGCGCCGCCACCGCTGCGCTATGAGGCGCGGGGACCTATGCCCGGTCCGGGCTATTCCTGGGTCGATGGCTATTGGTTCTCGAACGGCGGACGGTATGAGTGGAGGCACGGAGTGTGGCAGAGGCCCCCGTATGAAGGTGCGTACTGGAACCACCCCCACTATGACCACTACGACCGGGGATGGGCCTACCACGAGGGTCATTGGGATCATCATGACCACGACGACCACCACGACTGGGGACATCGCTAAGATGCTGCTTTGAGCACCAGAGGCTCGGCCGAAAAGGCCGGGCCCCTGTTGCCTTAGACGGTACATTTTCCCTCACGCCTCATCCAACACTTTAAGATTCCCGTCGATCTGCCGGGCTGCATGAAGATTCGCCTTGGGCAGATAACCGACCTGACCCTTCGAGGAAACCTTTATGTACAGGGGATCGCCGCTTCGGTCGGGCGCTCCAGCGGGTGCGGCGGCGAAGTATCCTGCCAGGCCGCCTCTTACCAAAGTACCCTTCTCCGGCTTCACGTCCTCGTAGTCCGGAGCCCGCGACGGGCTGGCCTGCGAGGGCGCTTTTGCCAGGCTACCCGTCACTGGAGTGGATTCTCCCGGTCCGCTCTGGGGAGGATGATGGGGTGGTGGCAGCACCAGGCTCTGCGCCTCGGCCGGGGACAGGATCTGCCGGAGCAGCCTGCTGGCTTCATCTTCACCCAATGCATCCCTATAATCCTGAGCCTCTGTCATGGTTACAGTTTTCCTGCCTTGCCGAGATTGCCGGCTACGCTACTGCCAACTTCATCCCAGAAGCTGGGCGTTTTGGCCGCTTGTGTCTCATTTCCCAGGGTGCTATCCGCCGCATTCGAAGACCCACCGTAGAGCGACTCATTGGCGCTGATGGGCTCAGCCGACGCGCCCAGAGCCGCCTGGTTGTAACCAGCCTCGCTCGAGATGCGCTGCTGCTGTGCCTTGGCCAGGCCGCTCGACAGATTGCGGGTGTTCTGCTGCGCGGCCGCCGCCGCGGTCGCCGCATCGGCAGCGCTGTTTTGCCCCGTCCGCAGCGCCTGCGATTGCAGCGCGCCCTGGAGCGAATTCGAACCCGCGTCGGATACGTTAGCCAGACCCGTGTTGATGGTCTGGTCGTATTCGCCGCCCGGCGTATAAGGATTGCCGGAGACGAACTTTGCCAATTGGTTGTTGTAGTTGCCGATGGCATTTTCCGTCGAGCCCAGGGCCGACTGCGCGTTGCCAAAATCAGTAGCGTTCTCGTTCGACGCGGTGTTGAAGGCTTGCGTGGATTGTCCTCTACTCATGTTTTTCCTCTCAGGTCTTTGGCGAAGTGGGCGAGCTCGCGATCGACGCAAGCAAACCCTGCTCGCTGCAATGGTTTCTGGATCATCTTCTTGAGTTGCCGGGGTACGAAGCACTCCAGCCAGCGAAACCCCTGGAGCTTCAATACGTAACTAAGCCCCTCGATCTCCCGGCGGCCGAACGCCGTGGCTTTGGGATCGCATCCCACAAAGCGCAACTCCGCGATCGTCTCCACGTAGATACAATTCCGGATGGCCCCACCACCTGTCCCGTGCGGGCCGGGATCTTCCACGCCCACCAGGGCGATGGCAATCGCCGGACCGAACAGGTTGGGCAGCTCGTAATTGGTGCCCTGCGCGGCCTGGTGCTCCCGGTGCAGTTGCTGAATGGCGGGCCAATCCTGCTCGGTCGCCTGGCGCAGGGTAATGCGCTTCATCTCACCGTGAGCCCGTGCTTGCCGGCATAGTTAAGCATCTGACGCTGCGACGTATTCAGCGCCTCGTTGATTTGAGCAACCGCGGCCGCCGGGTCCAGGTTGCCCAAATTGTCTTTGGGGTGAACGGCTCCGCATGCGGGGCAGGAGTCGTGGCCAACGGCCAGTTGGATCAGATGCCGATTGCCTCGTTCGTCACGCAGCTCGATTACATGAAAGCCGCTCGCCATATCCAGATACTGCTGGTGCAGGCTATACATCGGCGTAGAGTCTCCCCCCGTTATTGCCGGTAGCTCCGCCGCCGCCGGCGACTCCACCGCTTACCCCGCCCGAGGCGGTAACCACGGGTGTGCTGGAGTAGCCGCTGCCTGCGCTGCCCGGAGTCACCTGCGTGACCGCGCCGGCTACCACTACGGCCGTAGCCGTAGCGCCGGTGCCCGTGCTATCGGTAATCGTCAGTGTCGGCGCCGCGGTGAGCCCGTTGCCGGGGTTGGTGATCTGGTAAGCGACGATCGCGCCCCCGGTCACCACGGCATGAATCACCGGCAGGACCAGTCCACTTGCATTCGCGATGACCGATATCTTGCCCACCGGCACCCAGGTATCCGGGAAAGTCTGCGCCAGTTGCGGCTTGAACTGATACTTCTGTCCATCCCAGACCACGAAGCCATTGGTAGCGTAGGCGACATTCATGATGGTCCCGGACGCAATTACTTTAGAACTGTTACCAAGGATTGAGGTCCACGAAGTGCCGAGCCCACCCGAACCATAGACCCGTACCGTGGCCGTGCTGCCATTGGCGATGGAGTCGACCGTCGCATAATTTGACTGGTTGAGGGAGAGGTTGCTCCCGCTCGCCGCCGAGCTCACCAGGCCGGAGCTGACCGCGCCCGGCTGAGTGAGATAGCTGCTCCAGTTCTGTTGGTTATAACTCGATCGCAGCCGCCAGTACAATGTCACGCCAGGATTGGGCATGACATAACTGGTATTGGTGCTGACGGGATAAGTCGTTACCCCCGAAACAAAATTGGCTACCGGCGAACTCGACAGCTCCTGGTAAATAGGCGCGTTGGTTGCGTTGCTCGGCGGCGTCGTGATGGAAACCGTGAAGCTCCCATTCGCTCCGCTCACCGTCAGCTGAGAAGGAGACGGCGGGGACGTGAAGGGGGCGGCGCTCGCGTCGATCTTGGTCAGCGGCGTAGTGCCCGTTTGCGCGTAAAGCGACTGCAGGGCGAGATGAATGCCGGTCAGCGTCTCCCGCAAATCGCTGTTTCCCTTGGCAGCGGAGTTGATCTGCGCCAGGTTGACCCTAAGCGCCATTGCTGCTGCTCCTGCCGGTAAAGATCGGGCGGGTGAACAGGCTGCAATACTTCAGCGCAAACCAGGCATCGGCAATGACCCCATTGGTAAAGCGCATGCGAAAGCGCTCATTCTGCCCCCTCGCGCCGCCGTCGTAGCCTCTCCAATTTTCCGGGGTCAGCGGAAACGGCGCCAGCTTGATCTCGTTAGTACCGTTACCTGCTGGGGTCTGCTGCGAGTCTTCATAGGTTCTCGCCACCATCACCGATACGGTCATCGAACCCTGGCCCAGGGCATTGATGCTGACCCCGCCCAGCATGGAAATCTCCATCAGGTCCTGGGTGCTGGTGGTTTCGTACTGGCAGGCGATCCCGGCTGCCGTTGTCGTTGTAAACGCCGGTCGCGATCATCTGCACCGTCCCATCGGGGGATGAGGAACCGATCAGCACCTGCGATTGACGCTGCGCCCCAAACGGCGAGGCGTTCTCCGGCAACTGCCGCTCACAACGAACCGCCACCAATCCGGCAATATCGTCCAGGCTCCATTTGCGGGCCGCGCCCATGGCCACCTCCCGGCCCGCATACTGGCTGAAGTGGATCGGCCCTGACAGGCCCTCCATGTAGTTCATGGTCAGGGTCTGGTTGGGCACAGTCGCGGTGCCCACCGGAACGCCGATGCGGATCTCTTTGTTCTCTTCATCCACGCAGCACCAAATCAAATGCTGGTAATCCCAGTTGATGCTCTGCCACAAGCAAGGAATCTCCTTGGTCATGAGCTTGGGCTGCGCTTCACTGGGCGTATATGCATACGCGCCGCTGCGATGAACGAAAAAAAGAAATTCATTGGTGACGCAAACCGCTCGCGGGCCGCAGGGTCCCACGCCCTCCCACCGCTGCTGCACCGACCAGGTGGAGGGATCGGTTGCCGTGGGGGAGATGGTAAAGCCCGAGCGCTCCTTCAGCGAGAAGAGCGTCCCTTGAAATTCGCGGGCGCAGATGCAGCGCTGCCCATTACCGTTCGCTACCTGGATCGGGCTGGTATCGCCGTAATAGGACTCTGAGTCCGCGGCCAGCGAGATGTAATGCCCCGATCCGTAACCATCCACTCCGCTCAGCACAACGCGGTCATTGGAGGGAGAGTAATACACATCGACGGCTGCCGGCGGGCGTATGCAACGCAGCCGGTCGGTCATGTCGGTCGAGGTTTCCGCTTCAAGAAACTCATCGGTGAAGTTGAAGAACGCGGTGGTGGTGGTGTTGTCGCCGATCACCGTCGCCGTCATGGGGATGGCGGCGCTTACGGTGGCCGTCGGGATGTAGAAGAACGGCCCCACATTGGTGCCGTCGGCAACCGTGAATCCAATGGTGCGATTGAGCGTGTTGCTGGGGCCGATGGGAATATTAGCCATGTACAGTTCATAGCCGGGCACATCCACGCTGACTGAGGTAAAGGCTGTTACCGTGCCGCTCAAATTTCCGTTGCGGTTGGTGAAGGCGATGCTGGCATAGCGGAGCCCAGGGCTCGCGTCGGGGGCAATGTTACCCGCAGCCCCGGAGGTGTTGGCCACGGGAGCAGACGGCCCGCCGGCGGTCGAGACAATGGCGGCCGTGGTAAGCGGCTGAAACGATCCCACGAGCGCGTAGCTGCTGCTAGCTGGCGCGGCGGCTCCGGTGGCAACGTCGGCTTCATAAAGATTCACTCCCGTAATTTGATACAGCGTGGAGGGAATGGGGATTTCTACTGCGTCGTTGAGCACGGTGTCGATCAGCGTGCCGGCAACGGAAGGCAGCGTTTCTCCCGCTGCGTTGGTGAAGGTTGCAATCACGTAGACATCGCGTCCGGCAGGAAAAGTGCCCGAGCCGGAAGCCCGTTCGAGGGTAGGTGTTGCTGGGGGCGGTAATCCTCCAGGAGTGACCCGCGCCGTATTGGATGAGGGCGGCGCAACCCCGGCCGCCGTGTTCGTCACCGTCACGGTGGCCCCCAGGGGGAAATTCCCCACCTGGGCAAAGCTTGCAGGAGAGGGCGCTGGAGCGCCTGTAGCAACGTCGGCCTCGTATACATTGACGGAGGCCGGCTGATACGCGGTCGCCAGCCCACGAATCCACCCTGCCAGGCTGGAAAGGGAAGCCACCGTGAACCGGGCTGCGTCATTTAGATTCGTATTGACCAGGATGCCCGGAGCGGACGCAATCGACTCTCCCTGCGCGTTGACATAGGTTATTTCCAGGTACACATCGCGGCCGGCCGCGAAAGCTCCCCCGGCGGGCACCCGGGTGGGCTGGGGTGAGTTAGGCGCCGGCAGCCGGTTCACCAATATTGGGGTCAGCTCTTCCCAGGTGACGCCGCCATCTGTAATCGTGGCGTTTTCCGTAAGCGGCCAAGCAGGCTCGGTGGCGCTGGTGGTGCCGGCGACGGTGCAGCGGTAGAGGTGCCCGTTGCCGCCTGTGGCTGTTGGTTGCACATACTCGCCCACCAGATACGCCGTGGAGGCCAGCCAGGCCGCGCCCAGCGGCTTCTGTCCATAGGGGTCCAGTTGCTGCGTGCTCAACCCGTAGACGTTGATCGGGGCTGAGGGCGTTCGCAGATCGGAGTAGGCGACCAGGGCCCGGTTATAAGCCTCGGTCACGACAGCATGGGAATTGGCCGGTTGCGTTACCAGCGGCCCCTGCACGCGTACCAGCCTGCCGCTCCCGATCGGACGCTCGACCAGCAGGTAGCCGTCCGTATCGAAAACCAGCGGGACCTGAAACAGGGTCTCGCCAGGATTCTCCGGCGTATAGATCAAAGAAGCCAGGCCGGAGATAGCCGCCTGGTTTGGTCCCTGCATGGTTGTCTGCAGGCCATATCGCGTGGCCACGGTGGTGAGCTGAAACCTGCAATTCTTGCAGACAGCCGCAACCCCCATAGGCAGCACGGTCGGATCGTCATTGTCGACGAGTCCACCAAAGCGCGTGAACTCGTGCGGGGTGAATCCGTCAAAATTCATGCAGGCCTTAGACGCGACGCTTCTGCATGGTGAGAATCACGCTCCCGCCAGTCACAGCGCCGTTGTAGGCCCCGGAAACGATGCCTCCGCCGGGGGCATAGACGTTGATGAGAAACGCAGTCAAAGTCGACCCACTGACTTTCGGCTGCACGTAGTACCCGCCGATATCTTCCAGGTAGACCGCTGGCGCCCAACGACAGTGGAAGTTCAAAAACACCTTCTACATCAAGACCGTTAGGGTTGGTCAGCGTCGTCAGGTTGAGGGGATCTCCGCCAGTGGTGAAGCTGCCGCTGAAGGTAAGCTGGATGAAGACGGTAAAGTTACGCTCCCCGCCCGCACCGGTGTAATCGATGATTGCTCCTGAAACTGCCATGGTTTCTCCTTATTAGAAAATGGAACTAAGATCGCCGCCGGGTTTGTCTCGCAGCCCGGCGCACCTGGCCCTGTTCGGCGCGGACAAGTTGCTCCATGATCTCGTCCATGCCTTCGAGTGCCTTCTGTTCATACTGCTGGGTCCACGCAGCATTACCGCGAACCGTTGCAATCAGCGCCGCCGCGCCATAGGCGACGACATAGCCTATCCGCGGATGCGAGAGCAGCACGCTATCATCGCTGGTCAGTGGTGGCGGTCCAAACTCACCCCGCACGCGCAGGTCGACAGCGATGGAGCAATTAGTAAGCCAGATCACCTCGCTGCGAAACTCCCATCCCGCCACGCCCTCGCGCGGCACCAGGTCGGGAAGAACCTCGTAATTGGGTACCAGCCGGTAATAGGAAGGGTCGTCTCCCGCCGGCTTCCAGTCGATGCGCAGCGGCTGGTCGGTCAGGGCAGCGAGCGGGCCGCTCCCGGTTTGATAGGGAGCCAGGTTCGGAGTGCCCGGCGGAATGCCCGGCACCTCAACCACCGCGATATCCCACGAGGACTGGGTAGATGCCAGTTGCGAGTTAGCATCGTCATACACCTCGCAGATAAGCGGCACCACGAAGCTATCTGTCAGATACGATCCCTGGGGATCATCCAGCAGATTGCGCACCCGCGCTTTTACCTGACCGAGTGTCCAGCTCACGCGGGCTTGCCCTTTGCCTGGTCGCGCTCGGCCTTGATCTGGTTTACGATCTTCCACTCTTGTGCTGTCAGGCGGTCCATTTCGACCGCGCCGTAGGCGATCCTGGTATTTTTGTAAGCCTGCACCACGTTAAAAATGTGGCCGCAATTGATGCACAGAATGGCTCCTGTCTTGGGCGTCGTCGCGCACATGGGGCAGGGTTCCGGCTGCTTTTCGGTCAGGGTATTGGCTTGCATCACCCAGCGGGGTAATTCGGGAATCAGCCCTTCTTCCACAGCCAGGCGAGCCAGGTCGCGATGCGTATCGTTCACATTCATGCGCTGCGAGTCGTTCTCGTACCAGGCATTCGCTGATTGCAACCGTTGCAGGATGGAGCTGTTGCGCTTTTTGCGGATGGCGGTCAGCGTCTCATGGAAGTCGCGCTCCCGGACCTCCACATAAAACTCTCCCGTGTCGCTATAGGCCACTTCGGGAACGCGGATCACTCCGCCTTTCTTGATAGAAGCCGGGTCGTGATCGCCGACGTAGCAGAGCACGCCGCCGAAGCCGCCATCCTGCTGCACGTATTCGCGAATGTACTCGGCCGCCAGCACCAGCGGGATAGCCGGCACCGGTTCCATCTGCATCATGTTCTGCGCGTCGCAGCCCAGGTCCTTGTGGCCCCAGCGCGTATCCCGGATCACATGCACGGTATAGGGTTTGCCCGGGGGGCAGGCCGCGATCTCGTCCGGAAAAAAGACACCGCCATTGATCTTCAGGGGAAAGGGATTCAGGTTGAGGATAGTGACCGGCTTGTCGGCCTCCGCCTGTTTAAGCAGCCGCTGAATCTCTGCATACCGCTTGACGGTCCAGCGCTGGCCCGGGTCACGGAACTTGCCAGGATCCTTGCCCAGCAGCGCCTCCGCGTTGGCTCGCTGCATCTCCGGTGTAATAACGATTGTTGCCATGAATAATGCTCCTTAGTTGTATCGATTAGTTATCAACTCGGTGACGAAGCCTACAAAATCCCGATATGCTCATTAGCATTCCCTGTGCGCCGCGCCAGGTCCTGCCTCCAGCGGCTAGCGGCGAGGCTACTGCTGTGCAAAGGCGAGATATGATCCCGCATCATCGCCTCATACTCGATCTTGCGTTTCGTCTCCGCCTGTTCCTCTTCATATTGAAACCGCAGCAGATACTCCTGCGCGCGTGATTCCGCACTACCGCGCCGGCTATGGATCCCGAAGCTATACTGCGCAATCAAGCCCTGCAGCGTGTCGGTCGTAGGCGCTTTTGGCCACGGGCCGAACACCATTTCATAATCACCACATTCCGGATACGGCCCCAACATAGGAGTGAACCCGTCGATCGCCTTGTACGAATACCACTCTGCCTGGGTGCCATAGCTCGAGGCAGGGAACCACTTCTCCAGAATCCACCCCTCCGCGTGGGGATACTTCTTCACCTCCCGCATCTCCGTAACCACGCGGATAGGCCGATTGTCATGGCGAGAGAAGTTACACCCCGGTGCATCCGGGTTAGGCTGAAAATCCAATCCACCTTTCTCCGCCGTCGAAAGCCCGGGAGCCCAATCCCGATATACGCCCGATTCCTTGACCAGCCGGTCGCTGCCCACCAACAATCTCCATTGCGGCTTACCGAAAGGATTCTTACCCCCATAGCTGGTAAGGAACCGCTGTGTGGCGCCGGGCACAATGTGGCTCATAGCTCATCGCCCTTATGCGTGAAGGGCGCTGTTTTTCTGCCGTACCAATTGGCAGACATGGAGGCGTCGGTGCTTTCCAGGTGATAGCCCACAACCTCAGGGATGAGCGCGCGCCTGGCGCGTGGCCACTTCTTGGCGAACACCATGTCGCCGCGTCCTGCGTCGGTATGCGCAACCGGGTACTCGCAAACACCAGAAGCTTTGGGGGACCACATCTGAAAAAACCCGATGGGAATATAACCTCCGCCGTCCTTGCTGGTAACGCGCGTGCCCAGGGGAAAGGCATTCAAATGAACATAGGCGTCGCATTCATGTTGCAGGGCAGGCATCTCGAGAAACTGGTCCCATTGTGCATAACCCTTCACGCAGAAGCGATCGATGCCATAGATCATGCAGGGATCAAGGTTCGCATTCTGCAGCAGTAAACGGGTCTGCGGCGGCAGTGCGATGTCGGCGTCCAGGTGCACCACCCATCCATTGCGGTCGAGCCGGTCCAGGCCCTCATTGATGCCCGCACCCTTGCAGAACTTGTTCCAGCGCGAATTCAGCGCGTCGGTCTGCAAGCACTCCACGTGATGAAACTCACAGATGCGCTGGGTATCGCGATCTTCCGCCGAGGTGACCACCACGATGCGGTCGAACAAATGTTTGTTGCCTGGGAGCGTACAGCGTAAAAAATCGGAGTAACGATCACATACCACCACTGCTTCGATCTTGAAGTCAGGGTCCGGCGTGTGCACCGCCCCTCCGGGGCAAGGGCATTCATAAGACATCGCTGAGCTCTCCGTAGGCCATTAGGTTCCTGGGACGTGGATCTGCAACCAAGGACGGGTGCCCCATATCTCGCTCGTTTTTCGCGAGATATGGGATACCACGGCTCTTTTCCTCTGACTCTCGATTCATCCGATGCACTTAGCGGTCAACATCGGTGGTATCCCACCCGTCATTCGTTGAGGGAACTACGAGCCACAAAAAAACAAAGGGCTGAGACGGTTATCCCAGCCCTCTGATCGAACAATTAGTTGTAGACAGGAACCTTCAGGCCAGTAACCGAAGAAATAGCCTGAGGATTATCGACTGCATACTGACGTGCATCCACGTAGTAGCATCCCTCGTTCGCCGTCGGGTTACCCGAAGCCGGATCGTAGATTTGAAACACCCACTGTCCGCTGCGGTTCTTGAACCAGAACGGCGCCTTGCCCCACACCACCTTGAGCCAGGAACCGAACTCCATGAAGTCGATGCGCGAGTTATCCGCATGGATATTCCGCACCACCTCACGCCCGGCAATGGTGAACTGGCCAACGTTCGCGGTGAGCCCATCAAACCCCGGCATCTTGCCATTGGTCATCAGGATCTCCTGCTTGGCGAAGCCCATCTCCTCATACGCCTGGATCTGCGAGGGATGCGCATGCCACACCTGCGACTTGAGCGCGTCCGTGCCCAGGCTCTGCTCCACGCGGCTGAGCGCCGCACGCAACATGGGCAGAGACAACGGAGCGCCGCCCGCCGCCACACCATTCGCCACTACATAATTCTGCGTCCGGTTGATGCCGAGATACGTACCCGTGGTTGCGGTGTTATGGAAGTAAGGTATGCCGTACAGGAATACCGGGGTGGTTGCCGCCACGCCCGCGACCATGATGAAGTCGCCGGCGACTGTGCCTGCGGGCACTGCATCCACGGTTATGGATTGCACCGACCCGAGCTTGTTGTTGACGTTGTTGACGTAACAGGTGCCGCGCAGGGTGTAGGTATTACTCATCACCTGCAACTGCTGCCCCTGCGAAATGAGCCTGGCGCCCCATGGGGAGGAGGCGAGCACAATCGGGTTAGCTCCGCCGCCGGCATAGGTCGGATCCACCTGTGCGATCTTCCCATCGCCCGCCTGTTGCAGGAACTGGTCCCGATTCTTCGCCATCTGCACCGCAACATCGGCCAGCGTTTTAGTGACCGGGTTTTCGGAAACAACCTTAGGTCCACCCTCGCCAATAATGTCCACCAGCCGCGAATACTCAACTGGGATGACAGTTGCCAGCGGAGTCAGGGTACCCTGATCCCAGGCGCTGAAGTTGCCGGCCGGCAGAATGCCGCCGTCCAGGTTGAACAGGGCGACGTTGCCGGGAAACGCGGTCTGGAAGCGCAGCCGAAAGCTGCGCAGGGAAACTGGAGTGATCGACCCGCGCTCGGAGATGCGGGCATCCAGTTTCGCCTCCTTTTCGATGAGCAGCTTGATGACCTCATTCAAGGCCTCGAGCTGCAGCTGCTGTGTAGTAGAAGCAGTACCGATTACGTTCGACATGTACCAAAGTCCTTATCTGCGGCACGAACGCCGCGTTACCTGCGAATTCGTCACCGAGACGTCATCAGCTGCAGAACGCGAGGAAGAATCATTTCCCTCGCCACCTTGTCGAAGGGTTTACCCGGATTGGCTCGTTGCCACTCGGCCTGCGCGTGGTCGAACGCTGCGCTTGAGGTCATGGTGGCGCTACCACTGCCGGCTGGTCCGGTGGACCCCTTGGGCTCGGTCTTTCTGGTGCTGTCGATCTGGGCGTCTACCTTGGCGCGTTTGGCTGCGGATGCATTGGCAATCTGCACCCCGGCCTCGCGTAATTCTTCGCGCGCCACGTCGGGAAGATACTGCTGCACGGCCCGGTCAATGGCCGCGAGTCTGCGTTGGCGCGATGCATCGCCAATGGGCAACCGCTGGAGAGAATGCATCTGATCCTGCAGTGCAGGGTTAGCCTGAATCTTGCGGATCAGCTTGGCGCCGATAGCTTTGGGGAGAATGTTCTTCAAATAGGGACTGACGACACCGCCCTGCTTTTCCACGTTGGCAATGATCCTGCTGATGCCATCGTGGATACGTGTCTGGGCCTCGGTCTGCAATCCGTTTTCGAACGATCGTCTCTCCTCCACCTTCTCGCCATGCTGGCGCAAATTGAGCGCCCGTTCTCGCCGGTCCAGCTCATCAGCCTTGCGCCGTAGTGTGTCTGGCTGTGCCTCTATCGCGGGGGAAGTGGCCGCGGATTCTTCCCTGAGGGTGTCCAGTGCATCTTTAACGCGTTGGTCGCGATTGCGTTCCTCCTCAGAGCGATAGCTATTCGCCTTGAGGCGTGCGTTTACATCCTGTGCGCGGTGTTCCAGATCGAGACCCACCACGTTATCGACAAATCCAAAAAAATCTTCGCCAATGACCGGCTTGCCATTTTGCGTCACCACGTTGCCGTCGGCGTCGCGTTCGTAGGAGAGTTCGGCAATCTTGCTGAGCGAAGCCATGGTGCCTTCGCGCGTGGTAGAGCCGAGGAAAGTCTCGCGCACGTCCATCCAGGTGGACGAATGGTCCTGTGCGGCCTTCGCCGAATCCAGGTCAGGAAATATCTCTCGGTAAGGCCTAAGCTCCGCCGCCTCGCGTGCCGTCTTATACAACTGTCCTTTCAGCCGTGAGTCAGCCTCGAGCAACTTACCGAACTCAGGATTGTCAGTGACCATCTGGCTGAGAACTTCAGGAGTGACAACGGTCTCCAGTTCAAGTTGAAAATCCTCTTCAACCGGCGCCTCAACCGGAGTCTCAACAACATCCGCGACAGGCGAAGAAACCTCCGGCACAACGACCGGCTCATCAGGGGAAGTCGGCGGGATCGCACCCAGCTTCTCTTTGAGTAGAGCCGCGGCATAATCCTCGCGAATAGGGAACTTACCCGGGTCGACCGTAGACGCCGGAGTTGATCCCGCGCCGCCAAACGAAGGAGCAGGAGCAGCCGGAGCCGGAGAAGCGATAGGTGCAGAAACAGGAGCAGCTGCCGGAGCGGGAGCCGCAATAGTAGCTTCAGTCATAAGTCTTCTTTCTAAGCCGTAAATCTGAAAGGTAGGGAGTATAGTAACCAGTCTTCTCCCGAGGTTCTAAATCTGTAGCCAATGACGGGTGCCCCACATCTCGCTCGTGTTTCGCGAGATGTGGGATACCACCGCGGTAGCCCTCGAACTCTTGACATCAAGATCCGCTGTATCCCACATCTCGCAAAATACAAGCGAGATGTGGGGCACCCGTCATTCGTCACTGGGACAGGTCTTAGCCCTGCAACTTATCCGCCAACTTGATCAACGTATTAGCAGCCTGCACCTGTCCCTGAATATTTCCCCCAGTAACAGCCGGCGGAGTATGCATAAGCCCGCCCACCGTATGGACCACATCCTCAATCTCCTGCGGAGGAATCTGCGGCGCCTTCGGCGAACCCGTCTGTTCCGCCATCTGTTGTTTCTCCAGCGCAACCGCCGCGGTAAAGTACGCCAACAAATTCTGCCACCCCGCGGGATTGTCATCCGGAAGATCCGAATTCTCCTGGCAATACTGCCGCACAACCTGTTTCAGCACCGTGAAGTCGTCGATAGACTTATCCGGCAGTATCGTAGGACTCACCTGTCCAGTAGGCCGCCCGGTTCGAGGATCAATAACCGGCACCGCCTCCGCCACCAGCAGCCGCTCAATAATCTGCAACACCTTCGACCGCATCGCCGCGCCGGGAACCACCATATTCGGAACCCCAAGAGCCGTAGCCGCCTGCTCCTGGTTGGTAGGATCATCGAAAATCGCCTGCGCCACCGGATTACTCGCCGCCGCCTGCATCAAATTCATCCACCGTTGCCGCAACTCCGCGGCAGTCACGGGCAATCCCTGGTCAGTATCCGCGTACGCATGGACGCTGCCCTGCAGGTCATCCAACCGGATGTAGTCATTACGAAACTCAGAGCCCCGCTCCAGGATGACCTGCCGCATATCGCCCGTCAGATTATCCTTGGCGCAATTCACCGCCAGCTCATCGGCCTTCGCGTGTTCCTCTTTCAGGTTCTCCCAATAGATATTCAGCTTGCCCAGCGCCGAATTCAGCTGCTGTTGCTGCCCGCCAAACGTTTCGACCGATGGATCACCCGTACCCCCGTACACCTGCGGAGGAATCCCAGCGAACATCTGTGCGTTATAGGCCAGCTTATCCAGGTAGCTGAAGGCCTCTTCATGCATCTGGAACTGAAACTGATACAGCGCATCGGCCAGGCGGATCGCGCCCGGGGCGCCCGTCCGCTTCAACTTCACCAGGTTCAGCACCCCGGGCAGCATGGGCTTGCCCTGCATGGACTTGGTGTCAATCAGATCCGCATTGGCCAGCGTCACTCCCGAAGAGCAGCGGTCCATAAACTCATGCAGGATATTAGCCATGTCGTTGTAGCGTTTTTGAAACGGCACAACAATGTCGCCAATCGCCGGCGGATACAGCCCGAACCCCTCATGCGTACCCGCCCACGTCCACTCCCTGGTCAGCGAAGCGTCGCGCGCCGAAAGAAAGGTAGCGCCGGTGCTCACCAGCAGCAATCCATTCGGATACGTAGCCCGCATCCGCTCCCCGAACTCCTGATCATCCTCGAGATCGAACGCCCAGGGCTGAATCCAAGTCCGCGACAGCGTCGGCCGCTGGTCTTGCAGAATGCTCGAAGACGCCCCCGTCTGCGAGTACACCTGCTGCCTGGCGATACGGTCGATGCTCCCGTTGGCAGAAAGCTCACTGGTCGCGCTGGCCGCGATCTGGTCATACATATCCGGATAAGCTGCCCGCAGCGCGCCCACATGAACCTCAACCTCCAGGTTAAGAATCGGCGTCTGCCGCAAGTTGTTCGCCGAAGGATCGCAATCCACCTCCAGCGGAGAGTAGAGGTTCTGCGCCACCATCCCATTGGGCACTTCCTCTTCGCCCACCTGCCTGACCACGGGTCCATACTCCGCCGGGAAGAACGAGTCCTCCGCCAGCGGCCGGTCGCAATGCTGGCAATGACGCGCCAGCATACCCATCGCATCCGCCGGCGAAGTCGCTCCGCAATGGAAGCAATGGTAACGATCGGGCGCCAGCTGGGTCTCAGTCTCGTTAAAGACCGGCTCCCGCGAGGTGCCTGCGCGTTCTGCATCCACCACATACCGGGTATGCCGGAAGACCGCCCCGGTGGTGTACAGATACAACAACTGTTGCTTGAGCAGCGACTGTTCCCGGTTTTGCCGCTCGATGATGTCGATCAGTGTCTGCGCAGCCTTGGCCGTGGTTACATCGGAGAGCTGTTCCGCGTCCTCCGGCATCCATTTAGATTTAGGAACCTGCGGGGCCAGAGCTGCGACAAAACCGGTCGCCAGCATCTGGTAAAAATTATTGCAATACTGATACAAATCCTTATCGTCGGCGTCCTGCGCATGTTCTTCCTGGTGCATCCAGTCGACGGCATTGAAAAAATCCGACTCGCCCGGGCCGAAGGAAATAAACTGGTTGCCCTTGAAAAACTCCAGGTTCTCCAGGCAACGCTGCATCAGCACCATGCGGTCCTGCGACCACTGGTCTTTATAGCTCCGCACCAGCGCAAGCAGCCGTTGCTGATCTTCTTCGCTGAGCTGCGCGCTGTTCTGCGGTTCATCGGCCGTGCCCTGCATGGGGTCCGATGGCGTATGCTCCATCCCTCGCTGGGGCTGGGGAAGCTCTAAACTCTGGGTGATAGCAACGCCGGGATATGTGGCCATTTACGCCTGTTTCTTTCCGGATGCTTCGGCTGCATCGAGTGCGCTCATAGGGTCGACCTTCGCTATCCACTGGACGCGCGGCCCAGCCTGCGCCTTGTTGTAATCCCGATAGGCCTTCCGCGTGAGCGCATCGGCCAGCTTCGAGGGGCGGCGGCGAAGGTTCATCAGCTTCTCCATCTCTTCCGCATCGGGGTCCATTGGTTCCGCCTCGCCGCCGGAGGAATCCGCCGGGGCGGGGGAGTGGAACAGAGGTCCACCCAGCCCAAGGGTCGCCAGCCGATCGAGTAACACCTTCCGCTCCTGGATCAGTGCGTCCACTTGGGTGGTCACCAGGGCCATCATCTCCTGGTGCGAACAGCGGGATATCCAGGGCAGCCTCACTGGGTACACGTATAGCCCCAGATATAAAGCGTGCTTGCCGCAAGGGCCGTGGCCCCTGACGAAATTGAAAACGCAGTATTGGAACCCACGGGGATATACGCCTTGCCCGCGCCGGTAAGCGCAGAAGAGGCAGCGTTCGCCGGCCAGAGCACACACTTAGCCAGGGTCGAGTACGCCGTACCAAACGTCCCCGTGGCGACGGTTGCCGAAGCCGCCGGCGAAGTGCCCGTCGTCACGGTCAGGTAGCCGGAGAGATCATTGGAATTTGCGTTCGCCGCGAGCGTAGGACTGGTCCCCGCCCCGCTGCCGGCAACAAACGTAGGGACCGACGCATAAGTACCCGACGCGTACCCGCTGAAGTGCTGCGCGCTCGAGGTGCCCGTGCTCGAGCTTTGCGGTTCGAGCACAGACGATGCGGCCGTCATATCAAGAACAATGGGAAAGCCACAACCGCCGTAGTGGTTAAAGGAGAAGCTCTCCGTAGAGAGCGTGGGATACTGGTCCAGCCAGCCGACAGACTCCGTCTGCTGCGCTCCACCCGACCAGCATTTCGACTGGTAATAGAGCACCGCACCGTTCACATACTGGGTTGGAGTCGCCCCTGCGGTGGGCAGAAAGTAGTAATTCGGCGGCACAAAACTCTGGATCATGCCACCGTTGCGGAACACCATCGAATGGGCTGCGTCCGAATAAGTGTAGGTGGTCTGCCCATTTGCGCTGGTGGGCCCGGTAGGGGTCTGGATGCCGGTTGACCAGATATTCCACAGGGAATGATTGCCCGAAGGGCTGGCATCGTAAATCGAACTTGAGTAAACCGATGGATTCGTATCATTCACGGAAATATTCGTGAGGTTCACCAGCCCAGTCGCTGTTGTGGACAGGTAGATCGAGTCTGTTCCCGACACCTGGGAGACGCCCGAAAAATTAAGCCCCGTGCCCGTCAGGCGAACAGTGTTGGTATCGTAGAGGCCATACGTGCCGACGTCGGTGCAGTACACCGCATTCAGGTTCACCTGGTTGCCTTCGGTTTGCAGGCATCCGGTGGTGCTGCCATTGCCAACGTCATAAAACTGCAGGTTGCTCACGTTAACGTCGTCGTTCTGGAACTCCGCCATTTGCATGCCCCAGCCCGACACGTGCGACGCGGTAATGTTAGCGAACGTCACATGCGAGATCGGCCCCGACGGATTGGTTCCCACGTTCACATAGAGGGCCTGTGCCGTGGCCGTGTTGAGCGCGTTGGTTCCGTACCCGGCCCCGTAGATGCTCCCGTCCGAGATAGCTACGCGATCTGGCCAGTGGGCTGTGGTGGTGGTTGGGTCCTGGCCCACAAAAATGCTTTCCTTGGCCGATCCCATGACCGCGAAGCCGCTTACCGTGACGTTATTGCACGCGTTTACCAGCACCCCTTCGAGATCGTTCGCACTGGTGATATTCGTCGCCGTGATGTTTTGGCAGGGCACTCCATGCGCCGAGTACTCGGAATCAAACCATGAAGTCTCGAAGCATGCGTCCTGATTATTCTGGCAAGCCAGGCCATCCAGGCGCAGATCCTGGTTGTTAATCAGGAACGTACCGTTGGCGTAGAAATTTGAGACTTTTAAATTATGAATGGACGTGTGCGTTGAACTCGCCAAACGCAACCCGGATAGATCCCCATTATTGAGCGATACGTTTTCGAGCGAGCAGCCGGTACAGGTTTCGATGTCGACCGCATAGCCGCTGGAACGGGTGGTGGCCGCCGGTCCGAAGGAGATAGAAAGGTTCGCCAGGCCAAATCCCGTTGCCCCGGTCGACGCGATGCAGTCGTTCCCGCCAACGGTCTGGCAAGCCAGCGAAGTGGATGGGCCATCCCCATAGATCAATATGTTCTGAGCTCCCGAAAGAACCGCTCCTGCGCTGTTATCCAGCAGGTAGTTTCCCGCCGGCACATACACCGCCTTCGATAAGGCCGTGCCCGCTGCGACTGCCGCCTTGATCCCGGCGGTATCCGCGGCCATGTGCGCGCCATCCCCCACCGCGCCGAAATCTTTGACGCTGATACCTTGCTGTAATTTTCCCGTGATGGTCTGCGTCACCGCCCCGGCCGATCCCTGGTTGTAGTTGCCGGTAGAAGAGGCGACTACGATGTACTGCGATCCGTTCCACTGGTAAAACGTGTAGGGCGTGGTAGTGATGTCTTCCAGCCCCAGGTCAGAGATACCTTGAACCGAAGCGATGATGCTGGCCGCATTGCCCGGGGCTATCAGCTTGTACCACTCCGTGTTCAGCAGGATGGTGTTCGGACCATTCGTCGTCTGGTTGGCATTGATCGCTTCCTGCAAGCCGCCCGTTCCCGAAGTCAGGTAGAAGGGGGGCACATGGTTATGGGCCGTGGTCATGTTAAGACTGCAGACACTGATATAAACCGAGCTCGGCGTGGCCACCTCGGTCAGGTTCGGGTTGCCATCAACAATCTTGACCGGCGTACCGACCGAAAACGCGGCAAAGTTTTGCCCGCCGCCGCTCACCTGGCAAGTCGCCGGTGGAAAAGAAAATCCTCCAAGGGTCGAACCGGTCACCTTGAATTCCCCATACTGGGCAGCGATGATCTGGCCGGCGCTCTGCGCCTGGGCGCGGGGAAAGCAGGCAACGAGCGATAAAACGGCCACCAGTATTTTCTTCATAAGCAGGTCATCTCAGTAACCCAATAGTAGTCCCGGCCTAGTCGAATTCTGTCACCCGGACAATGGTCGTGTTCGTGCTCGCCGACCTTAAGTTAATAAGCAGCGTCGCGGCCAGCGCATGGCCGCCCGAATTATCCGGTGGGGTACCGATGATAAGCCCATATCCTCCACCTTGCGGAATGGGCGATCCCAGCACAATTGGCTCAGACTGTGGCTCAATCGTATAGGTAGTCGTGAACGGCGTCGCCGAGCCATCGTTGAACTGGTACGCGATACCCTGTCCGGTTCCGCCATTCGCGCTGCCGTCTTCGATGACCTCGACCCGCCGTGTCACCTGGGTTGCGGAGACAGCGACAAAAGCGCCGGCGCTGCCGTTTAGGGTGATGAGTCGTGTGTGTGCCATAGGGTTAGCCTTTCTCTTTCCGCATCTTCAGCAGCAACTCAGCCAGCCTGGCGCGCCTGCCGGTCTTACCTGGGGCATCCTCGTGTTCGCCTGCGTGTTCGGCCTGTGTCTTGAAGCTTCCAGGTTTCTTGATTGCCTTTTCGATCCAGTACTTGCTGCTCATGTGAGCGACTCCTTCTTCAGCATCTCGTCGAGTGCGACCAGCGCATCCCAGTCATCGTGCAGCTTAGCGACGTCATTCAGGAATTGGCCCGTTTCCTGTTCCTTCCGGGCCATGGCAATATCGGCCTTGACGGTAGCGAGCTCCGCCCGTTCATATCTCGAGATATCGTCCGCGTCCCACAGGGGCATCTTATCGGCGACCGCGCCAACGAACTCCTTAGCGTCTGATATCTCAGGATCGGGAACAGCGACCGCGGCCAACCGCCGATGCACGCTGCATCCTGCGAGGAGCAGCAAGCCATGGACCAGGCACGAGACGCGGAGTGCCATGGAGTTAGGAGCTTTTGGCAAATGCTGCCTCGACCTGTGCGACGACCTGAGGGAACTCGGCGATAAGTTTTCTCACTTCCGCGACGACGGAAGCGTCGAAGGCCACATTGACACCGTTGGCGCCGGCCGCTGTCTCGGTTGCTTGTACAGCCGCGACCAGCACGCCCAATGCGCCGAAGGCAATCTGCTCCACCGCCGCCGCCTGCGGACTCACCAGAGAAGTGAGTGACTCGATCACCTTCTCTTCGTTCTGCACTTCGCCGAGGGCAATGATCACCTTTTTCGAAACCGTAACGACATCTTTGAATAAAGACGCAAACGCGTGTCCAGCCGACTGCCAGGTAAATGCCATGGAAGCTCTCCTTATGCGTGTTGGGTGATTCCAAAACTCTCAACCGGCCGCGATGACGGGTGTCGGAACCCTCAACCGGCCGCGAAAACCACTTTCGGAACTTTTTAACCGACCGCGAAAACCAGTTTCGGAACTTTTAACCGGTCGCGATGACGGGTGTCGGAACCCTCGACCGGTCGCGAAAACCAGTGTCGGAACTTTTTAACCGACCGCGAAAACCACTTTCGGAACTTTTTAACCGGTCGCGATGACGGGTGTCGGAACCCTCAACCGGCCGCGAAAACCAGTGTCGGAACTTTTTAACCGGTCGCGATGACGGGTGTCGGAACCCTCAACCGACCGCGAAAACCAGTTCCGGAACTTTTTAACCAACCGCGATGACGGGTGTCGGAACCCTCAACCGACCGCGAAAACCACTTTCGGAACTTTTTAACCGACCGCGAAAACCAGTTTCGGAACCCTCAACCGGTCGCGAAAGCCAGTTCCGGAACTTTTTAACCAACCGCGATGACGGGTGCCCCACATCTCGCTTGTGTTTCGCGAGATGTGGGATACCACAGCGCTGAATCCAAACTTGTTTGCGTCAAGCCAATCTACTAAAAAAAAGAGGGTGCCCCAGGTTCGCACCAGCGCACCTGGGACGAAAGCAATGGGCGAAGCCCACCAAAGCTTTCACACCCTCTCGCCACCAACCCCATGAGCAGGCCCAAGTGCCGGGATCGGACTACTCTTCAAATAAGCAAAGACCGCCAGCAGTGCAGGCACAGTAGCCAGCTTCACCATATTCAAAAACCCCGCCCGGTCAAACGTGAACACGGTAGGTAAAGCAATCGCCCCGCTGGCCGCCGAAGCAAACGCGGAGACCGCCGCCGCCGCCAATCCATGAATCCATATCTTGAGGCTATTCATGATCTCGTAATCTCACCGCACGGTAGCCCGCTGAAAGTCGACATAATCGACAGCCATGGTTACCGAGTTAGCGCTCAGCGCCGTGGCTGACCACGAGGCTGGGTACTGTGGGCTTGAGGGCATACTACCTACAGCGGTCTTACAACCAGTGGCTTCCGCGCCGTTGATATACCAATGCACATAAGTGCCATCGTTCACCATGGTCAGCCGGGTCCAGGTCGCGGCGACCGCGGCCACAGTGGAATCCGTGCTGGTCGAGTTATAGCGGCAATACCAATCATTAACAACCGAGTTAGCTGAGCTGAGATAGAACTGAATCCCTGTTGTCCACGGATTCGCGTTGGGGCCGTTGGTCAAGCCACCCTGGAAGCTGCCTGCTGTGGTTCCGGGAAGCACAGGCACATATACCGCCGTATCCCACGTCCATCCAGGCGAGGAGCTGTTAGCCGAGATCACGGATGGATTCTCCGACTGGTAGCCGCAGGTAATTCCTGTGCCCGTGCCCCCTGTGCCGGCAGTCAGCAAAAGATTCCCGGGATGGTTGATATCGGTGTAAGTGGTATTCACTACACAGCTCGCCCCGGTGGGAGTCCCGATGCTATTGGACGCGTTGTTGGCTCCAGAGTAGTAATCGTCAAACAGAACCGAGTATGGTCCCGCCGTCCTCGCTTGAGGGAAGAACCCAGGAGCTGTCTGCGCCGCCGTGAAGGTGTTGGCGGCCAGGGTTGGCACTCCGCCGCTCCCGGGCACGCCACCCCCGCCCGTTTGTTGCGCCATGCCGGTCCCGGCCAGCATCACCAACAGCAACAGTTGCGTTCTCATGCCGCCGCTCTCCGCAGCCATCCCGCTCGATACACTGCCAGCTTCGGATCCCTGGCTATCAAGTCGTCGTAATAGCTCTCTGCTTCTGCGCGCAGGTCGTCTATCACCTTCTCCGGCTCAGCCAGGTCGAGTGCATGCAGTGTCAGTGGGCCAATGCGCCCATCGCCCACCACCGTCACTGCATCCTGCAACATCCTGGCTGCGTTCACCACTCCAACATTCACCCCCAGCGAAAGTAGCTTGTTCGCGATCTCCTGGTTCCCGATCTCAGCGATACACAGCGGTTGGCAATAGCTCAGCTCGTAGATTCCCCGGGCAATCTGCAGAGCGGCCACCTGGCCCATGGAGCCGAAGTACAAACAATTAGTCAGCTCCGGATGCCAGTGTTCGTCAATCCCGAAGCGGGTCCGCTTTCCGTCTGGCGCTGTCGTAATCACGCCGGAGAGCGTTGAGTCTTCCCATCCCAACACATAATCGATCGCTGCATCCACGTTTGCCATCACGATCTCCTATGGAACTCAGTGACGTTGATAAGCTGCATCAATGCACTCCCAGCAAATGCGCCAGCAGGGCAATCAGCGCACCGCCGGCGCCCCCGCCCAACAGCGCCAGCGACGTGGCCACCAGCTTTGCTTTGCCATTCGCCTCGCTGGACCCTATTTCCAATTTGTCTATGCGCGCATCGCACTTTTCCATGCGCGCCTCATGGCGAATCAGCGTTGTTTCCATAATGGGCAATCGTCCATGCTGGCCATCCAGTCCAAGCTCCCGGCGAAGCATCTTCAGTTCGTTTCCGTTTTCACGCCCTTGCTCCAGGCTTTCCTCCACCTTGCCCTTGACCTCCGTGAGTTGTTCCAGAATCTGGGCTTGGATGGTGAGGGCATCGCTGGGTTTCGCCCGCGGCGCCCTCAGAAACGAACCGCCCCGGAAAACACAACCGGGCCGCTCAGGGTAATGATGTAAACGCCCGAGGGTATGGCCAGCACAGTCAACGGAAGAGCCGCGCTGGTAAAGCTACCCGCCTGGGCCGTAAGGTTGGTCGTGCCTGCCGCCACCCCGGTGACTAATCCCGTGCTGGCGCCCACCGTGGCATGCGCGCTGCTCGAGCTCGCGTAAGTGCCGGCCACATTGCCGTGGCTGTCCGCCGTCGTGCAGTTGGTCGTCGAACCATCCGAGTACGTGCACGTCGCCACCAGCTGGTTGGTATGGCCCACAAACAGTCCGGTCACACCTCCCGTGGTGGCAAGGGACACGCCGGTGAGCGACACCGCGGGGGCGGTGATGGTGAGCACCCATTCGTTCAAGCGAACGCTACCCACATACGCTTGAATATTGGGCGTGCCCACCCCGGCTGCAGTGGCCAAACCAGGATTGGCCGAACCCACAGCGCCAACCGTAACCTCGCCTGTATTCGACGACAGCCATTGCGTAACCGCATTGCCATAGATATCGGCCACGCTGCAATTGGTCGTGGTGCTGTTCGAGTACTGGCAATAGGCTGAGAACTGGAGCGTACCACCCACCAACATGGTGTTGGCGCTGCCCGGTGTGCCCAGGTACCCACCCGTCAGCGTGGGGGGCGCGGCCGTGACGCTAAGCGTCAGCAGGGGACTGGAGGTAATCCCCGCTACCACCCCGCTCAGGTTGGTCGAACCCGCGGCCACGCCTGTCGCCAGGCCACCCGGGCTCACTGTAGCTATGGTGGTTGCGGAACTGTTCCAGGTAGCAACCGCGTAGCCATGGGAGTCAGTAGTGGTGCAAGTGGTGGTCGACCCATCCGAGTAATGGCACGTCGCGATCAGTTGATTCGTGCCCCCGGCAACGATGCTGGTTACCCCGCCCGTGGTCGCCAGGGTCACCGAACTCAGCGTCACGCTGGGTGTAGTCACCGCCAGCGCAAACGGCGCACTCGTCACCCCGGCCGCGGTCGCTGTCAAATTCGCGGAACCCACTGCCACCCCAGTCGCCAGCCCCGATCCGCTGATGGTCACGATCGCCGCATTGCTCGTGTTCCAACTCGAAACCGAGTTGCCGTAAGCGTCGGTCGTATTGCAGCTCGTCGTGGTGCCGTTGTTGTAGTGGCAGGCTGCGTTCATCTGCACGCTGGCCCCGGTGGTAATCGACGTCACCGATCCCGCCGCGCTCAGCGTCACACTGTTCAACGTCACCGACCCGCCGCCCGCCGTGTACGTTGCCGAAATCACCGCGCTCGGCGCATACCCGTAACCCGCGGGATAAGACGTGGGCTGATTCTGCGCCCCCCACATGCCCACCGCTTTGACCGTCGTGGTGGTTGAGACCGCGATCGTCCCTCCGCTCGCAATGTAATGTGCTGTGCCCGATCCGGGCACCGGCGTGCTGCCGTCGGTGGTGTACCAGATCCCGGTATTGGTGTCGCGATTGGTGCCCGGGTTGGTGAAGGTCACCGTTTGCGAGGTGGTGAAGGTTCCGCTCCCCGGCGAGATGGCCGGAGCCACGCTGGTAAGCGATGCCGGCAAGGTTGGGGTGGTCAGCGTAGCAGCAGGGAAAGTGTTCCCGGAGATAGACGGCACATCGGCCGGCGAGTCCTCGTTATTAAAAAATCCATAGGGTCCGCCGGGCACCGTCTTCGAGGTGCTGTTGCCGTAAATACTGGTAAAGATATTGTTGTTAAAGCTAAACTGCCCCGTCGGGGCATACATGAGTTCGTTCGACCACTGCCCCTGGATCAGGTTGTAGTTAGCGTGGCCGCCAGTGCCCCAGAATTCAATGGCCAGCCCGTTGTAAGAACCTCCGGGAACCGTGGCGACGTTGTTTAATACAAGGTTGTAATCTACGTCATTGATGCAGCCAGGCGTGCCGAAGGTAGAACATCCGTTAGCGACCGAAAGACCGAAGGTGCCCGCGGCAGGATAAAACTGATCGTGGGTCGAGTTGTATTGAACGAACATGGTTGCCGCGGACCCCGAAGCTGCCAGCTCCGACTGGGTCTCGAAGGCGATGCGATGGATATTCGAGAAATCGTTATAGTCGATGATGCAGTTGAGGCACTCACCTTGCCCCTGGTAAACCTTGAGCCCTTGCTCCTGATAGAAGACATTGTTATTGGTAAACGAAAAATTGTTGATCCCCGTATGCACGCCGGTGGCGCTGCAAAATCCACCATTGCCGCCGAATCCGCCATAGGTAATGCTGCTCATCACGTTTGAGCAATCGCCCGTCGCTCCGAATCGATTCCAGCTGCCCACGATGTTTGCATCGGGGGTATCGCTGGAGTTCCCATCGAACAGGACCAGGTCGTCCTGAAAATTATTTCCCCCGCCGGCATTCGCCTGGTTCCCATGAAAGTAGTTATAGGAATAGGTGAAGTTGCTGGTAGCCTGCGGAACATACAGGCACTGGCCGCCATCCGGGGACGGATGATTCATGTTGCATTCGAGATACTTCACCGAGGCCGCGGCGGTGCAGGCGTTAGCAAAGTTAAACATCACGCCCGGCGCCGATCCACTCCAGTTGATAATCGCCGTGGGCGTATAAACAATCGGGCCGGAAGTGGAAGCCGTGATGGCAGGTCCAGCAACCGAGACCCCGCAAGGAACATTAACCGTATTGGCCAGCGAGTAAGTCCCAGCGGCAAAGTTAGCCGTAGTGCCGCTGCTACAAGCGCTGATGATACTGATGATCGTGCTGCTGCTCGCCCCATTCGGAATCGCAGAGCAAGCCGCGTGCGCCCGCCCGCAAGCCAGCAATGCCACGATGAAAACCGCAAGCTGACAAACCCTCTTCACACCCCAAGCAGCACTCCATAAAACCGAGCCCCCCTCAGACTTGTCATCCTGAGCGAAGCGAACGGACCTGCAGTGCGCCCCTCCCCCTGGTAAACGCAAACCGGCGCAAGTAGCGAATCTCATGGGATGGTCACCGCCGTCCACGTAGTCCCGGCGCAGGAATAGAGCGAGCTACTCGCCCCCCCGTCAGTCCGCAGCCACAGCGATCCACTCCCGATAGGAGTCGTCCCACAGCTACTACTCGGCGCCCCGCTCCCCACCGAAATATTCACCGTCCCCATCTGCATCGAAGGCGTCCCCGTGCCCGCCACAGAAATATGCGGATTGGAACCGTTCGACACCGGCGGTGTCCCGCCACTCGTAGCGCCGCCAAAATCCGAGGTCCAGAACTCCGGCCCCGCGCCTGAAGCGATCAACCCCTGGCTGCTCCCGCCTGCGGTGCGATAAATCTGGAACGTATTCACGCCCGCCGAATACGGGCATGCGACCGTGGTCCCGGTCGGGTACGCCCAGGCCGCCACCACATTCGTGAGCGTAGTCGTCGTGCCCGGAATGAGGTTGCCGTCAAAATCCGTGCCCGAGCACACCCAGCTCGCCGTACTCGCGCCTGCTGGCAGACCATAGACGACAGGTGCGGCGATGGCCGGCGTAGTGATCACATTGAGCGACCCCGCATGGCCGCCACCCAGCGTCAGCGGCTGATACGCGCTGATAGGGCTCGTAGCCTGCAGCAGGTTGCCGCTTTGCACCACGGGCGTATTGATCGCATAAGCAGTGCCCACAACGATCGAGCCCTGGAACTGGCTCTGCGCCCCAGTATTCAACTGGTGCATCGCGCCCCCGTTATCAAACCAGGTCTCGTTATTCCCCTGATTGATCGCCAGCACGCTGGCCCCGCCGTGGCTGTATGGGAAACCGTTGTTGACCCCGAGAATGAAGGGCGACGAGCCGCCAAAGGCGATCACATCCGAGGGCGCGTTCAAGGGGCTGCCCAACACCAGGCTTACGCCGACCGCAGTGGTGCCGCCGTTGTGGGCGGTGGCGGTCGTGGTGTACGCCCCGCGTGCAATCCCGGTGAGCGTGGAGCCGGTGATGCCGCTGTAGCACTCGTACTCGCCATCAACAAAGAAGCACCCGGCCGGCGACAGGCCCGCAGTGGAGGCCAGCACCGCCGTCGTTTGGCTCGAGGTCTGGTTGGCGGCCAGTGAGGACCCCCACCCTTTGGTGGGGCATGTGTAGCCGTCGCTGATACCAGTGACCGGCGACTGCGTGCATCCCGTAACCCCGCCCGGCCCGGTGAGGTTGGTCACGTTGATGGTGGTGGCATTCAACTGCTCGGCCACCGGCGCAAACGCCACATACCCGATCTGGATTTGATCGGCCGTGGTCGCCCCAAAGAACTCAAATCCGATAGCGCAGTTGCCGCTCCCGGTCACGCCGGTCAGGTCGACAGGAGCCGAGAACACCCCGGCAGCCGTCGTCGGCCACGCATTCGTGAGCGTCAGGTTAAAGCTCTGCAGGAAGCTGCCGCAGTTAGAAAATAGCCGGATGTTGGCCGTGTTCAACGCCTGCACCGCATCCTTGGCCGAAATATAGATGGTGTACTTGCCCGGCACCAGGCGCTGGCCCGGGCCCACAAACATGCCCTGCAGATTAAACAGGTAGGTATTGCAGTAGATCGACTCCGTGTTGTTACCCAGGTTGCAACCCACATAGGAGTTAGTGATGGGCGAAGTCGCATCGTAGGTCCAGCCCTGCGACATAGCCTCCGACTCAAACGAGAAGTTCGAATTGAACTCCTCCGGGGTAATAAACCCGCTCTCCATGCTGGTGTAGGGTGCGGTCAGGTTGCCGGTGAAGAAGGTATCCGCCGTCTGCCCCCGGATCGGCTCCCGGTTGTTGCCCGCCTGCAGGTATCCGTAAGGGCCCGTGGGGTTGGAGAACACCTGCGACGTGGTGCCGGAGAACTTACTGCCCCAGCCATAGTTGATCAGGGAATTGGCACTGTAGACGTTGCCTTTCGGCTCCGACCCCAGGTTGGTGACGAAATCGGCCGTGTTCTGCGAGCCCCAGTTGATCGTCGGGGTCGCGGTGGAATTGTTGAAATTCCCCCCAATCCAATGCTGTTGCGCGCCCCCGATGTAGACCTCGCCACCCCCACCCATGTGCTGGTCTTCCATCTCGGAGTTGATGGTGTCCCACTCCCAGATGGGCATTTCGTCATTGTGGACGCCGGCCTCGTTCTCGCAATAGAGGTTCTTGAAGTGGTCAAGCGACATAATGTCGCCGATGCCGCCTGTCTGATCGTTGTACAGCGCGGTCCAGTAGAAGCAGGTGTCTGCGCCGAGCGAGGTCCCGGTAGTGGTGGCCTCATTCGAGTACACGTTGAAATTCGAGAAGGTGTTCTGGTTGCCCAGGGGGATGTTCACCGGATTGGCGGCATTGATGGTGATCCCATCCCAATGGCTTCCATCGGCCGTGGGCTGTGCAGAAAAGTAGCCGCCGTTCTCAATCGACGGCGCCCCGATGGCGATGCCATAGAACGGGTTGAAAATGTACAGGTTCGAAAACACCGCCGCGTACGCCGGCGAAACCATGTAGATCCCGGCGGTGTGGTTCACCGCTTCAAACTGGTATCCGTTGATGTCGTTGGGCCAAAACTGCAGGGTCAGGTTTTCGATCTTGGCGTTAGCGGTCCAGGAGCCAGTATTTCCGGTGGAAGGGTTCTGCCCGGTGGCAAGCGGGAAGGCGAACACCGCATTACCCACGTTCCAGCCCGGAAAAAATCCGGCATTCCCGCTGGGCGTGGTGTCGCCGCTATTCAGCGTGGGCGTGACCGGCCACGGATAGCTGGGCTTGAAGTTGTTTAGCGGAACCACCGTCGAATTCATCACGTGCGCCGCGCGAGTGGTCCCGTTCTGCGCGCACGCGATGCCGTAAAACGTATTGGCCGGCGTGGTGTTGCCGGCATTCGACCGCCCGAAGTAGGTGAACTGCTCGCCGTCGATCTGGATCAGCCCATAGGGAGCGACGTTCGCCTCATACCCCGGCACCGGGTTAATGCTGTTCGAAAGCGTGATCGAGCTGGGGCACACCCCTGAAGTGATCGCCGTCGCCAGGTTCTGCGGTGCGCTGCCGGCAAACCATTCCGCCTGGGTGTTGGTGGAACCGCTCGGCATCGCCTGCCCGAGAGTGCGCGGCGTGGCTCCTCCGCTGCAGGTTCCTGCGGTTGAGCTCACGGTCGCCGTGAACACCGCAGGCAGATAAGGAAACACGATGGTCTCGCCCACCGTGGGCGCCGTTTCGCCCGAGGCGATACAGATCACCGCACTCCCGGCTGTGACGTTCGCCACCCCGTTGAAGGCTCCGCTATGATTCGTGCCCGGCCCCTGGAACCATCCCGGCGCCACGGGATTGTTCGTGACCCCGGAGCGCATGGCAATCGGCCGGTACATCGCCGCATGCGCCGTCGTGCCCGCATCGTTGATGGTCTGCCACGCCTGGGTGGCGTCGATGCGCTCGTCCAGTAAAAACGTCAGATCGTGAATGTGCGCCGGCCCCTGCGAGGCTGCCGGTGGTGAGCGAGGGATCGGGGCCGGCAAAGATATCCTCACCCGGAAAGCCGGTGACGGAAGAAGACCATCCCAGACCGATGGGAGCCTGGCCGGTGATGGTCTGCGTATGGGTCAGGCAGTTGCCCTGGGGGAAGACCAGCGTGCCCCCGAATCCCACCACGCTCATGGTATGCGCGATCGCCGCCGTGTCGTCGTGTCCCAGGTCCATCTGATGCGAAATAGCCTGGTTGAAGGGCGCTGCAGTGGTCAGCACCCCATGCAGAGGATCGGTAATGGAAACGATGGCGGATTCAAATTGCGTCGGCACCCCGCCCGCCGTGCCCACCGCGACGATCACCCGGCCCACATCGGCTGAGGTCAGCGTGCCTCCGCCCAGTGAAAACGCCGTGCTGCCCTGGGTCAGGTAGCCATAGACCGAGCGGATATCGCATTGCGCCCCGTCCTCGGTGACGCTGCGCGCGGTCGCCGGTATGTCATAGCGATTATCCTGCACCCGGTAGTTTCCAGGATTAGTGAAGGGCGTCCGCCCCGCTCCGGGCTGGATGATGGCCGAACCATTGTTGGCCGCAGCGGCAGTAATTGCCGCCTGCGGGCTATAAGTCGACACGCCGGAGGCAGGCGCCGTGCCGACGAAGTCATACAGGTCGACTGTGGCCGTGTTGGTTTGGTTATTTCCCACCAGGTCGCTTTGCAGCGTGCCCAGGTCGCCGGCCGTGCCCGTGAGTGACACCTTGACGTACTGTGTGCCGTTCCACTCATACCAGACTGTCGGCACCTGGGTTATATCGATCAGGCCGAGGTTGGCGCTGCCCTGCACTGTGCTGATGATTGTTGCCGGGTTGCCGCCCACAGCAGCCACCTGCTGATACCACGCATTGTTGAGGATGACGGTATTGCTCGCCGGCGACGTCAGGTTCTGCGTGAGTGCTTCCTGCAAACCACCTGTGGCCGAGGTCAAATGGAACGGTATCTGGTGCGAATTAACCGGTGCGATCGTAATAGCGCAGGTCACATTGGTGTCGACATACGAGCTCGGTGTGACCGTCTCACTGAGTGCCGGGGTCGCGTCCACAATGCGTATCGGTGTACCTGCATTGAAGGCGAAGAAGAAGCTGGCCCCGCCCTGAACCCGGCATGATCCCGGCGCGAAGGAGTAGGCGTTCGACGTGTACCCGGGCACGGTCCACGTTCCATATTCGGATGCAATGATCTGTCCTTCGATGTTCTGTGCAAACCCCGAGCTAAAGCTCAGGGCCACACCAAACACCAAAGCCAGCAAATAAATAGGTTTTTTCAAAGGATTATGGTCTCTATTCGTCTTGCCGTGGAAGCCCCCGACTTTAGTCGGGGGATAGCGGGCTTCAGCCCGCGGAAATACGCCAACGAAAATCTGAGGGCTTTAGCCCCGGTGGTCAGCTTTCTCGTAGGGTAGCCAGAGATCCGTCACGGATGCATTCCAATACAATCGATCTCGGTCACCGTAGTGTATTGAGCCTGGCTAGCCGTGCCATTCTGGATCGACAGCTCAAATCCGGTCGCCGTCTTATTCGAAAACATGAGAGCGGTAATTCCGCCGGCTCCGCCATCATTCGGGGAGCACACCACCGAATAGTTGTTATCGGCGAAAGCTATAGGCCAGGTGACTCCAAAACTGCACTGCACCGCTGGCCCATTCCCCGTCGTGCAAATCCCGGAATTGATAATCAGCGGCTGAATCTTCGGGATAGCATTGCCGCTGGTGGCCCCCGTCACCCGCCCATACGCATCGACGGTGACGTTCGCGTTGGTATAGGAGCCGGCCGTCACCCCGCTCGCCGCCAGGTCCACATAGTTCCAGTTAGCCGCGGAGTTATTGGCCACCGTAAATCGCGGCTGAAAGTCGATGATCGACTGCTGGGGAAGCAGCGCTCCGTTGGAGGCCAGGTACTGGTCATAAATCGTAGGCTGCGAGCCGCACGAACCAGGCCCGAAGTAGGTCCCATTTGAAACCAGGCATTGCCCAATCGTCCCCGCGCCCCCGCCCACCAGGTAGCCCAGGTTAGTGTTGATGTACCCGTTCTCCACATCGACCGGAAAGGAAGGTGTCGACGTGCCCACACCCAATGCGCCCAGGTTGATCAGGTTATACCCGGTCATGTTCAGCAGTCCGGATATGCTTTGCGGCCCATGATTCAAAGGCTGAGCGAATATCGGCTGCGGGTAGACGACCGTCCCATTCCACAGTGGCGCCCCATTAGAGATATTTACCGTGCCGCTCAGGCCGCCATTGAGCTGCCAGGCCTGTGGCCAGCCCGGATACGCGTTGCCGCTCGAGGAGAGCAGCGAGACGTTATAACCCGAGTACGGAATGATCGTGTCATTGAATGCGATGGTACAGACGGTGTTATTGGCGCCAACGGGAGTCACCCCCGCATTGAGCGGAGCATTCTGCACAAAAAACCCTGTAAGGGTCGAAGTCTCCCCCTGCGCCGCGAGGCTGCCTGAAGCCGTGCCCACATACGCAACAAACCCGGTTGCATTTGCCGGAACGCCACTCACCGGCGGCGAAATCGTGAACGACCCGGCGGACGTCATGAGCACGGTTGTCTGCGGGCTGGGCAGCGTGGCCGGTTGGGCACGTAATACGCGATCTGCACGTAGTACGTGCCCGCCGGCAGGGTACCCGACCCATAACTAACCGAGACGATCGGCAGCGCCGTAGGGTTGGGGATACCGACCACCGAGCCATCGGTCGAGGTGAAGCACTGTGCTGTGGTTGGCACCACGCTACCGGTGCCCACCATCAGCCCAGCCTGTTGCAGTCCGAAGTTCAGCGTGCCGTTCTTGATCGGCAGGCCCGAGGGGCCGAGCAGTGTTCCGGTGATAGTCCCGCCGTACGCTGTGGCTGCGCCCAGCATCAGGATCAGGAGAGCTCTTATGTTTGCCATGTGGTAATTTTCGAAACCGAACGATCAGAACCCGCCGCCGCCGCGCACCAATTGCATCCCGCAAGTGATCACTTCGCCATACCGGTTACGGCGATAGGTCTTTATCCACGAGCGTGCATTCCTGAACGTGGCCACCTTCTTATGCTTACCCAGCCACACCAGTTCACCGGTCTTCACCAGTGCGTCTACTTTGTTCTTCGAGTAATGGTGATGGCGTCTGCTCGAGCACTTATGAGCGATGCCCCCATAGGTAAGGGATCGGGCATCGTCCTCATTCAGGATGCAGACCTTGGGAGCGCAAGTCATACCTTCCTCCTCGTCGCTTAGTCCCAAGGTCGCACGCGCTGGGAGCGCAATAAGAAGCAAGCGTACGAGAGCTTATCTTCTATTCGGGTAATCGGTAAGAAGGGTCACTAATATAGATTCCCGTTGGGCCCGAAACGGTTATTCCTGCTCGATCTATTTCGCGCGCCCGTCGCTTGGCAAGGTGTATCGAGTTCTTCACGCAAGCGAGAGTTGTGCCCAGTACCTCTGCAATCTCCTGGGCCGGCATATCTTCGACATAGGCCATTTCGAGAACCAGGCGTTGCATGGGTTTCAGCCCTCGCAGCAGCCTATCCATGTCCAACCGGGCCTGCACACCTGCGAGGTTCTCGTCGTCGCTCGCGAACAGGCATCCATCGAGGAGGTCATCGCTGGTCTCGGGGTCCAACCGTATATGGTGTGACTCCCCATTACGGCGTTCTTTGCGCAGGATCGCCAAGCACCGGTTGGTCGCGATACGAGTAATCCAGGTACGAAACTGCGAGTTACCTTCGAAGCTATGCAGCCGAGTAAAAGCCAGCATAAACGTATCCTGGCACATATCCTCCAGCTCATTTCTACGCAGGATGGCGCGACCGGCTGCCTTCACATAGCCGAGATGTTGTTGATAGAGCTCTGTGAACGCGTCTTCGTCACCCAAGCGTGCGGCCGCGATCAGTTCGGTCTCATCCATGTCTACTCCCGCTGAAACCGTTAAAGACCGTGAATGACGCATCAAATTGTCAACCAGCTGAAAGCATCCCTCTAAACTCCACTACTGGAGCACTTCCGCACGATCATCACCCAACGCCATTGGAAGCACCCTTTAAACTCCACTGGCAACCGCCCACTGGAAACCCGCCCCCGAACTTGTCATTCCGAGCCGGAGCGGAGCGTAGGGCAGGGACCTGCGGTTTCCACTCCATTCGAAATGAAGGAGAGGAGGGTCGGCGCGAAAAACCACATCCGCAAACTAAGTCCCGTAGGGACGGCTAAGAACGCACCAAGCTGGGGTACCCTAGACCCATCAATCCACATCCTCGTCATACAACTCACGCCGCAGGTGTTCCGCCGCGGCGACGCGGACGAACTCGATCATCCCCAGCGTATCCGCGGCGATCTGTCCGCAACTGTCGTAGCTGATCTCGCCCTCATCGGTGCGGGTCACGATCAGAACCTGGGTAACATCGTCCATGCCTTCCATCTTGGAAATAAGAAACTCGCTCGGGCTCGGTTCATCGCTCATGCATGTTCTCTCCATCGATCGTCCTTAAAGCTTCTAGCTATCATCGCGGCCCGTGCGCCCAGGATATTCAGTGCATCCACATAGTCTTCGTAGTACGGCCTACGCACCGGCCGTACTCCCTCCAGGGTTGCCATCACCAGCAGATGTTCATAAGCCCGGCGCAGCATCGCCAGCCCCTGCGCCGCACGTCTCGCGCGCCGGCTGAAGAGTAGGCACAGAACCTCGCGTATGTCTTGTGGGCACAACCAGAATCCGTTCACCGTGCTGCTCTTCATCGCGTCTACTCCTCCTATCTGACTTCAGCCGCATCTTCAGTGCTTTCCTGGTCTCCAATGCGATTTCTCGAGCACGCTGCCGGTCCCACTTTTTCTTGCACCGATCCAGCGCCTCCCGCAGCCATGCCGGGTTCAGTCCTTCGGTTAACGCGACCGCCCAGTCATAGTGCTCCTGCCACTCCAGCGTTCGCGGATAAAGAAACAGTTTCGCGCTCTTGTGCGCCTGTTCCTCCGCGCTGCGGTAGTCCTCGATGGCGGCCAGGAAGATCGCTCCGCCCAAGCTGCGCGTATTTGTCTGCGACGGCCGGTAAATCGTCGCCGCCGTATAGATATTCATCTCAGCGAATCCCATTTCATTGTTCATTGGGTCCTCCGTAGCGGGGGAGGATGTGAAGAAGCTGTTGTCCCATGGCCCATCCGCGTTGCACGCAGGTAACAACGCATCCACTGCCCTTCTATGCGCTCCGCGCTCCTTGAGGCCGCGTCACCGGAAAAGTTATCCCACCCTTTCACCACTGGATGTTGACTTACATAGCGCAGACCCTGTTTGATCGATCCGCTGCCTAACAACGCCAGCGCGATCTCTATCTCCGCCGGTATAGCCGGAGCTGCGACCACCGTCTCCGTTTCCAGCAGAACTCTCCGTCCGGTCTCATCCTCTCCGAACCGCACTCCGCCTCCCAGGGCGCGTCCCTCAACGCCGTGCTTTTCCAGATACCCGAAGACCCATTCCAGCGCAGCCCCGCCCTGCATCTCCTCCGACCACCCGGCAAGCTCCCGTATCTGTCCCGGGGTAGGCCAGTAAGTGCAGGTCTTCTCCGCCAGCGTGTAAGCCCGCGCCAGCGCCTCAGGAGCGATATCCGTCAGGTTGCGTAAGTGCGCCGCGGTCACTGCGCAGTTATCCTCTTTCTCCATAGCCTCGCGCAGTTGTCGAACCGCTCGTGCAATCGCGCGCCGCAAATCGGAAACATTCCCGGCCTCGGCAAATATCCGTTCGTACACGTCCCGCTCTTCAGGGGTCTGGCTCATGATGCGGTCACCTCCTGCTCGAATGGCAGCATCTCCCCGCTGTCGATCATCCTTCCATCCGCAGAAGATTGGCTTGTACCCGCAGTTGGCGCACCGTAGGGAAGCGGTCCATCTGTTCCGGCTTGCCCATGCGCAGGGTGCCCCGTCTCCATCCCGTGATCGCCATTTCCAGGTAGCGCCAGGGGATATCGCGCAGATCCTCGGCCATCAGCAAAAGGCATTCCGGGGTCAGCGAAAGCTGCCTGCTCAGCGCCAGTTTGCCTAGCTCGATCAGGGTGTTCTCGAGCCAGGGCCAGTGCTCGATCAACGGCGCTGACGACGCTGTTGCGATTGATTTCCGCTCTGCTTGCATTGCCGCCCCCTGCGGACACCGGCTTGTTGTAGACCGTGATTTCTTCCTGAAAACGGGTCACATTCGCGATCCACAGGAAAATGCGATCACCATGGGCCACAGCTGACTTAGCACGGTTCTCCAGCATCCTGCGAAACTGTATTTCGCTTAAGTGGGGGCTGGCCGCTAGAAAGTCACTCAGCGCTTTAGCGTCACGGCTTTGCCACGGCATTTCAGGAGAAGCATGATTCTGCGCCCGCCAGTACTCTCCCAGAATCACGCGAAAGGGCGTATGACGCTCATCAGGAGCATGCTTCTCGCTCGCATAGTGCGAGCAAGATAATGTTTTTAATAACTGTGGTTGTGACTGTGATTTGGCATCGTCAGGCATGCCGTTAAGAATGCTTGAAGCATTCCTAACGCCCTCTGCCACATTCACCGCGGGAGGCGGCGCAGTCTTGTTCCATCGGCTACTGGAGGCGAGCTTGGCTCGGCTGGCATTGGATTGTTGCTTGGCCGCGGTCCGGCTTCTTTCCCGTTCCAGGCGTCCATGGTGCCACCGCCCATCGCGGATATCGAAGAACTCCGCAAGCACTGCTCTGCAGAGGCTCCAGGCACGTATCGAAAGGCCCGTAATCTGCGCTAAGGCAACATCGTCGTCGTGCAGGACCCCACGGCGCCACAAATGAAAGAGGAGTAATAGATAGGCGCCATGCTGTTCCGTACTTAGGTGCATGGTGTCGGCGAGGTAATCACCGATGTACAGCGGCATCCAAATATCGGTCTTGCCTGCGCTCAAAGTCTGGGAAATGTCGTGCTATGCCCGCAACGCCTCATAGTTTCCTCTCACTTGGTGTCACTTCTTGCGCCAGTCCAACATTCGCCGGGTAGAAGGATTTATTGAAATCAGCCTGCAGGGCACCCGCATTTCCAGGAAATTCAGGTACCCCGGCACCGCTAAGATGCCATGCATCGCTCGTCACCCGCAATAGTCACTTCACGAAATCATGAGGGAAAAGGGGTAGTTAACTCGAAGTTACTCCCCCCATAAGGTGTATCCCCGCCTTGTCAGGCCTAAGACCAATGCAATAAACATGTTTCATAGTTACTTTTAGTTTACCCTCCCGATGTCCTCATCATTCTCGTTCCCCTCTCTTGACCGTCCGCGCGTTAGGCAGCAATCTCACAGGTAGTGAGCAACGGCTCGAGGTTGGTCACTACAACCTTGTCGTATCCCGGTCATGGAGAAGAGACATGCACCTCCGAATGGTAAGGTCACTTCAAGCTCGCCGTCTGAGGTGCAAGCGCTTCCTGCCCGCCTGTTCACTGTGGATGAAATCATCGCCCAACTTGGCGTCTTTACCGTCGAACAGCGTTCCCTTGCCTGGTCTCCTGAGCCGCCCTTCGCCAGCCTCGGCGCACATGACTGCCGCATGGGTGGAAGCTGCGGTCTTGACTTCAATAGGGAAACTGCCCATGCGCGATGGATGCAAGCCCGTCATCGCTGGAGCAGGGAACAGAAGAAGCTGCAGGAGACTTCACCTTCGCGAGGGTAGACCCCATGCCTTATGACTCCGAAGTGACCCTAAGCTCAGTCCTTCAGACCGTACTTCCTCGTTACGGCCTTGCTCTCGAGCCTGGCTGTCGATGCGCCGTGTGTGAGTCGCAGCGCGCCGCCCGCCTGGCTCAGGCATTACACAACAAATTCGCCCATACCCTGCCTGTATGAATGGAGCAATCAATGAACCCTGACCAGATGGAGCAGCGCCGGCACTTCATCGCAGGCCTGCGCGCCGTTGCCGAGTTCTATGAACAGAACCCTGACGCTTATTACGACGGTATGCCCATCACGTTGAGTATGTATGCATGGGGCGGCGCCGCACGTCAAACACTGCGCCGAATGGCCCTGGCCTTGGCCCCATGCAACAAGGTCTATGACGACCATAACGTTACTGTTTCCAGGCAGTTCAGTGAGCAGATAACTGTGGCTGTCTTTGCTCCTCGGGCCAGGGTTTGCCGCCGCGTGGTTACCGGTACGCGCATCTTACCGGCCCGCATCGTGCCCGCAACCAATGAGATACGTATTCCTCCGGCCCGCATGGAGATCGTCGAATGGCAATGCGATCCTCTACTTTCCGGCGATGCGCCCTCATGAACGTCTTATCTGAAACCTGTTCGTTTTGACAGTTGACTTTGTTGCTAACCTCAAAATTCTCTCCCTTTCCTACCCCCGGTTGCACTCTGTGGCGTATGTTGAGTTACACTTAAGGGCGATGACGATTGAAGAGATACTCCTCCATATAGATGCTGAGATTAGCCGTTTAACAGAAGCCCGTGACCTGGTGGCCGGCACCGCGGTCAGCAAGGTTGGCCGCAGTCCACGTAAGAGTGGATTGGTGGCTCCTAAGCCCAGAGCCCTGCGCGCCAAGCGGGTTATCTCGCCCGAGGGGCGAGCCAGAATCGCTGCAGCCCAGAAGCTTCGCTGGTCTAAGCAGAAGCGCGCCAAAGACAAAAAGTAAGGTTCATTTGTGCATCGCAGGCGGGGCGAATGGCCATTCGCCCCGCCGTTGCGCGCGAACCATGTAAGTAGCAGTTCCCGTCAGCACAACTGCCACGGCGAAAAAGATTTCCCGCGCAAAATTTGGCCGCGAGAACAAGATATAAAGAAATCCCGCAATCGCCACCAGCGGCGGCAGAGGGTAGAGCCATATCCTGAACGGCCGCTCCAGCTCCGGCTGCGTGCGCCGCAACACCATCACGCCCACCTGCTGCAAAAGAAACTGCAATAAGATCCGGATCACCACCAGCGCCGCCACCAGGTCCGCCAGTTGCAGCATGCAAAACACCATCGAGACCCCAGCCAGCATCAGCAAAGAAACGTTGGGGATACGATGGCGGGGATGCACGCGCGCGAAAATGCGGAAGTAGTTGTCATCCAGCGCCGCGGCATAGGGCACCCGCGAATACCCCAGCAGCAGCGCATAGACCGATGCGAACGCCGTCCACACCACCAGCAGCGCAACCACCCGCCCGGCCACCGCGCCATACGCTCGCTGTACCACCACGGCCGCTACAGAAAGCCGCGCATTCGCTCCCGCCTGGCCGATAAGTTCCTGCCACGGCATCGTCCCCAGCACGCTGGTATTCATCAACAGGTACAGCGCCGCCACCAGCCCCACTGACCACACAATCGCGCGTGGAATCGTCCGTCCCGGGTCGCGCACCTCCGCGCCCAAAAAGCATATGTTGTAGGCCCCCCAGTAATCGTAAGTCGCAATCAGCAGCGCTGCTCCCAGGCCGGTGAAGAATCCGCCCGACAGTTCAAACGCGCCGGCAGGGAAGCCGAAGGCCAGGCTCGAGTGAAAGTGCAGCAGCCCGGTGAGGATCACGGCCAGCATGGTGCCCATAACTCCCACCCACAGCAAGCCGGAGAACCGGGTCACGCTCTCTATGTTGCGATAAAGCAAGGTCGCCGCGATCACGCAACATAGCATGGCCGCCAACGTGCCAGGTCCCAGCCGGATCGCCAGCGGCAGCGTGTGCACAAATGGAACCGGAATAGGCAATTGATACGAAAAATAAACCTTGCGCAACGCCGGCCAAAGATAACCCGCATATTGCGCCAGGCCCACGCATCCCGAAGCGATCGACAGCGGCGCGCTGAAACTCAGTTGCCAGATATATAGGAACGAGAGATATCGCCCCGTGGTCCGCGGCCCATAGATGGTACGCAGATACTCATACGATCCGCCGGCCTTGGGCATGGCCGCGCCCAGCTCCGCCCACACCAATCCGTCGCACGCCGCCAGCACCGCTCCCAGGATCCAACCCAGAATCGCCTGCGGTCCGTGCATCGCCAGCACGATCAGCGGCAGGGTAACGAACGGCCCCACCCCGATCATATTGATCATGTTGAGCGAAATCGCGCCCCGCAGCCCGATACCGCGTACCAGACCCTCGTCCTTCTCCTTCACCCGGCTCATCCTTTCGGCAAATGACCGGGTGCCCCGCCAGTGCGGAATACCGCGAACCTCGGCCTTCAATATTCTCACCGCGGAATACGGTGAGTCCTAAGCGACTTTGATCCTGTCATATGCTATAGCTAACAAACTACCTATGACACGCTGCAGGACTCCGTCCCAAGCCTTAGCCCTCGTCGCCGCCGCCGCCCTCGTCTCCGCGCCCCCGCTCCCGGCCCAGACGCCGGCCGCCACCGCCATTGCCGCCACGCCCGACTACCAGCCTCTGCAGGTCGACCGCGGCGCGGCCGCGCTGCAGCAGTCGCTGCGCAAGCTTGCCACCCGCGCCAGCGTCATGATGATCGTCGCCCACCCCGATGACGAGGATGGCGGCATGCTCACCTATGAATCCCGTGGCCAGGGGGCCCGCGTAGCTCTGCTCACCCTCAACCGTGGCGAGGGTGGCCAGAACATCATGTCCAATGACCTGGAGGATCAGCTCGCCCTGGTCCGCACCCAGGAGCTCCTGGCTGCCGGCCGCCGCTACGGAGTCGATCAGTACTTCACCCGCGTCGCCGACTTCGGCTTCTCCAAGACCCTCGAGGAAGCTCTCGCCGTCTGGGGAAAAGAACGCGTCCTCTACGACGTCGTACGCGCCGTCCGCCTCAATCGTCCCCTGGTCCTCAGCGCCGTCTTCGTGGGCGGCATCACCGACGGCCACGGCCAGCACCAGGTCTCCGGCGAAATGGCGCAGGAAGTCTTCAAGGCCGCCGGAGACCCCACCGTCTTTCCCGATCAGATCAAGGCCGGCCTGCTCCCCTGGACGCCGCTCAAGGTCTATGCCCGCGTGCCTTCCTTCTCCGTCACCCCCAAGGGAATGTATGACTACGCCACCGGCAAGTGGGCTCCGGTGCGCTTCTACGACTACGTTGCCGGCAAGTGGACCAACGCCGTGCCCACCACCAACGTCACCATCCATGAAGGCGCCTATGACCCCGCGCTCGGCCGCTCCTACATCCAGCTTGCTCGCGAGGGCCTCGGCCAGCAAAAATCCCAGAACGGCGGCACCGGCATCCCTCTCCCAGGAGCCTTTGACGTTCCCTACCATCGCTACGGATCGCGCGTGCCCACCTCGGATGCGGAGCGCTCTTATTTCGACGGCATTGACACCTCCATTGCCGGCATAGCCTCCCTCGCCCCCGGGCAGCACCCATTTCTCACCGCCGGCCTGCATCAGATTGCGGCCACCGTCGACCAGGCCACGCACGCTTACTCCCCCTCGCAGCCGGCAAAGCTGGTCCCGCTGCTGGCCGAAGGTTTAAAACAAACACAGTTACTCATGCAAAAAGTAACTGCCTCCGATCTCTCCGCTGAAGCAAAGTACAACATCCTCCATGAGCTAGCCGTAAAGGAGGCGCAATTCAACAGCGCCATCGTCGAGGCGCTCGGGGTCACGCTCACCGCCGTCGTCGCTCCGCCCAACCCCGATCGTGGCCGCTCCGGATTCGCCGTCGACGCGCAAGACACCTTCTCCACCGCAGTCCCCGGCCAATCGTTCGGGGTCACCGCCTACCTCACCAACGCCAGTGACGTTCCCGTGCAGATAAAGAACGTCTCCGTGCGCTCCACCGGTACCGGTGACTGGCACATCACGCCCTCCTCGCCGCCCCTGGCCAGCTTGCAAGCCAACCAGCGCCTCACCGCGGACTTCAAGGTCTCGGCGCCCGCTGAACGCCGAAGTAACCAAGGCCTGTTTCCACCGCAAAGACGTCGAGCAGCCTTATTACGACCTTGACAGTGTCGAATGCCTCAACCAGCCGCTTCCCCCGTACCCGTTAGAGGCCTGGCTCGAGTTCACCGTCGACGGTGTTTCCGTCCGCTCCGCCCAGGCGGTACAAACTGTTCAGCATGTGGTCGGTCGTGGTGGCGTATACCAGCCGCTGCTGATAGCGCCGGCAGTCTCCGTGGCCGCCACCGCCACGGCGGGCATCATTCCGCTCGATGGGGATAAGGGTAAAACTGCAACTGTCAACGTTCGTATTCGCAGCAATGTGAAAGCGTCCGCTCCCGCCGATGTGCATCTGGATCTGCCCCCGGGCTGGCAATCCTCGCCTCAATCGGAGTCCTTTACCGCCCACAAAGAGGGTGAAGAGCAAACCCTCACCTTCACCGTCACGCCCCACAACCTGGCGCCCGCCAGTTACTCCATCACGCCCATCGCCGACTACCAGGGCCACCAGTACGCTCACGGATACGAGACCGTCGGTTACCCCGGTCTGCGCCCATACAACTACTACCAGCCCGGCCCCTACAAACTGGTCGGGGTGGATGTCAAGGTAGCGCCTGGTCTGAAGGTGGGCTACGTCATGGGCACGGGCGACGAAGTTCCCCCGGCCCTTGAAAGCATGGGAGTAGCGGTTCACCTGTTACAGGCCGCCGATATCAACGATGGCAATTTGTCCGCCTACGACGTCATCGTGCTTGGCATCCGCGCCTATGCGGCGCGTCCCGAGCTAGCCGCCTCCAACGGCCGCCTCTTGGAGTACGTAAAGCGGGGCGGGGTCCTGATCGTCCAATACAACACGCGCGAGTACGACCACAACTACGGTCCCTACCCCATCAGTCTCTCCGGCGATCCGGAAAAAGTAGTGGATGAGAGTGAGCCGGTAGAGATCCTGGAGCCCAAAAACCCCTTACTCTCCTGGCCCAACCGCATCACAGCGGCCGACTTTCACGGCTGGGTAGAGGAGTTCGGTCACTCCTTCATGCACTCCTGGGACCCGCATTACCAGGCCCTGACAGAGACCCACGACCCGGGTCAGGACGAGCAGAAGGGAGGTCTCTTGTACACCCGTTACGGCAAGGGAGCCTACGTCTACGTAGCCTACGCTTTATACCGCCAGTTGCCCGAGGGAGTTCCCGGAGCCTACCGTCTCTTCGCCAACCTGCTAAGTCTCCCCAAAGCCCCACCCCAATAACGCACCGCTTGAAGGGACTGAATCACTCCCGAAGCGACGGCTGAGAATCAAACGGAGTCAAATTGATCATCGAAGCCCCGCATTTCTGCGGGGGAGGAGCCCAGCTGAGGATCAAAGGTTGCCTAAATTGATTATGGAAGCCCCGCATTTCTGCGGGGGAGGAGCCAGCGCATCCCGAAGCGACAGCTGATAAACAAAACGGAGTCAAATTGATCGTGGAAGCCCCCGCATTTATGCGGGGGGAGGAGCGCTTGAGCGCTCCGTGAAAGAGTCTCGACTCTAATCACGCGCTTTAGCGCTGGTGGCCCCATTGCCTGGGTGCCCCATTCAAGCCCGGTTTTGGCTTGAGTGGGATACCAAAGCACCCAAGCCCCAAACTCTCCATTACCCAACGAACCAACCCATCCTACCGATACTCCGCGCAAAAACCCGGAGCCCCCTGGCCAATAAGCGCACAACCCCGTTTGATCTCCTCCACAATCAGCGAGCACGCATTCTGCGCATTACAAGGCGGATGAGTCGCCGGGGAAACCTGTATGCATTCGTTCACCAGTTGCCGTGACCGCTCGATCCCGACAGCATTGAGGCAAGTCCCGGTAGTACTAGCGGCGACAGAACCGCCCCCAGCGGAGGGTGCGAGGTAAGGTTCCGGTACGCCGAAGGCCTGTGCGATCTGGTGCAGTTCCGTTCTCAATTTCTCCCACTGCGATGTAATCTGCGCGTTCATCTGCAAGCTATAAACCAACGGATCAATCTGTGTCGCGGTACGCACCAGCGCGACGATCTCCTGATCCGTCTTCTGTTGATGCTTGAAGCTTTCCAGCGCCGTGTTGGTCTGTTTAGCGAAACTCTCCGTCAGCGCGCTAGCATCATTCTCCTGGCTGGTCTTTCTGATCGTGCTTTTCTTCAGCGCCTTGGTAAAGCTCTTATGAAACGGCTCTGCGTCATCTTTCAGATTCTGCATCACCCGCTGCACATCCTTGTCGCTCAGGCGTCCTTGTGCCCTCGCGGCGGCTCCCCCCAGCAAGCCGATCAAGAGCATAAGACAAACAGAACCCACCCACCCTCGCACGTTTCTCCTCCAAAATGCTCTTGTATCCTATCGACGTTCCTGCCCCGCGGCAACCGGCACATGCTCTAATACTGCCTAGCTGTCGTATTCTTGAAAGCCACAGAGATGTCAGCCCAACCGCCTGCGTCCGCCGCCGCCCCTTACCTCACCGACAGTCTCGTCTTCGATTGGAAAGCGCAGTCCTTCCGTGCCGATCTCATCTTTGTTCTTCCGATAGCCATCTGTCTCATCCTCGGTATCTGGCTCGACCACCCCGGCGGAGGACTCATCGCCGCCGGCGGAGCCTTCACCGTAGGCTTCGGCGCCAGGCAGCATATCGACGAATCCCGTCTCCTCCCCATGATCCTGGCTTCCCTGGGCATTGTCGCCGCGACCTTTATCGGCATGATCCTTGGCCACACCAACTTCATCCTGGTGCTGGTCACCGGGGGAGCCGGCTTCGTCTATGGAATGCTTTCCTTGCGCCAGCCGGGCGTCAGTTGGGTAGGCCAGCAGTCGGTCGTCTTTTTGCTCGTCTCCTCGGCTTTTCCCGCATCGCCCCGGGCGGCGGCGGTCCGTGCCGGCTTAGTCATGGCAGGAGCCGTCCTACAGATCCTCACCTCGAGTATCCTGCTCCGTCTCCTGCAACAACTGCGCACCGATCTGCTCTCCGTCGCGCGTTATCTCAGGGACGAGCACCACGCCCTGCGTGCCTCCGTGGAGCAGGCCGCTCGCTCCCTGGTGAAACGGAGTCCCGCTCCCAGCGCCGTACCCTACGCCATTCGTCTCGCGGTTGTTCTTATGGTGAGCACCGAAATTTACCGCCACTTCCGCTTCACCAACGGGTACTGGATACCCATGACCGCCTTGCTCGTCCTCAGGCCCGGGCTCAGCGACACCGCGAGCCGGGCCATTGCCCGAACCGCCGGCACCCTTGCCGGAGCAGTGCTGGCCAGCTTCTTCCTGGCCCACATGACCCCGGCGCCGCCCACGCTGGCATTCCTGACCCTATTCTTTGCCTGGTTCGCCTACTCACTCAACAACGTGAATTACGGTCTCTTCACCCTGTGTCTCACGGCCTACATTGTCTGTCTGTTGGCTTTGAACAAGCTGCCGGGCAAAGATGTCGCCTACCACCGCGCCGTCAGCACGCTCATTGGAGGGGGACTTGCCCTGACCGTGAGGTTATTGGTCATCCGCTATCGCCAGAAGCATTCCACGCCGGCGACCGCATGATTCAAATCTGTTTAGGCAGGCTAAGAACCCTGCTCCCACTCGGGCAGTGAAAGCACCCAGTCCTCGCCCTTGCCCTGGTCGGCGATATTCAGCATCCGGCCCTGCTCCACTTCTCTTTTTCCGCCGTCCCAGATCGATCTTCCGTCGAAGCGGCTCGCCGGTGCCGCCACTGCATCCCGTATCTCGCGCAATTCCGACGGCCTGCCCACCTTCAGCAGGTATTTGCGGATCACTGCCGGGCGGTCGAGTCCTTCATACTCCCCACGCTCTGGCCGCTGTTCGTTGAGCGCATTCAGCGTCTGTTCCAGCTTTCCCACGACCTCCGGCGCCAGAACTCGCAACTCCGCCAGAAGCTCATCTCGCCGCTGTTTGAGCAGGCGAACCGTGAGTGTTGACTTGGATCTGGGCTCCATCGTTCGCTCCGAGCACGCCTGATTGGGGGCGGCTGCCCCAACCAGGCGACAAAAATTGTTTAGGTCGCTATAACACAATCTAACGCCAAAATCCAGACGAGTGATAGCGTCAAATGGCGCCTGTTTCTGTTCCTGGTCCCACTTTGGGTGAAAGCCGCCGTTCCTCGGGAAAAACCCCCCAATCCGGGAAATAACCCGCAACACTCCCGCTCGCCCCATCCGCGGCCCTGCGAAACTCCACTCCTGAAACCCATTCTTGAATATCATAGGAAGATGAATGCAGGCTGAAAGCCTCTTGTTCTCCGCACCTGATGACTGCGCTATCGGGTCCCAACCACTCTCAAAAACGTTCTCTTCCAAGAGAACCAGCTTTCATATCGCCTTAAGGACCCTTCATGAAGAAAGCAGAAGTGCTGAACGCCTGGGGCAGCATCCTCGCTGGCCGCAAGCCGAGTCTTTCGATCGAGATCACCCGGGAGTGCCCTTTGCGTTGCCCGGGCTGCTACGCCTACGAGCCTGAGCATCTGGGAACCGGAGTATCGCTGCGGCAATTGTCTGATTACAAAGGCGACGACCTGGTCCGCCGCTTGCTGGCCATTGTCGACCGCGAGCGTCCCATCCATCTTTCCATCGTTGGTGGAGACCCTTTAGTTCGTTACCGCGAACTGGAAGTGCTTCTGCCCCAACTGGAGAGCCGTGGCGTTCACGTGCAGCTCGTCACCAGCGCCTTTCGCCCTCTGCCCAAAGCCTGGAGTGAGCTTTCCAAGCTGAGCCTGGTAGTCTCCATCGACGGCTTGCAACCGGAGCACGATGAGCGCCGCAAGCCTGCCACCTACGAGCGCATTCTCAACTCCATTCGTGACAGCTTTGTGACTGTGCACTGCACGGTGACCGGCCAGATTGCCGGCCGGCCCGGGTACATGGAAGAGTTTCTCCGTTTCTGGAGCGCCCGTCCCGAGGTAAAGCGAATCTGGATCAGTCTTTTCACCCCGCAGCAGGGTGCCGAGGGTCCGGAGCTTATTACTCCTGCGATGCGCCGTATATTGCTTGACGAGCTGGAGCGTCTTTTTCCGCTTTACCCCAAGTTCCAGATGAACAAAATGATGATTGAGGAGCTGCGTCATCCGCCTCAAACGCCGGAGGAGTGCATTTTCGCCCGCACCACGATGTCGCTTTCCGCGGACTTGGAAACCCGCATAGGGCCCTGTCAATTTGGCGGAAAGCCTGACTGCACGCAATGTGGCTGTGTTGCGTCGGTAGCGTTGGCCGTGGTTGGTCATCACCGGGTTCTGGGTGGTCTCACGGCCGGCCACCTCATGTTGGCCTCCGAGCGCATCGGCAAAGTGCGCAACCGCCTGCGCGCCAAGCCCTCAGTCCTTCCGCCGCCGCCCACCCCGCCTCTAACCGTCATCACCAACGCAAAATAAAAAGGGGAGAGGCCAGACCAGCCTCTCCCTCCGTTCCACCATCAACAAAAGCTGGGTGCCCCATTCAAGCCTTCTTTTGGCTTGAGTGGGATAACGGCAGCCAACCGCCCCCCGACCCCCCTAGAAGCTAACCCGCCCCGTGATCTCCACATTCCGTGGACCCGCCCCTTCCGCGCTCTGCAACCCGGAAATCGTACCAAACGACTGATCGTCCAGCGTTGTATCCGGCACATCGAAATTCCGATGATTAAATGCATTGGCGGCCTGCGCCCCAAATTGGAACTGTAACCGTTCCGTAAGCTTGATCGACTTGATCAGCGAAAGAGAAACCGAATCCGTCCCCGGTCCGACCACGCTACCCACCGAGCTATCGCCAAACCGCCCGGCATTCGCAGGAGGAAACGTAAACGCCGCCGGATTAATAAACACCGGCCCGGCAGAATTCGTCATCCCCGCCGTCGCTTTCGGAGACACCCCCTGGACCACATCCGCCCTGGCAGCACCCAACGTATTCAATATCCCGGTGTTCGCCGAATCGACCGAAACCTGGGACATGGTAAGGAACGCGCCGCTTTGGAACACCGTCACGCCGCCCAATTGCCAGCCGCCGACCAGCGTATCCACCAGCCGATTGCTATTGGGTAGAAACCTCGCTCCCTTGCCAAACGGAAGTTGGTACAGGAACGTGGCCAGAAACCGATTACGGCGGTCGAACATCACATTGCCATAATCCAACCGCGGATTATTCTTATCCGAAACCCAGTTGCCGCCTGCGGAAGCGAACTCCGTCGGAACCGCACCGCCTGCGTCGGACAGATCCCGGGTGAGCACATAGCTCGCCTGGAACTGCAGTCCATTCGACATCCGCTTTTCCATGACCGCCGTCCAGCTGTTGTAATTGCTGACCGCCTGGTTGACCACGCTCTGAATAATCCCCCAGATGGGATACACCAGCGGAGCCGCATCACCGGTATTAGCCGGCACCTGGTTCAGATCGTTGAAGTTTTCCAGGTTGATTCCGTGGCTCCCGGTATAGGACAGCCGCATCCCGATATCGTGACCCCAGTCATGTTCGAAGGTCAGGTTCCACTGTTGTACCGAAGGATCCTTGTAGTGGATGGGAAACGCATATTCGAAGCTTGCCGTCCCCGGCTGGTCCAGGTTCGCCGGAAAGGGAGAAGGGAAGCTGAGGTTCTGCCCGCTGCCATCTGCGGGGTTGTAAGTATTCTGGTACAGAGGAACAAAGCTGGCACTCACCGCCCAGCCGGAAACCAACGAGAAGCCCAGCGGCGATTCAATAAACCGTCCCCACCCGCCGCGGATCACGGTGCTGTTGTTATGGTTCGGCCGCCACGCAAACCCGATGCGCGGACCATAGTCGCTCTTATAGGTGTAGCGCAGCTTCTCCGGAAGGCCGGCCTGCGCGGCCGTCAGGATAGGCGTAGGTGCAATCGACGAAGCGAACCCAGGATTGGTATACGTAAGCCCCTGCGCATTCGGCACCGCCACTCCGCCATGAATACCCTGCTCGTTATAGTCGGGCAAGAAGGCAGCCGTGTTGTAGTGCGTATCCTTCAACGGGGGATGTATCTCGTACCGGAAACCTGCATTGATCGTCAGGTACGGCGTCACCTTCCAGTCATCCTGCCCAAAGAACGCATAGGAGTAACCCAGTCCGTTCATGGCCGGGTTCGTCACCTGTGCCAGGGTAGTGTTATCCGGGTAGCCCAGCAAAAACGCGGCGTAAGGATCGCCAATCGTCGACCCCACCGTGCTCGTCTGATTGAAGACATATTGCCCCGCCCGGTAATTGCCGAATACGTTTTCGTCATGGTCGGTCAACCGGCGAACATCGCCGCCGAATTTGAAGGTGCTCTTACCCTTCACCCAGGTCACATCGTCCAGCAGCTGGATGATCTTGCTTTGTTGATTGGTGGTATTGAGTCCACCGGTCCTTTGCAGCCCGGCAATCTCCATATCGGGAACCGTAGGCACCGTGGCAATGTCGGGGATACCGGTGATGCCCACCTGGCCGATCAGTGTTTCCGAGTTCACGTTGGCGTTCAGTGACGTGCGCAGGGAGTTGAAGCCGCCGCGAAATTCGTTGATCACGTTAGGCGTGATGGTGTAGTTGTACGCCACGGTCAAGCCGCGATCCTGCTCCGGTTGATCGACGCCGCCGAGCAAGGGCGACAAGCTGGTTCCGCAGAAGCCCACGCAGTTCACCTCGGGAGCTGTCGTCACCGAGCGGTTCTTCCAGGTATACCGGCCATAAATGGACTGCTTTGCAGTAATGTTCTGATCGATGCGCACATCGAACTGGTTGCTCGATATAGGCGCCGGAAAATTGGTGACATAGTTGTTTTGGAAAGAGTCGGGGTCCCCGCTGTTCGGGGTGGGCATCAGGTACTTGATGGTATTCGCAGCCACAGGAGATATCGGAACCGAGCAATTTCCCGGGCCGGTGCAGGGAATCGGCGTGCCATCGTAGTTATTGATCGCCGGTGTCTGCGTGCCTTGCGTAGCCACCAGGTAATTCCACAAGTTGCCATTGCGCATATCCTGGCTGGGAAAGCTTTCCACCAGCGGAAACTCGCGCGGCAACCGAAGACCCTCGTAGCTGCCGAAGAAAAACGTCTTATCATGCCCGTTGTACAGGTGGGGAATTCTCACCGCACCGCCAGCGAAGCCGCCAAAATCATTCATGTGCAGCGCTGGCTTGCCGGTAAACGGATTACCCGCCGTCAACGCCGTATTCTCCAGATTCTCGAACACCCCGCCATGGTAATCATTGGTGCCGGCGCGCGACGTAGTCGTCACGTCCGCCACCCCGCTGTATTCCGCGTTGTTGTTGGTCTCGCTGACCCGGATCTCTGAGATGGAATTGAACGACGGAAACAGTTCCGCGATAGGTCCGCTATTTTCCACGTCCACGCTGCTGATGCCATCGATGGTGAACGACATCAGGGCCGGCGTAGTTCCGGCGATCACCAGGTTGGAGTTATCGTCCACCTGCACCCCGGGCTCGGTGGTCAAGGTTAAGAGGGGACTGGTGGATCCATTCGATCGCGAGTAGACCGCCACCGGCAGATCCACCAGTTCATGGGTCGTCTTAGTGGAAGCGAGGCTTGACTCATCGGTAGTGATCACGTCGCCTGCCGCCTGCACTTCCACCGTTTGCGCCGCCGAGCCCACGGTCAGGCTGGCATCGATACGTTGTGTATCGCGAGCCTGCAGCACCAGGTGGTCGAAGATCTGGTCCTTGAAGCCGCTGGCCGCGACCGTCACCTGGTAGATTCCGGCATCGAGGTTAGGGAACTCGTAATTCCCCGAGGAGCTGGTGGTCGCCGTGTGCGTGGCCGAGCTGCCCACGTTCACCAGGGTCACCGTGGCTCCCGGAACCACGGATCCCGATTGGTCCTTCACCGTGCCCACGATCGATCCGAAGGTGGACTGGCCCATCGCTTGTAGTCCGGACGAAACCACGCAGGCTGTCAGGATTAGCAGCAGCCACTTGCAAACATTGGAACGAGCCATCGCTCACCTCCAGAATTTTGTAACCGTAGCTGTTTTAAACTCACACACCGGCAGAACCAGGTAGCTCTATTTGTCCAGACAAACAAGCTGCTGTGGAGGGACCTGTATTTCCACTCCATCCTCAAACAAAGGACGGGTGCCCCATATCCCCGGATTTCCTGTGAAGCCTGTTGGCGTTGATGAACTGCATGCGGCTTTCCTCAATGAAAGCCGCACACGTGGACGTTGCTTGGTACTACGTACAGGAAATCCGGGCGTCTCGCTGGTTTTTCGCGAGGTGTGGGATACCACTGTTCTTTCCCTCTGACTCTCGAATCAACCCCATGTTCTAGGGCTGCATCGGTAAATCCATAAGTGGGCTTTTCGAATAAAAATCAAACGGGCGAATGGTGAAGTCATGCCACATCGTGGGCATCTGCGGCCAATCCTCCGGCCGCGGCACGTGGTGGAATGCCATCGTGTACCAGGCCACGATATCCGTGTCCGCGATACTGCGGTTTTGTTTCACCCACACCGGCAACCCGTCCGTAGCTTTGCTCCCCGACACATAAACGCCGGCCGCATACCGCTCCTTCGCGTCGTAGGGAGTTACCCACAGCTGGTGATCCGAGAACCCGGCGCGTTTCTGTGGCCAGTCGTCCTTCGACAGCAGTGAAACCCCGGTAAGTCCGGGCATGATCTCGAAGCTGGTCGGGGAGCCCAGCTCATTCTTCACTGAGGGATTGACGAACCGCCACATCGCCGGATGCTCCATGCTGATGTTTTGCATCGCATTGCCTTCCGTGTCGATGCAATCCGCCTTCATCGCCCAGATGGTCTTACGTGCGCTTGCGGCCGGCAGCTTATACTGCACCAGCTTATCCACTTCGAAGTTATTCTTCGTTCCGTCCACATCGATATCCAGCCGGAAGGAGAAGAAGTGGTCGTGATCCACGCCATCGGTGTTAGGCGCCACCAGGTGGCCAAACTCCACCGTATTACCCTCGGGATCCTTCCCCATCATGTCCATCTTGTCTTTAATCGGCTTCACTTCCAGTTCGCCGGTCGCGCCCACCGCCACCGTAATCGCGCCCTCCTGTTCAAAGCGCCAATCGAGGATGTAGTCGTAGTTACCCACCACAGCAATGCTGCGGAACACCAGTTCACGCCCCGGCCTGCCTGCGATGCCATCCTGCTCCGCATGCCGCCACGCGGGATCGCCCAACGTGCGTTCGAACATGCATGCCAGCTGCGGCCGGATGAACGGAGTTCCGTTCTCATGGAAAAACGTTCCGCTGAAGTAAGTGGCATAATCCGGGCAATCCGTCCCCTTCTGCAGGGGCTTCGGAATTCCCAAACCGGTGTTCATGAAGTACTCGCCCGAGTCCAGAAACACGTGAGAATTCCACGTCTCCTCCGGATCCATATAGGGCACATACATCTCCGACAACGAGCCCTCATACAACACCGACCGCCGCTTGCCCTGGTAATCGAGCGAGGCCGTGTTGATCACCGGGCCGCTGCGCGGGTCGATGCGAAAACGGAAGTGCCAATTCTGCCAGCTAACCTCTCCGTCCTTGATCGTGAAGCTGGGCCCTTCCGGCTGCGAAACCATGATGGGCTTGGTGCCGGGCAGCGCTGTTCCGCCATCCGAGTCGTACACTTCGCTCACCGGCGCCATCGGCGCAATCCCGTAATCGGTAAAACGCGTAATCTTCTTGCTCGCCATATCGACGGTAAAGAAGATGCCCGCGACTTCGCGGTCTTCCATTCCATTCTCTGAGTCGATGTTGTATACGCATCCACCCCAGCCGATGCGCCGTCCGTCCTGCTCGGGAAGAGCAATGTATCCTCCCGGCGTCGCAAAGCAGGTCACCAGGTTCAGATCGGTAATGCCGCGCTTCTTCAGCGCGTCCACAATCCGCGCATCGTGCTTGATGGAATCGTTTACCTCTTCCTCCTCCGTCGTGGTGAACGGAGCTTGCATTCCCTTCAGCTCTTCGTACGTTTCCACCTTAGCGGTCGAGATATTAACTAACGCGCCATAGGAGTGGCCTTGGTAGTACAGCACCACATCCGCCTTGCGCTCGATCGGCGAGCCCGGCGTCCACGCCAGAACGTAGGACTTCTCCGGCTCGTGCAGCAGCACGCTGGTGAACAGAATCTTTTCTTCCGTGTGGCCGGCAGCGCGAATCGCCTTATAAACCACCCAATACTCCGCCGGCGTCAGTGCATCCAGGGGATGGTGAACCGTGGGGGCGAGGGCTGCGGCTGGGAGGGAGAAAAGAAGCGAAAAGAGGCACGCAAATGCAGAGAGACGAAGAAGCGATCGACAATAAGACACTTCGGATAACCTCCGGAAAAGGGGGCAGGGAACACTCCCGCCAGATACACAGGGTCCTTCTCGTTGGAAGGAACGATGAACAAGTGGGTCCTAAGCTGAAACAACTTCAGACAGCGGGCCGAAGTAAGACTGGGGAAACCTGACTGCTTTGAGTTATGCCAGGCCCACGCGGGCACATTGCGCGAGGGTAAGTCCAGGCACGTTCCAACACTGGAGATTCAGCATGGGAACAGCGAGTTAGCGACAGGGCTATCGCGAGGTTGAACTCACGATAGCGAAGCAGGCTGGCAAAGTCAACGTCTATTCATACTTGTCCTATCCACCACAGCACGAAGCCGTTGCTTCTCCATGCCGCACGCTATGTCCATGCGCTTCCGCAGGCAAATCCATCGCCGGGTTAGCCGCGAAAAAGTTGTTCGGCTTGAGCATAAAGCCCGCGTATTCCACAGGCATGATAGGAAAATCCTCGGGCTTGCAAACATGGGTGACACCGAAGCTGTGCCAAACCACAATGTCCTCGTTCTCGATCGGCCGGTTCTGCTGCACCCACGCCGGCAGGCCATCGCCCCCCGCGTGCTGGTTGGGATAATTCCCCGTAGCGTAGCGTTCCTCTTGTGAGTACGGTGTCACCCACAGGTGCTTGCTGGCGAAGCCCCCGCGGCGATCGATGCTGCTGCCCGCCTGTGCCAGCAGCACTGGACTGGCCTGCGCCATCAATTTGTACCCCGGATGTTTACCCACCGCATTGCGCCGGTTGGGATTGATGACCTTCCAGAACCGCCCTGTCCGCCCATCCGCCTCGCGGCACGCGTCCAGCTCGCGGCTCAGTGTCCTACCCGTCACATCAAAGACATTCCCGTAAGGATTGTCTGTGCCCCAGGGCCGCGGGTGATACTCATGTTCAGTGACGCTGTTCTGTTCCCCATCCACCATCATGTGCAGCCGCGCGCAGAAAAAGTGCTGATGATTGGGTCCGCCCAGCTCTTCGGCCACCATGCCGCCGTAGGGATAATCCGCGCCGGGTGCGATCGCCGCCGTCTGGATAATCCCCGTCAGCTTCACCTCCAACTGAATCGTCCCATCCTGGTACAGGTACCAATAGAAGCCATAATCGTAGTTACCCACGGTCGCGAAGAAGCTGATCACCAGCCGCCGTGAACGGCGCACCTGGTGCAGGCCGGTGCGAAAGTCGAAGTGTTTCCAAAGAATGCCGTAATCTTCCTCGTGCATGCAGACCGCATTCTTCATGAGTGTGGCGGCTCCGTAATCGTCCACCATAGGCATATCGAAGTAGTGGATCAGCCCCAGGCAATCGCAGCCCAGCTCGAGCGAGTTAGCCAGCTTTCCCAGTCCATACTCGCCGCAATCGAAAGCATTCTTCCAAAAGTGGCTGGAGTTGGGGTCGCCATAGGGAACCACCATCTCCGTAACGCTGGCGCGATACACCACCGGGCGCTCGTCGAAGCCGAGCTGGTGCAGCACCAGCCCCTCGCGCGAAGTAAACCCCACCCGGAAGCTCCACTTCTGCCACTTCACCTGCCAACCGTCCACGGAGAAGCTCGGTCCCTCGGGCTGCGAGATATGCAGCGGCTTGAGATCTCCCCGCGGCGTGCCCAAAGATTCAGGATCGTAGTTATGTTTCTTCTTGGGAACCGGGATCACCACTTCGTCATCCACCAGTTGCAGCACCCGTTTGCCGATCAGGTCGACCACGGCCACGACCCCTTCGATCGGGTGGGAGTAGGCATTGTCTTTGAGGCTTTCGCGGTAGTAACTCACCGCCCGTACCACTCGCTTGCCTGCTTCGAGCGGGAAGCCGAAGTTACCCGCGGAAAACGGATCCACCTGCACCAGCTTGATATCTTCATCCGTCAGCCCGCGCCGCTTGATCGCATTGCGCCATCCTTCATCCGCTTTGACGATCTGGTCGCAGTTGAAGAAATCCTCAACCAGGACGGGAGGCTGCCCATAGGGAGCAACGTCGGTAACATGGAGCACCCACGAAACCAGACTCCCGCGCGTCAGGTTGACCACCGCCTCGTGTGTCTCGCCGCTCTGAGCGTCAAAAACCATAAGAAACGCCGACCGCTCTATCGGCTCCCCAGCCTTATAAGCCAGCACTTCTGCCTTAGGTGGTTCGTGCAGATGGACCATTGCGAACCGCAATTCCGCCCCCAACTTCTTGGCAGCCTTCAACAACGCGCAAGCTTCAAGGATCTCCGCCGTACTCAAAGGATCCAGTGGATGCGCACTATTTCCGAAAGGCCTTTCCGAACCATGAAAAGCAGCTGTAGCCAAAGCAACGCTCATAACCCTCCTCCGAATCCCTAAACTCTGTCCCAACCCCAGATCAACGTGAGATAAACGAACCCCGATTCAAACTCTGTCTCAAGCTGAGATAAACGAACCCTGATTCAAACTCTGTCCCGGCAACAAATCGATGGGTGCCCCACATCTCGCTCGTTTTTCGCGAGATGTGGGATACCACGACCCTCAACCTCTAAGCCTCATCCGCAACCGGACGCACAGGGACTTCCACCCCACGTCCCAGCGAAACCCCAACCCCCACCACCATCACCGCCAACATAATCCAGGGAAAGCTGCGCACGAATCCGTCATCGCTGCCGCTCAGCGCCGGCAAATTCGTAATCAACAGGAACAGCGCATAACCCAATCCAGCCATACCCAGCACCGGCGCCACGACCGTATTCCAAACCCGCCTATCCAATCCATTCCGCCGAAAGAAGACGATCACCGCCGTGCTCACCAGGAACTGCAGTCCGACGATGCCGAGGGTAGCAAACGCAGAAGTCCAGCTAAACACCACCGTCAGCGGATCCGCCCCGCTCATCACCGAGGCCGCAACCCCAACCACCGCGCACCCAGTCTGTGCATAACTAGCCTTATAAGGAGACTCGAATCGCGGATGAACCTGGGCCAGAAACCCCCACAACAAACCCTCGCGTCCCAGCGCATACAAATACCGGGTGATGGTGTTATGAAAAGCCAGCAAGCACGCAAAGATGCTGCTCAGCAGCAGCCCCCGCATAATCCCAGTGCCCACGCGGCCCAGATACGCATCGCTCTGGGCGAACCAGAAATTCCCCGGGTCCGCGAGGGCCGCCGCGACCACCCGATCCACGCCATAGGAGCTGATAATCGCCCAGGTAACAAACGCAAAAAAAATCATGATGATGGAAACCGAGGCATACGTCGCCAGGGGAACCGTCCGCGTCGGATTTCTGCTTTCTTCCCCATAGATCGCCGTAGCCTCAAACCCCACAAACGACGCCAATGCGAACATGAGTGCGATGCCCGGATGTCCACTCGTCACCTCGCGCCAAGCGAACGGACGAAGATTAAACCCCTGGGGTCCGCCGCCGTGCAAAACGATAGACAGGCTAAGCGCCAGCAGAATCCCCATCTCCAGCGTGATAAACAACCCCAGCAAAAATCCGCTAAGGTCGAGTTTCCGCATGCCGAGAAATTGAACCAGGGCAATCGCCACCGCGCTGTACGCGTACCACGGCACCGGCAAAGAAAGAATCACCGTAGCGAAGAATCCAAACAGCGCATACACCCCCACCTGCATGGTGGTATAGGAGACCACGGCGACGAACGCGCCGCCCACGCCAAAGCTGCGTCCCAGTCCCTGCGCCAGGTAGGCATAGAAGGCGCCGGCATTGACCACGTGCCGGCTCATCGCCGCATAGCCCACGCTAAAGACCAGCAGAATCAAACCCGCCGCGACGAACGCGCCGGGCACGCCTGGGCCATTGCCCAACCGGATCGCCACCGGGATAATCCCCAGCATGCCGGTGAGCGGCGCGGCGGCGGCGATCACGAAAAACACAATCTGCCACATCCCGATGGCGTTCTTCTTCAGTGCGGGCGCGGAAGCTGCCACTCATCCCTCAAGGCTGGTCTGTAGACTCATCCTCGACCCAAGGCACGATTTTTGTCATTGCTATCGATGCCAGTTTCTTGATAACTTACGCCAACGGCCAAGTCGCCCGACTCTAATTAGCCGTCCCTCGTTCGCAGCACGAAAAACCCTTGAGGTATTCGATCATGCAGCTGTCCCCAATGATCCGGGCGAATCTATTGGCGCCCATCCTCGACGCCTTAAGCGCGCAGGGACACGACACCGTCCCCCTGCTACGCCGCCACGCTTTGCCCTTCACGCATCCCATTGATCCCTATCAGCTCATACCCCTGGCCGGCTATGTAGCCCTCTTCGAGCAAGCCGCGATTGCATTAGCTGATCCATTCCTCGGCCTGAGACTCGGCCAGTGTTTCAGGCCGGAGCTACTCGGCCCCCTGGGTTTTATCTTTCAAGCCTCTGCCGATCTAAGCGCTGCCTTGCAGCAGTTATCCTCGTACGTCAGTGTCTGGCAAAGCGGAACGCAGATGGAGTTGGTCCCCGGCGAAATCACCGCCGACTACATCTATCAGATAGATGACCCATCACTACGTCCCCGCAGGCAGGATGCGGAATATTCGATCTCTTCCATCTGCAGTCTTATACGCAACTTTCTGGGAGACAAATGGGCGCCCCTTGAAATTCACTTCGAGCACGCCCATCCAGGTGCGGACCACCGCGCCGCGAGGGCCTACGCGCAAGCCTTCCACGCGCCCGTATTCTTCGGTCAGAATCTGAATCGCCTGGTGATGCGGTCATCGGACTTGTGCCGTGCCGGTGTCTCTTCCGATCGTTCCATGCTGCCCTTCATGGAGCGTCATCTTCACGATTTAGCCCGGGAGAGCAGCGAGCCCGAAACCTTTGCCCGGCAGGTAAACCATCTCATCGCGCGCCGCATTGGCCACGGTCCCATCAGCCTTCCGGCGATAGCCGCGGAGCTCGGACTACCCCCTCGTTCCTTTCAGCGCCGTCTCGCCGAAGAGCGCACCAGTCTTCGCCGCCTGGTCCGCGACCAGCGCCGTTCCATCGCCGAGTCGCTGATAAAGAACCGGGCAACCACAGTCACCTCGGTAGCCCACACGGTAGGCTACGCAGAAACGGCAGTACTCTCTCGCGCCTTCAAAAGCTGGACCGGCAAGTCGCCAAGAACCTTCGCCAGATCAACCAAAGCAGCAAGCTAGAAGACCAAACGGTTACAGCGTCGTATACCCTGTCTAAGAAACCGAGGGGAAGCACCAAAGTGGCGAGACCCATCCCAACAGGCAAGAAGAAGCCCGGCCTCGACCGCGTGCTTGGTCGTCGCGACCTGGTATTGCTCTTCGTCGTTGCGGTAGCCAATCTAAACCTGATCCCTGCGGTCTCCGCCTCGGGTCCTGTGACCCTATGGCTTTGGCTCATCGCTCTCACCTGTTTCTTCTGGCCGCAGGGAGCAGCCGTTACCGAGCTAGCGCAGAAGTGGCCAGGGGAAGGTGGCATCTATCTCTGGGCCAAGCGCAGTTTCGGCGAGGAGCACGGCTTCCTTGCCGGCTGGTGCTACTGGCTTTCGAACGTAGTCTACTTACCCACCGTGGTGCTCTCCTGTGTAGGAGTAGGTGTATACGTCTTCGGGCCCAAAATCCAGAAGCTTGCCGACAGCCAGGCCTTCACTGGAATCGCCTCCTTGTTGGTCATCCTTTTTCTCCTCGCCCTCAACGTGCGCGGACTCTCGCTAGGCAAGTGGATCAGCAATCTCGGCGCCCTGGGAACCATTGGCGGAGCGGCCATGATCTGTCTGCTCGCTTTCCTGACGTTAAGGCATCACGGCAGCGCGCTCCACGTGACAGATTTGCATCCTGACTTCCACGACTGGCGTCTTTTCGCCGCCTTTGGCACCATCTGTTACAGCCTGATCGGCCTCGATCTGGCCTCCATCATGGGCGATGAAATCCGCGATCCGAAGCGCAATCTCCCCATCTCCATTCTGATTGGAGGCGTCATCGCCGGGTTGATCTACTTCGGAACCACGCTCTCGATGCTCATCGCGATGCCGCAGAAGGAGATCGGTGTCCTTTCCGGCATACTTCAGGCCATCAACGTCATGAGTGGGCGCACCGGCCTGATCGGTGTCGTGGCCCCGCTTGCCTTGTTGGAGTGCATGGCCATTCTGGGCACAGCGTCCGCCTGGTTCAGCGGTGCTGCCCGTCTTCCCTTTGTTGCCGGAGTGGACCGTTATCTACCTCCGATCATCGGCCGTATTCACCCTCGTTACCACACTCCGTACATCAGTCTGATCCTCTTCGCCATACTGTCATCGTTACTAATCGCCACCAGCTTCCTGGGTGTCTCGGTGGGCGAAGCCTATCTCACCATGTTGGATTTAGCCGTCATCCTGCAGCTCGTGCCCTCTACTTACATGTTCTTGGCGCTGCTCAAGCACACCTGGAGCAAAGACAGCCAGCTCAACGCCAACAAATACTATTTGACGGCCAATGCAAGTGCCGGTCTGGCGGTGACCGGTGTAGGCATTGTCGTAGCCTTTATCCCATCCCGCCAGGTCAACTCCGTATGGATTTTCGAAGCCAAGCTGGTTGCTGCCTGTGTAATCGTCTTTGGCGCCGCCTTATTCTTCTATCAACAAGCGTTGCGCAAGGCCCGCCCGGCCGACGATCTCGTTTCGGGCGTGGAATACGGTTCCTAGCTTCTAGTTCCCTCACCAAGGACGGGTGCCCCATATCTCGCTCGTTTTTCGCGAGATGTGGGATACCACCGCTCTTTCCCTCTGACTCTCGACTCAACCTACAAGCTTAGCGGTCAACCTCGGTGGAATCCCACATCTCGCGAAAAACGAGCGAGATGTGGGGCACCCGTCCTTGGTGAGGGAACTGAAGCCACACTTTCCGCACCTCGCAAAGCACGGTGACCAACCAAGTACCGCTGCGCTGGTAAGCCCCATAATTCCCCCCCACTTCAGATATAGTTGCCACGTTGTCGAGGCACACCTTCCCGACGCCCGGCCGACCCAAAAAGGATATCCACCGTGAAATCAAAAATGCTATGCGCCCTGACCGCACTCGCCACGACTGCCACCGCGTCTAGGCCAGCAAGCCGCATACGATGTCATCAACCTGGGCACACCTCTGGGTGGAAGCTTCGCCATCGCGGCCGGCATAAGCCCCGCCGGCTATCTGGGTGGCTACGCCAATGTAACGGGCGACACCAGTCAGCACGCAGTCCTTTGGTCCATCAATAAAACCAGGGACCTGGGCACCCTTGGCGGACCCAACAGCAATCTCCTCAACCAATTCTCCGGCTTCTCCGAAACAGCGACCAAAGACCCGCTGGGGCAGGACTGGTGTGAGACCGGCACTGGCCTCACCTGCCTGCCCATCACCGTGCAAAACGGCAAAGCAGTTGCCCTACCGCTACTCGGCGGCAACAACGGCTCTGCTTTTGGCAACAACGATCTGGGCCAGGTGGCGGGATCTTCTCAAACCACCACCCTCGATCCCACGTGCCTGGTCGGTGGCGACCCCGTTTCGCCGGCCTTGCAAACCCAACAGGCCGTACCCGTCCTCTGGACCAACGGACGCCCTCGCCAACTCCCCCTCTTCCCCGGCGATAGCGAAGGCAGCGCCAACGCCATCAACAATCTTGGCCAGGTCACCGGCTCCACCGGAGATTGCCTCAACGCCACCGCTGCTCACGCCGTGTTGTGGAAGGACGGCAAGACCATCAATCTTGGCAACCTGGGCGGTGCGCTCTACACCAATCCCTTCGCCATCAACGATCGAACTCAAGTGACCGGCACCGCGGACCTTCCCGGCGACTTAACCAGTCACGCATTCCTCTGGCAAAACGGAGTCATGACCGATCTGGGCACGCTCCCCGGCGACTACTACAGCGTCGGCTACTCGATAAATAATCGCGGCCAGGTGGTCGGCCAGTCCTGCGATGCCAACTACAACTGCCGCGCCGTCCTTTGGCACAACGGAAAAATCACCGACCTCAACGCCCTCATTCCTTCCCCCTCACCGCTGTACCTTTACCTTGCCGCAACCATCGACGATTTCGGGGTGATCGTAGGCTATGCGTCCGGCCAAACCGCCAACACCTCACCGGCGTTCGTGGCCATCCCCAAATTTATCTTTGGCGCTCTGGACATACCGCATCGCGAAGCCGCGCCCAAGTTCTATCTCCCCGAACCTCTGCGGGCGCAGATTCAGCAAAATATGAAAAAGAGGGGAGCACGCCATATCGGACCCAAATGAAACAGAATCGCGATACGCGATTACCTCGGTGCGCGGCCATCACTTTTAAGAGGGGTTGACGGCATCGCTGGACTATTCTTCAATTAAGCAAACACGGACAGGCGTCAGGGACCCCCAAAATCAGGTCATCATCTTCACCGGGCCTGGCACGATTGCTTTTCTGAGCCAAATCGAAACCCGAGGGTATCCCGGTGACCCAATACTACGAAGAGACAGACGCGAGTCATGTTTTAACCATGGAAGAAATCACCAACCTCACCGAAGAGGGCGGCAAGCCCGCCGACACCCTCATGAACGTGGTTGCTTTAATCGCCACGCGTTTCCGCACCGACGTCTGCTCCGCCTACTTGCTCGAGCCCGATCGGTCGAACCTGGTCCTGGCCGCCACCCTCGGCCTGCACCCCCGCTGCATAGGCGCCCTGCGCATGCCCATCAACGAGGGCCTCACCGGCCTGGTTGCAGAACAAGTCCTGCCGGTCGCCGTGGAGGATGTAAGCAAACATCCACGTTTTAAGTATTTCAAAGAGTCTGGAGAAGAGGTATATCACTCCTTTCTGGGTGTTCCGCTGATCGACCGCGGCATCCTGCAGGGGGTCCTCGTGGTGCAGACAAAAGAACCAAGAAAATTCCGCGAAAACGATATTCGCACCTTGGCCGAAGCCGCCAACCAGGTTGCCCCCGTGGTCAGCGAGGCGCGCACTCTCGATCGTTTCATTGTCCCCACGCAGGAGCGCCTTTGGTCCGTCGCCCACAACCTCTCCTGGTGTTGGGACTACGACTGCATCAGCCTGTTTCGCGACCTCAACCCCACCCGCTGGTGGCAGCTCAACCAAAATCCCATCGCCCTGCTCAACGAAATCCCCTTGGGGGACCTGGAACGCCGCGCCACCGAACTGGGTCTGCACAGCCGCATCAACTACGTCTACCGTCGCCAGCAGGAGTATCTAAAGGCCGACCGCACCTGGGGTTCCATGAACGCAGGCGTGCTCCGCCCCCGGCCCGTGGCCTACTTTTCCGCCGAGTTCGGCTTGCACGAGTCCCTGCCCATTTACTCCGGCGGCCTAGGCGTGCTCGCCGGGGACCACATCAAGAGCGCCTCCGACCTCGGCATTCCCCTCATCGGCATCGGCCTCTTCTACGGCCAGGGCTACTTCCGCCAATACCTCGACGAGAAGGGCTGGCAACAGGAGGAGTACCTCCACACCGACGTCGATCAACTCCCCATGGAGCTCGCCATCGGCAAAAAGGGCGAGCCGGTCGTGGTGGAAATCCAAACCCGTGGCGGCTCCATCCGCGCCAAGGTCTGGCGGGTTCAAGTGGGCCGTTGCACCCTTCTGCTCCTGGATTCGAATGTGCAGGGCAACGCGCCGGAAGACCTGGAACTTACTTCCCGCCTCTATGGAGGCGACCGCCGCACCCGCATTCGTCAGGAGCTGCTCCTCGGCATCGGCGGCTTTCGTGCCCTGAAAGCCATGGGCATTTCCCCTGGCGTCCTCCATCTCAACGAGGGGCACAGTGGTTTCGCCGTACTGGAAGCGATTCGCGATCGCATGCAGGAAGAAGGCCTGGACTTCGACACCACCGCCCACGAGATACCCAAGGAAGTGATCTTCACCACCCACACCCCGGTGCCCGCCGGTCACGATCGCTTCGACAGCGATCTCATCGAGGAGCACCTCGGTCCTCTGCGCGACCAGCTCGGCATTTCCCACGAGCGGCTCATGGGCTTTGGCCGCGAGCATCCCGACGATCATGAAGAACCCTTCTGTATGACGGTTCTCGGACTTTTGCTCTCGCGCCGTGCCAACGCAGTTTCTTCTCTGCACGGTGAAGTGTCCCGAGCCATGTGGAGGGGGCTATATCCCGGCAAGCCGGAAGAAGCAGTGCCCATCGGGCATATCACCAACGGCGTCCACGTCCCCTCCTGGCTGGCGCCGCAAATGTCTCGTCTCTACGATCGTCATCTCGGCGTTGGCTGGCAGGGCAAAAGCTCCTGGCTACGCACCTGGGAGCCCATCGAGAACCTGGACGATGGCGAACTATGGGAAACCCACCTCAGCCTCAAAGCCCAGCTCATCGACTTCGTGCGCCGCCGCGCCCGCGAGCAGGCCGAACGGCGCGACGAGCCGGACGATACTCTCCACCGGCTCAGCAAAGTCCTCTCTCCCGATGCCTTGACCATTGGCTTCGCGCGCCGCTTTGCCACCTACAAACGAGCCAACCTGATCCTGGCCGATCTCCAGCGGCTGGCCACTATGGTCAACGATCCCAAGCGTCCGGTGCAGTTCCTCTTTGCCGGCAAGGCTCATCCCCACGACGAGCCGGGAAAGCTCGTCCTGCAGCAGATCGCCGAGATGATGCGCGACTCCAAATTTGGAGACAAGTTTGTCTTCATCGAGAACTACGACATCAACGTCGGCCGTTATCTTGTGCAGGGTGTGGATGTCTGGCTAAACAATCCGCGGCGGCCTCTGGAGGCCTCCGGAACCAGCGGTCAAAAAGTGGTCTTGAACGGGGGCTTGAATCTCTCTGTACTCGACGGTTGGTGGGCCGAAGCCTACGACGGCCTCAACGGCTTCGCCATCGGTAACGGCAGAACCCATTCCAATATGGATGTGCATGACAGCCGTGACGGTCAAGACCTCTATCGCGTTCTGAACGACGAATTAATCCCTCTCTACTATCAACGGGACCGGGACGGCCTGCCGCGGGGATGGATCACCCGCATGAAGCGAACCATCCGCACCCTGGGCTGGCGCTTCAGCGCCGACCGCATGGTCATGGACTACACCAGGAACTGTTACGTCCCCGCCGCCGGAGGCACATCGAGCGAAATGAAGCTGCCCAGCTAACCACCCAGGTTCGCCAAAGCGTACCTGGGACGAAAAAGACGGGCGAAGCCCACCAAAGACCTCCGTAAACCTATAATTGCTTTTCGATGAAAACGCTCTTGCTGTTCGCGCTCCTGGTCACAGCCACCCTGCACGCTCAGGACGAAGGCCTTTGGGAAGGCTACAACGGCGAATGGAGCCACACCTCAAGGCAATTGTTAGCGCTTGCCGAGGCGACCCCGGCCGAAAAATTCTCCTGGCGTCCAGCGCCGGGAGTCCGCTCCATTGGCGAAGTCTACATGCACATCGCCATCACCAATTTCTATCTATTGAGCGTGACCGGCCCCAGGGAACCGGCAGTGGCGGTCAGCATGGAAAAGACCGTGACTCAAAAGGCAGCCGTCATCGATTGGTTGAAGCGTTCGCTCGATGCGGTATCCACGGCCCGCGCCCAATTGAAACCCGCTGACTATCAGCGCAAGGTCACCATTTACGGAAAAGTGGTCACGGTCGATGGCATGTACCTGCGCATCATCGTTCACGCCAACGAGCACATGGGGCAATCCATTGCCTATGCCCGCATGAACGGCATAGTCCCCCCGTGGTCAAAATAGCGTGATAGCGACCAGGAAACCCTAAAGACAGCCGCCGGAAATCTGTTTCTGTTCCGTCAGTTCACCCACAAAACCATTTTGTGGGTGAACGTCGCTAGCGCGGCCCTCGTTGCCCGCCCCCGCCTTGCTGGGGTGGTCGCTGCTGGTTCTGCGGCCGATTCTGGTTAGCCGGCGGTCTATTTTGCGGCGCCGGTCGCGTCGACGATGTCGGCCGATTCTGCGGAGGCCGATTCTGCGGAGGCCGATTCTGCGGAGGCCGATTCTGAGGAGGCCTTTGCGGTGCCGGCTGGGTCGTCGGCAATCGATTAGGCCGCCCGGGCTGGTTACCCGGCGGTCTATTCTGCGGCGGGCGATACCCAGGCGTTCCCGGCTTCACCGGTTGGATCGTCGGCCGGCCCCCGTTGGGAGGCGGACGATACCCCGGCTGATTGATCGGCCGGTTATACCCGGGCCGTGTTCCCGGGCGGGTATAAATCGGGTTGCGAACAGGTGTCGGTGGCCGGTAATTCGGTGGCCGGTAGCCCCAATTGCCGCCATACCCTGGACGGTAGTTATACGGCACGGGGCGCGGTCGATACCAGGCATTCGGCGGACGATACCCGCCATGCCAACCGCCCCACGGACCGCGGTTGTAATAAATCCGCCGCGCTCCCCAATTCCATCCCCAGCCGCCCCATCCCCAGGGCTGGCTGACCAGCAGCGCGGTAATCCCGACGCCAATCCCGAACGTGATCAACCCCGCGTTCAAGCCGCTCCCCGCATACACCACGGTGGGGTTATATTGCGGCACGTACACCACCTGCGGATTCACCGGTTGGATCACGTAGATGGGCTGACCGCTGTTCTGCTGCACCTCGACCTGTTGTTGCGGAGTGCTGCGCAGGGAGCCCGCTGCGTAGGCCTGCGCCCGCAGCCGTTGGATCGACGCCGACACCTCATCCTGATTCGCCGTAACCGCGGCCCCGATGGCCGCATAGTCATCAATGTTCTCCGCCATCATCGCGACCACATCAGGAAACCCGGCCAAAGCTATAAACGCCGGATCGAAACCCTGTTGCTGGGCAGCAGCGGTCAACTGCGTGAGTGTCTGGTTATTGGTTCTGCGCCAGCCAATTATTGAAATCCAGAATCTCCTGCGGATTCGTGGAGGCCGTAGTGATCTGGGCCAGTAGAGAATCGGGGTAGAGAGCCACCGGAGCCAGCAATTGATCCAACTGCTGCGGCGTAGGCGGGGGCGGACCCTGCGCCTGAAGATCAGGAGCAAAACCCTGAAAGAGGATAAGCCCGATCAGCAAAAGAACTGCGGACAGGCTAGGTTTGTGCTGCATCTGGAAACTCCCGGGTGGTCGTGCGTCACTTACTGGGCTAAGGGTACCGCAACCGCGGAGATCCTCCTAGGTCTCGCCCCCGGCCGCCGCCGCTTGCATATGGGTATACCGAAACGATTCGGGAAACTTGAGCCCATACCCCAGGCACCGGTCGAAACTGATATGCGACATCCAGATGAGTGCGGCCTGGCCGCCCAGCACGCCACCCCGCTCCCAGGCCACCAGGCCCAACGCTAACGGCAGCACATAGCAATGGATAAGGTTGTAAAACGCGGCCGATGCCTTGTTGGCCGGCCGTAGATAGCCGAGAAGAGAGACATCCGGCACAAAAAACAACAGCGCAAACAGGCCCCAGTGGTGTGGATAGAGCCGTTGATAGGCGATGCACGCGGCGACCAGCGCCGCCAGTCCCTCCAGCCGGAGCAGCACATCGGGACGAGTAAGGTAGATAGAATCAGCGGAAGCGTTCATTGTCTACAGCCTACAGACTCGCGACTGGGAGCCATCATTCTGGCCGCAGGCAAATCCACCCGCATGGGGGAAGCAAAGCAGCTGCTCCGCCTGGGTGAGAGCACAGTGCTGGGCCGGACCATCGAAAACGTGCGCCGCTCTGCCGTAAATGAGATAGTCCTGGTTCTCGGCGCTTCCGCGGAAACCATCCGCCACCGGCTTCCGGCCTCGTTGCTCCAGGGTCTCAAGGTAGTGGTCAACCCCGCTATACGAGCAGGGAATGGCCAGCTCGCTTGCGAGCCGGGCTTTGTGCGCTCGATCCGCAAATAGACGCCGCCCTCATCGTCCTGGCGGACCAGCCCTTCGTTCGCCCCGAAACCCTCGATCAGCTGGGCCGTAAGCACCGCCAGACCCAGGCGCAGATAGTGATCCCGTCCTACCAAGGCCGCCGCGGAAACCCCGTCCTGCTCGATCGTTCGGTCTTTGCCCAGGTCATGGCGCTCGAAGGGGATACAGGCTGCCGCGCCATCTTCGGCAGCCACCAGGAGCGCACCGTAAACCTTGAAGTAGAGGATGAAGGAATCCTGCTCGACCTCGACAATCAGGAGGATTACCAGCGGCTTAGGGCAGTATCTCCGCCTCGCACCGGCGAATGACGGCATCCACGTCAAACGTTTCCGGAAATCCGCTGCGCCAGGCCGCCCCGGCGCAGCGCCACCATCTGGCTCATCACGCTCAGCGCAATCTCCTCCGGTGTAGCTGCTCCCAGATGGAGCCCGGCGGGCGCATACACGGTAGCGATCTTCTCTTCGGAAACCCCGCCGGCGCGAAGATAATCCAGCACCAGCTTAGCCCGATGATGGCTGGCGATCAGGGCCACATAGGCGGCCTTGCCTTCCAGCGCCTTTTCCAGCCACAGATGGTCCCGTTTGTGCTGCGTGGCAATGACCACGAAGGATTTTGGCCCGATAGGGGTTTCCGTAAGATCGAAATCTTCCGTGACCAGTCTCTCTGCCTGTGGGAAGGAGCTGCGATCGGCGCCCGGATCGTTGACCGTGATGGTAAAACCCATCATGTCGCCCAGGCTGGCCAGGGTCTCTGCGATGCGGCCATGGCCTACGATCAGCAGTTCGGGCTTGGGCAGAACGGGCTCGATAAAGATATCCATGGTCCCTCCGCAGGGCATGCCCACGCCCAGTTGCTCATCGCTCATATCCACGGTAATCATCCGTGGCCGTTCCGTCTCCAGGCAACGGATGGCTTCGCTACGCACCGCGCTCTCCGCGCAGCCGCCGCCCACCCATCCCATCACCAGTTTGCCAACGCCATCGATAATGGCCTTGGAGCCGCGCCGGGCCGAGGAAGAACCCTCCACCCGAACCACCGTAGCGATGGCGAAGGGTTTGCCTTGGGAGGCGAGTTCGGCCGCTTTACGATAGAGGTCTGAGAACATCTGAGGGAGTTATCATAAGCTTTTGGTCCTTTACGCTTCAACCACGGGGATGAGCCTTGTATAGCGAGCAGGTACGCGCCCATTACGCCAATCCGCGCAATGCAGGGAGCGTACTGGAGCCCTCCGGCAAGGCGATAGTCAAGAGCGCGCTCGACAGCGACACCGTGCTGATCTCTTTACGCATCGACCACGGCATCATTCAGGAAGTGAAATTCAAGTGCATGGGCTGCGCGGTAGCGATCGCCTGTTCCTCCATGGCCACGGAGATGGTCTTAGGCAAGACCGTCGACCAGGCTTATGCCATCACCGAGCAAGCGGTAGCCGAAGCCCTGGGCGGCATCCCCGAATACAAGATGCGCTGCAGCAACCTGGCCCCCGCCGCCATCCGCAACGCAATCGACGACTGGAGAAACCGCGCCGCTCAGGAATCGGCGGCTCTTTCGATCCCTCCGAACGGCTGTTGAGGTCAGCGCTCGCCCTCCATTTTGTCACCTGCTGTGCGCCTTGATGGGGAAACGAAACCCGGAGGCGATCAGCCGACAAACTTCATCTGTTCCGCTTCGGACGGCACCGGGCAAACCTCATACTGGCCAGCCAGCCGATAGCGATTACGAGCGAACATGCGATAGGCCGCATTACGCACAAACCGCGGCACTGCGCGCAGCATCTTTCCTAATACCCGCCAGCGGCCGCCCAGCATCAACAGCAGGTTCACGGTCACGTCGGACTGCGTCAACAGCCTCTCGTCTTGCGTCCCGGAATCGAGCACCAGGTAAACGCTATTGCTCTTGAGCATGGCCTCGTGGTCGATCCCATGCCGGGAGAGTATCGCCGCAGCCAAGGCAGACTGCTGAGGAGCAAAGCGAAAGCGATCGGCGTGGTCGTGTTTGATCACCCATTGCACGGCAGTGTTGCACACGCCGCAAAGCCCGTCGTAGAGCATCACCGCCCGTCCTTCTACTGGATCGCTCATCGTTGGCCCCGCCGGTGACTATCTAACCGCGAAAATCCTCGCGTACACGTTCTCATAAGCCTCCACCATAGTTACGAGAGAGAAGCGTTCCTGCACTCTTTGCCGGCAGGCCTCGTCTTGAATCGAAGGCACGTCATCCAGCGCTTTCACCGCCTCCGCCACATCGTTTACCAGAAACCCGGTCACAGACTGTTCGATCACCTCCCGGCATGAGCCAAGATCCATCGCGATCACCGGAACCCCCGCCGCGTTGGCCTCGGCCAGCACCAGCCCAAAGCGTTCCGGGATGGTGTTGAGGTGAAGCAGGGCAAACGCGCGTGCAAACAAGTCATTCTTCTCCGCCACGCCCACCGGCCCCACGTACTCGATCTGATCATTTAGATGCGGCTGAATCTCATCCCGGAAGTAATTCGGATCCTGGACAATCCCGGCGATGAGCAATCGCCGGCCGCTCCGCCGGGCGGTATCGATCGCCAGGTGGACTCCTTTATCCGGATGCAGCCGCCCAATAAAGACCAGCTCCTCCCCTCCGGTTTTTCGCAGAGGGTAGAGCATGAGGTCGATACCGTTATAGACCGTAGCCAGGTAATTCAATCCTGGTGCGCGATCCGAATCGCTAATGGAGACGAAGTATCCGTCCCTATACTTCTGGTAGACGGGCATGATGCGCGGCGAGGAGAATCCGTGAATCGTGGTCAACACCGGTGTTTTGACCAGCCGCGTATAGGCCAGCGCCATAAAGTCATAGTGGCTATGGATCAGGTCAAACTCGGCGGCATGTTCAAACGCCTCTGCGATATGCAGGTATTCGGCCACCTTGGGATCGATGGAGCGATCCTCTTCATAGCCCTTGGGCACGACGGCATGCAGCTTGGCGCGGGTGACTGAATCCCCGCTAGCGAACAGCGTAACATCCCATCCCCGGGCCACCAGTCCTTCCGCGACGTTGCTCGCCACCGTCTCCCAAGCGCCATACTGCCGAGGCGGAGTGCGCCAAGCCACCGGAGACAAAACCGCAATCCTCTTCTGGCTTGAGTGGGACACCGCAGCACTCGACGCGCCATTCGTTGTCATCGAGAGAAATCCAAGGGACCTGCAGCTCTATCAGCCACTAGCCAACTCCTCATGGAAGCGCCGCCCTTCCCTTTGTCATCCCGCCTGTCCCGCCGCACGCCCCGGTTTGCCGTGGGGCGTGCCATGGAAGCAGCCCACTTGCCTATGGCAGTGGAGAAAGAAATGACACTGCAAAATCGATGCGAGGCCCGGAGGGCCGGTACTAAACGTGAGCCCAGCCCGGAAGGGCTGGGAATCCATCCCGAAGATGATCTGAGCGCCGTAGGCGCGGCACTAAACCTGGAACCCAAACAAACGCAACCCACGCCTACTCCATAGCACCCAGCACATCCTTCAATCCCACCGTAGCAAACCCGGAAGCATGATCCGCCAGCCCATAAGGAATAACCAACTGCCCCTGGTGCAGCAACGCCCCGCACGAATAAACCACATTAGGCACATACCCTTCGCGCTCGCTCGGTTCCGGGCACATCATCGGCTCCCGCAGCCGCCCAAGGACCTTAGACGGATCCTGCAAATCCAGCAGAAACGCCCCAATGCAGTACTGCCGCATCGGTCCCACTCCATGGCTCAGCACCAGCCAACCAGCATCCGTCTCGATGGGCGATCCGCAATTCCCAATCTGCACCAGCTCCCACGGAAACTTAGGCTTCAGCAACAACTGCCGTTCGTTCCAAAAGTGCACATTATCCGAGCGCATCAAAAAGATATTCTCGTTATCCTGGCGCGAGATCATGGCATACGCGCCATTCACCTTGCGTGGAAACAGCGCCATACCTTTATTCTCCGCCTCCGGGCCATTCAACGAGATAAACCGGAAGCGCAGAAAATCAGACGTCTCCAGCAGCTCCGGCATAATTACCCTGCCGTCGTAGGCCGTAAAGGTCGCGTAGTACACATGCGACCCATCGTCCTGGCGGAACCGCACAAACCGCGCATCCTCGATGCCGTTCTTTTGCGAGGGCGTCGAAGGAAAAATAATCCGCTCCGACAGATCCTGTTCCCGTTCAAACTGCACCTCGTAGTTGGACCGGGCCAGCATCCATATACTTTGTGCCCGCAGCTGATCCTCCCCCGCCTCGCCATGCGCCTGGCCGGAGTGTTCGAGTTCCGCGGTAAGAGCGTCGCGCAGCCCCGTCAGCCCAAACGAGTCTCCCAACCGCTCCAGCACCCGGCTGGTAAACCCGCTCTCCAACCCCAGTTCCCAGAGTTTTCGCTGGAACAGAGGCCCTTCATACACCGTGTTCGCGATCTGCCGTGGCTCGGTGAGCAATCTCCCCGCCGGATCCACCTCGATCCTCAGATCGCGATGAACAATCCCGCTACGGAAAGTGACGGAAGAAATATGTCCCTCCCCGGTAGCGCGCAAGCTGAGAACAAACCGCACCGCGCCCTCCGGCAAGCCCGTCTGGTCAGGGTGCGGCACCATGGATGGGCTAAACAGCGCCGCCGATTCCAGCGAGTACTCGGCCAGAAAATACGATCCGATCAAAAGCCGCCGCTGGGTAGAGAACTCGGCCTGGGCCGGCATCAATTCCCGCAGTTGCTCAAACCGATCCAGGAAGCGTTGTTGCAGATGAAGGTGCCGCTGCGCGAAGCCGGCGGACACCTGCTCCAGCAGCGGGCCCACCATCGCCTCCGGCACGGCCATGATTCGTTCGATGATGCCGCTAATGCGTCGCGCGTCCCCAGGCTCAAACTGCCGCAGAAGAACCCGTGAAGGATCCGGCCTCAGGACGGTCTGGGAACGCTTAAGAGGAATAGCCAGGGAGGTCAAGTTTTCCAGAGCAGTCGCATTTCCCATTGGGGGGGTCTCGTTTCTTGTCGCCTGCCTCTATAGTCGTTTCCGCGGGCAGTCTTGTGCAGCTTTTCAGCGGGAAATCCGCACAAACGTGCTCTCCCGGCATACATCTTTAAGGGAATCGAAAGGGAACGCATCTAGTGTATGGAGACGGGCAACGGAGGATACTCCTCCGCCGTGATCGGCTGCTTGAAGCTGGTCAGCATATCTTGCGCCTGGCGCATCTCCACCAGCGACAGCAGAAAGGCCAGCGTGGACTCGGCTCCCTGGTTTCCATTCACCCGGTCTATGTGCAATCCATCGCGGCACCCGCCGGTCTCAGGTACGTAAAGCTCGAGGCCAAGATCATTGCCGCCGATGAACCAGTCGAAGGCGTGTTGCGCCTGCTCATACCAGCGCACCTCCGCCGTAGCCCGATAGGCTTCGAGGCAGGCAGCCACCGTGGCCTGGGCCTCGATCGGCTGCTGGTCGAAGTTCGCCCGCGCCCCGCCCCGGTGATAGAAACCGTTGCTGCCGATTGGCCGCAGGTGACCCTTCTCCGTGGTTTGCTGCTCCGTCAGCCAGCTCAGGGTACCGAGCCCGCGCTGCAAAACAGCTTTCTGCCCTGTGGCCCGCCCACTCACAATCAATGCGTGGGATAGCCGCGCGTTGTCATACGACAACTCCTCTTCGAACCAGTTCCAGTCAGCGTGCGCATGCCGGTCGTAGAGTTCCATCAATCGCGTGGTCAGTATCTCGCGCGTTTGGTTCACCAGGCTGTCCCCGCTCAGCCGCCGCAGGTACTCATGGATGCCCAACAACCCAAAGGCCCACGCTCTGGGTGAGCTGAACTCGGTCAACGCCGGCAACGCCCGCGCGAAGAGCTGCCCCGCCATCATCTGAAAATTGCGCAGTGTCGACCGCCCGACGCCCACGCCCAGCGCCCAAAGCGCCCGCCCATGACTATCCTCGGACCCCTGCTCGTCCAGCCAGCGGCGATCGAAGCTCATGTGGTTATGAAATCGTCCGCTCGCCGGGTCGAAGGCGTGATGCAGAAAAGCAGCGCTGGTGCTGGCCAGGCCGCGCTCCTGCTCAGAATCGTCGGCCAACTCCGCCAGCAGCACCGCCAGGATAAACGCCCGGGCATTGTCATCGGTGCAGTACCCTTCGCTGAAATTGGGCACACTGAAGATGGCATGTTGAAACACGCCGGTGGAATCCGTCATGCGCGAAAGATGCGTAAGCTTCAGCTCCGGCAGCTCACGATGTTTCTGATCCAGTGTCTTGATGGCGCGGGATTTTCGCGTTAACGGCGCGCCTTCCAGGCGAGCCAGTTCGAAGCTGTGCATATACATCTGGGCCACGTTCGACCAGATCATCTCCCGCCCCAGCCGGTACGCATTCTTGCGCATCGCATTCCGCCGCGTGTCATCGCGCAGCAGACCAAGAATCTGATCCGCCATCGCCGTCGAATCCGCAAACGGCACCAGCGCGCCCCGGTCCTCCGCGAGTAGATCCGCCGCGTGCCAATACGGTGTCGAAACCACTGCTTTGCCGGAACCGAAGGCAAACGAGAGCGTGCCCGAGGTGATCTGCGCTGGATTCAAGTAAGGAGTGATGTATAGATCCGCGGCGCCCATAAACTCCTTCAGGCTCTCCGGGTCCACGAACTGGTTGCAAAAGATAACGTGTTTCTCCAGCTTGTTCTTGGTGGCCAGAATCTCCAGGCTCAACCGGTAGGCCTCCCCATGATTGCGTATCTCATTGGGATGGGTCGCACCCAGCACGATGTACACCACATCAGGAAACTCAGCCAGAACCGCGGGCAGGGCATTGAGCACATATTCGATGCCCTTATTCGGCGAGAGCAAGCCGAAGGTAAGCAGCACGGTGCGGCCTTCCACCTGGAACTGATCTTTGAAATAGGTTGGGTCCACAAAGCCAACATCGAGAATTCCATGGGGAATGAGGTCAATTTTGCTCAGCGGAGCGCCATAGATTTCATGTAGCATCTGCCGTCCGCGATCCGCCATCACCACCAGCCGTGTGGAGAGCGCGATCAGCTCTTCCATAGCGCGTCTCTGGTCGGGCTTGGGGTCGCGCAGAACGGTATGCAGCGTGGTCACCACGGGCATTTTCAGCTCCCGCAGCATGGCCAGAACGTGTCCTCCAGCGGGGCCGCCGAATATGCCGAACTCATGTTGCAGGCACACGATATCCACGTCGCTGATGTTTAGAAAATCCGCCGCGCGCAGGTAAGACGGCAAATCCTGCTCTTCGATCTCGAAGCGCACGACTTCCGGGTAATCATACCCATCCTCAATATCATTGACGGATACGCACAGGCACTGGCTCTGTGGATAGGCGCTCTGCACCGCTGACAGCAGATCGGTGGTGAAGGTCGCGATGCCGCACTTGCGCGGCAGATGATCGCCCACGAAGGCGATTTTGCGCATCTTTGCTGTCTCTTTTAAGAGGATTCCGTTTGCCACCATGCGTCTGGACCTCTTCCGTATTCGATTGTGTGATGCGCTGAACTGCCTAAGGGGAGAGGTAGTGACAGTAAAAGGGGGGCTACTCCTATGATAACAAGGCGGCGGCGCCGCCGGTGGGAATTCTCTTGTAATTTGGAGAGGGAGTCTTCTCGCTCATGAAACTAGCCATCATCACAGGAGCGGCCCAGGGTATCGGCCGCCGCACCGCAGAAATCTTCGCCCTCGCCGGCTATGGGCTAGCCCTCTTGGATCTGCAACCCTGCACGGCAACGCTGGCCGCCATCCGCGCCATTGGCTGCGATGCGGAGATCTTCACGGGTGACATCTCTGACGAATCGGTGGTCGAAGCCGCGGCTGAAGCGATACGTCTGCGTTGGAACCGGGCCGATGTTCTGGTCAACAATGCTGGTATCAGCTCGATTGCCCCGGCGGAGACGATAGACGCGCGCACCTTTCGCCGCGTATTGGAAGTAAACCTGGTCGCCCCTTTTCTGCTCGCCCGCACCTTTGGGAAGGTGATGTTGGAGCGCCGTTCCGGCTGCATCGTGAATGTGGCCTCGATCGCCGGGCTAGCCGGCATAGCCGATCGTGCCGCTTACAACGCATCGAAGCACGGGCTAATCGGGCTCACGCGCACGTTAGCCGCGGAGTGGGGAGGACGCGGTGTGCGTTGCAACGCCGTCTGTCCCGGCTGGGTGAAAACAGAAATGGATCAAGCCGATCAGGCAACCGGCTCCTACACGGATGAAGACATCATCGGAGTAAATCCAATGGGCCGTTTTGCCACCCCGGACGACATCGCTCGTGCGATCCTCTTCCTCGCCGATCCCGAGCAAAGCGGATTCATCAACGGCCACGCTCTTCCCATCGACGGAGGCTGGACCAGCGACGCCAGCTGGCAGAGCCTGCGCCTGAGCCACCGCTAGCCCCGCGGGCACTTTTCTGCAGCGCTTTATCCCAACCACAAGCCGTTTTTTGGCTTGAGTGGGATTCCACGATCCTTAACCGCCCGCCCTCAATGGAAAGTGAACTTCCCCGGAGAGAGTAAAATATCCTGTAACGGTTACGAATAACCTGATCACTCGACCAGCCGCAGCACCTTCTCCACCTGTGCCCGAAGTTCCGCCACCTCTTCACGCAGGGCGGCGATCTCTGCTTCCATCTGGCCCATACTCGAGCCCGTCCCAGCGTACTCGACAGCATCCACGGTAGCGACTATTTCCGCGGGTTCGCCTGACAGCAAATGTGCATACCGAGCCTCCTTGGTCCCCGGTTGCCGTGGCAGCACTTTAACCAGGGGAGGCTCGCGCTGCATCAGCCGTTGCAGTGTAGACTGCACATCGCTCAGTTCCTCAAAGCGGTGCATTCGTTCGCATCGTCCGCGCAACTCGCCCGGGGTCTGCGACCCGCGCAGCAGCAGCACGCAAACCACGGCAATCTCCCCGCGGGTAAAGTTAAACACCTCCTGCATTCGGTGCTCATACTTGGCCACCCGCCCATCCGCGCCTCGGGCGGCCCCGGCCAGCCCGTCGTCTTCCAGTTGATGCAGTGCCTGCCGGATCTGATCCTCATCCAGGTTCATCACCGGCTCGCGATTATTCTTCTGATTGCAGGCATTGGCCAATGCATTCAGCGAGAGCGGGTAATACTCAGGGGTGGTGATTTCCTTTTCCACCAGCGATCCCAGCACGCGAGCGGCAACAGGCGAAAGTACATGAGTCACGGCGAAAGCCCTCTTCAGCAGACTCCATACTAAAGGGTCCTTGCTTTTTCACCGGTTTGCGCCATAAGGGCCCACTGCGGCTCCAGGGCCGGCGAGCGCCGCCCAATCCAACCGTAGTCAAGATGCCCGCGTGAAAACCGGGTTGGGGGCATTGGGAGAGGTCGCTTCCGGCCGGTTCGTTCTGTAGATAGCGACGAATCCCTGAGTCTGAGCTTCTTGCAGCAACCGGATAAAAACGTAGCTTCTGACTTCTTCTTTGACCTCTGGAATGTCTATGGATAGTTGTGTCACGACTTCTTCAATGGTTCGCGTTCCGTCGCAAGCACGAATGAGGAAGGCCAGCCAGTTTGAAATTTTTCTAAGCGTTCGGTCGCCATTCGACGATTCGCGAATCGCGTAAAAACTTCTGTTGGGCTCGAGTGGAAGCTCGGCCCTGGAACTCAGCGCCTCAACAATTTCCTGAAGACCATATTGTAGTTCGATAACATCAGTCAAGCCGCCGTTTGACGGCACATCGCTCCACCTGAGTGGCTGATCCGGAGAGGTTCGTCGAGCAGATTGCATCGGCGCATGCGCGCTCTGCAGCAGAGCCTCTTCCGCGGCGAGTAAGGAAGCGGTCATCGGTTCCTTACTGACTGCATGTCCTCGCACAAAAGCCAGGAAGTCGGGCCGGAAATCCTTTCCCAGATAATAACGCCGCAGTGCCGACCCGACTAAGTTCGGCCGTAGTAAGAGACGATGTGCCCTCCATTCGAGGTAGAAGTCCGGCATATCGATCACCTTCTGGTCGATAGCGGATAAGAGCCATCGAAACCACTCCAGGGCTATGGTTAAGAATTCCCGTAACTCAAGAAGAATCCCTCCATCCAGATGCGCCATGGGTAAAAGATAGAAGTTAGGGAATATTTCCAGGTTCTTTCGAATGAGATTCAGATCGGCTTCATTTTGGCTCAAGCCTTGATGAGACATGTCTGAACAGAGCTCTTCCAAAACTAGTTGCGCCTTGTAAAGCGAATAGATCGGGGTCCCGGCCAACGGAGCAAGGATGTTCAGTTGTGGATTGGAATGAGGGCACCGTGCCGAGTGCATGAATATTCGGAGTGTCTCCCCAACATCTTCCCACCGCTCTTCAGGGAACCCGGTGATCAATGAGATGGTAGTGCGTAATCCCAATTTTTCGGCTATGTCGATAATCTCCTCGGCGCGCTGAGGATCGAGATGCTTATCGATGATCTTCTGCATCCTGCGGGAGCCTGCTTCGACACCAAAAAACACGCTATAGCATCCACTGCGCACCATCAAATCCAGGAGTGGCTCATCGACACAATCCGTTCGCGCACTGCAAGACCACGTGAATCCTTCGCCCGAAGCGGCCATGGCCTCGCAAAACCCGGCCACTCGCCGCTTGTCAACCGTGAACATGTCGTGCACCAGGTCAAAATGTGTGATGGAGTATTTCTCCGCGACAGCTCGCATGTCCCGAAGAACGCGCGCAGGCGAACGAAGTCTGAAATTACGCCTGAAAAAATCATTAGTCGAACAAAACGTGCAGGAGAACGGGCAGCCCCGGCCCAATTCGAGGGAAGCAGCCTTCGCACCTTCCAGGTATTGTGTGAGGTGATAAGCAGGTGAAGGTAGGGCATCGAGGTCCTCTATGACCGGCGCGTTCCCGTTGCGTCTGACTTGCGACGTATCCCGGTAAGTCAGCCCAGCGACCTGATGAAATCGGCCTTCGGCTGCAAGTTCAGCGATCAGAGCCGGCAATGAGATTTCAGCTTCGCCGCGCAGGACGAAGTCGACAAAGGGGAACGCTGTGAGCGTGGCCACATCGACTACCGACGCTTGTGGTCCACCGAAAACGACCTTCGAGTGCGGTCGCAGCCTTTTGACTGATTCTGCAATGCGGACGGTCAGGGGATAGGTGCTACAGATGGAGCCGAAGCCGTAAACGTCCGCGGCATTCTTGACGATCTCCGATCCCAGGAAGTCTGCAAAGTCAGCGGAAGATCCGGCTTCATCCACGAAACGCAAGTACGCGCTGTTCACATCAATGATGCTGGGACAGTCTCCGGTGCTCTCTAGTACAGCGGCCAGATTGAGAATGCCAAGCTGTGGCTGCGACGCAGCCAAACGCACCTCTGGGCTGCTCCACTCATGAACGTTGTTGTATTCCGTAATTGTAGGAGCACTAACCAGACATACATGCATGGCTCGCCTCCAGGGCTTTTGGGGCTAACGGCCCTCATGTTGGAGGACCAGGACTAATTCTCTTGATTTCCGACCTTTGAAGATATCCTGCGGCATCTCAGCTAACGCATCATGGATTTGCTGCTCTATTTCTTGTTTCAGAGTACCCGTGGGTACCGTGATGACTATGGAATTTTCTTCATGATGACCAAGAGTGGGTTTCTTTTCTACATCAGACATAGTAGAACTCCAATCTATCCTGGATTAGGATGCAATTGTGCACGACGGCATTTAGCTTATGCAAGCCTAAAACAATTTGCCCCAGGGGTTATTTTCGCTTCTCAGCTTTCCGGTCCAGATGCTTGAGCTGGATTCCCCGAGGTTGAAGTAGATAGAATCGCCGGCTACAGAGAGGTTAAAAGACCGGGGCGCGACCACATCGATTGAGTTACGACGGTTGTGATAGTGCATCACGGCGAATGGAGGGCCACTCGTCTCTCCTGCTTCTGGATTAAAGCTCTGGCCCCAAAGGCAAGAGAATCCGTCGCGCGTAGAAAGGTAGAAGATAGTCCTTCCATCGCCTGACCACCGCGGCCTATCGCTTGATTCAGACGCCTCGGTAATCGGAATCCACCGTCCTTCTACAGAAGCAGTTCGCTTTGGAAAGCGCACGGCAAAAATTTGTTTGTTGCCCTCACCTTCGTTTTGTCTTGTAAAGAGTAAGTATTCAGTCTTGTAAGACCAACTTGGCTCGCTCAGAGACGCCGCATCCTGCTGTAGGACTAGTCGGTGCTTGCCAGTTTGTGGATCGATCATGTGAATGGTGGATGGCGAGCCTTCCCGGTAGAGTATGGCTCGATTGGAATCAAACCAACTCGTCGGGAGGCTGCATCCGATGCAGAGTCGTTTTGGCGGTCCGCCGTCTATACTTGCAAAGATTGAGGGAACGTTTTTTTCGCGAGCCTCAAATGCCAGGAACTTCCCCGTATCGTCAATGATTGGTGACATTATCTGGAGTCCTGACGCCAGAAGTGGTGTCTCGGTCATGGAACGAGTGTCTTTGATCCAGACATCACGATGATTGTCCCATCCCCTTGAGAACACCAGCCAACGACCGTTGGGGGAGATGAAAGGGGATATGTCCACAGAGGGATCTTCGGTGAGCTTCGACTGTACGGCCGCTTCCGGCTGAGATGCATGGTCAATCCGCCAGAGGTGCAACGCTCCCACAAGCTGCGTATATGCCAAGGTTCCGCTCGCGGCGAGCGTTGGATCTATGTCCCTTGCCTCGCCTGAAGTTAGCTGTCGCGGATTGCCGGTGACTTTGAAGGTCCGTTGATTCAGTGAGACCTCCCATAGGCTTGTCTGTCCACCTTTTCTTCCACTCAGTAGAAGGTGGCCGTTATACCACCCATTAATCGTTCCTTCCCATGGGATGATTTGGTGATCCGAAAGAGCCGCTAGCGCATGGGTGTTTTGCAGGATCGTTCCGTCCACGCTCATGACCCACCAGTCTGAGCATGCAGGCATAGGGGTTTCGGGCTGATGGCAGGCAGAGAACAGGATGAGATGCCCGTCATCGCTCCACAAAGGTAGACGTGCGTCGCTAAAAGACTTGGCAATCCGCACCGGCGGTCCCCCGCCGAGATGGAGTAAATACATTTTGCCGGACGGGACGGATGGATCAAGGTCTCCGACCCAAAAAAGAATGCTCCTGCCGTCGGGCGAAAACTGCGGGTTTCGGCCATAGGGCACGAGGAGATGCTCCTCGCCTCCATCTACACTGGACATGTAAATCCCCCCGCTATTTCTCTCGGAACGAAATACGACAGACGTCCCGTCGGGAGACATGCTGGGGTTGTCATCTTGCGCCACGTTTGTCGTTATCCGAATGGCGCGGTCACCGGGAAGACGTTGGGTAAAAATGTCAATATTGCCTGTTTCCGCCCGGTCGGACGAATACGCGACCACCTTCCCGTCGCGCGACAAACTGGGGCTTCCGGAGAGATCGGTTCCGGGCGTAAGTTCTCTAAGTTCGATGACACGGCTCCCAGCATTACGCCTTAGCAGAAATCCCCCGGCCGCGACCAGGAGAATCAACACGGCGGCTATTGCAGTTTGCCGTCGACGCCAGATGCTTTCACGGGGCTTCAAGGCCCGGATTACTTCTTTTGCCGATTGGAACCGTTTCTCGGGTTCGTACTCCAGACAATGCTCGATGACCCGATCAAACTCCCGGGGAATGTTGGGGCGGAGCGAAGAGGCGGGGATGGGATGTTTGGCGTGGCGAATTGCTGCGGCGAGGGAGTTATCTGCAGCGTAGGGGTGCAGTCCGGTGACAAGCCCGTAAAGGATGACACCGAGCGCATAGATGTCTGTGGCAGGCGATAAGGGCTTTCCTTCGAATTGCTCCGGGGCCATATACTTTGGCGTGCCCATGATCAGTTGCGGAAGGGTCTTTCCTGGTCTCTGAACAGGAGATGAGTTGCCACTCTTGGCGTCTGCACTAAAGTCGCGCGCGAGTCCAAAATCCATCAGCACGACCCGAAATGCGCCGGCCTGCTTGCATAACATAATGTTGCTGGTTTTAAGATCGCGATGAATGATCCCCTTCTCGTGGATCAATCGCAGACCTTCACAAATCTCAAGCGTGATACTAAGTGCTTCTTTCCAACGAAGCGGGCCGTCCCTGAATAGCTTTTCGTAAAGTGTGATTCCGTCCAGGTACTCCATCGTCAGAAAGGCTGTTGCCTCGTGTCCGCCGGACGCGGGAAGGAGATAGAGCTCGTGAATGCGGCAGACCTGGGGCCCGCTTACTCTCCTCGCCAGTTGCACCTCCTGGCGGAAGAGTTCGAATGCGTCCGAGGAGGACGCTATACCATTTCGGATGGTCTTGAGAGCGATGGTCCCAAGTTGCAGGTCTTCCGCTTCATAAACCTCGCCCATCCCGCCCTTGCCGATTGGCCGAACAATGCGAAAACGCCCAACGACGAGTTCGCCAGGCTGGAAGCGAGGGCCCACGCTATCCAAACCCCCATCGAGATAGGTGAGTGGTGCGTCAAGCGTTCCGGTGGCTTGCTGTTCGGCCTCAACAAGATGGTCGAGGCGCTTCTTCGGTGCCAGATCTCCGTTACGGGCTGAGCCTGTGAATGCCGCACGATCCTGTGTACCCTCTTTCAGAGCAGCGTAGAACAGCGCTTTCAGGCGTTGCCAAAGCTCAGAAGTCATAGCGGACTCACGCGGATAAGTGTTCCGAAGCTACCCGCGCACCATGGTCAAGTCACGTTTTACTCATCCCGGTAGAGCCTCGGGCCCAGGTCTTCCCCGCTTCGGACATCAACGGAGGTGACGTAACCTCGGCGAGTCTTCCTGTCGTCTTATCGCCATGCGTCGTCGTGCATCTAAGCGGGTAGTATAGCCTCAAAACTAGTGGGCGTTTTATTTACCTTATGTTTCTTATTTTCAACGATATACAGCTCGACCCTGGGCCTTGGCCGCACCAAAGTACGACCCTCCGGGGTGTAAACACGATCCCGAAACCGCCGTTTCGCTTCGATTCGGCGCATACTAGGGACATGCGCGAAGAAAAGGTTCCGTTATGTGACCGCCATCATTCCAGAATGCGGACCCAGGAGTCTTCGTTCTTGCCTAAGGCTGTTTTCAAGTGTGCGTCGCAAGACTGCCAGCGCTATTACGGGCGGCGGTACGGGTACTTCGATTTGCTTCCGCACCTGCCGCCCTCCCTGGAGCAGATTGACCCGGTAAACCGTCAGATGAAGGTTTGTACAAAACGCCAGGCCCACTCCTACATGGCGATCACGCGCCCTAAAAACACCGCTCCAGATGCTAAGAATCTCTGGTGCTGGCACTGCTTTGAATGCAATAAGGCAAAGTGACCACCGTCATTTTTCGCGCGTCATCGAGGTTCGAACGACTCACCTGGCATGGAAGACCACATAACGCTGGGCATAACTGATGAAGACACTTTGAAACAGCACAGTCGGTAACAATCCATCTTCATCCCGCTGCGGCACATTACTCTCAACCCTCACCGGCGTCACAAACGGAACCTTATCCCATGAACGGGAGCCGATGCGCATCTGCTGCGGGGGCAAGACGGCAAAGGCGCGTTGTGCCTCGCTCACGTTGCCTCCCTGAGGGAGAGCGCGCGCCAGGAGCGAACGTTCTGTTGCCTTATTGCTCGCGTAGAGGATAGGCCCGTCACTACCTGAATCCAACTGCAGCAGGATCGGCTGCTTCCCCGTATAGGAGAGCTGGACCGCGATCACCAGCCGCTCCGCGAAGGGCGTCTCGCTCTCAGGATGCGACGCCGCCACCAGCGGAACATGCTCCCCGCGGATACTGGCCTTCATCGCCTGGGTATCGTCGAGGCAAACCAGCCGGTGTTCATAGTCGATGAGCAGATCGAAGTGGGCCAGAAAATTCTCACCCAGGACCCCCCGAATCCGAGGATCGGCCGCGCGAATCTGTCCCAGATCCTGGATCACTACGGCGGCATTCGTCACAATCTTCGAGCCCGTCTCCAGCGAATCCACCCCGGCTACAGATGCCTGCGCATAATTGCCAACCGAGACCAGGCCGACTGTGCCTTGAGGTTGCAGGCCCAGTTGTGAGGCCAGCGATGGATCGACCACACTCATCTGGCTGCCCGTATCCACCATAAAGTCGAACGGCCCTGCATGATTGATCTTCACCGGAACAATGACCAGTACCCCTTGAACGAGCCGGGGAGTTACGCTGACAATGTTTGCCGGGCAGTGCGCCTCGGCGCTGAGAACGGGAACGGAGATCGTCGCAAGACTGACCGTGACGATAAGCTGCAGCTTGGAACTTGCACGTTTCATGTCGGCTTCCTCTGCGCAGGTGGCGCGGTGAGGGCGACATTGGCTCTTTGGCGGGACTACCTCAATCGATAGCAGGTAAAATGCGAAGCAATACGAGTCAAAAGAATCTAAGCGTGTAAGTTCCAGGAAATATGAGACTTGCAACCTCTTGTCAAAGCCGGGAAGGTAGCACTGGCATGACTGGAAAGATCGCGAGGACCATTGGCGATGACCGGGCCAGAAGCTCAGCGCGGACCTTTACGCTTCGGAAACTTCGAGCTCGACCTCCGCGCCCGCGAACTGCGCAAAGCTGGGGTAAGGCTGAAATTCGGCGGCCAGCCGTTTCAGGTTCTGACCATTCTGCTCGAGCGTCCTGGCGAAGTGGTGACACGGGAAGAGTTACAGAAGCGCCTCTGGCCCAACACTTTTGTCGACGTCGACCACAACCTCAACACTTCCATCAACAAGATTCGCGAAGTGCTGGGCGATTCGGCCGACAGCCCGCGCTTTGTCGAAACCCTGCCTCGGTGGGGTTATCGATTCGTCGCGCCCGTTGAAGGCGCAACCTCACCCTCCGCTCAACCCGTCGAAAAGCTTCCTTCTGCGTCCCCGCGGGGCCGGCGAAGACGCCTATATTACGGGTTAGGTTTGGCCGGCGCCGTCCTGGTCATAGTGAGCGGGATGGTTCTCTGGAAGACGGCTTTCCCAGCTCAGGGCGCGCCCGTAGTCCAGAGGTTCGTTAAGCTGACCAACGACGGGCAACCCAAGTTCGGCCCCATGGCCACCGATGGGTCGCGCATTTATTTCACCGAAGTGTTGCCCGGTGCGCGTAACGTCGTCGTTCAGGTCTCCGTCAAGGGCGGAGATACCGCTTCCTTGACGGTCCCGCTCAAGCAACCCTCAGTACTCGATTTATCGAGAGATGGAACCGATCTCCTGCTGGCCAACGACGAAGTAATTGAGCCCCAGTACCAGGCCCATTCGTTATGGGTGCAGCCGGTCGCGGGAGGTTCGCCGCGCCGTGTTGGGACGGTCCTCGCAGGAAGCACCGGCTTCAGAGCAGGTGCGGCGTTCGGAGCGGACGGAGCGAGCGTCATCTATGCAGACAGACACGATGTCTATTCGGCGGCCCTGGATGGCTCCTCGCCGCACAAGGTCCTCACGACAGAAAGCGGCGCTTCAGGCAATCCTTTTGCCTTCCGATTCTCGCCGGACGCCAAGGCCCTTCGTTTCTCCCAGTACGATCCTGAAGCCGACACCACGACCGTCGTGGAAGCTGCGGCCAACGGGCCGAGGTCCCACCCGATGTTTGCTGGATGTTGCGGCGAGTGGACGCCGAACGGACGCTTTTTCATCTTTCAGAACACGCTCGATGGAAGGTCCAATCTCTGGGCCTTGCCGGAAAAGCGAGGCCTCTGGCGGGGGAATCGAGATGAGAAGCCAACCCAGTTGACCGCCGGCCCCTTGGATTTCGAATATCCTGCGCCCCGCAAGGACGGCAAGGAGATATTCGCAATCGGTACTTCGCCTCAAGCGGAGGTAGTTCGTTACGACTCGCGCATCAGCGAGTTCATACCCTATCTCCCCGGAATCTCGGCCGATTGCCTCGCCTTTTCGCCGGACGGGCAATGGGTTACCTACACTTCTTACCCCGACGAACTGCTATGGCGGAGTAGGGTCGACGGAAGCGAGCGGCTTCAACTCACCTTCCCGCCTTTGCGAGCGGAATTGCCGCGCTGGTCCCATGATGCGAAACAAATTGTCTTTAGTGCCAAGCTTCCCGGTTCGGTCTATAACATCTTCCTTATCTCGAGCGAGGGGGGAACCCCGCAGCGCATTCTTCCCAGCGAGCAAAGCCAGATGGATGTGAACTGGTCGCCGGACGGACACTCGCTGATCTTCGCCTCCGATGGGGTTTTGAACGCACCCATTTCCATTCTTGATCTGGGAACCAGGCACGTTTCAGTGTTGCCCGGCTCGCATGGACGTTTTTCCCCTCATTGGTCGCCGGATGGAAAGTACATTGCGGCCATAGCGACTGACACCCAAACGCTGATGCTTTTTGATATTGCCACCCAGAGGTGGGCAGAAATCTTCGCATCGTTTGCGGGTTACGAAACCTGGTCGCGCGACGGAAAGTATCTCTATTTCCAGGGCCTCATTGCCCCGGACACCTTTTTTCGTGTCCTCCGTATGCGCCTGAGTGATCGAAAGATCGAAGAGATCGCGGATCTGAGGAAAGTCGGACGCATGACTGCTGGAGGGTTCGACAGCTGGTTTGGGCTAGCGCCCGACGACTCTCCTTTGGTCACCCGCGACATCAGCACCCAGGAAGTCTATGCGCTGGAAATGGACTGGCCGTAGGATCCAGATGATCTTCTTCGGCTCGCACACAAAGCTCTCCGTTCCGTTAGTTCTCCCACAGAACCGTCATCCTGAGCGAAGCGCCTCGCAGACCTATCGCTTGGCAGAGGACTAACGGCGCGGAGTCGAAGGACCCCGAGGATATTTAATCAACGCATGCTCTGCAGGGCTTTCCGGCCACCAAAATTTCCTGTCAAGGTTGGTGGTGTTGGAAAACCTGTGACCAGGTGGAAGGCGGCAACCCACCTCGGGATAGGTGGAGGGGAACGTACGCTCTCGAAGCTGTGCTGGGTCAGTGGGTCTTCAGCGGCAAACTGGTCACCGCGTCCGTTCCGTGGTATTCCAACTGATACTCAACCCTCTGCTTGGTTGGGATGGGAAAGTAGAGATAACCAGCGACCGGCTTGGAGACTTCCGCGTCTTTCAATTCCTTGTCGAGCAGTTCTATCTCCATGGTCTGCCGATCAGAGTCGGTGCTTGCGGCGGATGGACTCTTATCCACTCCAACCCCCATGCCCACCCCGTAAACCGGACCACTTACGCGGCGACCGCTGCCGTCATAGCTGGGATAGCTCACATAGCCAACGTTTGCGGTCGGATAGAGACTTACATCGCTGCTACTCCCCGGCCGCTTCTGGCAGATGGAGGCAATGGTTGCGGGGCTCGCCGGACTAACCAGGTCTTTGCCATTGGCGCTTCGCAGCGAAAAATCAGACTGGTTCAGGCTGATGGTCTTACTGTCTGCGGGGTAGAAGCCAATCTCTACCACGATGTACCGCTCTGCCAAAGGCGTGGCGAAGGAGTTCCGAACCTCTGTCTTTGAGAGCTGTTTTGCGCCGATGGAATATACCGGCTGAACCTTGGACACCGGGTACGCAGCGGCCGTCGCCCGTGGTGCCGGGAGATTTTGCCCGACGGTCACGCAACAATTTAGCAACCCAACGATGAGTACACTCTTGCCGCAGTGAGTCATGACGTTTTACTCCAGGCTGACCTTCAGAGTCTTGCCGGTCAGAACATAAATGCGTTTCTTCTTGGGAGTCTGATCCTTCGGACGAACTTCAAGATCATAGACGCCCGGAGCCAGCCAGAACTTCTTCAACGTGGCTGTGGTTCCTGCGTATGCATTGTCCAGATAGACTTCTGCGTCCTTATACGAACCTTGCAGGCTGACCTGTCCCTTGTCGGGCTGGGGAACCAGATAGACTGGAGAAGCGAAGAACGAATAGCCGATCCAGGGATCGTAAAAGAACGGCGGGTAGTATCCGGGCCAAACCGGACCAGAATAATAGCCGTACCCGGCGCCTACCGAAATAGTTCCCAGGCGAACGCCTGCGGACGCGGGGCTCAGCGAACCAATCGCGAGCAGTAAGGCAAGCGTAAGTGACGGCAACCGAAGTGTTGCCATACTTCGTTCCTCTCGGCTAATCATAGCCCCGAATCAGACTGGAAATTTCTTAAATTCCACCGGCTATGGGACTTCAAGCAGCCCGCGTCCCATGAAACAGGATTTTGACTTCATCTGTTTACCAGACGGTCATCAGGCAACTTACCGATAATGCCCTTTCCCCAAGGCATTGCGTTTGGCCGAACGTGCGTTGGGCACGTATCTGGCGGTGCGCATGAGACTTCTCCTGATGAGTAAATGAGATAATCGTTCCTGCCGAAAACGAAGTTGCAGATGTTACGACCGCAAATCTAAACGAGCAGTGCTCCTGGGAGATCAGTCAACATGTATCGGATAGCCGTCTTGTTCCTGGCAACATTCGCCGCCGCCTCTGTTGCCCAGCAGGTGTCCCCCGTCACCACGCCCCATCCCACTCCTGCTCCGCTGCAAGTGCCCGATCCGCATTACGTGACCTTGCTGCTGACCCAGGACGTCAACGCACCCGCCGACACCGTCTGGGCGCGCGTGGGCAAATACTGTGACATCGGCAAATGGGCCTTTCCCGACTGCAAACTACTTGCTGGGGACGGCGGCTACGCGTCCGTGCGGAACATCGTGAACGAGGTGTTGGTCGGCCAAACCGGCCACAGCTACACCTACACGCAGCCCGTGCGAAACGGCGCCAAGTACAACCTCTATCACGGCACGCTGGAGGCGGTCCCCGTTACCCCCAAGACGTCGCGCCTCATCTACACCTTCTTCTACGACAACAGCATGCTCGCCGGCGATGCTGCGCGCGACGCCGAGATGGCGGCTCGCAAAAAGCGATTTACCGCATTTCTCCAGAACATGAAGACGCTGGGTGAAGGCGGCAACGTGCCGGCTTCGGCCAAGGAACCAACGCAACCCCCGACCCCCACACCTGACCAGTTGCAGACTCCAAATCCCCACTACGTCGCCATACCGATGACCATCACCGTCAATGCACCCGTCGACGCGGTCTGGGCTCGCGTTGGCAAGTACTGTGACATCGGCGAGTGGGGCTTTCCTAACTGCACGATTCTCTCCGGGGATGGCAACAGCCTGGGCACCGTCCGCTCCATCGGGCATGAGGTCCTCGTAGGAAAAACCAGGTACAGCTATACCTACACCCAACCCGTTCGCGAAGGCATAACCTACAACATGTACCACGGCACACTCGAGGCCGTTCCTCTCACAGACAAAACCACTCGCCTGAACTACACCCTGGTCTTCGACAACAGTAGCCTCGCCGACGATGCTGCGCGTAGCAAGGATATGGACAACCGGCGCACACGCTTCACCAAGATGCTCGAGAACATGAAGACCTTATCCGAAGGAGGAACGCTACCACCCGGAGCCCTGGGTGGAGGGCGCTAGCGCTGACCCTGCAGTTGACTTCATCTTCCGTAGCGGATCTTTCCATTACGGCGATTCGGTGGAGACCGCCCACTATTTCGCCATCTTCGCGGCAGGCCATCTATGCGCGAGCCTTTTACGCCGCCGTAGACACCCTCACGCCAATGGCGGGGCAAGACTACCTCAATCGATAGCGGGTAAAATGTGGTCAATCCAGGGTCGAAAGAAATCTCCATGGCCTAACTGATTGCTGCATAGGCGTTTACGGAGCTCTCTCGTAGTTCGGGAATGTGATCGGTACCCCTACAGACCGCGAGGACATCAGCGATGGCAGAGGTAGAACGCCAGCTTCGACTCCTGCGCTTCGAAAATTTCGAGGTTGACCTTCGTACTGGTGAATTGCGCAAAGCTGGAGTGAAGCAGAAGTTCGGTGGGCAGCCGTTTCAGGTTCTCAGCATTCTGCTGGAGCGTCCGGGCGACGTGGTGTCGCGAGAGGAGATACAAAAGCGGCTCTGGCCGGACACTTTTGTCGACGTCGATCACAACCTGAATACCGCTATTAACAAGATTAGGGAAGTGCTGGGCGATTCGGCTGACAAGCCGCGCTTTGTGGAGACGTTGCCTCGGCGAGGGTATCGATTCATCGGTGAGTTGGAGCCACCGATTCAGCCGGTACCCGTCGTTGCGGTCGAACCAAATCGTGGCTGGCACTCGCGTCGTCTGTGGTTGAAGATCGCCGCAGGCGTCCTCGCCATCTCGGTCGTTGCCTCTGCAGCCGTCCTTACCTATCGATGGCAGCGGCAACAGCGTCCACAGGAGCAGGCGGCCCTGACCACCGTACCGTTCACGGCGTTTCCCGGAGTCGCGACCTCCCCCGCTTTCTCCCCCGATGGCTCCAGAATCGCTTTCGCCTGGAACGGTGACCCTGCGCATGGGGACCACGGCTTCGATCTATATGTGAAGGCCCTGGGAAGCGAAACTCTTCTCCGACTTACGCAGCATCCCTCGGAATCGATCAGTGCGGCTTGGTCCCCCGACGGCACGCAGATTGCCTTTCACCGCCTGGCCGGCGCCGATACGGGAATCTACGTTGTCTCCGTGCTTGGCGGCCCCGAAAGAAGATTACGACTCACCCGAATACCCTCGACTAACTTCAACTTTATCAGCCGCAATGACTTCAATCTTATTAGTTGGTCGCCCGACGGCAAGTGGATTGCCTTCGCAGATGTGGCGCCAGAAGAGGAACAAACAAGGATCTATCTCCTCTCAACCGAAACATTGGAGACCAGGCAGGTTCCGATCAGTTCCAGTTGCGTGAATGAAGGTCTGCCGGCGTTCTCCCACAACGGCAAGTACCTCGCATACTTGTGTTTTCTAAGGACGAATGGCGAGGCCATTCTGTATTCCTTACCAATTCCGGGTGGTCAACCGAAAACGATTTCATCCTTGCCGTCTTTTCTAAATGGTTTAACCTGGTCCGCTGACGATAGGAAAGTCATTTATTCCCGCTATCGCACTGAGAATGGGAACCTCACCGCTGAACTGGGAGAAGTGACTGTCGCGAATGGATCGACGAAACAACTTGCCGTCGCAGGAAGTGCCATGCTGCCCACCGTCTCTCCGCGCGGCGACAAACTTGCCTACAGCTCGCTTTCCACTAGCTTTAACACCTGGCGCCGGGACCTGCTTCACCCCCAATCTCCGGCCGTGGAACTCATCCCTTCCTCCCGGTTACAGTTCGATACGCAATACTCTCCGGACGGAAAGCGCATTGCCTTCGCGTCTTTACGCTCTGGCAAGCAGGGTGTATGGGTCAGCAGCGACGATGGAAGCAACCTTGTACAGGTCTCGAACCCTCTCGATGAGAGTGGCAGTCCGCAATGGTCGCCGGACGGAAACAAGATAGCGTTTGACTCGCGTCCCCGAGGCCGCTGGGAAATATATGTGGTCGACGTGGCCGAACGGAAGCCTAGAGAACTCGTCACGAACATCTCTGATCTACTTCGACCTCACTGGTCCCGCGATGGAAAGTGGATTTATTTCAAATCCCAGGAGCCTGGCAGGATGGGAATCTATCGTTGTCCCGCCTCCGGCGGAGACGCCATTGCACTCGCCCACGATACCGATGGGGTCAGTCCGCAGGAGTCTTTCGATGGGAAAACAGTGTATTTTGCAAGCCGATTCTCGAAACCAATGCTGAGGAAAGTGTCTCTGCTGGCATTGCCCGGTGCGGCGTCAGAAGTAGGGGGATTGCCTCTCGTGAGCCACGCCGGCCTTTGGGCCCTCTCTCCAGGCGGCATCTATTTTGTTCCGGCCGAGGCGCCCCGATCTCTCCGCTACTTTGATTTTGCTACCAGGCAGCTACACCCAATTTTCGATTCGGACAAGTATTTCGGGAGCGGTCTGTCGGTCTCTCCCGATGGCCGCTGGATCATCTATTCACAAATTGCCGACGCAAACAGCGACATCATGCTCGTCGACCACTTTCAATGATAGGAGACGGCCATGCAACGACGTGATGTTTTGAAAGGTGTTTCTGCAGCCATGGGCGGGGCACTCCTTCCCCGTACGGCGTGGACGCGCGCGTTCCAGCAGGAAGCGAAGCCGTTCGCTGTAGCCATCCGCGGATTGGTGAACCGGGAAGGGAAGCTCCTGCAGCCCGTCCGAATCGCATTACCCGGCGCGAAAGCCGGCGCGCAAATCGTAACCAGGGTGGATGGCATAGAGGTAGATCGCCGCACGCTCTCGGAAGGCGTGCAAAGTTTCGACGTATTTGTCGAACCAGTGACCACGCCGCGCACCAGCAAGGTCTTGGTGACGGTGAACGGTGCGGATCAGACCGCCAATGTGGAGCGTAAGCCGGTGCGCAAACTGCTGGTTTATGTGCTCCCCCACTCTCATCACGATTTGGGCTACACCGATCTGCAGGCTGACGTGGAAGAAAAGCAGATCAACAACATCCTGCAGGGCATGCAACTCGCGCAGAAGACGGAGCATTATCCCCCAGGGGCGCGCTTCGTGTGGAACCTGGAGGTGTTGTGGGGTGCAGATCTCTTTTTAAAACGGAGACCCGAGTCCGATCGCACCGCCCTGCGAGAGGCCGTGCGCAAGGGCTGGATTGGGCTAAACGGGTCCTATGCCAATGAATTGACCGGCCTGTGCCGCCCAGAAGAGCTGTTGCAGCTCTTTCGCTTTGGAACACGGCTGGGAAAAGACTGCGGAGTGCCCATTCGTTCAGCGATGATGAGCGATGTACCTGGTTTTACGTGGGGCACGGTGATGGCGATGTCGCAGGCAGGAATCCGTTATTTCTCAGCCGCGCCGAATTACTTCGACCGTATCGGCACCTTCATGGTGGCGTGGCAGGACAAGCCATTCTGGTGGGTTTCGCCTTCAGGAAAGGAGAGAGTTCTATTCTGGGTTCCCTGGACCGGCTATGCCATGTCGCACGTCATGAAGCTGGGCGACGAGTTTGTAGACAAATATCAGGACCGCATGGATACGGTGAACTTCCCGTATGACATTTCCTATATACGCTGGTCGGGGCATGGAGACAACGCGGTGCCCGATCCGGAACTGAGCGAGTGGGTAAAAGAGTGGAACGGGACTTACCAATGGCCCAAATTCCATATCGCGGCAACCGAATCCGCATTCGCAGCGTTTGAGCAAAAACACGGCGACCAGCTCCCTGAGTTTCGTGGAGATCTGACTCCGTACTGGGAAGACGGAGCGGCTTCGTCCGCTCTGGAAACGGCGATGAATCGCAACGCTGCTGAGCGGATCGTGCAGGCCGAATCGTTGGCCGCAACTTTCCATCCTGACGCGTATGACGCAGCACGTTACACAGAAGCCTGGCGGAACGTCTTAATGTACTCCGAGCACACGTGGGGCGCTTACAACAGTGTTTCGGATTCAGAAAATCCCTTCGTGCTGAAGCAATGGGAGGTGAAGCGGGCCTTCGCGGTAAATGGAGCATTGCAGGCCGACTCCCTATTGCGCCAGGCGGCAGGCGCAGCCGACGATCGTCCGGCCACGCTCGCTGTGTGGAATACAACCTCCTGGGAACGCACCGACGTGGTCCTAGTGAGCAAAGAACTTTCCCGCGCAGGCGACTACGCCGAGGATGAACAAGGGCAGTCCGTCCCCACGCAAAGGTTAGCTTCGGGTGAACTGGCGCTTCTGGTCGAAAAGCTTCCAGCGTTCAGCAAGCGCACGTTTCAACTCAGCGAGAAGAACTCGGCGCCCCCGGCACATCCGGTAGCCGTCCGCGGTGAGACGCTCGTCAATCATCACCTGAGTGTGACCGTGGATGCCAAAACAGGAGATGTGGTGAAGCTGATGCAACCGGGCGACAGCGCGAACTTGATCGATGCGGAGAAGGGCGCGGCCAATCGCTTCCTATACCTGAACGGGACCGATCTTGAGCATCTCGGACGGAGCGGGACTCCCGTCATAACACTCGAGGACGCCGGTCCCTTGGTGGCCACTATGCGGGTAGAATCGTCCGCGCCTACGTGCAACAGGCTCGTACGCCGTGTGCGCGTTATGGCTGAGATAGATTATGTGATGATCGAGAACCTGGTCGACAAGCAACGCGCAGCGCTCAATCCCGATCCCGGCAAAGGCGGCCCCGGTGGACCCTTTGCGCAACGTGGCAACAAGGAAAGCATTCAGTTCGCATTTCCGCTCGCCGTGCCCGCAGGAAAAATGACCATGAATGTGCCGCTGGCGGTCATGAGACCCGAACTTGATCAGCTTCCCGGTTCAGACAAGAACTGGTTGCCGGTCGGACGTTGGGTAGACGTGAGCTCTTCTGAGCGCGGAGTGACCTGGGCCACTCTCGACGCCCCGCTGATAGAGATCGGTGGAATTACCGCGACCATGCTCGGCTCGCAGCGCAATCCGGACGTCTGGCTTAAGAAGATCGTGGAGACTCAACTGTTTTACTCCTGGGTGATGAACAACCATTGGGGTACAAACTATCTCGCGTACCAGCAAGGGCCGGTGATTTTCAGGTATGCTCTGCGGCCGCATCAGGGAAATTCGTCAGCCGGGAAAGAGCGCTTCGCCACCGGACTGACTCAGGCGCTGGTAGTGACACACGCTGTCGAAGCAGCGGATGTGAGCGAGCCGATGCTGCGGTTGTCCACCCCAGACGTACTCGTTCAATGTTTAAAACCGAGCGATGACGGGAAGGCATGGATCGTGCGCTTGTTCGGTGCGTCCGCGGAAGCGCATGAAGTCTCGTTGACCTGGGCAGCCAGGGCAAAGGCGGGCGAGGTGTGGATCAGCAATCTGGCAGAAGAACCCGTTACGATGACCAACGGGGCAATCCCCGTTGCGGGCTGGCAGCTTGTCACCGTCCGCGTGGAACGGCATGTGGACTAAGGCGGATCGACTGAGCAGCAGGCTCATTTAGCGAGCCTCTCTCGCCGGGAACCCCTCTCCCTCTCGCTTGAGCTCAACCTTCTCCTTTTTATGCAGGTGTGTTGGCGTTCGTTGCCGGACTTGGTTGGACTATCTCCACGTGGTCGCAGCAACCCGGTGATAGGGACGGCTGAGAATAGCCCAGGACGGACCCCGGGGACAGCGATCAGCCGGGATTTTGGCCAAGGTGTTTCGGACAATTGCACCCAAGGCGTCTTTGTTCCAGGGTAATCGGGCGGGACACCCGCGCAGGCCACACCTGCTATGCTCACTTTTCGCTTGCGACCAAGCGGCGGACCATCCATTACCGGGATGACAGGTTACATTTGTTGCAGAACGTACATCTAAATATTTATGCCAACCCAAACCGTAACGCGATCCGCCGAATCTGATTTAGAGCCTGGCAAGCTTTACGAGGTTCTCGCAGAGGCCGGCAACATTCCAAAGTGGGCCCCTGTCTTCGCCGACGTCATTGAGCGCATCGATCCCTTGCACCATCGCGTCACAAAAAATGGCGAGGTCTTCCATCTCGAAGTCTCGCTGCATCCGTCTGCTGTTGCCGTCGACTATACACGCGAAATGCCCAACGGCAAGCGGGGCGGTGCTTACATCCGCGTAACGCCCCGTCCTCTGGGTGGCAGCACGATTACCATGACTGTGCCGATCGGCCCGAATACAACTGAATCCGACGTTGCGAAAGTCCTTGAACAGGAACTCGCTGACCTTGTTCAACTCTCTCAATCAGACTTTTCAAGCGACTAGCCCGTCATCCACGGCAACCGAGGAGATGAAAGGCGATCCGAAAAATTCAACGTTTACTCCTCATCCAAATTAGATTTTCTGACGGCTGAATTCGGGCAGCAGTAGTTAAAAACAAATCAGCTATCGGGCAGATCCCGATCAGTCCCGTAGGGACGGCTGAGAATGACCCAGGATGTTGTGCTGAAAACGATGAATCACATTGCCCGCGATGCGGCGGGACGCACGCACAACGAGTCGCGGAAATTCGTAGCCGAGTCCTATAAGGGGAGCCAATACTCTCCGACATTCACATCTATGACCCGAAGACGAGGCTCGACACACATCTCGATCCTTTGACGCTGATGGCCAGGCAAATGAGGAAGACCGAGCCGCCTGAACCGGTGTCTCAGGCAACCCAGGGCGACGACTCGGTGACCTGGATCGGCAGGGTGAAATGGAAAGTTGTGCCCCCTCCACCGTTGGCGCTTGCCCACAAGTGCCCGCCATGCGACTCCACAATGGAACGGCTGATAGCCAACCCCATGCCGCTGCCCTGCGGCTTGGTGGTAAAGAACGCAGAAAAGATCTGATCCGCCTTCTCTGTTGGCAACCCCACGCCCGTATCCCTCACCGAGAACTGGAGTTGACCGTCCTGCAATTCCGACTTCACTGTAAGTTCTCCGCCTGAGCCCTCCATGGCTTCGATGCCGTTGAGCATGAGGTTCATGAACACCTGCTGCAACTGCACGCGATCAGCCATGATCTCAGGTAGCTCGGCGGCCAGTTCCGTGCGCATGCCCACCGAGAATCGTGTGGCCTCGCTCTCCAGCAGCGTGAGTATTTCGTGGATAATTCCGTTCACGTCGACCAACTCACGTTGTGGAGGTGATTTCTTGTAGAACGAACGGATACGGTCGATGATCTCAGCCGCACGATTCCCATACTTATCGATTCTGGCTGCTGCCACACGAGCCCGATCAAGATTGGGCGGTTCGTGGGCCAGCCATTCAATGCAGCTGTTGGCGCTGGTGATGGCGGCAGCGATGGGCTGCTTGATTTCGTGTGCCAGCGACGCTGCCATTTCCCCCAGCGTACTCACTCGATTGGTGTGTGCCAGAGCCGCCTCCAGTTGTCGCAGCCTTTCCCTTTCTTGCGCGGCGTTCTTCAGATCCGTGATGTCGGTGCGTGTGGCATACCATCGCACAACGTGTCCTTGCGCGTCTCGAAGCGGGTAGGCGCGCAACAAGAACCAACGATAGATCCCCTCTTTTCCCCGTATCCGCGCCTCCGTCTCCACTGGCATGCTCTCCCGCGTCGCGCGCGCACGATTCCCGTGCAGACGCCCCAGATCATCCGGGTGGATAAGGCGATCAATCGCTGCAATCGGCTGGACCTCTTGCCGGCTGAGGCCCGCGTATTCCTGAGCCTGCCGGTTGGTAAAGAGGGCATTCCATCCGGAGTCAAAAACCGCTACCTGCTGGGGAATCGCGTCGATAAGCAGGCGAAGCTCGGCTTCGTCCTGGCGGATTCGCTCCTCCGCAAGGTGCGCTTCCGTTCTATCGACAACTGCCCCGGCGAACTCCAGATCATCGTGCGCGATACCCAACGGCCTCACCAGAACGCGAATGTACTTAACGCGGCCTTCAGGGAAGAGCAGACGAAGCTTGAAATCAGCGCCGCCGCTGTTCGAGGCCTGTTCCACCACCGCAAGCGTCAAATGCCGGTCTTCGGGATGAACGCGTTCCATGATCCTGTCCAGCGTTAACTTCTCCGCCGGATTGTATTCAAAAATGCGGTAGCTTTCGTCCGACCAGGCAATCTCTCCGGTCGCTGGTTTCCAACCGAAGCTGCCAGTGTGACTTAGTATTTGTGCCTTCGACAGGTACTCCTCACGCCGCTGCAACTCCTGAGTCAATTGTTCTTGCTCCGTTACATCCATGGCGGTGCCAAGAAAACCCTGAAGAACACCCTGGTCGAGAACCGGTACACCAACGCATCGTATATAGCGAACGGCGCCGCCAGGTCGAATGATTCGCTTCTTTACGTCGCAACCGTGACCTTGCTCACGCATCCCCTTTATCGTCTCTGCCATGAAGTCGCGGTCTGCCGGGTGAACGGTGGCTAGATACTCTTCAAGGGTAGGGGCTCCCTTCTGCGGATCCAGACCGTAAATCTGAAACAGTTCTTGAGACCAATACTCAAAAAAACCAGAGGGGTTAAATGCCCAACTTCCCATATGGGCGAGGCGCTGCCCCTCATCCAGATAAAATTGGCTTTTCTGCAGCGCTTCTTCCGCGCACTTGCGCTCAGTAATGTCTTGAGCCGTACCGAACATTTGGTAGGGCCGGCCCGACCCATCTCTCCTCACGTCGGCCTGACTGTGGACGATGCGCACTTCGCCTGTCGGCCGAACGATACGGTGTTCTACGTCAGGGCACCCATCACCCCGAAGGGCCTCCTCCGCTGCCCGGAACACGAACTCCCGATCGCCAGGATGGATCATGTCTCGTATTTCGGCTAACTCGATGGGACGTTCCTGCGGCTGCAGTCCATAAATACGATACGTTTCCTCCGCCCACGTCACGCGATCCGTCGCTAGATCCCATTCCCAATAACCGAGATGAGCGATACGCTGGGCCTCTTCAAGCCTGGCTTTGCTTTCCTGCAAATCACGCGATAACAATCCCAGGGCTTCCCCGGCACGCCGGCGATCTTCAATGTCCGTGAGGGTCCCGTACCATCTGACAATGTTTCCATGCTGGTCCCGAAGCGGTACGCTACGCACCAGAAACCACCTGTATTCTCCGTCAGCGGCGCGATGGAACCGCGCCTCGTCCTCGAAAACCTCGCCGGTCGCAACAGAGGTACGCCACTTCTCGGAATGGCGCGCAAGATCCTCGGGATGGACCGCACGCTGCCAACCTCCGCCTGAAGTCTCCTCAACAGAAAGCCCGGTGTATTCCGTCCAACGTTTATTTACAAATGTGCAAGTAGCCGTTCGATAACGTGGTGAACGTCATCGCCGGAATTGTTTCCACCACGTCCCGCAGACGCTTTTCCTCACTCCTGAGTCGATGAATGCGCCACCGATACAGTGACCAAAGCACCGCAATCACGATGGCGAGGGACGACAATCGGAACCAGTAAGTTTGATAGTAGGCCGGGGCGACCTTCAAAATGATCGAGGTTTCCGGCCCGTTCCACAGCCCCTCGCTGTTGCTGGCGACGAGACGGAATCGATAGGAGCCAGGCCCAAGGTTCGTGTAAACGGCTTCTCGCGCTGCAACCGGCTGGCTCCAGCTACTGTCGAAATTTTCGAGAAAATATCGAAAGCGAATCCGCCCCGGCACCGCGAGGCTCAGCCCCGTGTACTCAAAGGTGATTCGCCTGGGTGAGGGAGGAATTCGAACCGAGGCGCCGAGTTTTGCGGTTGTGTTATCGGCGGTAATGGCCACGATGTGAGGCAGCGCGGGAACTGAATTGTCATCGAGCTTGGATGGATGAACCACCGACACGCCGCTGCTGAGTGAAAACCAGATCCTGCCTGCCGCATCCGAGACCACCGATCGGCTCCGCTTCACTCCTTCCGTGCTCTCCAGACCATCGCCCTGGTCATACTCGCGCACATCGGCCGCTTTCACCACACCGCTTAGCAGTTTGTCGCGCGGAACGCGCAAAACATGATCTGAGGTCGCGATCCAAAGCCAGCCGTTCTTATCTTCCTCCATACCGAATATGGTTGCTCGTAGCGCCTCAGGTGCTTCGCGGGGTACATGCACCTGCCCATCTCTGAGGTAAGCGAGGCCTTCGGCCGTTCCTATCCACAGGATTCTTGATGAATCCTGCAGCAGGCAGTTGACGTCCTCGGAGGGTAATCCGTCGTCGCCGGTATAGGTTCGCCACCCCTTCTGCGACAGGGCGCTCACGCCCTTCGGGGTCCCGAACCACATCGTCCCGTCCGCGTCCTCGGCAATCGACGATATGGTGTTCGCGGCTAACCCGTCTGCCGTCGAGTAATTTGTAAATTGGCCGTTCTTTAGCTCGCTTACACCATTGCTGAGGGTCCCGGACCAGATCGTACCATCGCGACTCTGATAGACCGCGTACACTCTGTTTTGCGCCAGGCCGTCTGCCTGCGTGTAGGTCTTGGCTGTAAACGAATCGCCGGTGGAGCGCAGATGGGTGAGCCCACCCTGCTGTCGTCCCACCCAGACATCATCCTTGCCGGTGCCGGCGATGGAGTAGATGACATCGTTGGCGATTCCATCGGCAGTGACCACCCCACTTTTTCCCTCCTTCAGCCATCGCAAACCACCCTCAATGGGTGCAATCCAGGTGCGGCCGCCGGAGTCAACGTGCAATGGCCCCATACTTTGCGATTTCAGATTGGGTAGAGAGTAGGTAACGAAGGCGCTGTCTCGCAGCCGCTCCAGGCCGTGCGCGCTACCGATCCATATGCTTCCCTCCCGGTCTTCGAATAACGCAGCGACCGGTCCAGTGGTTTCTTCGAGTACCAGGTAAAGAGACACCGTTCGCGTTGTATCGAAACAGTCCTCCGCTCGTGCCAACCCAGAGGTTCGAGTCCCGGTCGCGAAGAAGGGAAAGCACGTCGAGATTGCGAAGAGAGGACGGCACACCCGCCGAAGTAAGCTCTGTTCCGTTCCAGCGCAGCACGCCTTTCGCAGTACCTACCCACAATTCCGAGTTTGGAAGAGGAAGAAGACAGTTGATGTTCGTATCAACCAGCCCATTCAAGGCGATCGAAACGCGGCCTTCCCGGAGATAGAAGAGCCCTCGACTCTCCGTGCCAAGCCAAATCTTTCCGTCGTTCGTCTGCGCCATGGAGATCACCACCGAGGTGGGCGCCGACGATCAGGCGATCAAACCAACTGAAGGGAGCTGCTCGCTGGTCAGCAGCTTCGCCGTTCGCCGACTCTTGCCGCGTCGGCTGAGAAGCGCTGCGGACGACAGGCTTCGAAATCCTTTGTCACTGTAGGTGACCGTTCCCACAGCTAAGGATGAGAGCAAAACCGCTCCGGACGTCCCCCGTGCCATGGCCGTTGTGCCGTTCTCAGCCTCGCCGCGGATAAGTTCGAAGTTTCCATTCTGGTAACGAAAGACCTGGGTGTTTTGTAGCAGGATCCAGAGGTCACCCCTGGCGTCCACCAGGAGTGTTCGCACCGGGCCAATCTGGATCGGATTAGGATAGGCCTGCTCCAACTGGTGAAAACTCAAACCGTCGAAACGAACCAGGCCTTTATCTGTTCCAATCCAGAGATAGCCATCGGGAGTCTGTGCGATGGCCGTTATCGATCCGCCGGGAAAACCTCTCTCCGTTCCCCACGAGTCGTGGAGATATTGCGACACAGTCCGGGTGGCGTCGACCGCATACGCCGAGGCGGCGAAGCAGACGCCCGCGAGGCCGGCAACGGCACACCTGAGCAGCCAGCGCCTTCCAAGACCGCCCTCACGGAAGGTATTCAAACTTCTCAACCACAACCTCGCTTGGCTTCTGCATTGGATTTTTGTCGCTCGCCACGGCGTAAAAAATCAGACGGGGTACTGCCTTACCCGGTATCGGTACGCCAGACGTGAACTCATGTTCAGAGATGAGCTGCGCTCCGCCACCGGCAGATCTTCCGCGAAAGGTCTGGAACGTTGCATGTCCAGATTCCCAGTGCAGGACATACGTCAAGGTGCCTGAGGGCGCCGTAAAAGCGAACAGGTTCCCAGGAATGTAGAAGGGTTGAATGATATATCGCGCATTGTTCTTATTCGCGGCGTTACCCCACCCATTGACCTCTACGTCCATCTCGCGAAAGTGCTGCGCGCTCGACCCGTCGTCGAAGGTAAACATACTGAAGGCCGCGGCGGGTTCTAAGTGAGAAGTATCACGCACAGTTACCGAATACGTGCCGTACCCGAGACTGCGATTCAAGAATATTTCTGCACACGACCACCGGTCCGATTTCTTCCTGATCTGCATGTGGAGCGCCCCGCTTGCATCGGTCCATGCATTTTCAGCGATCGTAGAGGTTGTTCGTGCCTCCCTTGTCACTTTCAATCATGCGAACACCCCAATCGTAACCGCTGAATTTGAGCGATCCGGTCGGGGCAAACTGCGGCGTTCCAACGCCCTTCACCATGGCCACGAGGGCAACGGAGCCGCCTTGGGTCGGAGCCACATCCAACTCGGGCAGCGGATGATAATCCGGCCCCACCAATAACGCAGCGTACTCAAATCCCAGGTGAGTTTGCGTGCTCCACGTTGAATCTGCCTGGATCGCAATGAAGGGATGTTCAGGCCAGGGCTGCACCCACCACGGCCCGCTGTGCGCATAAATAACAATCTGCTGCTTGGGTGAGGCGTTGCGTACCCGTCCGGAGATCGTGTCGACTCTTTCTCGTCCACCTTGCGCCGCCGGAGGAATATGGGTGAACTCGATCGAAGGTCCGGAATTGGCTTGATGCGACTGGCAACTGTTCAGCGCTATGCAGAAAACCAGCAGCAGCGAGCGCTCAAAGAAAACTCGGGCCGACAGTCGCAGTTGCATGTGATGCGCAGCGCCCCCCCAGCTTTGGAATCAACCATAATACAGCACAACGCCAATCTATCGTTTATTCGACACTGGGCATGTTATTGCGCGAGTCCGGAAACGCTGGTTCTCCCTGGGAGATAGGCCGCGAGATACCCAACCTTCTCATCCTGGCCAGCAGCGTGGTTCGCTTCAGTCCCAGTTTCGCCGCTGCGCCGCCCGGTCCACCGACGATCCAACCGGCTTGCTCCAGTGTTTCCAAAATCAAGGTGCGGTCCGAGTCTTCCCAGGTCATCGATGTTGGGGTGCGATGCAGACTTGGTGGGATAAGGTCTGTTTGCCTCTTTTGAAGTGGGTTTGGGAGTACGCCGTCGCGCATCAGGATAACCGCGCGTTCCACTAGGTTCTGTAACTCACGAATGTTGCCAGGCCACGAATACCACTGGAAGGCAGCCATCGTTTCCTGAGGAATGCTGTCGACCTGCTTCCTCATGCGGCGGCTAAACATCTTCACAAAATGCTTGACCAGGGTGGGAATGTCTTCCCGGCGATCCCGGAGCGCGGGCACCAGGATAGGGAAGACGTTCAGCCGATAATACAGGTCACTGCGAAATTGCCCGCGAGCTACCATATGGACCAGATTCCGATTCGTTGCCGCGACCAGCCGGACATCCACTTTATGCGTGTGGCCGCTCCCCAGGCGCTCGAACTCCTGCTCTTGCAAGACACGCAGCAGCTTTGGCTGCAGCGCCGGCGGGATGTCGCCTACTTCGTCCAGAAGCAGCGTGCCTTTATCGGCCATTTCGAAGCGTCCGATCTTCTGCGCGATGGCGCCGGTGAAAGCGCCCCTCTCATGGCCGAACAGTTCGCTTTCCAGAAGGTCCAGCGGGATGGCTGCGCAATTGAATTTTACGAAAGCGCGTCCGCACCGCTGACTGGCGTTGTGAATGGCGTGAGCGATGAGTTCCTTTCCCGTGCCGGTTTCTCCCTCGATGAGCACAGTCGAGTCTGTGGGCGCCACCTGCTCCACCTGCTCGAGAACAGATTCCAGGGCAGCGCTATTACCGATGATCCGTTCGAACGTGCGCTCGGTCTGATCCGGCCCAGCGCTCATGACTGTTGCATAATCTCCCACAGATACCTCAAGGAATTACGTATCAAGCGCGGCCCGGACTCTTTTGAGCAGCACGTGATGATCGAACGGTTTTGCCAGGAACTCGACTGCACCCTCTCGCATCGCTCGAATCCTCATCCTGGCATCTCCATGAGCCGTAATGAAGATGATTGGAATATTGCATTCCTCTTCTTTCAACCTGGCCTGCAACTGCAGGCCCGACATGGTTGGCATGCGGATATCAACAATCAGGCAGGCAGCCCGGGTATGCAAATCGGAGGAGAGGAATTCTTCCGCGGATCCGAAGCATCGTGCGACCAGCCCAGCGGCCTCCATCAGGTCGCGCAAGGAATCTTGCATGGCCTCATCGTCATCAATGATCGCTATTAATTTGGGCGTTTGATCCAACGGCATGCGGTTAGGTTAGCCAGATTGCCTGCCTGAGATCAATCAAACTTTAGGCTGGCTGAGCCAGACTTTAGGAGGTAGGTTCTTACTATCGATAGCGCAGTTGGAGCGCTCATGGCACATTCACTTCCGGTATTCGGTTCACACAAATGGGCTAGGTAATGGACTTGAGCTTGTCCGCCATCCTAACGAGCTCAGGCAGGGAATTGGCCTGCATCTTCTTCATTACCTGGCTTCGATGCATTTTGACCGTGGCTTCACTGGCATTGAGCTCCGCCGCAATTTGCTTGTTAAGCAGCCCGGAAACGACCAGGTTCATCACCTCGCGTTCCCGAACGCTTAATCTATCCTGGCGCTGCCGCAGGTCAGCAATGTCACGCTGTTTTTCACGGACGACGCGATCCCGGGTGAGCGATCGCTGAACCGCATCGAGCAAATCCTGTGGCCGGAATGGCTTGGTGAGAAACTCAACAGCGCCGGACTTCATGGCCTTGACCGACATCGGAACGTCTGCATGTGCGGTAAGAAAGATGATTGGAATACTGACTTTCCCTCGCTTCAATTCGTGTTGAAGGTCCAGGCCGCTAATACCGGGCAGCCTCACATCAAGAATCAGACAACTGGGACCATCAGCGCTCGGACCCGACAAGAACTCCTGCGCTGTTCCGAAGGACTTGGAGTGCAAGCCGACAGACTCCAGCAGCTCCTGGAGAGACTCACGCACATCTCTATCATCATCGACAATGAATACGGTTGGCACATCCTGCGTACTAAGGGAAGTCAATTGCGAAATCTCCAGGCTTCAGCGCCGGATAGATTGTATCGGATGTTCGTACCAGGCGCGACCTCGCCTGATGTCAGATGTCATTTCATGACACGAGTTATGCCATGACACTTCTTTACGCTCGATTCAAGGCGGCCTGCAACTCCCACCCTCTTATCCCGCTTAGGGTTGCGCGCTGAGAGCGGCCATTCCACTTTGGCCCTCCTCGTGCAAACGCAATGTTCATGAACCAAGATGCAGAGTTGGCCGCGATCCTCGCGATCAACTTAGTCGGCTGATCTCAAAAAGGAGAAATGAATGAATTATTCATCAAACGGAAATCGTCCCAAGCTAAGCGAGAAGGGGCTTCTTACACCTGATAACTGTGTTGTGGCCTTGATTGACCATCAGCCACAGATGCTTTTCGGAACATCGAATTTCGACCGGCAAGGAATCATTAACAACACGGTGGCTTTTGCGAAAGCTACCCGAGTGTTTGATGTGCCTGTAGTGCTCACTACGGTGGAAACGAAATCCTTCAGCGGCAACATGTGGCCTCAACTCCGAGCTGTATTCCCCGGCCGGGAGCCAATAGAGCGTTCCTCGATGAACTCCTGGGACGACAAGAACTTTGTAGCGGCCATTGAAAAGACAGGACGCAAAAAGATCGTACTGGCCGGGCTATGGACCGAGACCTGCGTAGCGCTTCCCACGGTACAGGCGGTGCACGACGGCTATGAGGTCTACGTCGTGGAAGATTGCTGCGGGGACGTGAGTCAACTGGCTCATGACAACGCTATGAAGCGAGTCATCCAGGCGGGGGCGAAACCCGTTACTTCACTTTCAGTCATGCTGGAATGGCAGCGCGATTGGGCTCACAGGGAAACTTACGATGCCGTGATGGACATTGTGAAGAATCATTACGGAGCTTACGGGATCGGAGTCGAGTACACGTACACCATGGTCCACGGAGCTCCGGCCACGAAATTTCCCGAATACGCCGTGCCCACCGCTGCAGCAGTTCACAAGTAGGTAACCAAGGGCGGAAGCTCGCTTCCCTCCCTCTCAAGGAGATTCGTGTGTCTGCTGAAATCATCGTGCACAACGCCAGGATCGCGACCAACGCTGTGCCCTCGTTTGTCGAGGCGATCGCGGTTTCTGATGGAAAAGTGACTGCCATCGGTGGCAATGAAGAGATTCTGCGTCTTCGCGGGCCGGCGACGCGAGTCATCGACGGCCGGAGGCGCACCGTCATTCCTGGACTCAATGATTCCCACATGCATCCCATCCGCGGTGGGCTCAACTATAACCTCGAGTTGCGTTGGGACGGTGTGCCTTCGCTGGCCGACGCTCTGCGCATGCTGAAAGAGCAGGCAGCGCGGACGCCGGCTCCGCAATGGGTGCGCGTGATCGGAGGGTGGACAGAGTTCCAGTTCGCCGAGCGCCGGATGCCAACGCTCGAGGAGATCAACGCAGCAGCGCCGGAGACACCGGTCTTCGTGATGCATTTGTACGACAGGGCGCTGTTGAACGGAGCGGCGCTTCGTGCTCTGGGCTATGACAAGCATGCCCCGGAATTTCCAGCCGGTGAAGTGCAACGCGACCGTCACGGGAACCCCACAGGTCTTCTCCTCGCGAAGCCCAACGCAAATATTCTCTACGCCACCCTGGCGAAGGGGCCGAAACTGTCGCGCGAGGACCAACTCAACTCTTCCAGGCTCTTTTTCCGGGAGCTAAACCGCTTTGGAATTACCAGTGTGATCGATGCGGGCGGCGGTTTTCAGAACTATCCCGACGACTACGGCGTGGTGAACGAACTGCACCGGAATGGCGAACTTTCCGTGCGGCTTGCTTACAACCTCTTTACGCAGAAACCCAAACAGGAACTGGGTGACTTCCAGAGCTGGACAAAGATGACAAGCCACGGCGAGGGCGACGATTTCTATCGCGTCAACGGCGCAGGGGAGATGCTGGTCTTTTCCTGTGCGGATTTCGAAGACTTTCTTGTGCCGCGTCCCGACATGGCTCCCGTGATGGAAAGCGAGCTGAAGGCCGTCATTAGACATCTCGTCGAGAATCGCTGGCCCTTTCGCTTGCATGCCACCTACAACGAGACGATCGAGCGAGCATTGAACGTGTATGAAGAGGTGAATCGAGAGATTCCATTCGACGGCCTGCACTGGTTCTTCGATCACTGCGAAACGATCACCGATCGCAACATAGAGCGCGTGAAAGCGCTGGGAGGCGGCATCGCGGTGCAGAACCGCATGGCATTCCAGGGTGAGTACTTTGTCGAGCGGTACGGGGCGCAGCAAGCCAAACGCACGCCACCCATTCGCAGAATGCTCGAGATGGGCGTTCCGGTTGGCGCAGGCACAGACGCAACGCGCGTCTCAAGCTATAATCCATACCTCTCGCTCTATTGGCTTATCACTGGCAAGACCATAGGCGGTCTTGGCTTGTATCCGGAAGAGAATCGGCTCGATCGGGCGGAAGCGCTCAAGCTCTACACGATGGGCAGCAGTTGGTTTTCAACTGAAGATGGTAAGAAGGGAGCGCTTGCTCCTGGGCAGCTAGCCGACCTGGCTGTTCTTTCCGCGGATTATTTCTCGATTCCGGAGGAGGAGATCAAGCAGCTCGAATCCGTGCTCACCATGGTCGGTGGGAAGATCGTTTACGCCACCGAAGAATTCTCAAAACTCGCGCCGCCGGCACTGCCGGTGAGTCCAGGCTGGTCTCCTGTCAATGAGTATGGCGGCTATGCAAGGGCGCGGGAGATTGTGGGCGTCTCCGCACATGGCAGGGCAAACTCGCACGTCCAGGTGCTGGGCGACCACGGTTTCTGGGATTTGGGCTGCGACTGCTTTGCGTTCTAGTTCGGGCGATGGAGGAATAACTGAGATGAAGGTATTGTTCCTATCGTTTGTAGTTGGTCTCGGGGTGGGTGTTCTTTATGGGCTCATCCGAGTCAAGAGTCCAGCACCGCCTATTGTGGCCTTACTCGGCCTGTTAGGCATGGTGCTTGGCGAGCAGATAGGGATATGGGTGCAAACCAGGAAGGTCGATGTTCCGCGTGCTGCGGCCGTCTGCCTCGTCGGCGAACCCTACGACCGGCAGCATCCGGCCAAAACCGTTTAACCAGGTTAGGAGAAGATGAATGGTCAACAAGCTTATCGTTGGAACGTTTATTGCGCTGCTTCTGACGCTCGGTGTAGTCGTTGTATTTCCGAACGCAGGGGATTTTGCCCAGACTGCGCAGGCGGCCGGAAGCCCAGGCGTGGCTGTGGCGCCGCAGTATGACACGACCCATGTCTTTGTGGCCCCGGAAGATTTTGATCGTTTTGTCGCCAGCTTGCTCGCGACCTTTGGCGGAACCGCGAGCAAGCAGGGAGTGGTCACAGTCACTCCGACCCAAAGCACCACGCTGTCGCAGTTGGTCCTGACGCCGGTGGGTACGGTCTCCGTCTTCGGCTTCAAAACACCGATCCCGTATCCATTCGGCCTGGAGCGTACAGGCTACCTGGTCTCTGATATGGATGAAGCGGTCCGCGAGGCGAAGGCCACGGGCGCGGATGTGTTCGTCGCGCCCTTCAACGATCCGATCGGTCGAGACGCGATGATTCAATGGCCTGGTGGCGTGAACACGCAATTGTATTGGCATACCACTGCGCCATCCTACGCTCCGCTCCAGACAATTCCGGAGAATCGGGTTTACCTGTCACCGGACAGGGTGGATGCCTTTGTGCAGAGCTTTCTTGCTTTCTCCCACGGAAGCATCGTCTCCGATGAAGCGCAGGCGCCGGGTGTTGAAATCGGAAGACCCGCGGAAACCTACCGGCGAGTCCGGATCGAATCAAAGTTCGGGAAGCTGACTGTGTTGGTTACTGATGGGCACCTTCCCTATCCCTACGGCCGGGAAGTGACGGGATATGAGGTGGCGAATCTCACGCAGACGCTTACCAAGGCGCAAGCGGCCGGCGTGGATGTTCTTGTGTCTCTTTACAAAACCGACGAGCGAGATGCTGCTCTGGTCAGGTTTCCGGGAGGATACATCGCTGAGATCCACTCGATCACGAAGAAGTAGGGAATAAGCAGCGCAGCACACGGTATGGCCAGGAAGATACAGATACGAACTGTGGTGATGTGGATGATCACAACTTCGGTGAGTTCGCTGCTCTCGCAAGGCCAATCCATGCCGATTGCCGAACCGCCGGCGCCGGCACGAACGTATCACTTGCTTCGTGAGGACGATGACTGGAGTTTCCTGGCCGATCCTGCGGAGCGTCGGGATTTTTGGGATCCCATTAAATACATTCCTCTGCGATCGGGCCGGAATGACTGGTTCTTATCCATGGGTGGCGAAGCGCGCGAGGTTTGGGAACAGATTGGAAACGACAACTGGGGCCAACAGCCGCTCATGAACGGCTATCTCAATGAACGGTACATGTTTTATTTTGACGTTCACTACGGCGAGCATGTCCGCACGTTCGTGGAGTTTAAAAGCGGTTTAAATTCTTTCCGCTTCGGCGGCCCAAGGCCGATTGACGAAAAGAAACTGGATTTCCAGACCGCATTTCTCGAAGCCGGAACGGGAGATGAGCGGAAATGGATCAAGGTCAGAGCCGGCAGACACGAGATGGAATACGGCTCTGGCCGCCTTATCGATGTGCGGGAGGGCCCGAATGTCCGCTTGAGCTTTGACGGATTCAAGGTGATGACCGGCCTCGGCCCCTGGGAGATGGACGGCTTCGCCGTGCGGCCGGACCTGGACAAGCCCGGTTTCTTTGATGACGCCCCCAATCATGCAGTTGGATTCTGGGGTGTGTATGGCGTCCGCCCGCTAAAAAGGAGACTCGTTCTGGATACTTACTACCTTGGCCTCGACCGGCAAACAGCCACATTTGACCGGGGTACAGGCCATGAGGTGCGGCACAGCATCGGTGGGCGTCTCTCTCGCGCCATCGCTGAAACAAAGCGTGACTGGGATTTCGACTATGAAGCGCTTTGGCAATTCGGAAGCTTTGGATCCGCAAATATCCGGGCATGGTCGGTGGCATCGGAAACCGGGTACAGGTTTCCAACCGTTCCGTTGAAGCCGCGATTCGGCGTCAAGGCGGACATCTCCAGTGGCGATGATCCCGGCACGAATACTCTCGGTACGTTCAATCCCTTATTTCCGAAGGGCAACTATTTTGGCGTCCTGGCCACCACTGGTCCGGGCCCCATCAACTTTATCGATGTGCACCCTGAAGTGGAAACCGTATTGCCACACAGTGTGACTGTCTCCCTTGATTGGATATTTCAATGGCGGGAGAGTGTGCGTGACGGTGTGTATTCCGTGCCGGGATTTCTGATTGTTCCCGCGGGAAAGAGCAATGCCCGCTTCGTCGGGGACCGTCCAGGCATGGAAGTGCACTGGCAAGCGAATCGTCACCTGTGGTTTCAAGCCGACTACGGAATCTTCTACGCGGGGACATTCGTTAAGGAGAGTCAACCAGCCCGCAACCTCAACTACTGGGCGTTGTGGGCCGGCTACAAGTTCTAGGGAGAAGTGAGGATCATGTCATTTAACGGACAAGTGTTAGCTGAAATTTCGGAAAGCCCAATCATGAATTCACTCGCGATCAACGCGGCCACCGTCCTCGAAGACGGCCTGGCAGAGCTGAGCGAGGCTACGCTGATTTCCATGGCAAAGTTGGGAGACAGCGATGCTTTCGTTGCCTTGAGCAAGCCATACTCCGACCGGATTTTGCGCACGATCTTTCACATCACCAGGAACTGGCATGATGCGGAAGACGCGCTGCAGGATGCGATGCTGAGGGCTTTCTCTCATCTGAAGGACTTCCAGGAAAAATCCAGCTTTTCCACCTGGGTAACACGGATCGCGATCAACTCGGCACTGATGATGTTACGTAAGAAGCGTGTTTGCCAGGAAATGCCATTCGAAAGTATCGACGGTTCCGGCGGCAACTACGAGGCCCGGGAGCCAAAGTCTCCTGCAGAGGATCCTGAGACTCAACTGGCGCGGAAGGAAAGGGAAGAGTTGCTGAACGATGCGATTCTCCGGTTGCCGCACTTGTTAAGGGATGTGGTCGAGCTTCGGCGAGTAAGAGGATATTCCACGAAGGAGATAGCACACGCTCTCGGCATCTCTGTTCCGGCGGTCAAGTCGAGGCTCTCGCGAGCCAGGGTGACCCTGCGTGAAGTGCTGCTTCCAGTAAGTTCGAATGCATCATAAACATTTTGGCCGATGAGCAACTTTTTGCCGGCGGGCTTGGTCCAACAGAAATAATGCCGCGGCAAATGGAGTCGGCCAATTTGACCAAAGAAGAAGCGATCACCGCTCTGTGGGGCCTCGCCTTGAACGAACCGGAGGACACGGGGGGAGACCTTAGCGTTCAGATTCGTGCCTGCGAGATGATCTACCGCACACTTGGTCATGAGCCGGCTCTGCAGAGGCTTAGCGAGATCGCAAACATAGATCCGGACAGGACCAAGGGCCGCCGGCTGGACCAGGAGGCTGCGGCAAAGCTTCGGAAATATCTCGCATCGTCGACAGAAAGTGGACAGAAAGCGAAGATTTCATAAGGCCGGACCCCCGGCTGAAACGAAGGTACTCCTGGAAATAGAATTCGCCGCTGATTCGAGTGCCGTGGTATCCCACTCAAGCCAAACTACGGCTTGAATGGGGCGCCCAGCTTTTGTTGCTGCGTCTAGTCTTCCAGGGAGATCGCGACGGTTATTCCTCCGGCATCTGTTCACAGTCATTGCAGCCGCGGGAAGTGGGGAACGAACGGCGCGGGGAAAGTTTGCGCCATAAGCGCCGTATGCGCGCTAAGCCCCGGTGCCGGGTTCGGTGTCGAGGGCTTGGGTTTCGACTGCGGCCAGAGGGTGGTCAACCCTTATCGAGGCTCAATTAAAAGCCTCTTCGGATCTTTGCAGCCTGCTCCAGGGCGGCTTCGACATCAGCCAATACGGGTGCCGCACCTGGTATTGGTGTTCCGGCGAGGTAGGAGTCTCTCAGCCGGGTCAAGGCGGCGATCAAAATGTCATTGCTCTCTATGAGACTCGGCAGCCACGCATCAAGCGTGCCGTCGATGGCAGCCTGTGCATCCGTGAACGCTTCTGCCTTGGTAGCTGGTTTCTTTTGCACATCCACAAGTCTGTGATGCCGGCGTTTGAGCTGTTTAGGTATATTGTGTTGATCCTTGGCCTTTCGTAACAATTAACCTGCACAACGGTAACCACCAGGTTTACTATCGTTCCGGGCCCTTCTTGACATCAACCGGCCAGTACCCCGGCAGTAGGTAATACGGTATGTCCTGTGAGCTGCGCACATTCTGTGCACTGAGTCGTGGTTTGAAATAGGCGACAGCCAGACGATGGGCGAACAAGATATCGATTCCCCGCTCGATCGCGTGGGAAACGGCTTTGTCAGTCATGATTGAGACGAAAGAATATACTGGGAAACTGATCTCGCTTTGCCGGTAACCCTATGAATCGACGTGAATTCCTATACACCACTGCCCTCGGGTTGGCTGCCGCCGCCGTAGCGCCCGCGCAAGAGTATGATCGCGACAAACGCCGGCGAGTTGGATTGATCGGTTGTGGGTGGTATGGAAAATCGGATCTGTTCCGGCTGGTGCAGGTATCGCCGGTCGAGATCGTCTCTTTATGCGACGTCGATTCGCAGATGCTCTCGAACGCCGCCGACATGTCCGCCGCCCGGCAGCGTTCTAAGAAGAGGCCTCGCACCTACTCGGACTATCGAAAGATGCTGGCCGAGAAAGATCTGGACCTGGTGCTGATTGCACCGCCCGACCACTGGCATGCCCTGATCATGATTGAAGCCGCAAAGTCTGGCGTGGACATCTGGGTTCAGAAACCGATTAGCCGCGACGTTCTGGAAGGCAAGGCCATGGTGGCCGCTGCCCGCGACAACAATCGCGTTGTCCAGGTTGGTCTGCAACGCCGCAGCACGCCTCACCTGGTCGAGGCAAAAGAGCGCTTCATTGAAGAGGGTAAGCTGGGGAAGATCGCGCTGGTCGAGATCTACTGCTACTACCACATGCGCGCGACGGCAAATCCCCCAGATACCGCGCCGCCTGCGAATCTGGATTACGATGCCTGGACTGGTCCTGCTCCCATGCGGCCTTATAACAGCTTGGTTCACCCCCGCGGCTGGCGCGCGTTTATGGAGTATGGGAACGGCATTGTGGGTGACATGTGCGTCCACATGTTTGATATGACACGGTGGATGCTCGGATTGGGCTGGCCAACGAAGATTGATTCCACCGGTGGAATCTTTGTCGATAAGCAGAGCAAGGCCAACATTTCCGATACCCAGACAGTCACCTTCGATTTCCCGGATCTTCGCGTCGTGTGGCAGCACCGCAGTTGGGGCGAGGCCGCGGATCCAAAGTATCCCTGGGGCGCGACATTCTACGGCGACAAAGGAACGCTAAAGGCGAGCGTGATGGGATATGACTTTATTCCCCTCGGCGGCGGACAGCCGGTTCATAAAGACGTTACCTACGAGTTGGAACAATACCCCGAGGACCAGACGGAACAGGACCTCGAGAAACACGTCGCGCCCGCCATCCGGCATCATATGCAGAACTTTCTTGCCTCGATCGACGCGCGTAGCCATCCGGTCGCCGACATCGAGCAGGGCTACATTTCAACCGCGTCGTGCATTTTGGGGAACAACTCGATGAAGCTGGGCCGAAGCCTGGCGTGGGATCCAGAGAAGCAGCTGGTGGCCGGAGATTCCGAGGCAAACGCACTGTTACGCCGGAAATATCGAGCGCCTTACACGCACCCAGAAGCTTAGGACGGACTTGCAATCGCGGTTTCTGTCATCGTGCCCCCGTATCTGAGTCTTCTACAAGTTGTCCAACTGTGGACACTCGGCGTGGAAACTGGACGGTTTGTTGTCTCTCTCCCCCCTAGACTTAATGAGTTGGGCCCCCAATTTAGGGTCCCATACGTGCAAGTTAAAGTGGATGGCCTTTTCCCGAGCAGCTCTGACACTTCTGCGATCCGCCAGAACATTTGCTCGGAGTCCGGGGCTGTCACTAGCCCTCATTCTCACGATTGCGTTTGGAGTGGGCAGTAATGCTGCCGTTTACGGGTTCGTGCAGGGGCTGAATCACCCCGCATCTGCGTACGGGCTGAGCGACAGGCTTGTCTCCATTTACAACCAGAGCGCGCTGCATGAGGCAGGGCCATTTTCTCAGAGCGAATATGAAAGGCTACGTAGGCGTTCCGATACCTTCGATTGGATCGACGTAGCTCGGATCACCCCAAGCGAAGTTTTCATCCGCGATCACACAGTGGTGGTGAACACTGCTGTGGTTGGGGCGAACATTGCCGGAGCACTTAACCTGAGATTGCGCGACGGGGTCGTACTGAGTGATCGCACGTGGCAACGTGAATTTGGTGCAAGGGCTCTATCCATCGGCGATCACATCCTAGTCGATAACGTGACTTATCCCATAGTCGGGATTGCACCAAGCGGACTCGAAGGTCTTTATCGCGACCGCACTGTCGATGTTTGGCTACCCTCGCAAGATCGATCGTCACAAGGCCCGCAGGGACAGCATAGGAATTTGTGGGTCGTTGCACGCGTTCACGGGAGTCTCTCAATGCGTCAGGCGCAAGCTGCGGCTCAGAAAAGTCTCGGTACACCCGTCGAAATGGTCACCTTCCGTGACACGACGCCCAGCATGGCCCACGCACTGTCGCGCATTAGCATGTTAGTCACGCTTGCCGCTGCCTCCGTATTTGTACTCGCTTGCACCAACGTCGCTTCTTTGCTGATGGCGAGAGCTTCGAAACGCTCCCATGAAACTTCTCTTCGGGTGGCGCTCGGAGCATCCCGTAGAGAATTAGCGGCAGAGTTCCTGTCAGATAGCGTCACGATTTCCGTTGCCGGCGGAGCCGTCGGGACGCTCTTAGCCACGTGGACAGCGCATATAGTGCCAATTTTTTTATTTAAAGAGGACGCAGAACGCCTTGTGTTCACTCCGAATTTGGCGCCTGTGGTCGTTGGCGCGCTGCTATGTGTAACCACAGCCGTCTTTTTTGGAATGATGCCTCTCGCAGCAACGGTAACGGATCGCCCATGGACAATTCTGCGATCCGAAGGCGGATTACCATCAAGAGCACAGGGCAATTTATGGGCTGGAATAATCATTGGGCAAATTGCATTGTGCTGCCTGGTTTTCATCTCTACGTTTCTCCTCCTACAAAATCTGCGCCAGCTCCTGGAGCCGAACAGTGGAGCGGGTCGAGACAACCCGATCGTCGTAACGGGACCGGCAATCGATCCAGGCTATTTCCAGGGAGTAGAGCGACAGGCGGGATCGATAGCCGATCTTCATGCACTGACGTGGGCCGCCCGGCTTCCCGGCAGTGCTCCTATTTGGCGTTCTTTCAAACTTGTAGCACCATCGAACCAACTCCGCGACGTGCAGATGAATGTTGACTGGCTTACACCCGACGTTGTCGACACGTTGGAGAGCTCTCCAGTTGCCGGCCGGCTCATCTCCTTCGGAGAGCAACCGTTCCGTGTTGGGGTCGTGAATGAGGAGGCGGCAGCAGAACTCTTCGGCCAGGATACGGCCGGTACGATTATTAAAGATTCGGCGGGCACGCAGATCGAAATCGCCGGCGTGGTCAGGAGAAAAGCGACGGTGCGATCGAAAGGCCAGCGCCCAACTATCTACTACGGCTATACGGGCCGCTCAAATGCGGCCGCACGCATCGAGAGCGCTACGTTTCGCGCGCCAGTTGCCTCACCGATATCACATGTACCGCTAAGCGTTAACATCGTCTCATCGAATTACTTCAGCGTTTTTGACCTGCCGCTGATTGCTGGGCGTAGGCTTCCTGAAACCCAAGTGCTCGATCATTTTCGGGTTGGCGTGATTAACCAGGAAGCTGCTGACCTTTTTTTCGGGGAGAAACCATTAGGAACTGACATCATCGACGATCTGGGTGTGCGCACTGAAATCATCGGTGTCGTCGGATCTCGAGGGTCCTGGCCTTTCCAGCGCCCCGCAGATCCTACCGTGTACTTTCCGGTCTGGCAAGATTTCGTTCCCCACATGGCACTGATTATCAGCGGCCGGAATGGGAACGGCCGGCTGCTCGCTGAACTGCAACGGAGAGTCGATGCAGTCCCCGGCCGCGATCCAGTTCAACCGGCTGTAAACACACTTAATGCTGTATTGAGTCAGTCTGCCCTTGCACCGTTGCGAATAGTGCGATTGATCGCCCGCGCACTGGTCTTTGTCGCTACCATGCTCACCGTTCTTGGTCTATTTGGTAGTCAGGGTTATGTTGCATTTCAACGTAGACGCGAGCTAAGCCTTATGATCGCTCTTGGGGCCGCGCGCCGTAATATTTTCCTGAACGTCATAGCGGCAGGCTTGCGGTTGACGTTCGTAGGCAGCCTCATAGGTACGTCCATAGGTTTTGGGCTGCTGTACAGTCTGGGAAGGGACACCGCAGTGATCGGCTTGCGACCGCTGTGGGTGTGGTTAGCCGGGCCGCTCTTGTCCGTCCTATTGGTACTACTTGCCAACACAATTCCCGCGTATCGAAGCTCGCGCCTGGACCCTCTTGGCAGCAAGTGAGAGCGGGGGAATGGTCCAGGTCACGGGGGAGGGCCGCGCCGGGCCCAGGTGATCACAAAGAGAGTCAGGCCGAGGATCACGGCAAGCTCCACCCATACAAAGACGAGTACGTCCGCATGGCCGCCGAGCGGCGGTACGCCGGGCAGGGCGCCGCGCAGGGCCGGGACGGCGAAGACCATGGCGGCGAGCGTGCCAGTAAGAGCCGCGTCAATACGGCGGATGCCGAGAAAGACCAGGCCGCCGATGGTCAGGCCACTCAGTCCGACCAGCGCCATTGCCGTATAGACGGCAATGGCGATGACGATGAAGGAAGAGGGGCGTGTGATATGTACGTTCAGATCGACCCCGGCCGGCTGAACAAGGTTGGCTCGCCCGGCATCGATGGTCCAATTCGACAGCACCGGCCAGACCATCAAGCGCACCGCTTGAGGAGCGCCCTCTTCTGCCGTTTCCGAGGTGCTGACCGAGATGCGGCCGTCATACCGGTCCCAGGGATAGTCACCTACAGAGCCGCGCAGGGAGACGCGCAGGGTGACGGGAGCGGCATTGCGCTGCGCTTGCAGCGTAATGTCCTGCACCGAGTCTCCGTCTCCCACGTGGACGATCATGTCGCGCGCCGGCACGCCGGGGTAGTGAGCGCCGTGCGGACCCTGGACGGTCGCGAAATCCAAATGGACCAGAAGTTGTTCGCGAACCGGATCCATATCGACAAAGGTGACGTAGATGTTGAGTGGGGGCTCCGAGCCGGCCTCTGCGAATTCCCGTTCAGTGTTTGGCGCAACGCCGTACAGCACCGTGAACACTGCCACGTACAAGAGGGCCGCGACCAGCAGCAAGGCGCCAAGCACGGCGGCGCGCCAAACCATCCCGGACGAACCCTGCGGGAGAGGGGAGAAGCGATGTAAGGATTTCATAGCCAACGCCAGCCTGCTTCCGGCAAAGATCCTGACGTACGCCCGCAGCATATCGTACTTTTGTGAACGTTCTGGCTAGTAACGAGAAAACGCTGCGAATATGCATCCAGCACAACTGCCGGATAGACAAACTCACTGCAAAGGCGAATAAACGTGATGTCTGTCCTGCATTCGCCATGATGGATGTTTCCCGTATCCCAGCCCGGCAACTGTGATTGCTTCGTCTTTCCCGAAACCTCCCGGCAGCCTTCCCAGTCAAAGTCTCGCCCATTCGAGCACTCGACGCATTAGCGTCGGCGGATGGCACACGTTGTCATCAATGGCGGTGAAACCGGAAAAGCTGCGGCGATCATCCTCTGTTAGCTTCGCCTGAGGACCGTTCAGGAGATCAGCGCAGAGAGACGTTGCAACGTTTTGCGCCGGTTCAGTCAGGGCGGGCGGGATCCGCCAGAATCGCGCCGTGCTTTCGGGGAAAGATGTTAGAACCCGGTCCTGATGCGGGATCGTCTTCAGGATACCCACCCAGTCATAGTCATGGATATGTCCTTCCGAATCGTTGACTCTCGCGGAATTGGGGTCGTCCGGATCTCGCAACTTGATATGCTCGACGGGGAAATGAAAGAGCTCGGTCGCAGAAGGAATGTCCCAGATCTGTAGCGAGCGGTCCCAGCTCAGCGTCGCCAGAACGTTATTGTTGCCGAGATAGGCCAGATCGATCTCCTGCTTTCCGTGACCGCGCAATATCGCAACCTCCTGGCCGGTGTCGCTCGTCCAGACGCGCGAGGTTCCATCATCCGACGCAGCCGCGAAAGTGCGCCCATCCGGCGAAAAGGCGAGAGTGTTGATTCTTCCTTGAAAGCCCGTCTCCGTTGCGACGGCGTTTAGCGTGGCGGCGTCCCAAAGATGGACCGGGCCGCTGCCTGCCGTGGCGAACCGTTTGCCGTCGGCGGAGAACACAATCGAATAGGTCCACTCATCGTTGAGCTTCAGTGTGCCGGTAAGCTTGTTGGCCAAAACGTCATAGACTTGGATGTTTTCGCGGCGCGAGCCCGCGAGCAGGCGAGAGCCATCGGGCGAAAAGGCTAATACCATTCCGGCTGCCTGCGGTCCGGGCAGATCGCGCGGCATCGATCCGTTGCGCGCATTTAACAGCCTGATCGTGTCGTTGCCGAGGGGAACGGCGAGCAGCGAGCCGTCGCGGCTGAATACAAGATTGCCGTCGCCGATATTCTCGACCGTCGCCAGAATATTGCCGCTAAGCGTATCCCACAAAGTCGCCTGCCGGGTGCCGCAGGAGGCGGCCGCGCGCGTGCCGTCTCCCGACAGCGCGACATGCAGGATCGGGTCCTTGCAGGCTTGCAGTTGCTTGCCGATCAAACCGCTTTGACCGTTCCATAGCCTCACGCTGCCATCTCCGCCGCCTGTAATCAGCAGGCGTCCATCGGCGCTGTAGCCGAGATCGATGATGTTCGTCGTGAACTCGAATTGTGGTGTGTCGGTACGGAGGCGTCCGGCGGATAAGGTCTGCGTGGACGAGATGGCGGCCTTGCCGTTGACCGAACCGTAGGCGAAATGCAGCCCGTTAGGCGCAATCGCGCCGCCAATCATCTGATCGCCATCGAATTTCACTTTGGCGACATCGACGCCCATGGCGACGTCCCAAAGCTCGGCGTCGCCGCCGATGGAGGTCGAGAGCAAGCTCTTGTTGTCTGGCGAGAATACCAGTAGGTCGATGGCTCCATCGACGTCCGGGTCAAGCGTCCGTCGAGGTGCGTATGTTTTGCCGTCCCATAATCGGATTGTCCCGGCCTCACCGGCCACGGCGAGCGTTGCGCCGTCGGGCGATTGGGCAAAGGCCAGACCGTTATCATTGCCAGATTGCATCTGCGCGACCGCTTTGCCACTCGCGATCTCCCACGCAAATAATGTTCCGTCCTGCGACAGGCCATAGACAATCTGGCCGTTGGGCGCGAAAGCGACCGTATCGACCGTCTTCGCCGGACCAGTTAGTGTTGCACGCGGCGCGCCGGTCACCGCATCCCACAGCCGCGCCGTCTTATCCTTCGATCCTGTCGCGATCAGCTTGCCGTCTGGCGAGAATACAATCCACCACACCGAGTCCTCGTGTCCGCTCAGAGTCGCGACCGGCGCGCCCGTATCGCTCCGCCACAGGCGCACCGTTTTGTCGTCCGACGCGGTGGCAAGCAATTTCCCGTCCGGCGAAAAAGTCAGCATGGTGAGCCCGGCCGCATGACCTTGCAGGGTCGCAATCGCGGCGCCATTCGCCGCGTTCCACAGCCGCGCGGTGTGATCCTTCGATGCCGTCGCGATCTGCCGGCCGTCCGGGCTGTAAGCAACGGCAGTCAGGCCGGCCGAGTGGCCCTTGAGTACGGCAACCGGCGCACCAGTCGCCGCGTTCCAGATGCGCGCGGTGCCGTCATTCGACGCCGTTGCGAGTGTGCTCGAGTCGGGTGCGTATGCCATGGCGATGATGGCATCACTGTGGCGATTCAGCGTGAGGGGATTGGTAGACGACGCGGCAACGCGGCGCAGCGTCACGATGGCGCGGCCGGGGTTGAAGCCGATCAGCGGCCGGTCATAACCATCCATGGCGGCCAGCGCGAGGCGCCCCGCGCGCGCAAAGTCATTGTCGTTGGCCGCACTGTCGGCAAGGCGGGCGAGCGCGTTGGCGCGCTGTTGCTGGGCCGACTGCCACTGAAGGATCAGCCCGGCCGCCGCGCCGGCCAGCAGCACTAGAACAGCCGCGGTAATGGCGGCTCGGTTGAGCAGACGGCGCCGCCTGGCCACGGCATCGCGTTTGCGAAGGGTGTCGAAGCCGACACCAAGCAGGCCCGCGATGAGCTTCAGCTTGGCATTGTCGCTGCCATCGCCTTCCGGCCGGCAATCGGCGGCGAGCGGCTCCGCCTTTTGCTTGCCCAGTGCTCCATCGGGGCCCAGCGCGAATTTGAGCGCTGTGGGAAAGCATTCACTCTGAATATCCTTTCCCGCCTCACCGTCCGCATCGGGTTCGCCATCGACGATCAGGGCGAGTATACGATCGCTACGCCCCATCCGCTTGAAGCCGAGAATCTCTTCATTCACCCAGCGCGACCTGGCGGCGTGCGGCGAGCAGATGACGATTAGAAAAAGCGATTGGCGCAGCGCCGTTTCGATCTGGCCGCCGAGGTCGGCGGAACTGGGCAACTCTTCACGATCGCGGAAGATCGGAAAGAGCCGCTTTGGGATTGAGCCCGCACTTGTTTCCAGGCCGACCAGCCCATTTGGCACGACATAGCTCTCGAGCGTCTTATGCAGCCAGTCAGCCCAAGTCTTATCGGCATGACTGTAGGAGAGGAATGCACGATATTTGTTTTCGGTATCCGTCATAAGAGTAGATAGGGAATAGCATAGGTATCCCCTCTACGCGGTACTTGCGCAAATTGTACCGCGACCATTGTCGCAAAAAAACTGCTGGTCGCCGATCAACCCTTAACGTTTCAGATGGGTACATCCCTTCGAACATGGCCATCATGGGTACTCGGAACGACTACATAGATGCGTTCGCACAGTCGAAAACCAACTTGGTACTCGACGTATCCGGCTACTTTGCGTACTCCCCGGTTGTATTTGCCGATAAGCCGCCCAGCCCGGAGGGAACCTCGAAATAGAGTAATGTCCGGATAACCGCCGTTCTGCCCGGATTGGCGACCAACCTCCAGGAACCCAAATTGAGACCAGCGATGCGGCTCAATGAGCGCTTTGGCCTGTACTCTCCAATTGACAACTTCACGACTTCAAAGCGCCTGCTCAAAGGAGGCTCGACGCATAGTCAACGCGGCTAGGTGCGCGCTGATCCCTGTCACTCATTCACTTCCCCGGTCTCCTGGTTGCTGGAGTTGCTGGACTTGGACTCGGAGGAGCCCTTTTGCCGCAGAAATATACTTAGCAGGAGATAGAGGCCCATGACAAAGAATTCGGCCTCCCAGGTTTGACCGAGAGTGAAGAAGAAGGCGGCGGAGTGCAGATACTGGGGAAACGTGATGGGGGCGTGGTGACGAAGCAACTCGTCTTCATTATTCTTCCGCGCGCCAGCAAAGGCGTGGAGGCCCAGAAAGATCACGAAGAGGACGGCAAAGGCAAGGGAAAGGGAATGGTCGTGCAGCCAGCCATGCTCAGAAGGTCTTGAGTCTGAGGGCTGGTCGCCCTTGTGGCCACCTTCTTCTTTTGGTTTCAGAGAGTGAGCGGCGCCCCGCTGCCGCAGAAAAGAGCCTAACGTGATGAGCGTGCCGAGTTGCAGCACGGCGGCCTGCCAGTTGCTGAAGATGCCATCCAGAAAGGTACCGGTGCCGAGGTAGGCAGCGAAGGAAATGACCGGAAGTTGACTCTCAGACAAGGAGCTGTTGTACGCGGCGAAGCCGGAGATGGCTTGTCCCACGATGGAGAGAAGCCCAAGTGTGAAGAAAGCTATTGAAAGGCCGTTATTACGGAAGAAACCATCGTGGGTGGGAGAATCGACAGGCATTTCTTGCTCCTAAACCTAAGGATCACTGCACCAGAATCCCAAAACAGGATTCTAGCGGTCCAGAGGACAAAGAGCGCGGCCCGAAGAGCTGCTACACCCCGTCAGTTGGCGCTATGCGCTTCGACGCCGTTTGCGCCGTCTCTGTTGAACCACGGTTGGGGACGGTGCGAACGTGCATTCAGGAGTTGCTATCCGCGCGCAAGCTGGGCGGCTCCAACGCTCTGGCCTGCGAGCTTGGCTTAGGACGCATTGGTCCCTATCAGCTCCGTGGACGTCAGCAGTGATTCTCGCTGAGTGCAAAATCGCCAATGCACTCGTCGAGCGACCGGCGCTCGACTTCCGCGTTGCGATCCAATCACCCCAAGCCGGAAATAATCCCCGCAAGAATGCGGTTCTGTCCGGATAGGCGACGATACCGAAACTACCGGAGAAACAGTATTGCTCCAGCGGGCTGAACTGTTCGGTCGTAGGCAGGCTTTCAACCAGGATCAATGTTCTGATTGAGGTGAAAGAAATTGGCTGGATCGTACCTCTTCTTGATCTGGACGAGACGCTCGTAGTTCGGTCCGAAAACACTTTTTGCAGCCTTCGGCCCGCTTGAGGCCATGTAATTGGCATAGATGCGCCCGCCGGTGTAGGGCTGCAGGAGCCTGAATGTCTCGTTTACCCAGGGCATGCACCTGGAAGCATCTGTGGGACTCTTCCACTCGGTCCAGAAGCCGAGCTGTACGGCGCCTGGCTTGCGCAGCGAGAATGCCGTTGCATTTTCCGCCACCCGGCACACTTGCCCATGCATGTAGTGATCGAAATTAAAAGCCGTTTCGCAGGCAGGCGGCCGCTGTGCGAATCGATCGACAATCAGGTCGATAACTTCATCGGAAACGCGCTCAACGTACGTTGCTTTGATGAATTGGAATTTCCAGGACCTTTCCCAGTCACCCATCGCATACAAGTCTGCATACGCTCGCCGCTTTAACGAGTCGTGATCGGGTGGGCTGATCTTTCGGAATTGGTTGAGCAGGTTCTCGCCCCTGTCCAGATTGCCAGAGTAGACAAACTCCACAGAGAACTGCCCGTCGCGATCGGTCCTCAGCTGACACTCAGCCTGCAGCTCGTCGGGCGCAGTCGACATCAAGTCACGAAACGCCCGGAACAGGTCACGTGCCATTTTGACGGGGTAGATGAAGCTTCCTGCGAGCACTTCGCTGACCGGATGCAGCCGATATTGAAACTGGGTGGCCACTCCGAAGTTTCCACCGCCGCCACGGATCGCCCAAATGAGATCGGGATTGCGACTGTCGTCGACATCCAAGACCTTTGCATCCGCGGTGATCAGCCGGGCTGCCAGAAGGTTATCGCAGGTTGCTCCGTGCAGACCGGAAAGCCAGCCCAAGCCACCGCCCAAGGCGAGTCCCGCGCCGACGGTGGGGCACTCACCGAGCACGGGCGCGAGTCCAAAGCGGGCAGTCGAGGCAAGGATCTCCCCGGCGTTGTTCCCCGTGCTCACCAGCGCTGTTTTGCTGGCGGGATCGACTGTGACACTCTTCATGGGCGAGAGGTCCATCACCATTCCGCGATCACAGGTTCCCCATCCAAGAAAGCTGTGGTTACCGGAACGAACAGCAATCTCGAGCTCATGCTCGTGGGCGAAATCGATGGATCGCAGAATGTCCTGCTCGGTCTTGCATCGAGCGATCATCGCCGGCCGCTTGTCGGTTTCCGGATTTTGGCAGGAAACTGCGCGTGTTGTGTCATAGTCAGGATCATCGGGCAGGATCAAGCGCCCGCTCAGCTTGCTCCGGAAACGGGCAATGGATGCAGGGTCAATTTCCGAGCGCAAGCCTGCGAGCCGTGTTCCACGCCCTGCGCCAAGGACGAAAGCCCCTGCCAACAGCGTGGATCGCGTGACAAAAACGCGCCTGCTCTGCATGGTCCTCCTCGTGTGCATGATTATGGGATTCGCTTCTAGTCCACACTGGATGCGTTCAACTGTGTCATCAAGCCTTGAACGTCCGGCATCCCCCACTGCTCGACGATCTTTCCGCCTGCCAAACGAAAGATGTGAAATTCTTCGATAGGGATCTTCTTTCTGGTTGGCGCGATACCCGCGAACTCACCCAGCTGTGTTCCTGTAGACGTGATTCGTATGACTACCCTGTCGCTCTCGGCGATGATGTCCTCGACCTTCTCATGCCAGTCGGGGAACGAGGTTCGATGGCTCAGAACGGCACTCTTGATGCCATTGAGTCCAGTCCACTCGATTCCACCGACAAAGTGACAGACGAATTCAGGTGAATACAACTCGTCTGCCGCAATGAGGTTGCCCTTACTCCATAGTTCGGCTTCAGAGCGAAGAACCACAGCCTTATTTGCGGACAACGCTTGCGCCTGAACGATTGAGCTGCAGAGAAGGCAGACGACGAATAGTGTGATCAGCCCAAAGGCACGCACCTTCATAGATAGGGGGCTTGAAATGCGATCTCCTTCCTCAAACTGGATCGCCGAAATTATAGCGTTATCCGCGGCCGCAGCATCCACCCACTGCCGCCAAATCAACACGAGGGTGGGTCTTAGCGAGTGTGTCCAATGCTGGCCCTCGGGTTCCGGTCGGGTGACCGCTCACCCGGAAGTTACCCCAAAACGGGTGTAATGTCCGGGTTGGCGACAAACTAACAGTAACTCAGAAAAACGACGACTCCGGCACTGAGTGGCCCACTCATCGGCGAAAACTGGGGAGCGGCGATGCCAAGTGTTATGCTTCTCTCCAACCCCCGGGACAGTTTTCTGCAGAGTTGGTCTGCAGTTCAATTTTTGTGCACGAAAGGAGAGCTCACATGCCAGAGGGCGCCCAAGGAACTGCCAGCGATGTGTACGTACTTCACGTTGGCGAATCGGGAGCGGCTCGCCTCCGACTGCTCGATCAGGTCTATGGCGCATCCACGCGCAGAATGCTGATTGAGGCAGGTCTCCGCGAAGGAAGCCGAGGCTTGGAATATGCTTAAGCGGTTCCGAATGATCACCGTCGTACTGTTCGTGTTTGGTTTCGGCTCGGCAGCCTCTTCTTGTCTCAACGCACAGGTCCCTGGAGCCGGCCGGGGACACGACGGTACAACAGATCTGCTACGAGTGCTCAGCGGGATCGAGGAAGAGTCATATCGCGCATGGCAGTCGAACGACACGAAGTTCTGGTATAGCTTCCTCTCCGACAACTTCGTCAGCTGGGGCTTGTCGGGTCGAATCGACAAAGCGGCCGCCATCCGTGAATGGAGCGGCATGAATTGCAACATTGTCAGCTACCAAATCTCCGATTCCCAGATGAGCCGGCTGACACCCGAGGCCGCCGTCATCACGCATAAGACGACCGTGGACGGTTCCTGCGGCGGCAACCGGCTCCCGAAGGCGAGCTGGACAGCGACGGCCTACGTTCTCGAAGGGACGCGCTGGAAGGCGGTATTCCGCGCCGGGTCAGCGATTGTTGACCCCGCGAACCTGCCCAAGCGAACTGTGGACATGAGCCCAGCCGGATGGCCGGCCAGCCATGACGCCAACACCGAGGCGATGCTGGGCCGCGAGCAGGCGATTTGGGATGCGTGGAAGGACAGGGATGCGAAGCGGCTCGACGCGCTGATGCCTCAGCAGGTTCAATTCATCGATATCTTCGGCACGCACATCGCTACGCGGGCCGAGACGCTCAGTGCCTGGTCCGGGCAAGGCTGCAACGTCAAGAGCTTCCGGCTTGCTGATGCCCGGGCAACTATGTTCACTCCGGACTTCGGAATCCTCACCTTGTATGCCACCGTGGACGGAAGCTGTTTCGGGCAACCCGTTATCCCGGTCTGGACATCGTCGTTCTACATCAGGCGCGGAGACACCTGGGTCTGGAGCTTCGGCATCAATATTCCGGCACACGCCGGTTCGACCTGACTCCGGGTGGCTCGGTGGAACGCGTGTCAAAGCATTTTTCTCTTATTGCCGTTCGCACCGGCGGCAGTTGGCTCATCGCAGTCTGGCACAATCTCGAACTAACAATGGTGGTTCGTGGTCTGACCACAGAAGTTGCATCTGCACGTCGTTTTCAGCGTGAGGAAACGTTGCTTCGCTGTCAGTTGGCACCCTGCCTGAGTCGGGCACTCTATTGTTGGGGTCGGGCAAACGTACGAGCGAGCTCAGGCACTGAGGCTTGGCTTATAACCAAACGCCCTCTCAATCAAATCCGCCGCTGTCCCCAGCCCGTCCACTTTCTCGATCTCCGCCTTCATCGCCAGCGCCTTTTCTCGATACGAAGCCGACCCCAGGACCTCATCCACCAGTCCCTTCAACCCCTCGGCCGTCAACTGCGCCAACGGCAGAAACAACCCCGTCCCGCTCGCCAGAATCCTCGCAGCGACGCCTGGCTGATCGTTCGTAATCGGAATCGCCACCAGGGGCACTCCCTGTATCAGAGCCTCCAGCGTAGTATTCATCCCAGCATGGGTCACGCATAGCGCCGCTTTCTTCAGCAACTCAAGCTGTGGCGCCTGCTGGACGACAATCGTATCCGGTCGCGTCGCGTCCAGGCTCTCCGGAGCAATCGTCGGCCCAACCGACAACACCAGCTGATACCCCGGTCTCTCCACCGTTTTCAGAATCGTCCGAAACACGTCCTCCAGCCCATTCTGCAACGTCCCCATCGACGCATAAATGAGCGGCGCGCCGGTCAGCCGCTCCCACGGAAACTCCACCGAAGCCCGTCCCATGCCATCGTGAAACGGCCCCGTACGGTGATAATGCGCCGGCAGATGATCCCCGGGGAAATCGAACGCCGCCGGCACCTGCGACACGTAAGCAAGCTTCGACATCAGTGCAGTAGGATCGTTCTCATCCACCGCTAGACCTTTGCTTCTTATATAGCACCGCAATGACACCTGAATTTCCGCGACCGCCTGTAGGTATCCAGCCACACCCATTCGGTTCCGGTTCCGCGCCGCCTCACTGTCCTCGTGCGGCCACGGAAACAGCCACATCGGGGTCACACCCGTCAGGTCCGTGAGCGGCGTACATGAGACATTCACAAACGGAATACCTTCCGCCATCGCCACCGCTCCCACTCCGGAACTGATCATATCCACCACTAATGCATCCAACTGCAGCTGCTTCAGCAACCCGGGCGCATCCGCCATCTCCGCCCGGCAGCCATCGCCAATCCACTGCATCGTGAAGGCGACCGCATCCTGCCCCGAAAGTCGGCTCAACTCCTTCGCTCTCGTTGCAAACGACCCCACGGGGAAGTCGCTCCCGCCGATCTCTTCAAACCGCAACCCGGCGCTCGCCACACCCTTCGCCGCATCCGGCATCCCGATGCACATTACCTCATGTCCTCGGCTCGCCAGTCGCCGCGCCAACGCCGTCATTGCATTCAAATGCCCAGGCGCCGCCGACACCGTCACTCCAATTCGCATGAGCCATGCTACTCCACAAGACAATTCGTGAGCAGACGGGACTGGCATTTAAAGGCCTCGAAGGCACGAACGGAACAGCCACCATGGCGTCCGAGCGACCAGGACTTCCTGTTGTACCCTCACGCGATTCCGCGACAAAGAGCCAGGCCGGAGCCTGGGCCATTCCCAGATGTTCGAGGACGCCGACGCGCAATTGATCAATTCATTCCCCTCGCGAATAAACTCTATTCCACAAATCGCCAGAACCGATAACCGGCTGCAGCATCAGATTTTCAGTCTGTAAACGCCGGCCAGCGAAGGCTAGTAGGTTACATAGACATGATGGTGAATCACCGTAGAAGGGCAAGAATACTTCCAGCAGGTCCCGGCACATTCGCGCCGACAGGCGGTTTCTGCTACGGACATAAGACTGCTCGACCTGCAGCGTAGGTCCTATTTTTCGCGACGTGGTCAGGGCTCTCGCGGCCCGCGAGTTGTAGATGGTCGCTGGAGTCGCGCTGGGTGTGGAGCGGAGCAAGGCCGCGACATGGGTAGGTCCGTGCTGGTCGGCGGCGTGCGACCCCGGCGTGTTACGATCTTCGGCTATGAGTCCTAATCTGACTGACTTGCGAGATTTTGCAACGCGCTACACTGCGGCGTGGTGCAGCCGAAATCCTGCAAGGGTGGCTGCCTTCTTTTCGGAAGGCGGATCGCTGACTGTGAATGACGGTCTGCCCGCTGTTGGCCGGGATGCAATCACGCACGTGGCACTTTCGTTTATGAGCGCGTTTCCGGATCTTCAGGTGGTGATGGAGGACCTTCAGGTGCGCGGCGATGGGGTCGAGTACCACTGGATTCTTACTGGGACAAATGCACGGCCGGAAGGCACCGGCCATCGGGTACGCATTCGCGGGTCGGAAAATTGGCGGTTAAATGGGGACGGCTTGATCAGCTCATCGGAGGGCAAGTTCGATGCGACCGAGTATCGCCGGCAGCTGGAAGGAGGCTTGTCCCCGGAGGGCCCGCCGGCTCATGGAGTGATGAACAATGCGCGCGAACAGGTGATTCAGGTAGTTGAAAAGTACATTGATGCGGTGCGGCGTAACGACGCTTCCGCCGTTCCTCTTCATCCGGATGCAGTCTGCGAGTTCCCGACGAACACCTATCGCGGCGCTGAGGCGTTTCGGCAAGGGCTCGCGCAGTTCGCCTCAATTATGAAGAGCATCGAGGTAATCCGACTTATTGTCGACGGCGAACACTGCGTCTTCATCGTGAATATCGATACGATCTTCGGCCTGATTCCTTTCGCCGAGCACATCCATGTAGTTAATGGAGAGATCGTATCGATCCGCGGTTATTGTGACCCTCGCCCAATGCTGAGCGGAATGAAGACCACTGCCTGATGTTCGCTTCCCGGGTTATGGCGAATCGTCGTCTTAGATTTAGCGATCCTTCCTTGTCGATTTGCATATTCTCACCGATACGCATTCCCAACTTGACTTGGTCTGCATAGGCGCTTTGTTTGTTGGCGTCAATTGACGTCAACTTCCGGCTGCTCGTAATTCAGGACTCTGTCCCGTCCCCATACCTTATACTTCGCTTGTTCAATCAAAATGCCGCTCCAACCAAGCGAGAACACGCGTGGTACGAAATTTTGAAACTGCACAAGATCGCCATTCGTTCGGCCGCGTTCATGGCCCTCACCGGATCGTTGGTTTGCTCGGGGCTCGCCCAGACAAACTCGCTGCGCTCTAGCCGGGCCGAACTGACAGAGGAAAAGGGATTCTCGGACTCGGACAAGGCCGCGCTGTCGCACCAACTTAGCAGTGCTGTCAGTCGCGGCGATGCGCCGGGCATGGTCGCCCTCATTGTCGGCCGCGAGGGCGTGCTCTTCGAAGGCGCGACCGGTAAGATCGACGCTGCGCACGATATAGCGATGCCCGTGAATGGACTTTTTTCAATTGCCTCCATGACCAAGCCCGTGACATCGGTGGCCATTATGATGCTGTTCGAACAAGGCAAGCTCAAACTCGACGATCCAGTGTCGAAATACCTAGCGGGCTTCGATAACCTGCAGGTCATTACGAAGTTCAATGAGAAGGACGCAACCTACGAAACGCGACCGGCCAAGCGACCGATGACGATTCGCCATTTGCTGACGCATACCTCGGGCATCGCCTATGGGTCTTTTAATCCGATCGTGTATCGGTTGAAGGAGGCGACGAAAAAGCACGAGTGGGAGCTGCCGCTCTTGAACGATCCTGGCGATAAATGGAACTACAGCCCCAGCACTGTGGTACTCGGCATGATCGTCGAGAAAATCTCCGGCGAGTCACTCGAAGCATGCTTCCAACAGCACATCTTCGTACCGCTGGGCATGGTAGATACGTCCTATGCCGTGCCGCTCGCCAAGCAGTCGCGCGTGGCGAAGGAGCACGACCGTATCAACGGTGTGTTGCAAGAACAGCCGCAGGAGCCGATACCGGCGACTCCGACGGCCCCGTTCCGGGGCGATTGCTGCCTGTACTCGACGGCCCAGGACTACGGCAAGTTCATGGAGATGCTGCTTAAGGGCGGGCACCTGGGGCCCGCGAAAATTCTGAGCGAGAACTCTGTAAAGATGATGGGCGAGAACAACATCGGACCGCTCTTTGTGGAGTTGCAGCAGGCCGCCGACCAATCGCTCAGCCAACCGTTTCCGCTGGGCGCCGGCCACGATAAGTTCGGCTTCGGTTTTCAGATCGCGTCCAGCGACCCGAAGTATGCAAAGTTCCGCAGCGTGGGCAGCATGAGCTGGGCTGGTATCTACAACACGGAGTTCTGGATCGATCCCAAGCGGCATATCGGCGTCGTTATGATGATGCAGGCGCTGCCTTTTTACGATGAGGGTGCCATTCGAACGCTGCGCGACTTCGAGGAGTTGGTGTACCAAAAAGTGCGATAGCCAAAGCCTGCGGCGCGTGGCCCCAGAGAGAACCCACACATCCAGAGTCGATGCCAAGCGCGGAAAGTACTTGCTGCAAGCTAATTCCCAGTACTGATCCGCCCGGTGCGCATCTGAGTTATTTCCGGATGGCCGGCAAACCGGAAGTTGACTGGTCTTCTTTTCGATTGATGCATGATCGCCTGTGCGCTCATGGAACCCTGGCGCATGACCCGGAGGGCTGCTCTACCTTGTGCATGTCAGCGGCATGGAGGCTGCTCCTATGCGCTGCCAGAACAGTCGAATGACGGTAAGGCCTATTGGCGTAAGCCAAAGACTGTCAAGCTGCGAATACCGACTATCCGTCACTTCCGAAACGCCGCTGCAAATCGCTCCACTTTGTCTGCCGCTGTGTTTGCCCCGCCTGGATGTAACCCAGTTGACGCACACGCAGGGCAATGAAGCGCACCTGGCCTGGTCTCCCGACGGTTCTTTCCGGATAAGCGACAAGCCGACCGGAACTCAGAGAACAGACGATACCGAGCTCGGTGAGCGCATTGCCTGATGTCACTAGTTGAGGGGATCGGTAGACTCAAGCCGATAGAGGACGGAAGGCGATTTTTAGCGAGCGCGATTTTCGAGACTACCGGCAGTCTGCTGCAGAGCACTCGTCTTTGCGGTACTCATCCACGCACATCGTCCATGGTGGCCGGTGTAGGGCGTCTCGGTATAGTCCCGTCTTGAAGTAGATAAGTGCATTCGACGGATATCCGGCGCCCGGTGTGAACAAAGTAGGACCTTGGTAGCTCACCACGGATCGCCGATTTAGGGACGCCTCGACCCGACCACTTTTGTCCGAAGAGAAGTGAACTACGAATCGAAAATCCAACCACTTTCCGCGCACATCCTCCGTTCCCTGGTAAAGCAGTACCTTCTTTTCTCCCTCCTGCTTCGTTATCTGAATCCGGCCAACTTCGTAACGAATCGCAAGGATGGGGCGGTCTGGCTCGCAGTGTTTGGCTTCGCAAAGCTGTCGCCACTGGGCAAGCACGATCCGCTCCGATGTTTGAGGGAAACCAGTAGGTAAGTTGAGACTAAAGGAATAGACATACGAGCGTCCGCTTCTGGCGTAGAACCACCAGGACTCCATCAGTTCGTCGCGCTCCGTCGCGGAAGTAATTGAGATGGTTCGAATCGAATCCATCATGGACGTGCTGCGGGATGATGTGCAGTCCAAGAAAGGCTAGAGCCGCAAGTGCGACGCAAATCAATACGCAGTTGACTATGATTCGCACGGTTACATCATGTCGGCGCCGGAGACGTTGACGACGGCCTGCCAAGCGGCTTCCTGGTTTACTCGGTCCTGAAATTGTGGGTGGCGCATCGCCTCAATTGGGCCGGTGAACTTCTTGGGTGGCGAGGCGAAGAACTGGCCCGAGACGTCGGTTCCGAACTCCGATGCCTGGAGATACCTACGGGCCGCGGTCTCAGGAGTGTGAGACATGCCGGGGATGAGCTTGGTCAGTGGAATAAACACCCACTTCAAGGCCGGACCAGCATTCCGTACCGCCCTGGTGTCGGGTGCGGCACCAGGCGAGACGGTGTACACGGCCATGCCGGCGGGTAGCCGCCGTGCCAGTGCAGTGGTCCACCAGGCAACGATGAGCTTCGCGTCGGTATACGCCCGGTGCGGCGCGTACTTCAGGTTCGGCCCGCTGCGCATCAGGGCTTCCATAGCAGCAGTTCGGTCACCCCGGTAATATTTGGCCGCAAATGCCGCCACGTCGGTGTAGCTGAACAGGGGTACGTCCCCACGAGCAGCTTCCGAGCCAGCGATAACGATTCGCGCGGTGGGGCTCAGCAGGTTGGCGCGGAGCAACCCGACAACCAGTTGATGATGGCCGATGAGCGGGGCGTGATCCTCCTCGATACCCTCCGCAGTGAGGACGCACTTCTTACCTCCGACCATCCCAGCATTGAGCAGTAAGACATCGATAGGCTGACCTGGCTTGACCAGCTCGGCGACAGCGGATTGAACGCTGGCCGGCGCGTCCAGATCAAGTTCCAGCGGCGTGAAGACCCGAGTCCTGGTCTCAGCCGCGAGTTGAGCGGCCGTTTCTTTAATCCGGGCCAGGCTGCGCCCGGTGACGATGACCTGGCGGTAGCCCTCGATGGCGAGCAACCGGGCTGCAGCATGACCGACCCCGGAGGTGGCGCCGGTGACAAGTGCGATGGAACGTCTCATGAGCGGCTCCTTAGTGAAAGGGGAAGGTAGAACCGGAAGGGCGCGAGGCCAGACCCAGCTTGCTAATATCGAACTATTTGGTTGTATATTGGTAGGATGGAAGGTGTCAAGGAGTTTTGAACTAAATGATTCAAAAAACTGCCAGGCCGCGGGGTCGACCGCGCAGCTTCGACGAGACGAGGGCGCTGGAAAAGGCGACTCAGGTGTTCTGGTCGAAGGGCTACGACGGAGTGACGATTGACGATCTCGTCGCCGGGATGGGTGTGGGAAGGCCGAGCCTGTATGCCGTCTTTGGGGACAAGCGGGCGATATTCTTACGCGTCCTTAGCGCGTACGCAGAACGGAAGGGAGCATCAGCCGCGAAGGCACTCCTCTCGCCCCCGGATCTTCGCCAGTCGATCGCGGGATTTCTGAGGTACGCCGTCGAAAGTGCAACCGAGAAAGGGTCCGCCCGGGGCTGCCTTCTGATGTGCGTCGCGCCGCTTGTGAACGACGCTGAGGTTCAGCGCTTCCTGCAGAACGCAGCCACGGGCGGCGCGGCGCTGCTGGAGCGCCGTTTCCGGGACGGGATCAGCGCGGGAGAAATCCCATCTGACTTTCCCGTAGCCGCGCGCGCGATCCAGGTTACGGATCTAGCGCGTGGGCTGACCATGCGTGCGCAGATAGGCACGCCGCGCAAGACGCTCCTCAAAAATGCTGAGGAAGCGGCCAACTTGGTGCTCCTGCCGCGGCGCGTCTGACTGGTCATCGGAAACAATTCACTTGTAACGTGGCAGTCAAAGCGCAATCGGAAGCAAAGCGCATTGCCCTGATATCGCCAATCGACATCGGTCGCAGCTTAGCGGTGAGCGCATCGCTGAACACTGGCCGGCGTCTCGGTAGTGATCGTGTCTCAGTGAGTGCATTGCGAACATGCACTCACCGAGATCAGCCAATTTCAGATGAGTTAAAGCCTGGGGCTCGCGTCCATCCGGGAGGCCCGCGCCAGTGCTTGCGTGTCGATATACTCCCGGATGTTCGTCAGTTTGCCATTGCGAACCGTAATGTCGAAGACCCAGTGGTCCTCAAACGTCTTATTCGTGGCTTTGATTTTCCCCGTAGCGACGCCGACGACCAGAACCCGATCTCCCTGCGCCACGAATTCGGGGGGCCCTGGGTATGTCATTTCCACCTCTTTGGAGGCCTTCTGAAGCACATTCGCCAATCCCGCGTGCCCGCGGTGCGTGCCGGCCAGCGACCACTCCTCGCCCGGAATGATCCACTCAATATCCTCGGCAACCAGCGCCAGCAGGCCTTGCTTATCGCCGCCGCCCATGGCCGCAAAGAAATCCTTCACAATCTGAACATTCTCTTCGATGCTCATCGAAATCTCTCCTTTCTCCTTACATCAAGTGTGTCCGATCGAATCGGACACTTCGGAACCATCCATCCCGGCCAAATCACACGGTCGTAGAGCTATCACTGCTCCTTCTTGAACAAATCCTGGAAGATGAGCTGACCCCAAGTGCGGCCGCGTGCGTGCACCAGCGCGCCACCGTCGTTGAGCTTTCCCAGCTTGACAGGGGCGAACCCAAGTTGTTTGGCCAAATCGGCCACGGGAGGGATCGCGTCCTCGTCGTCGCTCGAGAGAAAGACGACCCGGTGGCCGCCCTCGACGATCGGGTCGGTAGCCAGGGTGGCCGCAACCAGGTGATTGAAGCCTTTCACGAACTTGGCGCCGGTGAACGACTTCGCAACGAAGGCGGAGGACGGGAGACCGTCCAGTTCCTCAGGTGGAACTGCGAACGCGTTCATGGCGTCGATGACCGTCTTGCCTTTCCAGCCCGGCAGGGCCTTCGCAATCTCGCGATGTTCCCCGAACGGGACTGCCAAGATGATTGTGTCGGCCACGAGTGCATCCCGCAGCGACTTGGCGACGACCGTGGGTCCAATCGCTCGAGCCTGCGGCGCCAATTCCTCGGGGGACCGGCGGCTCGCGACGGTGAGGTTGATGTTTTTACGGGCGAAGGCGTGGGCGAGGGCCTGACCTATCTTTCCGAATCCTACAATTGCATAGCTCATGATGTTTCTCCGATCCATGTTGATGTTGATATTGATTCCACGGCCGATTTCAGATTGCTGAGAAGCCGCGGTCGACAGCCAAATCCACCCCATTCACGTAGCTCGACTCGTCTGAAGCAAGAAACAGCGCGGCCGCCGCTATCTCCTCATCGTGGTTCCCTTTGATTGCATCGACCCTAGATGGCCGTCATGCCGCCGTCGACGAACAACTCCACCCCGTTCACGAAGCTCGAGTCGTCTGAAGCAAGAAACAGCGCGACCGTCGCGACTTCCTCTGATTGACCCATCGTTCCCCGCGGGATCAGGGATTCGAACATCTTCTTCGCCTCCTTGGTGAGAACTTCTTCCTGCATCGGTGTGGCGATCGCCCCCGGGACCAGCAGGTTCACCCGGATCTTCCTGCCCTTCAGTTCGTTGAGCCACGTGCGTGCAAATGAGCGCAACGCCAACTTGCTCGCCGCATACACGCCCCAACCAGGAAAACCCTTTGCCGAAGCATTTGATCCGGTCATGATGATCGATCCGCCATCGTTGAACAGCGGCAACGCCTTTTGAACCGTAAACAGCGTTCCGCGCGTATTCAGGCCGAAGGCCGCATCGAAGTGCTGCTCGGTAATCTCGCCCAGTGGTAGGGCCTCGCCCTTGCCGGCGCTCGCGAACAGGACGTCGATCTTGCCCTTTTCTCGCTTGACCGTATCGAACAGACGGTCGAGGTCGTCGAGATTTGCCGCGTCACCGCGCACGCCGGTCACGTTCCGGCCAATCAGCTTGACGGCCTCATCGAGCTGCTCCTGCTTCCTACCCGTGATGAAAACGTAGGCGCCCTCTTCGACAAAGAGCTTGGCGCTTGCTAGCGCCATGCCGCTCGATCCACCCGTGATGACTGCAACCTTACCTTCAAGCTTTCCCATCATTACTCCCTTCGGAATGTGTGTAACATTCAGTACAGTTGAGTAGATTGCTTTAGTGGTGGACGAGAACTGCCCAGGAGTCCTGATCTTTTGTCTATTCGTCCAAAAGTGGAGGCTAAGTTGGACCCGATCACAGACATCTTCAGAACGATGCACGTCACCGCATTTCGGCCAGCACAGGCTGGAAGCTACGGCCCCGTGGGGCTTGATACAGGAGAAACAGACCGAAGAAAAAGTCACGCCTTGCGGCAAAAAATTCACCCACAGATTTGGCGCACTTCGCCATGCTGTCGCGCGGTAACTGCTGGCTGAGTGTGGAAGGGATTGCGGAGCCGATTCCCCTCGCCGGTGGTGATTGCTTTTTGTTGGCTAAGGGGACATCGATTGTTTTGCGCGACAGCCCGCGAACACGTCCGAGGTCAACCTTCCGCGAGATCGGGGCCAAGGCCAACAACAATGTCGCTCATTATGGAGGCGGTGGCGCTCCGACGACGATCGTCTGTGGGTCTTTCAGTTTCGATCGCGCCAGCCTGAAGCCGATCACTCAGTTATTGCCGAGCTTCATTCTGATTAAGGCCGATCAGGCACGCACGCTTGCTCTTCAAAACACAATGCAGGCGCTGGCGTCAGAAATGGCAGAACAGGCGCCGGGATCTGGAGTCGTCGCGACCCGGCTGGCGGAGGTTCTGTTTATCCAGATACTCCGGGCGCATATCTCGTCGGGACCGGAGCGCAACAAACGCAACAAGGGATGGCTTCGTGCTGTTTTCGATCCTCAGATGGGGACTGCTTTGAGTGCCATTCACGACAGAGTGAATACACCCTGGACTGTCGAATCCCTGGCCGAAGCGGCGGGCATGTCTCGCTCCGCATTCGCAGCGCGCTTTAAAGAGCTGCTCGGACAAACACCGCTGGAATACGTGACCGAGTGGCGGATGCAGAAGGCGATGCAGTTACTCGAACAGCGCGACAAGAAGCTCGTAGATGTCGGCCGGTTGGTCGGTTATGAATCCGGCGCTGCGTTCAGTAAGGCGTTCAAGCGGGTTGTCGGGGCCAACCCTGGTGAATACGTCAAACGTGGTTTTGAAGGCGACGGTCTCGCCGGGAGGGCGATCCGTTGATGCCAAATCGCCAATGCACTCACTGACATTGGAAAGCGTCCCAAGGCGGGGCAGAAGGGGACGCTCAACGCCCATCATCGATGTATTTGATGAGCAGCACGTCATTTCCTTTTTCTCCGTAAAACAACTCATCCACCAGATTCCTGGCCAGTAAAATCCCATATCCGCCGGGACGAATCCCCTGCGCCTCGCGGTGCTTGAGATGGCGCAAAGGATCATCTTGCGGATTGTTCGCAGCGGTATCGAGATTTTCCTTTAGAGAGAATCCTTCGCCCGGATCTTTGATGCGAATGAGCACTACGCGGCGCGCGCGGAGGTAGGCAATCTCGATACGCCGTTCGGGATCAAACTTGCCGCCATGCTCCATCGCGTTCAGGAGCATTTCTCTGCTCGCCATCGCGACCCTATCCTGGTCGGCTTCGGGCAGATTTAGAAACTCGTGAACGAACTGTTGCAGGCGATGGGCCGTAGAAACGTCACAGCGCACCGAAAGACGTATCCACGCATCCGTCCCGGAGAGCAGTTCAATTGCCTTTTCCCAGGCAGGGCTGTCCATCGCCAGTTGCAACACCTCGTCCAGAGCCTGGGTCGAAAGCGGTTTTGTAAAATAACTGAAAGCTCCCACGCGGATCGCGGCAATTACGTCGGCGGGGGTACTTCTGTCCGTAACAATGATCAAACGAGTCTGTGGCGTTACCAGCCGCACCTTTTGAAGCATTTCAGCATCTTCCCGGCCTGGGCTGCCCTGGTCTGTGATGACAAGGTCGAAAGTGGACTTCTCGACCAACGCGAGCGCTTCCTGGTTATCCCGCGCGTACTCCAGCCTCCACGAGGACAGAACCGTCGACACCGCGCTGGGCACCGGCGAGTCCAAACATCCCACCACGAGTACGGTTTTCTGCAACTGCGGATTATCGTGGGTCATGAGAATTGTATGGACCATGATAGTCCGATCAGGGTTGCATGGCGACGAACTTAACCTTGCTGGAGCAACTGGGGAGGATGTCTATCAGGCGATTCATTCAAGAACAGGGGGGGACTACTGGACACCAGTGGGTGGTGTGGCAGAGGCCCTGATAGTAGCCGCTATTCCCGGGGTGATAGGGCTACTTCTATTTCGACGCTGAGGCTGGCGGCGAAGGCTTGGTTAGAACCGACTCCTCGCCGCCTGGCCGAATCACGTCAACTTCCTATTTCGCCTGCACTAGCTGTGCAATAACCACAGCAACTTTATCAAGTATCTGGTTCCATCCCTCCAGTTGACCGCTATTTTTCGCGCTCTCCATGGGCTCATTTCCAATGTGGGTGAGTTTCGTCCGGCCGTTCCCGAGATCCTCAAAGATGGTCACATCGCGCGCACCGTCGATTGCCTCATGTTCTATTCCTAATTGCTCAGGCTCAACCTTGTTTCCCTCCGCGTCCGAAAAGTACATGGAAGAAACGATCTTCTCGTGCAGAACAATCTCGTGGTATTCAATCGCATTCCAGAACTCCTGCCCATCCGGCGTCTTCATGCAGAAGAGAGATTTTCCCCCAACGCGAAAATCCATTTGGCAAACGGGCGCAGTAAAGCCCTTCGGTCCCCACCACTGCATCACGTACTTGGGGTCGGTCCACGCCTTCCAAACCAACTCGCGTGGGGCATCAAAAACTCTAGTAACGACCATCCGCTCAATTTCGCTAACCGTGTTTTCTGTCACCTCTGACCTCCTCTTGTTTCATTTGATTTACAACTACCTCCAGTTTGTCGAAACTCTCTTCCCAGAATCGGCGATAGCTGATCGCCCAGTCGCTGACTGTCTTAATCGCATCAGGCCTGAGCGTGCATACGCTCTCCCGTCCACGCTTTGTCTTGATCACAATACGTGCCCGCACCAGGTAGGCAATATGTTTCGAAATCATCTGCTGCGACAGAGCAAACGGTTCCGTCAATCGATGCACAGAGGCAGGCCCGTGGGAGAGCCGCTCGATCATCGCCCGCCGGGTTGGATCAGACAGAGCCGCAAAGGTTGTACCCAATTTATCCACAACCGAATGGTAGTGGATTTTCGGCCAAAGTCAATTGCAAATTTTGTTAGCAAGCGCCCCTTTCGCCCACATGGCAAAGAGCGTTGAAGGGGCTGCGCCCGGTCGTTTTCAACCCATGTACGCTGGTGCGAACATGGGCACCCGTCCAGTCCGGGGCGCACCGCAGATCGGCTTCCTCCGGATTTCCTGTCAGACTTGGGGCGCGGCAGTCGGGGCGGTCGTCTATGAAGACGGTACAGGGTGTGATTGTATTTTCGGAGACGACGCTAATTCGGGAATAAAAATTGCCGTTGAGCGTTCTTATAGCGAAGCAGCCGGGTAAGGCCTGACTACGAACACAGAACCGCCGCAATGCGGCGCGGAGGGAATAAATTCGCTTCTGCCGGTTTAACTCAATGCGAGGAAAAAACTTGAATCGACAGAAGCCGAGCGTTGACACCGTGAGTGCGTTGAATCCAGAGTTCAGGAACGACCCGCAGCGAGTCCTGGATGAAATTCGTTCCACCCATCCGATTCTGCAGGATGAAGCTTCAAAGGTCGTTGTCCTCACCCGGGCAGCGGATGTCGTAAAGGTCATCAACGATCGAGACATTTACTGCGACCCGCGTAAATCCGAGCCTGATTCGCGGCTGCGGAGGGTCCACCGCGTCGACGATAGCTACAGACCGAATCTTCTGCGCATGGATGATCCCGATCACAAACGGGTCCGCGATCTTGTCTCCAAAGCCTTCAACCAAGCCTCGATCGATGCTCATCGACCCAGGATTGAGCAAATCACCTCCGATTTGCTCGATTCTCTTCGGGGTCGTTCCTCTTTTGATTTGATGGAAGATTTCGCTGAGCCCTTTCCCACGGCCGTCATCGCAGAGGTACTTGGTGTCGATAGGGGCAAACGCGAAGACTTTCAACGCTGGTCCAAGGCCCTGAGCCAGGTTTTTAATCCCAAGCCCACCCCTGAGCAATTGGAGAGGCTCAAATGGGGATCGGAAAACTTCCAAGACTACCTGAAAGAGATATTTGACGAGCGTAGGGAGCATCGTGGCACGGATCTGGTGAGTCAGTTGATCACCGCATATGAGGGAGAACATAAGCTCTCAGAGTGGGAGATCCTCAGCACCTGCGAGCTGCTGCTCTTCGCGGGCAACGTTACCACCACTGATCTGATTGGCAATGGGATGTTGGCCCTGCTGAAGCATCCGGAGCAGATGCAGAAGCTTCGCGCCAATCCAGCGCTGATTCCCGGAGCGGTCGAAGAGATGCTGCGCTACGACTCTCCTGTAAGCCAGGTGGGCCGTGTGGCCAGCGATTCGACCCGCATCGAAGGTTGCCCTCTGCACGCAGGCCAGGCAATTTATGCTTTGCTGAACGCGGCCAATCATGATCCGGCGCTGCATCAGGATCCTCATGCGTTCAATATAGAACGTGAGAACAAGCGGCACTATTCGTTTGGCGGCGGTGCGCACTTCTGTCTCGGGGCTCCGCTTGCTCGCGCGGAGGCGCAGATAGCCTTTTCGATGCTGCTGCAACGTTTCCCCAATATCTCGCTCACGCCAGGGCCAGATCCTGTACGCAAGATCGCGCCATCATTCAACGGGCTGGAATCACTCTGGTTGACCGTAGCTTAGATCGAAGAGTCATCAAAAAATCGAGACGAGAGCCGCTGGCGGATAGGAGTGATACGGCAGAACGCGCAATCATGTGACTGAGGCCGAGCCTCCTTCCGCTCGAATGGGCCTCAGTCCGACAGCTCGTTGAACCCTCGCCCGCTCAGGATCATCGGCACGCACTTGTCAGCACGCGCTTCCTTGGTTTTTGCCTGCTTCGCGCTTGAGATGTGGAAGATGTATGACTTCCTCCGACCCGGCGTGAGCGCTTCGAATGCCGCCCTAAGAACGGCGTTGTCATCCAGCCGGGTCTGCAACTCCTCAGGAATTGCGTACTCTGAAGCTTGCTTGAGCACGACCTTCTTTCCGGACTCCTCCAATGCGATGGCGTCGTAGAGATAGTCCCTCAGGGTCGACTGCAGGGCCCTGATCCCTCTGAGCGAGGTGAACTTAACCCATCGCCCGGCCTGCGTATGCTCTCCGATCTTTTCGAGGATGTGCTTCGGGTCCTTGAGTAGCGCGCCTTTGAAGAACGAGAGCGCGCACGACTCCTTGAGTGGGATGACAATCGCGACGTTCTTCTTCAGGAAGGTGAAGCACGGTTTGCCCCACTTGATTTCTTCGGTCAGATAGCAATCGAGCGCGATTTTGCGCAGCGCGGCCGTTTCTTTCTGCCATTTCTTCTCGTAGCGAACTTGCATCGTTTCCGCCTGGTCCTCGAGCCACCCAACATGAATAACACAGCTAGTCAGGAACCCTTCTGGTGGGCGTTTCCCGGTACTGATCCTGAAGATTCCGCGAGGGCGCACACATGCGCCGGAATGTCTGTGAACGATTCCTATACTTTTCCGAGGTACTTATCCAGCCATGCGAGCACGGTTCGCACCAGCATCGGCCGCTGCTCCGTCACTTCATGCGGAGTATCCAGCACGACGTGGCTCTTGTCTGCCGCGGGCGTGCCCAGCATGTTAAACATCGGTGTCTGCGACTCGTTCAGCGGGAAGACATAGTCATATCGCCCATTCACCATCAGCGCCGGCTTCTTCATCCGCGGAACAAAGTCTGCCTGGTCGTCACCCACCTCCGGCGGCCAGAGAAAATATCCGCCATCCAGCCACACTGCGGTTTTCAGCCTGTCCTGCAGCAGCGTAGAGACGATCACTCCGTCGGCCGCGCCCATGCTTACGCCCAGGTAGGCGAAGCGGCTGGAATCGATGTCCTTCCGCGTTTCGAGATAATCCAGCGTCCGGGCTGCGTCCTTGTACCATGCGGTGACCAGCGCCGTGTTCTTCATCGAGTACTTCACTGGACGCTCATAAGTGCCCAGCCACACCGGATACGCTACAGCACGCCCGCTCTGCACAATGTAGTCAAAGAACTCCGTATCGCCGAGGTTGGATGAGTCCGGGGGCATGTTGTACACGCGCGCGCTGGGAAGAAAGAGCACCGTTTGATACGGGGGCTTTGCCCGCTTGGGCAAAAACAGATAGACGGCAAACCGGCCGCCGTTGTAGGCCGCATCGATCACGACTTTTTCCTCGCGCCAGTCCGGCGTTTCCTTGACTACGCCAAAATCTTTGGCGTTCAGTGGCGTCTTGTCGTAGTCGTACATCACCTTGTAGCCGCGAAAGACATCATCGTTCGCCGGCTTGACCTTGGTAAAATCGCGCACGACGCGGTAGACCGGCTGGATTGCGTTTTCCGGCAGCGGCGATAGGTTTTTTACGCACCGGAAGCCATTGCCGGCCCGGCGGTCGGTTGCCGCAAATGCCTCCGGCATGGAGTAGAAATACGTTGGTGAATGCCACGATCCGCCCAGCGCAAAGCGCAGGTTGCCATCCGTCGCATTCACCACCCACTCGCGCACATTGCCTGTCATATCGTAGGTGCCATATGGGCCCACCCCCTGGTATTTGCCCACCGGCGCCGGTGCGGTTCCGCTCAGGTTGCTCTGCGAGACCGCTATGAATCCGGCATCGACGGGCGCAGCCTCGTAAAACTGGCCAAGCACGGGCAGGCTTTTGCCAGCCCAGGCCGCATACGCCATGGCCTCATACCAGCTGACGCCGGAGACCGGGTAATTGGCCTGTCCCTCCGGATAATGGCCGCCGGTCCACGTGGACGGTCCAGGCCGCCCCGTGGTGTCGGTGAAGCCTACGACGGCTTCGCTCCACGCAACCTGCTGCCCGTCCTTTTCCATCCGTGCCGGCCAGTACTGCGGCTTGCTGTATCCACCCCCATCCACAAACTGCTGATAGTCGCGGTTGGTTACTTCGTAGCGGTCTATATAGTGTGCGGGCAATTCCCATGGGCCAATCGGACCAAGAAATGCTACCCAGTCGCGAAAGTTCTGCGATGGGACGTACACCATGCCCGCCGGTGCGGCGAGGTGCTTCGCGAGCTGAAAGTCCATTTTCTCGTGGGCCAGCGGCGCCACCACCATTTCACCCACACCCTGCTTCGCGATCTTCCAGCGAACGGGAAATAGCTCCTTTGGAATGCGAACATTCACGAGCGGAGTCATCCCTAGCGTCTTCCATGGGCCGTGAGGCTGGATGTAGTCCTGAATTTCGACCGTTGCCCCGGCAGGCTCCGAAGTGATCGACGTAGGCAGGGTGTATCTCTCTTCGAGTTGCTTCAGGTGAGCGTCATTTGGAAGTGCCTTTTGCGCGCGCTCAAGGAGCGCCATTGCTTCCAGCGGATGCCATGCCGTCATTTCGTTCTCAATCTTCGCCGGGGCAACTTCGCTGGCCCACCGCTGGTCCGCCACATGACGCCACAAAGCCCATCCGCCTGCGCTCACAGCAGCCAGAATCACAGCAAAGCATGTCAGCAGCCAGCGCGGCTGCCGCCACCATGGCTGCGCCTCAACCTGGGGCGGCTTTGCCAGCAGAGCCACGTCCCGTTCCATCTCCTCAGCGGAGGCATAGCGCTTCTTGGGATCTTTCTCCAGAGCCCTGGTCACAATCGCGTCCGCCAGCGGCGGCAGCGATGGCTGTACCTTCTTCGCATGCGTGAGCGGAGCCTGTGTGACCGCCCGCAGCAGGGAGATGGTGCTCGCTCCGCGAAACGGCGGCTGCCCGGTGAGCGCCTCGTAATAGATCACTCCCAGGCTCCACAGATCGGTTCGCGTATCCACCGGCTCGCCCAGCACCTGCTCCGGAGACATATACAACGGCGTGCCCGCAATCCCCAGCGTCTGGGTCACGATGGTATCGCCGTCGAGCAGCTTGGCCAGGCCGAAGTCCAGCACCTTGGCATGCCCCTTCGGCGTCATCATAATGTTGCCCGGCTTGAGGTCGCGATGTACCACGCCCCGTGCATGCGCCTCCTTGAGTGCATCCAGCACTTCCAGCACAATCTGCGAAGCCGTGGGCACATCCAACGGTCCGGAACCGTGCCCGGAGGCATCCTCTTTGCCGCCTTTAGACCGCAGCAGCGCAGACAAGGGCTCTCCCTGCACCAGTTCCATCACGATGTAGTCCTGCCCATCCTGCTCGCCCACGTCATACACCGCGGCGATATTGGGATGGTTCAGTTTGGCGAGCGCCAGCGCCTCCAGATGGAAGTGCCTTCGGGCCGCGTCATTGCGCAGCACGCCGGAGGCCAGCATTTTGATGGCTACCTCGCGCTCGAGTTTTTCGTCGCGGGCGCGGTACACCACCCCCATGCCGCCCAACCCCAGAGTTTCCTTAATCGTGTAGCGGCCCAGCCGGCTGCCTGGAGCAAGAAAACTTTGCGGCGGAACTGTCGTTGCGTCCGCCGTTCCGTCCGCTGCAAACAGAGGCGCGGAAAGAAAACCGCTCAGGCGGTCGTTTTCAAATAACAGGCTCTCCACCAGGCGCCGCAGCGCAGGGTCGTCCTTGCACACGGCCGCCAGGTACAGCGCCCGATCATCCGGCAGCATGTCCACGGCTTGACTGAATAGGTGGTCCACTAACATCTCCGGCTGGCCCATTGCTCCACACCTCCGCCATCAGAATTTTTGTAATGGGGTCCCGACAACGAAGTACTATGCAGGCAAGAAGAGGAACCATGGCGCAGGCAGCCGATCCCGCCTCCGGTCAAATCACGCAACTGCTCAAGGCCATGCACTCCGGCGACGCACACGCTGCGGAAGAATTGTTGCCTCGAGTCTACGCCGAGTTGCACCGCCTGGCCTCTGCGTACATGCGCCACGAGCGCCCCAACCACACGCTCCAGCCCACCGCCCTCATCCATGAGGCCTACATGCGCCTCATCGGCGATGAGATCGACTGGACGAGCCGCGGTCAGTTCATCGGCTTCGCCGCTCGGGTCATGCGCCAGGTCCTGGTCGATCACGCTCGCACCCGTATGGCCGAGCGCCGGGCAGGCGGGCTGCATCGCGTAGAGATGGAGGATAACCTCGTCGCCGCGCCGGACATCGATCCCAATCGCATCGACGAAATCCTCTCCATTGATCAAGCACTTTCCCGACTTGCTCGCGAAGACGAGCGAAAGGCACGGGTGGTTGAGCTGCGCTACTTCGGCGGACTTTCCGTGGAACAGATCGCCGCAGTTCTCAACATCGCGCCGCGCTCGGTCAAGCGCGACTGGCAGCTTGCGCGCATCTGGCTTCATCGAGCCCTGCGTTCCCATCGAGCTCAGGAGGCTGCTCCCGAAGATGCCGGTGAAGCATAGAGCCTGCCCGGGGCCTTATCTGCATAGGAACGACCGTGGGTGGGATCGGTTTCGTCATCAAGAAGGCGGGGAATGACCCGGTAGAAGGGGATTGCGAGACGGAGGCTTCCGTGAATCATGGCAGGTGCTCCTTTTGTGAGTTCAGGCGGCGTTGTATCACCGCTTTCACTTAGGAGTGCGGAATTACTGGAGAAAAGGGGCAATGCGGCGCGAAGATTTTTTTTCTGGGCAAGTAGGCTCGATGCCAGGGTCTGGAGAGTCTGCGTGAGAACTACCCCTCCAACTTGACTCCCGCAGGGACGGCTGAAGATCAGCGCTGTCCAAATTAGCGGGAAGATACGGTTTTATGGCGTGTATTTTGTTGAAAACATTAAGACGAGCGGGAGCGTACGACATCAGGTTGCCGAAGGATTTCCGATCTACGCATCCATGCAACAGTGTTGCTGATGGATGGGTAGAACCACCGCAAAAAACTAATTTGGACAAGACTGGCTGAAGATTCCCCAGGACACGGTCCCGGGCTACTTTCAGCCAGAGTTGTCCAAATTAACGGGCAAAGGGTCTTTCGGAGGGCGCAACTTGCTGAATGGGTTGGTTGCTGTTGTCCATCTACCTCCCCAGGGGGGACTTAGATGGACAGAGTCAGCACAACGAGGGTCCCCACACTCTACCAAAGTCCCAACTCATACTTTCGATCAATTCCCGGCCTAAAAGCTAATTTGGACAAGAATGACTTTCAGCCGTCCCTATGCGACTCGATTCTGAACCAGCGGTTCTCACGCAGGCTCTGAAGCCCGGACCTACCCAACCGCGGGCTTTACTTCGCTCGAAGTTCTCTCCCAGGATTCGCTTGCCGGCCAGCGCACCTCCACTACCATCACATCGATCCTTGGCGTGCTGGCCCTCCTGCTCGCCAGCCTAGGCGTCTACGGTGTCATGGCTTACTCCGTCAGCCGCCGCGAGCGTGAACTTGGAATCCGCATCGCACTGGGAGCGAGCCGCTCCCGCATCCTCCGCCTGCTGTACTCCTCGGTCTTGCGCCTTGTGCTTAGCGGAATGGCCTTAGGAATTGTTCTGGCCTATGCCGCGCAGATATGGATCGCATCGATGCTCGAGATCAAACAGATCAACTTACTGGCAATCGTTCTGGGAGGGGTGCTGCTCTGTCTCATTGCCGCCATTGCTGCTGCTTCTCCAGCACGGCGGGCTATATCTGTCCTTCCGATGCAGGCATTGCGAAGCGAATAGGCGTCCGCCGGGTTGCAACTAATTAAGGCCGCGATCTTCCCAGGCTGTTGCTAACAGGGCGATGCACTCATGGAGCCGTGAAGTAGGGAGTTTTTTGCGTTCCGGGCGGATTGCCGCCAAATGGAAAGTAACCGGGATTCAGTACGTTTCCACGATTATTCCGGGTTCGCGGTTAATCTAGCCTTGTCAACGTATTTCTAATACAGGACACAGGATTCAAACCGGATCCTTAATTCTCCGAAGGCTTTTCGACTTTATCAATCACCAAAACGTCGACTTGCGCCTTGGTTGACTCCAGCTTCAGTCCCAACTGCTGCTGAATCGCTGTGAAAAGATCCGGCAACGAGTCGGCTCCCTCGGGAGGCTTCGCTGGTTCGCCTGGCCGGCCAGGTGAGGGGGTCTCATCAGGCGTCCATTGCAATTGGAAATCGAACCGTCCCTTCAGCCCGGTTTGATCCACCACCGGACGATCCAGGTGGGCTTGCAGGACGCTTGCGAATTCCTCCATGGTGGCGTTCCCCACGGGCCAATTGCCTGCCCTGAAAATGAGGTTAGGGAGAGGACTGGCGGCCTCACTCAAGGTTAGTTTGGGTCCGTTATTTCTTAGCGCGTACACCGTGAACTGCTTCTTATCACGATGGAGCGCGAGCTGAAACCGATCCGCCAGGAGTTTCTGAAGCATAGTCCTAAATTGATTTGGGTTGGGCTGTCCCTGGCCCTCGGGCTTCCCGGTGATATCGAACTTGTCCGACTCAACCCAGGCAGGCGCGCCGCTGATCTGTGCTGCATGAACGCCATAGGCGAAGACGATCAGGTCGCTTACTGTCGCGTAGACAGCGGTCAACTCGCTACCCCGTATAGAGAATAGCCTCCGCCCCGGCCGGTTCGGATCACTGAGTTTGATGGTGGCTACCTCGAATACCGGATCGGCGTCCGCAGCCATCATTCTCGGTGCAGGCGGTGGCTTCGGGATTTCCCACGCAGCGTCGTCGTTCACATGCGCCAGGGTCAGAGGCATCGCCGTTCCATCGGTCGCGGTCCACTTCCCCGTCAGGGTAGTCGCGTCTGCATCCAGTTTGCCTTCGTAGGTGCCCCCGATTCCCGGAATCGTTATAGTAACGTTCGAGCCTTGCATCGCGACCGCGCTGGCAGGCAAACCCGGGACCGGCCGGTCAATCATGTAAAACGTCGCCTTAAGAGCGCCCTCGCCGGCCTTCCATAACTTGAAGACAATTCGTATCTCTCCATTAGGCGCCTGCGGTGCCATCAATTTGCCCTGCCAGGTGCCAGTTATCTCCTGTTTCGGGATTGACTGGGCCTGTGCCCGCAGTCCAGGCGCGTTGGTGATGCCAAGTATCACCGGAGTCGCGATCGCCAGGACTGCCGCGAGCACCAGTCCCACCTTCTTTGGCAAACTCAGGTTTCGCATAGGCCGGTTTGCCATGATCGCCTCGATTCTTTTCTTGAGATTCGCCCCGGTCACGCCCGCTATGCATTTGAGCGGCGATTGCAAGTACAGTTCGCAAACCTTGAGGATTCCCTCCGCGTAGGCTTCCGCTTCACTCCCCATCCGCAGCACCTCTTCGTCGCAGGCCCGCTCGCGCTCGTCCATCAAGCGAGCCCCCAGCCACCAGACCAACGGATGAAACCAGAAGACAGCCTCAACAACCATGTGCATCAACGTTGCCAGATTGTCGCGGCGGCGAACGTGACACAACTCGTGAGCGAGAATTGCCTGAAGTTCCGCGGGCGCGAGGCGATCCCCAATCCCGTCCGGTAACAACAACACCGGACGGAATACGCCGAATACGCCAGGCTCGAGGATCGATGCCGACGACAGGGCAGCAATGCCGATCCCTAAAGGCACCGGCGACGCCGCGCGGAGGGCAACCTGCATTCGGCGCCATTGCATCCACCACGAGAACACCAAAGCGCCGCAGCCAATCGCCCACAACGCAACCAGCGCCGGAACAACAAGAGCTAATTTCGACGCGTGCGGCATCGCTACCGCTCCTGACGGAACCTTGGCCACAAAAGGCTCATTCACTTGCTCAACCAGAACTGGTACGCGCGCCGGTGCAGGCAGGACCACCGAATGCCGTCCAACCAGCCCACCCACAAGCATCAGTAACGAAAAAGGGGCCAGGAACTTCGCCGAGGCCGCCAGCCACAGACAATACCTCGCATGCGCCCGGTTTTTTCTCAAGAGCAGAGTCAGGAGACCTGCGATCCCAGCAAACAGCGTGGATTGCCACAAGTGGTTTGCGATGGGTAGGAGGGTATCCGGAATCATTCCGGCTTCTCCCGTTTCGTCGCCTTTCGCAGCGCGGCGCGGGCCTCGCGCAGTTCCTCCGGAGTTAGTTTTCCCGATTCGATCAGGTGCGTAACGATCGGCAATCGCCTGCCGCCGAACAGCGCGACCAGATCGTCGATCATTCGATGCTGCGCGGAATCCCGTGAAACGACCGCCTCAAAGACATGCGCGTTGCCGAACTTGCTCGTGCGCCGGATTGCCCTCTTTGCTTCCAGCCTGTAGACCACCGTCTGAACGGTTGTGTAGGCCAGCCGCTCGTCCTTGGGGAATGCCTCCAGCAACTCGCGAATGGAGCACGGCCCGTTGCTCCAGAGTGTCCCCATGATTTGGAGCTCTAACCTGGTTAGCTTCGGCAGAGGCATGGCAGGATCAATCTACTACAAGATGCTGTAGACCGCAAGCATTTCCCCGTTGAATTTTGCGCGATGCCTCTCGTAACGCTCCCATTGCATTCCTTCGCGTCGATTGGGGAGATGAAAGGAGCATGGTGCAAAAGACCCACCCGATCTCGAATGGATCTGGCGGGTCTTCGCTGAGCCCGGGACTGCGAAGCATGCCAGGGTCTGGAGCCCTTGCGGCGAAATATGTAGTGAAGAACAGACTAGGGCTGGTGAATTCAAGAGCATTCCCGGCGTTTCCCGGTACCGGTCTGGATCGAGCATCCCTCAGCAGACTAGTACGTAGGTGAGCAGGACAGCTGCAGTGGCGACAGCGGCTATGCGCACTCGATGTCTCCGGTCCCAAATCCGATGTATCCGCTGCCAATCGGCAGCACCTTCGGCCACGCGACGAGCGAGTGGAACCAGGACAAAGATCGATGCCACCGAGATAAGAACCCAGATCGCATCCGCTGTAAGCAGGATTGCGCGCCCAGGCGTGTGCCAACCGAGCCAGGTCTGGATACCGAGTAACAGGGTAGAGACCGAGTACCAGACGGGCATCACCTTTCCAAGCACGAGAGCAGAACGGCTTAACATCTTCAATTGCGATTCGGGTTCGAGCCGCGAGGCGGCAGGGTTCACGAATGCAGATACAGAAAACTCGACGCCTGTCAGAGTAAGAACGACGAGGAGGGTCGCCACGTTGAACAAGTGCATAAGGGGCTCCTATTGACTCTTCGCTACAGACGCTTTCGAATGGAGTACTGATGCAAAAAGCAGGACTGACAAAATTGTCAGTTGGAGTCATCTATGGGCGTCTCAAAGAAAGAGATCTCACCATGTCCCATCGATGTGACGCTAAGCGTCATCGACGGGCGATGGAAGGGCACAATCCTCTGGCGGCTGTTGGACGGCCCGATGAGGACGAACGAATTGCGGAAGAGTATTCCTGAAATTACAGAGAAGATGCTTCTCCGTCACCTGCGGGATATGACAGGGGCTGGGATTCTGGAACGTCATCAGGAGCAAGGCTTGCCCCTGCGAGTGCGGTACTCGCTAACTCCGTACGGGCGGACGTTGGTCCCGGTATTGGATGTTCTCTGTTCGTGGGGCAGAGAACATTTGAAACGAGATTCCTCTGTCTGATTCTTGCGGAGAAGTCCTGCGGCAAACTAGATGCTGCCGCTGCCGGTACTGTTCGCAGGCATGTACCATGGGGTTTATCAGTATCGATCCAGACTCGGACGAACCAGGTGACGCGAACCAGGTGACGGACAGGACGTTCCCCATATCGCCATGACTACAGCTACAAATGTTAAATGGTAGGCCGGACTCTATTCCGGTCAAAGGCCATTACGCTCCGCATCAGCCCCACTCTTTGGCTGATGCGGAGCGTAATGGCCTTTGGCCAGTGACTTTTATTAGGAGCTGTCAGATCGGATGGACAGAGAGAAAACAGCAGGTCCCTGATCTACGCTCCGGTCCCGCGGCAAGCCGGGGCAGGCGGGCTGACAAATTCGCCACGCCGCGCAAATCAGGCTGTCCAGGGCAGAGGCCGTCCCCACTTGCGAACACTATGGTAATCAAAGCCGGCTAAGTTGGCGGGCGAGCTTCTGCTTCGAAACATAAGCTCGTATACATAAGTTCGGATACACTGGACCGGTTCGAAACGCGAGTCAGTCTTGGTGGCCAAAGGAGAGTAATGTCTACAAAAGGAAACAAAATTGGGCGGCGTAAGTTTCTGGGCATGGGCGCGGCAGCAGCGGGGCTTGGCCTCTGGGCCGACCTGGAAGCGTATCCCCAGAATGTCAACCGGAATTCGATTGCGTCGGACCTGAAGATCACGGACATGCGCATCGCTGTTCTGAGAGGGCCAGGAGGCCAGGCAATTCGGGAGGGCAATGGCGGCCCGAGCAGCGTGGGCGGCTCCGGCGGCGTGGGCGGCCCCGGCAGTGGCGGCCCCCCCAGGGGACAGATGCCTCCTGCGACTCCCGGAGCGGGAGCGGCCTCCGGCGGCACGATCATCGTCCGAATCGATACCAATCAGGGAATTTCGGGTTACGGCCAGGCGATCGGGGACGGCCCCCAGCCAAACTACATTCTGATGCATAAGGCCCGGCTACTGGGCGAGAATCCCTGCAACGTCGACAGAATCTTCCGCAAGATCAAGATGCATGGCGGATATAACCGTCAGGGGAGCGGCGTCAACGCGATTGAGAACGCACTGTGGGATCTGGCCGGCCACGCTTATGGCGTGCCGATTTACCAGATGCTGGGCGGGAAATTCCGCGACAAGATCCGCATGTACAGCGAGGGTGACCCGAAATCGAACTCCATCGCAGACATAGCCGCCGATTATAAGGAGAGAGTCGCCTCCGGGTTTACGATGCTCAAATACGACCTGCCCGTAGTTCCCATCCTCCGAGGCAAGCCGGGCACGATCTATGCTCCGAATGGCTATTACGGGGAACCGGGGGGTGTCCCCCCAGAGAACTACTATGAGGGATTAGAGATCAGCGACAAAGGATGTGAACTCGTAGCCGACCACGTCGCTGCGATTAAGGAAGCCATGGGCGAGGCGGGTGATGTTCCCATGGGTCACGACCATTTCGGGCACCTCACCGTGAAAAGTTGCATCAAGCTGGCCAATGCGCTGGAGAGGGTCAATCCCTCGACTTTGGAAGACATGGTCCCGTGGTTCCGGGTACAGGAGTGGAAACTCATCACCGATTCGGTCAAGGTGTCCACCTTAACCGGCGAAGACGCTTACCTGGTGGAATCGCTCGAACCGCTTTGCCAGGCGCGTGCAGTCGACTACATCCACCCGGATCACCTTGTGATCGGCGGTTGTCTGGAATTGAAGAAGACCTCCGACATGGCGGCCCAATATTCGGTGGGGATGATGGTCCACAGCAACGCTACGCCGATCGGCTACGCGGCCGCCGCGCAAGCGATCGCCGCCTGCGAAAACTTCCTGGCCATGGAATGGCACCAGCCGCAGCCAGCCTGGCACAAAGACTTATGCGACAGAGGGGACCTCGTGGTTAAGGGTTACATCCCGGTTTCGACGGGGCCGGGCCTGGGCATCAAAGTCAACGAAGAAGCGATGCGCAATCTCTGCAGGCAGGGCGAGTTCTTCACCGATCCTACGACGTATTGGGATTCGCAGGTCGGGGGAGAGAAGGCGTACACGTAAAGGGAAGGTGTCGAAACGAGCCTTGCACCCTTCCGGTTATGACTGAAGGTAGATACGGCCCGGCAGGCCGGAATAGCCGCACGATCCGGATCGCCGGGCACCTTCGCGGCCCCACGCCGTGCAACTGAACACGCACCAAAAACCTGAAACGCCGCTACGGGAAGAATGAGTGCGAACAGGCTCATGCGGGCGAGCGCACCAGTGCGCGTATTGGTGCAATAATCCTGCATGCGCAGGCTGCTGATTGGTTTGTTCATGCTGGCCATCCTGCCGTATGCGGCGGTCGCCGATGATGTGGTCAAGCTGGTGACGTTCCCCCGGCTTCGGGCGGGTGCGGTCAACTCCTATGACCTCGCGCTCCTGCACGAGGCGCTGGAGCGGACACGGCGCGACTACGGCGGCTATGAGGTGCAGTCATTCACGGAAGACGTGTCTTTTGGGCGCGCTGTGGAACTGGCAACTGAGGGGCGATTGGTCAATCTATTGTCGGCGGGCGTCGGCCAGACGGACCCGTCCCCTGATCGGGATATGATCCCGGTCGCGTTCCCCCTTGACAAGGGACTGCTCGGCTACCGCGTCGCTTTCATCAACCGGCGCAGCGAAGACCGGCTCTCGCGCGTGCATAGCATCGAGGATCTGCGCCAGCTACGTGTCGGGCAGGGGAGCGGATGGGGTGATGTGCGCATCTACGAGCACGAGCGAATCCCGATCGAGACCACATACGACTATGAGTCGCTGGTATCGATGCTGCTGCACGGCCGGTTTGATCTGTTCCCCCGCGGGCTGTGGGAGATTGCTCCGGAGCTGGCGGAATATGGTCCACGCTACCCGGATTTAGCGGTCGAGCAGCACCTCCTGCTTCACTATCCCTTCTTCGAGGCCTTCTACGTCAGCCGGTCGGCCCCCCGCCTGGCCCGTCGCCTCACGGCCGGGCTCGAGCGCATGGCCGCGGACGGCAGCTTCGACGCCTTTTTTGCCAGCCATTTCGGCAAACTTCTGGTTGACCTCAATCTTCGCCAACGGGTGGTCATTGAGCTGGAGAATCCGTACCTGCCGGCCTGGGCGCCAGTCAAGCGCAAAGAGTTATGGTTTGATCCGGCCCGACTGCCTTAGAGTGGGGCTATCATGCTTTTCCCCTCTACTCCCAGGATTGCTTTCCACGGTCTAACCGTGCGCCTGTTGAGTAGCGTTCTGCTCTTCAGCATCTGCGTCACGCTCATCCTTACCGTGGTTCAGCTTTACGTTGAGTACCGGCACGACGTCTCGGAACTCGAGTTGCGACTCGACCAGATTGGCGAGACCAATCTGGACAGCCTGGCTGAGCGGCTCTGGGCCCTCGATGAGAACCAGTTGCGGCTGCAGCTCACGGGAATTCTTCGGCTCCCGGATATGCGCGCCGTTGAGGTACGTGAGGCCAGGAGCACCGGCGACCCGCTGGTCATAAGGCTTGGGGAGAGATCGGCATCCTCAACCATCACCCGGGAATACCCGCTTCTTTACAATGTGCGGGGGCAGAACACCCGGATCGGCACGCTCTTTGTCCAGGCCACCCTGGTCGACCTGCGCCGAAGGCTTGTTCATACGGGATGGACTATTTTTTTAAACCAGGCGGCGGAGACAGTCCTGGTTTCGCTGTTTATCGTATATATCTTCCACAAACAGATAACGCGTCATTTATTCGCAATTGCGACCTTCGCTGCCAGCTATCGAATTAGCGACCCACCTCCGCCGTTGCAGTTGCGTCGTCCCGCTCGCCGGCACGAGGACGAGCTGCAGCGGGTAGTCACAGCCTTTAATGTTTTGTCAGACCATCTGCAGGCCGCCTATCGCAGTCTTAATGAGATCAACCAGCAGCTTACTCGAGACGTAGCGGCCCGCCGCCAGACAGAGGCAGTCCTGCGGGAGAGGGAAGCCCGGATCCGCCGTCTCATCGATGCTGACATCATCGGGATTTTCTTATGGGATATTGAGGGTCTGATTTTCGAAGCCAATGACGCGTTTCTGCTGATGGTTGGATACGATCGAGGGGATCTGGTCTCAGGCCGCCTGCGCTGGACGGAGCTGACGCCCCCGGAATGGCGTGAACGCGACGCCCGGCAATGGGTCGCCGAGCTCAAGATGACTGGGCGCATGCAGCCGATCGAGAAAGAATATTTCCGAAAAGACGGTAGCCGCGTCCCCGTTCTTATCGGTAGCGCGAGTTTTGAAGAAAGCGCGAGCCAAGGTGTTGCCTTCGTGCTTGACCTCACCGAACGGACGCGGGCCGAAGAGGCGTTGCGCCAAGCGAAGGCCGATCTGGTACGCGTCAGCCGGGTGACCACCATGGGAGAGATGACTGCCTCCCTGGCGCACGAAATCAAGCAGCCGATTGCGGCGGCGGTAACGGACGCTAAAACCTGCTTGCGATGGCTTCGTCGCGATGAGCCCGACGTGGCAGAGGCATCCGAAGCTGCGTTAAGGATGGTGACAGACGTAACGCGCGCGAGTGACATCATCAGCCGGCTCGGGTTGCAGTTTCAAGAAGGGCACTTCGAAACGGGAGTTAGTGGATGTAAACGAGGTGATTCGAGAGATGGTTGCCCTCCTGGAGAGTGAGGCAACGCGATACAACATATTAGTCCGGACGGAGCTGGCCGCGGATCTTCGCCAGGTCATGGGCGATCGGGTGCAATTGCAGCAGGTCTTGATGAACCTCATGATCAATAGCATTGACGCGACGAAGAGCGTGGATGGAACGCGTGAGCTGGCCATCCAGTCGCAGCGGGCAGAAAATGAGCAACTGCAGGTGTCCGTCAGCGATACCGGCATAGGGCTTCCGGCGCAGCAGGCGGATCAGATCTTCAATGCGTTTTTTACCACCAAGCCTCACGGCACCGGCATGGGGCTTCGCATTAGCCGGTCCATCATCGAGTCGCATGGAGGCCGCCTGTGGGCGAGCGCGAACGATGGGCGCGGAGCAACGTTTTATTTCACTCTGCCGACCCAGACCACGCATACGACGAGCGTCACGGCAGCTTAATGGCGAGGCCACAGCGGGAGAGTGCTGGTCAAGCCGGACATTACACCGGTTCCACTTGCGCACCCAAGGTGTTTGGTTCGATCTTTGCGCGAAGGTATCGACTCAGGCCGCGATCACGCGTCGTTCGCAGGACACCGGCCGGCCTGGCCAAAAACCGGGTTTGCCTGCTTTGTGCGCAGATGCTTCTGCAGATGAAAGAGCAGAATAGCCCAAAGGGTATTGCACTTGCGAAAGTTACCGTTGGTGCCGGGTCAGCCGGTGCGAGTCAACTCGACCAGCGCGCGGGAATAGTTTCCCGCTTGAAGTGTTATGCCTCACGGTATTGTCTGTGCGGTGCCTGTGCCGTCTGAAAAGAGCTTGTTTCTTTGAAAGAGGGTGCGGCATCTAACGCATGTGGTGTTGCCGTGAGTGATAAGAGCACGGATATATAACTTTTCAATCGAAGTGCGATGAAAGCTGCTTTTTTTCCAGAGAGGCAAGAGACAGGGATGAAGTAAATGACGAACCGGCGGGATTTCCTTACATCGGCAGCAGCAGCGGCCCTGGCGAACTGGACTGGATTCCTGTGATCATACGTCCCGATGGAATGGGTGGATGCAGGGCGCTATTGAGCCGGCGCATCGGGTAGCGATGGAAATCAGCACGTGAAGTTGACACTGAAAGGCATAGTTCATGCTCTCGAGACGTAAATTCCTGCAGACTATTTCTGTTGCAGCTTGCTCAGATCTGCTGGCCCAGCAAACCAAATGTTTTGCCGCGGTTGCTACTCCGGCAACGGACGGCGCCGGGGAAGACCTGACCCGGTATGTCAATCTCCGTGTGGGCACGGGCGGCCACGGTCATACCTATCCGGGGGCGACTGTTCCTTTCGGGGCAGTGCAGTTGAGTCCTGACACATTCGACCGTGGTTGGGACTGGTGTTCCGGCTACCACGACTCTGACAGGTCCTTGATGGGCTTTAGCCATACTCACTTGAGCGGCACCGGCGCCGGAGACATGCTGGATGTGCTGATCGTCCCCAACGTAGGCAAAGTGAAGTGGAACCCGGGCACACGGGAAGATGTCCAGGAAGGCTATCGTGCGCCGTTTTCTCATGCCGACGAGAAGATGACGCCCGGCTACTACTCCGTGCCCTTGCGCGATCGCGGTGTACTGGTTGAATTGACGGCTACCGAGCGCACAGGGCTGCATCGCTATACGTTTCACTCGACAGGTGCGAGCCACTTCGTGTTGGATTTTTCCCATTCCTACAACGACCCTCTGAGTCCCGTTTCGGACGCGACGCTCGATATCGTTGGAGAAGATATGGTTACTGGCGGACGCACGGTGCACGCCTGGGCCAAGGGACGAAAGATCTACTTCGCTGCGCAGTTCTCGAAGCCGTTCAGCAGAGCCGAATTCTGGCAGGAAGGCGCAGTGCTTCCAGGGGGAAGTTCGCGTGCCGCAGGCAATGCCGTTAAGGCGGCACTGCACTACGACACCAGCTCCGGGGAGAAAATTCTTGTCCGCGTAGGCATTTCAGGAGTGAGTATTGCAAATGCGATGGCGAACTTGAAAGCCGAGTTACCGGATTGGGACTTCGACGCGACGTGTGCCACAGCCAGGCGGAAATGGCAGACGGAGTTGAGCCGTATCCGGATCGAGACCAGCGATGCGACTAGTCGAACCATCTTCTACTCCTCGCTCTATCACATGCTGGTTGCGCCGACGCTCTTCGATGACGTGAACGGCGAGTACTGCGGTATGGACGGCAAGACCCACACGCTGGAGCCGGGGCAGCATAACTACAGCAGCTACTCGTTATGGGATACGTTTCGCGCGCTCCACCCGGCGTTTACGCTCTTCCAGAGTGAGCGCGTGCCGAGCCTGGTGAACTGCCTTATTGACATGGCTGAACAGAGTCCCGCGGGCATGCCTGTATGGCCATTGCAGGGCAAGGAGACCGGCACCATGACTGGCTACCATTCGGCGAGCGTGATGGCCGAAGCCTGCGTTAAAGACTTTCCCGGGATCGATTGGCAGCGTGCATACAAGGTGATGCGCAAGCGCAATATGATCGACGATTATCGTGGCCTTGGCTACTATCGCGCCATGGGCTTCATTCCCGCTGACCGGGAGGAGGAATCGGTAAGCAAGCTTATCGAATACGATTATGGTGACTGGGCATGCTCGCAAGTTGCTGAGAAAGTCGGCGCAACCGAGGATGCGAAGTTGCAGCGGGAGCGCTCGAAGAATTATCGCCATCTCTTTGATCCAAAGGCGCAATTCATCCGCGCCAGGCTGATCAATGGGGATTACACAGAACCTTTCGACCCCATCGACATGGGACACACAGATGCCTATCGCGATTACACTGAATCGAATGCATGGCAGAGCACCTTCGGCATTCAGCACGATGTGAAGGGCTACATAGAGCTATGGGGCGGGAGAGGACCCTTTATCAAGAAGCTCGACGCGCTTTTTACCGTGCCATCGACGCTGCCCAAAAATGCGCCGCCGGATATCGCGGGGATGGTCGGTCAGTACGCGCACGGTAATGAGCCAAGCCATCATATTGCCTACCTGTACGTTTATGCAGGTGAGCCGTGGAAGACCCAGTCGCGCGTAAACATGCTGCTGAAGACCTGGTATCACAACGATCCCGATGGGCTCGCGGGAAATGAAGACTGTGGGCAAATGTCTGCCTGGTATGTGATGAGCGCGATGGGTTTGTACGCGGTCGACCCGGTGAGCGGAACCTATGTGCTTACCGCGCCGCTGGTTGATAAAGCTATCATTACGGTTACAAGTGGTAACAAGCTGGTGATCGAAGCAAGGAGATCTTCGCCCGATGCCATCTATATCCAGTCTGTCACGATCAATGGCAAGCCATCAGACAAGCTATGGGTACGGCATGAGGAGATTGCACATGGTGGGCACATCGTCTTCGAATTGGGACCGGTACCGAATGAGAAGCTTGCCACTGCTCCTGACCTCGCGCCTCCCTCACTCACGGCATGAGCATCGCCGTTTGTGGCTTCTCCAGCCAGACCCATAGGGCCGATGTACGGCTTAACGACGGTTGCATCGAGCTGCGCGAGAAAAGAGCCGAGCACCGCGACGGTCGTGATCTTCCAGACCAGTGGGTCGAGCCCGCCGGGTTCGCTCGAGGCCCTAGGCAAGAGAGGCCAGGACCTCATCGGTGGTGCGAACCCGGGCGAGACGGGGGAAGATATTTTCCATGGCGAAGCGGTGATGCTCGGCGTTCTGGCTGGAACAGGCATCTTCCACGACCACAAAGGCAAAGCCGAGGCCGGTGCCCTGACGGGCAGTGGATTCGACCCCGGCGTTGGTGGAGATGCCGGTCAGGACAACGGTGTCGATGCCGCGGGATTTGAGCTGCTGCTCGAGGCCGGTGCCGGCGAAGGCCCCCCAATGACGCTTGGTGACGAGGAGGTCGCCGGACTGGAAACCAGCGGAAGGAGCGATCTCCGATGCTGCGGCGGGCAGCGGCTTGTCGCCCCGGTTGTGCGGCTGGTCGACTGGATGATTGATGAAGTCGTTGAGATCGACGCGGACGTAGACGACGGGAGCGCCGTGAGCGCGGAAGGCCGCGGCAAGTTTTTTGGAATTTTCGACGACCTGTGCGGCGCTATGCGGCACGGGGTTCATGCCGACGACGGCATTCTGCAGGTCGATGAGGACGAGCGCGGTTTTCTTGGGGTCGAGCCGGAGCTCTGCCATGGTTCCTCCGGGTTGGAAATATTTTTAAAATCGAGGGTACCCTCGATTTCTCCGGATTTAGAATACGAGGATGCCCTCGATTTCGTCAAATGCCGTTCGCGTCGCTCCGCAGCAGGAACGCTCGACGCGCCGGCTGGCGGGTTTCCTGGACGCGGCCGCCGAACTCTTTGTCGAAGCCGGGTACGAAGCAGCGACGATGACGGCGGTCGCGGAGCGGAGCGGGTCTTCTATCGGCGCGCTCTACAACTACTTTCCGGATAAACGGTCCATCGCGTTCACGCTGGTGAATCAGTATTCCCAGGAGATGGAGGCGCATTGGAAGCCGTTGATAGAGCAGGCGGAGATACTGACCCATGCCGAGTTCGCCGATCTGTTCATCGAGCGCATCACCCAATTCGTGCAGGCGCGTCCCGCTTTTCTGAGCCTGCTGGCCGCACCCATCCGCATTCGCCGCGACCCTGCTGCCCGAAAAGCTACGCGAATCGCAATCGCAAATGCGTTTCAGGCGAAGAATCCGTCGCTTTCGAAGGAACAGTCTCTCCTGGCTGCAAACGTATCTCTGCAGATGGTCGCGGGCATGATGACGCTCTATGGGGAAGCAGATGCCAAGGGAAAAGTCCTGGTGGTGGCTGAGTTCAAGAAGGTGTTGACCTTGTATCTGGGAAGCGTCTTGTCCGGGTAGAACCCAAACTCCTGCATTCGGTTGCAGCCATTGCGTGGATACACACAGCCGGCTGAGCCCTGGCCTGTAGATTGATAAATAGAGATGCCGTCACTACAAACTACAGAACAGATCTCAGACCTCAAGGCAATTGGCTTCGCGCTCGCGGGTTTCACCTTCTGGGTGCTCACCGATACCTCCGTCAAGCTCGTCGGCCAGTCCGGCCTTCCGCCGTACGAGATGGTGGCCTTCCTCGGCCTCTTCATGGCCGTCTTTCTCGCGCTGTACGGATTTGCGCGCGGCCAGCCGGATATTCTGCGCCCACACCGGCTCAGCCGCCAGGTCGCCCGCGCGTGCCTCGACATGGCAAACAACGTTTGCGTTGTCATCGCGCTCCGGCATCTTACCCTCACCCTCTTCTACATCCTCGTCTTCATGGCTCCCATGGTGATCTCGCTGCTCTCGGCCATTTTTCTGCGCGAGGGTTTGCCCTGGAAGAGGGCCGTGGCGATCGTTGCAGGATTCTCCGGAGTCATCGTCGCCGTACATCCCTGGAGCAGCGCACACGATGGCGACTGGATCGGCTTCACCGCCTGCATTGTTTGCGTCGCCTGCTTCTCCACCAACATGGTGTGGTCCCGCGTTCTCACCCAGACCGAAACCCCCGAGAGCCTGGCTTTCTTTTCCGGCATCGTCACCGCAGTCGTCGGTTTCGCCCTGATGGTCTTCGTTCACACCGCCCCACTCACCATCCGCCTTACTACGGGACTCCTCGCCATGGGACTTTTCTGCGCCCTCGGAACTCTCTGCTTCTACATTGCCGTCAAACATACCTCTGCCGCCAACGTCTCGCAGTACCACTACACCCAGCTCATCACCGGCACGCTCGTTTCCTATCTGATCTGGCGTGACAAGCCGAGCTTTTACGTGCTCCTTGGCGGAACCCTCATTCTTGCCTCTGGCCTCTACATCGCCGTCACCGCGAGAGAGATGCTCCCACTTACCGGAAGCCCCGTCGAATGAAACTCGACAGATATGAGATTGCCAATTCGCAATCACGCAGACGCAGATTGCTTGCGCGCCTGGTTGAGGATCTGGCGAAGGCGGTTGCCGACGATCAGGTCCTCACCGGGCTGCAAGGTCATGGATATAATCTCCAGGCGCGCTGGCCGGCCTGCTTTGTGTTGCGTTGCAGTTTCGCTTTTGAGCCGCCCCAGAACCCCACTGGGATTGCTACCGCCCAGCACATCAATCCGAGGGTTACTGTCGCGCAGCTGCTGTTCACATTCTGCCAGCGTCAAACCTAATTTCTGTGCGTCCCAGCTCACGCTCAGCGTCGGATAACTATTTCCGTCTGTAGGAACCGTGATGTTCGTAGTCACCCCAGGCACTGTATCCACTAATGTCTTGATGCGCTCCACGCGGCTCTGCCATTCCTTGTTGATCGGGCCCATATCCGCATTCGCCCAATATTGAATCGCGGCCAACATCGCCATCATTTCTTCCTTGCCAACCTTCATGGGCCTGCACACGGCTCCTTCCCATGGGCTGCTGTTGTAAAGAGCCGCATCGATCAGAGCCTTCCGGCCCAACAATACTCCGGCACACTGCGGGCCGCAGAGACCTTTGCCGCCGCTGAAACAGTACATATCCACGCCTAACTTTGCGTAGTGCGTGAAGTTCGAAAAGGGAGGAATGCGGTCCGCGAGATCCACCAGGATGGGTACACCCGCCGGCTTGGTGATCCTGAGTATCCCCAGAAGGGGTTCGTCGTCCGCCCAATCGGTGTACAACATGGCCGTTTGCGGAGTAATAGCTGCCTGCAATTTCTCCACTGAATCGACCACCACGAGTTTGCCTCCAGTCAGGCGGATGGCGCTGTCGAAGGCGCTCCTGCGAGGCATGATGATCACTTCGTTTTTGAGTCCGGTGGTGTCGGGCAGTTGCCACACATGGTTTGGATCCGACCCGGCAATGCAGCCCGCCGTCGCCGAGGCAATCGCACCCGCCGATCCGGAAGTAATCATTCCGGATTCTGCGCCGGAGAGCTTTGCCAGCTCGCGGCCTATGCCGGCTTGTAAATCAAACAGGTCGACAAAGTAGTGAGACGCCTCTTCGAGAGCTTGCCGCGTCGCCGGTATTTCCAGCGAGCCGCAAAGGTAGGTCCAGGTGCCGCGCGCGTTGATCAGCGGCTTGACACCAATGCGCGTATAGATGTTGTCGGTGTAGGACCTCTTGAAAGTGGATGCCACAGCGCTAGACACGGCGGCGGCTACGCTGCGCGTGCCAATGGTGGCAAACAGAGGAGCCGCGGCCAGCAATTTCAAGAACGATCGCCGGTCGTTCAGACCATTTTGATGCTCAAATTCGGGTACCATGTTTCCCTTCCTGCTTCCTCTGCAACTGAGGCCCCCGCCAAGGCGGGGGCCTCCCTGGTTTAATTAGAACATGCACCATCCGCAGCCTGGTTGACGCACTGCGGGCTGCCCGCATTGCAGGCAGCCCACAGTTCAAACCTGGCGGCCGATACCGTTTTTAGAAAAAATACTTGGCCACGAATTGAAACTCGCGGTTATCCAGGGTTGTCGACGTGATTGTCCCGAAGGAGCCCGAGGATGCGTTCGCATTGGGCGCGCCAAACTGGGGGTGATTGAAGGCGTTGAAGGCCTGGACTTGAAGACTCAGCTTCTGCGATTCAGCAAACGGCATGGCGAACATTCGTTTGAGCTCCAACCCCAAAGGATTGTTTGACGGCGCCACCACCCATGACGGGTTGCGCGGCGCGTTGCCGTAATGGCCGATAGCCTCCGTGAATCTGGCGGTATTGAACCACTCATTGATCGACCTGTTGGGAACACCATTCTTCTGGCCGGGAACAAGATCCGGATATTCGAAGTTATTGCCGTTGTTCTGGCCGTCGTCACTCTGATAGACGAATTGCGGCATGCCGGAATAATACTGGAAGATCCCAGCAACGCCCCATCCATTCAGAACGCTCCGCGCCACCGAGTTTCTGTCTTCACCCAGTTTGGGAAGGTCGTATAGGATGGCGACCGTCAGGTTATTACGCTGTTGGGTCAGCCCGTTCGCCCATACTTTCGCGAAAGCATACTGGGTCTCATTGCGTTGTTGGTTGGTGCCGCCGCCTTGATCATCCTGTAACGAAGAGAGGGCATACGACACGGTTGCGTCCAGACCGCGCGATAGCCGATGTTGAAAGTGAACCAGGAAGCCCTCGTAAATCGAGGCTCCATGGTTATCCAGCACGCGCATCTGGCCATATTCAGGATACGGGCGATTTGCCTGGACATTTCCGCCCGGGCCCTGTGGCGGACCGACATTGTAATTCAGCAGAGACGTGTCCTCTTTGGATCCCTTCACCCCAACATAGGAAAGGTCAATTACGTTGCTCCCGAACTGCTTGGAGAAAGTCAGATTCCAAGTCTGCAAATAAAGGTCGGGATGCTGGCGGCCGATCGGTATCGACACGATATTCGCGACCGACGCGCCGATGGACGGCGAGACTGGATTCTGCAGGGTAGAGGTGGGAGCGTTGGGCGTAGCGCAGTAACCGCAGTTACCGTTGAACAGACTAAAGCTCGGATCATCCGGCGGGTTGAGCTGCAGGATATTGATGTTATCGAACTGCCCCGCGTAGTAACTGATCCCGTACCCTGCGCGCACCACCATCTGGTGCGGCAGGCTATAGGCGAACCCCACCCGGGGCCCAAAGTCCTTGCCCGTGATGTGCCATATCGGGCTGTAGTTCGCGAGGGGCACCAACTGTATAGGGTTGGCATCCCAGTTCATGGTCTCGGAGGTGTTGAGTGAGTCCGTCGGGGCGGGGTAGAGGGAGTAGTTCAGCCCCATGTTCAGGGTAAGATTGGGCTTCACCTTCCAGTTGTGCTGTATGTAAAAAAACATGCGCCATTGATGGGCATTGGTGAGTGGAATGCCCTCCGGCGTGATGACCTGGGCCGGAATCCCCAGCATCAAATCCGCCCCATCGTAACCGCCTTCATTGGCGGGGGCATTGGGGCTGTTGTTGGCGGTTTCCGAGCCGTTAAAGTTGATCACTCCGTAAGGGGTATTGCTGGTGTCGGCATTGTCTTGAACACGGCGGACGTCTCCGCCGAAGATCACTGTATGCGTGCCGTGCGTCCAGGTGATATTATCCACGACCTGGTAGGTTTTGCCCTGATCCAGTCCGACTCCATAGTCGCTGCCCACCCCAATCAATTCGTTGCTGGTTAGATTGGGAAAACCTTGCTCGGACGCGGGCCAGGGCTGGCCGTTGGGCTGCACAAAGCCGTTGATGCCGATGGACGCAGGCGTGAAGTTGGTGTTCGCGTAGGTGGTCAACAGCTTCTGGTTCTCGAAATCGATCCCCAGGCGAAGTTCATTGATGAGCCTGGGCGAGGCGGTGTGAACATACTGCAGACCGGCGTTGTAAATCGGCAAAGTCGCATTATCGTTGAAGTTCGGATTACCCTCGTGGATGAAATTGGTTCGACTTGCGTACATGAAATGAAGCGAAAGCTGGTCGCTCGGGCTCAAAAGGTGATCGAGGCGCGCGATGAACTGGTTGGTGTCCTGGCTGCCCCCCGTGAAAAAGGCGTAGTTGAAGCCGCCCTGGTTGGTATTGGGCAAGGGCATGTATTGTTTCACGATCGACTGCGCCACCGGATCGACGGGTATCTGATTGTTCAGGTACGGCTGGCCTGTAACCGGGCTCACCAGTTGGGTGTCGGGCAGTAGAGCCGAAAAATCGCCGTTCTCCTCCTGCGGCGTGAGAACGTTCGTCAGCCCTGCAGACTCCTCATTGGAGCGAATCCCTTCATAGCTTATGAAGAAAAAGGTGCGGTTTTGGATAATCGGACCGCCCACCGTCCCGCCGAACTGATTCTGCCGATACACCTGCTTGGGCGTGGGGGCGGGTATAAAGTAGTTGCGCGCATCCAGCGCCGTGTTGCGAAAATACTCGAACACATCCCCGTGAAAATTGTTGGTGCCGGATTTGAGTTGAATGTTCACGATGTCCCCGGCCGCGCCCACGTTTTGCGCTTCGGCGTTGGCGCTAATCACCTGGAATTCCTGTATGGCGTCGGTGGAGGGATACAGGTTCACGTACGCGTGCCGGTTGCCAATCATCGTGACCCCGTCCACATTGGTCTGTCCCCACTCCAGTTGTTCGCTGTACGACTGAACGGTGGCGCCATCCTCCGTGGAGGTGTGATTATCCGGAGAGTAAGCAGTCGTGCCGGGCGTAAGAATGGCGAGGTCCTCAAATTTGCGCCCATTCAGGGGAAGGTTCTGTACCTGGTCCTCGCCGACAACGTTGCCCAGAGAGGAGGCTTCGGTCTGCAGCAAGGGTGGCGCTGCTTGAACGGTCACCAGCTCCGCGGCCGCCCCAACCTGCAGTTGGAAGTTGACCCTTGCCTCCTGGCTGAGCTGCAGCACAATTCCCTGCTGCTGGGTGGTGGTGAACCCGTTGGCCGCGACCGAAACGTTGTACGAGCCGGGAGGCAGGTAGTTGACGGTGTATTCGCCCGTAGCTGCAGTCACCGCCGATTTTGCGATCGAGGTGGACACGGACGTGACAGTCACTTTGGCTCCCGGAATGACTGCCCCGGATTTGTCAGTGACGGTGCCGACGATTGCCGTATCGACGGTCTGTGCCGGCGCCAGCGCACACGTCAAAGGAATGACAAGGGAAATACACAGTAGAAATACGGAATTGAGTCTGCGCATGATGGTCTCCTGAGAAAAGTAACCAGCACTGATTGCACCAATGAGATCTTTGTCTTGGGGCCCGACTCGCAACTTCCGGAACGTGGATCTACGCCTGCAGCGAAGTAATCAAAACTCTCGGCAGCCAAAGCCTTCGGGGCGTAACCGAACGCATCTTCTTCTAAACTTCCGATTCAAGTATGGACCCGGGAAACAGAGACCAGGAGACTAGGACAGGCGACCGCGAGGCTGTTCGGCGCCATCTATGATTGATCTGCGTTTAACAATAGTTGTTAAAAGATTCACCGTCAACGGAAAATTTTCACAGGCCGCCCCACAATTTGCCGAGGATTCAGCAACGTTTTTTGGAGGAAAGGTGGCCAGAACCCAATCAGATCGAGTGCCGGTGACAGACGGAAACTGGACTGCACCCGGCTCTTCGTTCGCCTCGACAGACTGGGATCGGTGAAGGTGGGGTCGATTGGTCCCTATGAACGCCCTGGTATTCACTGATTTCCAATGGGAACTTTTCCGGACACGTGGCTTTTCGTCCTGAACCGACGATAACAAGCCTTATGCGCTTAACGCAATTCAGGCGAGCCAGACTTAGCTATGCGCGCCCGAGTCGAAGCAGCAGCTATCTTCTCTTGACATAGTTTGCCTATGGCAGTAGCGTGTTGCTGGCATAGACTGACTATGCCAGAGGTTTTTGTTTGGCTGGAGGTGTTGTTTGAATCGAGATGAGATTCCGCCGGGCACGCTTTACCTGCTGATCCTGAAGACGCTGGCGCGGCATGTCGAGCTCCATGGATATGAGATTGCGAATTCGATTCAGCGGACTTCGGAGGATGTGCTGCAGGTCGAAGAGGGGTCGCTGTATCCGGCGCTGCAACGAATGTTGGTCAAAGGCTGGGTGACGGCGGAGTGGGGGACGACGGCGGGAAACCGGCGTGCGCGCTACTACAAGCTGACGGCCGCCGGGCGCAAGCAACTGGTGCTGGAAATTTCGCAGTTTGACCGCGTGATGGGCGCCATCGGACGCGTGATCCAGACGGCGTGAGAAGCGAGCGATGAATAAAATCCATGAGCTGTTGCGCCGTTTGCGCATGCTGTTTTACCGGAAGCAATTTGACGCAGATCTGGAAGAAGAGATGCGTCTGCATCTGGAGCTGCGAGAGCAGGAGCAGACAGAGGCGGGCGTGCTTTCGCCCGAGTCACGGCGCGCGGCGTACCGCAGATTTGGCAATCCAACCTCGATCAAGGAGCAGAGCTATATGGCATGGGGATGGGGATGGTTGGAGAGCCTGGTGCAAGATACGCGTTTCGCGCTGCGGCAGTTGGCGAAGACTCCGGGATTTACGGTGACCGTGATCCTCACGCTGGCGCTGGGGATTGGGGCGAATGCGGCGATCTTTACGGTGGTGAATGCGGTGATGCTGAAGAACCTGCCGGTGGTTGATCCGAAGGCGCTGGTGCGAGTGGGTGATTGGGCTGACTGTTGCCAGAACTCCGGGCCTAACGTGTGGCACGACGGAGACTACAGCATGTTTTCAACCGACACCTATAAGCAGATGAAGAAGAACACGCCGGAGTTTGAAGAGCTGGCGGCGATGCAGGCGGGGTTTGAGAATCGGCCTGTTGTTATACGGCGTGATGGAGGCCAAGAGGCTGCACAGCCGCGGATGGGGGAATTCGTCTCTGGAAACTACTTCCGCATGTTTGGGCTACAGCCTGCAGTGGGACGGCTGCTTTCCGATACGGATGATGTTTCCGGTGCACCGGTGGTTGCGGTCATGAGCTATGCGACATGGAAAGACGTCTACAACGGCGATAATTCGGTGGTCGGCAGCACCTTCTGGATGAATACGAAGGCTGTGACGGTGGTAGGTGTGGCTCCCAAAGGTTTCTTCGGCGATCGCATGTCGAGTACGCCACCGGATTTCTACCTGCCGATTGCAACGATGCCGGATGAGGCGGGTGGAAAGAGTTTCCGTGACCCGGCGCAGAATTGGCTGGATATGATTGGGCGGGTGAAGCCGGGAACGGCGCTGGTTCCGTTGCAGGAGAAGTTGAGCGCGCAACTCAAGCGGGTGCACGCGACGGATCCTGACTTTTCAGCCGCGGATATCGCCAAGACGCACTTAGTGCTGACTGCAGGGGGTGCAGGCACGCAGTCGATGCAGAAGGATTACGCTTCAAACCTGAAGCTGCTCATGTGGATCGCCGGGCTGGTGTTGATGATTGCGTGCGCCAACATTGCCAACCTTTTGCTGGTGCGTGGGATGCAGCGGAAGACGGAAATGAGCGTGCGGACGGCATTGGGCGCGATGCGTACGAGGATTGTTCGGCAGCTGCTGACGGAGAGCTTGCTGCTGGCGGGAATCGGCGGCATGGCGGCCCTGGCGGTTTCCTACGGCGGAGGACGGATGTTGCTGATGCTGGCGTTTCCGGGCAATCAGCATCTGCCGATCAGCTTCCGCCCTTCGATGGAGGTGCTGTGGTTCGCGCTGGGTGTGGCGATGGCGACAGGCGTCCTGTTTGGCTTGGCTCCGGCGCTGATAGGCGCCAAGGCTCCGCCGGCGGATGCCTTACGCAACGGGACGCGGACGACGACGGGCGGGGCTTCACTGCTGCAACGCGGGCTGGTGGTGGTGCAGGCGGCGTTGTCGGTTGTACTGTTGGTGGGCGCGGGGCTTTTTTCGCAAAGCCTGGGCAGGCTGCAGCATACGGACATGAAGCTGGAGTCGAAGAACCGCTATATCGTCCATTTCTACGCACAGACGGCGGGTTATCAGGATGAGCAAGTGAATGCGCTTTACCGGGTCCTTGAGGAGCGGTTTCATGCAATTCCGGGCGTGGTGAAAGTGGGGGTGAGTACCTATACGCCGATGGAAGGCGGCGACGACGGCTACGAAATTCAATTGGTGGGACAGCCGAACGCGCACAGCTCTGCTACCAACATCGTTGTGAATCCGGAGTACTTCGATTCGGTGGGGACACGAGTGCTGATGGGACGTGGAATCACCGTGCAGGACACGGCCACTTCGCCGCATGTTGCGGTGGTGAACGAGGACTTTGTCAGGGCGCTCTTCAAGCCGGGAGAGAACCCGATCGGACATCGCTTTACTGCTGGAGGGCATCTTGCCAAGCCTTACGAAATTGTTGGCGTAGTGGAAGGAACGTCTTACAACGACGTGCGCAGGAACGGGACGCACCCCATGTACTTTGGCCCGCTGACGCAGCCGGCAGAGGAGGGGGATGCGGGCGCCATCGTGGTTGAGACATCCCATCCGATAAGCGATATGGAATCGATTGCGCGGCGGACGCTGATGGAAATCAATCCGAATCTGGCGATGGAGAGGTTCGAGACCTTCGATGCGCAAATCGCAGGCAGATTTACGCACGAGCAGATGTTGTCGACGTTGATGACCTGGTTCGGCGCCCTGGCGCTGCTGTTGGCGACGGTGGGGCTGTATGGGGTGACCTCGTACACGGTGGCGCGGAGGACGAGCGAGATTGGCATCCGCATGGCACTGGGCGCGGATCGCAGCGGAGTGATGGCGATGATCCTTCGCAGCGCGTTGTTGCAGACACTGCTCGGGCTTGCGATCGGAATTCCTGTGGCGTTCTATGGGGTCACGCTGGTGAAGTCACAGCTATATGAGCTGACGACGGTGAGCAGCAGTGCGTTAGCGGTGGCCGTGGGAATACTGCTGGCGGCGGCCTGCGTGGCGGGAGTCATTCCGGCGCGGCGGGCGGCGTCAGTGGATCCGGCGCGGGCGCTAAGGGCAGAATAATGACATTGGCCGGATCCACGCTGTTTAAGACCATGTGACGGACAGGACGCACCCCACATCGCCACAATTACAGATACAAATGTCAGACGGTAGACCGGACTCTACTCCGGGTCAAAGGTCACTACGTAGACGAGAAGCCGTGAGTGCTTTGGGGCACTGGATCGGCCGGATCGCTTAGTGATTGCGCTCTTGGGCAATCGCGGAACAGCCTGGACGCCCGCCCAAAGCGTTGCGATCGTTTGCTCGACCACGAGCGTCTGGTCAGGCAAGTCAGGCACAACTCCTTGGATGACCATGAGCGTGGCGAGGCCGAAGATCGCGTACCACCAGGTGTGGGCTACCACTATGTCCTCCCTATTCGGCAATCCTTCATCCCTGGCAACCTCGAAAAAGAGCTGTACGAAACGTTGGAATAAAGGCGTGCCAAGGTCGTTGATATATTGTCCGGCGCGGATGCCGTTGCGGTTCTCCGGCCCGAAGAAGACGTTGCGGAACTGCTGTGGATGGGCAGTGCAGAACTGAATCAAGCCGCGTGAAGTCGCAAAAAGACGCTCCTTCGGTGCTTGATGTCTAGCGGCAATCGCGTCGAAGTTCTGAATCAGCAGCCCGATCGTCTCGCTGCTCAGCTCGGCAAGAATATGCGATTTGTCAGGGAAATGCTGGTAGATGACGGCGTGCGTATAGCCGATTTCTTTAGCGATCGCACGAAGCGTCACTGCTTCGTAACCGCGATCGGCAAACATTTTGCTTGCAGCCGCAAGGATTTCGCGCCGCAACTTCTCCTTGCGCTCTACCCGGCGACTTGGTGATGTGGAGGTCACTTCCATAGCGTAGTCCTTTTTTGACGATGTTTGCGACCGATTGTTGCTTTATAACCAGTGGTTATATAACCATCGATTATTTTGCAACCAATGGTTACAGTAATCCTCTAATCGTCAGGTTGCGCATTTGGATGGGCGGCCAAATACGAGTCAAAAGGAGGATGCGATGAAAGTTCTAGTGATTGGAGCAGCGGGCAAGAGCGGAGAAGCGCTGGTAAATGAGGCGCTGGTGGCCGGACATAAGGTGACGGCTTTCGTGCGCGGTGCCGCGCAGTATAAGAAGGCGAACGTCAGAGTTGTTGCGGGCGACGTGCTGGACGCGGCCGCGGTCGACGTTGCGGTCGCGGGACAGGATGCGGTGATCGACGCGCTGGGCGGCAAGACGCCGTGGAAAGTGACGACGATGGAAACGAACGCGGCACACAATATCGTGGACGCGATGCGGCGCAATGGCGTGCGGCGATTGCTGAAGATTTCGGTGGTTGGTGCGGGCGAGAGCGTCAAGAACGCCGGCTTCTTCAACGAGCACCTGCTCATGAGGACGTTTCTGCGGGGTCTGCTGGTAGACAAGGCGGGCATGGAGGCCGAGATCGAAGGGAGCAACTTGGACTGGACGCTCGTGCGGCCGCCGATGTTGACCGACGGCGAGAAGACCGGCGTTGCCAGGGTGCTGAGCACGGGGGGTGGCGAGAAGGCGCACAAGATCAGGCGGGCCGATCTGGCAGCCTTCATGGTGCAGCAACTGGAAAGCAGCCGGTATGTGCGTCAGGCCGTGACAGTGACGACCACATAACATGGCCTCCGCGAGGATCAAGCACCTCTCTCATCGAGGCGATCCGATCGACTGTGTAAAGGCCTGTAACGATTCATGCGACCGATAACTGTGGAGACTCACGGGACTAGCGGAGTGCTAGCTGCGCAACTCACAAGCTCTGGCGTTCGCAACAGAGCATCACCTTCGTTCTGACAAGGAGAAAACGAGCATGTACTTAGTCATGGGCATTACTGGAAAAGTTGGCGGCGCCACCGCGCGGAATCTGCTGAAGCAAGGCAAACAGGTGCGAGCACTTGTGCGCAATCGCGAGAAAGCGGCGAAGTGGGCAGAACAAGGCGTGGAGTTGGTGGATGGAGACTGGAACGATGCGCCAGCCATAGCGGCGGCGCTCAAAGATGTTGAGGGCGCGTTTGTCATGTTGCCGGCTGTATGGGCGCCCTCGCCTGATTACAGAGAAGCAAAGGGCGTGATTGCAAACTATGTCGAGGCACTGACCAAGGGAGCGCCGCCGCGGGTGGTAGCGCTCTCGTCGATGGGCGCGCATAGAACAAGCGGGGTGGGGATGATCACGGCCTTATCACTCCTGGAGCAAGGTTTTCGCAGCTTGCCATCTCCAGTCGCATTTGTGCGCGCAGGCGGCTTTTTCGAAAACTTTCTTTACGGCTTGCAGGCCGCCCAGGGCGGAACACTACCGGTCTTCTACAATCCGACAAACCGGAAATCGACAATGGTCGCGTCCGACGACATCGGCGCAGAGGTGGCAACGCTTCTGACCGGGCCGGCGTGGCCAGGGCATCGCGTCATCGAGATGGGTTCGATGGTAAGCGCGGATGAAGTAGCCGGACAATTGGGTGAAGTCCTGAGACTCGATGTAAAAGCCTTTGCAGTTCCGCGCGCAGGGTGGGCGGAAGCGTTCGAGCAGTTCGGCATCCCGAAGGGCCACACTGGACCTGCCGAAGAAATGTTTGAGAGCGTTAACGCGGGATGGATGGACCTCGGAATCACGGGTACGGAGCACGTTGCGGGTACGACGTCCGCACGCGATGTGTTTGCGGCTGCACAGAATTCCGTCAAGGCGTAAACGCCGCAGGGTCAAGGAACAAGGTCACGCCTGTATCGTCGGCAATGAAGCTTTAATTGCTGTTCTTTATGGACGACTTAGTTATTTCTTGACCCTTGTTTTACCGATCTCAGCAACCACCTCACGAGCCTCTCCAAAGTGGGCGCCCACTGAGTCTCGAAGTAAGACCTTGGCATGCGCTTCGTCGATCAGCCCAGCACCGGTCAGTTGAGCTACGGCTAACAACTGTTTGGGGTCCGCTGTTTGCACCGCGAGACACAGCACTATGCCTCGCAGCTTATTTGCGACCATGATTGCCAGAGCGTCTTGACGTATAGCGGGCGCAAAGACTACCAGCGGCGGAAAGATGACCCCGCCACCTGCTTGGGCGAACGCCTGCTGCAAAGCGGGGATGGTCTGATCACGGGTTTCGATGGGAAAGGTGGTAACCAGTATCCTGGGTCTCTCGATTTTGCAACTGTAATGATCCGGGTCGGTGACGAAATACCAAGATGCAAAACCCGCGGGCAGAACCACCTCTTCCAGGCTTCGTTCGAATGTGACTCGTTCCATCGGCCGGCGAGAAGCAGTTGCGTCCATGCCGAATCGACGAAGTCGATCGTTCAGACCCTCGAATTCGGCGTCCGACCTCGCGTAATGGCTGGCTCTGTGTTTTAGATACTTTAGCCCGAAAGCGACGTCAGGACCTGGATGCTGGGCTTCGAATCTTGTACTGTACCCATCCGTCGAAACGCTGCGCGCAAGGCATAGATCATTCCTGGCCATTTGCGGAAAGCTGCAAAGCACGCCACGAGAAATCTCTTCCTCGTTGTCTTCTCGCGTTGCCAATCCGAACCCATATTCTTTCAGCAGGGCATTTCCTCCGAGGTACATTCCAATATCCCCCAGCAATTCACTCACCGGCTGCTCCGTCAAGTCCGTAGCTCTGATGGCAAGGCCCCCTAAGGACTTCATCAAATGGGCCACCGCAGGGTCAATACCTGGCGCCACAAAGACTGGTGGTCTCCCGGTGTCTTTACAATCTTGCACCAACCACGACAAATCGGATGAGGTAATCGACTTACTGTCCGTGAGCAGGACAGCCGGGTTGCGAAGGGTCGCCGATGCATGATCTTCAGAGGTCCAGGGAAGGGAAAAGTCTCGGTTTGTTTTCCAGCAGAGCGCCCTCAGGATCTTTTCGTTTCTTCTGGCCCTGCGGAGCTTTTCTGGGGCTTTTCTCTAACGATCGCTGTTCTGGTGTCTCACTTAGCGGCGCGGCGAGAGAAGGATTGCTTTGGTTACGATCTTTTATGGGAGCAATGGCCAGGAGGAGCGCTTGAAGCGCCAGATCATAGTCATTTCTGAAGTCCACTTGCTGTATGCGGCTCAAACGAAATGGAACCTTACACTCTCGATAAACGATCGGAATCAATCGCTTGTTTGTTTCCAGGGCAAAACCAACCTCGTCCATGACATTCCTGGAATTCACAGACGCAGGAGAGAGGACGACCAGCATGCGCGGGCACTCGTTCAGTGCGTCTTCGATCGAACGATCCCATAGATCCCCTGGAACAATATCCAATTGATCGAGCCAAACGTTCGCACCGGCTGCCTTCAGGTCGCCGGCCAGTCTCCGGACGAATTCCTTATCTTCACGGCTGTAACTCAGGAATGCTCGGTCGCCTTGTGGCATTGTCTGTCTCTCGGGTTATCGGATTCTCACGATGGGAATATCTCTTCCAGACAATCGCAGTCAATCCATGCAAGTGCAAAAATTGTATGCCACTCACTTGCACTCCATGCTGGAAAAAAACAGAGCCTTGAAGCGACTTTCAGCCCGGAGACTCATTGAGCTTCCGACGAAATGCATTGGCTGTCCCTTCCAAGCTCGATTTTTGGACCAAAAATGGTAAGGAACGGAGACCTTTGTGCGGGAGCCGGGCGCACTGCAGATCCCTCGGGCTGCCCTCGGGGATGACAATAGTCATTGCTTGTGTACCGTGATGTAGAAAAGATTAGTGGCAGCATCCAAGCTCGTCGTTCGCCTGGTTCGCCGGCATCGTCTGCCAACTAGTCGTGGGGTGAATCATTTGCCAGTGTTCCTTGCTGCCCACCAGCACCGGCATGGCAAACCCTGGCTCATCGGCTTCCCAGCGGTAGCGGACGCTTTCCGCGCTCCGCTGTAAATCCAGCACAGGCAGCGCCGCGTGATGCAGGTATTGATCGAAGACCGGGGTCAGATTCATCCCCGTCTCCTGGTTGAAGTACGCGACCACATCCTCGGTCATGATGTTCTGGTACTTGAAGCGCTGATAGAAGCCATGCAGCAACGCCCACCAGCGCGCGTCATCATTCACTACGCTGCGCAGGGTATTGATAAAAAGCGCGCCCTTGAAGTACTGGTCTTCCGGAGGCGTGCTGTTCACCCCCCGTGCGGAGATAATCGGTTGCAGGTTCTTCACCTTGGCCTTCAATAAATTCAAGTACTGCAGCGCATCGGCTCGTCCCCACAGCGATTCCACGTACAGGCTCTCCATGTAGGTCGCCCAGCCCTCGTGAATCCACATATCCGATCGATCGGCGGCGGTGATGCTGTTGCCGAACCACTCATGCGCGCTCTCGTGGATGATGATGAAGTCGAATCGCAGGCTGAGGCCGCCGCCCACCCAATCACGCCCCAGGTATCCATTGGTGAAGTGGTTGCCGTAAGTCACCGCGCTCTGGTGCTCCATCCCGGAGTAGGGCGCTTGAATCAGCTTGTAGCCATCTTGCGGAAAGGGATAGTCACCGAAGTAGTGTCCAAATATCTCCAGCATCCCTTTGGCCTGGCTAAATTGCTTTTCCGCCTGGCGCTGGTCTTCCGGCAGCACATAGAAATCGAGTGGCAACTCGCCCAGCCGTTCCCCGAAGTGCACGTAATTGCCGATGTTCAGCGAGACGTCATAGTTGTTGATGGGGTAGTGCACGAACCAGTCCCAACGCGTGTACCCGTCGCCCAGATCCGTCTTGCCCATGAACTTTCCGTTCGAGACGTCGACCAGGCCGTTAGGAATGGACACGCTGATCTCCATGCTCTCCACCTCGTCTCGCCACTGGTCCTTGTTCGGCCACCAGACGCTGGCGCCCGTCTCTTCGCAGGCGGTGTTGATCCAGGGATGGCCGGCCGGGTCTTTGCGAAAGGTGATGGAGCCGAAGCGGCCCGTCTCCACCGGATGCCCTGAGTAGTAGAAGTCGATGGAGTAAACGCGGCCCGCAAACAGGGTCTGGGGAAAGTCTACGAAGACGGCTCCTTCCTCGCGCGTGTACTTGAGACGAACGCCATCCAAAACTATCTTGTCCACATGCAGTGCGCGGTGCAGATCGAGCTGGATTCGTCTGCCGTCCTGGAGCATCCTGAAGCGGATGGTGTTCTTGCCCCGCAGGAACTTCGTCTGCGGGTCGACGCGCACATCGAGGTGATAGAACAGCAGGTCGTTATTGGCGCGATAAGGTCCATATCCCCCGCGCAGAAGGTCAGCTCGTGTTTGTCCCCGCGCGCCGGCCAGCACGGCCACAAATGCCAGCAGCACCAGCGCTGTTCTGGGCCCGGGCCGCAATCCAGTCAACCGCGGACCCGCAGCCCGACCACCGTCATGTCGTCATACTGTTCCGCGCCCGCGGCCCACGCGTCGACGTGCGCGCAGAGCGCAGCGGGCAAACTCTTTACCGGCGAATTCCGGTGCTGGCGGACGATGAACGGCACCTCCTGATCACTCCAGAAGACGCCGTCCGGATTCCGTGCCTCCATGATGCCGTCGGAAACCACTACCAGCAGATCCCCCGGCCGCAGCTCCACCGTGAACTGTTGGTATTCCCAGTCGGGAATCAGGGCCACGGGCATGCCTCCCCCCTCCAGCGTGACGAGTCCGCCGTCCGCGCGCAGCAACAGCGGTGGCACCTGCCCGGCATTGACGTAGGTAATCGATCTGCGGTCGGGCGCGATCAAACCGCAGAACAGGGTAGAGTAGCGATCGGGCACCGAACAGCCGAAGAGCGTGCGGTTCAAATCGCTGACCACAGCCGCCACCTCTACCGGCTCGCGTTGCAGCAGATTATGCAACAGTGTCTGAATGCTGGCCATCATCACGGCCGCCGGTACTCCTTTGCCGGAGACATCGCCCAGGGTGAAGGCAAAGCCGCCGCTGGGCAAGGGAAGCATGTCGTAGTAGTCGCCGCCCACCGACCTCGCGGGACGGCAAAAGCCTACGCATTCCAGACCCTGGACGCATTCCTGTTCCTGGGGCAGCAGATGCTGCTGCACATCCATCGCCAGGCTCAACTCATGGTCCATCATGCGGGCTTTGATGGCCTCCTGCCGCAGCCGCTTGCTCTCCACTGCGTTGGCTGCGAAATGCGCCAGCAATCCCAGGAGTTCAGCGTCCGCCTCGGTAAAACCGCTGGGCTTATTCAGCACTTCCAGTGCACCGATGACCCGGCCCTCCACCCGCAGCGGCACGCACAGCATCTGCTGGGTGGCGAAGCCGGTGATCCAATGGGGACTGCTCACATCCCCATCCAAGGCATCATTCACGAGCAGCACTTTGTCTTCGCCCACGCACCTGCCCACGGCTCCTGCGCCCAATGGGATCCGGATCGGTGCGGTTCCGCGGGCCACCTCGGTCCACAGCTGTGCTTTGCGTTCGTCCACCAGCCACAGGCTGCAATGTTGTGCCTGGGCCAGATCGCGCGCGAACTCGGCGTTGAGCCGCACCAGCTCCTCCAGTTGCTGCTCGCGGCTGATCAGCGACGCATGTTCGAAAATGGCTCGGGCGATCCGGTCGGTTTCTCCGGGTAGGTGCTCTGTGGAGGTGTTCATGGGGTTGCCCCTGGTGCCTGCGAAAAAAGTCCGAAGCCGCCAAAAGTAATCTAACGTCCGGGCTCCTGTAGGGGCAAAGATAAACTGAGAGAGTCGCTTGTGATAGGTCTTGCTTACACGGTGGGCGCTTTTACCCCGACGTTCTTCACCATGCTAGTCGTGATGGCGCTGGTCACCACCATGCTCACGGCGCCGATCCTCACCCTGCTCGGCATTCGCGGCACGGCCAGGAAGCAGCCCGGCTCCGTGCCTGCCTCCGTGGGTTGATCGGTCTGCTTGCACCGCGCCCCCTTAGAAGCGCCTTGGTTCCTTAACCAAGGACGGGTGCCCCACATCTCGCTCGTTTTTCGCGAGATGTGGGATTCCACTGCTCTTTCCCTCTGACTCTGGATTCATCCGATGCACTGAGCGGTCGACATCGGTGGAATCCCACATCTCGCGAAAAACGAGCGAGATATGGGGCACCCAACGTTGGCGGTGGATGACAGGAACCCTACAGCCGCTGTCCGCTGACCGGCGCGATGCCGGCCTGGCTCGCCGCCAGCGCGCCAATCACCGGTATCTGGAAGGTCTTGCCCTGGTAGGCCGTGTACATCAGGTAGGCCCACAGGCAAAATCCGCCGACCGTGATCAGCAGGTTGATTGGCAGTTGGATGATGAAAAATAACCCGTGGGAGACCGCGCCCAGCATCAGCCCAACGATCGTCCAGAGGATCCAGAATCCGATCCATGCCAGGTTAAAGAAGATCGATTGAAAGGCGTGAAAGCGCACAAAGCGGTCGGTCTTGAAGGGATCGATCACCAGGAACAGAATTCCTGTGATGGCCCCGACCAGGTAGGCCAGCGCTCCGGCGACATTCGGCGTTAGGCCGGCTCCGACAGCGGGCATGGGAGCGGCGGCGGCGGGCATCGTTCCTGGAATAGGACCGGGAATTCCACCAGGAATCGGCCCCGGCGCCGCGGCCGCGGCCGCACCTTGGGTGGCCCCGCACGCAGTGCAGGCCGGACTCCCGTCGGGTAAGCTGGTTCCACACGTTTGGCAAAAGCTCATAGTCTTCTCTCCTTGACAGTTCTATTAGCAGGCCGATGGATCGCGCAGCTCACCGGCAACCTTCGCAGCTGCCGCTTGCGGCAGGGGGTTGCCGGCACGTCCTTGTTGCCTTGGGGATGCAGTGTACACGATGGCAGAGACACTGTCTCTCACGTCCATGCACCAGCCTCGTGACGAGGGCGGTTCGCACCCCCCCAGGGTAATCTTCTAAGTGCTTTGAGCCCGGAATAACAGGACAGCGGAGGATCGCTTTCGGGCCGAAGCACGATAGCATTCGTCTGACCTGGTCTTTTTTGACCGCTTGATTGTCTCGCAACCAGTAATGTTTCCCAAGTACTTTTTAGAAACAAGTGAGCTAACCCCCTTTGACCCTCGGAAATAAGTTAGTCCTGGTACTAATTGGCTGGATATCTCTTGGGCTCCCGTTATGCGCTCAGCAGGCCCTCCCCGGAGCTGAGGGCTGGAAAGGGGTACTACGCAACGCGGCCGGCAAACCGCTAAGCGGGGCAACGATAGAACTTATCGGGCCCTCAGGGCACAAAGACCTATCCCTCACGCAGCCCGATGGCAGCTTCCTCTTCAACCAACTCCCGCCCGGTCTCTTTACCCTCTCGGTCACGCTGAACGGCCATCGCATCGCCTATCCGCAGCCCGTCACGCTGGAAACCAGCGACGTCATCCTTACCCTCACCCACCAGGGAGCGCTTTCGCTGCAAGCAGTTACGGCGGAAGCGGAGACTACCGGGGGGGTTGCGCTCTCCAGCCACGCGGTAAGCGGGCTTCCCTTGAACAAGCGGGACTTCAGCCAGTTATTACTCCTGGCGGCCGGCACCATGACCGACGCCAACGGAGCCACCAACTTCACCCAGCAGTTCGCCATCAACGGCCAGCGCGGAGTCGAAGCTACCTTCGCCATGGATGGAGCCGATATCAGTGACCCTGAGATGGGCGGCTCTACCTTCAGCAACTTCAACGTAGACGCGGTCCAGGAGATTCAATCCCAATCCGGCTGGATGCCGGCCGAGATAGGCCGCGGAGCCTCCGGTCTTACTAACATCGTCACCCGGTCGGGAAGCAGCGGCTTCCACGGCTCCTTCTTTGAGTTCCTGCGCAACTCAGCCCTGGACGCCAGAAACTACTTTGACTACTCCTCGATCGCCAATCCCGGCCGTCTCCCGCCCTTCCGGCGCAACGAGTTCGGCTTTACCAACGGCGGACCCGTCGTACTTCCGCATATCTATAACGGCTCCGGCAAGACCTTCTACTTTGGCCAGTACCAGGGCTTTCGCCAGGACCTGGGCACCACCCAGGTATTTCCCGTTCCCACCGCCCAGGAACGCGCCGGCCAGGACACCACGGCCTTTCCCGGTGACACCCTGCTGGTCCCGGTCGATCCGGGCATAGCGCGTGTCCTGGCGCGTTATCCATTGCCCAACAATCCGCTGGGTCCCTATGGAGAGCACACCTATGCGAGTTCCTCGCCGGTGGTGACCCATGCGAATCAATTTTCCCTGCGCCTGGACCACCAGATCTCCGCTCGATCCCAGTTCTTTGCCCGCTTCAATTTCAACAACCTGGATGGGCCCACCACCAACCCCGATCAGACCACCATCGATCCCGCCTTCGGCATTCGCTACATCGACCACCAGCGCAACCTGGTCTTCACCTTCACCCGCACCGTGTCCCCGCGCCTGGTTCTGGAATCCTCAGCCAGCGCCACCCGGGCCACGCCTTCTTTCCCCACCACCGACCTCACCGACCCCGCGGTCAAGTTCAACGACGGCTCCTACGAACCCTTCAACCAGGCTGCCGGCACGGTCATCAGCATCTACGGCAATCTCTTCCAGGTGCGCCAGAATCTTTCCTTCACCACCGCCAGCCACGCCTTCAAGGCAGGCGCCGAGATGCGGCTGAATCGCGACACTACCTACTTCGGCATCAGCCCTAATGGAGAATATGACTTTGGCGGAGGCACCGCCTATTCCCCCATCAACATTCCCTCGCAAAGCGGCCTGCATAACATCAGCGTTGGCGATCCGCTGCCGGACACGCTCAGCGGCCTGCTCAGCGGAAGCCCCTTCGTGTACACCGTCGTCGTCGCGCCTTCTTATTTCTCCGGGGGACAGCACATCGGAGCGGCGGCCATCAACCGCAATGCCTTCGCGTTTTTTGCCCAGGACACGTGGAAGATCTCGCCCCGCCTGGTGCTCGACTACGGCTTGCGCTACGAGCTCTACACGCCCGTCTCCGAGCGCGCCAAAAGAACCTCCGGCATCGCTTTTACCAACACCCCCGCGGGCGTCGAGCAAACGTTCGTGGTCAACCCTCAGCCTGTCTATCGTTTCAATCTTGATGGCCTGGGGCCGCGGGTCCAGCTCGATTGGCTGGCCGGCGCGCAGATCCACATCCGCGCCGCCGGCGGAATCACCACCATCCCGCCCAATCTTTACCAGGACAATTCGGCTACCGGCTCCACTCCCTTTGCCGTTTATCCCCGGCTCAGCTCGACTGCCGCAGCGCCTATCCCCTATGGCTTCCAGATCACGTCGAATGAGTTGCCGCTCGCCTACACGCCCCAGGGGCAGAACATTTTCGCCAACGGCACCAAAGCCGTCCACGCGAACACCGTCATGGATCTAAACCGCTACCAGCAGGATCTTGCCGCGCTTTCGCCCAGCCACCAGATCACTCCACTGACCATCAGTTGCATCGATCCCAAATTCGGCAATGCTTACCTGCAAACCTGGACCCTCGGCCTGGAACGACATTTCGGCAACCTGGTAGCCGATGCGACCTACATAGGCACGGCTGCCGCCAAACTGCCGCGGATGAGCTTCTTCAACGGCTACAACGGGGCGGGCCCGAGCTTCGCTCCCTATACCGAGTTCGATCAGGCGGGGAACATCATCGGGGGCTTCGGCACGGAGAACGTTGTCACCAACACCGCCCACTCCTCGTACAACGCCTTACAGACCTCGCTGCAGGGAAGTGTGCCCCATGGCGGCCCTGGTATTCAGGCCAGCTACACCTGGTCGAAATCGCTCGACGAAACCAGTTCCGTCGTTGGGGGATTCATCACTGGAGGGTCGGGGGCAATCTCCCAGACCGCTCCGCAGGATCCCTTTAACACCCATCCGGAAAAAGGGCCGTCGACCTTCGACGTGGCTCATGTGTTTACCCTGAGCCTGGCGCAGGATCTCCACGGAGAAGACATTGCGTTCCTGCAGCCGCTGGGGAGAGTCGTAACTGCAGGCTGGGAACTGCTCAGTATCTCCACCATCACCAGTGGATCGCCCTTCACGGTTTATTCCGGCGTGCAGCAGACGGATGCCGGAACCAACGGTGTCGATCGTCCGGACCAGGTGGGTATTCCGCACCTATCGACCGCCCGCAAAGTTCGCCAGGACTATTTCGGGCTGGGAGCGAACAACGCCTCGTATTTCTCGATTCCCATCAATGTGCCTGGGGGGACTGGCCCAAACCACGGGCTCTTTGGCACTCTGGGGCGTAACACTTTTCGCGGACCGGCTTATTACGATTACGATTTTGCCCTCATCAAGAGCACGCCGATCGGCCGCCGCCCCAGCGGCATCGAGCGAATGGATCTGCAATTTCGTGCCGAATTTTTCAATCTCTTCAACATCGTCAACATGGGGTTGCCGGCCAACACGCTGTTGGGTTCCGGTTTCGGCCAGATCAGCCGCACCGCCGGCACTTCCCGGCAAATTCAGTTTTCCTTAAAGCTCATCTACTGACCTGGATTTCTCACAGACGCACCCGTCCAGATCACTCACACCCCCATCACGTTCGCAGAGAGAAGCGAAATCTGTGAGAAATGCAGGCTAACGAAAACCAGTCCTGGGTCGACCGCCTACCCCGTGGGCTTCTTGACGTCCACTGCTGCATTCACGGTTCCCGCGCGGCCGGTTGTCATGTCCCACACGCCCAGATACAAATAGTTGCTCCCCGCCGGCAGGTTCACGCTCTGGGCGAAAGTCAGCTTTGCGTCCGGCAGGCTTCTCGCCTTTTGTTGATCTACGTCCAGCGCAAACTTCAATGCCTTGCGTGACACCAGCTCACCGTTGCGATCATAGACAAACACCGCCGCACCCAGCTCCTCGGTCCCGGTGTTGCCCTGGACGTAGGCCGCGTACACATCCTTTGCCGGCACGGAGTACTCCACGACATAACGCGTTTCACCTTTTTTCAGCGGAGAATCCTGCGCGAGAGGAGCGGCTGCGGGAGGCGCCGGTGTGATCCGGACACTGAAGACAAGCGGCTGGCTTTGATCGTCCGGCACCTGCACCTCGACTTTGCTCCCTCCTGCCTGCAGCACGGTCCTGGTCTTTATTTCCCTTGCCGGTTCCATCCTCGGTGGAGGCCGATTCGAGCCATCGTCGAAATACCCGTGGCGATAGCTCAGGTTGTAGTGCGGGTCCACCAGCTTCACCTGCACCCTATGCCACTTGCTATTACTCTTCAGGTTATTTGGCGTGTAACTCAGGGTGTAATAGTTCCCATCCGTTGCCAGTATCTGCTGTGTCGCCTGCGCCAGTCCGTTTGTATTCACATACGCCGCACCGCCGGTTGCGGCTGCATCCTGCCGCATCTGCATCTGCTGGCTGGCAATCGTTAGGGCCGCGCGACCGAAAGCAATCGTCAGCCCGCGCGCATCGATGGGGTAGATCGCGATCCGCTCCGACTCCAGCAGGTCGTAGATCTCACGCCGCGCACCGGGATCGATGACGACCGACATCGGGTCAGGACCCAGGAGCATATTTGATCCGCTGGTAAACCACAGCAGGTTCTTCCTGCCAGGAATCTGGTACATGTACACCGCGATCTGCCGCAGCGTATCCAGGTCGCTCGCCATCCACGCTCCTGGGCGCTGCAACCTTGGAATAGCTTTCTGGATGGCAGCCAGCAGCGTTGCATGATCGTCGGTGAAGCTCGCCAGCTCGATGGTTACCGGGCCCGAGCGGGTGAATACGGCCACCGGTTGCCCGGCCGGCAGGTTGTTCACAAACTGCTTCATCTGCTGAAACAGCTGCATCTGGTCCACGATCCCGATGGTGGTCGTGTCGAAGAGCAGAACATTTACCTGTGCCGGGGGATGCCGCAGGTAGTCGTTGCTGAAGTGGCCTGGCGTAGCCGAGGCTTTCGTTAGCTGCGGCGCCTGCTGGCGGTGTTCCTCGAAAGAAGCGAGCTTCTGCGATTTCCCGTTGTCGAGGAGCCGGAAATCGTTCTCAGTCAGGCCTGTTATGGGATTGCCCTGCTTGTCCGTCACGGTTACATCGGTGAGCACGACCCGCGAGTTGACCTGGAGCGTATACGGCGCTGTCTGTCCCCACGCCAATACTCCGATCAGCAGCCAAACTCCCGTCGCCACCAGAACCCTCATCGGAGCCCCCGGGGACCACCTACGTCACTCATCATGACGTACCATTTTCGGCCAAAGTCTCAGGTCAGCTTATTCCCTCAACTCTTACCCTTAATCTTTGATCGCTGATTCAGCGATACATCCTGATCTGGGGAATTTAGCGAGAACGTCGGTATCTCAATATCAAACTGCTCGTCCTTATCGCTTTCCATCTGGTAGCTTCCGCCCATCATCCCCGACGGCGTGTCGAGGAGCGCACCACTCATGTAGGAATAGCTCTCGCCGGGCTTGAGCAATGGTTGTTCTCCAATAACGCCCGGGCCCTTGACCTCGGTGTATTCACCGCGCGCATTCGTGATCATCCAGTGCCGGCTTAGCAGTTGGACAGTTTCCCGTCCCTGATTCTCGATGGTCACTCGATAGGCCCAGAAATACTGCGAACTACCAGGGGCTGACTTCGCCTCAAGGTAAGTGGGCTCAACGGTTACTGTTATTCCTCGTGTGATTGCCACATTTGCCATAAAGCAAGGTTAGTGCAAAGTCGAGAGATGAGCCAGGATTTGTGGGCGGGCCAGCTCTGCGCACTGAGATTCAGCACTCGGCCAGGGGGATGACAATCATCGCTACCAGTTCAGCCTTGGGGAACTCCGGCCTTACGAAAGACAGCCAGTGCGCTATCGAGGCCGGCTTTCGCGGCTGCTTCCGGGGTCATGTCTTTCGTTCGCCCGAAGACTTCTACGCTGAGCGCATCGTTGTAGTGGATGGTGTGCAGCGCCTGCAAGAAGCCGGTCAAGTTGATGATTCCTTCGCCGGGTAGCAGACGCTGATTATCGTGGATCTGCTCTGGAGGCAGGTTCGGCGAGTCATTGAAATGGACGTGCACGATGCGATCGCGGCCGGCGGCGATGATGTCCTCCGGGGTGGCTCCTGCGTGGTGCCAGTGCCAGGAGTCGAGCAGCAGCCCCACGTTGGGACCACATTCCTTGGCGAACGCGAGCATATCGTTCATGCGCCAAATAAATTCGTACTTGTGCGCTTGGCGCAGTTCGAGCGGACCCAGAAACTCGAGGCCAAGGCGGACATTGGAGCGCGCCAATATCTGTGCGCTTTCTGTAAACCGCTGCTTATAGGTTTGCCGCAGTTCGTCTTTTGGGGTATCGCTCGAAGGCATGATGTACGTCATCATGCGCGGGCAGTGGATCGCGGCAGCAAACTGGGCGACTGCGTCGAGCTGGGCGAGCGAGGCCTTGAAGGTTGCGTCGTCTTTCCGGAATTCGACTGGGAACTCGATAACAGCCGGCCTGATCTTGAGGCCGGCAAGCAGGTCGTTGGTCGCGCGGACGCCGGCTTCCATGGCCGGACGCAGCATGATGTCCGTGCCGGGAAAGCCAGTTTGCGCGGCCAGGCGGGCGAACTCAGGCCAGTGAACCCGGCCTTGCAACAGGACGCTGTTCAGGGAGAGGAACATGTTGCGGTCTTGTGAGGAAGCTCGGGCGAGCGGGGCGAAAACTCTGGCCAACGGGCCTGCGGCCAGCAGCTTACCAAATGATCGTCTGGATATCAAATAAGGCATGCGCAATCGATAATACCCGAGTAGCATGGTGTCGAGGAGAGGGACGACATGAACAGACGAGAGATGTTGACCACCACGGGCGCTGCGACGCTTGGGGCACTTGTCCTGCCGAAGCTGATGCACGCCGAGGCTCCAGCAGGCCAGGTAGCGATCGTGCGTTGCCGCGATTACGCGCAGTATGGACAGCAACTCTCGAGCGCGTTCAATCAGATTGGCGGCCTCGATAAATTGGTGCGCGGCAAGACCGTTGGCCTCAAGCTCAATCTCACTGGGAATCCGAAAAACTGGCCTCTGACACCTGAGCTTCCTTATCGGACGGATGCGCAGACGGTGGCGGCGACCGTGCATCTGTTTGCCAAGGCGGGCGCGCGGCGCGTGGTCATGATCGAAAGCTTTTTCCCGGCCGACCAGGATCTCTCCCTGTGGGCGCGCTACGGCCTGGATGTAAAAGCGATTAACAACATGGGCCTGCCGGTGGTTTGGGAAAATGTGCAGAACCTGGGCAACTACAAGCAATACGTGCGCATGAAGGTGCCATGGGGCGGTTACGCCTATCCGGCATACCACCTGAACCCGGCGTTCTATCAGTGTGACGTATACGCCTCGATGGCCAAGCTGAAGAACCATTGGATTGCCGGCGTGACCATGACCATGAAGAACAACTTCGGCAACACGCCCTGCTCGCTCTATGGCGGGGACTGCGGCCCCAGCGGCAACGAGCGGCCGACGAAAGAGCGCGGGGATGTGCTGCATAACGGAACCACGCCTGCGCCCTCTGGAGTCGATGCCGAGTTGCATCCTGATTCGCCCCGCGATCCGGGCTATCGGGTTCCGCGCATTCTGGTGGATCAGAACGGTATTCGGCCCATTGATATCGCGATCATTGATGGTGTCGAGACGGTGCGGGGAGGGGAAGGGCCTTGGCTTCCTGGCCTGGAAAAGATGACCCCGGGTGTAATCATCGCCGGCCGCAACGCCGTCAACGTCGACGCTGTCGGAATGGCCGTGATGGGCTACGATCCGTATGCGGAGCGGGGCACTTCTCCATTCATCCGCGGCGACAACTCACTGCGTCTGGCGGAAGAAGCCGGCATCGGCACACGGGACCTGAAGCGTATCGAAGTCGTCGGACTTTCGATTAAGGACGCTCATATCAATTTCGGACCCGGCGCGGTGGGCAAGAAGATGAGCGAAATAAACGCGTAGATCGCACCCGACCTCATTTCCTACCCAGAGTGCTGAAGCCGGGATGGACGCCGCGTAGGAGCCCTTGCTGATCCGCGATGCGTTGCAACAACCCAACCAGCACTGCGCGTTCCTCCTCGTTGAGCGCCGCGCATAGCGCATCGTTATGCTGTTGCGAGATGGCTGCGATCTGCTCCATTGTCTCTTTGCCCCTGGCGGTTACCTGAAGCGAATACGTGCGTCGATCTTCAGCATTGGCTTCGCGGATCAGCAAGCCCAGCGTTTCCATCTCATCAAGGACGGCCACCAGGCGGCTGGCGTGCATCCCCAACGCCGCAGCCAGTTCGCGCTGACTGATTCCTGGCGACTGCACCAGCCGGCGCAATATTCCCGCATGCGGCGGCGTGAGCTTCAGCACCGATAGCCGGTCGGCAAATTGTTTGGCGCCATGCGCCCCTACCTGCGCAAGTAATAGAGCCGCAAAGGCCCTTCGGCCACGTTCGGGTCCCATAAGTTTTAGTATTGCATTTGGTTAATAGTTAATGGTAGTAATGATTACATTATGAAACGATTTGATGCTTCCGACCAGCCTTCAGTGCGCCACCCCGGCCCCAATCTGTTGCTGCTCACGTTGATCTATCTGGCCTTTCTGGTGCTGGGAGCCTCCCAGGTCAGCGCGTCTTTTCACATCCCGCTGGATTCCGCCAGTGAGGCTGTGGCCTTTGTTGCGGCACGCGGTGGATCCATCAGGTGGGGTTCCTTTTTCGAACTCGCTTCCGCCATGCCGCTCTGCGTTTTTATCGCAACCACGACCAGCCGTTTGCGATTCCTCGGGGTCCGGGCGGCCGGGGAGTCGATCGCCTTTGTGGGAGGCATCATCGCCACCATGATGCTCATGCTGTCTGCGCTCAGCACCTGGTCCCTGACGCGGCCTGGGGTCGCCGGCACCGCCGGCGCAGTGCACGCTCTGCAGGCGCTGGGTTTCATCGGTGGGGGACCTGGATTTGTCGTCCCTCTCGGTCTCTTTCTGGCGGGTGTGTCTCTTACCGCCGGTATATCAAGATTCGTGCCCCGATGGGTCATGTGGCTGGGAATTGTCACCGCCGTTGCTTGCGAACTTGCATCCTTCACGCTGGTGAATTTCACCGCAGGCTACTTCATTCCCGTCGGCCGCTTTATCAGCATCCTCTGGATGATCGCTGTGTCGCTCACACTTCCGATTGGCAAACCCGCGGCTCAGTCATGAATCGCTCTGCGTCACCAATCCTGCTGTGGCCTCTCTTTCTCTTGCTGTGCCTGATCGGGAGCGGCGCTGCGGTTCGCCGAATTGTGGTGTTGATCACGTCGTCGCAGATGAACATCCTGGATGTCGCCTTTGCGTCGCGCAAAGCGTTGACCCTGTGCCACATTGTTCCTGCACTCCTGTTTGTATTGCTACTTCCTGCGTGGTTTTTGCGCGCTGTGAGAAACCGGCCCGGGCTCCATCATCGCCTTACCTACGCGCTGTTTCTTTTGGGCGCTGTTGTGGGAGTGACCGCGCTGCTGCTGTCCCTGCATCCATTCGGTGGATTGAACGAGGCGACGGCGGCAATTTTGTACGATTGCCTGTTCTTATTTTCGCTTGGGCGTGCATGGGTAACCTTGCGAAGAGGCGACTTGGCACTGCATCGAAGATGGATGATCCGTGCTGTCGCCGTGCTACTCGGTATCGCGACGACCCGTCCGGTGATGGCCATTTTCTTCGCTACGGCATCGATTACCCATCTGCAACCGCAGCAGTTTTTTGGGACTGCATTCTGGATTGGATTCACGGCAACGTATATTGCGGGGGAAGGGTATCTTCGTTCCTTCCCCTCAAGTCCAAATTAGCTTTCGGTGGAAGTGGATGGACAGATCCAGGGCAACGAAAAGACAGATTTGGCCAGGATGCAATCCTGGTGTCAAGGGACAATCACAGCCGATCCATCTTCGGTTTCATTCTTGACCGCGAGCAACGCTTTATTTGCATCCTGCAAGGGAAAGACCACCGCTCGCGGACGAATATTCAGCTCTCTCGCCAGCGCCAGAAAATCGCGCGCATCCTGGCGCGTCATATTCGCCACGCTGCGAATTTGCCGCTCCCCCCAGAGCAGCTTGTCGTAATCAAACGCAGGCATCTGGTCGAGGTGGATGGCATTGATCGCGACCACTCCACCTTTGCGCAGCGAGGCCAGGGCACTGACCACCACCTTGCCGCTGGGAGCGAAGGTGACCGCCCGGTCTAACTCTACCGGAGGCTTCTGGTCCTCGTTGCCCACCCAGGTCGCGCCCAGCGCGGACGCTCTCTGGCGATGGCTCTCTCCCCTCGTCACTACGTAAACCTGGCACTTCCAGGATTGCAGGATGGTGATCGCCAAACTAGCCGAGCTGCCAAAGCCAAAAAGCCCTACCCGCTCCCCGGGCGCCACACCGGCCACCCGCAGGCTGCGAAAGCCGATAATCCCAGCGCACAACAATGGAGCCACATGGACGTTATCCAACCCGGCCGGCAGCGGAAAACAGAAATCTGCGCGCGCCAGGGCATACTCGGCATACCCACCATCGACCGTGTACCCGGTAAACGTAGGCTGATCGCACAGATTCTCCATTCCGTGACGGCAGTACCAGCACTCGCCATCGACGCCGCCGATCCAGGAGACCCCGGCCCGGCTGCCTAGCGGCAATTCGGCCGTCGCGCCGCCCGCTACCTCGCCGACAATCTGGTGGCCCGGGATCAGCCTGGGATGAAGCGGCGGCAGATCTCCTTCCACGATATGCAGGTCAGTACGGCAAACCCCGCACGCCAGCACACGCAGTAGCACGTAGCCCGCCTGCGGTTCCGGACGGGGAACCTCCTCGATCTGCAGCAAAGACCCAGGCGCCGTCTGACCGGCACGATGAACGGCGGCTTTCATGGGTCCTCCTAAGCCTTACCCGCCTTCAGCGCGAGTTCTTCGCTTAGCTTGTGGGCGTTGCTGGAATGCTCGTGCGCCTGCATGCTCAGCTCGTGAGCAGTGAGATGATCTCCCTTCCCGTGGGCGGTTGCCGCGGCAGAGTGGGCATGGGCTGCAAGGTTATGGAGTTCGGCGACTCGATCGTGCGTGCTTTGTGGCATGGTCAGACTCTCCTAAGGATTAGGTTAGTCCTCCACGGGCATTTAATGTATTGCGGGCGTCAGGATAAGGTATCTTGCCGCGGTCGCTCGGGCGATAGCTGCAGGGGCGGGATGGGCTGCTTCAAGCGTGCTCCGCCGCGCCCCCGTCGGTCCGCAGGCTGCGGGTTCGCAGGCTGGACGATGGCGTAAGCAAACGCATGATGACAGTGGATGCAACGGGTTTCGTGCACTGGCAACGGGGTATCCACGGAGTATTGGGGGAAAGCCCTGAGGCACTCCGGACAGGTGAGCATGCTACGTGCCCCGCCGCAGCCGTCTGATTCATTTTCCACCCAAATCGGCGCCGCTGCGTGGCCGGCGTGATGCGACTGCGGGCGTTCCGAGCTTGTCAGATCTTCTACCATCTGCAAGAGAGACCCCAGACTGCTCCCCTTTTGGTAGAACCCGTCCGCAGCTACCCCAGGCGGTATGGCGTCGACAGTGAATGCGCTGCTCATCGCAACTACCTTGACCGTGGGGAACCGGCGGCGGACTACGGAAAGAAATTCAAAGCCAGACATACCGGGCATATTGAGATCGGAGAGAATCATGTCGGGTACTTCCACCCGAAGTTCGGATAGCGCCGAAAAACCATCTGCCGCACAGCGAACACGATGGCCAAAGGCCGAGAAAATATGAGAAAGAGACGTCCGCAGTGCCGCCTCATCTTCGACAACCAGAAGATTCATCGTGGCCTTGGGCATCTTGCACCTCGCGCAGCGCATCAGATTGGGGGTGTTGACCCAGTGTCCCACGTTGCCTTCCCTCAAATATGTGCAATTCTGCTCTTTATCTTGTGCCCACCCAGGTTAGTTCCAATGTGGCACAAGCATTCCTGAAATTACCTATGCCCTGTGAACAGGCCTTTACTGAATATTTTCGAGAACGTGCTGACCGGCTAACGTCTCTTGCGAGACAATTGCATGTCCGAATATTGGACATCGTGAGCTTTGAGGTGTGCAGTCTTGACTACCATTGATCCCAGAGCCGGAAAACTCGCCCAGGCCAGTGATTTGGTCGACGTACCAAAGCTAATCACCGCCTATTATGAGGAGCGGCCCGATCCTCGCGTCGCCGAGCAGCGGGTTACCTTTGGCACCTCGGGCCACCGCGGCTCCTCCTTCGAGCGCTCTTTCAACGAATGGCACATCCTGGCCATCACCCAGGCCATTTGTCTCTACCGCGCTCAGCAAAAAACCGACGGGCCGCTCTTCCTGGGCATCGACACCCATCCGCTCTCGCAGCCGGCCCTGGCCAGTGCGCTCGAGGTGCTCGCCGCCAACCGGGTCGATGTCATGCTGGCGAAGGACGATGAATACACGCCAACCCCGGCGATTTCTCATGCCATCCTCACCTACAATCGCGGCCGGAAGACCGGCCTGGCCGACGGCATTGTGGTTACGCCCTCGCACAATCCCCCTGAATCCGGTGGCTTCAAGTACAACCCCACCCATGGCGGCCCGGCCTCGTCCGAGGCCACCTCCTGGATTCAGTCCAAGGCCAACGAGTTTCTCGCCGCCAAGCTCGACGGTGTGCAACGCGTATCTCTGGATGCGGCCCTCAAGTCCTCGACCACGCATCGCCACGACTACGTGTCCGCTTACGTGGAGGATCTCGGCAACATCATCGACATGGAGGCAATCCGCAGTTCGGGGATCAACTTCGGGGTGAATCCTCTGGGCGGGGCGGGCGTGCATTACTGGGAGCCGATCGCCGAACGGTACGGATTGAATATGACCCTGGTCAATAACATGGTCGATCCCACGTTCCGTTTCATGACCCTCGATTGGGATGGCAAGATCCGTATGGATCCGTCCTCGAAGTATGCGATGCAGTCACTGATCGCAATGAAAGACAAGTTCGATGTGGCGGTTGCCTGCGACACCGACCATGACCGTCACGGCGTCGTGACCCGGAGCAGGGGACTGCTGCCTCCCAATCACTATCTCTCGGTGTGCATCCACTATCTCTTCGGGCATCGCCCGCAGTGGGGCAAGCAGGTCGCGGTGGGCAAGACGGCGGTAAGCAGCAGCATGATCGATCGCGTCACCGCCGGGCTAGGCAGAGAGCTCTTCGAGGTTCCGGTAGGCTTCAAGTATTTCGTCGATGGACTGCTCGAAGGAAAGCTCGGGTTTGTGGGCGAAGAGAGCGCCGGCGCTTCTTTTCTGCGCCGCGACGGTAGCGTGTGGACGACGGATAAGGACGGCATCATCGCCGCCTTGCTGGCAGTCGAGATCACCGCCACCATGCATAAGGATCCAGGCGAGATTTACCACGAACTCACGAAGCAATTTGGTGACCCGCTATACGACCGGACGGATGCCCCGGCAACCACCCAGCAGAAGGCCATGTTGGCGAAGATGAGCAAAGAGAGCATCCAGAGTTCCACCCTGGCTGGGGAGAAGATCCAGGCGATTCTCACCCACGCGCCCGGGGATGGCCAGGCAATTGGCGGCGTCAAGGTAATTGCTGAGAGTGGTTGGTTCGCGGCGCGTCCATCCGGCACCGAAGAGATCTACAAGATCTACGCCGAAAGCTTTCGCGACCAAAAGCACCTGGAGCAGATTCAGTCCGAGGCCCAGTCGATCGTGAGTGAGGCGTTCAGCGCAGCCCTGGCGCGTTAACCAAGCAGACCAACAACGAAAGCTGGGTGCCCCATTCAAGCCAAAACCAGGCTTGAATGGGGCACCCAGCGGTTGTTGACGGTGAAGCAATCCAAAAAAGTCACAACCTCTCGGGATGACAATGAGGAGGCGGGGACGTTTATTAACAGCCGTCAGATCGGATAGAAGCGTCTCAAGAAAACTTGAATAATTTCTGCGCCGTAAGCCCGCGTATCTTTGCGCGTTCGGCTTCCGGAGCGAAGTCGAACATCAGGTCGAACAACTTCACTTCCCGCGCGAACTCCGTCCTATTCGTGCCCAGTCCACCCCAGATCATCCGGTCAGCGCCAAATGCTTCGTACACCCGCTTAACCAGTGGCTTCGCGTCGGCGTGAGGATAGGGCTCCTTCGAAACAGTCTCCACTCCGGTCGACGAGTACTTCATATACACCTGCGGCAGCTTGGCCAGTTTGAGCACCTGATCGTACTCCTCCGGCGTGCCCTGTCCCGGGCGAGCCAGATGATCCAGAATGACCGGCGTCTGGGGAAACTTCGCCGCCAGCTCGCCGATCTGCGTCGCATAGTGGGGAATGCAATGGATCTGAATATCCAGTCCCAGGTCGTGCGCAGCACGCCAGGTCACAGCCATTTGCGGATTCAGCAAATCCCGGTCCCGGATCAAGCCAGTGGTCGTCGAAGGGGTGCCCGCCGCGTGAACCTCATGGATTCTCAGCGCCACAATTCGTCCCGGATTTCTCTTGACCAGCGCCTGCATCCGCTTCGGCGTTTCCGGGGCGATGGGATCAAACAGGCAAGTGGCCTTAAAGAAGCCTGGGGAAGGCTCCTGCGCCAGACAATACTCCAGGTAGCGATGGTCATCCTGGTAAGGCTCCGGATGAACGATGACCGCATGATTCATCCGCGCCTCGCGGACGAACCGGACATAATCCTCCACCGGCTCCCGCTGCGGCTTGTAGGAAGCGCTGTTGTAAGGAAATCGCACCGGGTCGTCGGCGAACAAGTGGATGTGCGATTCGATCAATACGCCCGCGGGTCGCACCGCAACAGAGTCAGCCTCCAGCATCATCATGCTCAATCCCTGTGGTCGAGCGGCCCATGCATGAGCCACTGCCATTGTCCCTATTAGCCAATCTCGCCGGGAAATCATCGTTCACCTCAAACTCTTGTTCGACCGGAAATGGTTCTTCGACTATATTTGCACGCGGGAGCAAACGATGGGGCAATGTCGAAGCATTGGGCAGTCTTTCCGGCGATGGGCGCCTTATTTAATCCTGGCTCTTCACGCCTCGGTAGGTGCTGCGGCAGCGCAGTTCACGATCCAGGTGAAAGACTACGCAGCGATGCCGGTAACGGGCGTACCTGCGGGCAAAAGCGTGAACGCTCCTTATCTCTCAAGGGTGAATTTTCTCCGTGAAGAACCCGGCGTAAACAGGCATAGACTTTTCGTCAACGACTTGAATGGGCCTTTGTACATCCTCGACAAAAAGACCAAGACCTTTACCACCTATTTGAACTTCAACGGGTATAACGGCCAGCCCGGCTTATTTCACAAATTAACTACCGAGCGTGGCTACGCCAACGGATTCATCAATTTCATTTTCGACCCGGACTACGAACACAACGGCAAGTTTTATACCATCCATATCGAGGATCCTTCTTTACCCGGCTCTCCTCTGCCCGACAATGCGAATTTTCCTGGGTTTCATACCGAAGGCTATACGATCACGCCGGCGATTGTGACCCCTGGACCGACGCAACGCGAGGCTGTCCTGGTGGAGTGGACCGATACCAACCCGTCGGATACGAAGTTCGAGGGCACCGCTCGTGAAGTGCTGCGCCTGCAACTCAACACCGAATCGCACCCCATGGGCGAATTCATTTTCGACCCCGCCGCAAAACCAGGCACACCCGATTGGCGAGTTCTGTACATTGCCTGCGGAGATGGCAGGTCGGGCGAATTATCGAATCCCGCGGTGAGACAAAATCCCCAGCGTCTGGATACGTTGGAAGGCAAGATTTGGCGCATCATTCCCGACCTTAACGAACATAAAGACTCCAGCTCTCTCAGCGATAATGGCCGCTACCGCATACCAAACGACAATCCCTTTGTATCCCTGCCGGGAGCGCGCAAGGAGATATGGGCTTACGGTTTTCGAAATCCAAATCGCCTGAGTTGGTATTACGATCCGGCGGATCCCAGCAAGAACACTCTGTTCGCGACCGTAGTCGGTTTGCACACCTGGGAGACGATCGACATCGTTCATAAGGGCGCCAACTACGGTTACTCCTGGCGCGAAGGGAACGAGCAACTGAACGCGGACAACCACACCAGTAAACTTCCCGAGGTAGATGAGATACCAATCAGGGTGAACGCCACCACCACCGTGGGAACGGTTACACCGGCTTATCCGGTGGTGCAATACGGGCATGTCAAAAGTGGCGGCGACGCCATCACCAGCGGTTATGTGTATCAGGGTAAGATAGCCGCGCTCCGCGGAAAGTACATCTTCGGCGATATCACCACCGGCCGGATCTGGTATGTCAACTACAGCGATATGCTGGCAGCGGACGACGGAAACCCCGCCACGATGGCTGCGATCCACGAGGTGCAAGTGGTGTGGGACAAGCCTGGAGGCGGAAAAGAAGTGTACAGTACCATGGCGCCGATCACCGACGCCGCATATCATGCTCGGGGTGGGACGGTGTCTGGCCTGCCAGGCCTCGCAGTTATCTCGGGAGGCCGGTCGGATATCCGCTTCTGCATGGATCGAGAAGGTGAACTTTACATCCTGAGCAAGAGCGACGGTATGATTCGAGCTGTGGTCGGAGCAGGGAAGGAACACCCATGAATCGAAGGAAATTTATCACGGCTACCGGCGCCGCAGGCTTGCTGGCCGCCAACGGCTTCCACACGGCTACGGCGGCGGCATCGAAGACTCCCGCCAAACCTGCGCTGATGAAGGTTGGGGACCAGACCGCTCCCACCAACGAGACCCACCTCAAGTACCTGGCCCGCTATAGTGTGCGCAATATCTGCGGGTATCCCGAGATCGAAGGCGACCGCATCTACGCCACCGTAGAAGAGCTGAACCGCATGGTAGACCTCGCCTCCAAGTGCGGCATCAGCGTCGACTGCACCACGCCCCCCTTTCTGGCGTCGAGTTACATCGATAAAGAAAAGCATCCGGCCATCATGTTGGCGCAAAGCCCGGAGCGCGACCGCGACATCGAATCCCTCCAGACCATGATCAAGAACTGCGCCCAGGCAGGCATCCCCTCCATTAAATACAACATGAGCATCCTGGGTGTGGTCCGCTCCTCCGGACGCACGCCGGGCCGCGGCGATGCGATGTACAGCACCTGGAAGCTCTCCGAAGCACATCCGGCAACCCCGCTCACCAAGGCCGGGCCCGTGAATGCGGATCAGTTCTGGGAGCGCATCACCTACTTCCTCGATCGCGTGATTCCTGTGGCCAATGAGTACAAGATCCGCATGGCCTGTCATCCCCACGACCCCGGCATGCCGCCCGAAGGTTATCAGGGAGTAAACCGGGTGCTGGGCACGGTCGATGGTCTGAAGAAATTCATTACCATTCAGGAAAGCCCCTACCACGGGCTCAATTTCTGCCAGGGAACCGTCTCTGAAATGTTGGCCGACCCGAGCCAGGAAATCTACGACGTCATCCGCTACTTCGGGACCCGCAACAAGATCTTCAACGTACACTTCCGTAACATTCGCGGCCATCGCAACGATTTTCTGGAGGTTTATCCCGATGAGGGGGACGTAAACTTCGTAAAAGCGATTCAAGTCTACAAAGAAGTTGGTTATCCCTATATGCTGATGCCGGACCATGTTCCACAAGCCCCCAATGACCCCAACGGATTGCAGTCGTTTGCTTTCTGCTACGGCTACATTCGCGCGCTCATTCAGTCCGTGGATTCCATGTGCCCGGTTACCGCTTGAAGTCAAAGATGGGAGATACAGTGTGCGCAAGGCCGGTTATGCTCTGCTCTTTTTGTCCCTCCTGGTTCTGCAACCGGTGCTCCACGGGTCTACTGTGAAGAGTGAATTCTTCACCACCAGCGATGGTGTCAAGCTGCATTACCTGGAGAGCGGCGCCGGACCCACCATCCTCTTCGTCCCCGGATGGACGATGCCGGCGAATATCTGGCAGCCGCAGATCGATTATTTCAGCCGTAATTACCACGTGGTGGCCATCGACCCACGCTCCCAGGGAGACTCCCAAAAAACCCCCGACGGAAACTATCCCGGCAGGCGCGCGCAGGATTACAAAGAGCTGATCGATCACCTCGGCGGTTCGCCGGTGGTCATGGTGGGCTGGTCGCTTGGCGTCCAGGAGTCGCTGACCTATGTCCAGATGTTTGGAACTTATAAGTTGAGTGGGCTGGTCTTAGTGGATCTGGCCATCTACATCATATCGACCCCGGAGGAACTCAACCACCGTTACGAACAGTCTCACACCTTTCAATCCAGCCGGCGGAAATATACGGAAACCTTCGTGCGCGGCATGTATCACAAGCCGCAATCGGAGGAGTACCTCGAGAGCGTAATCGAAGCATCACTCAAAACCCCCACCAGCACCGGGATTGCCCTGATCAGCGAGCTCGCCCTCAAGTATGACGAACGGCCCGTGCTGCCTAAGCTCAACATCCCTGTGCTGGCGGTCATGACCACCAACAATCGTGCCGCGGCGGAGCTGATTGCTACGACCGTGCCGGGTGGGCAGGGAGAAGTATTCGAAGATGCCGGCCATTGCCTGTTCGTTGATGACGCGGACCGGTTCAACACCTTGCTTGAAGCATTCATGAAGAAGGCGTCTCCAAAATGATGACACCCGGGGAAATGGCAAAACAGGTGGGAGCGGGCCTGCTCTCGTTTCCGGTCACACATTTCAGCGATCAACTCGACTTCCAGACCAAGCCCTATCAGGAGCACATTGCCTGGCTGCTCTCGCACAAGCCCGCCGGATTGTTCGTCGCCGGTGGCACGGGCGAGTTCTTCTCGCTCACGCCCACTGAGTTTTCTGCGGTGGTGCGCGCCGGAGTAGCCCAGACTGCGCAGCAAGTGCCGGTGATCGCGGGCTGCGGTTACGGCACCGCGATAGCCAGGGAACTGGCGCAAGCCGCGGAACAGGCGGGTGCCGATGGAATTCTGCTCCTACCGCCCTACCTGGTGAGCTGCGGAGCAGTCGGGATTAGCTGCGCACGTGGAGGCGGTCTGCGCGTCGACCAAACTCGGCGTGATCATGTACAACCGCGACAACGCTGTTCTCGACGACGTAACGCTCGCGGGCCTGTGTGATCGCTGCCCGAATCTTGTCGGCTTCAAGGATGGTGTCGGCGACATCGAGCGCATGACCAGGATCTACGCCAGAATGGGCGACCGCCTCACCTACATCGGCGGCCTGCCGACGGCCGAGACCTTCGCCCTTCCGTATCTGGAGATGGGCGTCACCACGTACTCTTCTGCCATCTTCAACTTTCTGCCGAAGTTTGCGCTCGACTTCTACGCCGCCGTACGCAAACGCGATCACGTAACAGTGTTTAATGGCTTGCGCGAGTTTGTGCTGCCCTATATCGAGATACGAAATCGCCGCAAAGGCTATGCCGTCTCCATTGTGAAAGCAGGGATGAAGGCCGTAGGCCGTCCGGCTGGTCCGGTGCGCCCGCCGCTCACCGACCTGACGGCAGCCGAACTTGCGGACTTGACCCAGCTCATCGCAGGACGGTCTTGACCCAACCAAGCCGCGTCCGCTATCTGATCGTTGCCATTCTCTTCGCGGTTAGTTGCTTCAGCTATGGAGACCGGGTGGCGCTTTCCATCGCCGGGACCGCGATGGCCAAGGACATTTCCCTCGACCCGGTGAAGATGGGCTATCTCTTCTCCGGGTTCAGTTGGGCCTATGTGCTCGGGCAGCTGCCCTCAGGAGCGTTGCTCGACCGTTTTGGCTCCAAGCTGGTCTACGGCATCGGCATCGTGGTGTGGTCCATCTGCGCTCTGCTCACGGGCTTTGCGTACCGCCTTCGCCGCGATCTTTCTTTTGCGGCTGGTCGCTGGATTCGCCCAGGCCCCTGTCTTTCCTGGAAATGGCCGCATTGTAGCCACCTGGTTTCCGGCCAACGAGCGTGGCCGGGCTTCCGCGATCTTCAATGCGTCGCAGTATTTTGCGTTGATGATCTTCGCTCCTATTCTGGGTTGGATCATCCACTCCGCTGGCTGGAGAAGCGGCTTTTGGTTTATGGGTGTACTGGGCTTCGTCTTTGCTTTGATCTGGGTCAAGAACATCTACGATGTGAGAGACCATCCCCGGATCTCTGCTGCGGAGATTGAAGTCATCGAGCAGGGCGGCGGTTTGGTGAGCGCCGGCACGGGGAAGGGAAGTCTGCTCACCTGGGCCGCGATCAAGCAGTTGCTGAGCCACCGCATGTTGGTGGGTATCTATCTCGGTCAATACTGCATTACCACGTTGACCTGGTTTTTTCTGACGTGGTTTCCCGTGTATCTATCTCAGGCGCGGCATCTGTCGATCATGAAGGTCGGCTTTGCGGCGGCATTGCCTGCGTTGTGCGGAGGGACGGGTGGGATTCTCGGTGGGGTCGTTTCCGACCGGTTGTTGCGTGCAGGGTATTCCCTCAGCTTTTCGCGTAAGACGCCGATTATTGCCGGCATGTTGTTATCGGTAGCCATGATCGGCTGCAACTATGCGGCGGCCCAGGCGGTGATGTTGCTGTTGATGTCCTTATCCTTTTTCGGCAAGGGCTTCGGCTCTTTGGGTTGGACGGTGATTTCCGACACCTCGCCCAAGGGCATGGTCGGCCTGAACGGAGCGCTCTTCAACCTCATCGGGAACCTGGCCGGCATCACGACGCCAATCATCATCGGCTACCTGGTCAAGAAGACCGGCTCCTTCGACGACGTGCTCATCTTTGTGGGTATGACGGCCCTATGCGCCGTTGTAAGCTACGGGCCAATCGTAGGCGAAATCAAGCGCCTCGACCTGCAACCGGTGTGAGAACCCCATCTTCTAGTTTCCTCACGAAGGCCGGGTGCCCCACATCTCGCTCGTTTTTCGCGAGATGTGGGATACCGCCGATGTTGACCGCTAAGTCGGTCGGATGAATCGAGAGTCAGAGGGAGAAGGCATTGGTATCCCACATCTCGCGAAAAACGAGCGAGATGTGGGGCACCCGGCCTTCGTGAGGAAACTAGTTATAAACATCTCCCAGCAACCGGGAGCACCGGTCCACGGAAGCCCTTTTAAGCTCAGCGTACCGCTCTTTCACCCGGCTCTCGGGAGGGAACCAGGCTAGAGCACAGCTGTGCCCTAAAACTTATTCCAAAGGTACTGGTTGTACACATCGTGGTGATACTGCACTTCCTGCGCCTTCACCAACGTCCCCAACAACCGAGGGCAGCGGTCCGCGGAAGCTTTCTTGAGGTCAGCGTACCGCTCTTTCACATCCGCCCCCAGCAGAGTATCGTTCCACTCTGCCGCCTGAAAATTCTCCAGGGCGGTGTAGATGTTGTCCGGCAGAAACCGCTTGGCCTTGCGCAGATTCTCGATCTTCGCGGTCTGCCCCTCAATTCCTGTTCTGAATACCGAATAGAGCACCAGGTAAGGATTAGCATCCGGGCTCACCGAACGCACTTCCACTCGCATGCTCCTTGCGTTGCCGATCGGAATCCGCACCATCGCCCCGCGATCGATGGCGGAAGCAATCAACTGGTTAGGCGCTTCAAAGTGGGGATCGAGACGGCGATAGGCATTAACGCTCGCATTCAGCAGCACGCAGATGTCATTCCCGTGGGTGAGAATGCGATCCACGAACTCCCAGCCCATCTTGCTCAGCTTCTCTTCACCCTTCTCATCCCAAAAAAGGTTGTTACCTTTCTCGCTGATGGAAACGTTGGTGTGCATGCCGCTGCCATTCACGCCGACCACTGGTTTGGGCAGAAACGAGGCCGTGAAGCCCAATTTCGTAGCCACCTGCCGGCAGATGAGCTTGTAGAGCTGGATCTGGTCCGCAGCCGTCACCACATCGCTGTAGCTGTAGTTGATCTCAAACTGCGAGGGCGCCACTTCCGGATGGTCCTTCTCATTCTCGAATCCCATGGCACGCTGTACCTCAGCGCTGGTATCGATGAAGGTGCGCAGCGGATCGCCGGGCAGCGAGTGGTAGTAGCCGCCGGTGTTGACGTACTCGAAGCTTTGCGTCTCCGGGATAGTGCCGCTCGGCGTCGATGCCCTTGAAGAGAAATCCTTCAATTTCGTTGGCCGCGTTCAGGGTGTAACCCTTCTGCTCGTACAAGCCCGTCGGCGTAGTTCTTGAGCACGCCGCGAATGTCGGCAGCGAACAGCGCGTTGCCGTCCTTCGCGATCACGTTGCCAAAGACCAACGTCTTGCCCGCGCCGAAGACGTCGGAGGGCACCCAATAGAAAGATCCCCAGTCGATGCCCAGGCGAAGATCGCTCTCTCTCTGCGCGGTAAAGCCGCGAATCGAGCTGCCATCAAACGTCAGGTTATCGTCGCTCTTGACGATGAACTTCTTGTCGTAGTCCAGCATGTGCAGCCGGCCTTCGAGGTCGCTAAAGACCACCGTGACCGCCTTGATGTGTTTTTCGTCGGTGAGATACTTCAGCCGCTCTTCGCGGATTTGCTCCGCCGGCACGTGGCGCTTGCGTTGATCCTTCGCCGCCAGGTTGCGCTCTTCCAGCTCGGCGTAGGGCATCTCAATGAAATTGCGAAGTGCGTCTGACATGCGTCTCCTCAGGGAATCGTCTTCCCGGCAAATAGTTTGTACCGCAAACCGCGTAAAGAAAAGATAAGCTCGCCAGAATGCAATGATCATACCGCCCCGTGATCACGCCCGAGACAAGGAAAACTCCGTGCAGCGCGCCCGCAGAGCGATGCATGCCGCTCTGAAATAAAGAATCTCCGAAAGCCTCGAAAAAAGCTGCCAGAGCCAATAACGAAACCGCCCCCAGACGATGGGACGCTAGAGTATCAAGAAGATTTTTCAGGAGATACTGCTCCTTGCAGCCCGCTCAGAGCACGATGTCCCCGCGTTCATCGTTGCGTATCCGGACCGCCTCGTCAACCCGCGTCACAAAAATCTTTCCGTCGCCAATTTTGCCCGTCTGTGCCGCCTTGACGATGGTTCGCACTGCCTTGTCGAGCATTTCGTCCAGCACCACCAACTCCAATTTGATCTTCGGCAGCAAATCCACCGAATACTCGCGTCCGCGGTAGAGTTCCGTATGACCTTTTTGGCGGCCATGCCCGCGGACGTCGGAAATCGTCATCCCCGAAATACCAATCTCCACCAGTGCATCCTTCACAGCGTCCAGCTTGGATGGCTGTATCACTGCTTCTATCTTCTGCATCTCCCTCAGTCCTTCCGTCGTCCCTCAAACGCGATCGAGCACACAGGTCACCCGAAGTAGAAGTGCAAATCATGCACGAAGACGCTCTAGTTCGCGAAGTCGTACCCTTCTTCGCCGTGTTGCGACAGATCCAGTCCTGTACGCTCGTCCTCTTCGCTCACCCTGAGTCCCACTACCTTATCCACGACGAATAAGATCACCAGCGTTCCCACGATGGACAAACTCCACGCAATCGCTACCCCGATCGCCTGGTTCAGGATCTGCCCCTTGTTACCCTCCAGCAGGCCTGTGGCCTTTCCCGGTCCCAGAAGCGGGTTGATCGCGCTGTTGGCAAAAATCCCGGTTAACAATGCCCCGATCGTTCCCCCGGCCCCGTGAACACCGAACGCATCCAGCGAGTCGTCGTACCCAAACACCGACTTAACCTTCACCACCATCAGGTAGCAAAATACGCCCGGCGATCAGGCCGATCCACAAAGCGGACATGGGGGTTACGAAGCCGGAAGCCGGCGTAATGGCCACCAGCCCTGCCACCGCTCCCGAGATCGCACCCAGCGCCGTAGGCCGGCCGCTGCGAATCCACTCCGCTATGCTCCAGCCAATGGCTGCGGCCGCCGCGCCGAAGTGCGTTGCCACGAACGCCGAGGTCGCTAATGTGCCCGCACTCAGAGCCGAGCCGGCGTTGAATCCAAACCACCCCACCCACAACAAACAGGCCCCGATAAAGCTTAGGACCACAGAGTGCGGCGGCATCGGCTCCCGCGGGTACCCCAGCCGCTTGCCCAGGTATAACGCGGTGACCAGCGCCGACACACCCGAGGTTACGTGCACCACCGTACCGCCGGCAAAATCCAGGCAGGGAAACCGTCCGCCCAGGGAAGCGTTCAGCAAACCTCCCTTGCCCCAGACCATATGCGCCATCGGGCTGTACACAAAAATCGCCCAGAGCACCATGAACGTCAGCATCGCCGAGAACTTCATCCGCTCCGCGAACGCGCCGGTAATCAGTGCCGGCGTAATGATGGCAAACATCAACTGGAAGACCATAAAGGTCTGCAGCGGTATGGTGGCCGCATATTTGGGATCCGGCGCCAGCCCCACACCATGCAGAAAGACGTTATGCAGGCCGCCGATAAACGCATTCCCCTCACCGAACGCCAGCGAGTAGGTCACCAGCGCCCAGAGCACGGTGATGACCGCCATCATGGCGAAGGTCTGCATCATCGTGCCCAGAACGTTTTTCCGGCGCACCAGGCCGCCGTAAAACAATGCCAGCCCCGGCCCGCTCATCATCAGAACCAGCGCCGAGCTTACCAGCATCCAGCTGTTATCGCCTGCCGACTGCGCCGCGGCAATCGCCGCTGTCTGCTCCGCGGAACTCTTTTCCAGCGCCGCCAGCCGGTCCGTCTCCGATGCCGTCGCCGGAGCTGCTGCTCCCGGTGTCTGCGCCGTGGCAAGGCTCCCGCCGACCCATACCATGAGCACCAGCGCAACCGTGCGAACCAGCACAGAAATCCAAGCAAATCCTCTGATCAATCTCCCATCCTCCAGTTCAGTGCCGCAAGAGAACCGATTCCACCCAGTAACAACAAATTCATGTCCCTGTTTTGCTTACTTTACACAAGACATCCCCGCATCCCAACAGCAAACATCTCCAGGGCTCCCTATCTTTTAGCTCGGAGCGCCGGCCGAATCCAGGAGGGTGGGTCCTAAAAATGGTAGATCACATCGCCGGCCAGGGTCAGCTGGGTCGTCTTGGTTGGAGCGCCGCTGACGCCATTGACCGAGGGAGAGTCATAGGCCGGCACACCGTAGGAGTGTTCAAAGCGCAGCTCGGGCCGGAAAGTCACCGAACTGCCCAGCCAGAAATCAAACCCCACCAGGTGCTCGCTATAGCTGGTTTTGTTACCGGTGCGTTGGCCTTTGAGGTCGTCGAAGAACTCGTTGCGGATGTTCAGTGAGGCTGTGGTGGTGATTGAATTCGTGTTCGAGGTAGTTGACGATGGCGTAATCCGGCGCGAAGCAGTGAGTAGCCAGGGGGTTGCACTGCGCCCCGTTGGCGCCGGTGATGAGCGAAGGCCCGGTAATCTCACCCGCATTGGCGCCGATGTTCGCGTTCGAACCATAGCTGATACACGGATCTCAGCCCATAACATAAGTTGGGAACATCTCTTTCGTACTGGTACCAGGCCTCTGTATCCGTGTGCCAGGTAGCATTGATCTTGTGATACCAGGTCAAGTAGTAGCCGGACACGTTGTTATAAGCATATTTTGCTGAGTTGACGGAGTTAGCGCAGGCATAGAGAGTTATCGCCGCCATCTTTCCAGGTGTACGATGCGCAGACATCTCCCGTGAGTTTGGCGTTGGAAATCCAGGGAGCCGACTCACACCCGCCCGAGACGCCGGCCTGGACCGTCCAATGATCGCTCAGCTTGGTTGTGGTGTTAATTCCCTGCTGGGTGTAGCAGTCGTAGGTATAGAGGATGGAATGGCTATAAGTGTAGTTATTCGGCGCTAACTGCGCTTCGATATCGGGCAGGGAGATATAGCGTCCCACCCGGATATCCATGCCCTTGCGCCACATGAGGGACATAGAGGTCCAGATAATACATCACCGGGTCGTAACCGTAGGTGTTGTTGTTCCTCAGCAGTTGCTGGCTGAAGATGCCTTTGGCGGTGGTGTAGCGATAATCCAGGCCGTAGAGGTTGGTGAAGCGGAATCCCCAATCGAAGTGATCGGTCTGGACCGTATTCGGGAAACGCTCGAAATAAAGAGCGACCTGGTCCAGTTGGATGGAGTTGGGAATCACGTCGTAGGCGGTTTCGTTGTTGGCATACCTGCCCTTGTTCGACGTACTGGCATTTCCCCCAATATCGAACCAGCCGTAAATCTTTATGCGGCCCTTATTCCCGTTGATCGCCTGCATCAGGGGGTAGGTGCCGTAATCCGGCGCCCCAATCTCGACTGTGCCGCCGATCGGCCAGTCGGCGGAAGGAAAGGGCGGCGAGTTCAAGGGCGGGCGGCGTGCCCCGCCGGGCGGGCGCGGGAGCGTGCTGGAGAGCCGTTGGAATCCACCGTCCAATCATCCAGGTAGGCATGCCCTAAGCGGGTAAAAAAGCCCCGTTGCGCGGGAACCGGCGCAGCAGCAGGTGTAGCCTCTGCAGCCTGGGGATCACTGGGAAGCGGGATATCTCCGCTGCCGGGAGCATTTGCCGCATGGCCGGGGATGGTGACTGTACCCAACGCAAAAAGTAAAACAAGAAAATGTATTCTAAGGAACTGCCGGGGGTGTTGTTGCAACCAGGGCCTCTTCACGCTGCCAACTTTCCTTTATTAATAGATTGCCGACCATAAAGAAGTCATAAAGATCGGGACCGGCGAGGGGTCCGCCAGCATAATGGATATGAATCTTTATGACTTCTTTACGAATCGGGCCGTGGTGAACCTCCGTGACACGGCAAGCAGAGTCGCGGCATCAAAGGAATCTGCGCTAAACGTTCATCAATGAAATCTTTCGTAGCATTGCTCGGCTTGGCCGTCGTTTTATTTCTCTCGACCAACGTGGATGATCTTGTCGTGCTAGTCGCCTTCTTCGCGAATGCCAGGTTCCGGGCGCGTGACGTGGTAGCCGGCCAGTATGCGGGAGTGGCCGGCTTGTTTATCGTGAGTGTGGCCGGGGCACTCCTCACGCTGGCGATCCCCAAAGCGTATCTAGGTCTGCTGGGGATTTTCCCCATCGTGGTGGGCATCAGAAAACTTCTGGAGTTGCGCCATGATCGCGCCGAGGCGGACCCAACAAAAGCCGTCACCACCGGCAGTTATGGAAACATCGCCAGCGTTGCGCTCGTGACCGTTGCCAACGGAGGCGACAACATCGGTGTTTATATCCCCGCGTTTGCCGTTCACTCCGCCAGCCAGGTCGCGATCATCGCCGTGGTATTCGTAGCTATGACTGCCCTGTTGTGCCTGCTGGCGCATGGGATGGTAAGTCACCCAGGACTGGGCGCGCCTCTGCGGCGCTACGGCCACATCCTGGCCCCGCTGGTGTTGATTGCGCTCGGTATCCTGATCATCTACAACGCCGGGAGCATCCCATCCCTGCTCCGAGCTATGTATCGGCATTAGCGCAGCCGAGGGCTCTGCACAAAGATTTCCGGACGGAAACCGCACAACAACAACCACTCTCCGTTCTAGAACTTCACCATAAGATCGAGGTCGATAAAGGACTCGTCTCTTCTCAGATCGGGGAACCAGGTTCCACCATCCTTGCCGCAGCCGTTGATGGTTGCCGAGGGGGTGCCGTCGAAGCAAGCGTATTGCGTGGGGAAGCCGTTATTCGTACCCACGGCGCTACCCAGAAAATGCGGGTGGGGTTATGCCCCCATGGCCGCACCAGTAGGGCACGTTCGCATGGCGGTAGTCATACTCCCACCGGAAGGTGATCCATTGCTTGGGCATGTAGTCGAAGGTGATGGAGCTATCCCACGCTTTGAACGGATTTCCCGGGTTCTCGGTGAAGTAAGGGTGAATTGATCGCCGCGCTGGCAGCCGTCTCCCCGTTGATGGGCGGCAGCAGCACCAGGTAACGGCCTGGATTGTTGATTTTGCCGCCGCCAAGCGTCAGCCCATACAAGTCCCGTTTGAACCAGGTCCGGTCATAGAGCATGAAGCCGAGAAAACTCTGTTTCGGACCGCCCGCTTTGTCTCCGTAGCAGCTAACTCCGTTGCCGAATTCGCATCCCACATCACCCGTAAATGAGAAAGCCATCTTGTCGATCATTCTCTCGGGGTGGTCATAGTACTTGATTTCGACGCTGTCGTCGGTGTGCAGGCGGCCGCGGTTGGGCAGATACAGATCATCGTGGCCCAAACCATAGTTATTCGAGATGATGTTGATCCAGGGTCTCGGGGTGTACTTGACCTGGCCACCCAGGCCTTTTCGCGAGTTCGCGGAAGCATACGATTGCCAGCCATTGATGATCCACGGCTCAATCTTCAAATGGGCTGTGGGAAATATCTGAACCCGAAGGCCCTCGAAGAACCACGGTGTATTCGATGAGACAAACGACGGCTGATAGGCCCAGTTATCGAAGTTGTAGTAGCTGAAGAGGCCGATGTAAGACAAGAAAATGCCGGCATCGATGTTGATTCCGTGCAATGCATCGATATGGTACCCGCCGTACGCTTCCGCCAGCTGGCGATCCGCTTCATTCAAAGTCCACTGCCCCTTGGCATAGCTGGGATCGTTGCGTACCGTGGAGGTTGAGTAGGTGCCGAACTGAGTCATAAACCTGGCGCGAACATTCTCAAAGTGAAAGTCGCCACCGATCCCCAGTTGCTCCAGCTGAATTTCGTTGGCCCGAAACAGTTCGCTCGACCCGCCCATGGAGTTGTCGATGGGCTTATTGAAGTCATAGTTATACGTGATATCCGCCCGGATCTCAGGGGTAAAGAACTTGGAGTCGTAGGCCGTGTCCTTGTTGCGCGGATTGCCATTCAGCCAGGTCCAGTCCGCATCCGAAAAGGGCTCTATCTTCTTTGGAACGGTCGGCTGTGGGGTCATCGGTTGTAGGGATTCTGCCTGCGGGACTGTCGCTGTGGGCACCGCACTTCGCAGCAAAGCTGGAGGCGCTGCGCTGGCCTGTAGCTTTTCCTTTTCCCCTTCCAATGCTTTAGCCGCGTCTGCTGTGTTCGCTCCGCTGCCGGCGGCCAGCTCCGCTTCTAATTCCGCGATGCGCTGCTTCATGGCCTCCAGTTCCTTTACGATCGTCGACCTGAGCTCCACGCCCGCTACGGATGTTGGAGCTATCTCGGTGGTTACGGCAGCCGCTGCTGGGTCGGCGCTGTCCCCGCTGCCATCGGCAGGCCTGGTTGAGGCATACTCTGCATCCTGTGCGACACATGCCGGACTTATCGAAGCACAACCGAACGCAACCAATAGCGTGCCCACTTTGCGGACTTTGCTGTTCATAAGCGCCTCTCATAATTTCCTTCGCCGTAGCCTTGGATTCATCTGCCGTACCGTTGGATTTAAGTGCAGAGAAGAAAATCATCCGAAGCTTCGGTCGCTTCTTCTATTAGCTGCGCAAGAGGCTAAGGAACTCGTAAAGGGAAAATAAATGGTCTGTAAATGCAGGTGGGACTGGATGTGTCTTGGGAGAGTAGAATTTTCTCGGAGGTGACCTATGCTAACGCCGAAGGATGTCGTGTGTTTGCTTTTCGCCGTGTCGATCGCCCCCGGGGTAGTACCAAGGACCGCAGTCGCACAAACGAAAGCATCCGTGCCCAAGCCTCAGAACAAACTGGTAATCGCAGAGAACGAGTTCAAGCAGTTGCTGCTTCTTATGGATGCCAACAAAAACGGCAAGATCTCCAAGCAGGAGTACATGAAGTTTATGGAAGCGGAGTTTGACTGGTTCGATAAAAACCACAATGGGGAGCTGGACGTAAAAGAAGTGACGAAATCTAATTTGACCATGACCCACTTCTCCTCAGTGGGGAAGTGACGCCACCTGCGTTGCGGGCTGCGGAAAAAGTCTCTGAACGAAGGGCACGGCTTCAGCCGTGCCGTAAAAAGCCACAGCAATGAGGGCTTTAGCCCCTGAGGTACGCTCTTCCAAGCTTGTGCCTGGACGGAATTACTGTGAAAACCCGTACCCCAGCGGCTAAAGCCGTCCCCAACGCACCACGTTTACGGCACGGCTGAAGCCGTGCCCTTCGTACAAAGCATTTTTCTGTAGCCTGTAAAGTCGGGCCCGGCAGCTCCACTTTTGAACTCAGTTCCGCCAGCGCCCTATCTATCGAACAACACTCGCTTGACCGCCGTATTTTTCCAGCCACTCCAGCTCTTCCCTTACTTTGATGTAGCCGTGCCAGGGATCCTTCTCCAGGGAATGCCCTTCCTCGGGAAAGACCAATAAACTGTGCGGCACCTGCAACCGCTCGAGCGCACGCTCAAGCAGCAGATCTTCCAGGTAACTCACTCGCACATCGGCGTTGCCCGCGACGATGTGCGTGGGCGTCCTGACTTTGTCCATCTGAAAGAGCGCCGCTTCGCTCTGGTAGATCTCTGGATTCTGCCAAGGCAACGCACCACCCAGATACCACATATCGTCGTAGGTTGTATCGTCATTTCCCCAGTTCGCCGCGTGCTCGACTGCGCCCGCGCCGGTTACGGCCGCTTTGAACTCGGTAGTCTGCGTGATCAGCCAATTGGTCATGTATCCGCCGTAACTGTATCCGCCAATCGCAAGATGCTGTGGATCGGCGATGCCTTCCTTCACCAATCCGTCCACTCCCTCCAGAATGTCCTTGCCCGGCCGGGAGACCAGATGAGGAGCAATCTGCAGCATGAACTTGTCGCCGTACCCGATCGATCCGCGATAGTTCGGCCGGAACACCAGCCATCCATTGGCCGCGGCCAGGTTGGCCCATTCGTACCAGTCGGCTCCAAAGTAATCTCCGTTCGCCTCCGCTGGACCGCCGTGAATCAGCGTCAGCATGCGCAGATGCTTCTCCCCCATCCTGTGCGGCGGATAAATCAGTATGCCCTCGACCGTCGTGCCGTCGTCCGCCTTCCATTGGTAGGTCTTCCACTCCGGCTGCGCGCGTTCCGCGAACACGGGATTGAAGCTGCTGATAGCCTTCGCCTCATCCGGCCGAGCCGCATTGGTTGCTACGAAGACTTGTGTCGGTTGAGTAAGCGTGGAGTACCTCACCAGCAACCGTGACGAGTGCACTCCTGCGTCCACGCCCGCGTAGGTGCCGGGCAACCCAGGCAAAGGCGTGGCATGCTCCGCGTCGATCCGGTAGAGCTGGGTTTGCGTGCCTTTTAACCCGGTAGCGATCAGGCGGCCATCGTCCATCAGGGTGAAGTCCGCGAACGAACCTTCGAATTCTCCGCCCAACCGCTTCACCTTTCCACTCGCGGTGTCGACTACATATATCCGTCCCTGGATGGCGCGGAATGTTTCGACATCTCCTTCATCGGCTCCCACGTGGAAGAAGATCCGGCTGCTGTCAGCATTCCACCGCAGATCAGACTCCCGGGCCTGATTGTTGGTCAGGCGCCGTGCCTCCCCGCCGGAGTTACTTACGAGATAAATCTCGTTGTGTTTTGGATCTTCCAGGCGATGCGAGACCGAATCGGTAGTGAACGCGATCTCCGCGCCTTTTGGGGCGGGAGCAATCTCGTTAATTTCATCGTCAATCGCCGTGACTTTCCTGGCCAGAGCCGGCAGAGGGAGTGCCTCATCGGCCACGGCCGCCGGATGAGCGGGCAGGTTCTGCTGGGCATCTGCAATCGCTTTTCCGGCCGGCAAGCGCAAGTAGCAGGTCGCCCCGCTCTTGCTCGCGCCAGCGGATCACGTCTTTCCATTGCGCCTTGTGCGCCTCCTCGGCGCTCTTTGAAAGCGGCGCGGTGCAGGAAAAAAAGATCTGCGATCCGTCGGCTGACCAGGCAAAGGCGTGGGCCTCCAGCTTCTCCTTGTAAAGAGCGAACGATTCTCCGGAATCTGCGGCGATCAGCCACACCCGTTCCGGTCCGTCCTTGCCCTCATCGTCGTCAGGCAGACGGAGATCAGAAAGAAACGCGATATACCTGCCGTCGGGAGACCATTGCGGAGCGCGCGCGTGTCCCGAGCGCGTCAGCGGCGCCGTCTGGCCCGTCTTCTCTTTCCAGATCCACAGATCGCTACGGAAGCGGTTATGCTGCCAATCCGAGTCGACCGTGGCGATGACTGCCGCCGAACCATCCGGAGATAGTTTCGCCTCTTGAACGTCGGTGGCGTTCATGAACTCGTCCAGGGTGATTAAGCTCCTGGATTGTGCCCCAGCTACGGACAGGCATCCCAACAGAAATAACGCAGCGCGAGCGCTTCCCGGCACGTGGTGTCCTTTCGTGTGCTTTTCAGAAGCTCTATACTAAACAGCATTTTCCAATGGCTCATTGAAATCAACAGTATTACCACGGGGTAGAGTTCTACTATCGTTACGTGACCCTGCTCAGTGGCGGCAAGTAAGATCGGGAACGGATGGTGGCAAGTTGAAATTAACCCTGGGAAACTGGTTCTCCGCGGCGACGCTGATCGTTGCGCTCTCCGCGCCCGCCTTAGCACAACATCCATGGATGAACACCAGCCTCTCGCCCGACGACCGCGCCGACCTGGTGCTCAAGGAAATGACGCTGGACGAGAAGATCCTCCTCATGCACGGCCAGGGCATGCCGGGCTGGAGCCGGCCCGATGCCCAGGACCTATCTCGGCAACCAGGGCGCCGGTTTCGTGCTCGGCATCCCGCGCCTGGGCATTCCCCAGATCGAGATGAGCGACGCCGCCTATGGGGTTCGGATGAGCGCCCAGAACGGGCGTTACTCCACCGCGCTCCCGTCCAACATAGCCGCGGCGGCCAGTTGGGATCCTGAAGCGGCTTGTGATTATGGCGCGCTGATTGGCCGCGAGCTGCGCGCCCAGGGCTACAACATGACCCTCGGCGGCGGCGTCAACCTGACCCGCGAACCGCGCAATGGCAGAACCTTTGAGTACCAGGGCGAAGATCCGCTGCTGGCCGGCACGCTGGTGGGCAACAGGATCAAATGTGAGCAGGCCCAGCATGTCATCGGCGATATCAAGCACTACGTCCTGAACGACCAGGAGAACGGCCGCGACGAGGTAGACGTGATCATCAGCAAGCGGGCCATGCAGGAGACCGATTTGCTGGCCTTCCATATTGGTATCGATATCGGACAGCCGGGCGCCGTGATGTGCTCCTACAACGCCATCAACGGTGACTATGCCTGCCAGAACAAATACACCCTCACGGATGTGCTCAAGAAAGACTGGGCCTTCAAGGGCTTCGTGCTCTCTGACTGGGGCGGAACCCACAGCACGGTCCAGGCCTCGGCAGCCGGACTCGACAATGAGCAGCCGATGGACGACTTCTACGGCGAAAAGCTCAAGCAGGCGGTCGAGGCGGGCACCGTCCCCATGGCGCAACTGGATGACCACGTGCACCGCATCCTGCGTTCCATGTTTCAGGCCGGCCTCTTCGACTTCCCAACCCAGAAGAGCGTGGTCGATGTTGAGGGCGGCTTTGCCACCTCCCGGCGCATCGCGGAGCAGAGCATCGTTTTGCTCAAGAACAAGGGTAGTGTGCTGCCCATCGATCGTGCCGCGGTGCACTCCATTGCCGTGATTGGGCCGCACGCCGACACCGGCATGATCTCCGGCGGCGGATCGGCGCAGGTGGATCCGCCGGGACAGCCGGCCGCCCCCTGGCAGTCGCAGGTGTGGTTTCCCACCTCGCCTTTGAAGGCCGTGAGCGCCGCAGATCCAGCGGCCAAGGTAACGTTTGATTCCGGCGCCGATCCGGCTGCGGCCGCGGCCCTGGCCCGCAAAGCGGATGTGGCCATTGTCTTTGTCTATCGCTGGATGAGCGAAGGAACCGATCTACCCAACCTTTCGCTGCCCGGCAACCAGGATGCCCTCATCGAGCAAGTGGCCGACGCAAATCCCAAAACCATCGTTGTGCTCGAGACCGGCACCGCCGTGGTGATGCCGTGGATCGACAAGGTCGCCGGAGTGATAGAGGCCTGGTACGCCGGCAGCAAGGGAGCGGATGCGGTGGCCAACGTTCTCTTATGGCAACGTGAATCCGAGCGCCAAGCTACCCATCACCTTTCCTCTCAGCGTGGCCGATCTGCCCCATCCGGATCTGGTGAAACCGCCTCCGGGACATAACGCGGGCGCGGGCGCAGTGTTGAAGCCCGAAGACGCTAAGCCGACCTTCAGCGTGCATTACGACGAAGGCTTGAAGGTGGGGTACAAGTGGTACGACGCGGAGAAGAAGCCGGTCCTTTTCCCCTTCGGATATCGGCCTTTCCTATACCACCTATCAGTACTCCGATCTGAAGGTCGCGAAGGGCAAGGAGCCAACGGTTCGGTTCACGGTAAGGAATGCCGGTCCGCGCGCCGGAGCCGAAGTGGCTGAGGTCTATGTGGCCTTGCCGGCCAGCGCCAACGAACCTCCCAAGCGGCTGGCGGGCTGGAGCAAGGTGCTCCTGAAGCCGGGCGAGAGCAAGGAAGTCAGCCTGTCGATCAACCCCCGGGAGTTGTCGATTTACGACGAGAGCACCAGACGCGTGGAAGCAGTTGCCGGGTCATTACACCTTCATGGTGGGGGGCTCATCTAAAGACCTGCCCCTCCATCAGGAGATCAACCTTCCCTAGACGAGTGCGACGAATAACTCGGGGTGCCCCATGCAAGCCGTTTTTGGCTTGAGTGGGCAAGTATGCCGTTTCCATCAGTTTGCAACCAGAAGCCGCTTCTCGTTATCGTCCAGGTAAAATGGGTCCATTCACATGCTCCATCACGCCGCCAATTCATAACCTCGCTCGCCGCGCTCGGCGCAATGGCGCCATTCCGCCGAGCAGCGCACGCCTTCTCCGCAACCTGTCCCTTTCACCTCTCTGTCATCAACGACGAGCTAACACCGGACTTTGGCCGGGCCTGCGAGATTGCCACCAAGGACTTCGGTCTCCACTGGATTGAGCTGCGCTCCATGTGGAACAAAAACGTCACCGACCTCGACGCCAAAGAGATCGCCGAATCCAAGCGGATTCTGGAAAAATACCAACTCCGCGTCACCGATATAGCCAGCCCGCTCTTCAAGGTGGACTGGCCCGGAGCGCCCCTCTCCAAGAGCAGCCCCAAGCGCGACCAGTTCCACGCCGGCTTCGACTTCAAGCAACAGGAGCCCTTGCTCGAGCACTGTATCGAGCTGGCGAAGCAATTCCAAACCGACCGCATCCGCTGCTTCGATTTCTGGCGGCTGGACGACCAGGCGCCCTATCGCGCCGCCATCAACGACAAACTGCGCGCCGCCGCGGAGACCTGTGCCAAGAGCAACCTGATCCTGCTGCTCGAGAACGAGATGGCCTGCAATACCGCCACCGGAGAAGAATCAGCCGCGGTTCTGAAAGCCATCCCCAACAAAAACTTCATGCTCAACTGGGACCCGGGAAATGCAGCCGCCCTGGGAAGCACGCCCTACCCCGATGGATACCGCCTGTTGCCCCACGACCGCATCGGCCATTGCCACGCGAAGGATGTGGTGCGCCAGCCGGGCAAGAAATACGAGTGGGCGCCGGTGGGCGCGGGAGTGGTGGATTGGGTGGGTCAATTTCGCGCCCTGGCGAAGGATGGCTATCACTACGCCGTAAGCCTGGAAACGCATTGGCGCGGTGCGGGCACTGCCGAAGCCTCCACCCGCGTCAGCATGAAAGGGTTAAAAGAAACCCTGAGCAAGGCCGGCCTAAACTGCTGAGTGGCCTTTGATTCGGCCGGGGTCACTGACCTCTTTGGCATAGAACATGTGCGAAATCCGGGGCGGCTCATTGCCGCGGTGAAAGCTCCAAACTCGATCCCGGGTCGCCAGATCCGAGGCTGTGAAGCGCTCCCGCTGCCGCAGGTACTCGAGCCACGATTCGGTGACAAACGTCTCGTTGAGATGTCCCGGGTCCGACGCGTCCTGAAAGACGCCCCAGCGGATAGCGCCATCGCGCAGGCGCACATCCCGCAGTTGATGAATGGCCTGGGTAAAGGCGGCATAGTCCCTGGGGTCGATATGGTATTCGATCGAGACCCGGACCGGTCCGTCGCTGTCTTCCCGTTCCGTCGCCAGCTTCGGTGCCGGCAGTGCATAGTGGTGGGGACTGAAATCCGGCTGCACTCCGCGCAGCACGTGGAAGCGCAGCGACCAGGGAAGCGTGACCGCCAGGCCAACAGCCGCGCACATCAGCGACTTTGAAGTGGAAACGTGCTCCGCGATGTAGCCCCAAATCACTCCGCCCAGGGCCATGCCCCCGGCGAAGATCATCTGGTAGGCGCCCAGCGCCCGCGCCTGCACCCAGGCCGGAACCGACATCTGCACCGCCAGGTTCAGCGTGGACATGGCGCTGGTCCAGGCAAACCCGCCGGCAATCAGCATGGGGATAATGATCAGCGGCACCTTCACCAGTGCCAGAACCGCCAGCGTAGCCACGAAGACGCCGGTGGACCGAGGCAATAATGGCGTCTGCCGACAGCACCCTGCGGACCCGCGGCAAATTCGTGGCCCCGATCACGGCTCCGAAGCCCATGCTGCCATTCAGAATGCCGTATCCCATAGCCCCCTGGTGCAGATCGTTACGGGCCACCACGGCCAGCAAGGCCCAGACGGCGCTCACGAAGAGGGTGAAGATGAGCGTGCGCATAAAAGCGGCCTGCAGCATCGGAGCGTAGCGAATATAGCGGATGCCGGCCCGCATGGAACCGCGGATACGTTCTGACGGCAGCGCGCTCTTGAACAGCGGGTTACGCTGCCAGCGATACAAAACCACGATCACGCCCACAAAGGAAAGGGAATTGAGCAGAAACACCGAGGCGGCGCCGGTCGTGGCATGGACGAACAGCGCGATCGCCAGGCCGCCCATGGCGGGTCCCAGGGCGCGGGCGAGGTTAAACCCGGCGCTGTTGAGGGAGATGGCATCCGGCAGCTGCGCGCGGGGAATCACCTCCGGCACAATCGCCTGCCACGCGGGGCTGTTCATGGCCGTGCCGATATTCAGCAGGAAGGTAAGAATCAGCAGGATCCAGGGCGAGATGATGTCGAAGAACGTGAGCACGCTGAGGATGGCGACGGCCGTCAGCATCCACGCCTGCCAGAAAATGAGCAACCGGCGGCGATCGAAAATATCCGCCGTCGCCCCCGCCAGCAAGCCCAGAATGACCACCGGCAAGCTGGCCGCGGTCTGCATCAGGGCGATGAGCAAGGGGGACGGGGTGAGCACCGTCATCAGCCAGGTGCCGGCCGTATCCTGCATCCATCCGCCCAGGTTGGACACAATGGAGGCCAGCCACAGATCGCGAAAAAGCGGCACAGAAAGCGGCTCAAAGCCGTTGAGCTTGGCTTCCGTCTGCAATTGATCTGTCTTCAGGGTCGTCATGGGGAATAAAAGGCTGGTAACTTCCATTATCCCAGAGGGAGCAGGCTTCCTTGCCGCGGATGTGCCCCATGTGCAACACCCAATCTCCTGAAAAAGACTCGGAAGACTTTCGCCGGCTTAACCCCGCCCAAGGTTAGACATTTTGTCACCCCGCAACCAAGGACCGGGTGCCCTACATCTCGCTCGTTTTTCGCGAGATGTGGGATCACCGATGCTCTTGATCTCTCTGAGCTGCTCGGATGTCATCCGACGCACTGAGCGGTCAACGAGCAGTGGAATCCCACATCTTGGTTGAACGAGTGAGGATGGTTCATCCGGCAGGTTACCGTTAACCATTGGTATCGGCTGCCTGCTGGCGACGCTCACCCAGACCGGCGTATGCTAAACCTGTCGTGAACCTCTCTTCACCATCGCGCGCACGCGAAGCAAAATCGTTCTGCCGTTGCTATTGCTCGTGCTGCTCATGACCCAGGCTGCGTCCACCGTATGTGGGGCGCAGTGTGTGCAACACCAACTCCCGAATCCCTCTGCTCACCTGATGGCACATTGCCACTCCATGCAGCAGCCTGACTCCAACGGTCCCGAACTGCAAACCTGCCAAACCGGCACCCACGCCATCTGCGTGGTCGATCTGCAGGCGAACACCGAGGGAAAGACCGCCAGTCCGCTGGCACTCCAAGCAGAGGTCCGGCCAGACGCCCTTCTCCAGGGCCAAAGCATCCCCCAGTTCATCTCCACATCCCAGCCTGCTGCGAAGTAGCACTGGCTCCGCGCCCCTGATCACCGCTCTGCGCGTCTAGACGCCTTCCCCCGCCTTTCCAGGTACAGGGAGAGTCGCGTTCGTACTCATCCCTTCGTCTTCCCGCAGTTGATCCATCTCCGGAGTCAATATGAGTAACCGACGCACCTTTCTCCATCGCGCCTTCGCCTCCGGCGCGGCCCTCTTCGCGTCCGGCGGCTTCGCGCAAACCATGAAAATGCCGATGCCGATGCCGGCGCACGCCGGATGCCCCCGCCACCGAACCCAAAACCCAATCCACTCGACCCGCCAGGCAAGACCACCGTCCCCGTATCCAGTCGTGACCACAGACGTCGGCGATCTACCCTACACCATGGACGGCGCCACCAAGGTCTTCCATCTGGTCGCCGAAGTACTAAAGCAAAAAATCCATCCGGATAAAACCATCGACGCCTGGGGATTCAACGGCAGCGCGCCCGGCCCGACCATCCAGGTGAACCAGGGCGATCACGTCCGCGTCATCTTCGACAACCATTTGCCCGAGCCAAGCTCCATCCACTGGCACGGCTTCGAAGACGCGGTGGGTTACGACGGCATGCCGGGCATCAGCCAGGAACCGGTGAAGCCCGGCGCCCGCTTTGTCTATGAATTCGACATCCACCAGGCAGGGACCTACTTCTACCACTCCCACATGGCCATGCAGGAGATGATAGGCATGCTGGGCGGTTTCATCATGCATCCCCGCACCCCTTACCATCCCCACTGCGATAAGGACTTTCTGCTCCACCTGCAGGAGTACCAGGTGTTGCCCAACAACACCGTGCCCAACACCATGAACATGGAATACAACTGGCTCCTGCTCAACGGCAAGGCGGGTCCGGCAACCACGCCGTTGATTGTCCGCCAGGGAGATCGCGTACGCATCCGCTTTGTCAACCTGGGCATGGATCATCACCCCATGCATCTTCACGGATACACCTTCCAGGTCACCGGAACCGAAGGGGGCCGCATTCCTGAAACCGCATGGTGGCCCGGGAACACAGTCCTGGTAGGCGTAGCCCAGGCGCGCGACGTGGAGTTCACCGCGGATCGCCCCGGCGACTGGATGCTGCACTGCCACTTGCCCCACCACATGATGAACCAGATGTCGTCGAATGTGGGCGGCATGAACCGCATGGGAAACACTTCAGACACCGAGACCATCAACGGACCGCTCTCGCAGAAGGCGATGCCAGGCATGGCCGCGCCCGGCGATATCGCGGAGAACGCAGACTCCGTCCCGGGCTTTCCTCAGGATGCCTACATGGAAGGCCCCGCCATGGCCATGGACTCCATGGTGGAGAAGCCTGAGAACTACCTGCTCCGCCCCGGCTGGAGCGGTTTCATGATGGGCATGATGAACTTCGTCAGGGTGCTGCCGCCGGAGAAATACGACCAGGTGATTTCCCGTATGAAGCAGGCGCAAAGGCCTAACGATCCCTACGGATCGCTCCTCGAGCGCTCCTAACCTTTCCCGGAGAACACCATGAAGAGACTTGCGCCGCTGTTGTGGTTGGCCACCGCCCCGCTTTTTGCCCAGCAGCCCTCGATGCCGGGCATGCAAATGGATCATTCGTCGCCGCCACAGTCGCCGGCGCCGGCCCCGCAATTGCTGCAGGGTGTCGCCAGCCGCGCGCCGCTCAAGTTGGAAGCCTTTCTGGCCATGGCCGACCAAAACAATCCGACCTTGCGACAAGCCGCGGCCCTCATCCGCCGCTCTGAAGCAGAAGCCAGGCAGGCTGCTCTCTACCCCAATCCCACTGTCGGCTACGAAGGCGACCAGATTCGCGGCGGCTCCTACGGTGGTGGAGAGCAAGGCGGCTTTGTCGCGCAAACCATCGTGTTGGGGGGCAAGCTCGGCCTTCGCCGCAACATCTACGAGCAGCAGAAGCAGTCCGACACGATAGCCGCCCAGGCCCAGCTCCTGCGCGTGCACAACGATGTCACCCAGATGTTCTACAGCGCGCTCAGCGCTCAGCGCACGGTGGAGGTGCGTGGCCGCCTCACGGCCTTAGCCCAGGAGGCCGTCCAAACCGCGCACCGCTTGGCCAACGTGGGCCAGGCGGATGCACCCGACGTGCTGCAGGCCGAAGTCGAGGCGGAACAGGCCGAGATCGACTACATCCTCGCTCAGCGAATGTTTATTCAAAAATTCAAGAGTCTCTCTGCGCTGGCTGGCAATCCAACCGCAGAGATCGCTCCCCTCGACGCGGCGTTCGACGCCCCGCCGGAGATCGATCCATCTCACCTCGTGGACACCACCGTGCAGCAAAGCCCGTCCGTGAAGCAGGCGCAACAGCAAGTGGTGATTGCGGAGGCGCGGCTGAAGGATGCCAAGCGTGAAGTCGTGCCCGATTTGCAGTTGCGGGCAGGGGAGCAAGCCAACCTGGAGCAGCTGCCGGAAGCTCCGGGCAAAAAAACGGGAGCGCAAAGTTTCGCCAGCGCAGGCATCGAGCTGCCGCTGTGGAACCGCAACCAGGGCAACACGCGCGCGGCGGAAGCAGAGCTTGAACAGGCCCGGCAGGAGGTGACGCGGACCCAGTTATCCCTGCGCCAACAAGCCGAGGTGCTGGCGCAGAACTATCTTTCCGCCAAAGTCGAAGCGGAGCGCTACCGTAATGATCTGCTGCCCCGCGCCCGTCGCGCCTATGAGCTTTATCTCGAGAAGTATCAAAGCATGGCCCAGGCGTATCCTCAGGTCATCGTGTCGCAGCGCACTCTCTTCGAGCTTGAGGTGCATTACATCGACTCCCTTGATCGCAGCTGGCAGAACGCCATTGCGCTCGAAAACTTTACTCTGCAAGGCGGCCTGGAAAACCCTGCCCAGGCGCGATGAAAGGAAGACAGCGTTGAATCTGCAACTGTGGTTGATTCGTCATGGAGAGACGGAGTGGAGTCTCTCCGGCGCCCATACCAGCAGAACCGATATCCCGCTCACCGCGCGCGGAGAGGAACGCGCCGCCAGGATTCGGGACTATCTCAACCATCGCAAGTTCAGCCTGGTCCTGACCAGCCCGTTGCAGCGCGCCCGGGAAACCTGTCGAGTCGCCGGCTATGCGGATGTCGCGCAGATCGACGAAAACCTGCGTGAGTGGGATTACGGCGTCTTCGAAGGGCGCACCACGGCAGAGATTCGTAAGGAGCGTCCCGACTGGTCCATTTGGGACTCTCCCATTCCTCAAGGCGAGCCGGTCGAGCACGTCGCTGCCCGGACCCAGCAAGTCATCGACCGGGCGGTGAAGGCTGGCGGCCAGGTCGCCTTATTCGCGCATGCCCATGTCCTCAGGATTCTCGCCGCCACCTGGCTCGCTCTCCCGCCGCGCGATGGCAGTCTGCTGGCGTTGGGAACAGGCTCGGTGAGCACGTTAGGTTTCGAGCGGGAGACCCGGGTGATCGACACCTGGAACCGGTCCTTTGAAATCGATTGAGATCAGATCCGCGCCAGCAATACCCCGAGCCACAGCGCCAGCAGTCCCAGCAGAATGCTGAGCGTTACATAGAGGGTGGCCATCAGGAATGCGCCTGTTTGCAGCGCGGTAAACGTCTCCCATTCGAAGGTGGAGAAGGTACTGTAAGCCCCGATGAAGCCGATCGGGATCAGGAACCTCCACGCCGGACTGGCCGCTGTGTGTCGACCGAGCCACGTCAGCGAGAAGCCAATGATCAGGCAAGCCGTCATGTTGACCACGAACGTGCCATAGAAAAATCGCGTGCCCGTCCGGCTGGCGACTGCCGAACCCACCAGGTAGCGAGCCAGGGAGCCCAGTGCGCCCCCGAGTGCGATAAGCAAGTATTTCTGCAAGTCCAACCTCCAAACCTGAGCTACGGATTGTGATAAACCTCCTGCATCTTAGTCCAACCGGTTGCGCCGGGCAGGGGGATCTGCATGCTGTCCGTAGCACTGAGCCACTTGATATTACGAGGTTCCTTCGCTATTGCCTCCGCGTCCGCCTTGGGGTTGCTGCCGGTGTATTCGTAGTAGGCAAACAGGTAGTAGTGGCTATCATCCATTTTCTGGATATAAATCGAAAAGTTGTGCATATGGTATTTGTCCAATAGATCGCGGACGCCTGGATTTGACGCAGCGTGCAGTGCCTCGTAGGCCGTAATCCGATCGGGCTTGATGCCGATCAGCATCCCGGTCCGGACCGGCTGACTCTGTTGGCTATGGCTGTAGAATCCGATCGCCGCCCCGGCCAGTAATGCGGCAAAAACAATGCTCTTCATCGTTCCCTCCCTTTGAGTAGCGCACCCATGATTGCATGGAGAGAAGGGAAGCGGAATGGCTCAACCAAACCAGCTTTCCTGCTCTTTCAGCCACTAGCCAATTCTCCATGGAAGCACCGCCCTCCCCTTTGTCATCCCGAGCGAAGACGAGGGACCTGCAGTTCTGTTTCGGCCTATACAGCTTGCCAACTCAAGCAACAATGGTTCATCATTCCACAACCTATGCGCCTCGATTCCCACCAACACTTCTGGCATTACAGTCCCACCGAACACACCTGGATGACGGATCAGATGGCCATCCTGAAGCGTGCCTTTCTCCCTCAGGATCTGCAGCCATTGCTAGCCGGCATTCACTTCGACGGCTGTGTCTCCGTGCAGGCCCGGCAGAACCTGGAGGAAACGCGTTGGTTGCTCGAGCTCGCTGACCAGTATGACTTCATCAAGGGCGTAGTCGGCTGGGTGGACCTGTGTTCAGAAGAGCTACGGTCCCAACTGGAGCGCTTTGCCCCGCATCCCAAGCTCGTCGGCGTGCGCCACATAGTGCACGACGAGCCCGATGACAATTTCATGTTGCGGCCGGACTTCCGCCGAGGCATCGCGCAGTTGAAAGAATTCGACCTCACCTATGACCTGTTGCTCTTTCCCCGGCACCTGAAAGTCGCGGTCAAGCTGGTAGAGGAATTCCCCGAGCAGCCCTTCGTTCTCGATCACCTCGCCAAGCCCAAAATCGCCGAGCAGCTATTCTCCCCCTGGCAAGAGGATCTGCACCAGTTGGCGAAATTGCCCAACGTCACCTGCAAGCTCTCTGCCATGGTGACGGAGGCCAAATGGAATCAGTGGCGCCCCGAAGACTTCCGCCGCTACCTGGATATCACCTACGCGGCATTTGGCTGGAGCCGTCTCATGATCGGTTCCGATTGGCCGGTGTGCACGCTCGCGGGCGAGTACGAGCCGGTGATGAACATCGTGATTGATTACGTGCGGCAATTCCCGGCAGAAACCCAAGCCGCCATTCTGGGCGGGAATTGCGCTCGCTTCTACCGCATCGGCGCGAGGACTCGGCCATAGCCCGTCATCCATGGCCATTTCTCCCATTGATGTCGTCGTCATCGTGGTTTACCTGGTAGGTATCACCGCCTTCGGCATCAAGATGGGCTACCGGCGGAACGCCTCTTCCCAGCAATATTTTCTAGCCAACAAATCGCTCGGCTGGTTCACCGTTGGTGCGGCCGTCTTCACTTCCAATATTTCAACCATCCATCTGGTGGGCTATGCGGCGGGCGGAGCGAGAGACGGCCTGGTCCTGGGCAATTTCGAGTGGATGGCTTGTTTCATCCTCATCCTGCTGGCGCTGATGTTCGCCCCTTCTACATCAACTCCGGCGTGGCCACGCTACCGGAGTTCATGGAGCGCCGCTACTGCCCTGAGGCACGCACCTTCCTGGCCGTCATCGGAATCCTCGGCGCATTGCTGATACACATCGGCATCAGCCTCTTCGCTGCAGCCAAGGTCTTCGAGAGTCTGCTCGGCGTGCCCATGTTTGCCACCATCGTTGTACTCTCGCTATTCACCGTCACCTACGCGGCTCTGGGAGGACTCAAGGCAGTCGTGATGACGGAAAACATCCAGGTCGTGCTGCTGTTGGGCGGTGCGACCCTGATCACCATCCTTGGAGTGCGTGCCCTGCCGGGGGTGGGTGTGCACGATATAGCGAGCTTCCAGAGCGCTGTAGCGCCCGGGCAACTACACATGCTGCAGCCGATCATCGACGTCCATGGGCATCTCAATGAGTATTCCTGGTTAGGGGTGGTGCTGGGCTATCCCATCCTCGGTATCTGGTACTGGTGTGCGGATCAAACCCACGTGCAGCGTGTGCTGGGCGCGCATAGTTTGAAAGAGGGACAGAACGGCGCGCTCTTTGCCGGCTTCCTGAAAATCACGCCCGTTTTTCTCATGGTGTTTCCCGGTGTGATCGGTTACGTGCTCTGGCAGAGGGGAGCGATCCATCTAGCCAATGTGCCGGGCACTGCTCATCCGGATTACAACACCATGCTGTCGCAACTGATCCTGTATCTTATCCCCGTCGGGGTGCGTGGATTAATCGTCGCCAGCCTGGCCGCCGCGCTGATGAGTTGCATGGCGGCAGCGCTCAACAGCTGTGCCACCCTCATTTCGATCGACGTGGTCAAGCGGCTTCACCCGCAAGCCACGGACGCTCGCGTAGTGCGGGTAGGGCGAATCACCACCGGCGTGATCATGGTGCTGGCCATGTTGTGGTCCACGCAGGGCGACCAGTTCGGCACCATCTTCGAAGCGGTCAACAAGATTCCCATGACCTTCGCGCCCGCGGTGACCACGGTTTTTGTACTCGGCGTGTTGTGGAAGCGAGGGACGAGGCAAGCAGCGATGGCCACCCTTTATTTCGGCTCCCTCATCGGCGTCATTTATTTTCTAGTGGATTTGCCCAGCACCGGCCGATGGTTTCTGCCCTCGAGCCGTCTTACGGACTTCGGCGGCTTCGTCACCGATCCAGTGCAGGGTTTAGGCATTCCGTTCATGCTTGCCGGCCCGATCATTGCCGTGGGCTGCGTGGCCATCTACGTCGTAACCAGCCTGCTGACGCCCGCGATGGATGAGGCTGAGGTCGCAAAAGTCTGTTGGGATCACCCGCTGGCCTTTCTCCAGGGGCCGGTCAGCGCAGTGAGTGATCCGCGCATCATATCGCTCTTATTATTGGCAACGGTTGGTGTGTCTTATTACCTGCTCAGGTGAAAGGCCACGCTTGCGCAGCGGTGTATCGTCCCTGGTGATTCTCTCACGAAGGACGGGTGGGCGGGTACAAACTCCAAGTGCAACAAAACTGGTTTGATGATTTATAGCACTCCCGTAGCGGGGGCTGTTGGAAAGTGGGAAGCGCGGTTTGCTTTCCACTTTTCAATGGCCCTTGGGTGCAATGGGAGTCTTGCCGACATTTTCCCAGTACTTGACGAAGTCGAAGGCGCCCTTTGGGAGGAACAGTTCTGCGGGAGCTTTCCAGTCGAGTGTTTTTCTGCATCTGGTATTGAGTTCCCAGCCGATACCGTCGAGCTGTTTCTGGGAGAACGTGGAGAGATCGGTCGACTTGGGGAGGTACTGTCGGATGAGGCCGTTGATGTTTTCGCAGATGCCTCTTTCCCAGGGAGCATGAGGATGGGCGAAATAGACAGTGACGCCAGTACTTTTGGTGAGTGTCTTATGTTTGCTCATCTCGCTGCCTTGGTCAAAGGTCATGGAGAGGCGCATCTGTCTCTCAAAGCGTTTGAGGATCCTGCCAAAGGCCCTGGCTACCGTGGGGGCCTTCCCATCCTTCAATCGCACCAGGACGCAGAAGAGAGTTTTGCGCTCGACCAGCACACCGACCTGAGACAGGTTGCCCTTGCCAATGATGAGGTCCCCTTCCCAGTGGCCTGGAATCAGTCGATCAGCCACTTCGGCAGGTCTTTGATCGATCAAGGTCATGTCAGGAATGGATCGACTCCGGCTGTTTTTACCGCGGGCCGGTCTGCGGGCCTTGTGTCTGCGGCGCAACAGGTCCAGCAGGCTGGCGCGGAGCTGCCCTCGCGGCATGGCATACAGTGCGGTGTAGATAGCCTCATGGGAAAGACAGACCGGATCTCTCATACGAGCCAGTGTGCTCGCGATCTGCACAGGACTCAAGCCCCGGTAAAGATGCTCCAACATGGTGATCCAGAGCTGGTTGCCGGCTACCAGCTTGCGCTGGCGGCGCGCTCTGCCAGCCAGCACACGCGCTCGTCGATCGGCCACGAGACAGCGGTAGCCACCAGCAATGGCACTCTTGCGTAGCTGCGCTCTCCATCCGTTGCGCCGCATCTCGCGGCTAACCGTCGATCGGGCTCGCTTCAGACAGGCAGCAATCTCCGCCGGCCTCCTCCCCAGCCTCAACTGCGTCTCAATAACCACTCGCTCTGACAGATCAAGATGACGATAACTTCTTGGCATATGCAACTATCTCCTCCTGTGGAAATGTTGCACTTGTATCCTGAATCCACCCACCCGTCCTTCGTGAGGGAGCCAGCAATTCATGGAAAAACAGCCAACCTACTTCTTGCCCGCGGTCCAGAAGTCAGGATCCGCTTTCACCCAGGCTTCCGGTGGATAGCTCATCTTGGGGTCGATGACGAATAGATTCGTCTGTCTCGATATCACGCAGGCGGCCTCGAGCTCCTGCATCTTCTTCATGCCGTCTGTTCCCATGGCCTCCACAAACTGCTTGTCTTGCGCCTCTTCCGCGTCCAGTTCGCTGGCAGCCTTGATCGTGGTGATGACCAGGTAGACTCCGCCGGTTTGACCGTAAGCCTCCTCGTAGGTTCCCCAGTGGGCGCCCGGAACACCCTTCTTGTAGCCGTCGATCACCATCTTGACCAACTCTTCCCACTGTTCGTAGTGTCCAGGACGAACGACGAACTGGGTGATCTCCTCATAGCGGGTGCCGACACGATAACCCTGGTTGAGACTTAAATCGTCCCGCTTCACCCACACGCTGTAATCCTTGGACGAGAGCAGATCGGCATCCGCCGAGTTAGTGCGGTCGAGTGTGGCGGAGAGGGTCGAGTCGCTCGTGGCGGCCTTCTGCGCCGCCGCCATGTCGGCAAAGGAGGCGTAGCTATGAAAGAACAGAACTCGCGACGGTCCTGAAATCGATACCGCGGCATAGTAGTGATTCGGAACCTTGCCTGCAGCCAGGGCGGGGGGATAAGCCCCTTCCACCGCCTGATGAGGAGCGCCCTCCTTACCCAGTTTGGTGTACTCGCGAGAGATGACCAGTACCTTCGGGGAGGGAAGAATATCCTGGGCTAAGACCGCGAAAGGCGCGCCGAACGAAAGCGAAATGAGCAGGGGCAACGTGGAGCTACAGTGGAATCGAAACTTCATAAGTCTTTCTCCTGAAGAAAGCAAAGAGACAGGCCTGAAAAACTACCAAGGGGCCGGGAGGCACAGTGTTCCCAGGGAAGGTCCGTTAAAAAGGAGGAATGGGCGGAGTATAAGTGTAAGGACAGGCCGAGGCAACACAATTCGCCGTCAGGCCCTCAATTCGCGGAGGTGCGATAAGCCACGACTTCCGACTGAGAGGCACTCCCGTTCATGTTGTTCGATTGCAGCAGTAGCTCAAAGTATGGCAGGGCGCCATTTCGGCTCTTGATCTGCTCCAGGAAGGGCAGAAGACGCGCATCGTCGAAAACAAAATCCGCCGCCGACTCAGTCCCGGCCATAGAAGTTCCTTCCAGGATGAGTATGTCGCCAAAACCCTCCAGATTCGGGCGCAGGGCAATCAATCCGTACACCTTCTGCTGCGGATCCACCGTGTCCGCCTCATATCGGGAAAGTTCAGTCCCGCGTGGTGAGCGATTGATCACGTCAAATGTGTGCCGCTGACGATCATGGAGTAAGACAAAGTTCATTTGATGCTCAAATAATTCGACCCAAGGCGTGCCTTCCTGCCCACCCAACAGAATGACCGGGCCGCCCTTCAGGTCGTTCAGCCGGAGGTCTCTGGCGTACCGAACCTGCGTTCGCCCCAGGGATATCCCTGGAATCTGATACAGCTTGGTAACAATATCAAGATCGACGATCGATGTATAACGCCGGGATCCCAATGTGCTGACAGCATCAGCATTGACATGGGTCCGGTAATCGCCGTTCAAATATTCCGCCAGGGATACCTTCCTACCGGTAAGCGTTTGGAAACTGGTTAAACCTGTATCCGACGCAACGATCATCGTGGGGCGATCCTGACCAAAAAGTTTTCCCCACAGCGGATGGTGGATGGCCGCCACCTGCGTCACGGCGCTGCCCCGTGGAACCAGCAGATAGAGGATGGCCACGCAGGCCAGGGCCAGCGCCACGCTCAGAATCCAGAGCGAACGACGGTGGGTGTCGCGTGGATCTTGCGCGGGCAAGGCGACAGAATCTGCACCAGGCGGAAAAGGCATGGTCTCCGGCTGAGGAGTTGCCAGGGTGTGCGGTTCGAAGACCGGCATATATCCACCCTTTGGAATCAGCAGGCGAATCGGTTCCTGCGCGCCCTCTTCACTAAAGTACTGGTCCAGGCGTTGTCGCAGACGGCTGGCATGAGAACGCACAATGCCGTCGGCAGAGGGATCGTAGTTGGCCGGCCGGTCGAAGAGTGCCTCGCCAATATTCAGCTCATTGATCTCGTCAGCGCGCCCCCGTAGGAAGAGATCACATATATAGATGAGGAAGCTGCAAAGGCGGGGGGATTTCACAAAGCAGGGCGAAGCAACGATGCGCTCTACCAACTCCCAGCGAGGATCCCCTGCGATTCCGACGTTCCTTTCGAGTTGAGCAGTGCTCTCGCGCATTACATCCAGTACACACGTGCCAGATGAAAATGCCGTAAACGCCTACCCGCTCTTTCGCTCTCTTTTCACTGTTAAATGCAATGACTCATGCCTGATAAAACGTGCTGAAAACATTAGACCTACAGCTTTAACCCCGGTGTTGCTGCGAATTGACTGCGCTCCCGCCGCGCACATTGTTAGTGTTCGGACATCCAGCGGGATTTGCTTAACAACTGCAGAAATTTGAAGGAGCCAATCGCATGCGTACCATGACTGTTCGCGGAAAGAACCCTGAGGCTTCGATCGTTTCCTGTGCAGCCCACGTGCTGCCCATCTTGCTCGCGCTCATCCTCCTCGCAGCTCCCTGCGCCCGGGCGCAGTTTGATACAGCAAGCGTGCTCGGGACCATCAAAGACCCGAGCGGAGCAGGAATTGCCTCGGCTTCGGTTACATTACTGAGCCCGGCAAAGGGAGTGAGTGTCACTCGACAGACAGACGCTAACGGCAATTACGAATTCACCAACGTGCAACCTGGGGACTATTCGATCACGGTCACGGCGGCGAGCTTTCAAAAAGAAGACACCGGCCAGTTCACCGTCACCGTGGGCGCCAGGCAGCGGGTCGAACTCACGCTGCGGATTGGCAGCGACGCGCAGACCGTCCAGGTATCGGGAGCGGCGTCCCTGCTCGAGACCGACACCAGCGATCGCGGCGAAACGGTCGGCACCGAGCAGGCCGTCAACCTTCCCCTGAACGGCCGCGCCTATGCTGATCTTTCAACGTTGGTCCCGGGCGTGCGCGAGTCGCTGCTCGAAGTGCTCTCGCTGCCCAGCCGCGACGCCTCCTACAACGTCAACGGACTGAACTCCATGGTCAACAACTTTCAACTGGACGGCATCGATAACAACGCGTACCAGAGCGCGAACCAGGGCTATTCGAATGAGGCCATCATTCCTTCGCCCGATGCCATCCAGGAGTTCAAGGTGGAGACCGACAACTACAGCGCCGAATACGGACGGGCCGGCGGCGCCATCATTAACGCCACCATCCGTAGCGGCACCAACCAATTTCACGGCGTTGCCTACGACTACCTGCGCAACACGGTGCTGAATGCGTATGGACCATTTATCGGCACCGGCGTGAAACCGACATTGGTGCAGAACCAGTTCGGCGGAACGTTGGGTGGTCCGGTCAAGCGCGACAAGCTCTTCTTCTTCGGCGACTATGAAGGTCTGCGCAATGTCAACCGCGCAATTCAGACCGCGGTGGTGCCGACGGCTGGGCAAGCCAAGGGAATCTTTACCGATGCGCAAGGGAATCCAATCCCACTGCAGAACCCGATTACCGGCGCGCAGTACCCGAACGGTGAGATCCCGGTCTCTGACCAGAGTCCGTTCGCGGCCAACGTCTTGAGCATCCTGCAGGCGGATGCGGCCCCCAACACAAACGTCGCGGCGGGTGGGAGCAATTTCGTTTCCACACCGGCCAACACGGTCACCATAAACAAGGGCGATGGCCGCATGGATGCGTACATCAGCCCGCGGTCGACAGCCTTTGCGCGCTATAGCCAGGCCTCGTGGGTCTACTTCCTGGCGCCCAACATTCCCGGGCTAGCGGGAGGCAACGCCAACGGTACTCTGTACGCGTATACCAAGCAAATCGCCGGCGGCTATAACTTTAGCCCCACGCCGAACTCCATTTTGCAGCTTCGCCTGGGCCTTACCTGGACCAGGAGCGGCAAAGCGCCGGTCAATATTGGCGCCACCAATCTGCTTGCGGAGTACAACATTCCAAACATCCCCACCGATCCCAGCATCACCGGTGGCCTGAACAGCCAGGCTGTCACCGGCTATTCGCAATTTGGCCGGCAGACCACCAACCCCCAATTCACCAATCCCTACGACGCAAATCCCAAAGTCAACTTCAGCATTGTGAAAGGCCCAAACAGCTTCAAGATGGGAGGCGAATACGGCTATTTCAATATGGCTATCTCCGACTTCCACCCCCAATTCGGTGAGGATTTCTACGGCGGGCAGTTCAGCCGCACCGGCCCGACCCAGGCGACGGATGCCGTACATATACAGGCGTACAATCTGGCTGACTTCCTGGTTGGGGCGCGCAACAGCTATCAGTTGAACAACCTCGCGACCATCCAATACGAGCGCCGCTGGTACATGGGCTACTTTCAGGATGACTACAAGTTCAGCAACCGTCTCACTTTCAATATGGGGCTGCGCTACGAACTCGTGACCCCGAACTGGGAGCAGCACAATCATCTGGCGAACTTCGATCCAACCACCAACACGCTCCTGCAGGCGTCGGGCGGATCGTTGTACAACCGGTCGCTGGTCAATCTGGATAAGAAGGATTTCGCGCCTCGCCTTGGCTTTGCCTTCCAGCTGGATTCCAAGACAGTTATCCGAGGCGGCTACGGAATCGGCTACATGCACTACTTCCGCTTTGGGGGCGAGAGCACGCTTGGCTACAACGGCCCCTACATCGTGGACGCGACCATCAACCAGACCCCGCCGAGCCAAGCCAGTGGCGCCACGCAGCCGCTATGCACATCGCTCACCGAAAACCCGGCAACGTGTTTCCGCACCACGCAGTCGGGGTATGAGACCAACTTCGCCACCGCCCAAAACTTCTCCACCCTGGCTGCACAGACGCGATATATCCCGCGCAACTTTCCCGCGGCCTACGTGCAGGCATTTCACCTGACGGTGCAGCGTGAGCTGGTCAAGAACACCACGCTCGAGGTCAGCTACGTCGGTGATCATGGAGTGCGCATCCCTGTCCTGACCGACTTCAACCAGGCGGCGACCGAACCCGTGAGCTGCAACGCCGGCATTGGATGCCTTACCCAGCAGCAGCGGCGGCCCATCCCAAATTTCACCAACATCCTGACCGTCTTTCCCAAGGGATTCCTCATCTACAACTCCTTGCAGACCAAGCTGGAGCGGCGATACAGCAACGGCATCTCCCTGATCAACTCCTTTACCTGGTCGCAGGCCATCAACAATGCTTCGGCAGATCTGGAAACCTACGGTGGCGATGGAGCGCTGGTCAACCTTTACAACTCAGAAGGAGACCGCGGCCCTTCCAGTTACAACCAGCCGCTGAACGACACCTTGTCTTTCATCGCGGCCCTGCCCTTTGGAAAAGGAAGGATGTTCGGAGACAGTGCTCCAGCATGGCAGCAGGCAATCCTGGGAGGCTGGGTGGTTACCGGCATCAATTCCGTCACCAGCGGCTTGCCCATCAACCTTACCTACACTCCGTCAGCTCAAAATGTGGTGTCGAGTACCAGCGAAGTTTATTCGGTCCGCCCCAACCTGGTCAGCACAGCGAAGGCGGTGTATGCGCCTAAGTCCAACTATCTGAAAACCAAGAGCGCTCTCAGCGGTACACTTCTCTCCAGCCAGGTGAGTATCCCCACACCCAGCCAGTACTTCGGCAACGCGGGACGCAACGACCTGCACGGCCCGGCATTTGCGCAGCTCACGCTCGCGCTGCACAAGACCGTGCCCTTGAGGTGGGAAGATAGCAACCTCGAGTTCCGCATGGAGGCTTTCAATGTCCTGAACTCGACTAACTTTCAGTACCCGGATACGGCAGTCACCGATGGCGCAAGCTTCGGTACTTACACGGCAGCGAATGCCTATCCTTCTCGTGAAGTACAGGTAGCCTTGCGCTTGTCTTTTTAAAGACCCTAAATTCAGGAGATCATTGCATTGGTCACGAACCCCTCTGTTGCTGTTTGTATCGCTGTGCTATCCATCGCCGTTCCGTCGTTTGCCCTGGGCCAAACCGCCAACAATGATTCTGTAAGGATGAATCAGATACAAGTAATCGGCACCCATAACAGCTATCACGCAGGGCTGGCGCCCAGCGAAGCGAAACTCATGATGGCGAAGAACCCCAAGCTGTATCAGGCGTTGGAATACCGGCACCATCCTCTGGATCAACAGTTCAGTTCAGGGATACGCCAGATCGAACTGGACATCTTTGCCGATAGCCAGGGCGGCCGCTATGCTCACCCCTCAGGGGTGGACGCGGTGGCCGCTGCAGGCCTGCCCAAAGACCCCGACTTCGACCCTGAAGGAATCATGAGCAAGCCCGGGTTCAAAGTAATGCACGTTCAGGACTTTGACCAGCGCAGCACCTGCCAGCCTCTCACTGCTTGTCTCACCATCATTCGCGAATGGTCCCGGGCGCATCCGCAGCATCTGCCTATCTACATTCTTCTGGAGACCAAGCAGACTGCCCTGCCGCCTCAATACCACGCAACCACCCCGGAGAAATTCACCTCGTCCACCTTCGACGCCCTGGATGCGGAGATTCGTTCCGTGTTTCCAGCGAATGAAATGATTACGCCGGACCAGGTCCGTGGTAAACACAAGACGCTGGAGGAGGCAGTCCTGCACAACAATTGGCCAACCCTCGCGGCCGCGCGGGGCAAGGTAGTATTTCTGATGGATCAGCGGCCGGTAGGTCCGGTTTACCTTGAAGGCCACCCGTCCCTTCGCGGACGCGTCATCTTCACCAATGCCGAACCTGGTCAACCCGATTGCGCTTTCACCGAGCAAAACGAGGGAAGTGGGGAAGTGATTGCGGCCCTGGTCCGTAAAGGCTACCTGGTGCGCACCCGCACCGACGAAGATACAAAACAGGCGCGTACCAATGACACCGCTCGCCGGGAGGTTGCGCTGGCCAGTGGGGCTCAACTGCTAAGCACAGACTACCCATCGGCAGAACCCTCATCGTGGACGGCATATTCGGTCAGCCTTCCTGACGGCGCGATCGCCCGCTGCAATCCGGTCAACGCACCACCCTCCTGTTCGAATGCTGACTTCGCCGTCGACAAGGTCGGCTCGGTATCGGCCGCGATCTCTTCCGTGCCTTAGCTCGCGTGCCGGTCAACTCACGGCAATGGTCACCGTCTGCGGAGTATTTGGCACGGCGTGATGGGCCACGTCGTGGAAGCCGGCATCCGTGCACATGGACTCGATCTCGCGCTGTGAATAGGCGTCGCCCGTAGCGGTGGAGGTGAGCATGGTCATAGCGAACATGCCGGCGCCTGCCGGGCTGATGCGATCGTCGTTCACGGCCATTTCCACAATCGCCATTTTCCCTCCCGGCTTCATCGCGGCACGAATTTTCTTGAACAGTCCAGTGTTCGTCGGGACGTCGAAATGGTGAATGAAGTTGGTGACCAGCACGGCATCATAGCCGGAGCCATAATCCGTAGTGAATGCGCTGCCCTCGATTGCATGCCAGCGGTCCGCGGTCCCGAACTTGACGGCATTCTCATGGGCCACCGCCAGTACATTCTTCCAATCCAGGGCGTGGATTTTCGCTGCCGGATTGCGTCGCGCGATGGTATGGCCGTACATCCCATGTCCGGCGGCGATATCCAGCACCTTCAGCGGGCCGGAGCCGGCCGTGTGCTGCGCCACCACCTCGGAAGACGGCACTGTCATGGGCGCCATCCCACGCGCAAACTCGACCCATACCGGGTTGTCGTCGCTTACCGAGCCTTCGGCCGGCAGGACCGTTCCACCTTTGCGCACCGCGTCGGTGATGTTGCCCAGGCCCTTCTCCATAAACGGATGAAAGAGGAAAGACGCCATACCGCCGATAAAAGCAGGTGAGCCTTCGACCAGGAAGACCTCCGAATCCGGGGTCAACCCGTAACCGGTCTCGTCCTTGGTGAGGAACCCAATGATGGTGAGAAAGTCACACAGCACGCGAAGCCCCTTGGCCGAGGCGCCGCACACCGGCGCAAGTGCCTCCGGAGTACGCGCGCCGGCGGCGATAGCGGTAAATAGCTTCAATTCAATGCCGGCTCGCAGTGCACTGGTGCGCTGGTGTGCCTGCAGCGTTTCGAACACTAGCATCGGAGAAGGAGGCTGAGAAGTCATCGGGGGATTGTACACGGCCTCGATAACCCTTAGATACTTACCTATCTAAACCACGACTGGACGACGCTGGCCGATATGAGTGGCCTGTTCGAATGCGTACCCAAGTTGCAGTACGCCCCAGTCATCGTGATGCCGGCCAACGATCTGAATCCCAATCGGAAGGCCGCTGGAAGAAAACGCGCAGGGAACTGACATCGCGGGATTTCCCGCCGCCGAAATGTAATAAGCGGACTTCATCCACGCCAGGTAGTTTTCCATCTTCACTCCGGCAATTTCCGTTGGATAGTGTGTGGTCACATCAAAGGGAAGCACCTGGTTCACGGGCAAAATAAAAAACTCGTACTCTCCTTTGAACGCGTACAACCGCTCGTATAACGCGGTGCGTTTCGCTTCGATACGAGATAGCTGAGGGCCGGTGAGCTTCCGTCCCTCCTCCACGTGCCAGTGGATGTATTGGTTGAGTTGATCGCCCTGTGTAGCCAGCAAATCCCCAAAGCCAAGTTCGATCGACCAATGCCGCCACGCCAGGAAGGCCTCATTGGCATCGGAAAAATCGGGTTCCGCCTCTTCCACAATGCAACCCAACGATTCGAAGACCTTGCGCTGTGCCTGCACTGCGCTCTTCACCTCCGGCTCCCAGGGCAAACCCATGTCCTTGAACATGGCCACGCGTACGCCTTTGAAGCTGCGGGTTCCCAGTGGTTGGGCGAACTGGGCGCCTGGTTGTTCAATCGAGATTGGAGATTGTGGATCATACCCGGCCAGCACGCTCAGGAAATAGGCGCAGTCGCTGACGTTGCGGGCGACGGGTCCGGAAACCGACAGGGTAGACCAGCCTAAGTTGGTAGGCACATTTGAGACCCGTCCGGGCGAAGGTCGGATGCCCACCACATTGCAGAAGTTGGGAGGATTGCGTAGAGAGCCTCCCATGTCGCTGCCGTCGGCCAGGGGAGCCATTCCGCATGCAACGGCGACCGCCCCTCCGCCGGTGCTTCCGCCGCATGTCTTGGTGGTGTCGTAAGGATTGTGAGTAGGCCCGAAGACTGGATTGAAGGTCTGCGACCCAAGGCCGAACTCGGGCACGTTCGTCTTGCCCAGCACGATCGCTCCCGCCTCTTTCTCCCTTTGCACCACTCGGCAATCGAAATCCGGCACATCGTTCTTGTGCAGGGGAGAGCCATAGGTAGTGCGGATGCCGGCGGTTTCGTGCAGGTCTTTGACAGCGACCGGCAGGCCATGCAAAGGGCCGAGCCATTTCCCCTGGGCGAGCGCTTCATCTGCCGCCGCGGCTTGTGCCATGAGCTGTTCTTCCGCAACCATCGTCACCATGGCATGGACGCGTGCATTCACCCGCTGGATCTGTTGCAGGTGTGCCTGCATGACTTCGCGCGCGGAGAGCTTCCTGGTGCGGATCGCCTCCACCATATCGACCGCGCGCATGAAACAGATTTCGTCTTTCCCCACGGAGGCGGTGGCGGAATTTCCGATAGCAGCCGAAAGCGCGGTACCTGTTCCCAGCTTGATAGCGTCACGACGGGTCATTTTGGTCTTCATTTTCCTCTCTCAATACTCTTACACTTTGTCACACCGCCCGCCCCGCAATTTTTCATCCAGCGGTGCGAGTTGGGCGCAGGAAAACGAAACCGGGCTGATTGTTGACTCTGTCCCTCCACCTTGGCTTGAGTGGAGGTGGATCGACAGAGTCAACCGACCAAGGTATGACTCGCAGCCGTCCCTGCGGAGCTCAATTGGAAGAGGAGTTCGCGTCCTGGGTTCCCGTACTTATTCGACAGGGGCTCTGGATAGCCCAAACACAGTCTTGACGGCGATCGACATGGAACCCACCTACGGCGGTTTCGGAACGCTCGCAGACTCTTTGGCTCTGGCTTCGTCGCGTGAACGCCCCGCTTAAGCTGTGCCAGCCCCGGACTTTCAGTCCGGGGGAGCGGGTTTTTAAACCCGCGAAAGCGCTCCGGTCCATCCATCGAGGGCTTTAGCCCTGGTGGCCGCAGACTCCGGAACCGGCCCGTGAATGGTATCCTCACCAGCGATGGGGTGCGCCCTTCCTCATGCTGGCACGCGCGCAGGTCAAGGAGAAGTAGTGAAAAACGGTCATCCCCTCTGTATCCAGGTCCATGCGCAAGACAATGTGGCGATTGTCGTCAATGAAGGTGGTCTGCCATCCGGAGCGCAATTCGATTTCGGCCTGACGCTCTTAGAAGCAATCCCCGAGGCCCACAAGGTCGCACTGACTGACATCCCGCAAGGCGCTCCTATCCTGCGCTATGGAGTCGTCATCGGATATGCGGAAGCGCCTATCAAGAAAGGCAACTGGGTGCATGAGGGGCTCATGAGCCTGCCCGCTCCCCCGCCGCTCGATCGACTACCCCTTGCAACTGCGGTGCCTTATCCGCAGCCGCCGTTGCAGGGGTACACCTTCGACGGCTTCCTCAACGACGATGGCTCAGTCGGAACCAAAAACATCCTCGGCATCGCCACCACGGTACAGTGTGTCGCGGCCACGGTAGAATTCGCGGTCAGGCGTATCCGCTCAGAGATCCTGCCCCGCTACCCCAACGTCGACGATGTCATTGCTATCACTCATCCTTACGGATGTGGGATTGCGATCGACGCTCCCGGCTCCGAGATCCCCATTCGCACGCTGCGCAATCTAAGCCTGAACCCAAATCTTGGTGGGGCTCCCATGGTGGTCAGTCTGGGTTGCGAAAAAATGCAGCCGGTGCAAATGCTGCCCCCGAGCAGCCTCCCGATGCTGTCCCGTACGTCCTACGTCATTCGCCTGCAGGATGAGCAGCACCGCAGCTTTGGCGACATGATCACGGCCATTATGGAGATGGCAGAACAGCGCCTGGCCCAACTGAATGCACGCACACGTGTTTCCCGGCCGGCGGCCGATCTTGTGGTCGGGCTGCAATGCGGGGGGAGCGATGCCTTCTCCGGCGTGACCGCCAATCCTGCTGTTGGCTACGCCGCTGACCTTCTGGTGCGCGCGGGCGCAACCGTGATGTTCTCCGAAGTGACCGAGGTTCGCGACGTGATTCATCTACTCACAGCACGCGCAGCCAACCAGGAGGTGGCGCGCGGGTTGATTCGCGAAATGGCCTGGTACGATGCCTATCTCGCGCGCGGGGGCGCCGATCGCAGTGCCAACCCGACTCCGGGAAACAAGACCGGGGGACTGACAAATATTGTTGAGAAGGCGCTGGGCTCGGCTGCAAAAGCAGGCAGCAGCGCCCTGGCCGGAGTTTTCGGTCCCGGAGAACGCGTCACCAGCAAGGGGCTCATCTTCGCCGCCACACCCGCGAGCGACTTTGTCTGCGGAACTCTGCAGCTAGCCGCGGGGATGAACATGCATGTCTTCACCACGGGGCGGGGAACTCCCTACGGCCTGGCCATGGCTCCGGTGATCAAGGTTGCGTCCCGCCGCGCACTCGCAGACAGGTGGTCCGACCTGATCGATATAGATGCCGGGCGTATTGCAACCGGTGAAGTGACGATTATCCAGGTGGGCGAGCAGATTTTTCAATGTATTCTTGACGTGGCCAGCGGCCGCAAACAAACCTGGGCCGACCATTGGGGTCTGCACAACGAGTTTGCTCTGTTCAATCCCGCTCCCATTACATAAGAAAACAACCACGGAGATAGTGATGGATGAACTTCAGAAAGCAGAGCGTCTTGAGGCGCGGAGCAATGCTTTTGCCTGGTCCGCGCTGGCATTTGCATTTCTACAAAGTGTCTGTACGGCTGTGATCGCAGCCAGCGGCATGCGTTTTGCCATCGGACTGGCAGCGTTCATCACCTCTATCGCTGCTTCCGCGCCTGCGCAGGGTCTTCATCGCGATCTAATAAGGTTACCAATGCTCATCTTCGCCCTGGCCGGTGCGGTCATCAACCTCGGCGTTCTCTGGCAGGTGCGGCGGTTGCGTCGCCGTCCTTCGGCGCAGTGGCGGCTCCGCCCACTCTCCCCGCATAAGAAGCGCATGGAACAGTGGCAATTGATCATCAGCGTGTTGACGGTGCTCCTCGTAGCCGCAGAATTCATTGCCCACAAAGCAATTCATGGGTCTTTCTTCTAACTCCTCTCCACCGCAAGCAAGCTCCGATCGCAGCCTGTGCCGCTGCGATCGGAGCACCGGTTCCTTGCGTCAGTACACATCGACCACGGCTACCCCTTGTGGCCGCACGCCGCTGGGCAGATTAAACACAATCGGTGTTCCGGTTTCCGCTACCGTGCCATCGCTCTTGATGGTCAGTGTGTGCAGAACGTTTCCCTGGCCGGCGGGAAGCGACGCCGATGTTCGCTGAGAAAGCACAAACATCGATCCGCCGTCCCCCGACAAGGAAACCTGGAAAGCTTCGCCAACTCCCTCCAGTGTGAATGTTTGTATCTCCACTGGTACTTCGGGATCGCTGGCGTCGTAAACGCTTACCTGGTTGGTGGCGGTATCGGTGGTATAGATCCGGTTACCGCTTTTATTCACGCGAATCCAGCAGATACCCTGGCCGGCATTGGGAACAGTGCGCAGAAAAGTCAATGCCCCTTCTTCGCTGAACCGATAAACACCCATTTTGTTCACCGTGACGTAGCCGACATAGAGGATGGGTTGTTTGGGGTTGCTCCACAAACCGAGTGGGAGGCGCGGCGCGGTTGCGCCGAACTCCGAGGCCGGCAGTGCGATCGGCGGCAGCGCGTGCAGTTGCCCAGACCAGTCGAGCCGAAAAGCCTGCAGTAGTCCACCCAGAAAGTCGGCGCCGAATAAGAGCTTGGTGCCGGCGGGGAAGTATGCCTGTGAAGGTGAGCTGCCCCCCGCGACACTGACAGTTGCCTGGAAGGGACGCGAAGTGTCATTGGTCTCATCACTGATGGGAGTAAGCGTCCCGTTCCCCCCAACCCGCATCATGGTGTAGTTGGGAAGAATGGTCGAAGGCCGGCCGAAGTCACCACTCTGGTTAGCGATGAAGAGGATGTTGCCATCAAGCGCCAGGCTAACCGGATCGTTGCCCCCGGAAGGGAATGGCGATCCCTTCACTGGTTTAAGCGTGCCATCGTCGCAGATGTCGAAGACGGCTATGCTGTCGCTTCCCGCATTCACTGCGAAAAGGAGGGTTTGTTGTGGATTGGTAATGACCTCCTGGTCTGAGTCAAACGGGCCAAGGTTAGGTCCGTTGTACTGTATGCCCGCGCCTCCGGTAAGAAAGGGCGACCCTGCGACTGGCTTCAGGTTGCCATCGCTTCCGCGACGGAAGGCATAGACGGAATTGGCGTTGGCTGCGGGAAGGTTGCTTTCGACGTAGACAAATTGGCTAGTGTCACTTGCACGAAGCATGCCGCATGAGCCGGCTGCAAAGGTAGCTGCGACGCTGAAAACGAGCAGATTTTTTCGCATGTTTGGTCTCCGAAAGAGGTGCAGATACGTCCCAGTCGTGCCAGGGGCGTCCGCCCGTTAGAGCGGATTTCGTTTCGGAGGTTACAGCTGTGGATAATTTTCCGGTTGAGTCGAAGTGCCGCAAAAGCCCGTTCTTCTTATATTGACTTGAGATTTGCAAACGGATTAACTATGCGAATGCCCGCAATCCTCTGGCCCGCATTCAGGTCTTCGGAAAGAATCTGCTCTGCACCCGCCTTCCATGCCGAGGCGCAAATGAGTGCATCCCAGAACCCGATCCGGGCCTCGTCCTCGATACGAAAGGCAAACGCGATTTCCGCTGCTGTTGTCTCCACGCACCAGATAGCGTACTTGTCCACTACGGCTCGCGCTGACTTCTTCATCAACGGTTTAGAAAGCTTACGCGTGACATTGACATAAAATTCCTGCAGCACCTGGTTACTGAGAAAACCGGTCCTGTTGGCCCACAATTCATACAGGGCTTCCTTCGCGACCGCATGCTTCTCGTCAGCATCGACATCGTGAGCGTAGATTAAGACATTCGTGTCGACGAACGTTTTACCGTTCATGCAACTCCGCTCGAGGAGTGGTATGAACCCCGCCCATGTGGAATCCTCGCTCCATCAGATCCAGGGCTCCTCGGTGCGCCCTGTCGTACGCTTCATCCGCGTCCACCAGGGCCTCAATTTGGGCCGCCAAAAGACCGCTGATGGAGGTCGAGCGCTTAGCCGCCAGGATCTTGGCCTTTTGCACAGTCTGTGGGGTTAGGCTCACGGTCAGGTTTTGCTTTCGGATTTGGGTCATATTGCAATTCTCCCACACAATTTACGTGTAGCACGTAAATTACGTGGGCGGGGGGCCTGGCACAATCCTACGCGATGCCAAGCTTGCGCTGCAATTGCTCGAGCGAAATCCCTTTCGTCTCCGGATACACGAACAACACAACAAAGAACTGCAGCGTCGTCATCGCGGCAAAGAACGCGAAAGGCAGCCCACCCGAATATTTCGCCAGCACAGGAAACAGCAGCGAGATGATCGCGTTCATAATCCAGTGCGCGGATGAGCCCAGGCTCTGCCCCTTGGAGCGGACGCGGTTGGGAAACACCTCCGCGATATACACCCAGATTACCGCGCCCTGGGAGACAGAGAAGAACCCGATATAACCCACCAGCAGCCAGACCAGAGTTTCGGCGTGGCTGTGGGTGAAGAAGACGGCCGCGACGCCGGCCAGGCATAGGGTGTCGCCGACGCTGCCGATAAGAAGCAGCGTCTTGCGTCCCAGCTTATCGATGAGCGACATGCCCAACAAGGTCGCGAACAGATTCATCACCCCGACCAGCACCGTCTGCAGCGAACTCGACAACTGGCTAAAGCCGGCCGAGGCAAAGATGTAGTTGGAGTAGTAGAGGATCGCATTGATCCCCGCCAGCTGATTGAACAGTCCGATGCTAACGGCGAGAAAAATGGGCAGCCGGTACTCGCGCTTGAACAGCGGCTCGGCCGCCATCCCGCGCTCCATGTGGATGGAATCCATGATGTCCCGAAGTTCTGCCTCGGAGTCCGGAGTTCCCATCATCTTGAGGACGGCGAGTGCCTCGTCGGTTCTGTTCCTGGTCACCAGCCAGCGTGAACTGCGCGGGATGCGGAACAACATGATGAGAAAAATGAGGGAAGGAATGGCCGCCACCCCGAGCTGCCACCGCCATTGCAGAATCCCCAGGTTGAGCAGAGAGATCAAATAGTTGGAAAGGTAGGCAAGCAGGATGCCCATCACCACGTTGATTTGAAACAGGCCCACCATTCTGCCGCGCCACTTGGCCGGCGCCAGTTCTGCGATGTAGACCGGCCCCAGAACCGACGAGCCGCCGATGCCCAGCCCGCCAATCAAGCGAAAGACCATCAGCGAAGGCCAGTTCCAGGCGAAGGCGCATCCCAGGGCCGAGATGGTGTACAGCACGGCCATGACGCGCAGCGCTTCACGGCCGCCGATCCGCTGACCAAGGACCCCGGCCGTCATCGCGCCGATCACCGTGCCCACCAGCCCGATAAAGACAGTCAGGCCGAGAGTGAAGGGCGTCAGGTGATAGACCACCGTCAATTGCTGCGTCGTGCCTGCGATGACTGCCGTGTCAAAACCGAAAAGAAGGCCGCCGAGAGCCCCAACGATAGTACTTTCCAGCAGATATTTCGTCATTGCCATAGGAGGGGTCTCTCTTAATGAAAAGCAGGTCCTGGTCAAAAGGCAGATTGTATCGAATTCGGCACCGTCTGGATATCTGCCTCCCATGTCCCGATGCTCGGGTTATGGAATGCTCAACCGCCGGCCGTCAAAGGTTTAGCTTCCAACTAGGCCTGGTTCTCACCACGCTACTGGTCATGCTCTGCGCCGCGCCGCTCCAGCTTGAAGCGCAGGCCTGTGGGGGCAGCAGCACGGTCGATGCCCTGGGTGAAAAAACAGCAGCCGGCGCCAGAGCTTTTCTGGCTCAACTGCAGGCCGCCGTGCAGTCGAACAACAAGGATCAGATTGCGGAGATGATCGGCTACCCGCTGTTGGTCCTGAGTTCAGTGAAAAGGACGCGTATAGCGAAGAAGCAGGCATTCCTGGCCAACTACAGCCTCATCTTTACGGATCCGGTGCGCGATGCCATTCTGCATCAGACTGCCCAATGTCTCTTTGGCAATTCTTCGGGGGCGATGGTGGGCAACGGCGAGGTGTGGTTCGTCGAGCAGGCCCCGGACCAATGGAAGATCGTTACCATCAACGAATCGGCCACAGCCCCGTAGCGACAGCCAGTTACCTGGGTAACGGAAGCGTGGGGTATGGCGGAGAGAGAGGGATTTGAACCCCCGATACCCGTGAAGGTATGCCTGATTTCGAGTCAGGTGCATTCAACCGCTCTGCCATCTCTCCGCGTCCGGTTGCAACTGCAAGTCAATCATAAATGAGCGGCTTGCCTGCCCCAAGTCCGCGCAGCCCGTTCCCATGCTGCAACCCTCGGCTGGTTACTCTCTACCAAGGTAGTATGGCCGGCTCCGTCTGGGCGTGGCATTCTCTTCCTACGATGCGAGTCAACCTCAAAGCCCGTATCCCCATGCATCTGTATCAGGAGTTTCACAGTCTGCCCCTTGTGCTGACGATTGAAACGGCACACGGCCTGGCTGCTCGTTGTGAACATCGCACCACTGCCGCCGAACTGATGTGGACCCTGGACCAGAAGACCGATATCAACTCCGGCCTTCTGGACCGGTTCCGTCAGAAATTAAGGCTCATTGAAGAAGCCAATCTAAGCGACGTTGAAGTCAGCGACGAAGTCCTCGATATGTTCGGGTTCTTTCTTTAGACTTTACGATTGCGCGCCACCCAGTTCCTCATTCAACAGCCGTGCCAGGCGCAACCCCGCCAGGGCAAGCTGGCGGTCGACCACAGGCCGTTCCCGCTGGTAATAGGCCTCGTCGATATTTGTCTGCGGCTGCACCCAGGCCTGCTTGGCTAATGCGAGCGAGTCGTTCGCCCACGACACCGGATCCGCGGAACCGGCCTGCAAATGATCGGCGGCAATCATCTCCTCCAGTTCGCGCGCATAGCGGTGTTCGCGCAATCCGGTATGCACGATCAATTCAGTATCCCAAACGCTGTGCAAATTACAGGGATATTCGCCACACCTGGTTGCGCCAAACACCGTAACAGGAATGTCGTTTCCCCCCCGCGCGTCTGCCATTGCGTGGAACGGCTGGCTCAGGTCGCCGACAAAGTGCACCAGAAACTTGAGCGCCTCGCTGCGCGCCGCGAACGACTGCTTCGGGTCGCCCAGGATCCGGGCAAACTGATTGATCCGGGCGACGACGCAGTTCTCGTCGGGGCAGTCTTTCGCCTCATATCCGCCGGAGTCCGGAGGAATATCCACATAGTGCCAGGGGCCAGTTTCGGGCCGGCCGCTGCGAATGTCGTCCGCCCAGGTGGATATGGACGCCAGGTCGTTATCCCCCAGGAATTGCCGCAACTTTTCCATCGTGGCATCGTTCAAGTGGTCCCAGGCGATGTCAGCGATGATCCTGTGGCCCTCGCTTCCCCAAGCCCATGCCTGGGGATGGGGCAATAGCAGCAAAAAAGCGGCAACCGCCGCCAGCCATAACCGAAAACGCATGGTTCGATGATATCGTGCGGCTGTGGATTGATTCGCGTTTTATTCGCCCAAGTCAAATCGCCTACAGAATCGTCCCCATGAATCGCAGCCGAGGGATCTGCACCCGGCCCCGCACGAAAGTTTCCGTTCCGTTAGTTCTCCCACAGACTCGTCATCCTGAGCGAAGCGCCACGCGGATTGATCGTGACACAGCGCTTGTAGCGCGGAGTCGAAGGACCTCGGCGGTGCTTAATTTACCCATGCTGCTCGGAGCTTTTCGACCGCCGAAGCCCACACCAGGCGGGGTCCACCACGGTCTTTCCCCGGAGACGAGAACCAAGAACTCGCTAGCATCTTGCTATGTGGGCGCCTACATCTACATCATCGCTGCAGATCCTGTTGTCGGGCTTCTGTGGTCGAAAAGCTCCGAGCAGCGTGGGTAAATCAGCACCGTCGAGGTCCTTCGACTCCGCGCTACAAGCGCTGTGTCACGCGATCAATCCGCGTGGCGCTTCGCTCAGGATGACGAGTCTGTGGCTTGGGTGCTATAGGTGCGACTACGGAGGGGCTCATCCCTCCGAGTTCCCACCCCCGCGCCTACAGAAACAACGGAGCCAACACCAGCGTAACCGTGGCCAACAGCTTGATCAGCACGTGCAGGGACGGGCCCGCCGTGTCTTTGAATGGATCCCCCACGGTATCACCGACCACTGCCGCCTTGTGAGCCTCCGAACGTTTGCCCCCATGGGCGCCCGTCTCAATATATTTCTTGGCGTTATCCCAAGCGCCGCCGCTGTTGTTCATCAGCATGGCCATCAGGATGCCGACGATCGTCCCCACCATCAGCAACGCCGCGACCGCCTCCGCGCCGGCCAGATCGATGGAGTGACCGTTGAGGATGGGCGAGTACTCTCCCGGAATGTGAATGTGAAAGCTACCACTCAAATTCCTGAAGACCAGCCCCACCGCCAACGGCGTGAGCACGGCCAGCGCGCCGGGCAGAACCATCTGCTTGAGCGCGGCGCCGGTAACGATGCGGACGCAGCGGCCATAATCCGGTTTGGATGTGCCCGCCATGATGCCGGGGTTCTCGCGGAACTGTGCGCGCACATCTTCAATGATGTATTGCGCCGTGCGTCCCACCGCTTTAATCGCGAATGAGGAGAAGAGGAAGATCAGCATCGCGCCCAGCAGCGCCCCAACAAACACAGGAACACTGGCCAGGTTGATGTTGGTAAAGCTCCAATTCGGGTCCAGCACCTGGCCGGCATCCGTGAAGCGTTGCGCCACGATGCCGTGGACCGTCTCCAGGTAAGCAGAAAACAGCAGAAAGGCTGCCAGCGCTGCAGAGCCAATCGCATAGCCCTTGGTCAGCGCTTTGGTGGTGTTGCCGGCCGCGTCCAGCTTGTCGGTCTTTTCCCGCACCGAGTCCGGCTGATCCGACATTTCGATGATTCCGCCGGCATTGTCGGTGATCGGCCCAAAGGTATCCATGGCCAGGATGTAGGCCGCGGACGACAGCATGCCCATGGTAGCAATGGCGGTGCCGTAAATCCCTTTGGCGTAATCAGAGATCGTCGCATCGGCCAGGCCACGCACGCCAAAGTAGTAACTGAGCAGCAGGGCAGCGCTGATCACCACCACTGGCATGGCGGGTGTCTCCATGCCCACCGCGAGGCCGCTGATGATGTTGGTTGCGGGGCCGGTCAGCGAGGCGTTGGCGATCGATTGCACCGGCCGGTAGCGAGTCTCGGTGTAGTACTCCGTGATGCGGACAAAGAGAAACGAGGTCACCATGCCCACAACCCCGCAGCTCAGCAGCCACCAACGGCCCTGCAGCATGTAGTAAACCGCCGCGGCAAACCCCACCAGCGCCAGCAGCGTGGTCACGTAATAACCGCGATTCAGCGCATCCATCGGATCCTGATCTTCGCGGCTATGCACCACCAGCACGCCCACAAAACTGGCCACCAGGTTGATGGCGTGAACTATCAGAGGAAAGAGGATCCCCTTGATCCCGAAGACCGGATAGAGAGCGGTGCCCAGAATCATGGCGCCGACGTTTTCCGCCGCCGTGGACTCAAAGATGTCCGCGCCGCGGCCGGCGCAATCGCCCACGTTGTCGCCCACCAGGTCCGCAATCACCGCCGGATTGCGCGGATCGTCTTCCGGGATGCCGGCCTCCACCTTGCCCACCAGGTCCGCGCCTACGTCGGCAGCCTTGGTGTAGATGCCGCCGCCCAGTTGGGCGAAGAGCGCCACCAGCGAAGCGCCAAAGCCAAAGCCGACCAACTGGTAAGGAACGTGTTGCGGATCCGTCAGCCCTCCAAAAAAGAAGAACAGGCTGCCCACGCCGAGCAGCGAGAGGCTGATGACCACCATGCCGGTGACCGCCCCTCCATGCAGGGCAATCTTCAAGGCCTTGCCCAGGCTGGAACGGGCAGCACTGGCGGCGCGAATATTGGTACGAATGGAGACGAACATGCCGGTATAGCCGGCAAAACCGGAGCAGATGGCGCCGATCAGGAAGCTGATCACCACCTTGCCCGCCAACGGAGCCGTAAAGTCAGAAAACTTGTAGCCCACAAAGAGGGCAATGGCCAGCACCACGGCCAGCGCGGCGATGGTCGTGTATTGGCGCGACATGAATGCTTCTGCACCTTCGCGGATGGCGTTGGAAATCAGCCGCATCTCCGGCGTCCCGGTATCAAACGCTAGTACAGATCGGGCCAGAAAAAGGGCAAAAACCAGGCCGAGCAGGCCGGCAAGCATTGCGATCCACAGAAAGGTGCTGCCACTGGTGTCGGTGGCCGCGGTCAAGCCCTGTCCTAGAACAGTGGCCGATAGAGAAAAGAAAACCATTCAAACGCCTCCAGAGGTACTCGCTACTGGGGTTACCGGCCGCTCCGCCCGCCGCGGGCGCGAACACCTGCAAACCGGCTGATTAGAGCACGATAGGAAAAAGTTGGTCAACGTCGCAACGTCATCATACGGCAGGGTGGTAAACACGCCCAAAGTTGGATGCCCCTTAACCGAAAATCCAGAGGGGAATCGTTAGCCTGTCTTCTGGCAAGAGCAGGAACGAAGGACTACAATCTGCCTTGGTATTCGGTTATTTATCCTTAAGTGTGATGATTATGAGGTGTGCATGGCGAAGGCGGTTACGGCCAGCACTGAGCAGTCCAGCGCCGCGTCCTATGCTGGGTTGGAACCGGAACAATTAATTCGGATCTACCGGTTGATGTACCTCTCGCGCCGTACCGACGATCGCGAGATCCTGCTCAAGCGTCAGCAAAAAATCTTTTTCCAGATCTCCGGGGCCGGCCATGAGGCGCTGCTGGTGGCAGCGGGCATGGCTCTCAAGCCCGGCTACGACTGGTTTTACCCCTATTATCGCGATCGCGCATTGTGCCTCACCCTGGGTAGTACGGTGGAGGAGATGCTGCTGCAGTCCGTGGGCGCGGCGGCCGACCCGGCAAGCGGCGGCCGGCAGATGCCCTCCCACTGGAGCAACCCCCGGCTCAACATCGTCAGCCTGTCTTCTTCGGTCACCACCCAGTGCCTGCAGGCTGTCGGTTGCGCAGAGGCGGGCCGATACCTCGCCACCCACCCAGCAGCCGCCGAGCAGCGGCCGGGGGACTATAGCGCCTTCAAGGCCACCCACTTTCACGGGGACGAGGTGGTCTACGTCTCCCTGGGGGAAGGTGCGACCAGCGAAGGGGAGTTCTGGGAGGCGATCAGTTCGGCGTCGGCTCTCTGCCTGCCGGTGTTATTCGTGGTCGAAGACAACGGCTACGCCATCTCGGTTCCCGTGGACGTGAACGTCCCCGGCGGGAATATCTCGCGCCTGGTAGCCAATTTCCCCAATTTCTTTTTTGCCGAAGTCGATGGCACCGACCCGGTCGCAAGCTATGCCGCGTTCACCCAGGCAGTGAAGCACTGCCGTTCCGGCAAGGGTCCGGCCTTTGTTCACGGGCATGTGATCCGGCAATACGCCCATTCCTTCTCTGACGACGAACCGCTCTACCGCTCCGAAGCCGAGCGCAAGCGGGACGCTGCTCTTGATCCTCTGCCCAAGCTGCAGATGCGCCTGCTGCGCGACGGCATTCTCGATCCAGCAGCCATCAACCGCCTGGAGCAGGAAGTCGACGAGGAAGTGCGCAGCGCGGCCGAGAAGGTCCTGCGGTCGCCCCTCCCCGAGGTCTCTTCCATCAAGCGCCATGTCTATTCCGAAGACCTCGACCCCACGCGCCAGGACGTGGCCCGGCCGGCGGTGAAGACTTCGGATGTGCAGGAGCGCACCATGGCCGACCTGATCAACTGCTGCCTCAAGGACGAGATGCAGCGTGATCCGCGCATCGTGCTCTTTGGCCAGGACGTGGCCGATACCAGCCACGACCAGGAGCTGCGCCAGGGCCTGGTGAAGGGGAAGGGTGGAGTCTTCAAGCTCACGGCCGGGCTGCAGCGGGAGTTCGGGCCGGACCGCGTCTACAACGCTCGCCTGGCCGAAGCCGATATTGTCGGCCGCGCCATCGGCATGGCCACCCGCGGACTTAAGCCGGTGGTCGAGATCCAGTTTTTCGACTACATCTGGCCCGCCATGCATCAATTGCGCAACGAGCTCAGTCTGTTGCGCTGGCGCTCCAATGGCACCTATTCATCGCCCGCAGTGGTGCGGGTGGCCATCGGGGGATATCTCACCGGCGGTTCGGTCTACCACTCCCAGTGCAGCGAAAGCATCTTCACCCATACGCCCGGTATCCGTGTGGTCTTTCCCTCCAACGCCCTGGACGCCAACGGCCTGTTGCGCACCGCGATCCGCTGTGATGATCCGGTGCTCTTTTTCGAGCACAAGCGCCTCTATCGCGAGACCTTCGGCCGGGCGGCGTATCCCGGACCGGAATTTGCCATCCCGTTCGGAAAAGCCAACCTGTTGCGCCAGGGCAAGGACCTCACCGTCATCACCTACGGAGCCGTCGTGCCCCGGGCGCTGCGCGCCGCCCAGCAGGCCAGCAGTGAGCTGGGTTTGGAGGTGGACCTGCTTGATTTGCGCACGCTTAATCCTTACGACTGGGAGGCGATTGCCACCTCGGTCGAGAAGACGGGCCGGGTGATCGTAGCCCACGAAGATATGTTGAGCTGGGGCTACGGAGCCGAAATCGTAGCCCGCATCGCCGACGAGCTCTTCGATTACCTGGACGCCCCGGTGAAGCGGGTGGCCGCCATGGACACCTTTGTCGCCTATCAGCCCATTCTGGAAGACGCCATTCTGCCCCAGCCCGAAGACCTGTTCCGCGCCATGGCCGAACTGGGCAAGTACTAGCAGGCCGCACACCCTCGTTCCCGCACCAAGGACGGGTGCCCACATCTCGCTCGTTTTTCGCGAGATGTGGGTCCACCGATGTTGACCGCTAAGTGTGTCGGATCAATCGAGGGTTAGAGGGAAAGAGTAGTGGAATCCCACATCTCGCGAAAAACGAGCGAGACGTGGGGCACCCAACCTTAGCGTGGGAAGGAGAGCCCTGAGGTACGGTTTTCCCGTCCAGGCCCCGGAAAATACCTCAAAAACCAGCCCCTTACAGCACAACTTTGTCATCCGGCCCGCGTTCGAACGATTGTGCCCGCAAGCTGCGGGCCGGGTTTGGAGCTGCAAATGGCAACACGTCGCGCATTCATGAAGGGCGGGGCGATGGCCCTGGTAGGCACCTCGGTGGTGCCGGGTTTCCTGCAGCGGTCGGTACTGGCTCAAACCACCAGCGCCCAGGCCCAGGGCAAGAAGCTGGTAGTCGATCTTCCAGCGGGGCGCGGCCGACGGTCTCAATATCGTGGTGCCCCATGCGGAGAGCAACTACTACCAACTCCGGCCGACCATCGCCATCCCGCAAAACCAGCTCATCGACCTGGATGGATTTTTCGGACTGCACCCCGCCATGCAATCGTTCAAACCCCTATTCGACCAGGGGCATCTGGCCATGGTCCAGGCCGCTGGCTCGCCCGACACCACCCGCTCCCACTTCGACGCCCAGGATTACATGGAGAGTGGAACCCCCGGCGTAAAGGCGACCCCTGATGGCTGGCTGAACCGCGCCTTGCAGGCGGAAGACCTCCACCGTCAGCAGACCCACACCGCCTTCCGCGCGGTCGCCCTGGGATCCCAGGTTCCCCGCACCCTGGATGGGAAAATCTCCGCAGTTGCGGTCAACCGGGTGCAGGATTTTGCTGTGGGCGGAAAGAGTGCAAATGCGGCCCCAATTAGCTCCGCTTTTGAGGCAATGTATGCCAATTCTGTCGATTCCGTGCTCCATGGGACTGGCCAGGAGACCTTCGAAGCGGTGAAGATGTTGAAGGCTACCGACCCGGCGCATTACCAGCCGGGCGCCAGGCGCAAACTATCCCAATGGAGCTTTCGGCGACAATATGAAGCAGATCGCCCAGTTGCTGAAGGCGAATCTGGGTGTGGAAGCGGCCTTCACTGACATCGGCGGCTGGGATACGCACCAGAATCAGGGCAGCGTCAACGGCCAATTGGCCAACTGCCTGCGCGACTTCAGCCAGGGGATTTCCGCTTTCTGGACCGACATGGGAAGCGACGCAGAAAATGTAGTACTGGTGACCATGTCCGAATTCGGGCGCACGGCGCAGCAGAACGGCACCGGTGGAACCGATCACGGGCACGCCAACGTCATGTTTGTGCTCGGGCGGCACGGTCAAGGGTGGCAAAGTCTATGGCAAGTGGCCAGGCATGGCGACCGGGCAGCTTTATCAGAATCGCGACCTGGCGATCACCACGGACTTCCGCCAGGTTTTGGGTGAAGCAGCCTTCAAGACCCTGGGAGCGCGCAACCTGGAGTTGGTTTTCCCTGGATCGGAGTTAAAGACCACGCAGTTTCTGAACCTGGTATCGAGTTAACCGGGCCCCGCAATCATTGCAGATTCCCCCTATTCGGCACGTTCGCTGTGTCAGGTGGGGAAACCACGATTCTCGGGCTCCTGAACCTTAAAAGCCGAATCGAAGTCGGGGGGCTTGGACTTTGGCCGAAGGTTTATGGGTTTGGCGGTTGTGGGTTCCCTTATCTGGCACAGCGAAGGTGGCGAATAGGGGTTAACCTACGACTGCATCTTGGCGCGCGTGCCTCGCCTCTCCCCACGAAATCATCCAGCCCCAACCAGCCGCAGCCGGTGAAGACCAGCATCAAGGCGATGGAAAAAAGCGCCAGCGGAAAGGCGAAGGAGTTCGGCCCCATCAGGCCGCCATGGAGATGAATTTTGAGGATGGCCACCGCCATATCGATGGCCGTCATCAACGCGGCCACTCGGGTCAACAAGCCAACGATGAGCAGCATGCCGCCAAAAAATTCAGTAAAGGCGGCCACGTAGCCAAGCCACACCGGCAGGTGCAGGCGGGTGACCATATGGCGTGAAATTGTAGAGCGCGCCTGAGGGAATGACCTTGTCGTATCCGTGGCGCACCATGATGATGCCCAGAACCAGCCGCATTACCAAGGCGCCAAGAGACTGAAAGCGGTTAAGCCAGCTAAACAATGGGAACTCCTATTCGTGTCAGTGTGCTGTAGGCAAGCTTAACTGCCGTGCAGATATTTGCCCAGAAAACTTCGCAGGCAAGGCAGATAATTTTCATCTCTGAAGAGAGCGGTGATGGTTGCTCTTTGCTTCGGCTCCGCAGCCTGGTCGTAGTAGAGTCCGTTCGCACCGTGGGGCTGAGTAAATCATCAGCTTGGGCGTACGCAGACTAGCCAGTGTCCTGGTGGGGTCGAAGCGGTCATGGAAGAGCAGGCTGATCGGCAGCAGCCGCGTGCGCGCATCGAATTGCAGCGAGTCGAGAGTCGGCGGCTTGGGGATCTTCGAGGATCAGCGCTGCTGCCTGGGGATGGCGCCGGGCAGTCTCGACTGCGATCGCCGCGCCCAGTCCGACCCCATCGAGGACGATCGCGGATGGGGAAATATGACGTGTATCGGTGAGGTAACGCCAGGCGGCATCCGCATCCTCGTAGGTGCTCGCTTGCGATGGATGGATGTTTACGCTCTTCCCAAAGCCACGATAATCGAAGGCAAAAATATTCAAGCCGAGCTGGTGCAGAGCCTGCAATTGCGGCAGCGTGTCTGAGAGCGAACCAGAGCCGTCATGCAGGAGGAGCAGGGTGTCGGCGGATGCTGAGCGATCGGCCGGGATCCACCAGCCGTCGAGCTGGAGAACGCCGGTCTCGGTCGAGTCAAACCGGATCTCGTCATACTTCAGGCCAACCGAGGCGGGAGTGGCCGTGATGCTGCGGGATGGTTTGAAGACCAGCTGCCATTGCCCCTGCCAGAAAAGCAGGCAGAAGGTGGCGTACACGCAGAGTGCCGCCAGGAGCAGCGTCGCCGCCAGGCCGCCGAGGATCCAGCGCGCGCTGGCCAGCGGCTGTTGTGGGGCCAACGGGCTTTTCCACCCGGGTGGAGGCGTGTGCTTTTGCGGAGGTTTCGGCGAGCGCTCTTGGCCATGGTTAGCCAAAGGCGAGTTCGTCAGCCGATTCCAGCGGAGTTCCACAGATGCGGCACAGAACCGCGGAGCAGTCGCCGCACACCAGCGGATCATGAACGGCCCGGGCGCAAGAAGGGCACCAGAGATCTGCTGCCGGGGGCACTTGAGGTACTGTTGGAGGTGGGATACCGGCCATCAATTCCAGGCTAAAGCATTTTCACTTCTGGTGTATACGCGGCAACTCCTGGCGCGGCTTTTCACCAAGAAAGGCCGCACTTCGCTACACTCGCCAGTGCAGCGTAGAAGTGGAAATGCTCTAGCATAGCCAGGTGATCAGCGAACGATGAGTGAATTAGTGAAGATTTGCGTGAGAGGCCAGCTGCCGCGACCGGGAGAGGCCAAGGAATTCAGTGCCGGCGCCAGGACCCTCTGCATTGCCAACGTCGGATGGGGTAATCCGGGCCCTGGACAACGAATGCCCTCACCGGGGTGGTCCGCTGGCCGAAGGCATGATCGAAGACGGCAAGCTGATTTGTCCCTGGCATGCCTGGTCCTTCGATCCCGCGACAGGAGCGACGGCGAACTCTCAGGAAAGAGTTGCAGTTTACCCCGTAACTATTGAAGGAGAAGATGTTTTCGTCAGCGTATAACGGGAACCGTTATTCATTAAAGGTCCGGGCTAAAGCCCGGACCTGCCCAGCAGCGAGTTTTTCCGCAGCCGGTAAAGCCCGGACCTACCCGGCAGTGGCTAGTTCGCAGCCTGATAAGCCCGCAACTAAGCCACTCTAAGCACCTTCCCCGGCTTTAACGATGGCAGCAAACGAATGCGGATCCAGGCTGGCGCCTCCAACCAGCGCACCGTCGATCTCCGGCTGGCTGAGCAGTGCGTTGGCATTCTCCGGCTTTACACTACCGCCATACAGGATGCGCAGCGCATCCGCCAGTGGCCTGCCAACCAACCGCGCCACCTCGCTGCGGATCATCAGATGAGCTTCGGCGGCGATCGCCGGGGTCGCGGTCTTTCCCGTTCCGATGGCCCAGATGGGTTCGTAGGCGATGACCATCGAACGCAGTTTCGTCGCCTCGATCTGGTGGACGGCGCGGCTGATCTGCCGGCATACGACCTCTTCGGTCATGCCCCTCTCCCGTTGTTCCTCGTGCTCACCGATGCAAACGATCGGCACCAGGTGGTGTTTAAGGGCAGCGGCCAGCTTCCGGTTGACGTCATCGTCGGTCTCGCCAAAGTATTGGCGGCGCTCGGAGTGGCCCAGGATCACGTGGCTCACCCCCATGGCGACAAGCATGGGAGCCGAGATCTCTCCGGTAAACGCGCCCTCCTCCGCAAAGTGCATATTCTGCGCGCCCACCAGGACGTCCGAGCCCTTCACGGAGTGCACCGCCGTAGCCAGATCGACAGCGGGGGGGCAGATCACGATCTCCCTCTTGGTCTCGTCTTTGACCAGCGGCAGGAAGGTATGAAGGAAGCTCTGTGCCTCCGTAGGCGTCTTGTACATCTTCCAGTTGGCGGCGATCAGGAGCTTGCGCATGCTATTGGGTATCTCGCTTCTTGTGTTCCTTCACCAAATTGTAGAGCACGGAAAGGGTATGTTTCCGATCGACCCGCCCGGCCGCCCGCACCACGGTCCAGCAGCCGAGAAAGCCGAAAAAGAAGTATCCAAAACAGCCGATGGCCAGCACGAAAGACATCGGCTTGCCCGCCAGCCAATCTCCCAAGACACTGACCGCGTTGAGGGTGGAGATGAAGCCCATCAGACCGCCCAGCGGGAAGGCGATCAGGCCCAGCGTGACGCGATAGCGGTAGCCGCGGAAAACCTGGGTGAAGGTTGCCAGTAGCCACGCGATCAGCGCGCAGGCAATGCCCGCGACGAGGATGAGCAACGGCAGTTCGAGATTGACCACAGCCATGGTCTAAGAGCCGGGTGCTTCCGAGAGAGCCTCGACGCCGGGAAGCCGTTTGCCTTCGAGAAACTCGAGCGAAGCGCCCCCACCGGTAGATATGTGCTTGATCTTGTCCGCCACCCCGGCCTGTTTCACCGCCGATACGGAATCGCCGCCGCCCACGATGGTGATCGCGGCCGCATTCTCCGCCAGCGCTTCCGCGATGGCCGTAGTGCCGGGGGCAAAGGCCGGCATCTCAAAGACGCCCATCGGCCCGTTCCAGACGATGGTGCGGGCACGCGCGATTTCTGTCGTAAACAACTCGACCGTCGCCGGGCCTATGTCGAGCCCCATCCAATCAGCAGGGAACGGACCATCCCCCTCGAAGATTTGAGTCCGCGCGTCGGCCGCGAATTTATCGGCCAGCACATGATCCACAGGCAGCAGAAAACGCACTCCTTTTTCCTCGGCTTCTTTGAGCGCTTCACGAGCCACTTCCAGCTTGTCGGCTTCCACCAGCGACTTGCCTACATCCTGTCCCTTGGCCTTGAGGAAGGTGTATGCCATTCCACCACCGATGAGCAGCGCGTCGACCTTGCTCAGCAGGTTGTGGATCACCTCGATCTTGTCCGAGACCTTGGCCCCGCCCAGGATAGCCACAAAAGGCTTCTCCGGAGCTTCCAGGGCTTTGCCCAGGTAGTTCAGCTCTTTTTCCAGCAGCAGCCCAGCCGCGGACTGAGAGACGAAATGCGTGATGCCCTCGGTCGAAGCGTGCGCCCGGTGAGCACTGCCGAAGGCGTCGTTTACATAGACGTTGCAAAGCTGGGCGAGTTGTCGCGCGAAGTGCTGGTCGTTGGCTTCCTCTCCTGCATGGAAACGCAAATTCTCCAGCAGCAGTACCTGCCTCGACTCGAGTTGGCGCGCCAGCTCCGTAGCCACGTCCCCCACGCAATCGGGGGAGAAGGCAACATTGACCGACTCACCCAGCGCGTGATCGAGCAGCGTGCGCAGCCGGTCCACCACCGGCCGCAGGCTGTATTTGGGATTTGGTTTTCCTTTGGGACGCCCCAGGTGCGAGGCCACGATCACTTTGGCGTGATGGCGCAACGCGTACTCGAGCGTGGGCAAGGTCTCTTTGATCCGCGTATCGTCGAGAATCTGCAGACCGCTCTCGGAGAGCGGCACATTGAAATCAACGCGAACAAAGAGATATTTGTTGTTCAGCTCCAGGTCGCGGATGGAAAGTTTCGCCATGGGAGTTCCCCTCAGGAAGTCTTGCGAGAGCCGCCTCTGATCGTTGGCAGGTCTCGCGCATTGCTGCGCGAGACCTACTGCCTTAGAGCCCTGCTTTCTCGAGGAACAGCACCAGGTCCTTCACCCGGTTCGAGTAGCCCCACTCATTGTCGTACCAGCTGATGACCTTGGCCATGTTGCTGCCAACGGTCTTGGTCAGAGGGCTGTCGACGATCGAGGAGAGTGGGTTTCCTTTGAAGTCGCTGGAGACCAGCTCATTGTTCTCCAGGCCCAGGATGCCCTTCATCGGCCCGTCCGCCGCGGCCTTGAGAGCGTCGTTGATCGCTTCCTTGGTCACCGGCTTTTCTGAAGTGAAGGTCAGGTCCACGACCGAGACATTGGGCGTGGGTACACGGATGGCGAAGCCGTCCAGCTTGCCTTTGAGCTCCGGCACCACCAGGTGCAGAGCCTTGGCGGCGCCGGTCGATGTGGGAATCATGGAAAGAGCGGCGGCGCGACCGCGGCGCAGATCCTTGTGCGGAAAGTCCAGAATCACCTGGTCGTTGGTGTAGCTGTGGATGGTGGTCATGATGCCGGCGGCGATGCCGAAGGTGTCATTGAGCACCTTGGCCAACGGGCGCCAGGCAATTGGTGGTGCAGGAGGCGTTGGAGATGACGTGGTGTTTCTTGGGGTCGTACTTATCCTGGTTCACGCCCAGCACGATGGTCAGGTCCTCGTTGCTCGCGGGCGCGGAGATGATGACCTTCTTGACCGTTCCCTGCAGGTGGGCCTTGGCCTTGGTGGCGTCGGTGAAATGGCCGGTGGATTCGATGACCACTTCAGCACCGGTCGAGGACCAGTCGAGCTTGGCGGGATCGCGCTCGGCGAATACCTTGAGTTTCTTGCCGTCGACGGCGATGAAGTCATCGCCTGCGGTGATGGTGTTGGGCAGGTTGCCCAGGATGGAATCGTACTTGAGCAGGTGGGCCAGCGTTGCCGGGCTGGTCAGGTCGTTCACTGCCACAAATTCAATTGCAGGATTTCCGAGTGCCGCGCGAAAAACGTTGCGGCCAATACGGCCAAAGCCGTTGATGCCAACCTTTACAGCCATAAAGTTTGAGATCTCCTTGAAGGTGGGTCAGGGTTTTATGTCGTGAGTGCGGGAGCAATTTTTGTGTCCTCGCGCGATGAGCGCGAAACTTGAGTGTACCAAAGAGCGGCACCGGAAAAGGGAGCCGGCCATTTGCTGCCATGGCAGAATTTGTGTTACATCCTCATCATGCGCGAATGGATGCGCGCCCTAATGAGACGACGTGGCAAGCGCGGAGTGAATGACTCGGAATCGACCGGGAAAATCGGACAGGAGATTCCAGCCAACCAGCCGACGCCCTTACAGCCTATGTACCCAGAAGACAAACGGAATCGGGCGCCCGGGCCTTCTGAGGTCAGTCCCGTGGCTGACAGTTCTGCCGTGACCGACCCGGTCGCCAGCGAGCCAGTCGAGGCCATGCCCGAGGCGGTATCCGCGGCGGAACCCGAGGTAGTTCAGGTGCCGGCCGCCGCATCAGCGGGGCCGGGGGATGGAAAACTGGTGGTGGAAACGCAGCCGGAATCACCCTCGGTACCTCCCCCCGAGGCGCCGTCGGCCAGCCAGAAAGATCTCAAGGGCTACGTGGTGTTGGCCATCGGCTTGCCCGGCTCGGGGAAGACCACCTGGTTCAAGCGCCGCGGAGTCACCCCGCTTTCGAGCGACATGCTGCGCACCATCCTCTTCGACGACATCACCGAACAGCGCTACCAGGGACTGGTCTTTTCCACCCTGCGTTCGCTGCTGCGCGCGCGCCTGATCGCCAAGATGCCGTGGAACTACGTGGACGCCACCAATCTCTCTGCTCACGAGCGGCGGCAATGGATCAAGATGGCCAAGAGCTTCGGCTATGAGGCGCAAGCGGTCTTTTTCGACGTTCCGTTGGAAGTATGCATGGAACGGAACAGCCGCCGGGAGCGCACCGTAAGCGATGACATCATGCGCAAGATGGCAGAGCGCTTGCGACCGCCCAGCTTCAAAGAGGGCTTCACCAAGATCACCATGGTACGGGTCAAAGGAGCTCCGCCGCTCAAAATGGACGGGGTTGACGTGGAGCCGCCCAGCTCTTGACCATCGAGGCGCCCGAGCCGGCGATTGCTTTCGAGCAAGTCGGTCTCACCACGCCCGATGGACGCGTCATCCTCGACCGCGTCAGCTTGCAGATTGCCCAGGGATCCACCACCGCGCTACTAGGGCGCAGCGGCTCGGGAAAGACCACGCTGCTGCGCATGGTCAACCGCCTGATCGAACCCACCGCGGGGCGGGTGATGGTGGAGGCCAGGGCCACCACGGATTGGGATCCCATCGCCTTGCGGCGGTCCATTGGGTATGTCATCCAGGAGACGGGCCTCTTTCCCCACTTCGACGCCGAGCGCAACATCGGCGCGGTGCTCGAAATCGGCGGTCGCCCCAAGCAGGAGATCGCCGAGCGTGCGCGCCAGCTCTTTACCCAGGTCGGCTTGGACTACGCGACCTTTGCCCGCCGCTTGCCCTATCAGCTTTCCGGTGGACAACGCCAACGCGTCGGCCTGGCGAGGGCGCTCGCAGCGGAACCTAAACTTCTGCTAATGGACGAGCCCTTCGGCGCCCTGGACCCGCTGACCCGGGCGGAAATGCAGGACATGTTGCGCGAACTGCTGCTGCGCCTCCATAAAACAGTGCTGCTGATCACCCACGATCTGGACGAGGCGCTCTACCTGGCCTCGCACATCGTGTTGCTGGAAGGCGGCAAGGTGGCGGCGAACCTTCCCGCAGGGGAGTTTCTCCACTCGCAGATTCCGGCCGTGCAGGCCTACGTGCGCGCCGTGCATCGCGGCCAGGAAGCGGTGAACTGATGCCTGGTTTTCTGGCGCAAAACGGCGGGCAGATCGTCGAGCTGACCCTGGAGCATCTGTGGCTGACCGGGAACGCGATGCTGTTGGCCGCGGCCATCGGTGTGCCGACAGGCATCTGGCTAACGCGCCATCCACGCTGGGCAAAGCCGGTGTTGGGAGTAGTCAATATCATCCAGACCATTCCCAGCCTGGCGCTCTTCGGCTTCCTGTTGCCCTTGCCGTGGATTGGCGAGCGCGCGGCGCGCATCGCCATTGCCGCGTTGACCGCCTATGCGCTGCTGCCCATTGTGCGCAATACCTACGCGGGGATTGAGGGAGTCGATCCCACGGTTCTTGAGGTGGCCAAAGCCCTGGGGATGACGGACCGGCAGAGACTGCTAAAGGTGGAGCTTCCTTTGGCCGCCGGCTTCATCCTCGCCGGGCTGCGCACCGCAACCGTGCTGGCGGTGGGCATTGCCACCATCGCGGCCGCGGTGGGAGCCGGGGGGCTGGGCGAGTTTATTTTCCGCGGCGTGGCTTCTGTCGACAACCGGCTGGTACTGGCTGGAGCGATCCCGGCGGCCCTGCTGGCGATTGCGGCCGATACCGGGCTGGGATGGGTGGAGAGCCGCTTGCGGGTGCCGGCCCCGGGGCGCACGTGAAGTACGGTCTGGCCGTTTGTGCCGGTCTCATGCTGCTGGCCATTGCCGCCTGTTCTCCGCCGCGTCCGGATTATCCCGTGATCGGAGCCAAGAACTTTACCGAGCAGGTGGTTCTGGGCGAGTTGCTGGCCCAGCAAATCGAGGCGGTGACCGGGATGAAGGTCGAGCGCCGCTTTTATCTCGCCGGCAGCTACATCTGCAACCAGGCCTTGATTGCGGGCCGTATCGACTCCTATGTCGAGTACACCGGGACCGCGCTGACCGCCATTTTGAAGCAGCCGGTGGATAAAGATCCGCAGCGTGTACTGGAGACAGTCCGGCGGCTTTACCAGCAGCGCTACCAGGTGGCGGTTACGGAACCGTTGGGATTCGAGAACACCTTTGCCATGGTCATCCGGGGCCAGCAGGCCCAGGAACTTCACCTCACTACGCTGAGCCAGGCGGCCCCTTACACCCCGCAGTGGAAGCTCGGGGTGGGTTATGAATTTGAACAGCGGCCGGACGGTTTACCAGGCCTGAAGCAAGCCTACGGCCTGAAGTTCGATGGCTCACCCCAGCTCATGGATTTGGGTTTGCTCTACCGGGCGCTGAATGGGCGCCAGGTAGACATCATCGCCGGCAACTCGACCGACGGCCCCATCAAAGCCTTTCACCTGGCAGTCCTCCAGGACGATAAGCATTACTTTCCTCCCTACCAGGCAGTTCCTCTGGTGAGGCAGGAGGCGCTCGACCGGTGGCCGAAGCTGAGGGTTGCTTTTGCCAGCCTGGCGGGAAAGGTCACGGCCGAGGAAATGCAGACCATGAACGAGGCCGTCGACGGCCAGCATCGTGATCCGGCCCAAGTGGTGAGGGAATTCCGCCAATCCCACGGGCTATAAATCTGTCTTTGGGATCTTTCCCTCACGAGGACCGGCGGGTGCCCCACTCTCGCTCGTTTTTCGCGAGATGTGGGATTCCACAGCGGTGATTTGCGAAGATGTTTGTGGTGAAGCAAAACTGAAAGGGTAGGATCCGTGGTATCCCACATCTCGCGAAAAACAAGCGAGATGTGGGGCACCCCTCGCTCCTCCACCGGGACAAAGTGAAATGACAGAACCATGGCTGCGAGGCACCCTCTCCGATGTGCCGGTAGTGCAGCGAGCCTGCTTCATTCGCTGCAGATGGCCCAGGAAGACACCGCCAGATGGTGCCGTGGCCTGGACGAAAGCGAACTCCACGCCCGCCCCTTCCACCTGCCCTCAGTCGCATTTCAGTTGCGGCACATCGCCCGCAGCCTGGATCGCTTTTGTAGCTATGCAGAGGGCACTCCGCTAACCCCGGAACAATTCGCCGCGCTAGCCGGTGAAAAGGACAGCAACGGAACCCGCGAGTCCATCTTTAACGAATTGGAAGAGAGCCTGGAGAAGACGCGCCAGCGTCTGGACGCCATCGTCCGTCAGCCGCTTGATCGGCCGGTGAGCATCGGGCGCAAGGCGCTGCCCACCAACCTCACAGGACTACTGATCCACGCCGCGGAGCACACGCAACGGCATGTAGGGCAGGCCATCACTACCGCCAAGCTGATCGTGGCGCAACGCGGTTAGTTCAGCTCAGGGATGCGGTCCACAATGTGGCCCATCTTCTCCTGCTTGACCTGGATGTAACGCTCGAAGCTATCCAGCGGCTCGACCTCGGCGGAGATGCGTTCCACCACCCGAATACCCACCGACTCCAGCGCCTCGACCTTCTCCGGGTTATTCGTGATGAGCCGTACCGAAGTCACCTTCAGTAGTTTCAGAATCTCCGCGGGCAGCTCGAACTCACGGCAGTCGGGCTTATAGCCGAGTCTTAGATTGGCTTCGACCGTATCCAGGCCCTGGTCCTGCAGTTCGTAGGCGCGCAACTTGGCCATCAGTCCGATGCCCCGGCCCTCCTGCTGTTCGTAGATCAGGATGCCGGCCCCGGCCTCGGCGATCATACGCATCGCCAGCTCCAACTGCGGCCGGCAATCGCAGCGCAGAGAACCGAAGACATCGCCGGTAAGGCACTGGGAGTGAACCCGCACCACCGGCGGCGCACTATGGATATCGCCCAACACCAGAGCGATCGCGCCTTCGATCTTCCTGCTGACCGTAGTCATTCCCGGTCCGCATGGTTCCGGATCGACCCGCAAACCTTCGAAGCCCAGAATGCGGAAATGACCCCAACGGGTAGGGAAGTCCGCATCCGCCACTTTCTTGACACTTTCCAACGGCATAGCTAATTAGAGCCTCTTTCCCGGCCTCATGTCCAGCGGGGGAAACTGGCGTAAAGTAAGAGCGTGTATGAGCCTAAGCTCGTCCTCATATCACTGCTGATCAAGCTGGGTGTGGCCGCGGCGGTTTCGGCGGTGACTGCCCGGGCGCTTACTTTTCAGCGTCTCTTGTTTGCCGAGCGCCGCACCACCGGTCAAACCCTCGGATTGCTGGCCTTCCTCTGCATCCCGCTCACCCTGGGAGTGTGGATTCGCTTCATCGTCCCTAACTTCTATGCTGCCGACATCAGCTTCGAAACCGTGATCATCCTGGGCATCCTGTTAGGCCCGCTCTCCGCTCTTTTCGGAGGAGCAGTGCTTTCCCTGCCCTGCCATGTTGCACCAGGAATACCTGACCTTGCCCTTCTTCCTGGCCGTGGCCGTCGTTTCCGGCCTCTACGGACGCGCCGTGGAGCCGGAAGAGGTATGGTCGTTCTCCCCCTTCGTCGATCTCAGTATTTACCGCTGGGTACGGCGGAACATCCTCGAGCCACGCTTCGATCGCCAGATCCTGCTGCTCATGCTGATCGTCGGGATGCAGATGGTCCGCATGTGGATAGCGGACCTTTATCCCGGGCTACTCTTCACTTTGAACGCGCGCGGCTGGGCGGTTAAGCTCGCAATTTGCGTTTGCCCCGCAGTCGTCGTGGCCATCCCGATCAAGATCTGGAACTCGAGCCGCATCGAGATCAAGCTGAAGGAGCAGAAACGGCTGGTGCTGGAGGCGCGCTTCGACGCCCTGCAGCGGCAAATCAACCCCCACTTCCTCTTCAACACCCTCAATTCCATCGCTTCGCTGGTCCGCTTCCGGCCGGAGATGGCGCGGGAGATGATTGTGCAGTTAGGCAACATCCTGCGCGCGCTGCTCAAGGATCACGACTCCTATGTGCCCTTCCGCGAAGAGCTGACCTTTACCGACGACTACCTGGGCATTGAAGTGGTGCGTTTTGGGGCGGAGAAGCTGCGCGTAGTGAAGGAGATCGATGCCGCAACCCTGGAACTGCTGGTCCCCTGCATGCTGCTGCAGCCGCTGATCGAAAACAGCATCAAGCATGGCCTGGAGCCGCGCCTGCAGGGAGGAACCATCACCCTGCGCAGCCGCATCCAGGGCGCCAAGATGATCGTCGAGGTAGAAGACGACGGTGTGGGTATGGCGGAGGGCCGGGCGCGGGAGGTAGGCTTTCCCAGCCGGGGAGCGGGCATCGGCATGCGCAATGTGCGCGAACGGCTGGAGGTGCTCTACGGCAACAGCGCCCGCTTCGAAGTCTTCAGCCGGCCCGGACGGGGAACCCGCGTCACCCTGGAGATACCGATGGCGCCCAACGTATTGGTGCTGGCGGATCAGACCTCGGCGCGCGCCAGCACCCTCTCGTAGTACTGCTCGTATACAGGAATGATGCGCGACGCACAGTAGCGATCCTGGGCTGCTCTGCCGGCCGGCGTCCGCCATAGCGGCGAGGCGGGCATCATCGGCCAGCAATTCGATCGCCGCCGGCGGCCATGGCGTCGACATCGCCGACGGCGAACAGCCGGCCGGTCACGCCGTCTTCGATCAATTCCGACACGCCGCCCACCCGGGTGGCGATGGTGGGAACCTTGCAGGCCATGGCTTCCAGTGCCGCCAGGCCGAAGGACTCCAGTTCGCTGGGCATGATCATCAGGTCGGCTACCGGCAATAGTTCGTGGACCCGCTCCTGCTTGCCCAGGAAGTCGACCCGGTTCTGGAGGCCCTTGCTGTTGACCAGCCACTCCGCCGAGGAGCGGTCCGGACCGTCGCCGACCATCAACAGCCGCGCCGGCATCTCTTGCGCGATCCGGGAAAATACCTCGACCACGTCGAGGATGCGCTTGACCGGACGGAAGTTCGAGAGATGGAGCAGGATTTTTTCTTCCGGGTCGGCGTAACGCGCGCGGGCATCCGCCTGGCTTTCGCCCAGGGGTTTGTATTCGTCGCAATTGACGAAGTTGGGAATGACCTCGATCGGCCGCAGGATGCCGAAATCGTGCACGGTTTTCTCGCGCAGGTAATTGGATATCGAGGTAACGCCGTCGCTCTCTTCGATACCGAAGCGTGTAATGGGCAAGTACGACCGGTCGAGTCCTACCAGGGTGATGTCGGTACCGTGCAAGGTGGTGACAAAGGGCAGATGTCTGCGTTTTGCCAGCATCTGGCGGGCCAGCAGGGCGCACACCGAGTGGGGAATGGCGTAGTGGACGTGCAGCAGGTCGAGCTCATAATATTCGGCCACCTCGGACATGCGCGTAGCCAGCGCCAGATCGTAGGGTGGGTACTCGAAGAGCGGGTAATTTGAGACCGGCACCTCGTGATAGAAGATGCCTTCTTCGCGCCCGGTGAGCCGGAAGGGTTGCGAATAGGTGATGAAGTGCACCTGGTGGCCGCGCGCTGCGAGTTCGATACCGAGTTCGGTCGCGACCACGCCGCTTCCGCCGTACGTCGGATAACACGTAATGCCGATTTTCATTTTGACAACCCCGTTGAGGTTTACATCGTAGCCCACTCAAGTCAAAGTACGCTCGAATACGCTACGCTCCGGTCGTGATGACATATTGTGTCTAGGCGCTCGAGATCCTAGTGTCCAAACAGATCTGTCATCCCTTCCGGAGCGTACCCGGATTTCCGGCAGTCGGCACTCACTGCAACTGTCTCTGCGACTATCGAGAAGGAAAGCCACATGCAGTTCGCCATTCTCCGCTAACCTCCTCAGGTAATCCGTGGGTAGCGGAGCGGAGGGACCTGCGGTTTCACTCTAGACCCCTAACCTGATGCATCGTCGCGCCAACCTCATGAAAATTGGTGAGCAGCAACTCCGGGTCCTTCCTGATCGCCTCGGGAATGACCTCGAGCAGGGCGCTGCGTTCCGTGTCGCGCGAGGACAGCAGGCGAGTATGCGCCTGCTCCAGCGCACGGTCGCGATATCCCGGATGGCAAACCAGCTCCCACGTGCCGCTCGGCATAGCCTGAAGCATGGAACGAAGTGCATGCTCATCGAGAGTCCCGGTAGCCAGAACGCCGATCGACCCGTCGGCGGTCAACATACCGTATTCCTTGATCAGCCTGGAGAAGGCCCGCCGCTGGGTCCGCATGGCGTGCACTTGCGCCCGGCGCAACGCGCTGGCGACCCGTGTGGCGCGCAGGCTCCACCACGGCTCGAAGGGATTGCGCACGCAGTCCACACCGCAGTGCTTCGCCGCCCGCAGCAGGGGAGCCAGCGCACGGGGAAATGCATGGATATGTTTGTGCGAGTCGATGTGGCTGACGGTGACCCCGCTCGATTGAATGCGCCGTATCTGGGCGATGGCCTCGGCCTCGATTTCCTGCTCACGAATGCGGCCACGCATCAGATCACGAAGAAAACTTCCCACCGTCGGGCGCAGAGATACCGATGCCGGACGCCGGGGATCGAGCAGGGAAGGCACCTCGTCCGGGCGCAGCAGTGGTGAGCCGTCCACCAGTACAATGTGGCAGCCGACGGATAACGCGGGTTGCGCAAAGGCCAGATAAACTGCGGGAGAAAAGTAGGGAGCCGTGGCCATCAATGTGGTAGAGCTGAGGGCGCCCGCTTGCTGCAGTTCCACGATCGCCCGGTTGACGCCTGGCGCGAGACCAAAGTCGTCCGCGTTGATAATCAGGCGTTTCATTTTCGCCAGTGTACCAAGGGTCCGATTTGCTTCTCGGTGCATCAAAGGTTCAATTGCGTCGGGACGTAGATTCGAAACGAAGCCTGCCGCGGCGGCGAACTATTCATACGGTCAGCCGACGGAGAGCGCTACAATGAGTTTTCTTTGAGCGGGGGAGGTCCGCAATCATGTCCGGACGATGGCTGCAGCGCAAAGGGCCCGGCTCAGCCGCTTATGCGTTGCTGCTGCTGTTAAGCAGCGCCGGACATGCAGCCTGGGCTGTGCCCACGGACAACTATCGTCCATCAGACTCCGAGCACCTTCGACCCGCACTCCGGTCCGGCGCTGTTGATCCACCATTTGTCGCTTTTTGTGATGCAAATCACGGGAGCGATTTTTATCGTGGTCGCCTCCCTTTGGTTGTACGTCGTGGTCCGCTTCCGGCAGCGTGATCCCAACGATGACAGCGAGCCGCCGCAGATCTACGGCAGCACCCAGATCGAATTGGCCTGGACCGTGATACCCGTCCTGATTGTCGTGGTCCTGTTTCTGACCACGGCACGCATTCTGTTTGCCATTCAGGATCAGAAGATGCCGCCGACGGCTCTCAATGTCGATGTCGTAGGCCATCAGTTCTGGTGGGAGTTTCACTACGATAAATTGGGTTTCACGACGGCCAATGAGCTGCATGTACCGCTCAGCACCGAGCAGGCTCCCATGACCACTTCGCTCAACTTGCTTTCCGCCGATGTGGATCACAGCTTCTGGGTCCCTGCAGTTGTTCGGCAAGATCGACTCCATTCCGAACCAGGTGAACCACATGTGGTTCAATCCGGATAAAGCCGGCATGTACGTGGGCCAATGTGCCCAGTTCTGCGGCGTGGAACATGCCAAGATGCTGCTGCGTGTCTACGTGCAGACCCCGGAAGATTTCGCCGCCTGGGTGAAGAATCAGCAGCAGCCGGCGGTTCAGGATCCGGCAGTTGCCGAAGGCCGGCAGCTCTTCGAGTCGCAAGCCTGCATCAGTTGTCACGTGGTGCGCGGCACCGCCGCCCAGGGAAAGTTTGGGCCGGACCTTACCCACTTTATGAGCCGCGATACGCTTGCTTCCGGAGCGGCCGACAATACCCCGGCGAATCTCAAGCTCTGGATCAAGGATCCGGACTACGTCAAGCCAGGAAGCCTGATGCCGGCGATGCAATTGAGTGATGACCAGATCGACAAGGTCGTCGCTTACCTTGACACCTTGAAGTAACCGGGACACGGGCCAGAACAGACAGGAGTTTTTGCGTTATGGCTGATTCGACTCTACCGATCGGGAGCGCCATCGACCTCACGCCGCCCAGTGAGGCGCTATGGGACGTGGCTCGAACAGGTGCACCGATTGGGTGGTCACGGTCGACCACAAGAAGATTGGCATTGATGTACATCGGCTACGCCGTGGTCTTTTTGCTGGTCGGGGGCTTCGAGGCGATTTTACTGCGCATTCAGCTGGCCGTGCCGCACAACAATTTTCTCTCTCCCGAGGTCTTCAATCGCATCTTCACCATGCATGGCACCACCATGGTCTTTCTCATGGGGATGCCGTTGATCATTGGATTTGCCAATTACCTGGTCCCCCTGATGATCGGCGCCAGGGACATGGCTTTTCCCCGGATGAATGCCTTCAGCTTCTGGATGACCGCGCTGGGCGGCTTGATGCTGTACTACAGCTTCATTGGCGGCGTGGGCCTGCAAGGCGCCGGAAGCGCGCCCGATGTCACCTGGTGGGCGTATGCGCCGCTTACCGAGCGAGCATTCTCTCGCGGACACAGCACGGACTACTGGGCGTTGTCGCTGATCGTCTCCGGATTCGGCACCATCGGCGCCGCTGTCAACATCATCGCCACCACCATATGCATGCGCTGCAAAGGCATGACGATGTTCCGCATGCCGCTGCTGGCGTGGCTGTACCTGGTGGTTTCGGGAATGATCCTGGTGACCATCAGCCCATTGACTGCGGCGCAGATCATGCTGACCATCGACCGCTATCTTGGCGGCCACTTCTTCGATTCGCAGGCTGGAGGCGCGCCGCGTTGTCTGGGCGCACTTCTTCTGGGTCTTCGGGCACCCCGAGGTCTATGTGCTGGTGATGCCGGCGTTCGCCATCGCCAACGAAATCATTCCCGTCTTCTCCCGGAAGGCGATCTTTGGCTACCCGGCGATGGTGGCGGCATCGGCGGGCATTGGCTTGATCAGCCTCAGCGTGTGGGCGCACCACATGTTCACCGTGGGCATGACCTCGGCGCAGAACGCGTTCTTCGTGCTCTCCACTGGACTGGTTGGGGTTCCCACCGGGATCAAGATCTTCAATTGGATCGCCACCATGTGGGGAGGCAAAATACGCTTCGCCACGCCTATGCTTTTCTGCACTGCTTTCCTGGTTCAGTTCCTGTTCGCGGGTCTGACCGGAATCATGCTTTCCACCGCTCCCTGGAACTGGCAACTGCACAACTCCTATTTCGTCGTCGCCCACTTCCACTATGTTCTGGTGGGAGCCATCGTCTTCTGCTTTTTCGGAGGCTTCTACTACTGGTTCCCGAAAATGACCGGCAAGATGCTCAATGAGCGGCTGGGCAAGTGGCATTTCTGGCTGTTCGTGATCGGCTTCCACCTGTGTTTCGACCTCATGCACATCCCCGGGCTGCTGGGCATGCCGAGGAGTATCTACACCTACGAACCTGGCCGCGGCTGGGACAACTGGAACATGATCGTATCCATCGGAGGCATCATTCAGGGAGTCGCCACGGCTGATTTTTGTTTACAACATGGTGTATTCGTACTTCAAAGGCGCGGACGCCGGGCCCGGACCCCTGGGATGCGTGGACGCTGGAGTGGGCAACCTCGTCTCCACCACCCGAATACAACTTTGCCAGCGCACCGGTGGTAGCCAGCCGCAGACCGTTGTGGGACCTGAAGCACCCGGAAGATCCGGACTCCCGGTACGAATGATTTTGATCGTCGAGGACTATAGAGGATGAGCGCCAGCACGATTCCCCTGGCTCACCGGGCAGCCAACGAAGACTGGGTGTTGCCCTATCACGGCACTGTCGCCATGGCGGCGCTGATCGTTGCCGAGACCGCGATCTTCACGATCTTTGTGGTTGCCTATATCTATTACATAGGCAAGAGCATCTCCGGGCCGCAGCCGCGCGAGGTTCTGGAGCTTCCCATCTTCAACACGGTATGCCTGCTGTCGAGCAGCTTCACCATCTGGATAGCGGAACATGCCCTGAAGAAGAGCTCGATGGGGGCCTTCCGCTTGTGGTGGGCGCTCACCGTCGTTTTAGGCGCGATCTTTCTCGGTGGCACCGGCCTCGAATGGAAGAAGTTGATTTATCACGATGGGCTGACCATCAGCACCAACCTCTTTGGCACCACGTTCTACTCGCTGGTCGGCTTGCATGCCAGCCACGTCATCGTCGGTCTGACCATGCTTTCGATCGTGCTGATCTTTTCCCTCACCGGGAAGCTCAGGAGTGAGCACTCGAAACAACTCGAGGTGCTCTCGCTTTATTGGCACTTTGTCGACGGCGTCTGGGTCGTGGTTTTTACGGTCGTCTACATCATTGGCCGCTGAGGAGAAAGAGAAGACCAATGGAAGAGCCACAGGCACACAACGGCATATCCGATGAAGTAGTACAACTGCCTGCCCCGACAGCGTGGCCGCTGGTATTGGCCCTGGGCCTGACCTTTGGCCTGGCCGGGCTGGTGACGAACGTGGGCATAAGCATCCTCGGGGCGGTGCTCATCGTTTCCGGCTGCGTGGGATGGTTCCTTCAAGTTTGGCCGCATGCGCAGCATATCGCCGTGCCGGTCAAGGTGCAGAAATTCGAGTTCACCAGCATCCGCACCAAGGTCGCCCGTATCGAGATCGACGAAAGCCATCGCGCGCGCCTGCCGGTCCATACCCCCTCGGTGATGGCAGGGGTGAAGGGGGGCATCGCAGGCGGCGCCGCGATGATTGTGCCCGCGCTCCTCTACGGCCTGATCCGTTACCACAGCATCTGGTACGCGGTAAATCTGTTGGGAGGAGCCGGAGTAGCCGGCTGGTCTAATCCCACCTTCGCCGAGATCACTCACTTCCGCCTGAGCGCACTGATCTTCGCCACCATCATCCACGCCGTGGGGTCGCTGCTGATCGGCCTGCTGTATGGCGCCATGCTCCCCATGTTGCCGCGCCACCCGATCATTCTGGGAGGCCTCATCGCCCCGCTGCTGTGGACAGGTGTGTTGCATGCCACGTTGGGTTTGATCAACCCCTATCTTGATGCGCGCATCGATTGGTGGTGGTTTGTCGCCTCCCAGGTGACCTTCGGGTTGGTGGCCGGATGGGTCGTGGCCCAGCAAGTTCACATCCGCACCGAGCAATATCTGCCTTTCGCCGCACGTGTGGGATTGGAAACACCGGGAATGATGGGAGAACGCCATGGGGAGGACGGACCGAAGTGAAGGCACGCCTCCTGATGCTGGTTTCCTGCTATGACTGTGGTTGGCTGCGGCCAGCTTCCCGGCCATCCCAAGCCCGGGCCGCTGGTCCCGAATCCCGATTCAGTGCTGGACTTCGCTACGCTCTACGCCCAGAACTGCTCCGGTTGCCACGGCGCCCAGGGGATGAACGGCCCGTCTTACCCGCTGGCTAATCCGGCATACCAGGCGCTGGTGGATGAGCAGATTCTTCATCAGATTATTGCCAACGGCGAACCGGGCACTCACATGCCACCCTTTGCCGTGAGCGCCGGGGGCATGTTGACTGACCAGCAGGTCGACGCGCTGGTGCACGGCATGCGCGCCGCCTGGTTTAAAGCGGGGACGCTCGACGGCGCGAACGCGCCGCCCTACAAGGCCGCCAAGCCGGCGGATGCGGCGCACGGCCAGCAGGTTTACACCACCTACTGCGCTTCGTGCCACGGAGCTGCCGGAGCATCGGCCAAGAGCAAAGCGGGCTCGATTACCCAGCCGGAGTTCCTGGCCCTGGTGAGTGACCAGGTCTTGCGCACGGTGGTAATTGCCGGGCGGCCGGACATCGGCCAACCGGATTGGAGAAACGATTTGCCTGGGCACCCGATGAGCGATCAGGAAGTAACCGACGTGGTGGGCTGGCTCTCCAGCCAGCGCCCCGGCGTACAGCAAAACAAGACCGCAGGAGGCGGGCAATGAGCGACGACAAGGCAGCAGTAACCAGGCGGTGGGTATTGGTGTCGATCGGCGCTTTGCTTAATGGCGCGGTCGCCTTTTTAGTCGCCATCCCTGTCGTGGGCTACCTGCTGGGACCCATTCGCAAGAATGGCGGTTACAATTCCTGGATCGATTTGGGGGACGTTTCTCAATTTGCCCTGGGACAGACGCGGCTGGCCAGCTTCGTTAACCCCAAGAGCATGCCGTGGGATGGCGCCACCGCCAAGGCTGCCTGCTGGGTGCGCCGGACGGACGAGCAGAAGTTTCAGATATTCGCCATCAACTGCGCCCACCTGGGCTGCCCGGTGCGCTGGTTTCCCCAGTCGGAGCTGTTTATGTGCCCATGCCATGGCGGGGTCTACTACGCCGATGGCTCGCGGGCCGCAGGCCCTCCACCGCGAGGTCTTTTTGAATACGCCTACAAAGTGCAAAACGGCAAATTGATGATCGATGGCGGCCAGATGCCCACGTTGGCAACCAGCGCGTCGGTACGGAAAGAGAGCTCCGCATGCACTGGTTGAAACGTACTTACGACTGGTTAGAATTCCGGTTGAAGTTGGAAGGGCCGATCAAGGAAACGGTTCTTCACCCGGTGCCGAAGAACACGGCCAGCTGGTGGTACGTCTTCGGCAGCGCCAGTTTCGTTCTGTTAATGTTACAGATCGTTACCGGCATCCTGTTGGCCATCGTCTATGTACCCTCGGCGGGCGAGGCCTGGAACAGCCTGCAGGTGTTGAACCATCAGCTCCCGCTGGGCTGGTTCCTGCGCGCGATGCACGGCTGGGGTTCGAACTTCATGGTCGCCGTGGTGCTGATCCACATGTGCCAGGTCTTCCTCTTTGGCGCTTATAAGTTTCCTCGCGAACTCACCTGGATCCTGGGCGTCTTTCTGCTGCTTGATGACCCTGGGCATGGCATTCACCGGGCAGGTGATGCGCTTCGACCAGGATGCGTACTGGGGGCTGGGCATTGGCGCCTCGATCGTATCCCGCATCCCTCTCATCGGCGGGCCGGGGGTCGACCTGCTGTTAGGGGGCCCGATCATCGCGGGTCCTACGTTGACCCGCTTCTTTGCCCTGCATGTCTTTGTCATTCCCGGATTGATGCTGGGTTTCGCCGCGCTGCACATCTGGATGGTGGTGGGACTGGGCATCAACGATTGGCCCATGCCGGGGCGGATCGTCCGGCGCAGCACTTATATTCAGGAGTACCACGAGCTGACGCAAAAGGACGGCATGCCTTTCGTACCTGGGGCGGTGTGGAAAGATATGATATTTTCCGCAGCGATCCTGGCGGCGGTGGCGCTGTGCGCGGTGTTTTTGGGGCCCTTTGGGCCGACCGGCTTTCCCGATCCAACCATCATCCAGACCGTGCCCAAGCCGGACTTCTTCTTCTTGTGGCTTTACACGATTCTCTCTTTCCTCCCGGAGAACCTGGAGACGCCGTTCATCTTGATTGCTCCGGCCGTAGGCATCCTGTTCCTGTTGGCATTGCCGTTCTTTGCCGGAGAAGGGGAGAAGAGCTGGCGCCGGCGGCCTATCGCGGTGCTCTCGATCACTGTGCTTGCAGTAGGGTTCGCGGTCTGCGAACACCTGGGGACCTATACCCCCTGGAGTCCGGAGATGCAGGCCTGGAGCGGGGATATCGTTCCCGTGAAATATGTGCATGGGGCCACGCCGTTGGGAAGGCAGGGCCAGATTGTCTTTCAGGAAAAGCAGTGCCGCAATTGCCACATGATCGGTGGCCTGGGCGGCCAGCGCGGTCCGGCGCTCGATGGAGTGGCCACGCGGCTGACTTACGACCAACTGGTGCGCCAGGTGCTGCAGGGAGGAGGAAACATGCCGGCATACGGAAAGAATCTTTCCCCGCCGGAGGTGACGGCGCTGGTCAGCTTCCTCGAAACCCTGCATCCTGAGGGCCAGCGTCCGGCGCGGGATGCATCGCAGCAATACGTGAGCACTGGGGAACTCGATCCTCCGAAACAATAGAGTGTCGAGTGCTGTGGTATCCCACTCAAGCCAAAGAACGGCTTGAATGGGGCACCCAGCCGTGGGTAAGGGAAGAAGAAACCGCAGACCCGCTGTTTCTTTCTCGATCCCATATAACAAATGTTGAGGTGATGAACCAATCTACACTTTGTCATCCCGAGCGTAGGCGAGGGACCTGCAGTTCCCCTCAACCTGCCACCAACTCACCTTCAGAAACTTTCTCACCATGTCAGAACCCGCCTCACAAGCCGCACTCGACTTCCTGGTCCTTTCCTTTTTGGGCCACATCGGGCTTGCTCGCGTCCGGCCTGCTCTACCTCCGTGGCTTTCGCAGAATTCGCCGCACCCGGCCCCACCTGTTTCCCTCCTGGCGCGCGTTGTGCTTTCTTGGCGGCCTTCTTTCTCTCTACATAGCGATCGGTTCACCGATCGATGCGCTGGATGACGTGCTGCTGTCCGCCCATATGACACAGCACCTGATCTTTATGTCGGTGGCGCCCCCGCTGCTCTTGTTAGGCGCTCCGGCGGTTCCATTCTTGCGTTCGCTGCCGCGTGGGCTGCTCCGCGGCGTCCTTGGCCCCCTTTTTCGCATGGCAGTGGTTGCACCGGCTATTCCGCATCCTCACCCATCCCGTCTTCGCCTGGCTGGCAATGAATATCGCCTATCTCGGCTGGCATATTCCCGCGGCCTACGAACTGGCGGTGCGCTCAGATGCCTGGCATACGGTGGAACACGCTCTGCTTCCTCGTCACCGGATTACTTTTCTGGTTTCCTCTAATTGAGCCGTGGCCAAGCGTCAGCCGAGGGTCTCGCTGGGCACTGTTGCCCTACCTGGTCGGCGCGGACCTGGTGAATACTGCATACTCCGCCTCACTCAGCTTTTCCCGAAAGGTGATTTATCCCAGTTACGCCGCGGCGCCCAGAGTCTTTGACATCTCGCCCCTGGCCGATCAAGCCGCGGCGGGCGCTCTGATGTGGGTGATCGGCTCCATCTTCTACCTTGTGCCGCTGGCCGTGATCGCGGTCCAGCTACTCTCGCCTCGGGGCGCTTCTTCAAGGCTGACCCAGCAAACTCTGGTGTAACCTACAGCCCTGAGACCAAATGATCCACGCGCCGAATCCGCTGATTGCCCTAGGAGTGGTCGTGTCCACCGCGGCCACGGACGCGGTCTATGTGCTCTTTACCGCCGCGGTCACCGCACGCCGCAGGAGCATCGCGGCCAGTTGGAGCAGCGTCTGGTATCTGCTCTCTGCGTTTGCCGTAATCAGTTACACAGGCAACCCGATCTACGTGGTCTTTGCCGCGATCGGCTCCTGGCTCGGCGCCTTCGGCGCGGTTACATGGTTAGGGACGGCTGATGTAAAAAGTGCCTCGGCCAAACCGCACTCCTGAATGACTCCACGCGATTTGTGGTAACTTTTGCAGGGGAAACGACATGGCAGAAACTGTTGCAGTACACCAAGTGGAATGACATCGAAGTAGAGCCCATGAGCCCGCTCATAGGCCGGCAAATGATCGTGGGCACCAACGTGATGGTGGCGCGTGTCCTGCTTAAGAAGGGCGCGAAAGTGCCTCTGCATAGTCATCACAATGAGCAGGTCACCTACGTTCTTGAAGGCGCATTGCATTTCTTCATTGATGGCCGGGAAATTACTGTCTCGGCCGGGGAAGTCCTCTGCATCCCGCCCCATATGCCGCATGAGGCCGTTGCGCTCGAGGATACGGTCGACCTGGACATCTTTAATCCCCCCCGCCAGGATTGGATCGACAAAGACGACGCCTATCTTCGTCAGGGTGCAAGCAAGTAACCGGGAGGAAGCCAGGTGGACCTGGGACTAAAGAACCGTAATGTAATTGTCGCTGCTTCGAGCGATGGCATCGCCCGCGCGGCGGCGGAAAAGTTTGCCGCCGAAGGCGCGAAAGTGGCCATGTGCTCGCGCGACGCCAACAAGCTGAACGCGGCAGCAGCGCTCATCGCCAAACGGTACGCTGTCCCGGTAATCGCCGAGCCGCTGGATGTGACCAATGCTGCCGCGGTCGAAGAATTTGTGAAGCATGTCGCTCAGGAGTTCGGCGGGGTGGATGTTTGTGTGACCAACGCCGGTGGACCGCCGGCCAAGATGTTTTTTTCGACCACCACCGAAGAGTGGCAGCGCGCGCTGGAACTGAACTTCATGAGCATCATCCACTTTGCCCGCGCGGTTCTGCCCTGGATGCAGAAGAACCAGTGGGGCCGCCTGGTGACGATTACCTCGGTCACGGTCCGCCAGCCCGTCCCCGACCTCATTTATTCCAACGCGGTCCGCGCGGGAGTCCTGGGTTTGATCAAGAGCCTTTCTAACGAGTTTGGAAAAGACGGCATCACGGTCAACAATGTGGGACCTGGCTATACCGCGACCGAGCGCTTGAAGCAGCTCATCGGCAAGCGCTCGCAGGATTTGGGCATTAGCCCAGCGGAGTTCGAGTCACGCCTGGTGGAGGAAGTGCCTCTGAAGCGCGTTGGCCAACCGGAAGAGCTAGCCGACGCGATTGTATGGCTTGCCTCCGATCGTGCTTCGTACATCACCGGCCAAACCCTGTTGGTTGATGGCGGCGCTTTCAAGGGGCTCTAGGTTAATGACTCGTCTGACGATTGTGCTCCTGCTCGCTTCCTCTTGTCCTTTGTGGGGGCAGGCCAGTCCGAACATGGCGCCCGGATACCAGCAGACCTACGATCGCCTGCTGCAGCAGATTCGCCAGATCGCCATCTTCGATGACCACGGCCATCCAGGCTTCGCAGAAGATACTGACGTAGACGCGATGGCCTCTCCGCCCGGGCATGCGCCGCTACGCCTGAGCCTGGATAATCCGGAATTGATCGCCGCCTCCAAAGATCTCTTCGACTACCCCTTCTCCGACAACACCCCGGAGCACATCAAGTGGCTGGTTGCCAAAAAAGCAGAGTTGCGTCGCACCTACCCGGGCTATCAATACTTCGATCGCATCCTGGACAAGCTCAACGTCGAAACCATGATGGCCAACCGGGTTGCCATGGGAAACTACCTCGACCCCAAGCGTTTCCACTGGGTCTTCTTCGTCGACTCATTTCTCTTTCCTCTGGACAACAGCGACTTGACCGCGCGCAACATCGATGAGGGTGTCTATGTGCCGATGCAGGAGAAGAAACTGAAGGGCGAGCTCACCCAGGCGGGGTTGAATGCATTACCCGGAACCTTTCCCGCATACCTGGTCTTCGTCAGCAGGATCCTGGAACAGAATCGCAGCCGCGGCGGAGTCTCCATCAAATTCGAGATCGCCTATTTCCGCACGCTGCATTTTGACGATCCGCCCCAGGCGGAAGCAGCAAGAATCTATGACCGCTATCATGCGGGAGGGAAACCCTCTGCCGCGGAGCACGCAGTCTTCGAAGACTATATGTTTCGCTACCTGCTGCGAGAAGCCGGGCGCCTCCACCTTGCGGTACAAATTCACACCGCGGTGGGGACCGGCGACTTTTTCAATGTGGGCGGCGGCAATGTACTTAATCTCGAGAACGTCCTACGCGACCCGCGCTATAGCAATGTCAACTTCGTGCTGCTGCACGGCGGCTACCCGTTTCAGGACCAGGCCATCTGGCTCACAGCACGGGAGAACGTTTATCTGGACTCATCGTTGATGGGTATTTACCTGTACCCGAAGGATCTAGCCGAGGTGCTGCGTCATTGGCTGCTGCTCTATCCAGATAAGGTCGTCTTCGGCTCCGATGCTTTTCCATTTAATGAAGCCATCGGTGCCGAAGAAAGCGACTGGCTGGCGGTTGAATCCGCGCGCACGGCGCTGGCCGCCGCCCTCTCCGGGATGATTCTCGACGGGGAAATTACCGAGCAGCAGGCCCTGAAATTTGCTCACGGCTACCTGCATGACAACGCCGCGCGTATCTATCCGCAACCGGTACAGTAGGCCCTTGGGCCGCTGTTTTAGAGCCTGCGTGAGAGCTTAGTCCGGCTGGTGTCTGCCTCTGGTTCCCTCACAAAGGACGGGTGGGCCCATATCTCACTCGTTTTTCGCGAGATGTGGGATTCCACCAATGTTGACCGCTAAGTGCATGGGGTGAATCGAGTATCAGAGGGAAAGAGCATTGGAATCCCACCCGTCCTTTGTGACGGAGCCAGAGACCTATTCCTTTTGGTTCTGGTAGGCTAACGGAGAAATTGATCGACGAATCCCTCTCCCAGCCCAACGGCCGTATAGTGGCGGCGGCATAGATCAATCTTGGTGAACACATCCTCGTAACCCAGAACTCCGCCCTCGGGATCAACATAGATCATCGCGCCATTGACCTGAAAGAGCGTAATCATCTCCGGAACGTCCGGTTCCACCACCAGCGTATGCGTCTCGCCGGGAGTTTCGTAGACATAAGAACCTTCTGTGGCCGTCCAATCGTGTTCCAGGTAATGCCAGCTACCCTTCAATACAAATCCGTGAACCGGCTGTGGATGCCGGTGGCGCGACAACACGCCCGACTTGCGCACTCGTAGAAGGTTCATCCAATATCCCCGGCTGGCGGACAAGCACAGCGGACGAAACCATACGTTTTCCATCTGCGGCACCCACAAGCGCTCATCCTGTGGGATGGCGTTGGGAACGACCAGCTCAGGGAAGGATTCCTTCGGCTGCGGATGCCGGTAGGGAATCCGCGCTTCCGCTGCGGTTTGCTCGATGAGATTGCTCATGGTGGACCCTCGCTTTCAAACTGCCGCGTAGCCTCCATCGACGGGCAAGATTGCTCCCGTGATGAAGCGTGCCGCTTCGGAACAAAGAAATACAGCCACTCCCGCAACGTCTCCCGGCTCTCCCCAACGCTGCATGGGGGTGCGCTGCAGGATAGCGGCAGACCGGCTCTCATCCTCAACCAGCCCACGCGTAAGCTCGGTGGCAATCCAGCCCGGAGCGATGGCGTTGACCCGAATCCCTTCCGGCGCCCAGGCAACCGCGAGGGCCTTGGTTAATTGTGCCACTCCGCCCTTGGAGGCGGTATAGGCGGGAATCAACGGGCCGCCAAAATAGGACAGCATCGATGCGGTGTTAATAATAGATCCACGAGCCGCAGCAAGCTTGGCATGGGCCCCGACGCACATGCGCATGGTCCCGGTCAGATTAACGTCGATTACCTTTTGAAAGTTCGCCATCTCGTATTCTGCGCCACCGCGAAAAATCACCCCGGCGCAGTTGATGAGAGCAGCCAGTTCATGAAAAGGCGCCAGCACCGCGGCGACCGATTCCTCAGACGTAACATCCAGCTTGACTGCCGAAAGATGCTGCCGCTGCGGGACAGCAGCGACTTGCGCGTCGGTGAGGCCGGTGGCCGTTACCTCGTAACCCGCATCGACCATTGCGGTCGCGATGCCAAGTCCAATTCCAGTGGTGCCGCCGGTGACCAGTGCTTGCGGCCGCGAAGGCGCTTCTGACATTAAGGTTTGGCCCCTGCTCTCCGGGTCGAATGGTATTACAAAGCCCGGTTCGCTTACAAACGCGAGGCCGTCCTTACCAGTCTTTCACTACGCAGTATTGTTTGCCAACATAACCGGATGCAGGCCCCTGGCGCAAATAGACAAGTTCTCCATTAAAGTCTTTCGCCGCCGTGTTAGTGTATTGCACATCCACGATCCTGGCCGAGCCCAGTGCTCTGCGGACGACGTGCTCCGGCAGACAATGCATTTGCATATCCCCAACTCCAGCGGCCGCTCGGATTCTGGACCGGATGCGAAGAATGTGGCGGACGCGAACCAGCAGGGAAGAGACATCCGGGGTGGCAAAGGAATCTTGCACGCCAAAGACGAGTATTCCTCCCGGGGCCAGCACTCTCACGAATTCCCGCAGGTAAGCGGTCGAAAAACGCCGGGGCACATGTTGCAGAACGATGTTGCTGTAGATGAAGGAGAAGCTGTCGTCCGCGAAGGGCAGTTGCGCCCCGGAATTAGGCAGATAGCGGCAATGTGAATACCGGTTCAGAGACCTGGCCTTGTCAATCATCTGTCGCGAAATATCCACCCCTACACAAGAGGTGAAGCGCAGCGCCAGGGCCTGCGTTACCCGGCCAACGCCGCAGCCAAAGTCCAACGCGTTGCCGGCGTAATCAGGAATGTAGCCAATACCGGCGAGATGATCCATCACGGTCACTATTTCGGCTTCGCCAGTGGCCATGAACTCTGGTACATCCCATTTGCCACCGGCCCGGCGGTGGTCGGTGAGTATGGCGTACAGGGCATCACGCTCAGCCAGCGATTCCCAATTGTTTTTAAGCGTCTCGAGACTCATCATTGCGTTCCTCCGAATTCCGGTCACCGAATCACGCGCCGGCGCGCCACTGCGGTGAACCACAGGCTGCGGCCACAGTCGGTGCCGTAGAGCAAGGTTTTTGAGCCTTCCTCCCATGACGGCTGAATTTGATTGCAGGGCACATCCGCCAGGCGGCGGGTCGAACCCGTCCTCTGGTCGCGCAGCCACAAATTCCATACGCCATCCTGCAGATGGCTATAGGCCATCCAACGGCCATCCGGCGAAAGGGCCGGATAGCGGGATTCCCCCAGCGACAGTGGTGCATTGGCGTGCAGGGCATCGGTCAAATAAATCTGCGGAGGCCGGCCCTGCTCCACGGCAGAAAATGCGTACTCTTTTTCAGAGAGAAACGACGCCTCGTAGACATTCAACGACCGCCCGGTGAGCGGGACTTCGACGCTGCCGTCGGAGCGAAAGCCTGGCCGCACCATCAACTGTCCCCGGCCGCGGCTGTCGCGCACAAAGGCGAGGCTCTGCCCATCGGCGGCGAGCATCGGATCCCGCGCGTTGTCAACCACCGCTCGCGCCGGATCACGCAAGTTCACAATCGCAGAGCGCGGACTCAACCCTCGCTCCACCCAGATATCATGCGAGTCGCCAGCGAAGGAAAGCTCATCGTCCGCAGCGGGATCAAGCCAGGGCCCATCCTCATCCTGCCAGGCCAACTGGTAGCCGCTCTGGGTAAAGGCATCGAAACGAATCTCTGTCCCTTGCGACTGTGGATTGGCAGCGAGTAGGGCTTGCGTCTGCAGCGGAAGCCGGTAGGCATACTCCTGGCGCATGGCTCGCTCGCGATGAAGACTGGAAGGCACACTGAAGATAAGGGCGCCGGCCATGGCGGCCGCCCATGCGGAGTGCGTCCATTCCCATGAAAAATCCTCAAACTGCTGATCGTGCCACAGCAGCAGATAGATTCCCAAAAGAAGGGCGAGGGTCAAAGGAAGCCGCGGAACGTACAGCAAAATCTTGGGGCCAACCATTGCCGTAGGGCTGCTCACGGGAAAACCGATGCCGAGATAAACGATGGGCAGAACACCCAGCCACCCATACCACTCGCGTTGCAGCAATATAGCCGCCAGCACGCACACCGGCAACGCCAGCAGCACAAAGTTATACGACGCCGGGCTGGTGGAGATAGCCAGCGACGCAACCAGAAGCGCGGACCACTCCAGTTGGATTCGGGCCGGAGTGCGGTCCTGCCTGCGGATGAGCAGGATAGCCGGCGCCAGGGCCAGCAGTTGCAGAGTAGGTTGCAGCAGGGCGTAGCACAGCGGAGAGTTGTGCCACGGTTGCGGATTCCATTGCGGCTCGGCCAGAAATAGATAATGCAGAACGCTGGAGAGGGAAGCACTGGCCGTCGCATACGGCGGCAGACCCTCGCCACGCAGCGTCCAGGGCAGAATCTCGTGCAGATAGGTGCGGTGCAGGTTCCAACCGAACTCCGCCACCGAGGCTGCGAGGGCAGCCATTCCGGTGATCGCCCCCGCGAGCAGAGCACGCCAGGCCCGTCGCTGCAGGAAAAAGATAAAGAACAGCACGGGAAAGATCTTTGCCGCGGCGGCGATGGCTACCAGAACACCGGCCAAAACGTGGTAACCGCGCAGATAGGCCCAACAACCGGCTACGACGAACAGCAGCAGAAGCAAATAGAACTGGCCATACAGCAGATTGCGGTGAAGCGGAAAACTCAACGCGAAGGCCAGCGCAATCCGCTGATAAGACAATCCAGTCAGGGAGCGCAGCAGCCGGCAAAGCGGAACCAGCAGAGCCAGATTCAGCAGCAACCACACGTGCTTGGCCGCCAGCGGCGCCAGTCCCGTGAGCGGCCACACGAACAACGTGGAGAACGGGGTAATCGGTACCAGCCCAATGGTCCGGTCGTCCAGCCCACGATGATCCTTCTCGCGTTGCAGCCAGGTCCACTCGTACAGCCGGGCGGTGTCCGAGCCCTCATGCGCAACCCGGGCGGACAGATAGTAATTAGGAAAATCGGTATTCAGCTTGCTCCAGGCCCGCGGCATGGTGTGTAGGCCCAAATAAAGCAGTGACAACAACAGCGCGGCGCGCTCCAGCCAGAAGATGACGCGATGGTCCTGAATGCGAAGTTTAGGGACGCGAAGACTCTGGACGGGACGATCAAGAAGTACGTGCACCCTCCATCGTCGCAGGATCTGCGATCGGTAATTGTCACTGGCTTGTCACTTCGCGGTTAACGATTGTGGGGAATCGCAAACGCGATCGTTGGGGTACGCCCCGTAAGCGCTAACTTGTCTAGGATGTTTTTCGTTAATACTCCGACAGACTCGTCATCCTGAGAGGATTCAGGTGAAGTCATCAGGCCACGGCTCCCCCCACAAAGGCCTCCGTTAGTTCTCCCACAGACTCGTCATCCTGAGCGGAGCGCCTCACAGATTCATCGCGTTATGCAGCGCTTGTGGCGCGGAGTCGAAGGACCTCGGCGATGCCGACCTCGCCCATGCTGTTCGGAGCTTTTCAACCACCGAAGCCCGGCATCAGGATCTGCTGCGATACTTACTGGATGGTCACAGGTACAGCTTTTCATGCAACGTGTAAAGCATGCCTGTACGACCGAGAATTTAGAAGCAGGCGCCGAAGATGGCAAAGACCGTGGGGGCATGCCGGGCGCGGGTTCGGTGGTTGAAAAGCTCCGAACAGCATGGGTAAGATCAGCGCCGCCGAGGTCCTTCGACTCCGCGCCACAAGCGCTGCATAACGCGATGAATCTGTGAGGCGCTTCGCTCAGGATGACGAGTCTGTGGGAGAACTAACGGAATGCGGACCTTTCCCTTCGCTTCGGTTAGAGCTCTATTGGGGGTTCTTTGCACGGCGAAAGCACTCCTGTGCATCACCAGGCGGGAAATACCTGTCGCAACCTTATGTCTTAGGCGTACAGTGTTCAGCGAATTCCATTTCACTCCGAGGGGGCTCCCATGTTGAAGCCTTTCCTGATCCTTTCCTCCGTGCTTCTAACGGGCGCTATCGCGTCAATCCTGCAGGCGCAGCAGGCCGCAACTCCTGCGCCCCCGGCTGCGGCTCCTGCTTCCGCAGCCGCGTTCAGCGTTCCGTTGGAAGCCGTAAACCAAGTGAACCCGATGAAACCCACCGCCGAATCCCTGGCCCGAGCCAAGAAGATCTATGGCTACGAGTGCGCCCTATGTCATGGAGAGGATGGGGGTGGCAACGGCGACTTGGCCAAGAACATGAAAGCCAAGATGCCCGATTTTCGCAACCCCACAGCCATGAAGGCACAGACCGACGGCGAACTGTACTACATCATTAATAAGGGCAAGGGCGAGATGGAGGGTGAAGGCGCGCGCGTCAAGCCCGATGATACCTGGAACCTGGTGAACTACGTCCGGTCCTTCTCCAAGCTCCAGGCTGCGACGGCTGATCACGGGCCGTCCTAAATTCTTCTTATTCCCAGCCTCCGCCCAGAGCCTGATAGAGCGTGGCGTAGCTTTGCAGCTCGCCATACCAGGCCTGAGCCAGAGTTAATTCAGAGCTGAAGTACTGCTGCTGGGTAGTGAGAACCTGGAGGAAGCTGACATATCCGCCGCGAAACTGGACCTCGGCGAGACGAGAGGTTTCGGCGTAGGTAGCTGTCTGCTCTTCAATCTTTTGCCGGTATGCACGCGATTGGCGATAGCCAACGAGATCATTGGAGACGTCTCCAAAGGCATCCTGCACCGTTTGCTTGTAGGTGAGCTCGGCCGCATTACGCTCGGCCCAGGCGAGACGGTAGTTGGCGCGGATCCTGCCCCCTTCAAAGATAGGCTGCGTCACACTTCCGCCCAGGGTCCAGAAGGTCGCGGGGCCTTGAAGGAAGCTGCTGAGCGCAGTGCTCGACGCGCCAAAGGTGCCAGTGAGCGAAATCTGCGGAAAGAAGGCCGCCTTGGCTACGCCTACGTTGGCGTTGGCCGCAACCAGAGCTTCTTCGGTCTGTTTGACGTCGGGGCGCCGCTCGAGTAGCGACGAAGGAATGCCCGGGGGCACCTCGGGCAGATGAGGCTGATCGGGGAGTTTCAGACCGCGAGCGATCGGTCCAGGATTTCTGCCCAGGAGAATGCTGAGGTTGTTCTCAGTCTGTTCCATTAATTCCTGGGTGGTGATCACAGACGACTCAGCCTGCTGCACCAGCAATTGCGCCTGGTAGACGTCGGTAATCGCGTATTGTCCGCCTTTAAAGCCGATGGTGTTGAGCCGGACGCTCTCTTTCTGGGTGGCGACGGTCTGCTGGGAAATAACCAGCTCGTCATCCAATTCGCGGAGCAGGAAATAGTCAGTCGCCACATCTGAGATCAGGGTGATGATGACCACGCTCCTGGCGTATTCGGTGCCCAGAAGGACCGCGCGGGACTGCTCCGTGGCGCGGCGATATTGCCCCCAGAAATCGACAATGTAGCTCAGGCTCAGACCCAGTGTGTCAACGGTCGGCTCTCCCCGGAGGAGTTGTCCATTGCGCTGGTTGGTCGCGCTGTAGCTTCCGCTCAAGGTGGGAAATTGATTTGCCCGGGTGATGGCCAGGTTGGCTCTGGCTTCCTCGATGTTGGCGGCGGCGATGCGCACGTTGTAGTTGTTGGTGAGCGCTTCCTTGATCAGTCCCTGGAGCACCGGGTCCTGATAGACCGAGGGCCACTTCATTTCCGCAAAAGAGGGACCGGTAAGCTGCTGCTGGTCCAGATTGGGCGCGCCACGATACTGTCCCGGAACATCGAGGGCCGGACGCTGGTAGTTAGGCCCCAGCTTGCAGCCGCTGAGCGTGAGCAACAACAGGGCGGCGGCGGACGTTCGCAGACCGGTCATGCAGGAGCTCCTTTCTCTGGCGATTCGGGCGGACCGGCGGCATCGGTTGCCGGCTTTTTCTTCTCGAAAAGTCCGCCAAAACGCTCGACTACGTCGAAGGAAACAGGGATGAAAAAGATGGCGATGAGGGACGCGGCGAGCATTCCACCAATGACAATGGTTCCCAGCACCTGGCGAGAGACGGCGCCGGCGCCGCTGGCCCTCCACAAAGGAACGCAGCCGAGGATAAAGGCGAAGGCGGTCATGAGGATAGGCCGGAGCCGCAAGCGCGCCCCGGCGAGCGAGGCGTCGAGCAGAGATTTGCCCGATTCGTATTCGGCCTTGGCGAACTCGACGATGAGGATGGCGTTTTTGGCTGAAAGGCCGATCAGCATAACGAGGCCGATCTGTGCGTAGACATTGTTGTCTAAGCGGCGCAGGTAAATCGCGAGGAAGGCGCCAAAGACAGCGATGGGAACGCCGAGCAGCACGCTGAAGGGGAGCGTCCAGCTCTCGTATTGCGCGGCCATGATGAGGAAGACGACCAGGAAGGACAAGCCAAAGATGACCATGGGACTCACGCCCTGCGCCGCCTTCACTTCCTGGTAGGACATGCCCATGTAATCGAATCCCATCTGCGGGGGCATGGTCTTGTGGAACGTATCTTCGAGAGCTGCGAGAGCCTGCGTGGAGCTGTATCCGGGAGCGGCGGAGCCGTTGATCTGGATGGCCTCGAAGAGGTTGTACTTCATGATGAATTCAGCGCCGCTGGTGGAGCGGGTGTCGGTGAGGGTGCTGAGCGGCACCCCCTGGCCGCTGCTGTTGTTGACGTAGAACTTTCCCAGGTTTTGCGGGGTGGTTCGATAGGAGCCCTCGGATTGAACGTAGACCTGCCACTGCCGGCCGAAACGGTTGAAGTAGTTGACCAGCGCGCCGCCCATGAAGGTCTGGAGTGTCTGGTAGACGCTCGACAGGTCGACCTGCTGGGTGAGCACCTTGGCCTTGTCCACATCGACAGCTACCTGGGGAACCCCGAAGAGCGCGGTGCTCATGACCCCGGCAAGCTCAGGGCGCTTCTGTAGCGCTGCCAGGAAAGTTTGGGAATTGCTGGCCAGGAATGGGGTTCCGGAGCCGGAGCGATCCTCGAGGACGAAGGTGAATCCGCCGGAGGCTCCCACCCCGGGGATGGCCGGCGGGGGAAAAATGAAGGCAATGCCGGAGGTCAACCGGGAGAGGGCATAGGACAGGTGGCGCTTGATCGCGTCATAGCTCTCGGCCGGGTCGCTGGCGCGCTCGTCCCAGCTCTTGAAGGACACGAAGAAGAAGGCGCTGTAGGTGGTGCTGACGCCGCTGAGCATGCTGTATCCGATAACCGAGCTGACGTATTTCACGCCCGGCGTCTTGAGGATGACTTGCTCGGCGTCGCGCGCGGCCTCTGAGGTGCGCTGCAGGGAAGAGGCGTCCGGAAGCTGCAGGCCCCCAAAGACGTATCCCTGATCTTCATCAGGGAGAAAGCCGCTGGGAACTTTGTTGCCGAAAAAGGCGGCTCCGGCGGTAAGCAGAAGGAGCATGAGGAAGGCGAAGCCGGCCTTGTGAATGAGATGGCGGCAGGCATTGACATATCCGTCGGTGGCACTGCCGAAGGAGCGGTTGAACCAGCGGAAGAAGACTCCCAGCGGGCCGCGTGCGGGCTTCCTTTTACGCAGCAGCATCGCCGACAGAGCCGGGCTGAGGGTGAGCGCGTTGAAGGCGGAAAAGATGACCGATACGGCGATGGTGACGGCGAACTGCTGGTACAGCAGGCCGGTGATGCCGGGAATGAAGGCCGTAGGGACAAAGACGGCGGCCAGGATGAGAGCGATGGCGATGACCGGTCCCGTGACTTCCTCCATGGCTTGCACGGTCGCATCGTGCGGCGTCATTCCCTGTTCAATGTGGTGCTCGACGGCCTCGACGACGACGATGGCGTCATCGACCACCAGGCCGATGGCGAGCACGAGCCCGAAGAGCGAGAGAGTGTTGATGGAGAAACCGAGGAGCGGGAAGACAATAAAGGTTCCGACGAGAGAAACCGGAACAGCGAGCAGAGGGATGAGGGTGGCGCGGGTGCCCTGAAGAAAGATGTAGACGACGATGATGACCAGGGCCAGAGCTTCGATGAGCGTGTGCTCGATTTCCTTAATGCCGGCATTGACGGCGAGCGTGGTGTCGAGGGCGACGACGTAGTCGAGATCCTGCGGGAAGCGCTGCTTGCTCTCGGCCATCAATTTGCGGACGGCGAGAGCGGTCTGGACGGCATTGCCTCCGGGACTCTGGTAGACGGCGATCAGAGCGGCGGGCTTGCTGTTGAGGCGGCCGATGACGCTGTAGTTCTGCGCGCCGAGCTCGACGCGGGCGACATCTTTCAAACGCAGAATGCTGCCGTTGGGCTGGGCGCGGACGATGATGTCGCCGAACTCCTCGGCCGAGGGAAGGCGGCCCGGCGCGCGGACGGTGTAGGTGAACTGCTGGCCGGGGGGCACAGGCTCGCCGCCGATCTGTCCGGCGGGGTTGACGTTATTCTGCGCCTGGATGGCGCTGATTATTTCCGGAACCGTGATGCCAAGATTGGCCAGTTTATCGGGATTGACCCAGCAGCGCATGGCGTACTGCCCCGCGCCGAAGACGGAGACCGAGGCAACGCCGGGCACGCGTGTGATGGCGTCGTTGAGATTGATGGTGGCGTAATTTGCCAGAAAAATGTTGTCGTAGGTGCCGTTGGGCGAGCTGAGGTCGATCAGCATCAGGGGCGCCGATGTGGACTGCTGCACGGTGACGCCCTGGTTGAGCACCGACGTCGGCAACTGCGAGTTCGCCTGCAGGACGCGCATCTGAGACAGGATCTGATCGGTGTTGACGTTCGTATCGACGTCAAAATCTACCGTGAGCTTCATCGCGCCGTTGCTGGAGTTCAGCGAGTACATGTAGTTCATGCCGTCGACGCCGGACATTTGCTGCTCGATGGGCGTGGCCACCGATTGCGCCACGGTATCTGCGTCGGCGCCTGTGTAGCTGGCTGCAATCTGTATCTGCGGATCGGCGATGTTAGGAAATTGTGCGGTCGGCAGGCTGAGCATGGAGACCACGCCGCCAAGCACCATCAGGATGGAGATGACGATTGCGACGATGGGCCGATTGATGAAGAACTTCGACATGGGTCAGTTTCCCCCCGCCACCACTGCCGCCTTATAGGGCCGGGGGTTTACCGGGGTGCCTTCGCGCACCTTCATGAAGCCTTCGACAATAACTTTCTCCCCGGGCTTCAGTCCTTCCTGAACGATCCAGTTGGTGCCCACGCGATCGCCGACTTTGATGGGACGGTAGCTGGCCTTGTTGTCAGGACCGACCACGACCACCTGGTACAGTGACTGCACTTCGATGACCGCCGCCTGAGGGATCAGCATGGCGTTCTTGAGGGTACCGACCTCGAGCCGGATACGCCCGAAGCCGCCGGGGCGAAGGCTCGCGCCCTTGTTGGGGAAGGCGGCGGCAAGCTGGATGGTGCCGGTCTGTGAAGTGATCTCGCGGCTAACCAGGATGATCGAGCCCTTCTCAGGAAAGGTTTCGCCGTTGGCCTGGATGAACTGGACAATATGGGGAAGATTCTTGGGCTGTTTCCCACGGATGACCAGGTCAATCTGCGCCGCGTTGAGGAGATAATCGCTCTCACTGATGTTGAAGTAGGCCCAAATGGGATTGACCTGGGAGACGGTCATCATCGTGGTTGAGGTTCCGACCAGGTTGCCGACCTGCGAGCTGGCAACGCCGGCGATGCCGTCGATGGGCGAATAAACTTTCGTCCAATCGAGATTCAACTGGGCCTGCACCATCTGCGCCTGCGCGGCGGTCAACGCCGCCTTATTTGCGGCCAGAGTGGAGCGGTCGGTATCCAGCGTCATTTGCGGGATGGCATTCTGGGCGGCGAGCGGTATGTCCCGGTCGACGTTTTTTTGTGCCAGGGAAAGGTTTGCCTGCGCCTGGGCAACCCCGGCTTTTTCCTGGTCAAGGGAGGCGATGAACGGCCGGCGGGTCGATGGTAAACAGAAGCTGACCCTTCTTGACGAAGAAGCCATTGTTGTAATTCTGTGTGAGCAGATAGCCCTGCACCTTCGGGGTGATGGCAGCGTTGATGGGACCATTCAACTGCGCCACCCATTCGCGGAAGATGGGAACGTTCTGCTGGATGACCTCGGTCACTTCGACATCGGGAGGGCCAGGCGCAGGCGGCGCAGGCGGCTTTTCGCAGGCAGTGAGGAAAAAAGCGGCAATCAGGCCGAGAACCACACGTATGGTGGTACGGTGACCAGCACAGCTTTGCATCGACGGATTGCCTCCGAAGCGAGGTCAATATACGCGGCCGAAAACCCGAGACTGTGAGTTTGAGTGTGAGTGTAGACGATCTTTTCTAATTGGCAAGTTGGAGATTTGAAAAAATTCTGCCGATACAGACGTCTATCAGCCTCAGTCGCTGGTACAAACCGCGTGAGAACCGGAAGGGAAGTTTGTTCAACCTCGGCGCATCGGCCGCTCTACTTACTCCCCGTGATCCGGCTGACAAAAAGCTGCACGAACCGATCCCCGTCTGAGGCCACGCAAACCCGCGCGTTCGGTTTTAGCTTAACCACCCCTTCGATCTCATAGTGATCCCCGTGCAGAACGTTATTTTCATCGGATCCCCTGCGATTGGCGACGGTTTCCCCGCGGGTGAACTCACCTCTGGTTTCCACGTCCACATGCATGCTCTCGAGCGTGACCAGCGTTGGGTCAATCACCGTGGCCACGGACAGCGGGTCATACATCGCAGCTCCTGCGTACCCGCTTTTCTCCGAACGGGTCACGTAGAAATCGGCTAGCTTAGCGACGAAGTCGCTTTCTGCCCCATGGTTCCCCTGCAATTGGGCTACATCCTTGCGCGTAATCAGCGTCCGTTCCCCGACGTCGGATCCGATCATGGTGACCACCCAGCCGGCATTGAAAACGATTTGTGCAGCCTCCGGGTCGTTGTAGATATTCGCTTCTGCCGCTCCGTCTACATTCCCACCCGTGATGGAGCCTCCCATAATGACAATATCTTTGACCAGAGATGCGATGGTGGGATCTTTGGAAACCGCCAGCGCTATATTGGTGAGCGGTCCGACCGGGATGAGCGTGAGCTGATGGGGATATTTATGGACCATCTCGATGATCAAGTCGGGCCCAAAGCGCGCATCGGGCTTGCATTTTGAGGCGGGCAACTCGACCCCGGCAAGACCATTCTTGCCGTGCCAGAACTGAGCCGTGATCAGCTTTTGATTTAACGGGTGCTGTGCTCCGCCGGCCACAGGCACATCACACCGCCCTGCAAGCGACACAATCTTGAGGGCGTTTTCCAGACCTTGTGCCGCATCCACGTTCCCCGGCACCACGGTCAGCGCTTCCACCTTCAACTCCGGCGAGTTCAAGGCCAGCAGGATGGCCATGGCGTCGTCAATGCCCGGATCCGTGTCGATAATTACCCGTCGCGGAGCAGTCTGCGCCCAGCCGCTGGTCACAACGAAGAAAGCGGTAGACAGAATCAGAAAAGGGGTGATGCGCAGTCGCTTCAATGAACGGTTTCCTTCCTTGCAAGAGCGTTCTAAGTCGTCCATGCTAGATCGCAGTGTAACCCATGCCGGCTACCATTTAGGCATTACAATAAGACCGGTGAAAACCGTGCGAAACGCGCAGATGAGCGGTTTAACCGCCGCTTCCGACCGTACGTACGCACGCCTCAGGATTTTGCTCAGTGTCTATTTTCTGATCTGCGTCCTCTGGTTCATCGTCAGCACTGCACATTGGAAGCTGGTGAACGATGCGGCGCAGATTCATTACGTCTGTTTCCTGATGGATCACGGAATGTCGCCCTATCGCGACATTCTCGAGGTCAATTGGCCAGGCACCTATCTGGTGAACTGGGCCGTTATGCATACACTCGGCCCAGGTGCGGCGGCTTGGCGAATCTTCGACCTGACGCTCATGGGCATGTCCTGCTGGGCCATGATTGCTATTGCACGCCCTTATGATTGGTTCGCAGGGGTCTTCGGCGCGGCCCTCTTTATTCTTTACCACGGCAGAGATGGCGCCGGGCAAGAGGGCCAGCGGGATCTGATCATCGCTGTACTATTCTTGTGCGCCTACGCCTTTCTCTTTGCTTCGTTCCGCAGCCGCCGGCTGTGGCCCCTGCTGGCTTTCGGAGTCTGTGCCGGAGTGGCGGCAACCATCAAGCCAACACCTCTGCCATTCATCCTCTTTCTTCTGGTGGTGGCTGTGATCCGCTTAAAACGGGGCGGCGAGCCGATCCTGAAACCTACGGTATACATGCTCCTGGGCTTGCTGATTCCGTTTGCAATCGTAGGCGGTTTCCTGATCTCTGAAGGTTCGCTCGCCTCGTTCTGGTACCTATTGCATGCGGGGATGCCCTTTTACCACTCGCTTGGGGGTGCTTCTTTCCCAATGCTCATGCGTCTGATCGTAACCCCATCGGTGTTGACGCTGGCGCTCATTGCTTTGGCGATTGCGGTGATCAAGCGCGACTGGTGGAATTGGGAAGGTAAATTGCTCGTTGCCGGAATCCTTTTCGGCATAGCGTCTTACTTAGCGCAGGGAAAGAGCTTTCCCTATCACCGTTATCCAATGCTTGCATTTCTCTTTCTGTGGGCGGGGCTGCAGTTTGTCACCGCTCTGCGGGCCCGGCGAATGGTTGGCGCGCTGGGAATCATTGGAATTGCCTTCGCTGTCATCCTTGCACCCATCTACGTGAAACAGTCCATTCACAGGGTGTGGAATGCGGAATTTACTGACTCGCTCATTGCTGATCTGAACCGGTTGGGCGGTCATGAACTTTCAGGACACGTGCAGTGCATCTACGTTCCGTCCGATTGCGATACCGCGCTTTACCAAACCCGTTTGGTGCAGTCTACCGGCTTGCTCTATGACTACCTGATCTTTGGATCCGCTCAGCAACCAGTCATCCAAGACTCGCGTGAACGATTCTGGCAGCAATTCCAACGCAACACTCCACAGGTGGTGATTGTCGGCGGTGGCTTGTTTCCCAACGGTCGTGGGTATGAGAAGCTCGCTTCATGGCCGCTCTTTCAACAAGAGCTCGCGCGCAACTATGTCTTATTTGAGGACCGTACGTTCCGTCCCAACGAATACGGGCCGCGAGCCTATCGGATTTATATCGAAAAGACTCCCTACCGGTAACAAATCATTTGTTACCGGCTAGAGAAAGCCAGGCGAGGAATGGCGTCGCTGCCATCGTGGTTCAAGGACGCCGGCGCGGAACAGGCGCTCACGTATGCGCACGCAAGGATGATCAGTTCGCGGCGAAGGGGTTCGAATTGCTTCTCGGGTGCAGCGGACTCCAGCATCCTCCGGCTGATTCCAGCCATTGCCCCCTGGAGCACGGAAGCAACCAGTTGCGGATCGGTGGTCAGCGGCTCGCGGGCGGTCGCCAACAGTTGCACTATCGACTTATGGGTCCGCACACCCATTTGCTGCACGATCCTCGCTCCGTCCACATCGGAGCTTACCGAGTAGAGAGCAACACTGGTCTTCGCGTCCGTCATCTTGGCCTCAAGAAACGCCATGATGAGAGCGGTCACCATGTGCTGGAGCGTTCCGCCCTTCTGTTGTTTGCAGACAAGTTCGACGGCTTCGGTGACCTGGGCGAGATGTCGCTTCAAAACCGCCTGTAACAGCGCACTCTTGTTAGGGAAGTATTGATACAAGGTCCCGACCGAGACACCGGCACGGGCAGCCACCCTGGTGGTGGTCAGACGCTCCTTTCCGACCTTGAGCAAAACCTGAATAGTGGCTTCGAGAATCGCGTCTACGCTGGCGGTCGATCGAGCCTGCACGGGCGATTTGCGGGGCTCTAAGACGACTTGGGAACGCTGCGGCAAATGCGAACTCCTAACCTGAAGCTTTCTTCATCTAATCATACGGCAACAGAGAAGAGGAGACACTGAATGACGGACCGTATGGATCTTGGGGGAGACTTCACGCTCCCTGGCACCTCGATGACCTTAAACCGCATGGGCTACGGTGCGATGCAACTTGCAGGCCCCCAGGTGTGGGGACCACCGCGGGATGTGAACGCTGCGATTGCGGTTCTACGCGACGCGGTTGCGGCCGGCGTGAACCATATCGATACCAGCGACTTTTACGGTCCGCATGTGACCAATCAGATCATTAAGCAGGCGCTTCACCCCTACCCGGATGGCCTGGTGATCGTAACCAAGGTGGGTGCGCGCCGGGGTGAAGACAAGTCCTGGATGCATGCGCTTTCGCGCCAGGAACTGATCGATGGCGTTCATGACAATTTGCGCAACCTCGGGGTCGAGGCGCTGGATGTCGTCAATCTTCGGGTTGGCGGAATCATGGGGCCAGCGGAGGGATCGATTGAGGAGCCGTTGACTGTGCTTGCCGAGCTTAAGAGCCAGGGACTAATTCGTCATCTCGGCCTGAGTAATGTCAGCCCCGAGCAGTTAGCGGAAGCGCAGACGATTACGGAGATCGTCTGCGTACAAAACTTCTACAACGTGGCGCAGCACAACGATGATGCGTTCGTGGGTGACCTTGCGGAGCAGGGCATAGCTTATGTGCCATTCTTCCCACTGGGCGGGTTCACCCCGGTGCAGTCGTCGCTGCTGGACGCAGCGGCAGCGTCGCTTGAGGCCTCGCCCATGCAGGTCGCGCTGGCCTGGCTTCTTCAGCGTTCGCCCAACATCCTGCTGATCCCAGGGACCTCCTCAACCGCACATCTTGGGGAGAATCTCAATGCCGCGACGCTAAAACTTCCTGGCGAAGTGGTGGCCAGCCTTGATTCCATCGGGGCCCCGTCAACGAAGGTGCACTGATTTGACAAACCCGGTAGCCAAGTCTTACAAAGATGGGTGTTGCGGTGAAGGGGTTCACCCTTAATCGCTGTCCTCGCATACCGTGGACAGATGATGACCCCTGACAGGGAAGTCCTGTCAGGAGTCATGTCCATGACGCGAATACCCGGACAACTGAACGAACACCAACAGACGAGGCTGAGAGTCACCTGTCAATATATCGACAAACTGCTCGGTGATGCTGAGGACATACTGCATGCCGCCACGTCGCAATCTCCCTTCCCGCGTTACATCGCCGATATAGGTCCCGCACAAATCCGGGTCAGCGAGGACCACATCCGGCGCGTACGGTCGCAACTGGTCCGTACGCTTGCATGGCAACAGATGAGAGCTGTACCGCCGGATATTCCCGCCACACGGGCGATACTGAGCAACCTCACCTTCGTGGATATCGCTATCGAAGAATTGAAGCCACACTACATGCGCGGTTTCGGAGCCGTTCCTGACGATGCGGTCAGCGAATTGAATGGTGTGGTCCACGAGCTTCGCGCATTGATCACCGGAATGAAGCGCTACCTGCAGGAGATGAATCAAGACCTGGAGGCAAGGCTGCTGCAACTGGAGCGAACAGGGGGTGACGTTGTTCTCCTGCGGCTCATGGAGCAGATTGCGGCGCGAAACGGCCTGGTGGAATTTCGGCTTGGCATCGATAACCTGGTTTCCCGCCTGGAAGAGAATTCGTTCGAAATAGCCCTCTTTGGCCGCGTGAGCTCAGGGAAGTCTTCGCTCCTGAATGCTCTTCTCGGTACAGCCTGTCTTGCCTGTGGGCGTTAACCCCATAACCGCCATACCGACGAAGCTACGTTATGGAAACGCTCTCAAGGTGGCCGTTGCTTATGGAGACGGCAGCAAGGCGCAGGTCTCAATCGGGGAACTGTCTCTCCTGGTGACGGAGCAGGGAAATCCAGGCAACTGCAAGAACATTCTCCGTGTCGTCGTAGAGGTTCCTTCTCCGCGGCTGCAAGAGGGGATCATGCTGGTGGACACACCTGGGCTCGGTTCTCTAGCCAAACGGGGCGGGGAAGATACCCTGGCCTACCTTCCTTCCTGCGACCTCGCACTTCTTCTCATGGATTCCGGAGCCAGTCTCAATGAGGAAGACATCGGCGGCCATCGAGGGGAATTTACGTCGCGAACGGCGAGAGAGCGCCGGTCCGGACATGCCGGATCTAGAATCCGTTTTAAGGGTGGTGGCGGGAGAGGTCGGGGAACAACATACGGTGCTCGACCAGGAGTTCCGCAGGCTAGGGGAAATGTCCGGCATTGTTCTCGACATGGTTGCGGCTCGGGCTATTGAGTGGATCGGCAGCAGATCTGAGAAAAAGGTTTCATCGTTGCAACTTTCTGAGTGGATTCATGAGATTGTCGGTCGGTTGGTTCAACCCTCGTTGCAAGGTTTGCGCAAAACAGGTCAGCGAGCGGTAGGTCAGCCGCAGAACGTCGCCTTGAAATTGGACCGCAGCGATGCTCCATCCCAGGAGGATTTCGAGATCATTCTGTGGGAGATGCCGCGGTTCGAATTAGCGGTTCTACCCGATTCCATCAGCGCAGGTCACTGGAAGTTCGGCGGGAAGAGTATCCTTCGTGCACGGATGGTAGCCAGCTTGCGGGGAAGGATCGGTGCCCAACTTGAACAGGCGCTGCACCTTTACGCCATCTCATTGTCCCGGTGGAGCGACCAGACCATCCGCAAGCTGGAAGTATTGGTGAATTCCTATGCCGGCGCGTACCAGTTGCAGATTCAGGGGATTGCTGGAACTGCGGATTTGCCGGCAACCCGGGCTCAGCTTGAGGCCGATCTGGAGGTCCTGAGAAACTGGACGCCGTCGCAGGCGTAGAGAGGGAAAGCATATGTTGACAGCCGGCAAGGCAGTTAAGGTTTCCATTTACCTGACTGAGGGTTCGACACACCATGGCGCTTCCACCTACACGAGCATTCTCGACTACCTTTTTTTTCGCGGTGTGTCGGGCGCCACTGTGTTGAAGGGAGTCGCCGGGTTCGATGCGGATCACCGTATGCACTCTTCGAGTATCGTCGAGATTTCCGACCATCTTCCCCTGAAGATCGAGTTCATCGAGACGCGAGAGAAAGTAAATGAGTTGCTGGGCAAGCTGGAGGAATTGGCCGGCTCAGGCATGATTGAGGTCCAGGAGACGACGATTGCCAAGCCGGCACAAGTGTCCAAGCCCAAGAAGGCTCCTGTCGCCGGGCACGTGAAGATCGAGGGCAAAGCAAAAATGATGCGAATCTACATTGGGGAGAGCGACCAATGGCAGGGCAAGCCGCTCTATGAAGCCCTGGTTCGGGCTATGCGCGCGAACGATCTTGCGGGCGTCACGGTGTACCGCGGTATCCTCGGTTACGGCGCGCACCGCAGGGTGCACAAAGAGAAACCGCTTCATCTTTCACGCGACTCTTCGATCATGCTTTCCGTAGTGGACACGGAAGAGAAGCTGCACGCCTTCTTGCCCCTGGTAGACCAGATGGTCGCTGAGGGGCTGGTCGTTTTGTCAGAGGTTGACATCATCAAGTATGCCCATCGCGCGGCGGAGATCGACGCAGACAAGGGATAAGCCATGAAAGAACAGTTTCGGGCCAGGATGTTGCGCATTCATTTTACTGAGGGCGACCAATGGCAAGGCGAGCCGCTGCATAAGGCGATTGTTGCCAGGTGTGAGGATCTGGAGATTGCGGGCGCGATTGTCTATCGCGGTCTGGAAGGCTTCGGGGCCAGCGCCAGGATCTATCACGCGCGCAGCCTCTCCATCTCCAGGAATGCTCCCATCATGGTGAGTGTCATTGACACTGAAGAGCAGATTGAAAAGCTGATTCCGCACCTTGACCAGATGATCGCCGGCGGCTTGATTGCCAGCTCCACGGTCGAAGTCATTCGCTATTCGCGATCGATTCCTGAGTGATCGGGTGCATAGGATGAAAGCCAGTGTATGACCGCTATCGGCTAAAGTACGGAGCACCGGACCGGGCAGCAGTATTCGATCGAGCCGGCATTGCGTACCTTGCCGACGAGCGTGGACCCGGCGGCGAGCAACAGTCATAAGAGACTGCGAGCGAGTGCTGCAGTGAGCATTAGGTCCGCTCCTCTTTTGTAGTCTAGAAACGGACCATATAGCTGGCTGACATCTGCAAGTTGCCCTGGGTGACGATGTACTGCGTCGAAAGCAAGCTGCCAAGTTCGTCAGTCTGCGGATCCGGTTGGTTGGTAAGATAACGTACCAGCGTGGTACCAACGTCGAGACGCCAGGTGGTGCTGGGCTTAGGGTAGTACTCGACGATTCCGCCTAAGTCAGCGGCGAAGCGGGTGAGACTCCCCTGAGCGGTAGCTCCCCGTTGGGGCAGCGCGTTCTCGTAATAGATGAAGCCGGGGCGGACCTTGGCGAAAACGCCGACGCGTTCGGTACGCACACCCATCCGAACGCCAAACAGTCCCTCTACCATTGCCTTGGCTCCCTGCTGTCCGGGGATGAAGTTGAGGGTACTGTCAAAGGCGGCCGCGCGCGTGAAGTTGTAACCGAAGGTAGTGCCAAATGCAGATAAGTTCTTACGGCATGCAAGTTCTGGGCAAGTGCTGCTGACCACAGGCAAGCTGATGCTGCTGTATTGGGTGCCTACTTCAAAGTGGTCCAGGGGGGGACGGTCCGAATCACCGAATGTGGATGGGAAATGGGATCTGCCGCTCACAACGAACCTGTCCTCGGATGACGGGAGATCCCAGGGAAATTTGCCGGCGAAGATTGCGGCGAAGCTTCGGCTTGGTTCCAGTGAGGCGCGGAGAATCCTTCCGCCGATAATTCGATGGTTCACGGCAACGGGGGCAACGAGATACTTGTCGATCGTGTCTTCGCCCAGGATCCACGCCGTTCCGACGAGCGGAGTCATGACAAAATCGCTCCACCCCGTGTTATTGGTTGGCGGCTTATGGGATTTGGGGTTGTCCAAACAAGATAATTTTTTGCCGCAGCCGGGAACGTAGGTAAGGCCACCCTGATTTCCGAAGGACGTTTCACTGATCGGCCCAAGCTCTAACTGCGCTGACCAGGCCGCGGCCCACGCAGTAGCCTTCAGCCGGCTGGTCCAGTACCTGGAATCTTTACCGATAGCCACCTGGCTTCGAGGGCTGTTTTGCAGGAATGTCCGTGCGAACACAGCACCCTCCAGGGGGTGACCGACATCGTTGACTACGAAGGAGTCTCCATCGCCCCAACGGTGCATGTCGTAACCTTTGTAGGACGCAAACCAGTCGTGAAAAAACGGCTTGTGGGCAAGATTCCAGCGCATCCCTGGGTCGGTGGAGATACGCCAAACCTGATAAAACAGGTTCTCGCTGAAAGACTGCCAGAAGGCAGCCTTCAGATCGAATTTGCCAGACTGAGTCACGGGCCGGCTCGCCACAAAGATCGCAGCCGGCACACGAATCGGTGTACTCGATGATTCACTGGAACTCTCAACTGGAACGGGAAGATCAGGGAGCAGACTCCCGGACGGTGTCACTTCAGGGATGATCTTGCCCTCCCACCCCTCCGGACTGCGGAAGAGTGTAAGGTTCCGATTCCCATCATCCTTAGCCGCGAGGGATTGCGCCTGCATCCTCGCACAGGAGAGATGAATCAGTACCGCAACCAGGCACAGAATCTGCAAAGTGCAATGACGAACTGCGGAAACCATGCCGGTGCTGGCTGCTTCAGTGCGTTCGTAGAGCACCACGAGATTCGCGTCATTACTTCGGGACAAGATGATGGCAGGGGGCTGGATGCACTTGTTAAGACTCATAGTCTCGAATTGTTGGGGATGACTGACCGCGTGCGCGCCTTGATATCCGTTTCGTCACCGCTACTGCGGCACGATCATGATCCTGGCGGCCGCGTCGTCATGAAAGGGAGTAGTCCGCCGTCATGTGGCGCTTGATTGCATATTCAAGGAGTGCTGCGTTCGTTTTTACTGATCATCGGCGATAAGAATGCGCGAAGATGAGTTTTGTTCTTTCATGAGCGATATCCCGAAGAATAATCATCGCCTTTTTGCATATAGGGCAACCATAAGGGGCGCCCCGTGTGTTTGCTACCCCCTTAAGGCAGTAGCTACAGGCCGAAAAGGGACTAGCCTCAATCGACCCCTTCGGGCAGGGAACGCAGCAGAGAAGCTGGGAACACTCTCTATTCGTGAACTTTTTTGCTTTGAGCGGCTTGATCGCGTAACCCCAACAGGGCGTCGAACATCGTACCTCTGGATGACGCCTGATAAAGAACTTGACTTCAAGGCTGATGAGCGCCCAATCGAGAGTCGGATCGGTAACGTCTTATAGAATGAAGCGAGATCGCCCGGCGGCACACCACCACGCGGATTAAGGTAACGATGAGCAAAGAGGAAGCGCCGAACTTCAAGCAGGAGCAGGCAATTTCTCCGGCTTGGCTCAAGGTAGAGCAAGCCAGGCACCCTAAGCGGCCATCCCCCATGGATTTCATTGGCGGGATTTTCGCGGACTTCAGCGAGATTCACGGAGATCGCGCCTTTGGGGACGACGAGGCGGTGGTCTGCGGAATGGCCCAACTAGACAGCAATCAGGTGATGGTCATCGGCATACGAAAGGGCACTACCCTAAAGGAGCGCATCAAGACTAACTTCGGAATGCCGCATCCCGAGGGCTACCGTAAGGCCCTGCGATGCATGAGGATTGCAGAGAAGTTTGGCCGCCCCGTTATCTCCATCGTCGACGTGACTGCGGCTTATCCCGGTCCAGGTGCTGAGGAGCGCGGCCAAGCCGAGGCCATCGCTTGCAATCTTCGCGAAATGTCACGTCTTCGTGTGCCTACTGTCTCGGTCATCACTGGCGAGGGTGGATCGGGCGGTGCGCTGGCGTTAGCTGTCGCGGATCGCGTGCTTATGCTTGAAAATGCTGTGTACTTTGTGGCTCCCCCGGAGTTTGCGGCAAGCCTCACCTGGAGAGATCCGGAGCAGAAGCATTTGGCCGCCAAGGCTATGCGCGTCTCGGCATCCGAAATTTTGCAGTTGGGATGCGTGGACGAGATCGTTCCTGAGCCACCGGGCGGTGCGCACACTGATCCGGCGGCCGCCATTGAGCTGTTGCAGGGTGCGCTCAGAAAAAACCTATCGGAACTCAGCGTTATCCCCCCTGAAACGCTGGTTGCTGTTCGGCAGCGAAAGCTCCGCGATATAGCACGGTTCTATACGCAAGCCTGACAATCTGCCACAAGCTGTCTACGGATTCAAGGATCTCGCTAGACTGGCAAAACAGGATCATTTCCGCACACATAGGGCAATTTCGTGCAATTGATCGCGCAGCTTCAGCAACTATTCTGCTTTTGGCAGCAGGTTCCATGCGAACGAGCGAACGCAGCCGAGCTTAAAGCTTATTTCTCGAATAAGCGCTGCGTTGTATGGAAGCTCAAAGTTCGACGAACGAAAAGAGAGATAGGCTATGCGACAGTTCGCACGTGTTCAGCAGGGCAACAGCGTGAGTCCCGCCCTCCGCGACATCGCGGCATCTATTACAGGGAGCAATCCGAGAAATCGTAAATTTTAGGAAGCCAAAGCAAAGCAGACAATTATCGCTTTGTATCAGGAAAGAACTGTCCCCCATAGGCGTGGTGGGCCCGATTCTTCGCCGGCAGCGAAGGCTGGGTGCCCCATTCAAGCCTTCTGTTGGCTTGAGTGGGATACCACAGCTCTCGACCATCCTTTGTTACAGCTTTTGGCTAATCGGCGGCGCCTCGAGTTCCGTTTCTCGACCAGCACAACTGCAGATCCCTCCCTTCCGCTGCGCTTCGGTCGGGATGACAAAGGGGAGATCGGTGACGTTTGTTAGGATCCGTCGGATCGGATGGCAAGAAAGTAGCAGCGCTCCCTCGTTCGCGATCTTTGCAGAATTTTTTGCAGGCTTGCGCCTGTTTTGCCTTCGCCCTCATCAAAGGGATGGCCGATGCAGGGATGGCCGATGCGGTAATGACTGTCGAAATTTGTACTGCTATGCTCAACTAAGGTCGCTCAGGAGGTGCCATGTTTCGCTTCCCACTCACCCGGAAACCAAAAATCTCTGAGGAACCGTTCAGCGTAGAGACGCTGTCGAAGAATTCGCGGCTGCGCGGCGCCGATGTCACCCGAGGCCTTTGCCCTTACTGCGCCGTCGGCTGCGGGCAGCTCATCTTCAGCAAGGGCGGCGAAATCATCGACATTGAGGGCGATCCTGAAAGCCCCATCAGCACGGGCCACCTATGTCCCAAAGGGGCCAACGCCTACCAGCTCTCCGTCAATTCGCATCGCGTCCGCGAGGTCCTCTACCGCGCCCCGTACTCCGATAAATGGGAGACGAAGACGATGGACTGGGCTCTGGAGCAGATCGCCCAGCGCGTCAAGACAACCCGCGACGCCGATTTCACGAATCGCGACGAGCAAGGCCGTTTACTCAACTCGGTGCGCAGCATCGGCTCGTTGGGCGGGGCAACGATTGACAACGAGGAGAACTACCTCATCAAGAAGCTGCTCGGTGGCGGGCTGGGGGTAGTGTCGATTGAGAACCAGGCGCGAATATGACACAGCGCTTCGGTGCCCGGTCTGGGCGCCTCGTTCGGCCGCGGCGCGGCCACAAATTATCAGCAGGACATGGCCAATAGCGACTGCGTCCTGTTCATGGGATCGAACATGGCGGAGGCTCAACCTGTCGGCTTCCAATGGCCCATGGAGGCCAAGCTGAAGGGCGCGACCCTGATCCACGTCGATCCGCGCTTCACCCGCATGTCCGCCGTGTGCGATCTTTACGTGGGCATCCGCTCCGGGAGCGACATTGCCTTCCTCGGCGGCCTGGTGAATTACGTCTTAACCCACGACCGTTGGTTTCATGAATACGTCCTGGCCTACACCAATGCTTCGACCATTATCGAGGAAGGTTTTCGGGATACCGAAGATCTGGCGGGGATGTTTAGCGGCTTCGACCAGCAGCACGACTCCTACGATTTGAAGCAGGGCCATTGGGGCTACGACGAGTCCAACGGCCACGCGGAGCAGAACGGTTCGAATTTTACTACGCCTCAAGATCACAACCGTCATGGCCACTGCCTGGATGGCACCGGCGAACCATATACCTCGCCGTACAAGGACATGACGAACGCACAGCGCGACCCGACCTTGCAGCATCCGCGCTGCGTTATGCAGATTCTGCGCCGGCACTTCGAGCGCTACACGCCGGAGGTCGTTGCCCAGGTGTGCGGCTGCAAGCCGGAAGAGTTTTTGCGTGTCGCGGAATTGCTCTGCGCCAACTCCGGACGCGAGCGGACCACGTGCATTGCCTACGCGCTGGGCTGGACGCAGCACACCACCGGCGTGCAGATCATACGCACTGCCGGCATCTTGCAATTGTTGCTCGGCAACGTGGGGCGGCCCGGCGGCGGCATTATGGCCCTGCGCGGCCACTCTACCATCCAGGGCGCGACCGACATCTCGACTTTGTATGACACACTGCCGGGCTACCTGCCGCAACCCCCTGTACACGACCGCACGCAGGAGGATTTGGCCTGTTATATCGCGCATGCAGAGATGCCCACCGGCTACTGGGCGAACTTCAGCAAATTCATCGTCAGCCTGCTCAAGGCGTGGTACGGCGATGCAGCCACGCCGGACAACGATTTTGGGTTCTCCTGGGTGCCGCGCGTGGACGGCGACTACTCCCAACTGGCCTACTTTGATCGCATGTCCAAGGGCGGGGTGAAGGGCTACTTTCTGGCTGGTCAGAATCCCGCCGGCGGCGGAATCAACGCCGGTCTGCACCGCGCCGGCCTGCGCAACCTGGAGTGGCTGGTGGTACTCGACTGGTTCGAGACCGAAAGCGCCACCTTCTGGAAGCACGACCGGAATGCGCCGCCACCCTCCGAGATCGGGACCGAGGTCTTCTTCATCCCTGCGGCAGCCGCTCAGGAGAAGGAGGGCAGCTTAACCCAGACGCAGAGGCTCATCCAATGGCACGAGAAAGCCATCGATCCCTCCGGTGATTGCCGTTCCGACGCATGGTTTTTCTATAACCTGGGTAAGCGCCTCAAGCAGCTCTACGCTGGCTCCACCGATCCCAGGGATCAGGGGCTGCTGAACCTCACCTGGGACTACGACTTCGACGAGCAGCCGCGCCTGCCCGATGGAACGCTCAGCCGCATTGAAGGGGAACCGGACCTGCACAAGGTCCTCATGGAGATAAATGGTCACCGGCTGGATGAAACCGACCCGCGCACCGGGCGGCCTCGTCTGGTCAGCGGCTACTCGGAGTTGAAGGACGACGGCACGACGGCATGCGGCTGCTGGGTCTACAGCGGCGTCTTCCCCGAGCCGGGCCGCAACCGTGCGAACGAACGCAAGTTATCGGACTAACCCAATCCAACCGGAATGGGGCTTCGCTTGGCCGAACAATGTCCGCGTGCTGTACAACCGCGCCTCGGCCGACCCCGAGGGGCGGCCCTGGTCGGAGCGTAAGAAATTGGTCTGGTGGGATGCCGAGAAGCGGAGCTGGGTGGGACAGGACCAACCGGACTTCGAGCTCAACAAGCCGCCCGATTACCAACCGCCTCCAGGCGCGAAGGGCATGGCCGCCATCGCCGGCTCACACCCCTTCATCACCAAGGCGGACGGATTGGGCTGGCTGTATTCCCCCGGCGTCAAGGACGGGCCTCTTCCCACGCATTACGAGCCGGTCGAGTCGCCCTTCGGCAACCTGCTCTATCCCAAACACAGTACCAACCCGATGGTGCGCCTTTTCGCAGGACCGCTGAACCACATCGCTCACATGCCGACAGCCGAGTATCCCGTGGTGGCCACGACGTTCCGTCTCACCGAACATTACCTGAGTGGACCGATGAGCCGCTTCAATAGCTGGCTGAACGAATTGCAACCGGAGATGTTCGCCGAGCTGAGCTACGAGCTGGCCGCCGAGCGCGGTATTGTTCACGGCGGCTGGATGACGATTCAAACACCGCGCGGTCGAATCGAGGCCCGTGCGATGGTGACCCGGCGGCTGCGGCCCTTTCTCGTCGAGGGGCGCGTGGTCCACCAGATCGGCCTCCCGTTCCACTGGGCTTTCGCCGGGGAGGTCGTCGGCGGCAACGCTAACGATCTGACCGCGCTCCTGGCCGACCCCAACGTGAGTATGCACGAAAGCAAGGCGTTCACCTGCCAGGTCCAGGCCGGGCGGCTCGAAGGCCAGGCTCTGGATCCGACGGTACCCACAGCGCACTGGCCGACCCTCGATCCGATCCCGGACACGCCGGCCAGCGCCCAACCAGAAGGAAGGATCGGACATGGCAAGTAGAGAAGAGGAACTGTCTGCGTTGCCCGAGACTATCGATCCGCCGCGCGGCTGGCTGTCAGTGCAGCTGGGACGCCTGATCGGGCCGTTCCTGCGTGATGAACCGCGCGGCCTGGTGCCGGAGGTGCTGGGACGCGTGATCTACCCGTTCCTGCAGGGGGAAGCGCCCAAGCCCCAAACGCCTACTGGCTTTTACACCGACACCACCGTATGCATCGGCTGCAAGGCTTGCGAGGTGGCGTGCAAGCAGTGGAACCAACTTCCTTCCGACGGCAATAACTGGTCCGGGAATAGCTATGACAATACGAGTGAGTTGTCGGCAACCACCTGGCGCCATGTGAAATTCATTGAGCAATTCTCCGACGGATCGTCAGGTGGACTGATTACCCCGAACGCGGTATTGGACGAGTCGAATCTTAACCGCTGGCTCATGATGAGCGACCATTGCAAGCATTGCCTGGCGGCTCCTTGCCATCAGGCTTGCCCCACCGGCGCCATTATCCAAAATGAGTTCGAGAACATTTATATTCAGGCGGACATCTGCAACGGTTGCTCGTGCTGCATAGCAGCCTGCCCGTTCGGCGTGATCACGCGCAGCGAGATGGGTGGTCATTCGCATAAATGCACGCTCTGCTATGACCGCCAGCGCGACGGTCTGGAGCCGGCCTGCGCCAAGGCCTGTCCAACCCAGTCCATCCACTTCGGCCCGGTCGAAGAGCTTCGCGAGCAGGCCCGCAAACGTGTGGAGCAACTTCACGAGCGTGGCGTGCCGCAGGCGTACCTTTATGGCGACGTCCCGACTGAGACGTATTCCGAAATGCATTCCTTCTATCTGCTGGTCGATCGCCCTTCCGTTTATGGGCTGCCGGATGCTCCTTTCAATCCGTGGCTGCACATGATGGGAGATTATGTTCGATCTGTCACGGGCGGCTTGGCCGCTATCGCAGTACTGCTCGTAGTGGTGTTTCTTTTGAAGCCCTGATATGCACACAAACTCCAAATCGCAGGAAGCTTTCATCCAACCTCCCTTGCCGGAACAAGGGGGCCAGAGCGGCTATGCGAATATGACCGTGACCAAGGTGCCGGGGTGGCACGGCATCATCGCCTGGGACGCTTTGCTCAACGGCCTGGCGACCGGACTGTTCCTGGCCGCAGCGGTCAGTGAGTTGGCGGCGCCCGCGGTCTTCCTGCGCGTGGCGAAAGTGGCTTATCCGGTCGCTCTCCTGCTTTTGCTCGTTGACCTCGGATTGCTGGTCTTGGACCTGGGCGATCCGTTGCGTTTCCATCACATGCTCAGGGTTTTCAAGCCCAGCTCGCCCATGTCGTTAGGGACCTGGTGTCTGACCGTCTTTTCGCTCCCGCTGACCGCGGCGGCGGGGCTCAGCCTGCTGGCCTTAGCGGGGTGGGACTTCGAGTGGGCTCGCATCACCGCGGTGGTCGTGGGCTTGCTGCCTGGCTTCGGCTCTGCGGCCTACAAGGGCGTCTTGCTTAGCACGAACGCGCAACCAGGCTGGAAAGACGCGCGCTGGCTGGGAGGTTATCTGACCAATTCGGCTCTTCTGATGGGCTGCGCAGAGCTGCTTGTCCTGTCCGCCCTGATGGGGCAAACGCAGGCGATCCCCATCCTCCGCACTGCCTTCATCGTGCTGCTGGCGCTCAATGTGATTCCCTTGGCGTTATTGTTTGCGAACCTTCGGCCGGCCCATGCGCTGCTCTATACGCGCGGGCAACAATGGCGCGTTGGTGTGCTCATCGCCGCCGGGGCGCTGATCCCTTTGGGGCTGATGCTCCTGAGTAGTGACCTGCCGTTCCTATTGGCCGCCGTGATTATTCTTTTATTTGAGAGTTGGCTCATCCGTTTTGTGTACGTCAAGATACCTCACACTTCGCCATTGGGAGTCCGAAGCGGCGAATAGTTGACTCTGTCCGTCCACGTCCACAAATGCCAAGGTGGGCCACCGCCCTCCACTTTGTCATCCCGACCGAAGCGCAGCGGAGGGGAGGGACCTGCAGTTTCCCTTTCGGACGCAGCGAAAATGTCGTGGACTACTCGCTGGGTCCCGAGCATCTGCGGTGCGCCCCGGCCCCCGCACAAAGGTCTCCGTTCCGTTGGTTCCCCCGCAGAATTGTCATCCTGAGCGCAGCGCCTCACCGATGACAATTCTGTGGGAGAACTAACGGAACGGGCAGGATGTGGTAAGAAAGCGAGCAGGATGAATAGAAGAGAATTTACCGGCGGCCTGGCAGCTGCCGCGCTGTATGCCTCGACGGGAAAGGCTTCCACTGGAGACCTTCCCGGAAATAACCCGGACTTGTCGATGACCAAGCTGCAACAGCAGTTCCTCGATCTGCGCTTCGGCATGTACATTCATCTGAACATGGCCACCTATGAGCAGCGGTCGTGGGGAGATCCAAAGGCCTCGCCTGCACTCTTTAATCCGAAGGCGCTCGACACAGATCAGTGGGCGCATGCTGCCCGCTCCGCCGGAATGGCGTATGGCTGCCTGACCACAAAACATCATGACGGCTTCTGCTTGTGGCCTACCGCGACCGGCAGCGCGAACGTTCAGGATGCGACTTATAAGCGGGATATTGTGCGCGCGTACGTGGACTCGTTCCGGGCACAAGGGCTCAAGACCTGTCTTTACTTTTCCATTCTCGACCTACGCGGGAACATCCGGCCCTATTGTGTGACGCGGGAGAAGATCGACAAGGTGAAGACGCAGCTGACCGAGCTTCTGTCCAATTACGGGGAAATTACGGCGCTGGTGATCGACGGATGGAACGCGGCATGGAGCCGAATCAACTATCAAGAGATGCCGTTTACTGAGATCTACAGGCACGTGAAGCGGCTGCAGCCCAATTGCCTGATGAGCGATTACAACCAGGGCAGCTTTCCGGCGCCCGCACTCTATTACACAGATGTGAAGCAGTATGAGCAGCACGCGGGACAGACAATTCCCGCCGGGAGCGAAGTGCCGTCGCAGTCGGCAACGACCTTGCAGAGCGACTGGTTCTGGCAACTGGATTATCCGACGCAGGAACTTCGCTCGGCCAAGCAGGTCGTCGAGGAGTGGCTGATCCCGTTCAATGCTCACCACTGCAATTTGATCTTAAACGTGGCGCCGAACCGGGACGGACGGTTCGACCAGAATGCGGTGGAGCGGCTTACAGAAATTGGACAGCTCTGGCGGGATCGGACGCCAGCGCCACGGCTTGCAACCGCACAACAGATCACTACACCGAACCTTGCGTTCGCGCGGCCTTCCTATGCAAGCAGCATTGCGGATACGTCGGGGCCGGATCTGGCGAACGATGACCAGCCGGGAACTTACTGGCAGTGCGATATCGGGCAGACGTCGGGGTGGCTTGAGATTGATCTGCAGAAGGCGACGCTATTCGACACCGTGGCGGTTATTGAGCCGACATACCTCGGCGACTATGGGGCGGACAGCCGCATTATTTCGTTTCGTGTTGAAGCGCGGAGCGGAGGACAGTGGCAAGAGGTGTTTGCCGGCGAGTCACCCAGGGAGATGGTATACCGTGTGAAGCCGGCCTCTGCGGAGCGCGTGCGCCTGAGCCTGCGTGGGTCGGGCAAGCCGCTGGGGATTGCAGAGTTCGGGCTTTACGCGGACGGCCTTCGTCCGTCGAATCCTGTGATTAGATGAAATGCGGTTGATACGATCTATACTGAGAGTGCCTGTTATTGGCTCGATCGTCCGGAGTCTGCATGGATCCTCTCTCAGATGTGCTGTCGTTGCTGAAACTCCGCAGTTATATATCGGGCGGATTCGAGGTGGCCGGCGACATGGCCATCCAATTTCCAAAACATCAAGGCATCAAGTGTTATGCCATGGTCTCTGGCCAATGCTGGCTATCCGTGGAAGGCCTTCCTGATGCTGTGCTGCTCACGGCGGGGGACTGTTTCCTTTTGCCGCGTGGGCTGCCTTTCTGCCTTACGACCGATCTGTCACTGACGCCTGTCGACTTCGCCACACTTCTCTCGACGAGAAGGCCTGGTGACGCGGTCTCACCGCATCAAGGTGGGGGACGCTATATTGTCGGCGGCCACTTCCATCTTACCGGCAGTCATGCCGGCATGTTGCTGGGGTCTCTGCCGCCGATCGTGCATATCCGGAAAGAGTCGGATAAGGCGGCGATGCGCTGGTCGCTGGAGCGTCTGAAGGAGGAGCTGCGGGATCCGCAGCCGGGCGGATCTCTGATCGCGCAGCAACTGGCCTACATGATGCTTATTCAGGCTCTTCGACTGCATTTGGCAAAGGGGGAGGGAAGTGGCGTCGGCTGGCTCTTCGCCCTGGCTGACAAACAGATGAGCGCAGCGATCACCTGCATGCACGACGATCCAGGGCATCCATGGACACTACAGAAATTGGGGGAGCGCGCCGGTATGTCGCGCTCGATCTTTGCTCTAAAGTTCAAAGAGAAGGTTGGGACGACCCCCATGGAGTACCTGACCCGTTGGCGCATGATGCTGGCCGGCGACAGGCTGAAGAATTCAGACGATTCTGTTTCGGTCATCGCCTTATCGCTCGGCTACGAATCGGAAAGCGCCTTCGGGAAAGCCTTCAAAAGGATCATGGGCTGCTCGCCGAAACGATACAGCCACGGTAGCAGTTCCACGCCGCGTTCTTTCACCGCACCGGAAGGCAGCGAAAACCAGCAGATGGAATTGGCCGCGGTCCGGTAGAGTCTTAGCGCCGGCATCGGGCGCCTGCGCTTTATATTTGGACAATTCCAGCCGGAGCTAAGCGCAAGGTCAGTGATTTTTTCCGCAGCCGGTTTAGCGTCTGCGTGAAAAGTCAACCCGACAGGAGTCCTCCCAACAGAAACCCAGTAGGAACTGGACGGGTGCCCTAGGTTCGCCAACCTGCCACGGCACCTACTGGGTTCTGTTAGGGAGACGACCCCTGCCGATTAGAGTTTTTCCGATACAAAGCGTCAGGGTGACAACCAGCAGCGGCACGGACCCATTCGCTGTCGCTAAATGGGTCCGGCGCCGCCGGCATGCGTGGAGAGTCTCAGTAAGTTAGCTTAAGGGCAAGTTGTATCAGGCGGCCATTGTTCACGGTGGACTGGACAAAGCCGAATCCAGGCGAGCTCACATCGGCAACGGGCGAACCGAACTGAGGGTGATTGAAGAGGTTGAAGAACTCAGCACGAAACGTCAAACCCATCTCTCTGGGCAGCCCGATCTGCTTGATCACGGAGAAGTCCGTGTTAACGAAATCAGGTCCGGTGGCTGGGACACGCCCCGCGTTACCCAACTCGCCGGTTGGAGGCGCAACAAAGCAGGTTGGGTTGATCCACTCCAGCTTGCCGTGGGCCGCGTTGCCGGCGTTGCAACCGGCGACCCGGTCAGGCCGGTTCCAATTGTTGTCATTGCCCCCGGTGTTGAACGAGGAGCCTGAGTTGTTAATGCTGTCGATCAAGGGGACGGGGAAGCCCGAAAGGATTCTTTGAATAAGAGTCACCTGGAAGTTGCCGAGAATGGCGTTGGTCACGGGATTCCAATTGCCTCCGAACTGCTTTCCGCGGCCGAAGGGCAAATCGTAAATCACACTGCCCGTGAAGCTGTTATCGAGATTGATCTGCGATAGGCCCCAATCCAGGTTTGGCCAGTTAGGCAGAGGGAAGAAGGGGGCGCTGACCTCGGAACCCAACCCGTCGGTCAACCCATTGTCATAGGTACGGGAGTACGTATAAGCAAACAGAGCGTAAAGGCCGTACTTGGATGTTTTGGTCTCTGCTTTGATCTGCAGCGAGTTATAGCCGGTCTTTCCTACATCCCCGTAGAGAAGAATGCTGTTGAAGTTAGGTGCGATATACGGCGAGGTGTAAGCCGAGCCATTGAAGTTGCAACCGAGCGTGTAGTTTTGCACTGTGCCGCACGCACTCGGACTTCCAGTGGTTAGATTATTGCCGGTCACCAGGATGTGCGAGCCATGCGAACCGGCATAGCCGGCAGTCAGTATCAGGTTGCCGGGCAGCTGGTGCTCGACGTTCACGTTCCATTGCTGCACCATGCCATGCTTGATATTGGTGGGCATGTAAACGAAGCTTCCCGGAAAGGTCGCGGCGTTTTGCGGCGTGGGAAGGGCCTGAAACCCGTTGGAGATATTAGCGTTTGGTTCGGCGGGCGTTTGTCCCAGGACGGTAGCGCAGTATGAGGTGGCAAAGGCGCAGCCACCGGGGTTGAAGCTGTCCGATTCACCCAGGAAGGGCGGGTTCTGCCACAGACCCTGGGCCCCCTGGCTCCACGAGGAGTCGTGGAAGATGGCATAACCGGCGCGCAGCACGGTCTTATCGCTGCCCATCACCTTCCAGGTGCCACCGACGCGGGGTTCGAGGCCTGTCCAATCCATCTTGATGCCCCCCGAGTTACCGACACCATTTTGGTTGGAAACCAGAAGCTGGCCAGTTAGGGGAAGGTAGTCAGCCTGGCGTCCATGTGCTTCGGAGATGGGCGTCGTCATGTCATAGGCCAAGCCGATATTGAGGGTTATGGTCGGTGTGGCCCTCCAATTATCTTCGGCGTAAGGACGATAGACCTTCCAGCGGCGCCCGGTGACCGCGCCGAAATACGCCTGGTCGTGAACGGCCAGCCCCGTGATCCCTTGCAGGAAATCGGCCTCGGAGTTGCCCGCTAGATTGAGGGCGCTGTTGCCGGTAAAGTTACCGGCGATGCCGACGATCCAGAAGCCATCCTGGAAAGCCTCAGTGCCTATGTTCATTTGATTCGCGCGATAGTCGATCCCGAACCTGAAGTCGTGCTTATTGTGGATGTAATCGAGCGAGTCGCGGAAAGAGAAGATGTTGGTTCCACCCTGGAACGGAGAGTAGCCGCGATCGCCCAGGGCCCAATAGCCGCCCTGGAACTCGGTCGAAACCAGGCCGCAGCTGTAAAAGTTGGTACAGGTTGTGCTTCCGGGAGCACATCCCAGGTTGGCATTGGGAATGCCGCCCCCAATCGTTGAGGAGATGCAGCTCCCCGTGCCTTGCGACGTGATGTAGTCGAAGATGCGGTTATAACCGAAGGAGGCCTGGTTGACCATGTTGGCGTTGAACACATGGGTCTCGCCCAGGGCCAGGTTGCGCGCGTGGTTTCTGATGCGCTGGTTGCTGCCGAAGGCGTTGGCTTCGGCAAATCCTGGTGAGCCGCCGGGCACAAAGGAGAACGCTTGCTCGTAACTGAAACGGCCAAAGGCGTTATCCCTTTCGGAAAACGTCTGGTCCAGCCGCGTATCGAATCTGGTGTCGTCTAGCTGGCGCACGGGTTGACTGGTGTAGTTGATACCCGCACTGGCATTGTTGGCGTTGGGAGTTGGGTACAAGTTAATCATCGCTTGGCCAATGGGGTTGATCAGGTTGGATGGAATCTTATTACAGGGAGTGCCCGGGGCCTGGCTTCCATCGGGATTTGCAGGGAGAGGCACCCCTGCGGCATTGCACTGAAAGTAGATAGCGTTCGGGTTCGCGGTCGTGGCCGCCCCAACCATGTTGGGGTTCACGATGACGAGACCAGAATTGGGATTGCCAAAAGGGTCGCTGGAGAAATCGCCCGTGCGCATGGCCAGCGAAGGCACCAGGCCGGTAAAGGGAATATCTTGGAGCTGATATTTTTGTTCGCCATCGATGAAGAAAAAGGTCTTGTTCTTCCGGATGGGACCTCCGATGGCGCCGCCAAAATCGTTCAGGTTGAACTTTTGCCTCGAGGTGGCGAAGTAGCTGTCGGCATCGAGAGAGGTGTTGCGCAGAAATTCGTAGAGGGTTCCGTGAAAGTCGTTGGACCCGGATTTGGTAGTGACCAGCACGGTGGGTCCAGCCCGCGTGCCGTATTCGGCCGAATAGGTGTAGGTCAGGACCTTGAATTCCTGAATGCTATCGATGGAGGAGAAAATGGCGAGACCGCCTGCAGTCAATTCGTTATTGTCGACGCCATCCAGCAGCCAGTCTGTGGCGTTGGGGCGAGAGCCACCCACCGATAGGGAGAAGGGCCCGCGTGCGGCCACCTCACTGCTGGCGGCGGAGGTGAAAAAGCTGTTGGGGTTGGTCTCCGCGGTGGCGCCGGAGGTGAGCGTTGCCAGTTGAACGAAATCCCGGCCATTCAGCGGCAGCTGGGAAACCTCCTGGGAGGTGATGACCTGGCCAAGAGAGGGATTGGCGGACTCGACGGCCACGGCATCACCGCCGGAAACCGCGACCGTGGTGACTACCGTGGCGGGCAGGAGAGGAAAGTCGAGTTCGCGGGCCTCATCCGTCCGGAGAGTCAGATCCTTGGATTCAACGCTTTGAAAGCCCGTCGCATCCACATGCACGGTGTAGGTCCCTACCGGCAGCAAAGGGAGCAGATAGTGTCCGGCAGCATCCGTCTTGGTGTCTCGCGTCAGGCCTGTTCCCTGAGAGGTAGCGATGACCGCCGCTCCTGGTATACCTGATCCAGATTTATCGAGAACATTGCCGGAGAAACTTCCGGTGGCCTGGCCGTGCATGGCGGGAGGGATTATGAGTGCGAGGACACAGAAAACTACTAGAGCTAATATTTTATGGGTTTTTGTAGCGGCTGAAGCTTCTACTGATGTGCGACATTTGGTGTGAACCATGCTGCGTTTCATAGTCAACCCCTTTTTAACTAATTTGGCTACGGTGGTTTTTGCATGACTGGCCTGCTGGGTGGTGATTAGACTTTAAGAATTGGTCGCGCGAAAGTCAACGCAAGTTTTTGGCGGGCTCATCGGCTCTCAGGTCGATATGGTTGATCGTCGATACCGGCTTACCGGGGTCTCAAAACAACTAACGTAACAATTGAGACGCTTATCAGGACGATGTCTTGTCCAGCCCAGCAAGGGCAAAGAAAGCGCGAGAACAGGCTGCAGTTATTCCGTACGAAGCACTTGCATGGGCTCGATCGACGCCACTCTTCGCGCGGGAAGATAACACGCCAGCAAAGCCGCGGCCAGCAGGATCAGCCCTACGGAGGCGAAGGCGGAGAGATCCAGCGCATGCACGCCAAACAGCATGCTTTGCATTGCCCGCCCCACGAAATAGGCGCCCACCAAGCCCACGCACATCCCGATGGCGGCGAGCACCGCGGCTTCTCCCACCATGAGCGCTACGACCCGGTTGCGTGTGGCGCCCAGCGCCATGCGCAACGCGATCTCATGGGAACGCTGGGCTACGGAAAACGCCACCACGCCATAGATCCCCAACGTGGCCAGAAACAATGCCACCACGGCGAAGCTGGCGAATAGGATCAGTGTGAACCGCTCGTCGGCCAGTGATTCTTCTCGTACCTGATCCAGAGTTTTCGGTTCGGCCAGCGCAATCTGCGCATCGACCGCATGCACCGCCGCCGCAATGCTGGCCTGCATGGAAGCCGGATCCTGCGCCGTGCGGACGGCAAAGGTCGCCTGCGGCCACGGGATCTGCCAGAAGGGAACCAGCATCTGCTCCAGATGGTCGTGCTGGTCGGCGACATGGACGTCGTGATACACGCCGACAATCTGCCACTCCACCGGAGGCCCGAGTTTTTGCACGCCGGGAATGAGTTCCTCCACCACCACGCGCTGGCGCAGCGGATCTTTCCCCTGCAGATATTTCTTGGCGAACGACTCGTTCACCATGGCGACCTTTATGGTGCCGGCGGTGTCCTGTTCGCTGAACGGCCGTCCTTTCACAATGTGCATGCCTAAGGCGGAGAAGTAATCCGGGGTCACCATGCCAAAGCCGGACAACGGGCGCTGCGATGGATCCGAGTAGGCCGGCCCGCCGGCCATCGTGAACGGCATGCCGAAACCGCCGCCATAGAGGGGATACCCGGTCATCACCGCGGCGTGGGAAACCCCGGGAACCCCGTTGATGTGGGCGAGGATATCCCGGTAGTACGCAGTGATCTGAACCGGATCTTTCGATCGCGAGTCGGGCACCGGCAGAGAGAAAGCCAGCACGTGGTCTGTGCGGATACCGAGATCGACTTTGGTGAGATTCCAGAAGCTGTGAATTGCCAAGCCGGCGCCGGCCAGCAAGGCCAGCGCAAGTCCAAACTCCGCGGTGACGAGAATCCGGCGCAGCCGATGCTTTCCCACACTCGTCCCAGTGCGGCCGCCCTCCTTGAGGGTTTCGCCGGGATCGACCCGGGAGGCATACCATGCCGGGGCGCAGCCTGCCAGCAGCCCGGCCAGGGTGGTCGCGGCCAGCGCGAAGAGGAGAATGGGAATGTTGAGTTGCAGATTCGCCTCATTGGGAAGCGTGCCGCGCGGCATCACGGCGATCAGTCCCTGCAGCATGGCGTACCCCAAGCCCACGCCTAGAACGCCGCCGGCAAGTGCCAGCAGCAGGCATTCGGTCAGCAATTGGGCAAAGATGGTGGCGCGCGCCGCGCCCAGAGCACTGCGTACCGCCAGCTCCTTTTGCCGGACCATGCCGCGCGCCAGCAGCAGATTGGCCACATTGACGCAGGCGATGAGCAGCACAAAGCCGACTGCGCCGAGCAGGAGCCACAGCATCTGGATGCGCTCCGGGGGTAGAAAATCATTCTTGAGAGGTTCGATCTTGGCGCCCCAGCCTTTGTCACTCTTGGGATACACCTGCGCGATGTGAGCCGTCACCATCGTCATATTCTGCTGCGCCTGCTGCAGGGTGACACCCGGCTTCATCCGGCCCATCACCAGCAGCCAGTGAAAGTCGTGGTTGAGCTGTTCCGGCTTGAAGACCAGCGGAACCGTGAGCTGGTTCTGCCCGCGATCCTGATCGCCCGGGGTCTGCACTCCGACTACGGTGTAGGGTTCGCCGTCCAGACGCAGGGTGGTGCCAATGATCTTTCGATCTGCCCCTAGTTTCAGCCACAGCTTGTGGGTCAGAATCACCACGTGTTCATGGCCCGCCACACCTTCTTCGGGCAGGAAGTAGCGGCCGAGGAACAGCGGCTCCCCTTCCATCTGCAGCATGCCTGGGGTGGTGACGCTCGCCTGGAGAAATTGCGGCTGATCTTTGGTAGCGATATTGAAGCTGGTCCCGCTCCAGGCGTTGAGGTCGGAGAAGACAGTGTTCTGCTGCTTCCAGTCGGAAAAGTCGCCGGCGGCGACGCCGTTGCGGTTTCCCTGAATGCTGGACCATACCATCACCAGCTGATTGGGCTGGGGAAAGGGCAGGGGAGCCAGCAGGGTTGCGTAATCCACCGTGAAGATGGCGGTGTTGGCGCCGATTCCCAGCGCCACGGTCAGCAAGATCGTGATGGTCAGGCCGGGATTTCTTCCCAGCAAGCGCAAACTGAAGCGGATGTTCTGAAGCAGAGTCTGCATCCCGCGATCCCTCGGATTGGCCTGCGACACCAACCATATGTACGAACGGGCCTGCAGTTTGGTTCCGTAGGATGAGCAGCGCGGAACTTCCGTCGCCGTTCGACGCGCTTTTTTTTGTCGTTGAGACCGGTTTGATCTCATAGTCGAAATCCGATATAGTCGGAATACGACCATGAAAGCGGATAAATCAAGAAGAACGCCCTTGTCCAAGGGCGGACGGATGACGATAGCCAATCTTGGTGAATCAACTGCGCGTGGCATCATGCCCCTGGTGGGACCGGCATACCTGGGCCATCTCATACTGATCGCCCTGGCTACCTTAATGGCGTGGGCGCTGGTCGTCATCGATGGCCAGCCGCTGACCGAAGCATTGCAATCAGTCTTGAGCAACAATGCCCCTCGGGGTAAATTGGTCCCGATTTCTCACGGATACAGGATGTTCCTTGAATGCACGGGCGAGTCCCACGCAGGACCTACGGTCATCCTGGCAACCGGGCGCGGGACTGGTAGCTACCACGGCTGGGCCCTGGTTCAGTCGCCGGTATCAGAGTTCGCCAGAGTTTGTAGCTATGACCCGCTGGGTGCGGGCGAGAGCGATCACGTTACAGGATCACACCCGGTCAGTGAGGTGGTCGAAAATATGCACGATCTCTTCCATTCTGCACAGATACCCGGCCCCTTCATCCTCGTGGGCAATTCGTTGGGAGGGGTGCTTATCCGCCGGTATGAGGAACAATATCCAGCGGAGGTCGCAGGCTTTGTCTTCGTGGATTCAGCCCATGAAGAAATGGAATGGCGCGATGCAGCCATATCCACCAGCTTTGATCCTGCCTGGAGTAATCCGCAATATCTTAAGGAGAACGGTCTTCTTCCGCCAAAGCAGCAGTTGGCGTGGCACGATGATGTCCCGATGATCGTCCTTGAACGAACAGAACTTCCTCCGTGTAGCGCCTTCCCCGGTCTAACCCAGGCGCAGTGTGAGCAGATCAACCGTGCATGGCATGGCTTTCAGGTGGATCTTTCCCGCCGGTCGAAATATGGAGAACTTCGGCCTATAACGGGATCAGGTCACCTCATGCAGCAGCAAAAGCCGGAAGCAGTCTCTCAGGCTGTCAGCGATGTAATCAGCGAAGTGAAAAGCAATCTGGCCGGAACCGTGCCCACTATCCGCTAGAGCAGTCCCTCGCGAGGCCAGTAATAATGTTGAGATGGCCTCTCGTCAGATGCGGATGATTAAGAAATTTGATGTGATCGTGATCGGAACAGGATCAGCCGCCTCGATGGTGGCGTTGCGCTGTCGCGAAGCAGGATGGCAAGTTGCCATCGTGGATTCTAGACCGTTCGGGGGTACCTGCTCCCTGCGCGGATGCGACCCAAAGAAAGTGCTCGTGGGAGCCGCAGAAGTCCTCGACTGGGGCCGGCGAATGCAGGGGAAGGGAATTAAGGCCGAGAAGCTTCAGATGGATTGGTCCGAGTTGATGCGTTTCAAGCGCTCATTCACCGAGCCCGTTCCACAACGACGCGAAGACGAGTTCGCGAACGCTGGTATCGCGGGGTTTCATGGCCGGGCACGCTTCGTCGGTCCAACGGCCATAGAAGTAGGGGAGGAGAAACTGGAAGGACGACAGGTCGTTATTGCGGCCGGCCAGACGCCAGCCAAATTGGAGATTCCCGGTGCCGAATACCTCACGACCAGCGACCAGTTCCTGGACCTGACCGAGTTGCCGCGAAGGATTCTCTTCATCGGAGGAGGGTATATCGCGTTTGAGTTTGCGCACCTGGCGGCCCTCGCCGGATCCCAGGTGACTGTGTTACATCGCGGGCCACGTCCTCTCGCCCTTTTTGACTCAGACCTGGTTGATCAGTTAGTTGAGCGGACTCTCGAGCTTGGCATTGACCTTCACCTTGGGACTGAAGCGATAGGAATCGAAAAGAGCTCCGCGGAATTAATCGTTCGGGCATCCCACAGTGGGGAGACGATCAGTTATCAGGCGGACATGGTTGTGCATGCGGCAGGCCGCGTACCGGAAATCGATGACCTGAACCTGGATATCGCGGGCATCGCATGGGATAAGCGAGGAGTACGAGTCAACGAATTCCTGCAAAGCGTGTCCAACCCCGCAGTGTATGCGGCCGGAGATGCCGCGGCCAGTGGAGGCCCGCCCCTCTCTCCCGTGGCCAGCTATGAAGGCCGGTTGGTGGCCGCAAATCTCCTGAAAGGAAACCATCAGACAGCAAACTACCTCGGCATTCCGTCGGTGGTGTTTACCATCCCACCGTTGGTTGCGGTCGGTCTAAGTGAACGCGCCGCTCAGGAGCAAAACCTTAAGTTCAGAGTCAAGATGGAGAGGACCTCAAACCTGCCTTGGTCCCGGCGCATTGCGGAAACCTATTCCGGGTATAAGGTCCTCGTGGAAGAAGGCACGGACCGGATTTTGGGCGCCCATATTTTGGGAAGCGGGGCCGCCGAAGTCATCAATCTATTCGCCGTTGCCATTCGTTCCGGAATGCATGCGACGGATTTGAAGCATACTTTGTTTGCGTATCCGACGAGCGGCTCGATGGTGACGCGCATGCTTTAGATCGATGGATGAGCCTTCAGGATGGCCAATCGGGGAAGAGCGCTTCGACCGCGCCTCCGAACCAATACTTATAGAAACCCTCGTCGCATGGATTCATATGATCGCCGTATTTGTCCACAAAGTGCCGGCCCCAGTGTGGCCTGCGGCCGTCGGCGTCGCAAAATGCATACTCATCGGATAGCCCCCAGGTGCTGAAGACGCGGCCGGACTTCTTCATGAGACCAGGGTCGGTAACCAGGGCTACGGTTGCCCGCCCGGCGTAGAGTGGTGTTTCGGAAGAGATGTAATCCGGCTCACTCTTCACTGCGTCTTGCCAGTTCGCTTCGCTCACGCCGAAACGCTCCAACATCACCTCTGAGCGCAGAAAACCGGGTGTGAGGGCGACGGCCGCGACATTCTTCTTGCGCAGCTCGTACGCCATGGCAAAGGCCAGCCGGATCACCGTGGTCTTGATCAGATCGAAGAACAAATTCCCCCGGTAGGTATAGCTGTCGCCGTCGCCGATTTCCACGATCAATCCGGTTCGGCCCAAGTTCTTAGCCGTTTCGATCAACAGCGGCGCAGCGCATTGACTGGTGATGATGTGCGTATGAATCGCATTGCGGAACATTGCGAACCCGCGCTCCAGACCGGCTTGCCAGAAGGTCTTGCCAAATTCGTGCTCCGCGCCTTCTGCAATGTCGTTTACCAGCACGTGCAGCTTTCCTTGTTCGGCCTGGATTTCGGCCACCAGTTTCTCGACCTGACTGACGTCCAGGTGGTCGACGACGACGGCAATGCCTTTGCCACCGCGTGCGGTCACCAGCTCGGCAGTTTCCTCAATTGTTTCCGGCCGGCCGGCGTAATATTCGCCCGGCAAGGCTTTGCTCCGCTGCTCACCAGACAGGGGCTTGGCGCCGGAAGCCAACGCCGCGCGCGAGCTGCGCCCGGTGCAGTACACCGTCGCGCCGGCTTCGCCAAACGCCAGAGCGATGCCGCGTCCCACTCCTCGCGTAGCGCCGGCCACGAGCACCACGCAATCGCGCAAGTCTGGGGGTTGATAAATGGAAATCCCGGCCATGGCAGCACCTCGCAAAAGACTGGGCGAATTATTGAATCGCCGTTTATGAATGTCAAGCCCAGGGTCCGTGCGCGGTGAAGGTAACCGATAGCCTATATGTTAAAAATATTTGACATATGTCGGTGAGCGGCGCTATCTTTTGCATGTTAAACATTTTTTACAAGAAGGAGTGCCTTCGCGATGGTGACAAACCTTTCATACCGGGAGAAGTCTCTTTACGCCTCGCTGGTGGCTGAGCTCTTGGTGTACGGTCCCTACTTCTTCCTGCACCAGCAAAACTCCGTCAACAAGGTCGCAGGCATGATTGTCGCGATTATCGTGTTGCAGGTGATCCTGCAGTCGATCATTGCCGCCTTGACGCGTAACCGTATCACAGATGAGCGAGATCGTTTGATTGAGTTACGAGGTTATCGCGCAGGTTATCTAACCCTCGCGTCACTCATGGTCATCGGGCTGGGCATGTTGTGGTTTCACGCGACGGTCGGCCATCTTCAGTTGGACAGCAGGATGGTAGGGCTTCATTTCCTGAACGTCTTCTTTGGCATGTTGGTGATCGCAGATATCACCAAGACCGCTGCGCAGATTGTGGCTTACCGGAGAGCACTCTGATGGCCGCTATACGCAATCAGATTCGAGAACTCCGGGCCATGAAGGAGATGACGCAACAGGAACTGGCCGATCGAATCGGGGTCACACGCCAGACCATCATCGCGATTGAGCAGGACAAGTATTCGCCTTCCCTTGAGACTGCGTTCAAAGTGGCAAGCGTGCTTGGTGTGCCGATCGAGCAGTGCTTCCAGTATGATCCTCACGGTAAGCGCTAACCACAGGCAGGTTCATGGGGCCGTCTTCGGCTGACTGTGCAGCTGTAATAGCTGTACACCCCAATCAGTCGGCGCTTCCTCCGAATTGCCTCGCGTGCCCGCGTTGGTTTGCTGCAGGAGACTTTGCAATGGACTTGGATTACCACCCCTCGTAGCTGCATCGAAGCTTAGAACCTCGGGCTCTGGCAGGGGAGTAGTCGTGGTAAGCAAAACATAAGTATCGGTTCCATAGGGTGGGGTGATCCTTACCGTCGCACCCGGAAGGGGAATCGAGGCGAGTCTACCGTTGGCGGTCGGAAAGCGCCCCCCGGGCCCGCGCGGCCACAGCAGTTTTCCCTTCCCCTGGCAGTCGATGCCGAGGACGTAAACCCAACGTGGCTCGACGTCGATGGTGTCAGCGGATCCGTTCAGCGTAAAGGAATAGCGTTCGTCCTGGTAGGTCTTGCCGCCATCCGCTGCAAACTGGCTATCTGCGATCCGTTTCAACCCCAGTGTGTAGGGAAAGCTCTGCGCGCCGGTGACGGTCGACTCAAGGTGAAGCCATCCATTCAACCGTGCCAGCAGTAAAGCGGAAGTCGTAAGCCCCGCCGATAGCGTAGTGGTATCGGACTCAACCTTCACCCATTCGGTACGGAGCGGCATAGGGGAGGCCGGGGAGCACCCCGCACCCAAGCCGGAAGGCGTTTGTACGCCCGCATCGTAATCGCCGCGCTTGTACCAGGCGTACGCCAGCCCGGTAGGGATCGCGGTTCCCGTTGCTATATACATTGCCCGCGTGCGGTCGGAGACGAGTTTAGCGGAGATGGTTTTATCGTGCAGCAGACCCGAAGCGATGTCACTTGGAAGAGGTGCATCGAACCAGATGATGCTTTCTTTTGCCAGGCGCCGGGAAAGGTTCGCTGCAGTTAGTGTCGGTCCTAATTTCCGGTCCGGTTGGTCCGCCGTGCGAGCCTGCAAAGTCCAGTCGGCGCCGTCCCAGGCGATCATGTGGGTCCACTTATCAGAGGACGGGTCAGCTACGAGCTGGATCTTTGTACTCCGCAAAGCAGCTAGAGCATTCTGAATCTGCTCGATGGTGAGATTGGCCGGCCCAGCGTAGAAGAGCAGTTCCGGTCGAGGGGCTGGAACCCATTTTGTCAGCTCGACGATGTCTTTAGGGCGAACAAGAGCATTATCTGGGGAGACTACCAGGGCGTTCGAGCGCGCTACGCTTACCGCCTCAGTCACTCTGAGAACGGCTTTAACCCCGTTCTCACCGGTCATCTCGGTGAATTCGCTGTTAGTTCCTATGTCGGCAACTGGGCCAATGTCGAGCACTGCGGTCTTGCCTTCGACGCTAACCACGGAAGCACGCACCGGACCCTTTGACGCGTCACCACCAAAAAGTGGTTGCCGCTTGCGCTCAGGAGTGCTGTCGAGTGCGGGCTGCTGGTTTTCTCCTGACGTCTCCAGGTCGACGAGCACGCGCTTGAAGACATCGCCGGCCGGAACATTGGCCGGCAAAGCTTCCAGTGTCTCTACCAGGGCATTCGTAAATACGCCATGCGGCGGGGAAGCATTTTGCAGCTCAATTGCCGACTGGTCCTTTTGCGCCGCGGAGAAGACTAGCACTGGGTTGTCCTTGCGGTCCTCTGGTGCGGTTACTGGAGAGCCGTCAGGATTCTTGTCGGGAGCCAACCGAAGATCTCGTGGATCGTAGCCCAGGCTTCGCGCGACACGATTTGGATCATTTGCGCCGCGCGCCTGGCCGCCCGAATGGCAGGCATCGATGATCGCAGTGAGATGGACTCCTTTGTCGGCAGCCTCTACAAAGATGCGCCGAAGGTCTCGATTCAGCACGTCTTCGGCGCCGAGATATGCATCCGCGGGAACGATTGTATTATCCAGCGGCGTCGGCTTACCTTGAAGATCATAGGCCTGCCCATCGGATAGCGTATTTACGCGCAGGGAACCGTGGGACGAAATGTACAGGACGACTGTATCGCCGCGCTCCGGTTCCTGGACCAGGTACTTGTGCATCGCGGCAAGGATCGCGTCATGGGTCGCAGCCGAATCGCGCAAGATGTGAATATGCTCATTCGGAAAACCAAACTTGACGCTGGTGAGCAGGTCGCGCATGGCATCGACGTCATGGGTAGGGCCTTGCAGATTAGCGAAAGTTATACCGGCGGCAAAGCGGCCTTCCGCGGGTGTTCCCGCAGGAATTTTTACTCGAGTGCCTGGTGGCTCATAGGTGTCAATACCGATGAGGAGCGCCCGCTTGGTCTGCGCGATCGCTACGGAACAGGCGGTGAGGCAGAAAAACATAACAACAGAGCTGCACTTCATAAGAAATGTCCAAGGGGTGAGTGCTGAGCAGTGTAGCGCGGAGAAGGGGATCATTGGTTAAAAAACTCAGCAGAGATTCTGCCGGAGCGCAGCTGTAGTAGAGGGACCTGCAGTTTCCTTCTGTCCATCCGATCGAACGGCCCCTAATAAAAGGCACCGCCCTCCACCTCTGTATCACGATCGAACGCATCAAGCCCTTCGCTGGTGCCGACCCAGAACGTCCCCGTCCTGTCTTCGCCGGTTGCTTTGATCTCGTCGCTGCTCAGGCTGAAGGGATTGTTCGGATCGTGACGATAGCGGATAGTCCGTCCGGTCGATGGATCGAATTTGTACAGGCATCTGCTGGTTGCCAGCCACATCATACCCATGTGATCCTGGCTGATGTGCGTGACGGGAACGGTTTCGCCTTGCGCACCCTCGGTATCGATGCGGTAGTGAGTAAATGTCTCCGTGACCGGATCGAATCGATCGAGGGACTCATCGCATCCGACCCAAAGTGTTCCCGAGCGGTCTTTGAACAGCGAATAAATGTAGACTCCACTCAGACTGTTAGCTACACCAGGCTCGTGCTTAAACACTTTGAACTTGTAGCCATCGTACCGGTTCAGCCCATACTGGGAACCAAACCACATAAAGCCCTGATCGTCCTGCACAATCTGGGATACCTTCGTTTGCGATAACCCCTCGTCGGTGGAGAGTCGCGTGAAACGGATACCCTGGGCGTCGACGACAGGCACGGTGATGGTGCGAGACTCCACACGCGCCTGCCGCACCACTGCAAGATTGACCTGCCGATTGTCGAGATGGCCCGCTCCGTCTTGGGCCATCCCCAAGCTGGTGGCACACAAGAGCAGGACAAAGGAGCAGCGGACTGCCAAGCGCATCAGAAGCGTCGGCTTGATCGTTCCTTGATCGGCGACGGAAATCTGTTCGGGAGTCCAAATCTGGCCCATTTGCTGTCATGATACCCCCCAAAGAGGGGGTTTTCAGCGGCAGAAGAACTGGCGTTAGAAGCGCATCAGCTCCACGCGCCGGTTGCGCGCGCGGCCTTCCAGGGTGTCATTGGTGTCCTTCGGTTGCGACTTGCCGAAGCCGGCGGACTTTAGCCGGCCGGCATCGATGTGATAGCTCGTAACCAGTGCCTTCACCACCGCAGCCGCTCGTCTTTTCGACAGATCAAGATTGTACTGATCCGTCCCAATGCCGTCCGTGTGGCCGTTCACGTCCAACCGCCAGTCGGGGTGGCGGGTCAGTATCTCCGCAATTTCCTTGAGCGTAGGCGTGGACTCATCCCGCAAGGCATCGCTGTTGAACGAGAAGTAGATACTGTAGACATCTACCTTCTGCCGGTTTGCCAGCGCCTTCTCAAGACCACTGCCGCTGCCCGTGCCGAGTCCGCCAGGCATTTGCCCGGTGCCTTTGCCGCCGCCTGCACCACCGGGGGATGGCGCCTGGCAGCGATATGCAATCTTCACCACGCGTAATGTGTCGCGGTCTCCGCCGTTCGGCCTGTCGCAATGCAGGGCGGCTGGCGGCTCAATGCCGTGCTTTTTGCTGTTGGCACAAAACTGGATCTCCTCCGGGGTGAGCGGTTTGATGGCGCCGACGCCGAGGCCAAACGCGAGCGTAAGCGGATTGGCTGGGTCGTCCAGGAACTGGAAATCAACCTTGTCGCCAACCAGTGTTCCCTGAGCGTGCACGACGGGTAGATCCATCGGCACGTCGTTCACAATGACCGAGACTGTCGCAGGTCCCGCGGCGCGATGGAGCACTCCACGTTGCAGATAGCTGTAGTAGTTTGGGATCTTGCGCGGATCGGTGGTAAGGACCAGGTCAGGGTATGCGACCGAGAATCCAAACTTGCTCTGGCCTTTGGACTTGAGATTCTGCAACACGGCAGTCGAAGTACCTATGGCAGTGGTTCCGGGGATCTTTTCAACCGACTTGTCCAGGTACACCTGTTGGTAGTCTGTCGCCGATTGCAGATCCTTGACCAGCATCGTGCGGCCGAAATTCACGGTCTTGAGCTCCGGCCCCGTCGAGAAGATGTCACCGTTTTTCATCTCGGCGGAATACCTGAGGCGTACCTCTGTATCCGAAATTGTCTGGATGGTCTTGATCGACTCGTAATCACCCGACGGCTGGCTGACCGCCGTCACGATTGTCAGTCCCGTGCAAAGCGGAATACTGTCAGCGGCCCCGGCTTCACTTACGTGCATCAGCGCCCATACCACCGTCATGGCCAACGCGGCCCTTGTCGCGCCGTTCCTGAGTGTCTTCATAGATAGCTCACTTCGGTGGTGCGAACTGGAAAGAATCATCGCTAATTCTGGGATTCGCCTGGGGAGTGAAGGTCGTGGTAATTCGGTTCAGCGTGCCCGGCAGCGCGGGCCTATCCTCCAAAATCTTTCGTATGAGGTAGCTGGTGGAGTCAATCCACACGGTGACATTGCGCGTATCCACCTTTTTCCCTGTTTGGGCGTAGGCGTCGCTGGTGGTTCCCTCCAGCCGGTAGCATTTGTTCCCCGCCACATCCTCCGTTCCTGCCAGGTGTTGCGGCTCAAAGTTCGGAATCGCGCCGGCCAAACCCGCCTTGGAGTACAGCAGGGGAGGGATTTTGGTGATCGCCCCGCTGGTCGGATACTCGTTGAGCGTGAGAGCGCCTGTGTTCTTGGGATTGGGGTATTCGCTGACTTGCCCGGTGGCCTTCCACCAGACATGAAAGGCATCCGGATCTCCCCAGATGACGATCCGGTCGCTCGGCTTGCGGTAGTCGAACAGGAAGTGGCGCGGTGCACGGGTAAAGTACGTGGCAAAGCTATACTCGTCGTGGCTGTTCGGGCCGTATTCATTGAGCAGGGTGCCAGTATCCGAGTAACTGGTCAGCGCCGCGTATACCGAGCGCGTGTGCTCGAGGATGGCCGCGGGTGTTTCTTCGGCGATCAGCGCGGACGGCCGCAGCGCAAGCAGAAGCAAACAGCTCGACATCAGAAAAAAGCGCATTCGTCTTCCTTTCAGCAATCCGGGTTACATGCCTCAATGTCGACGCTGTATTCGCCCATCGCTTCGGAATTGCCTAACTTATTCTCGAAGTGCTGTTTGCCACGGATCACCTTGTCTGTGGTCGTTAAAGGAATGGGATAGGTGCCGTTCGCACGCTCGAAAATAAAATGGACGGGTTTGTAGGGTAGCGAGTAGATCTCGATCCCCATAGACAGCGAAAGCACCGCAGCGTACAGGACGATGACGCGGGCCTTGGCATTGGTATCGGTACTCGGGGGACCAATCTGGATGTTGAGCTGATCCTGGGTGGCGGTGCCGTGAATCTCGAAGAAGAAGGAGCTCGGGGTTATCAGGGTGCCCAGCACCGAACCCTCTACACTGGAAAGTTTCTTGAATCCAGCCGTCGTCATGTCGCTCGGCGCCTCGGGCAAGATGCGAACGCGTTGCTGCACGGTGCTCGTCATCAGCCCGGGGAACTTTACCGTGAGCGCGTTCTCCCAGAGCTTGTAGTTGGTGGCGAAGCCCTCAATGCGTCCTTTGAGCGGAACGCTGCCGCCGCTCGCACCTTTCGGATAGTGCAGTGTGAGCTGGCCCCGCACATCAAAACTGTACTCCCACCACTTGATGCCTTTGTCCATGAATGTCGCATGCATATGTGCCGTGACGGGACCGGTGAACTGCTCGCAGTACTGGTCCATGACGCGATCCACCAGGAAACCGACGAGGTCGTTCACGGAGCTGGTGAGGTTGGCGCCATCGATTTGCCACTCCTTTGCGTTCTTCGGCCCTACGCGCTTCAGCGTGTCATAGTTCTTTAAACCTTCTCCGGTGAGGAAGCCGCCCAACGCGCTTCCCGTGCGGCTCTTGACCTGATCACCTGCGAACGCTGCCGCAAAATCGAGCACGAAGTTCTTTGCGATACCGGCCGCGTCGGCCGCGAAATTGAACATCACACCCACCCATTTGATGCCTTCCGTCACCACTTCCAGGTTGTCGCAGGTGATCTGCTCCATTTTCAGTTTCTTGATCTCCTCCTGCGAGCGCTGGTGGATCTGGGTGGCTTGGCCTAGCTCCTCTAACAGAGCCTGCCGATCCGCCGCCAGCTTGGAGAGCGTCCCCTGCGCGTCGCCGGCGCCGTTCCCGCCGGCACCCGTGGCGTTGCTCGCCGGCTGCGCATTTGGGGGCAGATTGGCGGTGTCGCGGATCATGTCCCCGAGATTGGCTGACAACTGCTTAGTGACTTCTATGAATGGGCCCATGCTCTGAGTCACAGCATCGAGCTTCTGCTGAGCTTGGTCGCGGGCGGGCGAGGGAGGAATGTTGTCAAGTTTTTTTCTGGCGGTTTGGACAATATCGCCCGCGTCCTGCGCGAGATCAGCGAACGCCTGGGCTGTCGCCGGGCTTAGCTGATTCGGATTCTCGACTGTGAACGACGCGGAGGCATGGCCTCTGCCATCCGGCGCCAGAGCATCGACGGTGTAGGCGCCTGCTACCTGGGGTACGTAGCGAACCCTGAAAGATCCGTCGGCGCTGCGCACGGCGGGCAGCTTGGTTGACTGCGGTGGTGTGGACTTCGGCGCAGTGATGGTCACCACCACGTCATTATTCAGAAGCGCGAGCGTGCTGCCACTCAGCTGGATCGCGCTCCCCACCAGCGTGGTGGATGGCTTGGCGTCGACGCTGATCGGGAACGGCTCACTGTCAGGATTGGTTTCGGCCGCTGAGACGCCGATCCGTGGAAAGGCCAGCAGCGCTGCGGCGCCAAGGGCAGTGACGATGAGAGACGCGGCCCGTGAACCTCGCAATAGCATCTTTCGCACCGCGATCGGGAGTTTATGCCGCATCCTGGCTGCTCCGGATGCGGATTTCTTGTTGTCACCAGGACGTCAGACATTGTGCGTTGCCGGGGGTGCAAAGTCAAGCGCTTCTTACCGGCCATGCAGCGCAACTTAAGTGCGGGATGGATAAGAGATAGCCAAACGGACCAGCGGCTGGCGCAGCATGGTAACTCATGAGCGTTTGAGAGAGTAACGCGTCGCTCAGTTACTTACCTGTTGCGCGGCGTGCCTGATCGGCCGCCGAACCAGGCTACTCTGGCTGAACGGACTTTAGATGGAGGCTCGTTTGACCGCGCCACAAGCACCGTGTCACGTTATAAATCCACGAGGCGCTTCGCTCAGGAGGACGAGTCTGTGGGAGTATCGACGAAAAAAACCTGAACAAGTAGCGCGCATGTGGCTCGCCCTTTACTGGGCAGGCCGGCCCGCACCGTGGCGCGGGCCTCTTAGTTCAACCGGCCCGCCAGCCATTCCTTCAGGTTTGCCGCGGGCACGCGCACTCCAACAAAGAACTGCCCAAACTGAGCGTAGACCGCACTGACCTTGTCAAAGCGCATCTCATAGATCAACTTCTTGAAGACCAGGGGATCTTTCGCAAAGAGATCGACACCCCATTCCCAATCGTCGAAGCCAATGGAACCGGTGATGATCTGGCGTACTGAATCGGCGTAACGACGGCCAATGAGCCCATGTTCGTGCATCATGCTCTGGCGATCGGCCATGGGCTCGGTATACCAGTTCACGGTCTCTCCGCGCTTGCGATCCATAGGATAAAAGCCGAGATACTGCGCGGGTGGAATCGCAGGATACAACCGCTGTGTCATGGCCTTCGACTGCCGCTCCACCACCTCCCGGATGCCCGCATCCCACTCTGGCGTACCAATCTGCAATCCCTTTTCAGCCAGCGCGCTATACGTCTTGGCCGAAGACTCATACAGACCAAGCTCAACGATCGATAAATAGGAGTGCGACGGACGCAGATAGGCATGCAAGCCGGTCTGCGCCAGTTCCAACTCGACGCGATTCAGGTCTGCAAACGAATCGCGAAAATGAATCAGCATCAGATCGCCCTTGTGTCCAAGCAGGGAAAAGACAGCGGACTGATTCGGATGCTCCTGTTTTGGGCCCTCCTCCCATCGTGCAAAGAGCTCAACCGCGTCGGTCTCGATGCGGTGACGTTGCTCGGAACTGACGTCCTTCCATGCGTCCCAATCGAAGTGAAACATCTGGTGCAGGACACACGAACCTTCAAGCGTTAGCGGTACAGCGGGTAGTTCGGACAATTGTCATTCCTCCATGGAGCGCGGATGGTGCGATCGCGCTTGTTCTCTCAGTTAGTAATTTCGAGCACACGACGCGCAGGACCCGGGCCTGCGCGGAGATGTGGTTTCACCGCTTTGCGAATCACCTTCTCCAGCGCATGCAGGGCTTGCGGACGGGGAAAGGTCGGCCTGCTGGCGAGGCGAATCGTGCGCACCGTCTTGCCCCGCAGGGGCCGCAATATAATGTCACGAATGCTCAGGGAAGCCGCGGCCAGCGCGGGGATCAAAGTCGTTCCATATCCGGCGGCAACCAGGTTGACCAGAGTCTCCAGGCTCGCTGCCTGCAAGCCCCCCTGATCATGCTGGCTGCGTCCGCAGGCCTCCAGAGTCTGGTTCGACAAGCAATGCCCATCCGCCAACACCAGCAGATCGCCGGCCAGTTCCGATTCCGCAACTGTCTTGTGTTGGGCCAGCGGATGATGGGGAGGCAAGGCTGCCATCAACGGCTCATCGAAGAGCGAGAGCTGGGTCAACTCAGGCTCTTCCACCACCGTCGCCAACAGCGCGGCATCCAGGCGATGATTGCGCACCATTTCGATCAGCCGGCGGGTTCCGTCCTCCCACAGCTCGACGGTGAGCCCGGGATATTCCGTTTGCAGAGAGCGCAGTATGAGAGGCATCAGGTAGGGCGCTAGCGTAGGAATCACGCCCAGACGCAGGGGACCAAGCATAGGATCGCGCACTGCTTTTGCAATCGCTTCGATCTGACCTGCCTCTTCCAAAATGCGGTTGGCGTGCTCCAGAATGCGCACGCCCGCCGGTGTAAGCTCAACCCGCTTGTTGGTGCGCTCGAACAGCGCGACACCAAGCTCCTCTTCCAGCTTTCGAATCTGAGAGCTCAGCGTTGGCTGGCTGACATGGCACGCTTCGGCCGCACGGCCAAAATGGCGCAACGAGGACACTGCCGCGATATATCGAAACTCCTGTAGGTTCATCGCCTCAAACCTGACAATAGTCGTGGTCTATCGTCACCTTCATAACAATCAATTTTACCGATCATCGCTGCGCCGGTAAAGTTTGACTTGTAGGGCCAAGAGGATTCTGAACATGAGTAAACATCTGACCACGACTGCCGGCGCGCCGGTCCCCGATAACCAGAATAGCGTGACTGCCGGTCCTCGTGGGCCGGTGCTCTTGCAGGACTATCAGCTCATCGAAAAGCTGGCGCACCAGAACCGCGAGCGCATCCCAGAGCGCGTCGTCCATGCCAAGGGCACCGGAGCATTCGGCACTCTCACGGTCACCGGGGACCTGACCCCCTACTCCCGCGCGAAGGTGTTTACGCCGGGCAAAAAAACCGACCTGCTTATCCGCTTCTCCACCGTTGCTGGCGAATTGGGCGCCGCCGATGCCGAGCGCGATGTGCGCGGCTTTGCCGTCAAGTTCTACACCGAGGAAGGGAACTGGGACGTCGTGGGCAACAATACCCCGGTATTTTTCATCCGTGACGGTTACAAGTTCCCCGACTTTATCCACACCCAGAAGCGTCACCCGGTAACTAATCTTCGTTCCAATACGGCGATGTGGGACTTCTGGTCCCTCAGCCCGGAGAGCCTGCACCAGATCACCATCCTGTTCAGTGACCGGGGTATTCCGCAGAGCCCGCGCTTCATGAATGGCTACGGCTCGCACACCTACAGTCTATGAAACGGCCAGGGCGAGCGCTTCTGGGTTCAGCCCCAGGCGGTGGCCGGTGACTGAGCGCATCCGGATACCTGCTCCCGAGGTTAGCTTCGGGAGCAGGCAACGCTCCTCCGAAGGCACGGTCACACAGGTGCTGCTGTGGATCGCGGATGCCGTGCCGGTGCGTTTTTTCACTTTGTAACCCCTCCGAGTGGGCGGAGAAAGCAGGCGAGATGATCACAGCAGATAGGGAAGCAGTTCTCCTCCTGGCGCATGGAACGCCCAATGTGCTGGGCGAGATGGAGGCGTATCTCAAACTCGTTACCGGTGGCCGCGGCGTGCCTGCGCACGTGGTGAAGGAATTGCAGGAACGGTATACCGCCATTGGCCTGGGTGAAGAGCGCACCTCTGCAGGCCCCCACCTCACTCGATGGACCATGCGCCAGGCAGCGCTATTACAGGAGCGCCTTCGCCGGCGTGTCTATGTCGCCATGCGCAACTGGAAGCCGTTTATCCCCGACGTGGTTGCCCGCATGAAGGACGACGGCATAAAAAAGCTGAAAGCCATCTGTCTTGCCCCGCAAAATTCACGCACCAGCATCGGCCTTTACAGACGCGCTCTCGAAGATGCGGCCGGTAACTCAATGGAGGTGGAGTTTCTCGCCGCCTGGGCGGAGCACCCGCTCCTGGTAAGAGCCTTTGCGGAGAGAATGTGGCCCGCTCTGGCGTTTGCACACACTTCTGTCAAGGGACGAGTGGCGGCTCTCTTTACGGCTCATTCGGTGCCCAGCAGTACGGTCCTGCCTTCGACTATTCCTATGGAATACCACGGCATGATACTCGCCGACGGACCCGATCCCTATGACAAACAGTGCCGGCAAACGGCCAGGCTCATCGGCACTGCGCTGCGGGACGTGCTCGATCCGCGCGATTGCTATTTCAGCTTTCAGAGCCAGGGGCTGAGCGGAGGTCCCTGGCTTGGGCCGACTGTCGAGGAGACGCTTGCCCGGCTGAAGCATGAGGGCTATGAAGCTGTGGTCATACAGCCGGTGGGTTTCCTTTGCGATCACGTAGAGATTCTCTATGACATCGACTTGGCATTTCAGCAGACCGCACGAGAGCTGGGATTGAAGCTAGTCCGGGCAGAGAGCCTGAATGATTCGCCGGGTCTGATCTCCACCCTCGAAAACCTGGCTCTCTCCGGGGCTCATCCCCAGAGAAAATTCGCTGATCCGACAGCATCTCGATCGCCAGCAATCAGTGCAAGAACGGCTTGACGAGACTAGGGGGTTGGCGGTTGGACTCAACCGATGCGGTCTAGTAGCTGAGAGGCCGCGCGCTGTCCCTCCTCAATAGCAGTCGTATGCCCGGGGTCTCCAGATAGATCAGTATTAGCAAACGCAATCCGGCCAAAGGGTGCGCGGCGCAGGATGTCGCGGTTTGCCGGTTGTCCATTCTGGCCGAAGAAGAAACCCGGCTGCGGGCTGCAGTAGGCGTGTCCCCAGCGATTCAGCACCATGCCTGCAATGTCCCGCTTGGCGTCGAAACCGGATGAGGCGAACATCTCTGTGAGCTGCTCGCGCACCCGCCGCTCGTAATCCCGGTAAGACGTGGAAAGCAGTTCGGCGCGCCCCGCATTCTGCTGCTCCACCATCGTCAGACCCGGGCGGCAGAATAGGACCTTGATAGTCATCACCACCGGCGAGTCCGGAGCGATGGTCTTGTCCGCGGTAGAGAAGGTCGGAGACTTGCGGACCGATCCATAAATCCCCAACCCGCCGTACCAGAACGCTCCCGAAATGCCCCGCTTGTATAAGAAGCGCCAGTTGCGCAAAGCGACGTTGACTAACATGCAAGGGGAACGGAAGAACTGGGCATAAGCAGCACGTTGCTCCGAGGGTAAGTCGGTAACTACGTGCTTGGTGGTCCAACTGCCGCCGGCCATGACCACCGCCCGGGCCTTCAGCCGGTAGACCTTACCTTTGCGCGTGTAGGTTATTTGAACAAATTCGCTTTGCTGGGCAGGACCTTGATGTTCGACGCGCACCACCGTCGAGCCGAGACGGATGCGTGTACTGTTAGCCGGCTGGTCGAGGGCGTCGAAATTCACCCGGCCGCGACAGACCGCCTCCAGTGTGCGTGGGCCGGGTATCGCCGCTGGAAGCAGGGTCTTCACCATGTGCCGCGCGAAACCGGCATTGCCTCCGGGAAACGACTGCAGCGCTGTTTCTTCGCCGTAATTCATCGGGTCGCCACCGAAACCGAAGGCGTAGGCGGAGAGCACGTCCGGGCCAATTCCAAAACCATCCCCGGGGCCGGGCACAAGAAACTTCCGGATCGTCTCCTGGCTCAACCCAAACTTCTGAATCATGTACTCTTCCATGGTCATGGCATCGAGTGAGCGCGGATTTTCACCCGCCAAACGGCCTAACTCCCGGTATTTGAGGATCTCGCCCCGCGCCTTTGCCGGTATCGGAGCCCCTTCCAGCTTTTTGCCCCACGGATCGATGGTCCACATTCCGTCGTGGTGCCCAAAGTTAGCGCCGAAATAGAGCCCATAAGGCGATTGAATGTGTTCGAAGCTCCTACCCAAGGGAATCTCCGGCGAGGAGCTTTGCCATTTCTGATATTCGAACTTGTTGGCGTCCACGCCGACCGAGGCATAGAAGTCAGCCATGTTGCTACCTGGTTTTGGCGTGGCAAAATGGTCAGAACCCTGGGGAGCGATCAGTCGATGACCGTCGACCATGAATTCGTTTCGCTTGGCTTCGCCGCCAAAGATAGGGTGGTTCTCGAGCACCAGGGCTTTTGCATGGGGTGCCTTTTGCTGAAAATACAACGCGGTGGCCAAGCCGCTCAGGCCGCCTCCGACGATGGCAACATCGAAGATCTCCCCCGTATCCTCGGCCGACTGCGGAGGATTGGCGAAGAGATGGTCACGAATCTCATGGCCCGCCCCCATCACTTCAAACGTGTTTCCATTTGATTCGGCGTAATCGCCGGTACCGCCGTAACCGGTCCAGCCCTCTTTGCCCAGTTGGGCTAGCAACTGGTGCGGGGTCAGCCCGCTCAACAACGCGTCGCCCGAGGCGAGCAGGGTTGCATTCATGAAGTCGCGGCGAGAGATCTCACGATTCATGCCAAGGGAAGAATCGTGAGCTTGCTTCTTATTGTCTTCAGTCATCGTGTAGCGGGTGTGCTCTCCTGCGAAACTTGATTCCTGTTAAACAGATATTACAGATTAAACTTCCTCTGATTTTCCGGCCGAGAAGCCGCCATCGACGGCCAAGCTGATTCCGGTGATCCATCGCGATTCATCCGATGCCAGGAACAGAACAGCCATCGCGACATCCTCGGGCTCACCGAGCCTCCCCAGCGGGTGCATGCTGACCAGCCGGTCGCGCCGGACGACATCATCCAGCAGCGCCTGGGCCATGGGGGTGCGAACGAAACCTGGACACACGCAGTTGACCCGGATGTTGCGCCCGGCTAGATCAACGGCCATATTGCGCGTGAGTGCCACCAGGGCGCCCTTGGACGCGCTATAGGCTGCGCGGCTGCGCACACCCATGATCCCGGTTACCGAGGAGACGTGGATAATGCTTCCGCCCTCCTGTCGAAAGTGTTCGAGGCAGAACTTTGAGCACAGGAACGAACCGCGAAGATTGATCTCCATAATCCGATCCCAGTCGTCGGTTTCCGTGTCAGAGACGGCGCGCCGGATGGCAATGCCTGCACTGTTGAAGAGGATATCGATGGCGCCGAAGTGTTGCGCGGCACGGCCTACACTCTCGCGAACCTGAACCTCTTCTGCCACGTCACAAGCCCACGCAGCAGCGTCTCCGCCCGACTCACAGATTCGGGTGGCGATTTGTTCAGCGCGCGGCAGATCGCGATCAAGAATCGCCACGTGGGCGCCTTCGGCGGCGAACAACGTGGCCGTGGCCGCGCCGATGCCCGATCCACCTCCGGTTACCACTGCATGTTTCCCGATCAAACGTCCCTGGCGCATCCACCGATTTTAGCGGAGCCAGGCCGGCGCTCCCAGGGGACAGCACTGCTGCCCCCTGAACTTGCCTGCCCTCTACAGGGTAGTGCCTTGAAGGTTGCAGCTCACCTTGTTATTCCAGTCAACGAATGCGCCATTCGGATTGTCCTGCCATGCCCACACGTGCAGTTCGTAAAAGGTGTCAAGGCCATATCTGTTGGGGCTGGGAATCAACTGCAACAGCTGCTGATAGAGCTGCGGCGGAGCCGCATTCTTCTTTGCCCAGGCGGCTGCGTCCACAATGAACTCGACGCCCACCAGGCGCATGCTGCCTCCCCCCAGCGGCTCATAAATCAGGGCCTGGGGCTGCGTGGCATCGACCTCTCCGTTCAATAGACTTGGGTTCAGGTAGTGGACCCCCATGGCGCCATGATCGGGTCCCGAGACACAGCCAAGCACGGGTTGATACCCGGCACTGATGGCAGTGTTGACATTGGTGTACTTTTGCGTGGCCTGCCGTACAACCTGGACCAGCTCCGGCGGTGCTTGCGCGTACCTTGAGTGATCCATGGAGTCGCCGCTTTGGGAGAAGAGAGGCGTGGCCATGGCGAAGCTGCCCAGCAACACCAGGCGCAGCGTAAGGCTTGCCGCATGACGGGCAGCCCCGATTCGTTTGCAATTTTCTTTCTGCATCGTTTTGCTCCTGTCGCGCAATTTGGAGGCCCGCGACCGGTCTCCGTCTGATTAATCGCAATCCGGGCCGGAAAGACGACAGTTGGCAGAACTTCTTCTTTTGCTTTGCTCACTCAGCCGTAGTGGGATCAATAATCGAGGACACGCGCGAGATCCGGTTAGCAGGAAACCCTCCCAAACGAGCGTGTTCGCGAATTGCATCTTCGTCGGGCGCCAGGTAAACACAGTACATCTTGTCTTCGGTGACATAGCTATGCACCCACTGGACCTGGGGGCCGATCGTCCGCAGCGCACTGCAGGAGGTCTGTGAGGCTGCTCTCAGCTGTTCTGGGGTTGCGCTGCCTATTGCGGGAATCTCTCTCTCGATCACAAACTTCGGCATAGGTGTTTCTCTCCTCGGCCTTCGCAAGGCCACTATTGGAGAAAACGAAAAGGAGCGGTGAAAGACGTCAACGGGAAAAGGCCGGGAGCGTTGGCCTATAAGCGTTAAGTTGTTTAGGCTGTTTTTCCTCAAACTCCCACAGACTTGTCATCCTGAGGCGCTCCGCTCAGGATGACGATTTGGGGAGTACCGACTAAGAATGTTCGAAATTAGTTAGCTCTTAGGGGGTCAGTGCCTCGGCAAGCGCGTGTTTGTCAGTTGACGCGCGCTCCGCGTGTCCGGTTGATCGGAGCCCAGCGTGGTCTCCAGATTCGCATAGGCCTTGCGCGCTGCGAGCTGAGCTTCGTCTGGCTTACCTTCGGCTTCGAGAGCCAAGGCCAAGGCCAGGTAGGCGCGGCCAACATTGCTGGACAGGATGCTTGGATCCTCCCGGTCTTCGAGGAGTTTGATGGCGCGCCTCGCGCCGGATGCGGCCTCCTCCCGCTGTCCACTCTTGAGGTCGATGGTGGATTTGCTCACCAGAAGAGTCGAAAGAAGGGCCGCGCATTGCCCGATTCTTCGAATCGAGGCCTCGTCGGTTTCCACCGCCTCCTTCGCGAAATGGGCGGCGGATGGAAGATTACCCCGCCCTAGCGCAATGCTGGCTCTCACCAAAGACAGCTCGGCAAAGACGTAATGCGCTGGTGCATATCGCTTGCGCAGTCTCTGCTCCAACTCATCCACCTGCCGGGTTGCCTGGGCGTACGCATGCGCGTCCGTAAACATCCAGGCCTGCAACAGCTCGGTATCATCCACCAGGACGTTGTCATTTAACTCATGGGCTTTTTGGGATGCGAGGACAAAATACCTTGCCGCTTCGGTGGTTTGTCCTAGTTGCTGCAGTAAGCCCGCGTAGTTGAGCAAAAGGTCAGGAGCGACGGCACTGTTGGTTTCGTCGTTACGACTGATATCGAGCGCGCGCCGATAGGTTCGTTGCGCATCGAGTTGGCGTCCGTCGTAGCTCAGGGTGAGCGCCCAGTCGTCGAAAAGTTTCACTGCCTTCTGGGAATCGTCGTATCCGAGAGTGATCATCAGGTCGGATGCTTGTTGAAAGATAGTCTCGGCCTCGCGAAAGTTGCCGGCGTCTCCCAGGACCGTAGCCAGATTGACCAGGATATTAAGTCCCTCGAGATTCCATTGCACCGGCGACCCCTGGACGGCCTGCTCTGCCGCACGCGCGCGCGCGATGGATTCGTCCGAATTCCCATTGCGATACGCGACTTCACTGCCATGGAGCAGGCAAGCGGCCCGCTCAGAGGCGTATTGGGGCGCGTTCCCCAACTCGCGCAGACCTTCCTGGTAAAGCGCCTCCGCTCGCGGCAAATCGCCTACTGGGACCAGGGCTCCGGCCAGAACACAGGAAGCCTTGGCACGAATGGAGGGATCCTTCAAATCGCGGGAAACGCGATAGGCCGCATTGAGCACGCGCAACGCGTTGTCGTTTTCGTCTTCGCTCGAGTACTGGTTGCCGAGCGATAGCTGCAGCTCCACGTGATTGGCGGCGTCAGGATTGCGTTCATGCTCAATCACGCGCTCTTCGCGCTCCAGTAACCGGTCGACCGCGAGCGGTTTGCCCATGGGTGCGGAATTGCTGAGCAAGAGCTCATTGAGGTCGGTCATGCGCTCGGCCCGCGCCAGTTGCCGCAGCGCCAGGTCGCGCTGGACGCGTGCTGTTCGCGCTTGCAGAAGCATTCCGGTGATGCCGGTGGCCACGCCCACTAGCGCCAGCAGAGCAATGAATATGCCCATGCGGTACCGGCGAGCGAATTTTCCGGCACGGTACATGAGTGTGTCGGGCCGTGCTTTGATCGGCTCGGACTTCAAGTAACGGCGTAGATCGTCTGCAAAGGCTCCGACGGATGCATACCGTTCCCGGTGATCTTTCTTGAGTGCCTTGGCCAGGATGGTGTCCAGGTCGCCGCGCAGGATGCGGCGAAGCTTCTCCGCCGAAGCGCCACGCAACAGGGCACGACCCGAGGCGTCGCCAGGGCCGGTCACTGCAACGACGTCAGAGGAGCGCAATGGCTCGACCTCGACGATGGCTTTTACCAGTTCCGCCGGTGAGTTCTGGCCCTCACCGGTAGGATGCCGTCCAGTGAGCAACAGGTAGAGCAGCACGCCCAACGCATAAACATCCGTGGACACGGTGATGGCCTCGCCTTTTAGTTGCTCGGGAGCAGCGTACTCAGGCGTTAGCGCGGCTCCACCGATGGTAAAGGCTGTCTGCTGCTCCGCGTTGTTCTCGGCCTCGATCAGCTTGGCTATTCCGAAGTCCAGCAACTTTACGTCACCGTCCTTCCGCACCAGCACGTTCGATGGTTTGAGGTCGCGATGCACAATCAGGTTGGCGTGCGCCGCTGCTACCGCATCGAGTACCTGAAGAAAAAGGTGGATGCGCGTGGGAAGATCAAGGTGGCGCCGATCGCAGTAACGGTCGATCTGGTCGCCGTCGACATATTCGAGCACAAGATAGGGTTGGCCAGCGGTGGTGACACCGGCGTCGATCAACTCGGCAATATGAGGGTGGGCAAGCACCGCGAGTATCTTGCCTTCGCGTTTGAAGCGGTCCTCACCCTCTTTTCCCAGCAACGCGATGTTGAGAAACTTCAGGGCCACCTGGCGTTCGAAACGCCCATCGTTGCGCCGTGCCAGCCAGACGCTCCCCATGCCTCCCTGGCCGATCTGTGAAATGACCTCGAAGGCTCCAATCGTTTGCCCTGCCAGCGTCGCGCTCGTCGATGGTAATTCCACGACACCCGTTTCGAGGAATCCATCAGAAGCGAGGACGCTGTGTTCGAGAAGCAATATTTCCAAACGGTAGGCTATCTCGGGATCCTGGGCCCTGATCCATGCCTGGCGCTCCTCTCCGTCCAATGCAAGCGCCTGGTCAAGCAGGGGGCTCAGTACGCGCCATTCGTCCTTCCACTGAGGCGAAGCCGGTTTCGTCATGGAGTGGCTCTCCCGCGGATGCTTTGGTGCAGATAGATACGGGCCTTTTCCCATTTCCGCTGGACGGTACGTTCTGAGATCATCTGCATCGCGCCGATTTCAGCGAAGGAGAACCCGCAGAAGAACTTTAGATCAACCAGGGTCGCCAGCTCTGGCTCAACCGTGGTCAGTTCCTCCAGTGCGTCGTTGATCAGAGCGAGCTCCCTGGGGTTGACCGGGTTTTCCAGATTATCGAGCGTGACCGCAGTGATGTGATAGCGGCTACCTCTTTTCGCACTGTTGCGAGCACGCGCGTGATCGATGATGAGCCCGCGCATCACGCGCGCAGCATAGGCCATGAAGCGAGCGCGGTCAGGAAACGAGGCACCCTTGGCCATGTTGAGGTAGGCCTCGTGTAGCAGAGTGGTGGCGCCCAGGCGCGCCGGGATAAATTGGCCGGCTAATTGCCGCCTCGCCAATCGGTGCAGTTCGGAATACAACGTGCTGAACAGCACGTCGTTCTCGGGGTCTTTCGCCGGGGAAGGGGTGGCTGTCAAGATTAACCTCCACGAGCGAGGAGCCTTTAGGCGCCCCTACAGTATAGGCGCGTCTGACTTGGAAATCCTCTTAAAGGGGAAATCGAGAATTGAGGGCAAAACACGACACTCGCATTTGGGATTTAGGTACCTCGAACATCACGCCGCACGCTCCGGGCGGAGTGGAAGTCGCGCACAAAGACAAGTACATTCAAGGATGTTCCAGGGAGGAAACCATGAGTCAATTCACGCGAAGAGGATTTGTCGGATCAGTTTTGGGGGTAGCTGCCGCGAAGGCGTTCGGTGCTCAGCAGGGCACGGTGGGCGCTCAAAGCCGGCCGGGCAACGCACCGATCAAAATTACGGACCTCAAGTGCGCCATCATTGGGCGCAACCCGGTGGTGCGCATTGTCACCGATCAGGGCATTTCCGGATATGGTGAGGCCGAGTCTGCCAAGCCGTTTCTCAAGCCGATGGTGCTGTTCTATAAACCGTATCTCGTGGGTGAGGACCCGACCAACGTGGCCGCGATCATGCTCAAGATTCGCCGCCTGGGCGCCTCCAAGCCCTGGGGCGCGGCGGTCAGTGCCATCGAAATCGCCCTCTGGGATGTCGCCGGCCAAGCCGCCGGATTGCCCGTCCACAAGCTGCTGGGCGGTAAGATTCGCGACCGCGTTCGCCCCTACGGGAACTCCGAAAACAACATCGGCGCCACGATGACTATGCCCAAAACACCGCAGGACTACGCCGAGTTTGCCAGCAAGATGAAGGAAGCCAAAGAGGGCTATACCCTGGTCAAGATGCCCATCGGTTTCCACAATGGGCCCATGATGACGGCTATCCCCAACACCTGGTACGGTGCCCAATGGCATGGGCGGGCGGCGCCGTACATGGATCGCGGGCTCATGACGGAACGTGGCATCGACAATTGCATCGCCTGCGCCGAAGCCGCCAGAAAGGCCCTGGGGAATGACATTGGGCTGGCCTTCGACTGCGGGCCAGGGTGGGTGGTCAAGGACGCGATCCGCTTTGCGCGCGCGGTAGAACCGCTGAAGCTGGCCTGGCTCGAAGACCTCATCACCGGTGATTACGAGCCCAACCCAAAAGCGCAAGTCTTCAAGCAAGTGACTGACAGCACCACTACGCCCATTCATACCGGGGAGGAGCTCTATCTACGGGAAAACTGCATGGAGTTGATCGAGACCCAGGCCGTCAACGTGCTCGGGCCCGACCCGGAGGATGTGGGGGGAATGGCCGAATTGAAGTGGATCGCCGAGTACGCCGACCTCCATGGGATCCTGGTAGCTCCGCACGGAATCTTCGACGGATTATTCGGCGTCGCTGCGCAGGTGCATATGGGCGCGGTGCTACCCCAGAACTACATCGCGTTCGAGTATGCCAAGGGGGAGCCCGAATGGTGGTATGACATTGTGGACGGCCTGCCGGATCCAGTGGTCAAAAACGGCTTCATCGACGTTTGGGACAAACCGGGTCTCGGCATCACCTTCAACGTAAAGGCAGCCAAAGCGCACCTGTCCGACGAGGATCGTACTTTCTTCGACTGAGGTGAGGTCCACAGGCCGTGAAGGGTACGGGCTTTAGCCCGTACGTAGATGCTTTGCAATGAATTCGGCTTTAGCCGCTGAGGGACGGCCTTCCAGTTCCAAACTGCAGTTTACCGCCGCCTGTTTAGCACCTGAGGGCAACTTTTCGGCCAAGATTGCGGAAACGGATTCCCTCAGGGGCTAAAGCCCTAATGATTTTTGATTGGTTTACGTACGGGCTAAAGCCCGTACCCTTCAGGAAAAATGAGTTTGTCCACATCACTAGATCCCTAAGACGATGCTACCCCCGGCCAGACCGGCCCCCGCAGCACTCAGGAGCAGTCGTTCGCCTGAGACAAAGGGGCGATCCCTATTGGCAAGAGACAATGACAATGGAATCGTAGCTGCCGAGGAGTTCCCGAATTCCTCGATGGTCCGAACAATCTTGCTGCTTGCCAAACCAATATTTTTGCAGACCGCCTCGAAGAGGCGGACGTTGGCTTGGTGGGGTACGAAACGATCGATGTTTGCCGCGGTCAGTCCAGCCTGTTCCATGGCGCGGATGGAGCATCGGGTCATCATACGCACAGCCTGAGAAAAGACCGATTTGCCATTACTCATCGTCATCAGCAGCTCTTTAGGGTCCATGTCAGCAGTGAAGGGCTTCCTGCTTCCGCCGGCGGGAATCGAAATCAGACCATAGTGGCTTCCGTCAGAGGCCAAATCAACGCCGAGTATGCCGGTCTTCGACGAGCAGGAAGGAACAAGAAGCACCGCTCCGGCCGAGTCGGCAAATAAAATTGCGCTGCTGCACTCCCCTGGGTTTATACGCCGGCTCAATATATTGGCGGCTACGATGAGGACCGGCTTCCCCTGCGTCCTGACAAAACCGTCGCCCAGGGCCAAAGCGTAAAGAAATCCTGAACAAGCACCGGCAAGATCAATGGCTCCTGAGTTCGAGAGATTCAATTGGTGGGCGAGTAGCGAAGAGGATGGCGGCAGCAGGTGATCAGGCGTCGACGTTGCGAGCAGCGTCAATGCCACCTCGTCACGCGCGATACCCGCGTCCTCCAGGGCCATCTCTCCAGCTTTCAGGGCGAGATCCGTGAGCGCTTCCTCGGGAGCGGCCCAACGCCGCGCGCGGATACCTGTGCGGCGTTCGATCCACCCGGATGCAAGGCCAAACCTAGCCTCGATCTCAGCATTCTCCACTCTTCTATTGGGGACATAATGACCGAACCCGGCGATACGGCTGGATTGCACACCAATCATTTTCCGGTCCCAGTGATTGCGTCGGCTGCTTCATCAATGGCGGCATAGGCCCGGTCGAGATCATCAGCCGTCACACAATAAGGTGTCATCAGGTAGATCACGTTGCCCAGCGGACGGATGAGGAGATCCCTCTTCCGAAAGAAAGCTCTGAGCTGGGGGCCGGCGTTCGAGAGATAGCCCGTTGTCGAAACATCGAGGTCCAGGGCCGCGATTGTGCCCCTCTGCCGGACGTTGATAAAGCGAGCATCAGAGCGGAATGGCGCAAGTCGTTCGCGGTGCATTTGCTCCAGCATTTCAACGCGCCTGAAAACCGGTTCATCTTGCCAGACAGTGAGGTTGGCGAGCGCTGCCGCGCAAGCGATCGGGTTGGCCGTGTAGGAACTGGAATGAAAAAACGTCCGGCTGCGGTCGGAGGATAGGTGCGCGTCGAAAATTTCGCGGGAGCACAGCGTCGCGGCAAGAGGGAGCGCACCGCCGGTAATACCCTTGGAGATGCATAGAATGTCCGGCGTGATGGCAGCCTGTTCGCAAGCAAAAAGAGTGCCGGTTCTTCCCCAGCCGGTCATCACTTCATCAGCGATTAACAAGCTTCCGTAACACTTGGCAATTCGTTTCAACTCAGTCAGCAGGTGCGGAGAATACATCTTCATGCCGCCGGCGCCGAGGACCAGCGGCTCAACCAGCAGCGCCGCCACTTGTTGGCCGCGGCAGAGATGCTCGAATGCATCGAGCGTATCTTGTTCATGCCCGGGCGCAGGAAACGGAATGGTATCCACATCGAAGAGCAGTGGCCTGTAAGCAGCATTGAAGACGCCGCGCTCGCCGGCAGACATGGCGCCGATCGTGTCCCCGTGATAGCCGTGCTCCATGACCACAATGCGCGACCGCGGCGTACCCCTGTTGTGAAAGAAGCCCAGTGCCATCTTCAGCGCCACTTCGACGGATGTAGAGCCGCTGTCGGAATAGAAAACATGCGCCAGGCCGGGGGGCGCGACCCGGATCAATCCCCGCGCAAGTTCTTCCGCCGGCTCGTGGGTGTATTCGGCGAAGATAATTTGATCGAATGCTTCGGTTGCCGCACGGATCGCCTCCATGATGGCCGGATGCCGGTGGCCATGTGTGATCACCCACCAGGAGGAGATCGCATCGAGAACCGAATGACCATATTCATCGATGAGATATGCCCCTTCTGTTCTGATGATCCTGGTGGTTACAGGCTCCAGCGCATGTTGGGTGAAGGGGTGCCAGACAGGCGACGGCGGATGAACACGCATTACTCAATCACCTCGCTGAATACTGAAAGATCAAAATATTCACAGAACGCCCGTCGCAAGCTATCCGGGGTCAACGGTTCCAGACGCGGTAGTCTGCCGAGGACGCGAACTTTGCCCATCTCCTCGATAATTTGTTGCGTGTCCGGTTGAGCGTCTCCGATGAACGCAATTCCTAAGACGGGGATGCGGCGTTGCCGCATCGCTTCCAGCGACAAGAGTGTGTGGTTGATGGTTCCGAGACCGGTTCGTGAACACAGGACGACTGGAATCTGCCAGCGTGCAAAAACATCGGCGAACGTTTCGCGACGGGTCAGTGGAACCAGCAATCCGCCGGCGCCTTCGATAATGAGGGGCGAATGTGTGCCGGGTGGCTCCAGCGCGTTGGGATCGATCGTCACCCCGTCGATTTCTGCTGACCGGTGTGGTGAAACCGGCGATTTGAGTCTCCAGGCTTCGCGAAGAATGCGCTGAGGCGGTATCCGGCCCAGCCGGAGCACTGTCTCGCTATCGGTCTCCTCGGTAAGGCCGGATTGAACAGGTTTCCAATAGCAAGCGCCCAGGGCATCAGTCAGTGCGGCAGAAAATACCGTCTTGCCAATCCCTGTATCCGTACCGGTGACGACCAATCTCAAGCTCACGGCCGATCCTGCTTCATGACCTGTGCCAGCCGCTCGAACATCCGGGACACGGTTCGGGGATCGACATGCAAAGTAATCGCGATGCGCAGACGGGCCGTGTTCGCGGGGACTGTAGGTGGCCGGATGGCCCGAATATCGAACCCGCACGCCTGCATCCGTTGCGCGATGCGCAGGGTGCGGGCACTATCGCCAAGGATGACAGGGATGATCTGGGAGCCGCTGCCTTCCATTCCAAGATATCTGGAGGCCTGTTCATTGGCCCAACGAATCATCTTTTGCAACTCTTGTTGTCGTGCGGGTTCATCGGAAAGAATGTGCAGGGCCTCTCGCACGCTGGCCGCCGCAAGCGGAGAGGGTGCGGTTGCATAGATGAAGGGGCGCGCGTGATTGATGAGATAGTTGCAAAGAATGCGGCTCGCTCCGACCAGTGCGCCGGACACACCAAGCGCCTTTCCGCAGGTATGGAGCACGATGACATGGTCGCGTCCTTCCAACTCAGTTGAAAAACCACGCCCATCGGCACCGTAAACACCCGTTGCATGAGCCTCATCAATCAGAAGAAACCCGTCATACTGATCGGCCAGACTCGCAAGCAGGGCCAAGGGAGCCCGGTCACCATCCATCGAATAAAGACTTTCGACCACGATCCAGGGATGTCCCTTACCGCCCGCCTGGCGCCACTTGCGTACGGCATCTTCAAACGCTTCGAGGTTATTGTGAGGCACTGCGACCGCGGCGGCCCGTCCCGTTGCAATTCCTGTATGCACGCTCGCATGAATCAACTCGTCATAGACAACGAGATCGTTTCGCTGAGGCAGCGTCGCCAGGATCGCGACATTCGCGCCATAACCGCTGCCGAAATACAGCATCCGCTCAGAACGGAAGAATGTGGCTGCCTCCTCTTCCAACGCCTCATGTTCGGGATGGTTGCCGCGAAGAAGCCGCGATCCGCCTGCGCCCACCGGCACCCCTCGTTCGAGAGCGGAGATCACACTGGCACGCAGTCGAGCTGATCCGGCGAGTCCAAGATAGTCGTTCGACGTGAAGTCGATCCCGCTTTGTTTTGTCAGAGCGCGCCGGCGGCCTTTCCGTTCGAGCTGCTCCAGCGTAGCGTCGTATCGGGCCAGCCGATCCGCTATCATTCGGCCGCGTCCAGGGCGGCTGGTGTTAATCCGAGACGGCGAAAGAGACTGCTGTCACGGTCCTCTCCTGCATTGGCAGCGGTCAAAAGAGTGTCGCCGACGAAAATCGAATTGGCTCCCGCAAAGAAACAGAGAGCGTGCAATTCGTCCGTCATGGTCTTTCGCCCGGCTGATAACCGGACATGAGATTTCGGCATCAGGATACGGGCCAGCGCGATGACCCGTACAAATTCAATAGGATCGATTGGCGCTGCATGGGCGAGTTTTGATCCCGGCACGGGAATGAGCATATTGATCGGTACGCTCTCAGGAGGCGACGGCAGATTGGCTAGCGTTACCAGCATCTCGATGCGGTCTTCAGCGGTTTCGCCCATGCCGATAATGCCTCCAGCGCATACCTTGATCCCCGCCTGTCGAACATGTTCGAGCGTTTCGAGACGATCCCCAAAGCTCCTGGTGGTGATGATCTCCCGATAAAACCGTTCCGAGGTGTCGATGTTGTGGTTGTAGTAATCGAGTCCGGCTTCGGCGAGCGTTTCAGCCTGCTGCCGTGACAACATTCCCAAGGTCGCGCACGTTTCAAGACCCAGCTCTTTCACGCCCTGCACCATCGCGACAACGACGTCCAGGTCTTGCTGCTTCGGGCTTCGCCAGGCAGCCCCCATGCAATAGCGGGTAGCTCCTCCGTCCTTCGCCTTTTGTGCTTCAGCCACTACATGCTCGACGTCCATGAGCTTTGACGGGGTCAGGCCAGTCGCATAGCGCGCGGACTGACTGCAATAGCCGCAATCCTCGGGGCATCCCCCGGTCTTGATACTGAGCAGTTTGCTGAGCTGTATTTGGTTGGGGTCAAAGTTTTCCCGATGTACGGAATGCGCCCGGAACAGGAGATCATTGAACGGAAGCGCATAGAGTTCCCGCGCAGTCGAAATCATAGATAATAGATTGGAATCGCCCATGGCCTCTCGGACTATAGCAATTTAGAGCGGCGTGTTTGATAGATAATCTATGATTGAGACCACTGCACAACGAATCGCGCATACGCTGGCCGAGAAAATCGTTACCGGGGAACTTTCTCCGGGTGCTCCCCTTCGCCAGGATCGTATCGCGGAGGAATTTGAATCGAGCCATGTGCCGGTCCGGGAAGCGTTCCAGCTCTTACGGGCGCGGCGGCTGGTAGTGAGTGAACCTCGGCGAGGGATGCGGGTGGCCCCGCTCAATCACTTCTCCATGCAGGAAATCGTCGAGATTCGCGTTTCCCTTGAGACTTTGGCGCTATCTCATGCCGCCCCGAGGTTGAATGCAGCCTCTTTCGAGAAGATCGAACGAGCAATGCTTGCTGGACACAACGCACAAACGATCATCGAATGGGAACAGGCCAACCGAACATTTCACAGTGAGCTGATCGCGCCCTGCAAAATGCCAAGGTTGCTTGAGATGCTCGACGAGCTTCAACTCGCCAATTCGCGAATCATACTGTCTGCAACTCGTTCTGCAGGCTGGAAACCCACATCAAGTCACGATCACCGTCAGATTGTTGACACTTTAAGGACGGGCGATTTTCCAAAGGCGGTAGCTCTGCTCCAACGGCACATTCGAGGCTTGGAGCGTGCAACAGGGTAGAGATCAACGACCCGGCAACAAACGTTGGGTGCCCCATTCAAGCCCGTTTTTTGGCTTGAGTGGGAGTCGCAGCACTCCCACTCAAGTGTTGGTTGATGAGAAAGCAATGACAAAAAAGGCGCGCCGAGTGCTGTGGTATCCCACTCAAGCCAAAGCCGGGCTTGAATGGGGCACCCAACGTTTGTTGCTTCCCGCGTAAATGGTCCTCACTCGCCGGTGTGAGTGGCATCCGCGAATTTCAGCGTGGCGTCCTTGAGCTGCAGTCCGGTCAAGAACGTTTTGTTGTTCTTGGAGTCTGTCAACTCAGCTTCGATCTCGTTTTTTCCCACAACGATTTGTGCCGGAACAGTTTTGGTCAGGTTGCGGTTAGTGAACGTTACCTGCACATTCGGATCTGTTCCCGCCCAGACGACCTTGTAGTTCCCCTTGGGCAGGTCGGTAGTTCCTACCGTGACATTGCTGTCAAGTACGATGTTGGCAGTGTTTTTGGAGGCGGCGTTGGCAGCGAATGGAAGAATGGCGAAGATGAAGGTAAAGGCCAGGACTCGTTTCGTCATGTTTATCTCCTTTATCTGCTTCCGGTCTTTGACAGTGTCGAGAAGCATTATGTACATTGGAAACGCACTGCCGCGTCCTGAATCTTAATAATTGTTAAGCTCGCGAAAATGGCAGGACGATCCGTACCATGAGCCCCGGTTTTGCGTTTTCGGCCGTGATGGCTCCTTGATGTACCTGAACCGCCCGCATCGCGATCGACAGCCCAAGCCCAATGCCACCGCTGTTGCTGTCTCGCGCTTCTTCTACGCGGAAGAACGGCTTGAAGATCTGAGTGAGCAGCTCTTCGGAAACGCCGGGCCCATGATCGCGAATTTCGACCCTCGAAGTATCGGCGGTTTCCACTAACGTCACTGCTACAGCTGCGTGAGATGGCGAAAAGCGAATCGCGTTTTGCAGCACATTGGCAACAGCGCGGCGCAAAAGCTCCGAGTCTCCCCAAAGCGGCCGCTCCAACTGGCCGCTCACCTCAATCCTGCATTCTCGCAATTCGGCGTCAGGCCGTTCTTCGTTGACGACCTCATTTACCAATTGCTTCAGATCGACGATCTCAAATTTTCTGGCTTCCGGATCGCCCTCGGCGCGGGTGATTTCCACAAGCTCAGAAACCATGGACGTAATTCGGTCCACGTCCCGTTCAATACGATCCAGGGCGTGGCCCTGATCGGGAGCGCTCCTCGCTAGCCTCACGGCAAACTTGAGCCGTGCCAGCGGCGATCGAAGCTCATGCGAGATGTCAGCCAGTAGCTGTCGCTCGCTGGTGAGCACTCGCTGCAAACGTTCCGCTGTTTCGTTGAAAGCCTTAGCCAGGTAACCGATCTCATCGTGGCGGCTGGTGTGCCAGCGGGCAGAGAGGTCGCCGCGGCCAAATCGCTCTACCGCTGCCGTCAGATTGCGGATCGGCGATACCACCCAGACCGCCGCAGCCCAGCAGAGAATTCCTGTAGCTCCGATGACCAACAGATAGTACGGAAAATATACCCAGGGATGAGGCCGATCGGGCGGGAGGGCGATAAACCAGTACGCGCCATCCGCCGCTCTGCGGCTAATCACCAGCTTGCCGGCGAGCAGTCGGCGCTCTTCCGTCGCTCCTGCCTCGGGGACCAGGCTCGATAGATCCCGGCCGGAAACGATATCGATACCCGTGGAATTGAGGAGATAGTGCGAACCACCAAAGACCCGGTCCGCAAGCTGCATAAAGGACGAGACAGCAGTTGGACCGCCACGTCCCAATGCCTTCCGGGCCTCTTCCAACTGTAGTTCGTCGGTTCGTTCAAACGTCTGGTAGAAGGTGGAGCGCTCGATCTGCCTCGAAATGGCAAGAAAGGCCACCAGTGACAACGACAACGTTCCTGCCATCGCAAGCAAGATTCCCAGGTAGAGAGATCTCATATTCACACTTAACGTTCCGTGCTGGTAAAGACATAACCGACACCGCGAATGGTACGAATCAAGGTATGACCGGATTCAAGTTTCTTGCGCAGGCGGCTGATGTGTACGTCGAGCGATCGGTCCGAGGGAGTTGCCTGGCGTTCGAACAAAGCCTCCGTGATCTCGTCGCGAGATACGATCCGGCCCGCCGAGCGAGCCAGCAAATCGAAGATGTCGAATTCCATTGCGGTTAAATCTACCAGCCGCTTGCCCTTCCACACCTCGCGCCTATTCCCATCGATACGGATCTTGCCAAACGTGGTGGCTTCCTGGTTCAGACGATGGGAGCCGGCGATTCGCCGCAGCACCGCACGGATGCGCGACAGCAGCTCATCGGGATCGAAAGGCTTGACCAGATAATCATCCGCGCCTTTGTCTAAACCCTCGATGCGGTCGCTGCGATGGGTCCGGGCGGTCAACATAATGACCGGCACAGCACTCTGACGGCGGATCTGGTGCAACAGCGTGAAACCATTGATCTGGGGCAACATGACATCAAGGATCACCAAATCGTATTGGCCCTCCAGAGCGAGGGCAAGGCCGTCACGGCCGTTGTGAACGGCGGTCACCTGGTGGCCGTTCTCCGCGAAGAACTCCTGCATCATGCTGCATAACTCTGCGTCGTCATCGATGAGTAGCAGCGATAACTTCCCGGATGCGGCCGATGTCCCTGGTGTCGCCATGATCTAACCTGCCGGTGAACTACCGACTTTCACACAAGTTTACGCTGCGGCGAATGATTGCCGCGCATGGCAATCGGTATAAAAATTCGCCCAAGCAACATCAAAAATTTCCTCTTTGCACAAGAGGTTGAGTGCTCTATAACTTCTGCACTTTTCGCAAGCAACTTTGCGCAAGCCGGAATTGAATGATGAATTCCGTGCTTAATGAAACGCCGTGACCGCCGGACTCACTATCCGGTCAATGATGCTACAAGCACCAATCACCCAAAGCACTCGAGGTGTCTATGTCAAAACAGAATCCGCAGCACAGTCTATCCCGGGTTTCCTTTCCCAGGAGCGAACGCAAAACACACCCGGACGCAACGGTCGCAGGCAGGACCGACGCTCAACGCAACATCAGCGTTTCGGTGATTGTGAAACGCAAGAACCCTCTGGACCTGGAAAAAATGATTGGCCGGCACATCAGCCAGGAGGAATTTTCGGAGAACTACGCCGCCGATCCAGCGAATTTTGACCACCTCCGCGAGTTCGCCCACAAGCACGGCCTCGCCGTGGACGAGGGCGCATCCAGCCTCGCGCGGCGCACCATGGTGCTGCGCGGCCCAGCCAACAAGGTGGAATCCGCCTTTGGCGTCACCCTCAACGACTTCGAAAAAAAAGGAAATAAATTCCATAGCTACACCGGGACTATCTCCATGCTCCAGGAGTATGCCGAATCGGTTGAGGCGGTGCTCGGCCTTGATAACCACCCCATCGCCAGGCCGCACATCCGCCTGCGGGACCAACAAGGAAAAGGTAAGCCGAAGAAGCATCCGGCCCAGGCAGAGTCCTTTAATCCGCCCAAGGTCGCGCAGCTCTATAACTTTCCGGCCGGATTTAATGGCGAGGGGCAGACGATCGGCATTCTCGAACTCGGCGGAGGCTACAACGCCAACGATTTGTCCACCTACTTTGCCGGGCTCGGCATCGCCGAGCCGAAAGTCACTGCGGTCTCAGTCGATGGCGCCACTAACTCACCCAACCAACCCAGCAGCCCCACCGACCCGAACGCCGACGGTGAAGTCGGACTGGATATCGAAGTCGCCGGCTCCATCGCTCCTGGAGCGAATATAGCCGTCTACTTCACCACCAACACCGCGCAGGGGTTTGTCGATGCGCTGACCACGGCGATTCACGACACCGCCAATGGTCCGCCGTCGGTCATCTCCATCAGCTGGGGCAGCGCCGAATCGAACTGGACGCCGCAATCCATGACCACGTTCGATGAAGCCTGCCAGTCGGCGGTCGCGCTGGGCATCACCATCACGGTTGCCTCTGGAGACAACGGCTCCAGTGACGGCGGCAGCGGCAACAATGTCGATTTCCCCGCCTCCAGCCCGCATGTGCTGGGCTGCGGCGGTACCGAACTGATCGCGGCAAACGGCGCAATCCAGCAGGAAACCGTCTGGAACGATCAGCCGCAGGGTGGAGCGACCGGCGGCGGTGTCAGCAGCTTCTTCCCCATTCCACCCTGGCAGATGAAGTCCAACGTCCCCAAGCCGCCAACCAGTTCGGGCGGACGCGGCGTGCCCGACGTGGCCGGCGATGCCTCACCCGAGACCGGTTACAACGTCTTGTTTGATGGGCAGTCTGGGGTTGTCGGCGGAACCAGCGCTGTCGCCCCGCTGTGGGCCGGGCTGATTGCGCTGCTCAACCAGCAGCGCGGCAGCAATATCGGCTTCGCCAATCTCGCGCTCTACCAGAAAGCCGAGAACGGCTTCCACGATATCACCAAGGGCAACAACGGCGCCTATTCGGCGGAACCGGGCTGGGACCCCTGCACCGGCCTTGGCTCGCCCAACGGTGGCCAGTTGTCGCAGATTTTCGCGACCACCACAACCGGCGCTGCACAACCGGTAGCTGCTTCCCGCGGGGGAAAGGGCACCCACAGCGGGGATTAGCCAGTTGCACTTGTGGTACCAAACAAATCCGGAGACCCCAGGTTTCGCTTTCAATTGTGAGATCTGGGGTAACCCCGGGCGTCCTGATTGTACGTCAACCTATGACCACTTCCCGCTCGGCAACGACCGCCTCCACCAACCTTGTTAGCTCTTTGGCTGAGTCATAGGACGCGAACTCCCGGGCAAGCTGCTGCGCACGAGTGCGATATTCCGGCTTCGCAAGGATCTGCTCGACCGCATCGCGTACCTGCTCAGCCGTCGGCGTGTCTGTTGCAAGATAGATGCCTGTTCCGGTCCATGTGACGCGAGCGCCAACCTCCGGCTTGTCCTCGCCCATCCCCGCTACCACCATGGGCACGCCAAAGCTGAGCGTTTGCGTCACCGTTCCGTAGCTACCGAAGGCGACCAACACATCCACCTCGGGCAGAATCCGGCCGAAATTGAGGTACTGTGAAGCAATCGTGTTCGGAGTCAGCGTGCATGGAATGTTCTCAATGGGTCATCCCGAGGAGCGAAGCCGAGGGATCCAGAGTGCGCCCCGGCTCCGCACAAAGGTCTCCGCTCCGTTAGTTCTCCCACAGACTCGTCATCCTGCCTGCCCCGGCTTGCCGTGGGGGCGCAGCGCTGCACAGATTGATCGCGTGATACAGCGCTTGTGGCGCGGAGTCGAAGGACTTCGGCGATTCTTGTCTTACCTATGCTGCTCGGAGCTTTTCGACCACCGAAGTGAGCGGTCAAAACGAAGTGAGCCAAAAGGGGTATAAGGTTCACATGAAATGGCTCGCCACTTTATTCCTGCTTGGCTACGCGTCGGCCCTTGCCCACGCTACACCGATCACCCCAAACGTGTCCGCTGTGAAGGCCGGGCCCATCACCGTCGTGTCATCGACTGAGTCGCTCAAAATCACCTGGGATGACGCCGCAAATCAACACTGGCAAACAATCTTCTCGCTTGACTCGACAACACCTTTGATCACTGCGATCTCCGTAGATGGGCGCAATATCGTTGAGCTGGCGAAACCCTACTTTCGTTGTACCACCGGGAAGCGGCGTGGTGGATGGGATGCCTTCTTTGACTTTCCTCCGGCTGATCCGCAGGGAACCCGGCAATTCCTGCTCGAGTTTCATCCCACCACAGTGACTGCCCAGACGGCGGGGAATCGAGTGGAAGTAACCTTCGATGGGTTGAAGCTCGGAATCTTCGCGGGTTCACTCCGTTACACCTTCTACCCAGGCACTCCGCTCATTCAGCAGGCTGCCCTGGTCAGCACTCACGAACCCGACACAGCCTTCTACTATGACGCTGGATTGGAGATGACAGCTGAGCAGGATCGCAGCGTGGGTGGCAATATGGAGTCGCACATCTCCTACTACGATGTTGCGGGAAAGCTGCAGCAGATTACGCCTCCTTACGGTTCAGAACGTCACCCGCTTACAGCGCACTATCGTACAGTGGCGGCGAAGATGGGCGCGGGGAGCATTGCCGTCTTTCCACCTCCGCATCGCTATTTATTTGCGCGCGACTACACGACCAATCAAGGATACCTCTGGTACAGCTCCTGGCGGGGCAGGGTTGGACTGGGAGTGCAGCAGTACCCCGACGACGATACGACCATCGATCCATGGATGAACGCGCCGCCCGGCTCCGTTCAGGAATTGGGCTTGTTTCTGCTGCCCAGCGCGAAAGACTCGAGCGTCGCACTCAAGGACGTTCTGGCTTACACGCACGACGATCACTTTGTACATATGGATGGCTTTGTAACCTTTGCACCGCATTGGCACCTTGCTTACACGGTGCAGGCCATGAAAAAAGGACTCAACTGGGAGCCTCCTTTCAAGCCGGTGATGAAGGCCACAGGGATTGACTCCGCCATGATCATGGATTTCCACGGTGACGGACACCCCGCCGATTTGACGGACCTCAGGTTGCACGAACTGGACGAGTATTACAAGGCCTGCCGGGCGCAGTCTGACCGGGACTTCCTGCTGATTCCTTCAGAAGAGGCAGATATCTATCTGGGTGGCCACTGGGGTCTGGTATTTCCTCACCCCGTGTATTGGCAGCAGGATCGCAAGCCTGGTCAGAGTTTTGCAACCGCAGATGAGAAGTACGGCAGGATCTATCGCATACATGATGCCGAAGACATGTGGAAGATGATCAAGGCAGAAGGCGGGTTTGCTTATCAGACTCATCCGCGCACCAAGGGATCGACGGGCTACCCCGATAAGATTTTGAACACTTCTTACTTTCGAGACAGCAGTTATTTGGGCACGGGTTGGAAGGCAATGCCGTCGGATCTGTCTTCGCCAAGGTTGGGTGAGAGAGCATTCAAGACGCTGGATGACTTGAACAACCTGGGTTTGCACAAGCACATGATTGGAGAAGTGGATGTATTTCAGATCAGTTCGGCCGATGAACTCTACGGGCATATGAACATCAACTATCTTCGATTGCCCGAACTGCCTTCGTTCGATCACTACGACCGCATCCTGAACTCGATTGAGAAGGGAGACGGGTTTATAACCACGGGCGAGATCCTTCTCCCGTCTACCTCCATGTCCGCGGAGGGTGACCGGAGCATCCGTGTGAAAGCAAGAATATCTTCGACATTTCCGTTGAGAATGGCTGAAGTGGTGTGGGGCGACGGTGTAAACACCCACCGCCAAGTCATCGACCTGCAATCTACGCCAGCCTTTGAGGATCACGAGTACTCCTGGCTGGTCGAGACCCCAGGGTGGACGTGGGCGCGGTTTGCCGTCTGGGACGTAGCAGGAGACGGTGCGTTCACCAATCCGATCTGGCGTAAGTAGATATGTAGTACACGGCTGTTACGAGTCTGTGTCAGAAAACAACCCGGCAGGGGTCAGTCTCGTAAGTGGGCGCGTAGAGCCCCGGCGTAAGTAGCGGGCTGTCCAGAGAGCCGGCAAGATTGCTGCCGGTTCCCCACGATATCCCTGCATAGGCAGCCAATCCCGGTGTCTTAATGAGCTGGCTGAAATCCACGTTGGCCGCGATCGACAACTGACCGGCGTAAGACCATACCTGGTCGCGGCCTCCGGTTTGGCGAGTACAGATTACCTCGAAAGGACGACAGGTCTTCGCGTGTACTATTCCTTTGGCAAGGTTTTTCATTTCTGTAACCCTCGCGTGATGCTCTCGAGGATCATGCCTTGCCATGGTGCAGCGAAGCTGTATGAACCGGAGGCTCAAAGACCAGATGACTTGGAAAATGCGATGGATAGGATTGGGGATTCTGACTGGATCGATGTGTGCTGGCTTGGGCTGGACAGACCGCAGCCGTGCCGCAAGCCCAGCCGGCGGCTCGGCCCACGCCGCCAACCCGTGATCCGCATTCCCCCGGATATGTGCAAGCCAGGGAACTGCCCGACGGAACCGTGCCGCCGCCGGATCAGGATGGAAATTTCATCATCGGTCCAACACACCCCCCGGCAGCGGAGATGACGGCCCAGGAGCTAACCCATGGCACCGTGATTGAATTCACCATGAGTTCCGCCGATAGCAAGTACTATCCGGGTATAGCGCGCGACAAGGGTACGTTCGGTACGCCAGCCCCGGATAACCCGGCGAAGCTGGTGGTTACCACAAGTCATCCCGCTCCCTATACGCGCAAGGTTGCGGTGTATGTGCCGAAGGATTACGTGCCCGGCAGCGTGGTCCCGTTCATTGTGGGCGCGGATGGGCCGGATCGAATGCTTTTCACCGCGCTGGATGGCCTGATTTCCGAACACAAGCTGCCAGTCATGATCGCCATCTCCATTGGGAACGGCAGCGGCGACGCGCAGGGGAGCGAGCGCGGACTCGAGTACGACACCATGTCGGGCCGCTATGCGGAGTTTGTCGAACACGAGGTGCTACCGCTGGTCGAGCAGAAGGCACAAGTAAAGTTGACGCACGACCCCGATGGACGGGCGACCATGGGCGGCAGTTCAGGCGGGTCGTGCGCGTTGATTATGGCGTGGTTTCATCCCGAGCTTTATCATCGCGTGCTGACCTATTCGGGGACGTACATAAACCAGCAGTGGCCATACAATCCTGAGACTCCGCAGGGAGCTTGGGGGTTCCACGACCACTTAATTCCAGAGAGCCCGCGGAAGCCGATCCGGATCTGGATGGAGGTTGGCGATAAAGATCTCTACAACCCCAACCTGATGCGCGACAACATGCACGACTGGGTCGAGGCCAACGAGCGCATGGCGAAGGTGCTGGCGGCGAAGGGGTATCACTACCAGTTTGTGTTTGCAGAAAATGCGGGACACGTGGATCGCGCAACCAGGATGCAGACGTTGCCGGAGGCGCTCGAGTATCTGTGGCAGGGGTATCACGCGCAAGGCGCGAAGTGAGTTGAACCCACCGCGCGCCTGCAAAGCAACCGCGCGATCTTACGTCGCCTGAGCATTCTCCACCACCTGAACCCACCTTGGATCGGGGGGCGCGGCGGCGGCATATTGATCGTGCCAGTTCCACCATTTGTAAGGAGGGGTCTGAGGATAGCCCTGTGGTGAATCCTCCCACTCCTCCTGACGACCGAGCGCCGTAAGGTCAAGGTAGTTCCAGGTGCTCCCCATCGCTTCGTCGCCGCGGCTGTTGATGAAGTAAGTGCGAAAAATGCTGTCGCCGTCGCGGAAGAATACGTTGTGGCCGTGCCATTCGTTCACGCCGAAGTCTGAGTCAAAGCTGTCGGTGATGGTGTACCACGGCATCTTCCACTCCATCCGTGCCTTCAGGCGCTCGATGTCGGTCTGTGGCGCGCGAGAGGCGAACGCGAGCGTGGTGTCGCGGGTGTTCAAATGGGAGAGGTGGGCGACCTGGTCAGCCCCCAGGGAGCAGCCGCGGCAGGCATGCTCGGGCCAACCGAAGACGCCGGGCTCGAAGAAGGCGCGGTAAAGAATCAGCTGACGGCGCCCGTCGAATAAATCAAGCAGGCTCGCCTTGCCCTTAGGCCCGTCGAACGCGTACGGCTTTTCAACGGCCATCCACGGCATGCGCCGGCGCTGGGCCGCCAGCGCGTCCCGGGCGCGGGTAAATTCCTTTTCCTTGACCAGCAGGTGCAGGCGCGCATCCTCCCACTCCTGCGGCGACACAATCGATGGCGTGCTCATCTTGCTTTCCGTGCTTTGGTTTGTGGCCATTGCTCTCTCCTGGTTAGTTCTTGTGATGCTTGCTAATTTCTGGTTGTTGTTACATCCCTCCTGCTATCCATTGTTTATATTCCCATATGGGAATGTTTGTCAACAACGCTTTGAGAGGCTGAGCAAAAGTCCCTCAGCCGCCAAAGCCGAATTCAGGGGAAAGCATTTACGTACAGGCTGATCCCCCTCCACCCACGCAGAGGTGGGTTCCGCCCCCAATTTGTCATCCCGCCTGCCCCGGCTTGCCGTGGGACCGGAGCTACCGGGGTAGTCCTGGGTGGGGTTATCCACCGCGATCAGTCCCGAAGCGACGGCTGAGAATGACCCAGGACGTAAGTCCTGAGTGAACTTGGATCGCATGTAAATGCTATGGGAGAGCATCCAGGGCCAAACCGATTCTCTCTGAGACCACTGATTGCATACAATCCACGGACTACCTGCACTCCAAACCAGATTTGCTCGTTGATTTGGACAGCTCTCAGCCGTCCCCGTGGGACTCAATTTAGATAGGTAGTTCTCACGCAAGCCGGTCTTCCGTTGCAGATTTTGCCACCAGCGCATCAGGGGATAAGGCGCTCTTCACGCAGTCTGGAGAAGAGGTCGAAGAAGCTATCATCCGTCGCCTGGTACTCGAGGAAACCCAGCTTGCGGCTCTTGCTCATATCGGTCAACACTTCGATCGGGCGCCCGAGGTCGGCGTCGGTGTGCCATGCGGATGCAAGCACGTTCAGATCACTCTGCACGAGTTTGTATTTGCGCGCGATCCCCTCCCAGATAGGCGCGGCGCCGGCGAGTTGCAACTCGAGCGGTATGCCCTGGCCAGGAAACTCCGCGGGCGCCAGGTCGAACCATCGTGCAATCCTCTCCCACATCCAGTTCCAGCGAAAGACATCACCATTGACCACGTTGAAGGCCTGGTTTCTGGCTGCATGTGTTGTCGATGCCCATTGCAGATGCCGGGCAAGCAAACGCGCATCGGTCATATCGGTAAGGCTAGTCCACTGAACGGCGGAACCGGGAAAGAGGAAGGGCCGGCCAGTCTCACGGCAGATCGTTGCATACGTCGCGAGGGTTACGCCCATGTTCATGGCGTTGCCTACCGCGTAGCCGATCACAGTATGCGGACGGTGCACACTCCAGGTAAATCCGTCTCGCTCGGCCGCAGCGAAGACCTCATCCTCCTGCGCATAGTAGAAATTATCTATGTCAAGCCTGGCCTGCTCTTCGCGGAACGGGGTGGTGGGCAGCTTGCCCTTGCCGTAATTCTCGAAGGGCCCAAGGTAATGCTTCAGGCCTGTGACCAGCGCAACATGCTGGACCGAACCAGCTTTCGAAAGGGCTTGCAGCAAATTGCGAACCATCGCCCCGTTGATCGCGATGTTTTCAACCTCTGTCGGCTGCCGAAGCCAGGTTGTCAGGAAGACATGCGTCGGCTCAATTCCTTCGAGGGCACTGCTAAGCGTGTCAGGCTTGAGCAAGTCCGCCGCAACTGCCTTAACTCCTTCAACAGCCGGCGGATTACGGGCCAGGCCGTACACCCGCCAGTCCTGTTGATCAACAAGGCGCTGTGCCAGGTTGAGACCCACAATACCTGTTGCCCCAACTACTAAAGCTGTTCGACTCGCCATCAAGCTCCTTCTGGTGGACGCACCATCGCCTCTCACCTTCGTATAAGATGCACGAGGTTCATTGCGGTAGCACGTCGCCGGCCTGCTCCGCCACCATGTACGCGGCGTACCAATCTGGCCAGTTCGCGTCGGCGTGTCCGATGCGCTTTTCGTGCTCACCGTGGGCTGCCGATGCACGCCGAAGCGCGTTGGCCAGATCGCTCGCGGAGGCGAATGCAGTCCCGGCGGGGTCGATGCGCCCCGGCAACCGGGCTGTAATTTCCTGCAACAACCAACCGTTGCCGTCCGGGTCGCTGAAGGTGGCGAAGGAGCGGTAGCTTCCGTGATCGGGCGCTTGTCCGGCGACTCGGCCACTGTCGCCGTCGGGCTGGAATTGAGCGCCCGGTGTCGCGGCGTGGAACACCTCGCTAACCTTCACCCCGCGGGCGGCGAGGTCGGCGCGCGCCGCTTCTATGTCCGTGACGATCAGGTAGAGTCCGTGGGCGGACCCGGCCGCGGCCGGCGTGATCCTGGCGCCGAATTGAACCGAGCACCCCGAGCCGGGCGGCGTGAACTGCACTACCCGGAAGCCATTATCGAAAGGGAAGTCGGCGTCGAGCCTCCACCCCAGGTTCGCGTAAAACTCCTTCGCGCGGTCGACATCCGAGACGGGGATGACGACCGCCTCGAGTTTCATGTCGACTTTCGCGACGTTCTCATCCTTCAGATTTGCCATCTTCTTCCTCCTGGGCGTTCACTTAAATAGAAACCCGATCGTCGAGTAACCCTTATTTCTCGATCGTCCGCAACAGCTCCACGAGCTTGGGCGCGGCGATGTGCTGGTAGTCGGGCGACAGTAAACCATAGCCTTCCACCGCATCGTACTTGCGGCCGGCCCCGCTCGATTGGGTGCCGTTGAGAGCCCAATAACTCCAGGCAAGGTCATTCTCTTTCATGTAGCGGATATACATCACGAACCAAGCCGAGTTCGCCCCGCAGTCTAATGTTTGGCACGTGCCGAATTCACCTACCCACAAAGGAACAGCAGGCTCGGTATGCAGCAGAAATCCGGCGCGTGCGTCATAGAGCTGCTTCAACTCGTCATAGTTCGCGAATGGATGTTTGGCAATGTTGTATGCGTGAGGCGAATAGACCAACCGGTCACCGATTTTAAGGCGGACTGGAAGCTTGTCGAAGCCGGCGAAGTTGGTCGAGTAGTCCGGGCCCTCCACCATGATCAGCAAGCGGGGGTTAGCCGCGAGCACCGCGTTGCCTCCGCGTTCCGCCGCGGCATGCCAATCAAGCCTGGGATCGGTTCCTCCCCAGGCTGCGTGGTTACGGAGTTCGTTGCGCAGGTCTGCGCCGACCACCCAGGGCTGGCTCTTATAGCGGCGGACAATCGTCTGCCAATCCGCAAGCCACCTGGACTCTGGATATTCAGCGTTGTACCAAAGGCCATTGCCATCGGTCTCACTGCAACACCAGTCCGCTCTGCTTACATGGTTATCGAGGACCACCATGATATGGGCATCAGCCAACGCGCGCACGACCGCGTCCATTATTTCCATTGCATGTCTGCCTTTCAATTGTGGGTTTGCTTTCAGCGCATAATCGGGCACCGGAGGGTCGCGTTCCAGCGTCTCATTGGCCCAGGGCAGACGAACGGAGTTCACACCCAGATCCACAATCTCTTTCACGATGGTGGCCAACGGAGCATGGTCGAGACCTCCAGCAACAAACTCCCGCTGATCGAAGCCGTACCAATTGACGGAAGTGAGCCGCACCCGATGACCCGCGGCATCGAGAATGTCATGACCGCTGGTGTGAAGAGGCGGTTCCGCGGCGCGCACTTGCGCAGCGGCCAGAATCGACGTGAACCCAAGACAGACAGCTGCCAGTGACCGGAGAAGCCCCGTTTGATTCATGGATCGAAGCATAACCTACAAAAGCGGCGCCCCCGCGGGATGAACCTCCGCAATGCCCGAAGTGTCGCATTTTCAGTTACTTGAATATCGGTTGGCCGTTCGGCGGAAAAGTGTGCAAAAGTACCAGGCAAAAAGCGCGTAAACTTTAGGGAGTCGCAAAGGACCCATCCTCGCCTCCAGCCTTAGCGATGCTCTAGCGGAGGCCCCGGTTTTGATACACAACCGCACGATATGTGGCATCTATGAGTATCCAAACAGAATTTGACTCCCGCAATCCTCCATCCGACTGGCTCAGCAAGGTAGAGGGCATTCACAACTCGGCCATGCAGTGCGCAAATTCAAAATGTTCCAAAGAGCTGCTCTATCTGCGGGAGGGATCCCTCCAACTGCTCGTATTGGAATCGGATGCTGACGATCAGTCCAGACAGGACGATGGCGCATTTGCGATGAAGCCGCTGCGCAGCAGATTTTTTTGGCTTTGTGGTGAGTGCTCGAAGACCCACATCGTTAAGCGATGGACGACTTCCGGACTTGTCCTGATGCTTCGCAACCAGAAAAAGGCTAACAATAGTCTCCTTAAGAAACCTGCAATCGCCGCGACGACGCAGCCAATGACTGTCCCGCCCAAGCCGCCGATGGGGCAGCCGCTTTATCGGTCCACTTCGCTCGTTCTGCAAAGAAATTGATTGGCTCGGGAAGCTCCGCCGACAGCTGCCTACCTAGAAAAGCAATACAGCAAGATGGTAGGTGGTAAATCCCGGCCCCTGGTTACCGCTATCGCAGGAGCCGACGACGGCCGTGCGGTAGCGCCCGGTACTGATCTTCTGCTCCAGCACGTCGGGCAGCCGGTTCAAATTGGAGGCTTCCCAGCGCATAATAAATTTCGGCCGCAGGCCTCCTGCTGCGCCATGGTCCATGGCACAGGTCTCCCGGGCCGCGGCACCGCCGCTTGCCGGTGAGATGCCTCGCTGGCTGAGCAACTGACTGATGGCGCCCTCAATCTGCGAAGATCGCAGTACCGCGACACTGGCGGAGAAATCCTCCACCGCCCAAAGATACCCTCCCTGACGAATGAGCCCCACTCCAATCTCATTTAGCCGCGGATCGAGAATGTTTGCGCGGTGGCCCGGCGACTGCATCCACTCCGCCTCCAGGGAAGCGGGCGTTGGCGCTGCAGCCAGATTTTCCGCGACCACGTGAAAGTGTGCACCTTGTTGCCCCACACGCGTTTCCAGATCGGCTTCTCCCGCGTACTGGTGGGACAACGCGCGTTGCCCCACCATCAGCTCAGCGTGCCTTTGTGCGGCTCGCGCCAAGGCTGGATCCCAATGGAGCGGACCAAGGCCATGTTGAGCACGGTCCTGGTTGGTAGCTTGCATCAACTGCGTGGCTTCCACGGATTGGGCGCAGGCGTTAACCAGCGCACCGGCGGTCCAAATCGCGCTAAGCAGATAAGCGCCGATAAGCTTCCTCATGGGCAGGCCCTCTCTGCATTCTTTTAACCCGATCGACGGCGCTTTCCCTTTCACACGAAAGATGTATGAAGGAGGGTTGCCACGAATGTTTTCTTTTGCTACAGGCGACGAATCACTGGCGCGCTCCACCGGATGCGCCGATAAGCCCTATATAAGGTCACAGACGTCTCTGACCCGAGTACATCCATGACCACCAGAAAGTGCGAAACGGCATGCCTATAGCGCAAGCCGCAATCGTCCGTACCGTTTCGGTCCTGGGTGACATGTCTCGGGGTGTCCGCTCCGGCGGTCGGCGGCTAAACGTCCCCACGATTGGCTCACGTGCGATCGGAAGGACCCAGCTCCGTCCAGGGTTTCTGCTCTACCCAGCGGTTCCCCCCGGGGAATTAAGGCAGTTTCCCCTTCTGATAAACCTCATTCCACCTGCTTCAGGGCCCAATTCAGAGGGGGCTCGATGAAGAGGACGCAGAATGTATCGTTTTGCAACAACTCTGCGCCATGCAAACGTGGCCGAGGGCTCCTGATGACCGGCTTTTTGCGGGGTATCCAAATGATGAGGGCAGGCCCGGGTGCGGCGCGCAGTCTCTTCGTGGCGGGCGCAACACTGATGGCCACTCACGTGGCCCTACTCGTCTGTGATCCGCATGCGTTGTTCCTGTCTAACCTGCTCCTTCTTATATATCCTCTTCTCGGCGTTGCCGCGTGCTTGCTTGGCGCTTACAGCGAATCTCCAGAAGCCAGGCCCTTGTGGCTCTTATTCGGGTGCGGTTTGCTGATCGCGGCGATTGGTGAGCTTCGTTTGACTTACTACGACTTCGGGACGCATGTACACACTCAGACCCAGGCCCTCAACTCCGACTTCTTCTTTTTTGCGTATGGAATTCCTGTCATGCTGGCTATCTGCGCCAGGAACACAGATGCCGGCCTGAGGATCTTCGCATGGCTTGATGGGGCGCAAGCGATCATCGCCGCGATGCTCGCATATTTGCAGCTCTTCTCGGCACTCCCGTCGAATGCCCATCCCGAGGCGATCACCTCGATAAATCTCATGTATGTGAGCGACGCGGAGAATTTGATTCTGGTCGGAGCGGTGACCTTGCGCTTTTTTTCCAACCCCAGCCCGGCAAGAAGACGCTTTTATCAGACCCTCTCCTGCTATCTGTGGGTCAACGGGATCATCGCTCTTATCATCAGCGACGTCGGCGTGAAGCACAGCTGGCGTAACGGAGTGCAAGACGCCGGCTGGGGGATGCCTTACCTCGCTCTCATAGGCTCTATGGCCTTGCGCCACAAGACCCCCGTGGACCAGGGCGAACGAAGCAGCGGCCAGCGCACCGTTGGACTGCTGATTGATAACCTCAGCCCGGTTTTATTCACGCTGGCTATCACACTCATGGGCGTTGGGATTGCGCCGGAGCATCCATGGCTGGGATTTGTCTGCATTTCGGCGGCGGTCGCAATCTATGGAGTACGGGCAGCGGTATTGCAAGTGAGATATGCCAAGTCGCAAGAGGAACTGACCAAGGCGATGATTGCGGCCGAGCAGGCGAGCCGCGCCAAGAGCCAATTCCTGGCCAACATGAGCCATGAAATACGCACGCCGATGAATGGCATTCTCGGTATGACGGAGCTTGCCCTCAGCACAACTCTGAGCGACGAGCAGCGCGAGTTTCTGCTGACGGTATATTCCTCAGCAGATCGCCTGTTGACCATCATTAATGAAATCCTCGACTACTCCAAGATGGAAGCAGGTAAAACCGTTCTGGATTCGGTCGTCTTCGATTTACCCGGCGTGCTCAGGGATGTGCTAAGCAGCCTCACCGTCCTCGCCCACTCAAAGGGCCTGCAACTGATGGTACACATGGCGCCGGATGTGCCCGCTGATCTGACAGGTGATCCGGTCCGTCTTGGTCAGGTCCTGATCAATCTCGTGGGGAATGCGATTAAATTCACGGAGCACGGAGAAGTCGGCATAGATGTACATGTGGAATCGGCAACCAGGGACCGCGCTTGTTTGCAGTTCATTATCCGCGACACCGGGATCGGCATCGCACTGGACCAGCAGGAAGGGCTCTTCCAGGAGTTTCAGCAAGCCCACACTTCAGGCCAGCGGCTATATGGTGGTACCGGTCTGGGACTCGCCGTCTCCAAGAGCATTGTGACTTTGATGGGTGGCGTGATTGGCCTTAAGAGCAACCCCGGAGAAGGTACAACCATAACCTTCACTGCCCACTTTAACCTGCCGCCTGGATCGCAGCCGGCGCTTGAAATAGCCGCACATCCAGCGGCGTGTGAGCTCACTTCACCAGCCGCCGGGATTCTGGCTTTGTCCACATCGCTTAGAATCTTGCTGGCCGAAGACAACCTGGTGAATCAAAGAGTCGCCATGACGATGTTGAGCAAGATGGGACATCGGATCACGCTGGCAACCAACGGCCTGGAAGCTCTCGAACAATGGAGAAAAAGTGATTTCGATTTGATTCTCATGGATGTTCAGATGCCCGAGATGACCGGCCTGGAGGCCACCACCCAAATCCGCCAGGAAGAGGCGAAAGGTACTCACGTAACCATTGTTGCCATGACCGCATCTGCGATGACCGAGGATCGGGACCGTTGCCTGGCGGCCGGCATGGATGATTTTATTTCCAAACCAGTGAGTTACAAGGGCATCGAACAAATGCTCACAGCTACATTTTCAGGTAGGAAGTAGATCGCCCAAATTTATCGAGCCTGCGTCGAGCGATTCCAACAGCAGGTCAGCGGCACAATGGGCAAAGCCCTCATCGTTGATATGCGCGTCAAGCTCAACCAGTTTGATCCCGGAGCTAAGAGTCGTTTTCAGCCCGCGGCGATAGGAGTTGAGCGCCTCCGGCGAATAGAATGGCCCGCCCGCCTTGTCGATGGCGGAAACCCCTTGCAGCGGAATCAGCACTGTCACCGGTCCGCTCGCGCGGTTAAGCCGCGTAGCCGTGATGCGACCAATCTCCGCACATTCTTCGGGCGTTGTCCGCATCAGCGTGACGGTTGGGTTGTGAACGTAAAGCTTGCGGCTGCGAAACTGGGCCGGCACGGTTTCGATTGGACCGAAATTCACCATGTCGATTGCGCCCGGGCATACGAGCTGGGGAATGCCCTTGCGTCCCGCTGCTTCCAGCCGGTGCGGCCCCGCGCTCATCACACCGCCTGCTAACTCATCTGCGAGTTCCGTGGTGGTCAGGTCGAGAACAGCCCGAATGGCTCCATCTTCAATCAACTGCTCCATCGCCTGGCCACCGGTGCCGGTAGCGTGGAAGACCAGAACCTCGTAGCCTCTCTCCTCGAGAACCCGCCGCGCTGCCGTGACGCAGGGTGTGGTCACGCCAAACATGGTGGCTGCAATTAAGGGCTTGTCATCGGATGCACGGGCTGGTTCCGCCGCAACCATGCCGCAAATCGCCCCCGCAGCGTTGCCAAGGATGCGACGGGAGAGGTAATTTAACCCCGCGATATCGAGCACGGATGGCATCATGCAAATATCTTTGGTTCCCACGTAGGGTTTGGTATCGCCGGCGGCCAGCGTCGAAACCATCAATTTCGGAAAGCCATAGGGAAGCGCGCGCATGGCGGCCGTCGCAATCGCCGTGCCTGCGGATCCGCCCAGTGCGGCCACACCGTGGATGGCCCCCTGCGCATGGAGCCGCGTAAGAATCACAGTTGCCCCACGCGCCATGGCGGTTACACTTCGACCCCGGTCTCTTTCATCTTGCAGCGCGACCAGATCCTCGTTGGCCGCCGCGGCCACCTCTGCTTGTGAGATGTCGGCCGCAAAGGTTGGACTGCCAAGCACACCCACGTCAATCATCATTGTTCGCAGCCCCGCGCTCTCGATGCGCTCACGCAGAAAAGAAAACTCCTCGCCCTTGGTGTCGAAGGTGCCGATCAGAGCAATGGTCTTGGGGATTATCGGAGTCATCGCGCTAGATTTCGGGCAATTCGCCTGGTGCGAGCACCCGGCACTCCGGCATAGCGCGAAGAATAGCCTCGGGGCCGGGCGGCGAATAGACGGCGATCATTTTCAAAGGCTCCCAACCGCTATTGATGGTGGCGTGAAAGATGTCGGCTGGAATGTGAATCATATCTCCGGCGCTTACGGGCTCCCACTGCTCGCCGTCGATATCGATCATCTGCTCGCCTTGCCCGGAGACCACGTACAGGATCTCCTCGGTTCCCGGGTGATTGTGGCGCACGTGGCCTTTCCCTGGCTGCAGGAGCACCACGCCCATGGTAAAGCGTTCCGTGGCGGTGACGCGGGGTTCGCTGAGCCACTTGATCGTTCCCCAGTCAAAGAGCTGGGTTTCGACATCTGCGGGCCTTATGAACCGGCGGCCGGCGAGCTTAGACATGCTTGTTCCTTTCGCTGCGTTCCGTGTGGATGTGGAGATTCTTGAAACTCTTCACTTGCTCAGTGATGGCGCGCTCCGTGGGCAGGCGCTCGATGCTCGAGGCGCCAAAGAATCCGCAAACCCCTTGGGTTCGGCTAAGGACGTACTGAACGTCCTCCGGCTCGGCGATCGGGCCGCCATGGCACAGGACCAGAATTTCCGGATGGATGGAGACAGCTGCCTGCTGGATGGCCTGAACGCGGGCAACCGCTTGATCGAGCGTGATCGCGGTCCTGGCGCCGATTGTCCCTTTGGTGGTTAATCCCATGTGTGCGATCAAAAGGTCCGCGCCCGCTTTTGCCATGGCCTTCGCCTCCTCTTCATTAAAGACGTACGGGCAGGTGATCAGGTCCAACTCATGCGCGCGTGCGATCATCTCAACTTCCTGGATGTAGCCCATGCCGGTTTCTTCCAGGTTCTCGCGGAAGAGACCATCGATCAGGCCCACGGTAGGGAAGTTCTGCACTCCGGAGAAGCCGAGTTGTTTGAGGTCGCGAAGAAACAGGTTCATGACGCGAAAGGGATCGGTTCCACAAACCCCGGCCAGCACCGGCGTTTGGCGAACGATGGGCAGCACTTCGCGCGCCATTTCCATGACGATGGCGTTGGCATCTCCATAGGGCATGAGACCCGCCAACGATCCTCGCCCGGCCATGCGGTAGCGGCCGGAATTGTAGATGATGATCAGATCGGCTCCGGCAGCTTCGGCACACTTGGCAGAAATTCCAGTCCCCGCGCCTGCGCCGAGGATCGGGATTCCCCGTGCACTATTCGCTCTCCATCGCTCCAGGTACGCTGCTCGATCCATGAGGCCTTCTCCCTGTGCCGGCTGGGTTCGCGAGGGCACGACCCGAAATATACAGGACTTCTCCTGTCACTGTTTGTAGACGCTGGACAGCGAGCGAGGTGTCGTAATTTGCCGGCCTCTGTCGAGATCCCGACCGACACTCGTGATCGTGGTTCTCACACATCCGGGCACGTCCCACAACAGAAGTCCCTTTAATTGAGCTACATCCCAAGATGTTTCGTTAGCGCCATTTTTGGCATTGCAAGTGCCCTTAAGACTTTCGAGGAGCTAAGTCGACCTTCCAATGGGACCCGGGACGGAATCCGCACGAAACACGATAAAAAAGATAAGGGCTCATGGGGCTATATTGGCGGCATCGCTCATCATATTTGGAACATCATGGGCCTCTGCCCAGAACACCGGGGAACTCCCCACCGCCGGCAACGCGGCTCTCGGCCTTGCAGCAACCATACCCAAACAAAGCATGACGCCCTCATCGCCTCCTTCCCCGATGCGGGTCAATTGGTCAACTCCCGATAAACCCTGCGCCCACTACGACGATTTGAAAAAGTATGACCTTGGGGATATTGGAGTAAAAATCGATGTGTCAGACCCAGCTTGGGCCGCCGCATTTCGCCATGCGTTGGTTTTCTGGAATAAGGTACTCGACGTAAACTTCCACGAAGAAAAGAATATCAATGCTTGTGCGCTGCGCATCACCGATGGCCCGCTGGTGATGTTCGGAGGCGGTTTTACCGCCTTCGCGCAATTCGCTGACCTGGACGGTTTTCAAGCGAAGATCGTGGTTCTTCCACAAGTACCCTTGTCGCCTGCGGGCAAGTTCGTGAACGCCGTGCATGAGGTCGGGCACATAGTCGATCTCAGACATAGTACCGACCCGAAATCGGTCATGTACCCTTTTATTGAGAATAGTTCCAGGCCGCGCGAGTTCGCGAACGCCGTGCAGTATCGCATCAATCAGTTACTCAACCTCGGACATCTCAAACACAAGCCCGTCCTGTGCCGCTATATACGCAGTGTGTCAAAGGCGCGGCTGGACAAAAACGATCTTGCGACGCTCAGCAGAAACCATCTGATGCGCGATGGCATTCTGCCCCCGGTGAAGAGCGAGCGTGCGCAGACCGAAGTTCCTGGCCTGACAACACCTCAAGCTGCAAGCATCCGGTGAGTCGCCACAATTCCCTGGTTGAATCCTTGGTGACTACTTGATCGGGAGTGAGCCGAGTGCACGCGCAAAGGCCTGGCATCTTCGCTGCGGATCGTGGTCGAGGCATTCGCTTATCAGCTTGGCGCAAAACGAAGGTATTCGTGAGGTGTTCAATCGCGGGCTTACCACCACAGAGGATTTGTCTGCAGTCAGAAGCGGTTTCTGCCCGGTAAAGACCTGGTGCAGAACAACGCCGAAGGCGAACAAATCGCTCGCTTGCGAGGGCTCAAGTCCACGGTGTAATTCGGGCGCCATATAGTCCGGTGTTCCCGCCGCCACCTCGCGACCTGAAAGAGATGTTTGCGCCGTATATGCCCGGGCCAGGCCAAAGTCGGTAATGCAGAGGCGCACCTCCGAACCGTGACCATCGAGCATGATGTTGTTCGGCTTGATGTCCCGGTGAACGATGCCGGCGGCGTGGACCGCGGCCAGCCCGGCGGCCATCTGCTTGAGGATCGCCAATCCTTCCATGGTCGTTATCGACCCAGTTCTCCCCAGCCGCGTTGCGAGAGTTTCGCCCGGCAGCAGTTTCATGGTTAGGAACAGGAAGCTGGGCGGCGGCTGATGGCAATGAAAAATGTCATAAATAGGGCAGAGGTTCGAGTGGTTGACTTGCCTGGCAACCAACACTTCCGATTCGAAACGCTGCTGCAACTCCGGATCATGGGCTATTTGAGGAAGGATTGTCTTAATCGCGACTTGGGCGCCTTGCAAGAGGCAGTCCGCCGCCTCGTAGACCTCGCCCATCCCTCCTTTGGCGATGAAGCGCACGATAATGAAGCGATCAATCAGGATTTGATTGGGGGTCAAGCGGCCTCCAGCCCGCGCCGAGGCAATCTCATTCACGTCGAGGGGACCGGTGTTATCGGTTGGGAGTGTTTCCCTTTGGCCAAGAACCTCAAGTGGCGAGTGCTCGAGGAAACTGCCGGCGTTCGCATCCTCGGCCAGCAGGTCTTCTACCGTGCGTCTCAGTTCCGGGTCGTGGCGGCACGCCTGGTCGAGGAAGGCCGCTCGCTCGCCTGGCTCGAGCGCCAAAGCCGCCTCGAACAGTTGCTCCACTAACTCCGGCTGAGTCGTCATAATCTCAGTCCCGCAAAGCGTGTAACCAGAAGATCCGGGGATGGTTGGCTCCGGATCTTCTTATTCAAGTTACTCGTTATCGGGCAGCAACGAAAGTGTCGCTTCTCGGGGCAATCCTCGCTTCCTGCAGCTTAACCCTCTTTTCCGTCTTCGAGGCAGGAACCCGGAGGTTCATTTCCGCCGCGTCACAGAGAATTTCGCTCAGGAAGTACTGGCTGCCGTACTTGTGGAATACCAGCTTTCCACCGCCTGCTGCCTTGTTGCCGTCCGGGCTGACAAGGCTCATCATCCCAATGGCTTTATCGTGGTTCCTGATCACGATGACCCCGGTTGATTGCTCTTTAATAGTGTACGTACCTGAGGGAAGCAGCTTATTGCCCACGGTAAAGTCGAAGGGGACCTTCGCCTGAACCGTTTGGGACTGCCCAAATGATGTACCGGCCACGGCAAAATTTGCAATGGCGAGGAGTGCGATTGCTGTGATTCGTTTCATGACAGTGTCTCCTTTCGATGGGCGTCGAACTCTGATTGCCTTCAATCTGTTAAGCGGAATCCACTGCCCAAAAGGGCCAACATTTCAAACTTTTTTATGCGTCTTGTGGTCGCCCCACAGAATCGTCATCCTGAGCGCGCGCCACAAGCGCTGTGTCAGGCGATGAATCTGTGCGGCGCTTCGCTCAGGATGACGAGTCTGTGGGGAGAACTAACAGAACGGAGACCTTTGTGCGGGAGCCGGGACGCACTGCAGGTCCCTCGGCTACGCCACCCCGAATTCCTGGGAGATTTGTGGCGTTGGCGAACTTCATGCGGCTCCCCTTACAGGAAGCCGCACACCTGGCCGTTGGTGAGTGCCGCCGGGCAGACGAAAAACACCCGAAACAATCTAGCTTCTATGGATTTTCAACCTCGGCGGCGCCCACCGAAATGACACGCCATGCCGCCATCGATTGTTTCAGATAAACTCCAGGATCACCTTTCAATCCATAGCACTGGATGCCGAACGGCCCTCGGTACCCGGCTTTTGTAACAGTGTGGACCAACTCGGTGACATCGTAGTCGCCCCGGCCGAGAGGCTGAATGAGCGTGTTCCAATCCCGGCCGTGGCCGTCCGCTCCGTTGACCGTGACTCCATACAGCCGTGGAATCGCCTTATCCAGCAGCTGATGAAACTCGGGATCAAACCCGGAGCGCAATTCATGGCACAGATTGAACGTGGCGCCCACATTGCTACGTCCGGCTCGCTCTGCAATCCGCACAACGTCTCTGAACCGGGCCAGATAAAAGCCATAGTGCGGATAGAGCGCGACGCGAAGGTTGGATCGAGCGGCGAGGTCGGAGATTCGATCGACCGCTTCGATCGTCCGCTCTTCCGCTCCGGCGCCGCCTCCAGCGTGATCCCCCTGAATCGCGACCCACACGACGGTTCCGCGCCCTTTCAATGCCTCGATCGCGGCCTCCATCCCAGGCTCATATTTGGTCTGGCCGTTGCTAATGTCCACGGTCAACCAAAGAAAGAACAACTGAAGATGCGCCTCGTCCAGGGCGCGCAATCGCTCCGGGATTTGCAGCGCATGATCGAAGACGGTTCCCTCAAATCCATACTGGCGCGCAAAACCGGCTTGCTGCTCGGGACTGATATCGCCAAACTCGTAGGCAAAGACGGAGTTGGGCAGGCTGCTCTCGAAGCCTCTCGCCCCGATGTTCGCAAACGCGATGCAAGAGGCCGCAGCACCTTTGACAAACCCCCGACGACTCGTGAGCACCATGCTGCGCATCTCCGAAGGATAACGCCAAAGTATACGCCGCTCCCGCCAATCTCCCAGGGCCGCACCATTTCGCGCGGATGGATTGACAATCGCACACTCCTCTTTTAGCCTTCGGGTTCAAATACAACACCCCTGGTTGTCGGTCGGGAAATGAGGCTCGATGCGATTCTCTGGTTCTGGATGGGCGGTTAGCCTTTCAACGGTCTTCTTTTGTTTCTGTTTTTGCGCAGCCGCTGCACAAGCCGAATCTGCTTACGTGCGCGTAAGTCAAGTGGGCTACGAAAGCGGCGCCTCTGCGCGTGCTTATCTGATGTCTACCGCTGCCGAGACAGGCGCTACCTTCAAAGTAGTGACCGCCGGCGGAAGCACGACCTACACGGGAAAGATCGGCGCGCTCCTGGGCACCTGGGCAAACAGCAAGAAGCTCACTTACCAGGTCTACGCGCTTGACTTTAATGTTCCCGCCGGCCGCAGTTATTCCATCTCAGTCTCTGGCCCGGTAAGCGCCCGGTCGCCCGCGTTTGCTGTTGATATCCCGGAGGTCCTTTACCCCGGATTGCTGGTCAACGCTCTTTTCTTCTACCAGACACAGCGCGACGGTCCAGACTTCATCCCCAATGCACTACGCACAGCGCCCGGGCATCTGAAAGATAAGAACGGCGTGCTGACCGCGACTCCGCCGCTCGATGACAATGACTTCATCAACAATGTGCCTCCGGCGAAGCCCCTCAGTCCCGCGAATCTTCCCAACATCGCTGCCGACGGCGGTTGGTGGGATGCCGGCGACTATGAAAAGTATGTCGAGACGGTGAGTTATACCACCGCGCTCATGGAGATCGGGGTGCGTGACTTTCCCAACCAGATGGGGCCGAATGCGCCGCGTAATCCCCCAGCGCCTCCCAATTCGATTTCCTACGCGGGCGAAAGTGGTTCCGGAGCACCGCAATCCCCGGACTTCAGCGCCGAGGCAACGTTCGGCCTCCAGTGGCTCTTGAAGATGTGGGATGGTGGGTCGCGGACCCTTGCTTACCAGGTGGATAATACGCAGGACTGGAACTATTACGGCGAAGGCGACCCCGCGTCGGCGGCCGGCAATTGCGGGGGTACGTACAACACGCCGTATTGCCTGATTACCGAATACGACATCTGGACGCTTCCCCAGGCAGCCGACAACTTCCAACAAGCTGGGGATCCCAAACCCTGCGACGCCCTGACGACTTTTTATATCTGCAACCGGCCGGTATTTGTTGCTCCGCCGGCCGCTTCCATCAGTCCAAATCTTGCCGGCCGGCTGGCCGCCGACTTCGCTGTTTGTTATCAGCTCAACCGCGCCCGGAATCCCTCGCTCGCCAATCGCTGTCTCAAAGCTGCCGAACAGGTCTTCGCACTTGCGAACACTCACTATGCCGACCCGGCGCCCTCTGTCGACTCGGGATCGTGTCCCACCTGTCTGCTCACCATCGCTCCCTTCGATGGCTACCCTGAAACAGTTTGGGAAGACGACATGGAACTCGGCGCCAGCGAACTATATCTCGCCCTTCACGCCGCTCAAGGCGCCCTGCCCTCCGGATTAGCAAACACCGATCCCAACGTCTATTTGAAACAAGCCGCGCAGTATGCAAGCAATTACATTACGAACATCTACACGCCAGGCTATACCGATACCCTTAATCTCTACGACGTAAGCGGCCTCGCGCATTACGAGCTGTATCGGGCGCTGGAGATGGCGGGGAACCCGGAGGGGCTGGCGGTTTCGCAGCAGGGAATTGGAAAGCAACTGCTGGCCCAGGTGAATGCGGCGATCACCCAGGCTGGTTCGGATCCATGGGGCTTTGGAGTTCCGTGGGCCAACGGCGATACCACTTCCCACGGAGCGGGCCTATCCGTCATGGCCAGTGAGGCCTTTTCCGTGAGTGGCAATGCGCGCTATAGCAGGTATGCGCAGCGTTGGCTGGCCAACATCCTGGGCGCCAACTCCTGGGGATCCTCGTTCATCGTGGGCGATGGAAGCACCTTTCCCAATTGCATTCAGCATCAGGTGGCTAACCTCGCCGGGGCGCTGGATGGGACTACAGGGGGAACGCCCATCTTATGGGGCGCGGCGACCGAAGGGCCTGACAGTTATACGACTTCAGGCGCGGTCGGAGGTATGATTCTTTGTCCCGCCAATGGAGTCGATACGTTCGCAAAATTTAATGGAAACAGCGGAGCCTTTAATCCATCCCAGGCTGCGCTCTTCCAGGACAACGTACAGTCTTACAGCACCACGGAGCCGGGCATTGACCTTACTGCAACCTCCTTCTTGATGTGGTCCTGGAGAATGGCTCTGCAAGCGAACCCATAATCACCTGGATTTTGAATTGGTCACCGTGGCAACTACTTTAAAATGGTACGCACGGTGAGAAATTGCGTTGCTTGCTGTTGTACTGACTCTATCCATCCACCTTGGCACTTGCGGAGGTGGATGGACAGGGTCATGCGTAACACAATACATATCGTCTACAGTGGTTTCATGTCGCCGCAGTTTCTCCAGGCTTCTTGGCATGAGAACCGCCGGCAGGTTCAACGCCATCTGCCGGCACAACTGAGTCGCGTTTCTCGCCCTTGGCAGGCAATGTGAAATAAAATCTTGCGCCGCCCGGAGGGTTATCAGCAGCCCACAAGCGGCCCCCGTGCGATTCAACAATGGAGCGGCTGATCCGCAGTCCCATGCCCATGCCCGTACCGTGAGCCTTGGTAGTAAAGAATGCATTAAAGATCTTGTCCGCCTGCTGTGGTGGAAGCCCCACGCCGGTATCGCTGACTGAGATCAGTACCTGACCATCCTCGCCGCTTTGCGACTGGATGGTGAGCTCGCGCCTCCCATTCACTTCCTTCATGGCATCAATGCTGTTCATCATGAGGTTCATCAGAACCTGTTGCAGTTGCACGCGATCTCCCTTGACCTGAGGGAGACCTGCAGCGAGTTCCGTCCGAATGGATACGGCGAATTGCGCTGCCTCGCTGTGCAGCAGAAGCCTCATCTCCCGAATAATCTCGTTTAGATCGACCGGCTCGCGTTGCAGAGTGTCTTCCTTGAAGAGCAGGCGGACTCGCTTGACGATTTCCCCCGCCCGCCTTCCGTCCTGGACAATTCTTGACGCGGCCGCGCGCGCCTCCTCCAGGTCAGGCGGCTCGCGGGATAACCAGCGCAGGCAAGTATTGGCGTCGGTGATGGCTGCGGCAATCGGTTGATTGACCTCGTGCGCCAGCGACGCAGTCAGCTCTCCCATGCTACTCAACCGGCTGGCGCGTGTGAGATCCGCCTGCACCAGCCGCAGCGCCTCCTCCGCCTGTTCCCGTTCTGCGCGTGCTTCTACTTGTAGTTCAATGATCCGTAGCGCTGTGGCCCAGCCAAAGAAGGCAGCGGTGAACAGGGTGACGAATCCTGTGACTATCGCTGTGAAAACAATGCGATGTTCGATGAGCGCAATATTAAGTGCTGCTTGCGTGCGCTGTGCTTCGACGTCGCGGGCTACGTCTTTGACGAGTTGAGAGCTGAGGAATTCAAGCCGCTGAACTTGTTTGTCGGTTCGATCCCGTACGGCCACCCACTCTCCCGAAGCCGCTAACGCTCTGATGGCGTCCAGGTGAGATGGTAGGGTGTCCTCTATGGCTTCGATCGTCGGCAACACGGTATGGTCTACTTTGACCTGCGAAGGCAAATGACTGAACACTGCCTCAGTACGTTTAGCCTCGTCCAGCACCTCGCTCCCGAGTGCTTGCGATACCTTGATTAGTTGATCCTGGTCCTCGGACCGCGCCGCAGCCCCTAGCCCTTCGTAAAACGAGAAAAGTTCTCCGTGTACGCGCAACACCTCGATTAGTTCGCCGTCGACACCCTTCAGGAGTTCAACTTGAGAACGAACCACGTGCAACTGCCAAAGCAGAACGCCGTTGCAAACAACCATCATCAGAATAAGGAAGGCAAAGCAGAGCGCCAGGTGCCGGCCAATCTTGAGCCGGTGAAGAACAAGTCGAGTGGTCGCCTGCTTCAGCCATCCAACCAATCCCGCGGTGTTTAGAGAACCGGGCATACATTATCTACTGAAAGTTCTGGTGCGGTGACGCGCCAGTCGAAGCGGCAGCAGGCCGCGACCCGGAAACGCTTCCTACGCTGTTTTCCTTTGGAACGCGATTCCGGCTCGGCGGTCCCGGCTTGAAGCCGGTGATCCTTACTAACTTCTGTTCCAACGATGCCGCGGCCTCTGGCGCACCGCTCTGGCCCAGCAAAACAGAGCGCACAGCCTCAATATAAGCACGCGAAACTTCTTCGTACTTCTCTCCTGCAACGGTGGATGGTCGAGCCACCAGGCCGCTCACCTGCTGCTTTCCATTGCCGGCGGAATTTCGTTTTGTTTTTAAGATGGCGGTCGGGTCATACGAATCCGGCCCGGAGCCGGCTTCTTCGAGCTTGATCTCCCTCTCGACTAGAAAGCGGGTCAATTGCAGTGCCTCAGCAGTGTGCCGCGATTGTCGCGAAATCCCCAGTCCAAAACCGCCCAATGTCGCCGCTTGCGCATTCTTTCCCGCCGGAATGTTCGTCATTCCGATCTGTTCTCGAAGCGACGGAATATCCCGGACGCTGAGAAGATAAGTCCGCGCCCACCCACGAAGAAAAGCCGACGTTCCCGTGTGGTAAAAGTCGTTGATGGCATCCCATTCCTGGAGAGAGGTCACGCTGCGGGGCGAGATCCAGCCTATCCAATGGGCTGCTCGCTGCCAGCTGCGGATCGCATCAGGATTATTCACGCTAATTGTCCCGTCCGCTTCGATGATTCGGCCCCCGCCTTCAGAGAACTGCCATTCCAGGGCGTTACAGGTCAAGCCTTCGCCGGCCGCACCCGGCCATATAAATCCCCAAAAGTTCTTTTGCCCTCGTGCGCGCTCGCCCCCCTGGATCCTGGCGGCCATTCGCTCCAGTTCGTTCCACGTACGGGGCGGCGTTCGGTACCCGTACCGCCGGAGCAAGTCCTTTCGGTAAAGTAGAACTCCGATATCGGAATGATAAGGCACTGCGACTAGTCTTCCCTTGACCGTGTAACTCGCGACGATGTCGGCGTTGATAGACGAAAGTTCTGTCGCCAAATCCGCCTTCAGGTCCATCAATTCTTCGCTCAAAGCTCCGGGCCAGATCACATCGACACCGTTTGCATCCGGACTGGTGTTTCCCTGCCGGAGTAGCTTCCGGACCAGGTCCAGTTGGTCTAACGCGCTTTCCGGGGTTGGCAGATGCTTGACGGCAATTCCCGTCTGCTGTGTGAAATCCTTCAGTCGATCGTCTGTGAGCAGAGTCTTTTCGACTAGATCGTGCGACCACTCTGGGTCTACGAACGTGATCGTCACCCCTTCCTTGGAAATTGGACGCGCTCCCTGAAGAATCAAAGCGAAGAGGAAAGTGCACACAATCCCATGTGTCTTCGTCGAACGCAGCCACGGAACTCTGCAGATATCGATCGTGGTGCCCATTTGATAACCCGAAAGCTTTCTGATTCGCATCACAAACGCCTCCACGATATACCGGTGCTCCCGGATAGCCGATCAATTGGCTGCAGATTTTAGAATATTGCGGTTTGAACCGAAAGCAACGCTACAGCCAGCCAAACAGTTTGCTCTCGTGGCGACAGAGTTTGCCCTCATCAAGCGATCGTGAACGAAGGGCTTGCGAGCGGTTCCACGCCCCGTCTACTCCGTCACCCTTTCTCAGCGCTGCAGCGGTTCGAGCAGCGGCGCAACCGGCGCGACTGCCTCGATCGAGGGCAGAAAGCGCGGCGTCACCTTTGCCCTCGCTGCTTGTTCGTACGCATAACCATAGCCCAGCAGCCGCGCTTCGCTCCAGGCTGGACCGATGAGCGAAAGGCCGACTGGGAGCCCCATGACCGCGCCCATGGGCACGGTAAGGTGCGGATAACCTGCAACCGCCGCCAGGTTGCCCGCGCCTGAGCCGTTGATCTGATCGCCATTCGCCGCGTCGATCTTCCAGGCCGGCGGCATGGTCGGCGATACCAGGGCGTCGAGGCGATTGGCTGTCAACATGGCATCGATGCCGTCGCGGCCGGCGATGCGCAGCGAGGTGGCGCGCGCCGCTTGGTAGGCAGGATCGTCGAGTCCCTTGGTCGCCTCGGCCTTCACGAAGGTTTCCTGCCCGAAGAGCGCCAGCTCGCGATCGGCATGCGCCGTGTCGAACGCGATGACGTCGGCGAGCGTGCGCGTCTTTACTGCCGGCGGCGTGGTGGCCAGATAGGCGTTCAGATCTACCTTGAGCTCCGTATTGAGCACCAGCGTCTCCGCGTCGCCAATCTTCTCCCGGTCCTTGAGCTCCGTGATGTCGACCAGGGTCGCTCCCTGCGCCTTGAGCACAGCCAGCGCCTGCTCAAACACCTTGTCGGTCGCCGCCGACCAACCGGTGGCGAAACGTAACACGCCAATCCGCGCGCCCTTGAGCGCATCGGGCTTCAGCGCCGCCAAATAGTCGGCGATGTGCGCGCCCGCGTCCCTGGTCGCCGGGTCGGCGGGGTCTGCGCCCGCGATCGCGGCGAGTACCCGCGCCGCTGTCGACACATCGGCTGCAATCGGTCCGGCCGTGTCTTGACTGTGACTAATGGGCACAATGCGCGTGCGGCTGACCAGCCCGACCGTCGGTTTCAGCCCCACCACGCCGTTCACCGCCGCCGGGCAGGTGATGGAGCCGTCGGTCTCCGTGCCAATCGCGGCTGCCACCTCGCCCGCTGCGACTGCGGCGGCGCTGCCCGAGGAGGAGCCGCACGGATCGCGGTCCAGCGCGTAAGGATTGCGGGTTTGGCCGCCCACCCCGCTCCAGCCCGAGATGGAAGCATTGGACCGAATATTTGCCCATTCGGACAAGTTGGTCTTGCCCAGGATGACAGCGTCCGCTGCGCGCAGCCGCGCCACCAGCGGAGCGTCACGATGGGTCACATTGCTGAGCAGAGCCATGCTGCCTGCGGTGGTAGGGAGCGGCCCGTCCGCCTCGATGTTGTCCTTGAGCAAAATCGCGTAGCCGTACAGCAACCCGCGCGCCTTACGGCCGCGGTCGATGGCGCGAGCCTGATCGAGCGCCGTGGGATCAAGGGCGATGACAGCGTGGATTTGAGCATCCACCGCCTGCACCCGCGCGATCGCCGCCTCAGCCGCAGCCCCAGCACTCTTAGAGGAAGTTGAAGCAGCCGCCAGCACGGCAAGCCATAGTGAGATCAGCACGCGATAGGTCTCCTTCCCCGTGATGGTATAGCAAGAGAAGGAGCATCATGGGTTCAGGGATCCGCGGCAGCCGGCGCGCGGGGACACACAACTAGCGAAAGTTCTTCATGACCATGATGTAAGTCTCGTCGAGTTCGTCCAGGCCGAAGATAAGCGATTTGCCATCCGGAGAAACTACCAGACCACCAAATGGCATGGTCGAAATCCCCGAAGTTGTTTTCCGGCCAGATTAGCTGACGCAGTTCTTCCCTGGTAACGACCTGTCCTTGCCGTTCCAGCAACGCTGTCAGGATCCTGAAGGGTTGGTCCTGCACCTTCAGCGGTCTGCCCGCCTTCCACATCTCACCCGTGTCCAGGTTGACTTCGAAATCTTCAAAGCGAGCGACCGGCTTTGGTATCGAGTTGCCCATGGATGACACCGGCCAGTTGAAGTAGGGTCCGAGTCCCGGAGATCTGCAGAAGATGGCGTATCTAAGTCTAGCCTCATCACCACATTAGGCGAGGACAAATTCAATAGGACGAAGAGATTCATGGCGCATTGAGGCTCCCTCCCGGGGGCCGGATGCTCCTCCTCACCGCTACCGCGGGCGAGGCGAATCCCATGAATCGTTGGCCGCTTGCTCTGGCCTGTCTGAGCCTTTTCTTTCCCTCTGCTTCACCAGCATCCGGCCAACCAAGGCCTTCTGAAAACAGGGCCGGGAGCGAGCTGCCTTTCCGGATCTCTTCCGGGTATCTGATCCAGGTCTAAGGCCGCATCGGAGACCAAACCAATCTGAAGTTCATCCTGGACACCGGCGCGAGCATCAGCATGGTCGACCAAAGAATTGCCGAAAAGCTGAAGTTGGATGCGCACACGGCTCAGAGTTTCAACTTTGACCGAAACCTCAAGTGGGAAACGGCAACCGTACCTGAAGTTCAGTTCGGTCCCATTCGTGCAGCGAACGTGGCTGTGCTGGTGGGCGACCTGGCCCACTATTCCGAGTTTGCCAGGAAGGCCGACGCCGTCATCGGCATGGACCTTCTTCAACTGAACAACATCACTATCGATTTCGCCGCCGGGAAATTGATCTTCGATCCCACTGCGCCGACAGAGTACGCAGCGGGCGGCGATCCCCTGACGAAGTGTCTTGTGGTTGAGCTAAGGGTCCAGGATCATCCGATTCACCTGATTGTCGATACCGGCTTGCAAGGCATTCTTTTGTACGAAGACCGGCTACGCCAGAGCGTGCCGGGATTACGTACCGCGGGCAGCATCAAAAACGCGACCATGGGCGGACGAGTGCCAGTAAAACAAGCCACTCTGCCCGATGTGGTATTCGGCGCCAGGGATCGCCAGGTACCCGTCCTATTGATGCCATCGCCCGGTGCAGACATGCTCCCGGGAATCGACGGAATCGTGGGCGTCGTTGCCCTACAAGCTCGGCGCGTGCATTTTGATTTTTCCAGCAAGACACTCTCGTGGGAGTAAAGTTTGGGGGATAAGATCTGTCAATCGCGGGAGGAAATGTGACCAAGCAACGAATTGTCTTCCAGTCAGCCCTCATCTTCGATGGCGCATCCGAAAAACTGCGAGCCAGGGAACAGGTTTTTGTAGAAGGCGGTGTGATCACCGAAATCTCCGCGCGGCTGCCGGGCAGCGAGGACGAGGTCATCGATTGCGGCGGCCGGGTACTGATGCCGGGATTGATCGATGCGCACGTTCATGTGTATGGTGCGGGGTTAAACATCGTTAGGGTTGCGCAATCCCCCATGTCTTACCTGGCGCACTTTGCTGCGCGGTTTCTTGCGGCAAGCATCGATCGTGGCTTCACTACACTGCGCGACGTTGGCGGGGCCGACATTGGCTTGGCTCTGGCAATCAAGGAAGGTCTGCTGGGGACGGTCCCGAGGTTGATTTATGGCGGCCGCTTTATCTCGCAGACCGGCGGCCATGGTGACTTTCGTCCTGGAGACCACGCCTTCGAGACGGGAAGTGTTTGCGGCTGTTCGTATCACGGCGACCAACTGGCGGTGATTGCCGACGGCGTGGACGCTGTGCGCCAGGCAGTGCGTGAAGAACTGCGACGGGGCGCTTCGCACATCAAGATCATGGCTTCAGGAGGAGTGGCATCCCCTACGGATCCCATCGACCGCTGCCAGTACTCCGACGAGGAGATTCGCGCCGCGGTGGAGGAGGCAGATCGCGCCGGTCACTATGTGGCTGCTCACTGTCATCCGAAAGAAGCCGTGCGCCGGGCTGCGGACCTGGGCGTGCGATCGATCGAGCATGCCACCATGATCGATGAGGCGACTGCGGACTTTGTCGCCGACAAAGGCGCATTCACCGTCCCCACCATGGCGATCATGGTCGGTCTGCTGGAAGAGGGTCAGGCCCTGGGACTGCCTGCGGCCAGCCTGGAGAAGTTGAAACGCTTCGGCGACGGGGCGTTTCTGACGCTCGAGATCATGAAGCGGGCAGGCGTGCGGATGGGCCTGGGCACAGATCTGCTGGGTAGCCTGCACGTACGGCAAAGTACCGAGTTCACGTTGCGTGCGCGGGTGCTGCCGGCGATCGATGTGCTGCGTTCCGCTTGTGCCGTCAATGCGGAGTTATTAGGAGAAGCGGGAAAGCTTGGCTGCATTCGCGAAGGAGCCATGGCAGACATCCTGGTAGTCGACGGCAATCCGCTCGAAGATATCTCTTTGCTGGGGAGTGGCGGCGATCGCCTCTCAGTCATTATGAAAGACGGCAAATTTCATAAGCGCGCGATCTGAGTAAGTGCGGCTTGTTTAGGTAGTGGAGGGACTTGCTGTTTCCTTCTGTCCATCCGATCTAACTGCCCCTGATAAAAGTCACCACCCTTTACTTGTCATCCCGAGCGCAGGGATCTGCGGTGCGCCCCGGCCCCCGCACAAGGGTCTCCGTTCCGTTAGTTCCCCCACAGAATCGTCATCGATTCTGTGGGAGTTTTGGCAAAAAACACTTTAAACAAGAGAGTCCTTATGAGACCTGGCCCATCGTGCTCATTCTCGAAGACCGCGTGGATGAGCAACCGTGAACCCGCACAACGCACTTAATCACAGCGCAGGGCCACCATTGGATCAACCTTGGTTGCGCGGCGCGCCGGCAGCCATGCGGCCAAAAGCGTCATCGTGCTGACTACGATAAGGGCAACGGTGAAGGTGATCGGATCCAGCGCGCTCAACCCGAAGAGCTGATCTTTAATGTATTTGGTCGCTAGGAGGGTGAGCGGCAATCCCAAGCCCACACCAACAGCGAGCAGCAGCAACGATTCGCTTAGAATCATCCACTGCACGGCGCGAGTCCGGGCGCCCAGCGCAATGCGAATGCCGATCTCGTTGGTGCGGCGCACGACGTTGTAGCTCATCACGCCATAGAGGCCAATCGCCGCCAGAAGCAGCGCTAGCAATGAGAACAGGCCGGTGAGTGACGAGATAAGTTCGTCGTGGGTCATGAAGTTCGACATCTGATCGTGGATGGTAGTGATTCTGATAAGCGGGAGATTGGGATCCACGGATGCCACCGCTGCACGAAGACCGCTGATGGTGTGAGCCGGGTCGCCGATGGTGCGAACCAGGATCATGCTGGCGAAGCGATCCTGGTTTTCCACGGGGACGGTGGGCTTGGCGGCCTCACCGGTTGGCGCGGGTGAATCAGGGGCAACAAACGGATCGATCTGGGCCAGCGGAATATAGGTCATTCGTACTGGATCCGTATCGCGCGGATTCCCGGATTTGGTGTCGCGGGCGATACCAACAATCTGCCACGGGCCTTTGACCCCGTCGCTGTCGATCATGAGCGAACGGCCCACGGCGTCGCCTTTGGGGAAGAAGTGGCCGGCCAGCGTCTGGTTGATGATGGCGACCTTCTGGCTATGGTCGCTGTCGTTATCGTTGAAGGGACGTCCAGCCACCATCGATATTCCAGCGGTCTCAAAATATTGTCCGGAGACGCGATTCAGTACCGACTGCCTGTTTTCCTTAGGCGCGGCCGTGTAACCGGCAATGGTGATGCTGGAGGACCAGTTACCGGAACTGATCGGCGGAGTCGCAGAAAGGGCGACAGAGCGAACACCGGGAAGCCCCGAAAGGCGTTCCACAAGACGCTGGTGCAGGCCAGGGGTCTGGCTCGGTTTGTATCCCGAGAGCCGCGCATCGAATTCGGCAAGCAGCAGATGAGAGCGCTCAAAACCGTAGTCCTGGTTCTGAAGGTTGCGCAGCGTGCGAAGAAAGAGTCCCGCGCCCACCAGCAAGAGCAGCGAGAGCATGACCTGGACGGTAACTAGCGTGTTAGGCCAGAAGCGGGCTGATTTGCCGCCGTTGCTTTGTGCGGTGCGGCTGCTGGCATTCAGATTGCCTGCTGCTCCGGTACGTGCCGCGGCCAGGGCAGGGGCCAGTCCGAAGAGGATTCCGGTGAGTAGAGAGAGGCCCAGCGTGAACAGCATGACGGTCGTATCCGGCTTGGGGTCCATCGCGATATAGTCGTTGCCCTGGCTGACGAAGGCGATGAGCACACGCGTGGCGATGAAGGCAACGCCCAGCCCCAACGCTCCGCCGGTAAGTGAGAGCAGGAGGGTCTCTATCAGGCTCTGGCGGATGAGGCGCGCGCGGCTGGAGCCAAGGGCAATGCGAGTAGCGATTTCGCGCTTGCGCGTGGCGGCGCGGGCCAAAAGAAAATTCGCCAGGTTGGCGCAAGCGATGAGCAGCACCAATACGACCACACCCATAAGGATTTTTAGCGAGTCGCCATACTGATCGCGTAGCGACGAGGCTCCGCGGGCCGCGTAGGTCAGGGGAGCCGTGATATGACTTATTTCCTGCAGGCGAGCGGGTGTTGCTTTCGCGCCTTCCCGAGCGCGGGTGGCAGTTTGAATCTGCTGATCAAGCCAGTTCTGGCTTTGCATCCGTGCAAACTTGTTGCTTGCGGCCTGACTGCTGAGGCGGCCAAAGACATCGAGGAAATAGACCCCGTCGCCCTGCGTGAGCATGGAAGGCTGCTTGAGTATGACGGTCTGCATAGTCATCGGTGCCCACACGTCAGGTGGCTCCAGCTCCTGTTTGATGCCGTGAAAGCCATCCGGCATGACGCCGATAACATTGAAAGGAGTGCCGTTGATACGAATGGTCTTGCCCAGGATGGTGCTATCGGCGGAGAGCGTCTGCTGCCAGAAATGATGACTGATGACGACCACCGCTCCGCTGCCCGGAGTGGCATCGTCGGAAGTGGTGATGGCTCGGCCCAGGAAGGGCTCAGCACCAAGCACGCTAAAGTAGTTGCCGGAGACAAGATTGGCCGGGACCAGAATGGCGGGGCCATTGAGGTCAGAGTTGCCATCGGCGCCGGGCAGACGAATGCTTACTTTGTTTGAGAAGCTGCAGAAGGAGGCAATCCCCTGGAAGGGGCCGGGATCGGTCTGAAGCTGGCGGGCAAAATACCACGGGAACAAACCGACCGTGCCCATGTCGATGCCGCCAGCTTCTCCGCCGCCATTCTCATTTCCGAACGTAACCAGCTGCTCAGGATTGTGCACCGGCAGATTGCGCAGCGATACCTGGTTGATGAGGGTGAAGATGGCTGTATTGCCGCCGATGCCGAGGGCTAGCGACAGGAGGGCGATGGCGGTAAACGCCGGGCTCCTGGCGAGCATGCGCAGGCTGACCCGTGTGTCCTGCAGGAGGCCTTCCAGGGTGGACTCCCAGCGCGACGACCACACCTGATGCTTGACCGCGTTACGGCTTCCCATCTCGACCATCGCGGCGCGCTGCGCGGCTTCAGCAGTCATGCCCGCGATCTGTTTGTGCGCAGCGGAAGCTTCCATGAAGCCCTGCAGTTCTTCGTCGAGTTCCCGTTCGACGCGCTGCTTGTGAAAGAGGGACTTCAGGCCAATCGTCAGGTTGGTTATCCAAGGCACGATGTTCCTCCTGGGAGGGAGCTTGCACTACGTTTCAAGAATGCGGGAGATAGCGAGAGTTTGCCGCTGCCATTGCTCGGTTTCCGTGATGAGCGCCTTTCGGCCGTTGGCAGTGAGCAGATAGTACTTGGCGCGCCGATTGTTTTCCGTAGCCCGCCACTCAGACTTCACGCGTCCTGCACGTTCCAGCCGGCTGAGTGCGGGAAGCAAAGAACCTGGATTGACGCGAAATATCCCTTTGCTGGTCTGCTCAATGCGAAGAGCTACACCATAGCCGTGCATGGGCTCAAGAGCCAGAGTCTTCAGGATGAGCATCTCCAGGGTTCCTTGCACCAGGTCGCTTGGTTTTGAAAGGGGCTGCATGGCTTCGTCTGCCTGAAGGTTACGAACGTTCCTCTAGATTGTCAAGAGGAGCGAGGGGACCTTATAGGTATTTCCAGAATATTCACCAGGAGATGACCTCGCAAAAGCGCAAACTTGTTTAGGATGTTTTTCGCGAAACTCCCACAGAATCGTCATCCTGCCTGCCCCGGCTTGCCCTGGGACCGGAGCGAAGCGTAGTTGAGGGACCTACTATCTCTTTCTGTCCATCCGATCTGCCGATCCGAAAAAAGGTCACCACCCTCCCCTTGTCATCCCGAGAGGCTGTGACTTTTTTGATTCTTTCGTGTTTTGGCACACCCGGCCAGACCTTCTAAATCCCAAACAAAATCGTCATCCTGAGCGAAGCGCCTCGCAGACCTACCGCTTAACACAGAACTTACGGCGCGGAGTCGAAGGACCTCGGCGGTGCTTGATTTACCCATGCTGCTCGCAGCTTTCGACCACCGAAGCCGACAATAGGATCTGCTTTAGACTGACGAATGAAGCGCTGCCAGCAGCGCGGAGGCCTCAAGAGATGTCCAGTCCTTCGAATCATCTGAAAGATCACATAGATATCATTGCCAAGCACGAGGAAGAATTTCTGGCTCGGCGGACCAAGTCTGAGCGGGTGGGAGATCTGCTCGGCAGCTTTGTAGGCAGCCTGGGGTTTATCGCCTTACACGTCGCCGCATTCACGGCCTGGATCTTGGTGAATACGCTGCCTGTCGGCAACCTGTCGCATTTTGATCCTGCCCCGTTTCCTTTACTGGACACGGCGGTTGCAATTGAAGCCATCTTCCTGGCCAGCTTTATCGTAATGCGCCAGAGTCGGTTGAGCCGCCGCTCCGATGAACGAGAGCACTTGATGTTGCAGGTCCTGATTCTTACGGAAAAGGAGGTGACCGCCGTCCTTAATCTTCAGAGACAGGTCGCAGTGAAGGTCGGCCTGCCGGCGGTCACAAGCGACGCTGAGGTGACGCAGTTAAGTAAAGATACGTCCATTGACGAGGTGGCACAGACGATCAGAGAGTCCCTTGCCAACGACTAGAAAAGCTTTGGGCGGTTTACAGTGGACCCTCATTCGGGCGTGTCCAACCCTGACGATACCCGAGTGAGTAACTGCGGGAATATCCCTCGTTGAGCAGGACAATCCAAGCGTGTTCATTTTTGGTGCCCCGAAATCGATCAATCCGCCCGTTCTTCTGACCCTCTAACCATGCCTGATTGTTCATCGCAGTACCATCCCTGTTGGGCTCTTCCTGCTCATACTCTGCTAGCTTCAAGTCAACTGCAATCACCATAAGGCTCACATGCGTGTGCCTTGGTGGTGAGGATCTGTGGCCTGTCCCGGGGGATGCCATGGACAATAGAACGGCAACATAACCAATTAGGGGAGTGCTCCTCTCCCCGATGGGCCATACACTCGCCCCTCTCGGGTCGAGCGTAGCCCCCTTTTGTGTATTCCTTCGCCAGGACGCGAGAATTGGGGGCGCAGTCGGCGTGATATTACGACCCTCCCGCATGGCCCATGGCAATAAGCAGCAAAGCAATGCCCAGTTAAACCATCAGAAGGATGGCAGCGAGGAGCCGGTCAATACCTGGCGCTAGACGCCATTTCGAAATGAAGCGTGCCGCCTTTCATAATCGCAGCGTGGTCGATGAGGTTGTCGGTGACCGTCTTTCCATCAAGAGAAGCGCGACGGACAAACACCGCATCGGACGCGTTCCCCTGGGCTTCGATGGTAAATGTAACTCCTCCAGGTACGTGTACGACGGAGCGGGTAAATAGGGGACTGCCCAGCGTGTACTCCGGCTTGCCGGGGCAGACGGGATAAAACCCCAGCGCGCTCAAAACGAACCATGCGGACATCGACCCGGTGTCCTCATCCCCGGCAAAGGTATCCGGCGTGTAGAGACTCTGCATGACCTTGCGCGCCCACAGTTGCGTGAGGTCGGGCCGCCCCGCGTGGGCAAAAATGTAGAGCAGATGGTGTACCGGTTGATTGGAGTGCGCATATTGGCCAAACGGTACCGCCGCCATCTCTGACATCTCGTGTATCTCGACACCATAGACACCCACATGAAAGATAGGCGGGACCGACAACATCTCCTGCAAGGCTTTTGCCGCTTCGGTTTCGCCGCCGATGGATTCGATCAAACCGGGGAGGTTCTGGGGCGCGTCCCAGCGGTGCTGCCAGGCTGCTCCTTCGACATAAGGGCTGCCCCAGGTAAACGGATTAAAGCCCGTAACCCAGGAGCCATCTTCATTCTTACCGCGAAAGAACTTTACCTGGGTATCGTAGACATGGCGCCAGTTCTCGGAGCGCTTCATGAATGCAGCGTGATCGTCTTGTTTGCCCAGCGCCTGGGCTACCTGCGCGATGCAGAAATCTCCGTAGGCCGCGTCCACGGTCTCCGCAACGGATTGGGCAACGTGATCCGCGGGGACGTATTGCAGCTTGAGATATTGCTCCAGTCCAACCCTGCCGTAGCCTTTGGCCGGGTCGCCCGGCATGGTGGCGTGTTTCTTCAATCCCTCGTATGCGCCTTCCAGGTCAAAGCCAGTGATGTGCTTGGCTGCGGCGTCGCCAAAAACGGAGTCGATCAGGCTCCCGGTCATGCACGCCCGGTATCCCGGACAGGGAAACTGGGGCAGCCAACCACCCTCCTTATACGCATTCACCCAGGCTTGCAGGATCTCGCCCAGCCGCTCGGGAAAGACAATTGACATCAGTGGATACCAGGCGCGATAGACGTCCCAATAACCGTGATCGGCATACATCACGCCCGGCATCACCTTGCCATTGAAGGCGCTGAAGTGATGCATTTTGCCATCCGCATCCGGCTCATGCCAGATCCGCGGAAAGAGCAGCACGCGGTACATACAGGAATAAAAAGTGCGCCGCTGTTCGTCGGTCGCGCCTTCGATTTCAATCCGGTTCAGATGATCATTCCACCTGGCTGCGGCTGAGCTGCGCACGTCATCCACGGAGCGCTGTCCAATCTCGTTGCGTAGATTCAACGCTGCCTGCTCGAACGAAATGAAGGAGGTGGCGATGTGCGCTTCGATATAAAGGCTCTGGCGAAAGCGAAGGATACCGACCCGGTGCGTACCCGCCTCTTTTACTTCAAAACTATCCCACGGAGTTTTGAGTTGCAGCAGGTAGTAGGTAGCGAAGTTGTCAGGCACTCCACCAGTGTTCGCGGTCGAAGTAAAACGAATGGATCGGGTCGCGGGATCGGGTTCAATCGTGCCGTGAGATCCGGGAATATCGAAAAGGAGTCCCGTGGCTTCTTCGCCCTCATCTTTTTCAAAGGTTGCGGTCAGTACAGCGCTTCGTTCGGTGGGGACCAACTCGACGTGAGCGCGGTAGCGCAGCAGGAACAGCTGTAGGGAATGAGGTCCGAGATGGGCCTGCTCGGCTGCATAGGACGAGGCGCGCGCGGCCGCCGCGGGATGGATCTCTCCACGAAACGGAAGAAAGGTCGCCTGCCCATAATCGCTTAGCCATGGGCTCAGCTGGTGCGTGCAGCGAAACCCCTGGATGCGGCGAACGCCGGGCTGAAACATCCACGGCGTGTCCTCGTGCGATTGCAATGTCCAGTGCGCCATGCCGAAGGGGAGCGCTGCGATGGGCAGGGTATTGCCGCGTGAGAACTCCGGCGTTGATGCTGTGCCTTGCAGGATGTTGACCCACTCGACCGGGTCCTGTTGTATCTGGGGACTCGCGCCCCTCTCTTCGCGGCCCCCCTGCTCGGCGCGAACGGCGCCTTCTTCCATGAATACTGTGCTGACCGCCGCGAGCCCGGATGTTTTCAGGAATGCGCGCCTGCTTGGACCATTCGACCTATCCTTCGCCGTGTTAACCAGGGATGCCTCTTCTTTAGCCATGCTGTAATCAGAATAGGCTTATGCAACCCGCAAAATAAAGTTGCCGGTCACGAACGTCTTGCGTGGAAGAGGCAGGTTCCTTGCGGCTCGTACAGATTTGCGCTTGTGTCACTCGGGTTACTAATCTCACCGTGTCGTGCAGGAAAGGTTTGAATTTCGGCCCTGGTCCGGGTTAATGTATGAGCGTCCACCTGGAACTTATCCGGAGATGCCATGAGGTCGACAGCGTTCGCAGTCGCACTGATGATCGGGCCTTGCATCGGATATTCTCAAACCCTGACCACTGCTCAAGCCAGGGCACACGATGGCGAAAGCGCCAAGGTCTGCGGAACCGTAGGCAACCAACATACCGCGACGGCGAGCCAGGGCAAACCCACCTTCATCGATCTGGATTCAGCCTTTCCGGAGCAGAGATTCGCGCTCCTTGTGTGGGACGAGGATCGACAGAAGGTCGGGGAACTCCCGCGCACAGGAGCACATGTATGCGCCACGGGAGTGATTAACTACTATCACGGCGTGCCTCAGATTGTTGTCAGGAGCAGCAGCCAACTCGCCCGGTGATTTGAGTCCCTCCTAAAGGTCTCCGTTCCGTTCGTTCTCCCACAGAATCGTCATCCCGAGCGAAGCGCCTCACAAATTGATCGCGTGGCACAGAGTTTATGGCGCGCCTGCATGAAGGAGTGCCTGAGTTAGAGCATGGTGAGGGCATTTAGCTTGCAGGTTACTTCGAGGGAGACCAAAACAGCGCAACATCTTCTGCGATGGCGTGACCTTGGCTCCGTCCCGCTCTGGCTGCGGGTGTGCGCGTCTCTGGCGCCAGCGGATTGAGACCAATAGCTCTCTTCGAGGCCTGGTCCGGCTCGACTAAGTAGGTCTTTCCCCCAGCGCTCTTTAATCTCTCTACTTGTTGTTCGAGGCTCTCTCCAGTAATTTCAGGACGCGCCGTACCCATGGGGGACACAATCATGGTGCGGGCATAGCCGAGCCCCAGATCAGCGTTATCTGACGAACGCGCCCCGCCATCCATGTAGCGTCGTCCATCGATGGTGACAGGAGGCCATATGCCGGGTACTGCGCAACTGGCAGCGACCGCGTCGACCAGACTTGTTCCCGAGAGGCGATCGAATATTTTCGTCTCTCCCGTTTCCGTATCTACAGCCACGATCAGAAGCACCCCGCCAGGCCACGCGTGACTCGGCAAGCGCTCGGCGATGACCGCCCGCCGTTCTGCTTCTGTAACCGTCGGTGCTTCCAGTGCCCATCGTCCGATGTGCCGTACGTGTTCCGATCGGTCTCGGAGATTGTTAGCCGTCGTGAGTGCACGCTCAAGCAATTCAAACAGGTGGGAACTCGGCGCCAGCTCCCGAGTCTGCTGCGCAGGCTCAACCTGGCGATCGAATAGCTCTTTCAGCGACAAGCCGCTGCTCAGTTGGGCAGCGACCGCCGAACCAGCGGAAGTGCCCAAAATCGTTTCGGCCGTGCGCAGATCCACGCCGCGTTCGCTAAGGCCGAAGAGCAAACCAGTCGTCCAGGCGATTCCTGCTACCCCGCCTCCACCAAGCACCAGAGCCCGTTCCTTCATCGTCGTTGCTTATTCCTCATAGAGCACGTTTCTTCGCTCGGTGCTGGCTGATCCCTTCATCTCTTCTACCCTGCGGCGCTAAGCGCAGCACTTGGATGCGCGGGCTTTGCGGATGGTCTCAGGCGTGAGGATCTCTTCGATGTTAACTCGGGTCTGAGGCGCCCGTCTCGTTCCCTTGGCCGTTATTTACTCTTTCATGTGATCCTTTAGGCGCATAAAGTCGTTTGACTTTAACGAATTGATTCGATTAAATCGGTCTTGGGTGCCCGCACGTAACGCTGGCCCCTGTCATTCGCTGCTTTCGGCCTATGGGGTCGGGGATCCACGCGATCGCAACAACTCATGGTTACTCTGCGGTAATTTTTTGGAGGCAAGATGTTGTTCCGTCGTCTTGGTTTTGTGCTGCTGTGTTTGTTACTTCTCCGTTCCTTTCCCGTGAGGGCGCAGGTGTCAGCAGCGCTGTCTGGACGGGTCACCGATCAAACCGGCGCTGCTGTGACCGGAGCGACCGTAACCGCGAAAGACACGGAAACGGGAATCACACGCGCGACGGTGAGCGATGCTCAGGGCAGGTATGAATTGCCTGATCTTCCCGTTGGCCGATACCAGGTTGCGGCGGAAAAGAGCGGATTTGCGGAAGCGATTCGCTCCGGGATCCTGCTCGTTGTGGGTGAAGATGCGACCGCGGATCTTAGCCTGAAGGTCGGCAACGTGAGCGAGCAGGTCAACGTCGTTGCGGACGCTTCGATGGTGAATGCAACCACACAGGATATCTCCGGCCTGGTAGGGGAGCGAGAAATCAAGCAACTTCCCTTGAACGGACGTAGCTACGATCTGCTCGCCACCACGAACCCCGGGGTGGTCAATTTCACCTGGGAGAAGACCGGGGGCATCGGAGTCTCCAATTCCACCACAGGCAACATGTTCGCGGTGTCGGGCAATCGCCCGCAGCAGAATTTGTTTCTGCTGAACGGCGTGGAGTTCACGGGCGCCGCGGAAAATAACATGCAGCCCGGTGGAGCGAGTCAAAATTTGCTGGGCGTCGAGGCGGTGCGCGAGTTCAATGTGCTGCGCGACTCCTACGGTGCGGAATACGGCAAGCGGCCAGGCGGCCAGGTCATCATCGTGACCCAGTCGGGAAGCAACCAGTGGCACGGCTCCATCTATGAATTTCTGCGCAACAACGCGCTGGATGCTCCGAATTACTTCGATCAGGGAGGATCACCTCCCCCATTTCAGCGCAATCAGTTCGGGGCCGCCCTGGGAGGAGCCCTACAGAGGGATAAGACTTTCATTTTTGCCAACTACGAGGGCCTTCGCCAACATCTGCATCAGACCTCGGTTGCGTTTGTGCCCGATTTGGCCTCGCGCGCGGCCGCGGTTCCCAGCGTCAAACCTCTGCTCAATCTCTGGCTCACGCCCACTGCCGGCGATCCCGACTTCAACGGAATTTCCGAGGTCTCGAGCAGCCCCTTGCAGACCATCCGGGAAGATTTCGGCACGGCGCGAGTGGACCGCGTCTTCTCTCCCAAAGACAGCCTCTCAGGGGTCTATACCGCGGATGACGGCGCAGATTTCACGCCCACAACCGCGAACCCCTACAGCACCGATCTACTGAATCTGCGGGAGCAGGTGGTCAGCCTGCAGGAGACCCACGTGGTATCGCCGCGACTTCTTAATACGGCCCGTTTCGGCTATTCGCGGGCAGGCTATTTTTTTACCGGCGAACCAACACCAGGCACGCCTGCGGAAGGTGTTCCCGGCTTTCTCACCGGCAAGCTGGTGGGCGCCGTGGTGGTGGGCGGAAGCGCGGCGTCGAACCCGCAAGCCCAGATTGGCCTGGCCGGAAGCAATAACGGAAGCAACCTGCATATCGACCGCAATTTGTATACGTATGAAGATCGCGTGACTCTGACCCACGGTGCGCACCAACTCAGTTTCGGCGCCTGGTTCCAGCAGTTTCAATCGAATGAAACAATCAACCTCAGCCAGTACGGCCAGGCTACCTTTACCAGCCTGCAGACATTTCTTACCGGCACCACCAGCAGCTTCTTGTATAGCCCTGCGCCGACCGAGATGAACTGGCGATCGCTGTTCGGAGCCGGCTATGCGCAAGATGTGATTCGCCTGCGCCCTCAGTTCACTCTGAGCCTCGGGTTTCGGGGTGAATTCTCGACCGGATGGAATGAGGCTCATGGGCGAGCCGCCAACTACACATTCTCTAACGGAGTGATCTCCAGCCAACCGCGTATCTCCAGCAACACGTTCACCACGAACAATGCGAAGTTCCTACCCCAACCGAGAATTGGTTTGGCATGGAGTCCCCATTCCGAGAGAACCGTGGTGCGCGCAGGCTTTGGAATGTACAACGAACTGCAGGACGCCCTGGGATATCGCACCGATCAAAATGCGCCCTTCAACCCCACCTACAGCATTGCATCATTGCCTGTGTCCAAGCTCCCTCTGTCTACCGAAGGTCCTCAGCCGGCCAATGCGCTGCTGGTGCCTGGAGGCGTGCAACCTAACTTGAAGATGCCGACGTTGATCTCTTATTCCTTGAGAGTGGAACAAGCGATTACCCCCAACACGTCGTTGACGGTGGGCTATGTCGGATCGCATGGCTATCATGAGATCGTCGGCATCGATGGCAACATACCGGTGCCAACCATTTGCCCGGCATCGCCGTGTCCGGCGACTTATCCTAAGACCTTTCCCGCACCACTGGCAGGCTCACCTGTTCCGGCAGGTTCCTATTACACGCCAGCCGGAAAGGCGAGAGCGAATCCCACGATTGCCAATACCTGGACCTGGTTCTCTCTCGGGGACAGCAGTTACAACGCGCTACAAGTTGATTTTACCCATCGCTTCAGCCACGACCTTTTTCTGCGTGGGGTCTATACCTGGTCGAAGGCATTGGATGATGGAGATTCATTGAACGCGACCGCTGCGGGCAATGCGCCGGGCCTGGTGGCCAACCCCAACGACGTGAAAGCAGATTGGGGCCCTGCTACTTACGATGTGCGTAACGTGGCGGTGATCAGCCTGGTGTATGGTCTGCCCCTGGGACACGGAAAACAGTTTGCGGCCGGCCTGGGTAAATTCGGCAACGGAGCCGTGAGTGGCTGGTCGGTGAACAGTCTTATCGTTCTGCAAAGCGGATTCCCGTTCACACCACAACTGAGTTACAACCCATCCAACGATCTGGACACGCGCAATCCCGTGCGGCCGTTTGCCAATCCAAACTTCAGCGGCAATCCGATCCTCGGGAAGCCGAGTCAGTGGTTTAATCCCCAGGCCTTTCTGCAGCCGCCCGCCAACAGCGGCTTCTTTGGCAACCTGGGAAGAGATACTCTTGAGGGCCCAGGGCTCGCCACCTGGGATTTCTCGGCGGTCAAAGACACTGCCCTCTATGAGCGGCTGAGCCTGCAATTCAGGGCGGAGATCTTTAACCTGCTGGATCGAGCTAACTTCAACACGCCGAATCTGATCGTATTCACGCCTACGGGTGTTTCCGGCACTGCGGGCGCGATCAGCAGCACGTCGACGACGGCCCGGCAGGTTCAGTTTGGGGTAAAGCTACTGTGGTAGCGATTTGTGGTTTTCCTCGGGAGGAGATGCACGGGTAGAGTGCGGCCACGCGCTGCTGGGCGATTACGCTTCACTGCGAGCGATCTCGTAGGATGCAGTCCCGGCCGGATAGTTGAAGAAGAGCTGATTGCCGTCGGGATCATCGACCACCAGTAGCCGATAGCCCCACGAACCCTCCTTGACTGGAACGTCCTTGGCCACCAGTTCTGCACGAAGCCGGTCCAGTGCGGCGATCTGCGCCTCCGGCTCGACATTCAGGGAAATGAACATCAGCCCTTTGCCAATCTTCTCCGGCCAGGTGTCGGCGAGGATCAGCGCGCAGCCCTGCCTATCGACCTGAGCAACACGCACTCTGCCGTCTTCGTCATAGCGCCAGGGGTTCGTGAATCCTATCCGATCAACATAAAAGCGGAGCGACACTTCGACATCGGTTACGTGTAGAACGGGGCGCGCGAACCAGTCTGTCATAACGTATGAACTAAACCAGCTTCAAAAACGAGATGTCAAGTCTTCTGATTTGAGCGGCAGCCGGCCAGTCTTCGGTCGTCTACGCGCATTTGCCGGCATCAAGGGTCAAATCGATGGGTTGAATATGCGTCTCTCGCAAGGATCGCAAAGGGCGACTGAAATAATCGCCTACTCAACAGATAAGAACACCGCTCGGGCTCGGCAGTCTGGTGCTTCTGCATGACCAGGCCTGCCCAAAATCGTCGGAGACGTACACGTTGCCAGCTCTGTCAGCAACCGCAATGGACGATCCCTTTGCGGCGATGCAACCGGTGTCAACGATACCCTCGGTCCACGCCGGCATCCCACCTTCAACGGCTACCAGAGATCCATCCAGCTTGATCGGCCGGCGATAAATTCTTCCTCGGTCCGCAAAGTGATCTGTCGACGCGGAGACAAGGATGTCATCGCCCGAAAACTCTACCGCAGAGCAGTACGATGCGTGTAGCCCGTCGCGTTCTATGGTCCACGTTGCCCCTGCGTCGCGGCTAATGCAAAGGCCGACAGCGGACGCCGCGACAACAATGTCAGGATTTGCCGGGTGCGCGCGCACCTCGTGAACATCGCTGTTGATATCTATTGTGGGCTGCCAGGTTCTGCCGCCGTCTATGGAACGCGGAATGCCTCCCACGTGAACATTGGCGAACAGTACACTCCCGTTTGCGTTGGCCGCGACCGACCGAACACCTAGCGGTGGCCCAAGACGCTGCCCATTCACAATTGCCGAACCAGCAAACCAGGAGTCCCGCCCCTCGACGGCGTCGAAACCATCGATGGGATCCAGCACACCGCTCCCGTCGCTCCACCGCAGCATACGCGCATCGTCCGTTCCCACGTATAGGGTGTTTCGAACAGCCATACAGCACGAAAGCTCAAACTCGCTCGTAGCGACGGTTGCCCATTCGCCGTTTTGTGCACGCCTGCGCAGCGAAAGTCGGTCGACAATGGCGAGCGCACCGCCGCGTCCATCCGGTGCGAGCCCTCGAACTGGCTGGTTCGCAATCTCCTGCGTGCGCCCATCGCACGGTGACTGCGAACAACCCATCGCCCCACGTTGCCACAAGTGTCGTCGGTTTTGTCACGGATTACCTTCCCTCGTCTAGTTGTCGCGGGTTGTCAGCGCTACGGTACCATCGCCTCCGGGCTCAGTTCCTCCATTAACCTAACCGCAGATCCCTCCACTACGCTCGGGATGTAGCCTGTAATTTGGCATAGCTCCTTACTGTGGGAAGGATACCGATTATGTCCATGCGCAAACGGTTCCTGTTGGCAATGTTGTTCACGGCCGTTGCCTTGGCGGCGGCCGGAAGGCTCAGCGTTTACAAGGCGGCATTGGATGTGCCGGAGCCGAATATGTGGTCGCGCGCTCCGGTGCCTGACGCTGCTGCATTGTCTTGGTACGACAGCCAGCCGGCAAACATGCCAAGTCCATGGCTCAAGGCATTCCGCACGAAAGGCGAATTGCTGCCGGCGTTATTTCTTCCGATTCAATCCAGGAACCCCCAGGATTTGGGTGTTGGCAAGTTGCTGGTGGCGAGCCGCGGCCTCGGCGACCCGGATTTCGCAAGAACAGTGGTCCTGCTGGTTCGCTACGATGAAAAAGGCGCACTCGGACTGATACTCAACCGGCGGACCGATGTCCCGCTTTCTCGGGTTCTTGATCTCGAGGCCGCCAAAGACCGCTCCGATCCAGTCTATCTCGGGGGCCCTGTGGGACCTTCGGCCGTGTTTGCATTGTTTAAGTCCTCGGCCAAGATGGAAAAGGCTGAGAACATCTTCGGTGGGGTGTATCTGATTTCCGACAAAGCGCTCTTCGAACAAACAATTTCGGCGCGGCCTGCCCCTGGCGTTTTTCACGTTTACCTGGGATATGCCGGATGGACGCAAGATCAATTGCGGACCGAAGCGCAATTGGGCGCGTGGTTGGTTTTACCGGCGGACGCCGCAACGGTATTCAATTCCGATCCGGATTCTTTGTGGTTGCAGATGATTAAGAAGACAGAATTGCAATTAGCGAAGACAGAGCCGTTCGCAGAGACCTCCCAGCCAGTAGCATTATTTTGATAAATCCGGAGTCAGCGAGCCGATATTCCCGACACATCTCGTGCTGCCGGATTCACGTTCTTGGCGGTCTGGTGCTTACCAATCGCCAACTGCAGGAACTATGATCTTGCAAAGTGATAAGAACCCTCGCATAGGAGCCGGGGTCAGGGGAATCTGGCAGCCAGGAAAGGCGCAATGAGATTGGAATATTTTCTCGCTTCCGAGCGGCTTGGGTTTCGCGCGTGGCGGAAGGAAGATTTGCCGCTGGCGATGGAGTTGTGGGCGGATGTGCGAGTGACGGGGCTGCTCGGGGGGCCGTACACCCCAGATAAGATCTGCGGTCGGCTGGAACGCGAGATGGCGACGCAGCGCGAGTTCGGCATGCAGTACTGGCCGATTTTTCTGCTTGCGGACGGGCGGCATGTGGGGGTTTGCGGGCTGCGGCCGTGGCGGATGGAGGAGAAGATTCCGGAGCTGGGATACCACCTGAGGCCGGAATTCTGGCGTCAGGGATTGGCAGAGGAAGCCGGCAGGGCGGCGATCGAGTATGGGTTCGGGCGGCTGGGCGCGAAGGCGATCTTTGCGGGACACCACCCCGAGAATGTGGCCTCGCAGAAGGTGCTGCTGAAGCTGGGATTTCGGTATACAGGAGATGAAATATTTCCGGAGACGGGGATTCTGGAGCCGACATACCGGCTGGAAGTTTCGCTCATGCATTGAATTGCCGCCGGAGATTCAGACGAATCTGGTTCCACCCCGTTTAAATCTATTTAGGTAGTTCAATGAGTCGAGAGGAATACCCGTGATTCGAACAAACATCCTGGCCCTTCTCTGCACAGCGTTGGCCTCGACCGTCGCCGGTGCGCAGTCTAACAACGATCCGCCCTTGCAAGTGCCCGCCAAATCTCTCCCCGTCCCTACGGACGTCAGCCCGGAAATGCAAAAGCTCATCGCAGCTCCGCTCAATCGCGACTGGGATCGCCACTGGGAGACAGGCCAGGAGTGGCGAAAGGCCGCCGATGGACGGGCAGCCAAAGCGGTCCAGGCCCTCCCCGCTCTGCGTCAGCGCCTCCACGTCTCCGTCAAAGCAGACACCATGGATGGTGTGCGCGTCTTTATTGTGACCCCCGATGTCATTCCTCCCGAACACCAGGACAAGCTCCTCATTCACCTGCACGGCGGATGCTATGTCTTTAATCCGGGTGAGTCTGGAACATCCGAAGCGATCATGATGGCCGGCTTCGGTCACTTCAAGGTCATCTCCGTCGATTACCGTATGCCTCCCGAGGCCTACTTCCCCGGCGCGCTCGACGATGCCGTGACTGTGTACAAAGCGGCCCTTAAGACCACCGGCCCCAGGAACATCGCGGTCTTCGGGACCTCCGCCGGCGGTGCACTCACGCTTCAGATGATGCTCCGCGCCAAGCAGGAAGGCCTGCCCATGCCCGGTGCCATTGCGCCCGGCACACCCATGTCGGATGCGACCAAGACCGGCGACTCGTTCTACGCCAATGAAATGGTCGACAACGTTCTCGTTTCCCCCGACGGCTTTTGCCACGCCGCCACCGTGGTCTATGCGCACGGCCATGATCTGGCCGACCCGCTCATCTCCCCGGTCTATGGCGACATGCACGGATTCCCGCCTGCCATCCTCACCACCGGCACCCGCGACTTGCTCCTGAGCAACACCGTTCGCGTGCACCGCAAACTCCGCCAGGCGGGCGTCGATGCGCAACTGCAGGTCTTCGAAGGCCAATCGCACGCTCAATACCAGTTCAACGATCAGGCTCCCGAAACGAAAGAAGCCTTCGGCGAAATCAGCGCCTTCTTCGACAAACACCTCGGCGCGGCTGCCCGGTAGATCAGAACCAAGGTTCTTCTGCTTTTGCGACAAGCAGACCTTTTGCCGGGGAGTGAAAGCAAGCCATGATTCAACTGGAAGAGACCACAATCATTGAAGCATCAAGCGCGTTGCGGAGTCCTGGAGTGGGAACAGTACCTACCCAGTACTTCGCAGCGGAGCAAGCACGCAGAATCGCTATCCTTCCGGATGAGGCTTCTGGAGTTGTGACGGAGAATCGGGCGCTCCGCCGCATGAATGCGGGGGCTTCCACCCCCTAATGCGGTTTAGTGTTTTGCACCCTTCTGCTGCATACCCGGATACCAGGAGCGCACGGCGAGGATGCGTGATTTGACGTTGGGCGCACTGTAGTAGCCGACCGTGCAGTTGAGGCGGAAGAAATAGGCATCCCCGGCTTTGGCAGGATGTTTTCCTGCAAGCCCATCCATGCCTCCGCCGGCCACCATGTCTCCATGGCCACTCAACACCAGGTAGATCTCCTCTTCACGCTCGTGGTGGTGGGGAAAGTTGGTGCCGCCGGGCGCAATCTCCATGAGAAAGAGACTGGTCAGCACATGGCCCGCTGCCACGCGGTCCCGTTTGCTCTCCACATCCCCCATCAGCAGCCGGTACAGCGTCGAAGACGGATGGCCACTTACCAGACCCGTGGGCACGTCCTCAATGTTGGCTTTTAATGGGTGCGGCGGGGGTGGGGTTTTTTCAAATCCCCGGGTGTTGAAACCCATCACCACCACGGTGAGCGGCGAGCCGGAACTGTTACTGAGCGTATGCGGAACTGTCGATGGTAGATAGAGATAGTCTTCTTTGTTCAAGGATACGGTTTCATCTCCGTACTTGACGGCTGCCTTTCCGTCGAGCACCACATAGACCTGGTCTTCGTCTGCATATTGAACCGGAGCGCAGGCGCCGTTAGGATCGATTACCGCCTCACCATAACGAGCGATGCCGGCAAGTGCGGAGGCATCCGCGTCTCCCTGGCCGAATAGAGGCTTGTAGTGGCACGCCGCCGTTGTTAGATCGGAGGGTTTCGCCTGGACCGTAGCGCTATCGCGATAGAGGAAGGTAGGGTCGATTTTGCGCTCGTCCGAATGGAGCGAACGCGCACCGAGGCCACCTACCAGCAGAACGGCGAGCAGGGCAGCGTGCCGCTTGGTCTTCATGCAGTTTTACTTCCTTTGCGGGCAGTGGCAAGAATCTGGCGTAGGCGATTGCCAACCGTTAGATCTTCACCGTCACGCAGGGTCATGGAGATGATTTGCAACTGATTCTTGGGGGCTTCCTGCTGCTCCTTTGGATCATCGCCCTCGCGGACCACCGGTACCAGGCTGGGATTGGTATTGGTCAGCACTTCGATGCGGGGCTCACCTGCGCGTAGTTGTTGGTCGCATTGCGCCACGGTCAAGCCAAAGCGGGTTTCATCCCACGTTACGGTCAAGGTGGGATAGCTATTACCCTCTTCAGGAATGGTGATGTTTGTGGTTACGCCGGGCACGGTTTCCACTAACTTGGCTATGCGTTCGACCCGGCCTCGCCACTCCTTGTTCAGTGCGCCCAGATCGGCGTGGGACCAATACTCCACTCGCCGCGAGTATGCCGATAATCTCTTCTTTGCCCACTTTCATGGCCCGGCATACTGAGCCTTCCCAGGGATTGTTGTTGGCCAGAGCGGCATCGATCAGATGCTTTCGGCCTAGCAGGATGCCGGAACATTGCGGCCCGCGCAGACCTTTACCGCCGCTGAAGCAGTAGAGATCGACCCCGAGTTTGGCGTAGCGCGTGAGGTTCTCATAGGGCGGAATTCCCGCCGCATCGTCCAACAGCAAGGGAACGCCCGCACTTCGGGTAATGGCCAACGCGCGCGATAGCCGGTCATCCCGCCACGTGGTGTAGACCATTGCGGTTTGCGAAGTAATGGCTGAGTGTAGATGGTGCTCGTCGTGGGCGAGCACCAATTTGCCCCCGGCTAAGCGTATGGCGTTATCGAACGCGCTGCGGCCGCCCAGCATAACAACTTCACTCTTCAAACCCGTAGTGTCGGGTAATTGCCAAACATTTTTTGGATCGGAGCCGGCGATGCAGGCTGCAGTAGCTACCGCCATCGCACCCGCCGAACCAGAGGTCACCATTCCCGATTCAGCTCCGGAAAGCTCGGCCAGACGCTTACCCACTCCACGCTGCAGTTCAAACATATCGACAAAATGCTGCGATGCATCCTGTACTGCTCGTTGCACTTCCGGGAGCTCCAATGAACCGCTTAGATAAGTCCACGTGCCTCGCGCATTAATGAAGGGCCGCACCCCCAGACGGGTATACACATCGGCAGACGATCTTCCCGCGGTGGCAGCTACCGTCTTGGCAAAACTACGAGAGCCAATGGTGGCAAAGAGGGGAGCGGCAGCCAGTAATTTGATAAAAGACCGGCGGTCGCTATTTTGGGGTCCAGGTTCAGGCAAGAGTGTGCTCCTTTTCGAATAAAAACTACTATTTGGAACTGGTGGCGGTGGGGGAATTGACGACGGCGCTCAGCGGTATTCCCAACGTGCCTGCAAGGTCGGCATTGAGGTCATAGACACCGCCTCGCAAGGCAACCGCCGTGTCGGGGGCATCGATCTCGAGATAGAGGTTGACCCCGGTGTCCTGGGCAGCGGTGTAATGCGCAGCGTCCGGATTCAGATCGATCTGTCTAAGGATCCAGTTGACCGCCTTGCCCTCGCGATTGTAGACCACCAGCGCGGATTCGAGGTTAACACGACGATGGCCTTGGGGAGCCGGTTCCCAGAGCAAGCTGTGCGCTGGGATCATCAAGTCCACCATATAACGGGTGACCGGTCCTTTCAGATTGGGATTGTCTCCGCCCTGCTGTGGAAGAGCCGATTGACGGGTGGTCAGAGTTGGACCCGCCGCGACCCGAGTACCTCCACGCGTCACCCGCAAGGTAAGAGGAATTTGGGTCGATTGCGGCACCCCTGAGCGCAGGAATCGAGAGAGCGGTTCGACAGCCGGTTTGGGCGCTGGCTGAGCCGCTGCCTGCACGCTCTTCGCATCGTCCGCATAGTAGCCACGACGGTAAGCGAGTTGGTAGCCCGACTGATGCAGCTCCACCTGAATCTTTCTGAATTTGCCGTCGGTGGCCGGGTTGGTGGAGGTGTAGGTCAGGGTATAGAAATAGGATCCATGGCTGGCTACGTGGTCCAGCGCATCAGTCAAACTATTGCTGCCGTAGAGAGCCACGCCGCCGGTGTCTTTCGCGATCAGATCCATGGCCGCATGGTTGGCGTTGCGTTGCTGGCGGGCCTGCTGAGGGTTGGCTATTTGCTGTTGTGTCAGCCGGGAGTCAGCGCCGGCATCGACGGAGTCAGTCGCAATACCCTCCGCGGCGATGGGATAGATGGCCACCTGCGCAGAAGCGAGCAGGGCATCGGTCTTGTGAACCTCTTCCTGATCGTTGCGTTGCGTCCCGAACTCGTCGGGCAGAGAGGGATCGGGAAACATGGCGATGGGAAACGCGCCTGAGAACCAGGCGACATTTTTGCGTCCTGGGATTGCTGCCAGATAGTGGGCCAGCTCCTGCAGGGCTTCCAGAGTTAGTTTTATACGAACATCGCTCCGGGTTGCGCCCTCCTCGGCGGCAAACTGCTTCATGTTCGCGGCTGCGTCCGGGGCATACTTCTGGAGGCCGTCGATGGTTTCCTGGGTGGCGGCGGCTTCCGCGGTTGAGTCGAGAAGCGGCGAGCTCTCGGGCGCCCCACCCTTTTTCGGATTGTTGATGGCGGCTGCGAGCAGGGCAGGGTCGTCGGTAAAGTTCTGAATCAAACGCAGCTGGGTTCCCAGGGTAAAGATGGCGATCCTGCGGCTTAGGTCAGGTTTCTTGAGGTACTTGAGCATTTGCGCGCGGACAAACCTCTGATCGTCGAGCGGCGTGTTCAGGGAATCGAGCACCAACACGGTTACCGAATCGCTGGGCTTGACTCGGGGGATGTTGGTAAAGATGTTCGGCGTTGCAGCAGGCGGGTCTACCTGCAGCGGCTGCTCGCCGCTGTGTTCCTCAAAATAGCCGATGGTCTGTGGATGCCCGTCTTCCGACACCACGAAATCCTGCTTGTGCAGACCTGTGAGCGGGCGGTGGTTCTTGCCGGTGACCACTACGTCGAGAACCACAATTCGCGCATTCGTGTGGAAGACCTGGCTTGCGTTGGCGTCCGGGGGTGCGGTTTGGCTTTGCAGGGGCGCAGAAAGGAGGCTGCCCAAACTGGCTATTAGAAGCACGAGCCCAGAGGCCGAGCAGGAGCGCAGAAGCACTGGATTACCCCTTCGATTTCACCCTCCGAAGGGTACCGGACTCTGGGTTAGCCTGACAAGTTTGGGGCCGGGGTTAGTTCATCTTCATCCCCGGCATGGCCGAGTGGTCCATATTATCGTGGCCTTGGTCGTCATCGTCAGTGGCCCAGATTTTCTTCGGGTCACTTTCATAGGGGTAGACGTGGACCATCCATCCGAATATATGAGGATGAAATTCTCCGCCTGCTGCCTCACAGGATTCTTTGGTGGTAATCGAACCCAGTAGACCGAACTTTGCATCCGGGCCGAAGTATGCGGCCTTTTGTCCTGGCGGTCCTTTGCAGAAATTGACGTGTTGATGCCAGCGCGCAATGCTAAGCGGGATGCGATCGTTCAGGTCCTCTTCGCCGGCATCGACACGATCGGTGTACATGGCTCCCACCAGCTTGTATCCACCGTCGGCGGTCTTTTTGTAGAGAAGGGAGGTCGGCTTGAGAGGATCGAAGCGCAGCCACGCATCGCGCCCATTCTCATACTTTGTAAAGTGATACTGGGCCTGAGGAACGTTAGGAAGGAAGATTACATACCCGTCGGCCAGGGCCTTGTGGTAGTCCTCGTAGGGCGCCATCGCTGTTTTTGCCGCCGCCGCGACCGCGTCCGCCTTCTGTTGGTCGCCGGGCTGGATTGGCCTGAGCGTGGTCATATACATGTGTCCGGGCATGTTGCTGTTAGCCATATTGGCGGTATCCCCGGCCGATGCGCTTACTCCTGCGAGGGCCCAGCAAAGGAACGCGGCTAAGCAAGCGTTGGCGTTGAAGCGGAAGGAAACGGCACGTCGCAGCATGGGCGGCACCCTTTGAGAATATTGTTACGCATGATGGGCTATCCTTCCAGGGGTGTGGCTCGGCAATTCTGGAGGCGGCATGCTGACTGGTGGCAAACTGGTTGGATTCCTTACCACAACGGATTATGAGAAGGCGCGCGCCTTCTATGAGGGCAAGCTTGGCTTCGAGTTTGTCAGTCTTGATCAGTTCGCCCTGGCGCTTCGGGCGGGGAAGAACATGATCCGCATCACAAAGGCTGAGACATTTAAGCCGGCCCAAGGGACGGTACTCGGGTGGGAAGTGGACGACGTCAAGGCCGTGGTGTTGTGGCTGAGCAGCCGTGGCGTGGTGACCGAGAAGTATGGATTCGTTCCGGATCAAGAGCTGGGGATTTGGACCGCACCTTCGGGGGACCAGGTGGCATGGTTCAAGGATCCCGATGGCAATGTTCTTTCTCTTAGCCACCACGTCTGACCTGTATTTAACCTGCGCTTCCGGGATGAATTGGACGCGCCGCCACCAGGGCTACAGAGGCTGCGGAAAAACTCCAATTTCTGAAGGGTACGGGCTTCAGCCCGTACGTAAGTGATTAAAAGGAGGAACGGCTTTAGCCGCTGAGGGGACGATTTTCCCCCTTCAACCGATTTTTCCGCAACCTCTAAAGCCCTCAATTGATACATGGGAAGCGTTCTCGCGGGTTTGAAAACCCGCTTCCCCGGACTAAAAGTCCGGGGCTGGCACACCTTACGTTGTGCGTTGATCCAACACGGCAACATCTCTTTCGACCGCCCGGCCATAATCGCGCGTTCGCCGGAGTTCGATGGCCACCTTGGCCAGAGGTGACTCGGCAAAGAATCTGGATAGGCTCTTCGGCTGCTTGGCTCGTTGGGTTAGCCGCTCGAACTCCTCCATGGCAAGGATGACGACCGCCTCCTTGCCTCTTTTTATTACCACCTGAGGACCGCGCTCCCGAGCTCTGCGAAATACTTCGCTGAACCGAGCTTTCGCTAACTGTAACGGCCAACGCTGCGAGGATGGCTTCTTCGAGGTCCGGGATGCCATTCTCCTGACTAGTGAGAGTTATAGTCTCGCGGTTTTGACCGCGTCAATCGCAGCTCGTTCCGACTAAAGGTGTTTCTCCTCACTTGCCCGGAGCGCTGCGTCTGACTGTGTCCCGCAGCAGAGCGCAACTACCCGCCGCGACCGCAAAACCCCCCAGAACCCATAGCACGTCAACGGTCGCCGCCAGGATAATCGGTGTGGGCACGTTTGTGGTTCTATAGCCATTCCCCGTATACACATGCAGACGCCAGGAAAACGTCACCGAAGCGGTTGCGATACCAATCGTGCAACCCAGGGACCGCATCAGATTCAGCAGGCCACCCGCCTCGCCGGTTCGCTCAGCGGGAGCGGCGGCGACGGTAGCGCTGTTGTTGGGCGCGATGAACATCCCCAGCCCAGCCCCGAAAAGCGCAAGCGCACCCATCACTCCGGGATAGTTCGCTGTCTCACCCGCCAGGCTGCGCGACAACAGCACCAGCGCGCCCACGCAAAGCAACATGGCGGACGTGGTCATGGTCCTCGCCCCCACACGCGCGTAGAAGCTTCCACTGATGGGAGCAACCAGACCAAGGGCGATGGGGATAAGAGCAAGACGCAGACCGGCTGAAATCGGCGATTCCTTCAAGCCATGGATGAATAGGAACGACATGAGAAAGAACATCGAATATAGGAGGGCATAGGACAGGTTGACAGCCGCCAGGCCGCCCGAGAACGCGGAAGAGCGAAAGAGATGAAGATCGATCAAGGGCTCGGTCTGTTGCCACTCTCGCCACAGGAAGAGGGGCAGGAAGATCGCGGCCACAAGCAGCGCGCAAAGCATTGCGCCCGACTTTAGCCCCCAGGCTTGCACTTCATTCAGTATCAGAACGAGAGAGGTCAGCGCAGGGGTCAGCAACAGCGCACCCTGCCAATCGAATCCCTTGCTGGAAGTGGACTGAGCGGTTTGCGGCAATGCCAGCCATCCGACCACGACGCCCACCAGTCCGCACGGAACCGATACCAGGAATATCCATCGCCAGCCTAATTTTTCCAGGAGCAGACCGCCGATCACGGGGCCCGCGCTAATGCCTACTGCCTGGGCCGCCGCGAATAGTCCCATGGCCCGGCCCCGTCTGCCGGGACCCGCCGCTTTCACCAGGATGGTGATGCTGTTTGCTCCCAACAGAGCGCCACCGATACCTTGGAGGACTCGGAACGCGATGAGCAATCGCAGATCGGACACCGTCCCGCATAAGCCGGAAGCCAGGGTGAATATTGCATAGCCGGCGAGATAAAGCAGCTTGCGGCCTTTGATCTCTGACCAACGGGCGAAGACTGGAAGCGCTGACGCAAAGGCCAGCAAATAGGCAATCGCCACCCAGCTCACTGCGTCCAGATTCGCGTCAAATTGCTGTTCGAAGGTTGGTAATGCCAGCTGAACTATGCTGGCGTCGAGCTGCCCAATGAAGCCGCCGATGCAGGTGACACCCACCACCAGCCACGGATACCAGGATAGCCGGGTGACGAATTGGAGTGGCGCGGGTTCATACCGGCTCAGTGGGCTGTGCTCAGACAGACTCTCCATGCTCGCATAAGCTACCACGTCGAGGCGGTGCTGGAGAGAAAATCAGGAAAGGATACAGACCCCAAAATAGGGCAATCAAGCAGCGGTGACAGTTACCTGGCAGCCGGGTTCGATGCCGAGCACTTGGAATTCGGGATTCTCTTCCGCGGCGGCGGCGACCGCACGGTCCGCTGAGGTCGCGCTGAGATAGAACCGGATCGTGCGGCGATTCTGGGGGAGGTTAACCACTGGCCCACGACAAACAACACAGTAAGCGCTCATACAACCCTCCTGCGGCCTTAGACGCTTAAAGTCACCTCCCGGATGCTTATTCGGGCAACATTCAAGCCTTTGGTCCTACGGAGTCGGTGGAGCGTAGCTAGTGAAGCCTGCAAGCGCCATGCCGCGTTGCGCCTCCTGGTTCTTCATGAAGGTCTCCCAGACGAAGGCGGTGCGGGCATTTTCCGCCATCAGCATGGTGATGCCGGTGTCAATACCGATGACGTCATGGTCATACCAGTTCTTCAAGGGATTGAAGGCATCGACGAAGCCGTATTTGCACCAGGCCTGCGGGTAGCGGGTTCGGATGTTCCTGAGCACCCGCATGCAGGTCTCGGGGAGAAACGGCAACGATCCTCCAGAGGCAGCGGGGACCACGGTGCCATCGATCGGGCCCATGGCCGGCGGGCCGCCCCAGATCACGTAGCCCTTGTCGGAGTCCGAGGCAGTGATGCCCCAGAGGTCGTCGCTGTAATCGGGAAAGGTCGCAGCCAGCTCAATACAAAAGCGTCGGTGCACATCGGTGGCGATGGCCGAGTTGTGGAAGTAATCGGCGAACTTGTCGCGTTTGTGCCGGAAATCGAACCAGGCCTGGGAGTATTGATGGACAAAGAGGGGCGCAAACGAGCCAATGTAGCGCAGCCCGTCGTACTCGAAGGTGGTCCGCTTCCATGCTGTCCACGCGTCCGGATGCAGGGGATGGGTGGAAGAACCCATACCCAGCAGGTAAATCATCATCAATTCGCTGTAGTAATCCCACTTGTAAGGCAAAAAGCCGTACTCAGGCGTCCACCCCTGGGTCAGCAGCGCGGTGTCTTCTGAGAGCCAGCTCCAGTCGACGCGATCGAAAATCGCATGCGCCAGTTGGATAATGTCGTGATCGTCAAAGTGCTGGCGGCAGGTAAGGATGCCGCAAAGCAGGATCGCCGTATCGACGGAGGAGACCTCAGAGTCCCACAGTCTCTCGCCGGTATCGATGTTGGCAAAGTGATAGAAGAATCCGCGATGCGTGGGCAAAGTTCGCCAAAGAAACGTGAGGGTCGCCAGCACGCGTAGGCGAGCATCCTGGTGGGAGACAAAGCCGCGCTTTTCTGCAATGCAGATGGCGGTCAGGCCAAAACCGGTGGAAGCGATGCTCCCCACCACCCCGGTGTCGTTGATGCGGGCGTTGCAGCGGTCCTTGATCAAGCCGGTCTGGGGGTTGGCTTGTTCCCAGAAGTAGAGAAAACTGGTGTGTTCCAGGTCGTCCAGAAACTGCTCATCCTCAGGCGAGAAGGTGGCAGGCGGAGGCAGAGGGGCAGGTCCCTTATGCCGGCCGGCCGCTGCCTGGGCTAGCAGAGCGTTCCATGGGGTGAGCGGCACGCCGAGCGACACGCCGGCCATCTGGCGCAGGAGTTGGCGCCGGGAACTGCGATGGGCGCCGTTTCTTCTGATAATTTGCTCTGCACGTTCGTCCAGACTCATTCAGCCCATCTTACCCTCAGAGGCTGTGGCCTCTCTCATTTGAAATTCTTGTTGAGTTGTGAATGAGACGACCGGCCGCCTTTCCAGGCAACGAAGGCTGGGTGCCCCATTTCCCCGATTTCCTGCGGAGGCTTGTGGCGTTGATACACTCCATGCGCCTTTCCTTAATGAAAGGCGCACACGCGGACCTCTCTAGCACAGCGTGGTAGGAAATCGGGGTCAAGCCCTTTTTTGGCTTGAGTGGGAGACCACGGATTTGGTGCTTGGGAATGCGGATAACGACCCCTCCCAGCAAGCCGTAAAGCCGGTCCCCTTTCGCGTTTGCTTCGAATAATTCAATAATAGAGGCAATGACCGGAAAGAAAATTGCCTGGGCGATCATTGTTGCAGCGGCAGGCGTGGTCATTCTCGTGCTGCTGTTGATGCGCGCCCACCGGTTGCGCGCCATCACCGAGGCGGAAACGATACCGATTGAAGGCGCAGTGATCCGGCGCGATGCCGACCCCAATAAGGAGCTACCGGTCTCCGAGGTGAGGATCACGGCGTCGGATGGCGTAAGAACTGCCACGGCGGAGTCCGATGCTGCGGGATATTTCCACCTGGTCCTGCAGAAGGGAGTGTTGTCCGATCGGCCGGTTACAGTCGCTTTCCGGCATTCGAATTACGAACCGCTCGACATGACTGTGCAAACGGGAAGACTGGCGATCCCCAAACAGCTCTATGTTGCGGCCTTGGTACCGCTCCCCACGAAGAGCCAGACGCGCACCAGCGAGCCGCAAATCGTGGTGTCGAATATCCGGGTGAGATATACCCTCAACACCCGTACGGAGACGAATGTGGGGAGCGAGGCCAGGACCTTCCAGGTGGTCAATAAGGGAAACGTTCCCTGTAATCATCAGTCACCCTGTTCCCCAGATGGAAAGTGGAAGGCGGCCTCCGCGTCCACCTCGCTCGACGCGGGAACCGATAATTCGTTCGACAATGTACGCGCCTCCTGCATTGCAGGGCCGTGTCCATTTACGCGCATTGACTCCAATGGGTTTATTCATGGCGGGCGCTACATCAAGGTTTCAGCCCTGAACTGGTCAGATACCGCCACCTTTCTCGTGGAGGCGGAGGTCTATCACACCGCCATCAGTTCCGAGGTCCGCGAATTGTACCCGGTCAAATTTGGCCAGACTCTCAACTTTACCGTGCCCCCAACCCAGGAAGGAGTGAGCCTCGAAGCCGACCTCGATGGCGCCCCCATGGTGTTTCCCCTGGGCCCCAGCCCCGAGCTGAGCTGGGCCACCTGCACCGCCCGGACAGGTATGGAAGAAGAGAAGACCACGGTCTACCGCTGCGAGCTTAGGCCGGGATACCGGTTCTGATCGGCAACCTTATTTCACTGAGCCCAGACTGGGCTGTACCCACGAGAACAGGAACTCGGTGAACTCCGGAAATACGCTGGCGATCAAGCCCAGCGCTGGCCCCACTCCGAAACCGATGAGCTTAAACCAGAAATCACTGCCCAGCTCGCCCGGCGTGGTGGAGGTTAGATTGCTGAGCGTCGTGTCCCGGTGCATCTGCGAATACACTGCGACGATGGTTATCCCGAGGATGGCAAAGAGGATGACGACAATGCCACTCAGCAGCGGACGGGGATCGAAGGGATAACTGGCGATCGCCACTGCGATCGCAATAAACATGCATATGATGCCCATGACCAGCGAACGCAGGCGCCCCAGGACGTTTTGAATGAACGCCATATAGACGAGACACACCAGTTCCTCCGCGTTGCGGATGTGCCGCGGAAGGCTGCTCACCGACGCAGCACAAGGATCTGCTTTATCTTTGCCATCGCTGTCGCCGGGCTTCCCGTCGCCTGGGTTAAGGATCAACGATTTGCTTTCTCCCCGCCAGGTGGGAATAAGCAGTTGCGTAATCATGACGGCTGCCGTCTCCGCCAGCGACCGTTGCAGCGAGCTCAGCCCAAGCACCTGACGCTCCTTCGCGACGTCCCAACTCCGGGAATACCATTCCGCGAATTTCGCCCTCTCCTGTTGGGTCTTGTCGATGAGCGTGATCCAGTCGCAGGCCCTGGGCAACTCGATATCGCGGATGCCGCAGATAGCGGGTTTCGCAACTTCCTTCGGCCGCTTCTCCTCCCATCTGAGCAGCGATCTGCGCAAGTGGGTCAAGCTCTCCATCTGCCGGAAAACTAGCTTATAGCGCATATCGAGCACGCTGCCGCCCATTTTCCACACCGACCCCCAGGAGAAGCCGTGGAAGGCGGCAAGGGTGCGGCGCAGGGGAAGCTTGTCAAGAAACTGAAGCAGATGCCGCAAGGTGAGCCAGACCTGCGAAAGCTGCCAGGCATTGGCCAGGAGCATGCTAATACATAGAACAAGCCAAAAGCCGAAAACCACAGAGTAGTCATTTGATCCCAAATTGCGAATCGGCGGATAGCCGAATACCACCAACGCCATAAGGAAGATGGCGACAAAGCAAGTGCCGGCAACCCCCCAAACCGCGAGCGCAAAGGGGGAGCTTCGTCTCTCGATGACCTGGGCGGCGCCCTCCCGGCTCAGCATCCGCAAAACATCGTCAAGGCGCTCCTCCGGCCTGCCCCCTTGCCTTGGAAGGCGGAGTCGTAAGGACTCAACCTGCGGTAACTGTGGGCGGTCTTCGCCGAAAAGTGCGAGTCCCTGCAGGGAAAACCAGAACCAGCCATAGAAACCTGCGATCAAGGCCACTAGAGGAACCAATGGAGAAACGCCGGTGGTCAGGTTGATGGCTCGCCAATAAGTGGGGATGCGGTTGTAATCGTTCAAGGCAAAGTCCAGGCTGAACTCGAGGCACCAATAGAGCATCAGCGATATGCCCGTGAACCAGAGGAACGACCGCCAGACTGCTGGAGGAACTTTCCTTTCGCGCAGGCCAAGCCGCCAAAAAAGATGGTCCTCAATCCAGGTGTTGGCGCAAACGGCGACCCCCGCTGTCAACCAGATAAGGGGAAGAAACAAGCGATACCGCCAGGGGTTGGGCAGGGGCTCGCCACCCTCCCACATTTCTCCGTATCCCCAGGCCAGTGTGATGGGCAAAAGCGCCACGAGAATGCTGCCCAGAAGCACCAGCGCCCGATGGCTATTCTGCTGGTGCTGGAGAAAAGCTGCATCCGATGCTGTCTGGGACTCGAGGGAGTTCGGCGGGACAAAGTGGGCTCGATGTGCGGGTTTTACAGTGATGGAGGCGCGGCAGCAACAGAGCGCGTGGAAAGCGGCCCAAAGCACTCCTGCGAGCATCAGGAGCCTCATGCTCAGTGGCATAGGCAGCCAGGCTTGCGGGGTAGGCCCTGCGGCTTGGCGATCGCGATGGAATCCAAACAGAAACCCAATACTCGTGCCTATGGAGGTCACGCTATGCCACAACCGGGCACCCAGCGGGTCTGGCTTAGGAGGTTTCCGTGGTTGTTTCAAGTTGATGGGAAAATCCAAAACGGCCACGGGCCAGAATCCTCCATTGCCCAGCACGGAGAGCCACGTAGGCGGATGGCGGCAACCCGCGATCTGCGGTTTCATCCAGAAGGGCAGCGCGTAGTCGGGAAGGCTGAAAAGGGCGTCGCAGTTCGAAGGGACGAACCCGGCGTCAGCGCCAGCGTCGCCGTCCGCTCTCGCCGTGGCATCTCTCGCATCTTTCCCGGTGATTGCAACCGAAGCGGTGGGCGACAACAGAAAGCGCGCAGCAAAATAGGTTCCTTCTACTCCGTCATTGGTAAATGCGCGATGGGAATGAAATCTGCCGGTAGGTGGGGACATGGCTTTGGTCCAATCCTGCTCCCATGCCAGCAGCGGGTAGGTGCTCAGGGTCATCACCCCGTTCAATCCGCTGGCTCCGGTCTCGCGGCGAAGCAGCAAGTCAGCGCCCGCAAGGACGATGCGCCCCTCCGGGTAAGTCATGCGAAAGAACTGGCTTAAAAAGAGCTGGTCCAGGGGATTACTGCTGCGCAGCAGAATGTATTGGCTTTGATGTGCGCGCATCAGGCTGACCAGCTGCTGTAGTTCGGCTTCCTGCGAAAGCGAGTTCTGATTGTCGCTGTAAGTGCGAATGGTGTCGTGGTCTTTTCGCTTAGGGTCGGCAAGGTCATCCTGGAGACTCCGGTGCAATGGATCTCCATTTGCCTGGGCCGTGGTCCGGCTGAAGATGGACTGGCTCTGGTAAGCCGCTCGAAGAGCGGAAATATCTCGCGGATAGTAGAGATGAACTGGCCCTCCCTTATCCGGCTCCTCGGGACGGCAGGGGGAACTATATGTATCTCCTCTTGCGTATTCACCCCCGAAGGCGGTCTCGTCCTCCGAGACAATGGCAAGCCGCGCCAGGTCCGTTCCGGTGGCCGACAGATAACTGCAGTAGCGGTCGATGTTCACGTCGCCGCTGTGCGAGAAGCTGCGGAATTGAACATGCAGGGAGCTTAGATAATTCGTGGCCATGGTGTTCAGCCAATTCACCAGGACATTGCTGGTGACGCTGCCGCTAAAAATGCGCAAGGGCGCATTCAATTCGGAATAAATCCCAGGAGTATTTCGTAGTAACTCGACCAGAGAGGGAATGGAACCGGAGAACGCGGGACCGAGGATCTGCAATGGTGACTTGAGCTCGTCCGTATTGCTCGGCTGCAGTGCCTGTATCCACTGCACGGCGTTCTCGAATTGACTGCGATGAATGCCGCCGGTCGGCTCCTCCCCGACGATAAGCACCACCAGCCCGCTTTCGAAGGGCAGATCATTAGGTTCCGTGCGGCCCACTGATCTGCGAAACAGAAGCACTCCCGGCTGATCTTCATGCTGCTCTGTCCGCTTTTCCGATTGATCCTGATCGTCGAGCCGGACATAAGAGGGTTCTTCTGTTTCCCAGGGCAGCCAGGAAGAGTCGTAGATATAGTGGTCGTCTTGCGCAGCCTGTTGAATGGCTTCGGTCGAGCGGTCGAAACTGAGAGGAAAGTGAGTGTGCAGGGGATCGGGTAGTGTAGCGATGATAAAGCGCAGTTCGGTGGCTCGAATCAGGAGCTTTTGCGAGGGAGCCGGTTGCTTCACCGCCGGATAGCAGGAGGCTGGCGCAACGACCTCGCTTTCGTCGACCAGAAGGAAGCTCTGCAGCCGCTTCTCCAGATCCGCGCACGGTCCCTTGTCGATGGATTCCATCGCCAGGAGATTCGCGGACGAGGATTCGGTGGATTTTGAGCTACCCGGCGTTGGGGAGAATTTGGGCTGTGGCGTGGAGGTGCCGACGGTCGCGACAATACCGAGAACAGCCGCCGTAGCCCATAGGCCGCCCTCGCGTTTCATTTTGCACCCTCCAGCACGCCATAACGGCGCGTCTCATCCGGAAAGGTCGCTCACCTTGTCTTACGCTCGACGGATTTTCTTCTCCAGGAGCGCCTAAGCGACCGGAAATCGATAGATAGAAATGACCGCCCGCACTTGGACAAATAGTGACGGCTGCACGGATTTCGTTTCACTATGGAGGGCAATCAATTAGCTCAGTTACCCTGGCCAACGCTGCTTGACGGGGAAGGACAGGTACATTACAAAGGGACGCTGATTCTGGAATGGATTAGCCGCAAGGAGCAATATGCCAGCGCGAGCACGTCATCGCTGTGAAGCTGCCGCTTTCTTCATCCTCCCGCTTTTGGCAACCGGCGCGCTTTCCCAGCAAATAACACCAGCACAGAGCGGATTGGCTGCGGTGGCGGACGGGGTGACGCTGCAGGTAAATGCGCTGCGCGACGATGTCTTGCGCGTGCGTATGTGGAGGGGCGACGCCGTGCCGGAGGATGCGTCCTGGGCGGTGCTGCCGGAGGCGCGCACCAGCAGTGTCCCGGTAACCGCCGAGCCACGCGGGTTTTCGACCAGGGCGCTGCGGGTAAGCGTAGATGATCATCTGCTGCTTACCGTGACTGACCTTCAGGGCAACGTTCTGCAAAAGGATGCGGCGCCCGTGCTTTGGGATGGAACCCGCTTCGAAGTCAGCAAGCAGCGCAGCTTCAGCGATCACTTCTTCGGGTTGGGAGACAAGCCGGGACCGCTCGATCGCGGCGGCCAGGCATTCACCATGTGGAACACCGATGCCTTCGGATGGCAGGAGTCCACCGATCCTATCTACAAGAGCGTGCCGTTTTTTCTCGACATCAAACAGGGTCGCACGCTCGGCGTCTTTCTCGACAATACGTGGCGGACCAACTTTGATTTCGGCCGTGCCGATGAGACTCGCTATACCTTCGGGTCGCTGAACGGGCCCATCGATTATTACCTGCTGTACGGCCCCGACCCCAGGCAAGTGGTGACAGGCTGGGCGTGGTTGACGGGGCCGACCCCATTGCCGCCGCTGTGGGCGCTGGGCTTCCAACAGTCGCGTTACACGTATTTTCCGGAGACGCAGTTGCGCGAGATAGCCTCCCGCTTGCGCAGAGACCGCATCCCGTCGGACGTGCTGTGGCTGGACATCGACTTCCAACATGAGAACTGGCCGTTCACGGTGAATGAGAAGGCCTTCCCCAACTTCAAAGGCATGGTCAAGGATCTCGCCGATGAGCATTTCAAGCTGGTGGTGATCACAGATCTCCATGTGGCCAGGCAGCCGAATGTGGGCTACGCCCCCTATGACTCGGGGCTAGCGGGGGACCACTTCGTGAAGAACCCGGACGGCTCCATATACGTGGGCAAGGTTTGGCCGGGACCCGCGGTTTTTCCCGACTTTACCCAGGCGCAAACACGCCAGTGGTGGGGCGGACTGTTCAAGGATTTCGTTGCGGATGGCGTTGCCGGCTTCTGGAACGACATGAATGAGCCGGCTGTTTTCGATGGTCCGGGCAAGACCATGCCCAACGACGTACTGCACCGGATCGACGAACCCGGTTTCCGCAAGCGCACTGCCACCCACCTTGAGATCCACGACATCTTCGGTATGCAAAACGCTCGCGCCACCGAAGAGGGTGAGCTTGCGCTACGGCCGAACGAACGGCCGTTCGTGATGACGCGTGCCAGCTACGCCGGAGGGCAACGCTATGCCACCACCTGGACCGGCGATAACAGCTCCACCTGGAACCACCTGCGCATGACCATCCCGCAACTGGTCAACCTGGGCCTGAGTGGCTTTTCGCTGGCCGGCGCGGATGTGGGCGGCTTTGCCGGTTCTCCACCGCCGGATCTGCTGACCAAGTGGATCGAGCTTTCGGCGTTTCAGCCCATCGACCGCGACCACTCGGCCAAGGGAACTCGCATGCACGAGGTCTGGGTGGATGGACCGCAGCAGGAGAATATCCGGCGGCGTTTTATTGAAGAGCGCTACCGGCTAATGCCGTATTTATATACGGTTGCGGAAGAAACCTCACATGATGGTTTACCTATCGACAGGCCGCTCTTTCTGGAGTTTCCTTATGCCACCGACGATGGCGCCCCGTATGACCTGACCACGGGCGGGAGCGAATTTCTTTTTGGCAGCCGCATCCTGGTCGCGCCCAATCCCTCTCCGGAGGAGATCGCCCCATACGCTATTCATCTGCCCCCGGGCACCTGGTACGACTACTGGACCGGAAGCCAGGTCGCTGGGGGCACAGTTGCCGGGACGCTGGACCTTGAACAGCGCGATAAGGTCATTGCGCAGAAGCCGCTGATGGTCACGCCCACGCTCGACCATTTACCGGTGTATGTGCGCGGAGGTAGTATTCTTCCCATCGCGCCGCTGACTCAAAGCACCAGCGAAGTACCCAATGGTCCATTGACCCTGCGCGTTTTTCTTCCCACCAGCGGGGAGGCCTGTGCGGGCGAGGTCTATACCGATGACGGTCATAGCTTCAATTTCCGCAACGGCGACTTCGCCCGGGTTCACTTTACCTGTTCGGTTGCAGCCGATGGATCCGTGCACGTGGAGATAGCGAAGCAGGAAGGGAATTGGCGGCCATGGTGGCATGACTATCGTGTCGAAGTGGTGAGCCGGAAGCCAAAGACAACGCGCGCCTCCGTGAACGGGAAGCGCGTAGCGATTACACAGATAAGTGGACGCTGGGGACTTACCGTTCCAGCGAACGCTGACGGCGTGCAAATCACGCTTGAATAGAGAGCCCCCATGTCCAGCTGGCCTCGATATCCCACACTGTACGAGATCAATACCTGGGTTTGGCTCTCCGAACTCAGGCTGAAAACTGGAAGACCGGTTGACCTGGGTTCCGTCCCTGAAGCCGAGTGGGATGCCATCGCCGGGTTTGGCTTCGACGCTGTTTGGTTCATGGGGGTTTGGGAGCGAAGTCCCGCGGGCATTGCGATTGCCAACCAGAACATGAATCTGATCGCCGATTTCCGGCGTGCGTTACCTGATTTCAAGCCGGAAGACAATGTCGGATCTGCGTACTGTATACGACGCTACGTGGTGGACACACACCTGGGAGGTAAAGAGGGTCTCGCCATTGCCCGCAGAGAACTCGCCAAACGTGGTATGAAGCTGCTGCTGGATTTCGTGCCCAACCATGTAGCGCCGGACCACCCGTGGGTCACCGAACACGCGGACTACTTCCTGCGCGGGACCGCCGAGGACGCAAAAAAGGACCCTGCGTCCTACATCCAAGTAGAAGGAAATTTCTATGCCTGCGGGCGGGATCCTAACTTCCCGCCATGGCCAGATGTTTTGCAGCTGAACGCGTTTGGGCCCGGACTTCGCCAGGCAGTGATGGAAACTTTCTCCGATATTGCGGCCCAATGCGACGGAGTCCGTTGCGACATGGCCATGCTTATGTTGAACCAGATCTTCCGGCGTACATGGGGCGATCGTGCCGGGCAACAGCCGTCGACCGAGTACTGGGGTGACCTGATCCCCGCGGTTAAGAGCGCGCATCCTGATTTCCGTTTCATCGCCGAAGCCTACTGGGACCTGGAGTATGAGCTGCAACAGCGGGGGTTCGACTTCTGCTATGACAAGCGGCTCTATGATCGGCTGGAACACGGCAACGCGGAGAGTATTCGGCTCCATCTTTCTGCCGCCCTTGCGTACCAGCAGAAACTGCTGCGCTTTCTTGAAAACCACGATGAGCCGCGTGCGGCAACGGCATTTCCGCGCGAGAAGGAGCAGGCTGCAGCCGTCGTTGCGTCTTCTCTTCCCGGAGCAAGACTCTTTCACGAAGGACAACTGGAAGGCCGAAAGGTAAGATTGCCGGTCTTTCTGGGCAGACGCCCGGCGGAGCCCATCGACCAGGAATTACAGACCTTCTATAGCAAGCTGCTGGCAGCGATCAATGCCCCGATATTTCGCGACGGCGCATGGCAGCTATGTGAGTGGACCGGCTGGCCCGACAATCCAAGCTTTCAAAATCTGCTGGCCTGGATCTGGGCAAAGGACGACGATCGACGCCTGATTGTGGTCAACCTCAGCGACGGTCCTGTTCAGGCCCGTGTGCGGTTGCCCGGGAAAGAAGTACCAGGGGCCAAGTGGCATCTGACCGACGCATTTTCGGATTGGAGCTGCGACCGCGACGGGGATGAGATGGCGGGGCCCGGGCTTTATATCGAATTGAACGCCTGGAGTTACAACTTTTTTCAAGGTGCCCGCGCAGCACTGCCGGCCCCAGTGTGACCGGAGGCCTGGATCTTCTCCAGCGCAAGGTTCTCTGCAGTTTCCAGAGCATCGGCCGCCGGCACTTTCACACGAAGCCCATCGCCGCTGTCACCGTTGGCCCACAGAACGAGGCATCCATGAAGCCATCGAATTTGATGTAGCCGATGTTATTGGGCAGGATCTCAACTTTGCGGAAGGCGCAGTTGTCGTGCTCCATCTGTTGATGGAAGCGCGCCTCGTCTTCCGGGTGTAGGCTTGCACCGCGGCGGCGTCTTAAAGGGACTAAAGTTCACCCGCAGATGCTTGTCGTGGCTCACTGCCTGCAGATCCGTGGTCAGACGCTCAGCGAAGACATCGCCATCGGTGATGGTGTCGTAAGCGCCGGCCTTCTCCTTCACGCGGAAGCGGATATGCAGCGGCTCGCTGCTTTCGATGGACAGCAGGTCGAAACCACCGGTCTGGGTACGGAAGGCGAGCATGCCATCGACCGCCTGGGAATGGTCTACGGTCTTGACATAGGTTTCGATTTTCGCGCGATCCCCGGTGATTGTCATCCGACCGAAGCGAAGTTGAGGGACCTGCTTCTTTTCTGTCCATCCAATCGAGCGGCCCCTAATAAAAGTCATGACCCTCCACTTGTCATCCCGAGAGGTTGTGACTTTTTGATTTTTTCGTGTTTTGGCACACCCGGCCAGACCTTCTAAAATCCCAAACAAAATCGTCATCCTGAGCGAAGCGCCTCGGCGGTGCTCATTTTACCCATGCTGCTCGGAGCTTTTTGACCACCGAAGCTCGATAACAGGATCTGCTGCGATACTCACTTTTAGCGCTCACGGCGGTCTACCTCTAGCTCCCTGACGAATGACGGGTGCCCCATATCTCGCTCGTTTTTCGCGAGATGTGGGATTCCGATGCTCTTTCCTTCTAACTCTCGGTTCATCCGATGCACTCAGCGGTCAACATCGGTGGCCCACCCGTCATTCGTGAGAGAACCGGGAGCACTGGATCTATCCGTTTTTTGGGGTTCTGCTTGCTTGGGACGGAAAACTACTTGATGGCGGCAGGGCCTACCAAAAATAGCTGGCTTCCACCTTGGGGGTTCCGGGCTGGCCGTCGATGATCTGCGTGCTCAGAACAACCTCCATATTTTTCTTGTTGCCCTCTCGCGCGGCGGCGCGCTCAAGCTGTGCGAGGTTCGCTGGATCGGTGAGGAATTCTCCGGCAACCCTGGTTCCACCCCGGCCCACGCCCGCAGCCACAATAGCCAACTTCCCGGTCGTGCTGTCGGTAAAACGGGCGACTATCGCGAAATCGCGATAGTCGTTGGTGGTCATCTGCTGCAATCGATTGATGACCCAGCGTGGACGCACAGGGTCTGTGCTATCGACAATGCGGAATTCCGTCATCTCCGGATTGTTGGCAAAGTGGTAGCGCAAGGGTTTGGTCAGCCGAAGCGTCCAGGCATTGTCAAAGGCGCCGACGAAAATCGTGGGCCCGTTGCGCAGATCCGTAAGGTCGGTTGTACCCTCGCCTTTCAAGCTGTACTTTTTCCCACTGGATTGTAGGAGCCCGGCCAAGCGGATGATTGGGTTAAGGTCGTCGATGACAATGGCGGTCAAATTGTCTTTCAGCACGGTTTGGCGGGTAGGGTCGTCAGCATCGCGCAGGGAGATGGCTGAGTACTGACTTTGGTCGGCAACGCAGAACAACACGGGCTCGTTGGAGTTTACGACCGGGCCCCAAAAAAAGTTGAACGGAGATCGTTGGGACGACTGCCAAAGGAATGCTGCGCCCACACATAACAAGGCAAGGACCAGGGTCGCAACCGGCCACCACAACCAACGCCGTATGCCGACCCGCCCCGGTTCATCCTTCACCGCTTGATCGAGAACCAAAGCAGGCGTGAGAGGAATGATCGTACCACCGTTTTGCTTGGCCGTCTCCGGCCAGTGGAACTGAGGGATGTAGGAACCGGGGGGAAGCGAGACACGAAGTTCGGATTCGTGGCCCGGGTCCTGGTAGTACTGGGCAATGCGCTTGCGGATTTCTGCAGCGGTTACCCGAACAATCGGGTCGGAGGCGGTGTCGTAGTCCGGCCGGCGTCCGAAAATCTCTACGCCCAGAGTCCGTTCCTTCAGCGCATCGTCCTGGCCGGCCAGAGTCTTCTCGACCACGTAACGCAGAAATGAAGGGAAGCGGCGGCTTTGGCTGAAATGTGAATTTGCCAGCAGTCTTGCCAGCTGCTCCTGGATGGCAGTCTTTTCCTCATCACTCAGCCCTGCAGGCCTGCCCGCTGCTGTATCAACTAACATTGTTGCGATCTCGCCGACCGTGTGCGGGGACCAGTATACAGCTTCGAAACGGCTGCTGCCGGGGGAGGGATCTGTTCTGCAAATCATTCAAAAGAAATGGCAAGTGGGAGGTGCTTTACCTGTAAAGAACCCCCTGCCATGCCGCAAAGACCTTTCCAGCGGAAAAGCGCGGTCCCTATAAGGGGTCGTCTCATGCGAGCTTGGATTTTGCGGCATGAGCCGGCTGCGTAGTTTGGCTTCGGGAAACACTTTGGAGGCTCACTTGAGCAAAAACAAGTTCCTATATAGGGGCGGAGTCGCTTTCCTCTTGATGTTATTGGTAAGCGGTTCTTCGTGGGTAAACGCACAATTGGCCGTTACCACCGCAACGTTGAATGGCACCGTCACGGATCCGTCAGGCGCCATCGTGCCGCACGCGACGGTTCGACTCAGCAGCACCCAGAATGGAATTGCCCGAACCGCCGACAGCGATGCCGCCGGGCGCTACACCTTCACCCAGTTGCCGCCGGCCACTTATACCCTGGCCATCCAGGCAAGTGGCTTCGAGAGCTATACCCAGACAGGCATTGTGCTTGACTCAGGACAATCAGCAACCCAAAACGTTGCGCTTACGGTCGGGGCTACCACGCAACAGATAGTGGTGAATGCGCAGGCCTCACAGCTAAACACCGACAATGCAAACATCTCGGCCGATATCGACGCCAAGCACGTGGTGGAATTGCCGCTAAACCTGCGCAACGTCTTTGGCCTTGCTACCCTCAACTCGTCCGTCAACAATAATTCCGAGGGGCAGATGTTGCTGGGCGGCGGCAGTAACGGCACCGATGACGCCGACCAGGACATCTCCTTCCTGAACTTCGCCGGTGGCTTCTTTGGGACCTCAGCCTATCTGCTCGACGGCGCCTGGGATACCGATCCGGAGTGGGGCGCGGTCGATTATGTGCCTTCCGTCGACGCCGTTCAGGAATTCAAGGTGCAAAACAATTCCTTTACCGCGCAGTATGGCTGGAGCACGGGCAACGTCGTCAACGTCGTAACCAAGTCGGGAACGAACGCCTTCCATGGGGACGTCTATGAGTTCTACCGCAACGATGCGCTGGACGCCAACTCCTGGTTCAATAATCACAATGGAGTCACTAAGCAGAATTTTGACCGGAATCAGTTTGGCGGATCAGCCGGCGGGCCGCTTTATATCCCGCATCTCTATAAACAACGGGAAAAGACCTTCATCTTCGGCCTGTACGAACACCTCAGCCTTTCCAGCCCGCTAAACGATACCTTTACTGTGCCCGACGCAAACTTCCGCGCCGGCAACTTCTCCGAGCTGCTGGGAGCACAAAACGGGGTGGACGCACTTGGACGGCCGATTTATGTAGGCCAGATCTACAATCCGCGCAGTACGCGGGCCATCACTCAGGGTCAGGTGGATCCCACCACTGGCCTGGTCGCAACCCAGACAGGCTACATTCGCGATCCCATCAAAAATAACGACATCACGACCGTGGGCGCTATCGACCCCACGGCGGCCAAGCTGGTCAGCTACTATCCAAACGCGAGCAAATCGGGACTTACCAACAACTTCTTCGTGGCCTCAACTGCTCCCGCGCACTCCAATGAGTACCTGATCCGCGTTGACCACAACATCAACAGTGCGTCGAGAGCTTACTTCCGCTACTCCTATAAGGAGGAGTTCAAGACCGGGAATCCCGACTTCTGGGGTTCGTCCGACCCGGCAGGCCCGGGCAATGCCAGGCCGAACAATCGCTGGAACATGGCTGCCGGATATAGCCAGATCTTCAGTCCGACCTTCACCATGAACATCCTGGCAGGCGTGGAGCTCTGGCACGAGACGTCGACCAACCAGTCGGCTGGCTTCCAGCCCAGCAGCATCGGACTCCCTTCGTATCTGGATGCGAATAGTCCGCAATTTCCGGTGGTCAATATCGGAGGGCAATCGCCTCTAGGGCCGCTTCAGCAGGCATCTATCACCAATCACGGACCCATCGGCAGCGTGTCTACCGACTTCATCAAAAACATCGGGCGGCATACCCTGAACTTTGGCTTTATGGGCGCCGAGCTGGAAGACGATCAGCATCTATTGTTCCAAACCACGATCGATTCCGCGGGCAATTTCACCAACGGCCCAGATCCCAACAATCCCACTGGCTTCACCACGGGCAACGGACTTGCCCAACTGATGATGGGGGTGATTGACAATACCTCCCCGGGGAATACTAGTAATACAGCTGCCGGGAGTCCCTATAACCCGGCCGTGGCCATCCACTATTTGGGTTGGTATCTCCAGGATGACTGGAGGCCCATTCCAAAGTTGACGCTCAACCTGGGAATCCGCTACGAGATTCAAACCGCGCCAACCTACCGGCACAACGTCGCGTCGGTCTTCAATCCCAATGCGCTGAACCCGATCGGGACAGCCATCGGCAAACAGTTGCCCGGCGAGCTGCAATTTCTTTCCGATAGCCAGCGTGGTACTTACGGCACGAACTACACCAACGTAGCTCCCCGCATAGGATTCGCCTATCAGGTCGTTCCCACGGTTGTTTTTCGCGGAGGCTATGGAATTTTCTACCCTCCGTCTATTACCTGCTGCTTTGACGCGGAGAGCGCCGGCTTTGCCTCAACCACCATTTCTCCGGTGACGTTGAACACGATCAGCCCGAATCCTGCGGTTACGGTCGCGAATCCCTGGCCGAACGGCTTTATCCCGATCACGGGGAACTCCCTCGGCGGGCTTCAGCAAGTAGGAAATTCGGTGACCAGCAACTTCAGACAGCGGGACTCAAGCTATGTTCAGCAATATCTGGCGGGCGTGCAATGGAGCATCACTCCGAACGACTTATTGGATGTGAACTACGTGGGCAATCATGGCACGCACATGATTACGAATGATTACAACCAGAGCCAGGTGAATCCACAGTATCTCCCTATGGGTACCGCGGCGCTGAATGCCCTGGTCCCAAATCCTTTTTACGGCGCCATTGCTGCGGGAACAAGCAGTTGCGGCCTGGATCAACCCACGGTCGTGCAATCACAGCTGCTGCAGCCTTTCCCGCAGTATTGCAATGTGACGAACGCCGACGCTCCCCTGGGCTTTTCTCTTTATAACGCATTGCAGGCGAACTACAACCACCGCTTCAGCAAAGGGTTGACGGCGCTTGTCTCCTATACCTATTCCAAGTTCCTGGACAACGTGGAAGGCAATAATGCCTGGTCGTATGCTTCGAGTGCGTCCCCCGCGAACAACTACAACCTGGCCGCCGAGAAGAGTGTCGACGGCTCAGATACCCCGCAGAGCCTGGTCGCGAACTATGTCTACCAGCTTCCCATCGGGCGCGGCAGGGCGGTGGGCAGTCACATGAATCGTCTGACGGATGCATTTGCCGGCGGATGGGAGGTTTCGCAGATTGCCACCTTCAAGTCCGGACTACCGCTGAGCATCAGCGGCTCGGACATCTCGAGCTACGGCGGGACTCCGCGGCCTGATGTGGTCGGACCGGTTCACGTCGCGAATCAATCCATCCATGAGTGGTTCAATACCGGGGCGTTCGCCTACGCTCCCTATGGGACCTTTGGAACGGCGCCCCGCTACTTCTCGTATCTGCGTGGTCCCGGGTTTCAGAATTGGGACACGGCGATCATGAAAAACTGGCAGATCAAAGAATCGATGCGGTTACAGTTCCGGGCGGAATTGTTCAACACTTTCAATCACGCGCAGTTCTACACTCCCAACACCGGGTACACAGGTTGTGACCCCAATGCCGACCAGAGTTGTAATTCGAGCATGGGTCAGATCACAAACGCCTTTCCGTCTCGAACCGTACAGATTGCGGGGAAGTTCTATTGGTGACCTTTTCTTGAAGCATTACCTCACACTGTTTCTCCTGCTCCTGCTGGTCAGACCCATGTTTGGCCAACAGGAGCAGCCCCCGAACTGGCGTCGTTGCTGGCTGCTGCCCAACAAGCGCAGGCTGCGAGCAACTATGCCGCGGCTGCGGAAAGCTATAAGCAAGCAGTGAAGTTTCGACCGGATATGCCTGAACTGTGGGCCAACCTTGGGCTGATGCAACACCAGACCGGAGATTACACGGCAGCAATCGGAAGCTTCGAGAAAGCAAATCGGCTGAAGGCATCCTTGTATGTCCCCAACCTTTTTCTTGGGATTGATTACATGCGTACGGGAAAAACGAAACAGGCTATTCCCTTTCTCCTGGCGGCGAAGAAGATGAACGAGACCGACCCGCTCCCTTCTCTTACGCTGGGCCGTGCCTATTCTTCGCTGGAAGAGTGGCGGCCGGCAATCCACGAGCTGCGGCGCGCCATCCAAATCGATCCCAGGCAGAGTTCGGCGTGGTTCGCTCTCGGGATCGTCTATCTCGATCAGTTGGAAAGCGATTCGCGCACCATGACGGAGCGCTATGCTACTTCTTCGTACGCCGGGACTTTATATGCCGAATCGCTGGTGAAGCAGTCCAGATATAAACAGGCAGCTAGCCTGTATAAGACGATTCTTGCCGCGAGCGATCAACCCCCGTGCATACAATCCGAAGAAGGTTTCCTGAATCTCAGAGCGGGAGATACCCAGGCGGCCGGCCTGGCATTTACCGCAGAGCGCCGCAGCCATCCCGAGTGTACCCTCGCCCTACTTGGGCAGGCCCGTCTTAGCATCGACTCTGGCGCGAACGAAGATGCGCTTCGCTACCTCAACGACGCATGGAGCCGTGATCGGGGGTTCTTCGCAGCCAACGTGCCGGCTCTCTTCGAAGGCATGCCGGAAGAGCGCGCTGCGAGCTTTTTGAGTTTTGTAGTCGAACAGCGTTCTTCGGGAAAGTTGGAGAGTGGCCTGGACGAGGCGCTTGCCCGAGCGCGGCAGGGCGTTCCCACACCCTCGCATGCTTCGCCAGTTGCCGCCTCTCACGAGGCAGCCGGAAACGATTATTCGGCCGGGCGTTTTGGTCAGTGTGCCGACCGCTTGAGAGGCCGTGTGGGCAGCGGCAATGTTGAATCGCTGGAAATGCTTGCCAGGTGCTCGTTCTTTACCGGCGCATACGATTTGTCTTCCGATGCCGGTTATGCGCTTCGGGCTCTGCCTTCGCAGCCAACCGTAGCAACCCTCTATTGGTCCATCAAGGCAAACGAAAAACTGGCCTTTGCCTCTCTGGCCCGCTTTCAGGAGCTGGAGCCGAATTCTGCGCGAAGCCACATTCTTCTTGGAGATATCTACCGCCAGCGAGAGCAATACGACGATGCAGTCAACGAGTACAACAAGGCGCTGGAACTTTCACCGAACAACCCCGCCGCCCTGCAGGGACTTGGCTCCGCCTTCCTGAAAGACGCGAAGATAGATCAGGCCATCGCCGCGGTACAGAAGGCGCTCCAACAGAGTCCTGATGATCCAGAGGTGAACTTGATCATGGGAGAGGCATTGGTATCGCAGCATAAGTATTCTGATGCCGAACCCTTTCTGCTAGAAAGCTTAAGCGCAAAACCGCAGATGCTGCCGCACGTCCACGCGCTGCTGGGCGAGGTCTATGCCGCGAACGGAAAAACACAAGAAGCGATTCGAGAGTTGAAATTGGGCCTGTCTAGCGATCAGGACGGCAGTCTTCACTATCAGTTGGCGCGGCTCTATATCAAGGCTGGAGACAAGCCGGATGCGGACGCTGCCTTTGCGCAGGTGAAGATTCTGCAGCAGCAGCGTCGTGAATCGGCCGTCGTTGCTGTTCAGGACTCGCACCCAACCAGCCTCGATGACGGACCGTGAGCGAGTTCTTCGCTAAGGACCGTTCCAGCTACACAAAAATATTCAATTCAGGATCTTTGAAGGGTACGGCCTTCAGCCCGTACTTGACTGAAAGCAGGAACGGCTTTACAGCTTGCCGAAGAACCCATGCTTTTGAAGGGTTCGGGCTTCAGCCCGTACGTAAATGCTTTGGAATGAATCCGGCTTTAGCCGCTGAGGGAACGGCTTTACAGGTTGCCGAAGAACTCATGCTTTTGAAGGGTTCGGGCTTCAGCCCGTATGTAAATGCTTTGGAATGAATCCGGCTTTAGCCGCTGAGGGAACGGTTTTTCCCCTCGAGCCTGTTTAGCCCTGAGGTATTGACCCTATGCGAACGACATGTCGACTTCCTGCATTACTCGTGATGTGTCTGGCGTCAGGCTGGACGGCCCTTCATGCCTCGCAAGCGCCACAGAAGACCGAAGTGCTTGTCCTTGACCATGGAACAAACTTCGCCGCGCGGCCGGATGGAGTCGACATCGAGGATGGTTCCACACGTGAGGAAATCACGGCTCTGCGCGACGACGTGATCCGCATTCGCATTGGACGCAACAGCAAGATGCCGGAAGATGCCTCGTGGGCGGTATTACCCGAGCCTCGTCACAGCCGCATCAACGTAACTCCTGAATCATCGGCTGCATCCTTCGGTTTTCGCACCAAATCAATCCAGGTGCAGATTGCAAAGAGCAACCTGCAGCTGACCGTCCGCGACCTCAACGGAGAAATAGTGCAACAGGATGCTCAGCCGGTTCGGTTTGACGGAGACAGCTTCCGCATTTCGAAAACCATGCCGCTCGATGAACATTATTTCGGCCTGGGTGATAAGACCGGCCCACTCGACCGGCGCGATGAGGCTTTTTCGAATTGGAATACGGACGCGTACCGCTTTCAGGAATCGACCGATCCGATTTACAAAAGTATCCCTTTCTTCATCACCTATAGGGCTGGGCTGGCGAGCGGCATTCTGTTGGATAATACCTGGCGCACGAACTTCGACTTTGGCAAGCAGTTCCCCGGCGTCTATTCCTTCGGCGCAGTCGACGGCCCGCTTGATTACTACGTCATTTACGGCCCTTCAGCTAAGCAAGTGGTAAAGACCTACGCCTGGCTCACAGGAACTCCGCCTCTGCCCGCTTTGTGGACGCTTGGCTTTCAGCAATCCCGTTACACCTATGTTCCTCAATCAAGAGTGCTCGAAGTGGCGAATCGGCTAAGGGCTGATCATATCCCTGCCGATGCCATCTATCTCGATATCGGCTTCCAGGAAAAGAACCGGCCCTTCACTGTGGATAGCAGTTTGTTTCCCGACTTTGCTGGAATGATCGCCCAGCTCAAGGCGAATCACTTTCACGTGGTTGCCATCACCGATCTGCACATTGCGAAGCTCCCCGACCATCATTATTTTCCCTATGACAGCGGTATGGCGGGCGATCACTTCGTGAAGAATCCCGATGGTTCGGTTTACACCGGAGTAGTGTGGCCGGGGCCGAGTGTGTTCCCCGACTTTACCCGGCAACAGACACGCGCCTGGTGGGGCACGCTCTATCAACCTCTGGTCAAGGCCGGCGTCGCTGGTTTCTGGAACGACATGAACGAGCCCTCGGTCTTCGACTCGCCGACAAAAACGATCCCGCTTAACGTGATTCACTGCATCGACGAACCCGGATTCAACAAAAGGGAAGCGACCCATGCCGAGATTCACGACGTCTATGGGATGGAGAATTCGCGTGCCACCTATGAGGGTTTAAAGACACTCGATCCTGGAGTTCGCCCATTTGTGCTCACCCGCGCCACCTATGCCGGCGGTCAGCGCTACGCGGCCACCTGGACGGGGGATAACAGCAGTAGCTGGAATCATCTGCGCATGACCACGCCCATGCTCGAGAACCTGGGCCTGAGCGGCTTCGCCTTTGCCGGTGCGGACGTGGGCGGATTTGCCGGCACTCCGCCCACCGGACCTGCTGACCAAGTGGCTGGAGATTGCCGCCTTTCAGCCCATTGATCGCGACCATTCGGAGTTGGGAACCGGCGACCAGGAGCCGTGGGTGGGTGGTCCCGAACAGGAAGCAATTCGCCGCCGCTTCATTGAAAGCCGCTATCGCCTGATGCCGTATCTTTACACCCTCGCCGAAGAGGCTTCACGCACCGGCCTGCCGATGGTACGGCCGTTGTTTCTGGAGTTTCCGGATGCTGCGCCGGACAAGCACCCTATCGATATCGACGTAAGCGCTGCCGGGGAGTTTCTTCTCGGCCGCGACCTGCTGATTGCAGCTCCGGCTTTTCCTGGCGAGCTCGATCGCTACCAGGTCGAGTTTCCTTCTGAGGATTGGTATAACTACTGGACCGGCGAGAAGATCCCTCAACCACCAAAGACAGGTGCGCACCCTGGGCCCACCGAGACTACAGCCAATCAGGTGCGGTTGAAAACTACGATTCAACCAGTATTGGATACGCTGCCGGTGTTCGCACGCGGAGGATCGATTCTTCCCATCGCCCCACTGGTCGAGAGCACCGGCGAAACTCCCCAGGGTCCGCTAACCCTGCGGGTCTACGTGGGCGAGGAGTGCGGCGGAACCCTCTATCAGGACGATGGACAAAGCTACAGTTACCAGCAGGGCCAATTCCTTCGCATGAAATTCGATTGCCAGGTTGCCGCGGATGGCTTCCATCTGCGGATCAGCCCGCATGAAGGATCGTATTCCGCCTGGTGGAAGAACCTGCGGGTTGAGATTTACGGATGGACGCCGCAACAGAACTCAGCTTTGTTGAACGGACAGGCAATGCCAACCGGCGCAAGTCCCATTCCAAACGGCTTGGCCATCACCGTTACAGATGATGGCCGTGGAGCCGAGTTGCACATGCAGTAGCGTTTCGCAGTTATTTCTTAGGCAGCGGAACCGCGTACAGCTTGAACGGGTCGGGGTTTTTATCCTTGAGCTTCGGATCGTCCTGGTAATTCAGTTTGCCCTCTGCGATCCAGGCCATACCACGAGTCGCAGTCACAGCAGGAGTGGATTCCAGCCCCGATTTGATGACCTTGATATCTGCGTTCTGGAAGTTCAAACCGCTGAACGTGATGATGTCCATGTTGCCGGAGTTCTCCGCCATCAGCAGCCGGTTCTTGCCGATGGTACGCATACCGTCGGGAGCAGTGAGCGGTTGGGAAAGCTTAAGTTCGATGACGTCCTTTGCTTTGCCGTCCGGTCCGATGTCCACGCGCAGCAGCTTGTTCTCTGTCACGCTGTTGACATACAGAACTGTCTTTTCGCCGAAGGCTAAGCCGTCAATACCTTTCAGCAGGGGATCTTTGGACACGACCTCAAGTTCTTTGGCGCCGGGTTTGAGCATTACCAGGCTGCCTTGATCCGTGTCGGAAATGTATGCTGTGCCATTGTCAGCCACGGCAATGTCGTTACAGAACGTTTTGTCCCCGGGAAGGGTATAGCTCCCTTTCGCCGCACCCGTGGTGAGGTCGAAGGTCTTCACCGCCGGCGGGTCACCTTTTCCGTCAGCCCAATGGTCGGAACATACCCATAGGGTCTTGTGCTTTTCATCGGCATAGATGCCGAAGACAGCATTGAGGCCATTTGTGCCCGGCTTGATAAACTCCGTGACCGTCGTGCTTTCATAGGGGATGCGGACTACTGTGCCCTTTCCCACACTGCCTGCAAATAAAGTTCCGTCTTTCGTAGAGGTAATGCTTTCCGTGAATAGCCGCGACCCGGGGAGAGTAATCTCAGTGATCGGTTCGGCGGCATAAACGCTGGCCACCGCGACCAACGAAAGCGCGCATAACCATCCATATTTCCTGCGTAACTGTGCCATGGTTTCTCCATTGTGCAGCATAAGTATAAGTGCAATCGCACGCACTGGATACCACACGCAATCAAAATGAACAGATGTCTATTAAGACGCCTACGCTGTTAGAAAATGATTGGGGAGAAATCTACGCTACTCGGGATAACGGATCTAACAATATGGTGCATCCGGCGGAGGGCTTGATGGGTGCGGGCACTCCGCCGAACGACGTGAGCGGCTATCCGACCGCAATCGCGGTGGTTGCGGGATTGGTGTCCAGCGTTTGCCAGCCGGAGAGCGGTGGGCCGGTATAGAGCCAGGTTGTGCCGTCGCCGTGCAGCTGATACAGATTGGAATCGGCCGCAATGGCGCGCGCGCGGGGGTTGTTGTCGAGCATCTGCCAGCCGGAGATGGGCGGCCCGGTGTACGACCAGATGGTGCCATCGCCATGCGCCTGGTAGAGCGTTGACGGCGAGGCCACAATTTCGGTGGCTGCGGGATTGTCGTCCAGCATCTGCCAGCCGGAAAGCGGTGTCCCGGTATAGACCCAGATAGTGCCATCGCCGTGCTTCTGATAGAGATTTCCGCCCGAGGCTTTGATCTCGGTCGTGGCCGGATTGTTATCGAGCATTTGCCAGCCGGAGAGCGGCGTCCCGGTGTAGAGCCAGATGGTGCCATCGTTGTGCAACTGATAAAGCGAATCGCCTGCCGCGATGGCGATGGCTCTGGGGTTATTGTCCAGCATCTGCCATCCCGTGAGCGGAGGACCAGTATAGAGCCAGATCGTGCCGTCGTCGTGCAGTTGGTAGAGCTTGCGCCCGGAAACGGAGATGGCGCGGGCGCGCGGGTTGTTGTCGAGCTGCTGCCATCCAGTAAGCGGAGGGCCTGTGTAAAGCCAAATGGTGCCGTCGCCGTGAAGCTGATAGAGCAGGTTACCAGAGGCGGCGATAGCCCGGGCGCGCGGATTGTTGTCGAGCATCTGCCATCCGGATATGGGCGGCCCGGTATAGACCCAGATGGTGCCGTCGCCGTGCATCTGGTAGAGCGGCGCGGGGAACGGGTTATCGGTGGTGACGCTCACTGCTTTCGTGGCCGCGACCAGATCCGCATACGCGGAAGTTTTGCCGGTAAGCGTTTGGTAGTTTGCCGCTAGCGTGGAGCCGCCGGCCTGGACGATTTCCGAGATGGTGTAGCCGAGCGAGCGCATCCAGTAGAGGTATAAGATCGCGCAGCCGGTCGAGGTATAGTCCTGATCGGTCTGCTCGGTTTTGGTCACCCAGTCCGGGTAGCCTGCGCTGACCCAGGAAGGTCCGGTGATGCCCCAGGCCGGGATCACACCGGGCGAGGCATTTTCCGCCAGGTAGCGCGAAAGCCCTTCGCCGTTGCTGAAGCCGCAGCCCCAACCCTTGTTCTGCGTGCCCATAAAGGCCTCAGACAGCTCCGCGATGTAGAGCCCTACTTCCAGATCGAGAGGGTTCTGGGTGGTGTTCGCGAAGGTTGCGTCGACGTAGAGAACGCCGCCGGAGCTGAAGTCGCAGCCGTGGTGATACGCTCCGCCGGAGCCGTCGTTCTTGCCGCTCAACGGCGAGACGACTACGGTGCAGGCACCGCCAGCGGTTGCGAAGACTGACTGCATCTGCTGGTAGGGGGCGCTTACAACGTTCAGCAACTGTTGGGCAAGCGCCAAGCCCTGAGCTCCCAGGCTGGGATCGTACGAAACAGTGATTTGGCCGGTTACGCCGACCTGTGTGGCCGGATAGTCGAGCCCAGCCGGTCCGCCGGCTGCGGCGATCTGTTCAGGGGTTCTTTGGGGGCGAGTTGCGCCGTGGGGGAGAAATTCTCGGGAATTAGGCATGGGTTCCTCCTTCACACCGGGGCGGCGTGAATTGCTGATCAGCGTTTGGTCTGAAAGCCATGACCGGCAGGTTCGAATACAGAATCGTCTATCACGGCGACGTTGGCCCGGCATCGAGAGGCGCTTTCTGCGAACGCGGTCTTGGCCCTGTGTCCGGTGCATCTGCGCGCGTTCAGAAACGCATCTCGCCTGTTTCAAGCTCGGCTTCGATCCACACGCTATAGCTGTTGCGTATGAACCTGTGCAGAGATAGTGATGCGACCCGCCGGACCGTGACACGTACCGGCGGAAACTTTTGGCGATTCGATTTCTTTGCATTGCGTAACAGACGCTGGAGTCCATTGCAGCTGGTAGTCGCAGCGGAATGGGCGGCCTGACAAGGCTTAGTCAGCTCTCGGGGTCAATTGTGTAACCCTCGGGCGGGTAAAACAGCGTTTCATCAGGTTCTCCGCGACGGATCTGCGTGAGTTTGAAATCCGGAAGTGCACCCTCGCCCGGCTGCGTTTCCGGTTCCAGCGTCTGACGCAACTCCAGCAGCTCTTGTAATTGCTGGGAATACCAAATTTCAGTTGTGAGCACGACGGTGCCGTTCGGCGCCGCGCTCCCGGTTCTCGTGCGCCGCACGCCTGTGGCTTCAAAACCTTCGATGCTGCGGGTCCCCAGCGGCTCGGATCGATCGCTGGAATCCTGAGCGGAAATGAGCTGCTCCGTTTGGCTGGCAATTGCGTCCGCATAGATGTTCTGCTCTGTGTAATGGAGCGTACGCGGCATGCAGCTCACCATCGCTCTGGGCGGACCAGGCGCGACCCAGGGCTCCCTCCATCGGAAGCTGCAGTGTGACACCGGGTCGTTCACCGAGACCTCATGGGTCGTGATCCCGCCGCCTTGTTCATCCGGCACCGCCATCTCTTCACGCTTTCGCCCGGCTCCATCCCGCGCCTGAAAGCCGCTCTGCACCAGCGCCTTGGTCATTCCGTCAGGTTCACGGAGCCGCCAGGTCATTACCAGGGTCGCCGTGTAGGGCGCGCCGCGTTGCGCCGCAGAGGTGTAGGTCACGTCGTTGGCCGCAGGGTACCAGCTGGCGGGGAAGCGGCTCGATGGCGGCGGCGCAACATCGGTCAATACCGGCGCTGGGACCTGTGCTCGACCAGGGGCGGCAACCAGGCAAAAGACAAAAAACAACGACTTGTACATGTTCGTTGGACCTCGGGAGCATTCTTTCCTCTTTGCGAGCAAACAATCGTCATTAAATTGTCACTTTTAAGGACCGGCTGTGGAACCGTAGCCGTTCTAAGAAAATGCAAGCCGAGAGGGACGGAGTGATGGGCAGACCGATCGTCGCGGGGGTGGTCATATCCCATAAGCGCTAACCTGTTTAGGGTGTTTTTCGTCAACCTCCCGCAGAATCGTCATCCTGGTTGCCCCGGCTTGCCGTAAGAGAGGCTGTGACTTTATTGATTTTCACGTGGTTGTCATCCCGATCGAATCGAAGCGAAGTGACCTGCTTCTTTTCTGTCCATCCAATCTAACGGCCCCTAATAAAAGTCACCACCCTCCACTTGTCATCCCGAAGCGCAGCCGAGAGACCTTTGTGCGGGAGTCGGACGCACCGCAGATCCCTCGCGATGACAAGTGGAGGGTCATAACCCCTATTAGCGGCCGCTAGATCGGATGGGCAGAAGAAAACAGCAGGCTCACCACTACGCTGCGCTCCGGATGACGAGTCATCTGGAACGCGACGACTTCGCGCGAAAAATAAAGTCACAGCGGCTCCCACGGCAAGCCGGGGCAGCCAGGAGGACGATTCCGTGGGTGATTGACGAAAAATATCCTAAACAGAATACGTCCTGGGCTATTCTCAGCAACCTTCAGCAGTCCATCCGCGACTCTCCTTAGTTGCAGCGGAGAGCGACGATCGGATCTATGCGGGAAGCGCGCCGGGCGGGCAGATATCCGGCGATAAATGCCACCACGACCAACAGCAGGATCATGCCCGCGAAGGTCGCCGGATCGGTGGCAGCAGTGTCAAATAGCAGCGACGCAATCAAACCAGACACGGCGAACGACGCCACCATCCCGACAGCAATGCCAACCAGCGCGAGTTTCAGCGTGCGCGCGATTACCTCCAATTGGACGCGCGCCTGGCTGGAACCGAGCGCCATGCGAATACCAATCTCCTGTGTTTGCTGGGTTACCGAATAAGAAATAACGCCGTAGATGCCGAGTGAAGCCAGCAACAACCCCAGCGCGGCGAATATGCCCACCAGCAATACAAAGAAGCGGCGCGGCGAGACGGCATGATCCACAAGCTGCTGGATGGGCCTCAATTCGACTGCGGGCTGTCCAGGATTCATCGATCGCAAAGTACTCATCACGCTGCCGGCAATGGCGCCGGGCGCAAGCTTGGAGCGCACCACCAGCTCCCCACCCTCCGGATTCCCCTGGGTGATGGGCACAAAGACTTCAGGGTTGGCAGCCTCTTCCACACTGCTCTCATGCACGTCTGAAACCACGCCGATCACCTGCGTGACGCCTTCGCCAATTCCCTGAGCCTCGCGTCCGATGGGGTCCTGGCCCGGCCACTCACGGCGGGCAGCCGCCTCGTTGATAAGAATGACCGGCTGGCTGGCGCCCGTGTCACTCCAATGGATATCGCGCCCCTCACGCAAATGCATGCCGATGGCATCGAGGTACCCTGGGCTCACAATGTAAACAAAGGCGTCGTAATTCGTGGTTTTGGAATAGGGTTTTCCCTTGCCGATGAGTTCCCAGCTTCGATTGCGGTCCAGAGGAAGCTTGTCTGAGATGCCCGCGGCTTCGATGCCGGGAAGCGCGCGCACGCGGCGTAGCATTTCCCCGAGGATGGCGCCCCGCCGGGCCGCTTTGCCACCATCGTCGAAGTCAATTTTCATGGCGTAGGCATGGCTGGGCTCGAACCCCAGATCGACGTCGAGCACGCGCAGGAAGCTGCGCAGCAGCAGTCCGGCGCCCACCAACAACACGCAGGCCAGAGCTACCTCAGAGACCACCAACACCGCGCGCATCCGATCATGCTTCCTGCCGCACCGGCGCCGTGACCGCTGTCTTTCAGAGATTCCTGCAGGCGGATACCAGACATTCTGACGCTGGGAAACACACCGAAGAAGACCGTGGCAGTGCAAGCGATGAGCAGCGTCCAGGCGAGCGCATTGGCGTCGATGCGCGCGCTGCTCAGCAAGGGAAGTGCGATCGACCCCTGGTGGGAGAGATAAAGGACTATGGCATAGGCAATCGCCAGGCCAAAGGCCGCTCCCATGGAAGCGAGCACCAGGCTCTCCGTGAGCAGTTGACGGATAAGCCTGGAACGCCGTGCTCCCAAAGCACTGCGCATGGCAAACTCTTTGCTGCGCGCCGCGGCGCGAGCCAGCAATAAGTTGGAGAGATTGGCGCAGGCGATCAGCAGAATGAGACCGACGGCGCACCAGAGCACGATGAGCGAACGGCGCAGCCGGCCGCTGACGTGGTCCTTCAGACCGGCGATCTTCATGCTCAGGTCCGTCGTCCAATCGGGATGCGCGGCCCTGATTTGTGGATACACAACGTTGGCTTCGGCCTGCGCCTGGGCGACGGTGACGCCGGGCTTGAGCAGGCCAATGATCGACAGCATGTGTCCCCAGGTGCGAATGTCATCCAGGACGACGGGAGTAAAAATGTCGGCCTTGACCCCGGGATGAAAGACACCGCCGAAGTCGAAGCTGGCGGGCAACACGCCGACCACGGTTACGGCACGTTGGTTGAGCGTAATCGCCTGCCCGACAATCGCGGGATCGCCGGCAAACTGCCGTTGCCAAAAGGGGTAGCTCAAGAGAACCGCAGGGCGGCCGCCTTTGACGGTTTCCTCAGTAGTGAAGAGGCGCCCTAGCTGCGGTTGAATGCCGAGCATGGGAAAGAAGTTGCCGGTGACCCAGACGCCGGCAAGCACGCGCGGCTCGCCGCGGCCCGTCATTTTCGCGTCAGAGGTGGCGAAGAACGGCACATAGGCCGTCATCTCCTGGAAGGACTGGTTGTGCCGTTGAATCTCTTCGTAGGCGTCCACCCGGAAGGTGGTGTCGGAGAGGGCGCCGCTTCCGTTGTTGCCGGCGAGCCACGCCAGGCGGCTCGCATTGTGGAAGGGCAGCGGGCGCAGCAGTATGGTATCGACCACGCTGAAAACCGCAATGTTGGCGCCGATGCCGAGGGCCAGGATCAACACCGCGACCATGGTGAACGCGCGATCGCGGCGCAAGGTGCGCAGAGTAAAGCGGAGATCCTGAGCGACGGAGGCGACCCACACCGTGCCCCGGCTTTCACGGCAATCTTCTTTGACCTGGTTCAGGCCGCCGAAGGCGAGCCGGGTGGCACGCCGGGCCTGCTCTTCCGTCATGCCGGTGCGCATGTTGTCGGCGACCTGTTGCTCGAAGTGAAAACGCAATTCTTTGTCCAGGTCCAGTTCCAACTGCTCGCTATGGCGAAGGCGCTGCCACCAGTTCATGACGGTTCTCCTTGCGGATCTTCGAGGAAAAGCGCGACCACGCCGGTGAGACGGCCCCAACTTTCCGTCTCGCTCTTCAGTTGCGCCCGGCCGCGGGCCGTGAGCTCGTAAAACTTGGCGTCGCGCCCGGTCTCCGACTCAGCCCACTTGGCGGTGAGGAGCTTCTTGTATTGCAGGCGATGCAACGCCGGATAGAGCGAACCCTGTTGCACCTGCAGAGCATTGCGCGATATCTGCTGGATGCGCTGCGCGATGGCATAGCCGTGGATCGGTCCTAGCGCGACCACTCTCAGGATCAGGAGGTCGAGGGTTCCCTGGGGAAGATCGAATTTAGAAGATGATTCCATGCCTATCGCTTCTACATATACACCTCGATATGTAGAAGTGCAAGGTATCGCGGGATGAGAGAATTCGGTATTCCGCAATACAGGAGAAGTGAACGATGAAGAAGGAGTATTTGGCAGTGGCGAAGCGCGGCCTTCTATTGGCTGGGGTGATGGCGGTCTTTACATCGGTCAGCGCGTTTGCCCAAAACCAGGCGGTTGGCTTTAAGCAGGGCGCGCCGTTCAGTGAGGCCTATATCGCCGGCAATACGCTCTACGTCGCCGGACAACAGGGCCCTGATGCAAATGGCAAAGTCACCGGCACAGACATCGCCTTGCAAACAACCAACGCCATCGCCGCCGTAAAAAAGGTTGTGGAAGGCGCCGGCTTCAAGATGACCGACATCGTCTCGGTGACGCTCTATATCACCAACCTGGATGATGTGCCCAAAATGAATGAGGTTTACAAGAGCCTGATGCCCGACCCTAAACCGGCACGAGCCACGGTACAGGTGGCCGGGCTGATCGGCGGGGCCAAGATTGAAATGTCGGCCATTGCTGTAAAACACTAAGACTCAACACTTTCCCCGTTCATGATCGGACGCGTCCCCAAGCGCGTCCGCGGGGGCAGGTATTACTAAAGTGGGACACCTGAACCGGTAACCAACATAGGGCAAACCCACGACTGACCGCAGGGCGAAATGTTTCTATAATAAGAAGATGCGAGTGAGCTGGTTACGTTGGTGCTTCCTGCTTTTCTTTACGGTCCAATTAGCCCACGCGGACGGTGGTCCGGCGTTCGATCTTGATGGGCCCCGGATCCAGGCTAAGGTCACCCGTAATGGCAAGACGCTGCCCATCGGTGCCGTCGCATCGCTGGCCGCGGGCGATCGCGTGTGGGTGCATCCCGACCTTCCCGAAAAAGAAGGTGCGCGGTATGTGCTGGTGGTGGCGTTTTTGCGTGGTTCGGTCAACCCGCCTCCAGACAATTGGTTTACCAAAGCGGAGACCTGGAATAAGAAGGTCCGCGAAGAGGGAATTTACGTAACCGTGCCTGAGGGTGCGCAGCAGGTTTTGCTGTTTCTTGCTCCGGAGACGGGCGGGGACTTCAGCACCTTGCGCAACGCGGTCCGCGGCCGGCCGGGAGCTTTCGTCCGGGCTTCGCAGGACCTGCATCAGGCGAGTCTCGATCGAGCCCGGCTGGATACTTACCTGGCCGCCGTGAAATCCGAAGATACCGGCGACCCGAAAGCTGTGGAGGATCAGTCGAAGCTTCTGGCGCGGAGCCTCAATATCAAGGTCGATCAGCAGTGCTTCGACAAGCCTACCGAACAGCAGGCTCCCTGCCTGGTGCAGAATCCTGACAGTCTGGTGCTCGACAACGGGCGCAGTTCAACCCTCGTGCAGGCAGCCACGTCGGGTCCGGCTGCTGACATGTTGGCGCAAATGTCTTACACCCAACAGGCGGGCAGTGGCTATTACAGCGTCTACGTCGGCACGGTGATGGACATGGCGAAGATCCTCGACAGCTTTCATACAGCGGAGTACCAGTACCTGCCCGCACTCGCCATGCCCAAGGGCGATACGCTGATGCTCAAGCTGAATAATCCGCCATCGTTCCACAAGCCACAATCGGTGCTGGTGGTGGGGCTGCCCGCGGTGCAAACCGCAGACGCGTCCCCGGATCTGCCAACGATGCATGCGGTCGATCCCAAGAATATTTTGTGCGCGCAAAAGAAGCCCCTGGTGCTGCAAGCGGTCGGTGCGCCCTATGCCTTTGCCACCGGCTACGCGCATGATTTCGTGTTCCGGGTGCAGAACAAGTCGGGACAGGTGGTCGACATTCCCCTCACCCTGGATGCGATGAAGGGTGGATTTTTAGTCGACGAAAAGGCATTGGCAGCGCAAAGCCTGGCTGGCAGCGCGACGGGAACCGTGCACGGGTTTTGGGGTTTTGAGCCAGTCGAAGGGCCGAAGTATCAGCTAGTGAGCGCTCACCCTCAGCAATGGACGCTGGCTTCCGCCGATCAGCATGCATTGATCGTGGGCCGCAAGGACACGGTGCATCTGGACGCTCCGGAAGTGGCCTGTGTGGAGAGCGTGACCGCCAAGGATGCCGGTGGCAAGACGATCGACGCCACCTGGAAGGCGGTCAAGCCGAACCAGATCCAGATCGATATGCCGCTCGATAGCGAGCAGGCGGGCGCTGTCAGCCTGCAGGTGAAACAAGTGGGATTGGAAAAGCCGGATCAGGTTCCGCTGCACACCTATTCCGAGGCGGGGCGGCTGGATAGCTTCAAGCTCTATGCCGGCGATCACCAGGGCGTGTTGAAGGGAACACGGCTGGATGAGGTAGCGACCATGACGGTCAACAACGTGGTCTTCTCACCGTCGGCTGCGCTAACCCACAACGGCAGTGAGGATTCGCTGGTCTTAGCTGCTCCGGACTCCGCGGCATCGAGCTTTCACGCGGACGACAAGGTTGTGGCCAAAGTGACGCTGAAGGATGGACGCGCCCTGGATGTGGAATCGACGGTGCAACCACCGCGCCCCAGTGTGAAACTGATGAACAAGAGTGTTCATTTCGATGGGTCTGCGTCGCTGGTGCAGTTGAGCAGCCAGGATGAACTTCCTGAGCACGCGAAGCTGACCTTCTTTGTGCAGGCGGTGACGCCGGCGTCCTTTCCTCGGGATCAGAGAATCGAGGTAGCCAGTAATGACAATTCCTTCTCCACCGTGCTGAACGTGGGCGAAGGCGGCATCGTGCTGCAGGATAGCAAGAGCGCTCTGGTGACGCTCGATCCCAGCAAGGCCTTCGGAGGATCGGCATTTGGTCCTCTGCGTTTCCGCCCCATCAGCAGGGATGGTGTCCAGGGAGACTGGCAGCCTCTGGCGACGTTGGTCCGGGTGCCGCAATTGAAGGAGTTGAAGTGCGCAGAGGGCGCAACGGTCTGCACGCTGGTGGGGACGGATCTATTTCTGTTGGACCAGGTTGGTATTGATGCTCAGTTGGCCAACGCGGTGACGGTGCCGGAAGGCTTTGGAGAGTCGACGCTGAGTGTGCCGCGCCCCAATGGGACTCTTTATCTCAAACTGCGCGATGATCCGGCGGTGGTGAATACGGCGGTGTTGCCTGTAACTGCCGAGCCGTCGCAATCTGCTGCGGTGGCTCCGTTGACGGTTTCAGCCGCGCCACCAACCTCGCATCCGACCGCACCCAAGGCGGATACACAAACCGCTCCCGCGCAGACGGCGCCCCAGCCCGATCAGAAACCGGCTCAGCAAGCCGCGCCTGCTCCGAGCCAACCCGCCTCACCACCCCAAAACTAGCCCAGGACTGTCGTCCCGGGCTAGTTTCAATCGCATATCGTCCAAATTATCTTCTCGGCCGGTTGGTTGACTCTGTCCATCCACCTTCACCACTGCCAAGGTGAGCCGCCACCCTCCACTTTGTCATCCCGACCGAAGGGGAGGGACCTGCAGTTTCACTTTCGGGCACCGCGAATGTGCCGTCTGAGATTTATACCTGCGCGAAGCCTCCATCCACAAATAGCTCAATGCCGGTTACGAAACTGCTGTCGTCGGAGGCGAGAAACAGCGCAGCCTTGGCGATCTCATCCGGAAGACCCAGCCGCCCCAAAGGCACCGTTGTGCCAATGTTCTTCAGGCGTTCCTGTCCGGCGGCAGAGGAGCTGAATAACTCACGCAGACCCTCCGTATCGATGGGGCCCGGACTGATCGCATTCACTCGTATGTGACGGGCCTTCAGATCCGTGGTCCAGGTACGAGCAAAGGAACGTATGGCAGCCTTGGTTGCGGCATAGACGCTGTTAGAGAACATCCCTTTGCTGCCCACTACGGAAGCATTGAGAATGATCGACGCGCCGTCCGGCAGCAATGGCAAGGCCTTCTGGACAGTAAAGAGCATGCCCTTTACATTGCCATCGAAGATGCTGTCGTAGTGCTCTTCGTCGATGGTGCCGAGTTGGGCATACTTGGCAATGCCTGCGTTGGCAAAGACGATATCGAGTTTGCCCTTCTCTCGCTTGATCTGTGCGAATAACCGATCCAGGTCGGCCAGCTTGGCCACATCCCCCTGGACTCCCGTTACATTGGAGCCAACCTGCTGCACCGCCTGGTCAAGCTTCGCCTGGGTGCGCCCAGTAATAAAGACGTAGGCCCCTTCCTGCACGAAGCGCTTCGCCGTAGCCAAACCAATACCGCTGTTACCGCCCGTGATGAGGGCAACTTTTCCGTCAAGCTTTCCCATAGAACCTTCCCTGATAAATTCAAGCCACAGGTCATAGATGCAATGAGGTTCGATACTACTCAGGAAAAATTGCATACAGCAATCGAGGTTCGCCCATCCAGAAGCGATTGCTTCTCCGTGTAAGCGCGCTGGGAGAGCGGCCGCGCAGCCGGGCCTCTGCTTCATGAAAAGGCCCCACAAAACGGATAATTTCCGGGAGCTTCGGATAGAGTCGCGGTAACCAGTGGGCAGCGCGGTCCACGGATTGTTGCTCCCGTGCGCCGAATGGCAAGGCAAAGCCGGCGCGAAGCCGCGGGGGCATCCAGAATGAAGTAAGCGAGAGGTACCAGTGTGGAGGATGAATCCGCGTGCCCACTCCAGACAAGACGCTGTGGCCAAGCGCGAGGGCGTTGGCATCCACGCCGAGTTGCGGCGAATCGAACATTTCCGCGGTGTAGCGAGTGAATGCAGCCCAATCGAACGGCAGGTCTCCGGGCTGGATGCCGAACAGCGCGGCCATTCGTTTGCTCTCCAGGTAGTACTGCTCCCGTTCGCTGGGCGAGAGCGGCGGCAAAACAAACTCGTACGCCAGGATTGCGCTCTCCACCAGCGTGGCATACACCCAGCGCAGGGCGGCGACCTCGTTAGCTTCATAGTGCTCACCCTGCACATGGCATCCAATCGCGTGGGGCAGTTCGCCGCGAATGCCGGTATGGAGCTGATAAAGTCGCTTCGAGGCCTCAAGCGCTTGAGCGCGGGTGCCGAAGAGCATGGTGTAGATGACGCGAAAGGTGGAATGGAAACGGCCGACCGCATCGTTCAGTAATGTGGAGTGATGGGCCAGTGCGACCGCAACCCAGGGGTGAGCCAATTGCAGCAAGGCTGCGCGCCCGGCACCGAGAAACACAGCGGACTCGCGATTCACTCGCCAGGTGACGGACCCGGGTCCAAAGAAACCACTGCCTGCCTCGCCGGGCACACCTTCCAGTGAAGAAAGCAGTCGCGTGGCTATCTTCGCGGGAGACATACCGCGGGGATGCTGGCTCCATCATACGTTTGGGCGCTTTATCCTACCGTCTCAGTTTAGATGTAGAGTCATTGGTGGCGTTGATGAACAAGGAGGAATAAAACAGTGAAGTATTTTCTGGTATTGGCAGGCTTGCTGGTGGCCCTGGGTTCTGCCTCGGGGCAGACAAGCCCTCCCGAGACGGCGAGCGGCAAGATCGGCAACGCCATGCTGGCGATCAAGTATTGTGCTCCGTCGGTGCGAGGACGCCAGATTTTTGGCCAGGGCGGACTGTTGATACACGATCCAACGGCTCCGATCTGGCGCGCCGGGGCAAACGATGCCACGGCTTTCCACACCAGTGCGGATTTGATGATCGGCGACTTGGCAGTGCCGAAGGGCGACTACACGCTCTATGTCAATCTCAAAGATCCCGATGCGTGGGAACTGGTCATCAACAAGCAGACAGGGCAGTGGGGCACGTCTTACGATGCCTCCCAGGATCTGGGCCGGGTGAAGATGCAGATGAGCAAACCTGCGGCTCTCGTGGAAGTGCTGAAGTATACGATCACCAGCACCGGCGGCAACAAGGGCACGATCCAACTGGCGTGGGAGAAGCACAGCGCATCGGTGCCCGTGACTGCTAAGTAGGCCGGTGAGCTGCCATCAACGCAGGCAGAACAATCTTCGCCATGATGGTGTTGGGTGGAGTGGACTCCGCGTTGTAGCCGCCGGCGGTAAAAACTGCAACCAGATCGTACTGCGGCACAAGGTAGATCTTTTGCCCGCCATTGCCTTGGGCCGCGATTACGTCCACGTGTTGCGCGCCGCCGGCGGTTTCAACATTCAACCAGGGACGCCACCAGAAATAGCCATAGCTCACATTGTCCACGTGACTTTGTTCCGCCAGCGACGCGCGTACCCAAGAGGCGGAGACGACTTGACGGCCGTGCCATCGGCCGCCATCGGCGAACAGAATTCCAAGCTTGAGCATATCGCGGGGGCGAAGGTGGATCTGGGAGTATTCCTTGTCGGCACTGGTCAGGTCGTAATTCCACCGCCACTGCGCGCGCGAAATTCCCAAGGGAGCGAACAGGTTCGCCTGGGCGAATTCCGGAAGCCGCATGTGCACCTCATTCTCAACCAGCCGGCCCACCACCGCCACGCCGCCTGAGCAGTAGTAGCCTTTGGCGCCGGGGTCGTTGATCATGGGCAGATCGAGTGTCGCCTTCACCCAGTCCGGAGTGTCGTCAATCACCATTTCACGACCCGGGGAGGTGGAGCTATGGTCATTGCAGTCCAGCCCCGAACTCATGGAGAGGAAGTTGCCCAGCGTGATGGCTGCCTTGCGCGGGTCGGGATGGGCATAGCTCGAATAGCTCATGTGCGGTAGCACAACCTCATCCGATCCGCTGAGCGCGCCGCGGTCGACAGCGATGCCCGCAAGTGTGCCCACGACCGACTTGGTTGCAGAACGAAGCTGGTGTGGGCGCTGCACGCTGTAGCCGTAGAAGTACTCCTCCATCACCAGCTTTCCATGCTGGTAGAGCAGAACACCATGCACGTCTTTGTAGGTGCCGTCGAGGATGCCGCGCCCGATCGCATCTGCTGTGGCTTTTCCCAGGCTGGAACGCGCGATGTCGCCCACGGCAATGCCGTCGTGCAGATCGGGCGGCGGATGATAGAGATAGTCCTGATCTTGACCCTTGGGCCGCGGGTAAGCCAGCGCGGCGCTTTCGGGCGTAACGGTGACAGAAATGCGAGGGTGGAACTTGCCATCCTGTTGGTATCCGGTCACGTTGCCGTGCGCGTCGCGAAGGAAGGGAATCGTTTGACCGGTGATGGTGGTGAACTGGTCGACTGCGGAGGCGTGGAGCGGATACTTGGCTTCATCCAGCACAGCAAAAAGCTGGTCCCCGGCTACGATTTCAAGCGTATGGCCGGGGGCGTCGGTGTAGGTGCCAACATAGTCTGTCAGGTGGAGAGCGGACGATGCTTGCGCGCTTGCGCCACCCCGCACCACAAAAAGCATGAGCACAAGACACAGAGAAAGCATTCCATTGGCAGTGTAGACCACAACGGTCTTACGAATCGCTTTCGATGACCGCCAAAACCTCAAGTATCGCTTGAGGGGGCACTCTCATTTGCCGGCGCCCGATGCGGGCAAGAGTCCATAGACGTCTACCTCCTGCCTGGCGCCCACATATACATGTCCATTCACCACGATCGGGATGTTGAAGCGGAGGGCCACGCCGGCGTGGTCACGGGCGACATTTTGATTGCTATTGTAGAGTTCGTGAGAGACATCGTTCGCGTCGTAGGCATACAGAACCGCAGACTTGTCGGGTGAGTTCCACCCCTTGGACTGCAGCAACCAGACCACGCCATCTTTAGCCCCATTGGCAGAAACGATGGGCGTCGCGGAGACGCCGGGAAAGGTATTGCCGCTTTTCGCTTTGAGGGAAAGCTTTCCGTCCTTGAGTTCGAACTCCTTAAGCGAATCGCTGTCGCTCAGCACGTAGAGATAGTGGTTCCAATAGGTCATGGCGCCGAAGACCCCATTGGGGAGGGGCATCGTCTGCACCGCATGGCTGTTGTCCGCCGGCTGCCAATGGCCCATATGATCGCGGTCCACCAGGTAGAGCACACCCCCTTTGCCCTCCACTGTCGCCAGGTGCGGGTGTGCTCCCGGCTGGTCCGGCAGGAGCGTTGGGCCGCCGGAGCCGAGATCGCTATCGCTGGCGTCCAGCGCATCGACGTTGGAGGGCGCAAAATAATCACTCACCTTCAGGCTCTGCCCATCCAGCTTCAGCAGCGTGTCCCCGTAGTCGCGGCCGCCCTTGGACACATCGAAACGGCCGTTGCCGGTGGAGACAAATATGTTCCCGCTGCCGTCCGCCGCCGGCCCGGTGTCACCACCCCAGACGCCGCTGTCATCCCCATCGGGAGAGGCATTGAAGACCGCTTTCTGCTTCAGGCTGTGAGCGTCATAGGCCATGACCCAGCCGTGGTAGGGGCCAACATCACAGGACGAGGCCCAGGTGAGATAAACCACTCCATTGTTCAACAGCATCGCGGCTCGCGGGTTGTCGCGCAACGGATTGAAGACCAGCTTGCCGTTGCTGCTGCCTCGGCCACTGCCGCTCATGCTGGCTTGAATCTCTACCGGACCAGCGAATTTCTCCTCGCCCGTCGTGATGGCGAGGGCATGCAGGCGTTGGTAATAAGTGGGCGCGAGCAGAACTCGCGGGCCCCTGGTGCGGGCCAGCACATAGAGGGTCCCGCTGTCTGGGTCGATGACCGGAGTCGACGTGATGCCGACGTCGGGGGCGATGAAGGGGCACTGCACATCATCCGCCGGGACTGCGGTTTCCCCGTCTTTGACAAAGCTCACCTGCCACAGCGGAGGGCCGTCACGGTAGGCGTCGAAGGCGTATACGCTGTCATGCTCGGTTACGACGAAGAGCACATCGTGCCGGCCCTTGCCTGGAATCTCCACCCCGCTGACGAAGAGCGGTTGCGCGTAGACCTCTCCATCTACATGCAAGGTGAAGAGCTTGCCCATCTGCTGAGCATTCACATTGCGCGGTGTTAAGCGGGTCTCGTGGAGGTTTGCCCCGGTGCGCGCGTTGTCGTATTGCGACGTGACAACTTTCTGTGCCGCAGCCGGGAGGGCAAGGGCGAAGATCACGATTGCGCAGAGGGGCGCGGTGGCCCGATTTCGCCCGGTTTCGGAGCGCTCCCGCATAACGCGATCCATATTAGCAAAGGTAGTTGTACACTGCTGTTTTCGAAGCACAGGAGCTGCTTGTGATGACGACTCAGACCCTGAACCCCAAAGTGGACGCATACCTGGATAAGGTGCAGCCGTTTGCGCGGCCGATCATGGAGCACTTGCGGGAGCTCGTGCACCAGGGCTGCCCCGGCGCCGAAGAAACGATCAAGTGGAGCCGGCCCTTTTTTGAGTATCGCGGTGCGATTCTCTGCAACATGTCGGCGTTCAAAGAGCACTGCAGCTTCGGTTTCTGGGGCGAGGAGATCGCGGCTGTGCTGCGCGAGGCCAAGGTGCTGGGTGCGGATGGCATGGGTTCGTTCGGCCGCATCACGAGTCTGAAGGATTTGCCCTCCGACAAGCGGATGCTGGGCTGGATCCGCCAGGCCGCAGCCTTTGTGGACAGTGGCCAATATACGAGCCCAATTGCTGCCCGGCGCAAAGTAGTGAAACCGCAAAAGCCATCTGTGGATGCGCCGCCGGAGTTCACGGCGGCCTTGAAAAAAAACAAACAAGCCGCCTCGGTCTTTGCAGCCTTCAGCCCAAGCTGCAAACGTGAGTACGTGGAGTGGATCGCCGAGGCAAAACGCCCGGAGACGCGGGACAAACGGATCGCGTCCGCGATCGAGTGGATCGCCGAGGGCAAGCAGCGCAACTGGAAATATCAGAACTGCTGATCGCGCGGCGGGAAGCGCCGTAGCCCTGTCGAGTGGAGTTCTCACGACAGACTCTTGAAGCTCTCCTGGCGGCGCCGATCGAATGCTGTGCGCCACGGCTAATGCCCTTAGGTCGGAATGGATTTTTCCAAGGGTACATCCGTGGCCCGCACATCTCGTGGTTGCAGATTCAAGAGGAGCAGGCCGGCAATGGTGATAGCAACACCGAAGCAGGTGAGCAAGCCGACGGCCTCATGCGCGAATAGGCCCCAGAAGAGGCCCCAGATTGGAAGCAGATAGGTAACTGCGGCGACGTGGGTAGCCGAGACCTGGGCGAGCAGACGGTAGTAGAGCAGATAAGCGAAGCCGCTGCCGGCAAGGCCCAGGACAGCAATCGCGCCCACCGCAGCCAGGCGCACCGCGGAGGGGCGCGCCCCCATAAGAGCGACCGGCAGGATCATGAGCCCGGCAAGACTAAGCTGGGTGGTGGCCAGCCCGATGGGGTCGAGACCCTGCAATTTGGCCTTGGCCAGCACCGTAGCGATCGCGTAACCAAGGGACGCGAGTGCAATCAAGAAGGTACCGCGAAGCAGGCCGCCGGAGACGTGGCCGGCAGCCGCATCGTGGGCACGGCTCATCACTACGAGCACTACGCCTCCGAAGCCGAGAAGAACGCCGCCAATGGTCGAGCAGAGCCGCCCGGGTGCGATGGAGAGCCATGGAAAGCAGCAGCGTCCAGATCGGTGTGGTGGCGTTGATCACGGCGGCGACGTTGCTGGGCACGGTGCGCTCTCCCCAGGCAAAGAAGGTGAAGGGGATGGCGTTATTGAACAGGGCAACCGTTAACAGCCAGGGCAGCAGGCGGCGAGGCGGCAGTTGATTGCCACCCAGACTAAGGACAACCCATAGCAGGGCGGCTCCCAACGAAGAGCGCAGAAGCGCAACCCAGAGCGGCGGAAAGCTCTCGCCGGCAATGCGGATCATGAGGAACGAAACTCCCCATACCGCCGATAGCAGAAGGATCTGAAGAACGGATTTCGTCTTCATGGCTTAAACATGACAGCACTGAGGGACCGCGTCCAATAAATTGATGGGATACGATCCATCGAAATTCCCGATGCATCTGCTATAGTCTCGCGAAGTTCTCAATCCAGCACCGCAAAGGAACGGCTATGAAAAGATTACCGGGCTATCTCGGTTTCTCCTGCATCTTCTTCATTCTCGGGTGCAACTCCAGGCCGCCGGCGTCTTCGCCGGCCGCTGATGAGGCGGCGGTTCGACAAACGGATGAAAACTGGAGCAAGGCCGCCCAGTCGAAAAAAGTCGACGACTGGGCTGCGTTCTATGCCAGGGATGCGGTGCTTCTGCCGCCAAATGATAAGAAGGTTGATAGCCAGGAAGGCATCCACAAATACATTGGGGAGTTGTTAGGGGCGCCTGGTCTCGCCATCAATTGGCAACCCACGACGGTCGAAGTGGCCCGGTCGGGGGATCTTGCCTATACCCAGGGCACTTATACGCTCACTGTCATCGACGCCCACGGTAAGCCGGCCACTGACCATGGTAAGACGCTGGAGATATGGAAGAGGCAAGAGGATGGCAACTGGAAGTGCATCGAAGATATGTGGAGCTCGGATCTTCCGCCTACGGCTTAAGAACCTTGCCGGTTGACTTATCCAGGATGTAGGGGCGCGCATCCGGATGGGCAAAGTCGAACATGGCGTTGATGCTGCCGGCGATGGCGTCGAAGGAACCGCCACCCACGCGCTCGCCATGCAGCCAATTGTCTTCGATGAAGCGCAGGATGGACGTCTGATCCGTCAAACTGTGGTCAACATAATTGCGGCGGGCAAAAGGAGAGATCACCAGCAGCGGCAGGCGAGGACCATATCCGCACCGGCCTTGCGCGTGGTCGACGGCTGGGCCGGGGAGGGAAGTGGTTCCATCGCCGCATTGGCCGGGTCCGGTTAGACCATCCGCTTTGCTGGTCGACTGGTTCACGATCGGCCCCATCTGGTGGTCGTACCAGCCATCCGAATCGTCGTAGGCCACAATCACCGCGGTGTTTTTCCACTCCGGCCGCTGCTCGAGGAAGTTGATCACCGTAACCACCCACGTCTGCTCATCCAGCGGATCGGAATAGCCGGCATGCGCATCCTGGTAGGCCGGGGCCTTGACGAAACTAACCGCAGGGAAGTTGCCCGCCCGCACGGCGGTGAAGAAGTCGTCGGTGTCGTACTGATGATTGGCTCCGTCTCCTTCTTTGCCGATCATCTGCACCGAAGAGGGCCGGGTGTGGAGCAGATTTGCCGTGGTGGTGTAGTACTGGAAAGGCTCGTGATGCGGAATGTAATCTGAGGTCAACACCTGGGTGACTGTTGAGAGTGTGCTGCGCTGGCAGCCGGTGCTTCCGTTGGGATTTGTTTTGCTCAAGTCGAAGCCGGCTTCGAACCAGCCCCAGGTGACGTGGCGCTTGCTCAGCATCTGGCCGATATTGTTTCCGGTGTAGCGCAATTGCCCCCATGAAGTGCTGGAGCACTTGTCTCCAATGGGATCCCCATCATCGACCTCGGTATAGGTGCCGTTTCCCCCATCGACCAAAAAACTTGCCGCGTTGATCTGGTCCGTCACGCCGTTGGTTTGACCGGAGATCAGCTCGATGGCTCCCTGGGTCGATTGTCCAAAAGTCGACGCGTAGGAGTTGTCGCTCAACGCATAGCGTTGGGCGTAGTTCCATAACGCGGTCACGGTATTTCCGTCGAAGTAGCCCATCACCAATCCCTTGGTCTGGTGGATATATTCCGGTGGCGCGCCCACCAGGCTTTGCGGGTGCAGTTTCTGGGTTGCAAGCGCGGGCAGGCCGGTATATTGCGGGAACGAATCCATCAGGCCGCTGTGGAAGGCGAGTTGCTCTTCGGTGTATCCATGATTCTGATCGGCGGTTGCCGCCTGCGCTGGGCCCAGACGAAAGGGATTCACGGCGTAGCTCTGATTTACTTTTACGTTCAGGAAATTTGGGTTGCGCTGCAGCAGCACTTCCGTCAAGCCATTCACCCGGGGTGTTCCTGCGAGCGCCTTGAATGGGGTTTCGTGGGGCGGGTTGAGCGCCTCGGGATAGGTGGCGAAGTAGTGATCGAAGGAAACATTCTCGTCTAAGATCACCACCAGATGCTTGACCGGGGTGGCAGTCTGGGACTGTGCGCGGCATGGCGTCCATCCGGCAATCAATGTCGCCGCCAGGCAAGCTGCGGCAAGCTTTCTCATGTGCTCTCCTGAAGTAGGGGCAACCCCAAACTTCGTTCGATTCTCAAAGTACCACGCAGGTTGGTGGAGACCGTGGTTGCAATTTGTCATCCCGACCGGAGCGCACCCGAATTTCCTACATCGCAGCGCCACCCAAGGCCACGTATGCGGCTTTCCGTAGAGAAAGGCGCATGAAGTTCGCCAACGCCATCAACCAGGACAGGAAATCCGGGGGAGCGTAGTGGAGGGACCTGCGGTGCGCCCCGGCTCCCGCACAAAGCTCTCCGTTCCGTTAGTTCTCCCACAGAATCGTCATCCTGAGCGAAGCGCCTCGCAGACTATCGCCTAACAGGGGACTTACGGCGCGGAGTCGAAGGACCCCGAGGATGCTTAACCAACGAATGCTCTGCAGGGTTTTCCGGCCACCAAAGCTAAGAAAAAACCAAAAAAGTCACAACCTCCGACCGGAGCGCAGCGTAGTGGAGGGATGACAAATTGAAGAGCGGAGGCCCACCTTGGAGGAGGGGGATGGACAGAAGCGGCAAGACGGCGCTGAGTGTGGATTCTAGCTTCCGCAGTAGTACGTTTTTTTGCCCTGCCGTGAGCAAGAAAAGATTTGTTTGGTAACCAGGCGCGTCCATTACCAGCCCATTTGTCGCCTTCGCAGGGCATTGCAGAGAAAGACGGAGCACCTTGCGTCAACAGCGCATTAGGATTTAAAATCGCGGGTGGTGATTGCTCCGCTTGTCTCCTTAACTTCGTAAGTAACGAATGCAATTACCTGTGTAACCCAATCGCAAATAACCGGCAATCAAGCTTTCATAGCAACATCCGCTCGTCGACCCATGCGGGATGCTAGACTTGCCTCACTATCCAGCGAATTGGGACCGTTCGCATTTCTCATCGCGCACGGAATTGTAACTTCCATCAGAGAGTGGACGGACGATGCTGCGCCTTTGCCATGGGAACTTCTTGCGCCTTGGGTTGTTAAACCGATATTTTCCTGCTCTTCTCGTCACTGCATGTACCGGCCTTTTGGCAACTAGCCTGACGGCGACTGCCGCGGCCGCCAACGGGCCCGCGACCACGACGACGTTGACCCTTACCGCACTCTCAGGCAGCGCCACGAACATCACCACAGGCACCACGATTACGCTCACCGCGGCTGTGACGTCAGCTTCAGGGACAATCAAAGCCGGCCAGGTGAACTTCTGCGATGCTTCTGCAACGTACTGTACGGATATCCACGTGCTGGCAACGGCACAAGTAACAAGCGCCGGGACGGCCACGATCAAATTGCGTCCCGCCCCCGGCGCCCATAACTACAAGGCCGAGTTCCTCGGCACCATCAACTGGGCAGCGAGTACTTCGAACACATCTACGGTCTCCGTAACGGGCGCTTTTCCTTCGGCAACAGCCATCGCGCGGAGCGGATTTGCTGCAGATTATTCACTGACAGCAACCGTGAGCGGCTCGGCCAAAAGCCCGGCCGGACCGGCGGGAACGATTTCGTTCGTGGATCTCAGCGCCAACAACTCGGTGCTGGCAACAGCCTCCCTGGGCGATCCGGTCGTGCAGGCACTGGCTGCAGGGCCCACCTCCGCGGTGGGCAATGAGCCCTCTGGGATTGTGGCCGGTGATTTCAATGGCGACGGCAATATGGACCTCGCGGTTGGACTCAACGCGGTGAGCCCAACCGACTCGCCTACGATCCTGCTGGGAGATGGCATGGGGAACTTCAACCCGGTCACCGGGAATCCGATTACGGCCGTGGGCAAACCTGTACTGGTGCAGGATTTCAATGGAGACGGACACCCGGACATACTGCTGTCGGATGAGCTCAGCGCTTCGCTGGCGGTTTTGCTGGGGAATGGCGATGGGACCTTCACCGTATCCCCGCAAGGTGACTTCTATACGAACTACGGAAATGACCCCGTCGTCGCGGGAGACTTTAACGGTGACGGTATTCCGGACCTTGCCGTCGGCGGCGGATACTATTTGGTGATCCTGATGGGCCAGGGGGACGGTACCTTTACCCAAGTGCCGGTGGCTACGGCGAGTCGCTGGGGTCCAGGACCTGCCAGGCAGCACAGGAGACGGCGGTCCCGCTATCAGCGCTCTGGTCATGCCGGAAAGTGTGAGCCTGGACTCAGCCGGCAACCTTTACGTCGGCAGTTGGGGGAATGAGATTCGCGAAGTGAATGCCTCGACCGGGATCATCACCAGAGTCGCGGGAATTGGCCTCACCGGGTTCAGCGGAGATGGCGGCGCGGCAACTGCCGCGGAACTGAGTGCACCGTACAGCGTAGCCTTCGACGCAACCGGCAACCTGTATTTAACTGACGCGTACCGGCTGCGGAAGGTGACGTTCGCATCGCAGACGACGGCCACGCCGGTGTTCAGCGTCGCAGCGGGTACTTATGCAACGCCACAGAGCGTAACCATTACGGATACGACTCCCGGTGCGACGATCTATTACACCACGGATGGCAGCGTGCCTTCCGTGACTGCGACGGCTTACACCGGCCCGGTCACGGTGAGCTCGACGGAGACCATCAGCGCCATCGCGGTTGTTGCGAACTATAACGACAGCGCTGTCGCCAAAGCCGCCTATGTGATTGCCCCAAATTCGCCAACCCCGGTGCTGGGCAACCTTTCCCCCGCGTTCGTGGCGGCGGGTGGCGCAGCGTTTACGCTGACCCTAAACGGGACTGGATTCGTGCCGGCGTCCACGGTGATGTGGGGAACGACCGCGCTTGCGACGCAATACGTAAGTGCCTCGCAGCTAACCGCGCAGGTTGCCGCCGTTGATGTGGCAAATGCCGGCACCGCCTCCGTAACGGTGCTAACGGCGCCCCCGGGCGGGGGAACGTCGAACACGCTTGCGTTTGAGATCGATACAGCCGGAAGCAACACTCCGCCATCCTTGCCGACAGGTTCACTGACGGTTCCCGCTGGAGGGACGGCGACTTATTCGGTCACGCTACCAGCGTCAGCAATCAACGTCAGCGTGAAGTGCCTGAATCTGCCGGTGGGGGCAGGTTGCAGCTACTCCGCTGCAAGCAGCTCAGTCGTGATTACCACGGCGGCAGGCACACCACCCGCCACGTACGAGATTACGTTGGTGTTTATGGAGACGCTTCCTGGAGCCGCGACGGCGCTGGTGCTGTTGCCCATCTTGTGGGCGCCGCTGAGGCTGAGGAAATCGCGCAAGCGTGGACATGTCTGGATCGTCGTATCGATTGGACTGCTGATGGCTGCGGTCGCCACCGCGGGCGGATGCGGCGGTGGTCAATCTACGCAAACCACCTCACCCCAAACCCACCAGGTGACAAGTTCGGGAACCGTCACCCTGATCGTGAGATAGCGAAGGCGACGGGCCACTGGCTCACGGGGCCCGCCTGATCTTACCCGCTCTTTGAAATTCCACCGGCCTGCGAATCATTGGTGAGAGAATCCATCGAGGGTGAGCTTATGGCCAGGACGAAGAAGGTCGTCATTACGGCGTTCGGCGACGAAAGCAAGCTTGCGATTGTCGAAAGCGATCTGGACGATCCTGCAGCCGGTGAAGTGCAACTATCGGTCGAGTACACCATCGTCTCGGGTTCCGACGTCAGTATGCGTCGCGGCACCTATCCGTTTCAGAAGAAGCCGCCGCTGACTCCCGGCTATAGTGTCATTGGCAAGGTGCGGCTGAATGGCCCGGGCTCGGTAAAGTTCGCTATGGGTGACTGCGTTGCGTGTCTTTCCAAGTATGAGGGACAGTCGGAGCTGATAAACCTTCCGGAGCGATTTCTGGTGCGCGTGCCTGATGCAGTGGACAAAAAGGCTGCTGTCGTCCTCATCCTTGATTGGGTCACCGCCTATCAAATGCTGCACCGCGCAGCGCACGTCACCGCTGGCCAGAAGATATTCATTCATGCGTTGAGCGGCGCCGTGGGTGGCGCGCTCCTACGGCTCGCAAAACTTGAGGGAGCCCAGATCTTCGGTACAGCTTCATGGAAGAGGCACGACGAACTGCGACAACTCGGGGCAACCCCTTTCGATTACTCGAATAAGAACTGGATCCCCTCCGTGCAGCACCTCGGTGGGATGGACGCCGTGTTCGATCCCCTCGGATTTGAGAGCTTCGACGAGTCCTACTCGATCTTGAAAAGAGGAGGGGTGCTAGTGGGGTATGGCATGAACTTGCCGGCATGGACCAACACCCCAGAACGTTCGGTGATTCTTTCGGCGCTCAAACTGTTCTCAAAAAATTTGTTCTTTTGGTCGGGGAAGCACACCACCTTCTACGGTATAAATCGCGGGTCAAAGCACTTCGCTTCGGATCTGGAACAACTGTTTGCATGGCTCAAAGAGGGAAGGATCTCCGTGCCAATCAAAAACACCTTCAGCCTTGATGAGATCCAAAAGGCACATCGGGAGTATGCCAGCAGCGAACGTATGGGCTCTATTGTGATTGAGGTTAGCCGATAGCCTTATCGGTCTCGCCAGCGCTTTGGTCGCGTGACACGACGGTGCTGATCGGGTGGACACTCCAGGTTCCCATTCGAGAGGGAACTTGTTCGCCTCATGCCTGCTTTAAAGGCCCAGTTCCTTCAACTCCCCGCCGGGCGGCTACAAAGATACAAATCGCTTAACGTTTGCGGCATGGGGAGGACCTTGTTTCCAGGGTGCCATACCGTCGGTCAGTTTCGAAGCGTTCGGTCCGATGAAGCTGGCAAACTCCGCCTGCGAGAAGTAGCTACAAGCGTCGTTTGGCGTCTCGCCGGACGCTTAGATTTCACCGCACTTGGCGTTTTTCCATACCACAATTTCAGAAGTGAGTCCGAGCAGCGGGTCTTACGAGAAGAAGCTTGGGCGTGAAGTATGGCCTTTGCCGACGACCTGCTGAAGGATACCCATCATCTTGCAACTCGCGGCGGAAATAATCCAAAGCAGTCCACTCTTCGCCGGACGGTTTCTACTGCATACTACGCGTTGTTCCATTTGCTCATCGGGGACTTCACCTCGAATTGGCGTGTCAAAGGTGAATGTGCCCGTCTCGGGCGCATGTTCGAGCACCGAAAGATGAGCGGCGCTGTACTCAAACCCCAGGACAAGAACCATCCAACGCCGTTGCTGGCGGAGCTTAAGAAGGTAATCAGCGCCTTTACGCAGTTGCAAGAAGACCGTTACAGGGCCGACTACGATGTTGGATGGATTTGGTCACGCACCGATATTACAAATACCCTGGCGGTAGCTGATGAAGCCTTCAAAACTTGGCGAAGCATCCGCGGAGAGATGCTAGCGCAGCATCACCTGATGTAGATGTTTGGGGCGCGGCACTAGAAGAAGCCTGGATGCGTCTGGAAGATCACGACAGACGAGATAACCAAAAATGGATGTCGAGCAGTGGCTTGAGTTGATAACAGGCGATATCCCCGAGCAGGTTAACTGCCCGTGGAAATCCGATGAGCGACTCTCAACTCGAATATTAAGTCAGAGTACCGGCCTCATCGGCAATCACTTTCTTGCCGCGACGATGAAGTAACAATGCGCCGCCATGGTTACCAAAGAATTCCTTTCCCGCTCTGGACGCGGCCCAAAAACCGTACTATTGTGAGAGCAAGGACATATGTCAGGGCCGTATTGCCACGATGGCCCTGTTTGGCCCTGCACCGGCGCGTTCTACCCGTGCACTGCCACCAACCACCGGGAAAAGCATCAGCGCATGTCGGCGTGATGACCTGGTAATCGAAACAGTAAATGTGACACCAAAGCGACGGATCACTCCTGTCCGCAGCATTCCTGTGCCCCGCGAGGGCGCCTGCGGAGAGCAGAAATCAAAGCCTAAGCAGGGTGCGCCCAGTGCGTCCTCTTGATTGAGCACTTTTGACAACTTCGAAAGTACCACCGGGCACCAGCGTAAGGGAGGCCTGTCAAAATCCCGGAACAGAAGTGTCCCCGATCGAGCAAGCATCGGCAAGCCGGCAATGAAACGGGGAGCTTATAGCGCTTATAGCGCACTTTTATTTAAAAAAATGATCCCCGATGACGGCCTCTCCGATCAAGATGATCAAATTAATTGCTTGATGATCTTGATCATCTTGACGAAACAAAGGACTTATTCGACAACCTTGCCAAATCGTTCGACGTCGCGGGGACTTAGTTCTCTTAGTTAGCTTAGTTCGCACATCTCTGCGCGTGGGTAATTGGGGCGACACGACACCGATTACAGCAGTTCCCGCTGCTCACCTGGAAATAGCTATCCTGTCGCCGAACTTCCCGCAAAGTACCCGTGGGCAGCTAATTGACCGTGACCTGCAGCGCATTCGACGCTGGTGCCCCAGGATTTGTTGCCACCACGGATGCTGTTCCCGCGCTCGTCAGGTCGCTCGCGGGGATGGCCACGGTGACATGCGCTGCATCCACTACGGTGGTGGCGCGATAACTTCCGTTCCACGTGACCGCAACCCCAGGCTGGAAGTTTGCACCGGTGAGAGTCAGCATGGTATTGCCGCTGCCGTGGGCAAGCGCCGCACCGGATGTCAAGACCGCCGCAGAGTTGTTGTGCAATAGTTGCGGGGTCACAAACGGACCACTTAGAAGCATCACGGCTGTTACTGTCTGATCGGTAGTGTAGTTCTCCGCCGAAAACAATAGCGCCAGACCATCCTGGCCCCAACGCAACATGTTCCCTCCACCTCTAAGGCTGGATATTGACGCAGAGATGTCGAGCACGGCTTCGGGTAAATAGGTGTTCAGATCATACCGTGCCAGCCCGTAGGCCGAAGCTCCGTCCAGATCCCCCACCATCAGAAACTCCTTCTGCAGCGACGGATCCGCAGCGACCCCCACCGCATAGCCGGAAATCCCCGCCTGGGAGAGGTCGAGGGAGAGGGTGGCAATTTGCGAAGGAGGGGTCGTGGTCGGATTGGCAATGCCTCCGTCGCCTCCGTAGATCAGGCCGTTCGCGAGTTGAAAGCCTCCTTGATAACCGCCCATACCGTCCAGGGTTGTGCCGTCTATCAGGGTAAGTCCATTGGCATCGACGCTGTAACGGTAGAACTCCGCACCCGAGGTCTGGCTGTCGTACGCAAACACATGAGATGCATCCGCGAACACCGGATTCACACCATCGTAGATACCGGAAACGTTCGGGCGGAAACTGCCGGTAGTGCCCGATATGTCGAAGATCCCGAAGCTGCCCCACGTACTATTGGTGCTGATCGCCAGGGTGGTATCCGTGCCCGGCATGGCTGCCAGCGAGGTAGCAACAACGCTACTGGTCGCTCCATACGCGGTGAGGGTAAGTGGGACGGTGTTGGTGAGACTGTGATGCAAGAGGTCGAATTGCGCCACGCTGTCGGCGCCGCTAAGACCGACCCAGAGGTAGTTTCCATCGGAGGTTTCGGTCATCACTGTGGGTTCGCTGCCGATATTGATCGGAGTTCCCACCTTGCCGGTGGCGGGGTCAATGCTCACAATCGAGTTGCCCGTGAGGCTGGTTGCGGTGCTGGGAATGGTGGCATAGAGCAATTGTGAGTAGGGGTCAAACAGGAGTCCGCTGGCAGGCACGTTGACCAGGCCGTAGACGGTCAACGGCTGGATCTGCGAGATGCCGCCGCCGGGGAGGGGATTCGAAACCGTGATAGCTGCCCATCCATAATTTGTGATCTCGGAGGCGCTTACCGTGGCGGTGAGTTGAGTGCCGCTGACATAGGTGGTTGGCAGCGGTGTGACGTCCAGGTTGACGGTGGAGCCTGGATTGAAACCTGTTCCGGTAACGGTCAGCGTGAAGTCTGCCGAGCCTGCCTGGACCAGATTCGGGGAGATTGCCGAGACGGACGGCACCGCGCCATACAAGCCACCAGTGACCGTGGTGCTGGTGTTGGATTGATTGTTGGTTAGGATTGGATCGTTGCTGGTGGAGGAGACGGAAGCCGCCCCGGCCAGGGTTCCCGCCGTGGACGGAGTCGCGCTTACCGTGACCGTAGCACTTGCTCCGTTGGCCAGGACCCCGAGGTCGCAAGTGAAGGCTGTGCCCGTCCCGCAGGTTCCCTGGCTCGGTGTGACGCTGTTGATGAGCAGAGAGGGATCGAGGTTCATGACGACCAGCGCGCCCTGGGCGGAGTTTGGACCCAGGTTATTGACGGTGGCGATCCAGGAAGCGGCGGTGCCAGTTGAGGCTGTCGCCGGCGCAGTCAACGAGAGGGAAAGATCGGCGGGCGAAGGAGAGACGTCCTTCACCTGCGGCGATTGGAAGATATAGATCTGATTGGTAACGCTGAAGGCGCTGGGCACGGTATTGATGGCAATTCCATTCTGTCCCCAGCGCACGATCTTGCGGAAGGTGGTCGGGTACCCCTGCGTACCAATGCCGTTCACTGGAATGGCGCCGATCAGGTTGAAGTTGCTTTCATCGAAGGCCAGCACTTCGCTGTTTTGCGTGTACGACGAGACGCCGATGAAGGCTTTTCCCAACGTCGAGTCGGAAACCACCGGTCCGTTCGCCGGCGTAGTTGGGGCGCTGTAGAAGGTACCCAGCAGAACGCCGCTAGAAGCGTTGAGCACGCCGCCCGTGGGAAGATAAAGCTGCCCGTTGTCGTATTGGATGGAATTCGGCTGACCCGCGCTGCTGCTGGAGAGCGTTGTCGCGGCGGAGATGCCAGTTGCATTCACGGTAAGTTGCTCGATGGACGAGCCTGCCATGTAGAGAGTGGAGGCGGACGAGCCGAAGCTGAGCGGTCCGTCGCCAACACCCGACGAGCTATTGGCCCGCGCGACGCCGGAGTCGTAGATGGTGGCTCCGGCGCCGCCGGTGAAGCTGCCCGCCACTGCCACGGCCACGGAGTTGGGTAAACCGGGAACCGCGGCCAGATACACGGCGGTGTACGGCGGGTCATATATTCCCTCCCCGCCGCCCAGGGAAAACTGGCTGACTACCTTGCCTTGGGTCAAGTCGACCTGAGCCACCGCCGACGCGCCATCCAGGCCAACGAAGAGCTGTTTTCCGTCGGTCGAAATGGCGAGTTTATTGGGATTGCTGCCGACCCAGATCTGGCGGATCACATTGCCCGTAGTGGGGTCCAGACCCACCACAGAATTACCCGTAACACTGCCGCCAGAAGTCGGCACCGACGCATACAGCAGTCCGTCGGCCGGGTTGTAAGCGATATCGTTGTTCGGCATCTGGATGTAGCTGGTATAGAAGAGCGGGGAACTCGTCCCACCTCCTGGCGCCGGAGTGGTCACGGTGAAGCTCAGGTTTCCCGGTGTGGCTGTGCTGGAGGCTGGGAGGTTCAGGGTAAGTTGTGTCGAATTCACGAAGGCGGCCGTGATCGGTTCTCCGTTGACGGCGACGGTGGAACTGGTGGTGAACCCGGTTCCGTTGAGAGTAATGGTCGCAGCCGTGTTGATGGGCCCGGCGCTGGGATAGATAAAAGTCAGGGTGGGGGCAGGAGGATTGGTAATGTTGACGGTGATGGGATTGGAAAGCGGCGGGGTGGCGCCGGCTGTGCTGACGGTCACAATGGCTGTTCCCGCGGTTGCCAGGTCGGCTGCGGGAACGGTCGCGAATAATTCGGTGGCGCCGTGGTAGCCTGGCGAGGTTACCAGGGCCACGCCATTCCACTGCACAACAGAATTGACCGCAAAACCGGTTCCCGTTACCGATATGCCCGTGTCCAGCGATTGGGCGGTGAATGTATTGGGCGAGACGGAGCTAATCGCCAGACCTGCCGCTCCTGCAACGGTCACCGTGGCTGCGGGCGAGGTTCCCCCGCCGGGCGGCGGATTGGTTACCGTGACAGCAAGCGTTCCCGCGGTGGCCTGATCTGCGACCGTCGCGAAAAATGTCAACTTGTTTGTATTTACGTAGGTCGTGGCTCGCGGTGATCCATTCACCTGGACCACTGAGGCGGTTACAAACCTATCCCCGGTAACTGTCAGGGTGGCCGGGGTGGTGGTTCCGGCAGCGAGCGTGGATGGACTGACCTGGATGGCGCCGACCGGGGGATTGTTGATCGCGACATGGGCTGCGGATGAGGTTCCCCCGCCGGGTGGAGGATTCACTGCGGTAAGAGAGAGGGTTCCGGTTGCCGAGACATCCGCTGCAGCCAGGGTTACGTTCACCTGAGTTGCGTTGGTGTAGGTTGTAGCCCGTGCACTCCCGTTCACATCGACTACGGTGGACGGCGTGAAACCTGTTCCGCTCACAGCAACCACCGGGGACGAGGTTCCTACGACTTCTGTCGCCGGGTTGACGGAGGTAATCGTGGGCGTGGGATTCGACGCGACGATAGCCAACGTGGCCGCTGTCGAGGTTCCACCGCCGGGAGCCGGATTCACGGCAGTCAAAGAAAGACTAGCGACCGCCGATACGTCTGCCCCCGTCAGCGTGAGGCTGACCTGGCTGCCGCTAATGAATGTAGTGGTTCGGGCGGTACCGTTGACATCGATGACCGTTGTGGGCACAAATCCGGTTCCGGTCACCGTAAGTAACGTCGAGGTAGAGCCCATCGTTTCGCTGGCAGGAGAGAGCGATGCGATGGTGGGTGGCGGATTATCGACCTTCAGCTTGGTGGGGTTGGCAAAGTTACTGCTTGCTGATCCGTTCAGGACGGCCACCGCCAATTGTGCCCCACTGGCCAATTGCGTTGCGGGCACGGCCGCCGATAGCTGGGTGGCGCTGACATAGGTCGTCGGCTCCGCGGTAGTGCCCACTTGGACCACACTGGTGCTCAGAAATCCCGACCCGTTGACCGTAAGTGTCAGGGCGCCTGTTCCCGCCGTCATGGTGGTTGGGCTAATGGACGAAATGGCCGGCGTAGGCGTGGTGGTGGAGCCACCGCCCGCCGGTTCTCCTGAACCGGAACTTGCACTCGAACCGCCTCCGCCACACCCGTTCAGCAAAGCGGCGACGCCCAAAGCTAAAACCAAGACCAGAAAACGAACAGAAGAAAGCCAAAACCTGCACCGCGCGCAGACTCTCAGCAAGGGACCTACTTTCCCAATGCGCCTAAAACAAATTGGCAGTATGGAAGACCGCTCACCAATATAACGCGGGGGTAGAACTTTGCCAGATGCTCTTTGGTAACTCGGTGAGAGGGGTGACTGTTACGTAGAAGTTACAATGAACGCGGCTAGCAATGCGTCGACGGGACTGACATTTTGGGAAACAGAGATCAGTACAAATCGAGCCCGCGCTGAACTGAGCTTCGATGGTTATCGATCGCTTTCTCCCAAAGTATTAATCCCGTCTCTGCACCAAACTCTCGTCAAGCGGAAGGTGAATCGAAGTGAAGTACGCAAAAGCATACCGGGCGAGACGATTCTTTAGGTTATTCTTGATGATCATTTTTCCGGTTATCTTCGCTGGATGTGGTGGCGGTGGGCATTATTCAGATTTCAGCTTGCAATTCGGTTTGGGCCAGCCTAGCCTAATCCAAATTTCCCCCGGTAAAAGTGCCACTGTGGTACTCGCTATCGGATTTATTGAGGGGAGCCCGGGAGATATTCGCGTCTCCTGGGGAGCCCTTCCGGTTGGAGTCAGCGCGACACCCAATTCAGTCTCCTTTACGGCGACAGGACAGAAATCCGTTCAGTTCACTGCGGCCCCCAATGCTCCGAATACTACGACACCGCTGCCGTTGACGATCATCGGCGTAGCAGGTTCTATTACGCATTCCATAACGCTCGACATAGCCGTGACCCCAGAAAAGTAGGAGGCGTTGGCTGGGCGTCATTTTTCGTTCGGGGCAAAACGTACGGTGCTGGATTGATCTGAGATATTAAGAAAGCTGCTTGGTGCCGGTAGAGCTGCTGCGCAACAGGAATGTTGCTCCTTTGGGAACCAGCGAGTGTATGCTGTTCCGTGTGTCGAAAAATTTCCAGAATCCTCTCAGTGAATCTCCTAAAACCACTCCGCTCTCGCGTATCGACCGCCGTAAATTTATCAAAACCAGTTCTATGGCCGCCGGAGCGCTCGCGTTTGGCGTGCCGGCTCTTTTGCGCGGACAGAATCTCAACAGCAAGTTGAACATCGCCTGCGTCGGAATCGGCGGTAAAGGCCGGAGCGACACCGATGCCTGCGCCGACGAGAACATTGTCGCGTTGTGCGACGTGGATTCTGGTTCAGAGGCTTACAACGTTCAAACGAAAAAATATCCGAACGCAAAGGTTTACAAGGATTTCCGGCAGATGCTGGACCAGATGGGCAATCAGATCGATGCGGTGACGGTTTCGACTCCGGATCATATGCATGCGATCGTGGCGTCAGCGGCGATGAAGAGGAACAAGGCGGTGTTTTGTCAGAAGCCGCTCACGCAGACGATCTATGAAGCGCGCTATTTGCGGAAAATGGCCAAGGAGAGAAAGCTCGTTACGCAGATGGGCAACCAGGGCAGCTCCGCGGACGGTTTGCGCCGCGCGGTCGAGACGATTCAAGATGGACTCATCGGACAAGTGCATGAAGTTCACGTCTGGACGAACCGCCCAGTCTGGCCGCAGGCAATGAGTCGTCCACTCGGGGAAGATCCGGTCCCGGCAACACTAGATTGGGATGTTTGGATCGGACCGGCTCCGATGCGGCCGTATAAGGGGAGTGATAATCCACATGACCGAAATGGAATTTACGAGCCGTTCAACTGGCGCGGCTGGCAGGATTTCGGTACCGGCGCGCTGGGCGACATGGCATGCCACACGGTCAACATGCCGTTTCGCGCCTTGAATCTCGATTACCCGTCGGTAGTGGAAGCGATGCCTTTCGGCCGGATGAACAAGGAATCATATCCCGTCGGTTCCAAAATTCGCTTCGACTTTCCCAAGCGCAAAGCGCACCTTCCTGTTGAGCATCCGCATCTTTTCCATCATTACAAAAAGATCGAGCAGGATGCGGTGACACTGTGGTGGTATGACGGCGGCCAGCCTGACCCTACGGCCAGGGGCGGCCATGACCTGAGCAACAAGCCGCCCGTCGAACTCACTGCCGACATCGTCGCGTTGCTGGGCAAGGTCCCCGATAGCGGTTGTCTCCTGATTGGCGACGGAGGCAAAGTCTTCTCCCCTGACGATTATGGAACGACATTCTTCGTGAAGCTGAAGAGCGATCAAAAATTCCTCGACTACACCGAGCACCCGGCAATGGCGCAATATCCGGAGCGCATCCCGCGCAACCATTACGGCAAACCAGGCGGAAGTAGTGTTGTTGCCCATGCACAGGAATGGCTGGTTGCTGTCAAGGAAAACAAGCCGGAGATCTGCTACTCCCGTTTTGACGTCGCTGCGCGCCTCACGGAGATCATGCTGCTGGGCTGCGTGTCATTGCGCGCGGGTCAGAAGATCGAGTGGGACGGACCGAAGATGGTCGCGAAAAATTGCCCTCAGGCTGCGCAGTTTATACGACGGCAAGACCGTTCCGGCTGGGCTCTTTCGTGATGTGATGCCTGCACAAGTAGCAACTGACGGATTGGCGGTGACTCGACCGTGATCCAAGTCATCTGGCGACTCCGATCGCCACGCTTCATCTCCCATGCGAGGTTCGCGCCATGCCCTGGTCTCCAAACACAGCCGCGCCGCAGCAGGTGGCGCCACTACTCGCGCTGGCCGCTGAGTTGCTCAGGGCCGGGCGACCAGCCGATGCGATCGCGCCGTTGCGCGAAGCAGCGCTGCTACAGCCTTCCGATCCCGTTATCCAGCACGATCTCGGCCTCGCCTGCCTCGAGGTCGGCCGGATACCAGAGGCCATCGCGGCCTTGCAGCGGGCCATCGCCGGCAACCCGCGCTACGCGGATGCATATTTCCGCCTGGGAATCGCTTTGGAGAAGTTGGGCAACATCGGCGAGGCAATCGTTGCCTACGACCGCGCCACTCAGCTACTCCCATCCCTGACCGAGGCGTGGTTCCGCGCCGGCGCCCTGGTGTACACGCTGGGCCATCGTGACGAGGCGATCGGCTGTTTTCGCCGTGCGGCGGCGACCGGTGGGCAGACCAGCTTCGGCCGCCTTGGCAAGGCTCGGGCCTTGCTGACGGAGGACCGCAATCAGGAAGCCGAACAGGTGCTGCGACGGACAGTGGCGCGCGATCCGGGCAACGCGATGGCGCATGATCTGTTGGGCAATCTGCTCTCTGAGTTTGGCCGTTTCGACGAGGCCCGCGAATGCTTTCAACGCGCGATCGCGATCGCGCCGCTGCTGGCGGGATGCTACTACGATCTAGTTCGGTGCCGGCCCGTCACCAGCCATGATGACGGTCTGCTGCAACTGATGGATGCCGCGCTCGCCACGCCGGGACTGGAAGCGGCCCAACGCGTGCGGCTTCACCTCGCGCTGGGCAAGGCGGCGGATGATCTTGGCGACTACGCCTTAGCCATGCAGCATTTCGACGCCGCGGACGCCGTGCGTCGGGACTCTCTGGCGTTCGACTCGGCCGCGTTCGCCATCGAGATCGACCAGCTGATTGCCCGCTGCACACCCGAATGGATCGCGCGGGCGTCTGAACTCGGCAGCCGCGATGCGACCCCGGTACTGATCCTCGGCATGCCCCGGTCCGGCACAACACTCGTCGAGCAGGTCGTCTCTAACCACCCTGAGGCCGGGGCCGGCGACGAACTGCAATTCTGGAACAAGCGCGGGGCGGAGTGGCACCGCTCTGGCGCGCCCGGTACCGAGAGGCCGTTCTTCGCCAGGGCGGCGGCGGACTATCTCAGCGTGCTGCGCACGATCGCACCCAAGGCGGCCCGTGTGACCGACAAAATGCCGTTCAATTTCCTCTGGGCCGGCCTGATCCATATGGCGTTCCCGCGCGCAACCATCATCCATTGCCGGCGCGCTGCAGTCGACACAGCGTTGTCGATCCATCAAACTCATTTCCATCCGAGCCTGGCGTTTCCGACTGGGGGCGAGGATCTGGTCATGTATTTCCGCAGCTACCAGCGGCTCATGGACCATTGGCGGAGTGTGCTGCCGGCGGATCGCTTCCTCGAGGTCGATTACGAAGAGCTGACTCGCGCGCCCGAACCAGTGATCCGGCGGATCATCGCGGCCTGCGGTCTGGCGTGGCACGACGCATGCCTGCGGCCCGAATCAAATCCGCGGGCTGTCAGAACCCCCAGCAAGTGGCAGGCCCGGCAGCCGATCTATCGCAATTCCGTCGCCCGCTGGCGACGCTACGAACCCTGGCTGGGGCCCCTGCGCGCACTTATCGACGACGGGCCGGAACCGGACGCGGGCATCGCCTGATCGCGATTGGGTTGAAGAGGATGGGGCAAAAGGCTGTCCAAGATAATTTGGACAAGTCTGAAGCTCAGCTGCGCGCCAAACCATTTCGCCGCGCGCATTAGAAACCGCGACAGAACGTTCAGCCCACATTACGAATATGTAATGTTAGCGTCACCAGTCCGTCAGAAACCGTTTGTGATACTTGGTGCGAAGTGAAAGGGGGGCATTGATTGACCGCGTTTAAGCCTCAATGCTTCACGGTCGTTTCGCGCCCCTGCCCCAGTCCACGTTCCTGATTTAACAACCAGCCGTCCCCTCGTATTCCCGGCAGCCAGCAGCGGCACCCGCATCTGTCTGCTTGTCCCTTGTCCCGAGCCATCGGCCGAAGTGAGCGTTCCTCATCTTCTTGGCGCCGGTCGGCATTCTGAAATTACGTAACACACACCCCCGGGGAGAAGAGTGATGTCCAGAAAAATGTCCCGAAAAGTGACTCGAAAAAAATCGAGAATCAACCGAATGCGTCCGCTCGCCGGCCTGCTGGCTACAGGGCTGACCATTCCGCTGTTTGCTCAGTCCGTGCCGTTCCCGACCTACACCACCGGCGCGCAGGCGAACGGATCTTTTGTTGTGAGCAGTGGCCAGATCATTACCCCGGCCGGCAAACAAGTCGACCTCGGCATCCGGGTCCGCGCGAAGGCCGTCGCGGTGAACCCCATTGCCAAGACGCACACTGCCGCCGTCCTCACCATGGGCGCGACGCAGGCCGTCGAGGTGTTCGACACCAACACCGGCGAGGTTCTGCAGAACTACATTGCGTTCGGATCCGATTCCCACGGCAGCTATAACGGCATAGCCTATTCGGCGGATGGCAAGTACCTGATTTTCAGCCAGGACAGCAGCTTCGTCACTATCGCCAATGTCTCTGCGGAGGGCTTGCTGAGCGACAACGCACAGGTAAGCGTGCCGCCGAACAACTCCTTCATCAAGTGCTTTCCAAACAGCCCACCGGCCGCTTATGCTAACCCCTGCGGCAGCTTCTATACTGCGTCTACTGCTTATCCCGGTGGTCTCGCGATATCCAATGACGGCAAGAGCGCTTATGCCCTGCTAAACCAGAACAATACGCTCACCAAGATCGACCTCACCGCGAGCAAGCCGGAACAGGGTACGCAGATCCGCGTAGGCAACGCGCCGCACAGTATCGTAATCGATAGTAACGGCACAACAGCCTACGTCAGCAACGAGGGTGGTCGGGTTGCTACCCAGGCGGACTTCCAGGTCAACTCCGCCGGCGCTGAAATCGTGGCCGACCCGGTGGTTGGCGCCGCGGTCACAGGTAGCGTTTCTGTGGTTGATCTTAAATCGATGAAGGTCACCGCTACTATCTCGACCGGTCTGCACCCGACGGGGATGGCGTTCTATGGCGGTTACCTGTTGGTTGCTAATACCTATAGCGATACCATCTCGGTCGTCGACACCTCCACCAACGAGGTGAAGCAAACGATCAACCTTGGGCTGCCGATCAAAGTGCCGGGCCAGAAGATGGCGGCCTATGGCGCTGCGCCGAACTCGATCGCCGTCGATGCCCAGACAGGCATTGCCTATGTCGCGCTTTACAATGCCAACGCGATCGCGGTCGTCAACCTTAACGCCAAACCCAAGAATGCCGTCATGGGCATGATTCCGGTAGCGTACGCGCCGAGTTCGGTGGTGCTGAGCAAGAACGATAACAAACTTATCGTTGCCAACGACAAGGGTGTCGGCACGCTTTACTCGTTCGAGACCGACCACGGCGTCACTGATTACAACACTCACCAGGACAATGGCACTGTCAGCATCGTCAAGGTGCCGAATAGCGAGACCTTGACGACAATGACGGCGCAGGTTTTCGAGAACAACCACTGGGATCTGACGGAGAATATCAAGTCGGCCGCCGGCGGCACCCAGGATAACAAGGCGGTCGCAATCCCGAACAAGATTGGCGATCCCTCGCTGATCAAGCACGTCTTTATGATCATCCGTGAAAACCGCACCTATGATCAGATGCTGGGCGACGTGGCTGCCGGCAATGGCGACAGCTCGTTGGCGGTGTTCGGGGGCAAGGACAGCCCCAACGTGCACAACCTGGTGACGCGCTTCCCGCTCTTCGACAATTTCTACGACCCCAGCCGCCAGTCGGCGGATGGTCACCAATGGATCACCGAAGGCATGGCGCCCTACGCCGACGATATTCAGTCGCCTGACTGGATCCGCAGCTATCCAGGCGGGAACGCCGGCGATGCACTTGCCTACCAGAACAAAGGCTTCCTGTTTTCGGAAGCATCTGCGGCTGGTTTGCCGGTGAAGATCTATGGCGAATACGTCGAGAACGATACCTTCAAACAACCGAACGGATCGACCAAAGAGCCGACCTGGAGCCAGTTCTACACCGACGCGCAGAACTACGAGTCTGGCGCCGAGAAGACGCTCTATTACCAGAATACGGTCCAGGCGCAATCCTCTCTCCCGGCCGTGTCCAACCACCTCGTCACCAACTTCCCGCAGTTCGATCTGGGCATCCCCGACCAGTTCCGCGTCGATGTGTGGCAGCAGGACTTCAAGAATGACGTCGCGGCTGGTACGGTGCCTGCGTTGAGCATCCTTTGGGTCATGGACGACCACACCGGCGGGCCACCGACGGTAGACGCCGAGGAGGCCGATAACGACCTGGCCGTCGGGCGCATCATTGACTACATCAGCCACAGCAATGTGTGGTCCTCGTCGGCGATCTTCGTTGAGGAAGACGACTCGCAAGACGGCGTCGACCACGTCGATGGTCATCGCAGCCCGGGCTATATCGTCAGCCCTTACACTGTGCAGAACGGACCCACCGACAGCACCTACTACACTCAGGTCAACATGACTCGGACGATCGAGCAAATCCTCGGTCTGCCGCCCATGAACCAGTTCGACCTCGTGGCGTCGCCCATGAGGACGGCTTTCGTCCAGGGCACTCCACCCCCGGAAAACTTCCAACCGTGGACGCACGTGGCGAACCAGGTCCCGTTGGACCAGGGTGTCACGACGACCACCGCAGCCAACGAAAAGATGAGCCCTGCGGCCAAGGCCCTGAAGGTAGCGTGGCTGCAGAAGAAGAAGCAGATCTTCGCCGGCAAACTTACCAAGCCTGACGCCGAAGATCCAGACACCGTCAACCACCTGAATTGGTATATGTCGACCGGGTTTACACGGCCCTATCCCGGCGAGACCAAGGTTCGCCCACCGAGCGAATTCAACAAACCTGCACCCAAGGGTGATGATCTGGACGACTAAAAACGTTCCGACTGTAAAGGCCCTTTCCCCAATAACCGGGGGAAAGGGCCTTTGTTTCATGTATCAAACGCAATTTCGAATAGGAGGTGGGATGATCAACTTCGCTCTCCGCGAGACGGCCGGCATCCGCGGGCAGGCTTTAGATGTCAACAAAGACGCCCGTGCGGGTCAGAAGCTGCAGAAGCCGTTTTGCCTCTGGTTAACCGGTTTGCCGGGTGCGGGCAAGTCCACGATTGCGAGCCTCCTCGAAAAGCAACTGTTCGCTTCCGGGAGACACACTTATGTTCTCGATGGCGACAAGATACGCCAAGGGCTCAACCGGGACCTGGGATTCTCCGAAGCTGAACGGGTGGAGAATATTCGCCGGGCCATGGAGGTTGCCCGCTTGTTCGTGGACGCCGGCCTCGTGGTGATCGTCGCATTCATCAGTCCCCATCGTGCAGAACGCAACCACGCCCGTTCCCGCTTTGAGCCGGAAGAGTTTGTAGAGATCCACATCGATGCCCCGCTGGAAGAATGCGAGCGTCGCGACCCCAAGGGGCTTTACGCCCAGGCTCGGCGCGGAGAGTTGGTAAACTTCACCGGGATCGACAGCGATTACGAGCCGCCTGTGGCTCCTGAGATTCGCCTCGACACGGTTGCGAAAAGCCCGGACGAATGCGTCGATCTCATTCTGTCTCTACCTGGATTCCAAAGCACTGCACAATAAAGCTTGGAAGTGAGAGCTCGAATGGCCGATCCCGACGCTTGTAAATGGCTGGCTGCTTTGTTGCCGCGCGTCACTGCTCTCGCAACCGAAGCCGGGAGCACCATATTGGCCATTTACCAGGATCTGAATCCACAAGTGGAGTATAAGTGGGATCACTCGCCTGTGACTCGGGCCGATCTTGTCTCTCACCAGATCCTGCAGACCGGGCTTGCCCGCTTAGCGCCCCATTGGCCCGTCCTGTCAGAAGAGTCCGTCGAGGTTCCATTCGAAGAGCGGAAACTCTGGCGACATTTCTGGATGATCGATCCGCTCGATGGCACTAAGGAGTTCCTCCATCGTACCGGCGAATTCACCGTCAACATCGCCCTGATCGAGGAGGACCAGCCTATACTTGGCGTGATCTATGCTCCAGTGATCGATAGGCTGTATTTCGCCGCTCATGGAGCTGGGTCGTATCGGACGGACGGTAAGGTCACCACGGCTGTAAAGGTTGCGTCGGCTAGAGCCGGACGCACGCGCTTTGTTGTTAGCCGCCGCCATGCTTCGGAGCAGGAAACGAAAGACGGCGAAACCATGGTCATGGGCAGTTCGCTGAAGTTTTGCCTCATTGCTGAGGGCAGCGCTGATGTTTATCCGCGCAATGGTCCCACGATGGAATGGGACACAGCCGCAGCGCAGTGCATTCTTGAAGAGGCGGGGGGCTCGGTCACCGACCTTGAAGGAAACACGATCAGGTACAACAAACATGTCCTGCTCAACCCTGCTTTTGTAGCCAGAGCCCACTCTTGAGTAGGCCGTCGGGCATGGAGTCGGCATCCTTCAGCCGCCGGCGATTGCGCCAATAATCAGGAATGGCTCTTTGCCCTCGATCACCTCAGATGGTAGTGGATCGTCTGGTGACACATGGGAAAGATCTTTTTCACACGCGAAGAAGCGAATGAAGGGACGGCGAAGCTTACTCGTGTGGTCCCGAATTGTCCCCAGAAGCATAGGATAGGCGAGTTCAAGAGCGTCGAGAACCGCGCGCTGTGTCACCAAACCTTCAAGCGAAATATGCACTTCATAGGAAGTGCTGGCTAGTCCGCGGAGGTGAGCTGGGAGTTCAACTCGCACGATTGCGGTCATGGAAGAGTCTGTGCCTCGACCGACAGTACAGCCGGCAGATCGTGAACGATCGCCTGCCACGTATCGCCTGCGTCGGGAGAGACGTAGACTTGACCACCAGTTGTGCCAAAATAGATTCCGCAGGAGTCAAGCGAATCAACAGCCATTGCGTCTCGCAGCACATTGACGTAACAGTTGGTTTGGGGAAGACCCTGGATCAAAGGTTCCCATTCGTGGCCCCCACAGCGGCTTCGATAGACCCGTAGCTGACCATCCATGGGGAAGTGTTCCGAATCGCTTTTGATGGGAACGACATAAACCGTTTCAGGCTCATGCGCATGGACATCGATCACAAAGCCGAAGTCCGTCGGAAGATTGCCGCTGATCTCCTTCCAGGATTCGCCGGCATCATCGGAACGCATGACATCCCAGTGCTTTTGCATGAAAAGAGTGCGTGGACGCGAGGAGTGCATGGCGATGTGGTGGACACAATGGCCAACCTGCGCGGTAGGGTCGGGAATGTACTGCGAATGAAGTCCTCGATTGATTGGCTTCCAGGAAAGGCCACCGTCATCGGTCCGGAAAGCTCCTGCAGCCGAAATGGCGATGAATATCCGTTGCGGATCTTCTGGATCTAGCAGAATCGTGTGCAGACACATTCCTCCTGCGCCCGGCTGCCAGGCTGGCCCCGTGCCATGCTTGCGTAGCCCAGCGAGTTCCAGCCAGGAATGGCCGCCATCTGTCGAGCGAAATAGCGCAGCGTCCTCGGCGCCGGCGAAAACCGTATCAGGGCAAGTCAGGGAGGGCTCTAAGTGCCAGACACGTTTGAACTCCCATGGATGGGGTGTGCCGTCGTACCATTGATGCGTTCCGGCTTCGCCGTCATAGACGAATTTGTTCCCTACTGCGTTCCAGGTAACTCCGCCGTCATCAGATCGCTGAACGACTTGTCCAAACCAGCCGGAAGTCTGAGAGGCATAGATGCGATCAGGATCTACCGGCGATCCTTTGAGGTGATACATCTCCCAGCCCGCAAAGTGTGGCCCGGATACCGACCAGTCCTTCCGTTTTCCATCGGAGGTTAGGATGAAAGCGCCCTTGCGGGTTCCGACAAGAAGTCGTATTCGGGTCATATCTGCTCCAGATCGTAAACGCTGGCTACACGTGCCTTCTCGCGTTCATGGGGTACGCTTGTGAACGCCGTCCACAACAACCTATCAAAGTATCTGTACGCTGTCCACAAGAGCTGGGGGCCCGAGACCAGCGGCGGGTACTCGAAGCAAAAGCGGTTCTTCTTCTCAACAAAAACATGCCAGCCCGGCTGTGTGGGGTTTACAGCGCATGGGCTTCGATTTTCAGCAGCCAACGATGAGGAACAGCAGACAACAAGCAATGGGACTCTAGCCCACGACCGAAATCGCACGAATATCCTCCCCAGCACAACAGAAGTCGTGTCCAAGTATACGAAGTCGTTCGCGTGACGTTCCCGAAAAACGGGTCTTCGGGAACTTGACCTGTGTTCCAGAGGGTCACGGGCAATACCGATAGACTTTGCAGGCACTATCGTTCGGTCCAGTGCACCAGCGTTCCGGTATCTTGCAACGTCGCAAGGGACGTTGATGTTGGGCTGGACCCAAAAAACATACATTCGCGTGCGCACTGGTAAAGTAAGCTCATTTTTAACTATGAAGGCGGCGCTTATGAAAACTCCAGTCCCAACCTGGCTTTTTATTTATGCGGTTGTGGGATGCCCGTTGTTGTTAGCTCAGAAGCCGACGGACGGCGGCGAGCTTGAGCAACTGAAGTCAGTCGTGAGATCCCAGCAGAATGTGCTGGAGCAGCAACAGGCGCAGATCCAGGCAATGCAATTGGCGCTAGCCGAACAGAAGCAGATATTGGAAGGACTAACGCAAGAGCACATGCAGGGCGCCCACCTGGTTCCGGCGGCGACAGGGGTGAAACCGGAGTACCACGCCGCCGCCATACAGAAGCAAACTTCGGAAAGCCATGCAGTTTCCGTCGACCAGGAACCGTCTCTCGCGGAGCAGGAGAGGGTAGGAGAGGAGTTACAACGCGGGCCTGAAATCGCCGATATCACGCCGACTACACCCGCACTGAAGCTGGGTCCTGCGAAGCTCCGGTTGCTCGGATATCCTGCCATGACTACGTTGTGGCGTTCCACCAACTCCGGCGGGAATGTGGGTACTAACTTCGCCAACCTCCCTTTCGACGACACGATCCCAGGTACCACCAGCGAATTTCGCGTGTCACCGCAGAGTACGCGGCTTGCTTTACGCGTGGATGCCGATCTTGCATCCAGCAATGCGGCCGGGTATTTCGAGATGGACTTCGGTGGCGCGCCGAATGCGGGCAACATCGCCGTCACCGCATCGAGTTACACTTTCCGAATTCGCCAGGCATGGTTTGACTGGGGTAAGGGCAAATGGGAGCTGACAGGCGGCCAGGCGTTCTCCCTCATGACGCCGAGTAAGAATGGCCTCCTGCCCTGGCCGGGTGACCTGGCGACCACCCAGGTGTTGGATAACAATTTCGTCGCCGGCCTGGTCTGGGGCCGTTACCCTCAATTTAGAGTTGTCTATCACGCGTCCAGGCAAGCAGCTTTCGGTTTCTCGGCGGAAAACCCGGAGCAGCAAGTAGGCAATAATGTTGTCTTCCCAACCGCTCTCAGCACAATCCTGCCCGCCCAGTACAACACCGGCGGCAACGAGCTGAGCGTCCCAAACATGACCCCCGATTTTGTGGCCAAAGGTTCGTTCGACGGGAGGCTGGCTGGCGAACGTTCGGTTCACTTCGACGTTGGTGCAGTGATGCGCACCTTCCGTAGTTGGAACGGGACGCAGGTCTCGGGCAAGGATTACGCCTTCGGCTCGGGCGTGGGCGCCAACTTCAACGTGGACGTGCTTAAAGGCACCCGGCTGGTGTTGGATGGATTTGCCAGCGACGGAGCAGGACGCTACATTGGGGGCCTGGCTCCCGACGTAATCGTGCGGGCTAACGGCAGCATCTCACCCATCCATTCCTACTCCTGGGTCAGCGGTTTCGAAATTGCTCCCAGCAAGATCACGGGGCTTTACGTCTATTACAGCGGGCTGTACGCACAGAAGAATGCCACCTTGAACAGCAACGGAACGTGCTGCGTTGGGTTCGGCTACCCGGGAGCGAATACCAATGCCGACCGCTTGATCGAGGAGGCCACTACCGGCTACTCTCGAGTTTTCTGGAAATACGAGAACATCGGCTCCATGCAGTGGGGTGTGCAATACGCCTACGCGTGGCTAAATCCCTGGGTGGCGGGAACAAGTCCAAACTCAGCGCATGCCAACATTCTTTTCGGACAGGTGCGGTATAACCTTCCGTGAAGTATTACCTGGGCGGTGCATCGTCCATCTCAGGGAACCCTCCGGATCGAGAAGAAGGTCTTCGTGGAACTCCCTATAATAGGGGCGCGATTATTTGCGCATAGCGCCTTCATTAGCTACACATGTAAATCTGTGGAGGCGGAGGGTCGATGAATCGATTGAAAATGCCCGTCTGGTCCTTTGCAGGCGGATTGATCATCTTGCAGATGATCCTGGTTGCGATCATCGTGCATGGCGAGTCGCTCACCTTCGATGAGGGCGACCATATTTTCGCCGGCTACATGATGTGGCATAGTGGCGACTATGGTCTGAATCCCGAGCATCCGCCGCTGGTGAAGCTGGTGGCGACCCTGCCTCTGCTGCAGGAGAAGCTTTGGGTGCCTCCGCTGCAACAGCGAATGTTCAAGACAGAGGCGTACCGGGATGGCCGTGATTTTCTGGAGCGTAACGATGGCCCAAGGCATCGCCTGCTCTTCCGCATGCGCCTGGCAGCAGGTGTCTTTGCGGTGGGCCTCTCAGTGATGGTATTTCTGATGGGGAGCAAGTTCTTTGGCGAGTCCGCTGGTTTGCTGGCTTTGCTATTGGTGGTCTTCGAGCCCAATGTGTTGGCCAACAGTGATCTGGTCACGACCGATATGGGAGTCGCTTGCTTCTTTCTGGCCACAATCTATTGCTTCTACTGTTACGCAAGGCAGCCCTCGGTGATTCGTCTGTTGCTGACCGGCTTGGCCGCTGGACTCACACTGTCGGCCAAGCACAGCGGGATTTTGCTGGCTCCGATGCTGCTGGGATTGACGCTGGTAGAGATCGCCTTGCCGAGCGGGGACGGCGCAAGCGGATGGCTGGAATACTGTTTGGCGGATTTGCAGCCATCGTGGTCCTCGCGGTTCGTGGTGCTCTGGGCTTTCTACGGTTTTCGCTATGCGGCCAGACCGGCAGGGCTGGTGATGAACCCGACGCTGAGCGAATACGCTGCACCGCTTAAGGGGATGAACAGTTGGGTGATAGGACATCTCGCCAACTGGCGGTTGCTGCCAGAATCCTACCTGATGGGGATGACTGACATCCACTACGCAGCACAGCAGTATCCCATCTTCCTGCTAGGGCACGACTATCCTCACGGTGTTTGGTGGTACTTTCCAGTCGCGCTGTCCATCAAGACCTCTCTGGGCATGATCGGTCTGCTAGTGTTGGCCGGTGTTGCGCTGATCAGCAGGCGGCTCAGGCAGAGAAGGGAATTGGCGTACCTGGTTGTGCCTGGCGCTATCTATCTGACGGTGGCGATCCTCAGCGGTATGAACATCGGCACTCGTCATGTTCTGTTCTTGTATCCACTGGCCGCGTTGCTGGCAGCAGCGGGGTCTGATAGCGCTCGCGCAGCATAGCCGGCGCTGGATTTGGATCGGTGGAGGATTGGTGGCGTGTCATGTCGTTTCTGCCCTGGCTGTGTTTCCGGCAGAGATGGCGTACGCCAACGAAGCCTGGGGCGGAGCGGCAAACACACACAAATACCTGAGCGACTCCAGTGTGGATTGGGCGCAGCAGCTGCCACACGTCAAGCAATGGGTTGACGCCCATCCTGGCGAGGAGTGCTGGTTCGCCTATTCCGCTTATCCGGATCTTCGTCCGCAAGCCTACGGCATTCCCTGCCACCCGCTGCCCACGGCCCATACCGGAGGAGAGATCCTGCCGGTCGACGTGCCAGAAACCATCCATGGCAACCTGCTGTTAAGCGCAGACGATCTGGAAGCCTGTGACTGGCCCAGCGACCAGTTGAATGTCTTCGAGCGATTTCGCTGGATGCCGATGGCGGAGCAGATCGATCACAGCGTGTTTGTGTACCATGGCGATTTCCATGTGCCGGAAGCGGCGGCGTTGGCAGCAGTCCAGAAGTCGAAAATCCTGCTGAGAGAGAATAGGCTCGCGGAGGCTTTGGTTGCGGCAAAGGAGGCTGTCGCTTTGCAGCCGGAGAATTTGCTGGCGCAGATGGCCTTGGGAGACGCCCAAACGGCATTAGGCGACAAAAACAGCGCACGAGCCGCCTATGAACTGGCGCTGGGCGCGGCGCATAGATTGGAAGCCGACGCCCAGCCGCTGTTTGTGCCAGATTTAGAGCAGAAGCTGCATCCATGACGCCGTCACAACTTCGCTAAATGGAGGCATAGATCCTATCCTTATTCCTGATCCGGAGTTGCATGGGCCAGTTGCTCAATCCATGCCGCCATCGATTTCTTCGGCTCGCCCATTGCCGCATTCGACACGTCCTCCCACGCTTCCCAGGTCTCCAGCCGCTCCGCATATGCGGCGCGGGCCCGGGGCAGAATAGAAGTGCCCAGCCCCAAGCGCAGCGGCGGATTTTCCGCGTCCACAAGCTTCAGGATGGCTTCTGCCGTCGCCTCGGGATCGCCGCGTTCAACATTCGCCAGATGCGTCAGGAACTGCTTCCGGAATTCCGCGTATGGTTCCAGCGCATCCGCGATCTGTGAGGATTTTCCGAAGTCGGTTGCGTAGGCTCCGGGTTCAACAATTGTCACCTTCAACCCGAACGCTCTCACCTCCTGCGCGAGCGATTCGTGGAGCGCTTCGACAGCCCATTTCGTAGCGCAATAGAAGCCGATGAGCGGCAATGCCGTGATCCCCAGCCCGCTCGAAACACCGAGAATGTGACCGCTTCCTTGTTTCCGCAACAAAGGCAGAGCTGCTCGCAGCACTCGGACCATGCCGAAGTAGTTCGCATCGAAGAGGCCGCGGATCTGCTCGTCATTCGCTTCCTCTGTAGCGGCGAACAGGCTGGCGCCGGCATTGTTGACCAGGACGTCCAGGCGGCCGAAGTGCGCGTATGCCTGATGAACTGCCTGCTGCACCTGCGCGGAGTCGGTGACGTCGAGGGCGAGGGGCAGCACCGTGTCTCCAAAACGTCCCGCGAGATCGGCTACGTCTTCCAGTTTGCGGGCGGTCGCTGTAACGCGATCGCCGCGTTTAAGAGCAGCCTCAGCCCAGATGCGGCCGAACCCGCGCGAGGCGCCAGTGATGAACCAAGTCTTTTGCATTTCGATTTCTCCGTGATGGTGGGGTTAACTTCAGACCTCGGAATAGCGCATGTTCCCGAGATCGGTGAGAAGGGAGGGACCCGTGGGGTTCCATCCCAGCTTTGCGCGGGTCTGCGCGCTGGAGGTCAGAGGGTCCCTCCCCGCGAAGAACCCAAGGAAGCCGAAATGCTCCTGGGCCTGTTCCTGCGAGATAGAAATGACGGGTACGTTCAGGCCGCGGCTGATAGCGGCAGCGATATCTTTGAGCCGGACACCCTCTTCGGCGACGGCGTGGTACCGGGCCCCCGTTGTACCTTTCTCCAGGGCCAGCCGGTAGAGTTGGGCGACATCCGTTACATGCGCCGCAGGCCAGCGGTTTTGCCCCTCGCCGACGTACGCTGAGACTCCCTTTGCGCGGGCTACAGCGATCAGGGGAGTGACAAGACCCTGCTTTACCGTGTCGTGGACCTGCGGCAGGCGCATTACCGAGGCGTGCACTCCACGCTCCATCAGCGCGACAGCAGTCACCTCGGATACCCGAGGAAGGGATGGAGAAGAGGGAAACGGTGGATCGTCCTCGGTCGCGGCGCGGCCTTGAGCCACTCCGACTCCGGAACTGACGATGAACGGACGGCTGGAGCCCTGGAGCACGGCGCCGATGGCCTCAATGGCCCGCTTGTCCAATTCGCAGCTCTCTGCAAACTTCGACCAGTCGTGGCGGAAGGCGGTGTGGATTACGGCATCAGACGCGCCTGCTCCGCTGCGCAGGCTTTCCAGGTCCTCCAGATCGCCTCGATGCGGCTGAGCGCCGGCAGCTTCAAGCGATTTTGCGCCCGCATCCGACCGCGCCATCCCCAGGACCTGATGGCCCGCACCGATGAGTTCTTTCACGACGGCGGAACCGATGAATCCGGTAGCGCCGGTAACGAATACGCGCATATGTGTCTCCCTGACCTCATTCGAGCTAGGATGGACGAAAGGATGCGGCCTCAACCAAACCGGAGGCAGCCTCCGTATGAATAGATAATCGGAGGCTGCCTCCGGTTGCAAGAATTTTGCAGATGACGAAGAAGGGTTCGACGACCGTTCGGAAACCGCGCTCAGACGCGCTTCGCAACCGCGAGCGCATTCTTGAAGTTGCGAAGGGAGTCTTTACCCGGCAAGGCGCCAATGCCAGCCTGGAGGAGATTGCGAAGCAGGCGGGTGTTGGAGCAGGTACCCTCTATCGCCATTTTCCCACGCGGGATGAGCTGATCGAAGGTGTTTACCGGAACGAAGTGGAGAAACTCGCGGCGGCCGCGGCCCGTTTCGCCGAGACCATGTCCCCTGTCGAAGCGCTTCGAGCCTGGATGCTGCTGCTGGTCGATTACATTGCCGCAAAGCACATCATTGCGTCCGCTCTCAATACCATTGCCGGAGGCCCGTCCAGGCTCCATGAAGGTTCACGCACCATGATCCAGGCCGCGATCGAGGGGCTGGTGAAGCGGGCTAAGAGGAGTGGCGATCTGCGAAGAGATCTGGATGCATACGACCTGCTTCGAGCGCTGATCGGCGTCTCGCATGTGGGCTCCGGCGCCGACTGGCAGCAAAGCGCAAGGAGACTGGTAGACATACTCATCGCCGGTTCACGCCCGCACAAATAAACCGCGTCTCGCAGCACACGATGAGGAACGGGATCGACCTACGTCGAAGGCCGTCTCGCGCGGCTCAATCGCACCGCCAGCCGGCGCTTCGAAGAAGCCCTGCGGGTTTCCGACGGGCAGCAGCGCTCCGATCTTCTGAAGCGCCGCTCTCATAATGGAAGCATTGATAACCGAACAACATTAGTAACGACCACGAGCATCAAAGAGTTTCTGGGCCGTTCTCATCACTTGACCAGCTCCTGTGCGAAGGCCTCAATCGTGGTCGGCCCATGGAACTTCTCTGTTCCCGAATTACCGAAGTGGATCCAGCCCGAGTTGAAGCTCTTTACCATTTCGATATAGAGCCCCGTCCGATCAGCCGGCGTACCCATCGCTTCCAATACGTTCTGCCAGGCAGCCTCCGGTAATTGCACGGCCTTCACCTCACGGCCCAGCGCCCTACCGAACCCGGCCGCCGTTTCGTGCAAATCGGTTCCACCCGCAGGCCCGTCTACCTCTAGCACACGCTCGCCCGTCCAGGTCTCCTGCAACACCTTGGCGCCCGCCAGGCCGATGTCTCGCGTGGCGACCAGCGGGAATTTGCGATCAAGCGGCGCATAGAAGAACGGCATTTCACCCGTCGCACGGATGTGGTCCAACGCTCCCAGCCAGTTCTCCATGAAACTACCCGCGCGCAGATACGCCACAGGAATCGGCAGCGTGCGCATAGCCTCTTCCATCAGGTGGGTCGACGTGATCAGCCCTAGCCCGCTCGGCTGCTCCGAACCGATAGACGAAAGAAACACAGCCTTGCCAGGATTCGCCCCCTCAAGCGCCTCACGGATCGCCGCAATCGTACGCTTCTGGTCCGGCAGCCCGGGAGCCGGCGCAAAGTCCGGGGGAATCATCGCGAACACACCCTCTGCCCCCGAGAACGCCTTTGCCAGCCCCGCCGCGTCGTCATACGCGGATTGCACTAGCTCCACACCACGATCAGCCCAGGCTTTCGCCTTCCCCGAATCGCGCACCACGCCCCGCACCGTTTTACCCGCAGCCAGCAGATTTTCCGCCACTGCGCCGCCAACCTTGCCCGTAATTCCCATCACTGTGAACATGTCGATCGCCTCCTATGCAAGTAGATACTTATATTCAAAGAAGGATGCAAGTTTTTACTTACGGGGTGCCTTTCTGCGAGAATCCTCCTGTGGCCGTCTTTGATCCAAACCGCAAGCACAACGCTCGTGGCGAGCAGCGCCGGCAGGCTCTCCTCCGCGCCGCGGCCGCAGTTTTCGGCCGTCTTGGTTACCACGAGACCACGACAAATGCGATCGCCACGGAAGCGGGCGTATCTCCGGCTACTCTTTACCAGTTTTTTCCCAATAAAGAAGCCATCGCCAGCGCACTCGCCTCGATGTACGCGCGCGAAATGGCTGAGGCAGAACGCGCCATCGACTCAGAAGGCGTGTTGAGCTTCACAGAAGCCGTCGGCGAACTGATCGATGTGTGCATGAGTTTCAACCGGAAGCGCCCCGAGTTTCACACCCTCGTGGTCGACGCACCGCTCTCACCTTCCGCCCGCGAAGACAAACGGGTTCTGGGGCAGGTTTTCGTCGACTTCATCGCGGCCCGTCTCCGGCGCGAGCTACCCACTCTCTCTCGCTCCGAAGCGGCCCACCATGGGCAGGTAGCCCTCATGATCTTCCGCGGAATCCTCGACGAGCTGACCGTCGCCCCGCCTCGCACCCGTCCGCGCCTGCAGCAGGCGATGCGCAATGCCGTTCTCCGCTATCTGACCCCTGTACTCGCGGAATCGAAAGCGGGGCCGCGTAGTTAGAAGCGCATAAATGACGCCGTGCTCGTGCCCAACTCGTAACTGACGAAATCCAGGAGAAACACCTCCCGGTTGCCCGTCATCCAGCCGGCACGGACCCTATCAGAAAAACTACTCGAAGCTTCACGGAGGGTGTGGACTGATTGTCACCAACCGTGGCCATCCACTCAGACCTGCAAGACGCCCCATCGCGGGCGACCATCTCGTACAGCACAGGGTTGACGAAGAAACCAAGGAAGAGCCGCGATACCAGCCCGGCGACGATTACGATCGCAAAAGGCCTTTGTGTGTCAGAACCGATGCCAGTAGAAAGCGCACCCCATTCGACCGATATCCGGCGGGCAGGGATTTTGCAAGATCCGGCGAGCGCATAGATGGGTAGATGGCCGGCAATGATGACCGCTAAGAATTGAAGATGGGACGATCGACGTCCTTCGCCGCCGAAAGTATCATCTCGTGCCGGTCGTAGCTCTGGCCATCACGCGCCACCAGTTCGCGGAACATGTTCCCCACCATCACCAGGGTTCCGTCGATGAGAATACCAAGATCGATGGCGCCAATCGAAAGCAGGTTTGCAGCGACTCCTCGCGCATGTAAAAAAATGAAGGAAAAGAGCAAAGCGAGCGGAATGGTCAGGGCGAGAGCGGTGGTGGCCATTCCTGGTTCATACGCGAGTTCGACAGGTGTGATAACCTTTGCGCTATTCCCCCAGGAGCTTTATGTGTTGGCAGCCTAGAGTCTAACTACGCAGAGGTGGGTACAGGATGAAGGGGAACAGGGTTGTGGGGACGAAAGCGAGATGGTTGCTTATAACCGCATTGGTGCTTGGCACCTGGATGATGGCACTGGCGCAAAATGACAGGGGCGGCAGGCAAGAAGACCACGGCGGAAGAGAAAAGATTCTTTATATCTGGGCGCAAGACGAGGCGCATGTTGCGCCGGATTTTCTTGCAGTGATCGATTTCGACGAACAGTCCCCCAAATACGGACAAGTCATAAACGTCGTACCACTCCCACCTCCGGGCAATATCGGCAACGAACCGCACCACTGTCACCTGAATTCCAACAAGACCATCCTGGGATGCGGGGGACTGCTTAGCCTGCTGAAAGATCAGAATGGGATTTTTTTCTTTGACGTAACGGACGCGAAGAAACCGCGGTTCATGTTCTCCACCAAAGCCGTGGAATCGAGCATGACTGACGACTTTCTGCCCCTTGAAAACGGCGGCTTTCTCATCACACAAATGGGCTCGTCCTCGGGCATGGCGCCGGGCCGCGTGGCAGAATTCGACGGCCGCATGCGTTTCGTCGCAAACCACTTTGGCACCATGTCGCTGTTCCAGGAGTGGCCCGCAACGCCGCCGCTGGACGGGTTCAATCCTCACGGCATCTCCGCGCGCCCAGACCTGAATTTGATGATGACCTCGGACTTCATCCTGCCCAGCAGCACGCTGATGGGCTCGATGGGGCCGGTCCTGCGGGGTTCCGTGCGCATCTGGAATTACCGCGAACGCAAGATTACGAAAACCGTCGACTTGTTTGCACCAGACGGCACTCCTGCGCAGGGCACGATGGACGTCAAGATGCTTCCTCATGATCCGCATGGCTATGGATACACATCCGGCATGTTCGATGGTCACATCTATCTGATCAATCCGGAACGCGACACAGGCACTCCCGTATTTGATTTGTCTACTGTGAAGCCTCATGTAGACACACCGGTGCCCGGCGGAATGGGCCAGATCATGGCCACACCGCAATGCGGCGACCGGCTGATTGTGGGCACATTTATGGCCGGCCAAGTGGTGATGTTGGACGTCAGAGACCGCTTCAATCCTGAGCAGATATCGGTTGTCAGCTTCGGCGCGAACGCTGGACCGCACAACCTTGTGCTGAACGACGATGATAGTCGCCTTGTGGTCACAGACTACTTCCTCAATGAAGATGCTGCGGGCATTATTCACTTTGAGGGCGACCATAAAGTCCACGTTCTCAACGTCACGCACGATACCCTCACCGAGGACAAGCGCTTCAAACTGGACTTCAACACGGCCTTTAAAACGGGGCCAGCGCGTCCCCACGGGATTGCAATGAAATAACACCGGCCTGCTCCGCTATGAGTGGGAGCCCCCGCAAATACGGGGAAAGGAGCGCTTGAGCGCCCCGTGAAAGAGTCTCGACTCTCATCACGCGCTTCCCCGGATTTCCTGTGCAGCTTGGTGGCTCCGGCGCGCTTTCTGCGGCTTTCCTCAACGAAAGCCGCATACGCGGTCGCGCCCTATGCAGCGTACAGGAAATCCGGGTTTAACGCCGGCAATGCCAAAGCCTCATAAGGCCGTGCGTGCCAGTACCGCAGAAGAACCCAGAGCCGATCAATCAGCTACCAATACCTCTACAATGGGGAAGGACCCGGGTGGCGAAGGGCGCGATCACCTCGTTAAGCTTGCAATACAAGCAGCAATCGGGTCGCGCCGGCGGAAAGCCATCCGCTGGGCCCTGTCTGGCGAGCAAATCGGCGAGTTGGACGGTTCGGGCAACTTCCTATCATCTACCGGCAAATCGTCGTAAAGGGCCCGAATGAAAGCACATAGGAAGGATTCGTAGAGAAAAATAGCGAGTTTAATCTCTCGTCACGACAGCAGCATGAGAGTCACCAAACCAGTGGACTTTTACCCTCGGTACAGCCTCAGGAACCGCCGGCATCTGCTGCGCACTGCGCTCCTTTTCGAGTTAATGATCTGCGCTGCATCCTTCGCAAGCGGTCAGATTACCGACCCGCCTGCCTCTGGCGTGGCGCAGGTCGTCGTGGTGAATCGTCAAATCCCGATGGCACTTTCCGAGGGGCAAGGTGTCCGGTTCCGGCCCCTGTCGACGGGGGACGGAATCTGGCAGGCAGCAGCGGCGGCGGGGGTGCAGGACGATCTCGGATTTCTGTGGTTCGCGACTCCGTTTGGCCTAAATCGTTACGATGGCTACTCGCTAAAGACTTACAAACATGTAATGGGCAACCAGAAGGGCCTGGCTTGTTCGAATGTGCGCACACTGTTCAAGGATCACGCTGGAAATCTGTGGGCCGCCTGTGACGAGTCGCTCGATCGATTCAACCCGCGCGATGAGACCTTCACCCATTATTTTCTCCCTGCCGGCGCTTCCGGCCAACTGGTGATAATTACGAGCATTCAAGAAGACGATCGCCATGTTCTTTGGATCACCACTCATAGCGGCTTGTACACACTGAATCCAGCAACCGGCCAGACTCAGCGTTTCGCGCATGATCCAACCGATCCCACGACCCTGAATAGCAACAACGTGGACTCAATGATCGAAGACCGGGGGCAGTTTTCCTGGGTAAACGCGGCCAAGGAACTCAATCGGTTCGACCGTAATCTGGGAAAGGTCACCAGCCACGTTACCTTCACCGTCCCTCATACCATATTGGATATACATACGGATGCATCGGGGACAACGTGGATCACCCGCAGCGATCCTGGATGTTCGATAGCCCAACTCGACATTTCAGGGCGATTCCTGAACTGCTTGAACATCGAGGACAGCGAGGGCCACACCGTTATGCACGGTGGCACTTACTCCATGTTTGAAGACAAAAAGGGCAGGATGTGGTTTGCTACCCTGGTCGATGGCCTGATGCAGTACGACCCGGAGAAAAAACAAATCGTCCGTTACAAGAATGAAAATAATAATGATTGGAGTCTGCGTTCCAACAACCTCCAGTTTGTTATGCAAGATCGGGATGGCAACATGTGGGCTGCGCTCCACACCGGGGGTATTGAGAGATTTTCGCTGACCGATCCCCAGATTCAGACGTTCACCCAGAAGCGTGGCAATATCGCAGGAAACCTGGTCACTTCGATTTACCAGGATCAACGCGGCGTTCTTTGGATTGGCTCCTTTGGTGCGCTGAACCGGATCGATCGTCTGCACGGGCTGAACGAAGTTTCCCAGGGGCCCGGTCTTAACGGGGAGGTTTTCCTCACCATGGTCGAAGATGCAAAGGGCAGGCTTTTGGCCGGAACATTCCGGGACAGCATCCAGGAACTCGACGCCAGGAGCGGGAAATTCAAAAAACTAAATCCGCCGATCGTCTCACCGGAGGTCGCCAAATATCCAATTACCCGGTTGCTGTTTGACGAGCAAGGCACATTATGGGCTGCTTCCAAATCTGGACTGTTAAAAATCGACCCGCTCACCGGAAAGCCGGTCGTCTACGTGCCGCAAGGTGGCCCAGTCCAATTCTCCGACCTCAAAGAGGATGGTCATGGGGACTTTTGGTTGAGCGGCAATGCCGGTCTTCACCGTTTTGATCCAAGGTCTAAAACATTCCGAGTGTATAAGCGCCTGCGCGATAACCCGCGCGAGATAAGTGATAACCTCACGAATTTTGTCCATATCGATCGCGCTGGCCACGTCTGGGTTGGTACCCAGAATGGTCTTGCTGAACTTGACCCGGCATCCGGTTACTTTACCAATTACTACGAGTCGGACGGTCTTGCAGGAGAGGTAGTTGGGGGCATTCTTGAGGATGATCATGGCAATCTTTGGATCGGAACGAACCACGGAGTTTCCAGGTTTAATCCAGCGACCCGAAAATTCACCACGATTTATGTAGGTGACGGCACCACGGAACCCGATCTCACCGGCGGGTCGGCGTGCTTCAAAAGCCGGGATGGAGAGATGTTCTTCGGGGGCTACGGTGGTGTCACCGCTTTTTACCCCGACGAGATGGTAGATGATCGATCTGCCCCCGCAGTCGCGCTGACTGATTTTCAGGCAGGGGGCGTCCCCATTTCCCCTGGTGATGGATCCCCCCTGTCAAGAGCGATCGCCTATTCGGATTCAGTCACCCTGAAGCACTCGCAGGACATATTCTCTGTCGGCTTTGCAGCACTGAACTTCAAAGACCCGGCTCATACCCGCTACCGCTATCAATTAGAGGGAGTTGATCACGGTTGGCATGAAGCCTCGAGTGCACAGAGGATTGCGACTTATACAACATTACCAGCCGGCCGTTACTACCTGCGTGTGCAAGCATCCACCGTGACCTCTCCCTGGACTGAGCCCGGGATGACTCTCAGAGTGACCATCTTACCGGCCTGGTGGAATACATGGTGGTTCCGCAGCTTGTATCTCATCTTGATCATCGTGATATTGCGGCTCGCATATCGATACCGCCTGCGGGTAATGTCTGACGCGCTTGCTCTTAGACTCCAGGAACGGGTGGATGAGCGCGCTCGGCTTTCTAGAGAGCTGCATGACACGTTGATGCAAACCATCGAGGGAAGTCGCCTGATCGTGGACACTGCAACAAAGCAGCAAACGGATCCCGCACAGCACCGGGTAGCACTTGAAAAACTTTCGACCTGGCTCGATCGGGCGTCAAACGAAGGTCGAGCCGCCATGGAGTCATTGCGCGGTTATACAAACCACCACGGCGATCTCTATTACGGTCTGAGACAAACGGTCGACGAGTGCGCGGCGCAGCAAATGGACCGAATCGTCTTTCTTGCGCCGGCGTCGCGCAGAGCGATGCGCCCGCTTGTCGAGGAAGAAACTTTCCACATTGGTTCTGAGGCGATTCGCAATGCGTGCCTGCATGCGGATGCAACGCGTATCGAGATTGAACTGCATTTTGAACCTGATCTTCTGGTACGGGTGAAGGACGATGGCAAAGGTATGAGCCCGGCGGTCGCCTCTCTGGGCCGGGAAGGCCACTTTGGGTTGCGCTGTATGAGGGAACGAGCATCCCGAATCGGTGCCAGGCTTTCCATCGACACTTCACCGGGTGGAGGCACTGTGGTCACTCTCCGCGTTTCCAGGGCAATTGCGTTCGAAACAAACGACCGCGACGACCCAAAAGGCATGGACAGAGCGCGCCTGATGTTAAGAAGACTGAAAGAATTTGTAAGCTGGAGCTAGTCGAGGCGTATTCTGTGACACTTCCCAACAGCCGGTCTTGGAAGAAATGACAGAGGCAGGCCGACAACAGAGCTGTCCAAATTAACGAGCAAGTTTGGTTTGGTGTGCAGGTAGTCCGTGGATTGTATGCAATCGGTGGTCTCCGAGAGAATCGGGTTGGCCTTGGATGATTGCCATTGCATTCACGTGTGGTCCAGCTCACCCCGGATGGACGTCCTGGGTCATTCTCAGCCGTCCCTACGGGACTGATCGCGATCTATCCAAGAGCTGATCTGTTTTAACTATAGCCACACGAATCAGACGATCAGAAAAGGCTAATTTGGACAAGACTGGGCCGACAATACACATCCGAAACAACGGGGGTGCGAAGTTCGACGGATCACCGGCACAGACAGTAGCCATCCGGGACAACCCCACGGTCGCCTCCAAGGTGACCCAGAGGGCTCTCTGAATGCCACCGCCATCAGCCACTATGTTTGGCTGACTCTCCGGCGTGTCACGCGGCGGGACGTCTGACCGCGTCTTGCCCCTATCCGGCAGCGATGCGTGTTGCTAGCCCGGATAGCCAATAGAGCCAGACCACGAGCGAGATGATGGAAAGCAGAGTTGTCATCGAAACAGTGGACGCTACCATCATTTCCTCGCAGTGATATTCTCCCGCAAGAATGTAGGCTGTCTTGGCTGTTGGTACTGCGGCGCAGATTACGGCGGCAATGGTGTACAGAGGGTCGAGGCCCAGGCACACGCTCAATCCGTAGACGATCAGAGGCATGATGACGAGCTTGACGGCCGAGAGCAGCGAAGCTCGCCCAATATTGGCGCGCAATCCATCGATCGACAACCCCAGTCCGATGGCGAACAGAGCGCAAGGCGTGAGCGCATCGGCCAGGATACCCAAATAGGCGGTGACAGGCCCAGGCATGCGGAGACCGAGGACCGAGCAAAGCATGCCGATCAGGGTGGATAAGACCATCGGGTTAAGCACGACATGCTTGACTGTGACCATGGGGTCCGTGCGTGAGCCATGCGCATCCCGCTGACCAAGTTCGAGCAAGATCACGGCTGCGGGAAACATCACAACGGCCACGAATACCGTGGCGATCGCCGCCGGCAACACGGCGCGCGGACCATAGATCGCCTGCAGGACGGGTAAGGCGACGAAGCCGGTGTTGGTCATCGATGCCGCCATGCCATGCATCGTTCGGCTTGCGAGACTTCCGGAAACACGAATGCTCATGATGCCGAACACGAGGAGGAAGCAGAGGAGGGAACCACCGCCGAAGGCAACAAGAAAGCGCGCATTGATCAACGAGTGACGTGGTTCTTGCGCAATTGTGACGATCAGCAATGCCGGCATTGCGATGTTATAGGCGAAGTGAATCAGTCCGTCGGACAACGCGCGCGACAGATAGCCCGTATAGCCAACGATCCAGCCAGTTACGATCACTGCAAACACAGGTAAGATAAGATCGGCGATCCGCATCGAGGATGTCTCAGGTTGACTCTCCAACAGTTGCATGGAGAGCAAGGTGCAGTCAATATAGCACCAGGATTTAAGCTCTGTTCGGTGCCGAGCAGCACCGCCTTGTCAACAGTCAGGCTCTCCGTTCCTAAGCAATTATGGGCCTCCCCTGGACTATATGATTCCCAATACAGATGGTGCGCTTGGCGGCAATCCTGCGTTCAGTGATTCCATTGCCAAAGGCACCGTCAGCGCTCCAAATGCCGGAGAAGCGGGATGGAAGGACACCGCAGATATCGCTGGAGGTGAGATCATCATGATCCTGGTACGGTGGACGCCGTCGGACGTCGCCCAGCTGGCCAACCGTTCCTACACGGGAAAGAATTTGTACGAGTTCGATCCGACCAGGGGAACCTATGTTTGGCACTGTCATGTAATCGACCATGAAGACAACGAGATGATGAGGCCGTATCGCGTGACCTGGTAGAAGAAGCAATTCTCACCCGGCCACGTTCGATGAGTGCGTCTGCGTTTGGCATTGGTTGAGAAACTTGGTCTCATGTCCCAAGGTCTGACTAGCTCAATGCCCTGGTTAGTCGAATGAGTCCCTGTCGTATCGCAAGGTCGTCAAATCCGCCAAAACCGAGGAGCAACGCATTCGGATCAGGACGTCTCAGGGTGCATCGATCGACGGCAAGAACCTCAACACCCTGGGCCGCCGCCAACTTTTCCGCCTGTCGTGAAGTCATTCCGTTCTTGAGGTACCCGATGGTGTAGAGGCCTGCCCTGACGTTAGAGATTTCAAGCAACCCATCCAGATGTTGCCTGGCTCCCTCCATGAGCGTTGCGAGACGCTCCGCATACAGATTCCGCATCCTCCGCAGATGACGCGCCAAATGTCCATCGACGATGAAGTCGCAAAGCACCGCCTGGTCAAAGGACGAATTTCGGAAATCGGTTCGGTAACGGAAGCCCAGGAAAAAATCTATCAACGGCGCAGGCAATACCACGTAGCCCACGCGCAAAGCCGGGAATAGCGTCTTGCTGAACGATCCGATGAAGATAACGCTGGAGTGATTGTCGAGACTCTGCAGGGCAGGCACAGGCGGTCCCTCAAACCTGTACTCGCTGTCATAGTCGTCTTCAATCACAAAAGCGCCGGCGCGTGAGGCCCAGCTAAGAAGGGCCATCCGCCGCTCCAGAGACATGGTTGCCCCCAGCGGGAATTGGTGAGCCGGCGTTACGTACGCGCCCTTCGCATCCGGACAGATCTTGATTCCGGCGGAAACAGACAGTCCTTCCTCATTCACTGGTACAGCAATGAGCCTGGCTCCCACATTGTCGAACGCAATTCTCGCTCCGAAATATCCAGGATCCTCCATCCATATTGGATCGCTCTTTTTCAAGAGCAGGCGTGCCAACAGGTCCAGCGCCTGTTGTATTCCGGAAACGAGGACGATTTGTTCCGCAGTGCACCGCACGCCACGAGACGTGCGCAAATACTCGGCGATTGCCTCGCGCAATGGCCGATACCCGCGCCGATCAGACTCTTTCTTTAACCATGACCTGAAATTACGTGCGCGGTCTGCGGCAATACGTCCCCAAACCTCGGAAGGGAATTCGTTGATGGCGGGAACCCCGATCCGAAAGGGCCGGATCCCGTCAACAAAAGCCAGGTCGACCCAGGGTTGCGGCCGTTTATATGTCGCAAGGACGCGACGAATGTATGCCGGTGTCGTGGTTGGCTGGCGGGCCGGACGGGGCGCATCCACACGATTGACCCAAGTACCGAATCCCACACGGGAGGTGATATACCCCTCGGCTTGTAAACGCTCCATAACGCTGACGACTGTGCCTCGGGAGAGTTCATACTGGCTGGCAAAATCTCTGGATGCCGGCAGCCTGGCGCCCGGCGCGAGCCGGCCTTCCAGAATGGCAGAGCGCAGTTCGCCATACAACCAGTTGGTCAGGGTCTGATGACGCGACCGGCTTTTGAGAGTGAGCTCGAACGCACTAACGGCTTTGGGCATCCCAAATGGTCCAATGGATTTTACGAAAATGGATCTGTTCGATGTACCACTGCGGCCATACTATCAGTTCTTAAGTCGAGAACGCTCAGTGACTCACGGGAGATCAACCGATGAAAGTTGGAATTTGGTTCTATGGCTTGGGCACTGCTCTCACCGGCATTCTGGATATCGCCTGGGGTGCATTTGAAGCCTCTCATCAGCCCATCAAATCTCTGGGCAATCATTTTCCTGGTCAGCACGTACTGGCCTACGTCGCGGGTGTCTGGCTGGTCGCAGCGGGTCTAGCAATTTTGTGGCAGCGCAGCGCGAGGATTGGCGCCGCGGCATCGGCCATCGCCTACTTGATGTTTGCGGCATTGTGGCTACCTCGTTACTATGCCGGAATTCATGCGTATGGCTGGCGGATCGACGTTTTAGCAGGCGTCTCTTTCGGGCTCGCTCAACAGCTAATGCTGGTCGCTCCGGCGGCAATCGTTTTCGCCTCCACCTCCTCACCGGATTCCGTGTTGCAAACGAGGGCAGCGATCGCCGCACGTTGGATGCTCGGATTGCCTCCTATCCTCTTCGGCTTGTTTCACCTCACCGCCCTTCGCGTCTTCGCGAGCATCGTCCCGCACTGGATGCGGTTTGGATATTTTTGGGCGGGGTTAACCGGAATCGCCTTCATCCTGGCAGGAAGTGCAATTTGCTCGGGAATCATGGATGTCCTGGCGGCCAGGCTTCTTGCGCTCATGCTGTTGCTGTTTGATGGTCTGGTAGAAATTCCTCCTATTTTTGTCCGGCTGCACAATCAGGAGACATGGGGAGCCGCCGTCTACAATCTGGCTGCGATCGGGGCATGCCTGATATTCGCCGGGTTTCTCGTAAGCCGCGCAGAACGAGGACGAATCGGTCCCGCGGGGAACGTTGCCATGTCACGCCCCGATCGCGTGGTTGCGTGATTCAGTAACGCGTAGTCGTGCATTGCAGAGACAGACGGAGCACCTTGCGTCTGCGGCGCATCAGGATTTCAATTTTGCGTGGTGGTTGCTCCGTCTGTGGCCCGAACTTAAGGATCTAACTTACTCGACGCTCTGGAATCCGGTTTCCATGGTCACTCTGGTTCCGATGACTTTGCCCTGCACGTGACCGAGCAGATTGCCCGCCTCGTCCCACTGATCGATGGTGAATTTTCCCGAGGTTGAGTCCCCTTTGGGATCAACGGTTAGCCATTGCTGTATGCGAGCGGGGCCGACGATGTTGACGCCTGTGGGGTCGTACGAGATACCAAAGTGGTTTAGCTGATAGGTGCACGCGCCGGTTTTTATCCATACACCGAGGCAAACGTCGCCGGTGATGGGAGCACGCATACCGGATACATTGATCTCGGTGCCGTCACTGTGCCACTGAGCGTAGCCAGCGTCGACCTCGGTACCGTCCTTAATTCCTTCACTCCCTTCGGAGATCCAATGCTCTTTCCAGGTTCCAACGATGGTGGGTCCGTGCGGGGCGGCAGCCTCGTCTTCGAAAGCCGCCAGTACAAGTCGTGGCGAGGCGATGTGGGGCTGCCAACTGGCCGCGTGTGGCACTGGACTATAGAGGCCGCAGCCGGCGTGTGCAGCGGGAGCAAACATGGCTGCGAGGATCAGCGCGCTCAGCGCCGGCACAATTTTCCAATTTCCTGATTTCATGACTTCCTCCTGTGCCGGGGAATTACCGGCTTGCATGAGATGAGACCCTTTCGAGTTCGGGAACAATGCAGGAAGGTAAATTCGGAGGTGAAGAAAGCTGAAGGCGTAAGTCACTGAACCGGGAAGAGATTCATCTGTTCACGCTTTGACCAGTGCTATACTTCAGCCACTCTGCCGGGGGGAGACAGTGCCCTTTGCCGTCTATCAATTCGGCGACTTCCGCCTCGATTGCGGCAAATTTGAGCTCTGCCGCAAAGGCCGCAGGCTCAAGCTTGAGCGCAAGCCTCTCGAACTTCTCGTGCTCCTGGTTACCAAACACGGACAAGTGGTTACCCGGAATGAAATTGCCCAGTGCCTTTGGGAGCGGGAAGTCTTCGTCGATATTGAACACGGCATCAACACGGCGATCCGTAAAATTCGCCAAATTCTTGGTGACAGTTCGGACCTGCCGCGGTTTGTGCAGACCATCTCCGGCTCTGGTTACCGCTTCATCGCAGCCGTTATGGCCGTTGAGCCAGAAGTCACCGGGCCAACGCAGCCTTCCGGGGATGCGGTCGACCTGCCTCCAGCTCCGCCGGAGATCTCTGCTACGCCCGTCATGCCGCCGGCTACCAAACCCCATCACAGATTCTGGGTGGTAGCCGCGCTATGTTTCTGCGTGCTCGCTGCCATTTCCATACTGACCTTCGGCCCGCATCCGCTGGCCGCCCGCTTCCTCGACCGAGACCCTCACGCTACGATCGCCTCGCTCGCCGTTCTGCCCCTCGCCAATCTTTCCGGCGATCCGAATGAGGAGTACTTCGCCGACGGCATGACCGACGAATTGACCACCATGCTGGCCAAGGATTCCACCCTGCGGATCGTTTCCCGCACCTCCGCCATGCAATTCAAGGACGCGCACCGGTCGCTGCCGGACATCGCCCGGGCTCTCAACGTGGACGCCATCCTCGAAGGCTCAATCTCGCGCTCCAGTAACCAGGTGCATATGACCCTGCAACTTGTCCGCGGTGACACGGATAGTCATCTATGGGCCGAAAGCTACGATCGCGGCGCCAACGATGTGGCTGCGCTGCCCGACAATGCCGCCAGAGCTATTGCTGCCCGCTTGAACAGTGCAACGCCGCCGCATGCCAACGCCCGCTACATCAAACCGGAAGCTCACGACGCCTACTTACGTGGCCACTACTATTGGGTCGTCGGACGAAATGAAGATGCCGGCAGGTACTATCAGCGGGCTGTCGATATTCAGCCCGATTACGCCCTTGGCTGGACCGGGCTTGCCGATTATTACGCAATGGGGGCCCTCGGCGGTGTAGCTGATCCCCTCCAGGCGTTGCCGCAAGCGGAAGCCGCGGCCCGGAAGGCGGTCGAACTCGACGACAGTCTCCCACGAGCCCATGCAACCTTGGGAGGCATGATCTTCTTCAACCATGGTGATGGCGTGCAGGCACTCAGTGAGCTTACCCGGGCCACGGAATTGGACCCTCTCGATGGCGAGGATTTCCATCTGAACGCGAGGGTTCTCTGCGCACTGGGCCGCAATGACGAAGCGATTGCGGTGCAGAAACAGTCCACAGCGATCAATCCCATCGAGCATCCGGGGGCGATGGCGGAGATATACATGTGCACCCGCGAATTTGATGCTGCGATCAGTGATGCCGAGATGCGCCTGAAAGACTTTCCTGTGGCTGCCGATATTCTCGGGGACCTGGCTGATGGCTATCACTGGAAAGGCATGGACAAAGAGGCGGTTGAAATGCTCGCCCGCCAGATTTCTGCCAAAGGAGATCTGGCCCTGTCGGCCGCTGTTCGCCGTGCCTTTGAGACCGGCGGATACGCTGCTGTGGTTCGTTGCCGGTTGGCTGCAGTTGCAAAGAGGGCGCGCACTGCGCGAGTTTCCACTTTCGCGCTTGCAGATCTGCACGGGAGGCTCAATGAGCACGATGAGACTCTTGCGTTGTTCGAGCAAGGTGTAACTGAACGCGATCCATTACTGCTGTTGCTGGCTCAATCGGACCCCGCTTTCGATTTTCTGCATGCCGATCCGCGCTATCGCTCCCTCATCCAGAAGATGGGCTTGCCACCCATGTACTGACAGAAAATCGAATTAAATGTTCAGATCCTTGAGGGCTATCCTGGCTGCATGAAATCCACACATGCCATGAACGCCGCCACCTGGGGGCGTTGATGCTCCGCAAAGATAGAGTCGCGAACGCGAGGTGCGATACAAGGACCGTGTCGGACGAAACAGTAGCTGGCGGACATTCATTGCTCCCCCCAGGATATCGCCGCCGACTAGATTGGGATTCCAACTCTCCAGATCTTTGGGTGTAGAGACGGAACGGGACAGAATGCAATCACGGAATTCGGGAGCAAAGCGTACGATTTGGCGCTCCATGGATTCGGTGTAATCTTCGGTGCTGCCGTTAGGAACATGGCAGTAGGCCCAAGCAGTATGTCGACCAGAGGGAGCTCGGCTGGAGTCGAAGAGCGACGGCTGGCCGAGCAGAACGAATGGTTTGTCGGGTGAAAGGGTCCTTTCAGCCTGGGCAATCTCTTCGAGAGAGCCTCCGATGTGCACGGTGGCGGCCCGCAGACATTCGCGAGCGGTCCATGGAATCGGTGCATTCAGTGCGTAGTCAATCTTGAAAGCACCGGGTCCATAGCGAAATCGCTCCAGTTGCTTTCGATAATCAGGGGAAAGATGGGAACCGGCGATGCGAAGGAGTTGGCGCGGGGTGACGTCTGCGAGGACGAGGTCGGACAAAGGTAGCTCGGTGACTTCACGACCGGTTTCCACTCGGCCTCCGAGATCCTCTAAATGCCGGACCAGGGCATCCGTGAGAGACTGCGCACCGCCACGCAGGATCGGCCAACCTCTGGTGTGCCCAGCGGCTAGCAACGTCAAGCCAACTGCAGCTGAAGCGGGACTTTCCAACGGGAGGATGGAATGGGTGGAGACGCCGGCAAAGAGGGATCGAGCCCGTTCTCCAGCAAAGTGGGAACGAGCCAACGACAGCGCCGGCAAGAGAGCGGATAGGCCAAAACGCGCCAGCACGAACGGACTTCCGGGGACATGTAGGATGGGGCCGAGAATTTCTTCGACCAAAGCGGCGAAGTGAGAGACTACGGGTTCTATCAGTGATCGGTATGCTTTGCGGTCACATGCATCCAGTTGGTCGATTGTTTCTTCAAGAGAGTGTTCGAGCACGACCGCGGTCCCGTCATCCAACGGGTGAGCGAATGCCGCATGCGGTTGAATCCAGGGAATGGGGAAGGGAAGAGAACCATAGAAAGGGCTTGCAGCGCCCAGGGGGTATGTTGAAGAGCCCAGGTCGTGAAGAAAACCAGGCTGTGTGATTTCGGCGGTTGAACAGCCACCACCAATCCGCCCATTACGTTCGAGTACGGTCGTCCTTATGCCCGAGGCTGCAAGGACAATTGCGGCTGAAAGTCCGTTCGGTCCTGAGCCGATGATTGTTGCCGTAGACATATCCCCCGCTTTCTATAATCCAACCGAAAACCGGAATCTCAATGACTACGACGTGGGTGCCATGGTACGACATCCTTCTGTTCTTCCTTCGAGTAGGGCTCACCAAAATAGGGGAATTCGGTACGGATCCGATTGCGATCAGGGGCAGCGCCGTCCTGGATGGGCCTGTTTGACGCCAAGGTAAGCATCACATCCATCACATCGTCACCCAGTGGCCTCCCATTGAACCTCGCGGGATCAAATGCAGCTATCGTTCCTAGTTCGTAGGGCAGGGTGTCCGGGCATAGTCGAGACACCATTTGCCTTCCGTATGCTTCCGGGTCTGTGACAGATCCCGCATAGGTAACCATCTTCTGGGTGTAGTCTGCGATGTATCCCGAGAATAAAGCGATGTCATCCGATGGCGCCGATCTGTTGAAGGTCTCCTTCACCTCCTGGCTGCCGGGATCGTTGAGAAAGAGGTGCGTGATCAACGGAAGGCCCCAACGTGATACCTGCATCTCGGGAGCATGGCCGTACAGTGACACGGTGGCCCAGGCGTGGACTGTTCCCTTGCCGATCAGATGGTTTGGGACTTCGAGGACGATCGCAGTGATATTGCGATTCTCGAAGAAGTTCTGACGATGGCGGAGGAACGCATCGCCGTCATACCTGTGTTCGTTGTAGAAGGCATTCTGAAGATCACGCATTGCGACAGCGTCGGCGGCGAACATATCGGGAGCGATTCCGACGAAGGCGCGAATACCAGACTTGCTATGGACTTTGCCCGTATCGCCTTCTATCAGAAGCTCGCCCCTGTCCCCGCCGATAGCCTCGCCAGTGGCTCGACGGACCTGAAACTTCTGAACATGGACGTGCTCGTCCACATGTCTCGGTTCGCTGAACCTGAACTTGAAGACAACGTCTTCGCGAGCATCACCAGTCAGGTCCAGGCGGAAGGCATACAAACCCTCAATGTGAAGAGTATCCGGTGCAGAGAGGACAACATCCGGATTGACGGTCATCGCCATAACCGTTGTGTCAGGAGCGCCCTGAAACAGATAGAGATCACACACGTTGAGGCTTGGATCCTCTTTAGCAAGTTTGGTATCGAAATGATGGGACATCGTTTTCCTCTCTGCCAATCCTTTATTGATTATTCGCGCCTATCCGGACGTTGCGCAATATTGGAAGTAGGGAAATGTCTTTATGAGGTTGCCGTTTACGGCCCGGCTGTCCCCTCAGTGGATTTAGATGGGAGGACGATTCCCTTCGAGGCGCCACTTTTTTCGCAAGATGTAAAGTCGTGCCCTTGAGAGCGGTGACTTGAAGTAAGCGCAGTAGCTGATTGGGCAGCTCGAGGCGTTCTCACCGGGGCCAATGTTCGCTCCGGCGAGGTAGTCCCGTTGGGCACAGGTCGACTAAATGCGGGTGTATCCGACAGCGAGTTTTTCCGCATCCTCTTTAGCCGTGCCGCACAGTTCATAGAGCGCGGCGATACTCCGAGGGCGTCATACCTAGCGTTTGACGAAACACGGTGGACATGTGCGACTGGCTCGAAAAGCCGCATAAAGCAGCGACGTCAGTCAGCGAAGTGCGTCGCTCTCGTATTAGATCCTGGGCACGCGTTAGCCGGAGTTGCAAGACATAGCGGTGCGGTGTGCGGCCCGTCGCAGCATGAAACATGCGCACAAAATGAGTGCGGCTATATCCACTTTCATTGGCGAGGGATTGCAAGTCAAGGTCGAGATCGTTCATGCGTTCGATCACCCGTTGAAGAAGGCGCCGTGGAAGTGGCGACGCGGCATACCTGTTATTCGGCTTTTCTCTTCTCGTCGCCAAAAGGAATTTCAATACCAGCGCATGCGCCAGATGATCCGCATATAACCTTCCTAAGGGCCCTCCCTGAGCGGCTTCCGCGGAAAGGAGCTTTACGAGATGATAAAGGTTGTCGTCCTCAATTTCGATCTGAAAGCGAGGCTTTTCTTGGGGCATCTGATCCATTTCATCTTCCACATCACTTACAAATACCGGATCGATCCCGCACAGAATAAAGTCGTGCCGGCTGTGCGGACGAACAGCTGGAATCACGCCGGCAGGCATGAAGGTGAAACGACCCGTATATTTCGTGTAGGGAACATACACGCCCTTCTCATTCGCATACTCGCCGGTAGTTCGAGGACCACGCGACATGCAGACGATATGGTGATGCGAAATAGTCTGGGGATATTCGCCGGGCTCTGTACCGTGTTCTTCAATCAGGACGCCTTTCCATCCGAGTCCCAAACTGGAGATGCCACGCCGTGATGGTCCGCGCAGGAACGCGCCGAACTCAGGACTCTGGTGATCGAGTAATGGTTTCATTTCCCCATCCTTTCGCAGTACAAACACCACACGCCTACACCGTGAGCTATAACACTTCACGCCGGCCCATATTCCCGCGGTAGCAGGAGCCCCCCGAGCGAGTGGGCTCCTGCGGCTTATCTCTCGCTTTTCAGGCGATTGTCGCGTAGGAGACCTTGGGGAAGTCGATATCGACTTCGGCCGCGACGTTGAAGTAGTTGGTGAACACGTTCAGGGCGACGTGGGCGATGATCTCGGCGATCTCGCCATCGGAGAAATCGGCTGCACGAAGCGCCGAGAGGTCCGGCTCACTCACATGCCCCTTGGTGTCGAGGATACGCTTGGCAAATGTGAGCGCGGCGGTGGCCCTTTCGCTATTGCCTTGGCCTTCCCGGCTTTCCAGGATCTGCTCCGGCCTAAGACCTACCATTTTGCCGATTGCCGTATGCGCAGAGAGGCAGTAATCGCAATGATTCTGCTGGGCTGTCACCAGGGCAATCTGCTCGCGAATCTTCGGGTCCAGCTGACCTGCAGCTAGTGCGCCACTGAACCCGGTATAGGCTTCGAGAACTTCCGGGGAGGTAGCCATCACCCTCGTCATATTGGGCACGAGGCCCAGCTTTTCCTTGACGGCATCGAGCAGACCCTTGGCTTTGCCAGTGGCTGTGGACGGATCAACAACTTGTAAACGCGTCATATATGTTCTCCTGTGGGGCCGTTGCGGCGGCTGAACTCTGTACTTCTGGAGTAGTAGATACCGACCGTTCGGTAAAGTTGCAGAGAAAATAAATTATTTATTGGAATCCCTACCGAAGGTTCGGTATCTATATAGATAAGACTATGGCGCACCGCACAATCAGTGACGAAGAATTTCTGGCAAAGGCACTTGACCTCTTTCGGACCTATGGCTTCGAAGGAGTAAGCCTCAAGCACCTCGCGGTTGCGACAGGGCTTGAAAAGGCTAGCCTGTATTACCGTTATCCCGGCGGGAAAGACGAGATCGTTATGGCGGTAGCCAGCGAAGTAGTCACCTGGTTCCAGAAGAACGTCTTCGAGCCTCTAGCGGCCGGAGGCTCGACACGTAAGCGGGTTGCGTTGGTCGCTGAGCGGTTAAGAGAGTTCTACCAGAATGGAACGAAGTCCTGTATCACCGACGTTCTTTCGATCCCAGGCGGGTCGGATGAATTGAAGGCCGGGCTCAAGGGAGCAATGCAGGCATGGCTCAACGCTTTCTCCGGCGTCGCAAGAGAGAGCGGCTTGCCGCCTGCGATGGCACGCGCACGTGCCGAAGAGGCCATTGTTCGCTTTGAGGGCTCACTGGTGGTGACGCGAGTGCTGGGGGACAACTCCGCATTCGAACGTGTACTCAAAATGCTTCCCGATCTGCTGACCGTGGAGTGAGCTTCTCCTTTGCGCGACGATGAGTAGTCATTTCCTGCAAAAACCGTCCTTTTCAAAAAGACCACCACCTCCTTTCAGATCTAAGTTACGTAGAGCTGGTTCACACACAGAGCCGTGGCCTCCGCATCGGCTCTGTTCTCAACCGGCGGAAAAAGAAAAGAGGTGCTTGTGAAAATTGGTTTTGTCACGTTTCCCGCGTCAGGGCATCTTCATCCGATGACGGCGCTTGCACGCAAACTACAATCACGTGGACACGAAGTAGTATTCATCGGTGTTCTGGATAGTGAACCTATCGTTCGGGCTGCCGGTTTGGCCTTCGTTCCGTATTGCCAAGAAGAATTTCCAGCGGGATCGCTGGCCAAAACCTTCGCACCTGTGGCGAAGATGCACGGATTGGCTGTCGTGCAATATACGTGCCAGAACATATTCGCGCCTCTCACCCGAGCGGCCTTAAAACATCTTCCGCAAACGTTGGAGGAGACTGGTGTAGAGGCGCTGATAGTGGATCACATCCACTTTTTTCTTGAGTTAGTTCCCATGAGCATAAACATGCCATATATCCATGTCTGCTGCGCTCTACACTTTGATTTTTCTGGATCGACGCCGGCAGCTCTCTTCAACTGGCGACACCAGACCACCCCGGAAGCGAGGGCCAGAAATGCCGCCGGAGTGCAGCAGATTGGTGCGGCACTCATGCCGGTATTGGCGGAGGCGATGCCCTATGCCGACAAAGCCGGTCTCCGTATCAATTGGCAGGAGCCAGGATCAACGCTTTCCAAGCTGGCTGTTATCACGCAGGCTCCGAAGGAATTCGATTTTCCAGGGGTTTCATGGCCAGCCCAATTTCACTATGCTGGGCCGTTTCACGATGGGGGAGGCCGCGAACCGGTAGCTTTTCCGTGGGAAAGGTTAGACGGCAAGCCCCTGGTCTACGCCTCGTTAGGAACCCTGGTGAACGGCCTGGAACACGCCTACAGGGCGATACTTGAGGCGGCGGCGAAGCTTCCGGAGGTTCAGCTTGTTCTCTCCGTGGGGCTGTCCGTCCATCCCGATGAACTGGGGCCAACTCCGTCGAATGCGATCATCGTCCGCACAGCCCCTCAACTGGAACTGTTGAAGTATGCCGCACTTTGTATTACCCACGCCGGACTCAACACGGTACTGGAATCGTTGGCCCAGGGAGTACCCATGGTCGCTCTTCCGATCGGTTATGAGCAGCCCGGCGTTGCTGCCAGGGTCGAATACCACGGAGTAGGGGAATCTTTGGAGATTGCGAGTCTCACCGCGGAACGGCTGCTAGGAGCGATTAAAAAAACACTGAACGATCCAAGTTACCGCGAACGAGCCCGTTACTTCCAAAAGGTCATAGGAGAAACCCATGGATTGGAAGTGGCCGCGGACCGGATAGAACAGGCATTCTCAGGCACGTGCGAGAGCCGGGCCGAGACGTTCACAGAGGTTTAGCGGGTTGCTGAAAAAGGACACCTGGCCTGACCCAACTCCAGCAACTTCGCGAAACTCTTGAGAGGCTCTCACGCAGACTCTTTAGCCCGGACAATCAGCGGTTGCAGATTCTTCATTCGCTATCTTTGCTGCAGACAAAGTTAGCCGCATCGTTGGTATCGCCGGAGCCCTTGTACTTCGCGATCGACGGATAAGGGCATAAGGGGCGGGTCATCATCACCTTGTTATCCGGCGTGTATTTGGTGGCAATCACATCTCCCGCCGGAACACCTTTCTCTACCCAATCGACCAAAGCATCAAACACTCCATACTTGGGACCTTTGCTGGTAGGGATTCCCAACTGGCCAAAGGCGGATGGGCCCGGGCCACTGGCGCAATGCTCCATGCCGGGCGCCATGTAAAGGCGCATGAACGACTCTGTTTTCTCCGCGCCGATTGTCTTCTGAACGCTCTGGTAGTATGCGATGCTGTTCCAGGGCGAGATAGCAGGATCATTCCAGCCGTGGTACATGATCAGTTTGCCGCCACGCGCCGAAAACGGGCTCAGATCCGGATTGGTGGAGTCCAGAGCGGACGCGGTTTCTTTGCCGGCAGCGACGAGCGACGCATCCACATCGGCCGTCAATATGTTCCATTTTGTGTTGCCGGTCACCATGTAGCGAAAGTAGTTCTGCGCATACTGGACGCCAGAGCCCGCTCCGGGACCTTCTCCCAGAATCCAGTTGCGCCAGGCGCCTGATTCATCCCCCATCGAATAGCCCGGGAAGATGGATCGTCCACGTCCATCGACACCGCCCGCATAGAGCTTCTTGAGCGAGTTCACCTGCGGTTGAGTAAGGCAATCCAGTGAGTCCCCGGCTTTGCATAACAGGACCGCCGGATCAAAGTGGCATTTCGCCGGATTGCTGATGATGCCGTCCTTCACTCCGTCCAATGCATCGCACGCCTCCAGGGCAGCGCGCTCGATGGCAGGCAATTTCATGCTGGAAATGTAGGCCCGCGGGTTGACGGTGATTGCCTGGGTAACATCTACTCCCGAAGACAACATGCGGGTCCAGTTGTTGGCCGGCGCGCCCGCCAGGATTCCGTCGTAGTCTTCCGGAAAACGCTGCGCTTCCATCAGCGCCTCACGCCCCCCATCGGAACAGGAATCGAAATAGGCCTTGGCGGCAGTCTTGCCGTAGTACGCCTTGACTACATCTTTGGCGCGTTCTGCCGTTAGGTGAACGGCGCGCCAACCGAAGTCGTTGATCTTCTCCGGATGGCCAAAGGCCCAGCTCGCATCCTCGCCGTCCGCTTGATGACCGGCATCGGATCCCGCCGTCGCGAAGCCGCGGCTTAGATTGCCGGCCAGTTGTCGATATCCAATGGAACCGGCGAACCCGCCGTTGCCGACTCCGAGAAAGCGGCTGTTCCAATCCTTTTCCGGCAGCCAGACTTCGAAGCGGATTTCGGAATCTGCCGTGGGCCGAAGCACCCCAGTGACGCGGCAGAAGGGCGGCAGGCTATGCAGAGGAGGGTCGATTCCGGGCCCCTCCACATCGCCGGAAGTAACTCGTTCCGCCGTGTCAATGGTTGTATCCGGAAGCTTCACATCCTTGATTGCGGTGCAGCTATCGGCATGAAGCACCGGGGACGAAGAAGCAAATGCTAGAAGACAGGCGAGAACGATTCGGGTGGGTGTCATTTCGAGTGAAATCCAATGCTCCGTAGAAGATGAGAGCATTGTAGCCGGAGAGATCGCACGAGCTGGGTCCCTGGTTCCCTAACAAAGGACGGGTGGGCCCCACATCTCGCTCGTTTTTCGCGAGATGTGGGATCCCACTGCCCTTTCCCTCTGCCTCTCGATTCACCCGATGCGCTTAGCGGTCACATCAGTGGAATCCCACATCTGCCAAAACCGGGCAGATATGGGGCACCCGTCCTTGGTGAGGGAACCAGGGGCAGCCCCGGGACACCTATCTACGAAGGTCTTCGTTGACAATTACGAAGGGCTTCGTATATGGTTCGTCCATGAAGATTCAGCAAAGCAATTTGCCCAAGCCGACCGAGGGGGAACTGGAGCTGCTTCGGGTGTTGTGGGTCAAGGGTTCGGCCACCGTTCGCGAGCTTCACGACTCGGTAAGCCAGGAACGGGCGCTGGGGTACACCACCGTATTGAAGTTGCTGCAGATCATGACTGAGAAGGGGCTGGTGCAGCGCACGGAGGTTGGTAGGGCCCATCTGTATCGCGCCACGGCAAGCCAGGAAGAGACGCAGAGCCAGCTCTTAAGAGATTTAAGCGAGCGGTTGTTTTCGGGCTCTGCCGCTCAGCTTGCCATGCATGCGTTGACCATGGAGCCGGCAACCAGCGATGAATTGAAGGAAATTCGGAAGCTAATCGACCGCAAGCGGGAGAAACAATGAATCAACATTTGGAGTCTCTTGGATGGACGCTACTGCATTTCTGCTGGCAGGCGGCAGCGATCGTGCTCGTCTATTGGGTTGCCGATGCTGTGCTGTCAAAGGCGCGTAGTCAGACCCGCTATGTTTTGGCGCTGGGGACCATGCTGCTGATGCTGGTGAGTGCATTGGCAACGTTTGCTTATGAGGAGACGCAGGGCGGATCCGGGGTGTCAGCCTCGCCGATTACCTTTTCGTCTCCCACATGGAAGACGATCGGATCGAGCATCTCTAGTGATCTTGCACCGTTGGCAGGGTGGAAGATAGCCCAGCCGGCGCCGTTGCCTGTCTCCCGATTGCTACCCTGGCTCGACGTTGCGTGGTTGCTGGGTGTGGCCTGTCTTTCGATGCGGACAATCGGCGGGTGGCGGCTGATTCAGCGGTTGCGCCGGAGCGCGCTGGTGGAGGCTCCCGAAGCCGTGTATGCGAATTTTCTCCGGTTGTGCGAACGGCTTGGGATTACCGGGCAGGTCAGTCTTCGTATCGCCGAACATATTCAAGGACCACTCGCGATAGGAATCGCGCGGTCGTTGATCCTATTGCCTGCGGCTGCGCTGATGGCTTTGAGTCCGGAGCAGTTGGAGGCCGTGCTGGCGCATGAGCTGGGTCATGTGCGTCGTGCCGATTACCTTTGGAACCTGATTCAGACGATGGTCGAAACCCTACTCTTCTTTCATCCAGCGGTATGGTGGCTGGGAGGCAGGGTGCGCGAGCAACGCGAGCTTTGCTGCGACGATGTAGCCGTCCAATCGTGCGCTGATCCCTTGGTGTATGCGACTGCGTTGCTGCGCCTTGAAGAGCGGCGCAGGCAGCAGCTAAATCTGGCTATGGCTCTGGATGGCCACAGACGATGGTCTGGTCTGCGCGCACGGATCGCCCACATTCTCGGCGAAACGAATGATGTTAAGAGCCCGCGTGAGCTCGTTCCCGTACCGCTGGCTGCACTCTGTGCCGTGTTCCTGCTGGTGCTGCTGCCCGTGCCTCAGCTCTTCGCAGGATTGCGGGCGACTATGCGGACGCAAAACGAGACACCTGCGGTCTCTGGGCCACCAGCGCTTCCTCCCGCCGCGGCAACCGTGAATGTTCCCGCCCCTGCTGTATCGCAGGAGGTACCTGAGAGTTCTGGTGCAACGCCGATGCCCCAGACTGCGCCACTCCCAGCCGCAGTGGCAACTGCGGTTGCCCAAGGTTCGGGATCCGGCGCTGGAGCAGGGGTGGGATCTGGCGCTGGAGAAGGTTCAGGCGAAGGGAATGCGGATCAGGCCCCGGCTGGTGATGTCTCCGCACACAAGGGTGACTATATCGATGGCATGCGCGCTGCCGGCTATGACGTGGATATAGATAAGTATGTCGCCATGAAGGTGCAGGGCATTACTCCGGAATATGCGCAGGCGATGGGAACGGTGGGCTTCGGTAAACCTTCCGCGGATGAGCTGATTGCGATGAAGGTGCAGGGCGTTACTCCTGAGTACGTATCCGGGCTGCGCGCCGCGGGACTGCAACCAGGCAAGATCAGCGATCTGGTTTCTTATCGCATTTTCCACGTTACGCCTGAGTTTGTCAGCGCGATGAAAGCTGCCGGCTTCGATTCCATTCCGCCACAAAAGCTCGTGGCACTCCGGGCCCAAGGTGTGACTCCCGAATACGCAAAGACGGTGAAACAGCAGTATCCGAACGCTACGGTCGATGAGCTGGTTCAGCTTCGCATCTTCCATATTGACGATGCATTTATCGCCGCCGCGAAGCGTCATGGCTTTAGTTCGCTCTCGATCGAGAAACTGGTGCAACTGCGCATCTCTGGCCTGCTGGGGGATACGGACAAAGAGGCGAAATGAAAAAAGACGGCTGGGTTATTCTTTCGGCCTTCCTGTTTGCATCCGCCTGCTTACTTCTGCACGCGGAGGAGCAGCTTCGAACGCTCACGGGATCGTGCAGCATCACTGCCACTGCGAACGAAGCTGAGGCGGATCTTCGACTGGAGCGGAGCGGCGGCTCCACGCAGACTCAAGAGCCACTCAGTGCGTTCTCCGGCTTCGCGCTAGCGGATCTGCGGCGCGAAGGTGCGCATGTGGATGCGGCGATTCGTGCTGAGGCAGGCACAATCACCTGCTCCGGGGCGGTACATGACGGCAGGATGAGCGGTACCTTTACGTTCGTACCCGATCCGGAGTTTGTTCACCGTATGCTGCAGATGGGATTTCACGATCTGGAATCGCAAAAGCTGCAGGCGTACACCTTGTTTCGCATTGCGACTGCCTGGATTCAGTCGATGCAGGCGGCGGGTGTGAGCGGTCTTGATTCTGGGAACCTGATCGCGCTGCGTATCTTCCATGTAGATACGGACTATATTCGTAGCCTGACTGCGCTCGGTTACCCGACTCCAGATGCGGGCAAGTTGATTGCCTTGCGAGTGCAACACGTCGATCCGGAAGAAGTGAAACAGGTTCGCGCCCTGGGCTACCAGCCAACGCTCGATGAGTTGATCCAGATGCGTATTTTTAAGATCACGCCGGATTTTATCCATCGCATGCAGGCCAAGGGGCTTAACGACCTGACCATCAGCAAGCTGGTTCAGATTCGCATCTTCCAGTTGGCGGAGTAATGCCAATCATTCAGCTTTTAAGCAGGGTCATCACATAGGCTGGGGTCAGCGGGATTCTGCGCGGGTGAACGCCGGTGGCATCGAAGAAAGCAGCTGCGACGGCGGGCGTACACACGGCGTTGGCGCCTTCCGAGCCGCCGCCGAAGCCTTTGTCATCGCGTGAAATCTGCACTACTTTGATCTCGGGTGTCTCTGCCATGGTCAGAATCTTGTAGCGGCTCCAGCTGGTGCTGGTTATTTTTCCCTTGTCGAAGGTGACCTCCTCTTTGAGCGCTTCGCTGATACCCATGACAACGCCGCTCTTCATGCAACGTTCCAGTTGCCGAGGGTTGATGATCTTTCCGCAGTCGGCGCCGATGGTGAACTTCGTCACTTGCACCACGCCTGTATCCGGCGTCACCGTTACTTCGGCGAGCCCCACCCAGTAAGAATTCTCGCGGATCATGATCCCTACTCCGCGGCCGGCGACGGGCGCACTTCCGGTGCGGCGTGCGCTGGGGTGTGGCGAAGGACGCGGCTCCCATGCGGCTGCCTTGGCCGTAGCATGGATGATGTCGATGAGCCGCTGGTCAGTGGTGTGCAGCAGCCGGAACTGAATGGGATCGATTGCGGCGCAGGATGCTGCCTCGTTCATCAATGACTCGAGCGCGAAGTTTTGCTGGCGCTGTCCGGGGGTGCGCATGATCAGCCCGCGCAATCCGGCTGTGGGCGAATCCGCCCCCAGGTTCGGCATCCCATATACTTCTTCCCGCCGGTTTTGAATCTTGTCGTATGGCCACACGGTAGCAATCCAATAACCCGGCTTGGGCTGGCTGCAAGGCATGCCGGCGAGAATAGCGCCGACAATCCGTGCGTCATTCGATTGAGCAGAGTAGAAGGTGCTGCGCAGGGCGGTCACGCAGCCATGGTCGTCGAGACCGCAGGTTATATCCTCCACCCAACCGGGTGAGGATGCTGACCACGCCAGGTCATCCTGTAACGTCCACTGCACACGCACAGGCTTGCCGCTCAATTGCGACAGGATGGCGGCATCGCCTTCAGCGCCGTCGCCTCCAAAGGTGGTGCGCCCAAATTGGCCGGCGTGTTCCAGCCAGCGTACGACTACTTTCTCGATCGGTGTGCCCAGCGTATTTGCAATCTGCGCGCGCAATCCTTGCGAGTTTGCCGAATGAGTCCACACGGTGGCTGTGCCATCAGCTGCGCACGTCCGCCACCGCGACGAAGGGACCGATGGGAGCATGTTTCATGTAAGGCTGTTCATAAGTTGCCGAAACAGTTTTCGATGCCTTCGCCAGAGCCGCATGGACGTCGGCTGCCTTCCCGTTGCTTTCCGAAGGCGCACCCCACTTGTAGTCGCGCAGGGCCTGGGTCAGATGCTCGCTATCCGGGAGACCAGACCATTCGGTCCACTTGGTACCGGAAGCGACCGATCGAGCAGCGCTCACCGCCTCCCATTCATTGGGAGAGAGCACTGCGACCAGATTCTGTCTGGTGATCACCTGCGCGTTGGGGAAGCGTGTCTTGTCCAGCGCACCAACGGAGATTAATGTCGAACCGAGCGTTGCGGGGCGCACCATGCGCGCATGAAGCATCCCGGGCAAAGTGACATCGCAGCTCCATTGCGTCTTACCCGTGACTTTGCCGGGAGTGCCCGGCATGGGGTGAGATTTGCCGACGACTTTGTATTGGCTCACCGGCTTCACTGGCGGGTCTCCCAGCACGGTCAGACCGTCCAATCCCGCCAGGCCATTCCACTCCGCGGGGTCCACCTTTGCCGGCGCGCCTGATACCGGGATCTTCAGATCGAGCTGCTGATCTTGAACGAGTTCTCCATAGCGGATACTCTTTCCGCCGCCGGAGACGATGCCATCTGTGACCGTAAGAGAAGAGACGGGAACACGGAGTCGGTCTGCTGCAAGACCTAGCAGCGCCTGGTAGGTATAGGCTCCAACTTTGCGGAGGTTAGCTGCTCCAACACGGAAGCCCGCGGAGTACCCACCATCCGGCGTTTTATCTGTGTCGCCCATGAGGAGCGTGATGGATTCTGGTTGGACGCTCAGTTCTTCGGCGATTACCTGCGCATAAAACGCGCTCATGCCGGTACCGATTTCGGTCCGGCCGGTGCGCACAAGAATGGTATTGTCCTGCCTGATCTCAAGCCACGACGCCAGGTGGCTGGTTCCGGGCTGTACTTCCGCGCCGATGGCGGAGAGCCCGGGAAAGGTGAACGACACCATGAGAGCGCCGCCCATCTTGAAGAAGCCGCGTCGTGTAAGCTTCGGCGTGATGCTGCGGTCGAATGAGTGATTGGTCTTCGTCAGCATGGTGCTCACTTTCTAGCAACCCGGGGACTTGGACGCCCGCCACCAGGGCTTACCTGAAGTTATATGCAGGCTCGTTTACGCGGGTTGAAAACTCGCTCCCCCCGGACTAAAGTCCGGGGCTGGCACAGCTCGACAAGGTGCGTTGATCAAACGGCACAAAACTTTTTCGCAACCTACTAGGCGCTTATGGTTTTGGCAGCCAGCTGCACGGCTTCGATGATGGCCGCGTACGTTCCGCAGCGGCAGAGGTGCGGGGAAGGAGGCTTATTGGTAAAGGCGTCCTTGATCTGCACCACGGTAGGATTTGGATTCTTGTCCAACAGCTCCACGGCGGCGATCATCATTCCACTCTGGCAGTAGCCGCACTGCGGCACTTGCTCATCAATCCATGCCTGTTGCACCGGATGTAACCCTGCATCGGCTTCGCTCAGGCCCTTCTTCCTGGCCCACACGTGAGGCAGCCCCTCGATCGTCGTTACCTGCTTACCGACGGCGGAGGAAAGCGGTGCGATACAAGAGCGGACCTCTTGTCCATCCACCAGGACTGCGCATGCGCCACACTGCGCCATCCCGCAGCCCATACGCGGACCCGACAATTTCAATTCATTGCGCAGCACGTAGAGCAGGGGAGTGTCTGGTAGGGCAGATACGGAATGCTGCGCTCCGTTCACGGATAAGGTTAGTTCGTCCGCCATCTCTCCCGCTCCTTCCTGGTCTCGCTCCTCCACGCCATCGCCACCAGGTACCATGCCGGCCAGCTCAAAGCCCAATTGGGAATCCACGAGCCGCTGCCAGTCCAGGTGGGAATCGTGAGCAGAGTGACGACCGCCGCCAGGATAAGTGCCGATCTCAGTTTGATCTGGGCAATTTGCAGGCCGCGGCATACTCCCCAGATCGCAGGGAGCAAAAAGAGAAGCAGGCAAAACCGCGACAGCGACTCCACGCGGAACCTGGCCAGGCAAAAGACGCAGGGCAGAAAAGATAGGATGGCGCTTACCCGCACGGTTCGCCGCGAGATCGATCCCATGACAAATCCACCGGTCCAGGACCAGCCGATCAGGAGGAGAACATTGCACAAGAACAAGGTGAAACCTGGACCCACCGTCAGCCCGGTCGCCTTGAAGATGGTTGGGTGGATGAGCCGCTGATAGGTCTGGCTGACGGAAACGGAGAATCCCATCAGGAGCAGGCTGCCTGGCAATGCCATACCGAACGACGCGAGCCACGGCCGCCAATCCTTCCAAAGCCCAAGCTGCCGCCGGATCGCCAGACCAAAGACATCCAGTACCCCCGGCAGGCCGCTCTCGCCGGCTTCCAGCAAATCACCCAGCACGGCCTCGCGTTCGCCAGGTTGCAGCAGCCGCGCAGTGACCTCCACCAAAGACCAGCCGATAGTTGTCATGAGGCGCTCCCAGTCCGGTTCGCTACCCAGGACGCGCCGCGGCTTACCCGAACCACTACATCGTAAAAGTCCTTCGCCGCCTTCACGCCTTTAGGGGTTACGCGAACCATGCGTTTGGCGCGGCCGCCTCGTTCCGGCGTGGCCTCGCCCATCCAGGTGGTGAGCAGGCCTTTCTTTTCCAGCCGCTCAATCGTCGTGTAGAGCGCACCGATGGAACACTTGCGCCCGGTGGTTTGCTCAATCGCTTCCCGAATGGCAGCTCCATAGGCCTTGTCTCCAAGTCCGGCCGCCGCGGTGATCATCAGGTACTCGAATTCGCCAAGCATGATTAGAATTACATTGTGATATTAATCCCGCTTCCCGTCAAGGTACTCTTTCTTAATATTCCCAATTGCACGTTTTTTGGAGGCGGTGGTGATTCCCAGGATCCTGTCTGCACTACTCATTCTTTATCTGGCCAGCCCCTCGTGGGCACAGAGCCTCGATCTCGTGATTCGCAACGGCTCTGTTTTTGATGGCTCCGGCTCCCCGGCTCAACAGGTGGATATTGGGATTCGCGGGGATAGAGTGGTTCTTATGGGAAAGAATTTGACGCAAAAGGCGCGACGCGTCATTGATGCCCACGGTCTGATGGTGGCGCCGGGATTTATCGATCCCCATACGCATACCTTTGAAGACCTCTCCAATCCGGCTACCAGTCGCAACGATGCGTATCTGATGCAGGGCGTGACGACGGTAGCGACCGGCAACGACGGAAGCAGTCCGCTAAAAATCGCCGATGCGCTGCACACGTGGGCCCAGCAAGGCATCGGCACCAACGCCGCCTTGTTTATCGGCCAGGGCTCCGTGCGCAGCGCCGTCATGGGTATGTCGGATGCAAAGCCCACCCTTGAGCAAATGGATTCGATGAAGGCGCTGGTGGATCGGGGGATGAAGGAGGGGGCAATCGGCATGTCCACCGGCCTGTATTATGCGCCGGGCAGCTATTCCAGCACCGAGGAAGTGATTTCCCTGGCCAAGGTGGCGGCCGCGGCCGGAGGCATTTACGACACCCATATGCGGGACGAGAGCACCTATAACATCGGACTGCTGGCTTCGGTGCGCGAAACGATCAGGATCGGCAGGGAAGCCGACATTCCCGTCATGATTTCTCACATCAAGGCTCTGGGACGGGATGTGTGGGGGCAGAGCCCGCAAGTGATCGCGTTGGTCGACGAGGCCAGGGCCGCCGGCGTGCGGGTCACGGCAAGTCAATATCCCTACGATGCGTCGGGAACCAGCGTCGAAGCTGCGTTGATACCACGGTGGGCGGAGGTTGGGGGCGCGGCTGCATTGTTGCAGCGGATTAGCGATCCAGCGGTGAGGCCACGCCTGATGGCGGAGATGCAGAAGAATCTCGACCGTCGCGGCGGCCCCCAGTCTTTGCTTCTGACTGCGTCGCCGGATAAAGAGTTTGTTGGCAAGACTCTGGCCAGGATCGCGCAGGAACGCGGTGTCTCACCGATTGAAGCAGCGTTCGTCATCATTCAAAAAGGCGGCGCGGATGTTGCTTCCTTTAATATGCAGCAGGCCGACATCAAAAATTTTATGCGTCAGGACTGGGTGATGACCTGCTCGGACGGCAGTCCTGGCCACCCGCGGAAATATGGAACATTTCCAGAAAAACTGCGCAAATATGTTTTTGACGAACAGGTCATCACGCTGCCTTTCGCGATCCGCTCCAGCACTTCGCTTCCGGCAGAGACGCTGGGCCTGAAAGACCGCGGTCTCTTGAAAGCCGGGTATTTTGCCGATGTGGTGGTATTCGATCCCAAAACCATCCGCGCGCGGTCGACCTATGAACAACCCAAGCTTCTGGCAACCGGGGTGATTTACCTGCTCGTCAACGGGCAACTTGCGATTGATGGGGGCGAGCTGACGAATGCCCATGCAGGGCGACCGCTTACGCATGTGAGAGCGGGCCGAGGTTGAGTGCCGCGCCTACGCGCTCAGAGTTGGTGGCGCGAAAAATCTCTCGCTTGCTCACCTGTCCAGGGGGCAAGGCTTGGTGGCAAACCGGGAAAGCGGTGGACAAAGGGACAGCCAACCGTCGAACAGTGCTGGTCAGGGAGTGATGAGGATATATTGGTCATGGTTGAGCACGGCATCGGATGAGGACACCATGAAATCACTTTCCATAATATTGACGTTGACTGCATTCCTTACCGGCCACGGATTAGCTCAGAACCATACGATGGTTGGTGAAGACACGGTCAAGATTTCCGATCACGTGTGGGCGATCATGGGCTTCCCCAACATCGCTATCGTGGTCGGTAGCCGCGCTACCCTGGTGGTGGATACCGGGATGGGTACGAAAAATGGAGCCACCGTCGCCGGCATCGTGGCCAAGCTTGCGCCCAATAACACCAAGCTCTTTCTCACCACCACGCATTTCCATCCCGAGCACGCGGGGGGCGAGCCTGGTTTCCCTCACGGCACCATCCTCATCCGTAACGCGGTGCAGCAGCAGGAAATGGAGAAGCATGGGCAGGAGATGATCGACATGTTCAGCAGCCGGTCGGCTCAGAATAAGGAGCTGCTCGCCGGGGTCGTGTTGCGTCCGCCCGATGTGACGTTCAACCAGGAAGCGACCGTAGACCTGGCGGCGGTGTCACCGCGCGGCTGCTGTGGTTCGGCGGAGCCCACACCAAAGGCGACGAACTCACCTTTGTCGAGCCGGACCGCACCCTGGTCTCGGGCGACGTGGTGCAGAACAAGACCATGCCGAATATCTTTGGCGACGGCGGCACGCCCGCGACCTGGCTGGCGGTGCTGGACAAGGTGGAAGCCCTGAACGCCGCCCATGTGCTGCCCGATCACAGCGATCCCGGTGATGGTTCGCTGGTGGGGGCCGAACGAAGCCTGATCTCGGAGATCCGCACGCGTGCCCTGGCGCTTAAGGGGCAGGGCATTTCCGCCGACGATGCCGGGAAGCAGATCAGCGCCGAGCTCAAGACGCAACATCCCGACTGGCCCAACACCAACGCTGCCGGCTTCGTTAAAAGCGTTTACGCTGAGCCTCAGTGATTCTTCGATGACTCACTCGGTCCGCAGGGCACGCATCGGGTCTACCCGGGCCGCCCTGCGGGCTGGGAAGTAGGCGGCGGCCAGCCCACTACTCAAAAGGAGTAACGTGACCGTCCCCATCGTCCATGGATCGTGAGGCCTGACTCCGTAGAGGAATGTGCGCAGCACCAGGCTGGATAGATAAGCCAGCATCAAGCCCACGGCCCCTCCGGTAAGTAGCATCCAGACCGCCTGTCGCATGACCAGCCAGATCACCTGGCTGCGCTGCGCTCCTAAGGCGATCCGCACCCCTAGCTCGCGGGTACGCTGGGTCACCAGGTAAGCCAGCAATCCATAGATGCCGGAGACACAGAGCAGCAAGGCCGCTCCGCCAAAAATCTCCAGCAGCCGAGCCGCCAGCTGCTGGCTGCCATAGGAGTCTTCGACCACCTGGTCCATGGTGGTAAAGCTGCTGCTCATCAGCTCTGGGCTCGCGGCACGCATGATGGCGCGCAGTTCGGGCACGATCGAAGCAGGATCGCGCTGTGTGCGCACCGCGAGATCCATCGCCATATTTTCCGCGTTCTTGTAGAACATGCTATTCGGATCCGGCGGGATCTGCGGCAGGCAGATCTCGATCTCCGGCTGCGACTGCTCAGCTACGGATACCTGATGCTCATCGTCAAGCACACCAATCACCGCCGACCGTCGATTCTTGTCATAGCTCAGCAAGCTCTGCCCCAATATCTTTGCCGGATCAGCGTCCTCACCTTCATACTCCTTCGCAAAAGCCCGATTCACCACCACCACTGGTTGCGTGGTCGCCGTATCGCCCTGGTTGAAAAACCGTCCTTTCAGCATCCGGAAGCCGAAGACCTTTTGCATATCCGGGCTCACCGCTCGAAACTGGGAACGCATGTCGCGCCTGCGCACGTCAGCCGCGCTCTTACCATCGATGCCGAAGGTAAACATCATATTGAAGGTCTTACCCAGCGGCACCTCCGTCATCAGCGCCGCGCTCTGCACACCCGGCAGATGCTGCACTCGCTCCAGCAGCGGCTGGTAGAGAGCTCGCTGAATATCTGTTCCCGCATACTTGTAGGCCGGAATGCTCATAGTTCGCCACCATCACGTGGTCGGTACGGAATCCGAGAGGAACGTGGCGCAAAGCATAGATGGTCCGCAGCAGCAGACCGCAGCCAACGAGTAGAGTCAGGGACATCGCGATCTGAAGCACCACGAGCAGGGAACGCGTTCGGTACTGACCTTGAGCACCGCCACTCTGCGCGCCGCTCTGGCGCAATGCCGGTTCGATGGCGGCATATGCAGTCACCACCGCAGGCCACAGGCAAGAGATCAATGCGCTGGCGAAGGTTAAGCCGAGGACTAGTGCCGATAACCGGCAGGCTTGGCGTCATGCTGGTGTACAGGTGAAACTGTGCTTTCAGTGCGTACTCAAAGCCCTTCAGCGTCAGCATGGCCAAGCCGTGCCCAAGAGCGAAGCGCACGCGCTCAGCACCCACCCCTCCATCAACAACTGCTGCACGATGCGCCACCGGCCTGCTCCCAGTGCGCCCCGCACCGCGATCTCACGCCGCCGGGCGCCGGCCCGAGCCAGCATCAAACTGGTGACATTCATGCAGGAGATCAGCCACAGGACGCCCGATGCTCCGAACAAAGCCAACAGGGACTTGCGCAAATCAGCGTCCACCAGCGAGTCGCCATAGCTCTGCACCTGGATGGACTTTACCTGGTCACCGTCATACGGATCGGTGTAGCCTTTGGCCACCTCTGACTGGATGACCTTCAGCTCAGCCTCTGCAGTCTTCGGACTGGCCCCCGCTCGCAACCTTCCCAGGGTCTGGTAAGTGGGATTCTCGCGCCTGGTTCGAATCTTGTCCGTATCTCCCAGGACAATCGGCCGCCACACCAGTGGATGTCCGGCACCAAAGGGAAACGAGAACCCGCGCGGCATGACACCAATGACGGTGTACGGTTGTCCGCTGAGCCTCACCACCTTGCCCAGGATGGCGGGGTCCGCGCCGTAGGCGTCGCGCCAGATGGAATCGCTCAAGAGGATAGTGTGCTCATCTTCTGCGCGCACCGCTCCGCTTTCAGGAGCCTCGCTGAAGCCCCGGCCGAGTGCAGGACGCACGCCGAGCATCGGGATCAGGTTGCCGCTGATACGCGGAGCCCTCACCTGGGTCGCGCCGCTCTTACCCTCCAGAAAATCAAGATGGCCCAGGTCGCCCGCAAGCTCGTGGAAGGCTACTTCTCGCAGGGAGTGACCTCGCTGCCGCCATTGTTCGATATCGAGAAACGGCGCTCCCCAACCCACAACGCCCTTGCTGCCGGCCTCTTTGATTTCCACTAACTCCTGCGCGCGCTGGTAGGGGAGTGGGCGCAGCAGCACGCGATCGACGACGGTGAACATGGCAATCGTTGCACCCAGGCCGAGGGCGAGGGTCCCGATCGCGGCAATCGCGTAGCCCGGCGCCTTGCGTAATTGCCGCAGTGCGTACTGCAAGTCTTGCGCCAGCCGTTCCAGCCAAAGCCAGCCCCACGTCTCGCGCGTGACGTCACTTACCAAGGCGAGATTTCCCAGCTCCCGCAGGGCTCCCCTGCGAGCCTCCTCGGCAGATTCCCCGCGGTCTTTTCGGTCTGCAATGGCCATTTGCAGATGGGCCTGAATCTCCTCCTCCAGCTCATTCCTGCGCCGATTGAAGGGATTCCAGCGGCGATTCATGCGTCGTTTCCTTCCGGCTCAGCCTGCATGATTGCCGCCACCGCCGTCTCCAGGCAGCTCCACTCTGTTCCTGTAGCGATTGCGGCCGATCATAGATGTAGGCACTCTACTCCCAAGGCATGTAGAGTGTCTACTAGACGGCCAGGCTAGTCTGTGAACAGGGAACTCTGCGATGATTTTGAGACGGTACGGAATGCCGACAGCTCTTCTTCCGTTGTTGCTGTTGTGTTTCTCTGGCTGTCTCCATCGGAAACTCTCCATCCAGGGCAACTACACCGTCGAAGGAAATGCGGGTTATCCCATGTTGGTGCCTGCTTTCACTTCGACTCGTGTGGAGGGCGAATTCCAAACTGCGAGCGTCATCCTTGATGGCGCCAGGCAGGCGAATCAAACCGGGCTCAACCCTGGCTGCGCGATCGAGGGCGACGTTTTCTCCCTGCGTCCCGGTAACCCGGCCGATTCGAAACACTGGACGATCAGAAGTTTGAGTGTGCAGGGATGGAACCTGCGCGGTGGTCAGGTCGACATCGATGAACAGTGGGAGCGGTTCGTCGGCGAATTGGCCCGCATGCAGCAACGTGGGTGTTTCCCGGCAGGGATGTCCGTCTTTTCCTTGCAACGAGCGTTTGCTGCGGTGATTCCTCTCCCTGCGAGCGACGTCCAGTCGTTTCTCTTCTCCGCCAACGCCGAAGGCTTCGTGGACCTTTCACCTGGCATGGAGATCAAGATCGAAGAGTTTCTTGCATCGCAATCCTCGTATGCCTACTATCAAGTGATTTCCAGTGCCGAGCCGGGGGTAACTTTACGCCGATCCGCTTCCCGCCACCAGGGACAGAACCAATCAGCCGGTAAAGAAAGCAATCTCTATCCCCATCTCGCGGCCACTTTTGCCTCGGCGCCACTCATGAGACTTTTCTTCGAGAGCTTCGCTGCAGGCGGTTCGAAGCGCAATGCGATGCTCTTAGGAGCGTCGCATGTGGATGATCTGGAGGCCGCAACCCGGCTGCTTGAAGCACAAGGCAATCAGGCTTGCGCCGATCATAGGGGAAACTTCGTCTGTGTCGTATTCAAGGATGATTCCGTAAGCCTCTTGTCGCCGATACGGATCAACGAACAGTTGTTCTTCTACCCTTTTGGAACACAATTAGCCATCATTCTGCAAAAGCTTCCGCGAGATAAGCAGACAGAAGCGTTGGCGACGGTTCGGGTGATGCGGAGGCTGGGTCACGGTGACGATGCTGAAGTACTGTTTCCAAAGACGATGGAGGGCGCAAGGCAGTTAGTGCTTCTGCCGGAAGACAGGGTCTCTTGGAGCCAGTAATAAGACCGAGTTTGTTACTCCGCGCGCAGGGCGGTTAAGGGGTCGATATTCGCCGCGCGAGCCGCAGGCACCGCGCTGATTAAGATGACAAGGCTTATACGATTAAAAGAACTTTATTTGTGGTTTTTAAATGGGAATCGTTGCACAGGTACTTGCCAATCTGTGCATTTTTCGCGGAGGATTCGGGACTAGACTGCAGGAACTATGAGAGCTTCCCGTCTTCTACTCCTGCACTTTTCCCTGGCCTGCGCCATCGTGTGGTTTTCGCAGGCCACGCTCGCTGATAATACGACCGCGCATTCAAGGTTTGCCGGCGTCTATCTTTCCCACTTCGCCCTTCCGTCCATGAACCTGAGCCTGGGCAGGGATGGTACAGCTACAGTTACAGAAGATCCAGGGAATGGGTCCACAACCTTGTTTGGCCATTGGGTTGACAGCGGCAGCCAGGTCACGGTCACGTTCGATCCCGTAGAGGGCCTGCCGCTCGAGTCGCCCATGGTTTTTGCGCCTGCCCACGAAGGGTTGCAGGCGGTTACCTGGAACCATACTGCGTGGGGCAAGGTGGATCCACCGCCGATGAAGAAGGGGTTCAAGGTGAAACAACTCTATTGGGGGACCACCAGGCCGTAGATTTCCCGAGACAGGGGAGACTCGGGTAGAGCGCCGCTCATCGACCGACGTGCATTCTCGAAAGCGGAACGAACAGGCCGAACAGGTTGGCTAGCCAGATTACGACGATGATGACAACCACCCCGTTCAGGATGGACTTGATGCTCGATTGCATGGGTATGAAGCGATTGACGAGCCACAACAGTACTCCAACGGCGACGAGCGTAATGACGAGTTGCATGAGCGGCATCTGATATTTCCTCTTTCGGGCTTGAGAAGCGGATCTCGAAGCCTGGTCTGCAGTGTTTCAGGACCGTGAAAGAAGTTCTGAGCTAAATAGCTCAGTTTGGTTCGCTTATTGCCAACGCTTGAGCTGCGGCCAGTCGGTTTGCAGATTCAACTTGAGCCCGCGGCAGTGATAGATGGGAAGCCATTCGTCTCTCCGGGAGAGCGGGTCTTTGATATCGCCGACGATCGAATAGCTGGCGCAATACGCCTTCATGTTGCGTTCCTCTCGTTCGCCTAAGATGATCACGCTCTCTCCGGTGTAATTGCGCGGCCCCCAGATCCAGTAGTTCTGGTGGCCCCCGATGGCCTTGGGAAGACCATACTTTGGTCCAAAGAAGTCGATGGCTCCCCCCTCACCATAGTTATTGGCAAAGATGGCGGTCTTCCGCTGCTCCTCCGGAGAAAGCGTGCGATAGTACGCCGCCACCCGCTGCACCATCTCTTCCCAGCCGAACATGTCCGCGTAGAGCTGGGGAAGCACTCCCGGCTGCATGTGCTCGAACTGCTGCTGCTCGATGCCCAGCGCATGTTCGTAGGCGAGAAAGTGGGGCACGCTGAGAATGGGCAGAAGCGTAGGCGCATAGATGCCGGCGATGGCAACGATGGCCAGGGCAAGCGCCGGCTTGGCCCAGATCCACCGCTTTTGTTTGGTGCCGCCTTCCATCCACACCGCGCCGGCGGCGAACATCATTGGGTAGACAGGCGTGACGTAATACATCTTGCCGCGAAGCGCCATCATCTCTGCCAAAAAAATCAGGTAAGCCCATCCGAGAGCACGATAGGGCCGTCCTGGCCGGGAAAAAAAGAACAACAGGGCAAAGAGCACGAGCAGGGCGGCGACAAAACCGAGCATCTGGGCCTGGGCCTGAAGATAGGGCAGCGGCGGAAGCAAAATATCGCGGCCCTCGGCGCGGACATTGTGCATTAGCTCGAGGAAGGGAAAGTGGTGCCGCCACTGCCAAAGGAAATTAGGCGCCGCGATGGCTGTGGCGAGGGCGCAACCCAACCAGAACCAGCGATGGCGCAGGCTGGAACAAAGCCCCGTCAGGCAAATGCCAATGACTACTCCGACGAGCCAGAAGAGGATGGCATATTTGTTCAGGATGGTGATCCCCACGAGCGCGCCTACCACCAGCCAGAGAGGCTGGCTTCCGTTCCTGGCGATGCGTACCAGGAGGTAGGCGATTCCCGTCCAAAGGAGCGGGTCGAAGGCGTTCATGGTGAATAAGTGCGACATGACGAGCAGGACAGGCGCCATGAGCGCCGCCAGCGACGCAAGAAACATGGCCCATCGCCGGCCTCCTAGCTCGCGTGCCAGCATTCCGGCCAGAACGACGGTCGAAGCGCCGGCAAGGGCGGGCAGCAGCCGCAGTGCCCACAGTGAGGTACCGATGGTGTGCTGCAAAAACCACGCGGCCCACGCGATCAGCGGCGGCTGATCGACATATCCCCAGGCGGGATGTTCTCCGCACGCCAGGTAGTAGAGCTCATCGCGAAAGTAGCCGTAGTGGGGTCCAGCGAAGAAGTAGAGAACGATGCGCACCAGGGCGACGTACACCACAATGGCCGTCCCGGAGGTGAAGGGAGAGGGCTTCCGGAGTTCGCTCACCGCGCCAGGTGTGGGGGTGCTTACGTTCATTCTGATACTTACGGATCATAGAACGAAATGTTCCCGGCATCCCAAGTGATCGGGTGGTCCCGGTAACAAGGTGTCGAGAATGACTTTCAAGTACCAAAGATAACAGCAGGTCCCCTCGGCTTCGCTCCTGGTGAAAACCGGGCGTCGAGGGCGGTTATCCCACTCAAGCCCAAAAACAGGGCTTGAATGGGGCACCCAGCCTTTGTTGGTGATGCAGAGTACGCTCAATGTTGCCAAAGAACCTGGCTTGCTTCGAGAGGCACGAAAACACTCGGATGATAAGGGACGATGCGTGGGGTGTAATCACTGGCGGCGCGGCTGGCCGCTACTTGGGCCGCGTAGGTTACGATTCCTTTTGCATCGGGCTGCTTGTCGCTTGGAGTCATGGCGTGGACGGCGGATTTGCCATCCGGCAGGGGCTCGGCATAGAGCTCTACCCTTAAGTGATCCAGTGGTAGATCACCCGGCAGCACCTGTACCCGGAAGATATGCAGGTGGCCATGGGTTTCAACGCTCACTGTGCCGAAGCGCACGGTCTTCCATTTTCCAGCGATGGTTTGCTGCCACGCGAGCAACTCAGCCCCCAGAGCACTTTCTTTTTGGGCGCGTTGGGCATAACCAGAAGCCGCGGGCAGGTAGTGATCCTGGGTGTATTCGCGAAGTGTGCGGCCGACGGAAAATTCGGGTGTGAGCTGACACATACTCTCGCGAATACGGCCCACCCACTTGGATGGCATGCCCTGTTGGTCTCGTTGATAGAACTCAGGGGCGACCTCCTGCTCCAGCAAGGTGTACATCGCTTCTGCCTCCAGGGCATCCCGCGCGGGATCGTCACCATGTTCGCGGCCGTCGCCGATGGCCCATCCCACCTGAGGGGAGTAAGCCTCGGCCCACCAGCCGTCGAGTTCAGAAAAATTCAAACCTCCGTTGACCAGGACTTTCATGCCGCTCGTCCCGCAGGCTTCCCAGGGACGCCGCGGCGTGTTGATCCAGAGATCGATACCCTGCACTAATTCCTGCGCCATCTGCATGTCATAGTCGCTGAGAAAGACAATATGACCTTTGACTTCAGGACGCTGGATGAAGTCATTCCATCTCTTGATCAGCGCCTGTCCGGGGATGTCCTGAGGATGCGCTTTTCCGGCGAGGATTAACTGGATTGGACGCTCGGGATCGCAAAGCAAGCGAATCAGCCGCTCAGGATCGTGCAATAAAAGGTTCGGCCGCTTATACGTCGCAAAGCGGCGCGCGAATCCTACGGTGAGCACCTCTTCATGCAGGAGATTGCTCAAATCCACTGAGTCTACCTGTTCTGATCCGAGTTGATGCGCGTAGCGCTGGCGCACACGGTCAATCAGATGCTTACGTTCGAGGTTGCGCATCTGCCATAGCTGGGCATCGGTTGCCTGATGAATCTCGTTTGCTTGGGGTCCATCTCCGTGCCAACGCTTCTTGCCGCAAAAATTCGTCCAGATTGCATCTGCTTGCGCCGAGTCCCACGTAGGGACGTGAATGCCATTGGTCACAGAGCCGATGGGGACCTCTTGCTCTGGCCATCTGGGAAAGAGCGGCTGAAAGATGTGGCGGCTCACCTGGCCGTGCAGTTTGCTTACGCCGTTGATCTGACCGCTGCCACGTACAGCAAGATAGGCCATGTTAAAGGGTTCCAGGCGATCCCCGGCATTTTGCCTTCCCATGGCGAGCAAATCGTCCAGGGGAATGCCAAGTTCATCCTCCGCGTAATGGCGCAGATACTTACGCATGAGCTCTGGATCGAAACGGTCAAAGCCGGCGGCGACCGCCGTATGGGTAGTAAACAAATTGCCCGAGCGAGTAACGGTCAGGGCAACGTCAAAGGATGTCTTGTGATCCTCCATGTAGCTGCGCGCCCGTTCCAGAACCGCGAATGCCGCGTGGCCCTCGTTAAGGTGGCAAACTTCAGGCTGTAGACCCAGGGCGCGCAGTAAGCGCCAGCCGCCGATGCCCAGCACAATCTCCTGCTTCAATCGCATCTCGGAGTCGCCGCCGTAGAGTTCGCTGCTGATGCCGCGGTGAGCGGCGGAGTTGGCGAAGTCGTTGGTGTCGAGAAGGTAGAGCTTGTTCCTTCCAATAGACACCACCCAGCAGCGCAGCCAGATCTTCGAGTCCGGTAGCTGAATCTGTAACCGTAGCCATTCTCCATTAGCTTGACGCAGCGGGCGAATGGGCAGTTGGCCGGGATCGTTGACCGGGTAAAGCGCCTGCTGGTTGCCGTCCAAATCAAATGCCTGGCGGAAATACCCCTGACCGTACAGCAAGCCAATTCCGACGACGGGCACACCCAGGTCGCTCGCCGCTTTCATCTGATCGCCGGCTACATTGCCGAGTCCGCCAGAATAGATGGGCAGCGCCTCGGTCAACATGAATTCCATGCTGAAGTAGGCGACTGAGGAGAGAGCGGCGCCGGGGTGTTTCTGCTGGAACCAGGTGTCCGCGGATTCATGGTTCTGGAGCAGTAGTTCCTGGATACGCTGACGAACGTCCGGCGCCGCCAGCAGAGATTTGATCTTCTCTTTAGAAACGGTGCGTAAAACCAGCCACGGATTTTGCGTTCTCTCCCAGAGTTCAGCGTCGAGATTCTCCCAGATCTCGTCAGAGGCATGGTTCCACGACCAGTGAAGGTTGAGCGCGAGCTCAGCCAGTGCGTCCATCCCTTCCACGTTTGGCCAGATATTGACTGTGTGTGTGTCGCTCACTTCATCTCCCTAAAATACTCGAATTGGAGGTGCCGCTAAAGACGGGGCAGCCGGCGATCTGTATCGCTCTGTGCATAGATGTTCCTCAGAGGCTTATGGACGTGGTCAGTTTTTCTTTAGCTGCTTGGCGATCGCCTTCAATTCGTGGCGCCGCTTGGCTGTGGTTTTGGGATACGCCATCTTGAGGCTCTCCAGCGTATCCAGCACAATGCGGGCAATAATCAGGCGGGCATTCTCCTTATCGTCCGCGGGAACGGCATACCAGGGCGCCTGATGGGTGCTGGTGGCGTTGAGACACTCCTCATACGCCTCCATGTATTTCTTCCAATATTTCCGCTCGTGAATGTCCGCCAGGCTGAATTTCCAGTTCTTGTCCGGCTCGTCAATGCGCGCGAGGAATCGTTTTTTCTGCTCGCCCTTTGAAATGTTGAGGAAAAATTTTACGGTCCGGGTTGCATTTCGATAGAGGTGGCTCTCCAGTTCGACAATGGAGCGATACCGCTCCTCCCAGATGTTCTTCTCGTCGATGCAGTTCTTCCGGAAGACCCTGGTTATGGAGCATCTCGGGGTGCACGCGGACCACCAGCACTTCTTCATAGTAGGAACGATTGAAGATGCCGATCCGCCCCCGTTCGGGAAGCCGGCAGGTCGAGCGCCAGAGAAAGTCATGCTCCAGTTCTTGCGCACTCGGCTGTTTGAAGCTGGAAACCTCGCATCCTGCCGGATCGACTCCGGACATGACGTGACGGATGGCCCCGTCCTTCCCGGCCGAGTCCATCCCTTGAAAAATCAACAGGAGCGCATAGCGATTGGAGGCGTAGTGCAGCTGTTGCAGTGAACTCAACTCCGCCACGTGCTCTTTCAGGATCTCCTGATATTCCTTCTTCGATTGATAGAAAGGTTTGACAATTGTCGGCCGGTCAGCGAGTTTGAACTCTTTTCCCGGAGGCACACGAAATTCTTCAGTGTTGATCTTCATCTTTCTCCATCTCGCCTGACGAACATTGGGCTCACGAGGATATTACCGTGGTCTGCCCATGGGCGGGCTGAGCTGCGCGGGCTTCGCGCTCCGCCTCCAGCCAGTCCTGATCCTGCAGGCTCTCACCCCGCTCGCGCTGTTGGTAGAGTTCATAGGCACGGGCAGCGATCTGGGGAGTCAGGTCGAGAGGCTTCTTGGCAAGCAATGGAGGTTTGGTTGGGTCCAGGATCCGGTAAGCGAGCAGTTTCACCCGATCGTTGACCAAAGCCCAGACGACGGCGTAGCCCCAGACGAACCCTGCCATCTGCAGAATGACCTTGGGCACTCCTTGGCCACAGAACTGTTTTCCGTCCGCTGCTTTCACCGTAGCTTCGGTGCGTCTGCATGTACCGGATCGAAGGGCTGGAAGTGAAGTACTGGTAGCTCTTAGCATATGGTCCTTGCGCCAGCCGATCACATTCAGGAATGATTTATGTACCTTGATCTGCCGTTGTAGGCGACGAAGCCGAGCTTACGAACGCGATTCACTGAGGCAGAACGGTCGCCCAGGGTACGTCTGGGTCAGGTGCCCATCTTATCTCGAGCCAGTATGTTTCGCTGGCCGTTGCCATCTTCGACGGGGCCGAGGCTTTCCGGTTGCGCTCCTGCGCATGCCAAACTCCGCCGATAGGAGAAGAATTCCGTGGCCTAGACGCTGTTTCGCTGGGAGATGCGGAAAAGCTGTTCGACCAGCTCGCGCAGGCGTGCCAAATTCTCCGCCATCGGCGATCCACTTCCCCGGTCGCCCGCCAGCGCTGGGTTGAACAGGATCCACCAGTCGGCCTGCGTGCGCATGCTCCGGGCCAGGAGAAACTTGAGGAAAAGGTCGGAGAAAGCGTGCTCTTCGTGCATCACGCGGATCATCTCCGCCCGCTCTATTTTGAGGGCAGTACAGGCGATGCTGGCCGTCGCTGTCGCCAGGCGGCGTCCCAGGGCTCCGGCAATCGACTCTTCTCCCACAAAGTCGCCGACGGTGAGCAGGGTGATGGTAGCTTCCTTCCTGCTGCCGAAACGACTGTCAGCTTGGCTCGGCCCTTGAGAAGATAAAAAATGGAGTCAGCCGCGCTTCCCTGGGAAAAGAAGGCCTCGCGTGCCTTGAATTGGACGATCCTTCGTCCCAGCCCGGCGCTGGTTAGAAAGGCCTCCGGATCGAAGGCTGGTTGCTTCGGATCGTTCACGGCTGCGGCCTCTTCCGGGTAGCGATAGCTCAGGGATTTATCCATAATGATACGCCCCTACAGCAGCGGGCTGCTTCAGCATCGCATTTCGTGAAAGAGGGAATCTGTTCTGTTTTGCTCACTTTTGAGCGGGTGGAAGGGTGGGCGAGAACACTACCAAAGAGGGCGTGCGACACAGCACCATTTGGGCTTTCGTCTTTTTGGGGGGCGGTCTACTTTGTTCATAGTCGTAAGCAAGTGTGAGGAAGGCCGTCCATGATAGCGAACGCACAGATCCATCAAGCCCCCTACGAGCCCCTGTTCGCGGACCTTATCGAGAGCTTCGACCCGCAATCGGACGGGGAACTACTCGCCCAGGAAAATCGCTGTTTGCGAGCGATTATCGCCGAGCTCCTGATAAAGAACCAGCACCTCCGTTGGGAGCTGCAGGCTCGTCCGCAAATGGCAGGCTCTTGAGGATGTCCAAGGGCACACCATTGCGCAAAAAGTCTCGCACCGCCGCCATGCCGTAGCGCGTGCAGAGCAGGGCGGCCATCCGGGCCGCAACCTGGTGCGCTTGCCGCGAAGCGGCGGCATCGGCGGGGTGGGCCAACGCGGCATCCAATTCCTTCGTCGGCATAGCACCCCTGAACTGACCCGAATTACTCAAAGTCTCAACCAGGCCTTCCCGCAGCCACAGCGGCGCTTTGTTCTCCCGCCTGCTGTTCCACCAGCACGTGCAAAAATTCATGTACCAGCAGGGCTTGGGTTCCTCCGTTGTTTTGCCGCACGGTGGCCAGGCTGCAAAAACACGTTGCTGCCACGGGTCGAGGCCAGCATCCAGCCCGGCTCTCCGGTGGTCTGGCGGAAGAGCTCCGTGCTGGGCAGCTCCTGCACCGTGGGGGCAGCCGCTGCAGAGCCGAACAGCGACTGCGCCCTGGCCCAGGCGGCATTTCCTTCGGCTACCAGCCCGCCGGCGGGGTCAGTCGTCAGCAGCGTCCATCCCGCACCCGCGATGTTTCGCCATCCGTCGCCGGCCGGCGTGATGCCGGCGATGGCGCCAGGGAAGTAGAAGCTGAGAATCTGGGTATCGCTGTGGCCTTCCGCCGCCATTTCATAGGCGCCTGCCTGGCACAGGCCTACGCCGTGTCCATAGCCGCGGCCCCTTAATCTCCAGGGCATGAGCCCGCAACGCTGACGGTATACCAGTCGCTGCGCATTTGGTTCCAACCCAAGCGCCCGGTCCACAGCGAAGCGAAAACTGCTGGCCGAGAGCTTGGCCGGCGCTCCCTGGCCGGTCACTTCCAGCAGCTCGGCGCGGCCGCCTTGGCTGACCCTGGTCACGCGGATGGCGCTTATCGGCGAGGGTGTCTGCCAACCCTGGGCACGAAAAATCCCGCTGAGCTGGGCTAGATCTATGCGGGCGTGCCACTCTGCCGGAGACCGGCGCAGACAGTACGGATCGGCATGATTTCCTGCGAGGTAGCCGGCGTGCTCTGCGGGCCAGACGTCGCTCGCAGCTTCACTCATGCCGCCGCAGTGCTGGGTGTAATAGACGTGCGCCCGCTGGCCGCCGAACCACAGGGTTTCGCCGGCGGTCTCGTGTACGGCGCGCTCCACCTCCGGGCGTGCTTTACCCAGGCGGAGTGCCTGGCAATGGGTGCTGTCGCACAGATCCAAAACCTTCCCCGCTATGGCGGTTGGCGTTCGCCAGGGCAAAGGTGCGTATGCTGATGGCCATCGCCTTGAGCGAGGCCATCGGCTCGTCCGGGGCCGCTTCGCCGTTGAGCGCCGCAATTACGTAGTTTTCGCTGGGCAGCGTCAGCAGCACGCGCAGGCCATCTTGCCTGCCAGGTGATGGTCCATTTTCCCGCGGCTGAAATTTCCTGCGCATCGGCGTCACCGGCTCGCAGGCGTAGGCTTCCGCTCAAGGAAAGCTGCTTTACCGTGGTTCCCGAGGAGAGCCGGAGGCCATCCGGCGCCCAGTTCATCTGGGTGGGTGCCGTCTGCCCCAATGGGGTTGCCGTGAGGGCCTTTACGGTCCGGGTCGAAAAGAGTTCGATGGTCAGCAAGCGTGCGCTCTCCGGCGCGGGTGGGCCAGCGGCGAGAAAGAAGCCGTGCGCCAGCCGGGCGGCGTCGGCTCCGTTGCCCAGCGGGAGGTAGATAATGACCACCACTTGGTCGTGGCCCAGGCGACCGGTGCCGGCGAACCACCCATGGCTCCGGCCCTGGGCCTCATCGCCGGCGGTCCCGGTCTTGCCTGCGATCTCCATGCCGGGCACGTCGGCATTGTGCGCCATACCGTAGGTGACTGAGTCCCTCAGCCCCTCCCGCACCGCCGGCGCCTTGGCCTGGTCGAGTTCCAGCGCCAGCCTTCGATAGGCAACCGCCATCTGCGTCGGGGAGACGGCGATTCCAGCCACCCCCAACACCAGGAGCTCCTTCTGTTCCCGGCTCTGCGGAATGGAGGCTGGCGCCAGACCGTAGTGTTCGAGGATGGCGGATGCCTGCGCCGGGGGAATGCGATCGGCAAGTTCCGCGAAGTAGCGGTTGCAGGAGTAGGCGAGTGCCTCTTTGGCGGTGAAGGCGACGTCGCTCTGGGGATGCGTACATGCCAGGTTCCAGTCCCGGGTTCCGTCGGTGATGTGCAGGTTGCGGCGGCAGAAGACGGTGGTCTCGGGTAGGACTTCGTGCTGCTCGAGGGCGGCGGCCAGGAAGAGCGGTTTGAGGATGGATCCTGGTGCGTGGCGCTGGCCGGTTGCCCCCACCGCCGCCACTGGGCGTCCAGTTTTTACGTCGACGACCAAGCCGACCGCTGGAGTTCCCTGCAACGCGGAAGTGAGAGCTGCCTGCGCCGTTGGTTGTGCTGCCGACGTTAGCGATGACAAAAGGAGCAGGATCGAGAGCAGGAGGTTCCAGTGGTAGATCCTGATCAAAACAGGACGGGGCCTTGTTGTAAAACTCTGTCTTAACCACCGATCGATGGGTGCCCCACATCTCGCTCGTTTTTCGCGAGATGTGGGATTCCACTGCCCTGTCCTGGCCACTTCTGGGCCCTCGCTACTACCACAAGTCTCAATTTCGTCCTGAAGACGAAACGTTAAGGTCTGTGGAATCCCACATCTCGCGAAAAACGAGCGAGATATGGGGCACCCGTCGCCTATCTACTCGATTAGATCCCAGGTTACTCGATCAAATTCCTGGCCGACTAGAACTTGAGTTCCCGCCGGCCCTCCATGGCTCGCGTCATGGTTACCTCGTCGGCATACTCGATGTCACTCCCGGCCGGTACTCCGGTGGCGATTCTGGTCACGCGCACCGTCGCGGAGCGCAGCAGATCGGCCAGATAGACCGCTGTCGCCTCGCCTTCCACCGTCGGATTGGTGGCCAGGATCACTTCTTCCACTTCGCCCTGCGCCACCCGGGCCAGCAGGCTGTCAGTCCTCAGATGCTCCGGGCCTACCCCGTGCAGAGGCGACAGGGTACCGTGCAATACGTGATAGACGCCGTTATAGCTGCGCGTCTTTTCAATCACGGCGATGTTGCCCGGCTCCTCCACCACACACACCACCCGCTGGCTGCGGGTCGCGCTGGCACAGTAGATGCAAGGGTCCACATCGGTGATGTTGTTACAGGTGGAGCACAGCAACAGCCGGGCCTTCAACTCACGCACCGCGTCGGCCAGCGCTCCCGCATCTTCGGTGCTCGCGCGCAGGATGTGGAAAGCGAGCCGCTGCGCGCTCTTGGCCCCGATTCCGGGCAATTTGCGCAGCTCTTCAATCAGCCGCGCCATCGGTTCTGCAAATTGAGACAAGGCTAGAGAAGCCCCGGAGGCAGGTTCAAGCCGCCCAGCATCCCGGTCAGATTGGACTTCATCGCCTCATCGGCGCGACGGCCTGCCTCATTGAACGCTGCGGTTATCAGATCTTCCAGCATCTCGACGTCGGCCGGGCTGGAGCTCAGGCTCATTACTGCAGCCGCGTCGATCTTCAGCTGCAACACCTGCTTCTGGCCATTCATCTTTACCGTTACAGCGCCTCCGCCCGAGGACGCTTCCACCACCGTCTGGTTCAGCTTTTCCTGCATCTGGTCCTGCATGTGGCGTGCCTGTTCCAGCATTTCCTGCATCTTTAAAGGGTTCACAGCCTATTCCACCTTCCCATATTCAACCTTTGTTCCGGGAATCATTGCCCTGGTTTCCTCTCAGATCGAGCACGCTGCGCACCTCGGCGTGGAACATCTCCTGCGCCTGGCGCACCAGTGGATTGCCCAAGGCTACCGCTTCAATGCTATCGCGTGACCATACTCGCGGGCCCGCGTTCGCCTGGTCGTTGGATTCGCCCGGCACCACGGTCATCTTTTGTGTGGCGCCTGCTACACGTAGCGCCTCGCGGACAATCTTCCACGCCTCGCCATTCATGGTCAGACCCAGCATGGTTTTCTTGACCCCTACCTCCACCTGGATCGCGCCATCCTCGTCCGTTCTCCAGCGTCCGGCTCCCAGGAGCGAAGCCGCAGTGTTGTGCCCCTGCTCGTTGAGCGCCGCGGTGACTACATCGCGCAGGCCATCCAACTCCGTCGACGTGGTTTGGACCGGCGATGGCTCTGGCTCGGCCTTCACTTCGGGAGCGGCCTTCACTTCGGGAGCGGCCTTCACTTCGGGAGCGGCCTTCACTTCGGGAGCAACCTTCACTTCGGGCTCGACCTTCAGTTCGGGAACAGCCTTCACTTCCGGAGTAGGCTTCACTTCGGGGGCAGCCTTCACTTCGGGAACAACCACGGGAGGGGGAGCCGGCGTCCGCACCACCTCCTCCGCGTCGCTGCTGCTCAGCTTGCGCAGGCGGTCAAGCTCGAAGGGGGAAGGCGCTGGCGGTTTCGCCGGCTCGGCCGGAAGTGGCCTTGGAGCCGGGGCCGGAGCTGTGGCGGCTGCCGGCCGGGGATTGCTTCTGGTCACGCTGGGCGCAGCCGGGGGACGTCCTGCACCCGGCAGGCCGCTCAGGATCTGCTCCAGCGGGATCAGGCGCTGCAGGTGAACCAGCTTCATCAGTCCCAGCTCCAGATGCAGGCGCGGCTCCTGGCGATAGTTCAGCTCATCGAAGGTGCGCAGCATTACCTGCAGGAAACGGGTGAGATCCTCTTCGCTGAACAGGGTAGCGGTGCGCACCGCGCGGGCGCGTTCATCGCCCGAGATCTGCAGCAGTTGCGTCTTCTCTCCGCCCAGCTTGGCCATCAGGCAGTTGCGCAGGTAGCGCACCATCTGCCGCGCCATCTGCGACGGGCTATTGCCCGCGTTCAGCAGCCGGTTGAGCTCCTCCATCACGGCCGCGCTCTGACCCTCGCCGATGGCCTCGAGCATGCGTTCGAAGACGGCATCCGGCACCGTTCCCATCAACTCCCGGATTTCGCTGCCGTCGAGCTTGGCTTGGCCGTCGACCATGGGTGCACTGGCGATGGCCTGATCCATGATGGAAAGCGCATCGCGCATCGAGCCATCGCCCGCTTCGGCCAATAGGGCGATCGCCTGCGGATCGGCGAGCGATGCCTTCCTGGGTGGCGACCTGGCGTCAGTTGAGTGACGATGTCATCGAAGGTAACGGCGTGGAAGCTGAAATGTTGGCAGCGCGATCGGATGGTCTGCGGAATATCCTCCGGCTGCGTGGTCGCCATCATGAAGACGACGTGCTCCGGTGGTTCCTCCAGGATCTTCAGCAGCGCATTGAAGGCTGCATCGGTGATCTGGTGGGCTTCGTCGAGCAGGTAGATCTTGTAGCGATCGCGGGCCGGGGCGTAGCGCGCCGCCTCGCGCAGTTCGCGAATCTCGTCGATCCCGCGGTTGGTGGCGGCATCGATTTCGATTACGTCCAGGGAGTTGCCGGCGCGAATCTCGGTGCAGGAGTCGCAGACCCCGCAGGGTTCGGGGCTAGGCCGTTGCGCGCTGCCGATCTTGTTGCGGCAATTGAGGGCCATGGCCAGGATCCTGGCGATGGTCGTCTTGCCTATGCCGCGATGCCCACTGAAGATGTAGCCGTGGGCCACCCGCTCTTGCTCCAGAGCGTGGCCCAATGTACGGGTCACATGATCCTGTCCAGCGACATCGGAGAAGCGTTGGGGACGATATTTGCGGGCGAGAACCTGGTAAGCCATAGGGAGGATTTCAGACTGCCGGCAGCTCAGGCCGGGAGGCCGGCCAACCGCCTGCAGCTTTGATTGTAGCCCGAGATCCGATCGCAGCAGGAATTGCAAACTCTCAGCAACGGGAGCCAATCGGGGTGGGGAAGTGTTTGTTACTGTTTAGCAACTGACTTTGTCCACTATCGAAGTTGTGTGCGCGATCTTTGCCATCGGTATGTTGTCCGGTCTCCGGGCGCTTTCGCCGATTGCGGTGCTCTGCTGGTTGGCGTTGCTGCAATCGCTTGCCGCTCACTGGTTGGGCCACTTTTGTTGGCAGTAAGGTCGCGGTCGGCCTGTTTTCGCTCGGCGCCGTGGGCGAATTGATCTCGGACAAACTCCCCAAGACGCCAAGCCGGCTGAAACAACCGGGCTTCACCGTCCGAATTGTGTTGGGGGGACTGTGTGGCGTGCTGTTGGCCAGCGCGGGGTCGTTCTCTTTGATCGGAGGGGTGCTGCTGGGCGCGATCGGCGCAGTCGCGGGATCCTTATCTGGGCTATTTTGCGCGCAGCCGGATCACCGGGAAACTTCGGTTTGCCCGACCTGCCGGTAGCGCTGGTGGAAGACGTTATCTGCATCGCCGGGTCCTTCTTCGTGGTGTCGCTATTTTCGGCGCGCTAATAAAAATCCAGGCCCGGAGGGCCGACCGCTAAACGTCAGCCCAGCCCGGCAGGGCTGGGAGACGGATCGCCAAGATTCTGGGGCGCTGGAGGCGCGGCACCCGTCTCATCCGCCCACGGCGCTCGGAATCCTCATCGGGATGGATACCCAGCCCTGCCGGGCTGGGCTGCACAGTTTAGCGGTCGGCCCTCCGGGCCTTAGCGATTACAGGGACCTGCCGTTTATCCCTTCCGGCCTATTTTCGAGCGCCGCTGACCTTGCGGCCCTTTTTAACCCGCTTCCGTTCTGCCGCCCTGATGGCTTTCCGCCGCGCTGCTTTCTTCCTTCGCGCAATCTCCTCTGGCGAATACATTGTCTTGCGGCAATTGCCGGCTCCGCAGTAGCAGCGGGCATCGTCCTCGTCGCCGTCGAACAGGTTGTAATCATAGGTGAGCTCTTCGCCGGGCGCGATGGGGCGCAGCGACAGAATCCAAACCCGCCCGTCGATCTCTTCGGTCTCGCAGTTGGGGTCGCAGGAGTGGTTGATGTACATGGCCACGCCCATACCGTTGATCACCGTCGATCCGTCCCCGATGGCGAACAGGTAGGTGATCTTCGAGTCTTCAAAGCGCTTGTCGGCTTCTCGTTTGCTGATTCGTGGACCGGTGTATTCCACCACCTTGACACCCTTGGTGATGGGGGAAGTGGTGTAGCAGCCGGCGGCATGTATGGAGGAAGAACGAATAATCAAACCCATGATCGGTAGTTATTTTTTTAACACGACCGCGCGGTGGAAAGGTCGAAGCCGAAGGTCTAGACTTAAAGCAGCAACGATGCGTAGCAGACTTACAATCGTCGCCTCATTTGCCGCTCTGCTAACGCTTGCAGCCAGCGCCTCAGCGCAAGGATCCGCCCAAAGTAATACCGGGCAGGCCATTCCCGACGCTCCCGCGCCCCAGCCGCAAAAGAAGCCGGCCCCGAAGCCGCAGCCGCCTGCCGACCCCAAGGACTCTTCGTCCCCATCCACGCAGCCTCCGGCAAAAGATGAAAATGCCTTTCCGGAAGCCGTTTCCCGGGACGCGGCCGCCAAGGCAGCACCCGATGGCGCCGGGAGCACCAAGCCTGCCACAGCAAACGACAATCCCTTCCCGGAAGCGGTTTCCCGCGATGCAGCTAAAGCCGCATCCGATGGCGCCGGAAGCACGAAGACTCCCGCGGCAAACGACAATCCCTTCCCAGAGGCCGTTTCCCGCGAAGCCGCCAAAGCCGCTGGGAATGACCCGAATCCCGCCCCCAAGACAGCTCTCCCTCCCGGCGTCAGTTCCAGCCAGTCCTCAGGTGATTTAGAGGACACCCCGGCTGAGCCAAGGCACGCTCTACCCAGTCCAGGTCGCGCCAAGAAGGACACCGAAGTGGGCGGCTTTTATCTGGATTCGGGCAATTATCAGGGAGCTTTGGAGCGTTACCAGGATGCCATGGCCAACGATCCCACCAATGTCGATGCCATTTTCGGTTTGGCCCAGGCCCAGCAAATGCTCAAGAACAATGCGGACGCAGCGCGCAATTACCAGCTTTATCTCGACATTGTGCCCAACGGCCCCAAATCCAAACAGGCAATCAAGGCACTTAAGACACTCCAGGCCGCGAGATAGCCGACCCGGCAGCTTCTCCTCCCGTTTTAGGTCGTAAGTTGTAGTTCCTCCGCAGGTTCTGCCCCGATTTTCGGTTTTCTCTCCTATCTGATTGCTTTACACTTTCGCAGACTGGCCAGGTGGGCCACGATCCCCCCAATGCACGCTGTCCTGGAACAGGTGGCAAGCCAATTCGCTAGCGAAGTGCTCAGCCTGGACGCGGAGACAACCCAGCTACACCCCAAGGGCCTGGAGCACAAGTGGAGTGCGCAGCAGGTGGTAGAGCACCTGGTACTTGGCTATCGCCTGACCTCCAAAGCCCTGGAGATCCGGCTGAACAAGGGGCGCCTCTCCCGCAACCAGCAGCGCACCTATCTGCAATGGTCGCTGCAGTTGATGATTCTCACCTTCGGCAGGCTTCCCCAGGGAGTGCCGGCGCTGGACGAGACGGTCCCGGTCGCAGGCCGTTTTCCCGCGATGGGCGGGCAACAACTGGGCGATCTACTGCGCCGGGAGATCGACGCCATGGATAAGTTGTTCGACGCCTGCCGGCGCAAGTTCGGCATGGAAAGGGTAGCGGTTCATCCCTTTCTCGGGCCGCTGCGCGTGGATCAGTGGCGCCGCTTCCACGTAGTGCATGGATTGCACCACCTGACCCAGTTGCGGTCTGTGATCGCCCAGGTGGTTCCAGTGCAGGTTCCGGTCACCATAGCCGGCCCCAAACTAGTGGAAAAACTGCACGTACCAGCCCAGCGTCCGCTCGCCTAGAAAAATGCTGTACAGCCCGGCGAGGCTCAGCATGGTCCCAAAGGGAACCGGCAATTGCCCCGGCGATGTGTTCCCCCGGCGATTCACCAGGATCATTCCCACCCCGTAGAGCGCTCCCGCAACCACCGCAAGAAATAGCACCAGGCCGGTTTGCCGCAGACCCAGCCACGCGGCCAGCATGGCCAGTAGCTTCACGTCGCCCATCCCCATTCCCATGTGCCGCCGCACCAGCCAATAAGCTCCCGCGATCAGCAGCAGAGCTGAGGCCGCCACCGCAGCAGCCAGCAGAGACCACCCCGCCGCTCGTAGCGCAGTCTCCCACCCCCAACCGGCGCCCTCCAGACCCGGACGCAAAGCAACAAACACCACCCCTGCAACCAGCCCCGGGAGGGTGAACAGGTCAGGGAGCAGCAGGGTCTCGGCATCCATTACCGCCAAGCCGAGCAAAAAGAAGCCCAACAGCGCCCAGCAGCCCGCAAGCCAGCCCGGGGAAAATCTCAGGCAGCACATGATAAAGAGCACGCAAGTAGCTAGTTCAATGGCCGGATAACGCCAGGGAATGCGGCTTCCGCAGCCCCGGCAAGCTGCCCCCAGCAGCAGGTAGCTCAGCAACGGAATATTGTCCCGGTTGGCGATCGGCTGCTTGCACTGGCGGCAATGCGACCGGGGTGACACCACCGATTCGCCGGCGGGCAAGCGCACGATGCAGACATTGAGGAAACTGCCCAGCAGCAAGCCGCACAATCCGAAAAAGATACAAACAATCATGGCCAGTTTCAGGGGAAGAATGTGCCCAGCCTGACCACAGTAACAGGAGCAAAGCAATCCTCAAGCGCATCGTTTACATTGTTGGAATGAGCCCTGAGCGCGACCCGGCCGCCGATTCGGCTGCAATTTTCGCCGAAGCCGTGAGCATCATGGCCCGCCTGCGCGGTCCCGATGGATGTCCCTGGGATCGCGAGCAGAGCTTCGACACCATCCGCAAGTACACCCTGGAAGAAACCTACGAGGTCTTCGACGCTATCGAGCGCCGTCATTGGAACGACCTGTGCGAGGAACTGGGGGACCTTTTTCTGCAGGTGCTCTTTTATGCCCAGATGGCGAGCGAGTCCGGCTACTTTACGATCGCGGATGTGATTTCCGGTCTGAACCGTAAGCTGATCCGCCGCCACCCGCATGTTTTTGGAGACCAGGCCTCGGTGGCCGCCGGCAACGCGGTCAAATCCGCGCTGGAGATTACGGGAATCGACGCCCCCCAGGTCCTCCGCAACTGGGATGCTATCAAACAGGCAGAGAAGGGGGAGGCAGAGAAAGGGGAGGCGCAATCCTCCGTGCTGGATAGCATTCCGCGCTCGCTGCCCGCGCTTCTGGAAGCCGCCAAGCTGGGCAGCCGGGCGCACAAAAGCGGCTTCGACTGGCCGGATGTCGAGGGCATCTTCGCCAAGTTGGAGGAAGAAACACAGGAATTGCGCCAGGCTATCCACGACCATCCTCCCGCCTCGCCTCCCGGCGCTCAGGACGCCGTTGTTTCCGAAGTGGGCGACATGCTGTTTACCCTGGTCAACCTCGCCCGGCGGCTGCAGGTCGAACCGGAGTTCGCCTTGCGCCACACCAACGCAAAATTCCGCCGCCGCTTTGCGGCCATGGAAGCTGCCTCTTCCCAGCCCCTGGAAGCATTGTCTGCGGCTCAGTTGGAGTCGCTCTGGAGCCGGGCCAAAGCTGAAGAAAGCCCTGCGGCCTACCTGTGAATCCGGCCCCCAGTCCTGTCCTGATCCGGCAATGCGATGGATTTGAGGAACTCGCGGCCTGTGTCCAGTTACAGGTCGACGTGTGGGGATATGGGGACAGGGACGTGATGCCGCGCCGCGTCTTCATTGTCGCGCAAAAGATTGGAGGCCAGGTGATGGGCGCCTTCGATACTTCGCTTCCGGGTACGAGCCCGCAGGGCGATGCAGACAGCCTGGTGGGGTTCGCCATGGCTTTGCCCGGCATCTCCGAGGGCCGCCCTTATCTGCATTCCCACATGCTGGCCGTCAATCCCGATTACCGCAACCAGGGAATTGGAAGGCGGCTTAAGTTGTTTCAGCGGGAAGAAGCTTTGAGTCGGGGGATCGGTCGCATGGAATGGACCTTCGACCCGCTGGAAATCAAGAACAGTTTTCTCAACATCGCCAAGCTTGGAGCGATCGTGCGTCGCTACGCATCAAATTTCTATGGTGTAACATCGTCTCGACTGCACGGCCAGATTCCAACGGATCGGCTCTACGCGGAATGGTGGTTGGAGAGCGATTGGGTTTGTTCCGCCCTGGGCGGTAAACCAGCCGCTCCTCCCGCGATAGAGCAGGAGATCTCAGTACCGCACCAGATTGCTCACTGGAGGCACTCCCCGTTGGATCAGGATCGCGTTCTTGACATCCAGACCGAGAATCGCGAGCATTTTGAGAAAGCCTTTTCGAGCCAACTAGCGGTGATTGGGTTCAGAATTGATCCAGAGGGCAATGGGGTCTTCCAACTCGGGCGCTGGCAGGAACCACCTGGTTCCTCACCTTCACCACTCCAACCGGTTACAGACAGGTTTGCATGAAGATTGAATCGATTGTCCTGCGTGAGCTCAGCATGACCTTAGTCCACCCCTTCGCCACCAGCTTCGGCGAGACCAGAGAGCGCCGTGTGCTGCTGGCGGAAGTCCGCGCCGATGGACTCTCGGGCTGGGGAGAATGTACAACCGGAGAGCATCCCTACTTCAGCGAAGAGTCTACGGATACCGCCTGGGTTACGATTCTGCAGGAGCTGGGGCCTCTGCTTGCTGCCGCCGAAGACCAGAGCGGTGGAAAATGTCCCGAGATCTTTCGCCGCGTTCGCGGCCACCGCATGGCCAAGGCGGCGCTGGAAAATGCGCTCTGGGATCTTGAAGCCCAGATGCGCCGCATTCCCTTGTACGAGCTTTTGGGGGGCACCCGGGAGACCATTGCCTGCGGCGTCTCCATCGGCATTCAGCCTTCGCTCGAGAAGCTGATGGACAAGGTAGGCACGGCCATTTCCCAGGGCTATCAACGTATCAAACTGAAGTGCAAGCCGGGCTGGGATTTGCAGATGTTCGAAGCGGTACGCAACCGTTGGCCGGATATTCTTTTGAGCTGCGATGCCAACTCCGCCTACCGGCTGCGGGACGCCGACCACCTGGTCGGCTTCGATGAATTCAAGCTGCTGATGATCGAGCAGCCGCTGTGGGCCGACGATTTCTACTTCCACGCCATGTTGCAGCAGCGCCTGGACACGGCCATCTGCCTGGACGAATCCATCCGCAACCGCCGTGACGCTCTGGCTGCGATCGAGATGGAGTCCTGCCGCATCATCAATATAAAGCTGGGACGGGTGGGGGGATTCAGCGAGGCCATCGCTATCCATAATGCGACCCTGGAACGCGGGATCCCTGTCTGGTGTGGCGGCATGCTGGAAAGTGGAATAGGCCGCGCCCACAACATTGCCGTGTCTACGCTGGAGAACTATTCGCTACCCGGAGATGTCTCCGCCTCCAGCCGCTACTGGTCCGAGGACATCATCGAGCCTGAGGTGACGGTCTCTCCCGCGGGCGAGATTCGCGTGCCCAGCACCCCGGGTCGCGGTTTTGAGGTACGCACTGACCTGGTCGAACGCTTGACCGTGCGCAAAGAAGAGATCAAGGCTTTGGCGCTGGTTTCCTGACCGGCATCCAACGGAATAAGCATTGGAGACGAAATGACTCCCCAGGAAGAATCAATGTTGAACGACCTGATCGGTCGTGTCGAACAAACCCAACTGACAGAGAAAGATCCTGAGGCGGAGCAGCTGCTGGTGCAGAGGCTCGGCCGCAATCCCAACGCGCTTTATATTTTGGCGCAGACTGTGTTGGTGCAGAAGTATGCCCTGGAGCAGGCCACGTCGCAGATCAACCAGCTGCGGCAGCAGGCGCAGGCTCCGCCGCAGCCCGCCCACGCCACCAGCTTTCTGGGCAGCCTGCTGGGGCACCGCGATCCCGCTCCACCGCCGCCCCCACCCCCGGCTCCGCCTCCGCCGGGTTACGGTGCGGCTCCTGCACAGCCCTATGCCCAGCCCTGGTCGCCGGTGCCTTCCTATGGGGCGCCTCCGCCGCCTCCTCCAGGAGGAGGGTCAAGCTTTCTGCGTACGGCCGCGACGACTGCCGCTGGGGTGGCTGCGGGAGCATTGGCGTTTCAGGGGGTTGAGTCGTTGATGCACGGCTTTGGTGGTGGTAGCCCGGCGGGTTTGGGCGGCGGGGGGTTCTTCGGCGGAGAAGGGTCTCGACCGGAAGAAACGGTCATCAATAATTACTACGACGATCCCGGGCGCGGCGAAGGGTCCCATGATCGCGTCGACAACAGTAGCTTCGGCGACAGCAACAACGATGCCAGCAATCTGCAGCAGGCAAGTGACGATCTGAGGGACGACGGAGACGATCAGGATGACTCGAGTCTGGATGACACGTCGTACGACGACTCGTCCTATGACGACGATTCGAGCGGCGGCGACGACTTGGCCTAGGGGTTTGAAGAGGTCCGCAACTATTCTCAGCCGTCCCTACGGGACTCAATTTGGATATGCGTAGTTCTGATTCCAGACGATGAAGCCCGTGCCCTCAGGGAAATCAGTTTCCTTTTCGGAAACTGATTGGACTTCGCGCCCCGTCCAATGCGCTATTTGGTCGCCACGATCGCCGTGGTAGGGGTCTTCTGCAGCAGGTGGATCGCCTCCTGGTAGCTCAACTCCTGGTCCTGCACCTTGAAATCGCTGAAATCTTCGGTGGTCGAGTAATCCACGCTCTTCATCATCAGCAGTTTGCCCTGCAATTGCAGCTTCATATGGGTCGTCTCCCAGTGATGGAGGCCGACATCGGAATTCTGCACCAGGATGCTGCCGCCCTTGTATAGCCTGCCCAGCACTCCCCAGCCAAAGTTCACGTCGGAGATCAGGTGGGCATCGATCTTGGCCAGCCGCAGTTGCGCCTGGTCCACCCATAACTCGCCCACCATGCCGTGGTAAACCTCGCCTTCCCGGTCGGGTGGCGTAAACGCTGGGTTGGGCTTGAAACTCAACCGGTAGCAGGGCCCGTTCGGGCCCTCGATCATACCCTCATAGTGGAAGAGAAAGGCGTCCGGCAGCATGCGTACCATCTCGTCGCCCCGGGCGCTGTCTTCCTGCTCCTTCTTGTGGCGGTGCTCCTGCACCTCGGGATGCTCCAGCAGGTGGTTCAGGCGATCGAGCTCGGCCTGCTCCTCCTCGGGCGGCAGGGGCTTGCCGTCCTTTGACAGCAGCCGGGCCACGTCCCCGTCTTTGGTCTCGACGATCTGCTTCACCGTGCTGCCCTTGGGATCCACTTTATGCTGTACATAGCTGAAGGAACGGCCTGGGCTCTTGGCATGAAGCTCATTCCAGCTGGCGTCGCGCACGATTTTTTGCGGGTCGATCGGCGGGTTCCCACTTTGGGCTACGGCTTGGGCGCTCGCTGCCCCAGCAGCCAGCAAAGTGGCCGCAGCCAGTAGACGCAGCGTGACAGGACGGGGAGTTGCCCTAAAGTGAATCAGAAATCGTGTGTTTCCCATAACGAACTCCCCATTAGGCGGCCGATGTTACCTTAGTGAGATGCAAGGCAATAGCTTACAGTTTACATCCGAGGGCCTTAGCCGCGATCTAACCTGTTTTGCCGGTTGCAGTTGGCTTTGCTCCTTGCGTATAGTTCGGGCAGAGAAGCTTCTGCGGCCGCAGGGAGGCACCAGATGAATGCAGGGGATAGCGCTGTCGCCATTATTGGCAAGTCGGTCCAGATCCGCGGTGAGGTAAACGGAAGCGAAGACCTGGTAGTCGATGGCCATGTGGAGGGCACCATCACCCTGGTCGAGAGTCGTCTCACGATCGGCCCCAACGCGCACGTGGCCGCGAACGTCTCGGCGAGAGATGTGATTCTGCTGGGGCAGCTGAGCGGCAACGTGACAGCGACCGGCAAAGTGGAATTACGCGATGGCTGCGATTTAGTCGGGGATATCTCCGCCGCACGCCTGTCGATTGAGGAGAGCGCTGTTTTTCGCGGCAAGGTGGAACCGACACAGGGCGAAAAGGCAGCGGGCGTTGCACCGGCGAAGGGCGCCGATGTTCCGGTGGCAACCTCTCCAGCCAAACATTAACGAACGCTGGAGGGCTCCGCTATGATGAATATATTCCCCGCAGGCAGCACTGGTCTGCGTTCCAAAACGGACATGCGCAACATATTCGGCCGGACACAACACGACTCACAGGCTTCCCCGAGTCCCACGGTCCTGACCGGCCCAAGGGTGCCGAGACACTCCAGTGCCTGGAAGGACCTGCTCAAGTTTCTCAAGGCGGAGCAGGGATTGCGGATTTTGGATATCGGGCCTACCTCGCCCACCAACATCAATTTCCTCACCACGCTGGGCCACGGTGTCTACATGGCGGATGTGGTGAACGAAGCGTTGCGCGGCAACTGGACCGGCGCTCCGGATGAGAACGGGGTCACGCATTTCGATGTGGAGGGCTTCCTCGACAACAACCTCGATTTTGCCGGCAGGGAATTCGACGTTGTTCTACTCTGGACCACGCTGGACTACGTGCCGCAGGATCTGGTTGGCCCCATGATCAAACGCCTTCGCTCCTGCTTGCGTCCGGGCGGCCGCGTACTCACCTTCTTCCACACCAAGAACACCGGACCCGATACCAGCTTCTGCCGCTATCACGTGACCGACACCGACAGCATCGAGGCCCAGGAAACTACGGGCTACGCGGTGCAACGCGTCTATACCAATCGAACCATCGAAAAGCTCTTCGAGACGTACGCCAACACCAAGTTCTTCCTGGCCAAAGACAATCTCTACGAAGTGATCATCACTCGCTAGAGCGTTTTCATTTTCATGACGGAAAAGCCGCGTCGTGCGTTGTTGCTAGCCTGAATTTCTCACAGGCCTGTCTCTCTCCACCGGCAACAAATGCTGGGTCCCCCTAATCGCCAAGGCCCGGAGGGCCGACCGCTAAACTTCAGCCCAGCCCGGCAGGGCTGGGTATCAATCGCGATGAAGACGTGAGCGCCGGAGGCGCGGCACCCGTCTCATCCCATGACATATTTAGGATCGTAGGGCGCGCATAGTGCCGCGCCTCCGGCGCTCCGGAATGTTGCGTAACCGTGTCCCAGCCCTGCCGGGCTGGGCTGAAGTTTAGCGGTCGGCCCTCCGGGCCTTGGCGATTAGAGGGCACCCAGCCTTCGTTACGGGTAGAGAGATCCGGGCTAGTCATGCCTCAACTTCCAAACCAATTGGCGCAAGACGCCGATCCATCTCCGGGCATCGGACTGATTCAAGTTCAGGCGCCGCACCATGCGCCGCACTTCGGTGGGTTCCGCGCCGGCCGGCCGGCGTTTCGCGTATCCGATAGACGCCAGCACCGCCGTCAGCAGCTCAGTCACGCGTTCCAGATCCTCTGCCGTCGCCATGGCCTGCGGTTCGTTCAGCGGCGGCGCGTCTGTCTGGCGGATCAGTTCGTAGAGACACACCGCTGCTGCCTGCCCCAGATTCATCGAAGCATGGCGTAGGCCCGCAGTCTGATGCATGGGGATGGTCATGAGCCAATGACAGTGGCTTAGGGCCTCATTGCTCAGGCCGGTCTTTTCCGATCCGAAGAGCAAGGCGACCCGCGCTGATGCCGATGCAGAGCCCACCAGCATACCGCCCTCCGCCAGCGTATACAGCGGATGCAGGTGTCTCCGTTCCCCTACCGCAGTCGTGCCCACCACCAGGCTGCAGTCCGCCACCGCCTCGGGGACGCTGGCGAACTCCTTCGCCTGGGCAAGAATGTCGGACGCATCCACCGCCGACCGCGCCTTTTCCAGGCCCACGGAGTAATCATTCACCAGCCGCAAATCGGCAAAGCCAAAACCATGCATGGCGCGCGCGACGGCGCCGATATTGTTCGGGTTGCGCGCCCTCACCAGCACGACACAAACGCGCCCGCGCTGTTCTTCATTCAGCATTTATGAAGCATGGAAATCACGGCCCTTTCGTTCTGGACCGAATCCGAAGATCAGAAACAAACAAAAAATGACGCACATCTCGAAGATGGTGAGCGCCCATTGATAGCCGAAATGCCGGCGCAGGGTGAACTCCACCACCACCGAGGGCGCGGCAATCAACACTCCAAGTTGATAGACCACACCGGGAAACAGGCTGCGCACACTGCTGGGCGAAAGCTCATTCAAGTGCGCAGGAATGACCCCAAAGGCTCCCTGAACACCAAACTGCATGGCGAACGAACCAAGGGCCAGCAAAGCGATGGTGGATCCGAAGGCCCATAGCGGAATCGAGAGCGAGCAGATGACCAACGCCAGAAGGATGGTGAACCGGCGGCCAAAGCGGTCGGAGTAATGCCCGATCACCAGCGCACCGGCGATGGCGCCGATGTTGTACAGGATCGCCAGATTGGAGATGACGGTGTTGGAAAAACCATGCACCGTCTTCAGAAAATCCGGGTAAAGGTCCTGCGTGCCATGAGACAAGCAAGTGATCGCTGTCATCATCAACACCAGGTAGACAAAATCTTTCTTGTGCTGCCAGAGGACCCGGATCACCTCACCAAAGCTCGCCAGGCGATGCTTCTGCCAGGAAGCGGACTCGGGCGCAAGCAACGTAAGCACCGCAATCACCGCGGCCAGAACCAAACCGCAAAGAAACATCCAGCGCCAACCGAACCGTGGTTCGATGGTGCGCAGCGCGACGGCGGCCAGCAAATATCCCAGCGAATACCCTGCTTGCATGATCCCGGAAAAGAGCCCCCGCCAGCGCGTGGGAGAACTCTCCATGACCAGCGAAGCACCGATGCCCCAGTATCCGCCCATGCCGATTCCATAGAGAGCGCGCAGCGCAACAAATACTAAATAGCTGGGGGCGAAGGGCGTGAGCGCCGTAATGATGGAGAAGTACAGCACGCAGGCTATGAGCGGCCGGCGCCGCCCATAGCGGTCGGCCAACGAGCCCAGCACCAGCGCGCCCACCGGCCGCATCGCCAGCGTGATGGTGATGGTCCAGACGATGTCGCCTTTGCGTACATGAAAGTTGTTGGCAAGAACATCCACCAGGAAGACGAGGACGAAGAAGTCGAAGGCGTCGAGGATCCAACCTAATATTCCGGAAGAAACGGCGAAAACCCATCGAGGCGAGATGGCTTCCGCGGTGCTGGTGCTGCTGGGTTCAACCGCGGAAGACCGGGACTGCTTCATCCATTCCATCAATCGTGTTTGCTCCTCAGAGTCTCGCCATCGTAAGACCGCCATCCAACACCAGAACCGAGCCGGTGGCATAGGGAAGTTCTCCCCGCGCCAGCATGCTGACGGCTATCCCGATGTCCTTCGGGGTTCCCCATCGCTTCTCCAGCAGGATACCGTCTTCAATCAGGGCGTCGTATTTGCCCTTGACCCCTTCCGTCATGTCGGTTTCGATAATGCCCGGACGCACCTCGTATACGCCGATGCCGAACTCCGCCAGCCGCACAGCCCACAGTTTGGTGGCCATGGCGATGCCTGCCTTGGAGATGCAATAGTCGCCCCGGTTGACGCTGGCAACCGTGGCGGAGACAGAACTGATATTGATGATCGAACGCTGCGCCGAGGGATCCTTCGCGCGTTGCCGGATCATCCACCCGGCCACGCTCTGGGTAAGAAAGTAAGGACCGCGCAGATTGGTGGAGATGATTTCGTCGAAGCTTTCTTCTCCGGCATCGAGCAGATCGGCGCGGACGCGCGGCGCGATGCCGGCGTTGTTGACCAGAACATCCAGTCTACCCAGTTGATCGCCGACATCGGCCAGCAGCCACAGCCGGTCAGCCGCCGACGAAACATCCGCCTGCACGTAGATGGAGCGCTTGCTGAGTTTCCGTATCTCGTCCAGCGCCGGTTGCACTTCCTGGGGTAAGCGCCTGCCGGAGATGGCCAGGATGAAGCCGGCTTCTGCCAGCTGGAGCGCTATCCCCAGGCCTATTCCTCGGGTCCCGCCGGTCACCAGCGCTACTTTTTCCTGCTGCATCCATCCGCTCCGAAGAAGGTGTAATAACGGTCGTTGGCAATTCTCGTGATCAGCAGGCAAAGCTCCAACAGATGGTAATCGCCCCACATGCTGGATTCGTCACACGGGACCTTCGCTCCGGGAGGAATGTAATCCCACCCGTTGGGGTGGTGGTAAATGCTTTGCAACAGCAGGCCTTCGTGGTCTGCCTGCGTGGAGAGATAGGGTTCCTGCAGTAATCGCGCCGCCACGGTCAGCCCGGCTCGCGTATAGGTTTTGTTGCCCAGGAGGTGCCCCAGGCGAAGCAGTCCCTGCGCGGCGATGGCGCTGGCCGAGGCATCGACTGGTTCAAAGTCGTTATAAGGATCGGCGGCTTTGGCCTGCCAATCGCCCAGCCGGTGCAACTGCGGCGCTCCGGTATCCCAGTAGCAGATGCCATCGAGAGCGGTCGCGTGCTGGATATAGAAGTCGCAACCGGCGCGTGCGGCTCGCTCCATCCATTCCAGGGTCTCCTGCCTGGCGGGCAGTTCAGCATCGGGAACGAGATGAATAAACTCCATCAGCTCCGCAAAACCGAGCATGCCCCAGGCGAGACCTCGCGTCCAGGTAGTGAACGGCGAAAAACCCTGCTGCGTCGCAGGGCAGCGGAAGATGCCGCTCGCCGGATTAAAGACGGCTTCGTGCACGGTGCGGCCGCGCAGCTCCGGCCGGTCGTACTGATCGCGTCCTTCGCCATAGTAGAGGTTGAACCGGGCCGTAGTTTTGGCATGGGTCAACGCCCGCTCCAGCAGGTTGATGCGCGCGTCCTGTTCTCCTTGCAGTGTGTGTCCCAGCATGTGCGCGACACAACAGATGCGCAGGGTGCGAATGGTGTCGATAAAGAGCGAATGGCTGCCATTAAAGGAGTAGATGTAACCCAGGCCATCCTTGAGGCTGGTCCAGCGCGCGGCCTGCACCGCTCCACTCACCTTCAACGCCAGCTCACAAAAATTCAGCTCCCATTCGTTGGTGGGAATGCGTCCCTCGAGCATCAGACGGCGCAGGTTGCCGTAGGTGGAGATGTTGTTGAAGCCGTGATCGTGCACTCCGGTATGGGTCAGGTGTTCCGCCATGCCGGCAACGATGTGCCGCCGGGCAGCAGTGAGCTGATCCTGATCGCCGGTCATGTCAAAGCAGAGCAGGGCATTGCCGTATTGAAAGCCCTGCGTCCACTGGGTCCAGTTGCGCGCTGTATAGCGCCCGGCGAAGGTGACGACGGGAGTGCCATCGCTGGCCTCCCAGCGCCGGTCAAGGCGCAGTGTTTTTTCGGTAGCAAGTCCCAGTGCACGTTCGACAGCCGGCACCAGATCCCTTGGGTTCAGGGTTTGATTGAGTTCCACTGGATGTCCTTTAGTTTGATAATCAGTCCCGGTTTACTTTAATCCTTCCACCAGGTAGAGATCGGAAAGCGTCCGGTGATAGCCGTAGATATAGGAAGCGCCGTCGGGGGTCATCACGATAGGCCCGATCTGGCTGACCCCGGCGGGGTCGGCGGGCGCGAGGCTCCTCCACAGGGTGCGCTTGCCCGTGGCCAGGTCGAGCGCAGATACCTTGGCAGGGAACTCACCCGGGCGATATACGTATAGCGACTTTCCATCTGCCGACCACTCGATCGGCTGCTCCCCGGACAGGAATCCAGAAACAGTTTTCGTCGGGCCGCCGGTGAGGGAGTACAGATACGCCAGGCCATCGGGCCCTACGCCGGCCACTTGGCTTCCATCGGGTGCAAGCGCGATGACCAGCGGATCAACTCCCTCGGGAGATACCGGAGTCGCGGGGCCGGTGATCGACTTTTGGACGTAGATGCGAGCTCCGTGACCCTCCTGCTTGGCAGTAAAGACGATACCCTGGCTGTCGGGCAGCCAGCGCGCCCAGCTATGGTAAAGGCCGTCGTGCGTGATCTGCTGGGCATCGCCTGCCCCACTGGGCAGCAGGATGAGCTGTGCCGGCGAGGACATGGTGAGAGCCAGGACCCATTTGCCGTCCGGCGATAGGGTGACGGATTCGCCGTCACCCAGTCTTACGGCAGAGTCTTCAGCGGTCTTACGCAGGTAGACGGAGTAGCTCACGCCTCCGCCTACCCCCTCTTCGTCGAACAGGAGCCGCTTGCCGTCGGCGGACAACTCGGCCGGAAATGAATAGTCGAGCCAGGAGAAATCCTGCTCTTTTCCCGTGCCGGCGATCATCCCGCTCAGTTCGCGGCGCCAACTTTGCCGGGAAAGAAGCACCTTGCCATCCTGCCAGATGTCCTCGAGCTGGAGCGTGGCCGGCACCCGGGCGACAATGCGCTTGCTTCCTCCAAGGGACACAGCGTTGAGCGACCGGCCGTTGCCCTCATTGACAGCGCCCGTGAACCAGACCTCCTTGCCCCCGGGTGCCCAGGCCAACCCCCATGCGCTCAGATAGCCATCTGCAAGAATCTTGTCATTGCCTTGCCGGTCAACCACGTGCACTCCACCGGAGTCGTCACCCACCTGTGGATGCTCGATGAAAGCCACCCGCTCTCCATCCGGGGAAACGCGGGGATGACTGATCCAGCCGGGGGTTTCGTGGATCACCTTGCCGATAGGAAACTCCAGCCGGTTCTTGCCTCCCATATCGCGGACGATGGTGAGTTGCTTGCCATCAGGAGACCAGTCCGCCCACTGTACGCCGTCGAGAATGTCACGCGGATCGCCGCCGTTGATGGGCATCCGGGCAAGGGTTCCCGTTTGGGTATAGGTCCCGGTGACATTTACCTTGGTTAGCAGCGCGATATCACCAGTTGAGGAGATGCTCATCAGTTCCTCCCCGCGCCGTTCCAGGGAGCGCGACTGGGGGCTTTCCGGGCTGGTGATAAATAGCTCAGTCGGCTTGCCTTCCCAGGCAGCGCCGTAGACCACCGACTGGCCGTTGGGGGTGAAGCGAGCGGAGCGGACGGTGCCCCTGCGGAAAGTCAGCTGGTGATAGATAGCCGGTTCCGTCCGGCTGTGAGCAGCGTGGAGAAACCACCCAATTGCCAGTCCAGCGAGCAACGCGGCAGCGGCGGCCGCGATGGCGTAGGGGCGCAGGGCTCTGGGTTGCGCGGCGCTCGGCGGAAGCGGAGGCGGAGCGGCCACCGAGGCTCCATTGCTGTTGGAAAGCGGTGAACCGTGCGCGGCTGCGGTCCGCTGGGAATCCAGGGTGCGCTTGAGGATCTTCATCTCCGCGCGCATTTCCGCGGCTGACTGGTAGCGCAGATCGCGGTCCTTCTCCAGCGAGCGATCGAGGATGCGCTCGAACTGCGGCGGCAGGTTGGGATTCAACTCATTCGCCGCCGGCGGGTTGCGGTTGAGAATGCTTTCAAAGATGACGGCTGAAGTATTCCCATCGAACGCTTGCTTGCCGGTGGTCGTCTCGTAGAGCGTTGCGCCGAGCGAAAACAGGTCGGTGCGCCCATCGAGTTCTTCTCCCCGGGCCTGCTCGGGAGACATGTAGGCGATCGTCCCCAGGGCGCTTCCTGGGCTAGTTAGGTCTTTCAAGGTTTCTTCTGCGGCGGTAGCGTTCAGGTCGCGCCGGTGGTCGATCTTGGCCAGCCCGAAATCGAGCAGCTTCACCTGGCGTGTCTTGGTGATGAAGATGTTAGCCGGCTTGATATCGCGGTGCACAATGCCTTTACCGTGTGCGGCGTCGAGCGCGTCGGCGATCTGGATGCCGAGATCGAGGACGAAGTCGATGGGCATGGGTTTGCCGTCGATGCGGTGTTTCAATGTCTGGCCTTCGAGATATTCCATCGCCAGGTAGGCTCGGCCGTCTTCTTCGCCGACGTCATAGATGGTGCAGATGTTGGGGTGGTTCAGCGCCGAGGCGGCGCGGGCCTCGCGGCGGAAGCGGTCGAGGACGGGAAGCTGGCGGCCGACCTCATCGGGGAGAAACTTTAGGGCGACGAAGCGTCCCAGGCGGGCATCCTCGGCCTTGTAGACCACGCCCATTCCCCCGCCGCCAAGCTTTTCGATCACTCGATAATGGGATATGGTTTCGCCGATCATGGTCCAGCGTTAGCCTAGGGTAGGCCGGAAGGCAAGTCAACGAAACACTTTCAAAATGTTCTGCGGAGTGGAGGGTGGCGGCGCACCTTGGCAGTAGTGGAGGTGGATGGACAGAGTCACCACCCCTAGGCCGGTCGGTGCGGCCCAGGGATCTGCAGTCGCCTACACCGGCCACTTCCACTCGCGGATCTCTTTCTGATCGATCCCGTTCTCGTGCGCGTAGTTGACCGCCTGAATGATCTGCCCCTTCAGCCACTCCACGGTATGGGCCCCCTTCTCCGCTACCTTGGGCACGCGCTCAATCACATCAATCGCCAGATTAAAGCGATCCACCTGGTTCAAAATCGCCAGTTCCAGCGGAGTGTTGATATTCCCCTTCTCCTTATAACCACGCACATGAAAGTTCGCGTGGTTAGTCCGCCGGTAGGTCAGCTTATGGATCAGCGAAGCGTAGGCGTGGAAGTTGAAAATCACTGGCTTGTTCTTGGTAAACAGCCCGTCGAACTCGCGATCGGTCATGCCGTGTGGGTGCTCCTTGTCAGGCATCAGCCGGAAGAGATCGACCACGTTGATGAAGCGGATCTTCAACCCGGTGCAGTGCTCGCGTAGAATCGCCACCGCCGCCAGCGCCTCGGAGGTCGGTATATCTCCCGCGCAGGCAATGACCGCGTCCGGCTCCTCGCCGGCGTCGGAGCTCGCCCAGTCCCAGATGCCGATCCCCTTGGTGCAGTGCTCCACCGCCGCTTCCATGGTCAGATACTGCAGATGCGGCGCCTTGTCGGCGACGATGACGTTCACGTAGTTGACACTGCGCAGACAATGGTCAGTCACGCTCAGGAGGCAATTGGCGTCGGGCGGAAGATAAATCCGCGTCACCTCCGGGCTCTTATTGGTCACCACATCCAGAAATCCCGGATCCTGATGGGTAAAGCCGTTATGGTCCTGCCGCCACACCAGCGACGTGATCAGCAGATTGATCGAGGAGATAGGCGCCCGCCACCGGGTCTCCAGCTTGCTCTTCTCCAGCCACTTGGAATGCTGGTTGAACATGGAGTCGATGATGTGCACAAAGGCCTCATAAGAAGAAAAGAAGCCGTGCCGGCCGGTCAGCACATATCCCTCGAACCAGCCTTCCAGGGTGTGCTCGCTCAGCATCTCCATCACCCGTCCGTCATTAGCCAGGAAGCCGCCATCCTTATCTTCGGGCAACATCTCTTCCATCCAGGTCTTACCGCTAGCCTCGTAGATCGCCTGCAATTTGTTGGAAGCGGTTTCGTCCGGCCCAAAGACGCGGAAGCTGGTCATATTGCGTCGCATCACGTCGCGCAAAAAGTGCGCCGTGACGTCGGTGGATGAGACCTCCACCTGTCCCGGTTTGTCCACTTTGACCGCATAGTCGCGAAAGTCCGGCATTTCCAGCGGGCGGCGCAGCAATCCACCATTGGCGTGCGGGTTAGCGGTCATCCGCCGCGTCCCCACCGGGGCCATCTCCCGCAGCTCTTCAATCAACCGGCCCGACTTGTCAAACAGCTCTTCGGGACGATAGCTACGTAACCAGGCTTCCACTTGCGCCAGGCTCTTGGGGTTGGTCTGCGGATCTAGGATAGGGATCTGGTGCGCCCGCCAAAAGCCCTCGACCTTATGCCCATCCACTTCCTTGGGGCCCGTCCAACCCTTGGGCGTACGCAGAATGATCATCGGCCACTTCGGCCGCTCCACCGTTTGCCCGGCCGGCGCTGTGCGCGCCTTCTCCTGAATGGCGCGGATATCGAGCACGCAGCCTTCCAGCACTTCGGCCATCCTGGCGTGCATTTTTTCCGGGTCATCGCCTTCCACCACGTGCGGCGTCCAGCCCAGGCCCCTGAAGAGCATATCCAGCTCCTCGGGTGGTATACGCGCCAGAATGGTGGGATTCGCGATCTTGTACCCATTCAAATGCAGGACCGGCAGCACCGCTCCATCGCGCACCGGGTCGAGAAATTTGTTGGAGTGCCAGCTGGTGGCCAGCGGCCCGGTCTCCGATTCTCCATCGCCCACCACCACGGTCACGATCAGGTCGGGATTGTCGAAGGCCGCGCCAAATCCGTGGGACAGGCTGTACCCCAGCTCGCCGCCCTCATGGATCGAGCCGGGAGTCTCAGGAGTGCAATGGCTGCCGATCCCCCCAGGAAAGGAGAATTGCTTGAGGAATTTCTGCAGGCCAGCCACATCCTGGCTCTTGTCGGGATAAACCTCGGAGTACACCCCCTCCAGATAGCAGTTGGAGAGGGTGGCCGGGGCTCCATGCCCGGGACCAGAGACATAGATCATGTTCAGGTCGTACTTCTTGATCAGCCGGTTCAAGTGGACCCAGGTAAAGCTCTGGCCGGGATCCGATCCCCAATGGCCCAGCAGCCGGTTCTTGATGTGCTCCTTCTTGAGCGGCTCCCGCAGGAGAGGGTTGTGGCACAGATAGAGCATGCCTGCGGAAAGATAGTTGCAGGCGCGCCAGTAGGCATTCATTTTTCTGGTCTCATCGGCGGTCAGCGGCTCGAATTGGGCCGCCGGGGAAAGGGTCTCGACGTTGCTCATGATTCCTCCTGTGATTCCATCTGGCCTACATGCACTGCGATGGTTCGATCTTCCTGGGCGGTGACCACCCAGACCACAACCTGAGAATCCGTGCTGCTCACCCGCCGCAGCTCATCCCCGCCGGCCGCATTGGCCCTGGCATCGAGCACAATGCCACTGCTTTCCAGTCCGCCCAGGATCTCCGCCCGGGACTGCCCATCGTGCTCTCCGATGCCGCCGGTGAAGACCACCGCATCCAGTCCACCCAGGAGCCAGGCATAAGCGCCGATTGCCTTGCGCACGCTGCGGGTAAACACCTCCAGCGCCAGGCCGGCGTCCGCATTCCCGGCCACCGCCGCCTTGCGGGTTGCGCGCATATCGTTGGGTTGGCCGGAGAGCGCCACCATCCCCGACTGGTGATTGACCAGCGTTTCTACAGCATTCAAGGCCGCTACGCGGTCCCCTTCGGCCTGCCGCAACAGATAGAGGACTAGCCCTGGATCGAGATCTCCCGGCCGGGTGCCCATCACCACCCCGCCGGTGGGCGTAAGCCCCATGGTGTTATCGACCGACCGCCCATCGAGCAAAGCGGTAACGCTGCACCCGCTCCCCAGATGCGCGATCACCATGCGCCGCGGAAAACTTGCCTTTCCCTGGTGTGATGCAGCCCGCAGGTCAGCGACCACTCCTTCACAAGAAAGCCCATGAAAACCATATCGGCGGACTCCCTGCTCACGATATCTGGCGGGTATGGCGTAGGTGGAAGCCTGTGCCGGCATGGTCTGGTGAAATACCGTGTCGAAGCAGGCGTAGTGACGGGCCTGGGGAAAGCGCTTCATCATTTCCCGGATCAGGGCGATGGCCGCGGGATCGTGCAGCGGGGCAAAGACCACGGCCTGATCCAGATCCTCAAGTACTTTATCGGTGATTCGCTGGTGCCGGTCCAGTCGCGCCCCGGGATGCACGACGCGATAGCCCACCGCGTCGATTGCCGGTATTCCCGCCCCACAGACGGCATCCTCTAATAGGTCCACTGGGTCAGTTGCTGCCTTAGGCTTCGCGGGACCGCTCAACTCCTGCCCGTTGGCGTCGCGAAAGGTGAATTCCAGCTGTCCTCCACCTATCCCGCTGATCTCGCCGGTGAAGAGGGTGCTCGGCCAGGGCGGCCGGCCGCCTTCGAAAACTGAAAACTTGATCGACGAAGAACCGCTATTGATGACCAGTATGTGCACGCCACCGTCCCGCCGGCCTTCCCGGTATATCCACGCTACACCTGTCGTGTCTCTCGCAGATGAATTCCACTGGGTGCCAGCCGTCCAAATGAACTTTTTCAAACGTTCTGCAAGTCGCGCGGAAAAACTCATGCTCCGGAGAGGTCAGCTACAAACCAAGCCTCACAGGCCCTGGCTCCCTAACGACTGCCGGGTGCCCCATATCTCGCTCGTTTTTCGCGAGATGTGGGATACCACAGCTCTTTCCCTCTGACTCCTGATTCATCCGATGCACTTAGCGGTCAGCATCAGTGGTATCCCACATCTCGCGAAAAACGAGCGAGATATGGGGCACCCGGCAGTCGTCAGGGAGCCAGGGTCGCCGTATGTTAATACGCCGCTGAGGCCAGCCAATCTCTGGTCATCCGCAACCTCCTCGGCGGCCAGCGAGGATAACCCCAAGCATTAACACAATCGATGCCGTTCCCAACGCCCCCCGCAACATTTTCTTGACTAAGTTTTTTTCAGCGTGATAGTTTGGCCGCCGTCATTTGAAATGACCATTGCATGATGCGAAGCGAGCAGGGAATAGATCCCCCTCTGTAGCCGTTTCGACAGCGTGCAACGAACTAGATAGTTAAAACGATTCGAGCAGTGGTAGCAGAAAGACACTTTTGGGAGGCGTTTCTAATGTTGAGGCGTATTTGGCTATTACTATCTCTCTCTTTGTTCTCGACTTCCGCCGTCTTGGCGCAGACCTCCGGTCAAATCTCCGGACACGTCAGCGATTCAACCGGCGCCGCGGTTCCGAAGGTGGCCGTCACCCTTACCAGCGCAGCTACCGGCGCGGCACGCTCCACATTCACCACCAGTTCGGGCGACTACGAGTTTCCCGACGTTCAGCCGGGAGCCTATACCCTCCAGGCTACGCACCCGGACTTCAAGACCGACACGACTCAGCTGGAACTGCAAGTGCAGCAGTCATTGCGTCAGGATTTCGCGCTGCAGGTCGGTCAGGTGACACAATCTGTGACCGTTGAGGCGACCGCCGCTCTGCTGCAGGCTGACAACCCCACCCTCGGCACCGTGGTTCCTACGCAGACCGTCAGCCAGATGCCGCTGAACAGTAGAAACTACCTGAGCCTGGTGGCGGTTTCGGCCAATACGAACACGCTCTCAACTTACACGGGCCAGGCCAATGCGCGGCAGGGCGGCCAGCGCGCCCAGGAGGCGATCTCCGTAGGCGGCCAGCGCATCATGTACGACCACTTTACGATCGATGGCATTAACAACACCGACGTGGACTTCAACACCTTTGTGGTCCAGCCCACCGTCGACGCCATCCAGGAAATGAAGGTGCAAACCGGGGTCTATCCGGCGCAATACGGTTACAACGCAACCCAGGTCAACGTGGTCACCAAGAGCGGCGGCAATGCGTATCACGGAACTGCCTTCTATTTCCTGCGTAACAACTACGCGGACGCACGAGGGTACAACTACAGCACGATCCCGTTCCCTCCCAAGCTGCCCTTCCGATATAACGATTACGGATTCGTGCTGAGCGGTCCACTCTCGATTCCCAAGCTCTTCGACGCCAAAAACAAGCTTTTCTTCATGGTCAATAAGGAGTGGTTTTCTCAAAGCCAGCAGGTTCAAAACAACGCGACCTTGCCCACAGCGGCCGTTCTGGGCGGCAATTTCAGCGGGTTCACACTCAAGCAGGGCGGTCTCGTCACCCCGATCTATGATCCCGCGACAGGAAACGCCAATGGCACGGGCAGAACGCAGTTCCCGGGCAATGTGATTCCCGCCAGCCGCATCGATCCGACATCGGCCTTAGTCATTCAGCAGTTCTACCACCCGGCGACGACATCAGCATTCACCAACAACTACCAATACTCCGACCCCAATACGGACGACCACGACCAATTTACCGTGCGCGGCGACTATGTCCAGTCGCCGAGGTTGCAGTGGGCCTTCCGCTTTAGCGATGGTGTGGAAACGGTCAGCAATCCGGGCTTCCCGGCACTGGGCGCGACCGCCGGCACCAGCATCGTCACCAACTTCTACCAATACATGGCTTCCAACACCTGGACCATCTCGCCCACCATCGTCAACGTGCTCGCGCTTGGCTACACTGACTTCTACAACAGCATCGGCACCCTTTCGCAAAACAAGGTGGATGCGGTGGCCCTGATCAATGCCGGCATCCCCAACCTCGAACCCGGCGCTCCCGCAACGTGGGGCATACCCAGTTTTTCCTTTACTCCAGACCCCTATTCGGCAGTGGGTGACAGCACCGATGGCCCGTACGTTACCAGCAACCTCGATAAGTCACTCAACGACAACTTCACCTGGGTTAAGGGCAAGCATTCGATGGATTTCGGTTTACAGTACGACCGAATGACCTTTAACGAACTGGGCAACCAGCAATCGCGGGGCAACTTCGTCTTCCAGAGAAACGCCACTGCTTTGGCAAGCGCACCGGGGACCCTGGTGGCAAACAGCGGCTCCGGATTCGCCGATTTTCTGCTCGGTTTGCCTTACTCCTCGACCTACGCGGTGTCCATCGCGCACGCTAATTACGAGCTCAACGCCTGGGCCTTCTACTTCGACGACAACTACAAGCTCCTGCCCAACGTCACGATTTCCGCCGGCCTGCGTTATGAGCTCACGCCGCCATGGTTCAACACCCTGGGCCAGGAGTTCATCGTTGATCTGCAAACCAACCACACGCCCATAGCTCCCTTCATCGGTACGCAGGAGCCTCAGAACCTATGGCCTTTCTTCAGACGCCAGGGCAACTGCACTGATCCGTACCAGGGTGTTAACGTTCGCTGGGTACAGTCCAATGGCGCCGCTGTCAATCCCGCGCCGGAGTGCGCCAACGGCCAATTTCCCAATAAACTCATGCAGACCGACTACACCAACTGGGCGCCTCGCCTGGGGATTTCCTACACGCCGACTCCTACCGTGGTGGTTCGCGCGGGGTACGGCATTTACTACAACCATGACATCGCCAATGCCCGATTCGACGTGGCGCGCAACCTGGCCGGGCGCGTCACCAATACTTCGGGCGGCGGCACTCCGGGTGTCTCCACCATCAACTGGGGGAACGCGGTGGGCTCCATCGGGGGCGGCGGCGCCGTCGCCACGATTCCGCCGCCCTACTCCTACACCAACCAGTACGCTCACAGAACCGCCTACAGCGAGGTCTTTCTGTTCGACGTTCAGAAGCAGTTAGGCAAAGACTGGATGTTCGAGGCGGGATATATGGGCAACGTCAGCAGACACCTTTACGGGTTCCAGAATGCCAACTATTCGGTTCCCGATGGTTTGCTTGGCAACACCAAGCCAACTTCCATCAGTTCTCGTACGCCCTACCCGAACTACGGCGTGATTCAGTTAGTGCACGACTCAGGCATCGGCAATTACAACGCCTTCGCCTTCCAGGTGAACAAGCGTTTCAGCAACGGCTTCAATCTCATCAGCTCCTACACCTACTCGAAATCGATGGACGACACCAGCGGTATCCGCACCCAGTCATCGGCGCTCTTCGCGCAGAACGACCTCTGCATCAGCTGCGAATACGGGCCATCGGACTTTGATGTGAAACATCGTGTCGTGGCCTCGGCCGTATACTACCTGCCCTTCGGGAAGGGCAGGAAGTGGGCGCCTTCGTCGAAGATCGTGGATGCGGTGGCCGGCGGCTGGGAATTGGCCACCCTCATACAACTCCAGACCGGCGTACCCTGGAACCCCAATGTCAACGCGAACACCGCCAACACCAATACCATCTCCGGCGGCACACCGGCGACGCGGCCGAATCTCGTCTCCAAACAGTTCAAAGAGCCCCACCCCACTGTCGGACAAGCGGGCCAATACTACAATCCCGCGGCCTTTGCAGAACCGGCCCCAGGTTTCCTGGGGAACGTCAGCCGCAACATGCTCTATGGTCCAGGGGTGCAAAACTACGATATTTCCCTCGACAAGAACTTCGCTATGCCCTACAACGAACATCACCAACTGCAAATCCGTTTTGACGCATTCAACGCGTTCAACCACACCGATTTCGCCAATCCTGGGGTCGCTGGGACCAAATCTATAGACCAGGCCGGATTCGGCCAAATCACCGGTACGAACGCGTCGCTTCCCGCGCGGCAACTGCAGCTGGCCGCCAGGTACACGTTCTAATACCGCATCTCGGTGCAGCTCTTCCTGAAGAGGAAGAGCTGTACCTGTCTTTTGCAGCAAACGTAGATACAAAAGACACGGAAAGCCCCGCAACCGCAGCATAGAAAACTGACCAGGAGAGGAACCCGGGAATGAATCGATACACACGAAGGTCAATGCTCAAAGGTGCGGCCACGGCCTTACCCGCAGCCGGAATTTTTGCACTGCCCTCCTTAGCGCGGGGGATTCAAGAGAACAGCACACCGCAGCAAAGACCCAAAGTTAAGATCACCGATATTCGCACCGCGCAGGTGCTGGTGCACGGACCACAGACTCACGTGCGCGTGTACACCGATTCCGGTCTGTACGGCCAGGGTGAATCGACCGATGCAGCGGTGGGAACGGCTTCCCTGGTGCATGGCTTTCGCCGCATGCTGATCGGCCAGGATCCGCTTAACGTAGACGCTCTGTGGGAGAGGATGCGCGTCTCGGGCATCTTCGCCGGCGCCCAGGGCGGACAATACGTAACAGCCATGACCGGAGTCGAGATCGCGCTGTGGGATCTCGCGGGAAAGATTTTGGGGTTACCGGTCTATCAATTGTTGGGAGGGAAATTCCGCGACAAAATTCGCATGTACTGTGACTCCGATATGGATAATCCGGTGGGCGAAGAGTCGGACCGCAAGCTCCCCTGGATCAAGGAGCAGGGTTTTACGGCGATGAAGATCGACCTCGACGATGCTGCTGATCCGGCCCGCTTCGACAAAGTGAACTGGACCGCGAGCAACGGCGAAATCGATCGCATGGTCAGTTGGGTAAAGCACGTGCGCGAATCAATACCCAAGGAAATGGATTTGGCCTGCGACATGCATGGCCGCTATGACGCGACCACAGGCAAACGTGTAGCAGTGGCGCTGGAACCGTATCGGCTGCTGTGGCTGGAAGAGCCGGTACCGCCGGAGGACATCGACGCCATGGCCGATATCCGGCACTCCACCACCACCCCAATATGCTGCGGCGAAAATCTGTATATGCGTTGGGGCTACACCGAGCTGCTGCAGAAGCGCGCGGCAGACATCATCATGCCGGACATTCAGAAGGTAGGCGGGCTCTCCGAGGCGCGCAAGATTGCCAACATGGCCCAGGCCTACTACGTTCCCTTTGCTCCCCACTGCGTCGTCTCTCCCATCGGCACCATGGCCTCGGCCCACGTGTGCGTGACCATTCCCAACTACCTGGTTTGCGAGTGGCACTGGATCAACCATCTCAAGGTCTGGCAGACATTTATCAAAGAGGGCGAGATTATTCAAAAAGGTTACGTCACCCCTCCGGATAAGCCTGGCCTGGGCGTGGAGATGAACGAAGAGGTAGCCAAGACCGTGCAGATTCCAGGAACAACGTGGTTCGAGCCGAATAAATAAATAGAGGATAGGGGCAAATGGAAGCATTCGTTCGGCAACTCAGGCGCGCGGCGGTGGGGGTGGTTTGTTCATCGATGATGTTGGGTGCGTCTCTCAGCGCCCGCGCGCAACAGGCATTTTTCACCCGCGAAGATGTGATTAAGTACACTCCTGACTGGACGGGAGAGAGATTCCCTGACGGACGGCCCAAGGTTCCTGATTCGATCCTCGACCGGATGAAGAACGTCACCCTCGAGGAAGCCTGGGCGACGCTGCGCACTCACAATTTCAACCATGAGTACGAGGATGGATGGCTGTCGATCCATCCGGACAAGGTACTCGTGGGCAGGGCATTGACGGCGACCTGGGTGCCGGGGCGGCCGGATATCCAGAAAGTGATCGAGGCCCAGGGCGCGCAGGATAAACGCCAGGGTGCGATGAACGCCTGGCCGGTGGATATGCTGCAGCCGCGCGACGTCTATGTGGCCGATCACTTTGGGCTCAAAACGGATGGCCCCTCGATCGGCGACAACGTAGGCAACGCGATCTATGCCCGCTCCGGCAACGGGATTGTCTACGACGGCGCAGTCCGAGACATCAACGGCCTCGAAGAACTGCCGAACTTCGTCTCCTTTGTTCGCTATTACGATCCGTCGCATCACTTTGGGTCGCTGGCCACCGGAGCTCGTCTCAACTCAACCATGGTCAGCATCAACGGTCCCACGCGGATAGGGCATGCGACCGTGATGCCGGGCGACGTAGTGCTGGGCCGGAATGGTGGAGTGCTCTTCATCCCGGCGCAATTGGCCGAAGAAGTGGTGAAGAACTCTGAATCCACTCACTTGCGGGACACCTTTGGCCACCAGCGGCTGGAAGAGAAGAAGTACACTGCCGGTCAAATCGACGCTCGTTGGACTCCCGCCATCGAGGAAGACTATCGTGCATGGCTGAAGCAGAACGAAGATCACCTTTCCGTTCCCAAGGAACGGGTGGAGGAGATACTGAAAGACAAGGAATAAGGGCTGGGTGGCCAGCGCTAAAGCCGCCTCTCTCTCCCAGCCTTCATTGCCGGTAGAGATTTATTTCTTCACCAGGTCCCCGCTCTCATTTCTCAGCTCGATCGGGCCCAGGTTCAGCTTCTCCAACTGCGGTTGGATCTTAGCCTGATCTCCGACCGCAACCAGGATCAGGTTGGCGGGATGCACGTGATCCTCCGCTGCCTTCTCCACCTCCGCCGCGGTTACTTGCTCATACTGCCGCGGCAGCGTTTGGTAGTAGTTCACCGGTAGTCCGTAAGTGAAGATCTCCGACATCAGCGCCGCTGTGTCGGCCACTGTTTCAAAGTTACCGGGCAGGGAACGCAGCGCATTTTCCTTGGCCAGCCTTAGTTCGTCCTCCGTAGCCGGATCCGTCCGCATGCGGTTCAACTCGGCAAACAGCTCTCGCCCTGCCGGTCCCGTCACATCCGTCCGCACCCGCGCACCCGCCAGGAAGGGCCCGTCTCCACGATCGAATAAGAACTCTGAGAAAGCGCCATAGGTAAAGCCGTTCTTCTCCCGCAGATTCATGTTGATCCTGCTGGAGAAGAGTCCCCCCAGGATGCTATTCATCACATTCAGCGCAGGGTAGTCCGGCGTCGACCGCGGTACTCCCACGCCAAACGCGATCAACGCCGTCTGCGGAGCACCGGGCTTATCCACGATTACCACCCGCTGCGCAGGGGCAGCCGGTGCCTGCGGGATGGGCGCCGTTGTTGCCCCCCCACTCCCTGTCCAGCCACCGAAATCCTTTTCCGCCAGCCTTCGCGCCTCCGCCTCCGTCACGTCCCCGGTCAAAAACAACGCCGCATTCCCCGGCGCGTAATGCTCGTTCCAGAACCGCTGCAGTTCGTCGCGCGTGATCGCCTTTACCGAAGCAGTGGTACCGCTATTCGGATAGCCATACGGTTGGTTCCCGTAGAGTGCTTTCCGTCCCACGCGCACCGCTGTAGCTACCGGCTGATCGCCCTCCTGCTGAATCGCCACCAACCTTTGCTTGCGAATGCGCTCCACTTCCGCCGGCTTGAACGCCGGGTGCAGGCTTACATCCGACAGCAAGGCAAATGCCGCATCGGTGTTGTTGCTCAGAACACCTATGCTGGCCGCCGCGTTGTCCACGGTGGCAGCCGAGACCAACCGCGCGCCAATGGAATGCACGTCATCCGCCAGCTCAAACGAACTGCGATCGCCCGTGCCCTCGGTCAGCATCTGCGCCGTAAAAGCAGCCAGTCCAGGCTTGTCCGCAGGATTCTCCCCGCCTCCCGCCAAGTCCACCAACGCTGCACTGATCACCGGCAGGGTATGCTCTTCTACCAGGTAGATCTTTAGCCCATTCTTCAAGGCGAAAGTCTTGGGTACAGGCAGATGCAATTCCGGAGGCGGCCCCGCTTTCGGCGCTTCTTTCCGCCAGCCCTGCGCACTCTCAAACTCCTGTGAATAGGGCGGCGTCACCACCACTTTCGCGTCCGTATCTTCCGGACTCCGCGGCACATCGTCGGTGACCTTCTTGCCCGGCACCGTATAGACCACTGCGCGCTGGTTGTTGCCGAACACCTTTTGCCCGATCTCGCGTACCGAGGCCGTCGTCACCGCCTGGTAGCGGGCGATGTCCTTGGGCAGATATCCGGGGTCGCCGAGGTATTGGTTATAGCGGTCCATCATGTCCGCCACGCCCCCAAATCCACCCAGACGCTGTAGCCCTCTGATTAGGTTGGTCAGGACTTCCGCGCGGGCCCCATCCAACTCCGCCTGCGTTGGCCCCTTTTCGCGAAGCAGGGCAATTTCCTTGTCGGTTGCCGCCTCCAGGTCCTCCGGCTTCACTCCCGGGCGCGCCGTCACGTCGCATTGCGACATGGAAGTCAAGATGAGGGACTGGTTCTCGCACGTAACGCTCTGCGCAATCTGCTGTTCATACACCAGCTTGCGATACAACCGGCTGGTTTTGCCTCCGCCCAGCACACGGATGAAGAAATCTGCTTCCGCATCTCCGGGTTTGAATGCCTCCGGCGTCAGCCAGGCGATTGAAACCCGGGGCAGTTGTACTGTATCCGTCACTGTCGCCCGCCGCTCGCTCTCGATCGGCGGAGTCACCACCGCCAGTTTATCTACCGCCGGCCCGCGCGGTATGGGCGCGAAATACTTGTCCACCAGCGCCTTCACCTTGGCCCGGTCGAAGTCGCCCGCGATCGCGACACTGGCATTGTTCGGTGTGTAATAGTGCTGGAAAAAATCGCGTACATCGTTCAGCCGCGCCGCCTCGATATCAGCGTGAGAACCGATCACATTCCCGTAATAAGGGTGCGTCTTGGGGAACAGCAGGTGTCCTAGCTCTTCGTCTGCCAACTCATAAGGAGTGCCCTCGCCCTGCCGCCGCTCGTTACGCACCACATCCCGCTGGTTGGTCAGCTTCGCCCGGTCCAGCGTCTCCAACAGGAACCCCATCCGGTCGCTCTCCAGCCACAATGCCAGCTCCAGTTGATTGCTGGGCAGCGTTTCAAAATAGTTCGTGCGGTCATAGTTTGTTGTTCCGTTGATGTCCGAAGCGCCGGCGCCCTCCAGGTATTTGAAATGCGCCTTCTCCCCCACATGCTCCGAGCCTTCGAACATCATGTGTTCAAACAAGTGGGCGAAGCCCGTCCGTCCCGCCACCTCGTTCACCGGCCCGACGTGATACCAGAGATCCACTGCAACCAGCGGCAGCTTGTGGTTTTCATACAGGATGACTTCCAGGCCATTGGGCAGGGTGTACTTCTGGTAAGGCAGGACCGGCACCACCAGCGGTTTCGCCGGAGGTAGTTCCGCCGCCGCCCAGGCCGCCGCGCATCCCGCACCAACTACCAGTAACAACGCAGCAATCACCGTGCCACACTTCACAAAAACCAGCTTCTGCCCTCTCACGGCGTCCTCCAGATCGTGTCCGCATTCTATTCCACCTCCTAGACCAAATCGGGGACGAATACGATCAAGCAAAAGAAGATCATCTCTCTGTTCCATGAAGCAGATCGAGGGGATATTGGAAGACCATAAATAGGGCGACGAACGGCTGAAAGTCCAGGCAAACCCATAAGCGCTAACTTGTTTAGGTGTTTTTACGAACAACATCCTAAACAAGTTAGCGCTTATGGAACGCAATCCTGGGCTGCATATAGGATCAGGCAATTCATGTCTCCTATTGGTTCGGCCCGGCAACTATACCTTGACGATGGCTTTTCCAGCGTGATAGCTTGGCGGCCATGTCGGAATGAACGTTCAGGCACGCAGGGAAAGTCCTATCTCTGCTCGACGCTGGACAAGGAAGTTAAAAAAAAATAGAAGTTGGGGTGGTTCTAACCTTTGGGAGGGATTCGTCATGTTCAGCAGGCTATCCGGGATAGTCGTAACTCTTGTTGTGTTTTTGGCTTCCTGTAGCATTGCCTTCGGGCAGGTAACCACGGGAACCATTCTTGGAACAGCCCGTGATTCCACCGGCGCTGTTGTTCCAAACGCCACCGTGACCATTACGGATACGGGAAAAGGCACGGTATCGACCTATACCACCGACGCCAACGGCGACTACAACGCGCCCTTCCTCAACCCCGGAACCTACAATGTCACGGTGCAGAAGACCGGCTTTAAACAGGACGTTTCCAATAACGTTGTCCTGGATGTGGACCAACATGCGCGCGTGGACTTCGCCATGCAGGTTGGCCAGGCAACCGAGACCGTTGAGGTAATTTCGGCTGCCCCGTTGGTCCGTTTGGATAGCGCGGAATTAGGCGAGGTGGTGGGCAAAACACAGGTGCAGGATTTGCCCCTGAACGGGCGAAATTTCGCCCAGCTGGTGTATCTGGTTCCCGGTGTGACTCCCGGCCAGGCCAGCGAAAACCTCTCCGGATCCAGCTCCTTCAATCCCCGCGCGGCGTCTAATTTCAATGCGCTCGGCAGCCAGGCCAATGCCAACGCCTGGGTGATCGATGGCATCGACGACAATGAGTGGACATTTAACACCGTGATGATTCAGCCTTCGGTCGAATCGATTGCCGAGTTCAAGGTGTTGACCGGAACGTATTCGGCAGAGTTCGGTCGTGGCGCAGGCGTAGTTTCTGTCTCAACCCGCTCGGGTTCCAACACGCTTCACGGCGAAGCGTTCGATTATTTGCGCAACAGCTACATGGACGCGCGCAATTACTTCAATCCGCTCAGCCAGGCGCAACCCGCGTATCGACGCAATCAGTTCGGCGGCGCAGTGGGTGGAAAAATCATCAAAGACAAGATGTTTTTCTTCGCTGACTATTACGGGCAGAGGTCACTGAAAGGTATTGTGAACCTCAACAGCGTGCCCACGGCCGCCGAGCGGACTGGTGACTTCAGCCACTATACGACTTCAGCGGGTAAGCTGATCCCGGTGTATGACCCCTATACCACCACGATTGTGAACGGCGTGACCACGCGCCAGCAAGCTGTCTACAACGGCGTGCTCAACGTGATACCGCCCAACGAAATCAACCAGGTGGGATTGAATCTCGCCAGCATTTATCCACTGCCCCAGAATCCAAATCTCAGCTTCAACAATTACCAATCCTCGGCCGACCAGATCATTGACGACAACGGCGGCAATGCACGCATAGACTATCGTATCGGGGAAAGAGATTCAGTATTCGGCCGCTTCAGCTACGAGCGCTTCATTCAGGCTGCGCCCAACCCGCTGGTCGGTGGACAGGGCACCTGCTGTCTGCCCACCCCACCCTCTGCCGCCGCCAACTTTGACCTTGGACCGTACGTAGCCGGCATTCAGAACACGACATTGATCGCCCAGGGGCTAGCCCTCAACGAAACGCATGTCTTCAGCCCGACTATCGTGAACGAATTCCGCACCGGATATTCACGCACCAATCCGTTTACCTTTCAATCGGACTACGGTCACCAATCGTCTACCTCGCTGGGAATTCAAGGCTTGAATGTAACCAAGTACGCGACCGGTCTGCCCAACATTACGGTCGGAAGTTCCTGCGGGTCGGAGTTCACTTGCTTGCAAGGTGGGACTGCCTTCTTGCCCGCCCACCCGGTGCAGACCAACATTCAGATTGAGGACGCCCTTTCCTGGACCAAGGGACTTCATCAATTGAAAATTGGAGGCCGCTACATTAAGCAAATGATGTCACCCTTCACCAATACCACGACCCGTGGGGGGCTTACCTTCAACGACAACTTCACCAATAACCCGCAAAGTGTTTCCGGCACCGGTTCAGGACTGGCTGGAATCTTGTTTGGCTTCCCCAACAGCGGCAGCAGGAACTACCTGCAGCAGACCTATTTCGTTTACGACGGCGAGTGGGCCGGCTATCTGCAGGACAACTGGAAGGCCACTCCCCGGTTAAATATCAACGCCGGCGTGCGCTACGAGGTCTACACCCCCGAGACCGAGCGCCACAACCGGTTGGCTAATTTTAATTGGACGACTTTGAGCTTCATCTACGCAGGGCTAAACGGCGTGAGCCGCCAAGCTGGAATGCAAACCCGCTATGTCGATGTAGGACCGCGCCTGGGATTTGCCTATGACCTGACCGGTAATGGCACCACGGTAGTCCGCGGTGGCTTCGGCATCAGCTTTTTCCCGCTTCCGTACTCTGCCTCCGATGAACTCGGCCAGAATCCTCCCTTTACCGTTTCCCAGACGTTTTCTCCCAACACCTATCTGCCGGGTTCCGCGTATGCCACTCCATGCACGGCGGCCAACCTTGGGGCAGCCTGCGTGACCACGATCAACAATCCATTTCCCCAGGGCGTTACCACGGTTGGGCCCAGCATCACCACCAATACCACGCTGCTCAACAAGAACGCGCCGGCAATCATCAGCCACCAAACCAACAATCCAACGCCCTATTCGCAGATGTGGAGTGTGAGCGTGGAACGCCGGCTGACCGCCACCGGATTGTTGGAACTGGCCTATGCGGGCAGCCACAGTGTCCACCTGACGTTGGCTTTCAACCCGAATGAAGTAGAACCAGGAACGCCGGGGGTTGATTCCGCCCCCTCACAAGCCAGCCGCCGTTTGATCCAGCCTCTCAACAACGTCTCTACCTGGGTACAGGAAAGCGAGATCAATGCTTCCAATTACAATGCTCTCCAGGCGAAATTTACCAAGCGCTACTCCCACGGATTGACGGAGCTGATCAGCTACACCTATAGCAAATCGCTGGATATGGGCGGGTCTGCAGCGAGCGGCGGTGGCAGTTCTGGAAATCCCCAGACGATTACCTGCCTGCAATGCGGATATGGTGCTTCGGGATTCGACCAAAGACATCGTTTCGTCAGCAGCACAACTTACGAGCTGCCCTTCGGACCAGGCAAGCCATTCCTGCAACACGGGCCCGCCGCCTGGATAGCGGGTGGCTTTGAGATAGATGGAATTGTGACCGTGGCGACCGGTAACCCCTTCACCGTAACTCTGAACAGCGGCGTGAATTTTGGTGCGCCCAGCTGGCCGAACCGGATAGGTCCAGGCACCCTCCCTAACAAAAAGCCTACCGCGTGGTTTAATGTTCACGACTTTGCCGCCCCGCCCTATAACACCTATGGCAACTCTGCGCGAAGCGTTCTCTACGGACCGGGGGAGGGCAACGCCGACCTATCGCTTCAAAGAACGTTTCACATCCACGAGTCCATCAGCCTCGCGATTCGCGGAGATGCGTTTAACGCGTTTAATCATCCCAACTTCTTGAATCCGAACGCTGCGATTGGCTCGGCAACAGCGGGTGTAATCAGTGGCACGAACCTGGATAACCGTGACATGCAGGTCTCCGCGAAGCTGGTCTTCTGAGAGCTTGCGTGTCTGCGCGAAAAGGGGCTCTCTCGGGAGAGCCCTTTTGGCAAAGGATTGTCAGTCTCCGAACAGAACCATTAGGAACTGGACGGGTGCCCCAGGTTCGCCAAAGCGTACCGGGGCCGAATAAGACGGGCGAAGCCACGCTCCGTGGCAGGCACATTTCAGGGGAAGCAAACTACTCGACCTCGTCCCAGAAAGAGAGAGTTACTTACAGTGTTTCGGAGTCAGGAGAAAGAGACCGTTCCCGGACGGCGCGACGACCCGCCCTGCAATCACGCCACGGTTACTGATCACATCGCCCAACAGCGTACCGGGACTATTGGGTGGATCGTAATAACTGATCTTGCCGTCAGGGGTCCGGATAAAGTCGTAGCTGTAGCTCGACCCACTATTACCCGCCGAGGGCTCGTAGATAACACTGTAGGCCCCGATGGCTTCATCTTCATCGTTTATGCTGATGATGTCGGTCTCAATCGATTCGAAATTAGCGATCTTGTTTAGACCGAACAGGATCATCTTCCCATCGGGCTTCCGAATAAAGTAGTCCTCCCCAGTTGGCGCAAGGAAGGCAACCCCGGCAATGACACCCCGCTTGTTGATCTCGAACGGTATCATCCCGTTCGGCGGATAGGAGAAGGTTGTGATGTTGCCACCAGGCTTGCCGTAGAAGCCGCAAACGCCTCCTTCGCTGTTCGGGCAAAAATAGGACCCCAGAGCGACCCCTCGGTCGTTGATATTTTGGGTTTGTATCGCTGTGGCGTCCGCCACACCAAAGGTCAGATATTGCCCGTCAGGGTAGCGAAGGAATGGAACGTCCGCTTCGTTCGTATTGTTGTAAAGGACGCCGAAGATATTCCCCTCACTATTGATGCTGGTTGGGATGGTACTTTCCGTCGCGCCACCAAGCGCCAGGGTCTCAATCTTTCCATCGGGGTAGCGGATGAAGCCGGTGGTGTTATTGGTCGTTTTATCTGTGTAATGACCGAGCAACTCCCCGCGGTCATTGAGCCCACTGATAGTCATGGAAACGGCAGTTGCGTTCGGGATCGTGAAGATCACGATCTTGCCGTCCGGGTACCGCACATAACCCATGCCGGAGGCGGAGGTAGCGCAGCACGGATCTGTCGGGTAATACGTCCCCGCGACAACATCACGATTGTTGATAACAGTCAGGTTCCCGCTAGCACCCTTGGGCAGGGTAAAGAACTCGTATTGGTAGTCGTTGTACACGTTTGCTGGCGGGTTTGGACCCGGACCCTGTTGGCCGAAGGCAGCGCTTGTGCCTAAGAGGCACAGGAGTGTTGCTGAAAAGGCTTTGGTGTTGAGCATCATGGTCTCCGAAAAGGAATCGGTGGGCTTTCTGTCTAACGCCGTCATCGCAGCTAGGGCAGGTTGATGACCCGCGGAACGAAGATATCATTGTGCTCGTGAAGTTGGTAGTGCTGAATCGCGACCAGGGATGATGATGCGGCTGGGGATTTTTGTGGGAACTTTGAATTGCAGCGAGATCGAAAAGTACCAGTTCCGATCTGATCACAAAACTACGGAAACTCTCATGGAGCAACGGCCCTGTTGAAGGACCTATCAACCAGCTAAAGGACATCAAGCGCCAGATGTACGGCCGGCCCTGGTTCGAACTGCTCAAGGCGCGAGTGCTGCCCTGGGATGTCCCGCAAGCTGCTTGATCTCCGTACCGAGAGTTCGGAAGAACCAGATTTAAATGTAAATTTACGGGTTCTCGTCCGCCCTATGCGAGTCTACTCATTAACTGAAAACGACCTCAGCATCCTTATCCTCGGCTTCATTCAGTGTCCAGGCTCCGACTCTTGTAGCAGCAGCTCGGCCACGATGGCAACGGCAAAAATCGGCTCACTTGGTAAAGATACTCTTCGGGCACATGGCGTGGACGCCCACGTTTCCGTCGACAAGCTGCGTGATATCGACATCCACCGCTACGCTGGTAAGCATGTAGGCGTCATCGCGGCTCAGGTGCTTCTGCTCGACCAGGAAGTTGATCATGTCGCGCACGGCGAGGGTGTAATCCCTCCTGTTCTCATAGACGGTTACCAAACTCCTTCCATGAAACGGGAACCTTCTACCGGCCTATCCTTCAGTTGCACAATCCGCGCAAGTACGCTTCCACTGCCTCGGTATCACCACTGCCGGCACGTAATGCGACGTAGCCGTCTGGCCGCACGAGCCAGATACCTCTCGAGTCATACGGAATCCGTAATTTCTGCTCCAAAATCTCGGGAAATTGCCTCAAAAGGCCTGTATGAACTTTACTTTCCGCGGCAAACAGGGCAAAGCGCGGCGTAGGACCTTCTCCTACCCGTGGCTCACCATTACGAATGGGACCCCTCTTTCCGGGCGCAGGTCCAGAATGCTCAAAATCGCAGGATCGGTTGAGCGGACTGTCTGGATATCCGACCGAGACCTCGGACAGCATATTCGCCATCACGCGCCTCACGGGAGCCAATCCGAATACCAAAGAAGCAACGTGGTTGCGAAAGATCTGCTTTGCCTCTCCTTTCATCATCGCTATAGCGGTTGTTCTGCCTGTCTGCTCAAGAACCAGCCTGGCAACGGCGCTGCGCTCCGGGCTGTAGCTCGCGAGCAGGGGTTCGGCGGCACACAGCCCTCGAGAAACCAGCGACAGCTTCCAAGCAAGGTTGAATGCGTCGTGCATGCCGGTGTTCATGCCCTGGCCTCCGGCCGGGCTGTGCACATGCGCCGCATCCCCGGCGAGAAACACTCGTTGCGCCCGGTAGTCCGTAACCTTTCGCTCATTAATGGCGAAGGCCGACAGCCATACTGGATCTTTCGCTACCAGTCCTTTGGGGCCCCGAGCATCAAGGATCTGTTGGATCTCCTCGAGCGTTGGAACACGATGCTCGCCGATCGCATTCGAAATCGACTCACCCACATCCGCAATGACGCGATATCGTGTGCCCCCCAACGGAAACAACGCCAAAATTCCCTGCGAATGCCAATAAATATTGCCCGCCGGCGGCGCTTGCATACCGTCGATGTGAAGGTCCGCGAGAATAAAGTCATTGAGCATCGAGCTGCCCTCAAAGCTCATCCCCAACTGGTGCCTTACCGTGCTATGAGCACCGTCGCAGCCAATCAACCATGAGGCCTCGACTTTCTCTTCGCTTCCATCCGCATGCGCGAGAGTGCAGGTTACACCGTCTGAGCTTTGCTCGAACGTCTTAAGCTCGACCTGCCGTTCAACTCTCGCACCTAAGTCGGCCAGATGATCCTCGAGCAGGCGTTCAGTCTCGCTCTGCTGGATTAGCAAGAGGAATTTGTACGGCGTATCGACAGTAGACAGTTCGACATGGGCGATCTGTTCACCATCGGCAAAGATGTTCGTGTACTCCGCCTTCAAACCCGCGTCGATGAACCGCTGTGTGATTCCTGCTCCCATCCGGTCGAGCAACTCTAGCGTCCGAGCCCACACGGCAATTGCCTTCGATTTGTCCGTTCGCCCGGAGTCTTTGTCGATGACTCGAATCGACAACCCATAGCGCTTAAGCTCTGCGGCCATAGTCAACCCAACCGGGCCCGCCCCGACAATCAGCGCATCCGTCCTCATCTCAACTCCTCTTTCTCGTAACGACTTCGAGACTAACCTTGTAGGTCAGGGAAATAAATAGAGGGTACTACACAAGCATCCATGTGGTACCACACGCATGTATATGCCACTAGACAGTCCGGATTGATTGACCAACATCCACAAAGGCGTTCATGCAGTTCTCGCGAGAATACCGCTCTATGACGTTTGGGCGATAGACCTGGCTCCCTGGCACTCCACTTGATCAATTCTTGAAAGCGGCCCCCTCTATTCGGTCCCGATGCTTCCTTCTGCACGCTTCCTGTTCCGGTTACTCGTATGGATTGGCAGAGCTTTTGGTTGGGACAGAAGATCGGACCTGGTTACCAAGTCAACGTTCGTCTCCCGCGTGTCGGCTGCCGATTATGAAGATTCACTCATCGAGCCGGGGACGGGTGAAGAAAAGTCTCCGTGTAGTATACAGTTCTGCCAATAAGCATCTCGCTGAACTCGAGAAGAATACTTTACACGCAGTTTTGGCCGTTGCTTTGATCGAGAGAGAGCTGTCATACCGGCTGTACCTCGGAGTATTTGTTCGCAGCGTCAGTCAGTTAACGCCTTATTACATGGCTGTCGTCGCCCCGTTTCGCCACCGGATCATTTATCCATCGCTCCTTCGAGACCTTCGCGAAAGGTGAAACGAGACCTTCGGACCAGGCAGGAAGCATCAGGCATTATCAAACCATCGCTGACCGCGAGCTTTAATCACGCCTTGAAACGCTTGGCCGATCGTCGTCGATGCCCCGAGCATCGTTCTTCCATCTGCCCTGACCAGTCCTACCCTACCCACATTAGGACCGAAATGTCGGCCAGTGTCCGCCGATCTGCCTGCGCATAAGGATCTTCGGACGACAACCACAGGCCGAGGGACTGGTCCGTGACTGATTCAACCTTAAAATTGCAGTCCCGGCAGGATTGTCGTCAAACAGGAAATTACTACAGGAAGCAGAGTTTCCCGTGGGGATTTCGATTGAATCCGGTGGCGGATTACCGGTGTACTGCGGCTATCAGGACCGCATGCCATTTGCACGGGGTGGCGACAGTCCGTTGTATCCAGCAATGTGGGATAAGCCCGGCACGTCGATTACATATAAACGACGTGCCGGTCGCATAAAGTCAAAGAAAACTCTTGCAACTATAGATAATTCGATAACGGCGGCTGAATGGAACGTGAACGTGCCGTTCAGGTGACGTTCAGCTTCGAGTGCTCTACTAAATCGGTTGAACAGCATGCGAATTCTTGTCGTTGAGGACGAGGTGTCGCTCGCGAAACAGCTCACATCCTGTTTCGCGCAGGCCGGGTATGCTGTGGATTACGCCGCCGACGGCGAGCACGCGGATTTTCTGGCGCAAACAGAGATGTACGACGCCAAGGTCCTGGATCTGGGATTGCCAAAGATCGACGGCCTCACACTGTTGCGAAACTGGCGCGAGGCAGGCCTTGCCACGCCCGTGCTCGTGCTGACGGCTCGCAGTAGTTGGCACGACAAAGTGCGGGGCATCGACGGCGGCGCAGACGATTACGTGTCAAAGCCTTTTCGCATCGAAGAAGTGCTCGCGCGCCTGCGTGCGCTGATACGACGGGCAAGCGGCCACCTCACTCCGGAGCTTCGCGCGGGCAGCGTGGCCTTGGATCCGCGGCAATCGCGTGTCACCCTGGACGGTGCGCCGGTGAAGCTCACAGGCCACGAGTTCCGCGTCCTCTCTTACCTGATGCACCATCGCGGACGCGTCGTCTCTCAAACGGAGCTCACTGAGCACATTTACGCCCAGGATTTTGATCGCGACTCGAACACTGTTGAGGTATTCATCGCGCGTCTGCGCCGCAAGCTTGGCATGGGGTTCATTGAAACTGTCCGCGGCCTAGGCTACCGAATCGAATGAGACTCGTTTCGCTCAAAGCGCGCATCCTTTTCGGTGCCACCCTCTGGACCATCGGCCACTTCGTGATCATCGTGATCTTCCTCGCGAAGAGCAGTTTGGTCGCGCGCCTGCTTCACGCGACGGCCCCGGGATCGGCGGCAATGGCCGTACTCGCGGGGCTGTGCATGTACGTCGGATATCTGCAAGTCAGGCGAGGCATGTCGCCCATCGATCAGTTGCGCAACCGCCTCGCGGCTGTGCACAAAGGCGTTGACGCGCGCGTCGGCGGCACGTATCCGGCAGAGGTGCAACCGGTGGTCGATGAGCTGAACGCGCTGCTGGACGAGCGTGAACGGCGCGTGGCGCGCGCGGTAGCAAAGGCCGGCGATCTTGCGCATGGCCTGAAGACGCCGCTGGCGGTGCTGGCTCACGAGGCGCAACAGGTGCGAGCGGTTGGCCATGGGCGGCTTGCCGCGGAGATAGATCAGCAAATCGATCGGATGCGGCGGCAGATCGACTATCACCTGGCGCGGGCGCGATCCGCGGCCTCCTCGGCGTCACCTGGGGCGCGCGTGTCGATTGCTGCGTCTGCCGAAGGAATTGCCCGCGTGCTCGAGCGCCTCCACTCCGGGCGCGGCATGCTCATCGTGATGGATACACCCGCTTCGCACGCCTTCTCGGGGCAGCGGGAAGACCTCGACGAGATGCTCGGGAACTTGCTCGACAATGCCTGCAAGTGGGCTCGCTCCAGCGTAAAACTGACCTGCTCGAAGGAAGGCGAACAGGTCGTGATCGTAGTGGATGACGATGGCCCTGGAATAGAGCCCTCGATGCGAGAGGCGATTATGCAGCGTGGCGTTCGGACAGATGAAGCCGCACCGGGCTCTGGACTCGGTCTGGCGATTGTTCGGGATATCGCCGAGATTTACAAAGGATCGATTTCGCTTGAGGCGTCTCCGATGGGAGGGGCGCGCGCGCGACTGAGCCTACCGGGCCGGGACCTCGTCTGAGGGTGAAGACGAAAACTCTCCCGGCAGCGTTCACCATTCCAATGGACTTGTTGTGATCGAACCGGAGGAGAATAGAGCTGTGGCGCTCTTCGGTCAACCGAAATGCAAATGCGATAAGATCAATCGGTTCCCAAGCTCACGTAGCGGGATCTTCGCACAGATTTCGCCCATGCGTACGCTACAAGCCTCAGCCTTGGGCCATTCCACAATCCAATCAGCGCCGGTAAACATGCCAAGAGTGCGCTTGCTGTCGAGCTGCTGCTAGCAGGACGGAAAATAAAAGAAATTCGGACAGAGTTTCGGGGACCCAAAACCCACGCAGGGAGACTTTCATTGCTGCCGGTAACGGAGTAATTTGGAATACGATCACTGGAGCCAACGATACCCGGGCCTTCTGGTTGGCTAGTCCTTTCGTTTTTGGGGATGCTCAGGCAAGCTTTACTGAAAACCTGGATACCTTTTGCGCTCCCCGCGCACTAAGGAATCACCGCTGGGGAATGATGAGGCGCTTTCTTACCAGAGTTCATTCGGAACCCTCTCCGGCGAAATAGGTCTTTAGAAACAAGCGCTTTGCGAACTGGGTATTATGACCATTCAGCCGGAGTTCGTGGAACAACTGTTCGAGGCTGCATTGGCGCTCGAGCCGGATGAACGAAGGGCCTTCCTCGACCGGGCCTGCAACCACGACCCGGAGCTGAGGCGCAGGGTAGAAGAGCTGCTGGCCGAGGATGTAAACGCCGGCAGCTTTCTTGAGCACCCGCCATTTGAGTTTCATGACCAACGTGAGATACTCCCGCAACCAGCCGATAACGCCGATCCTCTCGACGAGAAGGCCACCGCTTCAGCGCACCTTCGGGGCCGGCTGGCCGCCGATCAAATCCTGATTGGCCGCTTCGTTATCGTGCGTTTCATCGCCAAAGGGGGTATGGGCGAAGTTTATGAGGCGACGGACATTCGCTTGGGCCGCTCCGTGGCTCTGAAATTTCTTCCTGAAAATCTCGCCCGGCATCCGCAAGCCCTGAGGCGTTTCCAACGCGAGGCGCAGGCCGCGTCGGCCCTGAGTCATCCGAATATCTGCACCATCTACGACATTGGTGAAGACGCAGGCGAGGCCTTCATCGTCATGGAATTGCTGGAAGGTCAGACCCTGAAAGAGCGCATTGCTTGCGGGCAACCAAAGCTTGACGATCTACTTAGGCTCGCGATTCAGGTCACGGACGCTCTCGAAGCAGCGCACCAACGAGGGATTATTCATCGCGACATCAAGCCGGCGAATATCTTTATCACTGAGCGCGGCGAAGCAAAGATTCTGGATTTCGGCTTGGCAAAACTGCAAGAGCTAGGCTCTGGGGACCGCGAATCAGATCGCCCCTTGGACGCCAAGGCCTCTGATGACACGCTGCCCGCGGTGATTGCCCCTGGATACCTGACCAACTCCGGGATGGTGATTGGCACGGTGACCTATATGTCTCCCGAGCAAGCGAGAGGTGAACAACTGGATGCCCGCACGGACATATTTAGCTGGGGTGCTGTGCTCTACGAATTGGCAACCGGCCGCCAGGCATTTCCGAGACACACAGTCGCAATCGCGCTTGACGTGCCTGTCAAGCGAAGCCCCGATCTGCCTTCGCTCGTGAATCCGCAGGTAACTTCGGAATTCGACGCCATCATCACTCGCTGCCTGGAAAAGGAGCGAAGCCGGCGCTATCCTGACGCCGCGACCTTGCTCGCAGACCTGAGGAGACTCAGGAGGAGAGACGATTCAGTAGAGATGCGGTCTGAGGTACGCGCGTCGATACTGTCTCGATCTCCCGAGTTCGCGGATTCCATTGCTGTGTTCCCCTTCGAAAATGCGGGAAGCGAGCCGGATAAGGAATATCTGAGCGACGGTATTACCGAGACGATCATCAACAGCCTCGCGCGATTGACGCACTTGCGTGTGGTGCCTCGCACGACCATGTTTCGTTATCGCGATAGAGCTACGGACCCCATTCAGGCCGGTCGAGAGTTGAACGCCCGCGCCGTCCTGACCGGCCGGGTGACGGAGCGTGGAGACCAGCTGATCATTCATGCGGAGCTGGTCGATACTGCTCAGGAATCGCAACTTTGGGGCGAGAAGTACACGCGGAGCCTTTCGGATATTCTGGCGGTCCAGGCGGAAATAGCCAGCGAGGTTTCAAAGAGGTTGCGGTTGCAACTGAGTGACGATGAGAACAAACGTCTCATCCGTCGCCCGACCCAGAACCGCGAGGCTTATCACCTCTCCGCGAAAGGCTGGTATTACGCCAACAAGTGGACCACCGAGGGGCTTGGTAAGGGACTTGTCTACTCGCGGCAGGCCATTGAAGCGGACCCGGCCTTTGCGGAGCCGTATGCACTATTAGCCTATGTCTATAGCATGCTGGGTTTTTTCGGCGCCCTGGATCCAGCCGAAGCCTTTCCCAAGGCTAAGGCGGCGGCACTCAGGGCGCTGGAAATTGACGAGACAGTTGCGGGCGTCCACTCTCTCTCGGACTGGTCCATCTTCTGTACGATTGGGACTTTTCCGGCGCCGAGACGGAAATCCAGAGAGGCTACAGCTGGCTCCAAACGATGCCGCCGGTCACTTTCGTGTACGGCGAATGGTTGACGGCTATGGGGCGCTTCGAGGAGGCGGTCGTGGAATTGGAGCGCGCCCTGGACTTCGACCCGCTTTCGAGCCCGATCAGCGCCAATCTCGCCGCGGCGTATTGCTTCGTCCGCCAATACCACCGAGCGCTCGAGCAGATCCGTAAGACGGTTGAGCTCGACCCCTCGTTTATCGCCGCCCAGGCACTTCACGCGGTGCTCTCGCGCGCGCGGGTACTTCGACCACGCCGTCGCGGAGGCGCAGAAGTGCTTCTCCCTTCCTGGGTATGAGTTGCGGGCCAGGACCACCCTGGGAATGGTCTATGCAATTGCCGGCCGGGCAGAGGAAGCCATGAAGATCGCCGGGGAACTCGAAAATCAGCCGCAGCTTCTCAAGCTTACCTCCGGACTTCCCAATATTTATGGAGCCCTGGGAGATTACGATCGGGCGCTGAACTAGTTCAAGAGGCTTATCACGCGCGTGTCAGCAACCTTGTCTTTATTTGCCGGGTACCCGAGCTCGAAAGCCTGCACGGCGATCCTCGCTTTAAGGAGTTGCTTCGCCGTATCGGTCTCCCCGCATAGCATCAGGCACGGCTCGCGGTGGAATGCTTCCTCTACATCACGACGGCTACTCGCTCCAACTCCTCCTGCATGCTATCCAGGGATCGATCTGTGCCTTCCAGGCGAGCAATCGCGTCGCGTGCCCCTTGCGGGCTGATGCCGTAACCGCGCTCAGTGAGAAAGGTGCTGAGCACATCCGCAGCTTGCCAGGAATCAATTGCGAAGCTCATCAGTGCTGTTCGCAAATTTCCAAGTCTAGTCGCTGAAAACCGCTCGACTTTTGACGTAGGCTCCACTTTGGTTTCCACCCCCGGTGCGATCGGGCATTCCACCGCAGGTTTCGTGTTGCTCGCTGGATTTTCCATGCTCATTTTTACCTGCTCCTGATTTTGGGAAGATGGGTCCCACTCGAAAAAGTGACCTGGGATCACGATAAGCGCGAGCGACACCGTTACTTGTCATGCGATTGTCAGGAAAGCGTCTCTTTTTAAGGGATGCTCCGTCGGGTCACACCTGCCGCAAGGGCGATTCGAGATATGACAACACTGTGACCCGGACGTGACAAGGTTGGGCCGGGACGAAATCAGGTTGCCAGAGGACTTCCAATCTACCCATCCATCAGCAACAACATCGCATGGAAGCGCAAACCCTTTACTTGTCATCCCGAGGGGCAGCCCGAGGGATCTGCAGTGCGCCCGGCTTCCGCACAAAGGTCTCCGTTCCGTTCGTTTCTCCCACAGACTCGTCATCCTGAGCGAGGCGCCTCACAGATGGATCGCGTGACAAAGCGCTCGGTGCGCGGAGTCGAAGGACCTCGGCGATGCTTATCTTAACCATGCTGTTCGGAGCTTTCCACCATCGGACCTGCCACGGGGAAGCAGGAGGATGTACCCATGACCCATCAAATGCGTATCGCAGCAGATCCTGTAGTCGAGCTTCAGTGGTCGAAAAGCTCTGAGCAGCATGGGTAAACTAAGCACCGCCGAGGTCCTTCGACTGCGCGCACCGAGCGCTTTGTCACCCGATCCATCTGTGGTGGCGCTGCGCTCAGGATGACGAGTCTGTGGGAGAACGAACGGAACGGAGACCTTTGTGCGGAAGCCGGGGCGCACTGCAGATTCCTCGGGCTGCCCCTCGGGATGACAAGTGGAGGATGGTGACTTCTATTAGGGGCCGCTCGATCGGATGGGCAGAAGCAACGAAAACCGTCGACATGATACCTATTGGTGTCGGCGCAGCTGAGGGGATAGGTATCATGTAATAGTGGGAGACTTATGTTGTCCACGGAGAACGGCTTAGAGCACGCTAAAGTGGGCGCTGCGCGACGGTGGTAGAGTGGTCGACTCTCATTCAGGTGAAGAGTAGACGGTCTTTCGTTGATAGCACTCCCATCACCGCTCGTTCCCGTTGCAATACGGTGAATCTTGTCCCCGTCTTGCTCGAATTTGACGTGCAGAGCTCCTTTTTACCTGTACTAGATAGGTCCGCGCGCCTCCGTGGATGCACGCCGGCAACATGGATAACAAGGAACTGGTGGCGGTCGCCACGCTCTACATCCCGGTGCATGTCAAAGGAGCGCTCTTTGAGGTTGGCGACGGCCATGCAGGCCAAGGCAACGGCGAGGTCGATATCACCCAGCTTGGCGACGGTAACGTGTGCGTCCACGCCATGTACCCGAAGAGTATCTTTACCAAGTGAGCCGACTTTTGCCGCTGCCGGACTGCTGGCACGAGTCGGAGCCTGGGAATTGGTGACACCAGATCGGAACTGACACCTCAGTGGTTTTGTGCTTGATAGTGGTTTGGGGCGCCGGGTGTTGGGATGTTGTCGGAGACCTGCGCTCCACTTGTATGTGTCCGGGCTAGGGGAGCGGTGAGGGCGATACCGGTGCCCGAAATTTGTTGGCCGGACGCGTGCGCGTGAGCCAGTGGTGCGGCGAGCGTGATGGTGGGGCCGCCACGAGCCCGGGTCAAGGCAACGACTGCTGTTTCCGCGTTTACTCCATCACCGATTGAGATCGTTTGACCTTTGCTAAAGCCGGCCACGTTTGTCGTAGGGAGAATCGTTCCTCCTACGTCGGTGGAAAGCCTCAAGGTCGTGGCGCCTGCTGTACCAACCGTGGAGATGACGACGGTTTCAAGATTGGCGCCCGAATCAACCAGGATCGTCTGGCCAGGGCGGAAGCCTTCAACACTAGTGACCTTGAGATTGGTGGCTCCCGTGGACGAAGCGACCGCGAGCGTGGCAACGGCCTGCGTCTGAAAGTCGATACAGTTGCTGTCGGTATCAGCCCCGTCGGGAAAGCGTCCTGAGCTGGTGTTGGTCATAACCGGCGTCACCAACGTTGTCCATGCGTCAAACGCCGAGCCGGGCGCCGGGGCGTAGCAGCCGCCCAGCCGGGCTGGTGAAAAAGCGAGTTGATCTCCTTCGGCAGCCCAGGGATCGACGATCGCGCCATAGTTGAGGCTGTCGGCAACCGCTCCGGAGGCGTCTCGCAGCAACATGCTGCCTTCTTCGACGGTCGTAGCATGACCGAATTGAGGAGCGGTCGTGGTGAATTCCGGGCCACCAAACCATTGGTTCGGCGCCGGCGTGCCTTGGTACCCGGCCGTCTTGACGGCGCTATCGAGCACGACTTCGTTGATCCTGTGATTGTTGGCCAATGGTTTGTCGAGCGTTATTCCGGTGCCAAGCGCCTGCACTGGTTCATTGCTGGAGTGAACAAAGGCGGACGCTGGCTGGAAGCTGACTCCAGTTCCACGATCGCTGAAGGGCAGATTGGCGGCATGATGGAACTGCAGGGGACCCGCCAGGTCGAGGCCTGTGCCCGGAGACACCACCCATTCACTCGCCACATGCGGTTTGCCGAGAGCCGGTGTAACGTCGATGGGCGCACCTTCCGCCCCTTGGCTACCCACGGCGGTCACAGTAACAGCCTCCTGGCTTGCAGGTGTCCCCACGGTGATCTTGTCGCCTACAGCGAAACCCGCCGCCCGGCGTACGCTGATCTGGGTCGCACCGGCGTTTACAGGAGCTGAAAGGTTCGTCTGGATTGCGGCTGTGCCGACATGGGTAACAGCAACGGTTTCGATTCCGTGGCCAACGCTGTCGACATCGAGCCTGATTTTGTCGCCAACGGAGACATCGAAGAGGGAGGTCACCTTTATGTTGGTGGCTCCGGCAGGCGCATCCGCCGCGAGATAGGCTTGTGTGCCCGGTTTACCGACCGCGGTTACCGTGGCTATTTCGTATTGCTCTACGGGATTGGTCGCGACCGGGTAAACCGAGCCGTGGCCGAGCGCGACCTTCTCGCCGGCAACGAAGCCGGATGTACTCTCAACCGGCACATTGGTTGAGCCGGCAGGAATAGTGATCACCGGCCCATCGGGAAGAGGCTGCCACAATGTGGTGTGGTCGGTGGCCGCTGTCCCCAGGCTTGCGATTTTGCGCGTTTCCATGCTCGAGCCGCTATCGATGATGATGGTGTCGCCAACCGACATGCCATCCGTGCTCCTGACATAGAGAGTGCTGTCGCCGGCGTGCGCAGGGGCGGCCGTCCCCGAGTTGGAGAGCCCGAGTAAGTAGAAGCCTTTGGGCGCAAGCCTGGTTCCAGCTGGAATCTTGATCGTCGAGAAGATAGCCTGGCGCGCCGGACGCACCGTCAAAGTCCAATTGGATACATCGACGGTTTGCGAACCTGCATTGTAGAGCTCGATAAAAGAGTTCGTCTGGTTGTCCGGAGCTCCTGAAGTGACCCGGAACTCGTTGATCTTGATTGGGGTTGTGTTGCGCACCCTTTGCACCGCTGTCTCGACCTGCTTGGCTCCGCTGGTTGGGTTCCGCCACGATGCATTGCCGGTGAGCTCGCCATTCGAGGCTACGGGCGCGGAAGTGACTTTGAACGTGGCGCTCACGCTCGCTCCCGGAGCCACCTGCGCGAACGCCTTCGATGTCTCGGTTGTGTCCGAAACAACAGCGGTCCATTCGTTGTTCGGTGCCGCAAGGCTCAGCGAAACGCCCGCTACCGGTGCTTCGGTCGTATTTGTGAACGTTACGTTGAAGTCGCGCGATGATTCCGGAGTGAACGTCTGCACCCGTGCTATCGTTGACGCCGCGTCGGTGGGTGACACGGTGAGGGGAACCACGCCGTACCTGGCAGCCACAATGTTGGCTTGCACAAGCTGGCTGGTAGCCTGCGATGGAGATGTGCCCGCGGCGGTCAGCGCTCCTTCATAGAACGTGCCTTGCGATCCGTCGCTGTTGTCGCCACCGTTGCCCAGGAGAATAGCCCCCTGCTTGCGCATGGGGTCGTAGGTAGCATTGACGCGCGGTCCATCGAACATGACCGACAGAGCGCCTTTTTGGGCATCGGCGCCTAGCGATGCCCAACGGTGCGGTTCTCCCTTGGCGACTGCGGTCACAAAGCGCCAGGGGATGCTGGGTAGATTTGGGCAGCCCTTGGTGCCATCCGTGTTGACGCAGCCAACGAGATTGTTTTCCTGGTCGGTCATGATCCACGGACCATGACCCGCCCCGCTAAACCACGGCGTGGCATTACCGAAGTAGAGGGTTTCCATGGTGCCGTTGTCATCGTCGCGGCTGTCGATTTCGGCATTGCCGTAGTCGAAGCAGCAATTGGAGTTGAAGTGCTTGCCGTCGACGACCCAATATTGCTCCTCTGCCTGATCGTCGACAGCGGTGCCCTTTACATCGTCTTGGCGCAGGCCCATGCCCGGTTCGATGAACGCGCCGTAGACCTTGTGCCCCATGATGGAGACCGGCGCCATGTCAGCAATAGGTAGATTGTTGAAGCCGCCCAAGGAGGGGCCGCTGAACCCGCCACGAGGGGCCTGCGTGAGGTCGTTATGCTTGGGCGATTGATCATAGATGATGCTGATCCAGCAGTAGGTGCCGGCGCAGAACCTATCCTGTGCGGCTGCGTCAGCATATCCGCCGGGATTCACGACACCAATGTCCAGAGTCTTGCCGTCTGATTGGCGCAAAACCTGGTACAGAGGACCGTTATAGGTCGCGTATAGCGCTCGTGTGGTGCTATGGGCAGCGGCACAGGGGTTGCCGGCAGAAGCGTAGATGTCGCAGGGGCCTTGAGGCCTCTGTGGAGAAACGCCACCTCCCGTGGGAGCCGCCTGCGCCATCGTCAAGGAGGCGCCAACCACCGTAAGCACAAATGAGAGCATAAGCGCGGACGCGATTCTCGTTTTCATTCCTATCCTGCCTGCTGCGAAGAATGGTCTCGGGCGTTCCGGAGAGACGGAGGTTCTCTCGTTTTTGGCCCGCTTTCTTCGAACTTTCTGTTGAGAATACGTATACCACCCGACCCTGAATTGACTCCATCTGCCCCCAATCGGCAGAAAGCAGCAGGCCGCCGGTGTTCTTTTTGGGGGGAATTCCGGGGCAGGGAATTCCGTGTTCCCCTATTTCCCGCGGTGCTATTCTTCCGTGCATGGAATTGAAGGAAGCGCTTGAACAGGCCAACGTGATTATCATGGAGGAGGAAAGGCGGCCATCGCTGCAATATGTCCTGGCGAAGGGAGGACCAACGGAACGGTCTAACGCGCACAGCATTTTCATTCAATCGCGAAAACAGCGACCACGGGCGGTCTTGAGTGATCCGGAGATTTGGGAGTTCCGTAGCCCGAACTACGATGCTTTGGTTACATTGTTGAGTCAAATAGATGAAACCAACCGCGGATTGTTTCTGGGCGGACTGTTGAACAAAACCAGGACACGCGCGGTTGATGCAAGGGTCTCCCAGCAGTACGTCTTCCCGATGTGGGCATCGCGCCTCAGCGCATTGCCGCTGATAGTGGAAGTTTGTATTCGCAACGGGTATATACAGCTATTTCTTAAAGTTCTTGGTGCGAACCAGAAATTGGCATCCAGGATGAGCATCTCAACGCGCGGAAGCCTTTCCCCGTCCTACTTTCCCCCGTGTGTTCCGGTACGAAGTGCCCAGTCTTCCCTCAACGGCCCCGAGAGACGCTCTGGACGTGAGTCGATATCCGATCGGTGGGCAATTGACACTGAGGTATGATTTAAGAGGATATCGGCGATGGAAGAGAATCAAATTACGCTCCAGCCAGGAAAGCGGTCCGGACATCCTTGCATCCGTGGTCTTCGGATTACCGTCTGGGATGTGCTCGGTTGGCTGGCAGCCGGAATGAGCGAGAAACAGATTCTCGCCGATTATCCTGAATTGGAACCTGAAGATTTTCGCCTGGTCTTTGAGTATGCCGCACGAGTGGGGCGGCGCGTAGCCTTGTGAGGCTGTTGCTGGATGAGAATCTGTCGCGCCGCTTTCCTGGCCAGTTAGCGGACTTGTTTCCCGGCTCCGTTCATGTCTCTTCGGAAGAACTCCTTCAGGCTTCGGACATCGCTTCGGCAGCTGAGGCCCTTCATCGTCGACGGAGATTGGACTTTTGTCACACGGGATAGTATGGACTTTCAACAACCCCGGTGACAAACAACCCCGGTGACAGACAGGACGTAACCGTCACAATTACTCGTCAAAATCGTCCCGTCTGTCATCAGGATTCAGAGGAAAATCGCGCAGGAAGTGGAGGGCGGGGGTGTGTGTACACGGGAGATTACTCGCCCAGGATTTCCACGAAACCTCAATCAGCGACGCGACGAAATCATCGTTTGATTTTGCAAGTGAATTCTGGAAGTCCCGCGCGGCGCATCAGCGGATGCTTACCGTGGTCCTCAATTCGCCAAGAAATTAACCGAATCCACCCTAACTCGCATCTATATCTGTAGCAAATCCATCTATATCTGATCAATGATCGGTAGCGTGGAGCGTAACGGATATTGCTCGCTGCGAGGAAGGCGCATTTCGGCGGTCGTGCCGTGACGGCATCCTTTACATAGAGATCGGCATTCCATGAAGATGCTCGAACTCCCAACAGCAGGGGAGCGCGATGGAAACACGCCCCATTCCCATGTAGACGGCCGTCAGCAGGCGGCAAGTATGGGTTCCCCTAAATATCTTATGGGGGCGGGAAAAATAAAAATTTGGACATCTTCGTGAAACAAAGGACTTAGCAGCCACCCCGAGAGAAACCAGGACGGGAACACTGCGTTCCTGAAACGAAACCGTAACCCAGGGCCGTCGCCCTAGGCACGCCCCAAGGGGCAGATCAATCGATCTTTCTCATCTCGAAACGGGAGAGACTGGATTGTCACTCATGAAGTGCGTCGGTTTGCCAGCGCATGTCATAAGGCCAATCCAGTCTGCCTTCCTCGCCTCGATTTCGCCGCCAGCGTTTTCATTTGTCCCATAATCATTCGATGACCGGGGTTACTTCTAGTTAAATACCCCTCCATCCACATCTATTTCGGTGGGGGGTTCCATACAATCAACCGATTACCTACACCTCAAGACCGAACTATCGATCTATTCTCCCTTCGCAGTTAGCCCCCGCTCCTTCAGCATCGGTTGAACACTCGGGTCGGTCCCTAACCAGGCCTTGTACATCGCAGCCAGGTCCTGCGTATTGCCGCGCGAAAGCACCATGCGGCGAAAACGGTCGCCGTTCGCTCGGGTCAACCCGCCGTGATCCAGAAACCATTGGTACGCATCATCGTCGAGCATCTCGCTCCATAGATAGGCGTAGTATCCCGCGGCATAGCCGGTTGACCAGATGTGGGAGAAGTAGCTGGAACGGTAGCGCGGCGGCACATAGCTGATCGCGAGGTGCGTCTTCTTCAACGCCTCTTTCTCGAACGCGTCCGAATTCTCAACCTTGGTACCCGGGCTCAACGTGTGCCACTGCATATCCAGCTCCGCCGCGGCCAGGATCTCGGTCAGCGCATAGCCCTGGTTGAACGTCTTGGCTTTTTTGAGCTTAGCCGCCAACTCCGCCGGCATGGGCGCGCCGGTTTCATAATGCCGGGCATAGTGATCGAAGACCGCAGGATACGTCGCCCAATGCTCGTTGAACTGGGAAGGGAACTCGACAAAGTCTCGCGCCACCGATGTGCCGGACAGGCTGGGATACTCAGAGTCCGCGAACATGCCGTGCAGCGCGTGCCCGAATTCATGGAACATGGTGGTTGCATCGGTAAAGCTGATGAGCGCCGGCTTTCCCTCCGCGGGTTTGGCGAAATTGGCTACGTTGTAAACCACGGGCAGCGTGCCCAGCAGCTTGGATTGCTCCACCAGGTTGCTCATCCAGGCCCCGCCATTCTTGTTGTCCCGCTTGAAGTAATCGCAGTAGAACAACGCCAACGGCTTACCGTCCGCATCCCTCACTTCGAAGACGTGCACGTCGGGCTGGTAGACGGGTAGGTCTTTGCGCTCGCTAAACGTGATCCCATATAGCTGGTTTGCGGCATAGAACACGCCATCCTGCAGTACCCGGTTGAGTTCGAAATAAGGCCTCACCTGGGCATCGTCGATGTCGTACTTCGCCTTGCGCACCTGCCCGGAGTAATAGTCCCAATCCCAAGGCTGGACCTCGGCGCCGGCCTTTTCCGCATCCATAAGGTGCCGGATGTCTTCCGCTTCGCTGGCTGCGTTGGCGGTGGCCGGTGCGACCAGGGCATCCATGAAGCGCATCGCCGCTTCGGGGTTCTTGGCCATTTGGTCATCCAGCTTCCAGGCGGCAAAATTGGGAAAGCCCAGCAGCTTCGCCTTATCAGCGCGCAGTTGGGCCAAGCGGATAATGGTGGCGCGCGTGTCATCCGGCCCCCCGCGCTCGGCGCGGTTCCAGGAATCCTCAAACAGCTGCTGACGCGTCGCCCGGTCGCTCAGGTTCGCCAGGTAGGGTTGCTGGGTTGTGTTCTGCAGGGTCAGCACCCAGCCTTCCTGCTTTCTCTGCCTGGCAGCCTCGGCGGTCGCGGCGAGCTGGGCGTCATTCAACCCCGCCAGCTTGCTCTTATTTGTCGTCGCATAGGCCGCCTCCCGGGTTGCGGCCAGAAGCTTGGTCCGGAAGGCGTTCTCCAGGGTCGATATCTCCTCATTCATCTTCTTCAGTTCGGTCTTATCCGCATCCGACAGGTTGGCTCCGGCGTGCACGAACTCGCGGTGATAGTACTCGACCAGGCGTAGCGATTCGGGGTCCAGCTTGAGCTTCTCGCGCTCCCGATAGATCGTTTCCACGCGCCGGTAGAGCTGGCTATCCAGGTAGATGGCATCCTCGTGCGCGGCTAGCTTGGGAGCTTCCGTCTCCTGCACCTTTTGTAGAGCGGGATCGGTATTGGCGCCGGTCACCGCGTCAAAAACGGCCATCACGCGATCCAGCAGGCGGCCGCTTTTCTCCATCGCGACAATGGTGTTCTCAAACGTCGGCGCATCCGGGTTGTGGGCAATCGCCCGCATCTCCTCCAGCTGGTGCGCCATACCGGCTTCGATCGCAGGTTGGTAATCGCTGTCGTGAATCTTGTCGAAAGGGGGTGCTTGAAACGGCAGCGTGCTGGGTGCATAAAACGGATTGCCGGCGTCGAAGCTGGCCGCAGTGGCGGGTGTAGCGCTCGCGCTGAGCGCGATGGCTCCGGCGGCAGCAATAGCGGTGTGAATCCCTGGCTTCATGTTCTCCCTGTTCAGGACAGTTGCCTCTTTCTCCATGACCCCGTGCCCTCGTTCTCTCATTGTAGAGGGGTCTGCTTTTGGTTTCTCCCTGCCGGGCGTCCGGGCAACCCCGAGAACCAAATATTCATCCTTCCCGCCCATCCAGTTGCATCCGGCGTGCGTACCTCCAGTACCGATGGTGCAGCTCGTTCCACGCTTCCCGTTCGCTTGACCGGGTCTTGCGCCACCTGGAAAGCAAGCAATAGAGGGAGACACGCATGCCAAGACGCCAGTCCTTCGTCGGACTTGCGATGTGCCTGCTGCTGATTACCCCACCCGGAGTATTCGCATCAAGCCACCGCGAAGCACCTATCACAGCTCTAGACCACGCAGCAGATATCACAGACTTCTACGCGTTTGTCAGTTACGACCATCCTGATCGAGTCACATTCATCATGAATGTGGATCCCTTCCTCGAACCCAGCAACGGGCCCAACTACTTTCCCTTCGATCCCAACGTTCTCTACCAGATCAAGATCGATAACGACGACGACGCATATGCTGATGTAACCTTCAACGTTAAATTCCAGACACAAATCAGGGCCCCGCAGCTCTTTACCGGTTTCGCCGGCGCCGGCAGCGGAATCAAAGCTCCCAAGAACTCGCCTGCGCCAGTGGCTCCGGGCACGCCCATTGTTCCTCCAGCGATTACCTCGCTCGATGGACCAGGAGCGGCAGGGTTGAGCCTGCGCCAGACCTACTCCGTCACCATGTACCGCGGCTCAAAGCAGATTCCTTTGAACCCGGTAAGCGGCTCTACTTTGTATGCCGTCCCCACCAACATCGGCCCCCGGACCATGCCTGACTACGAGGCACTCGCGATGCAGGGAATCTACACGGTTGCGGGAGATCGCGGAGACATCCGCGTTTTCGCCGGTACCGTAGCTGATCCTTTCTTCATCGACCTGGGAGCCGCCTTTGACTCCTTTAACTTCCGCACCGCTGCGGGCGGTGGCGTATTGACTGCAGCGCAGGATAAAGACAACCATCTCAACCTTGCGCCCAATGCCGTCTCCGGTTTCAACGTAAACACCATCGCCATCGAAGTACCGATCTGCTATCTAACCGAGGATGGAAACCAGCACAAGGCTTCGGACAAGGAAGCGACGATTGGAACCTGGGCTACCACCTCGCGGCCGCATTTCACCATCCGTCGTTCGCCTAATCCATCGGAGAGCGGTGGCAACTACTCCCAGATCCAGCGTCTCGGTAATCCTCTGATCAACGAACTGATCATCGGCACCGGTTTCAAAGACACCTGGAGCATGTCACAGCCTGTAAACGATGCGCATTTCGCCAGCTTCGATCTGGACCCGACACTGGCACGAATCTTCAACGCGATTTACGGAATCAATATTCCGCCACCGCCTCGCACTGATCTGCTTCCACTGGTCACCTACGCCCCGCCGATTGCCGCTCCCGGCACACCGGCAGGACCGATTGCTGACCTGCTGCGGTTAAACACCGGCGTAGCCCCAACACCGGAGGCTAACCGCAGCCGGCTGGGTCTGCTTGCCGGCGATGGCGCTGGCTTTCCCAACGGGCGGCGCTTGACCGACGATGTAGTTGACATTGCAGCTCGCGTGGTTGCGGGCGGCGTGCTCAACCCCAAGTTCAACGTCGCTCCCAATAACCTGATCGGCGATGGTGTCGCTGCTCCCGATGTGCCCACACAGGAAACCTTCCCTTATGTGCACTTCGCCTACAGCGGTCGCGATAGCCGTCACATCGACCCCAGTGAAACGGGTTGCGGTGATCAGCCAACGCTTGCCAGCAGCAATCAGGGGGAAGCTCCGCCGGCAGACCAGGGCGGCAGCACTACCTGCCCTGTGATGTAACTCTGTAACCCCACCGAAGATTTCCGGGCACGCCACTCTGAGGTGTGCCCGGTGACCTTCGCTCTTCAGTAAAGGCACGTGATGAATCTCTCCTCTGCAATTTTTCTTATCGCCACTTCCGTTCTGTTGGGCAAGGCCCAGCAAGTGACTCCCGCTGAGCAACGCATCGCAGCCGCCAGGCAGCAGGTTGCATCCGACCCCAAGAAGCCCGAAGCCTACAACGACCTGGCATTGGCCTTCATCAGTCGCGCGCACGAAACTGAGTCGCTGGACTACGATCGCCAGGCAGCGGACGCCATCGCCGCCGGCCTCAGTCTCGCCCCGCAGGACTCTCAGTTGCGAAAAGCGCGCGTGGCTCTCCTGCTCGACCAGCACGAATTTGCTCGAGCCAGGGATGAGGCCAGGGACCTGAACCTGCACAACCCTGATGATGCGACGGTCCACGGATACCTGGCGCGGGCCTACATAGGTCTCGGCAACTACCAGGAAGCCGAGGCCTCGGCGCAATGGATGTTGAACCTGCAGCCCTTCAATGTTCCCGGTTTGCTGATTGCTGCCGACCTGCGCGAGCACTACGGCGATCCTGAAGGCGCGTTGGAAGCACTCGATCGCGCGTACGCGGAAACCTCACCCAGTGAAACTGGTGAGCTGGCCTCGATCGCCAACCGCATCGCCACCATTGAGATCGGCATGGGGAAGTTGGATTCCGCCAGCCTAATGCTGCAGCGTGCCGACGAACTTTTCCCTGGCTATCCGGAGACGCTCAAGAACCGGGCACGTGTTGGTGTTGTTCACCCTGCGGCAGAGATCGTTGCTCCGCCAGCTTTGGCAGCGCCTGAGAGCCGCTTGGTACACGCGATAGCCTCGCCAACCATTGCGCCAGTGGTGTTTTCTCCGGTGCCCGCCGCGTTGTTTATCCCTCACGCCACGGGCACGGAGCGCGTTATTCAAACCATGCAAAGCCGGGTACAGGGGAACCCCAAAGATCCGGCCGCTTATTCCGCCCTGGGCGCGGCATTTTTCCAGCGCGCCCGGGAGACGGGCGACGTGGAAGACTTTCAGCTGGCGGAGCAGGCACTGAATAAGTCTCTTGATCTGAACAATGCGGATTTCTCCGCCGATGCCGCCTACTCCAGTATGGCGGAAGTGTGTATGGGCGAGCACCGATTCAGCGACGCCATCATCTATGCGCAGAAAGCGCTCGCCCTGGGCTCCGGCGATCTCTCCTCGTTTGCCATTGTGGGCGATGCCAATGCGGATATGGGCGAATACGAACGAGCCGCGGTTGCTTATTCACGTCTCGATATCTCCGGCGAATCCAGTTCAGAGCCGCGTAATGTTTATGTGCGGGACAGCCGCACCTCGTATCTTAAATTCGTCTCCGGCGATACGGCGGGGGCAATCCGCCTGATGCAGAACGCGGTAGCGGCTGGGACCGAAGCTCGCCTGCCGGCGGAAAATCTTGCCTGGCTCTATTACGAGCTGGGCGAATACGAGTTTCAGGCGGGCGATGTTGGTGCAGCCAACCATGCATACCTGGCCGCGCTCAATATTCATCCCGGAGATTATCGTGCTCTGGCCGGGCTGGGAAAGCTTCGCGGCAACCAGGGCCGCTATGCTGAGGCCATCAAGCTCTACCAGGCCGCCATCGCGGTCGTGCCCATGCCCATTTACGTGGCTGAACTGGGAGACTTGTACACCAAGGCGGGCAACCCGGCCGAAGCCAGGAAGCAATACCAGCTGGTGCAGTACATCGGCTTGCTCGGCCACATCAACCAGGTGCTGCACAATCGCGATCTGGCGCTCTTTTATGCGGACCACGATATGAAGCTGGACGAGGCCCTCGCCTTGGCCCACAAGGAGTTTGAGGTGCGCCACGATATCTACACCTGGGATGCGCTTGCTTGGGCCTTATACAAGAACGGCAAATACCAGGAGGCCAGCGATGCCATCGAAAATGCGCTGCGGCCCGGTGCGCGGGATGCTCTCTTGTTCTTTCACGCCGGCATGATTGCCAAGCGGCTGGGGCAGGACGCGCTGGCCAAGGAAAGGCTGCAGGAGTCTCTCAGCATCAATCCCCGATTTCACGTGATCTACGCCAGTGTTGCGATGCAACAACTGAAGCTATTGCAAGACCAACCTGGATTGACCGCCAGCGAAGGAGAAAATCATGTTCGATAAGCGAATTTACTCTTTCTTCCTGCTGACCCTTTGCCTGTGTCTTGCGCCCAGGAGCTTTGCCCATCCCATGGGCAACTTTAGCGTCAATCACTATTCCAGGATTTCCCTGGACCGTGAGGGCATCAGGATTTCCTACATCATCGATTTGGCCGAGATCCCCACCTACCAGGAGTTACAGCAGGGTGATGTCACCGCTGATGTGGCTGATCCGGCTGTTACCCGCTTTGTCGCGTCACGCGGCGCTGAGTTCGGGCATGGGCTAAGCCTTGTGGTTGATGGCAAGCGCTTGCCGTTGCGTCTGCTCTCCAGCCAGGTGATCTTTCCTCCTGGGGCGGGCGGCCTTCCAACCATGAAGATGGGCTTCGTCTACCAGGCGCCCTATCCGCCGGCCGCCGATCGCTCCTCCGCCGGCCTCGCGTATGCTGACAACAATTTCCCCGGTCACGCCGGATGGAAAGAGATTGTCGCAGTTGGACCTGCTGCAAACCTGGCCAGCAGTTCAGTGCCACAGACGGACCGCAGCGCCCAGCTCAGCAACTACCCGACCGACCTGCTCAACAGCCCGCCGCAGGATCTGTCCGCGGTCGTCCAATTCCGCTATCCCGTGGTCCCGGTTAAAGAAACAGCAGGTCCCTCCACTGCGCTGCGCTCCGGTCGGGATGACAAATTAGTTGAACGTCGGAAGTCGGTTCCCGCAACAGAATTGGGATCTCGGATGTCAGCTTCTGCAACAAAATTGTCATCCCGGCCGGAGCGCAGCGCAGTGGAGGGACCTGCTGTTTCACTGCAGGATCATGAACCCGCTTCCTCGGAAGCCAGGCACGTCGTCCCGCCCACACCTGCGGAGCCGTTGCATTTGCAGGCCAACCAGCAGGCGACCCCGCGCAGCGCCTTCACCGAGCTGATCACCACCCGAAGCGTGAGTCTTTGGTTCCTCATCACCGCCGCCTTTATCGCGTTAGGACTGGGAGCGTTGCACGCGCTCGAGCCCGGTCACGGCAAGACGATTGTCGCTGCCTACCTGGTTGGCTCGCGGGGAACAGCGTGGCACGCTGTACTGCTCGGGCTGATCGTCACTGCCTCGCATACAGCGGGAGTATTTGCGCTGGGCGCCATCACTCTCTATGCCTCGCACTACATCGTGCCCGAGCAGCTCTACCCGTGGCTGGGCGTATTCTCCGGCTTGACCATAGCCGGGCTTGGCGGATTCATGTTTCTTCGCCGCTGGAGCGGTCTCGACCTCGATCATTCCCATACTTCGGGTCAGCTTCATAGCCACTGGTTTTCATCCAGCAACGAGGGCGATGGCGCCGCGCCTGCTGCGAACGGCAAGTCCGTGTCGCTCTACCAACTCTTTGCCCTGGGAATCACCGGCGGAATCATCCCGTGTCCGGCGGCTCTGGTGGTCTTGCTCAGCGCCTTTGCCTTGCACCGCCTAGGCCTGGGCTTCTTTTTGATTACCGCCTTCAGCCTCGGCCTGGCCGCGGTGTTGATCGCCTTCGGCATGCTTATGGTGTATGCACGCCAGTTTATGGCGCGCCTGCGCATGGATGGTCCACTGACCACACGTTGGTTGCCGGTAGCCTCCGCCGCTTTCATGACTATTCTTGGCGCCGCCATCGCCCTGCGCGCCTTCGCTACCACCGGCATCGACCTGCACAACCTGAGCCAGGCTAGGCTCGGCCCGTTCCTCTTCGTCGGCGGTCTGGGGCTGTTGCTGGGCATGCGTCACTCCACCGATCCCGACCATGTAGTCGCGGTTTCGACCATCGTCAGTAAGCAACGCAGCATCCGTCAGGCTGGCTTGATCGGCACCATCTGGGGACTCGGCCACACCCTTACCATCTTCGCAGTGGGCAGCATGATCATCCTCTTCGGTGTGGTCATCCCGCCCCGTCTCGGTCTCTCCATGGAGTTCAGCGTCGCCCTGATGCTGATCCTGTTGGGCGTGCTCAACCTCACCGGCGTGATGCAGCGCATAACCTCGTATCTGACCCGCAAACCCCGGTCCGTCCCAACCATCGGCAGCAGGGCGGAGACACTCCTCGATCGATCCAATTTGGGTGTATATCAATGCGTGCGGCCGCTGGTCATTGGCATCGTGCACGGCCTGGCTGGATCGGCGGCGGTCGCATTGCTGGTTCTATCGACCATCCATAGTCCGGTATGGGCGACCGTGTATCTGTTGATCTTTGGCGCCGGCACCATGGTGGGCATGATGTGCATGACTGCGGCGATGGCGGTGCCCCTGGCGTTGGCGGGTAGCCGCTTCACCACCATCAGCCGCGGCTTCAGCGTCGCCTCGGGAGTGGTGAGTGTTTGCTTCGGATTCTTTCTCGTCTACCAGCTTGGTTTTCTGGGCGGGCTCTTCACCAGCCATCCGCAATGGACGCCGCGTTGAAGCGCCCGCAAACTATGCTATAAAACGGCGTGATGGCACAGAAAATCTGCAAGCTCGGTCTAGCCGCCTCTCTCTTGCTACCGTTTTTCTCTTCGGCGGGCTTTGCGCAAAACGGCGCGCAACAATTCGCCGAACTTGGGCAGTGCAAGCTGCAAAGCGGCAAAGTGATCGAACACTGCCGCGTCGGATACCGCACCTTCGGTTCATTGAACGCCGCTCGCGATAATACAGTCGTCATGGCGACATGGCTGTATGGTGTGTCAGGTGACCTGGTGCCGTTCTTCAGCACGCAACCTTCTAACCAACGCCTGGTCGACACCTCCAAATTCTTCGGTGTAGCGCTGGACGCCTTTGGCAACGGCGTATCGTCTTCCCCCTCAAACAGCAGGGCGCAGCCGGGTGCGGATTTTCCCCAGTTCACCACCGGCGACATGGTTGAAGCAGAGTATCGCGTGGTGACCGAGGTGCTTCATCTCAAGCACCTCCACGCGGTCGTGGGACTCTCTATGGGTGGGGAGCAAACCTACATGTGGGCTTCGCTCCATCCCCAGTTCTTCGATCTTGCGGTGCCGATCATCGCAACGCCACGCCTCACCACCTATGATCTGCTAACCAAGCAAGTCATGCTGGAGAGCATCGTGCGCGACCCGGCATACAAGAACGGAAGATACACAGTAGAGCCGGAACTCAAGCTCGCCAATCTTTTAGGCGGCCTGGTTGTGACCAGTCCCGCTTACCGCAACCAGGCCACGCCGCGCTCGGACTTCGAATCATTCGTAAAGAAATCCGAATCTCCGATCGCGTTCGACGCCAACGATCGCGTGTGGCAGATGCGCGCCGTCATGGCCCACGACATTATCGGTAACCGGCCGCTGGAGGAGGCGGCCAAGGCATCACCGCAACACTATCTGATCATCGTCAGCGCGCTCGACCGGATGGTCAATCCTCAACCAAGTCTCGCCTGGGCCGCCGCTAAAGGTGCGCCAACGTATATTTCGCAAGGCGCCTGCGCGCATCTCATCATGACGTGTGACTCAGCCGCCGTGTCTACCCGGGTGCAGGAGTTTCTCAGCAAAGGCAGGCTGCCCTAGCTAATGCCATACTTCTCGGCCAGAAATGTTCTCACTTTATGCGGCATGGCCGAGGCCAGTTCCTGCCACGTGACCACGCTCATCCGGCATCTGAGTTCCGCGCTCACCACGGCCGACATTACCTCGAAGCAATCCTCGATCAGATCCTGACGGCGCTGGTCGCAGAAGACAGCAAAGGACGCTGCATGCGCGTGCGCTGCCAGTGCTCCGCGAATCAGTTGGCAGGAACGAAACCGTTGCTTGTTCCTGGGCAGTCGATCCACGTCAAAGACTGACTCCAGATCGCGATAACGATCCACCAGGTCTTGCCTTGCGCTTTGAAAATCTCCTTCTGTCAACTTTGCTTCGACCAACAACGCTCCCAGCTTGAGGTCCATTTCACTTCGATCTTGTGCGCCATTCTTCAAGGGGATTCCCGGCCTGAAGCCGAACATCGGAGGAATGCCCAGCTCGATTCCGAGCAGGGAACAGAGAGACGCGCGGCGCAGCATTCCCGGATAACAAAAGATGTTCATCAACAACGCGTCCGAGCTGTTTGCGCACTCCAACTCGCGGCGCGTGCGGTCTGCCTTTCGAGGCAGAAATCGCGAGCCGGTATAGACCTTGGCCAGCCGCGCCTTCCATCCAGCTTGCTGCAGAATTCGCTTGTAGGAGGCAGGCAGAAAATTGCCGTGTTCCCCAGCTTCATTTTCCGCGTAGACGATGCTCGGCACCGCGCCGTAGCTCATCTCCGCCGTCCACCCGGCGGCTCTCGCCGTGTTGCGCTGGCTGAGTTCCCAGCGCAAACCGCTAGGGCTGACGGTCTTGAGAGGTCGTGTCACAGTCTTTCCAGCATAGGCGAAACATAAGCGAAAGTCACCCGCGCTTAATTCCATGCCGTACACTTGCGGGAGCAGAATCAAGGAGCAAGTGATGGCGGTTCTCCTCCTCGTTGGCGCAACCGGGTTAGTGGGCCAGTCAGTCTTGCAGCAAGCGCTTGCCGATAACCGGGTCAGCAAGGTAGTCGCAATCACCCGCAAGCCGTTGCCGCCGCAAGACGGTCTTGAAAATCCTCTGGTGGACTTCGACGCTTTGCCCGTGGACGCTCCGTGGTGGAACGTGGATGCAGGCATCTGCACCCTGGGCACCACCATGCGCCAGGCCGGTTCGCACCAGGCCTTCCGCAAAGTGGATGTCGACTATCCGCTCGCCGTGGCGCAACTCCTGCACCAGCACGGCGCGCAAAGTTTTGCCTTTAACTCCTCGATCGGGGCCAATCCAAAGGCCAGGGCCTTCTATATGCGGGTCAAAGGCGAGGTCGAGCAAAGGCTGATCGCGGGCGGCTTTCCCTCGCTCACGTTGGTGCGCCCTTCCGGCATTCTGGGTCCGCGCCAGCCGCATCGTGCATGGGAGGCGCGCACTATCCGGGTCTTTCATTCGCTGCGCCCAATACTACCGCGTCATTACCGGGTCGTGTCCGCCGACAAAATCGCCAGGGCTCTGCTCGAGGCCGCCATCACCGCGCCTCGCGGGGTCCATATCATCGAGTCCGAGCGGCTGTGACTTAAACTTCCGAGAGAAACGGCAGGCGCGGCGCCAAGGCGAAGTTGAGCTGGACGACCACAATAAAAATAATGCTGACATAGTTGTTAATCAGGCACAGGCAGGCTCCCAAAGCATAGAGCGCCTGGGCCACCACGATTCTGCGTTCCACCGCGCATTGTTTCTCGTAGGTAACATTCTCCCGCATCAGGCCCGCACGCTGCGCATATCGCCAGCTAATGTACAGCACCACGCCGAGCAGCAAAATATTGGCCCAATACGCGATGAGGACGCTGCGATAGGCGATGAATTCCGCCAACAGACGGGTAGAGAAGGGCATGATCGATACCGCGAAGAGAAACGCAATATGGATCCAGGAAAGATGACGATCGCTGCGCTTAAAGGAGTTGAGCTGTGCCTGCTGGCCATTCCAGAAAATGCCCAGGGTCATGAAGCTCAATAGATAGCTGATCAGCTGGGGAGCGGAGCCGGCGAGCGAGCGCCACAGTTCTCCCTGGCTGTGAATGGCTTCGCTGGCCGGCGCGTGGAGGTCGAGAACCAGCAGCGTCATGGCCACTGCGAAGATGCCGTCGCTCAGAGCGGCCAGCCGCTCCAGACTCTGACCGGTAATTTCGTTGTAGGAGGTAGGCATGACGGGGTGTCTGCAATAGTGTACCCGTACAATAATCAGGGCGTGCCCACACAAGGAGATTGAGCATTCGGATGAGCAAAAAACTATGGACTGCGGTCGACCAGTACACCACGGATCTGCTCCTGCCTGCGGACGCCGCCCTCGACGCGGCGTTGGCAGCCAGTGAGGCGGCCGGGCTGCCCTCGATAAGCGTCAGTCCAAGCCAGGGTAAGCTGCTCATGCTGCTGGCTCAGGTGGCCGGCGCAAAGCAGATTTTGGAGATAGGCACGCTGGGCGGCTACAGCAGCATCTGGCTGGGACGAGCGCTTGCCCCCGGTGGCCGCTTGGTCACGCTCGAGGCGAATCCCAAGCATGCCGAGGTAGCTCGCAGCAACATCGCTCGTGCCGGTTTAGCCGACGTGGTGGAAGTCCGTCTGGGCGATGCGCGTGCAGGCATACAGCAGCTCGCGGCAGAAGGCCGTGGCAACTTCGACTTGATTTTTATCGATGCCGACAAGCAAAGCATTCCGCACTACCTGGAGTGGTCGCTTAAGTTGTCACATCCCGGCAGCCTGATCATCGTGGATAATGTGGTCCGCGACGGAGCCTTGATTGATGACAAGAGCGAGGATCCCAATGTGCTTGGAGCGCGGCGCATGCATGAACTGCTGGCCGCTGAACCGCGCGTGAGTGCGACCACCATCCAGACTGTGGGCAGCAAGGGATACGATGGCTTTACCCTGGCACTGGTCATCGCCGGCTAACGCGCTTTATTGGAGGAAGCAATGGAAAGACGCGACTTTGTCACATCGGCGATTGCCTTGGCGGGTGCCGCGTTGAGCGGCGGAGAGGGACGAGCAATGGCGCAACCTACGCGAGAGTATTACCAGTTGCGGAAGTACTCGCTGCAAACGGGAACCCAGCTGTCGTTGACGCAAAGTTATTTTGAGCATGCGCTGATTCCAGCGCTCAACCGGATGACGATCACACCGATCGGCGCCTTCAAACTGGATGTGGGGCCGGAGACACCGACTTACTATCTGCTAATTCCGGCGACGTCGGTGGAAGCGCTGGTCACGTTGGATACGCGGCTGGCGGAGGACAGCGAATTTCTCAAGGCATCCGCATCGTTCTGGGCGGCGCCGGCGTCTGCGCCCGCGTTCGCGCGCGTGGAAAGCTCGCTCATGTCCGCTTTTGCGGGCTGGCCAAAACTGGTCGCGCCGAAGGGAGAGAAAAGGATCTTTCAATTGCGCACTTACGAGAGCGCAGGCTATGCGGCGCACGTGCGAAAGGTACAGATGTTCAACGAAGCGGAGATTGGGATCTTCACCCGGACAGGATTGACACCCGTCTTCTTCGGGGACACGTTGATTGGGCACCGGATGCCGAGTCTGACTTATATGCTGACGTTTGCGGATGTAGCGGATCTGAATGCGAAGTGGGCAGTGTTTGGATCGGATCCAGCCTGGAAGGAACTCTCGCACCGGCCGCAGAATGCGGATGCGGAGATCGTAAGCAATATCTCGAATCTGTATCTGAGCCCGTTGAGCTGTTCACAAATTTAAGGGAACCTAATGACAAAGGTAGGTGCGGCACTAAACCTGGGCCGGCTCCCACCCCAAGTGAACCCCGAAGGAGCGGTGCATTGCTCCCTCGGGGATTGCACGAGCCCCTCTCACTCGCCGTTGGCGCCAGAATCGCTCGCCGGATGAACGACACGGAAGGTGGTCCCACCGTTCGCCCATACCCGCAGCAGCATATCCTTACCCGCTGGCAGTTGCTTCACTTCGTTGCGGAACTGCTCCGCCGAAGTAACCGGCTTGCGATTGACTTCCATGATCACATCGCCTCCGGTCAATCCAGCATCTTCTGCTGGGCTGCCCGGCTGTACCTGCGCCACTGCGACGCCTTGTACATCTGAACCCAGCTGCAGCTGTTGGCGCACATCTGGAGTCAGATCAGAGATCGCAATGCCCAGCCTGGCGTGACCAGACTCGTCCGTGGCCGCTGCCGCGACTTCCTGGTTCTTGTGGTATTCACCAACCGTCAGGTCGATCTGCTCGGGGTGACCGTTCCGCATCACGTCCAACTTGATCTTAGAGCCGGGCGTTTCTTCGCTGACCACCACCTGCAGGTCACCGCCGTTTTCGACCGGGTGGCCGTTGACACCAGTCACCACATCGCCTTCCTTCAAGCCGGCGCGGCTTGCGGGAGAGTCAGGAGTTACAGAAGCAATCAGCGCTCCGGTGTTTCCAGTGAGGTTGAAGAACTTCGCGTTGTCAGGAGTTACATCGTTCAAACCAACTCCCAGGTATCCGTGATGAACCACACCATTCTTGATCAGGGCATCGACCACAGGGTGAATGGTCTGGGTCGGGATCGCAAAGCCGGCGCCAGAGAAGTTTCCTGTGTCCGAGATAAGAAAAGTGTTGATGCCGACCAGTTGACCATGCGCATTCACCAGCGGGCCACCGGAGTTGCCCGGGTTGATCGCGGCATCGGTCTGAATAAAGCCACCCGGCTTGCGAGCGTCATCCCGGAACGGATTCGACCGATCGACCGCGCTGACGATACCGCGCGTAACCGAAAACTGAAATTGGCCGAAGGGGTTGCCGATGGCCAAAACGGACTGTCCCGGAACCAGCTTGGTGGAATCACCCCAGGCGATAGTGGGCAGGTCTGTGGCGTTGATCTTGACCACGGCCAGATCTGTAAGTTTGTCGGTGCCAATTACCTTGGCGGGAAAACTCCTGCGGTCATGCAGCGTTACCCGCACTTCCATCGCGCCATCGACCACGTGATTGTTGGTGATGATGTATCCGTCAGGGGTGATGATCACACCACTGCCAATGCCGTGCTCAATCTGGCGCTGGCCGCGTCCCTGGCCAGGCATACCGTGCCCGAACTGCTGGCCGCCTTGAGGACCGAAGAACTGGGAGAACGGATTGTCGTCCTGGTCGTTGCCACCACCCTCGCCCTCCATCGCCGGCTGCTCGCTCCGATGGGAGGTGACAGCAATGTTGACCACTGCGGGGGTAACTCGCGACGCTACTGCTTCGGTTGCCTGGTCGAGCGCCAGAAGGGGATCGATGCTCGCGTTGTTTATCGGGGTGGCGGAATTTTCAGCAGCAGTCGCGGCATTCACGTGCGTGTGGCCAACGATGAGTGCTCCAGTGGACAACACGAGAGCAAAAGCCGCCAGCGGTGCAGCGTATGCCTTAGCCCTTGCTCTTAATAAATTAGTTTCTTTGTTCACGACTTTTCCTCTTTCAAAGTGAAGTTTTTTAAATCTGGAAAGCTATCCAGTGATCGGGTGAAGGTAGGGTGGGAATGGGCTCGCCGTGAGAGACCTTTTGTGGGACTTCCACGGTAAAGAGAACCAAGGTGATGCCTCCGCCGTCCTGGTCCTCTGTCACTTGGACGAACTGGAGACGGCGGGTAGTCTTAACCTGCCGTGGGGAATGCGGCTTGGGCAGAACGCTCGCGCGCTCCGCCGGCCGGCTCATATCGGGATGAAAGACGGCTTCCTGATACCGTGCCTGGTGCCGTTCTGCATAGACCGGTTCAGCAGCAGGCGACGCCGCGACCGAGTCATTGCCGGCAAAGGTAATGATGCCTGGGCAGCGCTGCAGCACGAGCACGCCGGAGAGAGAAGCCACCAGGCCAGCCGCTACCAGGCCACGAGAGAGCATGGGGCCCAGGTTGCGCCGCCGGTGGAGAATGTTCTCCACTCTGCCTGCCAGTTCTGAATGCCGCTTCCACAGGCCCGGGGCCAGTAACGCGGCGCGCTTGACCAGCCTGTTCTCGGCAAGTTTGGTCAAGAAGATGGCGTAGGCGCGAGGATTGCCGGCAGCGTCCAGCACGGCATCGTCACAGGCCTGTTCACGTTCCAGGCAAAGGTGACGCTCGGCCCAAAAGAGCGCGGGATTCAACGGGCTGAGAGCTCGTAACAGTTTCTGCAGCAAATTAGTCCAATCATCTCCACGATCGAGATGAGCCATTTCGTGCAGGATGACCTGCTTCAGGTCGCTCGGCGTCAGCTCACTCCACAGCGAGCGAGGGACAATCACCGCCGGGCGGAAGAAGCCGAGAACGCTGGGCGCGTCGATGGCGTCGGAAAGCCGCACTTCGACCGGACGCGAGCCGGGCCGAAGCACAATCGATTGCAGCTCCGCATCCAGGCCGTGGAAGGGAACCGGCGTTGCATTCCGCCGCAGTGTTCTCATCTGCCTTGCGCCGGCGGAAAGCCGGATCAGGGAGAAGAGGGAAGCGAGCACCCACAAACCTTCAATCACAAAAGCCCACGCGCTATTCAAATGGAGGGAGAAGTCTGCCTGGGTGCACAGCCGGGATGGAGTGAGGGCCGAACATCGCTCGGCCGAGCGCAAAGCAAGGCAGCAATGCCACCAGGGTGAAGACAATCAACCACAGGGTAAAGCGGGTAGAAGCACGCAACCCGGGAGCGAGCTTGAGCGCGGCCCAAGCGAAAGCAGTCAACAGCAGGCCCTGCCAGATGCTGGCAATCAGCAATTCTGCCGGGCTGGTCGAAATGAACTGCCGCAATAGATTCGCTTCCATCGGGTTATTCCAATCACTCGCTTCTCAGCGTCCGGGCTCATCCGCCTGCTGGATCGCATCCCTTAGACGTTGCAACTCTTCCGCTGTTATCTCTTTGTCGCCCAGCAGAGATAGCATCAGCTTCTCCCGGGAATCACCGAAGAAACGGCTCAGTACCAGCCGCACCTCGGAGAACCCGGCTTCCTCTTCCGCCACCAGGGGCACATAAAAGAATGCACGCCCTTCCTTCCGATGTTGCACGTAACCCTTTTGCTCCAAAATCCTGATGGTGGTGAGCACAGAGTTATATGCCAGCGCATTCTTCTTGGGCAAAGCGGTGGCGATGTCATTGACTGTCGACTCCCCACGGGCCCAGAGAATCTTCATCAGCCGTAATTCCGCTTCGGTTAGGGTTGGAGATTTTTTAGGTGGCATACGGTACGTCTCTCAGAAAAAAGCATACCGCCCGGGATGTCCGATGTCAACTAATTCATTAATACTTGGCCCTGGACGGCATAACGGAACCAGCGCCAGGGATGGTTGCAATCTGGGAATTTGCTCCCCACCCAACCATTAAATAGGCCGATTACTGTCCAGTCCGCTCATACTATGGTCACAAGGGTATCGGATGGATATGGCACCATCGTAATGTATACCCACGTGACCCCGGGGGGCTCGAAGACCATTATTAAGGTAACCTAGGTTTCCGAGGAGAGGTACTGCTGCAACGTCCCCCAGGCGCGATTCAGGGCATTACGGTAAAGGGCAGACTTATATGGGCTCACAGAGTCGGGTTCCGCTGTTCATCAATCGGTACTCGCTTTCGCAGCATACGGCGATTGGTGTGCAAACCCTTCGGTTGCTTGGTCCGCACCAGGACTGGCTGCACTTCCACTGGTGGACCAGCAGCTTTCAGCGGCCTGATCCTCGTTCAGTTCTATTTGAAAACACCGTTCTCAGCCGGTATCCCTTTCTCCATAGACCCAAGACCCTACGATTCTTTGAAATGATGGGCATCAGCTCGTGGAGTGGCAGCGATTTGCGTCCCTCGCTCGCCAAACGATTCATTGCCCCCTATCGGGACAGGGTCTCGAGCGCTTATGTGGCTCCGTTGGGCGAAGACGACGCTACCCGATGTCTTGAGTTGACCAACCTGGTGGGCGTTCCCTTCGTGCTTCATCTCTGGGACGTATTGGATGGCGATGTGACCAGTGGGGCGTTAAGGGAATTGGTCGACCGCGCGGAGCGTGTCTTTTGCGTGAGCCAGCCTCTGCTCGACGATGTCCTGAAAATACGCGCCGATGCTGACTTGTTGTCCTTCTCCAGAGATGCGTCGCAAGCCACGGCCAGGGCGCGCGAGGAAGGCCCGATCAAGGTGGTTATCCACGGCAACGTCTGCTCCTATGCGGAGGGCCTCGATGACCTGGACCAGGCCATCGATCTGCTCGAGCGGCAAGGTTTGCCGGTTGAGGTCTCTTTTCTGGGGTCACCCAAGATCCTGCGCCTGGCCAAGACCACGATTAAAAAGCGAGTCAAGGTGCGTGGATTCATGCCTACGCAGCGCGCCCTGGATAACGAACTCAGCAGCGCGCACGTAGGCTTCCTGCCCGGTCCCAAGCTTGCTCCGGGATCCGATCTAAGGAGCCGTTACTCCATCCCTTCGCGCATCCTCGACTTCATGGCTGTGGATCTTCCCATCGTCGGGGTTGTTCATGAGGCCTCGGCAACTGGCGGCTTTGTGCGTAAATTGGGCCTTCATCCTGCGGCAACGTGCTCCGGGCCGGAAGAGGTGGCCGACTGGCTGCTGCGGCTCTCACGCCCCGGCTTCTGGGAGGAGCAAAGCGCCCGATCTCGCGCCGCCTTCGATCTCTTGCAGAGTCAAGAGGCGCCGGCGCAAAAGCTCAAGCGGACCCTGGACAAGATTGCCTGACGGGCCCCTCGTGATGAGTCTCGCCCAGGGGAACAACCCAGCGGGGTTTTCGTCCTATCCCTGTGCACAAAACCGGCTCACAGGCGAGAATGGTTGCTGTGACGATTCTTCACGACGACCGCCTTTTTCCTTCTGAACCCACCATCCGGGCTATCGCACGCAGGCTTTACGGGGCGGTTCGCGATCTACCCATCGTCAGTCCGCACGGGCACACCGACGCGCGCTGGTTCGCAGAAAACGAGGCCTTCCCTGATCCCACCAGCCTCTTCATCGTTCCCGATCACTACGTCTTCCGCATGCTCTACAGTCAGGGCATCGCCCTGGAAGACCTGGGCATCGGGCAGCACACCTTGGATGAGGAGCAAGCACGCCGCATATGGATTCGTTTCGCCGAGTCCTATTACCTGTTCCGCGGCACACCCACGCGCATGTGGCTTGACCACGCTTTCCAGGAGCAGTTCGGGCTCAAAGATCGGCTTTGCGGCGCCAATGCCGGGGACTACTACGACGCCATCAGCGCCAAGCTGGCTTCTCCAGCCTTCCGGCCGCGAGCGCTTTACGCTCAGTTCAACCTTGAAGTGCTGGCCACGACCAACACTCCGCTGGATCCGCTGACCTACCATCAGGCCATCCGTGACTCAGGATGGAAAGCCCGCATCCTGCCTACCTTTCGTCCCGATTCGGTGGTCGATCCAGAATTCGATGGTTTCCGCCAGAATGTGCAAACGCTGGGAGAAATGCACGGCGAGGATACCTCTCGCTGGCCAGGATATCTGCTCGCATTGCGCCATGCCCGGGAGCGCTTTCGCAAGCTGGGTTGTACCGCGACCGATCACGGCCATCCCACAGCCAGGACGGCTGACCTGGATGGCGGTGCTGCTGCCGCGCTTTTTGATCGCGTCTTAGCAGGCAAGGCTGATGCGGCAGAGCAGGAGCTATTTCGGGCTCAGATGTTGACCGAGATGGCGCGCATGAGTGTGGAGGATGGGCTGGTGATGCAGATTCATCCCGGCAGCCATCGCAATCACAATCGCCAGATCCATGCCCGCTTCGGGCGCGATGTGGGAGCCGATATTCCGACCGCGACCGACTATGTGCATGCTTTGCAGCCGCTGTTGGATCGCTTTGGTAACGACGCTTCGTTCACCCTCATCCTCTTCACTTTGGATGAATCGACCTATAGCCGCGAGCTGGCGCCCTTAGCGGGACATTATCCCTGCCTTCGCCTGGGTCCGCCGTGGTGGTTTTACGACAGCCCTGAAGGCATGATGCGCTTTCGCGAGCTCACCACGGAGACGGCGGGTTTCTATAACACCGTAGGCTTCAACGACGATACGCGGGCCTTTCTCTCCATCCCGGCGCGGCACGATGTGGCTCGCCGTGTGGACTGTGCCTACCTGGCAAGATTGGTGGCGGAGCATCAGCTGGACGAAGACGAGGCCTTTGAAGTGGCTCATTCGCTGGCCTACGATCTGGCCCGCAAGGCGTACCGGCTGTAGCTGTCGGCCGGGGGGGAACCGTTCCCTCAGCGGCTAAAGCCGGATCGGTTTACAAGTGTTGACGTACGGGCTGAAGCCCGTACCCTTCAGAGAGATGAGTTTCCTGAAGCCCCTACCCTTCAGAGAGATAGGTTGCTGAAACTAGTACCCTTCAGAGAGATCAGGTTTTTGAGGGGTACGGCCTTCAGGCCGTACGTAGATGCTTTGCAATGAATTCGGCTTTAGCCGCTGAGGGATCCGGCTTTTCCCCGGCTCCTGTAACACAGGAAGGAATCCCAAATGAGTCTCTATTGCCAACACGGCGGCCCGGATGCCGAGATCTCCCCGGAGCGTTTGCGTCAATTGCTTTACCAGGCGCTTGGACCGGCTGGGAGACCGGCGCCGGGTCCTGGCTGTACCCCCTGACTTCAGCCGCTTCCACTCCCAGGCTGGCTCATTGACGCAATATGCCTACGCGTACTACGGCGACCGGCTGGGCTGCGTGCTGCCGGCGCTGGGTACGCATACACCGATGCCGTCCGCTACGCTCACGCGCATGTTCGGCGACATACCGCACTCCCTCTTTGCCGTGCACAACTGGCGCACCGACGTGGTCACCCTGGGCGAACTGCCGGCAAGCTTCATCCAGGAGCAGTCAGGCGGCCTGCTCGACTACACCTGGCCGGCCCAGGTGAACCGCATGATCCCGGAAGGGAACTTCGACCTCGTGCTCTCCATCGGCCAGGTGGTGCCCCACGAGGTCATCGGCCTGGCCAATTACAACAAGAACATCCTGGTGGGCACCGCCGGTCCGCTCAGCATTCATCGCAGCCACTACCTGGGAGCGGTGGTGGGCATGGAGCGCATCATGGGGCGCATGGATAATCCCGTCCGTCGAGTCCTGAATCGCGCGGCCGATGAGTTTCTTCGCAATATCCCCATCGTTTATGTGCTGACGGTGATCGGCACCAATCCCGCCGGCGAGTTGGTGGTGCGCGGCCTCTTTGTGGGGGATGACCTGGAATGTTTTCGCCTGGCCTCGGAGCTCAGCGTCCAGGTCAACGTCCAATTGCTCGATCGGCCCATACACAAAGCCGTGGTCTATCTCGATCCGGAAGAATTTCACAGCACCTGGCTGGGGAATAAGGCGATCTACCGCACCCGTATGGCGCTGGCCGATGACGCGGAGCTGATCGTACTTGCTCCCGGGGTGAAGCAATTTGGGGAAGACCCCACCATCGACCGCATGATTCGCAGATTCGGCTATTTCGGCACGCCGGCCACGCTCGAGAAGGTGAAGCAAAATCGCGATTTGGCGGCCGAGCTCAGCACCGCCGCTCATCTCATCCACAGTTCCTCGGAAGGCCGCTTCCACATCACTTATTGCCCGGGCGGCCTCACCCGGGAGGAGACAGAAGGCGTAGGATTCGGCTATGCCGATCTGGCCAGCACGATCGCCCGGTACGACCCGGCAAGAATGCACGATGGCTACAACACCATCGATGGAGAAGAAGTGTTCTTCATTTCCCATCCCGCTCTGGGTTTGTGGGCGTCCTCCGGATTTTCTCCGGAATTCGAGCCGCATGCAGTGTCAGCTGGCCGCGATCGTAGATAATTGCCGTCGCTGGCGCCCCCGGGCAGATAATCCGCATCAAAAGTGCGGTTTGCGCCGGTCTAGTTACGTTGCCCCGCTTTATACGGTTGCCGGGGCGAATTTCCGCATCGAACAAAGAGTCTGGCTAAACATTCGTTTGGAAGGGTAATTATGGAATTCCACGTCTCAAAAGAAGCACGCGACCGTTATGAATTCAGCCAGAAACTGTTTTCTTTCAGTGGCAATGTAGTCTTCGCCAATCTCAGCGCCAGCCGGGAGTTCGCCTTCCGGATGAACGAGCGCCGGGGAGCAGATAAAGATCCCGCGCAGACCATCAACCCTGGCGCGCTCTACGCCATGGGCCTCATCGACGAGATGAGCCATGCCCTGGTCGAGTATTACCGCAAGCGCCTGGATCCCAAGGTTATGGCCGGAGCGCTGGAGTGGTTCGATAGCCGTCTCGGCAAAGCGGAACTGGACAAGACCATCCTGGCTTTTGTGGAGCAATTTCCCACCGTTGATGTCTATCGCAAGGAACAGAGCCCCGCGGAGTGGCTGGCGGGTTCAACGGATGGCACCCCACATCGCGCAGTGGCTTTTGAAGAAATGACGTTGTTGTGGCTGGCCAACGCCAACCCCGCCTTCAAACCATTTTCCGAACTCTTCACCGATCAGTCTCTGGCCGCGGTCACGCGTTACCAGCAGATCACCAGCGGGCTGCGCGAATTCTTCAGCACCCGTCCTCTGCTGAAGCAGAAAAATCTGATTGACATGCTCCGCGCCCCGGCTTTGGCATCGCCGGACTCACTCACCGGCCAGCTCGCCTACATTATCGAACACTGGGCTGATCTGATCGGCGACGCACTTTCCAAGCTCCTGCTGGCCATCGATGTGCTCAAGGAAGAGGACATCGCCATCTGGATGCGGTTCAATCCTCCCGGCGCCAACACCACCCGGAGGGACAATTTCCCCTGGATGGTCGACAAGAAGGGCGAAGTGCCGTCCTACGTGGAAACGGCTCAGGAAACTGAGCGTTTCAGCCCTGACCAGGAATGGATGCCCACGACCGTGCTCATCGCCAAGAGCACCTACGTGTGGTTGGAGCAGCTTTCCCGATACTACGGCCGCCACATTCATCGCCTGGACCAGATTCCTGATGAAGAGCTGCGCCGCCTGGCCGGGCACGGCATCAACTCGCTATGGCTCATCGGCGTGTGGGAAAGAAGCTCCGCCTCACAGACCATCAAGCAACTCTGCGGCAACCACGACGCTGTCGCCTCGGCTTACTCCCTCTACGGTTATGACATCGCCGCTGATCTGGGCGGGGAAGCGGCCTACCGCAACCTGCGTGACCGCGCCTTCGCTCACGGCGTCCGGCTGGCCAGCGACATGGTTCCCAATCACATGGGCATCGATTCCAGTTGGGTCATCGAGCACCCGGAGTGGTTCATGTCCCGCTCTGACAGTCCCTATCCTGCGTACCGGTTTGAGGGGCCCGATCTCTCCCGCGACGGCCGGGTGGAGATCAAGATTGAAGATCATTATTACGAGCAGTCCGACGCCGCGGTGGTCTTTCGCCGCCGCGACAAATGGACGGGCGACACCCGCTATGTCTACCACGGCAACGACGGTACCAGCTTTCCCTGGAACGACACCGCGCAGCTCGACTACCTGAACCCGGCCACGCGCGAGCAGGTAATCCAGACCATCCTGCATGTCGCGCGCCTGTTTCCCATCATCCGTTTCGACGCCGCGATGACCCTGGCCAAGCGCCATTTTCAACGCCTGTGGTTTCCCATTCCTGGTACCGGCGGAGCCATTCCTTCGCGCGCGGAATACAGCATGAGCAAGGCCGACTTCGACCGGGCCATGCCGGAAGAGTTCTGGCGCGAGGTGGTGGATCGCGTGGCCCGCGAGGTTCCCGGCACATTGCTGCTGGCCGAAGCCTTCTGGCTCATGGAAGGATATTTCGTCCGCACCCTGGGCATGCACCGGGTGTACAACAGCGCCTTCATGAACATGATGCGTGATGAGGAGAATGCCAAGTACCGCACGGTGATCAAGAACACCATCGAGTTCGACCCGGATATCCTCAAGCGCTACGTGAACTTCATGAGCAATCCCGATGAGCGCACAGCGATTGACCAATTTGGCAATGGCGATAAGTGCTTCGGGGTGGCGACCATGATGTCTACGCTTCCCGGGCTACCCATGTTCGGCCACGGGCAGATCGAAGGCTTTACCGAAAAGTACGGCATGGAATTCCGCCGTGCCCGCTACCAGGAGGATCCCGATCGGTGGTTGGTGGAGCGCCACGACCGGGAGATCGCGCCACTGCTGCATCGGCGCTGGTTGTTCGCTGAGAGCGAGAATTTTCTGCTGTACGACTTTTTCCGGCCCGATGGGTCGGTGGATGAGAATGTCTTCGCTTATTCCAACCGGCGCGGCGAGCACCGGGCGTTGATCATCTACCACAACCGCTTTGCCACCACCTACGGCACGGTCAACCACTCTGCCGCCTATGCCGACAAGGGGGCAGGCCACCTGCGCCAGCAGTCCCTGGGGGGCGCTTTCGGGCTGCCCAACGATGGCAATCTCTTTCTGGCGTTCCGCGATACCGCCACCGGGCTGGAACATCTGGAGCGGGCGTCCAAGATCGTCTCCCATGGCTATTCCCTGGAATTGCAGGCCTACAAGTGCCACGTCTTTCTCGACTGGCGGGAGCTGAGACCGGCCGAAGACTACCGTTGGGATGTGCTGTGCGACTCATTGAATGGCCGCGGAGTACCGAACCTGGACGAGGCGCTCCTGGCAATGGAATTGGCTCCACTGCATCAGTCTCTGGTTTCGCTGCTTGATACGGACGTGGTGGAGAGTTTCGCCCTCGTGGCCAGTAGCGGGGAGGCTCTACCCGCTTGCGGGGAGGTGGCAGAGAACTCCACACCGGCTGCCCAGCTGCTGGAACGGCTGGAAGGCTTAACCTCGCGCTTCGCCGGCGAAGGTTTGGCCATCTACGCGCGAAAAACCGGTCAGCCGCAGGTGGATGCCAACGACGCCTGGCTGGCGATTTGCAACCAACTGAACGCTGCGGCCGGTCTGCCCCGGATAGAGGCCGAACTCTCCGAGCCCTGGTCGAGTGAAGCCAAGGCAGTACTGCCCAGCAGCACCCCGGAACTCCATGCCAAGGCAACCTGGGGTCCTGTGCTTGCGTTCTGCGTTCTGGAAGGCATGGCGCGCAGCATCGGAGGTAAGGACAAGGCCGCCACGGCGCTTGCGCTCTTCGAGCAGCTCCGCCTGCGCGAGCCTCTCGCCCGGGCCTTCTCGCTCGGCGAGGAGATCACCCAGGACGGCTGGCGTGCCGCCGCCCGCGTCCGTCTGGCTTTCCTGGGGATGACCTTGACCCCGGCCAAAGTGTTAAAGGCAGCGGTAGACGATGTGTTTGCAGGCCTTCCCCGTGGGATTTGGGACGATGAAAATGCCCGCTGGCTGCTCATGCTGAACGAGGCTGATGGAGAGTGGTACTTCAACAAAGAGCTGCATGAGCAGATGGTGTGGTGGATGCAGTTGCCAGATATTCTGGCAATCAAGGCGCCGGCGCCAGCCAAAAGCACAAAATCAGTCCTGAAATCGATTGGGGCGATCGAACAAACGGTCGAGGAGGCCTGCGAGCAGGCGGAAGAATCAGGCTACCGTATTGAGAAGAAGAAAGAGCCGACGGCCAAACCGGCGAAAGCTAAAAAGGAAGCGCTGGCAAAGTGAGCTGAACCTTCCGGGCTGCTAAAGACTTCTACGAAGGGCACGGCTTCAGCCGTGCCATAGAGTATGCGAGCGCAGAGGGCTTTAGCCCCCGAGGTACGGTTTTCCAACGAGTTGCAGCGAATTTCTTTGTTGACCACCAATACCTAACGGCTTCTCAGGCATCGAAAGATTGGCGTTTGGTCCGGCATCTCCGAAAAGCCGTACCTCAGGGGCTAAAGCCCTCAATAGTCGCACGTTATACGGCACGGCTGAAGCCGTGCCCTTCGTGCAAGAGGGATTTTCTCAGCATGTTAAGCAGGGCGGTACCGAATACATCCTTGCCATTCAAACGGCTGCCGGTTATACAACACGGCTAGGGCCGTGCCCTTCGTGCAGAGGGATTTTCGCAGCGTGTTAAGCAGGGCGGTACCTGAATGCATCCTCGCCATTCGGCAAATGGCTGCCGGCGGCTAAAATGACAATGGGCTCCGGGGGTCTATGGTTAAAGCGGCTTTGAAAGTGGCAGGGCGTCGGACGGGCGATAGCGCAGGTCCGATTACTTTGGCTATCGATATTGGGGGCACAGGCCTGAAGATGCAGGCATTGAGCCCGGAGGGCAAGCCGATCAGCGACCGGTTGCGCGTGCCCACTCCAAATCCGGCGACCACGGATGCAATTCTGAGCGCGCTCGACGAACTCAAGGTAAGCGTGCCACTCTTTGACCGGGTTTCTGTCGGGTTTCCTGGAGTGATCAAGCAAGGCAAAACCCTCACCGCTGCTAACCTTGACCCGGGATGGGTGGGCTTTCCGCTGCAGAAAACCCTGGAAAAACGATGGGGCAAGCCGGTGCGGATGGCCAACGATTCCGCCGTGGGCGGTTATGCCGTGATCCAGGGACACGGGGTCGAACTGGTCATTACTCTGGGCACCGGCATGGGGTCAGCGCTGTTCACCCACGGTGTCCTTTGTCCCGGTCTCGAGTTAGCGCATCATCCATGGCGCAAAAAAACCTATGAGGAATATTTGGGCAGGCGCGGGCTGCTGAAGTATGGCGTGAAGCGCTGGAACAAGTTGCTCAAAGAAGCGGTTGAACAAACCGCCGCTACCTTTAACTGGGACACCCTCTACATTGGGGGTGGCAATGCCAAGAAAGTGACGCTCAAGCACGGTGACGAAATAAAAATCATCTCCAACGAAGAGGGTTTGCTCGGCGCCATGGCGTTGTGGAGAGATCGGCAATAACCAGGTTGCGCCGTCTTCACCTCTTTGAAGTCCTCGACCAGTCGTGGTGTCCGCGAGCTGTTCGTCACGGAGCCACGGATTTTCTGGAAGCGATTACCAGCCGGGGAAACATCTATCGTCCCATTCAAACGGAGATTTTTCGCGCTATTCAAGATTGCGGCGCGAATCGCGTGGTCGATCTCTGCTCCGGTGGCGGCGGCCCCTGGCTAAGTCCTGCATGGCGTTCCGCGTTAGCCGAACACGCGCCGCTCACTGTGGTTTTGACGGATAAGTTCCCCAGCAGCGCTCTGCCCGATCGGCTGGTGGAGGGCGTGAGCTGTGCGAATTTTTCTGTCGATGCCGCTCGCGTCCCGGGGGAGTTACACGGTTTTCGCACTATCTTTTCTTCCTTCCACCATTTTCCCGACAGCGTTGCGCGCGATGTGCTGTGCGACGCGGTGCGCAATGGGGAAGGGTTCGCGATGGCGGAAGTGACTTCGCGCACGCTGCGAGCGTTCACGACCATATTGTTGATGCCGGTCTTCGACTGGATCCTTACCCCGCGGATGCGGCCCTTCCGTTGGTCGAGACTGTTGTTATCCTACCTGCTCCCCCTGATTCCGCTGGTGGTTTTGTGGGACGGCCTCGTCTCCTGCTTTCGCACCCGAACGCCCGATGAGCTGCTGGCACTGACCAGTAACTTCCCGCAATATGATTGGCAGGCGGGCTATGCGCGCGGCCAGGGCAGTTGGCTGGCTCCTGTCTACTTGATCGGCCGGCCTAAAACGTAAATAAGTCATTGCCATGCTCGGGGTATACTCCCAACCAATGCTTCGCATTCTGGCCGCCACTCTCCTCGCCTGCGCTATCACTGCACACGCTCAGCAGTACGATCTCGTTCTTCGCAACGGCCAAGTCCTCGATCCCAAGAACAGTGTTGCCGCGAAACTTGACGTAGCCGTTCGCGACGGCAAGATTGCCGCCATCGAGCCAACGATTCCCGCGAGTGCCGGCAAACAATCCGTCGACATCTCTGGTCTCTATCTCACGCCCGGGTTGGTCGATATCCACGTGCACGTCTTTACCGGGCTTCGGCACAACGCATGGGGCAACGGCGATCTCTCTGTCCCCGCCGATGTCATGGCTATCCCAAATGGCGTTACCACGGTTGCCGACGCCGGCTCCTCTGGTTGGCGCGACTTTCCCGAGTTCCGGCGCCGCATCATTGACTATTCGCGGACTCGCATCTTCGCCTTCCTCAATATTGTCGGATCGGGCATGGTCAATACCGACGATGTGGCCGAGCAGAATGAACACGACATGGACCTCGATGCGCTTTCGAAGATGATCGAACAGAACCGCGACATCATCGTCGGCATCAAGACCGCACACTGGCAACAGCCTAACTTTATTTCGGTGGAGAAGGCCGTCGAGGCAGGGAAGCGCAACCATCTGCCCGTCATGGTTGATTTCGGCTGGTTCGACAACAAGTCCTACGAGCAGATGATCTCCAGCATCCTGCGTCCGGGAGACATCAGCACCCACGTCTTCCGCATGCCCGCGCCGCTACTCACTCCGGAAGGCAAGCCTGCCCCCTTCATGCTGGAAGCGCGCAAGCGCGGAATCAAGTTCGATGTTGGCCACGGTGGCGGCTCCTTCACTTTTGCACTCGCGGAGCCGATGGTAAAGAACGGCTTTTTTCCTGACTCTATTTCAACCGACCTCCATGTCGACTCCGCTACCGGCGTCATGCTCAACCTGCCCAACGTGATGAGTAAAATGCTCGCGCTGGGCATCCCCCTGGCGGAGGTCATTCGGGAGTCAACCACCAACCCAGCCAGCGAAATTGGCCATCCCGAGCTGGGGCAGATTGCTGTCGGCTCGGTCGCCGACATTGCCGTGCTTCGCGTCGAGCAGGGCAACTTTGGCTACGCCGATCTTGCCGGGGGGAAGGTCGACGGCAGCGAACGCATCGTGCCCGAGATGACCATCCGCGCCGGCCGCATCGTCTTCGATCTCAACGCACGCGCCGCGGTCCCCTGGCGCGAAGGTCACCTCAAATACGCAACCCGCTGAACCCAATGCAACTTTGGTGGGAGCAGGAATGCAGTTTCGCCGTTCCGCATTGTGCGCTGTTGTGACGACCCACCCATGCGATCCAGCAGGATAACCTGCCTTGGGATCCCAGTGTGTTGGCATTGCTGCCATTTCCCCAAGTGCGGCGCAGGACCCAGGTTGGACGCAGGCGTTGGGTGATGCGGTTCTGGCGCAGTGGCCCGATGTCATAGACGCTGTCCAGAAAATGGGAGCCGGGCGCACAGCGGATCCCTCGGGCTGCCCTCGGGATGACAAGTGGAGGATGGTGACTTCTATTAGGGCCGCTAGATGGGCACGCTGCGCTCCGCTCAGGATGATGATTCTGTGGGAGTACTGACGAAAAAATCCTCAACAAGCTAGAGCCTATGGAACTGCGTCTCCCGCCGGCCCGCAGGAGCGCCGGAAATAATTTTTGCGGTTCATGGCACTTTCTTCTCCAGGGTTGCGCCTTAGTAAGTGAAGGCGGTTGGTGAGACGCCCTCCAAAAGGAGAACTACCATGCGCAGCTCAATGATGATGAAGGTTCCCGCAAGCTTGATCGCCGCCGTACTCGCTATCGCCTCCTCGGCGCCGGCCGCCCAGGCACAGAGTCCAGGATTTGCAGCCAAACTGGACGTGCCCTTTGCCTTCCAAACTGGCTCCGGCCAACACTTCGCTCCTGGTGTCTACATCATCAGCATGAATGGCGAACAGTCCATGATGATCCGGGGCAACACGAAAGCAGGAATGACCATGACCCAGATGGCCAGCGACGGACTGCCGGCCACCCAGGGTAAAGCCGTGTTTACCCATTACGGGGACCAGTACTTTCTGCGTTCCGTTTGGGTGGCCGGTAATACAAGTCACCTTATCTGTAACAGTTCGAAGGCCGAACGGAAGTCGCAAATTGCCGCCGGCAAGACGAGCACAGGAGTCGAGGTGGCTCTGCTGCAGGCAGGACGCTAACGCTATGCAAATGAGAATGCATCGCTACTGTTCTCGCGATGAGCAGTAGCGATGCTGAGCCTAATTTCACTGCGGCCAATGAAGTAAATAAATTTGCGCCGCGCCGGTCCGGCTCATGACCGCCGGTTGGCCTTGAGGCGTAATGCTCACAAACTGTTCGGTAGAGTAGGCAGGGTCGATGCCTTCCGCGCCGGTCACCTTCTCCCATCCGCTCTGGGGAATGGTGATGCGGTAAAGGCCGTCGCTGGCTTTCCCCTGAAACAGAGCCATATACAAGGAGTTGCTATCTGGCGCCCAACTCCAGAAACCCCATTGGTCCGAAAACCCACGCAAATCTTTCCACGTCTTCGTCGCCACGGAGTACAGCGCCATGCGCGAAGGATTGACCGCCATCGCGACCAGGTATTTTCCATCGGGCGACCAGGAGGGATAGTAGTATCCTTCGCCCCGGGGCATCGCGGAAATCTGCCGGCTGGCCAAGTCGATTACCTCAATCCGGGGCACTTTTTCCGGAACTGGAAAATAGCTGAACGCAATCGTCTTCCCGTCAGAGGACCACGTTGGACCAACTGGCATCTCGCCATCCGGGGTTAATTTTTGCGGAGCGCCGCCGTCAGACGAGACGAGAAACAGATGCTTCCAATCGGAGTAGACCAACCATTTGCCATCGGGCGACCACTGTTCCATCACCGCGTAGGAATGGGTGAGCTGCAACTTCTCGCTGCCGTCCAGCTTGCTCCTCCACAGACTTCTGTTCGGGTAGTCTGTGTAGGCCATCCATTGGTGGTCCGGCGAGATCACGAATCCCAGCATAGACAGATCGTCCAGAAAAGGCGCCAGCTTCTTCGACTGTGGGTCATAGGCCCGCATCGCCCCCTCCTCCATCCGGCCCAGGACAAACAGGCCGCGGCTATCGCGGCTCGGGGTTGAGGCCAGGATGGGGATCTGGTTGCCCGTTATTCTTACTGGCGCCGGCTTCTTCCAGAATTCAAACCAACGGGGCGCAACCAGCTCGTATATATTGGTGCGTCCTTCGCGATTGGACGAAAACAGGAAGTGGCGGCCGTCCGGCGTCCACTGGCCGGCAAACTGTTCGACATCGGCAGGCCAATCGAATCGCAACGGCTGTGCGTTTTGCCCATCGGCGCCCAAACGCCATAGCCGCGAAGTGCCGGGAGGAGTACCAACGGTCACGCTCAGTTGCCGGCCATCGGGCGAGAAGGCGAGATCATCCACCTCTTTCGGCGCCTGCCAAAGCCTGGTCAGGTTCTCGCCATCCGCACCGATTCTGTAAATGGTCCGCAGGTCGAAAAACACAACCGAGTGTCCATCCGGGGACCACCTCCCCCCGTTCACCAGGTGATCACTCAGTTTTCGCGGAGTCCCGCCCAGCATCGCTGTTGTCCACAGCGTGCCGCGGCCCAGTGTATCTTCACCGACCTGTTTTAAGCCCAGTGCCTTTGAGGCGTCGGCCGAAATATCGAGCAACCACATGCCGCGCTCAAGGATGCGCATGGGCACGATGGGGCCGCCGCTCACCGCCATCTCAGAGGAGGTTCCCCGGCTGTCAAAATAGAGCCGCGATCCATCGGTAAACAGCGGCGGCCCTTTTGGCTCTGCGGTTGAGGTGATCTGGGTTGAATCGAGTGGGCCGGAAACGGGGGTCGGCGTCTTGAGCGCCACCAGTGCAATCGCAAGCAATACCGCGACTGCAGCGGCGGCGTACCAAATACCCCTTTTCTTCCATAAGGAGCGGCGCGCGAGGGTCGCGGCGCCATTCTGCGCCGGCCACACCCGCTCGAAAGCGCGGGTTCTGATTTCGGGGTCTGGCGAAAGAAAGCCCTCGACCGCTTGCACCAATTCCGCCGGGGCGCGGCTCGAACGTAGAGACGGCGACGGAGCAAGGGAGAGTCCCCCTTGCGATGCCAACGGGCGCTCACCGGTCAGCACCTGGTGCAGCACAACGCCCAGAGCGAAGAGGTCGGTGGCCTTCGTCGGCCGCCCGCCTTGCAATAGTTCGGGCGCCATGTAACCAGGTGTTCCGGCGATGACGCCGGATCCAAACAAGGTGCTTGCAGACTCGTGCGGACGGGCAAGGCCGAAATCCATAATGCTGATATGCAAGCCGGATCCGCCGGTTTCCAGCATGACGTTATTCGGTTTGAGATCGCGATGAATCACTCCTCCAGCGTGCAAAGCGGCCACGCCGGCCAGCAATTGCTTACTGATGTCCACCGCTTCGCCCATTTCCAACTTTTTGGATTGCTCGAAGCGGGCGTAGAGAGTTTCCCCCTGCAACAACCTCATGGTGAGGAACAGAAAGGGAGGCGCGGGCTGGTCGCAGCGAAAAATCTCGTAGATGGGGCAGAGATTGGCGTGGACCACTTTGCGGGCAAGAAGCACCTCCTGCTCAAAGCGGGTGGAGGTGATTGCATCGGCTGCGATCTCGGGCCGGATGATTTTCAGAGCGACGCCGGAGTCCTGAAGAAACTGATCTTTCGCCTCATAGACTTCGCCCATTCCACCGCGAGCAATGAAACGAACAATAGAAAAGCGCCCGGCGATGAGCTGCCCGGAGTGGAAGCGGCCAGGGGTGGAGGGAGCGCGTACCGCAGACACGGTCCCTGTGCCATCCGGGGTAAACGCAGGATGCGCAAGAAAGCTACCGGCGCGTGCATCATCGAGGAGAAGCTGTTCCAGCAGGCGGCGAAGTTCCGGATCATGGCCGCACGCCCGGTCGAGGAAAGCAGACCTGCTTTCCGGAGGCAATTCCAGCGCTTCTCCAAACAATTCCTCGGCAGATTGCCCTGGGTCAGCCATAATCTCGATCCGATCGGGTATTAGGCGTACGCGTGAACTATATCAGGAGGTTTGTACAAGTATGCCTGCGAGCAGCACCGGACGTTTAAGATGTTTTTCGTCAAACTCCCACAGAATCGGCTTCGCTCCCCAGGATTCCTGTTGAGATTTGTGGCGTTGATTTACTTCATGCGCCTTTCTTTACGGAAAGGCGCACAGGCTGCTGTGTCCAATGCTGCGTGGCAGGAATCCGGATCAGGATGACAATTCTGTGAGTCGTATACCATGGATTGAACGATGGAAGGTAAGGCCAGTTGCGGGGTGGTCTTGCTGCTAGCGATCGCCCTGATTGGCTGCCGCCAGTCTCCCCGGGAGCCGGTGGCGTTGCAATACGCCTATTCCTGGAATGAAGATCGACCGCAGGAAAGAGCCCTGTTACAGCGGTTCACGCAGGAAACAGGGATTCGCGTTACTAACATTCCTATTCCAGAGGCCAGTCGCGAGTACGTTGACCTCGCTAGCAAGCTCCTGAAAAATGGCTCCGGACCCGATCTCCTGAACGTCGATTTGATCTGGACCCCGATTCTCGAACCCGACCTGATCGATCTGCAGCCCTACCTGGCCTCGGAAATCGCGCAACTCGACCCGCAATTGCTGCGCAGTTATTCAGTGAACGGAAAGCTTGTGGCGGTCCCCTTCAACGTTCCCCTTGGAGGCCTGGAGTATCGAGCGGATCTCCTGCGCGCATACGGCTATGGGCATCCGCCACGCACGTGGGACGAGCTGGAGAGCATGGCCGCACGGATACAGACCGGTGAGCGCGCCAAAGGCAAAAAGGACTTCTGGGGTTACGTGTGGCAGGGAAATGCCGCTGAATCGTTGACCTGCAACGGCCTGGAGTGGCAAGCAGCCGCGGGAGGAGGACGGATCATCGAGCGGGACCGGACCATCAGCGTGAATAATCCTGCGGCGATTGCGGCATGGCAACGAGCCAAACATTGGATTGGCTGGATATCACCGCCCGGCGTGGTGTCGTACCGGGAGGCCGATTCCATGCTCGTCTTTGACTCCGGCAGGGCCGCCTTTAGCCGCATCTGGATCCTGACCCCGATGAGCAGGAAAGGACAAGCTCGGCAAATTGGCTGGCGAAGCACCCTCCCGGCTCTGGAGACCGGCCTTTCAAGATTGCCTGGTGGAAGCGATGGATCGGCTGGAACCCTGGGAGGGACCGGCACAGGCATTTCCTTACATTCGACTCATCGTGAGGAAGCGATTGAGCTTCTCCGCTTCCAGCTGCGCAGCCTGATCGCTGAGGGAGAAAATTACAACGGCCCCGGCGGTCCGATCCAGGTTGAACTCTCCGATCCGCCGTCGATTTTGGACTCGCGCGTCCTACCGGAATCATCGCAGCAGCGTGCAAGCGCCATTGTCGCCCGGCCTTCCATCGAAACTGGAAACACCTATAAGGGAGTTTCGAAGGCTTACTCCGATGCCGTGCATTCAGTTCTGGTTGGACAGATGAGCGCGCCTGAGGCCGCGGGTAAACTGGAAATGCAGCTGATCGAAATCACTGGTTTCCGTCCCGGTCCCCCCAAGACGACGGACAACCATGTGCAGTAGTTGAAAAAGCGCGCGGCGGAGATGGTCTAAACGAGCTCGAATGACGTCACCAAACGGCAACTACTTCAACATTGGCCGGAGTTTGGCGCTCATCCTGGCCCTGTTAGTGGCCTTGATCCTGGGTGGGAACGGGCTCGTAATTTACCAGTTCAAGAAAGCGCAACTACAAACAGATCGTCTCACCGGCGTAAGCCAGCAGTTGATCGCCGTCTTGCGGCTTCAGGAAAGCCTTCGCTCATTTCATCAACGGCTGAATGAACTTGCACAGTCCAAGGATGCGCATCGGCTGGTAACCGAAGCCGAGCCTTTGCGTGAGGATCTCAAGAAACAAACCCAACAAACCAGGAGCACGCTCACTTACCTGCCGCCTGAATTCCGCGTAGATCCAGCATTTCTAACTGCTCTAGATACGATTGAAGTCACTCTGCCGTTTCAGCTTGATGACATCGCCGCCATGGCTGAGGCGGGCGACTGGGAAGTGGTTCGCATTCGCCTGGATGACGAACTCAGACGAATTGAGAATACGACTTCTGCGCACGTCCAGAGCATTAACCGCGAACTCGATGAAGAGTTGCCGCGCGCTGTCGCCAACATGAAAAATGTTCAGCGCGAGATTTTTCTTATTGTGCCGCTCACGGCCATTTCCACGGTTTTGGTCGCCGCTTTTTTCGGATGGGCCATAGCCCGGCGCATTCTGGAACTGCGCCTGGAAGAGCGAGTGAATGAGCGCACCCGCATCGCCCGCGTGTTGCATGACACGCTGTTGCAGAGCTTTCAAGGCTTGATACTGCACCTGCAGGTAGTGGATAACATGCTTCCACCCGGGAAAGCAAAGGACAAACTCGAACAAACGCTCGAACGCGGGGATCAGGCGATCGCCGAGGGCCGCGACGCCGTGTATGACTTACGATCTTCCGCCACAACTACGAACGACCTGGCGCAGGCGCTGAGGGCAGTGTGCGATGAACTGGCGACCGCAGACGCCGCGGCCTTCGAATTGACGGTGGAAGGTGCGCCGCGGGACATGCATCCCATCATTCGGGACGAGCTTTACCGCATTACTCGCGAGGCCCTGCGAAATGCTTTCACCCACGCTCGGGCGCAGCATGTGGAAGCGGACCTTATCTACGCAGAACGTCTGTTCTGCTTGCGAGTTCGGGATGACGGAAAGGGTATTGACCCAGCCACGCTGGAAGAGGGGCGCTCCGGCCATTATGGCCTGCCAGGCATGCGCGAACGCGCGAGACAAATCGGCGCCGAGTTGACAATCTGGAGCGGCGTTGGCAACGGCACTGAGATCGAGGTGAGCATTCCCGGCTCGATTGTCTACAGTACGTTGCCGCGCCCCCGTCTTCGCTGGTTCCGCAGGAAGCTGGTTTGAGCTTGTTTCCCGAGCGCTCACTGTAACCGGCCATCTATTTTCCTTGCCACCCGTCGGGTTTTCTATTAGTTTCGGGCGCGACGGTTCTACCGTTCGAGAAAGAACCTATGCGATCGCGGCTTATTCTGGGAGCGGTCCTGGTAGCACTGTGCGTCGTAGTGATTATGGTGCTGCGCAGCCGCACCCGGCCGCCTTCGCCTCCCACTGCCACGACAGGGCTGCAAACCGCCCCTCCCTCGCCGCAGATAACCCAGCAGCAACTGGAAACGGACATCATTCAGCACGGCGTCACCCCGGACCGCGCCAAAATGCTCTTCAGCATGGTAGTGGGGCGCCTGCCCGGGGTCAGCGTTCCCGCAACCCGCGATCGCGGCGACTTCGACGGCACCCTGGCCGTCACCTATCTCAACCAGGTCTGGAGCTCGCTCACCCCGGAACAGCAAACCGCCGCGACGGCGCTCGTCGCCGGCCCCCGCCGCGCCCCCAGCCAACAGGCACTCAACCCATCCCACCTCCTACCCGCAGCCTTCCTTCTCTTTGCTCCCGATACGCCCGCATTTGACTACACCACGCTGGCAAAAAATGCCGATGGCACCCTGGCCGCCTTTCTCCAGGTACCCGGAGTCGCCTTCGATACCGATGTAGATTACGGCACTCCCGAAGGCACGGAATACGCCCATACGTGGTCATGGACCTGGGGGAGCGCCCTCGGCTTGACCAAGGCCGGCTGCCACATGACGTTCTGGAACCAGATGTTTGCCGGCCTCAGTCAGGACGAGGCAGAAGCGGTGGTCACGCATGAGATGTTCCACTGCTTCCAGCAGCGAGCGGTGCAAACCCCAAGCGTGCTCAACTCCATCCATCCCTGGATTCTCGAGGGCGAAGCCACCTGGGCCATGTCCGAAGTCATGCCTTCGGTGCAGAACACCGGCATCCTGGCAGGGAAGTGGAACCTATATGTCTTCGGCCCGCTCACGTTCTACGCCCTGCGCTCCTACGATGCGCTCGGCGTCTATGGCCATCTGGAAGACACCATCGGCGCCCAGGGCGTCTGGCCAAGATTGTTGCCCGTCGTGCTTGCGGGGGCAAACCACGACGATGAGGGCGCCTTTCAGTTACTGGTCCAGGGGACGGCGTCTACTTATTACACCTCCTGGGGCTCGAGTTACTTTGAGGCGGCCGGCCACGCACCCTGGGTCATGCTCAACCCGGGCTCTCCTCCCAAGTCCGGCCCGGCGCCCGCCTCGATCACCGTAGACAGCGGCTCGATCGAGGCTTTGCCGACGGTCGGCCCGGCTGAGTCCGCCCTGGTGCAGGTTTCGGGCGGCGCCGATATCGTTGGCGTCTACCTCTACACCGGCTATGGCCGGCTGCACGACCAGGGATTCGCCGTCGATACCGCGCTGGTCAACTCCGCGCCTTTGAAGCTGTGTCTCAAGCAGGGCGGCTGTGCTTGCCCCGACGGCAGCCCCGGCGCTTCGCAATTCACCCAGGCCGCCATCGCCCCCCTTTTCATCGGTATCAATGGCGGTGACATTACCACCATGGGCGGGGTGGGCGGTGAATCGCTGGACAAATTCTGCAAGCAGCCGCAGCAGCCCAAGCCGCCAACACCCCCACCCGGGGGAGGCGGCGGAGGAGGGGGAGGAGGAGGAAGCGCGCCTCCCGATAACAAACCTCCGCCGCCAGGCTCCAGCACCGGCGACGTCCACCTCACCACCTTTGACGGCTTGACCTACGACTTCCAAACCGTGGGCGAGTACACCCTGGTGCGCTCGACCAAGGACGACTTTTCTGTGCAGGTGCGCCAGGCCCCGGTCCCCGGCAGCAGGATGGCCAGTGTCAATCAGGCCATGGCAGCCACCATGGGCGGGCAGCGCGTGACCGTGACCATGGAAAACAATAAGCCCGTGCTGCGCATGGACGGGCAGCCAGTGACCGGGGCTCTACCGCGGCTGCGCGCCGGCTCGCTCACCTCGGCGTCCACCGCGTTCGGTGATAGCTACCAGCTCACCTGGCCTGACGGCACGGAAGTCCACATCGAGCAACTAGGGCGCTATGCCCTGAACGTGACCGTCAAGCCCGCAGCCGCGCGCCGTGGCGCCCTCGAGGGGCTGCTGGGCAATGACGATGGTGTGCCGTCCAACGATTTGCTGGGAACCAACCAACGGGAGGTAAAACCCGAAAGTGACGACGTGAACCACGCCCTGGCCGATGCGTGGCGCGTCGTCCAGGCGAAATCGTCGTTTGATTATCAGCCTGGCCAGTCGACCGGTACTTTTACCAATCCTGATTTTCCGCTCAAGGGGGCCGCACCACCGGTGGAGAACCGGGCGCAGGCGGAGAAGGTTTGCCGCGAGTCCGGCATTACCGATCCGCATCTGCTTGCCGATTGCGTGCTCGATCTGGCCGTAACCAACAACTTCGTCTTCGGCAGCCAGTACGCGCAAGCGCAGCAGGTTTTGGCGGCCAAAGCTGCGCTCGCCAAGCCCACGGCGCCCATGGCCGCGGCGGTCTCCGCGGCCTTACGCATGAACGGCGAGATCCTCGACCACACCTCCGAGCCGGAGTTCCATTTCTCCGCCGGCCAGGGGGATGTGCTCTGGATTCATGATCCCGACTGCACGGACCACGCTGGGGAGGCGCACCCCGTCTTCCTGATGCTCTACGATCCAACGGGAAAGATGGTGCGCGGCGGCATGGGCTGCCAGTTCGGCAGGCAGGAGCTGCCCGTGGCCGGCCAGTACACTCTGCGCGCCCGCTTCCATTATCCCAACGAGATTGTGCGCTACAGCATTCCGATCCGCTTTGTGCGCCACACCCGCCGCCAGACGATCGCTTATGGTCAGGCGGTTTCCGGAAACATCGAGGAGGTTGCTGCCCAGGACGTCTACACCTTTAACGGACAGGCGGGCGATGTGGTGTTGCTTTCCGGCCAGGGCTGCGAACTGGGTGGGTTGGGAACCGAATTCCTCGACGCGCAGGGCCACGACTTTCTGGCGCCCAATTGCCGGAATGGGACCGTGTACACCCTGCCGCAAAGCGGTCCGTGGCAGTTGCTTATCAACTCGGAAAACTGGGCCACCGGCTCTTATCACTTCGTCCTTCAAGGCGGCAAGCCGGAGACCCGCTAGCGCATGGGGCCGGCCGATCGGTCCACGAAAGATGCGCATTGCCTGATAACCGAAGCCGCGCCTTTGCGGCCCGACTAAAGAGGCTGCGAAAAAACTCATGCTTCTGAAGGGTACGGCCTTCAGGCCGTACATAAATGCTTTGCAATGAATCCGGCTTTAGCCGCTGAGGGGACGATTCCCTTTGAAACAGCACTTTTTCCGAAGGCCGCTAGGTGGCTCGCAGAACTCCTCCCATCAGCGGATCACTGAAGCCGGGCATTCGGGTCTCTACGCGTCCGGCGTAACGGGCCTCTTGGTTCGAGCCGTCGGCCTTCACGGTGAAGTCGTACCAGCTGTGGCTACGTTTCAGGGTCAGAACGACAGATGTTTCCTGACCAGGCTCGATTTGCCTGGTTACTGTACCTGACTGGTAGAAATTGTCCTTAATGGCAATGCTGACAGGCCCTGTGGACTTGTTATGCAACTGCACCAGCACATCTCCAGTCAGCTCCGTTCCGTGGCGCTCGTAGGAGGTGCGCACGGCAAGAGGAAACGACGCCGCTCGGCCAGTAAAGGACCGGTAAAAACCATTCGGGCCATGCACCTCGATCGAGTAGCCTGACGCGGCAAACATGGACATGGGTATTTGCCTGCTCAACGTGTCGCCTGGCTTGACCGCGTAGGTGGCGGCCATCATTGCTCCTCCATCTTTTATGTTACGTAGATAGACGTTGAAGGGCGCACCTGCTGACTTCGCTCCATACACCTGGTTGCCGGCACTGAGGTGGAGTTCGTAATGTGCGCCATCCTCATGGAGATTCCCGTCCGCGTAAAGCTCATAGGGAATCGCGCATGCAGGCCGGATGCCTTTTTCCTGATGGGAGATTAACCCGGAACGCGCGGGAGCCCGGTTGATCTGCTCGATCTGTTCAGCCGTGAGCTTTCTGTAATTCGAGGGGGTCTCCTTGAACCGTGCCTTCTCGATGCTCACGACAAACTTGTCCCGGACGAGAAAGTCGAGGTCAGGTTGCTTGGGATTGTAGGGGCGGAAGGCGGAGGTGAGATCTCCTGAGATCGTTCGCCGCCACGCGCTGATGTTCTCTTCACGAACCGTCTTGCCCAGTTTGCTTTCAACAAAGCCTTCCACAAACATCAGCGTGGAGGTGTGGTCAAAGATCTGCGAATTGACCCATCCGCCGCGGCTCCATGGCGAGGCGATGATCATGGGGACGCGAAAGCCCATGCCGATGGGTCCGGACCGCGCTTCGTTCTCCGCAACTCCTTGCCGCAACTCGTCATCTTTGTAGGTGTACTCGAGACCGGTATCGATGCCGGCGGAAGCTCCTCCGGTTTCCGGACGCTTCGGGTCGGCGGCCGCGAACGAGGGTGCGTGATCGAAGTAGCCGTCATTCTCGTCGTAGGTGAGAATGAAGATCGTCTTCTTCCATACCTCAGGATTTCTGGTCAGGATGTCCATCACTTCGGAGATATACCAGGCGCCATACCAGGGTGAGCTGGGATGATCGGAGAATTTTTCCGGGGCACTCAGCCAGGAGATCGTGGGCAACCTTCCTTCATTCACATCCTTGCGGAATTGATAGAAAATATCGCCCTTCGGGACCTGCATGGTCTGTGACTTGCCCTGGTCCTCAAATGACAACGAAAACAGGCTGTGATACTCGGGATCTTCGGCATTCGTAACAAATGCCGCATGATGCAGCGCTTTCTCCTGTGCGGAGAGTTCCTGGTATCTGGCCTTTCCGTTTTTGGCGAGGGATGCCTGAATGGTCTCGATTTGCCTTCGCGTATCTCCAAGCGCTGCGCGGAGCTTCGCCGCTATCGCCGCGTCGGTCTGCTTAGAGATCTCGGTTTCCAGTTCCGCCGCGCGGACGGAAAGCTCCTTAATGAGTCGTGGTGCGGCCAGGGCATATCCCGGATATGCTTCGACGTTATAGGCGGAGAAAAATTCGAGCACGTTGTCGGCGTAATTCCCAAGCCAGGCATCTTGTTCAGCGGAAAGCCCGGAGCGAGTCAGCTCATTCTGGTAACACTTCCAGCTGACTCCGGCCTCCTGCAGGCGCTCGGGAAAAGTCTTCCAGCTCAGCCCGCCAAAGTCGAGCTGCTGGTTGCGGATATAGACTTTTGAGTCTGTACGCTGCTGGTCGCGGATAGTCCCGGTCCAGAGGTAGCTGCGGTTGGGCGTTGTGCTGGTCATCACCGAGCAGTAATTTTGATCACAGACCGTGAACGCATCCGCCAAAGCGTAATAAAAGGGCAAGTCCTCCCGGGTGTAGTGGCCCATGGTTAGAGGAAGGTGCGAATACTCCTGAGTGCCTGAACGCTTGGCTTCCAGCCACGCATCATGGCGACCTTCATTCCAGGCATCGACCTGGCTGTGGCGGGAATGGGGAAGCGATCCCATCCACGTGATCCGGGTATCACGGATATCCAGCCGCCAGGGACCATAGGAGTTGCCTGCAGCGTCGGTCTGCACGAAGACCGAATTGCCGTTCGCGAGGCGAAGCGCACGCGGGTCGTTAAATCCGCGAACTCCGCGAAGGGTACCGAAGGCATGATCGAACGAGCGGTTTTCCTGCATCAGGATCACGATGTGTTCGGCATCGAGGTAGGTCGAACCGGGTGCCGGCTCGATCGCGCAGGCCCGCTGGATCGATTCGGGGATCACTCCGGAAACGCCGGTGACGCCAGATGCCATTGCGGCGAACTTGAGGAAATCGCGTCTTGTCTGCATTGTCTGTCTTTTTCTCAGAGTTGTCCCGCATTCCCAGGGCGAGCTAGGGGCAGAACCCTATTTCACTGGAGGAGTTAAAGTCACAGAACGTAGAGCCGCAGCATCCACCACACCAGAAATAGGGCGACGACGGCGAGGACAACGTGCGCCATCCACTGGCCGCCTGTTTTTGGTCTACCGAAGTTAAACACAGGCAATCGTAACATTTCCTTCGGCAGCCGGGCTCTTCGGGGGAATCGCAGTATCTGCGCGCATAGAACGGGTTTGGACCGGGTGTAATCTATAAGTTACAATGAGATTGTGATTGAGATCCACCGCTATACGACTGCGGAGGGCAGAGATGTTTTCGGGGAGTGGTTGAGCAATCTCGCCGATCTAAAGGCACGCGCCCGTATAGCCGTGCGGCTCGATCGGCTTGCCGGCGGGAACCTTGGAGATTCGAAGTCGATCGGCGAAGGCCTGCACGAACTGCGTATCGACTGGGGGCCTGGATATCGCCTGTATTACGGGAAAATCGAAACGGCTTGCGTGCTGCCTTGTGCGGAGGAGACAAACGCAAACAGTCTGCGGATATCAAGAAAGCGCGGGCGTACTGGAAGGACTACAAGAAAAGGACGGAGATGGAATGAAACGCAAACCCAGTGTTTCTCATGATGAGGCTATGGCAAAAGAACTGCGTGAGAATCCGGAGTTCGCAGTTGAGTATCTCCGGGCGGCGCTCGAGGAAGGAGATGATCCGCAGATTCTGCTGATTGCCCTGCGACGCATCGCTGAATCACGAGGCGGGGTCGCCAAAATTGCGAAAGAGGCCGGCGTTGAGCGGGAGAGCCTTTACCGCGCGTTGTCGGCCAGAGGGAACCCACGGCTCTCGACGTTGGTTGCTGTAACCAAGGCGGTGGGGCTGCGGCTTACCGTCGAGGCAGCTGACTAGACCGGTCTTGGAGAGAGAGCCGCGCGTCGGTTGGGATAGTGATTGCGTCGTCTTTTCTGTGTGCAGTGCGTAATATTAGAATCTTCTTTAGGGCGAAGAGGAGGTCTGTATGCGCATCGCACGAGTAAGCATGGGTTTGATCCTGACGCTGTGCTGCGTCTGCTTACATGCTGACGAGAGCGATCCACAAAAGATAACCCTGGTAGGAACGGTCCATCGCGCGATGGCGGTCGGGGCGGAAACCACCGGCTGGATGGTGCAGGTTGATTCCGTAACCATGGTAGACGGGAAGCCCATCAGTTCGATTGAAGTGAGTGATACTCGTAAGCCCAAGCAGCTTGAGGATTTTGAGAACAAGCGCGTGAAGATCGCCGGTAAGGTCGTCTATCGTCATGGCGTGGAAACCGGAGTCCAGCCCTATGTTGAGATCACGACCATCAAAGCGGACCCAGGCCCAGACCGAGGCAAGCCCTAGAGGGAAGATTTTTTTGTAGCCGGGCGCCTTCATTACCAGCCCATTTGCCGCATTCGCTCCAGGATGAGCGCGCTGTATCGGTTCATGCGCGCGGGCCGTCGCTTCAGCGGAGCGGGTAGAATCGCGGCCAGCCGTGCCGCCTGTTCCCGATCGGTATTTCGGGCCGCGGTTCCGTCGTAGGCATGGCAGGCCGCGTCTGCGCCATAAATGCCGGGACCCCATTCGACGACGTTGAGGTAGATCTCCAGAATGCGCTGCTTGCCAAGAAAGAGTTCGGCCAGCGGCACCAGTGTGAACTCCGCGCCTTTGCGGAGGATCGAGCGGCCGGTTCCGAAGAAGAGGTTTTTTACGAGTTGCTGCGTAATCGTGGAGGCTCCGCGGAAGCGGCCGCCCTCCAAATCGTCGCCGGCAGCGATTTGGATCTCGTGCCAATCGAAGCCATGGTGCTGATAGAAGCGCGCATCTTCCGCGGCGATGACCGCGTGCTGAAGATTGGGCGAGATTTGGCTGAGAGGAAGAAATTTGTAGCGTTTACGATACGGCGTTTGGTCAGCCCAGGCCTGCAAGTGACGCTGGACTTGTACTGCAGTGGTCGGTGGATCGATCCACCGGGCAGAGAAAAGCAGCAGCACGGCGAGCAACCACAAACACACCACACTGATGACAAGCCATCGAATGCATGATCGGAGAACATCCTTCTGAAGCAGGGGGCGTTGGCGGGTGGGGGGCCTTTTCGTCACTTGTAGGAATCATAACTGGGACCGGCGAACCTGGGGCACCCGTCCAGTTCGTATTGGGTTCTGCCGGCCCACAGAGTGCGCCAAGCCCTCCCCTGTATCTTTTTACCTGCAGGCTAGAGCCCGTACCCGTCGAAGCAGCCAGTTTCCCTCAGCCTGTAAAGCAAGTCCATCCATTGGAAAAGGCGAAGCGTCATGGGACTTTTGGAATTAGAGGGTGTTAAGAAGGTGGATCCGGAACGCATCGATTTTGACCGAGGGCGCCGCTGCGATCGCAGGTTTTGAAGGCGCAGGCGCCATTGCTGAGCACCTGGAAAACAAGGAAGAGACAAATAACGGTTAAGCACGATGGGATTCAAAAAAAAGAGCGCGATACCTGACGGGTATCGCGCTCTTTCTCGTGGAGTTAGATGGCGAGATAGGCGGAGCATTTACCGCCATGGATGCACAGCCACGTCGCCGTGAATACGGGACTGCAGCACATCCTCGAAGAACATATAGGGGTGTGCTGCCTCAAGCGCGCTTGCCTGATCGAGCTGACTGCGCAACTCTGCCGGGATCACAAAGTCCAGTGCAGCCAGATTATCTTCCAGCTGTTGTTTGCTGGTTGCGCCGATCAATGTGGAAGTAACCCCAGGCTGCGTTGCGGCCCAGTTAAGCGCCACCTGTGCCACGGAATGGCGAAGTTCTTTCGCTACCGACTGCAACACATCGAGCGTATGCCAATTGCGCTCGGTGAATTTATGGAAGACGGGATTGTTCCCGTTCTTCAAAATCTCCAGCCGCGCCTTGCCGCTCTCCGTGCTTTGGTCCCGCTGGTACTTGCCGGCAAGAAATCCACTTGCCAGCGGGCTCCATGGGCAAATGCCCAGTCCAAGTTCCTGGGCGGCGCCCACATGCTCGCGCTCAATGGTGCGCTCCACCAGGGAGTACTCCAGTTGCAAGGCGACCGGCTTCTCCATAGCGTGGCATTCAGCCAGTGTTACCGCTCGCGCGACATACCAGGCCGGCACATCCGAGAAGGCGTAATAACGAATCTTTCCTGTGCGGACCAGGTCATTCAGCGTGCCGATCACTTCCTCTACCGGAGTCACTTTGTCCCATGCGTGCAGCCAGTAGAGGTCGACGTAGTCCATGGCAAGCCGCTTCAGGGAGCTATCCAGCGCACGATAGATATTTTTGCGGCCATTGCCGCCGGCATTGGGATTTCCTGATTCCGCATTAAAGGTGAACTTGGTCGCGATCACGAGCTTGTCCCGCAGCTTGCCCTCGGCCACAAAACGGCCCAACAATTCTTCACTCTTTCCCATCGCATAGCCGTCAGCGGTATCTATAAAATTCCCACCGGCTTCCACGTAGCGGTCAAAGATGGCACGCGATTCGTTGTCTTGCGAACCCCAGCTATTATTGCCAAAGGTCATCGTTCCCAAACCCAACGGGCTCACCCGTAAACCGGATCGTCCCAGCGTGATGTACTCATTCATGTGCATGGCCATCTTTCTATCACGTCTCACGGTCTGGCGGAAGCAGCAGGGCGTTTTCTGAAGAGGGAAGAGGAATCATGCAAAACCGCAGCATCCCATCCAATCTCGGGCTTTATGTCTATGGCCTGGCCGCCATCTTTCTCGGCCTGCTGGGCCTGGTTTCCGGCGACTTCGCCACCACGTGGCAGAATGTTGGACCCAACGTCCCTTTCCGTGCGCCGCTCGCGTATCTCACCGCGGTCGTCGAGCTCGGAGCGGGAATCGCGGTGCTATGGCCCAGCACTGCGCGCGCGGGCGCCTTGGCCCTGACCATCCTTTACTCCATGTTCACGCTCCTCTGGGTGCCCAAGTCATTCGTGAATCTCGGCAATTATGATCCCATCGGCAATGTCTTCGAGGAGTTCGCCCTGGTCGCGGCTGGGCTGGTCCTCTTCGCAACCTTCTCCCCTGCTGGTTCGTCCATTGCACGCCGGCGGCCCTTCTTCGTGCTTCTCTTCGGTCTTTGCCCCATTTCCTTCGGCATCGTTCACATCATTGATATGCCCGGTCTGTTGAACCCGATCCCGGGTTGGCTGCCGCCGAACAAGATGTTCTGGGCCTACGCCACCACCATGGGCTTTTTCGCGGCCGCCGTCGCCATCCTCACCGGCATCATGGCGCCGCTTGCCGCGCGGCTCCTCACTGCGGAGATCGTGATCTTCGAGTTGCTGGTCTGGATTCCGGCGCTCTCCGCAGGGCCGCGCAATCATTTCAATTGGGCGGCCAACGCGATCTCCATTGCTTTGGCCGGTGCCAGCTGGGTCGTCTCCGACGTTATCAGCGCAGCGGCAACCAAGCGTTCGTTGGATTCACCTTTTGGGGTATGCCGTGAAAATGTAATCCTTTGATGCCGCGAGCTCGTGGCATGCGGCGCCGCATTTAGCGTCGTGCCCCACCGGTGGCTTGCTGGCCAAGGTGGCAGGCGCGAAGGTGCCGGATGCGGCGTTATAGTCAAACATGCCGTATCCCCATCCGTGTGTGTCCGAGAATCGCTTGCTGTCCTTTTCGATGAGCTCGACCACCAACAGGTCACCAGGCACCGTGTCTGGGGTATTCGCGGAAAAAGGGGGATCGGTTAACTTTCTCGGTCTCCACTCAATCTTGGCAATCTTGGAGCCTTCGGGGAAGGGCTTGCCATTGCCGGGAACACCTTGCTTGTATGCGTCGATCATTACGGGATTGGCAACGATAAGTCTGATTACGTTTGCTGCGTCAGTCAGACTGGGGCCGACAGACTGCCAATCCTCTCCTCGAAGTGGCTCTGAGATCAGGCTTTCCCAACCAGCAGCACTTCGCGACCACATTCAAACGTTTGCATGGAGTAAGTCCCAACCAATATCGAATGTCGCTCTGAACGACTACCGCAATCGCAACGCATTGGTTAGGCGACGCGTCCCCGTGGAGGGATCAATTGGTTTAGTACGGATTCGATCGTGCCAAGCGCCTTGTACTTTGCAAAGTCTGTTTGGAGCATACGTGCGCGCTCTGCATACTTCTTGTTGTGCAGCACCTCGCACACGGCGTCCGCGACCTGCCTCGGAGCAGGGGTGCCGGTCCGGAGGTCAATGCCACATCCACTCCATTGGACACGCGCGGCAACCATAGGTTTATCTTCGGTTTCACCAGCTACTACGATTGGGACACCATGACAGAGCGCTTCTTGTACACCGTTATAACCGCCGTTCGTAACGAAGACGCTTGCTCGAGCCAGTGCATTCCGATAGGGCACATAATCGACCACGCGTGTATTAGGCCGGGCGGCAATTGAGTGCACATCGCCACCTCCTGCGCTCACCAGGACGTTGACCTCTTCGCTCGCCAAACAGTCAATCGCCGGCTGGATTAGCTGACTAAAATCAAAATTCGCCAGAGTGCCTTGCGTTGCGAAGATCAAAGGCCTTTCCGGATACTCGAACGCCCCGTCCATAAGATACTCATCTTTAGATCCTCGAGCATCGATGATCGGTCCAACGAACTCCAATTGCTTTGGATAAGATTGAGACGAAAATTCGAATTCCCGTGCAGAGCATTGCAGCAGTCTGTCAGGTAACGAATATAAAGTGTCGAACGAGAATCCGCCCGGAATCGCATAACCCAGTTCAGACAGAACTCTGTCGACATGGCTGTAGCCAGGCGCCAGGAGATCCCGGAACTGCTTGTTATCCCGGGCATTTCGCTGTAAGCCTTCTGGCGAGGAATCGAACCCGCTGAAAGGCGAGACCTCGGGCAACTGGAGAAGAGGAGCGGTCACGCCACAGCTGATAACGGGAGGCCGTCTCCGTTGCTCTCCTAAAAGGAGTGGGAATACACCTAGAAAGGCATGATCGACGAGAACTGCATCGATTTGCCCATCCGACAAACATTTCTCAACCGTGTAGCGCTGATCGATGATTTGCTCGGCCATGAGATATTGCACAAAGCCGTTTAGCCTATCGATTCCTGTGGTCGCTTTTCCAAGCTCCGGATAGGTGACGTTAATTTCGTCGTAATTGTAATTCGCCGCACCAATGAGTGGTTCAAATCGAAGCGATGCATGCTCGACGGCTCGACGAAATCGACTGGCGGTCGCGAATGTTACATTATGGCCTCGTTGTTTGAGGTGACCGGCGATAGTTAGAAGGGGATTGACGTGACCTGGGGACGGAGATGCGCAGATAAGAATAGATGCCATGTCTCAAGATGTCATTTCCAGTGATCTCTGTCGTTTGTGTTCCTCTCTTTTTGTTTGAAATGTTTCGACGATTCATCGTATCGCGCAGAGATGGACCCATTACTTGTTCATGCGGCTTTCCTTACCGAACGCCGCACACGTGGCCGCTGGTCAGTGCCGCGTAGCAGGAAACCCGGGTACGCTCCGATTCGAGATGACAAAGTGGAGGGCGGTGGCCCAACTTGGCATTTGTGGAGGTGGATGGACAGAGTTAGCACAACAACGACCAATCCGATTTCGTTTGCCCGCGTTCTCTTGAACGCAGGCGCCGCGCAAAATCAGAATCTAGCTGTTCCTGGATCGAGGCCCAGCAGGATGCGGCCTGGAGGCACCATGAGGCGATTGGCGAAATTGATGTGCTGACAGGCTGCGTTGATATCTCGAAGCTGCGCAGCGAAGGGCGCTTCGTTAAGTAGGGCATTGCTGCCTGCTAACGAGTACATTTTACCCACCACCTCCCTGGCGACATCGCCGGCATTACAGCATGCCATGCGGACGAGCGCCTGCTGTTCGACCGATGCGGGCTGGCCTTCAGAGGCCGAAGCCCAAAGCGCGCCGACGGCCTCGAAAGCAAAGGCGCGTGCTGCGAGCAGGCGCGTCTTTGCCCACGCCACTTCAAGTTGCACATGTTCCTGCTCACAAAGCGGTGCGACGCTGACGAACGGCACCTTGGTTCGAGCGAGGGCGATCAGGGCGTCTATAGAGGCGGCGGCGATGCCGAGCGGGAGGCCTATGACAGCGATCGCGGCGGCAGACGTCATCGGCAGGTTATAGAGCGGGCCCGGCTGCCGCCGAGGCATGTCCATTGGGGTGGTGTACTCGTCTGGCACCCACACCTCGGTACAAGTGATGTCGTGGCTTCCGGTCGACCGCAGTCCATCGCTGTTCCAGTTGGCCATGACCTGTACCTTCGAGGACGATAACAAGGCCAACCGCAGCACCGGCCCACCGTTGGCATCCATACGAGGTGCGCCGTTCTCCTGTTCAATACCCACCAGGACCGTGATGGTGCTGTACCTGCTGAAGCTGGCCCAGGTCCAGCGGCCGTTGATGCGCCAGCCCTCGCCATCGCGGGTGATGGTCCCGGTGGGATGTCCACTGCCACTGAAGGCGTGCATCTTGCCGAAAGGCATCAAGCGGAGCATCGGCTCAACCGCAGCCTGCCCAGCGGATCGAGAGGCAACGGACGAGATCAGGGCACTCCAGGCGACCGCCGCATCGAGTTTGGCCAAGGCTTCGATTATTTGGATGAAATCCAGGGGCGCGGTCTCCGCACCTCCGAGCGCATGCGGCAGCCAGAGTTGCGTGAGACCGGCTTGTATCAATCCCTCTGCGAGCGCGGGAGGTAGATCCGGTCCTTCGGCCAGGGCCTCGCGATGATCATGGATGAGCGGTGCGAGTTCCTGGGCAGCTACAGCCGGGTCTGAAGTGGTTGCGACGGTGTCAGTGGGAGCCATGTAAGTTCAAAACCGCGAGTGGCTAAAATATTCCCCGGCGTTCTTCTTTTCTTTTCTTCACGTGGCGAGAAAAGCACTCGGTCCATGATCTGTCAAGATGTAACTCTGGAGGTTGCGAATGGAAGCAACCCCAACGCATAAAATACCTTTGGAGGTTGCGAATCGAAGCAGGCCAAGGCATAAAATAGCACGATGAATAAAATTCTCCTGGCTGACAACCAGGAACTTTTTCGTATTGGCGTGGCCAAAATCCTGGCGAGCGAAGAGGATTTCCGCCTGGCTGCACAGTGCGCGGACCTGGAACGCCTACTGCTCTCCGTTGATGCATACCGGTCCTCGGTCGTTCTGTTTGCTTCCGCGCTAAGGCCCGAGTACCAGAATCTGATGGCGCGCGTAAAGGCCGCGGGAAGCCGCGCGGTGGTGATCGCCGAGAACGGCGAGCCGGCCCACACCTTCTTCGCCCACGATATCCGTGGAGTGGTCTATCGCAACACTGTGGGCGAGGAGCTGGTGGAGTGCCTGCGCCGGGTGATCAAAGGCCACAAGTCGATTGAACGGGCGGGCGAAGTGATCGGGTTGGACGAGGAAACTTCCATCGGGACGCGGGTTCGCGATCGGCTGACCCCAAGAGAGATGCAGGTCGTTGCCCTGCTCATGCAAGGTTGCAAAAACAAGGAGATTGCGCTTCGCCTGGGCACCACGGAACAGGTGATCAAGAATTATCTGCGCAATATTTATGACAAGACGGGGGTTTCCGATCGCCTCGAACTTGCGCTCTTCGCCACGCACAATCGCGTCCTGGCCGCCGCTGCAGCTGAGGCGGGTACCCTCGTCCGGGAACCCCGCTGAGTAGTCTATCCTTATTCCAGTGAGATATTGAACGCGAGAACCTGGTCAAGGGAAAGCCGTGGTCTGCGCGCGTGATTCCCGGCAGCGGGACGACCAACCGCCAGCATCATGACGGGCTCATTAAGAACCTTCAGGAAGTCGCTCAAATAATACCCTTTAGCTGTTGTTTAGCTTCCTCGGCAGGCGTTCATCAGCAGGTCTACCGCCCTGCTCAAAAATGTATCCACTGGGGTGTAGCTCGTATGCACCATGTGTAGCGAACCATTCACGGTCGCAACCCCAACTGCCTGCTCGCCTTCGAATCCGTTCAGGGCCGACGGTCCCCAAAGTCCCTCCAAAGTCAATTCTCCGAATTTATTGTCAAATGGAAACTGCTGTACGTTCGTCACCACGAGTTCATATCCCATTCCCTGCGCCATTGCCCGGGCTATGGATTCCACGTTGGCGTGGGTCGACAATGTTTTCTCGATCGCCCCGGACATCCTCTTGACACCTTCCATCGTTTGGAAGGGGAGTAAAGTTTGTTTTGCCCAGCGCGCCAGGTCCCAGAAATTGCTGCCGGATTGGGGGGCGAATGACACCCTCCCGGCAGTCACCGCGAGCACGCACTCGTTCTCGATATTCAGCGGCTTGTGGAGACTGATGGGTGACAGAACCCGGACCCCGTGCTCTTTCCATGCAGGGAGACTCTCTCGTCCGGCTAATACAAGAGCTGTAGAGATCGCAGCATGAACGCTGGTCTGCTCGCGGCGTGCACTCTTCAGCAGAAGCGCCGTTTGCTGGGGAGAAAGTCGAAGGCCGGTCACCCTCGGACGAGCTTGGTCTTTTCGCCTGAAGGCTGTTGGGCGGGGCACAGGAACAGTATTGGCTTCATCCTCTGACATCCCTGATGGGAGAGTTCTCAGGACGCGCGCCAGGAGTTCGTCCATAGGCGGAGGAACCGGCAACGGCGCAAGCTTTTCGCCGGACAATGCCTGGAGCAGGTCGCGGATGACATACATGATGGCCATACCGTCGGCGATGCTGTGATGAGTCGTCAGGATCACTTCACAGCGATCGTCAGCCAGCAAGAGCTGGGCTCGCATGAGCGGTGCTTCGGATGTATCGAAAGGCGTGGAGATCTCTTTTTCGAACTCAACCTGCCACGCCAAGGGCGAAGCTCGTTTTCGGACGACCAATGGGATCTTGAATTCATCGGCTTGGTAGAAGGCTGGGCTGGAGCTCCCCTCCATTCCAATAAACACATTTAAGAGTGGATGGCGACGTTGTAGAGCATCCAGAGCATTCCGCCACATAGATACGGTGGTGTGTCCGCGGATTTCGATCCCCATTGGGAAATGATTGCAATGATTCTGATCCATCAGCCAATGCAGCCGTTCGACCGAGCTGAATTCGCGGAGAATCGACGATCTCTTCACCTGCAATGGACTTGTTTGCAAAGCCGTCATAGGACCTCCGAAGTAAGAGACACCTTGGGTGCCGCTTTATTCCCGCTACAGGGCGCAGAGACCTGCCTGTCCTACCTGTTGACATTCAACGTATACAAAAGCTAGATTATGTGGAATGTCTACAGGTGGACGATGGAATGGATACGGATTCTCCTGAGCCGTTGCGCGGCGCTCATCCACCCTCAAGAGCTCGACGCGGACCTTGACGAAGAACTCTCGACCCATATCGAACTCGCGACCGAAGAGAACAGAAAGCGTGGCATGCCGGAAGAGGAAGCGCGCAGGGCGGCGCTGCGTTCGTTCGGTGGTGTGACGCAGACGCGGGAGCATTATCGGGCGGCCCGGGGGCTGTCCTTTCTGGAATCGCTGGTGGCCGACGTTCGCTACGCGGCACGGCAACTGCGTAAGCATCCCGGATTCACGGTCACCGCTTTGCTGACGCTTGGTTTGGGAATCGGGGCCAACGCTGCGATCTTTACTCTCATTCATGCCACGCTGCTGCAGGACCTGCCGGTACCGCATCCGGAACAGTTGGTGCGCGTGGGCGACGGTCATCGTGACGGAATCTCATATTTCACGACGCAGATGTATGACCAGCTAAGAAAAAATACGCCTGAGTTTCAAGAGTTGGCGGCCATGCAGGCATATTCCCCCGACAACTCATGGCTGACGCTGCACCGGCAGGGAGCGGCCGAGTTACCTCATGGCGAGGTGAGCGAATGGGTGTCGGGAAACTACTTCTCCATGATGGGGGTTACGCCGGCGGCGGGACGGCTATTGCAGCCTGCGGACGACATTGCGGGCGCGCCCATGGTCGCAGTCATGAGCGACTCGATGTGGCAGCGCGAATATGCCGGGGACCCTTCGATCATAGGCAGCGTATTTGCAATAAACACCCATCCGGTGACCATTGTAGGCATCGCGCCGAAGTCGTTTTACGGGGATCGCATCACTGCGTATCCTCCAGACTTGTTTGTGCCACTGTCGACGGAGCCCCTGCTGGGAGAGAGTGATTTTACCCATAACCCCAGCGAGCAGTGGCTCTACATTCTGGGCCGAGTGAAGCCGGGGGTGGCGCTGGCGCCGCTGCAGGCGAAAATGCACGCCGAATTAGTTCCTTTGCTATATCAGCTACCGTATTTTTCCCATGCGTCTGGACGAGAGGAGCGCATCCAGCGCATCCATCTTTCGTTGACGCCGGGGCATAGCGGCATAGCCGTGATGGCGAAAGATATGGTGGCCGGCCTGCATCTCCTGATGTGGATCTCCGGATTGGTGTTGTTAATTGCATGCGCAAATATCGCCAACCTGGTGCTGGCGCGCGGGCTTGCACGAAACGGTGAAATGTCCGTACGCGTTGCCTTAGGCGCTGCGCGGACCCGCATCGTCCGGCAAATGCTCACGGAAAGCGTTCTGCTCTCGTGCATGGGCGGCGTCGTGGGGGTGGCGATCGCTTACCTGGTTTCGGCCATGATGCTCAAGCTGGCATTTCCGCATGCAGAGTTTTCCCCCATCCATGCCACCCCATCGCCGCAGGTGCTGGGGTTCGCATTCGGCGTGTCGTTGCTCACGGGACTACTCTTCGGCATGGCGCCCGCCTGGCTGACCTCTCATGCACAGCCGGCCCAGGCGCTGCGTCGATCGAATCGGACGAGCAGTGGCCACGCTTCGCTGCTGCAGCGTTCCTTAGTCGTGTTGCAGGCCGGGCTGTCAGTGATTTTGCTGATAGGGGCCGGCCTGTTGGCCAGGAGCCTGATCAATCTGCAGCATCAGAATTTTGGCATCGAGGTGGAACACCGGGTGGTGGTCCGCCTGAACGCTCAAAATGCCGGATATACGACAGAACAACTGCAGCCACTCTACGATCGAATGCGCGCCAGCATGTTGTCTCTGCCAGGCGTGACGAAGGCGGGGCTGATCCTGTATTCCCCACTCGATGGCGATGACTGGGAGTCTGACGTGGTGGTGGAAGGACGGCCGCAACCGGGACCTAATGATGACGTTCGCTCGTCATGGGACAGGGTTAGCCCGGAACTCTTCGATGCCATTGGCCAGCACCTGGTGCGCGGACGCAGTATTCTCGCAACCGACACGGCTCACTCACCCGGGGTGGCCGTGGTCAACCGGGCGTTCGTGAAACGCTTCTTTCCGCGCGGAGAAGATCCCATCGGACAACACTTTGGCATAGGAGACAGAAAGAGCGCTGCTGACTGGCAGATCGTTGGCGTGGTGGAGAATGCCAAATATCAGTATCCGCATGAAGAACAGCGGCCGATGTTCTTTTTGCCTCTGTTGCAGCGCGCGAAGAGCGACACCAAATCCAGTGACGTGTCGTCGTTGTACATCGGCTCGATCATCCTGGTCACCACGGGACCGATCCCGGGGCTGGAGCACCAGGCGCGCCAAGCCCTGGCGGAAATCAACCCAAACCTGAACGTCAACAACTACGAAACGCTGGAAGCGCAGATTGGCGACCGGTTAAGCCAGGAGAAGTTGGTGGCGCGGTTGACCCTGCTGTTCGGACTACTGGCGCTCGCGTTAGCGGCAGTGGGACTATACGGCGTAACGGCCTACACAGTTGCGCAGCGCGGATCGGAAATTGGGATACGAATGGCGCTGGGAGCGAAACGTGGCGACATCGTGCGCATGGTGTTGCAAGGAGCGATCCTGCAGGCGGGGCTTGGGCTGCTCATCGGTGTTCCGGTGGCTCTATTCTGTGCACGCTATGTGCAGTCGCAGTTATTTGAGGTAACCGGAAGGGACCCGGGCGTGTTAACCGCGGCAATCGCGGCCCTTGCGCTGGCTGCATGCGCGGCTGCCATCCTTCCAGCAAAGCGAGCGGCGACGATCGACCCCGCTAAGGCCCTCAGGACTGAATAAAGAGTTCATCGCTGCTCACCGGCTGCACGGCCGGGCAATGAGCCCATGAGCGTCTCCAATTCCGCAAAGCTCGCAGTGCCCTCCATGGGACCTTTGCGGGTCACGGCAATCGCGCCACTGGCGCAGGCATAGCGCAGCGAGTGGTCGACCGCTTTGCCTTCTTCGCGGCACGCCGCGTACGTGGCGCAGAAGCAGTCGCCGGCGCCGGTGGGGTCGACCTCGCGGACCGCGAACGCGGGTACGTCCAGCCGGCACGACCGGTCGTAATAGGTGCAGCCTTCACTGCCGTGCTTCACAACGATCTCTCGAATTCCGAGGGCGAGTAGCGGCTCGATGGCCTCGGCTTCCGTTTGGGCATCCACGAGCAGAGTCACCTCGTCGCCGCTCGGCAGGAACACGTCAGTCTGTTCAAGGATCGATCGCAGCGCTTCCCGAATGCCCGCGCTTCTGAGAATCTCCGGCCGGATGTTGGGGTCGAAAGAGATCACGCCGCCTCGGTGCTTCACCATACTGATCGCCTTGCGAACGGCTGCGGTGATTCCCGGAGAGAACAGGGATGAACCCATGACGTGAAACCATGTGCAATCGGCGAGCACCGGCTCGGTGATCGACGATGCTGAGAGGCGGCCGGAAGCGCTATTGGCAATGTTGAAGATGAAGTGGCGCTCGCCGGTCTCAGTGTAAGTGACAAATGCGCTTCCGGTGACCGCGTCGGGGAGCAACGCGATGGCGCTGGTGTCGACACCGTCCCGCCGCAGGCGGTCGATGTTCAGCCAGCCGAAATCGTCATCGCCTACGCAGCCGATGATCCCGGCCGGACGTCCGAGCCGCCCCACCTGGTCGATGAAGATGGCGGGAGCGCCGCTCGGGAAAGGCCCCACCAGGGTGCCCGGCGCGCGGAAGCTCTGGCCGCGCTCGGTCGCCATGATCTCTACCAGGATCTCCCCGATGGTCATAATCCGGGCCATTCGACGGCTCCTTTCAGGGGCGACCCTTTGTCTGCAAGTCGATCGCGACCGCGCACAGAATAACGCAGTTCCGAGTTGTAGAGTGATGTGAGGCAGAAAAACGGATGGTCACGCCGCTTGCAAAACCGGCGTGCAGGATAGCGTACCATCTCGGTATGGGGAGACTACTGTTTTCCAGCGCAATATTGTTGACCGTGTTGGCAGCACAATCAAGCGCCCAGGCTGTGGCTTCGCAACATGGAGACCAGCATACGGCCATTGATTCTGACCATGATGGGTTGAGTGATGATCTTGAACAGGCTCTCCTCAACCAATTCAAACCAGTATTTATGGTTAGCGTGAAAGACTGTTCCGATGTGCCAGCTGAATTTATGTCCGGTGATCGGAACCCAATGGTGCGGGCAGAAGACGCTACTATTTATGGCCAGGTATTTCCTGAAAAGTCTGAGCGCGTTACTCCCGGGCCCACAGTTGAAATTCACTACTATCACCTTTGGAAGAAAGACTGCGGACGAATGGGCCACGCGCTGGACACGGAACACGTTGCCGTCTTGATAAGACCAAGTGATCCTGAATCAGTCTCAGCCAAGTGGAAGGCCACCTATTGGTATGCCGCTGCACACGAAGATACAGTGTGCGATGCGAGCCAGATTTCAAGAGCGTCTACTCTCCACGCAGAAGATCACGGAGCAACGGTTTGGATCTCGTCCGGGAAACACGCGTCTTTCCTGAACGAGGAACTATGCCGTCGTGGCTGCGGGGGAGACATTTGCGAAAAAATGGCTCCTCTGGCGGTCAGCAAGATTGTAAATCTAGGTGAGCGCGGCATGCCCATGAACGGAGCCGTCTGGATTTCATCTTCGCGATGGCCACTGACAACCAAAATGGCACGGACGGATTTTCAACCTGCTGCGGTCACCAGACTTGAGCGCCTTTCTGATTCTGATATCGCGTGGGTTAACCCTGCGAAACGTCCCGCACAATCTACGATAGCGGCCGGCGATTCGACGATCGACGCTCTCGTGGCCAGCAACCAGAATACGGATACGGCAATCTCGACCGCTGGAGGGGCAACGGGGAACGCTCTGGATAAAACCTATGGCAATGTTAAGCACGCATTGGGAGCGTCGGTCCATAACGTCGGAAAATTCTTAAGGCATGGCACTGGGGATGGGCCGCCGAAACAATAGTTATCAACACCGATCAAATTATCTCCTCACCAAACGGCCAGAAATTCTTCTTCGGACTCGAGTTATTCCACGCGGAGTGCTGTTACCGGGTTGATGGATGCGGCGCGTTGCGCCGGGATGATGCTGGCAGCAAGGGCGCAGAGTCCAAGGGCAAAGATAGAGACGGAAAGGACGAGAGGGTCCCATCCCTTCACCTGATAGAGCTGGTGGGCGATGAGACGCGAGCAGCCAATGGAGATGGGAATGCCGATGGCGAGCCCGATCAGGATTTGCAGGAAAGCATCGTGCAAAACAAGGCTGATGACATTGCCGCGATTTGCACCCAGAGCCATGCGCACACCAATTTCGCTGGTCCGGCGTTCGACGGCATAAGCGGTGACTCCATACAGGCCGACGGCAGCGAGAATGAGCGCAAGAAGACCGAAGAGGCCGGTCAGCTGAGCGATGGCCCGCTGCTGGTCGAGGTTGGAGTCGACTTGCTGCTGCAAAGTCTGAACATTGAGCAGGGTGATATTGGGATCGATGTCGCTGAGGATGCTGCGAATCTGTGCCTCCAGGCCTTCGATCTTTTCGCTGTGTAATTCGAGAACCGCGCCCTCGAGGAAGTGGGTGCCGTCATCGATGCTCTGCATCATCGGGTCATCATAATGCGTGCGCTGAGCCAGCGGCACAAAGAAGAGAGGGCGCGGAGGCTCGCGGTTCGCGAAATCCCAGTTGTATCTTGCATTGCCGACAACTCCGACGATTTCAAAGGTCGAGCCGTAGCGGGGCAGATCAAGGCCGAAGTGCGCGCCGATGGGGTCTTCGCCGGCCTTGAAAAATGTATGGACGAAGGCTTCATTGACGACAACGACGTTGCGCGTCGATGCGGTATCTTGTTCCGTGATGGAACGGCCGCGGAGAATCTTCTCTCCCATCGTTTCCAGATAGCCCGCGCTCACGTGATCCCAGGACGAGCCAATGTGCTGATCATTCATGTTGGGCATCGCATGGCCCTCCCGAATGACGATTTCGCCCCAATTGTCCTGAAGTGGCGTGTATTGCGCGAGTGCAGCCCGCTCGACACCGGGGATGTGGGCGAGGCGCTCCTGCATTTCGCGGTACATCGCATCGAGCCTGGGCTGGGAATAAGAGTTATAGGGCGCGGTCAGACTGATGGTCACGCGGCGATCGGTTACGTAGCCGAAATCCTGTTTCTGCATGTTCATCAGGCTGCGGGTTAGCAGGCCGGCGCCTGCGAGCAGAACAACGGATAGGGTCGCCTGGAAGACGACCAGAATCTTTTGCGGCAAAGTGGAGCGGTCCTGGGTGCTGCGATTGGCGCCACGCAGAGCTTCGACTGGCTCGGCGTGCGAGGCTAACCAGGCGGGCGCGGTACCGAAGAGTGCGCCGGTGAGCAGGGACAACAAAAAAGCAAAGGCCAGCACGGACAGGGAGGGCGAAGCGTCAATGGGAACGAACTTTGCGCTGTGGAAAGTGAGCGCGACCATCAACTTGACGCCAAGGTAGGCCACAATCAGGCCCGCAACGCCGCCAAGGACGGAAAGAACGATGCTTTCGGTCAGCGATTGGCGGATGAGCCGGCTGCGCGAGGCTCCGAGGGCGAGACGGATGGAGGTCTGCGCGCGGCGCGACGCTCCTCGCGCCAGCAGGAGATTGGCGATATTTGCGCAGGCGATGAGCAGGACGAGTGAGGAGACCCCGAGCAGGATGCGTAGATTGTCACCGTAATCGGCTTTCATGATGCCGACGCCGTTGCCTGCGGGAACGACCTTGACCATCTGCTTGGGCAGCCCGGCCTTGATTCCAGCCATCCAGTCCGGCGGCATGCCGCTGTCATGGACCAGCCACTGCCGGATGAGGGCCGTCATGCGGTCGGGCACAGCGTTGACGGTTGCGCCGGGACGAAGCCTTCCAATCACCCGCAGCCATGCCTGGAAGTGATGGAGGAAGGAGTTTGCTCCAGAGAAGGTGGGCTCCTGATTAAGCGGAAGCCAGAGATCCGGCGGGTCGCTGCGCAGGGTCTCACCGAAGAAGCCGGGAGGCGTGATGCCGATGATGGTGAAGGGATGTCCATTGAGGATGAAGCTCGAGCCGATGATTTTCGGGTCAGAACCGTATTTCTGCTGCCAGGTGCGAAAGCTAAGCATGGCGACAGGAGACGCAGATGCCTGGTCGTCGGAGGCCTGCATGGTGCGTCCGGCGAAGGCGCCAAGGCCAAAGGTGTGGAAGTAGTTGCCGCTGACGAATTCGCCCCGCAGCGGCTTGGCGACGCGATCGCTCTCGCTGCGGCGGGTGCTGATTTGTCCGCCTCCGGCCTGAAACGCCGCCAGCTCTTCGAACTCAGGCGTGTTCTTCTTCATGAGTTCGTAGAAGGGATAAGAGAACATGCCCCAGTTATCCTGCGGGCTGCCCTCGACGCAGCAGTCGTTTCCGTCGCCGATGCGGTAGAGGCTGGACGGATCCACCACGGGCAGAGACTTGAGCATTACGGTGTGGATAAGAGAAAAGATGGCGGTCGTGGCTCCGATGCCGAGCGCCAGTGTGAGCATGGCGGTCAGGGTAAAGACGGAGGACTGACGCATCTGTCGGAATGCGTAGGCGATGTCCTGGCGTAGAGTCAGCATGTGGCCTCCGGCAGAGAGATACGCACGATCGACCATCTATGTTCCCAAGAATCTAGTCCCACGCTAGCGAGTCGGTGCAATGTAGTGAACTGAAGGCAAGGAATATGGTTCCCTAGCGGCTATCCCTATGCAATCCTGCGTGGCGCCTGTAAAGTCGGGTTTTCCGTAGGTTCTCCCGACGAAGATCGAAACGCGGGCTTCGTTTTTGCGCCTTGCTCAATTCGCCGAGGGTCTCTCGATGTGATCCCCGCCTTTGAAGGTGCCGCTTGCCTTGGGCCAGATCGATCGGCCTATTTCAGGGGCTTGGCCCTTCGCTCTTCGATCTGCTATCCCAAGTGACCACCGAGAAAATGACTGCCTTGACTCACTCGTGGCGTAAGGCATCCATGGGCTCGAGGCGGGAGGCGCGGCGTGCGGGTATCCATCCAGAGCTCAGAGCGACTGCAAGCAACAGGAGCGCCGCGCCAAGAACGGATAGCGGGTCGGTGGCCTTTACTCCATAAAGGAGTGACTCGACCAGGCGTCCTAGACCCAGGGCTACGAAAATTCCAATGGCAACGCCGGCCACAGCGAGCCAGCCGGACTCGCGCAGAACCATGCCACGCACCTGGCCACGCCTCGCGCCCAATGCCAGGCGAATGCCAATCTCATTGGTCCTCTGGGCAACCGTATACGCCATGATGCCGTAAATACCGACGCAGGCAAGGGCCAGTGCAAGCAGCCCGAAGCCCGTGCTTAGGCTGGCAAATATTCGTTCCTGCTGCAGGTCAGCATCAATTTGCTGGCGCTGCGTGCGGAGATCCAACAGCGGCAGATTCGGATCGATGCGCTGCACCGCCGCTCGCAGCGACGGCACAATCGCCTCCGGCTTCATTGGCGTACGGATGATGTAGGTTAGACCACCCATTTCAGACTGCTGACGGTACAGACCGAAATGCATGGGCGGAGGATTGTCGCGCAGTGCATCGTAACGGGTGTCAGCGCAGACGCCGACAATCTCTACCCACTTTTCATCTTTCCCTTTTGGTCCTGGACGGAAGCGTTTGCCTAGAGGATTTTGATGGGGAAAGAAGCGCCTTGCCAGCGTTTGATTGATGATCGCCACTTTGGGAGAGGTCTCAGTGTCCTGCCTGGTGAAGGCCCTGCCGGCAACCATTGGAATCTTCATCACGGAAATAAAATCGGTTCCTACGTCGGCCGCTCTGGGAAACTTGCTCATATCTTCCGGCGAGGGCGAGAGTTCAACCTCAGGTGTTCCCTCGACATGGAAGCCGGTGATCATCTGCATGCCCACCAGCAGGGGAGCGTCCGACGCGGTCACGCCCTCAACCCCGGGGACCGCGGATAATGCCTCTTCCAGCCGGGCGTGCAAGGCTACATCTTTTGGAGCCGGATAACGCAGGCTGGGCGCGTCGATCTCGAAAAGAACGAGATGATCCACCGCGAAGCCGGGATCGACGCTGTTGAGGTTAATGAGCGTTCGCAGGAAGAGCCAGGCCGAGATAACCAACACGGTCGATACCGCGATCTGAAAGGCGACGATTCCTTTGCCGGTCCAGACGTGGCGACGGCGGCTTGCAGTTTGCGCACTCTGCTTGAGGGCAGTGCCTATTTCGGCGCGCGTCGCCGCCCAGGCCGGCAAAATGCCGAAAAGAATTCCAGTACCGATGGTAATGGTTGCGGTGAAGGCAAATACCTTCCAATTAAATAGGACCTCCATCTCTGAATAGTCCCACGCCTTGGCGATAAGGTGAGGCAAGGCGCTCCGGCATAGATAGCCGAGAACTAGTCCCAGTAGTCCCCCCATGAATGAAAGCAATAGGCTCTCGGTCAACACCTGGCGCAAAACGCGCGAACGGCTAGCGCCGAGCGCCAGCCGAACACTCATCTCCCGGTGTCTCGCCGCGGCGCGGGCAAGCATCAGGTTGGCCAGGTTGGCGCAGGCCATCAACAGTACGGCGCCGACCATCGCCAGCAAGACATAAAGTGGCTTGGCATATTGATGCGCAACGTAATTTAGACCCTTGCTGCCATCCTCGACCATGATGTGCGGCAGCGTGTCGCCTTGGTTGATGGTCGTGGTGGCCCGCACCGCGGCACCCAGGGCTACATCGAGCGAGGCGCGCGCCTGTTCGTCCGAGAAGCCGGGCCGGGTGCGAGCCATCACTTGCAACCAGTAAAGCTTAGTGCTGGCCAGGACCGGGCCCGAATCTCCGAAGGGTGCTCGAAAAAACGGCATGGTTGAAAGCGGCATGAAGAGATCGGGCGATTGCTGGACGCTCTCCGCACCGGAGAAGCTCCTGGAATTTACGCCGACTATAGTCACTGGCGTCATATCGACGTCGATCACCTTGCCGAGAACAGCGGGCGATCGGCCAAAAGCGCGGCTCCAGAAACCGTCGCTGATCACGGCTACCATACCGGTACCGGGTGCGCCATCATCCGAGGGAAGGATCGACCGGCCGAGGACCGGCTGTGCTTGCAGCTGCTGATAGAAGTTCCCTGAAACGAGTTGGGCATCGGCTGGTTGCGCAGCACCACTGACGGTTACGTTTACGCGGCCGAGCGTCTTGAACGCAAAAAGATCTTCGAGCACATGGTTATTGGCGCGGAGCTGCTGATAGATCGGGTAAGTAAATCCGTCGTATCGCACAAGCTGGTTCTGGTGGTCGGGATCGGGAAGCTCATCCGCATTGCCCCAGATCATGTGGATTACGACTTTCGCATCCCCGCTCATGGTCAGCAGCCGCAGTTGGCCCGGATGGGGCACACCAAGATGCTCCAGCAACATCTCGTTGGCCACGGAAAAGATGGTGGTATTGGCGCCGATGGCCAGCGCGAGCGAGGCTACGGCGATCGACGTGAAGCCGGGGCTTTTGCGCAGGATTCTAAAACCGTAGCGAAGGTCATCGCGCAACTCGTCCCACCAGCGCAAGCCCAGCGAACTGCGCATGGAGTCCTTATGCGCGGCGACCGTACCGAATTCCAGCCGAGCCTGCCGCATCGCCTCGTCAGGACCCAGACCTTCGCGCACCAGGTCTGCCGCGCGCGCCTCTAGATGGAACCGGATTTCAGTCTCCATGTCGGTTTCCAGGCGGTTCCCCCTCGACACGGAACGTATCCAGGACTTCAGCCGCGGCCAGGGGGACTTCATGACTTATTCTCCGCGGCGGTCAGCCGCAGGATAGATCCGATGATGCCGGCCATGCGGTTCCATTTCTCTGTTTCGTCGGCAAGCTGCTTGCGCCCAGCGGCGGTGAGACTGTAGTACTTGGCGCGCCGGTTGTTTTCGCTTTCGCCCCACTCGCTCTTGATCGCTCCTTCGTGCTCCAGACGATAGAGTGCGGGGTACAGGGAGCCTTGCTGTATTACTAACTGCTCTCCGCTAATCTGCTGAATCCGCAGCAGGACGCCGTAGCCATGCAGTTCACCCAGCGAGACGGCCTTGAGAATCAGCATCTCCAAGGTCCCCTGCATCAGATCGACCTGCTTGGCCATTCTCTCCTCGCCTATCTAGGAGAGAATGCCGTTGTCTCTCCTAGACTGTCAAGGAATAAAATGTTTTTCGGATGCTTTTGGTCGAAAAGCTCCGAGCAGCATGAGTAAAATAGGCACCGCCGAGGTCCTTCGACTCCGCGCCACAAGGGCTGTATTACGCGTTCAATCTGCGAGGCGCTTCGCTCAGGATGACGAGTCTGTTGGAGAACTAGCGGAACGGAGACCTTTGTGTGGGAGCCGGGGCAGGCGGGACGACAACTTCGTGGCGGGCCCGCCGGGTGCGGTCTCGGTGGTTTCCCGGTAGATTCAGCCGTCCCTCGCGGGACTCAGCTTGATAGTTCCCACACTCGCTCTTTAGCCTGGACATCTACCGGTCCCGATTGGCCCGGTCCTAACCCCCCAGCAGCCATAAATTTGCCTGAAAAAGCGTGCTACCAAAAACTTTTAGGCGCATCAAAGGCCAAGACGGCGAGGGAAAGTCAATTTGCTGAAATCACTTTTTGAGTCCATCGGACGGGTGGCGTTATTTGGCGCAAAGGCCCTCAGGGATGCGTTTGTGCCGCCGTTTGAAGGCGAATACCTGCTCATGCAGCTCTATGAGATCGGCGTAGGTTCGTTCTTCCTGGTCGTGGCCTCCGGCCTGGCGCTCGGCGTGGTCATAACCTTGCACACGCGAAGCACCCTGGTGCAGTTTGGCGCGACCGCAGAAATTCCCGTCTTCCAGTCACTTGCGTTCTTCAATGAGATCGGTCCCCTGGTCGCCGCCTTGCTAATGGCTGGGCGCGTGGGCGCCGGCATTGGAGCGCAGCTCGCGAACATGCGCGCCACAGAGCAGATCGACGCTCTTGAAACCCTTTCCATCAACTCCTTCAATTTGCTGGTAGTCACCAGGGTCATCGCCTGCACCGTCATGCTTCCACTGCTGACGATCTTTATGGATGCAGCGGGTATCCTCGGTGGCTTCCTCTCCGAGCATTTCTCGTCGCATCTCAGTTGGAGGCTCTACATGCAGCGCGCCTTCGACGGAGTCGCACTCGCCGATTTCCTTCCCCCCACGCTCAAGACCGCGGTCTTTGGCTATCTCATCGCCGTCATCTCCTGCTTTTATGGGTACACCACCAACGAGGGCTCCGACGGCGTGCGCAAAGCGGCTACCAACAGCGTGGTCGTCTCGTCGCTGGTTGTCATCCTGGCCGACGTGATCCTGGTCAAATGCATCTTCTTCCTTTTTCCAGAGCAGGCCATATGACCGAGGGGCAAGCCAGCAACGTCATGATCACGTTTGAACAAGTGGAAAAAGGTTTTGACGACAGGAAAGTTCTGGATAAAGTGTCGTTCACCGTCGCTCAGGGAGAAGCACTCTGCATCCTGGGGCGAAGCGGGACCGGCAAGAGTGTGACGTTAAAGCTGATGATTGGCCTGATGATGGCAGATGCCGGAAAAGTCCTGGTGGCAGGAAAAGATATGTCGTCTCTCGATGAAGACGGGTTGGTGAAGATCCGCCGCAAAATGGGTTATCTCTTTCAGAGCGCCGCCCTGCTTGATTCCTTCACGCTGAATGAAAACATCGGCCTGCCTCTTCATCGGCTGTATCGCAACAAATCTCTAGAGGAGATCAAGAGTACAGTCCAGGAGGTTTTGAAAGAAGTCGGGCTGGAAAAGGATGGCAACAAAATGCCGTCAGCTCTTTCCGGTGGTATGCAGAAGCGAGCCGGGCTGGCACGGGCCCTGGTGCTTGAGCCGGAAATTCTGCTGGTGGATGAGCCCGCCAGCGGATTGGACAGAATCACCGCCTCTGAGATTGATAACCTTCTCATGAAAGTGAAAACCGAGCGTCACACCACCATGGTGATTGTTACCCACGACGTTCAAGGGGCGCGCAAGATCGCAGACAAGTTTGCCGTGTTGGATCAAAGCCGGCTCCTGGCATTCGGCACGCCGCAAGAACTCGACCGCAGGAATGACCCCCGGTTGCAACAATTCATAGCGGAGCGCTGCATAGTCGCATGAAAAACCACAACGTAGTCGTCGGGATTTTCGTTACCGTCGCCATCGTGTTGTTCGGCGCCTGCCTTTTTCTGATTGGCAATCAGCACAGAGCGTTTAACCGTCACGTCGTTTTCTACACCAATTTTCAGAGTGTGGATGGCCTTCCCAAGGGGGCCACTGTCCGAGTGAATGGCATGGATGCGGGCCAGGTGGTAGATATCCAGATTCCCGCCAGCCCGGCACAAAAATTCCGCCTCAAGCTGAACGTAGAGGATCGACTCCATGGTTTGATCCGCGGAGATTCGTTCGTGACCGTCGAGACCGAGGGCTTGGTGGGAGATAAATTCGTGCTCATCCATTCCGGTACGGATCGTTTCCCCGAAGCCCCGCCGGAGAGCACTCTCGCCAGCAAAGAGGCCTTCGACTTAACCAAGATGCTGGAGCAGGCCCAGGGCCTCATCAACCAGGCGGGCACCACCCTCACCGCCCTTCAAGGCACCATGAAAGACGTAAGCGGCCGCCTCGACACCACTCTTGATACCGCCACCGGCACCCTAAAAACCGCAAACGGGACCATAAGAAACGTAGACGGAGTAGTGCTCGATGTGCGAAACGGGAAAGGCACCGCCGGGCTTTTGCTTGAAGATCCAGCAACCGCAGCAGACGTAAGGAAGTCCATCGCGAACGTCCGCCAGACAACGGAGAAGCTCAACGACACCTCCACACGCGCCGATAATCTTTTGGCGGACGTGCAGAACAGGCAGCTGGTCCCCAAGATCGACGACACCCTGACCAGTGCCAAGGCAGCAACCCAGAATCTTAACCAGACGTCGGAGCAGATTAATACCACGCTGAAGAGCGCATTTGCCCAGGATCAGTATGGCCAAGACGCAGGCACCAACCTGCAGCAATCCCTTACCAATCTCAACCAGGCCTCGGGCAATCTGACCGACGACACAGAAGCGTTGAAGCACGAATTTTTGTTCAAAGGCTTTTTCAAACACCGCGGTTACGACAACCTTGACGATCTGCCGGCGGAGCAGTATCGCTCCGGACAGATTTTCAAGTCCCTGCCTGAGACCCGCGAGTGGATAGATGCCGCGTCACTTTTCACAACCAATCAGAGCGGGGAAGAAGTGCTTTCCGCGGATGGCAGGCATAATATCGATCAGGCAGTAAGTCAGTTGAAAGAGATCTACGATAAACCCCTCATCATCGAGGGCTACGCCTCTTCCGGGTCGCCGTCGGATGAACTGGTGCAATCACGCAGAAGAGCGACCCTGGTCCAGACCTATCTGCAACTGCACTTTCATGTGGAGCCCAAGAACACCGGCATAGTTGCCCTCAGCAGCACGCCCCCGCAGAATGCAGGTAAAACCACCTTTAGTGGGGTAAGCCTGGTAAGTGTCGGTAGTGCGAAGAAGTAGAGCAGCGCGCTGAAGGCTTAGTGGTGGGCCCAAAAAGAGCGCACCGCATAGGGAAATCCTACTTGTGCGGCTATTCAAGTGGATGATTTGCTGCAGCGAACGACATCTTCCCAGATGCCCCAACCCCTCTTTAAATAGCGTTTGGCGGGGGAAAGAGAACCGCAGGCCGGTCCGCTGCGCTTCTTTATGACAAAAAAGATGCATCGAGTGCTGTGGTATCCCACTCAAGCCCCCAAAAGGCTTGAATAGGGCACCCAGCTTTAGTGGCCGGTGAAGCAGGTTGCATCTCGGCAGTCGTTACCCAGGACGGAAAGAGCTGATCGTAGACGATTACCTGCGAGGTAATTGCTGCGCCTCGCGATCCATTCGATATTGAAAAGGTAGATCTGCAGACCACACAGGAGAAATCGCATGTCGACCTATCAGATTCATACCATCGCATCTGCGCCAGAAGAGTCCAGGCCAGTACTCGAACAGTTGCAGCAGGCGTTTGGCTTTATTCCTAACCTGGCTGGCGCAATTTCAAATTCGCCCAAGTTGCTTACCGCCTTCGCCGCCGTGTTTCAGCAAGTACACAGCAGCAGCCTTACCGAACAGGAGATTCAGATCGTTCTTCTGACCGACGCAGTCGCAAACTCCTGCGCCTATGCCGTGGCATTTCACACCGCTCTCGCCCTCAAACGTTTGTCGATCTGGAGGCGAGGCCAAAGCCGCGTAACCTTCTCGACCTGATGTTTGATCCCGCGGGGATGCGGCCTTTTGTTGAGGAGTGGGAGAACGTCGCCGCCGGTCTGCTGCAAAGAGTTCGGCGGGAAGCCGTTGGACAAGTGGAGGATGCGAGACTTGCGGCACTGCTGCAGCGGCTGCGCAAGTATCCGGGCGTCGCAGGAATCAAGCCCCCGCCGGCCCCCCAGAGCCCTGTGCTGTCCATTACCTTTCGGCGAGGGGATGAGCGCTTCTCTTACTTCTCGCTGATCACCACAGTCGGCACGCCACAGTGCATTACTGCGCAAGAACTGCGCGTGGAATGCATGTTCCCGGCTGTTTTCTCATAAGTCCAACGGGGTGAATCCATCATCTGAGTTTCTAAGAGAGGTATGTTGGTTCAATCCTTTTTGGGGGGTCGCATGGTGCGATGGAAGGCTTAAAAAGGATGTTGCGAGTAGAGGCACTGAAAGCGGTGACTCACGAAGTGGGGGCGCCCCATCGTATTTTGCGGACTCAGGGGGCACGTTTGCGCCGGGTCATGGAACGGAAGAGCGCTGCATTTCCCCAAAATGGCGCGTTCCACCAGCCGCGCATTTGCGGGTTTGCGACCCTGTTTTTATTGTTCCTGATCGTCACTTCGGGTTCGGGAAGAGCGCTCGACTCGGGCCAGCCGGCGAGCCCCTATCTGCGCACTGTGTTTACCACGGAAGACGGACTTCCCGACAATGTAGTAAATGCCATCGTCCAGACCGGGAATGGATTTCTGTGGCTCGGAACAGATGGAGGATTGGCCAGGTTCGACGGACATCGCTTTACGGCCGTCCATCTCCGTGGCGGGGTGGCAAACGAAAGCCCCGTGCAGTCACTTTTGGAGGCGCCGAACGGCGATCTGTGGGTTGGGACCGATGCCGGCCTGGCACAATTACCGAAAGCGGCGCTGGATCACTTCGATCGCTCAATGGTCAAGATTTATCACCTTGGCATAGGTCTGAGCGACCAGATTATGTGCATTCATATGAGCCCGGATGGCGTCTTGTGGCTAGGGACCAACCGCGGTTTGTACTCGCTGAATCAGGGACGTTTTGTGCCAGTGATAGCTGCGGAATCAATTTCCAGAATCGAAGGGGCGCCGGATGGCCACTTGCTCATTATCACCGGACACGGTTTTGTCGAGTGGAACGGAACGCGGATCGTAGCCCATCCTGAAATGGCGCGGCAGCTCGATGTCAACGTCGACGGAATCTTTCATGTTTTCGATGACAGTCACGGCGTCCGATGGTTTTCCACGGCGTCGGGCGTTGCACGTCGCGTTAACGGATCCATCGAGAAACTTGCACCTTATGTTCATTCGCAATCGCAAACCTATACGGCCTATCGTCTTTATGAGGACCCTAAAGGCAACATGTGGGTTGCAGCACAAGCAGGACTTTTTCTCGCCGGCGACAGCAGCTTAGAGCCCGTCGTGCGCCGTCAAGACGCGCCAAAGGCAATCTATTTTGATCGCGACGGTGATTTATGGTTTTCGACTAACAACGAGGGACTCATTCGCCTTAAAAAGCGTGTCCTACGCATGTACACAACTGCCGATGGGCTCCCTGGCAGCGTCACTATGACTGTTCTGTCCAGTCACGACGGCACATTGTGGGTGGGTAGCAACTGCGGCGGGCTCTCCCGATTCGACGGGCAGCGCTTCAAGACTTACAAAGAGGTCCCTGGATTGCCGAGTTCCTGCGTGTGGTCTCTGGCGGAGGATAAAAACAACGACATTTGGGTTGGGACCTGGGGTGGCGGAATCAGCCGTCTTCACGATGGCCGCTTCACCAACTATTCGATCCCGCAGGGCCTGCCCAGCGACGTTGCCCTATCCCTTGTGGCTGCACGCGACGGATCATTGTGGATCGCAACGTCGGCCGGTTTAAGTCACATGCAGAACGGCCGTTTCCGGAACTACACCACCGCCGACGGCTTATCCAGCGACCGCATCATTACCGTTTACCAGGACCACAGCGGTGGAATCTGGGTCGGAACAAGCACCGGCATCGATCGCCTGGTGGGCGATCATTTTGAGCCGGTGCAGGCCGGTCCGGAATCGGCCAATCTCCCCTATGACAATTTTACGGAAGGCTCATCGGGAGCCCTCTATGCGCTTTCATCAATGAACGGAATTAACCGCATCGATGGCAATCGAATCATCAACGTCTGGCAAGGGATCGCGCCGTTGGGCATGGTCGAATCCGACGGACAAAGCTTGTGGTTTAGTGGGAAACACGGCATTTCGCGGATTGCAGCAAATGACTTGCAACGCGCCGAACATGACCGCGAGTCCCCCCTCGATTACATAACATTCGGCAGCGAAGACGGCTTGATTACGTCAGAATGCAGCGGGGGCCAACCCAATATGGCGATAACCCAGGGAGGAAAGCTCTGGGTTGCAACCATAAAAGGTCTCGCTATGCTGGACATTGAGCAACCGTTCAGGACGAGGCGCAGGCCCGATATCTTCATTGGAACCGTCTCCATTGATGGGAAAGGCCAACTGTCGGACCCCACATTGTCACTGCTTCCTGGCACTCATCACGTGGAGTTTCATTTCGACGCGGTGGATCTTATGTCCCCGGAGAAGGTTCGCCTGCAGTACCGAATGGATGGCGTTGATAAGGAATGGCTCGATGGTGACTCGACGCGTGCAGCAATCTATACCAGCATCCCGATTGGCACCCACGCTCTCCATGTTCGCGGCACAGACACGGATGGAGTGTGGGATCGCGTTGGTCTCACATACCAGGTCACTCAGCAACCTTATTTCTATCAAACGATGTGGTTCACACTTCTAGCGGCGACTGGTCTTGTACTGCTCCTGGCCGGTGTTTATTTCCTTCGCGTTCGGCAGATCGTTCGAGAGGTTCGCAACCGGCTTGAAGAACGGATGAGCGAGCGCGAAAGGATTGCGCGCGAACTGCATGACACGCTGCTCCAGGGATTCCAGGGTCTGATTCTGCGCTTTCACGCCGTGGCGGTGAAAATACCGAGCTCCGAGCCAACTCGTAAAATGTTGGAGCGCGCCCTTGAGCGCGCGGATGAGGTTCTCGTGGAGGGGAGAGATTGTGTAAACGACCTCCGAGTCATGTCTGATCTTTCCACAGACTTATCGCAGGCTTTGGCTCGCGCTGGAAGGGAACTCGTTCTTGACAACGATATAGGTATAGAGTTTACGGTCGCAGTGGACGGCAATCCGCAAACCCTGCATCCCATCGTCCAGAACGAGGTTCTCTCCATTGGCAGGGAAGCCCTCGCAAATGCCTTCCATCACGCGGAGGCAAAGCACGTAGAAATTGAAATCGCTTATCGCCGCGATGAAATCCGGCTCCGCCTGCGTGATGACGGCCGCGGTATTGAAAAGGGATTTCTCGAAGGAGATGGTAAGAAAGGGCATTGGGGGATTCGCGGGATGCGCGAACGCGCCCAGAAGATTGGCTCCCATCTGACGATCTTCAGCCGCCCTGGCGCGGGAACCGAAGTTGAACTGCGCGTGCCCGGCGCGCTGGCCTACCGAAGTACAGTGGGCGGATCACGATGGGAACGTTTCCTCCGCACGGCACGCGGAAATCTAAGTTAAACGGACGAGCGACGGGAACCCACCTGGATTTCCTGCTACCCGGCACTCACCAGCAGCCACGTGTATGGGTTTCCTGGGGAACGCCGACGCTGCCTGGGTTGAGACCATTACTATCAAGCATTACCACAATGTTCCAGCGAGTTACGCAAGAGCTATATCAATCCCCTGCCGGCTCGGTATGCTCATTACACGGCGATAGGGAGAACTGCTCATGATTCACCGATTCTTCGCCACCAAGCTCAATCCGATTCTTATCTTCCTGCTCCTGCTGGCCATCGGGGAATTCGTCGTGCAGTGCCGCCAGATTACCCAAAACTAACCTAAACCTTCGCACCAGCGAAGGCGTGTCTCTTCAGAGCAAGAGCCCCGACGACGTAACCACCGGCGCCGGGGCCCCGAGTTCATTCTTCTTCTCGAGAATGCACGACTCTAGCCCGCAGTCACGGCCGCCATGCGCGTCTCCATTTCCTCTGGCGAGACATCTTCGACGTGTGTGCCGATGGTCCACTTATAGCCGAACGGATCGAGAAAAGTTCCTGAACGATCGCCGTAGAACTGATCTTTCACCGGACGCAGGACTTTGGCTCCTGCTGCGATCGCCTTTTTGGAGAAACTGTCGACGTCTTCGACGTAAAGCATCAGACTGACAGGTGAGCCGTTATGGTGTTTGGGTCCGTACGCATCCATTTGCGGAGCCTCGTCGGCCAGCATGATCCGAGAGTTTCCAATCTGGATCTCAGCGTGTCCGATGCGGTTTCCCATGGGCATACGAAACAGTTCCTGTGCGCCGAATGCTTTCTCGTAGAAATGAATCGCGGAGTTGGCATCTTCGAAAATGAGATACGGAGTGATCGAGCTATAGCCTTCGGGAATTGGCTTGACCATTGCAGAGCTCTCCTTCCCTGGACGAATGTCCAGTCCGAGAAGTATAGACCTTCCCGGCTACCGGCACTTATTTGGTCTTTGTTTCATCGGTTCCATACGCCACATCATTCGTATTTTCACATTGCATTCATACCACCGCGTTGCTACCCCTGGGCATCCACATTAGGGAGGTGACGTGCATGGCTGCATCGAGCGGGACCAGGCAAAGCGACTTCTCCGAGATGGACAACGCGGGCATCTCTAAAGAGCATTGGAAGATCATGTTCATCTCGGGCATGGGCTTCTTCACCGACGCCTACGATCTCTTCATCATCGGCGTCGTCATGGCCTTGCTCAAGCCCATGTGGCACGTCGGCAAGGTCGAAGAGGGTCTGGTCGAATCCACCGCTCTACTCGCCGCTGCTATTGGCGCCCTGCTCTTTGGCCGCGTCGCCGACATGGTCGGCCGCAAGCGGATCTATGGGGTCGAAGTGCTGGTTCTCGCGGCGGGAGCAATTGCCTGCGCCTTCTCGCCTAACATCTGGTGGCTCATAGGATTCCGCTTCATACTCGGCATTGGTATCGGCGGTGACTACCCCGTTTCTGCCACCATCATGAGCGAGTACGCGGGCAAAGCTCATCGCGGCCTGCTGGTCACCCTGGTCTTCGCTATGCAGGCCGCGGGCCTGATTGTCGGCCCTCTGCTAGCCGCCGCCATGCTCTCAACCCATATTTCACACGACGTTATCTGGCGCATTCTCGTCGCCTTTGGCGCCATTCCTGCCCTGGCCGTCTTCGGTGCCCGACGTCACCTGAAAGAGTCGCCGCGGTTCCTCAAAGCGGTCGGCCAGGAAGAGGACCAATCGGGGAAACTCAAGAAGGCAGGCCACTACAACCCCAAGACCCACTCCGTCTCTTTTTGGGATGGCTACCATCGTCTTGTCGACAACAAACTCGTGCTGGTCCGTCTCCTCGGCGCGAGCTCAGCCTGGTTCCTCATGGATTTCGCTTACTACGGCAACACTGTATCGAGCCCTCTTGTGCTCTCCGCTTTGGGAAGCGATCACTCGCTGTTACAAAAGACTCTTACCCAACTCGGTATCTTTGCCGCCTTCGCTGCGCCCGGCTATGCTGTCGCCGCCCTCACCATGGACAGGCTTGGCCGCAAGACCATTCAGAACCTGGGCTTTGGCATGATGGCTGTCACCTTCGGCCTGCTCGCTCTCATTCCCAACGTAGAGAAACTCGTTTGGCCCTTTGTGCTGATCTACGGGTTCAGCTACTTCTTCACGGAGTTTGGGCCCAATGCCACCACCTTTGTCTATCCCTCCGAGCTCTTCCCGGTAAATGTCCGCACCACGGCTCACGGCATAGCCGCCGCCATGGGCAAAATCGGCGGCTTTGTCGGTGTCTTTACCTTCCCCTTCTTCATGCATTGGCGCGGTTTGCCGGCTGCAGAAGGAGCTGCGGCCATTGTGAGCTGCCTGGGACTGGTGGTTACCATATTCATGCTCCCAGAGACCAAGGGGAAGAGCCTCGAAGAGCTTTCCGAACAGCCTTCCTCTCCGGCCGAAAAAGCTGCCGCTGCTTGATGGAAACAAAGGAAACCGCGAGTAACCAAAAGAGCGTCGACGAAAAAAGCGTAGCAACCCCTTCGCGGTTCCAGGCCTCTTATGACCGTTATGAGCAGCGTCTGGCGCACTCTCTAGTGCAAGAGAAGGAGATCGAATGGCAGACAGAAATGCAGCAGCATATGGGATCTATTCGAACCATGCGACCGTAGAGATCGCGGTGGACCAGCTCATCCGGGGAGGCTTTTCAAACGAAGATGTTTCGGTCCTCATGTCCGACATCGGGGGATCGAACGACTTTGCAGCGGAAAAGCGCACAAAAGCGCCGGAAGGAACGGCAACTGGTGCCGGTGTTGGGGGTCTTGTCGGCGGAACCCTGGGATTGCTCGCCGGTTTTGGGGCGCTGGCGATTCCAGGCGTTAGTCCACTCATCGCAGCCGGCCCGATCATGAGTGCGCTGGCGGGTATTGGGGTTGGGGGCACTGTGGGCGGTCTGGTGGGGGCTCTAGTCGGAATGGGTATTCCGGAGTATGAGGCCCAACGCTATGAGGGGAGGGTCAAGGAAGGCGGGATTCTCGTCTCCGTGCATTGCTGTTCTTCTCCAGAGGTCTCCCGGGCGATGGACATCCTTAAGGAGACCGGCGCCGATGACCTAGCCTCCGCCGGAGAAAGCTCCCAGGGAGTGGACTTCATGGAGAAGGATGACGCGGCGTACTTAAAGGCAGATCCCGTTGGCACCCCCCGCCCCTAACATCCTCAGGTCCATCCGTCAGCGGTCGAGGTCCGTGGAATCCCACTCAAGCCAAAACCGGGCTTGAATTTGTTACCGGCAGAGAAGAGGGTAGGTCTGTGAGAAATCCAGGTTAGACTGCCGGGTCCGCAGGATTCCCCTGACAGGGCAAACCCCACCTGGAAATATGCAGCTCTCTACACCACCAACCAAAATCGCCGGGATCTTAAGTTTAGACGCAGGTACCGTGGGCGACGAAACAAACGTTGATTTCCAAGCAAATGCATCTCTGACGTTTTTTCGTCACCTCACCGAGTAACCAGCAACCAGCACTCCTGGGAGCCGAATGCAACTTCGGTAAGTGGGCATCCCAGGAAAGCACGAGTTAGTTTCTAGTCATTGCACGAACTCCTCGCCCTGTTGTGCATTGTCATTGAACCAATCGTGGTCGCTGAATCTCTCCCCTGAGAAATCGTAGAGGAACTTAAATGCAGTCCTTGAAAGCTGCCTTGGCCGCATCGTCGTCAAAATCTATCCGAAGGCTCTCCTGCCTTGCCGCAATCTCAACCCTTTGTGCTTCCCATGCCTTTGCCGCGGTACCTGCAGTAGTGACCGACGCGCAGCAGACCATCGGAAGTGGTTTTAACGACCCACAGGGGATCGCTGTCGCACCGAATGGCACCGTATACGTTGCCGATACACAGAACAATCAGATTGTGATGCTCACGCCTAATCTGCCTGGGAATTCGAGCTCAGCGGTTGTGCCCACCGGAAGACTTTTTTCGCCGCAAGGGCTCGCCGTGGACGCTGCCGGCGACCTTTTTATCGCTGATACCCCAAATCCAAATCCGCGGATTCTCGAAGTGGTGGCTAGTGGCGGAGTGTTGACCAGTACAGTCAAGACTATTTACTCGGGCAACACGCTGAACGATCCCATATCGCTGACCATCAACAGCGCCAATACCGCGTTCGCGAATACTCTGTTCGTTGGAGACAGCCAAAACTTCGGCCGCGGAGCAATTTACTCCATCAATTTGACCAGCAAGACGCCTGCACCCGTAGCAGTCTCCATCAAGAGCCTGCCTCAGACGTTTACCCCGTCGGCGTTGGAACTGGACTTGCAGGGCAATCTTTACATTGCCAACAGCGTCAACAACGGAGCTGTCTATGTAGCGCCTGCAGCCGGCGGAGGCACCGCGCAGTCCATACGCACCGGGAACTTTACCCTCAACCAGCCCCAGGGGCTGGCGCTCGATGCTTCAGGAGATCTTTTTATCCTTACGCAGCTGTCGGGCTTTAACGCGCCGAATGGCGAGCAGGTGATCGAGGTCCCCGGCGCTTCTCCCACCATCCAGTCAACCCCGTACATTATCCCGACGCAGAATCTCGGAGCCGGCGGCGGCATGGCGTTGGATCCAAGCGGCAATCTTTATGTAGCTGAAGTAGGCACGAATGGATTTTTCGGCGTCCAGCCAAACACTGGCCTGGTCACGCAATTGAATTTCCTCAACCCCGTCTACCTGGGAGCAGTGAAAGTCTCCAGCAATAATGGCATCGGAGTTGTATTTAATTTTGAGTTCAACAATTCCACTACCTTCTCAGGCTTTACTGCGGTGACTGCCGGCGATTCAGCCAACAACGGCGACGTCATCGCAGTTCCAAACCAACGCTTCGGAGCTCAGACTGGCAACTGCCAGTTCGGTAAACTCACCGGCCTGACAGCATACGAGCCATATACCTGCTACCAGACGTTCGAGGCGACACCGCAGTATCCGGGTACTCGCGTCTCGGCGATCGAGGTTCAGGGCTCTGGTTCGTCAATCCTCGATTCGTCGCCGGTCTATGAGTTGGGCAACGCAGCGGCGCAGATAGCTTATCCGTTGGACGTATCGATGACCCAGCTTGGATTGGTCCAACCCCAGGGAGTGGCCATTTCGGGCTTTAACAACAAGGTCTATATAGCTGACTTGGCGTCGGGCAAGGTCTATTCCACCAATGGATTGAATGGATCCCCAATGAACCCCGTCTTTACTGGCGCCCCTGGCAGCGCCACGGCTCTCAGTGCGCCGAGTGCTGTCGCGGTGAACGGCGAGGGAGATTTGTACATCGCCGACTTCAACCTGGGCGAGGTCATCGTGGTGCCCACCACAACCGGGATTGCTCCGTACGTGCTCAAAACCGGGAGCGTTCAACTCCAGCATCCGATTTCGCTGGCGCTCGATGAGCTAGGGAACTTGTACATCGGAGATGCAGGAACAGATGGTGACTTCGCGACCAGCGCCGCACCTGGTTTCGTGGTCGAGGTGCCTTACAATGCTTCGGCCTTTCAGATACCCATCAATGGCGTCTCGATCGTGTTTCCCCAGGCCCTCGTGATCAATAGCATCAACGGCGATTTGTTGATCGGAGATGGAGGCGACGGCAACAACGACGGCCAGATCGTGCAGATCACTCCGGCCGGCACGGCTAGCGTGCTTTCGGTTACCAATCCGGCACCAGGAACACCAGCGCTGGCAGCACCAACCGATCCAACCGGCCTCAGCGTTCGATGCCGCCGGCAATCTCTACATTCTTGACGGTGGATTGAATACGATCACGGAGATGTATACCAATCAAACCAGTTCACTGTTGGCCATTGCCAATCCTGCTTCTCTCTCTTATCCCAGCGCGCTGGCCAGTTCCGCAGGGTCGCAAAGTTTCGTGGTAGCGAACCTGGGCGGCGGTACTGCTAACAACCTGGTTTATCTCAACGGCAACAGTGTGACGTTTGCCTTTGCCAGCACGGCAAACAATTCCGTCAGCGCATCCCAAACGGCAACCGTGGCCAATATCGGCAATCAACCAATGACGCTCAGCAACAATAGTTACTACAACCCCAACCCAATTCCCGCATTTGGTCTCGGGACCACCACCACCTGCGCCAACGGCGATGTCTATACCTCGTTGACCTCATGTCTCTTCGCGGTCGAATTTGAGCCGACGTCCAAATACTCCGGGGCTCAGAGCAGGCAGGTAAAGATCATCAGCAACGCTTATAACAGCGGTACACCGCTGATCACCTTGACTGGAACCGGCACCGGCGCCGGCCCTCTGGTTAAAGCCAATCTAAAGGTTGTTCCGCAAACGATGCTGATCAGCAATAAGCGACGGAAATCGTTTGCGGCAGCCAAGTTCAAATAAGACGTACAGGCAACCAACACTACTGAGGGCCAGGACTCAACATCGAGTCGTGGCCCTCATCTTTTCCTGGGTAGTTCCGCTGAGGTGTGAACCGACAGAACAGGCTGCGGAAAAACTCATTCTATTGAAGGGTACGGGCTTTAGCCCGTACGTAAGTGCTTAAAAGCAGGAACGGCTTTAGCCGCTGAGGGCACCTTTTTCCCCCTCAAACCGACTTGAGCGTTCCTCAGCGCAGTCGTAACTCGAGCCTCGATCTTGCGCAGCTTCTACTGGTTCGCAACCCGTAGAGTCACAAAAGATACATTGAGCGGCACGTCATCCCGGGCGGTGATTCGGAGCAGAACTTGCCAGTTCGCGGGAATGGATCCATGGGGAGACGCGGCCTTGAGTTTATCGAAGACCGGCTTCATCTGGTTCGGATCGACTAAAAAGTCGCCGACACCGGCTGTTCCGGTGCTGGTAAGCCCAGCCAGCACCAGCATGCGCGAGCCCGAGGGCGACTGCGACATCCAGATGAGTCCGTAGTCCACCAACACTCTGCCGTCGAACTTCTGCATGTAGACAGGTTGCTCTCCAGACTTGGGATGGCTGTTGTAGATGACGTTGTGTTCCCATTTGAAATTTGCGCTGGCCAGGTTGCTCTGTGTCCACGGCGTCATGTGCCGTGCTCCGAGCAGGATCAGGTGTTGTTCGCGGGCCTGATCCCAATTAAGAAACCGCCCTTCCGTCAGTTGAGCGGGGCGGTGCAGGGCAGTCAACAGTTTCTCAAGATGGAAGGCCGATTCAGCTTCGCCCAGGCCCGTGTAATCCGTCGTGTCCAGGGCAAGATAGTGGTAAGGGAACTCAGCCCTCGGGTCATCCGCACCGCCTGTCAAGTGAGGGGCCAGAGACTGGGGAACTGGTATCTTCTTCTCGCCCCGATCCGCGGTGGGCGGCGGAGCGGGTGAGGCGCTTCCCCGAAAAAGAAAAAGCGCAGGATTACTGAGAACAATCTTCGTCTCTTGCTGCGGGTCGGTCGCGATCGGGCCCAGCAATTCGTCATAGAACGCATACCGGGCGTCTACGGGCGACTCGTGGCTGAACGTAGCCGTCGCGTGCAGTGTGCCGAATTTCCAACCCACGAAAAGAAATACCAGGCAAAGCAAACCGCTCATAAGGATTCGCCGCAATAGCCTATCCTGAGCACCAACGCGAGGGAGTGAGTGCGCAGGCGGAACCTCAACCTCGTCATTTTCCGGCGACGGCGCTGAGGGCGGAGATACGGCCGGCAGAGAGGCAACACTCTGGTTTGCCTCCGCGATGGGTATGGGTGAGTAGGAGGACTCGTCGACTACGTAATGAAACTCTGGAATATAGGAGCCGGATGGTAATTGAATGCGCAGTGCTGACGGAGCTGAGGTCTTGTAGTAACGGAGCAGGCGCTTGCGTACATCGCTCGCGGTTACGCGGACAATCGAATCGCCGTTGGTGTCGTAGCTAGCCTCTCGCCCAAAAATACGGATGCCAAGGATACGCTCCTTGATTCCGTCAAAGTCTCCGATCAGGGCGTGCTCCACCACGTGAGTCAGGAATTCCTGACAGCGACGGCTGCCACGGAATGCATCGCTCGCGATGATCTCTGCCAGATGTAACCGAATCTCTTTTTCGTACGAGACGACCTCGGACACCTTCGCTACGGCTGCATCATGCGCCGCATTATCGATTCGCCCGGCCAACACCGCTCTCCCGGTTAACCTTTATAAACTTCGAACCTCTTAACGGTCAACGTTAGCACTGCTCTAACGTTTTCGCGGCGCCACAAAACAATTGGTAACTATCTCGTTTCAAAAACGTTGGGGCCGGATTGCTTTTAACGCACTGGCCCTTCTTGGCGTTCACGTTTCTGACGTTTTTGTGTCTGCCGTTGGCCCCTAGTATTCGCTTTGATCCATTTCGAGAGACGCTCGAGGGCATTGGGAGGAACGCATTGCACTGCACACAGCCACAAACAAACAAAAACATACGCACACTCATCTGCTGGCTGGCCGGGTTGGTGTTTTTCCCCGTACTACTATGTGGGACGCTTAAGGCGCAAAATTCCTACGGATCGAGCGTGGGAACGATCACCGACAACTCTGGCGCCGTGATCCCAGGAGCGGACGTCACCTTGACCAACGTCGACACCGGGGACAAAAGGACAGCCACAACCAACGCCAGTGGTGACTACCAATTTGTGAATCTTCCCCCCGGCAATTACAAGGTCGATGTGGCAGCTACGGGGTTCAAGCACTTCACACGCACCAACGTTGTGGTGTTGGTACAGGGATCCACGCGAGTCGATGCCACCCTCGAGTTGGGCGACGTGAACCAGACCGTCGAGGTGAGCTCGCAGGCGCCACTGTTGGAAACGCAACAGGCCACGGTGGGCCAGGCGGTCGCCGGCAGGGCGGTTACCGAGCTTCCCCTGAACGGCCGCGACGTGTACAACCTGCTCGCTCTCGCGCCCGGCGTCGTCCCCCAGGGGCAGGCCTTGAATGGCAACCCGGTGACCAGCGGCCTCTCTACATTCGCCTGGGGGAACTATCAGATCTCCGGAGGAATTCCCAACACCGGAGCTACCTTCATCGATGGCGCTCCGGTCAACTCCGGCTATATCAATTCGATTGCGTTGGTGCCCACGCAGGATTCGGTGCAGGAGTTCCGCGTGGAAGCAAACAACATCGGACCCGAATACGGCGGCACCACCGACGGGGTCATCACCATGGCCACCAAGAGCGGAGGCAATGCGTTTCACGGTTCTGCCTATGACTTCCTGCGCAATACGGTTCTGAACGCTAATCCGTTTTTCTCCAATCGCGCGGGTTTGGCACGGCCTGCCTTCATCCAAAATCAGTTCGGTGCAACTTTGGGTGGCCCGATCAAGAAGGACAAGTTCTTTTTCTTTGGCAGCTATGAAGGGGTGCGTGCTGCCATCGGTACCACCGCCACGTCGACGGTGCCGACAGCTGAGGAGCGCGCAGGGAATTTTGCCGGCTCTGCGGCCATCACCGACCCCGGTCAATTCAACACCGGTGGTGCCTTCGTCCCCAGTGCTCCGGGCAGCACCTTTGCCGGCAACATCATCCCCGCTGGTCGCATCGATCCGACCGCCAAGGCATTACTCGCCTACTGGCCTTTGCCCAACGCTCCCGGCACCACCAATAATTACACCGACAACTACACCACCCATCCTTACGGCTCGCAATACGTGGCTCGGCTCGATTGGAACGCCAGCGAGAAGCAGCGCATCTTTGGCCGCTACACCTATTGGACCGGTTACAGCCCCTCAGCGCTTCCTTATGGCTACATCGACAATCCGTCGCGGACGTCGGTGGCCACGCACCAGGCCGTACTGGGAGATAGCTACACACTGAACTCCAGCACCGTTCTGGATTTTCGTCTCTCTTACCTGCGCTACACCTTTCTCAGCGGAAATACGGGTATCCCCTTCGACATCGGATTCACAGGGTGGCCGGCGGAACAAATCGCTCAGCTGAATAATCCGGTCATCCCGAATATCCAGGTCTCCGGGTTTTCAGGGAACGGGGGAGGCGGCCAGTACATCACCGCAGTCGAAGACAACGACGCCATCTCAGGCAGCGTGACCAAGATCATGGGGCCCCACACACTGCGCTTCGGCGGGGAATTCCGGCGCGTGCCCAACAACTACGGCCAGACAAATTCAGCCGATGTCGAGACCTTCAACTTCAATAATGCCTTTACCGGCAATCCGTTCGCCTCCTACCTCTTAGGACTCCCACAAAGCACAATCACGGAGAACATCAACCTGGTGGCCGCACGAGCGTATTACGGTGGCCTGTACTTTGGCGACACATGGCAGGCTAACAACCGCCTGACCGTCAACGCCGGCATACGGTGGGAGTACCCGGGATACTGGACGGAACGGCATAACCGGCAAACGGTCTTCCTGCCCAACGAAACAAATCCGTTGGCGGCGGAAACCGGTTTGTCGCTTCCCGGGAATGTAGAGCTGGTAGATACTCCGGCGTATCCTCACCGTACCAATGTTCTGCCTCACTATGATCTTTTCTCGCCCCGGTTAGGTTTGGCTTATCGACTGAACGACAGCTTAGTGGTCCGCAGCGGATTCGCCATTCTCTTTGCGCCGACAGCCGCGATTCAGCAGAATGCGCAGCCCTATCAGTCTCCGCTCAACCTCGCATTCACTCAGATCAACACCAGCACCCAGCCGGTCAATTCGCTCAGCAATCCGTTCGCCGGTGGCGTTCTACAGCCGGTGGGCAGGAGCGCCAACTACCTCAGCGTGGTTCAAGGGCAATCCGTGGTGACTTCCATTCCCAATGAAGCGGCGACCTACGTGGAGCAATGGAATCTCGATGTGCAGAAGGACCTCGGGCATCAGACCCTGCTCGATGTGGCCTACGTGGCGAACCACGGAGTTCATCAGCAGGCTCCGGCAGGCGTGAATGACAACGGCTTCGGTCTGGATCAGATCCCGGATAGCGATCTCTACCTGGGTTCGGCGCTGTTGAACCAGGTGCCCAATCCGTTCTACGGGTTGATCTCTTCGGGGAACCTCTCAGGTCCGACGATTCCCGCGGGGCAACTCCTTCGGCCTTACCCCCAGTATTACAACCTGAACAACCCCGCCAATACCGTGGCCGGTTCTACCTACAATGCCATGCAGGTGAAGGTGGAAAAGCGCTTCAACCAGGGTGGCATGCTCCTGGCGGATTACACCTGGGCGAAGAACATAGGCACCGCCGATACTCAGACCGGCTTTCTTGAAGGCGGCGTGCAAGAGGGGCAGTTCCAGGATTGGGACAATATCGGCGCTGAGTACTCGCAGCTCAGTTACAACGTTCCCCATCGCTTCGTTTTGAGCTACGTACTCGATTTGCCGGTGGGTAACGGCAAGCGGTACCTGGCGCATACCAACGGAATCGTCGACAAAGCCGTCTCCGGATGGGGCCTGGATGGAATCACGACCCTGCAGAGTGGATTTCCCCTGGTGATGACTGCGCAGCCTACCTACATAAGCTCCAACTTTGGCGCTGGAGCTCCCAGGCCGAACGTGGTCCCGAACTGCTCCAAGGGAGTACCGGGTGGATCGGTCGCGAGGCTTAGCGGCTGGTTCAATACCGCTTGCTTCACCCAACCCTCAAACTTTGGGTTTGGCAACGAGAACCGCGTCGACTCACAACTCCGTGCCAGCGGTGTAGCAAACTCAGATATCGCTGCTTTCAAAGGAACGGCGATCAACGAGCGATTTAACTTGCAGTTTCGGGCGGAGGTTTTTAACCTCTTTAATCGTGTTCAGTTCGCCTATCCCAACACCGTCTGCTGCAGCGATACCAATGCTTCCTACGGTGTGGTGAGCGGCCAGACCAACCAGCCGCGCATATTCCAATTTGCGCTGCGGTTGGTTTACTAGACCCTCGGTATACGAAAGAGAACGATGAATCGTAGAGAACTGATCCAATCGGCTATTGTCTCGCTTCCTCTTATTTCTGTCGCCCGCGCGCAGCAGATCGCCAAGAACACCAACGGTCTGCCACCGCTGACCATCAAGGATGTCAAGGTCATCACCACCAACGGGGGAAGCCATTATCGATGGATCTTCCTCAAGATCATCACCAGTGAACCTGGTCTTTATGGCATTGGCTCGGCCAACAATAACTACGAGACCATGGCCGTGGTGGCGGCGCTCGAAGACCACCTGAAGCCGTGGCTGATCGGCAAGGATCCGGACCGGATCGAAGACCTGTGGCAGTCGGCGCAGATGCGCACCTACTGGCGCAACGGCCCGGTGAACAACAACGTGCTCTCGGCCATGGACATGGCCTTGTGGGACATCAAGGGCAAGCGGGCCAACATGCCGGTGTACGAAATGCTGGGTGGCAAGGCACGCGATGGCGTCCCCGTCTACGACCATCAAGGAGGCAAGACCAAAGAAGAATGTCTCGACACGCTGCAGAAGTCACTGGCCAATGGATTCACCCATGTGCGGATTCAACTTGGCGGCTACGGTGGAGGCGGATTCACTCCGGCGGGCGAGGGCAACCGCCCGGAGGGTGGCTACCAGGGCGTCGCATTTGATGAGCAGCAGCTGGTCGACACGATTCCTCCTCTTTTCGAGTACCTGCGTGACAAGGCAGGTTTCGGTCCCAAGCTGATCCACGACGTGCACTCGCACTTAAGCGGGATGAACGCGGTAGAGTTGGCGCGGCGGCTGCAGCCTTACCAGATGTTCTACGTCGAAGATATCCTTCCCCCGGAACAGGTTGCTTACTACCGCAACATCCGTGAGATATGTACCACTCCTCAAGCAGTGGGTGAAGTTTTTTCCCATCCTTTTGAGGTTGTACCGCTAGTCACCGACCGCCTCATCGACTTTATTCGCTGCCGCGTGGCGGCGACGGGCGGCATCACCCCCATCAAGAAGCTCACCACGCTATGCGAAATTTTTGGCGTCAGGACGGCCTTCCAGGAAGGCGGCGAAAACGACCCCGTGAACCAGATAGCCAGCTACCATGTCGACATTTCCAGCACCGCCTTCGGGATCCAGGAAGAGAACCACTTTCCTCCCATCGTGCACGAAATGTTCCCCGGGATGGGAGAGATCCGCAGAGGCTATCTCTACGGCAGCGGCAAACCGGGTCTCGGTTTGGACATCAATGAGGAGTTGGCGGCCAAGAATCCGCTCGGCCCCATCAAGGGCGGCGGAGCCTATCCAACCGACCGCACCATCGACGGAACGGTGGTGAAGCCCTAGTTCCACAGGGACCAGCGACGGGGCGCAGTTCGAGCCACCGGCACAGACTCAGGGTTGATTGAGACTCGTGTTTACAGTAAGGAGTGCCGTTAGACGAGGATTTCGACGATATTCCTGGCGCAGGGTTTCGCGAGCATGCAAAGGAAAGCGGGTTAGTTGCTGTTGTGCTGACTCTGTCCATCCCACCCGACCCATGCCAAGGTGTGCCACCACCCTCCACTTTTGTCATCTCGACTGGAGCGCAGCGCAGGGGAGGGACCTGCAGTTTGGCTTGATGGAGAAACTGAATCCGGAGGCGACTCGCCCACGGCACATTTGCTTATGCGGAAAGTGAAACTGCAGGTCCCCCCACTCCGCTTCGCTCCGGTCGAGGATGACAAAACAAGGTGAGTCGAGTGCTGTGGTATCCCACTCAAGCCAAAACCGGGCTTGAATGGGGCACCCAGCGGTTGTTGACGATGAAGCAATCACCAACCGAAGAGCAGCTTCGAGAACTGTTGTGACCTAAGGCAAGCGTCTCGACTTTGATCACAAGCTTTAGCGATCGAAATGCTAAAGCCTTATGAATCCCTGCGTGAGAACCGGCGAAGTTCAAGCTATGATTTAAGGGCAGATGGCCCTCATCTCCGATCTTCGAAGTCTCTGGCAGCCGGAGACCCAAGCGTCCCCCCGGACGACGGCAGCCTTGCGCGGACAGACGGAGGCCTTCTGCGCTGCGACCACCCTGGTCAGCCAAACTGATTGCCTGATCGAGCTTTTTTCCGGTATCTGGCAGCAGCGCTCGGAGCGCGCCTACCAATCCCGCCTGGCTGGCTGGTTAGGCATGCTGGAGCAAGACCACGACTTACGCTCCCGCTTTCAACAGGGATGGAAGTCGATGCTGGGCTCCCTGGATTCTGTCTCCTTCTTCGCGGAAGCAGGCATTCCCGCGCAGCATGCACTGTTCCGGGAAATAACCGGCCGCCTTTTCCAGCGCTGGCTGCCTCCGCCGCGCAAGGACGACGACACCGGTCGACTCTTCGCCGGGGTCTTTCGCTCGTCCCGCGCGGTCCAGCGCTTTCTGGAAATGGATGCCGCGCTCCATGCCCGGCTGGTTGCGAACCTCTGGGGGGTGGAAGGCTTCGCCGCCTATCCCCATGTACACGAGGACCTCCACGAAGCACTCCGCTTATTGGCCGCGCGTGTCTCTGCGCGTGGCACCAGCCGTGCCGTCCGCCAGCGCAGCGACGATCGTTCGGTGGAGCAATCTCCTCCCTATGCACTGGTCTTTGCGACCGAAAAATTCATCGAGTGCGAACACTCCACGGCTTCGGATGACTGCCCGGATGAGTGCAGGGAGAAATGGCTCAACGCCGTCTACGCCTGCAGGGGAGAGCTCGCGATTGTGCGCATCAACATGGAAGACACCGGCGTGAATTCTCCGCTGGTCTTCGATCTGGGCGCCATGGACGCGGCGTTGGACCGCATGGAAATGCTAGCCGCCACCCTGGTAGAGCCGGCCGCCAGGCTTTCGGCTGCGGTGCGTCTGCTGATGAATACGCTGTTAAGCGGCTTGCTCGAGGATATGCGCGTCTCCTCGCTCATCCGGCAGAACTTCAACCTGCTGGCGCGCAAAACGGTGGAACGTACCGGCCACGGTGGCGAACACTATATCGCTCACAGCCGCAGGGAATACTGGCAGATGTGGGGCGCCGCCATCGGTGGCGGATTTCTCACTGTCTTTACCGCGGCCATCAAACTTCATATCATTGGCGTGCACTGGGCGCCCTTTATGGAAGCGCTGCTGATCGGCACCAACTACGCCATCAGCTTCTTGCTAATGCAGATCTTCGGTCTTGCCCTGGCCACTAAACAGCCTGCCCTGACCGGAGCGAGGTTGGCGGACATTATCCGCCGCAACCGTGGCGATTCCCGCCGCGACCAGATCACCCAATACGGCGCATCCATCAGCCGCACCCAGTTGGCCGCGGCCCTGGGCAATATTCTGGCGGTGAGCACTGGCGCTGTGATCTTCAATCTTCTTTGGCTCAGAAATTTCCACACGTCCTATGTGCCCGCCGAGCAGGCGCAAAAGGTCTATCTATCACTGCGTCCTCTGGCCTCGGCAACCGCCATCGACGCTGCGCTCACCGGCGTTTTGCTGTGGCTTGCCGGGCTCATTGGAGGGTGGTGCGAGAACTTTGCCGTCTACCATCGCATTCCCGCGTCCATTGCGCAGCACCGGCTCGGCCACACCCTGGGCGTCCGCAGAATGCAGAGGCTTGCCGACTGGGTTGACCGCAACACCAGCTCCTGGAGCACCAGCATCTCGCTCGGTTATCTGATGGGGTTTACGCCGGTCTTTTTTGAGTTCTTTGGCCTGCCCCTGGATGTTCGTCACGTTACCCTCAACACCGGCATGTTCGCCTTTGCGGCTGCCCGCTTTGGCCCGTCCGCGTTCAGGCAGGTATGGCTGTACTCTGCGATGGTCGGCATCGCGATCATGTTCGTGCTGAACCTGGGTGTCAGCTTTGCCATTGCTTCCTTCGTTGCCCTCCGCGCCTACGATGTGGGCCACAAGGAGCGGGCATCGATCCTGCGCCATGTGTTCAAGCAAATGATCTCGTCACCATTGCAATTTCTCTTTCCTGTGCAAACCAAGCCGGCTGCCTCCGAAACGTCTGCAGAGGATATCGAGCGTCCGGCGCCGGCAGCGTAGAAAATTAGGAAAGCAGCATGCCAACCGCTGGGTGCCCCATTCAAGCCCGGTCTTGGCTTGAGTGGGATACCACAGCGGTTGTTGACGAGGAAGCAATCCAAAAAAGTCACAGCCTCTCAGGATGACGATTCTGTGGGAGTTTTGACGAAAAACATACGGTTGTCGTTGGTTGCCGCAACTTGGTTCTCCGTGGTCCGCGTGTCACTTACTCGCCTTCAACCACGGTCATGATCCATTCCGAGAAGCGAACGCCGGAAGGGGAGACGTACTTGATCGTGGCCGTCCCTGCCGACATAGCCCACGCCAATCCCGTCTGGCTTACGTACATGACATAAGGATCGCTCGAGGTCCAGGTTCCGCTGGAACCGGCAGAATTGGTGTTATACAAGGCTCTCGTGACACCGCCGCCGTACACGCCCGTGGGCGTGAACTGGAGAGTAGCGCTGGTGAATACCCGGTTGACACCAGCCGTGTTGTAACTTACTCCGATGTCGGCATCCGCCGGTTCTACATTACCCAACCAACCGGAGCTTAGCTTTGCACCGGTGAGCGAGGCTATGCTGGCTTCCGCCATCGCGGTCATCCTGGCGTATCCAGCAGCCGTGGGGATTTGCGACGGGCCCATCAGGGGTGTCGGGCCCACATACTCCGCAGCGTCGGACTTATCGCCCGTCGGCTCCGGAACGTAGATGTTTCCTATGCCGGAGCCGCCGACCGAGCTGACACAACCGCACAGCATGTCGCCGTAGTTGATCACCGGAATGCCGTTTGTCGCCCCGTAATTCTCCAGGAAAACGTTCATCTGGGTGATCCCGAAATTGTTCGGGGCGCCCGCAGGGGTAGTCGCCAGGATCACCTTGATATCGGCCGCCTTCGCCTGCGCTACCATGTTCTTGATATTGGCGATAAAGTTCGCCACCACGATGGGCGCGCTCTCATCGTCTGCGATGGCCGCATCCACAGCCCCAACCAGGATGTGCACGATAGCCGGATGGAGGTTCACTACATCGGCCTGAAACCGTGCTGCCGCATCCGCCGACAGCTCCCCCGGGTAATTCATTCCCGGCCGTGACTCATTGATCCAATTCTTGTTGGCGGCAAATCCACTGGTCCAGTTATAGGTAAGGTAGTCTCCGAGGAAGACCACCTTCGGGGGAGGGGCGGCAGCAGTGGCAGTACTCGAACCGAAGACAGAAAGCAGAGCCCCTAACAGGGCAAGCGTTACTTTGTACCGCTGAGTCATAGTGCGCCGCCTCCAGAGGCAGCAGGCCGGGATACGACGCCTCCCGGAGTAGGACGGTTGAGCAGTTTCAAAACGGACCTGCCGAGTAGGCACTGAATCGCAATCGCGGGTGACCTGGCTTTTAGCCTCTTGTCCCCACGCTTATCATCGGCGCTACAAGATGTGACTTTAGTAGTGTTTTTGACTTATTCGTCGCGCAGCGTCCTGGCGGGATCGATGTCTGCGATCCACAGAGCTGGCACCGTGGTAGCAACCAGCGTTACCGCTTCCAGCGTCCACAGGACGATGAGCATCGTGGGCGCATCGTAGACGCTTACTCCATAGAGTTCGCTGCGCAAAGCGCGCAATGCTCCTGCACACAAGACCAGGCCCAGGATGAGTCCAAGTGTCGATGCCCAACACACCCGGAGCTCCGATATGGAACATGCCGCCTTCGCCAACCGCACTTTGGATCACTTATTACGACCATATCGCGCTTAGCTCTCAAACAAGGTCTCGATGTAGCGTTTTCCGTGCAATACATGCATGATTTCAACGCGCGATTCCGATAGTCGATAAAGCACTAAGTATTGTCCTACGGGAAAGCTGCGATAGCCGGGCCGAAGCTCGTCCCGGCTTCTTCCGGCATATGGGTTCTCACCCAAAAGCTCAAATCGCTGTGTGATGAGATTGATGAAGCGGTCAGCTGCAGATTCGTTGTCGTTAGCGATGTAGCGCCAGATTTCATTAGGTCACGGCGCGCTCGACCGCTAAGGCGGTATGTCATCCCTTAGAGCTACTCTTGAGAGACGATCGCGCTTCGCGCTTCAGCTCTTCCCCTAATGTGGGCAGGGATTCATCGTAGTAGTCTGAGAAGTTTCCCGTTTGTAGATCAGCTTCCGCCTCATCCAGCGCGGACAAAACCTCGATCCGGCCACGCTCGCGCGCCTCCCATAGCGCAAGGGCCTGCTGTACTGCTTCCTCGGCATGATGGATCCTTCCGCTTTCGATAGCCTGGCGAAGAAAAGCTTCCTGAGCGGGTGTGAGCTGTATTTCCATGGGTTTAAACGTAGAGACGGGCAAACAATCTGTCAATTTGCTTCTACCACAACCCCGCCTCTCACGTCGCCCAGCTGCCACGAGTGTCCTATGGCGCGTGTGCCGGTTCTGCCTGCGCCGCGGCCAACACCAGCTTGCGCATGGAGTAGAGCACCGTAAACCGCACCAGTGCAGAAGGCTGCGCAGCCGCATCCAGGACACTCATCTGCTGCGCCTGCCATCCAGCCGGAGGCGCAGTGTGGCTTTCTAAATAGGCCAACGACGAAAGGCCGACCGCGGCCAAATCGCCCAGTTGTTCGGCGCGCACGGCGGCATCGCTGAGTCTCGGGGTCTGTTGCACGTGTTCCAGCAGGCGCGTCTCCGCTGCCTGCCAGGAAAGGAACCGCAAGCGTAGCCCGCGAAACGCATCCTCAGGGGAGGGAACTGGGCCCTGCGGCACATCACCGCTGCGGTCGACCTGCAGCTTTGGATCAGAGGGTGGCGGCACCGTCACCTGACCCGCGATGGCATCCACCTCTCCGGCGACCTGCTGCCGCGACGGCGGGTCGGCGACCACGGCATCCACCAGCCGATCGAGTGCTGTCCACCCATTGGTGTGCTGCAACCCCGAGCGCTCATGGAAATCGACCGGCTCCAGCACGGAGGCCAGAACATCGAGTGCCTCAGGGTCACGCTCCAGCAGAAGATTCCGGCGCACCGTCTCAGGACCGCTGATGTGCCGCAGTCCTACATCTTCCAGCTTGAGCGAGTTGATGCGCAGACGGCGATACATATCCGAAACATCGCGCTCGCCCTGCGGAGACCAGAAACGTTCGGCAACCGCCATGGTGCGCGGCCACACCCGCGAGTCCAGGGTTTCCGTATTCAGCTGCTCGGCCCACATGCACACCTCCCCGCCCAGGATCAGCTTTTGCTGCTTAGCTGTCAGCGTGGTGTCTGCGGGGATCGGGTCAGCAAGATACATCTGGGCAGAAGTCTTCTGCCCATCGAGATAGTACGGGGCGGAGAGGATACCCTGATATCCCTGTCGAGCGCCCTCGGCCAGCGAAGCCTCTCCCCGCCAGCTCTGGATGAGAATCGTTTTGGGCAAAGCAGGATCGAGAATCTCATCCCACCCGATCATCTTTTTGTTGTGCTTCTTGAGGATCTGTTCCAATTGCTGGTTGAATGAGGCCTGCAGTTCATCCGCCTTGGTATAACCCTTTTTCTTCATAAAAGCGGCGATCTGCGGATCGTTGAGCCACGCCTTCCCATTCACCTCATCCCCGCCGATGTGGAAGTAAGCATCCGGGAAGATCTGACCCATCTCGTCCACCAAAGTATCGATGAACTTGTACGTGCTTTTGCGGGTTGGATCGAGCACGGCTGTGGGCATGCCGTAGACCACGGGCAGTGTTTTGATGCCCGTCGCGGGCGCCAGTTCGGGATAAGCCAGGATCCAGCTGGAGCCATGGCCGGGCATATCGAATTCCGGTACCACGCGGATGCCGCGAGCCCGCGCATAGGCGACCACTTCGCGCAGTTGGTCCTGGGTGTAGTATTCGCCCTCCGACGCGACCTCGGTCAGCTTAGGAAATTTTTTGCTTTCGGCGCGGAAGCCCTGATCGTCGCTGAGGTGCCAGTGAAAGACATTGAGCTTGGCGGCGGCCATGCCATCCAGCGTGCGTTCTACTGCGCCAACGGGTTCAAAATGGCGGCTCACATCGAGCATGAAGCCGCGCCAGCGGAAGCGCGGCACATCGTTGATGGTCACGGCCGGCAACACGCACGCGCCGTGCTCCATGGTAGCGAGCTGCAACAGGGTCTCGAGCCCGTGCATAGCGCCGAGGTCGTTTGCCGCGGTGAGCGTAGCTCCTTGCGGCGTGACGCGGAGTTGGTAGCTCTCATCTTCGTCAATCGTCTGCACTGCCTCACCGGGCCCGGCTACGTTGATGAGTAGCGAAGCCCGTGCAGGTGAGGGATGATCGATGGTGGAGCGCAACACTTCTCCGCCGCAGGTGCGGCCAAGCCGGATCAGGTCCCTTCGGACGGCAGCCTCGAGCCGCGCATCATGTGTCTGCCCATAGTTGTAGGTGAACGTGGAAGGGCCGCCTCCGGCGGGCGTCACCGTAAATGTGCCCTCGCCGCGCGTGATCGAGCTGGGCACGGGCATGAGCGCAAGGGAAGTCTGGGTGGAGGAGGGTGCTTGTGCGAGTGCGAGCGAGCCCGCGAGGAAAACGACAGTGGAAGACGCCAGGGAAATTCGCATAGGTCGAAAAGACAGCCTACAGGAAAGACCGTGATTGGGGCACCCTCCGTGATTCTCTTCCAGTTTTCAAGCGCATTAAGAGGGTGGCGAAACGCAGACCTTTGTTAAGGAGCCGGGGCGCACCGCAGTCGCTCGGCTGCGCTCCTAATGACAAAAAGGGCGCGTCGAGTGCTGGGGTATCCCACTCAAGCCAAAACCGGGCTTGAATGGGGCACCCATCCTTCGTTACCGGTGAAGCGAACTGGTCATTCCTCCCTAACTTGCCCCAGGCAAGTCAGCTCCTCGGGATGACAAATTGCGTGAGAATTTAATCTGGCAGGGGGCAGTAACCTAACAGAACTCAGCGAACGGTCTTCAGATGGTCATACGTGGCCGTCAGCCGTTCGCGCAGATAATCCGCCCCGGTCGTCGGCTGATACTTCGACACGGCGCCGGGTGCGACGCAACCTCGCAGCACTTCCACGCGGGCATCAGGATTAGGATCCAGAAAGAACGCCAGCGAATACCGGTCCTGGACCGGGATCGCGACCCGGTGTGGTGTTGAAATATAAACATCATTGGTCCAGCGCATTAAGCAGTCACCGATATTGCAAACGAATGCACCCGCAATGTGGGGTGCATCGAGCCACGCGCCGCTGCGCGTGCGAACCTGGAGCCCCGCGATCCCATCCGTGGCTAGAATGGTGAGGTTGCCGTAGTCGGTGTGCATGCCGGCCCCGCTGTCAGGAGCCCGATCCTGGCTCTGCGGCTGCGGTGGGTAGTGCAGCATGCGCAGCACCGCCAAAGGCGCGTCGAGTTTGTCTTCGAAGAAGTCCTCCGCAATGCCCAGATCGAGCGCGAATCCGTGGTGAAGCCGGCGGCCGAGCGCCCAACAAGCATCGTAATAGGCGAGCACCGTCTCTCGCCAATCAGGAAGTGCGGGCCACAGGTTGACGCCACGAAACGGCTTACCCGCCATCACGTCGGGGTGGCCGGCATCCAGCTCCAGCCCGATATTGAAAGCCTCCTTGTAGTCGGCCCGGGCGGCGGCCTCATCCAGACGTTCCCCCTCGAGCGCGACATAGCCGCGGTTATGCGGCGAGCGCTTGATCGAATATTCCTCCTTGGCCGCCAGCGGCAGGGCAAAGAATGCACGCGCCGCGGCAAACATGGCTGCGCGCGTGGTCTCGGCGATGCCATGATTCACCACATAGAAGAAGCCGATCTCCCGGCAGGCATGGCCCAGCTCGGCGGCCACACGCGCCCGGGTGGAGAGCTCGCCGGAAGCCAGGCCCGAAACATCGATCACCGGAAGCTCAGTCATCATCCATCCCCTCCAACTTCTGCGCAGGGCTGGTATTATCAGCACCACCGCAGGGTGAAATTGTAACCGGGGAACACACGCTGAGGACCAGGATCACCGTGGATATCGAGAACTTTGTTAGATCACTGCCTAAAGCCGAGCTGCATTTGCATCTCGAAGGAGCGGTTGCCGCACCCACGGCGATCGAGTTGGCGAGGAAACACGGTCTGGCAGCGCGCGTAGATGAAGATGCCTCGAAGCTCTTCGACTTCCCGGATCTGGAAGCGTTTCTCAGAGCCTACGACGTCATCTGCAAGTCGATCGTCGATGCCGACGACTTCCATCGCGTGACTTACGAGATGCTTACGCGTTGTGCCGGCAATGGCGCGCGCTACGTCGAATTCTTCTTCAGCCCGCAGGCTCACCAGGATGTGGCTTACGCCACTATGCTTGACGGTATCGTCGCCGCGATGCGCGATGCCGCCCACGACCATGGCGTGCAGTCACGGTTGATCCCGGCTCTGAACCGCGAGCTGGGCCCGGAAATCAGCATGCAATTCCTCGATCTCGTGCTGGCGCACCGGCGACCGGAAGTCATCGGCATCGGACTTGATTACAACGAGGTCGGCCATCCGCCCGCTCTGTATGCGGATGTTTATCAGCGGGCCAGGAATAGGGGACTGCGCGTGACCGCCCATGCGGGTGAGAATGGCCCCTCTGAGCACGTCGGCGCTTCCCTTGATGTGCTGGCCTGCGATCGCATCGATCACGGCTACCATGTGGTTGACGATCCAGCCCTGGTAGCAGCATGCCGCGAGCGTGGAGTCTTCTTCACCGTCTGCCCCACCACGACCACCTACACTACGACGTTCCGCGATCTGGCTTCGCCCGGCCATGCTATCCACCGCATGTTTGAGGCCGGCCTCAACCTGGTGATCAATACCGACGACCCTGCTCTCTTCCGCACCGACCTCAATCGCGAATATTTGCTGGTCGCCCGGCATATGGGCTGCACCCCGAAGCAATTGGCGGAAGTGGCTCTCAACGGCCTTCGCGCCTCCTGGCTCGATGACACCACCAAGCACGGCTGGATCGCCGAATGGAGCGCCGAGATCGACCGCCTCCTCACGGACGCGGCATCCCGTCCGCTATGAGGTTCTGCAACAGAATGAATTCGAGCGCCGAGGTTTCTGCCGGAATCAGCCTCCGGAGCAATGTGAAATTATGTTTCGCCCCATCACTTCTTGGCTGATGTTAGGACTGCTGCTGGCTACGCACGCCGGTTTCGACATTTGCGGAATCCGCTGCGGTGTTCAGATGGATTAGCTCTCACCGCAGCTGTCCGACCAGTGGAAGGCCATCGCGGGGAGGACACTCCAACCGTAGACGGTGCGTTCAGGCCAACGACGCCGTAAGCTGTCCAGTAGCTACAAGCCCGTACCAAAAGTAACTTCGTTTGTCCTCTTTGGGGTTAATTTCCCCAAATAAAACCGCTTAGCCGAACAACTACAGAGTCGGAACAATTTCGGAGAGCCTTGTCAAGTCCCACCTGGTATCGCTTGGGTACCACATACAACCCCGAGGTTACTCAGGATTGAGTAACAAAGCCACCATCGCCATGTATCCTCCTTTCATAAGTAGCGGCGCAAAAACCCATCACCCATGGGAGCCGGTCTATCTATCCCCCCTAAATCTTGATGGCGTCGCCTGCCATTTGGGCCGCGCCGAAGCAGGTGACTTTGAGTTTTGGTCGCACAGGCGTGGTCATTATCGGTGGAGGCCCAGCTGGACTGGCGCCTCTGCTCGCGGCGCATCGACGTGGACGTCTCGCTGACGTATTAGAAGAGGGCGTCACCGTGGTGGAGCAGTCGAGTTCCGTTGGGGAAGGGACCATCGGCCGCTGGGCTATCAACTCCGACAGCACCGCTTTCACCTTTGCCGACTGTCTTGCCGGACCTCCCGATGGCGAGCTCGCGGAGCTACGAAATCATCCCCTCACCAAAGAGTTCGTGGAATTAGGAGAGGGCACCGTACCCCTGCGCCGTGCAGGCGAGTTTCTGGGTCTGGTCGGTGAAGCGCTAAACGAGGTGATTGAAACCTCGCCCAAGGGCCGTGTGCTTAAGGGATACCAGGCAGTTTCGACGCAGCGTACCCGAACCGGTTGGCTCACGTTGATTAGAGAAATTGAGACCGGACGCGAGCGCACCATCGATTCCCGCAATGTAGTCCTGGCCACTGGTGCCTCCCAGCCGATCGAACGCCTGCGCCGCGAGAGAGTCGCCGGCGTCAACCTCGTCGAGCGCTGTGGCCCACGGCTGTTGCAATCAGGCGAAGTGGTAAGTACCACAGGTTTTGCCGCGATGGCTTCCCGTCTCGCCGGTCTTGGCCGGCCGCCACGGGTTGCCATCATCGGCGGTTCCACCAGCGCGGCGGCGATTGCCTACGCCATGTTGAATCGTATGCCCGAGGTCACCTTCGGTCCCGGCGGGCTGACCATCCTGCACCGGCGTGAGCTGCGTATTTTCTATCCCAGCGTGGAGGCGGCTCTGGCCGAGGGATACACGGAGTTCGGCCCCGATGACATCTGTCCGGTCAGTGGCCGTGTCTTCCGTCTGAGCGGCTTCCGCCTGGACTCGCGTGAATTGATCATGCGTGCGCGTGGCATCGGAGGGCGTCCGGCTGAGCCTCGCTTGCAGTTGCATCGCCTCGGTGTCGATGATGTGGCTTCCCTGGAACTGCTTGACAACGCGGATCTGGTGATCGCTGCGTTGGGTTATCGGCCTCGTGCTCTGCCCGTCTTCGACCAGGAGGGAAGAGCAGTGACCCTGCATTCTGAAACAAGTCCGCAGGCGCGGCTGGTGGACAACTACTGCCGGGTGATGGACGCCGGTGGCAACCCGCTGCCTCACTTGTTTGCTATCGGCTTGGCCGCCGGCTTTGTCCCCTACGGAAAGCTGGGCGGGGAGAAGAGCTTCAGGGGCCAGGCAAATGGCCTCTGGCTGTGGCAGAACGATGTCGGCGCGATGATTGCCGATGCCATTTTGTCTCCCGGCCTGGCAGAACACTACTCATTCGAACCGCCCGCGCTTGCGGGTTTGGACCAAATTCACGCTACCCAGGAGCTCGAGGTATGAACATCCCGTTGGTTCGTCCTGCACCACCGCAGCTTTCGCATGCACTTGCGGAGTTGAAAGCGCTTGAAGAAAGCGGCATTTTCAGCAATTTCGGCCCCGTCAATACGCTCTTTGAGCAGGAGATGATGGCCCGTTTCTTTGGCGGAGAAGGCGCTTGCGTGACGGTTTGCAATGCCACCATCGGCCTCATGCTGGCCATCAAGGATGCGGTCGGTGAGCAGCCTTCGGGCAAGTTTGCCCTGATGCCAAGCTTCACCTTCGCGGCTGCGGCGCACGCCGCCCTTTGGTGCGGACTGACGCCGCTACTCTGCGACATCGATCCGGCCACCTGGGCGGCCGATCCTGGGGCGGAAGCGGAAATGCTTTCCCGCTATGCCGGCCAGATCGCTGTGGTCATGCCCTACGCGACCTTCGGTTACCCAATTGATTTGACCCACTACACCAAACTCGCGGCTCAGCTCGGCGTGCCCGTTGTGGTAGATGGCGCAGCCTCGCTGGGTACGTTTGACGAGCACGGACGCGGATTCGGGACTGGCTTTGCTGGAAGCGTGGTCTTTTCCATGCACGCCACCAAGTCGTTTGCTGTCGGAGAGGCTGGAATGATGTACAGCGCGGATCCGGATCGCATCGCCCGGCTTCGCACTATGAGCAGCTTTGGCTTTGGGGAGCCACGCACGGCTACCATGCCTGGCTTGAACGCCAAAGTCAGCGAAGTGACCGCGTTGCTCGGCCGCTTACGGCTGGCTGATTACGACAGCATTTTGGCTCATCGGGCTGCGCTGCTCGATCGCTATCGCAATGCGCTGCCGGAATTGCAGCTTCAATTGAGAGCGCCAGGAACGCAGGCGCATCAGTTTGTGCCCGCCCTATTACCCTCTGCATTGAAAACAGAGAAGGCGGCGATCCGTGCCCAGCTAACCGCCCAGGGGATCACGACCGGAGCCTACTTCAGCCCGCACTTGATGGAGCAGCCGTACTTCCAAAAAACCTGCGTGGCCGGCCCCCTATCGGTCTGCGACGATGTTTCCGCAAGGATGATCAGTCTTCCTCTGTTCGATACCATGACTCACGCTGAGGTGGATTACGTGGCCGAATGCCTCAACACGCTGATGGGCGTTAGAGCGCAGGGCAGAAGGCGGCAGAAGCCGCGTAGCGAGCGGCTGGTCCACCTCGTGGGGGCCTGACGGGCGTGGTTGCAAAACTTGCCGTCGCGTAGATCGGCAGGATGCAGCCAAGACAGACTTTCGCGCCGCTCCCTGGGGCGGCGCTGTTGTCTTCCCAATAACGTAGCGGAACCTGCCGCCAAGGCAGCGGGTTACGCAGATATCGTACAAACGCCTCAACTTACGATGGCCAACAGGGTTGGTGAAGTTACCTCCTGGTCTTCGCCCCGTCCTGCATTTACCCAGACTTAACCCAGCAACAGCAACTTTAAAGGAGTTACCTCTTGTACTTTGTCACTGCTTAGAGGTACTATCTAGCGGTTACCTGGGCCATGATGACTATCGATTCATACAGGGGCTGGTAACAGTAGATAGTGGCAAGCGCTTGATTTATGCTTTCCACAACTGCGAACCCCCTAACTTGACCCGTTCGTTCATTCCGCTGGCCGGGATTTGCGAAATGGAACAATCGCGGTGATTTGGGAGGTTGGGACCACCGTGGATCTACTCGCGCTACCAACGTACTACCGCCGATCACGCCGCTATCTGGATCATGGCTCGCGACACCTTGTGATGTACATCTTCGGCCGCTTTCGTGCGGTCCGTTCACTGATGGTCTGGCGATATAGCCAGAGGACAATTGCCCCGGCGTTAGCGTTAGGTACGAGTCTCGTGACCACTGCGGATGTGGATGACGTGGTTCGCAAGATTTGCCAGGATGGCTACTATCCCGGCCTAAATCTACGCCAGGACGTCGTAGAACAGCTGCTGACTTTTTCTTCGCTGGCGACCTGTTACGGCGATGGGAAGGATGAATTTCCTTTCCACTATAGCGACCGGCACGAGGCCCAACGTCAGGCTGGGCGGCGGTTCAGACTGGGCAGATATAACCATGCGCTAAATGCCTCTCACGCTCTCCGGGGTCTCGCGTCCGATGCGCAGCTACTCGCTATCGCCCGCAAGTATCTCAAGACCGAACCCGTTTTAATCGGGGCCCGCATGTGGTGGAGCCTGGCCGGTGAGGCCGACATCGAACAAAAGAAAGAAGCAGGCCAGAGTTTTCATTACGATATTGATGGATATCGCGGCATTGCATTCTTCTTCTATCTGACCGACGTGGGCCGAGCAGCTGGACCCCATGTCTACGTGCGCGGAACTCATCTAAAGAAGTCGTGGAGACATCTGGTTTCCATGTATAAGGGACGCACGGACGCGGAAATCGACCAAGCCTATGGGCCTGAGAATCAGGTGCTCTTATGTGGACCTGCTGGCTCTGGATTTGCAGAAGACATCTTCGGTTTCCATAAAGGCCTGGATCCCGAGAGCGTTGACCGGCTCATCGTTCAGGTGCGCTTCGGACTTCGCGATTACGGTACGGGATTGGACGACTAAGCCGGCAAGCCAGACTGCGCATTTAATACCGGACTATAACCAGAAAGATAATGCCAAGGAGCAAACTTCGCTCCTTGGCATTTTTCTCGTTTGGGAAACTACGACGAACATCTACTTTGCCGGGAGTACTCGAATGATGGCCATCATTCCAGAATCCTCATGCCCGAGAATGTGGCAGTGGTAAACGAAGTCCCCAACCACCGGCCCGCGGAAGTCCATACGAACTTTGACGCTGGGATAAGGACCGGTTCCACTCCAATACGGAACCTGCACTGTATCTAAATACTGCCCCGAGTCCACCGATCTGCCATTTTGTTCCAGAACCAGGAAGTGGATCTGGTGCATATGAAATTCGTGGATTTCCAGGGCCCGGTTTTCTATCGTCCAGTCTTCGACAGCGCCTTGCGTGGTGATGATTGCCGGAGGATTGGATGGGTCGAAAAGAACGGGTGTCTGTCCATCCACCGTAATGAAGAAGTTCGTAGGACTGTTAGGATCACTCGGGTCGCTCAGAACCTCAGAGAAATAGAGCTTGCGGTGGGCCGTCGGCCGCATATTGCCAAGCCCAAAGAAGCGCTCGGAAGGCGGGAGCGATGAGGTGTTCGCGATCCGCAGCGCCGGCTCGGCCGCTCCGTTGCTCGCCTTGATTGCCAGGATCGGGCGCGTTGGATCATTGTCACCGTCGGGACCGGTATCTACATTCAGCGTAGACAGTACCGCGCTCTTGACCTTCAAGGACGGCCCGGTAACGATGAACTCCGCCCGCGAGGCCGGAGGCAGCAATATATCCTTCGTGACCACCGGATGGCCCATACGCAACCCATCCTGCGACCCGGTCGGCACCCCGTCGAGCGCCACTACAGTGAGAGGCTGGGGCACGTGGTCATACTGCAGCTGTAAATCGATGATCGTATCCGCGGAGGCGTTCAGAACCCGCCAGAGTTCCTTCTGCTGTGGCTTCATGGCTACCACCGCAGGAGTAAAACTCGGGTAGGGAACTGGGATGTAATTCAGGGAAATATCCCAGGAAGGGACCGTGCCCCCCGTGGGATTTCCCGGGACCAGGTTGTCGCGAATGATAAGCGTGCGCGCCGGCAGGCCGGCCACCTCCGGGGTTACGTTCTCGATCCCGTCCACTACGATAGCGCCCGAAGCTCCACCCAGCACCGCGGCCTCTGAGATGCTGTGAATATGAGGGTGATACCAGTAAAGCCCCGGCGGTTCATCGGTGGGAAAGTGCACGTCGTAATCGTAGCTATCACCCGCGTTCACCACCGTCGTAATCACCTCATCCTGATGGCAGGTAGGGGCTGTGTTGGTGCCGTGATAGTGAATGTTCACAGACGTGTCGTCCATCGCCTTGCTGGTGCAATCGCCGGGGCCCCCGGTGACCGTCATGCCAGGCATCGCTGCGGCAGAACTGGATTTCGGGAGCTCATTCTTCAGGTGGATGATCAACTGATCGCCCGGGTGGACATGCAGAGTAGGCGACTCCACTCCGTCTTTGGTAGTGAAGCAATAAAGCGTATTGCCAAACTGATCGACCCGCGTCTGGTAAGTGAAGGTGACCTGCAGCTTGCCGCCCGCGCTGAAAAGATTGGTGGGCTCACTGATTGTGCTGCCCGCATGATAGCGAGGACACGGAGCATTCTCACCTAAAGCGCAAAGCGGAATCAGCGACAGAGCGAAGAGTGCGAGCAAAAACGAACGACGACCTGCTGAAAAATGATTAGTCAATGTTTGCCTTCTCAGGTGGATTTGGGGCCGGGGGGGATGGCGTTAAGCGTAGCTGAACGGGCCGGGAATGCAAAGGGAATTAGCCGAATGAGGGAAGTTTAATCATCGAGGGGGGGAATTAAGGGAGTGGAGGCGCGGGATGGAATTGAACCATCAGATATGGCTTTGCAGACCCTTCCCTTTTCTTTTTGGGTTCCGCGCCAGTCGTAACGCCATTGTGAAATGCAAGCTACGATTTCTGCACGTTCTCCTTCCTCAGGATTCTGCGCCGGTGGAGAACCGGCGCTGAGGACGAAGCATACCTGCCGGCTTGCTCATTTGTATTGCAATCATAAGTAACAATAAGTACTCAAGCAGTAACCGATCGCCCTGCGGGCGCCTGAAAGCTACACCTCCGGTTCAGACTTCCAACGCTCATAAACGCTTCCCGATTGCACGCGTGTAGCGGCCATCTCGAACAACCTGGCACGGAGACCGGGCTTCCAGATAAAAACGTGTGTGCCGGGCTCCATGGGCTCGCAGTATCTTGCCAGCAGCAAGGAGCATCCATTCACAAAGTTAACCAGTTCCTGCTTACGGCCAATTTCATGCTCTAACAGGAAGGCCCGCGTCACTGCCGAGATAGATTCCCTTTTGTAAGTCAGGTCGTTCATCTGCAAATCCACATAGGTCACGCCATGCGCGCGCCAGCCAGTCAGAATGCTCAGCCAGTCACCATTCGGCAGACGCAGGCCCATGGAAAAAAAGTCCGAGTTCGCGCGCAGCAGGCGATATCGCGCATGGTAGAACTTGCTCGCCCGCTGCCTGATCGACTTCGCATCCAGCGCCAGCATCACTTCCAGTGCCTGATCCGGGTCCAACGCCGGCACAAACTTGACGTTCGCGATTCTTTCCAATTGGTTGCGCTTTCCCGCCAGGCTGCGCCGGGTGCGTGGTCCAAAGCCCGCCAGCATCTCCTCGTAGGTCTGCGCCAGAGGAAGCGTGTGCTTGACCTCCGCGGTATAGAGTCTTCTGCAGTTAGTTTGCGCCCCCATTATCTGAATGCAGGTATCGACAGGAGCCTTAACAGTCAGGCTCACACCGTGAATTCGTCCTCTTTTCAGGAGCGCCTGAGTTGCCAAATGCACATAGTGCACGCGCAGTGCTTCGGGGGCTACCACCAGGCTTTCCCCCATGTAGTCTCCTCCGCGGAACAACCCTAGCCCAACCCGCAAGCGGGTATGTTCGAAGAAGAAGACACATGCTTCGAGCTGTCCAGCGTGGCGAATCAGCATCGCGGCACATCTGCGGTTTGCCAGAGTATTTCCAGCGATGAAGTATTCCGGCTCGGTGGTCAGATCATCTTCCTGGCCACACCGGCGCCTCAGGTCGCGAATCTCGACCAGGCAGGCGTGCAGTTCCCGTTCGCCGATCACCAATTCTGAGTCTCTTGCGTAGTCGCTAAAGACTGGGAGGGCAAGGGCATCGCTTCCTAAGGCGCTTCCATTCCACCGTGGACTGGTGGTGTCAGCCAACCCGCCTGAAGTCATCTTCTTCCTCCCGCAATGCGAGACCCAATGCGAGACCCTCGTACCGTCATGTACGTGCTGGGGGGATAATCAAGCGTGGCAGGAGTAGAGCTTCAAACAATTAATTCGCGGTCCCGGGGCTCACTCCCCATGTTTGCGCTTTGTATTTTTAAACTTTTTCACTACTCCAATGATGCCCGTAGTGATATCTCTTTCGGGCACATAACAAACACTATCTAGGGATGGACATCCAGTTATGACTGGCAATGGCGCGATAATAGCATTACTTTTGGAACCGGAGCCAGATTTTTCTACACCAAAAAACGTTACCTTGTTCCTTGCTGGGAAGTCCCGCATCTGTGCGGGAGAGAGAGCGCTTTAGCGCTCCGGGTAGGAGGCTCGATTCTGATCAGCGCTTTCATTCCCAGGCTGCCAACCAGCTGCGCTGATGCACGGATCTTTCCCGCAAAACCATTCCCGAAACACGGTAGCGGGTAGGCGGCTTCGAAGATCATTGACCCGTATGAGGTCGAACCCGTTTGATAGCACCCAGACCGACTGTTTCGCCTCGATCGCCTGCAAAATCTCCGGTTCTGTGATGTAGGCGACATGAAGCCGTTCCGCCGCCTCATTCATGATTGTCGGGCGTAGCGATGCATCCCACAGACGAACATTCTTCACCCCTGGAGCATAGTAGGTCAGCACCATGGGATCGAAAAGCGGGCTCAGCACTACCAGATCTGCTCGTTCCAATTCGGGTCCGACCGCATGCATACTTTCTCGCCAGGGCTCCTTGTCGCTGCCCGGCTTTGTCATTTGGAAGAATAAGCCGGTTCCGAAAGCAGCCAGGAGGCTAAGCAGTACAGCATAACGGGCGCGTCCAGCCACCAAAAGCTGGCTCGCCGCGATCAAGCACAATGGCACCACCGTCCAAACCAGAACACGTGGCAACAATATCGGGCGAGCAATGCTTAGTACGCTTACCAGCGCAAGAAAAAGGCAAGGCACGCCAATAAGGGTGACGTATGCCCGGATAGGGAAACGATGCAGAAGCAGCGAGACCAACAGGGTCACGAACACCGCTGCGGCCAATATGAAACCGGGCCACGGATAAGGAGTCAATTCACCACTCACTACAAGCGAAGTGGAGTAGAACAGCGTGCGGATGCTCATCTTTGGCATCCAATCGAGACCACCACCGTGGCTGGCGGCCAGGGTGTGGACGAAATACGGCACCCCGAGCAGCAGAACCAAGGCGTTCAATGCCGTCCATCTCAACAATGCCTGGCGTCCGCCAACGCCTTGTATGAGCCAGAACAACCACACCGCTGCCCCGCACGCTGCCACGAACAGTACTCCGGTTGCGTGCAGATAGAGACACAAGGTAGCGAACAAAGCATAGAACGCCGTTGCTCTCAATGAGCGCGGATCCCGCTGAAATACAGCGGCGGCCCAGAGCACGATCGTAGCCGCCAACATCAAGAGCGTATACACCCTTGCCTCCTGAGCAAAATACAAGCTCAAAGGGCAAAGCGCGAACAGAAGAGCGCCCACCACACCCTGTAACTTCCCCAACAACTCACGGCCAAGGAAGTAGGTCACTGGAATGCAAAGCGTCGAAGCCACAGCCGACAACGAACGCAGCGCTGCTTCACTGTCGCCCCACAAGGCCATCCAGCCGCGCAGCAGAAGGTAGTAGGTTGGAGGTGTCGGCTCGCTAGAGAGCCCGTCGGTTAGAAGGTAGTGGAGTCCAAAAATGTCTGCGTAATACCGCGAAAAGATTTCGTCGCTCCACAGCGAGGCCGCCCCGATGTGGTACACCCGCAGCGCGACGCACAGAAGAGTGATGCAGCCAAGCGCCACGATATAGAAACTCCTGGGCGCAAAGCGGGGTGCAGATGTCTGGCTGGGTGAGGATGGTTGCGTGACGGGCTGGGTCACCATAGGGGAAATCTCCCAATGAAAAAACAGTGGCCGCTTGGTCTGACCTTTTACGCTCTTATAAAAGCTTCAGGACCTATCTCGAACCAATCTTTCGATAGTTGGACGGACAGCGCAATAGCACCCCCTCGTCATATGAGGGGGAATACTTAGCCCCCCTTCCTTGTTTTAGTCGTAGGAAAAGCCGATCCTGTAAAGGAATACTGAACGATTGTCCCAGACTTCATGGTAACCGGTCATTCGATTACCAGAGTCACCGCCCATGTTACCAAGTAAGGGGATACAAAACTTGATTCGCGCTCGTATGCTCCGTGATGGGAGCAATTTCGAACCGGATTAAAAACCTTTGGCTTAGACAGGGTTTAGGCCTATTTTTTGGAGAGAAGGATATTTTTGCTTTCCGGGTACCGTCTATCGTAACCTTCTACCTGGAAGAGGTCGGACGTCGCTTGAGTGACTCCAAGGCACAGCGGCCCACATGGTCCTTCCCAACCTATCCCCCCCGAAAATCTTGATGGCGTAGCCTGCCCATTTGGGCCACGCCGAAGCAGGTGACTTTGAGCTTTGGTCGCACAGGTGTAACTATTATCGGCGGAGGCCCAGCGGGATTGGCGCCTCTGCTCGCGGCGCATCGACGTGGGCGCCTCGCGGATCTCTTAAAAGAGGGTGTCACAGTGGTGGAGCAATCCGCTTCCGTTGGGGAAGGGACCATCGGCCGCTGGGCAATCAACTCCGACAGCACCGCTTTCACCTTTGCGGACTGCCTGGCCGGACCCCCGGATAGCGAGCTCGCAGAACTGCGGAATCATCCCCTAACTAGAGAATTCGTGGAATTAGCAGACGGCACCGTACCCTTGCGCCGCGCAGGCGAGTTTCTGGGCCTGGTCGGGCAAGCGATGGACGAGCTGATCGAAGCCTCACCCAGCGGCCGTGTTCTTAAGGGCTACCACGCAGTCTCGACCCAGCGCACAACCACCGGCTGGCTCACCCTCATTAAAGATCTCAAAAACGGACGCGAGCATACCATCGATTCCCGCAATGTAGTTCTGGCTACCGGAGCGTCCCAGCCGATCGAACGCCTGCGCAGTGAGAGGGTGGCTGGCGTCAACCTCGTAGAACGGTGTGGGGAACGGCTGTTGCAATCCGGCGACGTGGTGAGTACCGCGGGTTTTGCCGCGGTTGCTGCCCGTCTCGCCGCCCTCGGCCGGCCGCCACGGGTGGTCATCATTGGCGGTTCCACCAGCGCGGCCGCCGTTGCCTTTGCTTTGCTGAATCGTATGCCGGAGGTTACATTTGGTCCCGGTGGTCTCAGCATCATGCACCGGCGCGAACTGCGTATCTTCTACCCTAATGTGGAGGCGGCTTTGGCCGATGGATACACAGAGTTTGGGCCCGATGACATCTGTCCGGTCAGCAAGCGAGTCTTTCGTTTGAGTGGTTTCCGCCTCGATTCGCGCGAATTGATCATGCGTGCGCGCGGCATAGGAGGGCGTCCGGCTGAGCCTCGCTTGCAGTTGCATCGCCTCGGTGTCGATGACGCGGTTTCTCTGGAACTGCTCGACAACGCGGATCTGGTGATCGCTGCGTTGGGCTACCGGCCTCGTGCTCTGCCCGTCTTCGATCAGGAGGGAAGAGCAGTGACCCTGCATTCCGAAACAAGTCCGCAGGCGCGGCTGGTGGACAATTACTGCCGGGTGATGGATGCCGCCGGCAACCCGCTGCCTCACTTGTTTGCCATTGGCTTGGCCGCCGGCTTTGTGCCCTATGGAAAGCTGGGCGGGGAGAAGAGTTTCCGGGGCCAGGCAAACGGCCTCTGGCTATGGCAAAACGATGTCGGCGCGATGATTGCCGATGCCATTTTGACTCCCGGCCTGGGGGAAGACTACGCACTTGAATCGCCCGCGCTTGCGGGCCTGGAGAGCATCAACGCTACTCAGGAGCTCGAGGTATGAAGATACCGCTGGTTCGTCCCGCCCCGCCCCAGTTGTCCCTCGCTGCCGCCGAACTGCGCGCGCTCGAGGAAAGTGGGATTTTTAGCAACTTTGGTCCCGTCAATACACGCTTTGAAGAGGAGATGCTGGCCCGCTTCTTTGGCGGCGAAGGCGCCTGTACCACTATTTGCAATGCCACCATCGGCCTCATGCTGGCCATTAAGGATGCGGTCGGCGAGCAGCCTTCGGGAAAGTTTGCCCTGATGCCGAGCTTCACCTTCGCGGCTGCCGCGCACGCCGCCCTTTGGTGTGGATTGACCCCCCTGTTGTGCGATATAGATGCCAAGACCTGGGCGGCCGATGATGCTGCTGAGGCGGAAATGCTTTCCCGCTATGCAGGCCAGATCGCTGTGGTCATGCCCTACGCGACCTTCGGTTACCCCATTGATTTGACCCGCTACACCAAACTCGCGGCCCAGCTCGGGGTGCCCGTCGTAGTCGATGGAGCAGCCTCGTTGGGCACATTTGACGAGCACGGCCGCGGCTTCGGGACTGGCTTTGCCGGGAGCGTGGTCTTTTCCATGCACGCCACCAAGTCATTTGCCGTGGGGGAGGCCGGATTGATGTACAGTGGCGATCCCGATCGCATAGCCAGGCTTCGCACCATGAGCAGCTTTGGTTTCGGGGAGCCACGGACAGCGACCATGGCAGGCCTGAATGGCAAACTCAGCGAAGTGACCGCCTTGCTGGGCCGGTTACGGCTGGCCGATTACGACGCCATTTTGGCCCACCGGGGTGCCCTGTTTACTCGCTATCGCGAGGCACTCCCGGATTGGCAGTTTCAACTGCGAGCGCCAGGCACCCAGGCGCATCAGTTTGTGCCCACCTTATTGCCCGCTGGACTGGGCGGCCGCAGGACAGCGATCCGCGAAGAATTAGCCATTCGTGGGATAGCGACAGGGCATTACTTTAGTCCACATTTAATGGAGCAGCCATATTTCCAGAGGGTTTGCGTGGGGGGTCCGATGCCGGTTTGCGACGACGTCTCCGCCCGAATGATGAGCCTGCCTCTCTTCGACACCATGTCGAACGAGGAGGTGGATCAGGTGGTGGCATGCCTGCACGAAGTGATCGCCGCAGAGCAGGACAGGCGGCGTCTAAAGCCATCTCGAGGTGACCGGCACGTGCCGCAGGTTTTTGGACGAATGACCAGCACCACAGGGGAAATCGCCGTTGAATAAGATTGGCAGGATCGCGGCGTTAGACTCTGTGCGAGGGATTGCTGCGTTTATCGTGGTTATCCACCACTGTTTTCTGACTCGGGCGGTTTACAGCGATTTCTTTTTCACGCAATGGAAAACCCCCGCCAACTCCCTGGTCTCGTGGATTTTTCTTTATACTCCGGCGCGTATCGTTTGGGCGGGGTACGAGGCAGTCACCCTGTTCTACGTGCTGAGCGGACTGGTGCTGGCTTTGCCCTGGGTGGAAGAACGGGCCCCTGAGTACAGGAAGTACGCCATACGACGGATGTGCCGGCTCTATATTCCCTACGTGGTTGGCATCGCAGCCGCCGGCGTGCTCAACGTTGCCTTACTGCAGCATGCATACGTCAGCGGAGCAAGCCAGTGGGTCAATTCCATGACCTGGACCAACCCGGTCACGCCCTTTGTCATATTCGATCACCTCGCGATCATCGGGCATCACGCTACCATCAACGGCGTCACCCACACTTTGATTTGGGAGATAAGGGTGTCGCTTATTTTCCCCTTTATCATTGTGCCCATTATGCGCTGGGGGGTGCGCGGTGCTCTTGCTGTCCTGGGGTGTCTCTTAGCCGTTATCGTGGCCCTGCAGTTGGCCTTTGGAGACATCAGCGCGGTGGGTAACTTACTGATTCCGGCCAAACACCAGGGTCTACTCCTCAAATTGGCCATTGAGCTCCAGTGGAGTGCTTACTACGCCTGTTTCTTTGTCTTTGGGAGTGTTCTCGCTGCCCGGCTCCGTGAGATCCGTCTACTCTTTTCGCGGGCAGGATCCTGGTTGGGCATTGTGCTCCTGGGCGCTGGTTTGTTGGTGTTTCAGGGTCACTGGTCGCAGTGGCATGCGGTGCAGGAGTTCATGGTGGCTGTTGGTTCTGTTCTGATTTTGGGGGCAGCGCTCGCTCCAGGCAGCGTGGAGAAGATGTTATTGACGAGATTCCCGCGCTATCTGGGCAAGCTCTCGTTCAGCCTTTACCTGGTGCATGTCCCGGTCATTCTGGCGTTGACAATCCTGACCCATGGGGCGCTATCCTTGCCGTTGCTCATTTTGATTGTGGTGCCTGTGTCCATCGTGCTGGCTGACATCTTCGACCGTTTGGTCACGGCGCCGAGCGCGAACCTGGGGCACCGGCTTACGCGGACCGGTGGCGATGCGCGTCTCGCACCGCAACCCGTTCTTCGGGAGGGACGGATATGACCCCTGCTACTCCCCGCTGCGCGGTTATCTTCAAAACCTACGCTTGGGACGATTTCGTGGAACGTCAGGCGCGGCGCTTGGCTGAAGCGGCCGGTGCTCTGGATTTTTACGTCTCGGTCGACGAAACCAACGGTTCCGTCGGGCCGATACCTTTCGAGCGCGTGACCCGTTTCACCTGCGCCACCCTCGCCGCCTCGGGTCTGCCGATGCGCTACTCGGTGGGTGGTGTGCTGTGGTGGAATCCGGATTACGCTCACTATCAGTTCCAGTCCGAATATCCGGATTACGACTGGTATCTGTTCGTCGAGTACGACTGCGTCGTGCAATGCTCGCTGGAGGACTTTGTTGCCCGTGCCGCATCCAGAGGCGCCGGGTTCGTTGCTTTGCCGATCTCACGGCCCTTCAACAAATGGCATTGGATGCCGTATCAGCGCGATGTCTATTCTGCAGCGGAGGTCAAGCTCGCTCTGCTGAACGTGTGTTTGTTCTCTGCTCCCGCGCTAAAGATGTTGCATCAGCGGCGGCTCGCTATGCACGCGGATCCCTCCATGCGCTCGTGGCCGAGCAGTGAGGTGTTTGTGCCCAGCGAGGTTGGCCGGGCAGGCATGACCTGGCTATCGCTGGCTGAATTTGGCGACGTTTCCCACTGCGACTGGTTTCCCCCGACGATGGAAGAAGATTTGCGGCCAAGCGAGCGCGATACCTTCTTACACCCGGTGCTCGATCGGCGGCGTTACGTCTCCTCTATGCTGCATAATCGTGGCTCGCTTGCGCCCGGCGAACTGGACCGTGCCCTTGCCCGTTTCCGGCGCGAGGAATACGCCAAGCTTATATGGCCTGCGGCCCGCCAGGGTGCGGTAAGGCGAATACAGCACAAACTTCTCCGCTTGCGGCAAGAAGTGGGTTTCTGACTGCGGCGATAACTCAGGCAACTGCGTTAGGCCTTATATGGGAAGACCCGAAGTCTCTTTCCTGGTCCCCGGGCCTCCCCATGTCCAATGACACCGCTAGCGTGTAGCAATGTAGACCTCGCTGGCCGGGTGGACCATTGCCTGTTGTAACCGAACCCTTGTCTCGGCCTTGGAACGAGGGACGCCGACGTTCATAGTCGCCCAGTCAGAGAGGATCTCGCTCAGGAAGTACTGGTCGCCGTACTTGTGGAAGACCAGCTTGCCAGCGTTTGCGCTCGTGTTGCCGTCCTGAGTGCCAATGGTGAGCACCGCAATCGGTTTATCGTGATTCCGGATCTCGATGAGCCCGCTTGACGCCCTATGAATGGTGTAAGTACCCGCGGGAAGCAGCTTGTCGGAGACGGTAAAGTCGAAGGGGACGTTCGCCCTGATACCGTTGGACTGTGCGAATGAGTTGCCGGCCATGGCAAAACTTGCGATGGCGAGGAGTGCGATTGCTGTGATTCGTTTCATGACCTTTTCTCCTTTTCACGAGGCGTCGACCTCTGATCGCCTTCAATCTCTTAAGCGCGATCCACAGGAAAAAGGGGCCAATCATGCAAACTTTTCTTAGGAGCGGGCGCCCATCCGTGTGCAGAACTCCGCACCGGCCACGGAATCGATAACCGCAGCCATGGCCCGCTTTGAGGTGATTCCAATCGCAGCTGCGCTCGCCAAACTCGCCTTTAGCACTTCTCGCCTGTCCCTGAAGACCGTGCTCCTATCGTCATCGCAATCGCAGAATGACTAGAAATGAGGCTGTCATGAATGAGGCAACAACCATTCTCTATTTCTTAGCCCAGGTTCCCACCATTGGCCATTGTGCGATGAGTACACGTTCATCTTCTCGGGTGGACCTCATGCCCGCAATCACGGCCGCTACCTCTTCTGCAGTGGCCACGCGATCGCTCACGATTCCATCAGAGGCCTCGATGAAAGTCCATTCCCAGAGTGACTTCCTGGGTCCGCTCAGATAGACCGGCGTCTCCATACGCGCTACAGGTGCTTGAAAGCCCGCGTCGATAAGGGCTAGGGGAAGTTTCAGGCCAAAATCATAACTCACGCCCAGGGACTCCGCGCGAGCGTTAGCGATCTCTATGCTGCGCCTGTGATGTCTGCATGGCGGAGAGGTCACTATGCCACTGATATGCAGTTCGTGACAGACGACCACGCCACCCGGTTTCAGCAGGCGATGGAACTCACGGAGGGCCTTGTCCGGTTGGTCAAGGTGGCACAAAAGTAGCCGCGCATGGACGATGTCGAAGCTCTCACTTGGCATTCCCGTTGCGTAGGCGCTGGCCTCAACAAAGTCGATCTCCGGGAGACCGGGGCAAGCCTTCCACATCTGCCGCGCCACGTCTAACTGCGCACTGCTGATGTCGACCGCGACAACCTTCCCCGTTGGCCCAACCTGATCTGCAATCCAGCAGGCGACCGTCCCAACCCCGCAGGCCATGTCCGCTACACGCATCCCCGGCTTCAGTCCGCTCTCCAACAGCATCTGCCGAGTTGACGCCCCATAAATCTCATCGAGCAGATGCAGACGGGCTGCAGGCTCTCCCGCTCCGGTCGCCAGGCTGTAAGTAATTTGCGCGGATGAGCCGTTACCTTCTGTCATTGCACAACCTCAGTATTGAACCTTCGTACGAGAAATCTCAACGATGGCCCGGGAAAACAGCTAAGACCGGCAGACGCATCATTGCGCCCGTGAGCACAGTGAAGCCCGACCACCGGAGCACAATGCCTGTCGGCGCGCTGCCCGGTCCGATCCGGTCGCCAAGCTCGCCCATCGGGATTCGAAACAGGCGAAGGCGATAGCGAACACCGCATTCACCCAGCCCCATACTACGGGACCGATAGGAAGCCCGGCCGGCATGTGCGGTCCAGCGACCGAGAGGCATATTCGATCGAGCATGAGAATAGTCATCAGTGCGCAGATCATTCCTGGGACGCGATTGCGCTGCTTCATTGCCGGGAACCTGCAGGGTGCCCACCGATCGTAGCACGTAGACCGGCCCCAAATTGCTGAGCTGATCTGCGATTCGAAATCTCCCAATCGCTCAACTTCAGTCGACCCCGAAACCATTTTCGGTCGCTTTTCCGTTGGCGGCCTCAGTCTGCCACATGATAAGCGCTATAACCGCGCCGATCCCAACTTGATGGTTCACCTTCGATTCATCTGTAGGCTGACCACAATGGAAGCGCAACCCGTTCTTTGTCATCCCGAGAGGCTGTGACTTTTTTGATTCTTTCGTGTTTTGGCACACCCGGCCAGACCTTCTAAAATCCCAAGCAAAATCGTCATCCTGAGCGAAGCGCCTCGCAGATGGATCCGCAGGGACGGCTGGAAAATTCAGCAGGATGCAATCCTGAAGTGCCAGAATGCCTCCGCCCCCCACTGATTGAGAGCGTTGCCGCTGGAGGCCGCTGTCGTGTTCACGGTGACCACCGTGAATGGCCTTACCAGCGAGACATAGATGGCCGCCGGGTGTGCTATCGGAAACAGTCACGGTTCGCGGGCCGCCGCAGGTACCCGGCGGAATGCTGAAGGTTGGGGCGGCCGTTTGCGTTGCCGGAGGAAGCTCGACGCCCCGGCCTGACGGATTCGGGAGGTTCTATCATCAGGGAGCCGCGGGTTATTTCAGCGGATAAACCTTGATGCTGCGGAAGAACACTTCGGCGCCTTCGGACTGGAAGAGGATTTTGCCGCTGGCCGGGAACGCGTCGGTTCCTTCGTTGGCCAGCTTGCCGTTCACGTATTGCCACACGTGCCCGTCGCGGTTCACAAGTTCGACCACATTCCACTCCCCGTGCGGTTTTTCCAGTTCATTGGTGGGATCGCGAACGCCGGTCACATTTTTGAATTGCCCTTTGTTGAAGCGGTCGATCCTGGACGCTTTGCCTTCGGGGCCGGTGACGCGCGCACCAGGCTTTCCGTCCGGACCAATACCAGTCAGCGCAGCGCCATCGGTCATCCAGAAATCGCCCGTGCAGCCTTCGTTGATTTGAAACTCCACCGAACGCGGCCACACCTTATTGGGACCCTGAATGTTGTAAAGAATGCCGCTGTCGCGCGCCTGGCCCTGCCGCGGAGCAAAGGTTCCCTCGCCCCATTTGAATTCAGCGCGCAGATAGTAATTCTTGTACTCCTGTTTAGTGATGAAGTAACCGAATTGAGTTCCGGAGACATGGACAACGCCATGTTCCACAGTGAAGACGTGGTTGGGATCGGAGTTCAGGCCATCGCTGCGCAGGAATGTATCGAACTGATTCAGATCCTTGCCGTCGAAGTGAAAGATGGCTGGGCCGTGGGCAGGAAGGTGCTTGGCTTGCCCCTTGGCAATGGCCGCGCATACGCAATAAAGCAGGATGAGGCTGCTGATCTTCAGATAAGGAGAGCGAACACTCATGGAGAATGAAGTCCTTTCACCCATTCTCATGGGAAGGGGCCGGGAACCGCAAGCGGACGCGACTCCATTATTACCTGGTTTGGGCTAATCTTGGGGCGCCGGGTTGGGGATGCGGGTGTTGCGGATCCTGGTGAGGGGGGCGGCGGCAAGGATGATGATGTTGGCCGAGTAGCCGGCCTGCCCATTCCGTCTCCAGAAAAGGGTCCCTGAGCGGATGCCGGACCTTTCGCAGTTACTTCGCAATGCGGAGCCAGCCTGGCTGCCGCAGCCACTTGCTCCATTGCAGTTACCTTTACTCCAACGGCAGTTGGTGCGCGAGCCGGACCCGTGCTCCTGCGACTCGTTAGGGCCAAAGATCAGCGACGATCGAATATCACGATTGCTTGTCGCTCGCGCTTTGAATGCGCATGTGGAAATTGAAGACGAGGACGGTCACGATGCCAAAGACCATGCCAAATAATGCGAGCAGCCCGCCATAGGGATTGGGCTCTGTGAGCGAGAGGCGAATCAGAATAATCGACGCCACGAAGGCCGCGTTACGAAAGACCATCTCATACCGCCCAGATACAATCAGCGACAGTATCAGAACCAGAACATCGGTAAAAATCATTACCGTGAACAGGTCGTTATAGAAGGTAGTCGTAGGCTGCAGCCCCTGCCCTGCCACCAGAACCCTGTGGGTCTGGAAGAGAAAGAGGGCGAGGTCATAGGCGGCCATAATCAATAGCAACGTGCCTAAACCAAGGGTAACTACCTTCTTTTGGGCGATAAACCGTTCCAATGCCGGCAAGTGCTCCGGCGTTTCCGGCAGCCGTACTCGCTGGAGCGCGACATATTGAAAAACGGCGACCAACAGAAACATCAGAAGAGCGACCCACATATCGAGAAAGACGGGGAGCGCTTCGTGGGTGAACCGGTGACCGGTGAACAGTTCGGCGGCGTCGGCGATCTCTTTGAAGACATCGCGAATGAAGATCAGCGAGACGATCTCAAACTGATTGACAATCGACCGGGTGGTCGATGCCGGCAGAGCCGCGATCAGAATGAATACTTCGTAGAACAGGATGAAGCTGAACGGCGTGTAGATGGCGGTCAGGTAATTCTCACCGAGGCCTGCGATGAGCGGCGGCGGGTGGGGAAGCGATCGAGACAGAAAAATCAGTGCCAGGTGAATCGCGAAGCCCGCGATGCTCAACTTGATGATCAGATGCTCGAGTGCCGTCTTGTTGGCCTCGGAGAAAATTAGATCATGGGCGGCAACCAGCTTCAGCCATGCGGGAGCGAGTTTCGCGCGATTACCACCATCGAGTTCTGTCGGCGCGGCGGTCATAATTTGCCCGGATGCTAAAAGCAGGCCTTTTCCATAGCAACTCCGCCCACGGTAGGCCGTCGATTATCTTAATCTACGCTCCAGGAAAACAGGGGCGGAATAGGTATCATGTCACCGTGGTATACCGACCGTGTTGAAGTTGCGATCCAAATTAGCGGCGGCGTTGCTGCTGGCCGGAGGTGTGATGGCGAGTTCGCTCACCGGCGAGGCGACTACGGAACCGGTGAAGGAACCCATCTTCGCGCCGGGCTCCGTGGCCTTTGCGGCGAGCCACGCTTCCACTGTGGTGGAACTGAAGAACGGCGACCTGATGTCGGCGTGGTTCGGAGGATCGGCAGAGGGCAAGCCCGACGTGGCGATCTGGGGAGCGATCAGAACCAGGACCGGATGGAGCGCTCCGGTGGAACTGGCACGGGAGCCGGAGGTGCCATGCTGGAATCCGGTACTGTTCCACACCAGGGACGGCAAACTCTGGATGTATTACAAATTTGGCCCTAGCCCGCAGACCTGGAGAGGCGCGCGCAAGTGGAGCGAGGATGAAGGCAAGACCTGGAGTGCGGCCGAGCATCTGCCCGCCGGTCTGCTAGGGCCCATTCGGGCCAAGCCGCTGGTGCTGAAAGATGGCGCGATCGTCAGTGGGTCGTCGATCGAAGCATACCGCTCGTGGTCGGTGTGGATTGAGCGCAGCGCGGATGGCGGCAAAACATGGGCGAAGATCGGGCCTATTGTCCCGCTTGTGGAGGCGGATAAGCAGGGAACTGGGGAAGCTCATGCTGGGATTGGTTCGCAGACGCCGGGATCCCCGGATTCGAGAGATACGGACGGAATCATTCAACCGTCGGTGGTGCCACTGGGCAGAAAACATCTACGGCTGTATGCACGTTCGACGGCGAAGACGCAGCGGATTTGTGTGGCGGACTCGTATGACGATGGCGTGACCTGGACCCAGGCTCGTCCACTGGAGCTGCCCAACCCAAACTCAGGAATCGATGCCGTGGCGCTGAAAGATGGGAGAGTGGTGTTGATTTACAACAACACGACGACTGGGCGGACTCCGCTGAACCTGGCAGTGTCCAGCGATGGCGAGCACTTCAGGATGTTCTATACGCTGGAAGAGTTGCCCGGAGAATACTCGTACCCGGCGATTATCCAGACGGCGAGCGGTGACCTGGAGATCACCTACACGTGGAACCGCAAGACGATTGAACATGTTCACTTCCCGCTGGCGGGCGTTCGGCCCGATTAGTTGGTCAATTCAGGTGCGAGGCGAGGGAACCATGCGCTTGAGCCATCCTTGAAGAGTCCCGGATACCGGGACCTGGCGGCAAGAGATACTGATCCAATGATGATGCGCAGATCTGCCATATTCGATCTCGACGGTACGCTCACTGACTCGAAACCAGGGATTCTGGGATGCCTTACCAACACCCTTGAAGCCCATGGCATCGCCTGGACCGGGCCTCTGGACTGGTTCATCGGCCCTCCCGCCGACTATTCGATGCGCCGCCTGATGCCGGATGCCGACGAGCCTCGCCGTACAGCCCTGCTGCACGACTACCGCTTGTGTTACGCCGCCACTGGCTGGCAGGAGAACTCCGTCTACCCTGGCGTCCCTGCGGTGTTGCAGAGCCTCCAGGACTCGGGCTGGCAACTCTTCGTCTGCACCTCGAAGCGTGAAGATTTTACCGCGCGGATCCTGGAAAAATTTGCCCTGAGCCGGTACTTTCTGGCCGTGTACGCGGATACGGCCGGATCGCTCCATCACACCAAGACCGCGTTGCTCCGTCGTCTCCTTGAAGAGCAGTCCCTCGATCCTGCCACCACGTGGATGGTGGGCGATCGCAAGTTCGATATCGAAGCCGCGCGCGCGAACGGAGTGACTTCGATCGCTGTCACCTACGGCTACGGCACGTCGGAGGAACTCGCGTCGGCTGCCCCCGACCACACGTGCAATGCCGTCGAAGATCTCCTCCCGATTTTCTCTGGCCTCGCCCCCTCCCCATTCCAAAAAGGGCTTCGATAGTCCAAAATGGAGCCCTTGAAAAATTTGCCCTGAGCCGCTACTTTCTTGCCCTGTCCGTAGCCGATCAATCCATTACACCAGGACAGGGCGGCGAGGACGACACAGTAGCGACGCGCCGCTTTGGGCCAGGGCACTCCCTTTTTTGAAAGGCCACCGTGAAAAATGACCCACAGCATGCCTTTGGTAACATAAGATGGGTGAAACGCACGGATATCGTGTCTCCGTGCATCTGCCGGATAAAATGCGATGCGTTGAACCTGATGCCTCCAGGGCTCAAGCTGTTGATCCGCACACATTCGTCATCCTGCGAGCAACCAACTCCGGGTCATACATCTTCTAGGACAGGATGGGCCGCAGGCAACGCAAAATGAACCGCACGCGATATTGGAGAGGATCTATGTGGAAAGAAACCACTGCTACTGAAGCACCGAAGACGACTGCGCCGGCCGCCACCGCGAAACCGGTCACCGAGGACGAACTGCGCTCGATATTGGACCGGTTGGAATCAACCCGGGACGTTTTCCGCGAGAACCGGGAATTGCGGAGTGTTTTGTCCCGCCGGGAAGGCGAAGCGCAGGCACTGCGGACGCGCAACGCCGAGTTGGAAGAGATCATGCGCCAATTCGCACCGACGCTGTTGAACATCGCGACCACCATGGGATTGGCGGCAAAGAATGAAATGACCGCCGGCCGCCACGAGGCTTAATTTTTTTACTGAGTAGCTCGCCGCTTGCAGAAATCGCGGCCTTGTCCCGCAACTTCCCGGCTGCTGACGGATGCCCTTCGTCAATGGTCGGGGATGGGATAGCGGGCCCGTACGGACCTCAATCATTCCGGCAGTGGTCCAAGAATGTCGATCTTGTTTTTCTCGCAGATGGCCTTAAGACGCTGAAGATCGGGCTTTGTGGGTTCTCGTAAAACACGTTCGGTGGCCGGCACAGCCATCTCGAGCATCATTCCAACAAACCCAACGTCGCCGCCCGGAACTACGTGTGTCAGAAGGCGAGAGTCCTTCTCGCTGCTGCATCGCAGCCCGTGGGGTACTCCGCGTGGAAGAAAGATGTATCCACCCGGTCCCAGGACTGTTTTCTCTTCACCGCAGAAGAAGGTGAATTCTCCATCCAGCACATAGAACGCTTCGTCTTCCATGTGGTGAAGGTGGTAAGGCGACGCGAAGCCGGGAGTCGCCGTGAGATGAATGAGGGAATAGGCGCCTCCTGTCGATTGGCTTTTGGCCAGAAGGACATGGAGAGTGTTCAGAAACCAATAAGCCGGCGCATCATCGAGGGTTGTGGCTTGCAGAGTTGCTGGGCGCATACATTAAATCTCCTTCTTGCTGAGGCGGTCACACCACTTGAGGTTAGCTGCGCAAATCTTTTGTTCCTATAGAGGCCACTACACGATTCCCCGTGTGGTTCCACAGGGGTTGATGCTCCTTCACTGCGCCGGGCACTTGTCACTCAGCGAGCTGGTCAGTCCCTGCTGCTCGACGCTAAACGTCAAATCCTTCTTTCCATCCACGTCCTTGATCCTGAAGACGTAAATCCGGTCATACTCGTCATTCGGCCAGTCGGGAACAACCGCTGGATCCTTCCCATAGGCCTTGAGGAGCCGCTTCGCAAATTGATTCAGATACGCGTGCTCCCAGGCCAGATAGACTACCGAATTTGCGTTTTCAGGAGCCAGCAGCTCTCTTCTGAGCTGCCCGACGTTTTTGAAGCCGATCAGCGCATTCACCGGCATTTCCAGCTGGATGGCTGTCGGCTCAATGGTCATGAGCGGCCGCACATAGGAATAGTTCAAATTGCCCAGTTGCCCGATCCGCGTACCGGGATCGGGCGCATAAATCCGGTCTGGTTTCCCGTAGCGTGGAATGAGCACCTTAGGCAATGCCAGCGCGCGGTTCAGGCCCTTGCAGGTAAGCTGTCCAAGGCTCGCCGCAGGTTTCTCGGCGTGACGGATGGCAACGATCGTCTCCTGCGCAAGGGCGCACTGGATAGATAGCAGCAGACAAAGAGCGGTCAGCAGAAATCGGGCTGGCTTTCTCACTGGTTCCGTGCGAAACGAGGCTCCGAGAGTCACATCCTTGTGTTACCCACGACTGGGAAGATTTCACCCCAAATAAGCGGTTTTCTGAACGGCTATCGTAAACTAATATCCACCGCCTCTGCACTCTGAGAGCCTTTAAAATAAGTTGGGCGACCAAAGGAGGTTCTGCGTGGCGAAGGATTTCGATTTACATTCCAAGGATCAAGCCAAAAACGGCCCACAACCTGCCAGGCGGGATGTAATTCCTTTCGATTCTGCGCGGAGGGGTAGAGACCTTTTCCAGCCGATCGATTCGATTAAGACAGAGAGTGGGGGCTCATGGCCGGGATTCTGGCCACGGAGTTTGGCCGGCGCAGGCCCCATATTCCTGCTGGGGATCGCTATTTTATTTGGGCTATATACCGCGATAAATTATAAGAAGTCCACTGGCGCAAGTCCAAAGTCAGACAAACAGCTCCAGCAGGGCTCAACATCACAGCCGTCTCCAAACCCTCCGGCCGTCACAGCGCGGGCCGAGGGTTCGATCACGCCCGATAGGGCTCCCCATTCCCGTCCGGTGAGATATGAGGCTACGCGTAAAAAAGTGTTCGGCGGTTGCACCGGCCAACTCGAACTTACGAATGCCAAGCTTCATTTCAAATGCCCGAATGAGGCGGACCTGAACATTCCAGTCGGTTCCATTGTGAAAGTCCATAAAGATGGTGTGGTTCTTGAATCGGGAGAGAAGTATCATTTTCTGATTGCCAATCACACGAAAGGTCAAGTCGAAGCGATCTTCATCCAATGGCTGAGCAGGGTCCAGCATTTTCAGCAACAGAGCCGGAAATCATCCTTCTGATGCTTGCAGCGAACTCATGGCTCATATCACCGATGCGAGTGCTGAGGACGGAATGATGGAATATACTTCGGTCGCCGCCGATCCGTTTTCGATCCTCACAGTCGTGGTAGCCCCGGCAGTGCTCACCAATGCATCGTCCGTTTTGGCGCTGGGCACGAACAATCGTCTTGCACGAGTGGCCGATCGTTCTCACGCGGTGACTGCGCAATTAGCGAAGCTTGAGCCAGGCGCCAGGGATCATGGGGTCTGGACTGCCGAGCTCGCCGCGCTGCAAACGCGCGCTCAATTGCTGTTACGAGCGCTTCGCTGCTTTTACCTGGGTCTCGGACTGTTCGCCAGTTCTGCGCTCATCTCGATCGCCGGTTCTATCGTGGTGTATTACGGCTGGCCATCGGCATTCCAGATAGCAGCCGGAATTGGCGTTGCGTGTGGAGCGTCCGCGGTCATCGCGCTGGTCTGCGGCTGTGTCCTGATGATTCGCGAAACGCAGCTTGCCGTTAAAGGCTTAGCCTACGAAGCAAAACCTCACATCGGCTAGTCGCCGAAGCGGCCAGCCAATTGAGTCCCGCAGGGATGGCTGAGAATCCCCCAGGATGCAGTCCTGGGGTGCCTATCGCTCTAAAACAGCCTATTCGCGATTCGGGGCAGGCAACCCAGGACCACGTCCTGCGTTCGGGGGCGTTCCTACGGAAGCGGACATGCGACTTGAGCCAACTGACAATATTGCACGAGCATCTGTTTGCGCCTGAGATTCCCAGGGGTTTGCCGAACTGCGAAGAGCTGTAATTCGATCGCTTTTTGCGCTTGTTGAAGCTGCATGAAGGCGACTGCCTGCTCTTCAGCGAGCTCAGCGCGGAACTCGGCGGCCCCCGCTGTTTCGTTGCCCGCAACTTGCGCGAGTACCTGCAAGGCTTCCTGCGGCTGCTGTTGCAGCAGGTAAATCCGCGCGATCAATAAATAACGATCCGAGGCTTGATGAGAGAGACGGGCAGAGTGCCGCAGGGCTTCCACCGCCTCCGGAAAACGGCGCTCTCTGGTATAGAGCAACCCAAGGTTGTACCATCCAGCGTCCGTCTGCTTTATGGCGAGAGCCTTACGAAGCTCTCCTTCTGCCTTCTCAGGCTGCCGTCCTTGGTAGCAATTTGGGCTTTAATGAAATGAAGGGTCATGTCGTTGGAGTAGATAGCCTCCGCGCCTTCCGCTGCTTCCCTTGCTTCTGAGAGACGCCCTAACTGCGCGTAGATCGCACCGGCGTTGGCAAGTTGCTGATATCGCTCGGCGCGTTGGCGGCTGTTGTTGAGGGGAAGCTCCTGCGATGACAACAACTTCTGCGTGTGGCAATCAACCGATGACTGGCCTGAGATGGTTCCCGCATCTTTGCGTTGAAAAATGATGGCGGAGACGTCCATGTAGACCGGCGTCCAATTGGTGCTCTCGCAGTCGGCCAAGAGGGGAAACTCGCCCAGGGCGAAGATCCGCGAGAGGGGAAAGATGACGGTATGAATGTGATAGGTGGCGACGGCTTGTGTCCACTCCGTGGAATCCAGGGGGAGACTCGTTAGCGTACGCTGCTGATCGAAGACCTGCGGTCCGAAAGGGATATACCGTCCGTCGGCGAAATCAGGGTATTGATCTCCCAGCCGCCAGACAAAATAACTGCCGAGATTGAAGCTGGAGAAGAGATTCGCCGGTGGATGATTTTGCAGAACGAAGTTGGTTGCCCTTTCCGGCAGCCACCAGGAAGGACCAGTGCCGAAGAGGGTCAGATCCCCTGAAGAGAGATAGGTTCGATTGCTCACCAGGTCGAAGCATCGAACGGCAACCAAAGCGACAAGCAGGGAGGCAATTCCGAAAGCAAAGTTCGCTTTGTGCCAGGGAAATCGGTTGTGGGCAGCAGCGTTGGTAAGCACAGAGCCGCCGATAAGACATACGAGGATGATGCATGGCGCTTCCATTCGCTGATGTCTGAGAAAGGCGAAGACTGCCACCAGGATTACAAGCGCCGGGCCGATACGGCGGCGCCACAGGCATAGAGCCGCGAGGATGACTCCAATGCCAAGCAACCACCAGCGGGCGCTATCGGGCGTTCTCCAGCCAAGCTCCTGGAGCGCACTCGCCGCCTGTACAGGCTCCCACTCCTCCAGCGAAGTGCTCTGCCGATGGACAACTGACTGCTGTCTGCTGATAGCGGCAAAGATGCGTACACCCCAGGGATTGATAATTGTAACCAACACGGAGGCAATCAACCATGGAAGCGCTTGTTTGCACCGGAAGATCGCCGCAGTGCGCCGGTCGTGAAATGGGAGCTCGAGAGCTTCCACAATCAGGTACGCGCCGGTCAGAGCACACCCCGCAACAAAGCCGGTGTGGAGATTGACCCAACACATCATGAGTAGCGGCAGCAGCCAAAGCGGAGACCGGCGCCCTTCGAAGTGATCCACCAACATCCTGGCAAAACAGGTGAAGAGAAGGACGGTGAAGAGGCTCGCTCGCGGCATGATTTCCGAGGTGAGAACAGGCACTGCCAGCAGTGCCAGAACAACCGCCCAAAGATTGCGCTTATAGATCAGAACAGCAGCCGTGGCAACGCAGGCCAGCACACAGAACCAGGAGATCGCTGCGTAGCCTCCCATTTGATGCAGAAGGTAAAAGACAAGGCCGGATAAGACCGGATAGATCCATTCACTACCGTGTGCCACCAGTCTCCAACTTTCGGTGTGCCTCGGCTTCATCCAGCGGGTGGAGGCAGGCGCAACGACATACTGCCATGATGTTGCTTGCATACGCAGCAACAGTGCCGAGCATAGATCCAGCACTTTGAGCTAGAGTTGTTTCATCTGAATCGGGCCCTGGTTCCCCCAATTGTCGTTAGTGACGATGTGCGAGGCGAATGATGAATCGGCGAGATTTCTTGCGGGTGAATAGCTCACTCTGTGCTGGTTGGGCGCTCTCCAGGGCGGTTCCGGCCCTGGCGGATACGCCATCAGCAGGCGAATGGCGGACGTTCGAGGTGGTCACCAGGGTTGAGTTGCTGAAGCCTGACGGTATCAGTCACATCTGGTTACCGGCGCCGCTGATTCGCAATAGGCCCTATCAAAACACATTCTCGACCCGGTTCACGGCAGAGGGCGGAACGGCCAAGCTGACCAAGGATAAGCAAAGCGTGCTCGGGATCGTGTCCGCGACGTACCCTGCAAACGTGAAACCGGCGCTGAGCATGACCAGCCGCGTAGCGCTGAAAAACTACGTGGTCGATTTGTCGTCCCCGGCAACAGAGCCGCCCGCTTCACAAGCTGAACTGGACTATTTCCTTCGCCCCAGCCGATATGTGCCGACAGACGGCATTGTGAAACAGACTGCGCTGAAGGCGACTGCCGGCGCGACTACCGACACCCAAAAGGCGCAGGCTATTTATGAGTGGGTGGTGGAAAATACCTTCCGCGATCCCAAAGTGCGTGGCTGTGGCCGTGGCGATATTCGATGGATGCTGGAGACAGGTGATATGGGCGGAAAATGCGCAGACTTGAACGCTCTGTATGTTGGCCTGGCCCGCTCGGTGGGCTTGCCCGCGCGGCATGTCTATGGATTGCGGATTGCAAAATCAGAAGAGGGCTACAAGAGCCTTGGACTGGCGACCGATATAGCAACCAAGGCACAGCACTGTCGCGCGGAAGTTTACCTGCGCGAGCATGGATGGGTGCCTGTGGATCCCGCCGATGTCCGGAAAGTAGCTTTAGAAGAACCTCCCGGGAATCGTCCATTGAGCGACAAAGTCGTATCGCGGGCGCGCGATTCTTTGTTCGGTTCATGGGAGATGAATTGGATGGCATACAACTACGCGAATGACGTGGACCTACCCGGATCCGCCGGCAAGCCGCTGGTGTTCTTCATGTATCCGCAGGCCGAAACCTCAGAAGGACAGATCGATCCGCTCGATCCGGATAACTTTAAATACGAAATCACGGTGAAAGAAATTAGCTAGCTGGACTCAGGGAGCGGGACAGTAACAAGCCTGGTAGGTTGCGGGGTCCAGGGCGGCGATGGCGCACTCCAGGGTACGCACTCCGTCGGCGGGTACGGGGTGGTCCGTACTGGAGACATTCAAGAGCGTCAGCCATCGTTGACCTGCCTCAGGATTGCTGCGGATCTGGTCGTAGATGGAGTTGAGTCCGGCCGCGTCCACACGCTGGCTATGCCATTCGGTGTCGAAGGTATACTCCGGCATCCAGGTTCCTGGAACCGTACTCCGCGCCGCCTCCAGGTTGGTCAGGTACCAGGTGGTTTGATCGGTCAGAGCCCCGCCGGCGGCGAAGGTGACGATGCGAAACGCAGGGTTCTGCCCGTAGATGGGGGAAATCGGCGGATCAATGAGGACAAAATTCCGGCCGTCCTGACCGGCATCGATGACCCGGAAATCGTCGGTGTGGTCATGACCGGCGAAGATGGCGGTGATCGTGGTTGGGTATTGGGCTACCAGCCGATCAAAGAGATCGGTCCAGAACGGCTTCCACATGGGCACGATGGCCTGGCTGCACAGATCCGGAGGCGCAGAGGACGCGGCCTTCGACAAGGACCGATAGCGGACCATGGTGGAGTAGCCGTCGATTCCTGGAGGGATGTGCATCATGATCCAGACTTTTTCGTGATTCTGTGCGGCGCGGCTCAGCGTGGACTCGAGCCAACTGAAGGTGCGCGCGGGGCCATCCGACGGGGCTGCTTTGCAGCCATCGGCAAAACTTACTGTCTGATATTTGTTGGAGAAAAAAACAGAGTTCAGGGAGACGATACGCAGCCCGCGGATATGCCGCGGCTGGAGGGTATAACTGCCAAGCGACTTCCATTCCCCCATGAAGCGGGCGCCTTCCCGGACGAGTCCCCGAGCCGTCCAGGCCGTATCGCTGAGGAAAGGTCCTTCAGCCTCAATGTCGTAGTCGCCACAGTCATCGTCGTTGTTGCCCGGGGTGAGCACGATTTGCGACTTGCTGTAGCGTGCGTGCAGCTCAAGGGAGATAAAAGACACCGTCTTGGCTACGAAAGCACGGTAGTGATCGCGGTTGGTGTCGGGGATGGCCTTTGCGTACTTTTCTGGAAATCCATGGGCTAGCAAGTCGCCGGTGATCATCACCAGGGCGGGATTGGGCTCAGCCTTGCGCATGGCATCCAGAGCGGATCGCAGCAGCCACCAGTTGGTGTCCTGTCCGTAGGGACTGTAGACAGCGGAGGAAGTCCGGTTGAGAATTGCCTCCCATTGATGGACCGGCGCCTTGGCCAGATCGGCGGCCAGACTGGGGTCGGCAAAGGGATTGAAGTGGAGGTCTGAGGCGATCAACAGTTGCTGGCTGGTTGGACGAGGCTTGGAAGAGCGAGGCCTGGGCAGGCGAGGAAGCGATTGGGCCGTCCCGGCGAGCAGAACCAGGAAAGCCAGAAGTGCGAACGAACCACGTTTGTGCGAGCTCAGTTCCGTCTCCTTTATTCGTTCCAGCTCATAGTTTACGGGTTTCGCTGAATCAGCAGTGTAAAGCCGGCGGCAGCGAAGGTTGCGTGCACCTGGCGGGCGGCGGGGTCGTAGTGCCAGGCCGGCTGCGGCAAAGGCTGGTTGTCGAGTTGCAGGGCGGCGGGCGCGGTATCCATAGCAGTTACGACTTCATAGGAACGAACGGTGGGCGAGGTGCCTACGATGCGCAATCCGGCTGGGGTGGTTTGCAGGGTCGCGCTGGCGCCATCCGGCAGGGTGAAGGTGGAGGTGCTGCCGGCCTTGCCTGGATAGGCTTTCCAGACCAGGGCGCCGGCTAATAGATCCGGGTCGTTCCAGTTCAGGGTGGCAGTTTGGTTCTCCGGCTTGAAGGGGAGGATGGAGCCGGCACGCACAAAGATGGGGATTTGTTCGAGCGGTGCCGCAACCGTGACGTCCGTGCCTCCGGTGAGATGGTCTCCGGTCCAGTAGTTCACCCATTCGCCCTTTGGTAGATAGAGCTTGCGGCTGACGGCTCCCTGTTCAATGACTGGGGCTACTAACAGGCTCTCGCCTAGCAAGTATTGATACTCGGCTGTCGCAGCGCGCGGATCGTCTGGATACTCGAGCACCAGGTGGCGCAGGATGGGCACGCCGGTGCGGTGGGCCTCTGCGGCATAGGTGGCGAAGTAGGGAAGAAGGGAAGTGTGCAGCATGGCGTAACGGCGGAAGAGTGCTATGGTTCCGGGATCGTGCCAGAGGTCGATGGAAAACCTGGGTCTGGACCAGGGGTGATCCCGCATGACGGGTGTGAGGGCTCCGAATTCGGCCCAGCGCATCCATAGTTCGCGGTCTGGTCCATCGCTGATGATGTCTGGTCCCCAGGTGGAGTAACCGGACATGCCCGCGGTGATGCCGGCGGTGACCACGGAGGGGAGGCCGAGGTCGCGGGTCCAGTTGTGCTGCTGGTCGCCGCCCCAGAGCATGGGGCTCCATCGCTGGGTGCCGATGAAGCCGGAGCGGGAGAAGGAGACGATGTTGGGATTGAGGGCCTGCACGATGCGGGTGGTGATTTTGTGATACAGCAGCGGATACACTTCGGAGAGGCGGGTTCCGTCGCCTGCGGCGAGGTGATCGCTGTCGTCGACGTATTCGCCGAAGTCTTCCATCCAGCCGTCCCAGGCCTGGTCGCGCGCGGCGTGGGTGAGCATGTCTTGCCACCAGTCGACGGTGCGGGGATTGGTGAAGTCCAGATTACCGGTGCGCACGGGCTCAAACACGGGACCGTGGGGAAGGCCGTCGATGCCGGTGACCAAAAGTTTTTCGGCTATTCCCCTTTGCCAGGTGGGGCTCAGGGTGGGATAGGGAAGCATGCGCTCACGTAGATAAGGATGCACATAGCCCAGGACCTTGTAGCCCAGGTCGTGCAGGGTGTCGTTGAAGGCGCGGGGATCGCCGTAGTAGCTGGCGAACCAGAAAGGCCAGCCCAGGTTGTTGGGTTCATCGAGCTCATCGAAAACCCAGAGGGCGCTGGCGGGAATGCCTTCAGTGCGGATTCTCTGCGCCTCCTCCAGAACCGCATCTCTTCCCTGGAGGGCGGTGATCCAGGGTCCGAACGTCCATAAGGGCGGGTTTTCGGGGCGGCCGGTGAGCGCGGTGTACTGCTTCAGGATGCCCTTGGGGTTGGGGGCAGAGAGAATGTAGAAGGTCACGGGGGTGTTGGCGACGCGGAGATCGAAGGCTGAACCGGCAGGGTTGAAATGGAAGTTTGTATCAAACACTGTGTCGGCATAGAGGCCGAGGCCAGTGGGGGTGTAGACCAGGGGGATGGCGACGTAGCTCCAGTTGTGGCCGGGTTCCCCGGAACGGTCGGCGGGCCGGACGTCGAAGTGGGTATCGGAAAGGGCCGCCTGGTAAAAGCGTTCGCCGAGGCCGAAGCAGGGATCGCCTCCGGCAATGTGAATGGTGAGAGGGGCAGGGTCGACAGCAGTTGCGGGGGTGGGGCGCGCCATCGTCAGTGTTGCCACGCCTGCATGCAGCAATTCGAGGGTGACGGTCGTGTCCCCGGCTGGAGATGGAGAAGAGAAGGACCAGGTATTTTGTTGCCGGGTGAGATGGGTGAAGGCGGGAGGGACGGTGGAACCGGGGACCGGCGTTGGTGTGGCTGCGGCTGGTTGTGCAAAGGAGAGGGCCCACGATGCCCGGGTTTCGAGATTGAGCATGGTGAGCGTGGCGGCCGGGCGGTCGATGGTGATCTGCAGTGATTGGGTTTTGAGCTCCAGGCGGCCGCGGATGTCATGCACCTGTACTTTCAGGTCCTGCTCGGGGAGCGGTCTTGTTCCGGTGGCGATGAAGATCGGGGAGGGCGCGGGTGCGTGCAGTTCTTCAAGCATGCCCTGGTACTCGGCGGAGCTCGCGTAGGTGCCGGACTGCGCGGGCAGGCTCATGGCGCAGAATGCCAGGCACATCACCGGCAGGAACTTGACTCCGCACAGCCAGAAACGAACCCCCATACCGTCAAGCCTACACGGTGTGCATGGGGTGCACATTCACAGGCCCTTTGCCGCCGTGCTGTGAGAGAGCACCGCTTGCAAATCATGAACTGCGGCCTGGGCCTTCAGGACGAGCTGTTTATAGCTCTCTGCCTGCTCCTGGGCGGTGGAGGGGGGCCAATGATATCGCGCGGCAAACTCCTGTTGCTCCTGGGAAGTCCAGGGCCGAAGAGCCAACACTTCGTCGATTGCCTGGGGCAGTCTCTGGTGAAAGCGCGCGAGCTCAGACAGGGCGGTCGACGGTTTGTAACTGATACGGTCTCCAGTTTGCATGGCGTCTATCAGATCATCGGGCGCCCAGCCTGTCGGCCACGTGTGGTTCAGAGCATCGTAGACTTCCTGCAGCCGGGTCATCGCTCCCGCAAATCCGTCGAGTTCGGGACGATGCGCAAACAGCGCTGGTGCGCGGTGGACGTGAACGATCGCCCGCTCGTGAACCGAACCCTGTGGAATATCGATCACCGTGGTGAGGGTATTGCCTTCATAGCGCCAGCCGGCGGAGCCTTTCGCCGGGCTGTATTGCAGCGGGTGTCCGTTCACGCTCACTGAATCCGGAGGCCAGTCCGCAGGCAGCCGCACTTGGTAAGCGCGGGTAGCAGCCATTCCAGGGTAGCTGCCGTCGATGGGAGCGATCTCAATACTCAAATCGCTCGCCTTCTCGTCGGCCGAGATTGTGGTCCACGCAAACGCCCGCGCCACGTTGGACTGATAGGCTGTGGAATTGCTCGCGTCTTCATAAAGACGATAAACGGAGTGTTCTCCGGCCGGCAGTGGAAAGACGACCACGGCCAAAGGCGTGGTTGGCTCCTCGCTGGTGGCGGTGATATCGCCAGTCATGGGGATGATGGCGCCTGCGCGCACCAGGAGGGGTATCTGGCTGATGGAGTAGTTCGCGCTGATGGTTGCCGGACCATGCAGATGCAGGCCCCGCTGCCAGTCGATCCATTCCCCGGGCGGTACCCAGAGGGTTTCACGGGCAAGGTCCGTTGCCTGGTCGACGGGTGTGACCACAGGAGCGGCAATCAAGGAGTCGCCGAAGCTGTACTCGTCTCTGGCGTCATACACCTGATCGAAATCCGGCCAGTCGTAGTAAAGAGGCCGCAGAAAAGCGAGCCCGGTGTCATAAGTGCGTCGAGCCTCGGTGTAGATGTAAGGCATCAGGGCGTGGCGCTGGTTGAAGTCGCGGCGCATGATATCCGAGTAAGGCTCGGGATAGGCCCAGATACGGCGCTCAGCATCTGAATTTTTGGTGGTGTGGGTGCGCAGGATCGGACTGAACACCCCAAACTGAACCCAGCGGGTGAAGAGTTCCGGCGCGACGGGCCCCAGGGCATGGCCGCCGATGTCATGGCTCCAGTAGGCAAAGCCTACGTTGGCTGCGGTGGCGGTAAACCATGTCTGGAAGGCCAGCGCGGGCCAGGAGGAAATGGTGTCGCCGGAAAATCCGATCTGGTAGCGATGGGCGCCCAAACCTCCCCAGCGATTCATCATGATCGGCCGTTTGTGCTGGCGCGCCTGATCGGTGAAAAACAAATAGCTCAACCACCATACGTTATTCAGTTGGGGAATTTTGGTAGGCAGCTCCTGCTGCCAGTCGAGCCACCAGAAATTGACCCCTTGTCTTTCGAGTGGATGCAGCACGATATCCATGTAGCTGGTGGCAAAGTGTTTGTTGGTTGGATCGAAGGGCACATCTGTCCTGGTGGCGGGGTCAATCCCCATGGCGCGCGCCATGGCGGGATAAGCGGCCTCCCACGGTTGCACGCCAGAGGCGGGATGCAGATTGAGTGTCACCTCCAGGTCCTGGCGATGAATGTGGTTGAGAAAAAGCTCCGGAGAAGGGAAGAGAAGCGGATTCCATGTATAGCCCGTCCAGCCGATGGGCTGTCCGGACTTATCTACGTGCCCATGCTCGCCAGGAAAGGTAGGGTGCCAATCCATGTCGATCACCAGCACGCTCAGAGGCACATCGTTGTGGTGGAAGCCGGCGACCAGCGCATCCAGTTCCTGGTCGGTATAGGCCCAGTAACGCGACCACCACGTACCAAAGGCGAAGCGTGGCGGCAGGGGGATGCGGCCCGCAACTTTAACGTAGTCGCCGAGCGCCTGCTTGTAGTCGTGTCCATAGCCGAAGAAGTACCAGTCCTGGTGGTCGCCGGCGGGCCGGAGCATTACCCACGGCCACTCCGACTGCTCGCCCTGGGTAAAGCTGAAATTCGCAGCATCGAAGAGCGGCCGGCTGGAATCATCGACCACCACCCAGCCGTTACGGGAGATGAGTCCAGGCTCCATAGGGGAAGCCTGGGATAGAGTTCCACCGTGCGAACCGTCGAGCGTGCGCGCTGTTCCCATCAGGTTTCCGGTATCGGCGTCGCCCGGCTTCCAGGTAACAGCGGCGCCATGGAATGCGAATTGAACCTGCAAATTTTTCGCATCGAATTTGCCGTCGGTACCGGTTTGGGGAGAGTAGGTGAGTTTGAGCTGCGAAGTCTCAATCAGCAACTGTTCCCCGCCGCTGGTGTGCGAAGACGCCGCTGTAAAGTGTGGGACGGGAAGCCTTCGATTCACGAAAACCAGCGAAGCATGGTCTTCAAATTTGCCATCCGCGGACCACTCCATGCGCACCAGTTGAGAGGTCAAAACGGTAAAGCGCGCATGGCCAAGAATCACCACAGCGTGGGGATCGGCAACAGGATCGTATAGACCTGGAGCCTGCGGCGACGCGGCCGCGTGCAGGGGTGGAGCCATGAGGAGCGTAACCACCACAAGGAGCAATAAAAATCTGCTTGACACGCAGTTCCGGATCAAGCGGTTCAGCCGGTTCGGGGCTCTTGGCAGCACAGTGCGTGTCATGTTTTCCCTTGTCGCGTCTCCTACGGGACGTCAGGCGCCTGCGCGGTAAGCAGGCCATGCCCCTACGATGCTGATCTTCACCGTTAAGACTCTTGAGGGATGGAAGCGAAAAACATTCGTAAACAGAAAACTGCGCTGGCGGCAGGGAGCGCCAGTGATCCTGAGGTTCTAAAGTCGCTAATGGGCGGGGTTAGGCTGCTCAACCGCATGAGCGGGTTGCGGACCTTTGGATGGATGGGAGCACTCAAAGGAGCAGTCTCTTAGTGTCAACGCAAAACACACTGGTCCAACACGTGATCGACATTGCAAATTTTTGCTCCGAGCAATTGAACGATTTCTCCTGAAGATAGGGCAACGTCGAAAACGGTCTCGGCGATGGAAGACTGAAGATCATCACCGGATGCCGGCCTCGGCACGCGGCAGATGACGCCGGAAATCCTACGAAATTGGTCGCGCTTTATCCACACGCGAGTTCCTACCAACTCTAGAACCTTCATACTCATCCTCACAAGCTTTTGGATTCAAGATGAGCCCCAAGGGATTTCTGGCAAGCCCATTTTGTTCCCAAGGAAAGCGAGAAAGCTGGTCATCCCTCCCCTAAGCCATTCAGGTGCGTATCGCAGCAGATCCTGTTTTCGGGGGCTGGTACTTGGGCTGGCGAATGGATGAAAGATCTACAGAAATTTATATGCGACAAGAGACTCTGTGCAGCGTTAGATAGTCCAATTACTCGATGTGGGGACTCTCAATTGCTCAGATAACGCTTAAGACGGGGCTAACGACTCCAGACGGACGTGAAAAACGGCTCAACGTCCGTCTTGTCGCTGTTGTTTGCAAAGGGCAATGAAACGACTAAATATTCATGAAAGCCGCATCCATTGCCGGGTTCACACTGGTCATCCTTGGAATCGCTTCGCTTGTATACTGTGTATCGCCAGTACTTCTCCTGGTTCGCGCCGCCGGACAGCATCAGACCAATTTGGTATTCCCAATTCTCGGAGGATTAGCGCTCATTTGCGGTATCGCTCTCTTGTTTGTGACGCGACCACGCAGCTAACGCCTTCACGGACCCTTCGCGCCTTCTTAGAACGTCGCCCGCCTGGAGCCTGCCTATGCCGTCCGCTCAAAAGCTCGACACCCACCATAAAGCACTCACCCTCAATCTCGATTCGTCCAAATTCGGTTCTTTCGCCGAAATCGGCGCTGGACAGGAAGTAGCCCGCTGGTTCCTGGTCGCAGGAGCTGCCTCCGGTACTGTCGCCAAAACCATTTCCGCCTACGACAAGGAAGTGAGCGACGATCTCTACGGCTCCGGTTCGCGCTATGTCTCCAAGCAACGCCTGGAAGCCATGCTGGAGAGCGAATGGAGCCAACTCCTCACCCAGCTAGGCAAAACCCGCGGGCCGAACACGCGGTTCTTTTCTTTTGTCGATACCATCTCCGCCCGCAACTTCGCTGGAACCAACGAACCCCATGGCTGGGTCGGTCTCCGTTTTCAGTTGGAGCCGGGCGGCCCTCCGAATGACATCCTGTTGCACATCAACATGGTCGATCCTGCCAATGTCCCGGAGCAGGAAGCCATCGGTATACTCGGCGTCAATCTCATCTACTCCGCGTTCTACGAATTGAAAAGCAAGGAATCTTTTCTGGAAGGAGTGGCAGAGGGCGTTGTCAGGGAGCGCATTGAAATCGACTACATCGATGTTCGCGGGCCCGCCTTCGAGACCTGGGACCGTCGTAGCCTCCTGGTCTACCTGGCGTCTGCGGGATTCGCCGAAGCGGTATTTTTCCCCTCCAAGGGCCCCGAGGTTCCTCCTACCGAGGTTCTGTACAAGAAAGCTGTGGTGCTTGCGCCCGGATACTTTGGCCACGTGGATGCCGATCACCGGCAAGTTCACGCGCGGTTGTTGGCTTCGGGTGTTCAGCAGCTTCAGAATGAGCTGGGCGAAACACACGCGGTGCCTGCCGGCTTTTTTTGTCTGACCGCTAGTTCAATCATGCCCAACGAACCGCCTCCCCAGATTCCCGACTTGATGCGCCGCATCGATGCCCTTCTCGCCGCGGGCGGCGACGTGCTCCTTTTTCGCCAGGCCGAGCTCTACCAAATGACTCCACTGGTAAACCGCTACACCAAGGCGCCGGTGCGGTTCGTCTCCGGTCTTTCCCAGGTCATTCGGACGTTTGAAGATCTTTACGGCCATCTCGAGGGCAGCCGGCTCGAGGCCCTCGGGCGCCTCTTCGCCCAAAATGTCCGCATTTACGCTTATCCAATGACGGACGGAGATCTGCGCGAATGGCTAAACAGCGTTTCCATGACCGGTTGGGAATGGAATGAAACGAACGGATGGGTTTCCGTCGCCCAACTGGTGTGTGCGCCCCCTCTTGGCCACCTGTTCGACTATCTTGTCGCCAGCAACTTTCTCATCCCCGTGCCGGTCCCTGCCGCGGCAATGCAGGCACTTGACCACCACATGTGAAACACTTTTCAAAATGGGGAAGGCTAGGAGGCTGGGACAGGACTTCTATGGCTGCAGAAATACTTCAAGAAGCGGCTTTGCCAACAATTGATGAAATTAAGCAGGCGCAGCAGTTGGTGTATGAGGTTATGCCGCCCACCGCGCAGTTCGTTTGGCCTTTGCTGTGTGAGCGCCTGGGTGGCGAAGTGTGGGTCAAACACGAGAACCACACGCCAATCGGGGCGTTCAAGGCGCGCACAGCGATCGTCTATACGGCACAGCTCTTTCGTGATAAGCAACGTGTGCCGGGACTGGTCACGGCCACGCGCGGCAATCATGGCCAGGCGGTCGCGCTGGCGGCGAACCGGTTCAAGGTGCCGGCACATATCGTCGTTCCCAAGGGAAACAGTGCCGAAAAGAACGCAGCGATGCGGGCTCAGGGCGCCGAACTCATTGAGTTCGGCGCGGACTTCCAGGAGTCCAAAGAGCATGCCCAAAGCCTGGCCCAGCAGCATGGCTGGCACTTCGTTCCGAACTATCATCGCGACATCATCAAGGGAGTCGCCACCTATTGGCTGGAGTTCTTTTCCGCAGTGGCCGATCTACAGGTGGTTTACGTGCCCATTGGGCAGGGTTCGGGTATTTGCTCCTGCTGTGCGGTTCGCAACGGGCTAAACCTGAAGACAAAAATTGTGGGTGTTGTCGCCGAAGGTGCGCCTGCGTATGCGCTCTCGTTCGAGGCAGGGCGCAAGATCGCGGCTCCTGTGACCACGTTCCTTGCCGACGGAATGGCGTGCCGTGTGCCCGATGATGCCGCGCTTGAAGTGATCCTTGGCAATGTAGACCGCATCGTGCGCGTGAGTGAGGAAGAGATTCGTATGGCCATGAGGTTCTACTTCACAGACACGCACAATGTGGTGGAGGGAGCAGGGGCGGCCGGCTTGGCCGCGGCACTCAAAGAGAGGGAGCTTATCCGGGGAAAACGCATAGGCCTGGTAGCGACTGGCGGCAACGTCGACCACGATGTCTTTGCCCGAGTTCTTCAGGATTAGCAAGGCCAGGAGGGATAGGACGGTTGCCCCTCGCCCAGCTTGCCTTGTGAGCGTCGCTGGTCCGAAGACGATGGGGTTGCGCCGCATAAGCGCTAACCGTTTAGGATGTTTTTCGTCGAACTCCCACAGAATCGTCATCCTGAGCGCTGCGCTCAGCGACGATTCTGTGGGGGTAACGAAAAACATCCTAAACGGTTAGCGCTTATGGGGCGGCGCCGCACGGTCGCATTTGCTGAATCTCCATAGCACCAGCATTCAGCCGGATCTATCCGTTCCTGCTCGGACCCAGGCTCCGAAGGGACGGCTAAGAGTTACCTGGCACAGCCACTTCCTCCTGGCTGAGCGGCGAGTCGAATCGATCGCAACATGGAAATATCGATTTTTTAATCGATCGACGGGAATTTTTCAGGCCCCCGCGTGTTTTATCGGGAAAGAATGAAAGACAGGTTGATCGACGTTTCATTCCCATGTCGATGGCTAATGCTTTGCTTGGGATGACGCGTCGCCCCGGGCCGTGAATGACGATGGTGTGCGATCCGTTGTCAATTAAGTATCCCAGCCCACGCCTTGTGCATCTGGAAGGTACAGAGCCACGCATGCAGAGATAATTTTTTGGCGACTCATTCCCATCAGGGGGCATCTGTCTCATGGATGTCTCGACCCGTGTCCCCGTAGATGGATAGGAACGGAACGGCCGACGGATGCCTTGGTTGAGAAGCCAGCATCGAATTCCTCAAAACTTGCTGCAGGAACAGCGAGTCTCTCGGCTACCGGCTGACGACCTAAATCTCCTCAATAGTGTTGGTTACAGCGGAAAGGGGAAGCTCGGGGTGTCAAATAACGTTCCTGACGGAACGGTGTCAGAAGATTCGGGCGATGTAACCAGCTTGCTCGTTCGCTGGAGCCAGGGGGATTATTCGGCCCTGGAGCAACTTACGCCGATTATTTACGCAGACCTGCTCCGCGTGGCCCGGGTGCGCTTGAGGCGTGAACCTGCGGACTGCACCCTGGAACCAACCGCATTGGTTCACGAAGCCTATCTTCGGCTGGCCGAGCAAAAGCAGCTGCACGCCGAAAATCGTATGCATTTCTACGCGATTGCAGCCAACACCATGAGACGCGTGCTGATCGAGCATGCCAGAAAACGAACAGCACAGAAGCGAGACGGCGGCCTGCGGATCACTTTACATACAGGAATGGATGTCGCTGGAGATCGCGCCCCGGATGTTGTCGTGCTGGATGAAGCCCTTTCAAAATTGTCGGAAATCGACGCAAGGAAGAGCCAAGCCATTGAACTTAAGTTTTTTGGCGGTCTGAGCACGGAGGAAATTGGTCAGGTCCTGGGGATTTCCGTGGCCACCGTTGGCCGCGAGCTCAGGCTCGCGCAGGCGTGGATTCGTCGCGAGATGTCGCGCCACACGTCAAATGCTGAAGATGCAAACTAATCGCTGGAGCCTGATCGAAGACCTCTTTCAGGGCGCGCTCGAACGGCCATTCGCGGAACGCAAGCAATACCTGGCAGACGCCTGCGGAGACGATCCGGAGCTGCTCTCCGAAATAGAGTCACTTCTCGAAAACGATCATGACGCCGAGATCACGCTGCGCTCGCTGGTGGCAGACGATCTCAGAGAGATGACCAGGAGTTCAATCTCCTCGGATCTTGGTTCGCAAGTCGGCCCTTATCTCTTGGTGCGCGAGCTCGACAGCGGTGGAATGGGTGTGGTTTACCTTGCCGTCCGCTCCGACGATCACTATTTCCAAATAGTGGCCATCAAGATGATTCGCAAGGGCCTCGATTCCGCAGAACTGGTTCAGCGGTTTCGCGTCGAGCGTCAGATTCTTGCCACCCTGAATCACCCCAATATCGGCGCCATTCTCGACGGAGGTGAGACCAAAGATGGCCGTCCATTCATCGTCATGGAATACGTGGAAGGTCAGCCGATTACCCTCGCTTGCGAAGCCAGCGGCTTATCCATTCCGCAACGCATTGAGATTTTTCGCGCGCTATGCTCCGCCGTCCACTACGCGCACCAGAAGCAGATCATTCACCGTGACATAAAGCCCAGCAACGTCATGGTGACACCCGAAGGTGTTATTAAGCTCATTGACTTCGGGACGTCAAAGCCCCTGGAACCGCAACTGGTACTCAAGGATGACACCCCAACGGAAACCGGTTTCAGAATGATGACTCCGGACTACGCCAGCCCGGAGCAACTTCAGGGAAAGCAGCTCACCACGGCAACCGACGTGTATTCTCTCGGAGTCCTGCTGTTCGAGCTTCTGACTGGCTCACGTCCCTACACGCTTCGTGGTCTTTCACCGGCCGCGGCAGAACGACTGCTTCTCACCCCGGACGGCCGAAAACCGAGTTCGGCTCCAGGTCTCTCTGCCCGAAAGAAAAAGGAGTTGGCCGGCGACCTGGACACAATTGTCATGACGGCCATGAATCATGACCCGGCCAAACGCTACCGGTCGGTGCTGCATTTTGAAGAAGATCTGCTTCGTTATCTGCAAGGAAAACCGATTTCGGCCAGGAATGCTTCCCCCATCTACGCGTTGAGGAAGCTGGTGCAGCGCAATAAGACCGTTATCTTGACGGCGGTCGCCACCATTGTTTTGCTCGCTGCCTCCTTCCTGATCAATTCGATTCAATCGCGCAAGGCTGATCGCCGGGTAACCCAGGTGCGCACACTTGCCGGCTCAGCGATCTCAGATTTGACCGACAGGCTGCAACACTCTTCAGCCTCCACCCAGACCCAGGCAGCGTTGTTTTACAGCGCTCTCACCTATCTGGATGAACTTCGGCAAAGCACGGGGAACGATCCCCGCTTATTGATTGAGCTTTCCAGAGCCTATGTACGCGTAGGCGACCTTGAGGGCTCCCCATTCGTTGCCAACCTGGGCAACTCGGGAATGGCCATCGCCAGCTATCAGAAGGCCTGGCACGCCGCCAGTGAGGCGCATGCTCGCATGCCTGGGGACGACAGTACAGCAGCATTGATCGAAGCCTATCAGCGACTGGGTGGCCTCGAAGCGTTCCTCGGCAACCTGCGTGAGGCCCACGAAAACTATCAGCTGGGGCTTCCCTGGGCGCAAGCCTTCTGGCAGAAGAAGCCGAGTGACCCGGCACGCAAACGCCTTTTGGCCAGTAACTATGCAGGGATGGGAGATGTCGATTTAAGAGATCTCAAACCGGATCAAGCGCTGGAAAGCCTTTCTGCAGCATTCCACATCTTTGGAGACAATCCCAGCGGCGACGAAGACCACGACAGAATGCTGATTAGCCTCTATCTTGATCGCGCAAGCACGTTCAATGAACTGGGCAAGCAGTCACAAGCCCTCGAGGATGATCGAAAGGCAGTGACTCTCGGCGAAGCACTGGTGCAAAGGTATTCGTCCTCGGTACAAGCGCATCGATCGTTGTTCGAAGCCTACCAGCGGGCCGTTCTGCCTCTCGCAGGAAGAGACGCCTTAAACGTAGGGGATTCCGGCCTGGCGCAGGTCTACGCCCGTAAAGCGCTTGCCATCGCCCAGATGCTGGTAAGGCTCGACAGCGGAAATGTCCAGGCCCAATACGATTTAGCGATTGCCTATACAGAAATGGGCGACTCATTCCGTCTGACTAATTTCGATATGGCATCCGCCTGGTATCGAAAGTCGATCATTCTTACCAAGAAATTGGGTCCTCTGTATGGGGCAGGGGCAAGGCATTGGCTGGCGATCATGGATGAGGCCCTGGCTGAGGTCCTGGTGAAAAAAGAGCAGGCGCCAGAGCGGCTGCGGCTTCTGCTGGAGGCAAATCAGCTCCGCCGCGAATTGGCGGAAACCAGTCCACATGGGCGCCTTCATCTGATGAGATCCTATTGCAAATTGAGTGATGCCGAGCTTGCAGTGGCAGATATCGCGAAGGCCCGAGAGTATGCGGATGCTGCGGTGCCCTACTTTGGTGGGTTCGCGGTAACCTCACCCAGTTTGTTGATTCTGCGCGACCTGGGCTTCTGCTTTGAAAGCGAAGGAGAGTTGCACCACCGTCTCGCCACCGCCCGGCTCTATCCTTCCTCGGAACGGCTTGCTGCGGAAGAGGATTCACGCACATGGTATCGGAAAAGTGAGGAAGTGTGGGCTACCTGGAATGCGCGCAACGCAGCTACCCCGGAAAGCGAACGCGAACGGCGGAAGGTAGAACATGTGCTTAAGAAGCTGGATACCAGCCCGCAGCAGGTGCGGACAAAACAACTGAAAATAACGACAAACCACGATCGAAATTGCTGATCTTCCGCGCATATCTAGGAAGAGGGGTTGATTCATTTGTCAGGATCGCCAAATCTTCAGCAGTTCGTGGCAGAGCAAATCGCGCAGGAGCAGCGCCGGGGTGTCCTGGTCTTGGACACTCGGCCCGCCGGGCAATTTGCCTCATTCCATATACCCGGATCCATACAGCTTGGTCTCATGGGACCATTCGCGAGCTGGGCAGCCATCCTCATTGAACCAGCGCAGGAACTTCTCCTGGTTGCCGAGGGCGTGACCGCCGCGGAAGAGGCGAGAAGCCGTTTAGCCAGGGTTGGTCTTAACTGTGTGCTCGGGTTTATCGTCGCAGATAAGAAGGACTGGCAGAACCACGGACTCACCCTCGGCAGCCTGCCCATCTATTGGTGTAGAGATGTATGCGGCGATGTACGCGAAGGCGGACCGCTTCAGCTGGTTGACGTTCGCAGCGCGGCCGAATGGCTGCAAGGCCACCTCCCTGGAGCGATCTCCCTGCCGTTGCATGAGCTTCAGTCCGAAGCACCATCCGTCGATTTCTCCGGGCCTGGTCTGGTGTACTGTCGCGAGGGATATCGCGCTGCTACCGCGGCCAGTTTGTTGCTTCGGGATCACTTCTCAGATATCGGAATCTTGATCGATGGGATCGAAGGATGCCAGGCTTGCGGCTTACCCTTTGAGACTCCCGTACCCCCTCGAAATGAGTATCCCGGCACCCCTCTAAGCCCCGTCAACCAGACCTCCCGCGAGTAAAAGCTCCCGTGACCAGGCCCGATGATCGATTCCCGTTCGGTTCTGCGCATTCTAGGGTAGAGGAGAAGAAAAAATGATCAATTCAGTCCCTGAGTCCACTTCGGCAAGCAGTTCTTATGGTTGGATCTTTCTGGTGGTCCTCATTCACCTGATCGGTTTGTCTTTCTAACAGCGGCAAAGGGGTAAAAGGGCGCGCAGCTTCATGCGGCTGCCGCCGGTTGTCTCAACGCTAACTTGTAACTGTAGTGGGGATAATTCTATGTTGTGCGAGCCAAAAGCCGCTGCCGGAGGGGACACGTTGGGCAGTGAACACATCGATGGGCTATATAGCTACGCGTTGGTGCTGACCCACAACCATGCGGAAGCAGAAGACCTGGTGCAGGAAACGTATGTGCGTGCCATTCCTGCAATCGGCCGCCTTAGACCCGATAGCAACATAAAGGCATGGCTATTCACAATCCTGCGGAACATCTGGTTCAACCAACTCAGAAAGAGGCGCACTGATCCCCAAATGGTTCAGCCCGATGTGGAGGGCGGAGTCATAGACAATCTGGTCAATCCCGGGAAGAACTCCTATGAGATCTATGCGGGCAAGCTAGAGGCTCAGAGGGTACGCGCGGCAATTGACCAACTGCCTTTGGAATTCCGCGAGGTCATTTTGCTGCGAGAGTTTGAAGAGTTGTCGTATCAGGAGATCGCGAATCTTCTGAATTGCCCTCCGGGAACCGTAATGTCGCGCCTGGCAAGAGCACGGTCGAAGCTGCGCGCGCTGCTTTCGCCAACGCCGGCGGAACCCGAGCAGACTGGAATCGATTCCTGAAGGGTACCGCTCCAGCGTTTCATGGCCGCCCGCCCGCTGGAAGATTGACCGCGCCCCTACGTCGAAGGGAATATCGCCGCCCCCCCAGTGTTTTATCCGGCAAGAATGAAAGACAAGTTAAAAAGTCCTACCGCCGGATAGGGCGGCGCGCCCTCGTGCCCATATGGGCCTCCTTGCTACCTCGTTTCATTGAAAGGAAAATAAATGAAAGTCTTGTTTGCAGCCTCGCCAGTCCCTGGCCACGTTAACCCATTGCTTGTTGCCGCACGCATCCTGCAAAATGCAGGGCACGAAACTGCTCTCTATACCGGTGCGCACTTCCGCGAGAAGATTGAGTCTGCGAGACTGCAGTTTTTTCCGCTACCCACGGATGTCGACTACGACGCGCGAAATATGGATGCCGCTTTTCCGGAACGCAAGCAATATGCATCCGGAGCGGAGAGACTGCTCTTCGACACGAAGAGGATCTTCGTCGATGCAATGCCGTCTCAGTTCAAAGGACTCAAAAGAACGCTGCGAGAGTTTCCAGCAGACCTCGTAGTGCATGAGACTACCTTCTGCGGAGTGCTCCCCCTTCTGCTGGGCCCTCGCTCTTCGCGGCCCTGGAGCGCGTACCTGGGAACCACAAGCCTGCAGCTGCCGCGCGGGGATGGCTTGCCCTTCGGCCCGGGTTTGCCCCCGGCCAAGGACGCGGCGCAACGAGAAAAATACCGCGAGATCGCGCGGAATATGGCGCATGCCATATCCAACCCGGTGCGAGAGCATGCCAATAGGCTTCTCAGCAATCTGGGTGTACCAGGTTTGACAGCGCCGCTGCTCGAGTCCATGGCAACGCTCGCGGACGTGATTCTTCAACCGTCTGTGCAAGGTTTTGAGTTCCCGCTGCGCAAGCCGGGGGCGCAGAACCTGCACTACATCGGAGCACTCTTGCCTCAGGGATCCGGAGATGAGCCGCCGCAGCTACGGGAGGCGAAAGAAGCGGGACGAACCGTCATTCTGGTCAGCCAGGGGACCGCCGGCAACGGCGATCTCGGGCAGCTGGTGGCTCCTGTCATCCGGGCGTTCGGCGATCGCAACGACGTGTTGATACTAGTCACGACCGGCGGCAGGCCGCTCGAAGCTATTCCATGCACGCTGCCTGCAAACACCGTCGCTTCGCAGTACCTTGATTTCTCCAAAGTGCTTCCATATGTGGACGTGTTGGTGACGACCGGCGGCTACGGAACTGTAACCCATGCGCTCCACTTTGGTGTGCCCATGGTCGTTGCGGGTCAGAGCGGGGACACGCCGGAGAACGGCGCTCGCGTTGCCTGGACCGGGAGCGGCCTCTATCTCCGCACCGATAACCCAACCATCCCCCTGGTGCACAGCGCGGTCGAGTACATCCTATCCGAGCCCAGGTATCGTGCTTGCGCGCAGAAGATGGCCTTGGAGTTCAGAAGCGTCAACGCCGCCAGAGAAATAAGGTATTTGCTTGGAACATTAGTCGCTGAGGGACAAACCGTCCCGGCCTGACGGCGTGCAGAATTTGGAAATGAGAAACCGGGAGCTGGAAAATTACCAGCTCCCGAACCTTTGTCCCAAAATACCAGTAGCTACCCTCTACGGGGTTTCGGTCGCGGGTCAGGCAGAGACTCCTGCAGTGGTTCCCCGATAGCACGCAGGACGCGGTTGCGTAGAGAATCCGGAGCGGTATAGAGGGGCCGCGATCGGTTTAAAAGGCTGGATAATTCTTCTTCCGCCTCAAGCTCCTGCCTGCACGCAGGACACTCCGCCAAGTGACAGCGAAATTGGTCCAGTTCATGAGGACATAGTTCCTTGTCGAGAAGACGGCGTATATTCTCGCGATAATCTCCGCATCCCTTCATATCGCTCTTATCTCCCCCATTGACGTCAGGTTCAGCGGATTCTCCCAACGGCTGCCTCGCAGGACAAACGCAGGCAACAGCCAACGGGCATCTCAGCAGGCGATTGAGTCGCAAAGGGATGGTATCAGAAAACAGGAACAAGCCCACACCCGATGACAAAGTGTGAGCCTGGCCGAGTCTATTACGCTGCTGCTTACCCGCGACAACCATGGTTGTTTACTCAGAGGCCGGAACGAATTCATCGCACGTACTGATAAGATCCCAGGCGCAGTGACTGCAATACATGCGTGCCGCCAACAACCGCGAACCGCATATTCACAGTGGAAGCATGCGGGCTGACCTCAGCCGGGCTTACCAGCAGAAACATCCTCTTGTCCGGCTCCTCCCTGCTGATCAGGGTTAAGTAACCGCGGTCAAGACCAAGCTTTACTACATATTGGCTCGGTGGAAACACCTTGCCCTGGCTCTCGAAGCTGAACGGAATGGTAACTGCTGCAGTTTCAGCTGCGGACGCACCCTTGACACAAAGCAAGAGAGCAAGAGCAAGCATCATAATTTTGGAACGCATAGTTGTAATCTCCTGAGGGATAACCCATAAGATGGTTGTGGTATGGATGGTTGAATGCAGGTGGACAGCCGAAGGACTATCGGCGGCTGACGTTCACGCCGGCCGACGGCCCTTGAATTTCAAGCGCGACTGTCTTGCCCATGAAGTAGACCATAGCCAGGCTCCGCGTTGCCCCATTCACGTTGATAACCGCGGAATCGTTGATCGAGGCGTTCTGCAGTTGCACGGTATGAGCGGTCGCAGTGGCCACTACCTTCTTGCCTTGCATAATCTTTAGCGCTACGTCCGGGCCGGCACCCTCCCATAGAACGATGTAATCACCGGCGTTCAATGTCTGTCCCGCGACGTCTTCTGGCGAACTCACGTGCAGCGGCCCTTTATTAGCTGCAAACACGTTGGGTATTGGCAATAGTGCCAGGGCTATCAACGAGCTCCTCACAATGTGAAATGTCTTCATATCTCTTCTCCATTTCTCCCGCGTAGATTGTCCCGGTAGTTACTACGGCACAGCGCCTGTGCCCAGTTATGAAACACCGTGACCTCCGGTTTATTCCGGTCCTCGTCCATTTTGTCGACCGCTTCTGCGACAGGAATAGGGCACCCGTCCCCGGTGTTATTTGAACAACTTAAAGACAACAGGCTGGCGCCCTCGGCGTAGAAGATCCGGCCGCGTAGGGAAGAGGTGGTTTATGTTTCCGATCATAGGACCGGAGATGGCGGCTGCATTACTGGGTCCATCCAATGAAGCTGAAGAGTCTGTCCAGAAGGTGAAACCGCGCAGAAGGCCCCAGCGGATCCGCTTCAAGGTGATTCTTCTTGCCTTTTGTCGCCGGGTGAGCAACAGTATCAATCTTCCAACGGAAAAAGCAATAAGAGCATGCCTCAGGCAGAATATCTACTTGGCCATTCGGAAAGAGAGATCCAGAGATTGATTCACCAGGCGGCAGTTTTGCGGCCAATCATGCCGCAGCTCATCAAGGCGAGAGCGATGACGGAAGAGATCGCCATGGCAGCCTTTAAGGCCAAAATTGCCGCTGATGTGCAGGCATCTCGCTTCCAGGTTGGGCCGGCGCAGATCTGCGCCGGGATCAGGCTCTGAAGACTACCATGCTTCACCGGCAGAGAAGGCTGTGGTATCCCACTCAAGCCCAAAAGCAAGGCTTGAATGGGGCACCCAGCCTTCTTTGCAGCGGAGAGCTCAAGGGCCGGTGCTGAAGGAATCATGGTCGGCCATACTTTGATGGCAGACCAGGCAGTATCCCTGCGATGAACCCGAAACTTCAGAGACCAGGGCGTAGGCGGCGCCATCGCTGACCCAGGTAGCCACCTTGAACCGGTCGTTGGTGTGATAGTGAAATGTTAGAGTGCCGGCATGCACTTCATTGCCGCCTGCTACGGCGGCAAATTTAGCGGAGGCAACAAGCAGGCTTACGGGTTGCTGTCGCGGCGAAGTGTAACTCACAAAAGCGGCCTCGCTCCCCTTATACTTCACCAGTCTCCCCCCGGTAAGAGTGTAGATAGACCGATTGGCCGGATCCCGCTGTGAGGATGGCAGGCGAAAGGTAAACGGGACCTTGCCGGAAAACCATGCGGCAACGACTTCAGGCGATTCGGACCGGATCTCCATGGGAAGACTGCCGTTCAGGTATCCGCGGTGGGCAGCAGCAGCAGCAGAAACATAGCTGGCAGCACTGACCTGCCGGGTGACACCGGGAAGGATGATAAGACCTGCGACGATCACCAGGAGCGCCGGTACCGCCAGGCTCCAGCTCGGCGCCCAATGCGCCAAGGCTCGCCACGCGTCTCTCATCGCGGATAGCACGTTGCCGGGGAACCCCTGCGATATCCGGCTTGGCGCCGGCGCCTGGTTCAGCACCGTGGAAACCCGGGCGCGCAACGCTAAGGGAGCCGTATATAAGGGACCGGAGTTCCGCAGAACGCGGGATAACGCCTGCTCCGCCTCCATCTGCACCGTGCATTCTTTGCAAGTCTCCAAGTGGGCACTAAAGGCCTCCAGTTCGCTACCGGTGAGCTGAGCGTCGAGATAGCGCAGAATGTCCAGGCTATGATCTGAGCAGGAATCCATTTCAAAGGGCCTCTTCTATCGTGTTTGCAGGTGAATCCAAGTCCGACAGGGTATGTCGAAGCAACCGTCGATTTACTGACTTTCCGCCGATGCCGGATGAATCTTTCGACCAGGCAAGGGCCTATTCTGTGCAACACGGGACGGCGATAGAAATTCCGTGAAATGCGACACGAAGGTCCAACTTTGTATTTTTTTCTTCATTTCGGCTTTTCCGGGGCACGGATCACCCGGGAACCCGGTTCAGAGAAACCATCGCGTTGACCTTTGCTTCTTTTCGGGCAAAGCAAAGTCCGCAGTTTGGAACGGGCTCTTGCCAGGCGGGACATGACGGTACCGACAGGACAGTCTAAAATGCCGGCAATTTCCTGATAAGACAAATCCTGGTATTCCCGCAGTACGACGATCTGGCGAAACGCCGAGGGAAGTTGTTGAATTGCTTCCAGGACCCAGTCCCGCTCAGCCTTGCTCACATACCGCGCCAGAGGGTCCTTGGAAGGTTCGGCCACGATGCCTGCGGTATGGTCATCCGCATCGATTGCCAGGACCTTGGGTACGCACCGCTGTTTTCGACGCTGATTGAGATGGATGTTTCTCAGAATAGTGAAAAGCCAGCTCTTCAGGTTGCTTTCTGGCCGTAGACTTCTCATCCGCGGTATGGCCCGCAGACAGGTTTCCTGCACCAGGTCCTCGGCATCGGTTGGGTTCCGGGTGATAGTCATAGCGTAGCCGTAGAGTCCATCTACAAAGTCCAGCAAGTCCGTGTCATCCATCACTCTGCATAGCCTCAATCCCACTCTTACGTCGAAGCGAGTGCAGCGGGGCTTGCGCCGGCTAGGCGCAACGCCTGACGAACCGTCAAATGAGCAAGCAAATCCTGAGCGCGATCGCCTCCGGCGCACTGGCCTTTAAACACATTCCGTGCCGTTTTATTCCAGGTGTCGGGGAGAGCGTGGATGCATATCCCCCAATCCATCTCCGGAATAAAGCCAATTTCCTCTGTGTTGTAGTTTGCGTGACCGTCATCCTGGTTGGTGCCCCAAGCTGGCCATTCGGGAAAGGGTCAAATCGAGAGAAGGATCAACTATGAAAATCGGTTTTCTGAGCCTACCGCTTTCTGGGCACCTAAATCCTATGACTTCGCTTGCGCGCAAGCTGCAAGCACGCGGCAACGATGTGGTATTTATTTCCGTTCCCGATGCCGAACCAGTGCTGCGTGCAGCCAATCTGAAGTTCGTACCCTTTTGCGAGCAAGAGTATCCAACCGGTTCTATCGCTCAAGAATTTTCTTCGGTTGCAAAACTGCACGGGGAAGAAGTAATCCGGCACTCGGCGCGTGAGTTGGTACCCGGTCTCTCCAAGGCTGCTCTGGAGCACCTGCCGCAGAAGATAGCGGAGGCCGGCGTCGATGCACTGGTACTGGACAAGACGTACTTCTTTGTCGAACTTGTGGCGATGCACCTGGGCATACCCTACGTGCACATTTGGAATGTGCTCCACATTGACTTCACTGGAGCCACGCCGGCCTGCATTTTCCCTTGGCCGCATGAGACCACGCCGGAAGCTCTGGCGCGGAATGTTGAGGGCCTCAAGATAGCCGGCGAGATCATGGCGCCCATGGCGGAGGTTGCGAAGCCTTACGCGGAGAAAGCCGGATTACAAATCGATTGGAACGACCCTTCAGCGACTCTGTCGAAGCTGGCCGTGATCAGCCAAACGCCGAAAGAATTTGATTATCCCGATGTTCAATGGCCTGCACAGTTTCACTATGCGGGTCCCTTTCATGACAGTGGAGGCAGAGAGCAGGTGCCATTTCCATGGGACAAGCTAACTCGCGAGCCTCTCGTGTTCGCGTCCATGGGAACACTTGTGAATGGCCTGGAGTATGTGTACCGCACCATCCTCGACGCGGTCAGGAACCTCTCTGGGATCCAGGTTGTGCTCTCAGTAGGTCGTAACATCGATCTCGACGATCTGGGGCCGATTCCGTCAAATACACTCGTGGTAAGCTCGGCTCCTCAAATTGAGCTGCTGAAGCGGGCCACGCTTTGTATCACTCACGCCGGGCTGAATACGACCCTCGAGTCATTGGCGCAAGGGGTACCTATGGTCGCGATTCCCATCGGGTATGATCAACCGGGCGTCGCTGCCAGGATTGCATACCATGGCGTCGGTGAGGTTCTGCAACTGGAAGATCTGACTGTAGAGCGTCTGTCGCAACTGATTGAGCAAGTACGGAGTAATCAAAGCTACCACGACAAGGCCCGTCACCTGCAGAAGGTGGTAGCACAAACTCGCGGCCTGGATGTGGCTGCCGGAGTGATAGAAAGGGCATTCGGCATAACTCCCGCGGTGGATGCAGAAGGGGCTGAGCTATTGCATGCCTGAGACTATTGGCACTGCGTACCCGCGGCGAAAAAGACGCCGCAGGTACGCAGGAGCGGGAGCTCCCGCCTTTGTGCGGGGAAAGAGCCTTACTCAATTCCGTGATGCTCGCCCCGCCTGACTTACGCTCGCAGCAATCGGCAGAGTGAAATAAAACGTTGCGCCCGGCCCGGCATTCGGTGTGAACCACAGACGGCCGCCATGCGATTCAATAATAGAGCGGCTGATTGCCAGGCCCATGCCGGTACCCTCCTTCTTGGTAGTGAAGAACGCGTCGAAGATGTGCTCCGCCTGTTCCGGTTCTACTCCCCTACCGGTATCAGTGACTGAGATTGTGACGAAACCATCGTCACCAGGCCGTGTCACAACCCGAAGCGTTCCCGGGTTCTCCAGCTCTTTCATCGACTCCATGCCATTCAGCATCAAGTTCATCAAGACCTGTTGCAATTCGACCTGGTCCGCAATGACCTGCGGCAGATCTTCCGCGAGCGTTGTTTGAACAGCAATCGCGTGTTGAGTCATCTCGGGGCCTAATAGCGCGACCATCTCCCGGATAACATCGTTCACCTCGATCGGTTCCCGCTGCAGGGTTCCCTTCTTGAAGTGACGGCCGATCCGATTGATAATTTCTGAAGCCCAAACTACATCCTTGATTGCTCTTGAAGCCGCCTCGCGAGCTTCTCCCAGGTCAGGCACATCCCGTGCGAGCCATCGCATACATGTTTGCACATCGGTCTTCGCGGCGGCGATTGGCTGTTTGATTTCGTGCGCCAGGGAGGCGGTCAGCTCCCCCATGGTGGCAATTCTGCTCGCGCGGACAAGATCCGCCTGCGCCTGGCGCAACCTCTTATCTTCCTCTTCGGCGCGCTTCCGCTGAGCGACACGGTGCATGTAAATCGCCGATGCCGCGAGTAGGAGCAATGTGCCGTAGAACATGCGAAACCACCAGCTGTTCCACCAGGCAGGCAATACCTCGATTTCGAGCGATGCCCCAGGCTCACTCCATCGCCCGCGGCTCATTGCACCCTGCACGTGAAACACGTAGGTGCCGGCAGGCAGTGTGGTGTAGCTTGCGATCCGCTGGTCGCTGCCCACTTCATTCCACTGTTGATCCAACCCGTCCAGCCGGTAGCGGTAGCGATTCGTCTCTGCGTTGAAATAGCTGAGTGCTGAAAACTCAATCGAGAATATGTTCTGCGAATGGGAGAGGGTTATCCGATTGGTGTAGGTAATCGATCTGCGGAGCGGGGAATTAGAGCCAATGGGAACGGGTCTTCCCGATATCCGGAAGTCTGTCAATACGGTTGCCGGAATAAAGGAAGTGTCCGCCATCTCGCTCGGGTAGAACGCAGTGGCGCCGCTGAATCCACCGAAGAACATCTCTCCACCAGGGCTCTTGTAGCATGTACCCCAACCGGTGAGGTCCGATCCCGGAAGCCCGTCTGCGGCGCTGAAGTTCCGAAACGTTTGTTCTCGGGGATTGAAGCTGGAAAGTCCGCTGTTGGTGCCCATCCAGAGACTCCCGATACTATCCTCCAGGATGCAGCTCACGACGTTGCCCGCAAGCCCGTCCTGCTCGTAATAAGTCTTGAAACTCCGGGTCTTGCTGTCGAACCGGTCTAAGCCATTCTGGGTTCCAACCCACATCACACCAGAGTGGTCGAAGTGAATCGAATTCACCCGATCATCGCTCAGGGATCCGGGATCATCTGGGTTGTGGGCGTAGATGGTGAATTCCGCGGTCCGGGGATCAAAGCGGTGAAGACCCGATTGCGCAGTTCCAAGCCAAAGATTTTGCTTGCCGTCCTCCTTTATTTCCACATAGTCGATGGTGTTCTGCTTGTCGGGCGTATAGATGGAAAAGCTCCCGGTTGCCGGATCGAGACGGCCAACCCCTCCGTAGGTGGCCGCCCATAGCGTTCCGTTACGGATCAAAGAGCATGCGCAAGATAGAAGTCGTCTTCGGCGGCGCCCGGCTGTCATGGCTTAGGTAGGGGCTGAGCCGGCCTGTCTTCTCGTCTAATCGCTGAAGTCCCTGGAAGGTTCCGGCGAGCAACGCTCCTGAGCGATCTTGAATGATCCCCATCATCTCGTTTCCGTGGCCAGATCCTGGGGGAGTCGTATTTTTTCCAGAGCGCCGATCGATTCGGTTCAATCCTCCCATCGAGCCAATCCACAAAATGCCGTCCCGATCTTCATAGATGGACGTGACCAGTGGGCTGACCAGGCTGCCACGCTGATAGGTGAAGTTCTCGAATTCCTGCAACTTGTCAGAAAAATAATTCGGATCGGTCTCTTGCAGGCATACCCAGATATCTCCCTCTTTGTCCTGATAAATGGAAACGGCGTCGTTCGATCCCAGGCTCTCGCTGTCTTCAGGATGGTTGCCGTAACTGATAATTTGTCCAAGATTTCGGTCGATCTTAAGAATTCCAGCCTGCATGGAGGCAAGCCACATGGTCCCGTCCTGCGATTCCAGCATGGTATAGATCTTCACCGGCAACAGATGGCCATGGGACCTATAGTTGATCGCATGACAGGTGAGGCGCTCGCTTTTGGGATCGAAAGTGCTCAACGGGCAGGACGGAGAAATACTCGTGATCCAGAAAACTCCGAACCGATCCTGGTGGAATTCGCCGATCTCTGAACCGAAGGGAAAATGTCGAGTGACTTTTCCGGTCTCGCGATCAAACGCTTCCAGGCCGCCATTGTCTGCCACCCAGAACTGTCCGCTTCTGTCCTCTCCGGTGGACTTCACGTCGTTCCCTGCGATGGTTGTTGGATCTCCTGGATCGTGCGCATATCGAGTGGATTGACCGCTCACAGGGTCAAATTTGTAGAGCCCCCTGGCTGTGGCCAACCAGAGCATTCCGGCGCGGTCCTCGCTGAACTGCGCGACCGGAGCGGGCAAACTCCCTGGAGACTCCGGCACCACGTGGTAATGGGTGAAAGTCTCGCTGATCGGATTGTATTTATCGAGCGATTGATCACAGCCAATCCACAGTGTTCCGGAGTGGTCCACAAAGAGACTGCGAATATAGACGCACCCCAGACTATCGGGACGGCCTGGTTCGTGCTTGAATGCTTTGGATCGATAGCCATCGTAGCGATTCAACCCATATTGCGTGCCGAACCACAGGAAGCCAAGACGGTCTTGCACTATCGACGCGACTCGAGTCTGAGATATACCCGCGCTTCCGGAGAGCTTTCGGAATCGTATGTCGTTGCCGTCGGTCACGGTCAACTTGAGAGGGAGAGGATCGCCGCCAGGGTTCTGTACAGCGGCTGCGGCGGCCCTCAAGAGAGGATGTCCCAGAAATAGGAAGAGGGGCGCACAAAGCAGAAGCACGTTCAGAAGCAAGGGCCGGCGTTTTCCTAGCGGCTTGGGTGAGGAGCAATCCAGTCGTCTCCAGGTCAGCCCTTCTCTGCCCACGCGGGCTTTATTCATGGCAGTGACGCTTCTCCGGCACGGCTGTGAGACCTTGCTATTGTAGCGAACCAGCTACCTCCTGGTCTCTTTGACGCCTGCCTGAGATCGAGCCGCGGAATAAAGCGTGCGCCGATCTTTGCCCTTGCCGAATCAAAGGAGAGATGGGAATTTTCCGCAGGCCGAGACTAAGGTAGCAGCGATGCGCATTCTTCTGCTCAATCTGGATCAGGGGTCGACCCAGGAGGTGACGCAGGCCTTATCAGGTCAGGGCTACGAAATCACAACCGGCAGCGCCCTTTCAGTGGACGAAACGCTCGCTCTTTCTCCTGAAGTGCTGATTACCGAAGCAACCCCCTCCGACCTCAGCTGTTGCGGCTTGATCAGCCAGATCAAGGCGGGGCCCGGTCCGCGAACGCTCAAGATTGTCATGATCGTTCACGGTGGTGCGCTGGAGCGCGCCCGCGCGCTGGACCTGGGCGCTGATGACGTCATCTCCTTTCCCTTTGAGCCGGCGGAATTCGCAGCCAGGATCCGGACCCAATTCCGGGAGAGGCAGCCGGAGGTGGAGCTGGAAGCGAAGCTTCACCAAGCGCTCGAGAAAGAGCGCCTGGCGGAGACTGCCGTGGAAGCGCTGAGTGGCGGCTTTGGCGCCAAACGGCGCGCCTGGGTGATGCCGGCGATCCTTGGCCTCAGCGCGGCATTGGTTCTGGCAGCGCTCACCACTGTGCTTTCTAACCGGCACGGACGTAGGGACACCCTCCAACTGCAGGCGGAGGTTGCGCGGCTGAACGGCGGCATCTTGCAACAAGGAGAACTACTGCGGCGTGCAGAGCAGGCGCGTGCCTCCCTGGATGCCAGCGAAGCGGCTCAGACTCGCGAGGCCTTGAAGGCGCAAAGCAAAGAGCTCCGTCAGAAAATAGCGGACGGCGGCGATGCGGATGGCCCAGCCCTCAAGAAGCAGCTTCAGGACACGCAGATTCGCTTGAGCCGGCTTGAGACTGAGGGTCGCGTCGCGGAGACAATTGTTCAGACCTACGGATCCAGCATCTGCTTGTTGCACGTGGTGGTGGAGTTTCACGACCATGATTCCGGCGAGCTTATTCGCATCTCCCCCGACGCCGCCGGCAAGACGCAAACCGACGACGCCGGGATGATGTCCATTGAGACAGGAGGGACCGGACCGCCTCTCCAGCTGGACGTGTTTGGCACCGGATTCCTGGTCGGAGACGGACGTCTTCTTACCAATCATCATGTGGCCGAGCCCTGGTGGGGCAGTGATGAATTGAAGCAGCTTGTTGACCAGGGTGCGTCCCCGTTCGTTGCTTCCTACACTGCGTATTTCCCGGGCACGTTTCAAGGCACCGCAGTCCGGCTCGATCGCATCTCGTCGCATGCCGACCTGGCGACCCTCAAGTTAGAGGCTCCCGCGCCACCTCACACCGCGCGGCTCGAACTCGATGATCGAAGTACAGCCAGCATAGCGGGTGATCCCGTCGTCCTGATTGGCTACCCCACCGGGATCGAAGGCATCCTCGCTCGCGCGGGAGACGACACCACAGAAAAAGTGACGGCAAACGCCCATCAAATAACCCAGGTTGTTTCGCGGCTGGCAGCGCAACGCCTCATTCGCCCAACCACTACCCAGGGCCACATTGGAGACGTCTTAAGGGACAAGATTGTTTACGATGCGGCGACTACCTCGGGGGGCTCGGGCGGACCGCTCTTCAATCGCGAAGGCAAAGTGATTGGCGTAAATTTCGCTATCCTGAATAATTTCGGCGGCTCCAACCTGGCCGTTCCCATCCGATACGCCGACGAACTGGTCAAGTAAGCATCTTCGCGCCCGGCGAATTTCTCCCTCTACCAGGACCTACTTGGATTCGTGTTATAAACTTTTCTGTTTCCTCAGCCTTCCTGAAACGAGGTTTCTGCTTCATAGAAAGTAAGGATGTGAGCTGCAGGTATCGATCCGAACGCCACTCCGCACCTCAATCAGCGCCAAGCTAAGCGGAAATGCTCAGAGGTTCCATGGTGGCAGGTAGAGATCCTGATTGCTCGAAACGAATGGCAGTCTGGTGCCTTCTGGCCATGGCACTGCTCGCTGTGTTCCTGTTCAGCGGTTACGTCCTCTACCATGCACCTGGGAAAGGGCCGCAGGTTCAGCAACGAACCCCGGCTCAGAGCGGCCGCTAGACGCATGACTCCGGTCTGCGGCGTTTTAATAACTCCCCGAAGAATGATGCCATCCGCCAGGCAAGGGGGCGTGACCTCATGAAAGCAAACGTCAACCCGAATGTTAAGAGTGAGAAATTGCGTGAAGAGAGCATAGATCCGCAGCCCTGCCCGGTGTGTGGATCGCCGATGAGGGAGCGGATTGTCCCAAACGCTACTCCCGCCATCGATGAACAGCCACCGGTAAGCCCAGAACGCATCCTGCCACTCGCGCAGTTGGAATGTCCAAAATGTCAGCATGCTGAGGGGCGGCATTTGAAGGCAGGGGAGGGGAGTGTCTGAAATGGAGAGTTGGCTGACTACTTCTCGGGCGTGACACTCGCTGGCTCGACCGGCGCTGATCGTTGCATTGCCTGCGTCACTTCCGCCATCGACGGAGGCGTAGAGCGATCCTTGAAGCCATCCAGTCGCCGGTAGACTTCAGCCGCCGCACGGTGAAAGCCGTCGGGTAGCCCCGCCGCCGCGAAGCTCGCTGCAATCTCTTCCATCTCGCCCGACCAGCGCCATGCCTTTGAAGCGGCAGCGGCGGCGTGTTCAGATCGGCGCGGTACATCCGGCAGTGTGCGCCGCCACGATTCCAGTAACGGAAGCTCCACACCTTCATGCTCGGCCAAGGCCCGCACCGCGGCCAAAAGAGCGGTGGTGCCTTTGGTATATGCGGCGTAGCACATTTTCAGCGCCGAAGCTGTTCCTGCCTCTCCCTCAATCACCTCGGCGTGTATGTTGGTTCCGGCGAATAAAGCCGCGATCGTCGCGGCCTCGGTTCCAGATAGATAAAGTGTGGGCTGCTTCTGGGGTGTGGGAGGAAGGCCGATGATGCCACCATCTACGAATGTTCCCCCGGCAGACTCGATCACTGTGCCGATCTCCCGGGCCGTGGCTGGCGATATGGCGTTCGCATCAAGATAGATCCCAGCAAAACCATCGGCAGCAACCTCGCGCGCCAGCGCCAGAGCCGCATGAGGTGGGCACACGGAGACCACAACCTCAGCGGCTTTTACGGATTGCTCGATGGTGCAGGCGTCCTCAAGGCTCACCCCTTTGGCGCGCGTGGCCGTCTGTGTGCTTCGGCCCTGTGAGGCCCATAACACGCGAAATCCACGCGAGGCCAGCGCAGCCCCCAGCGCAGCCCCCATTTCACCGGGATGGAACAATGCGAAGGTTTTCATGATCCAGCAAGAGCGTCTTGCGTGTCGCTCCACGTAACACGCGCCAGCTTTCATCCTACGTCGTTGCTCTCAATATCTCCGGTGATGACTTATCAATTCGTTCTTCGCGGGCCCTCATGAAGTGCTGACGGGTTTCCGGCCATCCATCTCATCGAATACGCCGCCGCACTTCGGGCACTTGATGATGTGCGATGCCAGACGCATCAGCTCGTTTGGCTGAATCTGGTAAGTGCAGAGCGGGCAGGGCACAGAGAAGACGAAGTTGGGCTTTCCTTTGAAATGCGGCGCCATCATCCAACCCGCCCATCCGCCGTGCACACCGGCTTTCGAATCATGAGGTGCGAGAGCCGGCCGAGGAACACCTCCGACGGCAGATAGCGCCTATGCTCATGGCAAAGCGGACACTTTGCAGCGATAGGCTGTGCCGGCATGGACTCCACCGGCGCCGGGATGTTCTCGCGGCAGCTCTTGCACTGAATCACGACCACCTTTTGGCTTTGTGGTTGGGCAAACATGAGCCCAGTATAGGCGAACAAAAGGCGAAAATAATCCACAAACTTCAAGAGAGTGGACGAGGATGAAACGGAAGCTGATTTCAACGCATGTAGGGTGCGAGGTTGGCGTCGATGGTGTGAAATTCGTCGACTGACAAGGGCAACTGCCGATAGGCTCGCAACGCCTGTTCGGGGGTTATGCCTGCTCCGAAAGCGCCATCCGAGCCCCAAAGAATACGCTTAACGCCGATCTGGCGTATTCGCTCTGCGATCAGAGTCTTCTTACTTTGCCAGTTGCCGAGACCCGCCACACCACAAATATCAAAGTAGACGCGGGTCATCCGCAGATCTCGCCGGGCGATGGCTGCCAAGAACACTGACAGGGCCTGGTCGACGGAGGGATCGTCATAACCGCCGGCCCCGGACAAATGCGCAATCTGCACGACCACATGAGGAGCCGTGGGAAGAACTTCGCGCAGGAAGATATTGGCCTCTTTCGTGCCATAGGGCCGGTGACGAGTCACCGATGGTCTCATGTGAACGACGATCGCCATGCCGTGTTCGTCAGCGGCCTGGAAGATGCGGCGCAGCTGAGCCACATGCTGCGGATTGTCGAGATCAACGTCCGAGTTTCCGAAATGCAGTTTTAGGCCGTAGTGAAGGTATGGATTTTTGGCGCACCTTGCGATCTCGGAGAGGGCGTAGGCCTTCAGTGGATCAACCCCGCAAAACGCTCGAAGGCGGCCGGGGTATTCCGCGACCTGGCGTGCCGTCCAGTCGTTTTCTTCTTTCACTCGATCGTACTCATGCGCAACCGGCGGATTGTTGGGGTTGCCATACTGATAGGCCAGAGATAAGACCACCGCGCGTCTGACTCCCGCCGCGTCCAGGAGAGCGATTAGATCCCGCGCGGTGAACGGCCGGGGAAGCGAGCCCACTTCGGCTGCGGAGGGACTCAGAAGATGTTGGTGATAGTCGATAAGCGGCTGTGCGTAGCTATGCAGTGTCCCCAGCAGAATCATGGCGGCGGCAAGGAGGGGGCAGAGCTTCATGGCCGAAGGTTTCCGTAAACGGAAGTATTCTCACTCTTTGCTGTCTTGGGCAAGAGTCGCTTGCGGGTTCAGCTTCATCATCAGACATTCCCGGCAAAGGCACCCGGTTGCGGCTTGATCGGGAACGGGCAGCGCGTGTGGCAGATCGGAGCACCAGCAGGAGCGCCCTGGCTCGCAGCTCATTCCGGCGTTGCACTGTGAGCAGATCGTGTTCATGGTTGATTCTCAGTTTAGTCTTCGGCGGAGGATTGCGTTCGCCTCCGGTCCGGCTGACCAACCGGCAACGAACGTTGGCTGCCCATACCTGCACACCAAACCAGAACCCGGTCACGCAGACCCACGGTTCGCGGGTGCCTGCGCCATTGACGATGTCAGCGGTCTTCCGCAGGTCCTGGGTATGCAAATCCGCGAATGCACGTTGTTGTGTCGAGAGATGCGGCTGAGGGCGAAGGAGGGTGGGTTTGCTCGACAGTGAGCCCCAATCTTCTGATAAACTCAGGGCTGTTGTTGCGACGCAGTTTGGTTGCTGTGCGGTGCGCCCAGGGACCTAATCTGAAGCAGCACAAAAAAGTGGAAGTGAACGATCAGGGATCCATCCCAAGCTGTTCACTCTACGTGACATAGTGTTAGGATCAAACCTACGTCTGGGGACGTAGCTCAGTTGGTTAGAGCGCTGCCCTGTCACGGCAGAGGTCGCGGGTTCGAGCCCCGTCGTCCCCGCCATAAACTCCAAGGAATCAGGCGTTTATGGTGACAGCAAGAAAAGGTTGAGAATTCAAGGGTGCTGAAGGGTGCTGACCTTCAACACCTTTTGTTTTTGGGACCAGCATCAAGTCGAAGACCTTACCACTAGCCTCTCTTTTTCGGTGGGACACGGCTTGCGTGTAAATGTCTATCGTGACCCGTGAGTTTGCGTGCCGCAAGACTGAGTTCCTGGACGATCTTCACGTCGCCATATATGCTGCGTTTGTAGCAGCTTTCCTTATCGGTAACTAACCATGGCTGCCTGAAGAAAGGGATGACCCAACAGCGCCTCGACTAGATGCCCGAGCGGCCACTTTCCGGCGCATGTCCGGTTGGGAATTTCTTCTGCCCGTTGATTGAGTAGTCATGGTAATCGATCGTTAACGTCTCCCGCCCGAAGATCCTGATCAGCGAAACCGCCTGTTCTGTCGAAGGCAGCCAGAATTCTCCGGCCTGCAGATATTTACGGGTAAAACGCACGTGCTTGATCCAGAACGAAGGGCTCTTGGCAAGCTCACCGGCTATCTTGATAATGGCGAAGCTCTGCTCGTTGATCCAAATTGTTCCCGTGAATAAATCGAGCTCCTCTCGCCGCGCAACGGCGCGAACAACAAGGCATTCCGCACTGTCTACCGTCTCTCTGCCCACGACTTCGAGAGTGTAGTTCTCCGGATTGATCAAGCTGTTCCGGTCTGTCTTGGTGCGTACTTTATTCGCTTCAAACTTCATGAGCCTGTGAAACACGTGTGAGCGGATATAGTGCGACCCTTCCTCCGATCTCGTCGTAAAGGTTTCCGTGCCCGGCGATCGGTATTCCACGAGAACTACTTCGCGGGCTAACGCTTTGCCTTTCTCGTTCCTGACGGTGTAATCGCGGATGACTGAGAGTTGGCTTATGTGCTCCTGTTGCCATTGGCGTCGGGCAGTTAACCTGGAGAACAATTCACTTGGATTCAGCGGTTCTACGGTGCGGACCTGCACCCGCCCCTCCGTTTTGGGCCACTTGTCGTTGTCGGAGGCGTGCGAAGGAAGACCAACAGGCAGAGCGCTCAGCACGCAAACAATCACGGGGCGCCGCAGGAATGCAATCACACGATGCATGTTGGGTCGATTGTCCGATCTGTCTCAGTCATCGTCGCAGTTCAAGGCAGATCCTGTTCGCCCAACCAAACAAGTGCAGGCCCCATTCCGGGCAAACTCTGCCCCGAGGCTACGTATGTAGCTCCGCCGATGAAGTCAAGCTGAAGTTGTAAACGGAATCCGCTGGGAATTCCGTTGGTTTTTTGCCGGTAGCTGCGGCAACGCCCGTACCTGCTCCAGCACCGAGCAGACCTCCCAGGAGTGCCCCTCGCCCCCGGCCGACAATGGCGCCGATGATGGTGCCATTGCCGGCTCCGCCACCGATCTTCTCCACGGTTGCTGTCCTTATGACCATCACCTTTGTCTCGAATTGCTGTACTATCCAGTCGGTATTGGCGCCCGTCGATGTCAATGGAAGCCAGGCGAATTGTGAGGTACCCGGGTTGTGAAAGCGTCCACTGCGGCGTACATAGGTCACTTTGCCGCGGAATGGAGTCCCTGCCCGTGCCAATACTCGATCGTTCGGTACTTTAGTCGGACTGTCTCATAAGTAGTGGGATGCAGCTTAGAGCACAAGTAAATCTCTCCGCGCCACATAAAAACGGTGGACGGCTCCCTAAGGCAGTTACAGCGCGAGAGTTCTAGGCTAATCCCCATTGTTTACCCCGCGGCCGCAAGCCGCCGGCACGTGCCGAGAGGGCGGCGATTGAAATCGCCGATTATCAAGCAGCTGGCTCCGGCGAGGGTTACCGGTCGCCCTCATAACATCCCGTTGTGCGCTCCTGCTCGGCGGTCCAGCTCTTCTCGAAGAGTTAGGACGGTATCTCGTTCCCGGTCACCCTGAAGATCCGGCTTCACGACGTCAAGAACGCGGTGAAGTCCACCCATAACAAAGCGATCTGCGGCCGCATAGATGGCGATGTGACCGACTGTATGTTCGAGTATTTCCGCGATTTGAGGCCTGGGGACAATGAGCCGCAATACGCCGGTTTCGTCATGTCTCTTCTCTGCAACCCGCGGCCGCCGCGCCAGTTGCGAGAGACCGCTGGCAAGTTCGTCGATCCCGTTAAGGGCAGTAAAAGGATCGTTGATACCTGGAGAGAGAGCCCGCACCACCACATCCGTCAGCTGTTGAAACTGATAGCGGATATCCTGGGCGGGAGTCCGCTCGCCGCCAAAAAGAAAGGCGCCGGTGATGTGCTTCAATTCCAGTTCGGGAAGAAAAGTGGCTCCCCAGACGCGAGCAACTTCACCACCCGAGACGAAGTGATCTCCTGGCTTGATGGTGAGTTCGATGACCACTCCCTTGTTTTTCGCGACCGCAAGGAGCTTGTCCAAATCGATCGACTGTAGGTAACCGCTATCGACGAGGGCCACCGACATGCTCGCCAGTTCATGCAAATCATCAAGGCTGGGCGGCTCCTCCCCGGATGCCCCGGTCTTCGATGGATAGAGCTTAAACGTAGCGTCATGCAGGTCCTGGGCAATCACCAGCACGATATGCGATGCCTGGATCGAGGTCGATACGTGGTGCACGAAGAAGACGAGCAGAACAAGGCTGATGAGCGAGAGTACAATCGCCATCGTCACGGAGATCGCTGGAACGAACCCGCCGGAGACATCCGAACCACGAATGGCGCGGACGACTAACACGCTATACATAAAGGTGGAGACGAACGTGCCCAGCAGGATCTGCGTAATGCGATCGCGCATGAAATTGCGCAGGACCCGAGATCCGTATTGTTGCGATGCGATCGACAGTGCGACTGAAGCCAGCGAGAAGGTAACACTGGCTGCGGTAATCATCGAGCCCGCGATGGTACTCAGCAGCGACCGCGCCCCTTCTGGTCCTCCCGAATACGCCCACGCGATCGAGGACTTTATACCTGGATCAAATCTCTGGTCGACATAAAGCAATACCAGCGCGAGAGCAGAAGCCAGCAAGAGCATCACCGAGGGCATGAACCAAAACCCGGTTCTCAACTGATCGAGCCATCGGTCGAAGCGCGCGCGCATTTGCCCCTTTTTTGTGGAACTTGGTATTGGATGCCCAACATTTCCAAAAGGGGGCTTTTGGGCTCGAAGGTTGGATCAGGAGGCAATATCGGTCCGCCGGAGCAGCCATTGACAGCTATCCTGGCGAGATTCGCCAGGTGTTCTCAACTCTGCTGTTCAACGCCATGGAAGCTGTCCCTGTGAATGCCACTTCGCGTTGCGCATCAGGAGCCCGGTTCGGAAAGCGGTTGCGGAATCCTGGCTCTCAACAGTGAGCGCATCTTCGACCGGTTTGTCCGGGGCTTTGCTCCCATTTCTCATTCGCTTCACCGTCAACGGGAAAGGATCTTGAATGGAGCGGAATCTACTTCCGGGATGGGTTTAGGGGAAAGAAGTTTTTGAAGCTTACGCCATTCTTTGCCAACCTTGTCTGACGCGTTAAAGAGGTGACCGGCGGTGAGCCCCCCAATCACTTTGTGGTGGCCTACTGCCGCGAGTCCCATGGAGGCGATGCAGCCACACTGGGAGCAATCCGGATCCCCTCCGAACTGGCAGGGTGTGATCCTTGTGGTTAGATCCGCAGAGATCGTTTCTGTCGTTCGGGCAAAGATGCACTCCGCCGGACTGGAGGGCGGCGTGGCGATCTCGTCGATGACTATATCGTGCATGTCCAGCTTTGGATAAAGAGGACGGAGTAGCCGAAATTCGTTCATGACTGCTGTGCGTTGAGTTGGCGAAAGTATTTCAGGATCGATCGCGCCGCGCTGCGGCGTGAATAGACTGAACCAGATCTTCCTGATGGCGGGATTCTCGCTCCAGAACGCAAGAAACTCCTCAAGATACCCCGAACGGGAAGCAAGCTGAGAGGTGATCGTGCAGTGAATCGTGACTTCGGCGTCGACGATATTCTTCAGAATTCGATCGTAGGTGGCTGGTTTTCTGCGCGCGTCGTGCTCCGGCTGAAGGCCGTCGATCGAGACGACTACGTTCAGCTTTTTGTAAGACTTCCAGCTACGAGGGATTACCCGGAAAGCACTGGTGACAACCTGGGCATGGATATCGCGCGCCTCGATCTGCGGCAGCAACTGTTCCAACTCGCGGTAGCGTACGAGCGGATCGCCTCCAACCAGTGAGACATGGAGCGGCTTGAGTTCGTCCAGGAGCACGAGAATCCGAGTCACGAGTTCGTCTCCTTTGAAATCGGAGAGCTGGCGTAACTGAGTCGTGCCTCCAAGATGAGCTGCGTCGAATGCATAGCAGCCGGGGCAGCGAAGTGGGCATTCCTTCGTGATTTCTATGGAGAGGGCTGGAGCGCGGCCAGCAAGAATACTGGCCCAGGCGTGAAACACTTCAGATTTTTTCATTGCTTCTCCGAGCCAGGCGACTCCGCCGCCAGCTGGTTGCAGGGAACTCATGTCGGCTCAGCTGAGCCATCCTTGTAACTGTCGGAGAACGGACTATACCCGAATGGCAAGCCCCTGGGACGGGGCCGGACCGGCGGCCGCGCTTGTTTGCAAATCAGCCACCAGCCGGCAAAGCATTCCTCGAACCGGCTCATCGCCATGTCGCGAAACGAAGCAGATCCATGTGCGAACCCGCAGAATGAATGCGACTTCACGTTTGCCATGCTGCAGCATTACTAAAATCAGACAAATAAAGGTCGCCATGGAGAGCAGACCCAACTCTAAGTCCTGACCACCGAAGAGAAACCTGTCAAAATGCCAGGCGTACTCGGTCCAGGGCATGATTAATACAATCATCGCCGTGAGCAGAAGAGCTGCTCGACTTCCGGCAGTCCACACCCAAGACATACGATCCGCGCGCCTTGACCACGTTATGTAAGTTCTTTTCATTTGTATCACTATAAAGGTGAGTATCTGGAGAGGCATTTCCCTTAACGAGGGCCGAACGAGACCCATACTGCCTGCGCTTATCGAGAGCTGCGAGCTCCGATCGAGTGGCTATTTTCTTTCGGGTTAGGCTGGTGCGGATGGAAACCGGCACCAGCCTGCCCTACTATCAGCAATTCTTAAGCGTTAGCAGGCATGGGAGGAGTTTTAATGCCACCCATGTGCGCGATGCTGTCGATTAGTTCGGTGTGCTGCCGAATCACTGACTCGCCCTTCTGAACAGCAGCTTTCAGATCTGGGTTGCTCGTCTTGCTCTCCTCATCGAGAAACGCCTGCAGATCATCGTGGTGATCCTTGACCATAGCTTCCACATAAGCCCGATCAAAGTCCGTGCCGGACTTCATCTTCAATTCCATATATTTCGCGTGGTCTGACAACGGAGGCCCGCTCGGCACCTTCACGTCCATCTTTCTCGCGAGCGGCTTCATTTCCGTGATCAACATCTCGTGATCGTGGATCATTTTTGTAGCGAATTCCCGAACGTTCTTGTCCTGGCTCTTTTGCAAAGCCAACTTTGCATAGTTCACTTCCGCCAGGCTTCCCTCCATGGCATTTTTTACAAAGCTTTTATCCGACGACGTAGTGTCTTGCGCTTGTACTACCCCACCAGCCAATAATGCTGTGAGTGCGGCGCTTGCTAAGAATTGGAACCAATAACCTTTCATGTTTATGTCTCCCCCTGCGGACGGTAAGAGGTGAGCAGGAACCAAGGAGTTGCCTTCGTTTCCATATTAAGTCTTGGTCCCATCCACGTGGCGTGCAATTCACGGCGGCTACTTTTGGCTTTCTTCCCACTTTGTCTCAGTTGACGGGGACGGTTGCTGTGCGCGCGGCGATTGATATCCAAAGCCCGCTCTTCGCTCTCCGCGCCAACGGATCAGTAAACATTGGCCGCCTTGTTGGGGCTCATCGAAGAAGTCAGACTCTGAAGCGGATTGTTGATCTGGTGGGCCATCTCATGGGCACGTTCAGCCGAGGCCTCTCCCTTGGCGGTCTGACGGGCTTTTTCGTCTAACTCGTGTTGTCGGATGATGATGGCTACGTAATCGGAAAGGCTCTTCAATAGCTCGTAGTCGGGCCGCTCAAAAGTTCTTCGGGCGTACGCGAAACCGCCCAGATGGTCCCTCTAATATGATTTGCTTCCCAAGGGATGAGCATTCCATCTGTGATGGGTTTCGCCGTGACTCCGAGGAAATCATAGTAGGGCTTCGTCACGCGGTAGAGGTGTGGTCTGCCGCAATCGAGACAGGTGGCACAGGGACTGAAAAAACGTGGTGTACGGCCTCCGAGATACTGAGAAAAACTCTCCGCAATGGCAACCCATCGAAAGGTCGGCTTACCCTCCCCATCGGGCTCTTCCAGGCTGATCCCTGCACTATTCCATCCCGGTCTCAGACGTCGCGTTCAAGATTGTCTTTCCTCCGGAAATCCCACGCTAAGCTTGCGACAGCGTCGCCAATTTTTGTCGTTTGCTTTAGCGCAATTAGCTCCGGGGCGGTATAGACGTAGGGAATAGGCCCTCCAGGAGCCCGGACGAGGGGGAGCTTGAGGTCATCGCACAACCACCTAACAAATTCCCGAGCGGTAATTCTTAGATCGTTGATTAAATTGCTTAAATGCGGTGGGAGTCGAACCTGCGCCGGATCGTCGGGGATATTCAGGTGGATCGAAAACCGCGAAATTCAGATTGCCTTGCACTACTCATTCTGCAGACCGAATCACAACACTGACTACTCTCCCCAGGTTTTCGACTTCTGTCGGATACTTGTATCTTCGACTGGAGGCAGGCGATAGCGGATGGGGGATCAGGGTCAGCCACTGCGAATCCTTATCCAATTCGCACCAGCCGCAGAAATACGTGTCCTTGATCTTAAGGAAATAAATGGGCCGTTGGAATTCATGGGTCCAGTCTCTCTTCGCTAAGATTTCACGCTTCCTCGTATCGATCTGCACTATGGAGCCAGCCGGGACCATGGGGTGCAAGGTCAAATCGAGTTTGCCAATAATCCCCAACCTATATGGTGCGTAGGACGGCGTGCTCTCAGCCGGGAGCAGAGTGGTCTCGTTGCGTGAACCTCCGGTCGGCAACCTGGTTGCATTTTGACTGGAAATCTGATCGAGGATGAGGGGCTGCTGGTTTTCTGGATAAATGGAGCGTATGAGTCGAGCTGTCGAGGTGATGTAGATTTCTCCCAACGCTACCAGTTTGTTGACCGTCAATTCGTGTTCATTGCTCTCCAGGCGGGAGAGCCAACTGGCGGAGACGTGATAGGACAGATCGCCTCGTTCCAGAGCGATCCGGCGACTCCGCTGTTCGACTTCCCGCAATGAGAGGCGCAATTGCTGGCGAATCGCACGAAGCCTTGCACCAATCTCTACCATGAACAGCGCCGCTCTCGCAGCCGTGCCGTGCGCGAACGGGGCAGCCTTGTCCCACTTCGTGTCAAGATCTCATCCTCCCCGGCACTTTGCTTCCGCGTTACTTGTTCCTGAGCCACTCTTCACCACAAGGGCTGGCTTATGAATTCGCCGCTGAAGCTCCAACATAGTGAATAGTCAAGAAACATCGGAGGCAGGAATCTGATGAACACGAGCACGCGGGCCGGCCCAACAGGGAATGTGATCTCTCTCGTGGTCAGCGTCTCAGTAAGTTTCCCCTGGTCGCAAAAAAAAGGATATTAGCGGGAAGCCCTATCCTGCGCAATCATACTTTGGTATGTAAACTCCGCATCCGATGCTCGCGTTGCATCTCACCGCGATAAGTAAGATCCAGCCGCTCGGCTTGAGCGGAGCCGAGAGACCTGCTGTTTCTTTCTGCCCATCCGATCTTTGGACAACTATGATACTCACATCAACCGCCAACGCTCTCACGTCTGCGGGAACAGCGTCGCACAAAGTTCGCCTAAACTAATAGAGATGAGTCATCGCGCTTTTGATCGGACGATCATACCGATCCGTGATGATCTCCTGAGGAGGCGATTCCATGGTCGATGCGCTGGTCGGCATAGCAGCCACGATTTACATCTTCAAGTTCATCATTGGGCTCTTCAGACCAGATCCAGCAGTCTGGCGTTGCTCCCAAGTGGACGGTGGCTGTGGCTACGGGCCAGAGCAGGCTTGCGAGTGCAGCGATGAGGCCAAAGACCAGTGGATCAGGCAGGGCTGCAAGGAATTTCACGTGAAAGTCTCTGGTTGATGTGCTGAGCGCCAGGTCTCCCAAACTCAAATCCAATAACAAATGATCTTGCTGGCGCGAATCTGGCGCCTCGGAGACGTAAACATCGATAAGACGGGTATGGCAGACCAAACGCAGACTGCAGGGGAAAAATCAGTATTTCGAGAGCCATCGTACGCACGCTTCTGGCTCGCGCGAATATGCTCGACATTGTCGTTCCAGATGGCCGCTGTCGCCGTTGGCTGGCAGATGTATGCGCTGACGCATAGTACCTTTGCGCTCGGTATGGTGGGGCTGGTGCAATTTTTGCCCATGCTGCTGCTTACTCTTTTGGTCGGACATGTGGCAGACCGCTTTAGCCGGAAGACCATCATCAGCATATGCCAGGTCGTTGAAAGTGCAACCATGGTGCTCTTGTCGGTCGGCAGCTATCTTCATCGGTTGCATCCGTCAGGCATCTACTGCGCGGTCGTGTTGATTGGAGCAACGCGCGCGTTTGAGAGCCCTTCGACCCAGGCGATGGTTCCCGGGTTGGTCGAGGATCCACAGGTGCCTCAAGCAATTGCCTGGTCGACTTCTGCAAACCAAACAGCATCGATTGTTGGACCAGCCTTGGGAGGACTGCTTTACGCGTTTGGGGCGCACGTGCCCTACGGGATGTGTGCCTGCCTGTATGCCGCGGCGGCCATGCTGTCTTCGACCATCCTGCTGAAGCGGCGCACGGCACGCAAAGGGCCCGTGACCGCAAAATCACTCTTCTCAGGAATTCACTACATCCGCGAGCGTAAGAACATCCTTGGTGCGATCTCGCTGGATTTGTTTGTGGTGCTGCTGGGAGGCGCAACGGCACTTCTTCCTGCGTATGCACGAGACATCCTGCACACGGGTCCTTGGGGGCTTGGGCTCTTGCGGCTGTCACCGGCTGTCGGCGCTTTGTCTACCTCCATTTTCCTCGCACATCATCCAATTCGGACGAAGGCCGGACAACGCATGTTCATTGCCGTGATTATCTTTGGACTGGCCACGGTTGCGTTTGCCTTGTCACGGAATGTCTGGCTGTCGATGGTAATCCTTTCCGTACTGGGGGCCGCGGATGTCACCAGCGTCGTGGTGCGGTCCTCGCTGGTGCAAATGGAAACCCCAGACGAAATGCGAGGCCGTGTCAGCGCCGTAAATTCGCTCTTCATCGGAACCTCTAATCAGTTAGGTGAGTTCGAATCGGGCGTGACCGCGTCCTGGTTTGGAATCATACCGGCCACCATCATTGGTGGGGTGGGGAGTGTCGTGGTCGCACTCATCTGGATGGGCCTGTTTCCTGGACTCAGAAAGCTTCAGAGTGTCGCGACCTCGGCAGCAAGCGAGCCGGCGCAAGTGGCGAAATGAAGCTGTTACCTGTTCTAACCGGTTTTCAGCACGATCATCACATCTTGCGTTTGGGCAACGAAAACCTAAGGGCGCACGAAACCGTTTCCCCAACTGAGAGGCACACGAGCGTGGATCGTTGTGCCAAGCTTTGGCTGCGATTCGATCGAAAGCCTTCCCTTGTGTAGTTTCAGTCGCTCCTCCATGCTGACCAGACCGAGCCCTCGACCCCTCTTTGCGGCTTCGCTGTCAAAGCCAACGCCACGGTCACTCACCGAGAGATGCACTTCATTCGGAGTTCCCCATAAACCCACTTCTACGTGCCGTGCCCCACTGTGTTTTACCGCATTGCGCAGAGCCTCCTGCAGGACCCGGAAGAGGCAAAGAGAAATGTCCGGCGGCAAGGGGCTGGCCAAATCCTCGCTTTTAAAGTCAACCTTCACCTTGGTCTGCTCACCAAGCTCTTGGCAGTGGCCTCTCATGGCGGCAACCGCGCCCAGATATTCCAGTTTCGTAGAGTGCAACTCGTGCGACAAGGTTTGAACATCCGTTGCTATCTCGCTCGCCTGCACCTGTAATTCGCCGATACGATTGCGGACTTCAGCTAGATCGGAATGGCCCAGGTGGAGTTGTTCCAACTTAACGGTTAACAGCGCGAGACGTTGACCAATGTCATCGTGAAGCTCTCTGGCAATACGTCTACGCTCCTGCTCCTGCGCATCAATCAATCTGCGGCTCACGTCTGCGAGCGCCGCTTCCACCTGTTTGCTCTCCGTGATATCCGCAACCATGCCTACAATTCGCAATATCTTGCCTTGCTCGTTGAAGTGCGCTCGACCCGTTCTTTCCACCCAAATTACAGTGCCGTCGGGACGCGCCATGCGATGGCTGACGCGAAGGTCGGGGCTTTCAGCGCTAAGCGCAGCATCCGCGGCTAAAACCTTTTCCCGGTCATCTGGGTGAATCTTCGCCAAAGTCTGTTGACCGGTAGTGATTTGCCCCTCCTTGTCGGTGCACAGCATCTCCGCATACTCTCCCGACCGCACCATCACGTCGCTGGCCGCATCCCACTCATACGAGAACATCTTTCCCGCATAAGCCGCCAAACGAAAGCGCTGTTCGCTTTCTCGCAACGCATCTTCGGTCCGCCTCCGTTCCGTGATGTTCTCCAGAAAGGCAAAGACCAGGGGCGATGCTCCATCGATGTCCTTCAGGAGAGAGACATGCAGACGTCCCCAAAGCGGAACTCCATCCTTCTTCACATAGCGTTTTTCGAGTGAGTATTGATCGATGGCGCCTGCCCGAAGCTCTTGAAACAGAGCCCAATCGTCCTGGGAATCTTCGGGACTGGCAAATTGGCAACAATTCATGCCGCACAATTCGGTCTCTCTATATCCCAGCATGGAGCAAAGCGCCGGGTTGGCAAGCAAGACTTTTCCCTCGAGATCCTCCACTGCGATTCCTAGTGACGCTTGCTCAAAAAGATATTGAAATAGTTCTTTGGCCTGCGCCGGCAATGCGAGTGAGGACATGAAGACTCCAGAAAGTGTCCCCACCCTAGCATTTTCCACTGCAAAAGTGGAGCTATCTTCCGCCCAAAAGCGCAATTTTAGTCAAATCGAACGCTGGGGGACAAGGTAGCTGGGAGAAGCGGAGGAGAATAATAGATGGAACGTCTGACCGAGACCAACCCAGTACCGTCAACCTTGGGTGTTAACAGCCTTTGGAGTGCTGCTGACAAACTGCTTATTCCGAAGAACCGTTTCTACCGCAATGAGCAGATCTCTGGCAGCGTGGGCTTTGATCACGTAGCCCAGGGCGCCTAAGCAGAGAGCCTCTTGTACGATTTCTGGTGAGAATTCCTGGCTCAAAAACAGTATCGTCGACTTGGGAGAGAGCCTGCGAAGGCGTCGAGCCGCTTCAATTCCGTTCAGGCCCGGCAGCCCAATATCGAGCACGATTAAAGCTGGCTGCAGTTCCACGGCCTTCTGAACCGCCTCTAAGCCGTCAGATGCTTCGCTTATGATCTCTAATTCCGGCTTGAGACTCAGAGTCGCCCGAACGAATCGACGAAACGGTTCGTTATCATCAACCACGAGAACCCGGATGAATGAACCGCTTCGGTTGCCCTCAAAATGATTTAATTCGGTAAACGATTTCCCATGCTGAGGGGACTGTTCGGCCAACGCGCCTCCTTGAACGCCCAAAAACCGGTTTGATTTCAGCGAGAAGGCGTCGCGACAAGCAATATCAAAAATTAATATACTCTGGTTTCTGTTGCCTTGAAATCGGGGTACCCGCATTCTTGATCTCAGGGTTTGGCTCTTTTTACTATCCATAATCGCCCTGAAACGGCAGCATCGCTCTTTGCCCAAGGCTGTTCCAGGCCGCCGACGGCGGCAGGCTTCACATTGCCCAACCCGGCAAGAGCCGTTTAACCTCAGTGGTGTATATATCTTGCGGCGCTTGAGACTGCGGCGTTTCTCGCCCGATGGGCTCGGGTTCGGCCAGTTTGCGGCCATTCGGTGAGGGAGTGGGTCTGTGGGATCCATGATCGAACGATTCTCGAAAAGTCTCGGCATTCGGCCAGGACATCTATTTTGGCCTTCTGTCCTCAGTGCCATTTTGATCCTGAGAGCGGTTGTCTCGTTCGCCGCAAAACCAGATTCTTCTCTGTTGTCTTACGGCGGTCTCAGCTATTTTCTTCTCCTGATGTTGGCGACCGGGTTCGCCCTCCGCAATGCAATCCAGAACATCCTGGGGGGCCGGCGATTCTGGGTGTTTCTTGGAATTGGTTATGGCTTGTGGGTGCTGGACCAGTCAATTTTTCTCATGCACGAATTCGTTCTGCACACGGAGGTGCCCGACAATTCGATTGCTGATCCGGTGCTGTTTCTGCACCTGGTGCCGTTCATGGCAGCGGTAACAACCCTACCCACCTTGCGCTTATCCGGTCCCAGGCCGTATCGGGTGTTTTCGAATTTTCTTCTCTTTCTCTTTTTCTGGGGCTTTCTTTATTTTTACGCTGTCTTTCCGTACCAGTATTTGTTCTCCACCACCACTGGGTACGCGCTGCGATTTGACATCCTTTACCTGCTCGAAAATCTGACGCTGGTTGCCGTTGTCGGAATGTTGAGCTTGCGCGTCCAGTACCCCTGGAAGATGATCTGCCTCCATTTGTTAGGCGCGTCCGCTCTGTACGCCCTTAGCTCCGCGGTCGCCAACATCGCGATTGACTCCGGAGGCTATGTCTACGGAAAGATGTATGGCTTGGGCTTGACCGCATCCGCCTGCTGGTTCGTGTGGATACCGGTTCGGGCGCAGCAGATCACAAAAGCGGAAGTAAGAGCAGCCCGATTTGATACCGGCCAGGGCTCTCCAGCGCCGGCGTGGTCGATGTTGGTAGTTGTGATGATCTCGGTTCCATTGATTTGGGAGCTGTTCCAGAAAGATGAGACCGCTGCTATGCGCAGGTTTCGCTTGCTGGTCGCAATCGCTGCGATCATGTGTCTGGCGATCGTTGCCTACATAAAAGAGCACTTTGCCAAGAGCGAACTGATTGCGCAACTCAGTTTAGCGAACGATCGGCTTCGTCTGGCAGTCGAAGCCGGCAAGTCGGTGGGATGGGAATGGGACCTTAAAACCGAACGGCTGTCCTGGTTTGGGGACCTCCAGAACATGTTTGGTATTCCATCAGATACATACGTCGGGGCCAGGGAAGATCTTTATCGTTATGTGCACCCGGAAGACCACGAGTTGGTGGCCAAAGCAGTCGAGGATGCCAGACAAAGCCGAAAATCATACGCGGCCGAGTTCCGCGTCGTCCGAGCTGACGGTGTATCGCGCTGGATCGCCGGGACGGGGCAATTTTACTACGGGAGTCATGGCGATACGCTGCGCATGCTGGGTATCGCAGTCGACATCACCGAACGGAGGCAGGCTCAAGAAGAGCTCCATCTTTTCCGAAAGCTCATCGACCAATCCAACGACGCGATAGAGGTAGTCGACCCGCAAACGTTGTGCCTTCTGGATGTGAACGAAAGCGCCTGCCGTGACCTCGGCTACACCCGGGACGAACTTCTATCGCTCAAGATTTCCGATATCGATCCGAATGTGGGTGAATCCTGCCCGTCAAGAGTCGCGAATGAGCTCGCTCAATCAGGGTTTATGACCTTTGAGAGCGTGCACCGGCGGAAAGACGGATCGATTTTTCCGGTGGAAATTAGTATCAAACGTGTCGACCTGGGCCGCGTCTACAACGTCAACGTGGTCCGTGATATCACCGAACGTAAACGGGTCGAGGAGGCATTTCGCAGAAAAAACGAAGAACTTGCGGAAGCTCAGCGTTTAGCCAGATTAGGAAGTTGGCGTTGGGATGCTAGGACGGACACCATGACCTGGACGGAGGAACTCTACCGCGTTTACGGCATGGATCCTGAATTGCCTCTGCCTTCCCATGAACAACACGCCAGCCTCTTCGCCGCCGAAAGTTGGAACCGGCTGCAGGATGCGGTCCAAAGCACGTTGCAAAATGGGACACCTTACGAACTTGACTTGCAGTTTATCGGCGCGGGCCCAACAAAATGGATGACTTCCCGAGGCGAACCGCTGCGCGACGCGGAAGGTAGAATCATCGGGCTCCGGGGCACAGCGCAAGACATTACCGAGCGCAAGCGAGCAGACGAAGCACTGCGCGAGGGCGAGGAAAAGCTCCGGCTAATTCTTGAGTCGACCGCCGAGGCCATTTACGGCAGCGATCGCGAAGGTCGCTGCACCTTTTGCAACCCTGCCTGCCTTCGCCTTTTAGGGTATGAACGAGCGGACGAACTCCTCGGCAAAGATATGCATCGGCTGATGCATCACACTCGCCTGGACGGGACACTCTTGCCAGTCGAGGAGTGTCCCATATTTCGGACCACCCGTAGCGGGCAAGGCGCACACGTAGACGACGAGTTGTTGTGGCGGGCGAACGGAACGAGTTTCCCGGCGGAATACTGGTGCTATCCGCAGTGGAAAGGGCAAGAGGTTGTCGGTACCGTCGTCGCGTTTTTCGACATAACTGCACGCAAGCTGGCGGAGATGGCTCTCGCCAGCGTGAGCGGCAAGTTGATTGAGGCGCAGGAGCAGGAACGTCGCCGCATCGCCAGGGAACTTCACGATGATATCGGCCAGCGTCTGGCGCTGTTGGCCATTGAGCTGGCACAGCTCCAGCAGAGCTCTTCCAATCCGTCTAAGTTCCCGGGACACATCGCCAAAATACAGCAGCAGACCTCCGAGATAGCGGCCGATATTCAATCTTTGTCTCACGAGCTCCACTCATCAAGGCTGCAATACCTGGGGCTGGCTGTGGCGCTGAAGGGTTTCTGCCAGGAATTCAGCGAACAGCAGAAGGTGGAAGTTGACTGCAAAACACATGATCTGCCGGCGCCATTGTCGCCAGACCTTTCCCTGTGCTTCTTCCGGGTGCTGCAAGAGGCCCTTCATAATGCAGCCAAGCACAGTGGAGTACGGTACTTCGAAGTGCGATTGTGGGGAACGCCGGACGAGATTCATCTCACGATCAGCGATTCGGGCGTGGGCTTTGATGTCGAGGCCAGCCGCGCGACCCGGGGGCTTGGCCTCATCAGCATGCAGGAGCGTCTGAAACTCCTGCATGGCACCCTCGCCATCGAATCGCAACTCCAACGCGGTACCACGATCCACGCCAGTGTGCCCCATCGATCGAATATCGGACCCACGGTTGGGGAATGAACGCCGAAATCGCGGAGCTCGCTACGGCCGGTTGCCGTCAAATGTAAGCCCTCCCCTATAACTTCTGCTAGTTCCCGGCAGCCAATCAACCTGAGATCCTGATTCGGCAGACGGCGCGGACGATGCCGTGAGACAGGAAACAGGGGAGGCAACATGAGCGCAACTTTGCAAACGGCGAGTCCCGTCCCCACTTTGAAAGCAGATGAGGCGCACGCCATCGGTGTGGATGCCTACATTTACTTCTACCCGCTCATCCTTATGGACCTGACGCGTAAGCAATCTACGAACATCCTGATGCCAGAGTTCGGCAAAGGCCCGATGAATATGTTCGTGAACGTTCCGGCCTACCCGCCCGCAGATTTCAAGGGGGTTGTGCGTTCAAACTTCGACACCCTCTATTCCGTTGCGTGGCTTGATCTAACCGGCGAACCGATGGTGGTCTCAGCGCCGGACACCAATGGCCGGTATTACCTTCTGCCGATGCTCGATATGTGGACGGATGTGTTTGCCTCACCAGGCTGGCGAACGACCGGCACTGCGGCGGCCGATTTCCTAATCACCCCGCCCGGCTGGGCCGGAAAGGTTCCCGAGGGGGTCACCCGCATTGACGCGCCGACTCCTTATGTCTGGATCATCGGCCGCACCAAGACGGACGGACCGGCGGACTATGACGCCGTGCATACCATTCAGGCGGGCTATAAGGTTACGCCACTCTCACGTTGGGGCAAGGCCGCCGAGCCTGTGACCGTGAAAAGTGACCCGGCAGTCGATATGAAGACGCCGCCGATGGTGCAGGCGGATACCATGTCTGCTGCGGCCTACTTTACTTATGCAGCAGAGTTGCTCAAACTCCACCCACCTCACCTGACTGACCAGCCCATCCTTGCGCAGATAAAGCAAATCGGTCTCGACGCCGGTAAGAGTTTTGACTTCGATCAGCTCGATCCCGTCATAAAGCAGGCACTGGAGAGCGCGCCCGAAGGTGCCCAGCGGCTGATGAAGTGGAAAGTGCCTACCATAGCGAGGGTCGTCAACTACTGGTCCATGAACACCGACACCATGGGCGTATACGGGAACTATTACCTGAAGCGGGCTATCGTAGCGCAACTTGGTTTGGGGGCGAACCTGCCGGAAGATGCTATCTACCCGTTAAATCTCGCCGACGAAACCGGAAAGCCACTGGACGGGGCGAACCGATACACGATTCACTTCGAGAAAGGGGCCACGCCTCCGGTTCGCGCCTTCTGGTCCATCACACTCTACGACGCGGATGGCTTCCAGGTTGCAAACTTACTCAATCGCTTTGCCGTGAGTAGCTGGATGCCATTCAAGTACAACCCGGACGGTTCGCTCGACCTCCATTTTCAAAGCGATAGTCCGGGCAAGGATAGGGAAGCTAACTGGCTTCCTGCACCCAAGGCGCCCTTCAATCTGACCATGCGACTCTATTCCCCACAGGCCGACGCGCTTACGGGCAAGTGGGGTCCACCCCCGGTCAAGAAAATAGAAAAGATCACGCCGATGGCAACCAACTAGTGGCTCTATCTGCGTGTGAAGTAAGTTTTGCTATAGTTCCAACGCAGGCCGGAATGCAGCGCAGCAGGGAAGTCGCCTGCGGCGAATTCTCTCTTGATCACTTAGGAGGTAGTCTTTAATGTCCGAAGCGGGGGGCGCCAACATTGAAATCGCCAAACACCTCAGCGAGCACAAGGCAGCAGAGGAGTCTCTCGGACAGACAATATTAGAAATCGTCGAGGCCCTCGTGCTCGCCATAGTCGCTATTGCCACTGCCTGGAGCGGCTATGAGGCAGCCCTCTGGACTGGACACCAGTCAGAACTATACGGTCAGGCGAGCAAACTGCGGGTTCAAGCCGAAGGAGCTGCCACATTCGCTAACCAGGAGCGTTTGTATAACGCTTCAACCGTGGTTGAATGGCTGAAGGCCGAGGCCCATAACGACATGAAGCTTACCGGCATTTTTGAAAGGCGCTTCTTGCCCGAGTTCCGTCCCGCCTTTGAAGCTTGGAAGAAGACTGACCCGCTCAATAACCCCAACGCCCCGGCGGGTCCCCAGTTAATGCCCGAATACCGAAGCTCCAAAACCGAGATGGCCGCCCGGCTAAATGATCAGGCCACGGAGGTCTTTGACCAGGGAACCAGGGGCCGGGAAAATGCCGACCAATATGTGCGAGCAACGGTCATGCTGGCCACCGTGCTGCTGCTGATTGCGATCAGCCAGCGTTTCAAAACTCGTCTCGTGCGGATTGGACTATTGGTGGTCGCCGCTCTCCTGCTATCCTATCCCGTTTACCACATACTTATTCTGCCTCGAGCGTAGCCGGTAGCGCGGGGTCGAAGAGCCTGTCTGACAGGATCTGCTGCGATACGCACTCCATCGTTGGCGGGTCCACTGCGATTGCGAACGCTCGGGAACTGTCAGTTCTGACAGGTGCGGGTCCCATGGCCCCGCGGTAGCATTTTCAAGTGAGAAACAGTAGGTTGGGCGCGAATACCATGACACAGCTTCTGCAGAGCGATTCAAAGCCCGTCCACTCATCCTCGCGCGACAATCCCTGGAGATTTCTGGATCTGCTGCACGGCGCAAGTGAACACCTGATTATCCTTACTGCCGTTGCGGTTGCAGTAGCCTGGGTCCCTCTGGCGGTATTATCTGCCCTTCGTGGGGGTACCACATTTCTTTCGTTCCTCACCGATTACGCCTCTCAATCGCGCTTCCTCATCATTCTTCCGGTGCTGATGTTAGGGGCGCCCAGTCTGCATAAGCGTCTGGCCAGGGTGACCCATCATCTCGAAGAGTTTGTCCCGGAGAGCCAGCTCTCCGCCTTTAACGCAGGCCGGGTCTCGTTCCACAGACTCCGTAACTCCACCATCGCCAACGTCGTGATGGTGTTGCTGATCTACGCACTTGTTGTATGGCTGGGACAATTTTTAAGTCCCCAGGGAGCGGAGATCGTGGACTGGTGGAAAGGTCCCGGCGGCTTTCGGTGGTTCTCGCCGGCAGGTACCTGGGCACTCTTTGTCAGTTATCCGATTCCGGCTTTCTTCACCCTGCTTTGGCTGTGGAGACAATTGCTTTGGACACGATTCATGTGGACCACGGCGCGCTTGGACCTTCGTCTCATCGCCGCCCATCCTGATGGTGTGGGAGGCATTGGGTTTGTCGAGTCTGCTCTCCGCGGGCAACAGCCTTTTAGCTTTTGCCTGGGCGCCGCCCTGGCCGGCGCCGTTGCCAATCGAATGTTCCATCACGGGCAAAAGTTGACTTCGTTTGGTGACGTTGCGGCGGTTCTCGTCGCAGCGGTGCTGCTTATTTGTGTCGCGCCCTATTTTACCTTCACTCCGGCGCTGACGCAGATGAGACGCAGCGGCATGCTGAAGTATGGCGGTTTTGCACGAGCCGCAGGGGAGCACTTTGAGAAGAAGTGGCTGGAGCGGCCCGAAGGCATCAATCAGGATGTTTTGATGGTGGCCGATTTTTCCGCTGTGAATGACCTCTATGGTGTCGTAAGGAACGTCAACGATGTGAGTGTTCTACCCGTTGGCCGAGTTGATCTTTATGGCCTGTTCGCGGCGGCTTTTGTGCCCGCAATTCCCGTGGTTATCGGTTCTGTACCCTTTGATGTGGTCGCTCGGGGAGCCATAAAGATGCTGTTCTAAGAAGGTCGGCTGGTAATCCGTTCCCCATGCAAGACTCCGGGGAAGGGAAGCAGCCGCATTCCATTGGCGGCGGTGCAACCTAAAGCGATGGAATGGCGTAATGGATGACGCATTGGAGGAATAGAATGAGCAGCATGGCGTCTCAGGAATTCACGCAAACGCAAGCGCCGCCGGATATGTTGTGGATTCCGGGTGGGACATTCCTCATGGGTTCGGACGACTTCTATCCCGAGGAGGGCCCTGTCCACGAGGTAAGCGTCGATGGCTTTTGGATGGATCGGCACACCGTTACCAACGAGGAGTTCGCGCGCTTCGTCAAAGCGACGGGCTATGTCACCATCGCGGAACGCGAGCTGAATCCGGCCGACTATCCTGGGGCTTCACCGGAAAATCTGGTTCCGGGAGCGTTGGTGTTCCAAAAATCGCAAGGCCCCGTGGATCTGAAGGATTACAGAAACTGGTGGGCCTGGACCCCAGGCACGAGTTGGCGTCATCCCCTTGGACCGCGGAGCTCAATTACTGGCATTGAGCACCACCCGGTGGTGCACGTCGCCTACGAGGACGCAGAAGCCTACGCGCGCTGGGCAGGGAAAGAACTGCCCACCGAAGCCGAGTGGGAGCGAGCCGCCCGGGGCGGCCTGGAGGGCAAGAAATTCACCTGGGGCGATGAACATTTTCCCGACGGCAAATCCATGGCGAACGCATGGCAGGGCGAATTTCCCTGGCAAAATCTGCTGCTCGACGGCTTTCCGGGAACTTCTCCCGTCGGCTCCTTTCCACCCAACGGCTATGGCTTACTCGACATGGCGGGGAATGTGTGGGAGTGGACCTCGGATTGGTATGTCCACAACCATGCCAACGAAACCGCTCAGGCATGCTGTGGGCCGGCGGTCAACCCGCGTATTGCTTCTGCAAACAAGAGCTTCGACCCAAGGCAGCCTCAGATTCGCATTCCCCGCAGAGTCGTGAAGGGTGGTTCGCACTTGTGCGCTCCCAACTACTGCCTGCGTTACCGTCCCGCGGCACGCCAACCACAGATGATCGACACCGGCATGAGCCACATCGGTTTTCGCTGCATCCTGCGAGCGGCCGAAGCACCACCACAGGTGGAAGTCTCTCTTGAAACCCATCCCGAGCAAACGGAACAGCCATCAATTCATAAGATGAAGAATTCAATCAAGGGAGTATTCAAACAGTTCCGGATCATCCGGCGGGCTCTTATACACCCTGACGTGCCATGGCACGCGAAAGCGGTCGCTGGGTGTGCGGTTCTTTATGTTTTTAGTCCGATCCAGATCATCCCAAACTTGATCCCCGTTATCGGGCAGATGGACGACGTGCTGGTGGTCACCCTGGGAATCAAATATCTCAGGCGATATGTTCCGCAAAGCGTTCTCGATGAATGTGAGAGCAAGTCACACAAACTTCGTAAACCCAAAATAACGCTGAGCTTGATAACGGATCCTCTTCGGCGTTCAGAAGCAATCACACCATCTACCTATTGATGCGCCCTCTCTCGACCGGTAACAAATGGTGGGTGGGCATTCAATCAAGGGGGTGTTCAAGCAGTTCCGGATCATCCGGCGGGCTCTTATACACCCTGACGTGCCATGGCAAGCGGTCGCGGGGTGTGCGGTTCTTTATGTTTTTAGTCCGATCCAGATCATCCCAAACTTGATCCGGGTTATCGGCCAGATGGACGACGTGCTGGTGGGCACCCACCATTTGTTACCGGTAGAGAGAGGCGTGCTACCGACGTGATTCCACGCAGGCTCAGGTTTGTTCGCGCGCACCAGGCGTATGCACGACACAGCGAAAGCCGAGATGACTCATCGAAGTATCGAGCATCTGCGGGGAGCGGGCCGCGGGCCGGAACCGCAAGCAGTAATTGGGGGCGCAGAGATGCGAACCTCCCTTGATCACCTTGCGCGGTATTCTGATCTGCGGTTGCGTCGGATCGAAGCTGTCTTCGAGGGTAGCTTCGCGCCTCGGCGAATCACCACAACAGGGCTTGGTCTTACCGGCCAGTCGATCCTCCGAATACCACTCCCTGGTCCATTCCCAAACATTTCCCGCCATATCGTAAAGACCGTATCCATTAGGCGGGAACGAACCAACTGGCGATGTTCGCTCATAACCGTCGAGTAAAAGATTCTGCCAGGGAAACTCACCCTGCCACGTATTGGCCATAGCCTTGCCGCCTGGCATCATCTCGTCGCCCCAGGTAAAAATCGCGCCGTCGAGTCCACCCCGCGAGGCGTATTCCCACTCCGCCTCGGTGGGAAGTTGTTTGCCTGTCCAAAGCGCGTAGGCTTCGGCATCCTCATACGCGACGTGCACGACCGGATGATCCATCAAGCCTGTGATCGAGGAGTGGGGGCCGAGCGGGCGGCGCCAAAAAGCGCCCGGCGTCCACGCCCACCACTGTGACCAGTCGGAAAGATTCACCGGGCCGCGTGCGCGACGAAAAACAGCCGAACCAGGAACGCAGAGTTCAGGGCTGGCGCCGGGATACAAGGCCGGGTCAATGGGACGCTCAGCCACTGTTACGTAGCCCGTCGCGTCCACGAATCTTGCAAACTCCGCATTCGTGACCGGACAGCAATCGATAGCGAACGCCTCGACACGGACGCGCCGAGCGGGACGCTCCTCGGGATAGAAGTCATTCGATCCCATAAGGAACTCGCCACCTTGGATCGCGACCATCTCACCGGTTGTTGTGTTCTTGGCTGCCATCGTGTCTCGACCTTAGCAGCGACCTACCCTGGGGACAAGCCACTTCTGCACCTGATTGCGCCGCGCGGCATCACGGACAATCCGAGGCTGTGTCGCGGCTAGAAGGCCGCGTGAAGCGTCTTCACGAGATCACGCGTGATTTGCGACTTGAAGACATAGCCGGCCGCTCCCAAATCCTGAGCGGCGCGAATGAAGTCTATGTTCTCGTGAACCGAGAGAAAAACGATTCTGGCAGGGCAACCTGAACTTCTCAACTGCTCCGCGACACGGAACCCGCTGATATCACCTAGATCGACATCCATGAGAATGACGTCCGGCTCGAAGTTCACCGCCTGTTCGATCGCCAAAGAACCGGAAGAGAGCGTCCCCACGACCTGGAACTCCCGCTGGAGGAAATCCGCTAGGACCTCGAGCATTTCCGGGCTGTCATCGACACAGAGGAGCCTTTTCACTCTAGCCCGCCTTTACGTTCCGTGGATTGCTGTTCTGCGTGAATTTCCTGGGAGAGTTGCTAAAAGGCTAATAGGCCAGGAAGCGCTGGAACACTGGCAAAACTACTAGGCCCGGCCCAGGAAAAGCCCTATGAACTCTCATACTTACACACGATTCACGGGATATACTGCTGCGAGATCCTTCTAAGGAGCCCTTGACTCCTCAGGTATTGATCTGCCAGGGATGGAAGAATGCTCGAGCGAGATTCTCACCAGGAGCGAAACGTCTACGTGCAACAGCACGCTTGGAGCGAAGCTTTTGCATGTCTTGCCGTGGCTGTCGCCCAACTGACCCTGGACGCCCGGCTATTGAGCGCCAACACGCTGATGGCTGAAATTATTGGGCAGCCGGAGAGTAAGCTGCTGGACAAAAGTCTCAACGAGTTTTTCCTGCCAAAGGAATCATGGCTCGAGTGCAACGACGGCTTGCGCCGGCTGATCGCTGGGGAGACAAAGCATTACTCCACCAACATGCGTGTAAGAAGAACTGGACAGCCAGTCTGGGTGAACCTGGTCTTTTCGTTGGTACGCGACGATGTAACCAATGATCCTCGGAGCTTGACTGTGGTCGCCAAAGATATCACCTTTCTCAAGCAGGCCGAGCAGGACCTGCGCAACGCCGAAGCGGCGCGCGATGAGCTGAGCCGCCGAATGATGAATGCGCAAGAGGCGGACCGCACCAGCATTGCGAGAGAGCTTCACGATGATATTGGCCAGTCTCTGGCGGTATTGAAAATTCAGATGCTCCGCGCGGGCCAGCCCGTCTCCGGCCACCCCGATATGATGCACGCCAGCTTGAGAGATCTTTCCCTCAAGCTGGAAAAGATCATTAACAAGGTAAGCCGCCTTTCCCACAACCTGCACTCCTCCGAACTGGAGTTACTCGGCCTCGCTGTCGCTGTCAAAGGCCATTGCCGCGAATGCTCGGAGCAACTAGGTATCCCGGTCCATTGTTCCTGCGATCACCTTGAGGAGAAATTGGACGGCATGATCGCGTTGGCTTTCCTCAGGGTATTGCAGGAAGCTCTACATAATATCGTGAAGCACAGCGGCGCCAAAAACATCAGGGTTCGACTGACACGTTCCGACGGCGATCTCGGCCTGGAAATACATGATGACGGCGTTGGCTTCGATGTTGAGGCCGCGAGGCTGGCCGCCGGGCTGGGACTGATCAGCATGCGTGAGCGAATCAATCTGATTAGCGGCGAATTCAAAATCTTATCCAGACTCGGGCAAGGTACGACGATTACCGCCCGCGCCCCTATCGTCAAACCACCCCTTTAGGCCTTTTCTGCGCGCCGGCACCAATGCCATCCTCCACAATCCAGGGCTGTTATGATCTAGACAATACGATTGTATAGCCCCGATTCGGTCGTTTGAGGGCGCCTGACGATGACCGATAAAAGCATCTCCCATTACCGCGGATTAGAGAAAATCGGCGGCGGCGGCATGGGCGTGGTGTACAAGGCAGAAGACACCCTCCTGCACCGGTGGGTGGCGCTCAAGTTCCTCCCCGATAACTTCGCCAACGACAGCGCTGCATTGGAGCGCTTCCGGCGCGAGGCGCGTGCTGCGTCCGCGCTGAACCATCCTAATATTTGCACCATCTATGAAATTGCCGAGGAGGGCGGCCGTACGTTCATCGCCATGGAGTTCATGGAGGGTGAAACCCTGAAGCACTTGATCCAGGAAAATTCGCCTTCCATTGAGCGGGTGATCGAAATCGCCATCGAGATAGCGGACGCACTCGAAGCAGCTCACGAGAAGGGTATTATCCACCGTGACATAAAACCGGCCAACGTCTTCGTGACCACACGGGGCAGCGCCAAGGTTTTGGACTTTGGTCTGGCAAAGATGTTACCCGTCAAGGAGCTGGCCGGAGCCGGAGCAGAATCCTTTCGCGAGCAACAGCAGCTTACCGACGGGCTGGGAGCCGCACTGGGAACGGCCGCGTACATGTCACCGGAGCAGGCGCTCGGTAAGCCGGTCGACGCGCGCACCGATCTCTTCTCTTTCGGCATCCTGCTTTATGAGATGTGTACCGGCAGCTCGCCCTTCCCCGGCGATACGACCGGAGAGCTTCTGATCTCCATCGTCCAGCATGTTCAGCTCACCCCTGCGCAACTGAATCCAGATGTTCCGCCGGGGTTAGCGCGCATCATCGATCGGTGCCTGCAGAAAGATCGGGATCTCCGATACCATCACGCGAGCGAGATCCGCGCGGACTTGAAGGAAGTGCAACGCAACCCGCAGGCCGAGATTCCCACTACCTCCCATGCACCTGGAATAGCTTCATCGGCCCCCGCATCTTCAGGGTCCCGGCCTTTCGCCGGCACTCCCCCGGGCGGCGTCAGTTCCGCATCCGCAACTGCGCAGGCCAAACCTGTTCGACACTCCATACGCCGGCGATGGCTGCTGACCTCTTCAGGGCTGCTGATAGCTGCCGCGGTGCTCCTGGCCGTTTTCCTGACAGCTCCCCGCCTCGTGCCCAAGGCCACAAATTACATCCAGCTCACCCACGACGGTCTGCCCAAAGCCCTGGTCGGTACCGATGGTTCACGGCTGTATCTTGGCTTTGCCAGAACCATCAACTACAGCGCTACCGCCGGCATCCTGCAGATGTCTGCTTCGGGCGGCGAACCGGTCCGGATCACGGCGGCTTCTACTGCCGTTCTCCCACTCAACGTCTCCCCGGATGGAGCGGAAATTCTGGTCAAGGACAACCAGGGCACGGACTATAGGGGAGCGCTTTGGGGACTCCCCATCCTCGGAGGTTCACCCCGCCGCTTGGGCAGTCTTGTCGGACAGGATGCGGCCTGGTCTCCCGATGGCAGAACTCTGGTTTACGCTGACGGAAGCGAATTGTTTCTGGCCGGGAATGACGGTAGGGAACCGCGAAAGCTGGTTTCTTTGACCGGCCGGGGCTTTTATCCGGCCTGGTCGCCTGGGGGAAAGAAACTCAGGTTTACGGTGATCGATGACAAGACCCGGGGGAATTCACTATGGGAAGTTTCAGCGCAGGGGACGAATCTGCACCCCTTGTTTCCCGCATGGCACAATCCTCCAGACGAATGCTGCGGTAAATGGACAACGGACGGAAAATACTTCGTTTTCGAATCTCAGGGGCAAATCTGGGCACTTTCCGAAAAGGAAACCTTCCTTCACCGATCCGCGGGCAAACCCATCCAGATAACTTCGAGCCCGCTCAGGTTGTTCACTCCGCTTCCCAGCAAAGATGGCAAAAGACTTTTCGTGGTGGGCCGGAATTACCGCGGCGAACTGCAGCGCGGTGAATCTAAATCCGGCTCGTTCGCGCCCTTTCTTTCCGGCATCTCCGCCGAGGACGTCGTATTTTCAAAAGACGGGCGCTGGTTGGCCTACGTATCCTACCCCGAAGGCAATCTCTGGCGCAGCAAGCCGGATGGTACCCAAAAAATACAGCTCACGTCCGCTCCGCTGTTTGCTGCGCTGCCGCGATGGTCGCCGGACGGCAAGCAAATTGCGTTTTATAACTACTCCGTCGGCGAACCAGGAAGGATCTACGTTGTTGCAGCCCAGGGCGGCGCTCCCCAGCAACTGTTGCCGGCGGATCCTGAGCCTAAGCAGGACCCGGACTGGTCGCCGGACGGCGACAGGATTATCTTCGGCAGCGTTCCGGCAGACACTGAATCGGCCCTCCGTGTGCTCGATCTGAATACCCATCATGTTTCCGAGCTGCCCGGTTCTCGAGGCCTGTTCTCACCCCGCTGGTCGCCGGATGGAAGGTACATCGTGGCCATGCCGGCGGACTCGCTGAGCCTGGTCATCTTCGACTTCCAGACCCGGAAGTGGTCGCAACTCGCGAAGGCGAGAGCTGCATTCCCAAACTGGTCAAGGGACGGACAGTATGTTTACTTTTTACGCTGGCTGGACCATCCCGCCGTGCTGAGAGTCAGAATGAGTGACCGCGAGGTGGAACCAGTTTCGGACTTAACCGACCTGCCGGCTACAGGCAACATCGGTCCATGGCTTGGTCTCGCGCCGGACGATTCGCCGCTCCTGCTCAAAGATATCGGGACCCAGGATATCTATTCCCTCGATTGGAACGAGCCTTGAAGGCTGTCCAACCCTGGTTGGTTGAGTCCTCTGCTTTCCCGGTTTGCCACCAAGCCTTGCCCCCTGGACGGGTGCCCCACGTTCGCACCAGCGTACGTGGGTTGAAGATGATTTTTTCAAATGCTTTCACTCCAGGAGTAACTGAACCTTGATAGGGAAATAAAATCTTTGGTGGGGGCTGCGCCCCGTCTTTTTCTTCCCAGGTACGCTGGTGCCAACCTGGGGCACCCGTCCAGGGCGCGAGGCTTGCGAGCAAGCGAGAGATTTGTCGCCCAACCAACCCACCCACCGCACATTCGCTGCAGATCCCTCGGCCTCGCTCGGGATGGCAAAGTGAGGGTTTGCGCTTCCATGAATGTTTTCACTGCTATGGCCAACCCGATTCTCTCTCAGACCACCGATTTGCTTTGGGCTACTCTCAGTCGTTCCTACGGGCCACAAGTTGGAAGGATAGTTCTCACGCAGACTGCAAAGCCCAATGCGCTTTTTTGGGGGGTGGAAACAACACTGGTCTTGGAAGGGTACGGCCTTCAGGCCGTACGTAAATGCTTTGCCATGATTCGGCTTTAGCCGCTGAGGGATGATTTCCCTCGAAGCCGTACTTCTTCCGCAAGCTCTTTAGCCGTTGCGCTTTTGCCTGGATTCGCATTGTAGCCAGCATGCCGGACCTGGGAACTGTCACTTGTGACAGGTTCGTCGCGCGCGCCATGCTTATAAGCTTGCTGCGGGTGCTTGCCGCTGTCGTTTACGCGCAACGGTTGTCTCGACGCCACGGTGCCCTGAGGAATCCGTAAATGAACCCTGTTCTGCGCGCCAGCACCGCTTCTGTTTTAACCGTTGTGTTCTCATTCGTGAGCACCGTGTCCGGCTGCAAGTCGGCTCCAGCACCCGCGCCTCAGGACCAGGCCGCTGCCCCGGCGCAGGCTGCACCCGTAGTTCCGCCCGCGGCGCCCATCAGTCTCGATGATCTGGTTGCGCCCATCGCTCTCTATCCGGATCAATTGTTGGCGCAAATTCTTACCGCGTCCACCAACGCCCAGGAAGTGCTCGACGGCGGAAACTGGCTATTGCAAAACCAGAACCTCAAGGGCGATGCCCTTACCGAAGCCGCCAAGCAGGCTGGCTTCAGCCCTCCCATGCAATACCTGATGAGCTTTCCCCAGGTCGTGGATAACATGTGCCAGCAGATCGATTGGACCCGTCAGCTGGGACAGGACTTTCAAACAGACCAGAAGGGCGTGATGGAAGCCGTACAGCGCAAGCGGGTACAGGCGCAGCAGACCGGCAATCTTAAATCCAGTCCACAGATGACAGTCGAAACCAAGAAGGCCGAGAACGGCCAGCCCTACGTGGAGATCCAACCGGCAAACCCACAGGTCGTCTATGTTCCGCAGTACAATCCTGTCACCATCTACAACACACCCGCTCCGGCGACCGTAGTTGTTACCCAACCCGCACCCACGTCGACCGGAGTCAGCACTGGCACGGCGGTCGCCATCGGACTGCTCTCGTTCGGCGTTGGCATGGCGGTCGGTGCAGCCATCAACCGCAACAACTACTACCCTTATCCTGCTTGGGGGTACGGTGGCGTTTATTATGGCGGCCGCCCCTACTATCCGCCGCCGTATCGCCCCGTCTACCCGGGATATCGCCCAGCCTACGGCTACCACCCGCCCCCGAACTACCACTGGAACCAGTACAACCGCAACGTCAACGTGAATGTGAACAATAACTACTACAACAAATTCAACAACAATACTTACAACCGAAATAACAACGTGAACAACATCAACGCAAACAATCGTCCGCCTTTAGGCGCAGGCAATCAAGCCGGCCAGCCGAACTGGAAAGGGCAATCTACCTATCAGGGGGCTCATCCGAACGCGCCTAACCAAAAGCCCGGTGGCTCCATGGCCAGCGTCAATCCAGCGAATCGTCCGAATGCGAGTAACAACCTCGGTACCGCGAACCGTCCCAATGGCGGATACCAGGGGGCTCCGGGCAATCGTCCGAATACGGGTGGCAACGCGGGTTCAGCTACTCGGCCCAACAACGCAAACAACCTGGCGGCCGCAAATCGTCCCAACGCTGCCAATGCCGGCGCAATCAATCGGCCCAACGCCGCTAACCCCGGCACGATGAACAGGGCCGCTGCCCCTTCGAACCTGAATCGAGGTGGCGATCGTGGCTACAACAGTGCCGCCGCTCGTCCTGCCGGAGGCGGCAGTCCGGCGGCACGCCCGGCGCCCCAGGCTCAGAACCGCGGTGCTGGCAACAGCGCCTTTAGCAACAGCGGAAGTGCCAAATCCGAGCGGGTAGCCAGCAATCGCGGGCAGGCCAGTATGGGTGGCGGCGGCCGCGCTCGCGCTCGCTAGCAAACAGGCCCCAGATTACAACCAGCAATTGAGGTTCGACACCATGAAACGAATTCCCAGGATGGCAACCTGTCTTTTTCTTTTCGCACTATCCGTAGCGGGCTTGATCGCGAGCTCCCACGCCCAGGGCAACGCTCAGAAGACATTTCCGTCCTCAAAGGAAGCCCTTACCGCTTTTATCGCGGCGGTGCGTGACGGCAACCCTGCAGAACTGGAAGCGATCCTTGGCCCAGGCAGCGAGCAGGTCGTCTCTTCCAGTGATTCCGTGGCTGACAAAGCCGATCGAGAAAAATTCCTGCAGTGGTACAGCGAAGGGCACTCCTTTGTACCCGGGCACAACGGCGAGCTCACACTTCAGGTGGGGAAGGACAACTGGCCGCTGCCCATCCCCCTCGCTCACAAGGGAAACCAGTGGTATTGGGATGGGCAAGCAGGTAAAGAGGAGATTCTTTACCGGCGCATCGGCCACAATGAGCTGGCGGCCATCAATGTCTGCAAAGGTATTGTCTCCGCCCAGCGCGATTACGCTGCCTCCGCCCACGACGGAAAACCGGCAGGCTCGTACGCGGTCCGGCTTGTTAGCCAACCCGGCAAACAGAATGGACTTTATTGGGAAGCGAAAGAAGGCGAGCCCGAGAGCCCCGCCGGCCCGATGCTTGCCCAGGCCGCCAGCGAAGGTTACGACACCTCCGGCAATCGCACGCCCTATCACGGTTACTACTACCGCATGCTCCCAGCCGATAATGGCTTCGGTTTTGTCGCCTATCCTGCCGACTATCGTTCCAGCGGTGTGATGACTTTTCTCGTGTCTCAGAAGGGTGTGATCTATCAGAAAGATCTTGGCGATAAGACCGCCGATCTCGCACAACATATGTCCAGCTATGCCCCAGATAAGACCTGGAGCGTCGTCAAGTAGCGACCCGAAAATCCTGAACTGCGCACGCTCTGTGACCGCGATGGCGGCCAGCGGTGCGTTTGCCCGCTCCTGCAATGGAAGGCCGTATGAGCCAATAGCCACTATTCCGCTGAGGTCAAGTCTTCACGGATGGCAAGTCTAAGTAGTTCCACATTACTGCGAAGCCCAAAGGTGTGCTTGATTTTGTACTTATGAAAGGCCACGGTGCTCGTACTTAGCCGCAAAAGTTCGGCTATATCCTTCATTGTCCGGCCTTCAGCCAGCAGTTTCAGTACTTCACGTTGCCGGCGAGTGAGAGCCTTATGATCCTTTGTGGGCAAACTCGGTTTTGTTAATTCTTTGGGATCTTGAACAATGGATGCCGGTAGGTATACTTCGTCCGCCATCAACTTTCGAAGAGCGCAAAGAAGTTCCCTCCTTGCGGTCTTTCTCAGCACGATCCCCGAAGCCCACTCACGGAGTGCCTGCAATGCTACGTCAAGATCCTCCTTCTCAGTGATCACAAGGAACCTTGTTTGCGGTATTAACTTCTTCAGCTCCAGTCGAGTACCGGCTTCAGTCAACGACGGGGTTCCAAGGTCAACCACAATGACGCTCGGCTGTAGTTGAATCGCTGTAGCCATAAGAGCACGGCCATCGGCGGAGGTGCCAATGATCTCAAATTCCTCGCAAAGAGGTTTGTGACAAGCAGCCAGGAGCGACATAGGAGTACCAGCCAACAAGACGCGTGGCCGATTCATTGCTATCTCGCCACCGAATAGCGTTGGCGGTTCACCTTTAGAAAACGAGGAAGGGGAAGGGGCGTTGCAGTTCACCGTTGGTCACCCACCCGTGCAGCACCAGGCCTTTGCTTGCCTGCTTGGCGTAGCCTTAAAGATAGGTTGGTTGGAAGAGGGTCGAAAGCTGTCAGAAGTAACAGGTAGCCATCTTTTCCCCAATGGTTCGCGTACTCTGCGAGCACCAGGGTCCTGGCGTGCCGATTATTCGCGGTAGCTGCGTTGCTAACCCCGCATAAACCCTATTAGGCCATTGGGACCAGGTGTTCGCGCATGGCTAGTTTTAGGAGCTCATAGTTACTGTGCATACCCAGACTCGCCATGATTTTGTACTTGTGGAAAGCGACCGTTCTCGTAGTGAGATTCAGCAAGTAGGCAGCTTCCTTCATGGACCTGCCCTCAGCCAGCAATTGAAGAACTTGCCGCTGACGCGGCGTAAGCGATTTCCGGCCATGAGCTCCCGGAAGGAGGTCATCCGTGGATCTTCCGGGTATCATCGTGGTTACATAAGACCGGCCCGTGAGAAGCTCTCGAAGTGCCCTGACTAATTCCGATCCGCTGCATTTCTTCAACAGGTAGCCGGACGCCCATTCGCCTAGTACGGCGTCTGCCACAGCCGGGTCCTCGTTGACCGTAACCACCAGGATTTTCGTCTCAGGCAGGAGCTTTTTGAGCTGGCGACCGGCTTCAACGCCATTCAGTAGGGGCAGGCCAAGGTCCACCACTACCACATCTGGATGCAGGTTCGGCGCAGAGTTGAGGAGTTCGAGGCCATCAGAGGCCGTACCCACGATGTTAAATTCGTGTTCCAACAATCTCCGAAATGCATCCACCACCATGGCGTGATCATCGGCTAGAAATATACGCGGCTTCCTCATTCGTCACGCTCCATTCGGGAGGATATATTGTTGGACAGTGAATGGTGCCTTCAGATGTTAGGAAACTGTCATAACCAACAGTTTCCCCATCGAACTTTATGACCAAATGTTGAGCAGGGGCCTGTTCGAAATGCCTAGCTAGTGTAGCAGCAAGTTGCAACGGTTCAACCCGAGAAATTGTTACTTTTTATAGCGAATGGACCAATCGAAAGGCGGCCGGCGTGTAGGTAACGACAGTGCTGCAAGGGAGGCCAACGGGCCTATTTTCATTGCATGAAACCATAGCTGCGGTTGCTATGAGCCAGCCAAACTTTAGGCAGTCTGTACTGTAAAACTACCAGTAAATGAACACTCCGGGGTACGGTTACTGCTGCCAACGCATCGAGCTACGGCGGTAGCTATTTACGTGCCGCTATGTCGCTATAGCTACCTTGGTCTGCACCCGCAGTTCCGGCGGCTACGTCAATCCAAGCCAGACGATTCTTTGGCGCCCTGGAGGTGTGTTCGTTCTTCATCATCAACAGAAGGGAATCGGCTTTCCTGTTGACTGCGCGTCTTGTACGGAAGGAAGCCGTTGCGCTCCAATGCATATCGGCGGGCGCCAAGCATTGCATATGAGGCTAGATGTGACCGTACCAGAACAAACAGCCAGTCGCTGAAGGGTACGGCCTCCAGACTGTACGTAAGACAGCAACACCGTTTCCCTGGCAGTGTGATACGCGAGCGAGTGCTGTTGCTAAGCCTCCGTCGAAAGCACGGTGCTTCAACGCACTCGCTCGATCTCCCTGCAAATCAATCCTTCGGCATCAATTTTCCCACCACCTGATCGATGGTGAAGCTTGCTGCCTTGGCACGGGGCGGAAACTCCTTGAAGGTGGCCAACCACTTCATGAGAATGGGCGGCGCCGCGTACTGGATGGGAATATTCTCGAGGAACCAGCCGTCGTAGCTGAAACTCTCCTCGCCGCGTTCGAAGGGATCGGCGCGGAGGTCGAAGAACTTGGGAAGCCGCATCGCAGCCAAGGGTTCGCGCCAGACAGCAAGGCCTGTGTTTCGCTGCTCAGTAAATACGATCTTGAACCGCCCCAAGCGCATGGCCATGCAATCACCATCATCGCTCCAGTAGATGAAGCCTTGCCGCGGCGACTTGTCCTCCTTGCCGGCCAGGAACGGCATGAGGTTGAATCCGTCGAGGTGAACCTTGTAGGTCCTGTCGCCCATCTCGTATCCCTTCTTCACCTTCTCGGTCAAGTCGGGCTCTCCGTTCGCTGCGGCGAAGGTCGGAATAAAGTCCTGAAGGGAGCCAATTTCGTTGATGACGCGGCCGGCCTTGATCACGCCGGGCCAGCGCATGACACACGGAACCCTCCAGCCGCCTTCCCAATTCGTGTCTTTCTCACCGCGGAACGGCGTGGCGCCGCCATCCGGCCATGACATTACTTCGGCCCCGTTGTCGGTGGTGAAGACGACGATCGTATTATCGGCAACTTTCAGATCGTCGAGCTTCTTGAGCAACTGACCGACGTAGCCATCTAGTTCGACCATACCGTCGGGATAGAGCCCGAGTCCCGTCTTGCCTACAGAGGACGGTTTCAGGTGCGTAAAGATGTGCATCCGGGTGGGGTTGAAATAGCAGAACCAGGGACCGCCCTCTTTCGTCTTGCGATCGATAAAATCGAGCGCCGAGGCCAGGAACTCTTCATCCACAGTCTCCATGCGCTCTTTGGGAAGTGGCCCCGTGTTCTCAATCGTCTGTTTGCCGACCTTGCCGAACTGCTCGTCGACTGTGGGATCGTCCTTGTCGGTTGCTTTGCATTTCAATACGCCGCGCGGGCCGTATTTCTTGCGGAACGCCGGGTCCTTTGGATAGTTCGGATAGTAGGGTTCTTCTTCGGCATTGAGGTGATAGAGGTTTCCGAAGAACTCATCGAATCCGTGTACCGTGGGCAGGTGCTCATTGCGGTCGCCCAGGTGGTTCTTGCCGAACTGACCTGTGGCATAGCCGAAATGCTTCATGAAGTCCCCAACCGAGGGATCTTCGAAGCTAAGGCCGAGCGTCGCACCGGGCGTCCCAACCTTCGTGAGGCCGGTACGGATGGGTGACTGACCCGTAACAAATGCGGCGCGACCGGCGGTACAACTCTGTTGCCCGTAGAAATCAGTGAACAGTGCGCCTTCCTTGGCAATGCGGTCAATGTTCGGAGTCTGGTATCCCATGATGCCGTGGTTGTAGCAACTGGCGTTGAACCAACCAATGTCGTCGGCCATGATGAAGAGAATGTTAGGTTTTGTCTGTGCTGCCATCGTCAAATACTCCTTCCGTTAACTAAACAGCCGGTCGATCCGGCTAGGCCCGCGTAGCTATCGGCCGACTGTAGCTGAGCTGATCATTTTCAGTGCGTCGTCGATGGTGAAGCTGTTCGGCTTCTGCACCGGCGGAAATTCCTTGAAGGTCGCGGCCCACTTATCCGCGATCGCGTAGGCGCCGTACAGAATGTAATCATGGTATAAGAACCAATCGTAGTAGCTGTTCGAGGTGACGTCGGCGAACTCGTAGGGATCGGTGCGAAGGTTGAAGACCTTCGGCAGCCGCAGCTTGGTGAAAGGCTCCGCCCATACCTGCAGTGTGCCTCGGCAGCGCTGCTCCATGAACATGACCTTCCAGTTGTCATAGCGAATCCCGAGCACGTCACCGTCATCGCTTAAATAGACGAATAGCTTGCGCGGGCTCTGCTTCGCCTGCCCGGTCAGGTAGGGCACCAGGTTGTAGCCATCGATGTGGTTCTTATAGGTCCTGCCGATGGTGTCAAATCCCTTCTTCAGCTTCTCCACCACATCCGGATCGCCGGCCATAGCGGCGAAAGTCGGCAACCAGTCATGGTGCTGGATGATTTCCTTCGATATGGTGCCGGCCTTGATCTTGCCTGGCCAGCGAGCCAGCAGAGGAATACGGAAGGCGCCTTCCCAGTTGGTGTCTTTCTCACTGCGGAACGGAGTCATACCTCCATCGGGCCATGAGTTTCTGTGTGGTCCGTTGTCGGTTGAGTACATGACAAAGGTGTTGTTTGCGATGCCGAGCTCGTCCAGATAGTCGAGTACCTCGCCGACGTTCTTGTCGTGATCGATCATCGTGTCATGGTAGGGCGACTGCCAACGGCCCGCCTGCCCCAGGCTCGACGGTTTGGTGTGCGTGAACAGGTGCATGTGGGTGAAGTTGAGCCATAGAAAGAACGGCTTCTCGGCGTCGGTCTGCCGCTTGATGAAATCCTTGGCGGCCGCAGCAAACTCGTCGTCACAGGTCTCCATACGCTTCTTGGTGAGCGGGCCGGTATCCTCGATCCTTTGTTTGCCAACGCGGCCCCAGCGCTCCTGGACCGTCGGGTCGTCTTTGTCGGTCGCCCAGCATTTAAGCACGCCGCGTGGCGTGACCGTCTTTCTGAGTTCTGCGAACTCCGCTTCCGGGAAGTAATCGTACATCTCTGGCTCCTCCTCGGCGTTGAGGTGGTAGAGGTTGCCAAAGAACTCGTCGAAGCCGTGATTCGTGGGCAGGTGTTTATTCAGGTCGCCCAAATGATTCTTCCCGAACTGACCCGTCGTGTACCCCTGGGCTTTAAGGCATCCTGCGATCGTTACCAACTGCTCATTCATGCCGATGGGAGCGCCAGGAATTCCGACTTTGGATAAACCGGTACGGTAGACACTCTGGCCGGTGATAAACGATGACCTGCCGGCGGTGCAACTTTGCTCACCATAGGAATCGATGAACATCATGCCTTCCTTGGCTAGACGATCGATGTTGGGTGTCTCGTAGCCCATAAGCCCATGGCTGTAGCAACTGAGGTTTGAAATACCAATGTCGTCACCCCATATCACGAGGATGTTCGGCTTCTTAGCGGACTCCTTCGCCTGTTCAGGCATTCTCTTTTCCTCTGCTGGATGAATTCGACTGCTGGGTTCGCTGATTGTGACTCGCGTAGTAGTGCGCCACAATGTGTGAGTGGCTGAGCTGTTAGTTCTTTTGGTGGGCTGCAGACGGCCTGGGCGGTATAGGAATTGTGAGAACGTCCGGGTAGAACTGTCGCCGAAGTACAACCTTCTTGCCGCAGGCCAGTCTACCGAAAGAGCTCTTGGTTCTCTACTGTCAGAACTAACAGTAGCCGGACCTTATTGGTTGTGAAACCCTACTCTTTGAAGTTCGTCTGCACCACTGCGGAGTGGTTAGCGTTCGTGGCCGGAATGGAAGCAGGAGACTTTCCCGAGGAGGAAGAACATGAAAAGCCCAGGAAGAAGAAACCTGAAGAGTACGAGCTGCCTCGGCGGCGGTGCGTCTCGAATGCGCCACATTTTGTTACTGGGCTTGGTAGGGATTTTCCTGTTCTGCGGATGCAATAAGACGCCCCCGGCAGACAACAGCGCCTCGTCTGCGCCTCCGGCTACGCCTTCAGCCGCACCGGCGCCAGATCAGGCATCGCCGCCCGCCGCCAGTGCACCGGCCCCTGCTGAACCAGCACCAGCCCCGACGCAAGCTGCGGCTCCTCCTCCTCCGCCTCCTCCTCCTCCCCCACCGCCGCCTAGGGTCTACACCGTGCCCAGCGGTACAACACTTACGGTCCGAATCTCCCAAGCTCTCAGTTCAAAAACCAGTAACGTCGGCGACGCTTTCAGTGGAACACTCGCGCAATCTATCCGTGTCCAGGGAGTGACCGTACTGAAAGCCGGCGCTCCTGTGAGCGGCACTGTGATTGCAGCCAGAAAACAAGGCAGATTCAAGGGGGAGGGGGAACTTGGAATAGAGCTCAACCGTGTCGGTGCGTACGGCGTAACCACGCAGGAATATGAACAGACCGTCAAAGGCAAGGGCAAGCGGACGGGCGCGATGGTTGGTGGCGGAGCTGGCGGAGGTGCGCTGATCGGCGGTATTGCTGGCGGAGGCAAGGGCGCATTGATCGGCGGCCTGATAGGAGCAGGCGCTGGTACCGTAGGCGCCGCAGTCACCGGGAACAAGGGCGTTGAGATGCCGGCGGAATCGGTCGTCAGTTTTGTTTCGTCTGCGCCCATCACCGTGACCCTGAAACCCAAGTCGACGGAAGAGTAGCTGCCAGACAGTCAGAACACAAATTTGAAAACCCGCGTCAGCAGTTCGTCAAGCGGCATGATTGTCAGCAATAACGGCACGAAGGGGACAATCGTTACCACCCCAAGCAGAATGATCTCATCGGTCGCGATGGGCACCATGCGCATTGCGCGAGCAGCCGAAAAACTATTCCCCAGATCAGCCAGCGACTGAATGTCGGCGCTTCCCATCGCTGGTTCATCATTGACTTTGCCTTGCAGCCATTTGTGATCGAAGTCCACCACATACGAGGAAGCAAAAGCGCCATATTTCTCCAGGCCCCGGAGCTTGGCTCGTATAAGTTTTGTTGTAAACAGAAATAGCGGAGCTACCGCCGCGAAAATGGAGGAGGCGGCATAGCCAACAATCGTCAGCTCCGAAGCACGCAGGGTTCCTCCGTTGTACAAGATGCGGCTTGCGATTTGCCCCGCAAGCAATGCGCTATGTGCGAACAACAACGGGCCGAATGCCAGGCTGGTTTCACCCAGAAAGCCGAGCCCGCCTGCACCATCCGGGTGTAAGGCCGGCAAGTGCAATTTGAGACGCGAAACTCGAAGCGCAAGCCAGAACCAGATCAGGTACCGCACATACCAACGCAACAGGATGAATTGGAAGAGCGGTACGCTCACGAAGGCAAGCCAATATCCGGCCATCGTCAAGTGCACCTGACCCCCTTGAGAGTAGGCATACCAGCTGGCGATATCCGGTGCAATTTGCAGCCGCCAGATCCACGCGCCGGCGGTGAACACCAGGACGAAAAGCGTAATCTCGGCTGCGACTGAATTGTGAATACCCGTGGCTGAGTTTATCGCAGCGTAAAACTTCGGCAGCTCTTCCGCGGTGATCACCTGCCGTTCGACAAAATTCCTTAGCACAGGCCAGATGCGGTCTCGAACAATCAGCTCAGCCAGGATCAGCACCGGCAGGGAAACTAAAAACCGCACGTGGGTCTCGATATCGTGAAGGAAGAAAAGCTCTACCCCTCCCAGGAAGTGACCTTGCGCCAGCGACAACAGTGCCAGGGGTGCCCAACAGATGGCGATCGATATCGCGGCCAGACGACGCAGCAGCTGCTGCCTTGAAGCTGCCAGGGGTGACCGCCGAAGCATTCGATACAACGGGCCGCCAAGAACCACAGAGAAATCGGGGGGGTCTTGCAGTGGTGCGGGTGTAGCCATAGTGTATCGTTCACTTTCGTAGCGCTTACTACATGCCAACTTGTAAGACTACACCTTCAAAAAACGAGAATGCATCATCACGCGCGCCAGAATAGCTGCCGGCTTACCCTGATCCAGACACCAAACAATTGCCCTGTCTGGCTGGTAGTACATTCACGGCACGGCTGAAGCCGTGCGCTTCGTAGAAAGCGTTTTTCCGCGGCCTGTGAAGCCGTGCCGCCCCCGAATCCCCCTGAGAGGTGCGAGCCCCCGCATGCATAAGGGGGAGCGCTGCTTTCAAGCCGAGCGGCGCGCGCAGAACTATTCGCCCCCCGGCTTCAACTGCGGGATTTTGTTTGCCTGCACACCCCTGTGCGCCCATCCTCTAGATCAGCAGCAGAAGAAGCGAATACCCAACCGCCCCCAGGGTGAACCACCAAAAGCGTCCCTCTTTCTCCGTCGGCAACTCCATAACCATGCTGTTGATGACCACGCCCCCGGAGTTGAATCCAAGCAGTGTCGTCAGCATCTCCTCCGACATGGAAGTGAAGATTCCCGCAGCTCCCCCAACCACTACACCCGCCGCCAGAATCCATCTACCGCCACGGTCGTAAGGGGAACCGTACTCATGTTCGAATGAGTGGTTCACGGCTAGAAAGTGCAATGTCATTGCGATCAGATAGAGCAGCGTGGGCAAGCTGCTTTGATGAACCATCAAGTAACCGACCAGCCCGCAATAGGCCGTAAACCCGCCCAGTTGCAATTTGTAAGTCAATCCAGCAGCCGGTTCCCCTTGTTCTCTGCCGCGTGCGGCAGATCGCGAAACCATATTCTCCAGACCATAGAAAAGCAGAAACCCGAGCAGCGCGGCCATGTAGACGCGACGTTCCGGGAATGGTAATCCGCGGTTGAGAGTTACGCGTGTGAAAACATCCTGTGCCTCACTCATCTCTGGCAGAGCCCGGATGAAAACATATGCGACTGAAACGCCTGCCGCTGCTGATAACACCCGCCGGGGTGCATCCGCAAACGGACCTCGCAGATACCTGCCAAGAATAAAGGTGCAGGCAAGCAGGGAAATTGCCGCGAGTTCAATGGCCAGGCTATTCATGTCGTCGCGCGTGCGCTAAAAGGGGCATTTCCTCAAGAGCAGCTACGGCAGAATCACCAATTCAGGTTTGCTGCCACCGCTCATACCGAAGACCGCTCCAGGGTAGAACGCTCCCGCGTCATATTTGTAGCAACCGGGGGTCTGTGCTTTCACCGTGATTGGCTTGCTTCCGCCGCCAATAATGGCGCCATCAGGAGTGAACGGCGAATCCGTCCCGAATGAAATCGAGAAGCCGGTGTTCTTGTTCGAGGTCATCCACACGACCGAAGTGCCTGCTTTTATACAGAAGAACTGATTGCCCTTCGCATCCGGTATCCCCGGCTTGACGCTTGCGCCTGCCCCCGATTTCTGGATGTTGATGGTGCATGGTGTGGATGCGGATCCGCATGTGTTGCCTGTGTTGCAGTTGTCCGCCGGCTGCGGTTCATCGCAGACGTACTTGCTCTTCGCATTGGCTAGCGTACTGCCCAATATCATGGCAGCTGTCACCAGCACCACACTGCAGGAGCGCATTTGCATTCTCATGGTCAATACCTCGCAGGAATTGTGGACGGCCCTTTTTCAATGGAAGACATCAGTCGGACGGAGCTATTTCTCCTTACCTTTACTTGGCCAGACGATGACGTTGTTGAGCTTCCAGGGATTCATTCTCAGATCCCACTGTGGCTCACCATCCTTGTTGATGGTAAGTTGGGTCGCCGGATAGAGGACGCCATCGCTTTTATTCTTGTCCTGATCGTTGATTCTTATCTCGCCCGCAGTCAGATTGAAGGACTTCGATTGGGTACTCCAGTAGGATTCTCCGAAAGCAATCTTGCGGTTGGTAACGAAACGAATCGACCGTCCTGTGGGGGTCTTGATCTCATGGATGTAGCTGACATCGAATCCCAGGGTGCCCGGTATCGTGATATGACCCACTGCCTTCATCTTTTCAAGAGCGTTGGCCAAACCGTCGTTCTGACCCTTTTGAAAAGATTCGATCAGAATCTTTCGGTCCTCTGGAGTGGAATACTCGTAGACCATGAGCCTGACCGTGAAGTTCTTTCCCAACTGGGTGCTCGTGCCACGCGCTTGGGCATCGATCGTCTCAGTGGTATCGCGGGCGAATCCTGCGACGGCAGACATGGCTAAGATCGCCGCCGTGGCAATACTCATCTTCAGTCGTTTCGATAGGATGTTCACTTTTTCCTCCGTACTCTTTCGCTGATGATTATTGAGAAGCTTGCCTTCACTTCACCAACTCAACCTCACCCACACGCCACGCATGAATCGTATTGTGCGGAATCCCGCTCATGTTGGTGAACTTCGTGACCGGCGGATTCGCGGCCTGCGCCAGCGGATAGATTTTCAAAAGCTTCTTGATGCTCTCCACGGCCGGCTTGGGGTCGCCATTCACCAACATTCCTCGGCCCGGCGCCCAGACGCCATACGTGAGCGGACGGACTACAAAGTAGCCTTCCGGTACCTCACCCTTGTAGCCGGGAGGAAGGATCAGGAACTTACCGCCCTGGCCCTTGTCCGGACCGGCATTGCCATAGTCGCCGATCCAGCGGAACCAATGATCGTCGAAAATCCCCAAAACATTGGGCGGAGCTTCCAACACGATTGGCCCCTTGGTGGTATCGATCCAGGTGAAGAAGTACACAGTCGAGTTGTTCGGCGTCAGCCAGAGCGCCTTCGAGTCCATCAGCTCCCCCTGCACACCGCGCATGAAATCAAGGTTGTCGTAAACCAATGCGGTCGTCTTGTCGTCTGGGAAACCATCGAAGAAATTAAGCGTTCCAATCCGGGTCTTGACGGAATCCGGCGTTGTGATTTCTGGTGGAATGTCCGTGGTCATCTTCATCTTCGGCGCGGATTCTTCTTCAGCGGCGGCTATCGTTGTCCTGGCATTCATTGTTGGATCCTTTCGCCAGGTGCTTAACGGCACCCGGCACTCGAATCTTAGGGTGAGCCCAACTACGACCGAGAAGCACGGTACGTCGTGCAATTGTGTGCATGTGACAGTGACTGCCGGGCCCTGAAAATCCCTGATTAGGCCTGTGCGCGGTTTAGCCGGGAGTGGAAAAACTTCGAATTCATCAGTCGCCTTGTCTCCTGCCTACTTCTCTGCGCCCGGCGAAGCCGGCCGCGTGATCGGTAGATCGACACTGATCGCAGCATGGTCCGATAGGGGCTCACCCAGTACCACGTTTGTATCGTTCATGGTCCGTGCGAAGCCTGGTGCAAAGCGATAGGAGTCGGCCGCCTTAGAATCGTCCTTGAGGTACGCCTTGACAAAAATCCAATCAAGCCTGAATTTTCCTTTCGCACCGAGGGTCCGGGGCAAGGAAAAGGTTGTAACAAATCCCTTGCTGGCTCGCTCATTCGAATTGCCCAGAGTACCGCCACGGTCGTTCAAGGAGAGTCCCGCCTCCCCGCGAAAATCGATCCGCGTACCGTCATCGAAACGATACTTATCCAACTCCTTAAAGAACCCCTGTTCCGGATTAGCTGCCAGTAGAGGAACACCTGAGGCAGTTGGGTCCCCTTGGAACTTCGTTGTCTTGAAGCCGAAAGTCGCAACGTCCATGGCTAAACCCACTCCCGTCGCATACTTCACACCTTGTGTTGCCCAGAATGAGGGACTATTGAGCTTTTTGAGAGCGGCAGATCTGATGCTGGTAACCGAGCCGTCGGTTCCCGTCGTATTCATATCGCCGGCGATGACCACAGGATTGTGAATCGGCCGCACCATTTCCAGCAACTCATCCAGCTGTTTGACTCGCCCCTTTGGTGTCGTGCGGTTCTCCAGGTGAGCCGCAACAATGGTGACCTGCTTATCGGGAAGCTCCGGTATATCCACAGTTGCGATCAGGTTGGTGCGGCCTCCGCGGCGCACCTCGCGCACGATTTCTTCGCCGAAGATCAGGCTCGCGCTCTTGCGTTTCCCCGCCTCAACGGCTCCATACTTCTTCTCCTCGTTGTACCAATCGTAGGCCTGATATTTAAAGGGCACTAGCTTGACATCCCGAAGGGGATAGCGGGAAAGAATCGCGGTGCCGTGCAACCCCAGAACGCGGTCCTTATCGACGCTGAACAGATCCTCCAACTCCTTGCGCTCCGCTTCGTTCTTTACGTTCGCGAACGACTGCAGGCCCAATACCTTCGCATCCACTTCAATAAACTCAACTCCATAAGCCCAATTCATCTTCAGCGCATCGGCAAGCGACTTGGCCACGGCCACATAGTCGCTCCGTTTCATGCCCCAATCGAGCTCATTCAGCACCAGCACATCGGCCGATTGAAGTGCGTCCATCTGTGCACTGAGTTCCTCGTCTGAGATCTTTTCCTTGTCCTTATTCTTGGCGGCCTCGCTGTGCACCTTGGCGAGGAAAGCTTGCTTATCAGTCAGCGCCAGTTTGATGTCGGCGAGTTCCACGCCTCGCTCAATGTTCCACTCCACCAGCCGCAAGGAGGGACCCATCCCTTTCACATCGGGGCGAAGTGGTTTTGTGCCGCTCAAATACGCTTCGTTGTTCACGAAGGGAGTTGTCAGCAAGGTTTGCACTTTGGCGGCCAGAGCGGGATCGACCGTTTCCTCTTTACCAAGAGTCACAAGCTCCTGATAGCTCAACAGCGGAGGCTGTGAACTGCGCGTATACTCGCCTGCCTGATCATTCTGGCCCAATGCCGGTGAACCCAAGGCCGCCATCAGCAACAAGAGCTGTCCCGCGACTACGGCGGTGCCGAGCTGCGTGTTGAGAGACACGGCCCCGAAACTTATCCTGAAGATTCGTCTAAACGTCATCATTTGGCGCTCTCACCGAACGTCTGTCCCTTCAGAATCCCAAGCAAGATCATTCCTTCCCATTCTGTGGCCACTCCAGGACGCTCACGAGTTCCTGGAGCTTGGTGCAAACGTGCCTTGGACCCTAACTCACTTCACTTCAACACTGCCGCCTAGGGTATCCGGGGTTCTGAACTCCGGGGAACTAGCAAAACTACGAGCGCTTTGCCCCACAAACAGAGAGGGCCACCTCCCATGCGAGATATGATTCTCCAACCCCAGAAAATCCCTCGCCTTTCGATGGATCACGTAGGATATGGCCTGATACGCCGGATTCAAACTTCATGGAGACAGGACCCGTTATGAATATCCGAGCCCTCATCCTCTGCTCCGCCCTTCTTTTTTCCGTGCCCCTCTTTGCGCAGAAAAAAACGGACGTGATCGTGATGAAAAATGGTGACCGCTTTACCTGCGAGATCAAAAGCCTCGGCGCCGGCGTGCTCTCTATCAAACTGGATTACGTGGATGGCACAATCGGCATACAGTGGTCGCAGGTCGCGCATCTCGAAAGCAATCGGCTGTTCCTCGTGCACACGGAAGGCGGCGAGGTATACACCGGAAAAATCTCCACTACCGGCGCTTCCAACGACCCCCCGATAAAAATTGAAATCGCCGAAGCTCCAGTAAAGCAATTGGAGATCGCACAGCCTAAGATCATCCAACTGACCCAGACTTCTGCGGGGTTTTGGCGTCGATTCAATGGCGCGGTCAACACTGGGCTGCTTTATTCAAAAGGCAATGAATCGGTACAGTACAACATCGGTACCCAGGTGTCGTATAACCGGGAGCGCTGGTCAACTGACCTCCTCTTCAACTCTTCGTTCGCATCGAATAGCGGCGCCAACCTTACCACCCGGAACCAGGTCGACCTGAACACGTTGCACCTTTTGCGCTGGAACAACTGGTTCTATGCCGGTACCGCCTCTTTTCTGCAAAGCTCGGTGCAGGACATCGATCTGCAAACGACACTCGGCGCAGGCATCGGGCGTTACTTGAAAAACACCAACCGGTCGAGCATCTACATGCTTGGGGGACTAGGTTGGCTGAATGCGAGCTACGGACAAAGCGCCGCTGATCTGCAGGGAACACAGAACAATGCAGTCGGTGTCGTCGCCAGTGAAGTCAAATTCTTCAAATTCAAAAAGACCAACCTCGATGTCTCGGCCTCTCTGATTCCGTCGATCTCAGATGCTGGACGTGTTCATTTCAATACGAATGCGACCTACTACGTCAAAATCATCCAGGATCTCTCCTGGAACTTTTCCTTCTACGGAAGCTGGGACAGTCGCCCTCCCGTCACGCTCCCGAAGAGCGATTACGGCACCAGTTCAGGACTTAGTTGGACCTTCGGCAATCGATAACGGGCCTCAGAGCTTGGAGCGCAGTTGCAAGTACGATGCTGCTTTCACCGCCGTGACGGTCGCCTACGTCTTCTTGGGCATCTTCGGGTAGAGCAGAGCAATCTGAAATTTAAAACTCCACGGTGAGGCGCCCGCCGGATGGATTGCGTTCCCGTAAAACTGCAGGGTCCAGTTGACTGGCTGGAATCCCAACCGCCTGATTTGGCCTATGCCGCCGCCGAACGGCACCGTCCATGTGCCCCCGGGAACGTCGTTCCCAGTCGCCGCGTCCACGGAGCCGCTCGCCTCCCAGTTCGCCGTCACGATGGGCCCACTCGTCAGGTAATAGCCCTTCTTCAAGTTGTAGTTGACGAAATACTGCAACAGCATCTGGTTCACATAAGGTCGATGCGAGGAACCGGCGACGGAGAACACGTTGTTGATCAGGACCCCGACCGTCCAATGTCCCGGCTGCATCAGGGCTACCACAGAAGGCCCAAGGCTGAACTTACCCTGACCCGTTTGCGTGCTCGTAGCAGTCGGTAAAATGAATGCCGGTCCTGCTCCGTAGATGAGCTTCCCAGGCTTCGCTGGGGACAGAAAGAACGTCGGGTTCATATCTCCAATTCCGGCCTGGCCCCCAGTGGGCTGGGCTGGATAAGGCTGCCACACAAGAGGCTGGATAATCCGAGTGATCAGCATGACCTTATCGCTGAGTTTCATCGGAATTACCGGCTGAATATTGAAGATATCCCCGGTTCGGTTGTAAGGCCCGATGCCAAAATTGCTGTTGTTCTGTAACGGGACACTAATCAGGCTGGCCACTGGGTTCTGAGTCGCCTTGGCTAACGCAGCCGTGTCCGTAGCCGCCGGTTGTGCTGCGGTTGCAGGTGTTTTTGCCCCTGTGTCCACCGGGGTATCCTGGGCGGCAACTGAGAGCGATGAAATAACAATTGTCATCCAGACAGTGGATCGCAGGATACGAGCGCTCCCAAACATGAATATCCTCCCTAAGCACACGATATCCAGTTCAAAGAAATTAAAAACCCTCAAAACTACTAGTGCGCATCAGTTTCAGTCGTTAGAGGCGCAGTTTTTAAATCCGGGCCCTAGCAATTTTGCAGTTATGCCTGCCGGGCTGCGGATGCCATGCTGAGTGCTACCTGTTCAACAACATCAACGCGGTTCAAAGTCAACGGTTGCCTGGGAGATGCGATGAAAGCTTCACTGATGATGGTGTGTCTGGTCCTTTCTGCGAGTTTATGTCAGGCAGATTGTGTCAAGAACGCGCGCGGTAAGACCGTCTGCAGCGACGGTCAATCTGCTGCTGCCTACAACCCGAATACAGGCAAAGGCGCTACCGCTAATAAAAACTCGAACGGAGTAACCACCACTCAAACGACGGGCGGCGGCAAAAGCAAGACCAAGAATGGAAAGGGCGTTGCCCAGGGTCCTAATGGCACTACGTGCGCGAAAGGCTACAACAATGCGGGTTGTACGCCTCCCAAGTAGATACAGCAAGAGCGCCAGCCGCAAAGACATGGGTCAAAATCCGAACTCGTTCGTGACTGTATGACTTTCACTCCGTTTGACGCCTTCTTTCTGCTTCCGGCCATGATAGTCCTCCAGCAGCTTGGACACGGCCTTCGTCTACGTAGACAAGCTGCCCCACAAAGCAGTGCCATTGAGGGCGCGGTCTTCGCGCTGTTTGGACTGCTGCTGGCCTTCACCTTTTCCGGAGCGGTGGCCCGCTACGATGCGCATCGCGAACTGGTGATCGATGAGCGCAACGATATTGGGACGGCGTACCTCCGCCTCGACCTGCTGCCGCCCCAGAGTCAACCCCAGCTGCGCCAGCTCTTCCGCGACTACGTGGACTCTCGCCTGCACCTTTATGAACGCACACCGGGCGAGATCTCGCCCGCCACGGAACAGCTACAGCGGGAGATCTGGCAACAATCTGTCGCCCAAGTTGCCGCACCCGGGGCAAACCCTGATGCCGCCAAACTGCTGCTTCCAGCCTTGAACAACATGATCGACATCACGGCCACACGGCAGAACGCGTTCCACATGCACCCGCCTGCCATTATCTTCCTTCTCCTCTTCGTCCTTAGCGGAGGCTCCGCCTTTCTGGCGGGTTACGGTATGAATACCGAAAGGCGAAGCTGGCTCTATACGGTCGCGTTTGCGTTCGCAGTCACGTTGACCGTCTATGCCACGTTGGAGATCGAGTATCCCTCTAAAGGCTTCATCCGCCTCTCCAACACAGACGAAGCTTTGCTCCAGGTGCGGGACTCGATGAAGTAGCAAAAGGCAATTGCCGCAAGCTGCTGGACTCTCCAGAAGAAGGGAATCGCCGGAACCTGGCAATGACGTAGGCCTACGGCTGATGCTCCCGTGAGCGCAGCAACCAGGTCCATATGAGAATGATGGCCGACAACCCCACGATAATCTCTGCCCAGATGAAAGAGAGATAATCCCCAAATGCTCCTACCGGAGGAACACCCGGCTGTACATTTCGTAGCGCGGGCAAGCCGAAAATCAGTGAGATGGAGATTGATAAGGGAACCAGATCGACTTTGGAACCATGCGTCGCCTTGAATACCATCCCCAGCAGGCTCATGGCGAGACCGCTCATCAGGATCATCAGAAGAATGGAGACGGCAATCACGTTATCGGCCCGTCTGATTTGCAGTTCTATGCCGGTGACCTTCAGGCTCTTTTCACGAGACACGTTGCCACTGAATTTGATTCCTGGCGTAGATGCTGACAAAACAATCGTTAGCGGAACCGTCGTGCTCTGCTGCAGGGCAGTTGCGCCCACCGCAAGATGATTGCCTTTGGACGCTTGTCCTTCGGTGTTTTCCGAAGCTCCGGGGCCTTGCGCAATGTTCGCGGCCTGGGGCCGCTGCTCTGACATAGGCGTCGTCATCAAAAGCCACAGTGTCGTGCTGTAGTGATCCAGCGGATATTTGTTCAGCTGCCCGTTCAGAGGAAAAACTGCTTCGATCCGATTCATTCGCTTGCCCTTGGGAAAGTCGAACTCCTGTTGGCTTCTTACGTTGTTCGTCAGCAGTTTTAAATCAACCGCCGGGGTCACCTCGTCTTGAGCCAGCTTTCCTTGAGGCCGCAGTCCTATCTGCGCCGTTAACTCTTGCGTCGCCGGGTTTACTCCCGTTACCAGCACGGACATGACCACATGGTCGGTGGAATCTGTATCGTCCCTCAGCTGTAGGGAGCGCCGCTGGCCCTCATCCAGATTACGCAAAAGAACTACACCGTAGACCGCCATGACCGTGAGAACGAGCAAAGTTCGGAAACTAAAGATCTTCTTCCACATGCTGTCCAGGTCCTCACTGCGCTGTTCTCAAAGTTTCAGGCCTTACTTCGCCGCAACAGCCTGCATCGGCGGCTTTTTCCAGGTACTGTTGAGCACGGCTTCTCCCGGCATATAAACGCGGTAGATAGCATAGAACGGACCATCAGGAGCGGGTAGCCAGTTCGATTCCTTATCCTTGCCGGGTGAGTCCCTCTGGATATAGAACGTGAGCGAACCGTCAGGGCCATACTTATAGGACTGAAGCGTGGTCGAGTTGAGCAGGTAGCGCTTGAGCGGATTCGCTACCAGGAGTTGCGTCTTGCCGTCGTACATGGTGAGCGACCAAAAAGCCTTGTTCGGCGGAAGGGCACCCTGGGCGAAGTGCAGTTCATAGCTGGCTTTCGAAGCATTGAGCGCCTGATGGCCCGCGTCGACGAAGTAGCCGAAGTAGATTGCGTCCTGTTTTGAATTTCCGTAGAGCCCCAGCTTGGCTCCGACATAACGATAGAGATAGTTGTCCTTAAGGAACTCCCGGGTACCGAACAAATCTCCGCTGGAGACCTCGTCTGCATTGACCTTCTTCATAACGGTCGCGAGGTCGGCGTTTGAGTCTTGGATGCCGTCATGGATCGCTTCCTGGATCTGCGGTAAGAACCCGTTGAGGTCGAAGTTCTGGCCGGGCCCGATGTTCAGCCGCGCGAATCGGGCGAGAAGGTCTTTCTCGGATGGGTTGGGTGGGCAGAACTGAAAAAGAAAGTTGGCGATCGGGAAAACGTCTGGCGAAGGTGTCATGATGTTGGCGGGTTGGGGCCACTTGACCGCCGGAAGCGAAGGCGGCGCGAGCTGGTCGAGGAACGAGCTCAACGGCTCGGCATGATAACCGGACTGGATTTTGCTGACATTGCGCAAGTCGGCCATGTTGAAGAGCTGAGTGCGAAAGAGGGCATAGCCGAATTGCGTCTCGTTGTGGATGACGGCTTTAATCCCTGCTGGACTTATGCCACCCCACCCGGGACCGGCGATCATAAAGGTCCCGCCGTCGTTCCCGTAAGCCCGAGTGCCGAGATAGCCGAAGTTATAAGTATAAAGATCGACAAGCTGCGTCGTGTAGTAGCGATTCGCCTCGATCTTCGGCATGGTAATGACGATGGGTTCGGCCCGGAGGTCCATCCAAAGGTAGGAATAGGGAGTGTCGGAATTGGGAGTAACGACAAACTTATCCTCAGGAGTGGCGACTGATTTTGAACTGTTGAGGCTGTTGAAGACGCCTCTATAGTCGGGACTACTCTTGTCTATGGCCTGCTTGTACATCGTCTGATAATTGGCGGCCATGGGAAAGGCGTAGATGTAAGCTTCCTTGGCAATGGAGCGTGCCTCTTGTGGAGTCAGGCTGTTGGAGGCAGAGGCGTCGCCAGGCTTGTCGTATTGGTGCTGAATCTGCATAAACCCTCCTGTGGATTTAACTTAGTTTGCTCGAACAACGGGTGGAGACTTCCACGCACCCCGGATGAGCTCAGGTTTGGGCAGGTAATAGCGCATGGCGAGCATAAAGCATGCTTTGGGGCAGGGAAGCCAGTGTGACTCTTCATTGCTCGGGGGAAATATCCGTTATCCTCCTCATCGGAAGGGTCCTCGAGCTAATTTGTCGCTGCCGCATCGGAAGTATCTGCGGCAGCGTGAACCGTTCTCGAGACTCGATCAGTAGAATTTCACACCATGCGAAAAAAACCGACTGTCACTTCTACCAGTGGAGAACCCGGCAAGTCTTCAGGCGTCAGCCCACCGTCAGGCGTGCATTGTGTTTCTCTTAATTTGGAGAGTAAGCAAACCGGACGACTCGGTTCTTACTCCAGCACTCGTCGTTAAGGTCGGGACAAGCGGGATACAACTGCCCCCATCCCGCCGCCACCACGATCCGATTTTCCGCAATGCCTTTGCTGATCAGAGTCTGTTTGACCCAATCCGCTCTTCGCTTTGAGAGCGTGAGATTGTAGCCCAGGTCGCCTCTTGAAGAGGCGTAACCCTCAATGTAAAAGCGATCACTTGCATGATCCTTCAACCATTGGACATTGTCATCCAGGGTGTTCGGGTTCGAAGGGTCATCATGGTCATTCCAGGGGAATAGGATTTCGTGCACATTTTGGTTGAACGCTTCCTGCTCGGGACCAAAGACCATCACTCTTGGTTTCCCCCAGTAAGCAACCCAATAGGCAATATCCGTGGGGGCTTCTGAAAAGGCGACATCGGTGGAAGCCTTTGCGGAGCCTTCTTGTGCAAATGCTTCGATACTGGCAAAAAAGAGCATTGTGATCACGACCACGACAAGTCGGTATTTCATGGGATTTTCGTAACCTCCAGTTCGGTGTTGGTGAGCTCGTGTTAGGGGTTGGCGTTGCCAGGCGCGAGGCCCGTTGGACGATAGGCACCGGGTAACCTTCCTGGGGCCTGCGGCTATCTTTGCCGTTTGAGATGCAGTTGGGAACTATCAGATTAACCAGTTACCAGGCAAATAATGAGCAGAGGTGGGCGACCGCTCGGTTGGATTACCGGAACTGGGTGGAACCGGCATCTCGAGTGAAATCTCCGGCCACCCTGTCAGATGTGACAGTTGTACCCTTGGACCCCGGCCCTCTACTCTCCACATGAGTGGAGGTCCCCTGGCGCCCCCGCGGTGATGAGGACACCGAACATGAACCTGCCAAGCTTTCCCGAAGTCGACTTATTTTCTGCCGGCATCAACGCTCTGAACGGAGTGCTGGTGGCCCGCAATCCTTCGCACAACCGTGGCTACACGGTCGCGGGGTTATTGATCATGGCCTACTTCGGCGGGATCGGGGGCGGCGTGTCGCGCGATCTGCTGTTGAATGACATCCCCGGGCCGCTCCAGGGCCCGAACTTATCTTATTGTGTGCCCTCTGATGGGTCTGCTGGGGCTGGCGATTTATCGCTACGCCGAGTCGAGGGAAGAGCAATTCCGCACCAGGGTCCTGGCCTACTTCAAGTCATTCTCGCTGCCCTGGTTCGCGATCCTTGGTGCGCATAAGGCGCTCGATCACGACCTCGGGATCTTTGCCGCGATCATCATCGGGCTGATCGCCACCACTGCGGGTGGGGTGTTCATCGACCTCTTCTCCGGGGTCACCCCTGAGATCGTGAGGCCGGCACAGCAACTTGTGACCGCGGCCCTTCTGGCCAGCACTGTCTACACCCTGATCGCGGTGTACGAGAAGGACAGCACCACCTTCTTTCCCGTCACACTGGTCGCAGTGCTGGTTTCGTTTGTTTTCCGCGTGATTGGCTGTGCGGGACCATTGGGGATCCTTTGTGCCGCTCGTTGCGCCCGGCGAAGGGCCCGGCGGTGTGAACAACATCCCGCGTTGATGGCATGCGAAGTCTGCCTTCTGCTACTCTTTGCCGTAGGTCTGATGGGGGCTTCGCATGAGCACTGTTGAACCGGCAAAGGATAGGGGAACAGTTCTTGCCGAAGAGCGAACCGATCTAGCCTACCAGCGCACGATCATTGCTGCGGAAAGAACGCTTATGGCGTGGATCCGGACCGCTCTTTCGATGATCGGTTTCGGATTCACGATTTACAAGTTCTTTCAATACCAGGCTGACGAAATTGCTTCGGGTAAGATCCAGCGTCCTAACGCACCGCGCAACCTGGGATTGACCTTCATAGCTCTCGGGACCGTGGCATTAGCCGGCGCAGCCTGGCAGCACCGGCAGTTTCTGAAATCACTCGGGACATCGGAGAAGAAGCACACCATCTCCATCTCCATCTTTGTCGCGATGGTTGTCATCCTGATCGGAATCGTCACGTTTTACGGGGTCCTTCTGAAGGCCGGACCGTTTTAGCGCGCCTTTTTCCTACTATCCAACAGAATGGAAACCGGCTATGGATGCTCCAGCGACCAGACTTTTTGGATGAGAGCGAACAAAAAAGCGCCGGTAAGCCCGAACAGAATCCACCCGTCTAATGCCTCGAGCGGTCCCATGATTGCCCAGCTCGGTTCCAGGTGGAGAGTCGTGCCCCCTACGGTGGTCATGACGCTTATCGAGTAGAGCATGGCGTCCTTGCGGTCGCCGCCCACTGTGCCAAGTGTACCAAGCAGATGGTAAGCGATGGACCACATCCATGCTTCAAGACCATGCAGGCATATGGTGCAAAGTGAAGATCCCCCCACCACAGAGATCGACAGGGCACGGGTAACAGGTTTGTCCCGGTCATCTCGAAGGAGGATACGCAATCCCCGGCTGAGCAGCCCAAGAGCGGAGGAGTGGAAGACTATGGTCACAACAATGAGCGGTATGCTCCATAGCCAATCGTATTTCCATGGAGCAAGTACGACAGAAGTCATAAGTTAGCCACGATAGCCAGTTAAACAAGGTGCGACGGTAGCGAAAACTGTCACTTAAGACAGGTAGAACAATTCTTGAAAGGGCTCAACAATATGTCACGTGCACTAGAAGTTCTGCTAATGGAATGACCAGCACGTTATTTATAAACTTATTTTCCAGGCAAAGAGGGCTGCTTGAGGGAGACCCTGATGGATGTTGTAGTCGTTGGCGCCGGTCCAGCCGGCATGGTTGCTGCACTCCGGGCTGCCGAGTTGGGTGCCAAAACAGTTCTCATCACCCGCGGCGAGGTAGGAGGTATGGCGGCCAATGACGGCCCTATTCCTGTGCGGGTACTTGCCCAGGCCGCGCGGTTACTTCGAGAAGCGAAACAGCTCGGAAAGTATGGTATCTCCGTGAGCGAGCCCATCCTTGATTATTCCCGCCTGTTGGCGCGCACCCGCGAGGTCGTCCATGACGTGCGCGAACATGCCGCCAGGCGCGAGCAGCTGGAAAAGGTGGGGGTTACGATTTACGACAATTCCGGCATGGCGCACTTCGTCGACGCGCACACGATCGAGACTGGGCGCGGGCTGCGGCTCCGAACAGACAAGGTCATCCTGAGCTCGGGCGGAACGAGCCGGCGGCTACCCATCCCTGGTTTCGAATTAACCTCCACGCACAGCGACGCGTGGGGGCTGACCGCTGTTCCTCCCTCGATGATTGTCGTTGGAGCGGGAGCGACGGGCGTGCAGGTGGCGTCCATTTTCCAGGCCTTAGGCTCGCGGGTCCAGCTGTTTCAAGCCGGTCCCCGCATCCTGCCGGCCGAGGACGAAGACGTCTCCGCCGTAGTCGCGACTGCCTTCCGTGAGTCGGGCATGATTGTGCACGAGAACTTCGGAACGATCGACTCGTTCGAGAAGACCCCGAGCGGTGTGCGTATGATCTTCAGCAAGGAGGGAACGCGTGACAGTGCAGAGGCCGCTCTTGTGGTCGTGGCCATCGGCTGGGTGGCCGACACAGCCGCCCTGAACCTATCGGCGGCAGGTGTCGAGACCAATGCTCGGGGCTATGTGCAGGTCGACGAGTACCTCCAGACCTCCGCGCCTAACATCTTTGCGGCGGGCGACATCACCGGCCGCCTGATGCTTGTCCCCCAGGGGGTCCATGATGGCTTTGTGGCTGCCACCAATGCCGTGCAAGGCCCAACCATGACCATCGGAGACCAGGTAAGTCCGATTGGCAGCTTCACTGAGCCGGAATACGCGCAGGTCGGGGTAACGGAAGCGAAGGCCCGGGAGACCAACGGCGTGGTAGTGTCGATCGTACGCTTCGACGAAACGGCGCGCACGATCATTGACGGTCGCACGACCGGGTTCTGCAAGCTGATAGTGAACCGTGCGACCGGCAGAATCCTGGGTTGTCACGTCGTCGGCGAACGCGCGGTTGAGATCGCCCAGGTGGTGGCCATTGCCATCGCCGGAGGTCTGGGGGTGGACTACATGGCTAGAATTCCGCTCTCGTTTCCCACGTATGCCGGGATCCTGGTGAGAGCGGCCTACCGTGCCGCCCAACAGATCTACCCGGAATTCCGCGGGCAGGGCGCGGCCGTGGAAAATTAACCGAGGCCGAATTTGTGCTCAAGATCGTGATGTGTCGAACACTACCTGGTCATGCCACCAGAGGCGTTCGAAGAAGGTGCGTGCGTTCGATTCCCGTTGTGCCTGCGAAGACAGTAGCGTTGTTTCCAGGATCTCGCCAATGCTACGGGTCCCGTCAATGGCATCGAACATCCTTTTTTCTGTTGCGTCGATGGTCATCAGAAGATCCGTGTAGGTATGGTTTTGGTTGATCAGGACGGCCGCAGGTAGACGGTCTTGAACACAGATCGTTTCTGACATCCGAATTGGCACGTAGCTCATCCATGAGTCGCCGGCAAAGCTGATTGGCGGAATGGGGCTGGGACGATCGTTCCGATGGACGATAACACTGTGGCGAACCATTGTTCCGCGAAAAAGCTCGACCGCTGCGAACTGCTCCGCCGGGCAGAGCTCCGCTACTCGCACGGATTGGGGGAGACTGGCCATCAATCCACATCGCGGGGAGTAGGGTGCTTGTTTTACCCACCGGCCGAAGGTCAATTCTGCCTGCTGGAGAAACTCGAATAATTGCGGCACAGAATACGCACGGTCCTGGGGGTGCAGCAACGCATCGGCCAACGCCGCCTCGTGCCGGAAATCTGGGGCCTCGCGCAGCAAAGCTTCCAACGGATGGCCCTTTGGCAATGCCCGCAGCGCCGCAATCAAATCCCCTATTCCCTCATCGGTGGCACGGATGCCCACTCGTCTGCAGAATTCCTGAAGCATATAGATACCGGTCCGTCCGTACGGCGCGTACACCATCAGATGCATGGCTCCGTCCGGTTTGAGCACGCCGCGCAGAGCTGCGAGTCCTGCGTCCGGGTCGGCGAGATGGTGAAGAACGCCGGTGCAGACAATCTGGTCGAACGTCGTCCCTAGCTCCGCCACACGATCGATGGGAAGTTGATGGACCTGAAGATTGGTCAAGCTATATTTGCGCTTGAGCGTCTTCGTCCATTGCACACTCGTCGTGCTGATATCGACGCCGGTGACCTGAGCTGCAGGCGAACGAAGCGCGTGCTTCGCCGCCTGGGATGTTCCACACCCGGCGATAAGAACGGAATAGTTCTCTTTGTAAGAAGTGGCAGGCCAAAAGAGGTGATAATCGGCCCGGCGCTTTTGCGGATCCTGCCATGCTCGCCGATATTGATCCAGACTTTCTACCGGCGGAGGGTAGGGATAGCGGTCATAGAAGTCCTGGACCTGCTCTGCTACATCAAGAAATGGCGGAGTGCATTCGGCTGGTTGGCTCATAACAAATGACGCATAAAAGCATTCCCCGTCAGATCATTGTCTACCGGGGAATGCTGTCTATCAAGCTTTTGCTGAGGGGGGAGGTCTTGTTGACCTCCCCTCAGCACGTGTTGGATGGAGTGAGCAGTTGCTTATTTATGTCCCGCTACAGCGGCCTGCGTCTGATGCAACGAGGCCATGACTGCGTCGAGGTTGAAGGAAGCTGCTTTTTGCCGAGGCGGATACTTCACGTAGTTTTCGATCTGGGCGGCCACGATTGCCTGGCATTGGTAGAGCTGGGGAACGTGATCGATCATCCAGTCGAAGTAGACGTTGGAGTTGAAATCGGCGCGCTCGAACGGATCGCGGCGCAAGCTATAGATATTCGGAAGGCGCAGCTTCACCATAGGCTCTTGCCAAACCGCCGTTGAGGTTGCACGCTGGACTTCAAACACCAACTTCCAATCGCCCGTCCGGACCGCCATGACGCCACCGTCATCGCTAACGTAGAAGAAGTACTCTCTTGGGCTTTCCTTCGCCTTGCCAGTGAGATAGTCCAGCATATTGAAGCCGTCGATATGTACAGTGAAGGTCTTGTCCCCGGCTTTGTAACCGGTGAGAAGCTTCTTGCTTACGTCGGGATCGCCTGCGGCGGCCACCAAGGTGGGCAGCATATCCTGGTGGCAAACGATGCCGTTCAGCACCGAGCCCGCGGGGATTTTGCCCGGCCAACGCATAAAGCAAGGAACGCGCCATGCGCCTTCCCAGTTGGTGTCCTTCTGGCTGCGGAACGGCGAGTTAGCGCCATCGGGCCAGGTGTCGTTCTCCGGTCCGTTGTCGGTGGAATACATGACGATCGTGTTATCGGCAATGCCCAACTCATCGACCTTGTTGAGGATCTCACCGATTTGCTCGTCGTGGGTGACCATGCGATCGCTGTAGTCGTCCTGGCCGCTCTTGCCGCGGTTCTTGTCGGCAAGGTGCGTCCTGAAGTGCATGGCGGTCGAGTTGTACCAGAGGAAGAAGGGCTTGTCCGCTTTGACCTGCTTTTCCATCCAGCCGATGGCGCCTGCCGTAATCTCCTCATCGACAGTTTCCATACGCTTCTTGGTAAGGGGGCCCGTATCCTCAATGGTCTGCTTGCCTACGCGGCCCCAGCGGGGGTCAGTCGTTGCGTCATCCTTGTCGGTTGCGAAGCAGTGAAGAACACCTCTGGGCCCGAACCGTTCTTTGAATCCAGGGGTCCTTGGGATAGTCGGGCAGTTCCGGTTCTTCTTCGGCGTTCAGGTGATAGAGATTGCCGAAGAATTCGTCGAATCCGTGTACGGTCGGCAGAAATTCATTGCGATCGCCGAGATGGTTCTTTCCGAACTGGCCGGTGGCATAGCCGAGCGGCTTGAGCATTTCGGCGATAGTCGGGTCTTCCGGCTGCAGTCCGACGGTAGCGCCGGGCATGCCAACCTTAGTCAAGCCGGTGCGGAGCGGGTTCTGGCCGCAGATGAAGGATGCGCGCCCGGCTGTACAGCTCTGCTGGCCGTAGTAGTCGGTGAACATGACACCTTCTTTGGCGACACGGTCGATATTCGGGGTGGTGTAGCCCATCATGCCTCGGCTGAAGTGACTGATGTTCCAAGTGCCGATGTCATCGCCCCAGAGGATCAGGATATTTGGTTGCTTAGCCATGGTTTTGTTCCTTTTTTAGGTTGATTTCTGCGCTGAAGTTGTCGGCCCTTTGGCCGGGTAGAACGTCGAAACCTGTCAGAAGGCTCCAGATGGCCACGTCGGCGGGTCGTGCCCATTGACCATCGGTGCGGTTTGGTGGTTGGTAGCCATGTGAGCTCTAGTCTCCGGCAAGCCGTTCCTTAACAACCGTGTGTCGACGGCGCGCGATTCGATTGATAGGTCCGCGGAACAGCAGGTAGGGGATGATGGCTAGAATGATTGCGACCAATATTGCTTCGCCGGGGTAGACCGTCCACCGGTGCTCGATAAGCTGGTAGACCACATCGAGCACGACCGCGAGGATAAACACCTTCCCGACGCCCTTCCAACCGTCCTTCATCGCCGCCTCTCTTTCCCCCTTGTCGGTGAAGAGGGCCCAGAAATAAGCCGGCTTGCCCTCCCGGGCATCTTTCAATCCATCGCGGATAGCGAAGAAGGTGGCCATGCAGGGTTGCAGAACAAGGCGGAATTTCATTGGACCAGTCACTCGTGCGATCAGGTCTTCCGTGATGCGCGTTATAAGATGATCCATCGCCGTCTCTTTCCTCTCAGAGCGTCACTTCGGGGCCGGGAACGCGGGCCGGTTGCCACGGCCAGCGGCCTTCCATCTCTACCGCGAGAGACCAGCTCAGGAAGGTCCGGGTCACGATCACCGCCGCCAGAACCCCAATATTGGTAAAAGTCGGAGCCGTGGTCACGGTCTTGATCACATCCGCGGCGACAAGAAACTCCAAACCAAGCGAGAGGGCTCTGCCTAAAGCCAGCTTGTAATGCTCATACCGGTTTCCAACTTGCTCGCGCCCATGGAAAACAAAGCTGACCGACGCCCAGAGAAATGCGCAAAGGATAACAAGAACTCCCATCGCTTCTACGGCCGAGGCCCCAATATCGATCACGGTGTGGAAGGCATCCATGCTCGTTCCGCTTATGTCTCTCTGCAACGGGAATGTGGTGTGATAGCCGTTCCATCCTTGATTGTCAGTTCACTCCTATTGCACGCGACCGGAAACTGTCACTTGCGACAGGTTGGCGTCGCGACCGGAAGGGCTTACGGAATCAGTCCGCATTCGAACATTTTGTTGGCGATCGGGGGCGCCACTTTGTTGATGAACACGGCGCGCATCTGCGGATCCGTCTTCAGAAACTGTATTGCCTTTTGTTCTTGTGGCGAAGGCGGCTGGGGCGGTGCTTGTTTCTTTTGCCACAATTGTTCGCAGGGGGTGCTGGTGTATTTCTGCACCACCTTGGCGGCGACCTTGTCAAGAATCGGATATTGTTCTTGAGCGTGCGTTCCTATTACCAGGGTCAGCGCTAGTGGGGAAATGAGTAGAACCAACTTGCCCGCGTAACTTAGCCTCATCATTTGCTTTCCTCGTTTCTGAAACTTGGGATATTGAGATAAAGACCGGAACGACTCAGATAGACATGGAAAAGTCTCGCGGCATCATCAGAGGACGCGGTGGATAGTCCGGGAGCGGGGGACGGCTTAGGTTTAAGCTAGACACTTGCCTCTGCAGGGGACACTAGTAAAAGTACCCAGGAGATGCTTAAAAACTGATAGGCGTCTAAACCTGTGGTCTACTCGCGGATCAAGCTCTAAACGCGAACCAACGCCACTGCCGTCAAGTCGTCGTTGCCGAGATGCTTCCCGTAATGCAGCAGGTCATAGAAGCGGGCTCCTGGACGGTTCCCGAAGGCATACGCTTGCTGCAGCACGGTTTCACAGATTTGCGACGCGGCAGGATAGAGCGCGGGATGAAACCCGGTCACGGGAGTACCTGCCCTTTGCAGGGCAAAAGCCATCGTTTTCTTCCACACGCCGGCACCACTCCCTCTTGCCTCAGTCGCTTTTTACCTGGATGGCCACCATCGTAATATCGTCATCCAACTCCTCAGCACAACGCCGAGCTGACCAACGGGACAACTCCTCAAGCAGTTGACCGGCGAAATGATCGGCTGATGTGCTTTGTTCCGCAGCCAAAAACTGCTTTAAGCAGCCGCTGCCAAATTCGATTCCCGCGGGGTTCGTCGTTTCCGGGATTCCATCGGTGTAGAGCAGCGCCCGATCACCCGCATTAAGCGGCAACTCCACTGACGAGTACGTTGCGAACGGAAAGCGTCCCAGAAACAAACCGTTCTCCGCCACATCGCGCACTTGTTTGGATGGTCCATCCCGCAAAAGCAAGGGTGGGTGGCCCGCGCCAGCGTAAGTCAGGGTTCGCTTCTGCATGTCCACGAACAGGTAGGCCGCGGTGACGTAGTGGTGCTGGAACTTTCCGCACAGCGCTTGATTCAGGCCCAAGAGCACTTGGGCTGGATCGGACGCGTGTGCCCCTTGAGCGGAGAGCGCAATCTTCAGCATCGAGGCGATAAGCGCGGCAGGCATTCCGTGGCCGGAGACATCGGCCACCAGAATCCCGATGCGTTTCTCGTCCACCACAAGGAAGTCGTAGAAGTCGCCGGCGACCGCGGTCATGGGGAGGTAGCGAGCGGCAATGTCCAGGCCTTCGATTTTGGGGATCTCAGAGGGAAGAATCGACAATTGGATCTGCCGCGCTGTTTCCAATTCCTTTTGGATCGAGAGCAACTGCTGTGCGAGTTGTTCGCGGATGCCGCGAAGCATGAGGTGAGTGTGCACCCGCGCTTTTACCACCGCCGGGGAAAACGGTTTGTGGATATAATCCACCGCCCCTACATCGAATCCCTTCGTCTCCTCATCGACATGCGTCTGTCCGGTAAGAAATATGACCGGTATATCCCGCGTTTCGGGGTCCAATTTCAAATGTTTACACACTTCGTACCCATCAATTTCCGGCATCATCACGTCCATCAGGATCAAGTCTGGCGGAGGTGTGACTTTGGCCAACTCCAATGCCTTCGCGCCGCTGGTGGCAACGCGGATCTTGTATAGATCTTTGAGGATCGACTTCACGATTTGAATGTTGGCGGGAGCATCATCCACCACCAGGACAACCTTCCTCTGATCAGCCTGGTTCATGATTTCCCCCTATTTGCCGGCAACAATCGGCGATCTGGTCCAGTGCCACCAGGGCTCGGTCGAAATTGAAGTTGTTGATCGATTCGCTCAGGCTGTCCAGGTGCGGCTTTTCGACCGCACCAGCGACGGCTTCGTGCAGACTGCGGAACGACTCTTCAGCATCGCCGTCACTGGCTTGGAGCAAGGTCCTGAGCCGGGCAATCGCCTCGGCCGCCGCCTCTTCGTTGTAAGGCGAAGTCCGCTGTTGCTCGGCTGGCGAGCCGCAAAGCGCGTTCTCGATCGCGCGAACTTGAGCGCCCAGCAGGCTCGCGAACTCAACCAACAGCGACAAGATCTTCCTGTCACCGTCGTGGAGTGCCTTTTCCAGCTTTTCAGCCAGGGACTGCACTTCGGTGATTCCAATGTTGCCGGCAACACCTTTCACGGTATGGGCGATGCGTTCAGCCAGTTTGATATCGCCGGTTTCAAGCGCGGCGGAAATCTCAGCGGCTGCGTTGCCTTGTGTGGCGGCAAACTGGACCAGGAGGTCACGATAGAGCCGCCTGTTTTTGCCAACGCGCTTCAGGCCATCGGCGATATTGATGCCTGCGATTTCCGGCAGGATCACATCGCCGGAAGATTTTTTGGTGGCCACCGGCTGGTGGGAATCGGGTGCCTGCTCAGGCCGGGGCTTCGCCCATCGCAGCAGGGTCGACAATAGGTGATCGGGGTCAATCGGCTTGGACACATGGTCGTTCATGCCTGCGTCGAGGCAGCGCTGGCGCTCTTCGACGAGCGCGTGCGCGGTCATGGCAATAATCGGTAACTTGTGTAAACCTGGCGCTCTCCGAAGTAGCCTGGTGGTCGTGAACCCATCCATCTCGGGCATCTGCAAGTCCATGAACACCACATCGAACGCTGGACCCTGGTCTCCACCGGTCAGGATTTTCACGGCTTCACCACCATTGTTGGCGACCACGACGATGGCTCCAGCGCTCTCCAGCAGCTCAGTCGCGACCTGCTGATTCATCTCGTTGTCTTCGACCAACAAGACGCGAATTCCCCGGGCATCCCGCGTGGTGGCGTTGTCCTTGGTTTCAGCGAAAGGTTGGCTCTGGATTCCGCCAACCGCGAACAAGTCCACAAGAGTGTCGTAGAGCATCGATGGACTGACCGGTTTCAACAGGAAGCCTTCGATCCCTATCTGCTCGGCCTGTTTGCGAATGTCTTCCCGTCCAAAGCCGGTGACCATAATGACCTTGGGAGTGTGCCTCAGCAGGCCGCCCTGCTTGATGACGCGGCTGGTCTCAAGACCGTCCAGGCCGGGCATATGCCAGTCGATCACAACCAACTGATAGGGATTTTGCGTGTCCGAATCGGAGAGTTCGCGGATTGCTTCCTCTCCGGAGGAGACGGAGTCGACTCTAATCGCGAACGCCTTCAGTCTCTCCGTGGTAATTTCGCAGGCGAGTGGGTTGTCATCGACTATCAGCGCATGGATGCCTGAGAGGTCGGGGACGAAACGCCGTCGCTCGGGTTCGCTTGCACCGATCCCAAACCATGCAGTAAAGAAGAAGGTGCTACCCACCCCGTAGGTGCTCTCGGCCCAGATTTCACCTCCCATGAGCTCGACCAGCCGTTTGGAGATAGAAAGGCCGAGGCCGGTACCGCCATATTTGCGAGTGGTGGAGCTGTCGGCCTGGCTGAATGCCTGAAACAGACGAGCGGCCTGCTCTGGAGTCATCCCAATTCCGGTATCGCGCACGGAAAACCTTAGCTTCAGCCGGTCTGCTAACTTCTCCTCTGCTACAACGCTCACTACCACCTCGCCGCGATCGGTGAATTTGACCGCGTTGTTGAGGAGGTTGATCAGGATTTGGCCCAGGCGCAAAGGGTCGCCGGTGAGATTCGGCGGCAGATCGTTTGCCGAGGAGATCAAGAATTCCAAATTCTTATCCTGGACCTTTTGACCGACAACGGAGGATAGATCTTCGAGCACCTGCTCCAGGCGAAACTCGGTATTCTCAACTTCCAGCTTGCCGGCCTCGATTTTTGAGAAATCAAGGATGTCGTTGATGATCCCAAGGAGGGCCTGGGCCGCCACCTTTACTTTGGTCAGATAGTCACGCTGCTTTGCGGTCAACTCGGTCTTCAAGGCGAGGTGGGTCAATCCGAGGATCGCGTTCATGGGGGTCCGAATCTCGTGGCTCATATTAGCCAGGAAGTCAGACTTGGCCTTGGTGGCGGCAACGGCTTCTTCTTTGGCAGCGAGAAGATCTGCTTCGGCCTGCTTGCGATCGGTGATGTCTTTGGTCGTGTTGAGGAGATACTGCGGATTTCCGGCAGTGTCCCTGATGACCGAGAAGGTGCCGTCTGCGATGACGGTGCGTCCATCGCGGCGAATGAAGTGTTGCTCCCACTCGTCGTAGTCGTATTTGCCTGCGAGGAGTTCCGCGTAGCGTTTTGCACTGGGCTCACGTTGGTCCGGGTGGACTACCTGGTCCCATTTCTCAACAGAGGTTAAGTCCTCATGAGTGCACCCGAGCATCTCGTGTAAAGCCTGATTGGTGAAATATTCTGACTTGCGGACGTTGTGAAGACCGATGCCGACGGGGGAGTTCTCAAAGATCGAACGGAAGAGCTGCTCGCTCTCCTGCATGGCTTCCTCGGCACGCTTGCGTTCTGTGATATCTTCCTTCAGGTCGACCAGGTACTGTGGCTTGCCTACGGCGTCCCGAAGCAGTTGAAACCTCCCATTGCAAGCAACAATGCGTCCGTCAGAATGAATGAAGTGTTGCTCGTACTCGTCCGTTTCTCGATTTCCCTGGATGAGTTCCGCGTATCGCTGTGCGCTTGAGGCGCGTTCCTCGGGGACAACAATTTCGTCCCATTGCTCCACACTGCTCAGCTCTTCTGCGCTATGGCCCAACATATCGTGGAGTGCATGGTTGGAGACATGTTCCCGGCTGTCAATCTTGTATAAACCGATCCCGATCTGTGCATTCTCAAAGACCGAACGGAAAAGCTGCTCACTCTCCCTCAGCTTTTCTTCTGCCCGCTTTCGCTCAGTGATATCAACCACGGTGACGACAGCTCCGGTGACATTTCCGTCCTCCAGAATGGGAAACGAGGAATATTCAACCGGGATCGGGGTGCCATCGCGTCGCCAGATCACTTCGTCGTTCGTGCAGCAGCCTTCCCCCTTCAGGCACGCGCGGTAGACAGGGCACTCATCAATGGGGTAAATGGAGCCGTCCGGCTTGTGATGATGCATAAGATCGTGGGTCTTCCGGCCGAGGACTTCCTCGGCACGGTAGCCGATCAATTCACAGGTAGCGCGATTGATGAAGGTGCAGTTTCCCTGCACATCGATCCCGTAGATGCCTTGCCCGGCAAATTCGAGGAGCAACTGCATTTGCCGCGTGACGCGGTTTCGTTCCTCCTGCAGGCCTTTGTAGGACTCCAGCGATCGTGCGATGTCACCGATCTCGGAGCGATCGTCCTGAGACCCGATCTCGATGCCCGGCTTTTGAGCGAGAAGGTCGCTCAGGCTACGTCCCAGGGCAGCCAGAGGGGCCACCATCTTCGTACGGTAAAAGATGAGCGCTCCCCCGATAGCCAAGGCATTGAGGATCGCGGCAACGATTGCGAGGTTGACTGTCCGCTGGGCTGCCCGCTCTTCAGAGAGGGCTTGGGTGGCGAGACGCTGGTCGAGCCGGCGGCGGAATTCATCCAGGGGATCCATGATCAAGGCTTTGGCCTTGAGGTATTCCTCGCCATACACATATCCCATCGCGGCGGTGAAATCTTTGCGTTCGGCGGCGTCGAACGACTTCTCTTCCTGGGCGATGAGAGCATCGGAACTTCGCTTGGCGCGGGAGACCAGTTCGCTCTCCTCCCGGGTGAGGCCGAGCGCCTGCAATCCTTCCACGGCGCGGTCGCGGTTGCGCTCGACATGTATCTCCCGCAGGAATACTTCGCGGTAGTGGGGATCACCCGCGATCGCGAATCCCCGCACCGCCGCGGTGAGCTTGTCAGTGGCGGCGGCGAGCTGGTTGCTCAGCAGCAGCGACTGCGTCCTGGCGTTCAGTGCAGTCACCTGGCGATGTCTGAAATAACCCGACACGAGGACGCAGGCCACGGATGCCAACGAAAGCGATGCAACCAATAGGGTGATGCTTCGGTTGGCCTTTTGAAGACGCATTTTACGACTCTCTAAGTCCCGCTCCAGCCCAACTTTTCGACAATGCGTCGATGGGAGATGGTCTGTCCGGCGGAGGTTGGGTCACAGCCACACTGAATGCTAAGACGGCAGGACTGCGGCGCCTACTGGCAGTAGTGTCAGGTGGGCCGGGCGCTTTCAATTCTCCAAATCCCGAATGGCCTTCCTCATTGGAAAAGCAGGCTTGGGTTAGAGAAAGCTGCCTTCGCTCGCGGTTTTCCGCTGGGTCTCGTAGTGATTTTTCCAAATAAATGAGCGCTAAAAGCGCTAGAAGCCCCCTGGGGTGACCCCCTAAGTTGAGACAGTTATTATTGCGCCTCGACCTCCGGACTTGTCACTTGTCATTGCTCACTGCTGTTCAAGGCTCTTCCCAGTCGAGGGCGTATACATCCTGGGTTCCGTTGTCTTTGAGCACAAGCGGGGAATCATTCCAATCGAGACCCACCCACGGGCCGAGATTGCCTGTAGTCGGCAGGTTCGACAGATCCGAAACCTGCTCCATCTCGCGGTCGCTGATCCGAATTCTCATCACCGCCGGATTCTCCAACCACCGTAAGAAGTAGAGGTACTGTCCATCTCTTGACCAGTTCAGGTAGGACGCTCTTACTTGCGCGAATTGGGTCCACTTCTGAGTCTGGAAGTCGAAAAGCATCAGGGTAAGCGAGTGCGCCGGCTTCGCCACGATGTACCTGCCATCCGGCGACCAGCGGGCGGAGTACATCCCTCGGGAACCAGGCAGCGTCGAAACCTGGCGGGTCTTCAAATCGACCATACGGATGGCTGAATTATCTTCAGCCTGGACGCCACTGAACTGGATCTTGTCCCCATCCGGCGACCAGTTCGGATCCCACTGAGGCTCGGGATCTCCGGGCAGCAATAGCTGGGGGCCGCCGCCGTCGGCTGAAACCAGGTAGATCCTTACTGGTTTACCGGCGGAGCAGTCATCGAATGCGATCTGTTTGCCGTCGGGCGACCAGCGCGGCAACGCCGCCAACAGGGGAGGGTAGCTGAGTTGTAGCTTCTCGCTGCCATCCGGCTTGCTCCGCCATAGAATCCCTTCGGGGTAGGAGACATAGGCTATCCACTGGCCGTCTTTGGAAAACGCTACGTCTTCGGCAGAGATGCCTGAGAGAAAGGGCGTGAAGCGGCCAGATTCAGGTTCCCAGCGTTCCAGTTCGCCGCGGTAGGTCTGGCCCACGACGAAAAGTTTCTTGCCATCCTTGCTGGGAAGGGGAGCGGACAAACGAAGCGGGCTGGAGGTCAGTTCGATGGGTTTGGCGGTGGCCTGGCGTAGAAACGCTTTCTTTTCTGAGAGTGCCCAAATCTGCCCCTGCGCTTGGAAGACGTAGTATTTTCCGTCCACGGTCCATTTTCCGCAGCATTCGTCTGGGCGATTGTGCCATGCGGGAAGCAACGGATGCAGATTCGTCCCCTGCGTTGAGACTTCCCAGAGTGAATTCTCTCCGGTCTTCTTGTCGAGGACGGTAAACCTGAGTTTACTTCCCGTGGGTGACCACTCCGGATAAAAGCCCAGCCCCGTCAGCGAAACTAACCTTCGGGATTCCGTGCCATCGCTCCTGGCCAGAAACAATTCGTTTCCGTCAGCGTAAACCAGCATCCGGCCATCAGGAGATAAGGCCGCGTCCTGCGCGACAATAGCGCCCACTCGACGGGGCGCACCTCCGAGGATTGGAAGACTCCAGAGCTGACCCGCATCTTTGGCGTCCTGCATGTCTCTGACGAGAAGTTCGGCTCCATCCGGTGAGACATTCAGAGGGAGCATTGCAATGGAAGCCGCGGGCACACGGACCGGGTCACCTCCCGAAGTGGACATCTGCATGCCGCCGCTAATGGTATTGGGGTGGTTGGCGTTGTTAGAGTGGATCCACGGGCCAAGATAGAGCCGCGAACCATCCGTACCGGTCAGGCTCTTAGGTTTACCGTCGTGGGTGAGCTGGACGTAATTTGAGACCCTGGGCACGGGTAGGGGACGCACCCAGTAGTAGGCAAGCAGCAGAGCGGTAACTATCAACAACACTGACAAGGGTAGAAGCCACCGCCGCGCCACCGGTCTGAATTGTGTTGTTGTGGATGCAGATCTGGTGCCACCGCGAGCAGCATCCTGAAATGTCCGAAGCCCTGAAGATGCGCGCGTCGACGAATCTATTCCAGATACAAGAAAGTGGGTCGCAATTTCCGCTGACGGGTTGCGTTGCACTGCCTTCAAGTCCGCGCGAAGCTCCCACGCATGCTGGTAGCGGAGGTCCCGGTCCTTTTCCAGGCATCGATCGATGATGCGCCTCAATCCCTCCGGAACGCCGGGATTCAGCTGCACGGGAGTGATCTGGACTTGCTGAACGATGGAGATCAGAAGCTCTCCGGTGGTATCCCCCGCGAACGGCGAGCGGCCGGTGCACATTTCGTAAAGCGTGATGCCGAAAGAGAACAGATCAGTGCGCGTGTCGACTTGTTTACCGAGCACCTGCTCGGGCGACATGTACGCGGCCGTTCCCAGTGCCGCGCCAAGGCCGTCAGTGAGTTGCTGTCGCTCCAGGAAAGACTCCTCCCCGGCGACCGCGAGTTCTTTCATGGGCGTCATCTTTGCCAGGCCAAAGTCCAGGATCTTGGCAATGCCGCGTTTGGTAATGAAGATGTTTGCCGGCTTAATGTCGCGGTGGATGATGCCTTTCTCATGCGCCGCTTCGAGGGCGTCCGTGAGGTCGATGGCGATTTCAATCACGCGATCGATGGCAACCGGGCCTGTCTGAATCAACTGTTTCAGCGTTTCGCCATCCAGGAACTCCATGGCGATGAAGGTACGGCCGCCTTCTTCGGCGATCTCATAAATGGTGCAGATGTTGGGATGGTTCAGCGCTGAGGCAGCACGCGCCTCGCGCCGGAAACGATCCAGAACCGCGCCATCGTTGGCGAGGTGATCCGGCAGAAATTTGAGCGCGACAAAGCGTCCAAGGATGGTGTCTTCTGCCTTGTACACCACGCCCATACCACCACCGCCGATCTTCTCTAATCCGCGGTAATGGGAGATGCTTGCATCGGTCATTCGGGTTCAAGACTAGCAATTTTGCCAGTGTTTCGCTACTTTCAAGCTGAGTAGTCTGATGTAAGCCGCATGTGAGGATTTGCGCAAGAGTAGCGATCCTCGCCTCGAGCCAGATTGGCTGAAAGTGAAAAGACTTCTGTGCGTAGATGATAGCCCGGAGCTGCTCGACATCGTGGCGGATCTACTCCAGTACGATTTCATGATCGTCGGGAAGCTCTCTTCCGGATCGGCAGCACTTGCCGAAACCGCAAACTTGCATCCAGATATCATTCTCCTGGACGTCGATCTCGGCGACATGACTGGCTTTCAAGTTGCGGAGCAGCTGAGAACCGCCGGTTGCCTTTCCAGCATCGTCTTTCTCTCCGTTCACGAGGGCATAGATTTCACTCAAGCCGCTCGGGATTTGGGAGCCGCAGGCTACGTCTTCAAATCGCAAATTGACCGGGATCTCGTGAACACGCTTCACCAAGCCGCCTAGCGGGTGTCCGAAGATAGAGTTGTCGATTACCCCGCTTGAATCAACGGGCGATATTTATACAGCTGCTCGAGAAGGGAAGGGAGGCATCCGAACGGAGCATCCGGCTTACATTGCTATCAGCTCCGATACAATCCTCTTATAACTACGAGGTCTTCTGCGTTTCTTCCACGAAGGGAACGCGAACAGAGATCTTTGTCCCACAATGCACTTCCGATTCAATAGCCAGGATGCCGTGCGCCAAATGGGCGCGCTCCCGCATGCTTACGAGACCCAGTCCGTTGTCTTCCTTCGCTTCCTCCAGGTGAAACCCCACTCCTTTATCAATCACTTCAAGTTGGATCTCGCGAGTCGAACCGCGCAAGCTCACTGAGAATTCCCGCACACCGCTGTGTTTTAACGCATTCTGTAATGCTTCCTGCGTGATTCGAAATAGGGTGAGCGAAGTATCGGGAGGCAAAGAGCGGGGAACATTCTCATCAGAGAATTTCACGCTCACCTCGTGCTGCTGACAGAATTCGCGACAGAAACTCTTAATAGCGGCAGCGACGCCGAGAATTTCCAGCTTGGAGGAGTGGAGTTTGTGAGACAACGCCTGAACATCCTCAGCGATTTCAGCACAATGCTTTCGGATTTCATCAAGGTTAGGATGGAGCAATCGATTAGAGCCATTCAAAGAGCGATTGGCCTGCTCCAGTTCCATCGAGAGGAGGGCAAGCCTCTGGCAGATGTCGTCATGAAGTTCTCTGGCTATGCGGCTGCGTTCTTCTTCCTGGGCCGCGAGCAATTTGCCCCCAATCTTCTCCAGAGCTTCCCGTGCCATTTTCTGGTCCGTAGTATCGACCGCCGAGCCAATGAAACCTATAAAAAGGCCATTCTTATCGACTCGTGGAGCCGCAACCTCCAACATCCATCGGTACATTCCATCCCGGCGGCGAAGCCGATACTCCGTGGAGAACTCTTTCTGTTGCGCAAGCCCATGTGCGTTGGCGCTCTGGACGCCCGGTAAGTCGTCAGGGTGAATGAACGCGGACCACGCGTCGCCAACTCCAGCCCCTGGTGCGGGGCCCGTAAAGTCAATACGGTTGTCATTGAGATAGTTGACTGTGCCTTTCTTGTCGCAGACCCAGATCAGTGCATGTGTACTATCCGCCAGCGAGCGGAAACGCTCTTCGCTTTCACGCAGACGAAGATCGGCGTTCCGCTTCCGGGCTCGCTGCCATAGCAATCCGGCGATCAATACCGCGGGGAAGAGAATCGACCTCAGGATTTCCAGATCATCCACCGCCTTACGGTCAGTAAAGCTATCCAAAATAAGCACAGTCTTGGGCGACGACGAAACATTAGCAAGGAGAGGATGTACCAATGTAAACAGGGCGGGGAGACAAATGATTAAAAACCAGTGCGTCACCACCCACTTGGTTCCGGGAGATGCGCGATATGGACGGAGGCACGCTACTACTGGCCCTTTTCTTCGCATAGGCAATTGGTAGCAAACAACCCTGAGCGCTGTGAGTGCTCCTAGTTTGCCCGGAAATGATTGTCCTAGCAACTCCGGCCAATTTGATGAGAGGAGTGACTGCCAATCTCGGGGGCTCTTGCTACCTTCGATCCGGGGGTGCGAGGGTTATGGATAAGGACGTCCCTTCGCAAGCAGGGCATTCAGTCGCTGATCATGTCCGTAGATATCGTCAAAAAAGTGCACCGTACCATCCTCTTCGGCGACCGCAGTTACGTAGAGAATAAGCACCGGGATTTTCGTAGCCAGGTTAACTTGGCGATTGTCTTTGCCTGAGTCCATCGCCTTTTGCACTAACTCCAGGGTCCACGGTTGTTGTCCATCGAGTTGATTCCGCAATAAGAAAGCGGCCAGCTCGGCTGGCTTCTGTAGCCGAATACAGCCTGAGCTGAAGTCTCGCCGGGACCTGGAGAATAGCTCAGTGGACGGCGTGCTGTGCAGATAGACTGAATAAGTGTTTGGGAACATGAATTTTATCAGGCCGAGTGCATTAGTTGGCCCCGGTTTCTGACGCACGAAGTATTTGCCCGAGCGCAGCCCTGCCACCAAATCGTCGCTCGGCGACACTAGTCTGCCACCGGAGTCGGTTACCTCGAAGTTCTCGCGGGTTAAATATGAGTTATTTTTCATAATGCCCGGGATGACAGTTCTGCGCAGAATTCCGGGCGGAACATTCCAGTAGGGCCGAAACACGATGAACTTTATGTCGTCGGTAAACACTGGCGTTTGAGTTGGCGCGGCCTTGCCCACGACGACGTTCATGGTGAGCGCGAGCTGGTGATCCGCGGCGTAGGCCCTTAGGCGAAACTCAGGAATGTTTACCAGGACAGGGGGCTGCTGAAACTCAGTGGGCATCCATCGCCAGCGCTCTAAGGCATCATCAATTTGCTGTACTCGCGCGCTGAGTGGAGTGTTCAACTCACGAACGGTCGCGGCGTCTAATTTGCCGTCGGCCGCGAGACCATGCCTTGCCTGAAAGTGCTTTACCCCCTCGACGAGGGCGCCGGTGTAGGCATCAAAGCTTGCGCCCTGCGGAAGGTCTCCAAGCAATCGCAATCGGTCAGCTAACTGGGCAGTTCCTGCATAGGTATCGCCGGGCGCGATGGTCTTGGTTCCCGCCGGCACTTTGGCGCCATCTCCTTTGGCAGCCAAATCTAAATATTGCTTTAAAGAGTTCTCGATGCGGCGATAGCCAGAGTAGGGCGGCTCAATCTGGTCCAAGGTAGATTGGACGTTTCCTGCATGGACAACTTGTTGCGCAAGGAATTGCGGCAGATCGTATTGTTTGGACCGCACATCGATGTCGAATTTCAGGTGCTTTGGATTGATTCGTCCGATGCGTAGGTCCGAGATATACAGCATGGTCGATTGGGTCAGAGTTGCATCGAACAATGCTTGCGCGGCGGCGGATGCGCCCTTGAGGGAGCTGGATTGTGTCGCCAGGCGTTCTGCATCGTAGTCGCTGGGGTTGAGTCCCTTGAGGCGGCTTGCGCGCAGAATCCCGATCAAAGATGTTGCTTGCGATGTTGGCTGGTCACCGTTTATCCACAAAGGAGCGAAATTTGCGGATTCGTATAGTCTCTTGATTTGCTCTCGATAGGCGGGGGAGCCCAGGTTGTTTCCCAGCTGCCCTTTCGCCGCCAGGGCTCGTAGCTCAGATGATATTGCAGAGGGAGTGTTGCTCGCAGGTGCGCCAGGATTAGAAAAATGAAGCATGCTCTGGCTCGGCGCGCAGGTAGTGAGGCAGGTTAAGATCATCGACAAAAACAACTTCGTTGAATACATGGAACCTCGGTTCAAGAGCGGGACGTCGTTGTTAGGCGGACGATCGGGCCCCGTATCTGGTTTTGAGAATTAGAACCACGCCATATCTTACTTGTTGAGTTACTTGCATGGCTGGGCGCCGGAAGCGGGGCTGTCACGGGTAAGGAGACTTAAGGTCTCTGTCAGCCCGCTGGGCAAACCGCTTTCCCACTTCTTCAGCGATCAAGCGGCACATCGAGTGCCCCACCCAAGCCCCACGGCACCTGGGGCATGACCACTACCTGGGTTTCGTCCAGTCCGTCGGCGCCGCGCTCCCCGGAACCGTGCAGAAGGAGATGACCGGCCACTTCTGTTTGGGGGTCCAGTCCATGGGAAGGTAGACCGCGTAGTGGTAGACGGTGCCGTTGAGGGTAATGGTGCGGTCGAGAAATCCGGTGTCTTGCTGGCGGCGTAGGCGGGCGGTCCGAACACTGGGATCGCGGTGAGGAGGATCCCGGCGAGTAGATGAGCAGCCAAACGAGCCACCCGGCGCGACGAGTCGAAACAAAGCCAAGATGAACATACCGGGAGCGCCCGAACCAGGAAAGGAGACGGCTTGGGGGCTAAAGAGGCTTGACTGGATGGCTTGGGAGTTCTCACACACCCTCTAAAGCCCGGTCAGGGCGAGATGAAGCATTCTCGCGGGTTTGAAAACCCGCTTCCCCGGACTTGAAGTCCGGGGCTGGCGCAGCACAGCTCGGCTTAGCTCAACACTCATGGAGAGAGGCTCCCTTTTCGTTACGAAATTGGAATGCTCGCGATGAGGATGATCGGCCACACGCGTCCGAATTGCCCATCAAATGGCTAGGTTGCGCGCCTCAGCAAAACAACTGGTAAAAGTAATAGGAGATGGCAGAGGGTTTCGGTATGAATCGGTGAACATCTCGTCTGCCTGCCACGCGGTACATTCCACGGAGGGTTTATGCGAGCAATAGCACTATGGCTGGCGGCGGTTGGACTACTGATCGCGCACGGAGCGGCTCTGTCAGATGTAGGCCAACCCACCGGGACTCTGGTGGTAAAGGGATATTCCGGGCAAGCGCCGATTACTCAGATAAACGGTGGCTCCTACGTCGCCGTCGAGGCCTTGGCACGATTGATGAGCGGCTCCCTTGCATATCATGGTAGTCAAATCGTGTTGACCGTGCCGGGGGCGAGCGCGGCTCTTCCTGCCAGTGGGCCCGCGCATCCCGGCTTCTCCAAGGATTTCCTGAAGGGCAGTCTGGAAACCATGAGTGACATCAGGGAATGGCGGAGCGCGCTCCTGAACGCCATTGAGAACCACTACCCTATCAAGGATGCCTGGATGGACAATTACCGTGCGCAAGCGGCCAAAAACCTCCGCCTGACATCGATAGCCGCCACCACCCCTTCGGATCGCAATGCATTTCAGTTGTTGAGCAGGGAATTCGACCACATGCAACGGCTGGGCGATAAAATTCTGGCGGCACGTAAGAACTTGAACTACATCACCCCGGACATTGTGAAAAAGGATCCATTGGATCAGAAGATCCTGAATTGTGCGCGCTCGCTGGCAGGGATGGCGGCAAGCGGCGAATTTCAGGACGACGGGTCATGTAATTGAAGGGCAAGCGAGGGTGACCGACGGGTGGCAGGATTACTGGGTGGAATATCTCATCACAGCCCAGGACTGCTCTGCATCATGCCGCCGTCAGCGATAATGGTCGTAGCCGTTATGTAGGTGGCTCCATCTCCGGCCAAAAAGGCAACCACGTTGCCGATTTCTTCGGGTTTCGCCATTCGGCCCAGCGGGATCGCAGCATTCAATTTAGCCATCAGTACCGGATCGGTCATGGTGGAAAGATTGATGGGCGTTGCCACCGCGCCCGGGGCCACGCCCACAACCAGGATATTGTGCGGAGCCAGTTCCACAGCTGCCGTGCGCGTCAACATGCGCATTGCGCCTTTGGAGAGGCAATACGCTGTGTTGCCGGGCATTGGCCAGTCTTCGTGGATGGAAGTTATGTTGATAATACGGCCTCCGCCGCCCTGCTTGATCATCTGCTGGGCGACAAGCTGGGTACCAAAAAATGCACTCTTCAGATTGATATCAAGTACTTTCTCGTATTGCTCTTCGGTTGTGTCGAGAATGGAGGTGCGGGTTTCTACCCCGGCGTTGTTGACCATGATGTCGACATGGCCAAATTTCTCTACTGCGGCACCCACGAGCTTTTGCAGGTCAACCAGCTTGCTGACGTCGGCGTCCACTCCGATAACGCGATCACCTAAAGCGACAATCTCTTGTTCCAGTGCTTCTGTCGCCTCGGGATGAGCGACGTAATCGATAACGATACTTGCACCGTGCTTCGCGAGCACGATCGCGATGGCTTTGCCAATACCGCTATTGCCGCCAGTGACGATTGCAACTTTGTTTGCGAGTGACATGAGATTCCTTTTGAAGGCTGTTGCCAGGGTGGTTCTTGCGAGATCAGTTGTCTATTGAGTTTTCAGCGGGGAGAGCTCGGCGACTGTTTTGACCTCTGCTTGCGCGTGATGCGATGCCAAGTGATTGTTATTCCGAAAGAGATATTCGAACACTGTCACTTGCGACAGGACCCTGGCAGTGGAAGTTGCCTCCTTCCAACGTCCGTTTAGGCGCGTCACCGGGAGTTTGCCACGACCAATGATCGGAAACCGCGGTGATGAAGGCCTCAACAATCCCAACCGGGCTTATAATTCCCGGATGGCCCGTCGAGTTGCGGGCCGTAATTTTGGCTGTAGCTTTCCTGTAGGCTGAAAATGGACTTGTCGCGGGCCAGTTCTGACGATGCAGCAAGAGTGTTCCGGAGGACAGAATCGTGTGGTGGGTCAGCTATCGGGGGGAATCAAAGCACGGCGTCGACAACATCGGCGTCTTCGAGGACGACGGCTGCCCGCGTAAGACGCATCCGCTGCTGCTCGATACATCGTCAGCCGCGCAGCCGCTCCACATTGCGCGCGGTTTCGCATTGGTGGGCGACGACCTCTACATCGCGAGTGCGTGGCGTAAGGATAGCCACATTGCGCTCTACCACCGGCAGGGCGATACCTTCCGCTTCAAGGAGGTGCTCGCGACGACGGAGCAGGTTGCCGCGATGGTTCACCCCTTCGACGTGGAGTTGGGAGATGACGGTCGTATCTACGTTTCCAGCCAGGATACCAATACCGTGGTGTCGCTGGTGCCGGAGACTCGCAAACCCGCACCGGTGGCCGCGCACCTTCGCAAGCAGTATCCCAACGGGAATTTTCTCCCTGGTACGCTCGTCGCGTCCAGCCAGGGGAGCCTTCCTGAGTACGGTGACCGCGCGTCGCTGGATGTACCACCGCCTCTGGGCCTCAAGGTGGTGCTCGACCAGCACGGCAAGCCACGGCATTCGGTGCGCGGCATCGTCGTGCACCGGAAGCATCTGTACGTGGCGGACGAAGCCGGCGACGCAGTGAAGGTCTTCCACGTGCAGTCGGGGGAGCTGTTGGCCCACATCACGGGAGGGACGCTTAAGGCGCCCGTGCACCTGATCCTGCACGGCGAGACGCTCTACATCGGCGCTTCGGGCAGCGGCAGCATCCTCGCTCTGGACCTGTCGCCCACGCCGCCGAGCGGAGAGCTCACGGCGCGGGTGGTGATCGATGGAAAGCTCGATACCCCTTCCGGCTTCGCCGTCGGCCCCGACGGCGATTTTTACGTGGCCGAGCGGAAGAAGCAGCGGGTGCGGCGCTTTTCCTCCGATGGAAAGAAAGAAGGGACATTCATTCATAACCTTCCGGACATGCCGGAGTTCCTCGTCTATGTTCCCTGAGAGATCCCTAGCCGCTTACCGGGATGATTTGTCGCGGGGGCGGTCCAGCCGTCGAAACAACGGCGCGCCCCAGGTTCCCATCGCCAGCAGAGCCCCAAAAAGCACGACAGCGTCAATGCTTTCTCTCCCTTGACTCGTCCAATAGTCTGCGGCATCCAGGTTCAACCAAAGCGCAAATTCATCCAGCGTCAATGCCGCGCCGATCCCATAACCCAGGGCCAGCAACCGGCTCAGAAAGATGGAGCCGAGCGTTTCCCCGGTCCCCACCTCCGCCAGCGTTGCATAGCCGGTGATGAGCAGCAGAAGGATACCCCACACGAGGTGGTGGATGTGCCTTCCACCCATCTCAACGTAGCCGAAGGGACCGATGTGATGCGTGATGGAGGCCACCAACAGCCGTACCGCAAGGAACGTGATAAAAAAGCTTACCGAAGCAAGAAATAGCCGGCGATGCGGCCGGTCGGGAATCCTCTGGTGGATTATTAGACCGAGCCTGGATAGGTGCAATAGGAGAAGGATCACCGCCGCTAACACGGTGACAAATATCAAAAGAATGTACGCCCCTGGAATGTGCATAGCTGATGTGGCTTGCTGTCACCTGCCGCCGCTTTCTTTGAGCGCTGGAGACTGTGCTTCCTTTCTCCCCACGACATGATTTCCTGATTCACGTTGCCGGGCGACTGTGGTGACCTCTGCTTGCGCGTGATGCGATTGTTTTTATGAAAGAGATATCCGCCGGTCAGGCCCAGGGCTTTTAGTTTGTGGACGATTGGTCGCTGTCCTCCAAAGACTGGTGGGCGACAGTCACCAGGATAACGGTTCAAGTTCGCCGCACACCCTCTGGAAGACTTGCTTGTCTTCATCGCGGTAAAAGCTGCTCAATGAGAAGCCGCAGAGAATATCCACTCGGTATCGTTTAGTAAGTTGGTTGCAGAGTTGCTCCACTTGAATAGCCGCATCCGCGTTGCCCTCGGCCCATAAGACCGACGCGCATTCCCCGCAAATTGTAACCTGCGAGGGTCCCCCCGCTGTGGCTTGAGCGGTCGCGATCAGGTCACCCACAACTTTAAAAAATCGCATTGGGTCAGGCCGATCGTTGACCATGAAGGTCGAGAGGGTATCGGCAACATCTAAAGAGAGACAGCGCCCCTGCTCGATGGCGGCGGCAATACTAGCTCCATGGTCCCGTAAACTCTGAAGCAGACTCTTTTGGTGCGCTTCGGTCGCGACGATGATAACCGCGTTTCCGTTCAGCAGTGCGGCTGTTGTATGACGAGTGAAGCCATCTACCAGGGACTCATCGTCAGGATAGAACTGGACCTCGTGGGCGCGAACCATCTGCGTCTTTCCCGGTACAAGCGATGGGAGAACTTCCTGATGCAAGAGGTGGCCGGGAGCTTGTGCGCCGGCGGCGCTGACCCAACTGTGACCCGAGAGCCCACTACTGACAAACTGCCTGCCCTGGCAGACCTCTTCCAAGGCGACGAAAAGTTCGCTCGCCGCTTGGGATTTAACAACGTAGCCCGTCGCCCCAGCGCTGAAAGCTTCTTGCGCCACATCGGCAGAAGATTCCTGAGACAGGAAGAGCATTTTGCATTCAGGGCAGAGCTTACTGATCCGTCGAGCCACTTCGATCCCGTTGAGTGTGGGAAGCCCGATGTCGAGCACAATCAAGTCAGGTTGCAGTGCTTGGGCTTTCTGCACCGCTTCTAATCCGTCTGACGCCTCACCGACGACCAGAAAATCCGGTTTTGTCTCCAACGTCGAACAGACGAATCGCCGAAACGGTTCCCAATCATCGACCACGAGGACACGGAGGGACGACATACAGACAGCAACCTTTCATACGCCCAACCGCAGCTTCGATAATCGTGACCGGAAACAAACCTTATCGGTGTGTTGGGTGGATCGTATCACTCTGTCCCTGGTAGCTGCACTCAAACTGAGGTAACCGCTGGAGTCGAGGTACACCACCCTGAAGTGGCATCTCGGCTTCGAATTCCGCTACCAGCAGCAGTTCGAAGTGCAGGCTAAGAGATCCGGGAGCATCTTGCTAGCATTACCCATGTCAGGCTCACTCCACTACTGTCAGTTATGACAGGTGCGGGGGGTACGCCACTCAAGCCCGCTTCCTCATCATCAGGCCGAATTGGGTTTCCGAACCCAGGCGCTCATGCACCCCTCTCAATCGGATACAGCCACCGTAGCTGGAACCGCCTCAGTCTGCTCATGCGGACTTTTCGACTAGCCGCTACTCAATCCCCGTGTTCCTTGCCTCCTTGTCATCTTTGATCGAGAAGCGTCGGCTGCTCGGCGGTCCGCTCAGCCCTGTCTAGTCGTGAGCTGTGGCCAGAGCTTTCTCTTGAGCCTTTTCTTCAACGGGGGACAGCTGCGAAGGCCCGAGTTCGAAGGTCAGCTTGTTGATCGTGCCGGTGAACTTGAACGGCAGCTCGTAGCTGTTATCCACCCCCGTGCGAGTATCGAGCCCCACGTCAAAGGTCTCATCAATGGACATCATCAACGGAATCGTGTGTTTGATGGTCTTCTGGTCCAATTCCTTGCCATCCACCGAAAGCACGCCGGTGCCCCCTTTGCCGGGGCCGGGACCGTGGTATTTGAAATCGAAAACGATGGTGTGTGGCCCGGGCTTGAGCGAGTGGCCAAATAGGTCCTTGCCGATGAGGCCGCCGATGCCGCTCTGCCAGCGGAATCGCTCCAGATCGAGAAGGTTGTAAACAAAGACCGGCTTGCCGTCTTGCAGGTAGAGGCCGAAGCCGCCAAAGCGGCCGCCGAAGGTCACGATCATGCCCTCCGCACCACCTTCCGGGACGGTGATCTCGGCTGTAATGGTGTAGTCCCGGTTCAGGATGTGGGGGGCATTATCGACCGGTATACCGGCCTTTACTCCGGTGTAGGTGAAGACAGTCTTTCCCGCCGTGGCGCTGGGTTTGGGATCCAGATAGCGCGCGAAGGCCCTATTATCCAGCGGGAACACCTGGTATTTTTCGGCTTCCGCTAGAAACAACGTTTGCAGTTCCTTGAGCTTCTCTGGATTCTCCGCTGCCAGGTTGTTGTTTTGTGAATAGTCCTTGGACACGTCGTAGAGCTCCCACTTGTAATCATTGACGTCCGGCAGCGTGCCAGTCCCCAGAAGCCAGGGTGCGGCGAAGGGCGTGGTGCAGGCATACCAGCCCTCGTGATAAATCCCGCGGTTGCAGCACATCTCGAAATACTGGGTGGGGCGAGTCGAGGGTGCGCTGCTGTTCGCCTTGGCAAACGTGTAATCCATGCTCACGCCTTCGATAGGTTTTTGCGGGATGCCTTTGACGATCTCAGGGGCCTGGATGCCCGCCGCTTCAAGAATCGTGGGCACGATATCGATGATGTGATGGAACTGCGAGCGGATGGCGCCCACCTCCTCTACGTGGCCAGGCCACGATATGACCATGCCCTGGCGGGTTCCGCCGAAATGCGAGGCCACCTGCTTGGTCCACTTGAAGGGTGTATCAAAGGCCCAGGCCCATTGCACCGCCATGTGCGGATAAGTTTTTTCCGAGCCCCAATTCTCGTGATGCAATACATTCATCACCTCGACGGGCTTGACCGCCGGGCCGTCAACAAGGCCGTTGTAGGCGGTCATCTGGTTGAAGGTGCCATACTCGGTGCCTTCGGGGCTGTTGCCATTGTCGCCGCAGATATAAATGATGAGCGTGTTGTCCAGCTTGCCCATATCCTCGACCTGCTGAATCACCCGGCCAATCTCGTGGTCGGTATAGGCCGTGTACGCGGCAAAGACCTCAGCCTGGCGTGCATATGATTTCTTTTGGATCAGTGAGAGCGAATCCCACCTGGGCAGTTTGGCCCCACCAAACTCGGGGCCCCCGTCCGGCCATGGCGTGAGTTCACTATCCGCGGGAATCACGCCAAGCCGCTTTTGATTGGCGAAGATCTCTTCGCGCATCTTTTCGTAGCCCATATCGAACTTGCCTTTGAACTTCTCAATCCATTCCTTTTTCGGCTGATGCGGGGAATGTGAGCCACTGGGCACGTAATAGAGGAAAAACGGCTTGTCGGGTGCTTGCGCGTCCAGATCGCCCAGGTACTTGATAGCCTCGTCCGCCAGGTCGGTGGTGAGGTTGTAGTCTTCACGGCCGATCCAGGGAAAAATTTGGGTATGGTCCTTAAAAAGATACGGCGTCCACTGGTCGGTCTCGCCGCCCAGGAACCCATAGAAAAAATCAAAGCCCATCCCCGACGGCCATTGGTCGTAGGGCCCGGCAAGGCTGTATTGGAATGTGGGCGTGTTGTGGTTCTTGCCAAACCACGAGGTCGCGTAGCCGTTATCGCGAAGGATAGTGCCGACGGTGGCTTTTTCCGGGCTGATGACGGAGTCGTAGCCAGGGAAGCCTGTGGACAGTTCGCCGATCACCCCGAAGCCCGCCGAGTGATGATTGCGGCCGGTGATGAGCGCTGCTCGGGTGGGTGAGCAGAGGGCGGTGGAATGGAAGTGGGTATAGCGCAAGCCCGTCTGGGCAAGCCGGTCCAACGTGGGCGTGTGAATGACGCCGCCAAAGGTGCTGGAAACACCGTAGCCCTGGTCGTCGGTCATGATGAGCACAACGTTCGGCGCGCCCTTGGGCGGCACAACGCTCGGCGCCCACCAGGGAGTGGAATCCTTGGCGCTGTCCTTGATCACGCCGCCGAATGTTGGGGGTAACGGCGGAAGTTGCTTCCCGTCGAGTGAGGTCGTGGCGCTGGGCGAACCAGGCGTGCCAGTTACTTTTTGATCTTCCATTTTGTTACTCTCTTCTGACTCTTAACGAGTCGCCGACGGTCTTAGCGTCTTACCTTTTCGTCTCGAAATTAACGTTGAGTGTACTGACTATTCTTTACCTGCTTGCGCGAATACCGATTTTTCACTTGCCGGCATCTGCATGATTTCGTCCGCAAAACGCCCTGCTCTTATCAGGCGTGTCATGGTCTTCATCGGCCCGTCGATGTGGTGAAAGAACGCCTTATAAGCGGCGCACAGATAGTTCAACCCATCCTCGCCATCGGGTGTTTTGATGAAGCGATTCTTGGGGCACTCCCCATGGCAGGCAAAACGTACTTCGCATTCCCGGCAGTAACGGGGCAGAGTAGCTCTTCTTGTCTTGACCAAACTTGATCTGTTGCGGGGAGGCGAGCAGCTCGATCAAATGAGTTTCGCGAATATTGCCCAGCTTGTATTTCGGCTCCACAAAATGATCGCAGGAATAAAGGTCGCCGTTATGTTCCAGAGCTACCGCTTGGCCGCATGTTTCCGAAAATATGCAGACGGCGCCTGCAGTCCCAAACCAGTTGGACAGGGCCGAATCAAAATGTTGAACATAAATCTTGCCCACATCAGTTTTTACCCATTCATCGAAAATGGCGATGAGGAACCTTCCATAGGCCTGCGCGTCGACAGATCGTTCCGTGACCAGGTTCCCCACATTGGCGTAGAGTGGCCGGTCGCCGCCCGGACGCTCGCTCCAACCGGTGTTGGCTATCGGCAGCGTGGCCGCATGAGTGCGCTCGATGATGGGGATGAACTGGATAAATTGCGCGCCTATGTCATCGCGGAAGAAACGGTAAATTTCTAAAGGACGGTGTTGATTTGCGGCGTGTACGGTGCAGAGGATATTGAAGTCGACCTTGTGTTTCTTCAAGAAGTCGAGGCCGCGCATCACTTGATCAAAAGAACCGGCGCCGCCTTTGTTCACGCGATAAACGTCGTGCAGTTCCTTGGGCCCATCCACGCTCAACCCAACAAGGAAATTGTTTTGCTTGAAAAAAGCGCACCATTTGTCATCGAGTAGCGTGCCGTTCGTCTGGATTGTGTATTGGATCGTTTGGCCGGGACGTTTCAATTTGTTGACTAGTTCGACGGATCGCTCAAAGAAGTCCAACCCCATCAAGGTCGGCTCCCCACCTTGCCAGGCCACGTCCACTTCCGGAGCTCGATGACTTTTCAGAAGCTGGTTGAGATAGATTGCCAGAAGATCCTCGGCCATCCGAAAGCGGCTGCCGGTATACAACATCTCCTTGGACAAAAAGAAACAGTACGTACAGTCGAGGTTGCAGATAGCGCCGGTCGGTTTGATCAAAACGTGGAACGCTGGCGGCGCATTCCTGGGGAATGTAAGGCCGCCGATTGGATGCTCTGCTGCTGCAGGAGTCATGGGTTTCTGCACCATGGAGCGGATCGATGAAATGGTCCGTAGGAGCCCGGTGCGAATCCTCCCACCGGGGGCCATGTGGGATCTGGAGACTCCCAGACCCGGGCTCCCTTTCGCCAGGCCGGTTGCCGCGGCGGCGAGATCAATACGCCCAGTTGTTTGAGCGTCGGCCATTCGAACCTGCAAGATTCCCTCAAGTTCTCCTGCTCCTGAAACCGCAATCCATTACCCCGCATCCGCATTGCGATCGATCGAAACGTATCAGGATCAAGGCTCGCCTATCTTTGCTGCGGCGCACAGACGATATAACTGTCAAAAGCGGCAGGTTGCTTCCTGTGAGTTCGCGACTACTCGATCGCGTTTCCTGCAGGGATTCCCTCAGATACGGTCGCAGTAGCGGTTACATCCCCGGCGATTCCGCCGGGTGGGCTGCTGTTCGCGCGCAGGCGAGCTTCTCTGCTGGCTGTCTCGCCGAAGCAGCGGGCGCGATTAATGCTTCCAATCGGCGCGCTGTCGGGTGTCGAGTGTCCGGTTACATCGAAATACACGGTCTCCCCTGCATCCGGGCGAATCTGAGACTGTGCTACCAGCGTGAGCCGCCCGACCACATGAAATGGCGCTTCCGTTTCCTTCCACTTGACGCTCGCGTTTTCAATCCAGAAGTTGGCGTCGTAGCGTTTACCCCAATAAGTCATCTTTTCGGTATCAAGGAGCTGGACAGCAAAATCGAAGCTGCTCATCCTGCCATCCTCGTTGAGGTGCCGGACCAGCTCATCCTGCAAACCTTTCGGATTACTCTTTTGCAGTGGACGCGCCAGATTGCCGGCCGAAGGGATTGCCGAATACTGGACAACGTCGATCGGCCCGTGGCGAAACGGCACGTTGCTCCAATAACGCAGTTGCTGGTACGGTCTGATCTTCTGGCTCATCTGCAGTTTTGCCAGGGTCAGAATCCTCAGCACTCGCAACTTGTCCTTGAACGGTAGCGGCAACAAACCGGAAAGTGGGTTCGATGCCGCCAGTACCTTCATGACCGCCGCAAATCCAGGTGAGTCGTTGATGGGCAGAGGGGGGGCGTTTTGCAATGAAAAATCCTGCCGGCCACCGTTCCCGGCGGGAACAGCCAAGCCACCCGGTGTGAGGTCGACCGAGAATGACATCGATCGAACATCGGGCTTAAAGTCAGAGTTCTTCTTCGAATCAGAATTTCCCCAACGCACAACCGCGGGATATACGCCCGGCTTGGCAAATATCCCCTGGGCTAGCCGCGCTGCTAGCTGGGGGTCGCGCCCGGCGGTGACGTCAAGTATTTCGAATTGGGCTCGGGCGCAGATGCCCTTGGCATGTGTACCCCGTGCTAACGGCCGGTGTTGCTGGGCAGCTGCATTCGCCTGTACCAGGAGGGTTTTCTTGACTATCTCCTCGATGTCAGATTTTTCTCTAGCGAGGTTCCGCTCGCTGTCGCTACCGGTCACTCCGAACCATCTGGTCAGCCAAAGCATGGACTAAACCTCATCCCAAGTGGGAGATGAATTTCATCGCGGTGACGCTGGGCAAGAAGCAATAGGCCGCGGCTTTCGTCGTAGTAAAGCTTGAGAAACCTGTGATTGTGACCGGGGGCGCGCCGTTGGCCTGGGGAATGACGAAGATGCTTTCCTTCGGGTCTTGAGTCCCGATCATCGGATCTTTCGCCTTGGGGTCCAGCCGGACCGCGCCCGCGAATTCCGCGTCGTTTACCCAATGCCCAAGAACGAACTCATATTGATTCTCGATGTTGGAGTTGATGAAGTAGCCGAGAAGCCCGCGCTCGATGCCGTCGTAGGGTTGCGCCGGATCATAGTTCGGACCGTAGGGAAGGCCACGACGGATCAGACGATGAGTGTTATTGCTGCCGCCGGGTGTGCCCTGCCCGGTGATGGGCTGGTCGCGTGGATTAACACGCCGCATGTGCGCGCCAACAGGGCAGCGCAGCCCCCTGGGATCGCCCGATCCGTCCGCGTTTACGTATCCGTAGTTGTTCAGTTGCTCGGGTGCAATCCCGCCCGGGGGGCTGTCTGTTTCAGGCGACAATTCCAGCGGAGTGCCGTTACGCCACCGTCCGCAAATCTTGGCGGCGAGCAGCTCGGGATCTATCTTGTCTTTGTTTGATTGCAGGAAATTCTCAAATCCAACCACGTCCGTCTCGATCATCTTGAAGACAGCGAAGCTGCCGTTCAGACCAAGCTCTCGTGGCTCAGGCAGCAAGTAATTCTCCGCATCGTCCTGCAAAACAAATAGCCAGGGCTCGCAGGGTTCCTGGTGATCTGCCGTATATTTTTCCGGGCCACCGCGGATGGTTGTCATGCTGATGCCGTCGACGAACCCAAAAGGAACTTTGGCGCAAGGTTGGGCCTTGCCGTCGACCATCTGTAGCCACGCGTTCCCGTCAGTACGCCAAATCTCGGCAAAGGCTCCGCCTTCGGTAAGCAGGGTAGACAGCCGGTCGCTATAGGCGGTCATTGCCTCTGGGCTTATGGCGTGCAGCGTCAACATCACGTGATCGCTTGTGGACCTGAAGGCGCTGATCCAGTTCTCCGGTGCACTTGCCCCGGTGTCGCCCACCAGGTTCGCTCGGGCAGCCGCCCCGGCGACGAAAGCGCCAAAGGACTTGAAGGAGAGCGTAGGGACGCGATCCTTCACCTCCAGCGCAACCAGTCCGGGCCAGGTGATGCCCACGTTCAGGCAGTAGTCAGGTTTGTGGCGTGGAAGATCGGCGGGATCGTCTCCTGGCCCCGGAGCGAAGCCCACGTGCCAGTCTTCTGCAGTGGTAATCTGCGGTGCATCCGACTCGTCTCCACTGACCAGCCGCCCAAGCAGAGCGCGTGCCTTCGCAGCCACGCCGACCGTTAGTACGAAGTGCCGTACCATTGGCATCCTGTACCCGCGTAGGATGAATCCCTGAATATCACCCAGGTCGAGTGCGCTCTTCTCCGGATGCGCAGGCGTATCAGGCTCCTCCTTCTGGCCATGAGAGACCAGTTTGTGAAAGAACGACTCTGCGGACCATGCTCTTTTATCCTTGATCACCGCTTGCCTCTTGTGAATGGGGGCTAGTGGGCCGTCGCTGTCGCTTTGCTATCGGCGATCAGGGCGTGAATGTCCTGGACGCCCAAGCCTGGGTACGCCTGGTAGAAGCCAATCGGCGTTCGGTTTGCTCCCGCTGCAAAGTCAATGAATTCCTGGAGGTACTTGCGGCAGGGCGAGGGCGGCGGGTTTATGCAGAATTTGAATATCAGATCGAAGACCTCTCCGATGTTCTTGGTGAAGTCAGCGATATAAGTATCAAACCCACCGTCATACACGGTAAAGAAACCAACCTGGTGGTTCTCGAGCGGCACAAACTGCGCGAAGTGGGGCGTGCCCACCTTGTCCAGATCGTGAGTGGTTCCGCGGCCCCTGGCGCGCAGCAGCAGTTTTATCTCGGTGAAGGCGAGTGCCGATTTAATAGGCAGGATTACCAGGAATGGGTTGAGTACTCCAGCCCCACTGAGGCCTGCAGCGGACGCGAGGGCCTTGATCTCCTTCGCAGTGGCTCCAGGGTAGGCCGTGTAGAGGTTTACCGGGTTCAAAAGATGCTTTTCGGCCCATTCGACGAACGCGTCTGCATGATCCGCTACCGGAGTGGGCGGCGGACTGTCCACATGTTGCAAAATAAAATCGAACAACGGCCCTGCCTGTTTGGCGAGTTCGCCAAATAGCTGACCGAACTCGCCATCGAAGTCGCCAAGAAATAGTAGTGTCTTTTCGCTGAGCACGGTGAAGCGCGAATAGTGGATCGTGCCGATCGTATCCTCCACCTCGAAGAGCCCAGGCATCATGGCCGGAAGCTGCTCCGCCAGCGCTTTTGCATCCGCCGGCGCTTTCAGGGGAAATGCCAGGGTAAAGTGACTCTGGTCTGTCACAAGGAACCTCCTTGGTTTATTGCGCTTGTATTGCCGTTATCAGGCGGGCCATTGTTTGAACATCTTCTGCACAGCCTTCGATACCATCTGCGAGTTCTTGTTGCCATTGTTGCTCAGCGTATTCTGGGCAATTCCCCGCCAAACCAGGGATTTGGTCTTGGCGTCGTATAGGTCGACAATCATGGTTCCTATCACGTTCTGCTCAGGAGTAATTCCGCCCATTCCGCCGCCGATTCCGCGCATGCCCCAGGCTTGGTAAGAGGTCTGTTGTTTCATACCGCCGCTTGCGGTGAGGATTATGTCAGGGTTCTGGGATTCCGACACGAGTTGGAAACCTTTCCCCTGCATGGCACTGTCGATGTCTGATTTGGCCTGTTGCGCCAATATCGAGTTTTGGATCTGGTTGGCATTGTCAGTAGCCCAGGTGTAGGTGTGATACTGCGAAAAACTCTGGCTCTTGTTGTAATTGACTGAGACTGTTTGCCCAAGGGCAACCACCGACGCGATGCATGCAAGCATGGCGCACAAAGCATATTTCATCTTCATAATCGTTATCCTTTTCTCCAGGAGCGCTGCCGGCACTCGTATGTACCGCGATTGTTGTCTTAAAACGACGGTCTGCCTACTGTCACTTATGACAGGGACGACCGGTGGGCATACTTGTCCAAATTTGACTCTTTGGTTGATGGAGAACGTGGTTGGTTGAGTCTGTCCATCCACCTCCGCTCATGCCAGGGAGGGCCACCGCCCTCCAATTTGTTCATCCCGAGAGGCTGTGACTTTATTGGCGAAGTCATCCAGTCTTAAACGAAACTGTCATCCCGAGGGCTGCCCCTCGGGATGACAAGTGGAGGGTGGTGACTTTATTAGGGGCCGCTAGATCAGATGGGCAGAAGGAAACACCGAGCGCTTTGTCACGCGATCCATCTGTGAGGCGCTTCGCTACAAGGATGACGATTCTGTGGGCGAGTTAACGGAACGGAGAGCTTTGTTTGGGAGCCGGGGCGCACTGCAGATCGCTCGGCTGCGCTCGACCGGAGCCCCGAATTCCTGCCACGTGGCACTCAACAGCAGCCACTTGTGCGCCTTTCAGTAAGGAAAGCCGCATGAAGTCTGCCAACGCCACCAACCCGGTTTCGTTTGCCGGCGTTCCCTTCAACGCGTTCAGCAAGTTGCGCGGTGCAAAAGGCCGTTCGTCGACTATTTTGGACAGCTCTGACCGGTGGGAGCACCCGCATTTATCCGGGGGTCGGAGCGCTTTAGCGCGCCGGCAAAGAGTCTCGGCTCCCATCACTCAGCCAAGACTACGCGCTGGAATCACTCCCTGGACTCGGAGGCACGCATGCATGGACCGTTGTACCGCGTTTGAGCTCGGATTTAATCGAGAGCGCACCGTTCAGGATCTTCAGCGACTCATCCATGCTGATTTAACCAGGCGGCCCACCTTTGCGAGGTCGACGTCAGAGCCGGTGCGACAGCAGACAGCAGGCAGCCAAGTCAGGGTAGTTGCATTTGCAGCCCTCTAGCGCCCTGTCATAAGTGACAGTAGGCAAGCTGCCGCGTGGGGAGAAGGATCACACTGTAGGACGGTGCGCCGAACTTCCCGGTTTTCTCTCATGCACAGATGGATCGCAAAGGAACCCGAAACGACTTTGTGATGGCAACTCCCTTCGCGTGTCCGACCCTTAAGTAGTCAATCAAATCGTCACAATACCACCGACAGAGGACACCGATGCCGCAGGAGATCAACGGTCGTCGCTCTATAGACAAGCGCAAATCCAGGGTCGCGGTGCAAACGCCGCAAGGCCCTGCCTTTTCCGCGCCTCTCGCTGTCCACCACTCCACCGCGGTGATTCCAAGCCAAAACCTGGGCCGCTGGATCGAGCCATGGTATGTGGCTTACGCGATTCTGGGGGCGCTCGCGTCCGGTTCGGCCGTCATCCTCATTCCGCTCGCCGTGATAGGCCGCGGCGGCTCGGCGACACAGGTCGGGGCGGCGATTGCTGCGCTCAATGTCGGAGCGCTCTTTGCACCTTTCTGGGGCTGGCTTTCCGACCGCTTCAAGGATTATCGCCCCATCTTCTTCGGTGGGTTCCTGCTCATTGGCGCCGGCTTCCTGAGCTTTGCTCTGACCGCGAACGCGAGCATGTGCCTGGTCGGCGCCTTTCTCATTGGATTTGGCACCGGCGCCTCGAACACTGTAGCCTGCCTGTTTGTCGTAGAGTTCACGCCGGCTTCTGAATGGGGTCAACGCATCAGTTGGTTGCAGACCTTTAACGCGATAGGCTCCGTTTTGGGATTGGCCGGCGCCGGCCTGATGCGAACGGAGAGGGGTATGTTACTGTCAGCCTGCCTTGTGGTTCCTGCCTTGTTAGTCGGCGGCTGGGGGCTGCCTGTTCCAGGGGGAAAGTTCCACGTCCCTCATGTCGAGGCTACGCGTGCTTTGCTGGCAAGTGTGGCTCGGCGTGTTGAGCCGCTCACCGGCTGGTTGCACCCCTTCCATTTTTCCGACTTAAAGGAAATCGGTACTGTCTTCGCCACATCATTCGGCGTGTTTTTGACCGCGTGGTTCTTCCTTTCATTTGCCATCTCGTCCTTCTCGTCGCTCTATCCTGTCCTCATGCTAAAGAGCTTTGGACTGACGGTGGCGAAATCGTCTCTCCTCATCTCCGTTGCCACCGCTCTTAGCATTCCCCTATACAACTTTGCCGGCAGGCTTACTAATCGCCGCGGGCCCACTTTCGTTCTGAGCATCGGGATTGCGGTGAGGTTCCTGGCACTGGCCGGGCTGTGGCTGGTAGGCATCTTTCACCTGGCGTCGCCCCTGCTTCTCGTCGTGGTTCTATTCGGATCGTTTCAAGGGATTTGGCCGCTGCTTAGCGTCGCCTCCAACGATCTTTCGGCGGCATTGGCGCCCTTCGGCAAAGGTGCAGCGCTGGGCTTATTTAATGCGGCTGCGGCGATCGCCTCTGCAGGCGGTGCTATTGCCGGAGGTGCGGTGGCCGGGAGGTTCGGCTATCCCAGTGCAAGCCTGTTCGCTGCTTGTGGAACGGTTGTGGCGTTGGCTTGCGTATTTAGCCTCAACCGCCGCCGTCCATCACTACCACACGCCAACCGTGGATAGACTCCTATCGTTATTTAGGAGCCTTCTCCTTCTGCGGGAGGTGTGCGTCGTAGATCGCCTGCATCCGCTTTAGCTTGAGCACGCCGTAGAAGACGATAATCACCATCGCGACCATCAGAAGGGCCGCCAATCGCTTTTCCATGGGATAGTCGCCCTCGCGGTAGAATATATAGCTGGCTACGATCAAGCAGAAAATGCCGATGTTGATGATCCAGTTGACGGGCTTGGACACGACGAAGTCCAGAGTCCCGAAGCCGGCGAGTTGGTACAGCATGAAAGGCAGAATCGCCATCATCGGCAGCAATTCGGAGGCGCCAAGAGCAACGTCAACAGCGCCAGGTGCGTGGGTGTGCAGCAGCGTACTGTGAGCTAGTTCGTGGAATAGCGCCGGTATCGCAGCCAGAAAAGGCACCACGGCGAGCAGTTCGAGCACCAGCGATCCGCTCCAGGTGCCGACCTTGGATGCGGTATCAGCGCCCGCACCCGACGATTCCGCGCCGATATACACACCGCCGACGATGGCGGCTGCACTGGCCAGCATCAGTAGTTCGATCGTGATGCCGAAGCTCGCCGGTTCGCCGGTCTTGATCAGCAGCAGGCCCATAAAGCCGGGTAAGTAGAACATCACGCGGACCAGTCGAGCCCAAACGCGTGCGTCGCGTTCCGGCGGCAGGATTGGGAGCACGAATCCGTCGCTTCCGATAGTCAGTCTAACTTCTTTCGACATGCTTATTCCTCATCGTGCGCATGGCCGTTTTGGCAAGCGTCACAGTACTCGGCGTTGAGTGATGCTTCTGATGTTTGCCCGCTCCGATGGCATATCCGCCAACCTACGGATCGTCTTTCTTGAGCTCGGCGAACGGGCCTTCATCGGAGACATTGGATTCCCTTTAACAACTGAAAGGATCTGCTATCCGCGACGGACTGCACGTGAGCCAGTAACGCTCTAAAGAATATAGCGGCGCTGAACTTGCGCGCCCTCCCAAAATTACTAGTTCTTCGCTTTTGTTTTACGTCTGGAGTGCCAAATACCGGCCGATTCTTCCTCTAATCCTGTCTGCTTGAAACCTGAGGGATTACGGTAGCAGCGGCGTCTGCATGGTCATCTGGTGATGCGTCTGTACTGGCCCGGGGAGACGCCGCCATCAATCTTGCCCGCAGGGGAAGGGACCTGGAAGCCACCCGCTGTCGTGCAAGCCGCGTAGCGGCTTCGCTTCAGTGAGCGCATTGCAAATTCAGAATTGGCAAACTCAAGCCGATTCCGTAGTCGTTACGGTGCTGACTTGTCGCTGGATGCTTCGGGTTTCAGTTCAATGGTGACTTTGTCGATCTTGCCCGTGAAGACGAAGGGCATTTCGTAGGTGAAGTCGATGGGGGAACCGACGTCGCATCCTACGTCGAGTCCTTCGCCCAGCGAGAACTGGATGGGAATGGTTTTTTCCAGGCGGCCCTCAGCGATCTTCTTACCGTTGGCTGACAAGGTGATCTTGCCCCCCTTGCCCATACCGCCCCCGTCGTAGGCGAAGTCGACTACGAGTTGTGTTTTGCCTTTCGGGAGTGATGAGTTCGCGGTGAAGGTTTGGCGATCGACGGAGAGAAAGTTATAGACGAAGGTTGGCTTATTGTCCCGCAGGTAGAGACCGTAGCCGCCCTCGAGTCCGCCATGGGTGACCACCATGCCGCTCGTCTTGTCGTCTGTGAGTTCCATGTCCGCGGTGATGGTCCAGGACTTGTTAGTCATCCGCGGGGAGGCGGCGTCGGGCAGGCCGATGGTGCCGGGGTAATAGGTCATCTTGGTGCGGCCGGCGGTGAGGCTGGGTCGGCCCATCAATTCGCCGTTCATGCGAATCGTGCCCCGCCAGTCGATCGGGAGTACATTGTATTTTGCCGCTTCGACCCACCAGAGGTCTTGTAGCGCCCTGAGTTTTTCCGGGTACTTTTTAGCCAGGTCATTGGCCTGCGAAAAATCTTCGTCCACTTTGTAGAGTTCCCATGGTGCCTTATCGGGATCCCACTCGCCGCGGGTTGGCTCCCACGGGACGAACGAAGGAGACGAGGCCATCCAACCGTCCTGGTAGAGACCGCGGTTACAGCCGAGTTCGAAGTATTGCGTTTTACGATGGCTCGGCGCTTTGGCGTCGTCGAACGTGAATGCAAAGCTAGTCCCTTCTATTGGTTTCTGCTGCACGCCATTTAGTTCGCGGGGCGCAGTGATGCCGCATAGTTCGTAAAGGGTGGGGACGATGTCGATGACGTGGAGGAATTGTGGCCGCAGCCCACCCTTGTCTTTGATGCGCGAAGGCCAGGAGATGATCATGGGGTTGCGCGTGCCGCCGAAATGGCTGGCGACCTGCTTGGTCCACTGGAAGGGCGCGTTCATCGCATGCGCCCATGCGGATGGAAAGTGGTTGAAGTGCTTCGGGCCACCGAGTTCGTCGATGGCTTTGATGTTGTCCTGCCATTTTTCGGAGAATCCGTTGAAGAACATGTTTTCGCAAAGGGAGCCTTCGATCCCGCCTTCAGCACTGGCTCCGTTATCGCCGGCAATATAGACGATGAGCGTGTTATCGCTGCCAGGGAGTTCCTTGACGGCATCGATCACGCGGCCTAGCTCGTAGTCGCAATGGGCGCCGTATCCCGCGAACACCTCCATCATGCGCGCATAGAGTCGCTTCTGATCGGCGTTGAGAGAGTCCCACGCAGGAAGGCCTTTGGAACGCTCCGTGAGCTGAGTGTCTTTAGGGACCACGCCGAGTTGTTTCTGCCGCTCGAGTGTTTGCTCGCGATACTTATCCCAGCCCTCGTCGAATTTGCCTTTGAATTTCTCGATCCACTCTTTCGGGGTGTGGTGTGGGGCGTGGGTGGCTCCGGTAGCGACGTACAGGAAGTAGGGTCGAGTGGGCGAGATGCTGGTGGCCTGCCGGACCCATGCAATGCTCTTGTCGGCGATATCGCTGGTGAGATGGTAATTGGGATCCTTCGATCGCGGAACAAGATTGCGGTTCTCGTAGAGGATGGGATCCCAGTGGTTCATGTCCCCGGCATTGAAGCCGTAGAAGTAATCGAAGCCGAGTCCGTTGGCCCAGTGGTCGAAGGGACCGGCAGCGCTCGTTTCCCATGTCGGAGTATTGTGGTTCTTTCCGATCCACGCTGTCATGTATCCGTTCTGGCGGAGGACTTCGCCGACGGTGCCGCAGCTTTTAGGCAGGATGCAGGTGTAGCCGTCGTATCCCGTCGCGAGTTCGGTGATGCCGGCGAATGCAGCAGAGTGATGATTGCGTCCGGTAATGAGCGCGGCACGCGAGGGGCTGCAGAGGGCCGTGGTGTGGAAGCAGTTATAGCGAACGCCTTCGGCGGCGAGGCGATCCATCGTGGGGGAGGGAATTCCTCCACCGAATGTGCCGTACTGGCCAAAGCCACAGTCATCGATCAGGATGAGGAGGATGTTGGGCGCGCCTTCGGGGGCCTGCACCGGTTGGGGAAATTGTGCTGGGTCGGAATCGAGATAGGTGCGGCCGATCTCGCCGGGGAAGTGGAAGTCGGGCCGTGGGAGGACGTTGGGAGTGGCAGCAGCGGCGGGTTTAGGCGTTGCGCTTGTTGGTTGCTGGGCGGGCTTAGCCATCGAATTCTCCTATTTCACTCTTGTGACCACCGGTGGAGTCCAGATTCCGTTCAGTACGCTCTCCTCCGGCCAATAGGCCCGGATATACAGAACGAAGTTCTCCTTTGGGGCGGGAAGCCAGTTGGCGCGGTTGTCGTTTGCCGGCGGACCGGCTTGCACGTAGATAGTGAGTGAGCCGTCCGGTGCGGTGACGAGGGTCTTGTTCTTGGTGCCAACGGAATAGCGCTTGATCTCATTGGGTGAGAAGAAATGATGTTGGTTGTACAGCGTCAGCGACCAGAATCCCTTGACGGGTGGAAGTTGACCGCCGGCGAAGCTGACAGTGTACGCGTGAGCCCCGTTCAGTGCTTGCCCGGTCCCATCGGAGTCCTGATAAAAATACTTGGTCTCGCGGACTGAGTTGACGAAGATGTTGGATTTGGCCACGGCAGCGCGGCTGTAATAATCCGTGCCGAAGGCTGCACCATTGTTGATCGTGGTCCAGTTGTGGGGCAACGGAAGCCCGCTATTGTGAAACTGAAAGAGTGGCGTGAGGAGATTCTGGTCAGCATCGATGGCCGAGGCGACCAGCGCTGCATGCAGCTGTGAATCTCTCGCAGCTGCATCGAGGACACTTTGCATATTGGCGTAGAGAGCTTCTTCGCCAGGCAGCGGTGGAACCTCTTTAAGGATCGCTCCAAGCTCATCGAAAAAGCTCTCGGGCTGCACCCATTTGGTCTCTTCCTCGCCCGTGGACGTGTTGGGGAAGTTGGGAATCTTTGTCCAGTCTTTGCTCTGAGCGTGGCCAGTGAAACGGCTGAGCGGATACATGAGAATCCCTGTCAACAGGGGTTGAATCGCCTGACGATCGGCAGCGCTATCGTCCATGAAGACACGAGGTATAACAGCACCGAGATTGGTCTTTGAGGAAAAAGCTCCTGTGATGCCGCTCGGAACCGCCCCGTTCCAGTCAGGTCCCGTGAGGAGATAAAAGCCGGGCTTGGTGCCGTACATCTTTCCCAGTTGAACCAGGGAATCAGTGCGCTGGTCGACGACTTGATAGACCCAGAACCTGTCGCCAAAATCCGGCACCTGCACCACAACCGGCTCCCGGTCGAGAGAAAACAATCCGAAGCCATAGACCACGTCCTGGTTGGGGCATGCCACCAGGCGTTCTCCGGGATCGATATAGTCGTGCACCATGCAGAGCTGATTCATCGGAGCTACCGGCACGATGCCGCCCATCAGGCCAGGCTCGGGTAACTGAGACAGAATGAGCTTGCGATTATGCATGTTCACCATGGGCCAACCCCACAGGTACGCAAGGCCCGCTACGCGTCTGACGTAATCCTCGCTGAGACGAGTGCCGGGCATCGGGCCAGGCACGGGGGAAACGGGCGTAGGTGTATTTTGTACCCGCATGAGTTCTCCAGATCAGGAATTCGCGCTTCACGACCGCCGCTCAAGTCTACAAAGAGGGTGCCTTTCGGCATACTGGTAGAACTAACAGCACGAGTTATCGCTTCTGCAAATACAGTTATCGCTATAGTTAACAGGCCGCTTTTCCACATCTTTTTGTGGTTACAGCATGGACCGCAAAACCAGGCTGTAATAGCGTCATAGGTAAGACTCAACCAATCCGAGACGCGCGAATACAGGTTCCTGGTACCGGGAATTGCCGCCAGCGCCCGGCCACTCAATCAACCGGAGGCCTAAATAGCTTAGGGGGGCGGGAACATGCAGTGTTTGACCATCTTGATGAAACAAAGGACTTAGCCACTGCTACGAAGACGGAAACACTTCATTCCAGAAATGTCTTACAGCGCAGCTCTCATAATTTGGGCAATTATGTGACGATTTCGATCACCGTCGAGTTAGTCATGAGCATATCCACAGTCTCGCCTACTTTCAGATCATTGAGGTTCGTTATTTTATTGCTCACTTTGATAGTTTTCTTCTTGCCCTCCGGATCGAGCAGGGTCACACGGTGATTCTGTGCGTCCACGGCCAGGATTTGTGCGCTTATGGCCGTGGTTTCCACCATCACGACACCGGGTTTTGCACCGTTGGGCGCAACGGAGACCTGTTCGGCGGACGCGGCGCCTGGGGTTTCGTTGGACTTGCCAACCACGATGGCAATCTCCTCTGTAAAGGACATCTCCAGGTGGTCCCCAACTTTCACCTGGGCCAGATTTTGGACACGATCGTCAACCTTATAGGTCTTCTTCTTGCCGTCGTCTAACAGAAGAGTTACCTTGCGCGTTTTGAGGTCAATTTTTTCGACGGTGGCTGTGGCCTTGACCACCTCAACGGCGTCGATGCCTTGGTCTGTTCCACCGGATTGAGCCTGCGTGGGGCAAATTGAGCCGAATAAGAGGAGGAGAATCGTAATCAACGCTAAGCTCAGGGTCTTCATGGTTATCATTTTCTTGAATTTTAGACTCGGCACTCCTGTTACCGGATCATCCTCCGGGCGCGATGGTTTGTCTACTGTCACCTGAGACAGGATCGATTCGCCTCGTTTGCTGGTTCTTTTGCGACGTACTGACAGTTTTGCTAGTTTCTTACCGCCCTGTGCGCCACGATAATCGTGCACACGAAGAGTTCTGGCGTCGCCCTTTAACACGGCGTGCTGAGCGCTGCTTGCTTCGCAGTTTCTCTCCCCGATATGCGTCTGATAACTCGTGGCAAGTATGTTCGGGAGCGCTCTCTCCGCACCGGCTCCTGGCCTTTCGCGAAATCTTCCAAAATGCAGCATCTATCTGCGTCCTCTGCGAGGAGAACTTCATGGTAACCATTGCGCGATTTTGCAAAGTTGGCTTTCATCGATTTCTGCGCGGGTACGCGCTTGCGGCGACTTTTTCTCTCTTGCTCCTGACAGCTCTTTCAGCGCTGGGGCAGACTGACGTCAAGAAGCCGGTAAAGCCGGAAACAAAAAAGGAGCCCGAGATCAAAGAAGAGCTGACGCTCAAGAACGGTGACAGATTAACTGGTGAGCTGCTGAACTCCACCGGGACTGAGATCAAATTCAAGACCGAGTTGGCCGGCGAAGTCACGGTGAAGTGGGAGGACGTCAAAGAGTTGAAGTCCAAGCGCGATTTCGCCGTCGTTCCCAAAGATTTGAAAGATGCCAGAGAGAGCGCAAAGGTGCCCCAGGGGGCGATAGAGATTGGTGAAAAGGGAATCCTAGTCTCTCCTGTATCCACGACCAAACCGGAGACAGGGGCAGCACCGCCTGAGTCCGAGGCGAAAGCGGGGGCGACCAGGGAGACCGCCGCCGCTAAAGAGATACCGGCCTCCAAAATCACGGCCCTTGTCGACGATGCTACCTATCAGAAGGAGATAAACAAGAAGATAGGTTTCCGGTCCGGTTGGGATGGGCACATCAGCACCGGTACTTCGATGGTCTACTCGACCCAAAACAGCTCCCTCTACCAGGTGGACACGGCACTCAAGCGGTCCATTCCCACGGTGAATTGGCTGGAGCCGAAGCTGCGCACGACGATCGACTTCACGCTAACGGCGGGAGAAACAACGCAGCCTGGCACCGAAACAACGATCACCAATATCTTCCACGTAGGCGGGGAACGGGACGAGTACTTTAGCCCGCGAGGCTACTATCTGCAGGTGCTTTCGGAGGATCACAATTATTCCCAGGGCCTTGTACTCCAGCAGAAATACGGTGGCGGTATCGGCGCGACTCTGTTCAAGAAGAAGGAACGTGAGTTGGATATCACAGCCGACCTGCACTACGAAAATCAAGAATTCCAGGCAAACGCAAGCGCCGACGTGGAAGCGCTGTCGCTCCATTTAATCGCATCGACAATAACGGAGGGGTTCACACGGAAGTGGGGCAAGCTTCAGTTTGATGAAAAGATCCTGGCGGACATTACCTGGAACGATGCGAGCGCCTTCTCCGCGTCAGGTCACAGCTCGGTAAGATTGCCGGTGTATAAGAAGCTGGCGTTTTCCGTGACAACAATCGATAACTTCCTGAATAACCCGCAAATCGGATACAAGAAGAACTCGTTCCAGTTCACAACGGGATTCGCGCTGAGCCTGCATTAGGCACCTCGGGCGGAGTTCATAGGGGGATCCTGATGGATGTTGTGATCATTGGCTCTTTCGGAGCGAGGGCGTATGCTTTCATAAACGCATCTAAGCTAGAATCAGGCGCCGTTCTACGACTTAGGCCTGCCGGCCTAACATCCGAGCGATGAAGAAGAAAGAGGACACTATGCAAACTGCCGTCGCTTCAACTAAGAGTGAGAGGCGCAAACAAGGAAAAGCGCTTCGCGAAAAACTTCCGCGCACGGCACAAGCCGAATGGAAACCGCGGGCAAAGTCGCAAGATATTGTCGAACTGCTCGAGGAATCTGACGTCGGCCGTATTCGGGGCCTGCTCCCGGTTAAGTATCAGCGGATGGCGGTGTCGCCTTTCACTTTCTTCCGCGGTGCGGCCATCATTCAGGCGCGCGATCTGGCGAATTCGCGTGTCTCCGGGATCACGGTTCAGGCGTGCGGAGATTGCCACCTGGCGAACTTCGGCGGCTTCGCCTCCCCCGAACGCGTATTGGTCTTCGACATCAACGACTTCGACGAAACCTTTCCTGGTGCCTGGGAATGGGACATAAAAAGGCTGGGAGCGAGCCTGGTGCTGGCAGCGCGGGACCGAACGTTTTCCAGAAGCGTGGCCGATCAGGCGGTGCGCGCAGCGTCTGCCTCCTACCGGGCGCACATGTCTGAGTATGCTGAAATGACGGTGCTTGAGGCCTGGTATGCAACCGTGGATGTCGACCAGGTGAAAGAGTATTTCAAAAAGGATAAGGATATGTCCGCGCGGTTGGCCAGGAAACAGAAACAGGCTCGCTCGCAAAACTCGGAGGCTGTTATTCCCAAGCTAACCGAGGTCAAAAACGGGCGCCGGATGATTAAGGACAGCCCTCCGGTTCTCTATCATTTTGATGAGTATGCGAAAAATGTCGAAAAGGGCCATTCGAAATTCATGGCCCAATATTTACAGTCGCTACAGCTCGATAGACAGAAGTTGTTCGAGCACTACCATCTTCAGGACAGTGCAATCAAGGTTGTCGGCGTCGGAAGCGTCGGCACGCGCTGCTATCTCTCTCTGTTTCTTGCTGATGGGGTGGATCCGCTCTTCCTGCAAGTGAAGGAAGCGCGCCGGTCGGTACTGGAGTCGCCTCGGGGAAAAAGCCGGTATGCCCATCAAGGTCTCCGGGTTGTGCAGGGCCAGCGTGTCATGCAAGGCGCGAGCGATATCTTTCTCGGCTGGGCCCGTACCAAGAAACTACGATTACTACTTGCGTCAGTTCCGGGACATGAAGGTTTCGGCCGAAATCGAAACTTTCCGTCCTTCAACACTGGTTGGGTACGCTGAGTTGTGCGGCTGGGCTTTGGCGCGGGCCCACGCCAAGGCGGGGGATGCAGCAAAGATCGCCGGATACCTGGGAGCGACCGACCAGTTCGATAACGCCCTGGCGAAGTATTCCGAAGCGTATGCGGACCAGGCGGAACGCGACTACGCAACCTTTAAGGCCGCCATTAGTTCCGGGCGCCTTTCAACCGACGCCGAAAAGGGCGCTGGATTGGAGTTCCTGTTGTAGTTCTTCCGCGACATGAGGCGAAGCGGGATTCTACCGCTTCGCCTCACTGGAGCGTTTGGAAGCAAACTAGGTCGATACGCGCTAACGCCAGGATCCGGCGATCCAGACATAGCCCCCGCCACGAGGAACCCAGCGGCCGGGAACCCACACAACTCCCCGCCGGGGTGGGTTGACCCAACGGCCGGGCACCCAGACATACCGGCCCCCGTTCCACCGATAGTATCCACCCACCCATACCCATCCCGCATGCAAAGGCGGTCCCGGCCTTTCAACGATAACCGGCGGCGGGGGTCCTGTATGGATAATGACCTGCGCGTTTGCTGCACCGGCGGATAGAGCAACCCCGCACATTGCCACCAGGATGTATTCTTTCACTCTCATAAGATCTCCACTCGCGCTAATTTCTGACCGGAATTCCTGTTGGCGGTCCCTTTCATGGTCTCTGCTCATTTGTTCGTGTCGTCTGAATCCGCAGCGGTTTCAGTCGTGCTTGCTGCCTAAAAATAAGGTGTGCATCGGCCGGGCATTGTTACATGCCCGGTACAACGCACACCTTGCTGGAAGTTGCTAACTCGAGCGGTCCTGCGGTACTGCAACTACATGGTTCCTTGCAGTCCCTTGTTCACAATGAGTTTGACATCGACACGCCGATTGAGCTCACGGCCCTGGGGGTCCGTATTTTCAGCGTCAGGATGGGTGGAGCCGTAACCTGCTGGTGCAACGATCCGCCGCATAGGAATACTCCCTGTGTTCCGAAGATAATTGGCCACTGCGGAAGCACGGTCCTCGCTGAGCTGTTGGTTCATCTCTTTCGTTCCGGTTTTCGACGCATAGCCTGCGATCTCAATCAAGTAGCCATCGGTCTGCGACGTGAGAGCGATAAGCTTGTCGAGGTCGGCCTTCGCGGGGGCATCCAGGGCGGATTTACCCGTAGGATAGTAGATGACCGCTTCGGCAACTGTCTTGTAGTCGTCGAGGTCGGAAACCCGCTTGTTAACCATCTCCACTGCGCCTGCATTCATCATCGCAAGGGAGCCGGCTGCTGTCGCCACCGTACCTGCTGCGTCAGCGGTTGTCTGGGCTTGATTTGCGGAGGACTGCGCCGTACCTGCCGCAGCAACTCCCTGGTTGGCAGTAGCCTGTGCGCTGCCGGCCGCTGACTTGTTGGCGTTGATCTCCTGTTGCTGCGCAACCTCGATCGCGAACGCATCCGGTGAGAAGGTGATCTTGCTCGCTTCCAGTTGGTTGGCTGCGTTGCCTACACCTTCGACCTTGATCGTCAAGCCAGGTACCATGGCCGTTACGTCCATGTCTTCGTGACGCTTGAACGATACCTTGGATTTGTCGCGGAGGACCTTCGTATCGTCAGTGATCTTGATCACCGCCGGCTGCCCGGTCTTCTCATCTTGAATCTTTACCAGGTCGCCCATTCTGGACAGAATCGTTCCCTTAACTTTTGCCTTGTCGCCAGCACTGAAGGTCTGGGCAAAGGCAGCGGAGGCTAGCGCGAAAACGGTAAGCAGGACAACGCATACTCTTTGCGTCCCCACAGGACGGAAGCTACCACTTGCTGATTTCATAGAGTCCTCGCTTTTAGTTGTTTATGTTAGTCAAGCTCAGTTCGGCTCGAACATCACTAAACGGAGCTATCTACCGCGGCGTAATGTCTCCCCACAACTGCAAAGGTCATTATCTGTGGCGTCAAATGCAAATCCTGGCCGGTTCCACAAGCCAAGTCAATCGACATCCAGGCGGATCAGTCGGGACCAACGGGCTTAGTAAGCCGGTGACTTCCCGATCAGGTATTTAGGCTAACAAGTCACTTGCGCCTATACACCTGTCATTAGCGACAGGTCGGTTAGAAATGGTCGGAGGCCGCGCTTTAGCGCTCCGTACAAGTTCGAGGGTGTACCTGTCGCAAATGACAGTTGTGGAGGATTAGCCGCCGTAGTGAACTATCGCAACTGGCCTAATTGAAGTAGCGTACCCGGTGGGGCTTCGGTTGAGACTACCCGGTTGGTGGGCAGCTCAAAAAATGATGGTGGAGGAGAACGACGTGCAAATACGACACTATTCCAGATTCGTGATTAACGGCATTGTGCTACTGAGTCTCGCAGCGGCCGGCCGGCCGGGCTTTGCGCGGGACAACTATGAAACCATCGATGCCACAGCATTCGGCACCGGAACCCAGCTGGGTCAAAATATTGGTGTGACGTTAAATATCTATGAGTTTTCAACTCCGGCAGACAAGCAGCTCCTGCTGCAGGCGTACACCCAGGGGCAAAATAAAGGTTTGTCGACCGCCCTGCAGAAGATGAAGGCGGTCGGGCATGTCGAGATCACGGGCACGCTTGGATACGACTGCTCTTACATCAGGATGTTCAATACCCCGACGGGCCGCAAGATCGTCTTTGTTACGAATCGTCAAATTCGCATGGCAGAGGCGTGGACGGACAGCAATTCTATGTCCTTCGACTTGACCGCGGGGGTCCTGGAACTGAATGATCAGGAAAAGAGCAAGAGCACCGGGTCGCTGTATCCCGCGGCGCAACTGGTCCTCGACAAACAGGGTGAGCTGCAATTGGATCTGCTACAGAATCCGTGGCGGTTGTCCGACCTCATCGACTGGAAGGGAACGTCGAGCAACTAACTGCTGTACTTTTGCGGGAAAGGAATGAGGTGTTGCAATGAGAACTCAGCAGAGTTTCTTTATGCGTACGGGACCCGTGACCTGTCTTCTATTGCTGGTGAGCTGCGTTGCAGCGCTGGCGCAGAATGACAAGTACGCTTGCTCCGAACCCAATCCGCAGTCGGTATGCAATGCGGGCAACACCTGTGGCTCCGCATCCAGCCCGTGTGTCGTGGACGTGAAGCGCAGCGACTATGGCGCTTCCGCCACGCCCAGTATCACCGACGCAAAGGCGAATAGCACATTCTGCGTTAAGAGCGGCACAACCATTGTGTGGAAGAGCACGCAGAAGAATACCGGTTTCGTGGTCGACTTTGGGTCGCCTGCTGCCTTCGGTTCGGACGATGCGATCATGGGGGGCGCGACGCGGCCCATTTCCGTGACCGCCAAGAAGGCTGGCTGCTACAAGTATTCCGCGGGTGCCTGCATTTCCGGAGAGATACAGGGAATGTGCGGCTCCAGCACGGCTGAGGCCATTATTTTGCCGCCAAGCTGATTAGCGATCATCTAGAGCGTGCCTGGATGGCTGCCGAGAATGTAGATGTAAGGGGCCTTCGCTCCCCAGGCAAAGACCGTGGCGGGTCCCCCGGGTGCGGGCTCGGTGGTTGAAAGGTTCAGAGCAGCATGGGTAAGATAGGCGCCGCCGGGGTGCTTCGGCTCCGCGCGGCCAGGTGATGAATCGGTGAGGCGCTCCCCTCGGAGGATTTGACTTTCCTGGTTTTTCGCGCGAATTGTCATGCCGGCCGGAGCGGAGCGTAGTGGAGAGCCTGCTGTTTCCTTCTGCCCATCCGATCTAGCGGCCTTCATAGAAGTCACCATCCTCCACTTGTCATCCCGAGGGCAGCCCGAGGGACCGGCGGTGCGCCCCGGCTCCCGCACAAAGGTCTCCGGTCCGTTTGTTCCCCCACAGAATCGTCATCCTGAATGCAGCGCCTCGCAGATGGATCGCGTGACAAAGCGCTCGGTGCGCGGAGTCGAAGGACCTCCGCGATTATCTTAACCATGCTGTCCGGAGCTCTTTACCACCGGACTTGCCACGGGGATGTACCCATGACCATCAAATGCGTATCGCAGCAGATCCTGTAGTCGAGCTTCAGTGGTTGAAAAGCTCTGAACAGCATGGGTAAAACGAAGCACCGCCGAGGTCCTTCGACTCCGCGCCGTAAGTCCTCTGTTAAGCGATAGGTCTGCGAGGCGCTTCGCTCAGGATGACGATTTTGTGGGGGAACAAACGGAACGGAGACCTTTGTACGGGAGCCGGGGCGCACAGCAGTCGCTCGGCTGCGCTCGGGATGACAAGGGGAGGGTGGCGACTTTTATTAGGGGCGTTAGATCGGATGAACAGAAAAGAAACAGCAGGTCGCTTCGCTTCGGTCGGGATGATAATTTCGTTCGAAACTTATTGACTTCACGTGAAAACAATAAAGTCACAGCCGCTCAGGATGACGATTCTGTGGGAGAACTAATGGAACGGAGACCTTTGTGCGGGAGCCGGGTCAGGCGGGATGACAAAAAAGGTGAGTCGAGTGCGGTGGTATCCCACTCAAGCCAAAACCGGGCTTGAATGGGGCACCCAGCGGCTTTTGACGATGAAGCAATCCAAGAAAGTCACAGCCGATTTGCGTTGATCTCTCAACCGTCGAAACCGCTCCGTCCCTCCACGTTAACGGATGGAGCTGAACTGCCCTCCGTTCAAGACAGCGGCGATGGCATTTTCAAGGTCTATGGTCAGGCGGGACTTAAATACAAATCCAGAAGCACCCAAACCGAAGGCGGCACCCACAAAATCCATGTCTTCATGGAGTGACAAAAAGATGATCTTAGCCGGGCAGCCAGCCCGCTTTAGGCGCCGGGCTACTTCAAAGCCACTTACATTTCCTAAGGAGATATCCAGGATGATCAGGTCGGGGAGGAGAGCAGCGGCTTGATCTACGACCGCCGTGCCATTACACAGCGCTGCCGCAATCTTATAGGTCGGCTCCAGCATTCCAACGAGGTGTTCCAATACTTCATGATTATCGTCGACCAGCAACAGTTTAGGGGCGGTTACAAACCCGGAGTTGGTCCTGGTCGCCATGAGCCTCGGTTTTTCGTCGCGGCAGTTCTCGCAGTTATAGACGTGCTGGTTCCACGCAGCTAACGCCTCGTCTGCAGTCTTCTTCGCTTCCTCGTACGCCGCCTGCCGCCGCTCACTCCAGCGCAGCCGTAAATTATCCATGGCGATTCGAAGTCCAATAGCGGCAGTCTTTTGCGCCTCCTCACGCAACGATCCTAGAGGGCAATGTAAATGTTCCATCGGTTTGTTCTGGCGCCTTTCATTCATCAAAATGTTTTGCAAGCTCCTGAGCTGATGTCTCATAACTCTTCGAGGCATCGAATCGGAAGTGCCGATGTGTGTTGGCGGGTTTCGAGGAGTTACGCGACCACAACAAGACTCATATCTTTTGAGGATAGAGAGAGACCGCGGTTTGGTCGTTGCTCACGAGCAACCAAACGTTAACTGTTAGTCATCTTGCTAAAGACCTCGAGTGCGAATTCGAGGTGGGCGCGTGTGTGCGCCGCTGTGACACATAGGCGCAGTCTTGCCGAACCTTGCGGAACCGCTGGAAAAAGGACAGGAGCGGCCAGGACACCGTGATCACGAAGCTGCCGGGCGAAGAGGGCAGTGGTTACTTCGTCCTTCAGAATAACGGGTATGACCGCGGTCTGGGAAAGACCAGTGTCATAGCCCAGGTCCTGAAGGCCGCGACGCAGGAAATTGGCGTTCTGCTCGATTCTTGTTACGCGCTCAGGCTCCAGCGCGAGAATAGACAGTCCTTCGCGGATCGCCGCCACCGACGCCGGGCTCAATGCAGCGGAGAAAATGTAAGGTGAGGACCCATGTTGCAAAAAAATGACGAGCTCTTGCGAACCCGCGACAAATCCACCCGTCGAGGGAATTGCCTTGGCCAGCGAACCGGTCCAGATGTCGACCTCACTTGCCGCAATGCCGAAGTGCTCATTGACGCCGCGGCCGTGGGCTCCGAGCACGCCTGTAGCATGCGCGTCATCCACTAACAGGAAGCAGCCGAATCGTTTTTTGATCTCGATGATTTGCGGGAGACAGCAAATATCGCCGTCCATGGAAAAGACGCCGTCAGTAATGATGAGAGTCCGGTTGGCCGGCGGTCCCTTCTCAATCTCTTGCTGCAGTGACTCCATATCGTTGTGTTGGAATCGTTGCAACTGAACGCCTGCAAATCTGCAAGCGTCGGTCAAGCTGCGATGGCAAAGTGCATCCATGATGACGCGATCCGCCGGCCCGAACAGCGCCCCGATGACAGCGAGATTGGCCGCGTATCCGGAACTGTAAGTGATAGCCGCTTCCGTTCCTCGAAAAGCTGCGAGATCCTGCTCCATTAGCTGGTGCTGGTCGGTTGTTCCCGTAAGCAGACGGGCTCCGCCGGTGCCGGTACCGTATTTCTTGACCGCCTCAATGGCTGCGCTGTCGATACGCGGGTCACCAATCAGGCCCAAATAGTCGTAGGAAGACAGCATCAGCATTTTGTGGCCGTCCGCCTGGGCCTCCGGACCGGTCCTCGCCTGCAGCGGAATCTGAAAAGGATAGGCATCCGCACTGCACGCCATGGCGGTGCTCTCGAATAACCGCCGCCCGCGGGCATCGATCAGGTCGCTCTTGGCGAAGCTCCACTTCCTTGCCGAGGAGAAATACCCGTCGAAAAGCTGGCCGGAAGAGGAAGGGAAGCGATCCGTTTGGCCTGCCGGGGCTTCGATTTCGGTCGAACTGTACATGGGTGCAGCCGTTTCAGGAGTCACAATAGAGGATCCCTTCATCTTCGATAAGCTCATGACTCCTAAGCATTACAGAGAGAAGTGGGGGTGGTCGTTGCTCCGGAGCAACCACACCGAGTTTATGTAGTAAACCTTTGTTCCAGTCCTTCGGCTTTGGATGTTAGAGAAAGGTTATCTAAGTAACTTAGGAAGCGGAAGTGGCAATGTCGCTCTCCGATAACCGGTAGGGAAAGCGAAGCAAGACCTTTCCCCGGCGCTTGACGAGGATACCCTCGCGCTGCCATGCACTCAACAGGCGGCTTGCAGTAAATGGAGAAATGTTTGCTTCGTTAGCAAGCTCCTCATTTCTTACGTCGAGTTCCACACCTCCCGGAACCTTCTGGCCGATTCCGGCGGCGAGATTACCCAGGACTCGAGCGAGCCGCTGCGGGGCAGAATTGCAGATCAACGAGGCGTGTACCGCCCGATAGCCTGCAAGGTAATCAAAGGAGATTAACAAAGCGTTTTCGACGAGTCGCGGGTATCGGTCGCATAAGCCGCGGATTGTGCGGCGACTCCAAACCAGCGCGGTGGTGTTGATGATCGCTTCACTGCTGACGAGATACTCGGCAGGTTTAGCCAGCAGGGCCGCCTCGCCGAAAATCTCTCCCGGGGGCACCCGCAGGAGGACAATTTTCTGTCCATCTTCAGTCAGGAAGAAACGGCGGGCACGCCCGGTCAGCAGCAGATAGAGATTTCCGGCGGGATATCCCTGGGTGTGGATCACTGAATCTGCCAGGAAGCGCTGCTGCGTTCCGGCGGCCAGAATGGTGGCGACGTCTGGCGCATCAAGTCCTTCAAAAAATCGTGGCTTCCGGTCTCGTAGAATGGCCGCAATTGAGATAGTCATAGTTATTTTTTCCTGGCGGGATGCCCTTGAACCCTCCCCCGCCGGTTGCGGCTCATCATCATGTTGTCGCAGTGTGCACTTCGCCAGGAAATTGGAAGGCGGTGTCAGGTCGCATTTCAGCTTCTCCGCCCGCGATTCCGTTTGCCCTATCGATGTTAACGCCTCTGTCCTGGGACTGGTAGGTGAGTCGTGTGGGGGCTGCAAAGCGGGTGCCGGCAGCCTCAACGATTCCAGCTATCTTAAAAATGATCTCCTGCCGAAAGCCGGTGAACGCTCGCATATCGCCGGTTTTGACAAATGCGAACAACTCCAGTTCGTAGGCCGCGCCGGCGAAATTGGTTACACGCAATCTTGAGCTTCCGGATTCGATGGTGGGGTCTTCATTCAGCATCTTCTCCACGCCGTCCAGTACGAGCCGCATTTGTTCAACCCGGGTTTCAATACGCAGCGAGAAGGTTTGTTGGAGAAGTAATTTGGGCCGGTCCTTCATGTTCTCAAACTGCATTTGCGCGAGCACGCCGTTAGGAACAACCAGCAGATTCTGGTCGAGAGTTCTGAGCTTGAGAGAGCGAAGCCCAATATCGTCAACCGTACCAACTCGATCACCGATCTTGCAAAAATCGCCGACCTGGATGGCTCTGTCCAGCAGCAAGGAGATTCCGCCGATCAAATTTTCCAGTGTTTTTTGTGCCGCTAGCGCCACCGCCAGCCCCCCGATACCGAGTCCGGCGAGCGCGGTGCTTACATTCAATCCAAGAACGGCGAGCGCGGCAAGCAGGGCGATGATCAATATCCCGACATGATTCAAACGCTGCATCAGAATCAGGATCGACTCCCCACCCCCGCGGTGGTTTCGCGTTCGGCTTAAGGCGCGGTCGAAGCCCTGGTCGGAGAGCCTGCTTGCGAGCCACCCGAAACATCCCGCGAGGAGAGCGACCAGGAAACGAACATAGTAGACGCGATATAGAAGGGGCGGCTGCAGCAAGTACACGAACAGGCCGTGCAGCAGGAGGGTAATCATACACCTGAGCGGCATGCCGACTGGTGTATCCCAAACGGTTGTGCAGGGAACCTTACGCAGCTTGCACCAGACTCGCCTGGGTGCGCTGAACAAGAAAGTCGACAGCCAGGCTAGTAACCACGCGAGCGGGATTGAGAGCAGCCAGCAGAACCATTGCGTAGAGGACATCCCGAGCAATACAGGTCCGCTTAGCAGGGCCGCCCTGATTCGACTGGCTGGAGTTGGCTTTTCGCTTTCCAGCAGGGCGTAGAGTTTGGAGATACTTTTCAGGGTGGGGCGCGAAACCAGCCATATTTTTCCGGCTACAGGATCGTCGACGCGCACCAGGACCAAGTCAGCGGTTGCGTCACCCACCTTTATGACACCAACACGTTCCTGGCCGGGCGGAAGGCCAGCCTCCACTGCGCCGTTGGGATCGTCGCTGATCAAGTTAATGCTGCCCTGGAAGTTCGGGTAGAGTGCCCGAAATTCCTTGATGAGCTCGGGCAGGTTCTCGCCCGGAGGGAGTTGCAGGAAACGAGCGGCGGTTACGTAGTCTCCGCTGGTTTCGTATTTCATGAAATTTATGAGTGAACTGCGAGGGGTTTGGCGTCCAAGCGGGTCCAGCGGCGGTGCAGGTTCAGCTTTGGGTTCCGTCACGGAAACTTTTGGAAGCTGGGCAGGTGAAGCTAAAGCCCAGCCCCCGAATAAGAAGAGGACAAAGAAGAACATGAGGGTATAGGTCTGCTTGAGCAACCGGCCTACACCCTTTCGGTACCGTCTTAGCAAGGACATGGCCGGTCACCCAAAATGTTTATCTCCTTCATCGCGGCCTGCCCTTTTCCATTCAGTGTTCAGTTTCTCAGCGGACCACGACTGCTACGGCTTCCGTTGGTTCCTTGGCAAAGCCGCCGGCTTTGCCGGCCTCCAGGAACTGTTCTGCGTTGACGCGGCCGAATAACTCGATCAGTTTTCCCACCAGGCCGGTCCATCCGGTCTGATGGCTGGCCCCGAGACCGGCGCCATTGTCACCGTGGAAGTACTCGAAGAAGAGGATGTAGTCCTTCCATTGCGGATCCGTCTGGAACTTTTCCGTGCCGCCATAAACCGGACGCCGGCCGGATTCATCGCGGAGAAAGATGCTGGTCAGACGGCGGGCGATTTCCCGTGCTACCTCGAAAAGGTTCATCAGCTTACCCGAGCCGGTGGGGCACTCAACCTTGAAGTTGTCTCCGTGATACAGATAAAAGGACAGCAAAGCACGAATGAGCACCGCATTGACGGGCATCCAAATGGGGCCGCGCCAGTTGGAGTTACCGCCGAACATACCTGTGTCCGATTCAGCCGGGAGATAATTCACCTTGTATTCCTGGCCGTTCACGTAGAGGACAAAGGGATGCTGGTCGTGATATTTGGAGAGAGCGCGGATGCCATGGGTGCCCAGGAACTCATTCTCGTCGAGCATGCGGCTTAAAATTCGGCGCAAGCGGTCGGGGTTTACTACCGCAGCGATGCCGCGCTCGGCATAACCGAGATGACCGGGGCCGGTGGGATGGATATTTTCCATCAGCTCGGGCATCCGCCGCAGGCGTTCCTGGAAAACCTTCAGCATGGCGGGCACTCTGTCTCGCTGCCAGGGTTCAACCACCGTGGTGGCGGCCAAGGGAAGCAGACCCACCATGGAGCGAACCTTGAGCCGCTGTGAGCTCCCGTCGGGCAGGCGAAGAACGTCGTAGTAGAAGCCATCCTCCTCGTCCCACATACCCTCGGGCCCGGTCTGATTCATGGCGCGACCGATCCACAGAAGATGATCCATGAACTTCACGGCCATGTCCTGATAAAAACTATCGTGCGAGGCCAACTCCACCGCGATCTCCAACATGTTCTGGCAGAACATGCTGACCCACGCCGTGCCGTCGGCCTGCTCGAGGTGGCCGCCGTTGGGCAGCGGCGAGCTGCGGTCGAAGACGCCGATGTTGTCGAGGCCGAGAAAGCCGCCTTCAAAGAGATTGTTGCCATAGCGGTCTTTGCGGTTCACCCACCAGCTGAAGTTCAGCATCAGCTTGGAAAAGGAACGCTTGAGGAAATCAATATCGCCCTTTCCTGTGGCGGCTTGCTCCGTCCGGTACAGGAAAATGGTGGCCCAGGCGTGCACCGGGGGATTCACGTCGCTGAAATTCCACTCATAGGCCGGGATTTGACCGGTGGGATGAAGGAAGAACTCCTGCAACATTAAATCGAGCTGTGCTTTGGCGAAGTCCGTGTCCACCGTAGTGAGAGCGATGGTGTGAAAAGCCAGATCCCAAGCCGCATACCAGGGATACTCCCACTTGTCGGGCATGGAGATAATGTGCTGATTCACCATGTGGAACCATTCAGCGTTGCGCATGACGCGCTTGTTCCCCTTCATGGGATCGTTGTCATGCTCGGTGAGCCATTTGTCCACGTCAAAGAAGAAGAATTGCTTGGACCAGAGCATACCGGCCATGGACTGGCGCAGAACGCGGGCCTCATCCTCGCCGACATGGGACGGGGTGACGTGGCGATAGAACTGGTCGGCCTCATCCTGGCGGGTTTTCATGGCCGAGGCAAAGCTGTTGAACGGATTGCCGACGATTGCAGTAGGTGGGACATCGGTGAGGCGCAGACGGATGGTGGCTGTCTTTCCTGCGCCAACATTCAACTTGTAGTGCGCGGCAGATTTGGTTCCCACCTGCGCGGGGTTCACCCCGCCCGCTTTGCCCTCCACTACGTAGTTGTTGATTGCATCTTTGACGTAAGGAGAATTGTTAGGGGTGCCGAAGATGCGTTCATTGTTGGTCTCGTTCTCGGTGAAGAGGAGGGGGACATCTCCCTCGCAATACAGATACCGTTCTCCGAGATCGGTTTGGTAGGCGGCAATTACCTGAGCGCCTTTCAGGCCACTCAGCTGTTTCAAGGACGGCTTGGGGACCCCTGGCCACCAGGTCCAGGTGTTGCGAAACCAGAGCGTTGGCAGCACATGTAACTCGGCCGCCTCAGGACCACGATTGGCCACGTTAATCTGGATCAGCACGTCCTCTGGGCCCTGCTTGGCATATTCCACGAAGACGTCGAAGTAGCGATCTTCAGCGAAGATTCCTGTATCCAGTAGTTCGTACTCCATGTCGAGGCGGTTGCGGCCTCTGTTGGTCTCGATCAGATTGAGATAGGGAAATTCCGCCTGCGGGTATTTGTACAGATACTTCATGTACGAGTGCGTAGGCGTGCTGTCGAGGTAGAAGTAGTATTCCTTGAGGTCTTCGCCGTGATTGGCCTCGCTGTTGGTCAGGCCGAAGGCGCGTTCTTTGAGGATCGGGTCCTTGCCGTTCCAGAGGGCCACGCTAAAGCACAACAACTGCTTGTCGTCGCTGATGCCGGCCAGACCATCCTCACCCCAGTGATAGGCGCGGGACCGGGCCATGTCATGAGTGAAGTAGTCCCAGGCGTTCCCGTCCTGGCTGTAGTCTTCACGCACTGTTCCCCATTGCCGCTCGCTGAGGTAGGGTCCCCACTTCCGCCAGGGTGTGTTGGCGACGCGCGCCTCTTCTAATCGGGCTGTTTCCGGGTCCTGAATCATTCTGTACCTCTTCCTCTTAGCTGAGTCGGCTCAGCGGTTTTCGCGGCGTGTCTAATTGTGGTTTTTCAAAAACCACCGGACGAGGAAAACTTTTGGCGGAAGGCCCTGCAACTACCGGTCGAGCGTATCTTCGAACACGCCCCAGCTGGCGAGTCCGCAGATAAGGGAGCGGGAGCCGTCTCACCAGTACTCCCTTGGCTCATCGTTGGAGTACCTTCAGTAGGCGGCTAATGGGATCATTCGCTTCGGGCGAGCGTTTGACTACTGTCAATTGTGACAGGGGCGAGGGTGAATTAATCGTAGGTTTACTCTTTGGGGGCAGGCGCTTTCAAACCGTTGCCAGTCTTGCGCTTAGGGTCATATGTGTGCCGCAGATGGTCCGCCGGTAGAAGGGTGTCGGGCGCTAGCGGGGCCATAATACCGCGGATGTTCGATACGGAAGGACCGCACCTCGGGGGCTTTAGAAAGAGAGTGTGTGAACGAGCGAAACCCAGACCTTTGAGCGGGAGCCGGGGCGCACTGCAGGTCCCTCGGCTTCGCTCCCACGGCACGCCGGGCAGGCGGGATGACAAAGTGGAGGGCGGTTACGTTGGTTAGGAGTCGTCAGATTGGATGGACAGAAAGAAACAGCAGGTCCCTCCCCTACGCTGCGCTCCGGTCGGATGACAAAGTGGAGGGTAGCGCTTCCATGTACGGCTCCTAACCTGACGCCCGGCGGCTATCTTCCTATGGGCAGCTCCACCGGCTGGGCAAGCCGGAACTCGAGCAGCGATTCGCTGGGAATCGAAAGCTGCTGGCCTTTCTTTGTAGCGGCGACGGCCGTTCCAGCCCCAGCTCCGGCGAGCACTCCAATCCCGGCTCCCTTTCCGCCTCCCGCTAACCCACCGATAAGAGCGCCCAGTCCCGCGCCGCCGACGACTTTCTTCGCGGTATTCGAGCCCTCTCCCTTTCCCTGGATCTCGTACTCGGTGGTCATCAGCGGATAGGTGTTGCCGTTGATCACGATATCGGTCAGCTCCAGCCCGAGTTCAGAACTGCCCTTCATTTTTCCCGCAGAGGACGCGGTAGCAAGAACGCCATAGACAGGGGTGCCTCTTCGCGCCACCACCACATTGTCAGATTGCAGATTTGTTTCGAGGCTGGCTTTGAACCGATACCCCGCCTTCTGTTTGCTGGAATCGATGGAATCACCGGTTCGAATCAGGATCCGCGTTCCTGCCGGTACTGTGATCTTTTTTTGTGCGGCGGCGGTCATGGCAGTCATTGCAGTTGCCAGTCCTACCACCATCGTCACGGCTCGAATCATTCCCCTTAGCATGTCTTGTCTCCTCTTTGGAACTTACGAGCCTTGCCCAACTACCGGTAAGGAAGAATCGATTTGCAGGTCGATAATTAGCAGTAACTGGTCCTCGACCTGCACAAAGCGCGCTGCGGTAATTCCACCCAATGCCTGTTTGACCTGCCCATAGTACTTTGCCAGGAGCTCAGATCGCTGCTTGCGGTAAGACATCGCTTTCTCAATCAGCTCGTCTGCCTTTTGGTCTGTCATCTGGTCGTAGCTCTTCGCATAGTCTTGAATATTGGCCACCCTTTGGTCGTTCAGTTTGGCCAATTCTTCGTCGTACTTCTCGTAAATAGGCCAGAATTTTGCGGCGTCGGCGGCGCTCAACTGCATTACCTCTCCCAGCATCTCGGCCTTCTGCTGCCGGACATTCAAGCGCAGGAGTGCAATGTATGCCTGGATATTTTGCGACTGTGAGCCCGGCGGTGTTCCGGCTTGCTGGCCGGTTTGGGCCCGCGCGCCAGGGGCAAGAACCAGCAGCGTCACAAACAGAATCCAGGCCACCCTTGGTTGCTTCATCTCTCGTCCTCCATAGAAGAATGCGGGCCAACCGCTGCCCTCGATGCCAATTGGTTTCGCTCGAAGTATAAGCTAGCTCTGGTTGGCCCGGCTGTGAGTGCACTCTGTTTTATGCGAACAGCATAAGCTTTGTTTGCTTTAGGGAATACTGTCTTTTGTGACAGTAGGCGGCTAAGTCATTCCGTCGCTCCACATTCACTGTAAGCCATTTATTTTCATGGCGTTAGGGGAAGTTAATTCCGCGCTGCCCGCACAAAGGGTGGATCAACGGGCAAATACTCGCGTAGTCCGACCCTGATATTTTCGTTCCGTCCACTGCTATTAATGCTAGATGTCCAGCTTGAATCGACGGATTACCCTTGGAGTTGCAATCAGCAACCCTGCTGGGGCAGCGACGACCAGCCGGGCAGTCGGACCTTGCTATCGAGTGGCTTATGCGAAAGAAAGCGGCCGTAGTTGGGGACGCCAGCGGATCCTGCGACCTGCCAGGCACAAAGTACCTGGCCAGGTGCTGGTCTTTGCTGCTTTGCGCTTTTGTCCTGGAGGCGTCTGCTCACATCTCTTTTGCTGTCGATACGACGCCTTCCAAGACAGTCCTGGTTTTGAATAGCTTTACCGACCGCAAGGTTCAGGATGAGTTGGAGATTCTGAAGTCAACAACGCGAACTCGCGTGGGCACGCCAGTGGACTTTCACGTGGAATATCTAGGATCGGCGCGCTTCGACTCCCCTGGTTACGAAAAGGGGGTGATCGAATCGCTGGCTAGCGTCTATGGCGGCAAGAAGATCGATCTGGTCATTGCCGCCTACTACCCGGCGCTCCGGTTTGCCGTCGATCATCGCCAGGAGCTATTTCCTGGCGCACCCATAGTCTTCTCGTCTGTTCCTCCGAGGAGACTTGAAGGCCAGAAGCTGTGGCCAGGCGTGACCGGGGTCACCATGGACGTGGATCTTCAGGGAACGATCGATTTGGCACTCCGCTTGAACCCTGATACGAAGAATGCGGCCGTAGTTATTGGAACCGCAGAAACAGACCGGTACTGGGGGGCAGTCATCGATGGGGCTCTCCGGCAGAGCCAGGCCAGGTTGACCATGATCGATCTCCTTGGGTTGCCGCCGGATCAACTGCTCAAGCAGGTCTCGGCGCTTCCTCCCCATACCGTTGTCTTCTTCCAGGCGATACCCGAGGACGAGGTCCAGCCTGTGATTGGGACCTATGAAATCGTCTCCGCCATCGCGCAGCAGTTCCCGACTTATTGCTTCATCAATCGGTGTCTGGGTCATGGAGTAGTTGGCGGATCGTACCCTAACGCCGAGGAACAGCAAGTGGACGCAGGCGAGTTGGCAGCGCGGGTTCTATTGGGAGAAGCTCCTGAGGACATTGCCGTTGTGCACGGTCCTCCTGCGCTGGTTCACGTGGATTGGCGCCAGCTCCGGCGTTGGAAGATTCCGGAATCTGCACTGCCGGCGGGAGCGATTATCTCCTATCGCCAGCCAACAGTCTGGGAGCGCTATGCCAAATATGTTGGTGCTGTGCTCTTACTTATCCTCCTTCAGGCGATGTTGATCGTCGGCTTGCTATGGCAGCGAGCCCGCAACCGCAAGGCTGATCTGCGTCTGCGTGAAAGCGAAAAGCGATTTCGGCTGGTGGCGGATACCACACCTGCTCTGATCTGGATGTGCGACAAGCAAGGCACGATTACCTATCTGAATGACCGGTGGATTAACTTCACTGGCCGTGATTTGGCAGCCGGACCTGGCGATGCATGGTCGGCATTCATTCACGCTGATGACGTACAGAACATCAGAGCGGCGCACAAACGTGCGCTGGAGCAGCAGCAAGGGTTCTCCAAGGAATATCGGCTTCGGCGGCACGATGGGGTGCACCGATGGATGCTGGATATCGCGGCGCCTCGGGTTAACGAGGACGGCTCATTTGCCGGCTTTGTTGGTTCGGCGGCTGACATCACAGACCAGAAGCTTGCACAGGAGGCGCTGGAGAGAATCGGCGGCAAACTGATCGAAGCTCAGGAAGAAGAACGCAGCCGGATAGCCAGAGAACTGCATGACGACATCTGCCAAAGACTAGCACTGCTCTCCATGGAACTGGAACAAGCGAATCGGGGGTCGAATGGCGGCCGCTCGCCGAAGCTTGATGAGATCCGGCGTCACTGTGCCGAAATCGCCGTTGATGTTCAGGCACTGTCTCACAAACTCCACTCCTCCAAACTGGAGTATCTTGGTTTGGCGCCGGCTATCAGGAGTTATTGTCGCGAATTCTGCCAGCAGTATGATGTGAACGTTCAGTTCTCCGATGAGAACATTCCGAATTTTTTGCCCCGCGATATTTCTCTTTCTCTTTTTCGAGTCGCCCAGGAAGCACTGCAGAACGCCCTAAAACATAGCGGTACAAAACAATTTGCTGTGAGTTTGCGGAGCTCGGAAAATGTGATCCAGCTGGAGGTCAGCGATCACGGGGCGGGCTTCGACGTGGAGGGGGCCAAGCTGGACAGGGGATTGGGACTCGTCAGTATGCAGGAGCGAGCCCATCTGGTTCACGGTACTTTCACCATTGAGTCGGCAGACGGTGATGGAACAAGAATCCTGGTCCGTGTGCCTCTGGTTGACGCACAAATCAAGGCTACATCAACGGTTTCTGAAAGCGCCTGAGCTTTCGTGGAGGATGAGATGGGACGAACACGTATCTTGCTGGCCGATGATCACACGATGATCTGCGCAGGACTGGCGAAATTGCTGGAACCTGATTACGAAGTAGTAGGCTGCGTTGAAGATGGCCGTGCATTGCTAAAAGCCGCCGACCAGCTCAAGCCAGACGTCGTGATCCTGGACATCGGGATGCCCTTGCTGAATGGCCTGGACGCGGCCCGAGAGTTGAAGAAGAGAACGCCACACATAAAACTGATTTTCCTGACTATGGAAGCCGATTCCTATATTGCAGCCGAAGCCTTTCGCGCCGGCGCGACCGCCTACCTGCTCAAAACCTCACGGCCCACCGAGTTATTGCAAGCCGTTCGGGATGCAGTGAGGGGAGTTTCCTACGTGACTCCGCAGATTGCCCGGTCGATCGAAAATATGTTTATCCGGGATCCGAGGGCTGAGGCGCCGAAGCAACTCACCGGCCGCCAGAGGGAAGTTCTGCAAATGCTTGCGGAAGGCCGTTCCATGAAGGAGATTGCCTATGTTCTGGAGATCGCCCATCGTACCGTACGGTTTCACAAGTACCAGATCATGGAGGAGTTGGGCATCACGACCAATTCAGACCTGGTCAAATACGCCATGAGACACGGAATGATCTCGGCCTGAGAAGGCAACCTCGGCAGTTGTAAAGGGGTACTGTCGCAGGTGACAGTAGGCAACTATTCACGGAGGCGAAATGATCTGATGTAAATGTTTATTGGGTTGGCCACCGAAGGGATCGCCGTGGATAAGATTCGAGTCGTGTTGGCCGATGATCATCGGGAGGTAATCGCAAAAATTCGCATAGTACTCGGCGATGAGTACGAGATCATTGAGGCGGCGGAGAATGGTAATCAGGCGGTGAGGGCCGTTTTAGAGTTGAACCCTGACGTTTTTGTGACAGATATCTCGATGCCCATCCTGAACGGGCTCCAAGCTGCAAGACGTATCCAGAAGACGAATTCCCGAGTCAAGATCATCTTCTTAACCATTCATGAAGACCGGGACTTTATTGCCGCGGCATTTTCGGCCGGCGCCACGGGTTATGTCACCAAGCGCCGTCTGTCGACCGACCTGGTTTTTGCGATTCAAGAGGCACTGAAGGGCCACACCTTTGTGTCCAATTCGATCCCGAGTTAGAGGCGAACTCCACCCAGGTAGCGAAATGGTTCGCGCTGACTCTTGAGAATACGGCTGGAAGTGGGTCTCATGTTCTCGGCCAACGCCGCAAAGGCAACGATGAGACCGCTACACGCCCTCATGCTCGCTTGTTCGATGGTGATTGCCGCTTCTGCATGGAAGCCGGTTTGGGCGCAAGACCTCTCTCCCCGCGCATATCTCATCACCCCACTGCATTTCAATGCTGTCGTTATGACCTACTCGTTCTATAGCGGCAGCGTTGATTTTGACGGCGCTGCTCCGATCACTGGTGCGACGGGAACCTACAGCGTGCCGATCCTGGGCTACTATCATTCGTTCAATTTTTTTGGCCGCTCGGCCAATGTGAATGCGGTTCTCCCGTATGCTGTGGGAAATTTTCAGGGTAACCTTGCCGGCCAACCGCAGCATCTCTATCGCTCTGGCCTGGTGGATTTTACTTCCCGGGTTTCGATAAATCTCAAGGGCGGACCAGCGATGCCAGTACAGGAGTATATGAAGTGGCGGGAAAAAACGTTAGTGGGCGTCAGCCTGAAGGTATTGGCTCCGACAGGCCAATATGATTCAGCGAAGCTGGTGAATTGGGGCGTCAACCGATGGGCTTTCAAACCGGAGCTCGGTTACTCCAGACGTTGGGGCAATTGGATACTCGATGCGTACGGCGGGGCGTGGTTCTACACGACCAATCCGCGGTATTATTCACCACCGAATCCCAAGCCGCAGAGTGAAAGTCCCATCGGAAGCTTTGAAGGCCACCTGAGCTACGATGTAAAGCCGAAGCTCTGGTTTTCACTGGACGGAAATTACTGGTTCGGCGGCGTTACCAGCTTGAATGGAATAGAGAATCCCGCCACTCGTCAAACGAGCTCCCGTATCGGCGCCACGGCTGCTATCCCGTTGGGCCAACACCAATCGGTGAAAATCAGTTACAACAATGGCGCCTACATCCGGTTTGGGGGAAATTACCAGAGTCTGTCTATCGGGTGGCAGTATTCCTGGCTTGGCTGGCCCAAATAACGCCAGTGGTTGAGTCATTGCCCGAGGCGCAGAATGGCATTGCGCAGAGGTTCGCTGGAAATCCGTATCAGGCCGTTCAGCGGCGAATACAGCTCCAGGGTCAGGAAGATTGCGCCTGAAACCGCGGTCGCGCAGACGATCAGAGTAAAGATCGCAACCGCATTGCGAGGAGCGAAGAGGCCGAAGCTGATGAACGTGATGGTAAGCCAGGCAGTCACTACAAACAGGATCGGCATGGAAGCGCGGTTGCTCTCCTGTTCGAAGGTCAGCCAGCGAGTCTGTCCAATATCAAACAGGATGCTCAGAGCCTGGTCTTTGGCTGCGCGCTGTGAGTCGCTGCCTGGTGAGAGTCCCTGAATACTGTAGTAGATTTGATCGCTGTCCGAGGCTGTTGGTTGCCAGTGGGAATGCCGTGTGGAGTGCTGAGGCCAAATAAGCTCCAGCCTGTCTGCGACCGATTTGCGGAGTACATCACGCACAGCCCTGGTCTCGGGTCCGTAATGAGCCAAAGCACGGTCTAGCAGGATGAGCTTAGCGGAGATTTCTATCAGGTTTCGTTCTTGTGCCTCGAACGAACTCTGCGCGGATCCAAGTTGCAGACCGAGGACCAGAGCGGTCATCGTCGCCATCAGCCCCATGCCTAACTTCAGGAGATCTTTCGATTCCTCGGTCAGTTGAGTTGCGGGCAGTACGGCGCGAAGATAAATGCCGAAAAGTGAACCCCCGAAAACGAGGGCGAACACAGTTAGGCTGATGGTGACGGGGACCATGAATCTTTTCCTGCCTGCCAGCTGCTATAGCCGCTCGCTGCCCCGGCCTCTTTCGTGGAGCCAGGGTTCGGAAAATTATGTACCTGGTCGTTCCTGTCGTCTGCGAGTTTGCTGCGCCCCGCCGCCTGGTTGCCGGTTAAGGTGTCACCGGAGCCCCTGGTGCAGGTTTCGGAATGCGGAAGGTGTACACCACTCCAAACACAATCGTGGCGCCCTTCGTCGTGGCCAACGCTTTGTATTCCTTTTCGTATTTGAAGAATACATTCCAATCATGCTTAAGATCGATATAGTTGACCTGCCCACCTGCGGCATGCATGTAATAGAAGGGAACCAGTCGTTCAAAGGCATCCACGATTGTGTTGTTGCTTGTGTTGCGCGACATCTGCGCCTGGTCGTAGCCGATAATCCCGATCTGGGCCACTTTGGTTATGTTCTTTGTCTTCAAAAACGGCTTGTTCAGCGGAATGGCTTGACCTATACCCCATTCATCACTCCAGGCTGCCCCGGGAGTCAGCTGGACGTTTATGGGCAACGTCCCGAACATCGTACTGATGTCCCCGGACCGGGTGGTCTTTGATCCGTGGGTCTCCCAATTGCCCATGATGTTTGCCGTGGTGCCCTGGTCCTTGGTGATGTAAAAAGTAGAACCGGCGGTGAAGTCGCTGCCCCAGTAAGCCGGAACCGACATTATTCGTAGCGCCCGGCGAGTAGCGGCCGGTGGGCGCCACAAAGGCATATCCCGCCCACCAGTCTGCCCGCGGAGCGTGCCAGGCTAGATTTGCCAATTGAAACCACGTATCCGCAAGAGCGAAGCCCCCGGATCCAAGAGTCTTGCCATTCCCCACGAACGGTAAGCACGAGCGAGCCGGTGCCTATCGTGGGGAAAGCGACAAACGGCGCGAACTTCGCTCCGAGAATCTTGAACTTGGGAACATAAAAGAAGAAGTTCTCCACGGCCCAGATGTTATACGTGCCCGTCCCTTTAACCGGAGTGCCGTTTTCAAGAGTCAGCTGGTCGGCATTGAAGTTAAGGTTGTAGTCCCCGTAGGTGAATCCAGGATCGGGCATGATGCCGGCGTTCAAGCCGTATTGGCCAGGCTGATATTGCCCGTGTTGTTGCGCCATGAGCGATGAGCTGATGGATAGCAACGATGCAGAACAGAAAAGCGAACTTCCACGCGCCGCGAGTGATCCTCGTCATTTTGTCATTTCTCCAGTTCGCGAAGGGTGGCCAACGACTGCGAACTCTTAGACTTCGAAGGCTATAGGTCAATCATGAGCCAGGGAACCCTGAGCGGGAACTGGCAAAAGTATCAGTCGTGGGCAAAATAGAATGCAGCGGTATGTGAATTACAAAAAGCGCGAGCGCGGACAGCGTCTGCCTGTGCTCTGCTGATTTGTTATCGGTTACCTGCGGAAATTACTAGCTGACTCCTTGACCGTTTCACGCCTAGACTCACTGAACAACGCATTCACCCCAAAGCATCAGAAGGCGGAGAGGTCATGGAATCAATCCTGGTAAGCTCGACAGTCTTCCTGGTGGTGTTCGCCGGAGCACTTGTCGGCATGAGGCTTCGGGTCGTTGTGCCCCAGAATCAGCTCGGTCCGGACGTAAAGGACGTAATAAGGCTAGTGACAGGCCTCTTGGTAACTATGACGGCGCTGGTTCTCGGAATGCTCGTTTCTACCGCGAACTCTTCCTACCAACAGCGCAAAGACCAATTGACTGAGATGGCGTCGGACTTTGTGGGCGTCGACCGCATGTTGGGAAGTTATGGGCCTGAGACCAAGCCGGCCCGTGAGGAGTTGCATTCGCTGGCGAACGCCAGCCTGCAGCGAATTTGGCCAGAGCAGGGATTCCAGGCCCCGCAGTTAAGACCCACGGATACGGGCCAGATCTTCTACAACCAATTACAGTTGCTCCAGCCAAAGAACGAAGCACAAGTTGCGGTGAAGGCCGCCGCCATTTCAGCGGCCATCGGACTGCGGCGCACGTATTGGTTAATGTTTCTCGGATCCGAGGGGAGCTCCCTCTCAATTCCGCTACTGGTGGTTGTGGTGGCGTGGCTCACTGCCATCTTCGTCAGCTTCGGGCTTTTCGCCCCGCGCAACAGCACAGTATTCGTGACGCTAATGGTCTGCGCAGTCGCCGTTTCGGGCGCAGTGTTTGTCATCATGGCCATGTATACGCCGTTCAGCGGGGTCATGAAGATTTCGTCTTTGCCCCTGCGCGACGCTTTAATCCGGATGACGCCCTGAACACCGATGATCCCGCCGCGGCTCAGTGCGGAGATTCAATGCCCTTCTCTTGAGAAATAGAGATTCAACGTCAGGCCCACGGCATTCACCTGCTTATTGGGTTTCTTGCCGGTGTTGTTCTGGTGCTCATAGTAGGGATCGAACTCGAGGTGTTTTCCCAAGGGGAGGTTGGTGCCGGCGTAGAGTTCGGTGGTACTGAACTTGCTGTACTGGCTTTCGTAATAAAATTCGGCGCTGGCATAGGGCATGAGATGGTAAGAGTGAATTGCGAACGTGCGTTGGAAGGACGGTTTGTTGCGATAGCGCCAGGTAAAGGTTCCGTTGCTCCATTCAAGATCGGCCCGGTTTCTGTCGGTGAACAGCAGATCGGCTTTTACCGGAAGGTGAGATGTTACCGAGACGATAACGCGATTGGTCGAGGGCGAATTGGGAGCGGCAAGAAAATTGTACCCGGCTGTCAGCACAAGTGGCCGTGATTTGGCATCGTTGAGGTCGAAAGCGGTAATCTTCTTGAGCTTGATGAGAGGTTTCAGGTAAAAGTCCACGCTGGGGCCGATCGAGGCCTGGGTGGAGTCCCCCCCTTCTCTCGTATCCTTGGCCATGAAGCTGACCCGTATATCCGGCTTGAGCTTTAGGAACGTGTCGACTTCCGGCAGAAACTCCGTCTCTTGCGTGCTTTCAGCGCTCCCAATCCTGCAGAAGAGCAAGAGAAGCAGCAGAGCGAGCCAGCGGGTGCGAAAGGCGCGCCGCGACTCAGGGTCTTCCGTAAGAAGCCTCGCGTCGAAACCTGATGCTGCTGGGGGACGGCGTTTTGTCATATAGGAGAGGCACCTATCTTCTATTTTGAGGCCGACTGAGCGGCCGTATGGCGAAGTATTCAGGGTTTTCGACTGCGAGGTAAGTAGCAAATGTGCTAGCGGGGAGCCGGAAATAGTGCCTGGTCGGGATCTCGAATTATACTGCAGGGATCATTCGTCGTTCCTTGGCCGACTTCAGCCTCGGAGTTACCCCTGATCAGATATTTCAGTGGCAATACTACGAGTTCTACTAGTTTGCGGCGGACAAGCAAGTTGATAGCCTTTGCTAAAGAGAGGCTATTAAGATGATTGGATCTCACAAGTCTAGGATGAATTCCCTGGTCGCCGCCCTGGCGATCGTGTTGTTTTGCGGTCCCACAGCCCCAGGCCAGACGGGTGCAAGCGATCCGAATGTACAAAAGGCGAAGGACATTTTGTTGAAGGGCGTGGGGAGTGGTAATCCCGACACGCGTTCACTGGCTGTTATGTCAGCCAGCCTTATTGGCGATCGCTCGGAGGTCTTAACGAAGCTCTATTCCATGTTGGAAACTGATAAGGATGTGCCGACTCGGGAAACAATCATTTCCACCCTGGGCAGTTTCAATAATCCAGCAGTGGTCCCAGCTCTGCAAAAAGCGCTCAAGGATCCGGTGCCTGAGGTGGAGTTGGCAGCCGCGCTGGCGCTCTATGGTCTGAAGCAGCCGGATGGGAAGGCTTTTCTGCTGGACGCCCTGGAGGGGAAGCAAAAGACCACCTCCAGTTTCATGAGCAGCGAGAAGCGGTCGTTGGTGCGAATGACACATACTCCGACTACCACCTTTCTTGGAATCGTGGCCAATCAATTTGCGTTACCGGGTCTGGGGTCGGGCATGGAATCGGCCGTCGGGTTGTCGGCGGATCCAGCTTCGATGGCTTCATCCTCCGTAATATTCTCACTCGCTAAAGATAAGAACGATCCCGTCGTTTGGACCGCACTCGAGGGAGCGCTGCAAGACAAAGAGTGGGCAACTCGTGCGGCTGCCGTCCATGTGGTCGCGATGCACAACGATCCGGCCTTGATAGATAAGCTATTGCCGCTGATGGACGATAAAAAGGATCAAGTGAGTTTCCGCGCTGCGGCAGGATACATTCGCTTGTATATCATTGCGCACAAGTCGCAAGCAGCTACGGGCGAATAACCAACGATCGTGGCACACACCTCCTCGGAGGTGTGTGCCCGTTTTTGTGACTTTCTTATCTACTCCGCAATCCCAAAAAAACAGCGTCCTGTCACTTCTGCCAGTTCACCGGTTTCGGTGCGATTGATAAGGTTGTGCCAGATCCCACGAATATGAGGTGTGGTATGGGTTACCGGACAGCATGTGAACGCATAGCCCTTGGGGCGATATTAGCTTTGTCTTTCTCTACGATCTTGAGGGCGCAAGAGCAGCAGCAGCCGGTAGAGAATGCCCAGCTTCAAACACCGGCCAATAACGCAGTGGCATCAAACAGTACAGCCTCTGCCTCTCCTACAGATGATAAGTGGCATTTTGTGAGCCTGTCGTATCTCTGGTTTCCGGGAGTATCTGGAACCGTCGGGGGCAAGGGTTACAGTACCAAGGTTGCGGTAAGTCCTGGGGACGTGCTGAGCCATTTCAATATCGGCCTTATGGGGTCTTTCGAACCACAGTACAAACGATGGAGCCTTCCCGTCGATTTTGTCTGGGTGAAGCTATCCGATGACAAAGCATTCATCCGGTTACCTGGCTACTCCGCTAAGGCGACACTCAAAGAGGGCATCTTTACTCAGAAAGTGAACTACCTGGTTTTGAATGGCAAGATGATGCAGATCCGCGCTACGGCAGGTGTTCGCGGCTGGTATGTGAGCGAAAACCTTCAACTGCAGCCCCCGGTCCCGCCGAACTTCAGTGTGGGGACCTCGCAAGGTTGGGCTGACGTCGTCGGGGGAGCGAACATAATCGTACCTTTTTCACCAAAGATCGCAGTCTTTGTGACCGGCGACGCCGGCGGTGGTGGCGCCAATGTGGACTACCAGGTTGCCAGCTTCGCCAACTATCAGATAAAGCCGAAGTGGGGAATAGGTATCGGCTACCGGTACCTGGACGTGAATTACCGAAACACCAATCAAAACATCATTGACATCCACACAAGCGGAATCGCTCTCACGCTCATTTATAAATACGGCAAGCAGCCGCCGTCTCTATAGGTTTTCCTTTAACAGCCCGCCATTCCACTGGGAGGATGGCGGGCTTTTTTGTTTGCGTGAGAACTGACAGGTAAAGAAAGGCGCATGAAGTGCATCAGCGTCACCAACCTCAACAGGAAATCCGGGGGAGCGCAGGGATCTGCGGTGCGCCCCGGCTCCCGCACAAAGGTCTCCCTTCTTAGTTCTCCCACAGAATCGTCATCCTGAGCGAAGCGCCTCGCAGATTGATTGCTTAACACAGCGCTAGTGGCGCGTAGTCGAAGGACCTCGGCCGAGCTTGTTTTGCCCACGCTGTTCGGAGCTTTTCAACCGCCGAGCCCCACCGGGCGGGTCACGGTCTTTCCCTGGGACCATCGCTAGGGAAAAACAATCCAAAGACCGGCGGCGCGCAAAGAAGCTCAACCTCATGCGCACGATCATTCCCGAGTTCCAGAACTTTTCACAGAGTCGGGAAGGAAGATTACAGTGCATGAAATCGCGGCAGATCCTGTTGTCGTGCGTCGGTGGTTGAAAAGCTCGCAGCAGCATGGGCAAAACAAGCTCGGCCGAGGTCCTTCGACTACGCGCACCGAGTGCTGTGTCACGCGATTAATTTGTGAGGCGCTTCGCTCAGGATGACGATTTTGTGGGAGAACTAACGGAACAGAGACCTTTGTGCGGGAGCCGGGGCGCACCGCAGATCTCTCGGCTGCGCGCTCCCACGGCAAGCCGGTGCAGGCAGAATGACAAAAAAGGTGAGTCGAGTTTTGTGGTATCCCACTCAAGCCAAACCGGGCTTGAATGGGGCACCCAACGGTTATTGACAATGAACAAACCATAAAAGTCACAACCTCTGAGCGGAGCGCGATTCCTCGCAATGACAATTACCCCAGGATTGCATCCCGAGTGGCTTTCCGCTGCTAGAGGGATTGGCCCTGCTGCAATACAAGCTTGTACGCGACGTAATACTTGTAGATATTACTCACATACTGGACTGTCACCTGACCCACGCTCTGAGAAACCAGTAGTTCGACGTTTCCGAACCACTTATCGGGATCCAGACCCCTGGCGGGGGCCTGCTTGCGGAGCGCCGCAATGCGAGTGGGGCCCGCGTTGTACGCGGCGAAAGTGAGCAGCAAGCGATTCATTGGGTCAATCTTCGGATCGTTGAAATAGGTATCTGAGATGGTATGCAGGAGCTTTACGCCTGCATGGATATTGTTCTCGGCAGTCCCCACATCGGGGATGCTAATGGGCGCCGCCGCGGCTATTGCCGGCTTGACCTGCATGATCCCGACCGCTCCCCCATGTCTCGCCTGCTGGTTGAGCATGGACTCCTGGTAGCCCTGGGCAACGACGAGCAGGTAGTCGAAGTCATACTGGGATGCGTATTTCTTGAAAAAGACAACGTTCTGGTTGAAGGCATCCAGTTGCGCCTTCGTAGTCGGATCCGTAACCCATTTCGTGTTTTGCAAATACCGCCTCATAAGGGTGTTGCCGAACGAGGTTCCAGCCATGTGGCTCCTGGTGAACTCATCGACTACTGCTTTGAGCTTGGGATTGTTCTTGCGCATCGCCCATGCCAAAGTCCCTTCATCGGCGATGACGAGATTGGGTTGGGGAGTTATGTCAGGAAGTACGGCGGACCAAAGTTTAGCGCGATCGGTAATGGTGACGGTTGCAGGGATGATGCCCGCGTTCACCATCTCCAGCAGATCTTCGTCCAACAGGTTCTTGTCGGCACTCTCAACCAGAATGGGTGGCTTGCCCTGCTTCCTTAATGAGTCGTTTACCTTTGCTAGATTCGCGGGATAGGTGGTGAGTGGGTTGACGAATATTTTCTTTCCGCTGAGGTCCTGCAGGGAAGCGACGGGGCCGAAGCCCTTTCCCGTCACAACGATCTGTTTCACATCTGTTTCTATCGGGGAAAACGCAACCCGCTGCTCACGCTGAGGCGTTACCGTCAACGCGTAGGCGATCAGGTCACCAACGCCTTCAGTCAAAGCCTTTTCCACCTGATCGGGGCGGACGGGAATGAAGGTGACTTGGACAGGCCGCTTGCCGGTGTGGAATTTCTCATTCACCGATTGCTCGAAAGCCCGAAGCGCCTCGTAGTAGATGCCCTGCGGGCGACCATTCACGTAGAAGAAACCGGAACGGCTGTATAGGACGAGCGCGCGAATAGTGCCTCGCTTGACCATGGCGTCCAGGTCATCGGTATGGCGCTCGAAATTTAGCGGCAAACTCCCCGCGCCGGTCTGGGGTGCAGCATAGGCAGGCCCAGGCACGAGCGTTACGGCAGCCGCAAGAAGTCCGAGGATTCCCAGGACGCGTTTTTGGAAACCAGCGCGAAAATGCATTGATCAAAACTCCGTGCGATCATTCAGTGACTTGATGGTTAGCGAACGTCGATGGGGAGTTTCCGGAAGGCTTCCGCTTCTATGTCTAGTTGCCGGCACTGGAGCCAATCGCCTCGCCGGAGACAACGATCTCAACCCTTCGGTTTTGTTGCCTGCCTACGGCTGTATCATTGCTGGCTACTGGGTCAGCAGGGCCCATCCCCATGGAAGTAACCGAAGCAGGGTTCAGTCCCTGCTGCACCAGGAAGGTACGCACCGCGTCCGCGCGCTGCCCGGAGAGCTTCAGATTGAATTGGTCACCGCCGGTACTGTCGGTGTAGCCGGCAATGTTCAGCGTCAAACCAGGGTGAGCCAGAATCACCCCCGACATCTTGGCCAGAGCCAAGCTTGCGGGCTGGGAGAGCTCGTACTTGCCGGAGGCGAAGAGTACATCGGCCATCGTAACCACCAGTCCACGCGGAGTATCCACGGTCTGCAGCACCGCGTTCAACTGGGCGAGGAGTTGCGCGCGAAGCTGGCGCTGCGCTGCGATTGCCTGGGCAGCTTCCGCGGCTGACTTTTGGGCAGCTTCGTCGGCTTGCTTCTTGGCCGCCTCCGCCTCAGCTCGGGCCTGTGCCTCCTTGGCTGCAAGTGCCTCTGCCTCCGCGCTCCGCTGAGCATCGGCCGCCTGCTGTGCCTTCAACTCGGCTTCGCGTTGAGCTGCCGCGGCAACTCTCTCTGCTTCCGCCTGTTTGGCTTGCGCTACTTTCTCTTCTGCCTCTGCTTTTACCGCGATGGAACGTGCGTCCTCTGCCTGCTGCGTAGTACTTCGCGCAGCCGTCAAAATCGGGTTCTTCTGCTTTCTGGCAATATAATCTTCCATCTGTGCCTGCGACTGCTGTGCACTCGCCCAGGCGCTCGGGGCATACTTTTCAGCGCCTTGCAGTTTTGCGATGCGCAGAGCGTTCTGAGCCTCATATACGATCAGCGGAACTTTGGGGTCGATGGTGAGAGGCTGAAGCTGGTTTTCGTGGTAGGTGCTGCGGCTCAAGAGCTGGGCCACTACCGGAGTAATCTGACCCTTGGTGTCGCTGCCTGGAACCCCCTGCAACACGACCTCTTCACTCGCGTAGGACACGGCAAAATAGGGCTCGGCAGTGATGATCATGGCAAAATTTGGCAGTTGTGTCGTTACCGCGAGTTTGCTCTTGTCGCCATTGAGTTGAAACTCTCCAAGGTTACGAGCGCGCCCTTCCGGAGTGATCGCCCAGAGTACGTAGGTCAGGAATTCCGCGCCCAGCGTGTTGGCGGGCGACATTTTCTGCAGCTCGGCCTGGATGGTAATGACGCCTTTCTTGTTTTCCACCTTCGCCTGACCCTTTGCGAACGGCAGTAACGGGGTGCCGGTAAAGTCGATGGTGCTGGATGTGTTGTTGGGGTAACTTACAGCCTGAACCGTTCGAGAGACGCTGATATTGATATTGATTACCGAGGGCTGAGTTGCGGACTGACCTTGAGCAACCGCAAATGCATGGCACCACCCGAGTAAGCTGACGACGAGCGCTATCTTCTTCATACGGTTCCTTTTCACGAAATGTTCTGCGGCCACAGGGGCCACTGTGCTTGTTCCAATCGCGATAGTCGACAGATTGGACGCGAGGAGGCAATGCATCCCCTAAAAGGGGCAGTGGGAGTTTTCTCCGCGTCGGTACATTGATTTTTAAAGAGGCAAGAGAGTTTGAATACTAGTAAAACTAGCAGAGGCGGGTTGAATCTTTTACACCACAGAACCCCCAAGCAGGTTGAGCCTGGGGGCCTACTGCGGATGAAGCGACTGAGCGAGGCTCAGAAGGTTTTGCGGCTCCACCCGAATGATGCCTCCGCGCGGGCTATCGATGTCGGCTATAAGAAAGAAGGAAATCGACACCACCAGGGTCAAAACCAGGAACACGACGAATTCCATACCCGTACGGCGAATGCAATAACCAATCAGCAGGTTGCAGCAGATACCGATCATAAACATGAGGATCCACGCTGAAGGTGGGATACGGTTCCACCAGGCGGCCTGTGTATATCCCTGAGAATTCAACACATCGTTCATGCCTGAAACGACGAGTGCAATGATGGGCGTTTGCTGCGCGGTGCCTAACCTCGCGACCGCGGTCCACAATTCCGTTTGCACTTGAGCGGTATCGGCATTTATGCGGTTTAGCCGTTGCCCATAGCTGGCCCTATAAAACAATATCCGCTGATCGGTATAGTTCGCCAGCAAGACACGCACTTTCTGCGCATCGGCGGCAGGTAACAGATCCGCCCGGACGTATTCCGTCCCAATAGCGTTCGCCTCCGCTTCCTCGTAGTTCTTGCGCTGCTCGTATCGGTTGATAGCCATCGAAAAGGTGAATCCGATGATGAGCCCAAGGATGGTCAGCGTAGCACCGAGCACAAGGCCCGCATCGGCGCCGACGGCGTCATCCGATAAGTGTTTTCTTTTGCGAAACGAAGTGCCGATCGACCCTGCCAGGAGGAGCAGAAGAAAGGACACAACAAGGACAACGACCGGAAAGTTGGTTAGGCGAATCATGTACATTTAACCCCTGCTTCATATCGTCAACCAATGGCCATTGCCCGGGCCGGGGCAGCATGGCAATTGGGGCGAGTTCAACTCCCGACTAGTCTACGTGCTTCCAGGCACAGTGGCTTTAACTCCCAAGAGTGCCCTCCCTGGTTCGGTTAGAGTACTTCCTGAATAGTCTGCCCTTTCATTCCCTTTTGACCAGCAGAGGACCGTTGGGCATTCCCAACTGCTACAATCGCCATTGCTATAAGCAGGACGGCGCCAAACCTTATTGACCACAGGTATATCCGGTCGCTTGTTGCTGATTCCATGGAATTCCTCCTCGCCCTTTGCCGGTCGCCAGGTGACCGCTCGCCATACTGCGCGTGGAATCTGGAACAAGACAAAGGACTGTCCCACAGTTGGAGCATAGTTGCCCGATCATGCGAGCGGAATTGGCAAAATTTACGGTTTAGTCACTGGAGAAGTGCTAGACTCCCTGGCAAGGGCGAAGATGCTAACGCCGGTAGTCCACGGGCGATACGACGTGCCTGTCTTTGTTCTGCGGGCGCGTCTTTCTGCAGAGATCCACGTACCGTGACAGTCTGGAACGGAATTTATCCGGCATCGGCCAGGAAAGCCATCGTTTTTCAGCTCACATGGCCCACTTTTTAGCCTGGCTTGAAAAGTGCATTATTTGCGTGGATTTGGCGGAAAGGCCTCAGTAAATAGGCTAAGGAGCTAAAAAACTTCGCCGCGATTGTGGAAAGTGACGTAATATTGCGCTTGCATACCACCACAGGTCTTGTGTTGAGCTGTCTTCAGGCTGTGATGTTTTTTAATGCCCGAGATAGAACGAAGGCATCACGATGCAACTAGTCAGGGCGCGAATCTCATCCACAGATTCTCCCTCGTTCCCACGGGCCATGTTCAAAGATCAAGTTTCAGGAGAACCCCCGGTGAGAGAACAGAAACCCGCAGCACGCATTTTGATTGCCGATGATCATCAACTGCTGGCGGACGCCTGCAAGAGTCTACTCGAGCCTGAGTTTCAAGTGGTTGGGGTGGTGACCGATGGCCGCCGTTTGATCGCAGCCGCCGCGGAACTCAAGCCAGACATCATCATCCTCGATATCTATATGCCGCACCTGAATGGCCTTGACGCTGGAAGCCAGGTGAAGCAGAAACTCCCAGGGGTAAAGCTGGTTTTCCTGACGATGACCATGGAGGCCGATGTAGCGGCCGAAGCGTTCCGCCGCGGCGCATCCGCCTACGTTCTTAAGCAATCGGCCGGCGACGAGCTGGTGCTTGCTATCCGTAAGGTCAACCAGGGGGCATCTTACCTCTCTCCGCTGATCGCCAAGGAAACGGTGATGTACCTGCTGAATCAAGGAGAAAATTTCAGCGAAGAGAAACACATCACGAAGAGGCAAAGTGAAATTCTGCAGCTACTGGCGGAAGGAATGTCGATGAAAGAAGTGGCCAATATTATCGACATAAAACCCGGCACAGTCGCCTTTCACAAGTATCGGATGATGGAGACGTTGAACGTCAAAACCAACGCGGAACTGCTTGAATACGCAATCAAGCGCCACATGACACCCGCGTAATCGTATTGCTATCCACCGATGCTGGAAGCAGCGGGTTCGTCCACTGCCTGGGGAGTGGCTGGTTTCTCTCCTGCGGTTCCCTTAGGCAAATACTGACAGGGTTTTAGTATTGACGGCGCTAAAGCGCGTGATCGGAGCCGAGACTCTTTCACAGAGCGCTAAAGCGCTCTGTGCCCCGCATAGATGGGGGGCTCCCACCTGTCACAAGTGACAGTTACGTCTTAAAAGAACCCTAGGTAGGCTAGTTCAACTGGGAAAATCCTGTATGCCCTCGGTGGTTGAGTTCTTGGTCTGGAGAGATGCGGCCGGCTAAGCGGGCCGGCTGACCATGGTCACTTCGCCCATCCGGACTGCACCCGTGCCGCCCTAGATTAATCTGCTCGTGCATGGAGAGAACAACATGACCGCGAATTACGTGAAACAGCTTTTGGCAACGACTCTATCTTTCCTACTGGTCATCACTACTGCGCCGCTCGAAGTGGGCGCACAGCAAACGGGGTATTCGGGACAAGGCGCGCCGCTGACTGCGGAAGAACTGCAAGGACTGGTGGCCCCCATCGCGTTGTATCCAGACTCCCTGGTGGCCCAGATTCTTGGGGCGGCCAGCTTTCCGGACCAGATCTCTGCCGCCAACAACTTCCTTCACCAAAACAGCAGTCTCACGGGCTCGCCTCTCATGTACGCCGTGGATCCGCAGCCGTGGGATCCGGCCGTGAAAGCCATGACTCAATTTCCCTCGGTGCTTGACAACATGGCCAAGAACCTCAGTTGGACTTCAGCGCTGGGGGAAGCATATTCCACGCAGGGCCCTGCAGTGATGTCGGCGGTGCAGGTGTTGCGGGCGAAGGCATACGCTGCCGGAAATCTGACGTCCGGCGCGCAGATCAAGGTGGTACAGCAATCGCCGCAGGTGATCGTGATTCAGTCTGCCAGTCCGCAAGTAGTCTATGTCCCTCAGTACAATCCAGCGGTGGTTTATGGCTATCCTTATGTGACTCCCGGGTACAGTACTGCAGCGGTAGTTACCACCGCAGTGGTCGCGTTTGGGGTTGGCATCGCGGTTGGGGCAATGATGAGCGGTGGGTGCTGCGGTTGGGGCTATAGCTACTGGAACTGTGGCTGGCACGGCAGCACCACGGTGGTGTACCACGGCGGGGCGTATTACGGAAACACTGCCTGGCACGGCACCACTACCTCGGCGTATGGCCCCTACGGCTCCGCACACTACAGTACCGGCTACAATTCGGCCACCGGGACTTACGCACGCGGAGGTACGGTCTCAAACGGTTACGGCAGCGCTAGCGCCGGCCAGGCGTACAACCCGCGTACCGGGACGTATGCGCAGGGAGGATCCGTCTCCAATGCGTACGGGACGACAAGCGCCGGGAGCGCCTACAACAATAAAACCGGTGCCTCCGCATCCACGGTGCAGAACTCCAATGCCTATGGGAATTCGGGCGCCTCGACCTACTCGAAGAACGGGAATACTGCCTACTCGCAGCACAATACGAACGCTAATGGAACCACAGCCTCGATGACCTCCTCTACCGGCGCCAAGGCTTATGGCGCGTCGGGTACGAACGGCAACAGCGCCGCTTACGGTGAGACCGCGAATGGCAACAAGTATGCGGCAGCGAATGGGAACACCTACTCCAACACTGGGAGCGGCTGGAAGGGCTCAAGCTCGAACACGAATCAGAAATACAACTCATCCAGCTACTCAGGCTCAACTGCTCCCAAGAGCACTTCCAGCGGCTGGGGAGGGCAGGAAAAGAGCGGCGGATCATCGGCTTTCAATAGCGGTGGCGGAGGTTGGGCGTCCAGGGAGTCCAGTGCTCGCGGCTCATACAGCGGGGGCGGTGGTGGTGGTTGGCGCAGATGAAGAGATGACAACCTGGATGGGCGAAGGTCTTGAAGTTTCCGACAATTCGAAGGTTTGGAGAATGAGTATGTCACACGCGGCCCGCAGAATCTCGTTTACCTCTTGGTTGATGCTGCTAGCTCTCATGGTTTTGTTTGCCGGTTGCAACAATGAGACCGCGAAACCTTCGCAACCAACGTTTGCCTCACCCGAGGACGCAGGCAATGCTCTGTTGACCGCAGTGAAAACGGGAGACATCAATCCGGTGCTGGCAATTTTCGGGCCTGATTCGAAGGACGTCATTACCTCCGGGGACCCAGTGCAAGACAAAGGCGATTGCCGGCGCATTTGTCGCCGGTTACGGGCAAATGCACCGGTGGCGCAAGATGCCTGATGGGAGCCAGATCCTTCTGATCGGGGCTGATAATTTTCCCTTCCCCATCCCGCTGAAAAAGAATGACGCCGGCCAGTGGTTTTTCGACACGGCCGCAGGGAAAGATGAGATTGTGCGGCGCCGCATTGGCCGCAACGAGCTGGCGGTGATCAACATTTTTGATGCGCTCGGTGATGCTCAGGCCGACTACTATTCGCGGGTGGAGGGCGGTACCAAGCAATACGCATTGAAGTTCATCAGTGACCCTGGCACGCAGGACGGTTTGTACTGGGAGTCGCCGGATGGTCAACCCAAAAGCCCCCTTGGGCCGTTGTTGGCGTATGCAACCGCCGAAGGGTATAGCGCAAAGCCTGCCGCGCACCAGCCATTCCACGGATACTACTTCCGTATGCTGACTAAGCAAGGCAGTAACGCACCCGGCGGCGCCAGGGACTACGTGGTCAACGGCAAGATGGTGGGCGGGTTCGCCTTCGTCGCCTATCCGGCTGAGTATCGGCAATTCCGGTGTGATGACGTTCATGATGAGCCAGGATGGCGTGCTGGTCCAGAAGGACCTGGGGAAGAACACTGCGGAGGCAGCCGCCGCAATCACCGAATTCAACCCCGATTCCAGTTGGACCATTGTTCAGCCATGACCCGGTTGCCACAGTTTTCAAAAAGAGGAGATATATGAAAAACCGACTCACACGCGGCTCGATAGTAACCGCTGTCGCGGCACTGTTTTTTTCCACTTTGCCAGTCCATGCGCAGAACCCGGAAGTACAACAGAAGCTAGCCGAAATTAAAACGGCTATGGCGGCCAACAAGCAAGCGCTCGCTCATTACACCTGGCAGGAACAGCAGACCACAAGCATTAAGGGCGATGTCAAGAAGCAACAAGTTTACCAGGTCAGCGTGGGACCTGACGGTCAGCAGCAGAAGACCCAGATCGGCGGCTCGCAAGCCCCACCACCCAGTGGGGGCAGGCTCAAACAGCATGTAGTCGAAAAGAAGACGGCCGAGTTCCAGGACTACGGTGAGTCAGATCGCGGCTCTGGCGAAGCAATATACGCAGCCCGATCCTGAGAGACTGCAAGCCGCCTACCAGGCGGGCAACGTTTCGCTGCAGTCGGGCGGAGGGGAAGGGGAAATCACGCTGGTGATCAAAAACTACATCAAGCCGGGTGATTCGGTAACCCTTACCTTCGGCCGGCAACAGAAGGCCATTCAGAGCATCAAGGTTGCGAGTTACCTCAGCGACCCTTCGGATGCAGTGACCATCGCGGCACAGTTCGCCAAGTTGCCGGACGGCACAAACCACGTGACCGGCACGCAGATCGACGGTGTCAGCAAGCAGTTAACCGTGGTAACTCAGAACTCAAACTATCAGCCGGTTTAGTTCCAACCGTGACGTGTTTCGGGGATGAGGGCGGGGAGATTCTCCCCGCCCATTCTCCTGGCTACTGGCCGAGCATGCCCTTTTTCAGGCTGGAAGTGGGAGGCTTGGGGCCGAGCCACACGGAGAAGATCGCCTGCCCGAAGGCTGGACCGGCAATAGTTAATTTGTCTTTGCCGTTGATGGCGAAGGTCGTGCCCGTGCCCGGGACATAGGTGAAGACCATCTGTTCGCCCACCTTGACCGGCTCCAGGGCGGCGAGAAACTTATCGGTATCGGTCTTGATCGTCGTCTCGGCGTCGGGAGCATTGTCCTTGAAGGACTGGTCGAAAGCATCCGTCATCTGCTTCTTGCTGGCGTCGTGCAGGAACTGCATTACGATCTTTTTGGGTGCGTCGGCCTTGATGATACCGCCGGCATCAGTCGACTTAGGCTCAAGGTAGAGCCCGGCGACATACACCTTCACCATGAACTCCGTGCGCAATCCCAGTCCATTCAGGACCAGTGTTTTGTCGCCAGCGGTGGTTGTGTCCGGCAGATTCACCCCCGCCACGGTGGCGGCTTGCAGGTTGAATGTCGATGCGACCATGAACACGGCGGCAGCAAGGGGCACTGCGGTCTTGCGCATAAGAACTCCTCAAGAAACGAAATAAGGCCTAAAGCTATCCAGTTTCTTTCCGCCGGACAACTAGCATCATTGCTAGTGGCTGTTGCGGAGCGAAACGTTCGTGGAACAAACAGACACGCTGGCAACTTTTGGCCCCCCAGCTACTAAATTTGACAGTACCCGTTGCTCTGTTTTGCCTGAATACTGTGGGGTAATCATGATCCATTGTGAGGCTTGAGTTTCCCCGGTCGCCGGGAGGCGTCTTGTCCCCGTTTCTTACAAGGTCTGATACGCCGGTTATGACAGCACGTCCAGGGGCAACCATGAAACTCCGAGCCGCACAATCATTGCTTCTATCCTGCATCTTGTTGTCTACCAGTGTTAGCACTCCCCAAGAGGCGCCAAAGCCGGCTCCGACCGGGCGCCCAAAGCTTGGTATTGTGCTCGAGGGTGGCGGTGCTTTAGGCCTCGCTCATATCGGAGTTCTCCAGTGGATGGAAGAACACCGTATTCCGGTGAGCTATGTTGCCGGTACCAGCATGGGAGGCTTGGTTGGAGGGATCTACGCTACTGGAAGATCTCCCGCGGAGGTCAGGGAGATCACCAACGGGATCAACTGGAACGAGGTACTGAGAGGCCAGACACCTTTCCAGGACCTCTCGTTTCGGCGCAAGCAAGACGCTCATGAAGTACCGAACAGTCTCGAATTCGGCCTGCGCCAAGGGCCTGCAGTTTCCCGGGGGCTTCAATTCGGTCAGCAGGTCTCGCTGATCCTTGACCGGGTTGCCCTTCCGTATTCCGAACTCAAGAGCTTCAACGATCTCCCCATCCCATTTGCCTGTGTGGCGACCGACCTCGTTTCCGGCAAGCCCCACGTCTTCCGCAGCGGCCCCCTGGCGCTGGCATTGCGATCGACGATGTCTCTACCGGGCATCTTCACCCCGGTCCGGACCGGCGATCACATCTACGCAGACGGCGGCTTGCTCAACAACATTCCCATCGACGTCGCCAAAGAGATGGGGGCCGACATAGTCCTTGGCATCCATCTGGAAACGCAGCCACTCAGCCCAACGGCGCCCCTTTCCAGCTTCGCCGTGCTGGGTGAATCTATCTCCGTCATGATCGCGGCCAACGAACTTCGCTCCATGGAGCAGGCGGATCTGCTGGTAACCGTGCCGCTGCAGAAGTACAACGCCCTGGATTATGGCGCCGCCGACGCAATCATCAAGGCGGGATATGATGCCGCTGCTGCGAAGGCGAAGGTGCTCATTGCCTTTTCAGTGAGCGAAGCGGAGTGGCAGACAATATCTTGCTGAACGGAATGCGCGGAAGAAAACGACACCGATCCCCGAGTTTGTCCAGGTTGCCGGCACCGGCAAGGAGTTGGCCGATTCGATCGAGAAGAGACTGTCCGCAGACGTTGGCAAGCCAGTAGACACCGCGACCTTGGATGCGCAGATGTTGAGACTCCAGGGCCAGGGCCGCTTCGCAAACGTCGGTTATTCGATGGTTGAAAAGCATGGGAAGCAGGGACTGCAGATTCAACGGAGCCGAAGCCATACGCGCCACCCATCGTGCGTCCCATTCTTCTCATCGATGGTTCCGACTACAACAACGTGCTTTTCAGTATGGGAGCACGCATCACATTTCTGGATTTCGGCAGCTACCGGTCGGAGTTGCGCAGCGATGTCATCATCGGCTCGCAATATCTCCTCGATAGCGAGTACTACCATCCATTTACGCCGACCAGCAATTGGTTTGTTGCTCCGCGCGGAGGCGCAAACAGCTCAGCAGGACTACGTCTACAACGGCGATACGGAGACCGCAACCTACCGGACACGGCAGGTCCTTGGCGGCATGGATGTGGGCTACGGATTTGGAACCACGGGAGAATTGAGATTGGGATACGAAGGCGGGTATGAAAAGCTTTCCCCCCAGATCGGGAACGCGGCTGTTTTGCCCACGGTCTCAGGAGCAACCGGGGACGCCAGACTGCAGTATCAGCTGAACACGCTGGATAACGCCGGTGATCCCCCGCTCCGGTCAAAGTCTTCTCATGTACACCAAGGGCTACAACACCAATCCAGCGGCTCCGGGACCGTTTCCACTCTCTGAGGTCCAATCGCAAAGCTTCTTCCGTCTGAGCGAGCCTTCTTCGGTGTTTTTCGGCGCTTCCGGAGGAAGTAGTTATGGTTACAAAGCCGGGATACCCGCATTCTCGCTCGGTGGCTCGCAACGCCTGGTCGCCTGGAATACGAACGAGTTGTACACGAATCAATATTTCCTGGGACAACTTGGGTATATCCGCGAGCTCGCTAAACTTCCACCCCTGTTGGGCAGTAACATTGAGCTCATCGGACTGTACGAGGCAGGGAAGACCTACAAACTGGCCCTTGGTCCGAA
>CAWAUX010000009.1:0-12111 GCA_963785315.1 uncultured Acidobacteriaceae bacterium | reverse complement strand
GACTTCGCGCATGTTGCGATCTTCCGAAGAGCTGGCCGAGAGCCCTGCCACTTTTGTGGCTGCTGACCAGCTTGGTTCGGGCACGACAGCCCTGGCGGTGAAGCCGCCCAAGCCGGCGCTCAAGACACGGACCCGGGAAGTTGGATTTCAACTGCTCTGCGGCTCTGCCCAAACACTCTACCCTTCGCTGGAAGCGGGAGCCACCGGCGGTGTGCTGGCCCTGGCAACCTTTGCCCCACAAGCCTGCCAGGAGGTCTACACCGCATGGAAGGAGAACGACGCGGTGCTGGCGGCGGATAAGCAGCGGCGCATTGTGCGGGCAGGCATCGAGGTTTGCGGCAAGATGGGGATTCCGGGCGTAAAGTACGCCCTGGATCTAAATGGATATTATGGAGGTCGGCCCAGAATGCCCTTGCTGCCCCTGGTCGCGGATGAGCAGCGGCTGGTGGAAGAACTAACCTTCGATATCCGCAACTAAAGCAAAGGCTGCGGAAACAAGCTGAACGAAGGGCACGGCTTCAGTCGTGCCGTAAATGTATTGCGGGGGGGCGGCTTTAGCCGCTGAGGTACGGTTTTTCACGGTAATTCCGTGCAGGTACAAGTTTGGAAAAGCGTACCTCAGGGGCTAAGCGGATACCGCGAGGAAAGACATCTGTTCTTCCCTCGGTAGCCGCAGCTAAGGCCTTCATAGCTGGGCTTGGTGCGGCACGGCTGAAGCCGTGCCCTTCGTTAAACGTGTTTTCCGCAGCCTGCAAAGCCCAGACCTACCCGACAGCAGCTTTTTACGCAGTCTGCTAGTGCGCGACAACCGGTTCCCGGCGCAGTTCCTGTAGGGCGTTGACGGTGATCTGGCGCCGCTGGGTGGCGGCGATTCCTTCCGCCGCCGCTCGGGCTGCGGCAATGGTCGTGATGGTGGAGATTCTCTGGGTTACCGCCGCCCGGCGAATGGCCCTCTCGTCAAAGAACGTGTCCTGGCCGTGCGGCGTGTTGATGATCAACTGAATCCGCTCACCCTTGATCAAATCCACCACGTTCGGCCGGCCCTCCTTGACCTTGTAGACATGCTCAACCACCATGCCGGCCCGCTCCAACACAATCGCTGTACCCTGGGTGGCCACCAGGTGAAAACCTAGTTCCACGTATTGCCGGGCAAGATCCACAATTACGGCCTTGTCGCGGTCATTCACGCTGAAAAAGACCGTGCCCTTTACCGGCAACACCTGTCCCGCCGAGAGCTGCGCTTTGGCAAAGGCCTCACCGAAATTATCCGCCACGCCCATCACTTCCCCGGTGGACTTCATCTCCGGTCCCAATACCGTATCCACCCCGGGAAACTTGTTCCAGGGAAAGACCGGCGACTTGACGAAAAAGTGACTGCCCGTAGCAAGATCCGTGCGCTCGGCAACCTGCTCCGGCATCAGCTCGCGCAAAGTACGCCCGGTCATCAAGCGCGACGCTATTTTGGCCAACGGCACTCCGGTCGCCTTGGAGACATAGGGCACGGTGCGGGAAGCGCGTGGATTGACTTCGATGACGAAGACCTTATCCTGTTCCCCGGACTTGCGCTGAATCGCGAACTGCAGATTGACCAGGCCCACCACGTTCAGAGCCAGTGCCAGCTTGCGCGTGTAAGTGCGAATCGTCTCCAGGGTGGAAGGCGCCAGATCGGCGGCAGGCAGCACGCAGGAAGAGTCACCGGAATGAATGCCCGCTTCCTCAATATGCTGCATGATCCCGGCAATCACCACATCTCTGCCGTCACACAACGCGTCCACGTCAACTTCCACTGCATCCTCGAGAAAGTGGTCGACCAGTACGGGGCGTTCCCGTGAGTACTCCACCGCTTCCTTCATGTAGCGGCTCACCGCATCGGCGTCATAGGCAATCACCATCGCCCGGCCGCCCAGTACGTAGGAGGGCCGCACCAGCACCGGATAGCCGACGCGCTCCGCGCCCGCTACCGCTTCTTCAATGGTGGTCACCATCGCGCCCGGCGGCTGGGGAATATTCAGGTCCTCCAACAACCGCCCAAAGCGCTTGCGGTCTTCGGCCAGGTCGATGGATTCGGGAGAAGTGCCCAGGATCTTTATGCCCGCAGCCTTCAGCGCGATGGCGAGATTCAACGGAGTCTGACCGCCGAATTGCACGATCATGCCGATGTCGGCCCCTGAGGAAGCCTCGTGCTCATACACGGCTAAGACATCTTCGAGGGTGAGCGGTTCGAAGTACAACCGGTCGCTGGTGTCGTAATCGGTCGACACCGTCTCCGGATTGCAGTTGACCATGATGGTTTCGTAATCGTCGTCGCGCAGCGCAAACGCAGCATGGCAGCAGCAGTAATCGAACTCGATGCCCTGCCCGATGCGGTTCGGTCCGCTGCCCAGAATAATGACTTTGCGTCTCGCCGTCGGCGGAGCCTCATCTTCCTCTTCGTAGGTGGAGTACAGATAAGGCGTGTCGCTCTCGAACTCAGCCGCGCAGGTGTCCACCTTCTTGAATACCGGCAGGACGCCGTGGCGCCGCCGCAGTTCCCTGACCGGAGCCGCTCCATCCAGGCCATCAAGATTCCATTCTTCGGCGATCCTGGCATCGGAGATACCCATGCGCTTAACCTTGCGCAGAAAATCCGCCGGCATGGTTTCCAAGGAATACTCGGCAAGCTTCTGGATGGTCTCCGTCACTTCCTTGATCTGGTAGAGAAACCACGGATCCATCGAAGTCATGCGGGCTACTTCCCGCACCGAGAGCCCCGTGCGCAAGGCATAGCGGATGTAGTTCAGCCGCTCCGGTTGCGGAGTCACCAGGCGCTGCGTCAGCCGCCGCGGCTCAATCACCTCTGACCGTATGCTCTTGCCCGTGTCCAGCGAACGGAGCGCTTTCATCAGCGCTTCTTTGAAGGTGCGGCCCAGGGCCATCACTTCGCCCACGGACTTCATCTGCGGCCCCAGGTTCTCATCCGCCCCGGGAAACTTCTCGAATTGCCACTTGGGAATCTTGACCACCACGTAATCGATGGAGGGCTCAAAGCAAGACGGCGTCTTTTGTGTGATGTCGTTGGGAATCTCATCGAGCGTATAGCCGACAGCCAGCTTAGCGGCGATTTTGGCGATGGGAAAACCGGTCGCTTTGGACGCCAGCGCCGAAGATCGCGATACCCGCGGATTCATCTCAATCACGGTCATCCGGCCGGTGGCAGGGTTGATGGCGAACTGCACGTTGGACCCGCCGGTCTCGACGCCGATTTCGCGCATCACGCGGATCGCCGCGTCGCGCATCGATTGGTACTCCCGATCGGTCAGAGTCTGGGCCGGCGCCACGGTGATGGAATCGCCGGTGTGCACGCCCATGGGGTCCATGTTCTCGATGGAGCAAATGATGATCACGTTGTCGGCGAGATCGCGCATCACCTCGAGCTCGTACTCTTTCCAGCCCAGCACCGACTCTTCGATCAGACATTCGTGCACCGGAGAAAGATCGAGCCCGCGAGCCAGGATATCCATCAGCTCTTCGCGGTTGTAGGCCAGGCCGCCGCCTGAGCCGCCCAGGGTAAAGGACGGCCGGATGATGACCGGGAAGCCGATCTTGGCCGCGAATTCCGCGCCATCGCGAATGTTGTTGACCAGCGCAGAGCGCGGGACATCGAGCCCGATGCGCGCCATGGCGTCCTTGAACAGGAGCCGGTCTTCGGCTTTCTTGATGGCTTCGAGGCGGGCGCCGATCATTTCCACGTCGTATTTGTCGAGAGTGCCGGAGTCCGAAAGATCGACAGCCAGATTGAGAGCTGTCTGGCCGCCCACCGTAGGCAGCAGGGCAAATTTGCCTATGCGTTGGCCATTGGCGTCGAGCATTCGCTCGCATTCCTTGCGGATGATCTCTTCCACGTATTCCCGGGTCAAGGGCTCGATATACGTGCGGTCGGCAAGTTCGGGATCGGTCATGATGGTCGCGGGATTGGAATTCACCAACACCACCTCATAGCCTTCCGCCTTGAGGGCCTTGCAGGCCTGGGTGCCGGAGTAATCGAACTCCGCCGACTGCCCAATCACGATCGGACCCGACCCGATCACTAGAATTTTGGTTATATCGTTCCTGCGTGGCATTTTATTTTTCCATTCGATTCGCGCTCGGAGAAGACACGGCCGCGGCCTTTTTCTTCTGGTCTAGGAGGACGGTTTCCTGGCTCTGAAGGGGCGGGGCTTCAGCCCCGCCGTTAGATCTAATTAGAATGAGCGGCTTTAGCCGCTGAGGGATCGGGTCCAGATTCACCGCAAGGTACCGGTAATCCTCAGAGGCTGAGCAGAGCTTGCTCTTGACCGGATTGCGACGGATGTAGTCGACATGACGATCCCAATCCTCAGCATCTCGAATCCGATGATCGGAAAACCCCGCCTGCCAGATATCGTGTTTCCAACTAAAAGCCTGCCTTGCACGGAAAGAGAAGCCGCCCTTGATATTCTGCATCGCCCTCTCGAGACCGTCTTGAGGCGAGAGGATCGCATGGAAATGGTCTGGCATGACGACATAGGCATGAAGTTGATAAGAGCTGCCTCGGTAGTGCTGCAAAACTTCCTCCATCAATACTGCCCACCGCTCATGGCGAAAGAAAGGTTGCCGATCAACAGTCTGAGAGCTGACAAGTACGACTCTCCGCTTCTCCTGACTATCTCTCTGGCCGGTCGCATATTTCCCTCAGGGGCTAAAGCCACTCAATTTGATACTGTAACGGACGGGCTAAAGCCCGTCCCCTTCAACCACACCACATCCCGCTCATCTTGCTCCGCACCCAAGCCCGCGAGGTTCGTTTGGAGCCGACAACCTTTGCCAAGCTCGGACCACGCCGGGTTTTGAAGGGGCGGGGCTTCAGCCCCGCCGTAAGACCTGCGCCCTATGAGCGGCTTTAGCCGCTGAGGGAACACAAGCTGACCGAAAACATGTTCATCCCTTCCACTCTTCCATCATTTTCCGGAAGTCCTTGAAGAGATAGTTGGAGTCGTGGGGGCCCGGGCTGGCCTCGGGATGGTACTGCACGCTGAAGAGCGGCAGCGTGCGATGACGCAGGCCTTCCAGCGTGTTGTCGTTCAGGTCGACGTGGGTAAGCTCGACCTCGCTCTGGTTGATCGAATCTGGATCGACAGCAAAATTATGGTTGTGCGCGGTGATCTCTACTTTGCCCGTTTGGGTCTGTTGTACAGGATGGTTGCCGCCGTGGTGGCCAAACTTCAGCTTGTACGTCTTCCCACCAAGGGCCAGGCCAATCAACTGGTGCCCCAGGCAAATGCCAAACATCGGCCTGCGTCCAACAAGCTTGCGGATATTCTCCTGGGCGTAGGTCACCGGCTCCGGATCGCCCGGTCCGTTGGATAGAAAAATCCCGTCGGGCTTCAGAGCGAGCACATCCTCAGCCGACGTTTCCGCCGGCACCACCGTCACCCGGCATGCTTCACGGGCCAGCATGCGCAGGATATTGTGCTTGATGCCAAAGTCATAAGCGACTACATGCAGATCCGGTGGAGGTAACTTGAGGCTCTCGTCCCCTTGCATCAGGGGATCGCCGTTGAAGTTTCGCCGGTCGTTACAGTCCCACTCGTAGGCCGCCTTGGTGCTCACCACCTTGGCCAGATCGGTGCCATCCATCTTGCGGATGCCCCGTGCCTTGAGGATGAGCTTTTCAGGATCGGTCTCGAGCGATGAAATGACCCCGCGCAGCGCGCCATGGGTACGCAGATGACGAACCACAGCGCGCGTATCGATCTCCGCGATGACAGGAACGTCAAAGCGCTCGAGATATTCTTCGGTCACTTGCTGCGAGCGCCAATTGGAGCTTATGGGCGAGAACTCGCGCGTGACCAAACCCTCGATGTACGGGCGGCTGGCCTCGTTGTCGGCAGCATTGGTTCCGTAGTTTCCGATTTGCGGATTGGTCAGGACAACAATCTGTCCTGCATAGGAGGGATCGGTGAAGATTTCCTGATAGCCCGTCAGGGCGGTATTGAAAACCACTTCGCCAAAACATTCGCGTCTGGCGCCATAGCTCTCACCGCGGAAGATGCGCCCGTCTTCGAGGGCGAGGATTGCCTGCATCGCTTCTCCGTAGAGTGGATTCAGTCAAGTTTAACAGGTATGGAGCACTCAGTGTGGGGTGCTTAGTGGATAACGCCCATGTCCTCCGCCGGCCAATAAACAAACGACGCTTTGCCGTAGATCAGATCCCTCGGCACCGGTCCAAAGTCGCGGCTGTCACTGGAAATCGAGCGATGATCGCCCATGACGAAATACTGGTCAGGCTGAATCACCATCGCATCCTGTGACCGGCTGTCGTGGAACCTTCTGGGCACATAAGGCTCAGGTAACAGCCTGCCGTTGATGTAGGTGCGGCCATCATCGATGCGCAGCTCATCGCCCGGCACTGCAATGACGCGCTTGATGTAGCTCTTCTGCGGATCGCGCGGATAGTGGAAAACCACCACATCGCCGCGATGGATTCCCTCGAAGTGATAGACGAACTTGTTAATGAAGAGCCGGTCCTGATCTCCCAGGCGAGGCAACATACTGGTGCCCTCCACCCGTACCGGCTGATAGAGAAAAGTGATGATGAAAAAAGAGACGGCGAGAGAAAACAGCATGTCGCGTCCCCATAGCCAGAAACTGCGTCCCGGCAACTCCACCGCCGTCTGGGGCAGCGACTCTTGCAGTACGGCGGGCTCTGGCCCGCTCTTATCTTCTTCCGGGTTCATCGATCTTCCCACTCACTTCTATAGGGTTCAGTTGCAGCCCGGGCTGCCGAAGGGACACAGAATTCGCTGCTTCCCCATGGGTTGCTGTTGGCTGGCGGGAACCATCTGCGCCTGCCCGTTGGCCTGATTGTTACCCGCGAGTTGCGATTGCTGCAAAACCAACGGCCGCTGCAAAACCATCTCCACCGATGTTCCTGAAGGAATCACAATATCATTGCCGCGCGTGAAGAGGGTGTAGAGGGTGCCTGCAGCCGCGCCGGCGAGCGAACCGTAGCCGACATTTTTCGCCACATCTCCCGTCTCGGCGCCGCCGAAGACGCCGGCTCCCGCACCGATGGCCGCGCCCTTGGCAATGTTGCCTACGTCACGCCCTTTGCTTCCTGCCTGCTCCACCGTGCCTTCACTGTCCTTCACCTTGGGCCCGTCGGATCCAGGCAGGCTATTCAGGACGCCGGGAACTTCGACTACCGATCCATTAGGGAAAATCATGGTGGTAAAGTGCAGGTCAATTTGCGCCCGCCCCTTCACCCGGCCCGGCCGCACGACATGATCCACCACACCTTGCACGTAAACCCCGACCGGAATCATCACCCGCGAGCCGCCCACCACAGGAAACGACGATACGAGGTAAACGCCATCTCCCTGCTGCGCGGTCTTGGTGTTGATCCCGCTCTTGAGCGAGAGCAGCACCTTGGTTCCCGCAGGAACCGTGAATGTCTGGGATGGTGTTTCGGCGGCATGTGCGGGCGTCGCGGCTGTCGTTTGCCCGAGCCCGTGGACGGCTGCCATGCCAGCTAGCAACACGAGTACGGCGAACTTCCCGTGAGCGTCCATCCCGTCAGCCTCAGGCTACAAGTATAGACGGCTGGGGACAGCGTTCGGGAGCACATGCCAGGGATTTGTCGCGAATTGGGGCGTCCATGGCGTGCCGGTCAGCTAACATGCTTGATTACCAGCCCACGCTTGAGCGATGTGGAACGTCTGTGCCTTACGCTTACGTTCATTCATTAGATAAACGTATGGCTTAGAAACGCAAACCTATGTCTCCACCCCAGGTCATAATTCCCTCATCCGCTTCCGCGCAGCGCCAACAATTCGCTGCCGCCTACTCCGTCCTCGAGCAGGGGATTTCGCAACAGGCTTTTCCCGGGGCGTGCTTCGGCGTGCTGGCGCGGGGCGAGGTGGTGGCGCTGGATGGAATCGGCGGCTTTACCTACGGGCAACCAACCGAGCCGGTGAACGCTTCCACCATGTATGACCTGGCCAGCGTCACCAAGGTGATCGCGACCACTTCCATGGCTATGCTGCTGTATCAGAGGGGACAGCTCTCACTCGACCAGTCTTTGGTGCAGATTTTTCCCGCCTTCTCCCAAGGAGAAGGCTCGCGAGGCCAAGTGACCTTACGCATGTTGCTGGCGCACAGCTCGGGATTGCCCGGCTACGCTCGCCTCTTCGACGTTGCTCGAGACCGGGAGGCACTGCTCCATGCCTGCCTGCGCCTGCCGCTCGAGGCCGCGCCAGGCAGCCGCGCGGAGTACTCCGACCCCGGCTTCATCCTGCTCGGGCGCGCCCTCGAAATCATTGCCGGGGAGAGCGTGGAAGATTTTTGTTCACGCGAGGTTTTTTCTCCCCTGGGGATGACTAGCACCTGTTTCCGGCCACCAGAGGAATGGCGATCCGCCATCCCTCCCACCGAAGAGGACTTGACCTTTCGCCGCCGCATCATACAAGGAGAGGTCCAGGATGAAAATTGCTTCATACTTGGGGGAGCAAGCGGCCATGCCGGTCTTTTCTCTAATGCACTGGATCCGCTGCTTTACGCGCAGTCTCTGTTCGACGAGCAGCTCTTCACGGCGGAGACGATTCGACTCTTCACCACGCGCGCCCTACCGGCAGACAGCTCCCGGGCGCTGGGCTGGGATACACCTTCCCAGCCATCGTCCTCCGGCAGGTTCTTCAGTAGCCACTCTGCCGGCCATCTCGGCTACGCAGGAACTTCCCTGTGGATCGACTTCGAACGCCGGCTCGCGGTCGTACTGCTCACCAATCGTACCTGGCCGCACCGCCAGAGCCAGGCCATTCGTACTATCCGTCCTGCCTTCCATGACGCCATTCTGCAAAACATTGGGCCGGGCTAAATGCCATAACCCAAAAGTGTTTGCGTGGATGGCACGTTATGCCCTAATTTCAGAGCCAAGCATGGCCGGTTAGAGATAAAATCATATAGTTGAGTGGGAGCTGAATAAACCAACATGGCCACGACAAGTACCCTTCACACGGAGACAGGCGCCGGCAACGAGACAAGCAACGAACAGCCGCAAGACCTGCACGATCTGACGACAGAAAGTTCTAACGAAGCCTCGATGGGCTTCGATACTAAGTCTGCCCTCGAAATTGCACGCATCATCAACCACGAAGATTCAAAGATTGCCGCCGCAGTGAAGAAGTCGTTGCCCGAGATCGCTCTGGTCATCGACATGGTCGCGCGCAGCCTGCGCGACGGGGGACGCCTGATTTACGTGGGCGCCGGCTCCAGCGGCCGCATCGCCGGGCTGGACTCTTCCGAATGTCCGCCGACCTTTTCTACCCCTCCGCAAAGCGTCCAATACATCATGGCGGGCGGCCCCAAAGCTCTGGCGTCGGCAGTGGAAGTGAATGAAGATTCAACCGAGTTGGGACAGCGTGATATTGCCCGCCGTCGCCCAACTCGCAAAGACGTGGTCATCGGGCTCTCTTCGAGCGGCCGCACGCCTTACGTCGTAGCCGCGGTGGAGTATGCCCGCGCCCGTGGCGCCAAGACCGCCGCCGTCACCTGCAATCACAACACGCCGCTTTCCTCCGCCGCAGACATCTGCATCGTTGCTGAAGTGGGGCCGGAAGTCGTTTCCGGTTCGACCCGCATGAAGGCCGCCACGGCGCAGAAGATGGTGCTCAACATGATCACCACCGGCGCCATGACCCGCCTGGGCTATGTCTATGACAATCTCATGGTCAATGTGCACATGCAGAACACCAAGCTGGTGGAGCGCGGCATCAGTATTCTGATGCGCGCCTGCAACATCGACCGCGACCAGGCCGTGCTCACCATCAAGTCCGCCGGACGCAGCGTGCCCGTCGCCCTGGTGATGCTCAAGGCGGGAGTCGACAAGCCCGAAGCAGTGCGCCGCCTGGCTAAGTCGGACGGAAATGTACGGTTGGCGATCGAAGATACAACGCTCGAGTTATAGCACCACCACTTAAGAGTTACCCAGCGCAAGTTACAGGCAAGGAGTCCCCCACCGGGCCATCATGGATAAGTTTGTTATTCGCGGCGGTAACCCGCTGCTAGGAACGATTCGGGTGAGCGGCGCCAAAAACTCCGCCCTGCCCTGCATGGCCGCCGCGATTCTCACCGAAGACGAAGTGGTCCTGGAGAACATCCCCCAGGTCCGCGACATCGAGACCGAGCGCAGACTGCTGACTTCGATGGGCGCCGAGGTCGAACTCGGCTATGGCCGCGCACAACACCGCACCACGATCAGTTGCCGCGTGCTCTCTGACCCCACTGCCAAGTATGAGATCGTCAAGACCATGCGTGCGTCTTCGCTGGTGTTGGGTCCCCTGGTGGCGCGCTGCGGGCTCGCCCGCGTAGCCCAGCCTGGCGGTTGCGCCATTGGCGATCGCCCCATCGATATGCATCTCAAAGGCCTGGAAGCGATGGGTGCAGTCATCGTGCAGGAACACGGCTATCTGGAAGCACGCGCCGAACGGTTGCGTGGCGCGCATATAGTTTTCGACAAGATCACAGTCACAGGCACCGAAGACCTGCTCATGGCAGCTGTTCTGGCTGAGGGCGAGACGGTGATGGAGAATTGCGCGCGCGAACCCGAGGTAACCGACCTGGCTGCTCTGCTGGTGGCCATGGGGGCGAATATTCAGGGCGCGGGCACGGCGACCATCCGGGTGCAGGGCGTAAGCAAGCTTCACGGCGCCAAACACCGTATCAACCCCGATCGCATCGAAGCTGGAACCTTTCTCGTGGCGGGTGCTATCACTGGCGGCGACCTGGTGGTGGCCAATTGTCAGCCGGCGCATCTCTCCGCCCTGGTTGGCAAGCTCGAAGCCTGTGGAGTACGCGTCACACCCATGGGTTCCGATTCGTTGCGCGTGCGCAGCGAGGGCAATCTGCAGGCGAACGATATCTCTACCGAAGAGTATCCCGGCTTTCCCACAGACATGCAGGCGCAATACATGGCGCTGGCTACACAAGCTGAAGGCACCACCACGGTGGTAGAGAACATTTTTGAGAATCGCTTCATGCACGTGGGCGAATTGGTGCGCATGGGTGCGAATATCAAGGTGGATGGGCGGACAGCAACGGTGCGAGGGAAAACGCCGCTCTCCTCGGCGGTGGTCATGTGCTCCGATCTACGCGCCTCAGCTTCGCTGGTGCTGGCCGCACTGGTGGCGGATGGCGAGTCCATCCTCGACCGCGTCTACCATATCGACCGCGGATACGAGCGGATTGAGGAAAAGCTGCGCGGCGTTGGCGCGCAGATTCGTCGCATGGGTGACCTCTTCCCTGATGGCAAGCGCGATGTAGCAATGGCGGCTCAGGTCTCGTAAACCTTTCCTGCGACCCAGTCTGGCATTCCTGCATCCGATGCACTATGCCAGACAAAGACGCAGCTCTTCGTGATCACCTAGTAGAACTCCTCCGCGGCGGCAGTGCGCACGTCGACATGCTTACTGCACTGAAGGGCTTTCCCGCGAAGCTCCACGGCGCAAAGCCGGAGAATGCGCCTCACTCCGGGTGGGAGCTTCTGGAACACATGCGTTTCACGCTCCATGATTTGTTGGATTATTCCACCAACGATAAGTACGTGGAAAAGAAGTTCCCAGAGGATTATTGGCCGGCATCCGCTGAGCCCCCATCCAAGGAAGCGTGGAACGACGCAGTAAGAGCGCTCGCGGAGGACCTGAAAGCTTTTGAAAAGCTGGTTAAGGATCCGCATAGCAATCTGTATGCGCAAATTCCCTGGGGCGAACAAGAGCACACCCTTTTGCGTGAAGTACTATTAGCCGCCGATCACAACAGCTATCACACCGGCGAGCTCGTATTCCTCCGCCGCCTGCTGGGCGCCTGGAAAGGTTGAGGTCAAACTCTGTCCTGGCCAGGGATCGTGGGTGTTGAAAATCTGTTCTTTCGGGCTTTCGCTCGCTGAGGATCGGTTCTTTCAGCTAAACCCTGTCCTAACAACATAGGACGGGTGCCCCACATCTCGCTCGTTTTTCGCGAGATGTGGGATTCCGCGAACCTCAGCATGCGTGTGTCGATTGGCAGAGGGGATATTGAGATTTGTGGAATCCCACATCTCGCGAAAAACGAGCGAGATGT
>CAWAUX010000008.1:0-62375 GCA_963785315.1 uncultured Acidobacteriaceae bacterium | reverse complement strand
CCATTACTACCACCTGCGGCTCCGGAGTTACTGCGGCTGTCATCGCACTAGGCCTCGAAATTGCCGGCGCAAAGCAGGTGAGCCTGTATGACGGATCATGGGCAGAATACGGCGCTCATCCGGAAGGAGTCATCGAGAAGAACAGCTAGTTTCCTAGCTAGGATAGTCCAATATATCTGCGATAAGAGGTGACAGCCTTGGCCACCCTTCTGCAGGACCTCCGCTACGCCCTCCGCACCCTCGCCCGCTCGCCCCTCTTCACCGCCTCGTCCTTGTCACCCTCGCCCTCGGCATCGGCGCCAATACCACGCTCTTTTCCGTGGTCAACGGCGTCTTGCTTAACCCGTTGCCTTATCCGCATCCGGCCAGCTGGTCGCCCTCTACGAAAAGAACGCCGGGATCGACCGGAGCCCCGATCAGCTACCTCAACTTTCTCGACTGGCAGCGCGACACCGAGACCTTTTCCTCGCTGGCCATCTATCGCCATGAGGATTTCAACCTCACCGGCCGCCGCATCGCCGAGCGTGTGAACGGCCTCATGATCTCCGCCAGCTTCTTTACACCCTCGGCGTCCGCCCGCGCTGGGCCGGACTTCCGGGCCGATGACGATCAGCATCGGCGCCGCTCCGGTCGCGCTGCTCGGCGGTGGTTTTTGGCATCGCCACTTCGGCGCCTCGCCCGAGCGTCGATCGGTAACGCTACTCGACCTCGAATGGCACGGCCTACACCTTGTGGGCGTCCTTCCCGCCAGGCTTCTGCTTCTACGGCATGGACCGCGACGTCTATACCCCCATCGGCCAGTGGAACGACCCTTCTTTCCGCGATCGCCGCGTCGACGTCAGCTCCCATGCGATCGGCCGTCTCAAACCCGGGCGTCACGCTCGCCCAGGCCCAGGCCGACATGGACGCCATCGCGCACAATCTCGCCCTGGAATATCCCGAAGCCGACAAGGACGTCGGCATCGCCCTCCTCTCCATGAAGGAAGACATGGTGGGCAACGTCCAGCCCTTCCTCCTGGTGCTGCTCGCCGCCGTCGCCTTCCTGCTGCTGATCGCCTGCGCCAACGTGGCCAATCTGCTGCTGGCGCGATCGATGGGCCGCTCGGGCGAGTTTGCCCTTCGCGCCGCCTTGGAGCCAGCGCAGCCGCATCATCCGCCAGCTTCTCACCGAAAGCTTGCTGCTCGGCGGGCGTCGGCGGAGCACTCGGCCTGCTCCTCGCCTTCTTCAGCACCAAGGCAGTGCTCCGCCCCTGCCCGGCTCGCTGCCGCGTGCCGGCGAAGTTTCCGTCGGACGCCCGCGTGCTGCTGTTCACCCTCGGCATTTCTTTTCTCCGCGGATCGTCTTCGGCCTCGCCCCGCGCTCGAGGTCCTCGCGCGTCAATCTGCAGCAGGTTCTCCGCGGAAGCGGCCGCGGGCGGGCGGCGCGCGCCACCGCCTGCAGCGGCTCTTCGTCGCCGCCGAAGTCGCCATGGCTCTCGTGCTCCTCATCGGCGCGGGACTGATGCTGCGCAGACTCGCCGCTCTCTGGCGCGTGAATCCCGGCTACAATCCCGGACACGCCATCACCTTCTCCCTGTCGCTGCCCTCCAATTCCGGAACCACCCCGGCCGAAACCCGCGCTCGCCTGCGCCAGTTCGACGCCGATATGCGCGCCATCCCCGGCGTCGAAGCCGTCTCCGTCACCCTCGGCTCCCGCCCGATGATCCACGATTCCGATCTGCCCTTCTGGATCGAGGGCCAACCCAAGCCCGCCAGCGATAACGATATGCCTCAGGCCATGTTCTACCTGGTGGAAGATGGCTTCCAGCAGGCCATGGGCATCACGCTGGAGCGCGGCCGCTTCGTCACTGAGCAGGACAACGAGAACGCGCCCGCAGTGGTCGACATCGACGACGTTTTCGCACGCACCTATTTTCCCAACCAGAACCCGATCGGTCAACATATCCATATCGCCGGATTTGATGTCGAGGCCGAGATCGTCGGCATGGTCGGACACATCCGGCAGTGGGGCCAGCGAACGACCCGAAATCCGCCGTCGAAGCGCAATTCTACTATCCGTTCATGCAGCTTCCGCCGAAGCTTATGCATTTGGTCGCCGACGGAGTCGCCGTGGTTCTGCGCACCCACGAAGATCCGGCAACGATCATGGCACGCGGTCCGCCGCAACGTCGCAGAATTCGACCCACGAGCCGTCCTCTACGCCGTGCAAACCATGGACGATGTGATCGCCAGCTCTATCGCCGCTCGCCGCCTCTCGCATGATTCTGCTGGCCGCCTTCGCCGCGCTCGCCCTTGCGCTCTCCTCGTCGGCATCTACGGCGTCATCTCCTACTTTGTCGAGGAACGCACGCGCGAAATCGGCGTCCGCATGGCGCTGGGTGCGCAGCCGCACCGACGTCCTCCGTCTGATTCTCGGCCAGGGAGCAAGAATGGCCCTCCTCGGCGTGCTCTCGGCATCGCTCTCTCACTTGGCCTTACGCGTTTGATGATCAGCCAGCTCTTCGGCGTCACGCCCCATGACCCACTTACGTTCGCTGGGGTTGCGATGGTGTTCGTAATCGTTGCTCTTGCGGCTTGCTATATTCCTGCCAGGCGAGCGGCGCGGGTCGATCCCATGGTTGCTCTGCGGTATGAGTAAAGCTTCACGGCAACCGGAATAGATTGCCGGCTCGCGTGTTTCCTCTCTCAATGGGGAAATACATATGAGTTCGAGCAAGCCGGTAATTGACTGGGCGACAGACTTCGACTACCTCGATCCACAATGGGTCCAAGACCCTTATCCTATCTGGGATGCACTGCGGGCGGAATGCCCCATTGCCCATTCAGAGCGCTACATGGGCACGAATCTGCCGACGCGCTACGACGACATTCGCGCTATCGCGGGAGACACAGAACACTTCTCTTCACGCCGCGTCATTTTGCGCGAAGGGAGGCCGCCGGTTGTGCCTGCTCCGCCGCTGACATCCGATCCGCCGGAACACAAGGCTTACCGCAAGATATTGATTCCGGCGTTTACCGTGGATGCCGTGAATCACCTCGAGCCACGCATCCGCGCGATTTGCCGCGAAAACTCATCGAGCGCATTCAAGGGCGGTCGGGATGCGATGGGGCAGCTGATTACGCACAGGAAATTTCTACGCGGGTTACCGCTTATCTGCTCGGCATTGCGGAAGACGCCGGCCCTATTTTCCGTAACTGGATCCGCGAGTTTTTTGAGCAGGGAATCAACGATCAGCAAGCAACGGCTCGCGTGATCGGCGAAATGCAAACTTTCTTCATGGAAGAGCTCCACAAGCGCCGCGGGGCGGCCACCCAGGGGGAGGATCTCATTTCCTTCCTTCTCCAGGCACGGCTCGAAGGAGAGCCGCTGGGGGACGAACGCATCTGCAATACCCTGCGGCTCTTGTTGTTTGCAGGCATCGACACCACGTGGAGTGCGATCGGTTCCTGCTTGTTGCACCTGGCTAGGCATCGCAACGACCGGGCCAGGCTAAGTTGCCGAGCCACAATTGATGCCCACGGCAGTCGATGAATTCCTGCGTGCTTATGCCCCGGCGACGATGGCTCGCGAGGTGGTGAAAGAGACACGCATTCGCAATTGCCCCTTCAAGGAAGGAGAGATGGTTTGATGGCGTTCCCTGCAGCGAATCGTGATCCTGAAGAATTCGCTCACGCCGATCGTGTGGTGCTGGATCGAAAACCGAACCCACACGCGGCGTTCGGCATCGGGATTCACCGCTGCCTGGGCGAGAATCTGGCGCGTATGGAGATGAAGGTCGCGCTCGAAGAATGGCTGTCGCACTTTCCCCGAGTTTTCCCTGGGCCCGGGGCGGAAGTGGAGTGGTCGAGAGGCCGGTGGCGCGGTCCACGGCGGCTGGACCTGGTATTCGCGGGTAATGAGGCCGTGGAACGATGATCAGGAAGACTTGGTAGGGAAATTCTTCTAGACTGGCTTGCGCGCCATTTTTGGAGGAACTTCGACCAATGATTTGCCGAATTCTGGCTTTAGTGATTGCATTGAGCGGATTGCGTTGCCTTGCCGCGACGGAGCTCGCGCCTACTCCTCCGATGGGGTGGAACAGCTGGGATTCCTATGGGCTGACTGTCACCGAGGCTGAGTACAAAGCCAATGTCCAGTGGTTGCATCGGCACTTGCAGCCACTGGGATGGCAGTATGTTGTGGTCGATGAAGGGTGGTATCTGCGGCAGCCGGGACAGAAGGGCGCCGCACAGGGATTTGTGATGGATGCCAACGGGCGCTACGTGGTGGCGGATAATCGATTTCCTTCGGCTGCGGGTGGGGCGGGATTCAAGCCGCTTGCCGATTGGGTCCACTCGCTGGGGCTCAAGTTCGGCCTTCACATTATTCGTGGCATTCCCCGCGAGGCGGTGGAGAAGAATCTGCCCATCGCTGGATCTGGGTTTCATGCAGCAGACGCCGCCAACACCGCGGATACCTGCAGATGGAATTCGGATAACTATGGGCTTAAGGCGAATGCCGCGTCCCAGGCCTACTACGATTCCATCATCAAGCTGTACGCGGGATGGGGAGTTGACTTCATCAAGGTCGACTGCATCTCCAGACCCTACCAGGCCGACGAAATTCACATGATGAGCGCCGCGATTGGTAAATCGGGGCGGGCGATGGTGTTGAGCCTTTCTCCTGGACCGACTCCGATTGAGGAAGCCGACGATGTGCGCAAATATGCGCAACAGTGGCGGATCTCGGACGATATGTGGGATACGTGGTTGCTCCTGCCGGGGAGACATTTCCCGCGGGGCTGGTGCGGCAATTCGACCGCACAGCACAGTGGGCTCCCCATATCGAGGTTGGGCACTGGCCCGATGCGGATATGCTGCCGCTCGGCTATCTCGGTCCCAGGCCGGGTTGGGGCGAGGCGCGTATGTCGCGGCTGACGGCGGATGAATCGAGGACGCTGATGACGTTGTGGTCGATGGCGCGTTCTCCGCTGGTCGCAGGCACTAATCTTACCCGGATGGATAAGGCCACGGAGGCACTCTATACCAACCCGGAGGTGATCGCGGTCGATCAGCACTCGCGGGAAAATCGTGAACTGTCGCGGAATGGGTCGGTGGTGGTGTGGACGGCTGTTCCCGAGGCTGGGGGCGGTCGGTATGTCGCGATCTTTAATCTGGGCGATGCTGCACAGGACTTGACGTACGGATGGAAGGATCTTGGTTTGCCTGAAGGCGGGCACGGAGTGCGGGATCTTTGGGCGCGCAAGGAGTTGGGCACGGCTACGGCGCTTAAGACTTCGCTCGCGCCGCATGCGGCGATGTTATACAGAGTGGATTGATGCTGAGTGTTGGCCCCTCGTTCCCTCACGACGGCCGTGCCCCATATCTCGCTCGTTTTTAGCGAGATGTGGGATACCACTGATGTTGACCGCTAAATCCGTCGGATGAATCGAGAGTCAGAGGGAAATAGGAGGGAACTAGAGGCAGACCCCAAACTCATTACTCTCATCTTCATTTGCCATCCGACCGGAGCGACCCGAGTAGCGTAGCGGAGGGGTCTGCAGTTATCTCCCTGTCACGGTAGCAGCCCGCAGGAAGTCGAAGTTGCCGGAGCTGGAAATATGGATGTTCTGCAGGCGCCTGGTGTGCACCAGCACTGCGTCCAGATACCACAGGTTGATCGAGGGCAACTCGGCGGCTAGAATCTGCTGCACCTTCACATAGTCGGCTCGGCGCAGGGCCTGATCACTCGACGTAGCCCCTTCCTTGATCAGTTCATCCAATGCTGCGTTTACATAGCGGCCGCGGTTGGCTCCGTGGGGCGGAAACATGTGGCTATCGTAGGCGTAGCCGAAAATATCCGGATCTTCGTTTCCTCCCAGCCAGCGTAGGGTGTACATCTGGAAGGCTCCCTTGCTGATGTCGGCATAGAAGGTCGCAAACTCGAAGCTCCTGACCTCCAGGGCAATCCCTATGTCGCGCAATTGCTGTTGCAGAATCATGGCCAAGAGACGGCTGGTCTCATCCGTGGAGGTCTTCATCGTCAGATGAAAGCGAACTCCGTCGTTGCCTCGCTTCCATCCGCCGGCGTCCAGAAGCGCGTTGGCCTTCGCCGGATCATAAGGATATTGCTGCACGTCGCCAGTCCACGCCCAGTGCTCCGGCGGCAGCAGGCTCTCCGCCAATTGCGCGCGGCCTCGCCACAAGGAGCTGATAATCAGCGGCCGGTTCATCGCATAGGCAATGGCCTGGCGCACGCGGACGTCGCGCAACAAACTATCCTGGGTGTTGAACGAGATGTAATTCAGATTGGTGCCGGGGCCGCTCTGCACCTGGAGATTGGGACGCTTGGCCAGGGCAGAGACCATGTCCGCAGTCAGGCAATTGATGCACACATCCGCTGAGCCCTTTCTCCAGTTCGAGAGCGCGCGTAATCGCATCGGGCACGACAGCGAAACGAATGCGCGCAATTGCCGGCCGCGGCTGCCAGGAATGGTCGTTTCGCTCGAGAATGACCTCGTCATCCTGCATCTGGCTGACAAAGCGGAAAGGACCGCTGCCGATGGGGTGGAAGGCGAAATCGGGGCCGCTTCCTACGGGAACGATCCCGATCGCGCCATCCGAAAGGTTCCACAACAATGCCGCATCCGGCTGCTTCAGGTGGATCACCACCGTCGCTGCATCCGGCGCGTCGACGTGATCGATGTGCGCCAGAGCTCCCGCTTTGGCGGTGATCACCGTGCCGTTGCGCATGGAGTCCAGGGTGTACTTCACATCCGTTGCCGTCAGCGGCTTTCCATTATGAAAATGGACGTCGGTTCGCAGATGAAAGCGATAGGTAAGCGGATCAGGAGTTTCCCAACTGGTGGCTAGCCAGGGGTCGAGGTTGAAGTGCGCGTTCTTGTGTACCAGGCTGTCGAAGATCAGGCTGCTGATGTGTTCCGACTGAGCATCGACGCCGATGCGGGGATCAAGGCTGGTAGGGCTGCTCTCAATCAGCATGGTCACGGTTTGCGGCGAGGGATGGGTGGCGCCGCATCCAGCCAGCGATAAGATGACCGCCAACACCAGATAGCGTTCAAACATAGGTGATCTCACCCAGGATTACGGCGCGCGCCGCACCCGTCGCCGAGGGAATATTTCCCGGACGCCGATGCCAGGTCTCATAAGCCAGCAAGGCGAAGGCGGCCGCCTCTTTGGCTTCGGCCGGAAGGCCGAGATCGTCGCTGGCTTGCACCGTGCATCCCTGCGGCTCGAGTTGCTCGCCCAACATCTGCATCAATGTTCCATTGCGGGCACCACCGCCGGAGACGATAAAGTCTACCGGCGTGTGACCCATCTTCTTGAATAGGAAGTTGGAGTAAGCCATGCCCACACTGCGCGCGGTCAGCGCTGTAGCACGTGGCTATCGTATCTTCGCGGCTGGCTCCGGCCTTGCGGCACTGCTCAAGAAAACGCGCGGCATAGTCGTTGCCGAACTGTTCCCGGCCGGCGCTCTTGGGCGGGCGTGCGGCGAAAAAGGGCTCCCGCAGCCGCGCACTGACCACGGTCTCCATCACCATGCCACGCGCTGCCGTCTTTCCCCCGCGGTCGAACCGTTTGTCGAAGAGTTGCTGCATCAGTTGATCGATCACCATGTTAGCCGGGCCGGTATCGAACGCCACCAGCTGCGACGGCCGCGCGTTGGCAGGCAGCGCCGTCAGGTTGCCAATGCCTCCCAGATTCTGCAACACGCGGCCGCGCGTTGGGTGGCGAAAGAGCACGTAATCGAGCAGGGGAACCAAGGGTGCACCCTGGCCTCCAACGACCATATCCGCGGGACGAAAGTTCGAAATCACGGGCACGCCGCTTTGCTCGGCCATGATCGCCATCTCGCCAATCTGCCAGGTGCACGCGGCCTCGCGTCCCAGATAGCGTGCGGGCGTGGCCTGGTGGTAGATGGTTTGGCCGTGGCAGCCAATCAGATCCAGGCGGCAGGGATGGCGCTTCAGGGCTTCGGTAACCGCCTCGGAGTAGGCCTGGCCCAGCCGCCAATTCAACCGTGCCAACTCGGCGGTCGCAATCGCTTCGGCATTCATCGCCGCCAGCACGGCACGGCGCAGTGCGGGCGAAAAAGGGAAGCCGGCGTGGGCAAGCAGTTTTAATTTTGGGAAGGCCGCGTCCTTCGCGTTGGGTGTTATGCGGGTAAAGGCTACGTCAATTCCATCGGCTGAGGTGCCGCTCATGATGCCGGCTACCGTCAACGGTGTCAGTTCACTCATGCCCGGGCGACCTGCTCGGTAAACTTCTCCACCGCGCTGCGCATTTTTTTGATTGCAGCCGTGGTGGGCGCTGGAGGCAGCGCGTCCCTCTTCAGGTGCATGGTGTGGAAGGACTGCGCCCGTGCAGCTGCCCGGCGAAGCACGCGGGCAAAGGCCGGGGAAGTTTCGGCCTCGTGCAGCAGGGCCTCGTAGGCGGCAAATACCAGCACCGGGTCGCGGCAAATTTCCACCACGTGCATGCCGGCCGCGAGCGAACGAATGGCTGCATCGGCGATGCCCATGTAATTAAGGATGCCGCCCATTTCCATATCGTCGGAGACGATCAAGCCGCGGTAGCCGATCTCCCGTACCAGGACCTCGGTGATCCAGTAAGCGGAGACGGAGGCCGGTTCAGGCACTGCAGCGGTATAGGATGCATGCGAGACCATCACCATGGGCAGTTGCGTGGCTAGCTGCCGGTAGGGCAGCAGATCTTCTTTCCACAACAGGCTGAGTGGCTTGGTGATCGAGGGGGTGGCATGGTGCGAGTCCACCTGTCCGCTGCCCAACCCGGGGAAGTGCTTTCCGCAGCCCAACACCTCGTGTTGCGCCAGTCCTTCAAGAAAGCGCGTGGCGTAGCGGATGACCTGAGCCGGATCGCCAGAGACGACCCTGCGTGGTCATTACATCGGCAGAGTCATCGGTGCGCAGATCGAGCACCGGAGCAAAGGTGGTGTTCAAGCCCAGCAGATGCGCCTGCCTGACCGATGAGGCTGCCATGTTTCTTGAACAGCGCCGGCTTGTTGGTGGCGGCGACCGCGAAGGGCGAGGGCATAGGGGCAATCAAATCGCGCAGCCGGTCTACGCGTGCCGCCTTCGACATCGATGCAACGCAGCATGGGCGATTCCACTGCCTGCTGGGTGGTGTGGAGCAGGGCAGTGGGTCTGCGCAGCGTCTTCGATATTGCGGCGAAAGAGAATCACTCCGCCGGGCCGCAGAAGGCGCAGCCACGCTGCTTCCATGGCGCTGAGTTGCGGCGCCTTCCAGGCCCACCATCAACACCTGGCCTGCTGCCTGTCTCAAGGTCATCGCGCTCACGAATTCCCCCGGCCGCGAATTTCATTCTTGAGCTCTTCGAGCAGATTCAGCGCCTGTAGCGGGGTCAGGCTGTTGGTGTCGGTCTGCTCCAGGCGATCGAGAATTCGCTGCGAGAGCGGAGTGAACATGGTCAGCTGCAGCGGCGCCGCCGTTTCCTGGGCCACGTTCCTCTTCTCCGATTGCTCGTGCTGCACTAACACCTGGCGCGCACGCTCAATGACCGAGAGCGGCAGGCCGGCCAGACGAGCCACTTCAATGCCGTAGCTTTTGTTCGCTGCGCCGGGCTCGATGGCGTGCAGGAAGACAATGCCCTTGGGCGTTTCTTTGACGGCGACGCGCAGATTCTTCAATCCCGGCAACTGCTCGGCCAGCAGGGTGAGCTCATGGTAGTGGGTGGCGAAGAGCGTTCTGGCGCCGACCTGCGCATGCAGATATTCGAGCGTGGCCCAGGCCAGCGAGAGGCCATCGAAGGTCGCAGTTCCGCGGCCCATTTCGTCCAGCAGGATGAGCGATTGCGCCGTGGCGGTGTTGAGAATGGTGGCGGTCTCGGTCATTTCCACCATAAAGGTGGAGCGCCCGCGGGCCACGTTGTCGCTGGCGCCGATGCGGGTGTAGATCCGGTCCACAATGCCCAGCCGCATGCTCTTGGCAGGAACGAAACAGCCCATCTGCGCCATGATGACCAGCAGCGCTGCCTGGCGCAGGTAGGTGGACTTGCCACCCATGTTCGGCCCGGTGATGAGCAGCAGGCTGGGACCGCCGGTCTCCACATAAAGGTCGTTGGGGACGAATTTGGTTTGCCCCACTGCTTCCAGCAGGCACTCCACCACGGGATGGCGGGCGGCCACTGTTTCCAGCACAGCGGATTTAACCAGTTGCGGACGCACGTAGCTGCGCAGCGCGGCCAGGTGGGCGAAGTTGGCCAGCAGGTCGATCTCGGCGATCACACCGCTGGTCACGCGAATGCGGCCGGCAGCACTTCAGGATGGTCTGGCGGAGCTCGGTGAAGATGCGTTTTTCAATCTCGATCGAGCGCTCGTGGGCGGTGAGGACGCTGATCTCATACTGCTTCAGCTCCGGCGTGGTGAAGCGCTCGGCGTTGGCCAGGGTCTGCTTGCGTTCGTAGTCCGGGGGCACAGCGGCCAGGTTGGCGCGGGTTACTTCGATTGAATATCCAAAGACATTGTTAAAGCGAACCTTTAAGGAATGGATGCCGGTGCGCTTGCGCTCCCGCTCCTCGATGGTGGTGATGGATTGACGAGCATTGGCCCCCAGGGAGCGCAGCTCATCCAGCTCCGCATCGACGCCGGCCGCGATGGCGCCTCCGTCGGCCAGGTTCACGGGAGGCTCGGGCAGGAGTGTTCGCTCCAGGCGCTCGCGCAGATCTTGCAGCAGATCGAGCCGTTGAGCGCACGCCTGCCAGCGCGGGGCCTTGAGCCTCTCTAAGCCGGCATGCAGGTCGGGGAGACGGGCGAGCGATGCTCCCAGGCTGGCCGCATCCCGGGGCCCGGCGCTGTCGAGCGAGATGCGGGAGAGCATGCGCTCCATATCCTGGATCGCACCCAACGTCTTGCGCAGTTGCTCCCGATCGATCAGGTTGCTTTCTGCCACTGCGACTGCTTCCAGGCGCGACTCGATCTCCACCCGGTCGATCAGGGGGCGCACCAGCGATGCCCGCAGGAGCCGTTTGCCCATGGGGGTCATGCAGCAGTCCAGGTTGGCGAAGAGCGTCGCTTCATTGGTCCCGCCGGACCAGAGGGGTTCGATCAACTCCAGGTTGCGCACGGTGACGGCATCCAGTTGCAGGTTCTCGGCCCGCTCGTAGTAGCGGATGTTGTTAATGTGCTGCAACTCGATCTGCTGGGTCGCGCGGGCGTAATGGACGATCGCCCCAGCGGCGATGGCAGCCGAGCGGGCGGTCCCCAGGCCGAAGCCTTCGAGCGAGTTTGCCCCTAATTGCCTTTCGAGGAGGGGGATGGCGTAGTCCGGCGTGTAGATCCATTCCTCCAGGCGGGTTTTGGTGCCGATTTTGTCGATTTCCGCTTCCATTTGCGGGTCGAGCGGCGGCAGTCCGGACGACAGCAGGACTTCGCTGGGCTGGGCCTTGATCAGTTCATCGATACAGAAGCCCAGGCTTCCGGGTCCGGTGAACTCCGTGGTGCGAAAGTCGCCGGTGGAGAGATCGAGCAGGGCGAGCGCCGCCACGGGACCGGCCAGGTGGAGCGCTGCGAGGTAGTTGTTTCGCTCCGAGGCCAGGGTGGGGTCGATGGCCGTGCCCGGGGTGAGCACCCGGGTTACCTCGCGGCGGACGATTTTCTTGGTGAGCTTGGGGTCCTCCATCTGTTCGCAGATGGCGACCCGGTAGCCCTTGCGCAGCAGCCGGGAGAGGTAGGTGTCGGCGGCGTGGTAGGGAACTCCGGCCATGGGCACGGAGCGCTCTTTATCGCGCGCGGTCAGGGTGATTTGTAACTCCCGGGAGGCAATCTGCGCATCTTCAAAGAAGAGTTCGTAGAAGTCGCCCATGCGGAAAAAGAGCAGGGCATCGGGATTTTGGCGCTTGGCGGCCGCGTACTGCCGCATCAGGGGCGTGGTGGTCGCGTCGGTTACGTCGGTCGCCGGAGCTGGAGGAAGAGTAGACACGGAAAACGCCAGCATATCGCGAATGACGTGCTGGCGTTTAACGAATAGGCGGGAAAGGGCCTGGATCAGGCGACGATGCGGGGTTCCTCGTTCACGCGAGCATCGGATCCGTGCTGCTTGACCATTTTGTTGTAAATGCCAAGCAAGAGGAACGGGAGCAGCCCACTGGCCGATGAACAGGGCATGGTGGTCTTTGCCCGAGGTCTTCAGGATGAGGGAACCCACGATCGAAGTAAGGGCCGCACCCAGGAAAAAGCTGGTGGGCAGCTTGGCGGAGTAGCTCTCCATCAGGGCGGTGGTTTGATCTTCCGGTATCTCTCCGGCGCGTACACGATAATCCATGGTAAATCTCCTGTTTCAACGACGGTGAATGGGGACTGTGGAGGCCGCAAGGAGCGGATCAAAATACCTCTCATCGGCTGTGAGGGTACGGCGTGTGAAAAGGATGCACGCTCCAGGCGGTGGATTGAGTAGGGTCAAATTAAAGGCTGTGTTTTTGCGTGGGCCGGGGAAGGGAGCCTGGAGTCCCCCGGCTTCAGGTCGATGGGGCACCCAGCCGGGTTGGTTGGCTAAAGGTGGGAGCCCCCTGCTTCAGCAGGGGGAGCGACGCTTTAGCGTCGCGGAAAGAGTCGCACTTCGATTCAATCGGGCTTTAGCCCCGGCTTCAAAACCCCGTGGCTAAAGCCGGAGAAGAAGATAGTCCTACGCGAGCCGCTCGGCTTGAAAGCCGAGCTCCCCCGCATAAATGCGGGGGCTCCCACCGGCGGGACAGGCCCATTCCCGGACGGCTATACTGGATGATTGCGGGATCGGTATGTTTCTATTGTGGTTAAGAGTGGCTGCGGGGCTGTACGCCATCGCGAGCATTTCTGCACTGCCGGCGGTGCTTTATGACAAGCCCGGCTGGAAGAAGCTGTGCGTCCCGGCGGCCGTCGGCGGCTTTTTCTTCCATTTTGTTTCGCTTATCGAGATGCTTGCCGCCGCGCACCACTCCCTGCCAGTGGGCATGCACGAGGTTCAGTCACTGCTGGCGCTGCTGATTTGCGCCGCCTTCCTGCTGGTCGCTCTGCTCTACCGGACCGTCTCTTTCGGCATTATCGCCCTGCCCCTGTCACTGCTGCTGGTTTTGGGGCCGGCCATGGGTCCGGACCACTGGACCTTTCAATCTCCCGGGATCCGCAGCGGATGGATCTCAGCTGCATATCGTCGCCCTGCTGGCCGCCTATGCCGCGCTCATCTTCAGCCTGATTGCCAACTTCCTCTACCTGGTTCAGGAACGCCGCCTCAAGAGCAAAAGCAATGTCGGTTTCCTGGTCTGGTTGCCGCCGCTCGAGACCATGGAGCGCATTGCCTCCGGTATGCTGCTGATCGGGTTCCCTTTCATGACCCTCGGTTTGCTGGCTGGGTCATTGATCGCCCAGGAGAGCGTGGGGCCGGTTTATTTTAAAGATCCAAAAGTCTTGCTCTCTTTTGCCATGTGGGCACTCTATCTAGTAATGCTTTTTGTACGCCGCCAAACCGGTCTTCGGGGAAGAAGAGCTGTTTACCTTTCCAGCCTGGTGTTTCTGGTCGTGATCAGTGTTTGGGCGGCCAACCAGCTTAGCTCCGTACACAGGTTTACCGCGCCATGAATATTGTCCTGTTGGGGTTGAACCACAAGACCGCGCCCATCGAGTTGCGCGAGCGGCTAGCCATTGGGCCGCAGCAACTGGAGGAGGCGACGCGGTCGCTGGTGCAGTCGCCGGGGGTGCTGGAGGGCATGATTCTCTCTACCTGTAACCGGGTGGAGCTGCTCACCAGCCTGGCGCCGGACGCACCCCACCTGATGGACTTTGTCGGCAACTATTTCAGCATTGAGCCCGAATTGCTGACGCCGCACATTTACGAGTACCGGCAGGAAAACGCCGTGCGCCATCTCTTCCGCGTGGCCTGCAGTCTGGACTCCATGGTCATTGGCGAGCCCCAGATCCTGGGCCAGGTCAAGAGCAGTTACCTGGCGGCGCGCTCGGCGGGGGCGATTCGCGGCCACCTGGACAAGGTGCTGCAGCGCGCCTTTGTGGTCGCCAAGCGGGTGCGCACGGAGACCCAGATCGGTAACTCATCGGTCTCGATTGCCTCGGTGGCGGTGGAGCTGGCGCGGAAGATATTTGGCTCGCTCCAGGACAAGAAGGTCCTGATCGTCGGCGCGGGCAAGATGAGTGAGCAGGCGGCTCGCCACCTGATGAACCAGGGCGCCGGAGACGTGCTGGTAGCCAACCGCACCCACGAGCGCGCGGAACAGCTGGCCCAGCGCTTTGGGGGCAGAGCCATCCGCTTTGACGAGCTCTACACGAGCGCAGACCAGGCCGATATCATCATCACTTCGACGGGCTCGTCGCGGCCGGTCTTTCGCCGCGAGCACGCGCAGCACTTTCTGCAGCAGCGGCGAGGGCGGCCCATGTTCTTTATCGATATCGCGGTGCCGCGCGACGTGGATCCTGAAGTCAACAAGCTGGACGGCATCTTCCTCTATGACATTGACGACCTGCAGTCGGTGGCCGGCTCTCACCTGAAAGAGCGCGGCAAAGAGGCCGAAGTGGCGGAGGCGATGATCCTGGCCGAGGTCACCAAGTATCAGCGCCGGCTGCACGCGCTGAACGTGGCGCCCCAGATTATGCAGCTGCAGCAATCCGCGGAGCAGATTCGCCAATCGGAGCTGCGCCGGGTGGCCAGCCGCCTGCAGACCCTTTCCCCGGAGCAGCAGGCAGCCGTGGAGGCGCTGACCCGCGGCCTGGTGAACAAGTTTCTCCATCAGCCGGTGCAGGCTATCAAGGCCGCGGCTACCGAAGGGAATGTGGTGGCGGTGGATGCTATCCGCGAGGCCTTCGGGGTAAGCGCGCCGGGGCATGCCGCGGGCGACGAAGATTTCTTCGAGGACCTGGCAGACCTTGAAGACCAGGAACACCAGCATTGATCCGCATCGGTTCCCGGGGATCGCAACTGGCGCTGTGGCAGGCCAATCACATCGCAGACGCGCTACGCGCTCTGGGGCATGACGTTTCCATCGAGATCATCCGCACCACCGGCGACCGCATGCAGAACATGGCCTTCGCCTCGGTGGGCGCCAAAGGAATGTTCACCAAGGAGATCGAAGATGCTTTGCTGGCAGGGAGCATCGACCTGGCAGTACATAGCCTGAAAGATCTGCCTACGGAGCTGAGCGAGGCGTTTACGCTGGCGGCGATTCCTCAGCGCGAGGACCCCCGCGACGTATTGGTCTCAGAGCGCTTCGGCGGATTCGATGCGCTGCCGGCGGGAGCAGTGGTGGGCACCAGCAGCATACGCCGCCAGGCCCAGTTGCGCGCCCGGCGCCCAGACCTCGAATACATTGAGTTTCGCGGCAATGTAGACACCCGGCTGGCCAAGCTCGGGCAGGGCAAGGCCGATGCCATTATCCTGGCTGCGGCCGGGCTCGAACGCCTGCAGAAAACGGCCGTCATCCGGGAACGGTTTGCGCCCGAGGTGCTATGCCCCGCGCCGGGCCAGGGAGCGCTGGCCATCGAGTGCAGGGCAGGGGATGGGGCAATCCACGCGGCCCTGCAGCCGCTGGAGGACCGGGACACACGTATGGCCATCACCGCCGAACGCAAATGCCTGGCCGCTCTGGGCGGTGGATGCCTGGTGCCCATCGGGGCTTATTGCCACCGTGACGGAGACGAGTTGTCGCTGCGCGCCGTGGTTGCCTCGGCCGATGGCCGGCAGATGATCTGCGCCGAGAGGCGGCATGCCGATGCGGAAGTATTGGGCGAGCAGCTGGCACAGCAATTGCTGTCGCAGGGCGCCGGCGCCATCCTGGGCCCCATCCTCGGCTTGGCGGAGCGGCGGGTGTGAGCACCGCCCATCCCCTGGCGGGAAAGCGGATCCTGGTCACCCGCGCCCGTCACCAGGCAGGCAAGCTGGCGGAGGCGCTGGAGGCTTTAGGCGCCGAGGTGCTGCGCCTGCCCACCATTGAGATCATTCCACCGGAAACCTACGCTCACCTGGACGCGGTGCTGGAAGTGATCAACGGCTTCGATTGGCTGATCGTGACCAGTGCCAATGGGGCCGCGGCCCTGGCGGACCGGATGAAATTTTTGGGAATTCACGCCGGGCGGTTACAGCATTTGCAGGTGGCTGCGATTGGTCCTGCAACCGCGGTGGCTCTGGGCCACATCGGGCTGAAAGTGTCTGCCATGCCGGACGAGTATGTGGCCGAGGCGGTGGTGGCCATGCTCAAGGAGAAGGTTGTCGGGCGCCGTGTCCTGCTGGCGCGCGCGGCGGTGGCTCGTGATGTGATTCCCGAGCAACTGCGCCAATGTGGCGCGGACATCCATGTAGTCGAAACCTACCGCACCGTGATCCCCAGTGATTCAATCGAACAGCTGCGCGAGTTGTTTGCAGAAGGGAAGCCGCTGCCGGACGCAGTGACCTTTACCAGCTCTTCCACGGTGAATAATTTCTTTGCGCTTCTCGCCGCGGCGAAGATGGAGAAGCCGCCGGGGCTACGGGCGGTCTCGATAGGACCTGTAACGACACGCACCTTGCGTCAGCATCACTGGGAGCCGGACGGCGAAGCTTTTCGCTACGATATCCCAGGGGTTGTGGCAGCCTGTGTCGAGTTGTTGGGATAGAGAAAACCTGTGAAGTATCGCCCTAGTCCACTTTTGAAGCTTCTCCGCCGATTAGCTCGTTCGATCGATGCGAACGGAGTTCGCGGAGCTGTGGCCCACTCGTGGCGACGCCTGATCCGATCGCTCAAGAGCCATGGCTTACGAGGCACGTTGAGCCGCGCGTTCATCAAGGCCCCCACGGTAGCCGGTCAACGGGCGCCGGAGCCGCCGCATCCTTTTGATCTACAGAACGGCACCGATACCGGAGGTTACTATTCCAGCGAGGACCTGCACGGAAAGACGCTGTCAAACTTCTATACCACGGCTTACTACGGCATTGCGCCGTCTGCACTCGCGAGCGCGCTGTCGGAATTGAATATTAACTATAGCGAGTTCACCTTCGCCGATGTAGGTTGCGGCAAAGGCCGGGCGATGATGGTGGCTGCCCAATTTCCATTTCACCATTTATGGGGGGTCGATCTTTCTCCCGACCTCTGCGAAATTGCCCGGGCTAACCTCGCACTCAGGCCCGAGTGGGCAAACCGCTCCAGCATCATCCACGAAGACGCGGTCTCTGTGACCTACCCGGAGGGACCGTTACTCATTTTTATGTTTCATCCCTTCCTCGCACCGGTGCTCCGCCGCGTGCTTGCGAATTTAGAGATGCAACTCCGTAAGTCACCGCGCCCAACCTATCTGCTCTATGCGTGCAATCCTGGGTTTACGCATGTGCTGGAAAGATTTCCATTTTTGCAGGAGCTATCTGAATCAACGCACTCTTTGTCTTCCGAAGATGCTGCAGTGAGTCGTTCGGGCCCAGAGGAGCACTTCACGCTCTATTCTGCTGTGCTCACGAGTTGAGCAAGGAGAAGCCGGCCCGCGAAGCTGGGGAGAGCACAGTCGAGGACTCCTCCGCTTTCAGCGCTCTGCAAGCAAAGTTTCGATGGTCTGCACGTAGGCTGCCTTGACGTCGCGATAATATTCAGTGCTCCCGGACGAAGGAAAGCCAGTCTCCAGCCGGCGGACAAGGTCCCGACGGTTGAGAAAGAACGTGGTTGGCCACGGGTTCAGGTTCTCGACCTGGGGCAACTTCTCACCGTTGACTGCGGGCTTGCTAGCTTGGCCGTGTGAGCCGCAGAATGTTGCAACGATGAATACCCGTTGCTTACGCCTCCTCGCTGTTCTTGCAGGAATCCTCTTCACGGCGACTCTCCATGCGGCAGATCCCGCTCCGTCCCCGGACCTGCTGGTCTACGGCGGCACGGCGTCAGGGGTTATGACCTCGTATTCAGCAGCACGCGAGGGACTGCGGGTGGTGCTGCTGGAACCTGGCATTCACTTAGGAGGCATGGTCACGGGCGGCCTCTCGGCTACGGACCTGGGACACTACACCATCATTGGCGGGTATGCGCGCGACTTCTATAGGAAGGCTGCGGCTCACTATGGTGTGCTCGATCTGAACCGTCCGGCGAACTGGCTTTCCGAACCACATGTGGATGAAGAGATCTTTCGCGCCATGCTGAAAGATGCCGGCGTCGAGGTTCACTTCCACGAGCGGATACGGGAGCAGGCCGGCGTGGAACTCCACGGTAACCATCTGGTATCCATTACGACCTCGGACGGAACCCACTGGCCGGCAAAAATATTTGCCGACTGCAGCTATGAAGGTGACCTGATGGCGCAGGCAAAGGTCAGCTATACCTGGGGCAGGGAAGCAGCGTCTGAGTACGGCGAAGACCTTGCCGGCGTGCGTGACAACACACCCAAACACCAATTCCTCTGGCCGCTCTCTGCCTACGGCGAACATCACCGTCTGCTGCCGGAGATTGACCCTGGACCGCTGGCCGCGGCCGGTTCCGGTGACAAAAAAGTTCAGGCTTATAACTTCCGCCTTATTCTTACGAACGATCCCGCCAACAGGCTTCCTTTTCCGCGTCCGCAGGGATACAACCGTGAGCGCTTTGCATTGCTGGAACGCTACCTGAATGAATTTCAGCAACACATGGGTCGCGCGCCCGGGTTTCGGGATGTTACGAATCCGGTGATGATCCCCAACCACAAGGCGGACTTCAATAATAACGGTCCCGTTTCCACGGACTACATTGGTCACAGCTGGAAGTATCCCGAAGCCAGCTACGCCGTTAAGGCGGAACTGTGGCAGGATCACCTGCTGTACACAAAATCCTTCTTCTATTTTCTTTCCCAGGATGCCAAGGTGCCGGCAAGTCTGCGGGCGGAGGTGAACCAATGGGGTTTGCCGAAGGATGAATTCGCAGACACGGATCACTGGCCCAATCAGCTCTACATTCGTGAAGGCCGCCGCATGGTGGGAGAGTATGTCATGCGGCAGTCGGATTTACAGACCGAGCGCACCAAGTCCGATTCCATCGGGATGGGATCGTACAACAGCGATTCGCACAACATTCAGCGTGTCGCCATGCCGGATGGCACAGTGAAGAACGAGGGAGATGTTCAGGTTCCGGTGGAACCATATGAGATCGCCTATCGCAGTATTACGCCCAGGCGTTCAGAAGCGGAGAACCTGCTGGTGCCGGTCTGCCTCTCGGCCAGCCACGCTGCGTACTCGTCGGTGCGCATGGAGCCGCAGTACATGATCATCGGACAGGCTGCGGGCGTGGCTGCGGCGCTTGCGATTCGCAATCACACATCGGTTCAGGAGGTCGCTATTCCTGATTTGCAGCAGAAGCTGCACGAGCACGGCGCGATACTTCACTTGAGCGAGGAGTTTTCCGCCGCAGCCAAGCACTGACTTGTTTCCTGTTGACTCCTCAGCGAGCGTGTAAGTACACTCCTTGGCGCTATTCAGATCCCGGGAGCGTCCTCATGAAATCGTGGATCTTCGCTCTTACCCTCGCTCTGCCCCTTTCTCTGCAGGCTCAGAACTGGAGGCTTTATGTGGATAACAGCAACGGCGAAGACGTATCGGTCATCGACCTGCACTCGTTGAAGGTTGTCGACGATATAAGCATCGGAGCTTCCCTCATCCACGGCCTGGCCTTAACCCCCGACGGCAACCTACTTTTCGTCACCGTTGAGTCCGACCATACGCTGCGGTTGGTGGATACCCGAACCAGGCAGATCATGGCCACCATCAAGCTCAGCGGCCGGCCCAATGAGTGCGCAGTAACGCCGGACGGCCACTACGTGGCTGTGCCCATTCGCGATGGAGATAGTGTCGACATCGTCGACGTGATGGAGAGGAAAGTGGTCAAGACATTACCCATCAAGGAGCCCCACAATGCGGTGAGCACCTCCAGCAATCGCTACCTCTTTGTAAGCTCCATGGGATCGAACGCAGTCAATGTAATTGACCTCAAGACCATGTCCTTCTCCGCAGTTATCCCGGCGGGCGGAAGACCAAGGCCGTATGTGATTTCGTCCGACGGCAAGACGATGTACGTTGCCGTCTCCTATCTGCACGGGTTCGACATAGTGAATATCGCGGATAAGAAGGTTCTTGAGCGGGTTGAGATGCCGGCCCAACACACCGGACCCCCTCGCCCGCGCAAGTTCGAAACCCCGGACACCTTGACTCATGGTCTCGCACTTACCCCTGATGGCAAGGAGTTGTGGGTCACCAGTTTGCTCGATGACTGCATTTACATCTATGACCTGCAAGCGAGGAAGTTCACCGGCCGGCTGGACACTGGAGATGGGCCTAACTGGATCGTCTTTTCTCCCGATGGGAAATATGGCTGCGTCAGCAACACGGACAGCGACGACGTTTCCATCTTCGACGCACGGGAACGCCGCGCACTGGCTCGAGTCAAGGTGGGAAAGGTACCGAAGCGCCTGGTGATCGGAAGCGAACCCAAGGCGCATAAACCAGCACCGGCGGCGCCAGCAGCCGCATGAGCCTTAAGATATGAGCGGCACTCAGCTCTCACCCCTCAGGATGTCGTCGACCCAGGACTCATCAGTGCCCAGCAGAGCGCTCTCCTGAAGCAGGGCGACGCTCAACGGATAGCTTTGCTGAAGATCGTCAAAGAAATCTGCTTCGATGGTGGCCGCCAATTGCCGGTCGAGAACCGCGAGGTTCACCTCGTCGTTGAGGGCGAAGGATCGGTGATCGAAGTTGGTCGATCCCACTACGCTCCATAGGCCATCCACGGTCATCAGTTTGGCATGGATCATCGAGGGCTCATATTCGTAGATTTCTGCGCCCGCCTCCAGCAGATGACGCACACTACGATGGCTAAGCCTTCTGATCGTGGGATGATCGATGCGCGGGCCGGCGGTCAAGATCTGCACCGCGACGCCCCGTTTTCGAATGGCCTCGATTAATGCCTGGCGCGCGCTTCTATCGGGCAGAAAGTACGGAGTGGTAATGCGTATGGTATCGCGTGCGCTGTTGATCAAGGCCTGAAAGAGAATGCGCGCCGAGGTCCCGCCGCCGCGCGGCGTGCTGGTGACTACGAAGCTTTCAGCGCCGTCGGCTGTGGCGCGGAAAGCAAATTGTTTTGCCCCGGAAAGAATCTCCCCCGAGGCTTCAAGCCAATTTTCGCAGAACGCGGATATGAGGCCGGCCACCGCTTCGCCTTCGACACAAAAGACGGTATCGCGCCAGGCCGGAACCGAGGTTTCGACTAACCAATGATCACCCACACCCGCACCACCGATGAAGCCGGTCTCCCCGTCCACAATCAATAGCTTGCGATGGGTGCGGTTGTTGGCGTTGGGCCAGGTGTTCCAGCGCAGGGGATGATACCAACGCATCTGGCCGCCCGCCGCCCGCAAACCGTTGAAGTAAGAGTCGGGGGTGCCAAAGCTGCCCAGAGCATCGACAATGACCCGCACCTCAACCCCGGCCGCGGCCCGCTCGGCGAGCGCAGCCACCATCTCGTCGGCAACTTGTCCTGGTGTGAATTCGTAGAACTCCAGGTTGATAGCTTGTTTCGCCCGGCGGATGGCTTCGAGTTGTGCGGGGTAGAACTCGGCGCCGTTCTTGAGCCGCGAGATGCGCGAATGGCGCAGGGTGCCATCGCTCACGATGCTAAGAAACTGAATGAACTCGTAGGAGTCGAGATCGGCCTTGTTCTCGTCCGGCATGGAATAAGGAATCGCCGGGCCGAAGTAATTTAAAAGGAAGCGAGCCGCAAAGAAGAAGGTCGCGCCTACGCCGATCGTGGCAAGGGCGCGGGTGGTGCGGCGTGGCCTGCGGTCAGAAACCTGGTCAGTCATGCAGTGCAAGGATACAGGCAGAGCCGCCCAACGGGCGCAGGTCCATTAAACTTTAACTTTGCCTGGTTTAGGCGCGGAATCTCTCCGCGCTGCGAGCCTTGGCTTTTGCTGCCTCCTCTTCGCGGCTTTTTGGGGCCGCATTGGTTTCCAGCGAATAGAGAAGCCGGCTGGAAATGGCGGCCACGTCGTCCACCGCCGCCAGGAAGGCAGCTTCGTTCGCCTTCGAGGGCTTATTGAAGCCGCTTATTTTTCTCACGTACTGGAGCGAGGCGGCACGCACCTCTTCCGCCGTCACGGGAGGATCGAAATTGAATAACATTTTGATATTCCGGCACATACCCGGGGACCTCGTTCACGGAACTTGCAGCTGGACGCACGCTGGGGCGGGTCAGCGATCTTACGCTACTCCGCTCTAATATACCCGCTCGGCCGCGCTTTCGCCTCCGCTGCAGCCTTTAGAATGGACCCGGACCGAAGTATTGCAATGCAGGATTGGTGACGGATGGAGTCAAGTAGATTACTGATGCACGCCCAGCGGCTCCAGGCCATTGCGCAGGCTGGGATAGCTTACACAACCAATGAATATGACCTCGAACGCTTCGAAGAAATCCGAGGTATCAGTGTCGACCTGCTTGAGGAACTGACCGATGAGCCGCGGGAGAAGATCATTCGCACCTTCGCCTCCGAGTCCGGATACCAGACGCCGAAAGTGGATGTTCGGGCGGTGTTATTTCGCGGAGACAACGAAATTCTGCTGGTGAAGGAAAAGAACGACCAGGGGAGGTGGACGCTGCCTGGCGGTTGGGCCGACATTGGCTATTCACCGTTTGAGGTGGCAATGAAGGAAGCAGAAGAAGAAACCGGATTGCGCGTTCGGGCAGTGCGTCTGCTGGCGCTTTATGACAAGCGGAAACACCCACATCCGCCCCAGCCCTGGTATGTTTACAAAGCTTTTGTGAGATGTGAGATCGAAGGCGGCGAGTTGGCACAGGAAACTGCGGAGACAGGAGGAGCTGGGTGGTTCCGGGCGGATCAGGTGTCGTCTCTTGCGCTTTCTACTGATCGAGTGACGGAGTCACAGTTGGTGACTCTCTTCCGATTTGCCGCCGACCCTGGTTTGCCGGCTGTGTGCGACTAAGAGCCTGCGGGCGCAAGCTACCCGTCCAGTTCCTATGGGTTCTGTTAGGAGGGAACAAACTACTGCACGGTCACCGTAACTGCCATGGTCGAACGCCCATACTGGTTGGTGGAGTTCAAGGTGTACGTGGTCGTTGCAGTGGGCGTTACCGTTTGCGTTCCTCCACGCACCGGGCCGACGACATCGATGAAATCGTAGGAGTCGTTGGCTACCGTCCAGCTTAAGGTCACCGCGGTGCCGGCCGTTACCGTGGTTTGCGAGGCGGTGAAGGTGTGGATGGTGGGCACCGCGCCCGTGGGAGCGGTGGCATCATCGTATTTGGTTCCCATTTGCACCACATCGAAATTTGACGCATCGATGGCTTTCAATGCGTCCAGATCGTTGTCGTCCCAGCGTGCATCGGGCGCTCCCTGGAAAAACATGTTGCTGCCGTTATCAGCGACGATCAAACCGTAATTCTGCATCGCTTTGAGGATCACCTGGTTGGCGGCGCTGAAGCCAGTGATGTCGAAGCTGGCCTTGAGCCGCAGGCGCATCCCCATGATGTTGTTAGTGGTGGAACTGTTGCCCGCCGCGTGAGTGGCCGGGGCGACAAATAATCCTCCATTGGCATCGCTTTTGGTTTGCGCCACCGTCACGCGGATGGCGTGGTTGATGGCGCCCGCCGCCACTTCGTCGTAGCGCACCAACCCGGGGAAGATGGGCAGGCCGGCGGCATCTGCCGAGGTCCATCCATAGGGACGGTGCTCGGTGCTGGTCAGATCCCAGATGACTCCGTTGGCCGCGCTCCAGGCGCCGCTGCACTGCTGTGTTTGCCAGGTCTCATAGATCCAACACTGTGTCTTATCGATCACGATGAGGTGATTGTCTCCCGTGGTGGTGCATGCGGACGGGAAGCCCTCGATGGGAGCGGTGATGGGGATCGGGTAGAGAGTGATGTCGCTTTCGCCGGGATAAGTCGTCATCGTCACGGGCACGCCTGCAGTGGCGTTGGAGTCCACCACGACGTAGGGGATCCCGTAGTTTCCATCGACAACGTTGGAGAAGTCCGGGTGCAGATTGCTTCCCGTGAGTGCAGTGATGATGGCAGCCGAGTTGGGATCAACCGCGGCCGAGCCGATGTTCGTGTTCCAGAGGTTTGAGGCTGGGAAGGGTACGTAGCCGTTAAGACTGGCTCCATTGCCCGTGCTCATGTTGCCGCAGGACGGACCAGCGGACGAGTTTACCGTGATGCTCAGGTTACCCGTCTGCGAAAGGGGAGTGGGCGTACTCGAATCCACTACCTGGACGGAGAAGGGTGCGCTTCCGGCCTTGGTGGGTGTACCGCTAATGGCGCCCGCGGAGGAGAGGGTTAGTCCTGCGGGCAGGGAGGTGCCGTTAGCCAGGGTGAAGGTATATGGGGTGACTCCGCCCGCCGCTGCCAAGGTCGCTGAGTAGGCAATATTCAAGGTCGCGTTGGGCAATGTGGTCGTGGTCAGGGTGAGCGCGGGACCACCGGATATGGTCAGCGTGAGTGTCGTCTGGGCGGTTTCGGGAGGAGTAGAAGAATCCGTGACCACAAAGGTCAACGAGTACGGGCCGCCGGATCCTGCAGCCGGGGTACCGGAGAGGACTCCGCCGGTCGACAAATTTAACCCGGCAGGCAAGCTGCTACCGGATGCTAATCCCCAGGTATAAGGACTGACACCTCCGGAGGCTTGCAGAGTCGTCGATGGATAGGGCGACGTAGCGGCGCCCGCGGGGAGAGAGGTTGTGGTCACGGCGAGCGTGGCCGGGCTGATCTTGAGGCTTAGATTGGAAGCGGCCGATTGCGCCGAAGGCTGGGTCGAGTCCGTCACCTTGATGGTTACTGATGCGGTCCCGACAGAGCTTTGCGCCGGTGTACCTGTAATCGCTCCGGTTGCGCTATTGATGGACAAGCCACTGGGCAGGCTTGCCGCGGTGTAAGTGTATGGGGTGGCGCCGCCGGATGCTGCCACCAGACTGCTATACGCGGAGCCTGCTGTTCCTGCAGGAAGGGAAGTCGTGGTGAGCGTCAGGGTGCTGGGTTGGGATGGGCTTGCTGGAGTTTGGCTGCCCGGACTGCATCCAGCGAGAAGTACTGTCGCCCCAACTATCAGACTCCATCCCAGTCTTCGCATGGTTTGGCCCGTCCCCGATGCTAAACCAGGTATCGGTACAGGGCTGTACGCCAAAGTTGTAGTTACGAGTTAGGCAACGGCATTCGTCCTACGTTCGTTATGCGACAAGTCTTTGCTTCCTCACCCGTCCAGGGGTAAGGTCTCGTGGGAAGCCGGGAAAGCGGTGGACGAATTGACAGCCAACTACTCCTCGGGATGACAAAGAAGGCGCATCAAGGGCTGTGGTATCCCACTCAAGCCAAAGTACGGCTTGACTCCGATTTCCTGCCACGCTGTGCTAGAGAGATCCGCGTGTGCGCCTTTCATTAAGGAAAGGCGCAGGGAGTGTATCAACGTCACAAGCCTCCGCAGGAAATCGGGGCAAGTGGGGCGCCCTGCCTTGGTCGCCGGTCGGCTATTTGGCCTTTACTCTCTTTTTCTTTGCCGGCCGCATGCGGACCGGTTTCTTGCCGCTACCCTTCTTCTTGGTCGCCGTGGAAGCAGCCAGGAGAGCGATGATCTTGGAGCCGATGGGAGAGCCCAGGCCGGTGCAAGCGTCCCAACCAGGGCCGGCGGAAAATGCGCCATTGTTTCCCGAGACAATGTCGCGGAACGCCGACGCAGCCTTCGCGGCATAAATCTGGGGCTGGATAAAGCCGGCGCTTTTTCCGTTCTGCTGATTGTTCAGTGCGATCAGCCCTGCCCAAAGTGGGGCGACGGCGCTGGTGCCGCCTATGACCATGCTTTGACCATCGACGCGTACCTGGTAACCGGTCACAGGGTCGGCGTCTCCGCAAACGTCGGGCACACCTCGGCCACCGGTTTTTCCCGAAGGCGCCGGCACCTTGGCCTTCGCCTGCCAGGAAGGCAGGGCGAAGACGTTGCTCACTCCGCCTCCAGTCGCGCCCTCATTGCTGGCCTGCTCGTTCCACACGGCCTCGGATGTGATGCTGCTGCCGCTGCCCACGAGCTTGGTTCCACCACAGGCCAGCACGTGCGGGCTGGAGGCAGGGAAGTCGACGTTGTTGCCGGTTGCGCCGTCGCTCGAGCCGTTGTCACCCGCGGCGACGGTTATCGTGATGCCGAGCGCCGCGGCAGACTGACAGGCGGCGTCGAGTGCGGTCATGGCCTGCTTAGTCCAGCTCGATTCCGGCCCACCCCAGCTGATCGAAATCACGCTCGGCTTGTTGGTGGTGTCGTGCACAGCGCTGCCGATGGCATCGATGAAGCCCTGGTCGGTGTTGGGCGCGAAGTAGACAACGATCTTTGCCCCCGGAGCGACGGAAGCCGAGACTTCAATATCGAGCATTACCTCGCCATCCGCACCATTCGCATTGCCGGGAGAGTTCTTGCCCTTGTCGACGGAGACCGCAATCACCTTGGGCGCCGGCTGGCCCAGCCCTTTGAAGTAGGCAGTAAGGTCCGCGGCGCGATAGCCGCCCCCCAGCTCGATGATGCCGATGGTCTGCCCAGAGGCCTTCGCACCCTTGGGAAACTGGTAGAGCTCGCCCACCTGAACGGGCGTGTACGAGGTGCCGGCTGCGCTGGCGTGGGCGCGGGCAAAGCCTCCCGTGCCCCCAATGTTCGCGTTAATGGCCGAACCCAGGACACGAAAGTGAGGTTGGGCCTGGGGACGATTATCGAGGCCGAGGACCGCCTCCACCGCGCCGGCCAGTTCGGCGGGCAGAAGGATGCTGCCTTCACGAACGCGATAGGTGTTGCCGTCGAGAACCTTTTGCGTGAGGGTGACGCCAAAGGCCTTCTGCATAGCAGTGACCGTTCCGGTGAGCTTGATGATGCGGCGCTCGGGCTTTGGGGTGCCCTTTTCGACTGTCAGCCCGAACTCTTTTGCGAAAGCGCGCACCAGTGTGATCGCGGCCGGATCGGCGCCGTGGTGCTGGCGATACTGCGCACGCGTGAGGCGGTCTTGGCCCAGGCGTTTGGTATTGAGCGGATTCTTGCGCCGGACGAGGACAGAAACAGTGAGGACGCTGCCGGGGCGTGCCGGCTTTTCGGCAGTTGGCGCGGAAAGGGGAGCCTTTTCACTACCGGCCAGCACTACGCGCTGCTGGGAAGAGAAGCGCGAGGAGGGGGATGTTTTGGAAGCCATAGGGAGGGTTCTCCGAAGTCCGCACCATCATATTCCGCTATACGTTTCCAAGGAAGTTACGAGTGGAAATCCAAGTCCTGAGACCGCTGTACACCATCGCCTGCAACTTTGAGGAGGGGAATGCCGGTAGAATGAGTGAAGCAATGCCCACATCTCTTGATTGGCCGCTGAAAAATCCGCAGCGCCGCCGCCGCCGCTTCCTTATTCTGCTCGGGGTCGTTGCCCTGATTGTCTTCGGTGGCCGCACCGCGGTCTCGTATTTTGTCGACCTGCTGTGGTTCCGGTCGCTCGGTTATGGGAGCGTGTTCTCAAAAACGCTGGTTCTTCAATGGAGCATCTTCGCGCTCTTTGCAGCGGCCACCTTCTTCATCCTGTACGCAACGTTTGCCGCCTTGAAACGGGCGCATCTGCCCGATTTACCCAGCAGTCATACCATCTTCTTTGGTGGACAGCCGGTGAAGCTCCCGGTCGAGCCGGTGATGCAGCTGCTGGCCTTCGGCGGATCGCTGGTCATTGCCCTGGTCACGGGCGCGGGCATGATGGCGGAGTGGCCCACGCTGGCGCTATTTCTCGTACGCGCCGCGCGCCATGGGCGGCGTTGTCGACCCCATCTTCGGAAAGCCGCTGAACTTTTTTCTCTTTACTCTGCCGGCATGGCAACTCATCTCCGGCTGGCTGCTCACGCTCGCCATCATTACCTGTGTGGTGGCCGTTTTCTTCATCGTCATCACCGGCGGAGCCGGGGCGCTGGCCAAACGCCGCAGCTATCTCATCTTGCCCTGGCGCGGACTTTCCATCACCTTTGCTTTCCTGCTGCTGATCCTGGCGGTGCGCGTGTACCTCGGCCGGTATGATCTGTTGTTCGACGATCATACGGTCTTCGGAGGGGTTACCTACACCGACGCACACGTCACGCTGGCCGGCTTGCTTCTGGTCTGCGTGGCACTGGTTGCCGGGGCGGTGGCCGCAGTCGCCAACGCCATGACGGTGGCCCGGGGACGCTGGCTGGTGGCCGCGATTCTTCCTGCTGCGCTGTGCTTTGCAGGGGTTCGCGTGGCCGGTTGGTGGATGAGCAGTTTTATCGTCAAGCCGAATGAACTGGTCCGCGAGCAACCCTATATTGCGCACAACATCCTGATGACGCGGCAGGCCTACGGATTAGACAAGTTCGTGCAGCGTGAGTTTCCCGCGGAGACGACCGTTGGTGCAGCCGATCCGGCAAACAATCAACCGACGTTGCAGAACATCCGCTTGTGGGATTGGCAGGCGCTGCAGGACACCTTGCGTCAAATTCAGGAAATTCGCACCTACTATGACTTTCCCGATATCGACATCGATCGCTATATGATCGATGGCACCTTGCGCCAGGTAATGCTCGCCACGCGCGAACTGAACGTCGACAAACTGCCTGAAAGCAGCCGCAACTGGATCAATGAAAAGCTGATTTACACCCACGGCTACGGCATTACGATGAACCCCGTGAATGGGTTTACGACGGAAGGGCTGCCGACTCTCTACCTGAGCAACATGCCGGTGCAGAGCACCGTCCCCGGCCTGACCGTGACCCGCCCGGAGATCTATTTTGGCGAGCTGACGAATACGGACGTGTACGTTAAAACACGGCAACAGGAGTTCAATTACCCCCAGGGCCAGAGCAACAATCTTACCTCCTATCAGGGTACCGGCGGCATCGAGCTGGGGGGATTTGCCCGCCGTATTTTGCTCGCCATCGACCGCGGCGATCTAGGCAAAGTTGCCTTTCAGCGATGACGTGAACGCGCAGAGCCGGTTGCTGATGCGGCGCAACGTGCGCGATCGCGTACAGGCCCTGGCGCCGTTTCTCACCTACGATCCCGACCCATATATGGTGGTGGGCGAGGATGGCAGGCTGTCGTGGGTGATGGATGCGTTCACCACATCGGATCAGTATCCGTATTCGACCCATTACCGGCTGGGCGACGATTTCATTAACTACATGCGCAATAGCGTCAAGGTGGTCATCGACGCCTACGACGGATCCACTACGTTTTACGTTTTTGATAACCAGGACCCCATCCTCGCAGCCTACCGGAATGTCTTTCCCGGGCTGTTCAAAGATGGGGCGGCGATGCCCTCCGGATTGCGCAAGCATATGCGTTATCCCGAGCTGCTGCTCAAAATGCAGGGAGAGGTCTACGGGCTGTATCACATGACGGATCCGGCGGTTTTTTACAACCGCGACGATCTGTGGACGGTGGCCACGGAAGTCGGCATGAGCGAGGGGGGCGGCCAAACCACGCAGCCGATGCAGCCGAATTTCGTGTTGATGAAGCTGCCGGATGAAACCGGCATGGAGTTCGTAGAGATTCTGCCTTTCACGCCGGCCAACCGTAACAACCTGATTGGCTGGATTGGGGGGCGCAGCGATGGCGAGCACTACGGCACCTCGGTGGTCTACAACTTTCCCAAGAACAAGCTGGTGGACGGACCGCTGCAGATTGAGGCGCGCATCGATCAGAATGCGCAACTCTCCGGGCAATTGACGTTGTGGAATCAGCAGGGCTCGCACGTGCGGCGCGGTACTTTGCTGGTAATTCCCACCGGGCGCGCGCTGCTGTATGCGGAGCCGATCTATCTGCAAGCGGAACGCAGCCCGATGCCGGAGCTGCGCCTGGTGGTGCTGGCGCTGCAAGACCGCCTGGCGTATGGATCGACCTTTGAGGCGGCGCTCACCGCACTGTTTGCAGGTGGAGGTTCGTCGCTCACGTCTGCGGAACCGCAGCAGCGAGCTGCTCCGCAACCCGCGGGTGCGGCTGCGCCTCAGCCCGCAATGGAGCTGAAGCCCACCATTGCCGAAGCCGCCAAAGATCTCGCCGACTATCAAAGGTTGACTTCGGAAGGCAAGCTGGGCGAGGCGGGGCAAAAGCTTGAAGAGTTGAAGCGCGCGATCGATAAGCTGAATACGCCTCAGCGATAGGTGCTTAAAGGCCATCGAGTGGTCCACCCTCAAGGTGGGAGCGAAGTGTCTGCAGAACCACCCTTTGCAATTTGAGTCCCGGAGGGACGGCTGAGAGTAGCCCAGGACGTGAGTCCTGGGTTGACAAGGTGCCAATGAGCAGTCCCTTAGGGACGGCTGAAAATTACCCAGGACGAACCCGGATTTCCTGTGCAGTTTGGTGGAGTCACTGAGCCTCGTGCGGCTTTCCGTGAAGAAAGCCGCATACGCGGACGTCTCCAGAGCAGCGTGCAGGAAATCCGGGATGGTCCTGGGTTGGCCTCTCCGAATCACGAATAGTCCACTCCCAGAGATAGAGGTAGCCCAGGATTGCATCCTGGGATATTTTCAGCCGTCCCTGCGGGACTGGTCCTCCATTCTCTTCTCACCCAGGACTACGTCCTGGGCTACTCTCAGCCGTCCCTGCGGGACTCAAATTGGAGAGGTTTTTTAACATTGAAGGAACGGCTATGCTCAAGCCAGCGAGAGGTTACAGTTGGTAATGCGTCGTCATCTTTTAGCCGTCTTCTATTGCCTGACAGCCTTTACGGCAACGGCCCAACAGCAAAGCTTCCCCCAACATCTTTTCTTTCGCGTGACCCTGGGACCGCAATTCTCGTCCCCGGTGTCCGGCCGGCTGCTGCTCTTTGTTTCCCTGGGACACGGCGACAAAGTAGTCGATAACGACCTGATGGCGCCCACGAAAACCTATGTTGCGGCCAAAGAGGTTCCCAATTTCGCACCTGGACAGACAATAAGCGTGGATGCCGATGACGTCGTCTTTCCCGGGCCCCTGTCGAATGCACCCTCGGGAGATTACGAAGTGCAGGCGGTGCTCGATGTTGGGCATACTTACAATTATTCCGGGCGTGGGCCAGGCGACCTGGAGAGTGACGTCGCAGCACTGCCGGCCTGGAATCCTCAACAACAACCGCCGCCCGCGTTGACGCTGACCACGACTGTACCCCAACCTCCCGATCCGCTCAGCAACCAACCGGAGGTGCTCGCCGCGCTCGAGCTGGTCGACTTTCGTAGTCCAGTGCTAAGCCGCTTTTGGGGCCGGGATATACATATGAAGGCCTGGGTCCTGTTGCCGCCTGGCTACCGCACACATCCGGCACAACACTATCCGACGGTTTACTTCACCCACGGTTTTGGCGACACACTGGCTTCCTTACGCAGCCGCTACGCTCCGCCACTTTATCAACGGATGCAAAATGGAAAAATGCCGCAGATGATATGGGTGCTGCTCGACGAGAGCAGCCTTACCGGCACCCATGAATTCGCCGACGGCGTAAACAATGGCCCGTGGGGCACGGCGCTCACCACGGAGTTGATTCCTTACCTGGAAGCCCATTACCGCATGGATGCCCGCCCCAACGGACGATTTTTGCAAGGTCACTCCTCCGGCGGTTGGGCGACGCTGTGGCTGCAAACCGCGTACCCCAAAATCTTTGGCGGTACATGGTCTACGTCGCCCGATCCCAGTGACTTCCACGCATTCAGTACCGTAGATTTATACGCGCCCAGGGCAAACATGTATCACCGCGCGGATGGCTCTGCGCAACCCATCGTTCGCGTGCATACCCAGGTGGTGGCCACCATGGAGCAGCTGGCGCACCTGGAAACGGTGCTGGGAGACTATGGCGGCCAACTGTCTTCCTTCGAGTGGGTCTTTTCGCCACGGGGTCCCGATGGCCGTCCCCTGGAGATGTTTAATCGCGCCACTGGGGCAGTCGATCCAAAGGTGGTCGAGTACTGGGGCGAACATTACGACATCGCCCACAGGATTGAGACCCACTGGACCACGCTCGCGCCCGACCTTCGCGGCAAAATCCATCTCTTTGTGGGTACCGACGATACCTTTTATCTGGATGGGGCGGCGCACCGCCTGCAGGCCTTGTTAGACCGTCTGCAAGGGCAGGCGCAATTCACCTTTTCTCCGGGGCGAACACACTTCGACCTGTATCGGGACGGCGACGATAGATATGCACTTTTCGATCGGATGGCCGCTGAGATGTATGCCGTGGCCAGACCCGGCAGCAAAGCAAAGGGAAAATGAGCGAGACCGGTCAAACTGCTGAGGCACCTTGTTACGGCGCCTCAGCGATAAGGACCCAGGGAAATAACCAGAATCTCAGCTAAAACGTCTGATTCATTACGCCATTGGCGGCCCGTTCCAGCGACGATGGTGACGGAATCACCACGCTCGAGAGCCTGCTCACTTTCCTGCAGCTTCAGGATCACTTTGCCTTCAAATACCATGGCGAATTCATCCGAGATGGAAGGCGTGGCATAGTTTCCCGTGAGGCCGCTGGGCTTGATGAGGAGCATGGATGCGCGGAATTGCGAGGCGTTGGAAAGCGCTCCCAGCGATGCTATTTCGGCCCGTGACCAATCCAGGGCCATGTGGGCACGGTCGCTGGCGCGCACGATATTGACCTGCTGATTGGCAGAGAGAAAAAACTGTCCCAGCGTCACGCCCAGCGCGTTGGCTATCTTCTCCATCGAAGAGATGGAGGGCGAGCACTGCCCATTTTCAATTTGCGAGAGAAAGCTGGCGGAGAAGTCGACGCGGTCGGCGAGAGCCCGCAGTGACATGCCATGTTGTTCCCGTAGATAACGCAGAGACGTCCCCAGAGTTTGTTCGATCATCCTACCGCCAACTCGATCCGCAATTCTTGATTTTCGTTCACTGGTGCGTAACAACCAGAGCCTAAGTATACCGAGAAGAATGCGGTGGGAACCCTGCTACTACGCTCGCACGTAGGCTATCTAATGGCCATATCTATTGGCCATTATGGGTTAGTGGCTGCTCCAGGTCTTATCACTGGAGTAGCACAGCGGCTCCAGCGTGCAATCGGCACAGCGCGGTTTGCGGGCGATGCAGACCTGGCGTCCGTGGTGGATCATTTCATGGGAGAAAGCAATCCAGTGATCCTGAGGGATGATCTTCATCAGATCTTTCTCCACCTGGATCGGCTCGGTAGCCTGGGTAAGTTCGAGACGTCTCGATAGCCGAAGCACGTGTGTATCCACCACCACACCTACGGCTTTCCCGAAGGCCACACCCAATACCACGTTGGCCGTTTTGCGCGCCACGCCGGGCAAGGTCAACAGCTCTTCCATGGTTTGGGGAACTTTGCTGCCGAATTCGGCGGTGAGTTTGCGCGCGGCGCCATTCAAGGACTTGGCTTTGTTGTGATAAAAGCCGGTGGAGCGGATCTGCTCTTCAATTTCCACCAGGGGAGCGTGGGCAAAGTCAGTGGGGGTGGGGAATTTTTTGAACAGGGCGGGGGTGACCATATTGACGCGCGCGTCCGTACACTGCGCCGAGAGGATGGTGGCCACCAGCAGTTCCCAAGCGTTGCTGTGGTGCAAGGCGCACTCGGCGCCGGGATAGGCCTGTGCCAATCGTTCCAGCAACGCGGCGATGCGCTCGGGAGCCAGAGGATTGCGCCGCGGCCCCTTCTTCACTGTTTTCTTCGCCGCCGGCTTTTTCCCGGTCGCCTTGGTAGCTGACGCCTTCTTTGCCGCGGCCTTCATCCGCGCCTATCCGCCATGGTGTGATCCTTTGCCAACTCCATGTTAACAAAGCAGGTGGGCGATCATTTTTAGGTGGTCAGGCTATACTGCCTGCGAATGACCGAGAAAATTTTAGCTGTCCTCGCCAACTTCATCATCGGTGTCATTTCCGCCTCGGGTTACCTCGGCATCGCGCTGCTGATGGGCATCGAGTCGGCATGCATTCCGCTGCCGTCGGAGATCATCATGCCGTTCTCCGGGTACCTGGTCCACACGGGCCGGTTCCAGCTCTTGTGGGTGGCCACGGCCGGCGCCCTCGGCTGCAACCTGGGCTCGGCAGTGGCTTATTGGGTCGGAGCACACGGGGGCCGTCCGCTGGTGGAGCGTTTTGGCAAGTACGTTCTGCTCAGCCGGCACGATCTGGACCGCACCACGCATTTCTTTCTAAAATACGGATCGATCACCGTTTTCCTGGCACGTCTGTTGCCGGTGGTGCGCACCTTCATCGCCCTGCCTGCCGGAATCGCCCGCATGCCGCTGTGGCGTTTCCACATCTATACCTTCCTGGGCTCTTGGCCGTGGTGCTATGTGCTGGCCTACGTCGGCATGCGGCTTGGCCGCTCATGGGATACGGATCCGCGCTTCAAGGAAGTTTTTCACCGCTTTCACCTCGGCGTGGAGGTTGTGCTGTTGGCGGCCATTATCTGGTTCGTGTGGTCGCACTGGAATAAGCGGGTCGCCACGGCCGCGTGAGAACCGGAAGAGAAACGTCATCCCGACGAAGCCGAGGGACCTGCAGTGCGCCCCGGCTCCCGCACAAAGTTCTCCGTCCCGTTAGCTCTCCCACAAAATCGTCATCCTGAGCGAAGCGCCTCGCAGACCTATCGCCTAACAGGGGACTTACGGCGCGGAGTCGAAGGACCCCGGGGATGCTTAACCAACGAATGCTCTGCAGGGCTTTCCGGCCACCAAACCAAGAAAAAATCTACCGCGCCCTCCTCCTAAGGCACGCTTGGCTACCGTTAAGCCGTGCTTTCTCTCATTTGGGCGGCTCTGATTTGCCAAAGGGGAAATGAAAGCTGAGACTGAGGTGGTGCTTCACTGTTGCTCCCGCCGGCGTGCAAGCCGGCCAGCAGAGCGATCATACATAACGCCCCGAGAGGACGGACCTGCAAGAAAATGTCTACGCCTAAGAGCAGCAGCCAAGCGCCTGCTGACAGTTCACCGATTCAGCCAGCCAATGGAAAACTAGGAATCATGATCCCCGGAATGGGGTCGGTTGCAACCACCCTGGTGGCCGGCGTGGAAGCCGTCCGCAAGGGAATCGCCAAACCTATCGGCTCCCTCACCCAAATGGCAACCATTCGCCTGGGCAAGCGTACGGAAGGGAACAGCCCTCTGATCAGGGACTTCGTCCCCCTGGCCAAGCTCGATAATCTCTGCTTCACGGGCTGGGACATTTTTCCCGAAAACATGTTCGAAGCGGCCAGAACCGCGCACGTGCTCGATCGCGATCAACTGGAGACCGTTCGACCGTTCCTCGAAGGCATCCGGCCCATGCCCGCGGTTTTCGACCAGTACTACGTCAAGCGTCTGCACGGCACCCACGTCAAGAAGGGTAAGAATAAGCGCGATCTGGCCGAGCAGCTGCGGGCCGACATTCAGGCCTATAAAAAGGTGACTGCGCGCCAGGTGATGATCTGGTGCGGCTCGACCGAGATATTTCTCACCCCAACCGCGGTTCACCAGTCCCTGGCCGCGTTTGAAAAGGGTCTGGAAGAGAACGACATCAATATCGCGCCTTCCATGATTTACGCCTACGCGGCGCTGCAGGAAGGCGTTCCGTTCGCCATGGGAGCGCCGAATCTAACCGTCGATCTGCCGGTGATGCAGGAGCTTTCGCGCCAGAACAGCGCGCCCATTACCGGTAAGGACTTCAAGACCGGACAGACCTTCATGAAGACGGTGCTGGCGCCGGCCTTCAAGGCGCGCATGCTGGGTGTGAGCGGCTGGTACTCGACCAACATCCTGGGCAATCGGGATGGCGAGGTGCTGGACGATCCGGAGTCATTCAAGACCAAGGAAGAGTCCAAGCTGAGCGTGCTCGACTTCATCCTGCAACCCGATCTTTATCCCGACTTATATAAGGATATTTACCACAAGGTAAGGATTAATTATTATCCGCCACGTGGTGATAATAAAGAGGGTTGGGACAACATCGACATCTTCGGCTGGCTCGGCTACCCGATGCAGATCAAAGTCGATTTCCTATGCCGCGATTCGATCCTGGCCGCGCCCATCGCTCTCGACCTGGTGCTCTTCCTGGACCTGGCGGCACGTACCCCGGAATTGCGAGACCTGGGCATTCAGGAGTGGCTGAGCTTTTACTGGAAGTCACCCATGACGGCTCCCGGCCTTTATCCGGAACACGATCTCTTCATCCAGTTGATGAAGCTCAAGAACACGCTGCGCCACATCAAGGGCGAGTCTCTGATCACCCACCTGGGCCTGGAATACTACGACTAAATCTATCGGGCACGATCGAGCAGCACTGCTTCCCGATCGTGCAGGGTAGTTCGAATGGCCTCCAATCCCAGCTCAAGGGCGCCCAGGTTCTCCAGGACCTTGGCGCTCTCCTGGTGCTCCACCATGGATCGCAGCAGGTCGCATTGACCGACCAGCCGCTCATCGTGTTCCATCAGGACCTTGAGGGTGGCTGCCTCCTGCCGGTAGCGTTGGGTCATGCGATCGTTCTCGGGGACCGGCTGGTGTTGAATCGAGGCTTCCAGCGCGCCGATCGCTCGGGCTAGCCTCTCCAGCCGCTGCGCCCCTGCGATTGCGGCGGGGTCAGGAAATGGCTTGCAGCGCGAGGGTGCGGGGAGGAACTCGCGCCGGTAGGCGCTCTCCGCCGTCTCCACACTGGCCATCGCGATACCGAGCAGCGAGGCGGCTTTGCTGCGAACCAGCTGGTCGTCTGCGCGCAACTGGTTCTCGACGCGGTAGAAGTTATAGCCCCAGCCATAAAAAAGGTTGGTGGCGATTTGTCTCAGAGCGCCGGCATCATAAAATCCGTAGTCCGCCACTATTTTTCTCCGGGCAATCCGGTGCCCGCGGGAAAGAATCCGCTCACTGGAGCACCGATGTTGAAGGGTAAGCCGGCCGCGGCGTTGGGTGCGGAGACCAGGCCCTTCTCCGCCATTTGCAAGGCAAGATAATAGCGCACCGCTTCGATGGGGGTAAGACCGATCGCCTGCAGCGAGATCAATTGCCGCATGCGCTCATCTTTGGGCATGATGAGGATCTTCAGATCGTTGAGCGTGATGCCGTAGGTCTTCAGGAAGTCGGAAAGATGGGTCTTCACCAACTCGCGCACTTCGTTGATGTGCTCGTTGATATCTTCCATCTTCGTCACCTGGACGATCTGGTTGATGGCTTGTTCAATGGCCGGGCCCGCGTAATCGGAGACTTCCCGGGTGTCGATCACATGGCCATTGAAGGGTAAATGGGTAATCAACTGGAGGGCCGCATCCTTGGTGTCGACGTGGATGTAGTAATCCACCTGGTAGGCCATCTCGGCCATCTCCTCGCTGGTGGCGACTCCTTCGCTGCGGATCAAGAGCTTGGACCGGTTGACGTAAATGACCTCGTACACCCATGGAGAGGAGCCGCCGAAGAATCCCTGGGCGATCGAACCAAAGATGGGTTTGTCGGGAGTGGTAAGGGCGTATTGCCCGGTCTCGTAAATATTCAATACCGCGCCGCGCGATTTCAATACGCAGAAGTGATTACTCTCAACCGTGAGCAGCGAACCGGAAACAATGCTTTCGTCTGCAATCTTGACGGCCAGGCTCTTGGTTCCGAGCATGTCCGTCCCATCAGGGAGAATGGATGTGATAACCTGCCGTGCGATCGCCATAATTTACACTCAGCCTCGGCCCCAGAATACGCTCAACAGGGGTTCGTAAATATTAACGCCTGGGGGAGGAAACGTGTCCCGGTTACGTGCCGCTTCTTTTTATTGCCTATTCGCTTTGCTGCAGTTCGGCTTCGCGCAAGAGGTGAGCTTTCGTATCCAACCTCTGCACCCGATCGATGAGTTGCGCGCCCAGGCGCTCAAAGAGCAGCCGCCGCGGGAGCAGGGAAGTTTCCGCAAGCCTGAGCTGGTGGAGCTGGTCAAGCTCGATCCCACGATCAAGCTCGACGTGCGTTACGCGACAACGAATAATTTTTTGGGAACTCCCCTGTATACCCAGGCGCGGGCGTTTCTTCAACGCCCGGCTGCGGAAGCGCTGGTCCGCGCAAATCATGAGCTCAAGGCCCAGGGATACGGCTTGATCATCCACGATGGCTACCGGCCCTGGTACGTAACCGAGATATTCTGGGAGGCGACCCCCGACGACAAAAAGATTTTCGTGGCTAATCCGAAAGAGGGCTCCAGGCATAATCGCGGATGCGCCGTGGACCTGTCCTTATACGATTTAAAGACCGGCAAGGAAGTGAAGATGCCCAGCGGGTACGACGAGATGACCAAGCGGGCGTTTGCCGATTATCCCGGGGGCACGCCCGACGAGAGCGCTCGCCGGACGGTGCTGCGCCAAGCCATGGAAAAACAGGGCTTCGTCGTTAACCCAGACGAGTGGTGGCACTTCGACTACAAGGATTGGAAACAGTATCCGATACAGAACGTCCGGTTTGAAGATCTTGGATTTTAATGAGGACACTGAAGAGTATGAAGGGGAAGATCGCTCGCTGCGCATCGAATCTCGCCGTTCTTACAACAACGTTCTTAGCGCCTGTCTGCGCGCAGGTACTGCCCAACTTCGCTTCTACTAAGATCAATCCCGACCACAGCATCACCTTCCGTTATCGCGACCCGGGCGCGACAGCCGTCCTCTGTTCCGTGGAAAACGTTGCCAAGCCGCTTCCTATGCACAAGGACGCTGAGGGCATCTGGACCATTACCTCCGCGCCGCTGCCGGCTGGGATCTACCGTTATCATTTCGAAATCAACGGCATCTCTTTCCTTGACCCTGCCAACCCGGTCATCTCCAACTCCCTGATGCGCCCCGCTAACATGGTCACCGTCCCAGGGGACGGGCCACAACTGTGGGATGAGACGGCTGTGCCTCACGGCGCAGTCCATCACCACACGTACACCACCGCTGTTGTCCTTGGCCTACCCGGCAACCAGAGCAACTATTATGTCTACACGCCGCCCGGCTACGATCCTCGCGGCAAGCCCTATCCTGTCCTCTATCTTCTCCATGGGTGGACTGACTCCGCCCGGGGCTGGCTCTACAACGGCCGCGCGAACTTTATTCTCGACAACCTCATCGCCCAAGGCAAAGTGAAGCCAATGATCGTCGTGATGCCCCTCGGCTACGGCGACCTCGCGTTCATCCATAGCCCCATCGACGTCTGGAAGGACCCGCCAAGCATCGATCACAACACTGAGCTGTACACCAGGGCCTTCCTGACCGAGATCATGCCCCAGGTGGAATCCACCTACAACATCTCCAAAGACCGCAACGACCACGCCATCGCCGGCCTTTCCATGGGCGGGCTAGAAGCCGTGACCATCGGCCTGGCCCATACGGATCAGTTCGCCTCCGTCATCGGTCTCAGCGCGGCTGTTCAGAAGCTGGACTTTAGCAAGCAGTTCGCCACCCTTGACCCCAAAACCGCCAATCTGCGTCTGCTATGGATTGCCTGTGGAACGGAAGACGGACTGATTACCCCAAACCGCAAGATGGTCGCGTTCCTCAAGGAAAAGAACATGCCCGTTACACAGATCGAGATTCCCGGTCTACACACCTGGCTCGTCTGGCGCGACAACCTCATTCATTTCGCACCGTTGCTGTTTCAGTCATCGCCGAACCCATAAGCGCGCGATTGCGTGAACCAACTTTGTCTGTAGCGCCCAGCTCCTTAAGCTGCAGCGACCCCAGGACATGCTCCCATAAGTTAGGGTGTTTTCGTCAATCATCCTATAGAATCGTCATCCTGAGAGGCTGTGACTTGATTGATTTTCACTTGATTGTCATCCCGCCGAATGCAGCTAGTGGCCGTAGCGCGTGACCACGGCCTCCTGGTCCTGGGATGCGTTATCCAACAAGGGTTCGTCTGTTCGCTTCAGGTATTTGTCAAGGAAGGCAAGCGTGAACGATTGTGTAAGGTGTAAGTTATGAAGCGCAATTTGAGTTTCGGCTGCTCGGCCCTGGGCTGCCAGCAGACCATAATCGCTGAAGCTCCCGTGGTGAAGACCTGGCGCTTTTAGCACGACGTGGTAGCTACCCGTAGGACAACGGTTGAGTTCTGCTTCCTTTTCCTTCAGGTAATCTTTGTTCTGCGTTTCAGTGAAGGGGGTCCGATCGCCCGAATGATCCACCTCGAGAAGCAGCACGGGTTGGTGGAACCACTTGCCATCCGGATACTCGGGAAATGCTGATATCGGTGGCATTCCTCCATCAAGGCTTACGCAAGCTTTGATGCGCTCGTCGAGTTGGCATGCCCTCGCCGCAAAATCTCCTCCAGCTGAGTGACCCATCGCCGCAACGTCTTTCAAATCGAGTCTTCCGCTGAGCAGAAAGTTCCGCGATCCGGCTTCATTCATCTCCTCCAGGCGGTTCAGTACAAATACCAGATCACTGGCGCCCGTACTGATTTCTAAGCCTGCCCCGGCCATCATGCGTTTGAAGCGTTCGTCGGCAGGGAGATCGGCTGGTATGGCCTCGCGATGAAAAGGAACGATCGTATGGTTGGGAAACGCAACCGCCAGGGCAGTATACGTGTGTTCAATTGCTGCCACCACGTATCCGCGGCTCACCAATTCTTCGATTAAGGAAGTGTATTCGAAACCGGTGCCGCCCAGGCCGTGCGACAAAAGTACAACAGGAAACGTCTTGGGAGAACGGGCGACCGCGGCGTTTTCGACTGCGTGCGGTCTGATCGTCCCGGAAACAATCAGTGGCCACGCCGCTTCGAATTCCTGCTTTAGGTGGGGCTGAAGATCGGTGTCAGCATCCATTTCCCTGGCACCGGGTAAATACCATCCGGGTTGCGTAGCATTTCCCTGCGGCGAGGGATACCAGAGATAGACCATCAGGTCCCGATGCGCCTTTGGATCGCTGGAATAGGCGTCAGGACGTTGGTCATCTATCCACTCATAACCAATTCGGCCAATGCCAAATGTTCCCGAGGGAGCAGGCAATACTGGTGTCGCTGTATTTGTTTGGCCCGTCTCGCCCGGGCCCGGTGTTACCGAGAGAGCAAAACTGGTGAAGACGAGAGCGCATATCAGGTAGTTCTTCATTTTTCATTCCTCACTTGACATGTACTATAACACTAGTACACTAGTAAATGAATGAAGAATCGGATACAGAGCGTAGACGCCACGTTCAGCTTTCAACTCAATGTGCACAGTGGCGTTCCCGTCTACAGGCAGTTGATGGACCAGGTGCAAGGCGCACTCGCGGCCGGACGCCTCAAGGCCGGCGATCAGCTGCCAACCATTCGCCAGGTCGCTGTCGATCTTGCGATTAATCCGAATACCGTGACCCGTGCCTATCGCGAGATGGAGATTCGAGGCCTTCTGGAAACCCAGCAGGGAACTGGAACGTTTATCGCGGAGCAGCCGGTCGCGACCGATAGCCGCGCCCGCACGCGGCAGATGCAACAGTTTGCATCCGAAGTGATCGCCAGGGCAGGCGCGAACGGTTTTAGTCTTACCGAATTGATAGACGCTTTGAAGGAACATGGCAATGAGCAAAGCCCCAAGAGGAGATAGCAGAATGAGCCAGCGTATCGAGATCAGCGCGCCTGCAATAACGGTTATGGTTGCTTGCATGGGAGCCGGATTAGCCGGAACATTCCTGACCAGAAATAACCTGCCACTGGTTTTTGGAATCCTCACCGGTTTCTTCTTTTTGTTTTCGATCAAGGTGGTGCGCCAGTGGGAGAAGGTCGCAGTGCTTCGTTTCGGACGCTTCCAAAGGCTCCAGGGACCTGGGGTATTCATGCTGACCCCAGTCGTAGACACGCTCAGCAACTATGTCGATCAGCGGGTGCGCATCGGCACCGTCACCGCGGAGTCTACGCTGACCCGGGATACGGTTCCTGTGAATGTGGATGCGATTGTTTTCTGGCTGGTGTGGAATGCTGAGAAGTCAATTCTCGAAGTAGCAAATTTTGAGGACGCGATCGCCATGAGTGCGCAAACAGCGCTACGCGAATCCATTGGGCGTCACGACCTGGCGAAGTTGATCACCGATCGCGACGCGCTCGGCCAGGAACTGCAAAAAATTCTCGATGCCAAGACAAACCCGTGGGGAATAACCGTCCAGTCGGTGGAGATACGCGATGTGCGTATTCCGCAGCCGCTGGAGAACGCTATGTCCCAGCAGGCCCAGGCAGAACGCGAACGCCACGCCCGCATCATTCTCGGCGATGCGGAATTGCAGGTGGCCACCAAATTTGCCGAAGCATCCGAGGTGTATGCCGACAAACCCGGCGCCTTGCACCTGCGAGCCATGAACATGCTCTACGAAGCGATCAAGGAGCGGGGCTCGATGGTGATTGTGCCCTCATCCGCCGTGGAAACCATGGGGCTGGGCGGCATGTTAGCGACCACTGCGCTCAACAAGACAGGCGAGCGATGAAGCACGCTCGCCGCGTTTCTATTTAACCGCAACCTCGCGCGGCTTGGCAGGCAGAAAGCCGGCCAGTAATCCAATCGCCGGAAGATACGCGCAGATCTTGTACACGGTAAAGATGCTGGTCGCGTCGGCGATCCTGCCCAGTACGGCCGCCCCAATGCCGCCCATGCCGAAGGCAAAGCCGAAGAAAAGTCCGGAGATCATGCCCACCCGGCCAGGCACGAGTTCCTGCGCGTAGACGATGATCGCGGGGAAGGCGGAAGCCAGCATCAAGCCTACTAACACGCTTAACACGCCGGTCCAGAGGAAATTCGCGTAAGGCAGCGCCAAGGTGAGCGGCAAGACTCCGAGAATGGACCACCAGATCACTGCCTTGCGGCCGACGCGATCGCCAATCGGTCCCCCAATCATGGTTCCGGCGGCAACCGCTGCCAGAAAAGCAAAGAGGTGAAGCTGCGCGCTCCGCACCCCGATATGAAAGCGCGCCATCAGGTAGAAGGTGTAGTAACTGGTGATGCTGGCCAGGTAGAAGAACTTGGAGAAGACGAGAGCGATCAAAATCGTGAGGCCCACGACCACTTTTTTGGGTGGCAAACCGTGCGCCTCTTCGGCATGCGTGGCGGGCTGGGTTTTCAGATGCTGCAGGCGGGCTTTGTACCAGCCGCTCACCCGCAGCAAAACCACAAATCCCAGCAGCGCCAGGATGGAGAACCATGCCGCCCCTCGCTGTCCGTGGGGAAGAACGACAAAGGCTGCCAGCAGTGGCCCAATGGCCGATCCAGTGTTTCCGCCCACCTGAAAAATCGACTGCGCCATGCCGTGCTGGCCGCCGGAGGCCATGCGCGCCACGCGCGATGACTCGGGATGAAAGACCGCCGAGCCCATGCCAATCAACGACGCGGCCAGCAACAGCAATGTGAGGCTGGGCGCGACGGCCAGCAAAAGCAGACCCAGCAGGGTAAACACCATGCCGGCGGGTAGCGAGTACGGCAGGGGTTTGCGGTCGGTGTATTGCCCGATAAAGGGCTGGAGGATCGATGCCGTCATTTGATAGGTCAGCGTCAGCAGACCGATCTGGCCGAAGTTCAGGTGGAACGAAGTCTTCAGAATGGGATAGATGGAAGGCAGCAGGGCCTGCATCGAATCGTTCAGCAGGTGGCCAAGACCCACCGCGATGAGCACCCGAAACAGCGTTTTTTCTTCCACCTGGCCGGGGCTCTGGACTTGGTTGGGTGCCTGGTCAGGCGTAATGATCTGCGTAGTCATGCCGGTTGCCCGAGGATCTCCTCTAGCTATGCTACTGCGAATGGCGGGGTGAGCGGGGGCAGTGCCGGTCAACAACCCGGGAGAGCGTTTCTCTGGTAGCGGGAACGAGCTTCGGATAACTGTTGCAGATGATCAGAGGAGAGCGGCTGGGGGCAGCCGAGCTGGCGAGCTACCAGGCAAATGTGGGCAAAGTGCTCGACCGTTTCCATGCGCATGAAGGCATCTTGCAGCGTACTACCCGCGGTCACGACGCCATGGTTGGCGAGCAGGACCGCATCATGATCGACGATCAGGGGCTGGATGCTGGAAGCCACGTCGGCCGTGCCCGTGGTCGCGTACGGCGCCAGCGGGATGGATCCCAGCGACATGACAATTTCTGAGCACAAAGGCTCTTCCAGGGCCAGGCCGCAGGAAGCAAAGCCGGTGGCGATCGGTGGATGTGCATGGACCACTGCCTGCACGTCCGGGCGCTGGCGATAAATCGCCAGGTGCATGCCAATTTCGCTGGTCACGTTGCGGCTTTCGCAGACGCGACGGCCTTCCATGTCGACCACCACCATATCCGCCGCCTTGAGCAGGAACTTGCTCATGCCGGTAGGCGTGGCGAGAATGCGGTCGTGGCTCAGGCGCACCGAGAGGTTACCCGCCGTGCCGGGCACGAAACCCAATCGATACAGCCACTTACCGAAACGGGCGAGCTGCTTGCGGTGCAAGGTTTCGGCGGACCGCTCGGGAGCGGTGGAGCTTAAGGCCATGTTCAGAGTTGTCGTGAACCCAGTCTTCTCCAGAGCCGTTGGATGCATACGTCACCAAATCCCCGTTTAAGCGCTTTCTCGCAGTTTCCGACGGATAGACGGGAAACGCAACAGGGAAAACACGGATAATGAGGAATTCCGCCCCAGAAGCATCAGCCTGGTGTGGGAGTATCGGATTGAAAGGACCGTCACGGCTGCATTTCTCAAGAAATTGCCCTTGCGTTACTTTCGTTACTCCAATCAGATGAGAGCCAGAGAGAACTCGTTGCTGCGTTTAAGGGAAAGATTAAGTCTCTTCCTGCGAGACACCTGGGACGGAAGATTCAATTGCTTGTTGAGGTCTTATGAGGTTGATCTTCATTTATGGTTTGCCTGCGGCCGGCAAGCTGACGGTTGCTATGGAACTGGCGGGCATCACAGGCTACAAACTCTTCCACAATCATCTGGTGGTGGATGTTTTAATGTCGGTTTTCGACTTCGGCAGTCCGCCGTTCGTCGAGCTACGGGAAGATATCTGGCTGTCCGTGTTCGAGCAGGCTTGCCGCAGCCAGCTGCCGGGATTGATCTTCACGTTTGCGCCTGAGCGGACCGTTCGTCCTGGGTTCATCGATGAGGTAAAGAGCAGGGTTGCAAGGGAAGGTGGGGAAGTCGATTTTGTGGAGTTGGTGTGCCCGCTCGCGGAGCTGAAGCGGCGGATGGACAGCCCGTCAAGGCTTGCATACCAGAAGCTGTCCTCCGTCTCCCTATTTGAGCAATTGCACGCCGACGGAGTTTTCGATGCATCGCACATGCCAGAACCGCGCCTCTCGATCGATACCAGTCTCTGCACTCCAAATGAAGCGGCGATGGAAATTGCGCGGACGCTTGGGGCCGGTTGATCGAATCAAAGCACTTCCCGGTCGGTCATCCAGAGACGGTTTCTGCAGCCCGTTGATCGCGCTCATCACCGCTCTGGTCTAGTCCCACCCAAAGCTCATACGATGGACAGCATGACAACGGGTCTCCCCCTCGGCGTGCTCGAACTAGATGGACAGCCACTCTCGCTCGATCAAGTCAGCCAGGTGGCCACCGGATCGATGAGCGTAGCCATTGCGCCGGGAGCCCATCAGCGAGTAACCGCTGCCCAGGCCGTGGTCGAGCGCATTGTCACCAGCAACGAAACGGCCTATGGCATCAACACCGGCTTCGGCAAATTATCCGACGTCCGTATAGGCATCGAAGACCTCCAGCAATTGCAACGCAACCTGGTGCGCAGCCATGCCTGCGGGCTGGGCGAGCCTCTGGAAGAGGCCGATGTGCGCGCCATGCTGCTGCTGCGCGCGAATGTTTTAACGAAAGGATTGAGCGGCGTCCGCTACCAGCTGATCGAGCTGCTCATCGCTCTGCTCAACTGCCGCGTACATCCAGTCATCCCCAGTAAAGGCTCGGTCGGCGCCAGCGGAGATCTGGCGCCCCTGGCGCATCTTGCCCTGGTGCTCATCGGGGAAGGCGAAGCTTTTTTTGAGGGCGCGCGGATGCCTGCCCAAGCGGCGCTGGCCAAAGCTGCTCTCACTCCCCTGGTGCTCGAAGCTAAGGAGGGCCTTGCACTCCTCAACGGGACCCAGGCCATGTCTGCGGTGGGTGGTCTGGCCCTGCTGCGCGCGGTGCGCGTGAACCAGCTCTTCGATCTGGCCGGCGCCATGGCGCTCGAGGCGTTGCGCGGCACCCCGGTGGCCTTCGACGAGCGCATTCACCAGGCACGGCCGCATCCCGGGCAGATGCAGGCAGCCGCTCACCTGCGAACGCTGCTGCGCGACAGCGAGATTCGCGAGTCCCACCGGGTAAATGATCCCCGGGTGCAGGATGCCTATTGCCTCCGCTGCATGCCGCAGGTGCACGGAGCGGCGCGGGGCGCACTGCGGCATGTGCGCGAGGTGATCGAGATTGAAACCGGATCGGCGACCGACAACCCTCTGATCTTCAGCCAGCCCGGCGCCGGCGAGGTGCTCTCCGGAGGAAATTTCCACGGCGCGCCCTTGGGCCTGGCGCTGGACTATGCAGCCATCGCGGTGACCGACCTGATGAGCATCAGCGAACGCAGAATCGACCGCCTCATCAACCCCGACGTCAACGAGGGCTTGCCTGCCTTTCTTGCGCAAACGCCGGGCCTCTCCTCCGGGCTTATGATTGCCCACGTGGCCGCGGCTGCGCTGTTGAATGAAGCCAAGGTGCTGGCCCATCCCGCGAGTGTCGATAGTTTGCCCACTTCCGGTGGCAAGGAAGATCATGTATCCATGGGCATGACCGCCGCGCTCAAGCTGAAGCAAATCGTCGACAATGCGGAGAAGGTCCTGGCCATTGAGCTGATGACCGCGGCGCAGGGACTGGAGTACCGCAGTCCGCTCAAGGCCGCAACCGAGATCGAGCGCGCACGCCAGTTTGTGCGCACGCTCGTTCCCCGGCTGGACGAAGACCGGGTCATTGCAGGAGATATCGAACGCCTGGCAAAGGGGATTCGCGATGGAGACTTTGATAGCTGGTCCGCGTAAAGAAGTCATTCGTGCGCCGCGAGGAACCCGCCTGCGCACCAAGGGCTGGCAGCAGGAAGCTGCCCTGCGCATGCTGATGAACAATCTCGATCCGGAAGTGGCCGAGGCTCCGGACGAGCTGGTGGTCTACGGCGGAACAGGAAAGGCAGCGCGCGACTGGCCCTCATTCCACGCGATAGTGCGCGCGCTCGAGAGCCTGGAGAACGATGAAACATTGCTGATCCAATCGGGCAAGCCGGTGGGTATTCTGCGCACTCATACCATGGCGCCCCGGGTGCTGATGGCAAACGCCAACCTGGTGGGCAAATGGTCCAACTGGGAGGTCTTTCGCGAGCTCGAACAAAAGGGGCTGATGATGTACGGCCAGATGACCGCCGGGTCCTGGATCTACATCGGAAGCCAGGGCATCGTGCAGGGCACCTACGAAACCTTCGCCGCGGCCGGCCGCAAGCACTTCGGCGGCAGCCTGGAAGGCAAACTGATTGTCTCCGGCGGCATGGGAGGTATGGGCGGAGCACAGCCACTGGCCGCCACCATGACGGGCGCGTGTTTTCTGGGCATCGACGTGGATCCGAAGCGCATTCAGAAGCGAGTGGAAAGCGGCTATTGCGACCGCATGGCGACCACGGTCGATGAGGCACTGCAGTTGCTTGCGGAGGCCAAGAGGGAACGAGCCGCTCGCTCGGTTGGCCTGGTAGGCAATGCCGCCGATGTCTTGCCCGAACTGCTGCGGCGCAATGTCGTTCCTGAGATCGTTACAGACCAGACCAGCGCGCATGATCCTTTGAACGGATACGTGCCCAACGGCATGAGCTTTGAAGCGGCGCTGGCGCTGCGCCAAAAGGATAGTGAGCAATACGTCGCCCTTTCCATGGCGGCCATGGGCAAGCATGTGCAGGCCATGCTCGAGTGGAAGCGCCGTGGCTCGGTGGTCTTCGATTACGGAAACAATCTTCGCACCAACGCCAAGTTGGCCGGGGTGGAAGATGCCTTTGATATTCCCGGCTTCGTGCCGGAATACATCCGGCCCTTGTTTTGCGAAGGCAAGGGCCCGTTCCGCTGGGTCGCGCTCTCCGGTGATCCGGAAGACATTCGCAAGACCGACAAGCTGGTGCTCTCGCTTTTTCCTGGAGACGAAGGGCTGAAGCGCTGGATCAAGCTGGCCGGCGAGCGCATACAATTCCAGGGACTGCCTGCCCGCATCTGCTGGCTGGGCTACGGGCAACGGGCCAAGCTGGGGTTGGCGATCAATGAGCTGGTGCGTTCGGGAGAGATTACGGCGCCCATCGTGATTGGCCGCGACCATTTGGACACTGGATCGGTCGCCTCTCCTTATCGTGAGACGGAGGGCATGCTGGACGGCTCCGACGCAGTGGCCGATTGGCCGCTGCTGAATGCGCTGGTGAACACCGCGGCGGGGGCCTCGTGGGTCAGCATCCACAATGGCGGTGGTGTGGGCATTGGTTATTCCCAGCACGCGGGTATGGTGGTGGTGGCCGATGGCACCGATGAAGCCGCGTTGCGCCTGGAGCGCGTACTGACCACCGACCCGGGAATGGGCGTGCTGCGGCATGCAGACGCTGGTTATCCTGCTGCGCGAAGCTTCGCACAAGATGCGGGTTTACGTCTGCCGATGGAAGAAAAATAAGAATGCCAGTGTGGAGACATTCGCAAGATTACGACCGTCCTAATGCCACAGTGATAAGTTCTTGTTGATTTATTAGCGACCGTCTACCCTACCAGGATGGGATCGCTATCCGCGGGCCGTACCGGGGGTGGAATTATCTTGCGGAGGCAAGTGAACCTGCTCGCATTTGCTGCCACAGTCATGTTTCTGGCGCCACTTGGATGCAAACAATCAACATCGCGCCCCTCATTACAGCTAAGCAGTCCCAGTTGGTCCGACGGGGAAGAAATACCGCAGAAGTTCACTTGTGACCGCGAAAATGTTTCGCCGACTCTGTCCTGGAGTTTACCGCCACGAGAAACCCAGAGTCTGGTGTTGACCTTCAGTGATCCCCACCCGTTAGTAGGATCGTTTTCACACTGGGTGCTCTATGATTTGCCCTCCGGAACTCGCCAGCTCGCTGAGGCTGTTCCCGAGGAAAAGCAATTGCCCGGTGGTGCGCAACAGGGGCAGAACGATGTGGGCCATATCGGCTACTATGGGCCCTGCCCTTTCTTTGGATCCCGCGGCCGTTACATCTTCCAGCTTTACGCGCTTGACGTCGTCTTGAACCTGCCTCCCGGGGCGACCCAGGGGGAAGTCGAGGCGGCGATGCGGGGCCACATCCTCGCGACCGGCTCGCTGCTGGCGCGCTACAGCCGCCCCGCCAAAAATCGGAGCTGAAGAGTCTGCGTGAGAACTCCCCCTCCAAATTTAGTCCCGCAGGGACGGCTGAGAGTAGCCCAGGACGCAGTCCTGGGTTGGCCTGTGCCAACGAGCAGTCCCGGAGGGACGGCTGAAAATGCCCCAGGATGCAATCCTGGGTACCTCCACTTCTGGAAATGGGCTATTCGCAATTCGGGGCCAGCCAACCCAGGACCATGTCCTGGGTAACTTTCAGCCGTCCCTGCGGGGCTCAATTTGGAGAGGGTAGTTCTAACGCAGACTCTTAAGCGCTGTGGGTCTGCGGTACTCTCATTGAGTGCGAGAGAATACGCAACCGTCCTTAGAAGACCGGCCACTCTGCGCACTGGTTGGCTGTTCGCAACTGGTCACCCTCTCTGGTGCGAACCGTCCCCGCGTGGGAACGGAGATGCGGGAGCTCGCGATCATTCCTGACGGAGCCATGCTGATCCGCGCCGGCAAAGTGGAAGCCGTCGGCGCACGCAGCCAGATCGAAGCTCTTCTCAACAGCGACACTCAGGTTATCGACGCCGGAGGACGGGTAGTGACTCCCGGCTTCGTGGATGCGCATACCCACCTGGTCTTCGCCGGCAACCGCGCCGATGAATTTGAAATGCGCTGCTCCGGGATCACCTACCAGGAAATAGCCCGCCAGGGCGGTGGCATCCGCTCTACCGTCGGCCGCACCCGCGCCGCAAGCAAAAGCGAACTACTATCCGTCGCACAAAAGCATGCCTCGTGGTTTCTGCGCGGCGGCACCACCACCATCGAAGCCAAATCCGGCTACGGCCTGACCGTGGAAGCAGAGATGAAAATCCTGCGCGTGGTGCGCGAAACAGAGCAGACCACTCCCTTGCGCTGCGTGCCGACCTTTCTCGGCGCGCATGAAGTGCCGGACGAGTTCGTTGGCCACACTGCCGCGTACGTCGAGCTGGTGATCGACGAGATGCTTCCCCTGGTGCGTTTGCACCAGCTGGCAAGCTTCTGCGATGTCTTCTGCGAGCCGCACATCTTCGACCAGCATTCCGCCGGGCGCATTCTCGAAGCCGCGCGCCGCTTGGGCTTTGGCTTGCGCGTCCATGGCGACCAGTTCAGTTGCTCCGGAGGGGCCATGCTGGCGGCGCGCCTGGGCGCTACCAGCGCCGATCACCTGGAGCATACCGACGCCGCTTCGATCGCCGCGCTGGCCGCGGCGAAGGTGCAGCCCGTGTTGCTACCCGGTTCCGTGTACTCCATTGGCTCCAGGCATTACGCGCCCGCGCGCGCCATGATCGAAGCCGGCCTTGCCGTGGTGTTGGCCACCGACTTCAACCCCGGTTCATCGCCCATCGCATCCATGCCCGTTGTCATGTCCCTGGCCTGTACGCAGATGAAGATGAGTCCGGCGGAGGCCCTCACCGCGGCGACCATCAACGCCGCGTGGAGCCTCAACCTTGCCGCCCAGGTGGGCTCGCTGGAGCAGGGCAAATCCGCCGACTTTGTGGTTCACGAAGCGAGCGACTACAGAGAGATTCCGTATTTCCTGGGTACTCAGCGGCCGGCGATGGTCTTCGCCCAGGGAGAGCGCGTCGCTTGAAAGTGACTCCGCAGAAACTCTCCACCATCGCTCCCTGGCTGGCGCTGCTGGCGATTTCTGTTCTGATCAATTACGTCGATCGGGGAAATCTCTCCATTGCCGCGCCCTTGCTCAAAGATGAGCTGCACCTCAACCCCTGGCAACTGGGGATTCTGCTCTCCGCATTTTTCTGGACCTATACCGTCTTGCTCTTCGTCGTGGGCTGGCTGGTAGATCGATTTGAAGTGAATGTGGTGATTGCCACCGGGTTCCTGGTGTGGTCGCTGGCCACGGTGACCACCGGCCTGGTGCCTGGATTCGCCCTGCTGCTGGTGACGCGTTTAGTCCTCGGCATCGGCGAGTCGGTCGCCTTTCCCTCGTGCTCGAAGATTCTCGCGCTCCATGTCTCTGAAGAGCGCCGCGGCTTTGCCAACGGCGCCATCATCACCGGAATTCGGTCCGGTCCCGCAGTCGGCATGTTTGGCGCGGGACTGCTGATGGCGAAATACGGTTGGCGCCCGGTGTTTATCGGCATCGGCCTGGTTAGCCTGGTATGGCTGCCGGCGTGGAAGAAGTGGATGCCGCGCGGCCATGTAGTGGGCGGCTCCAGCTTCAAGGGACTGGCTACCATCACCACCATGTTGCGCAAGCGCTCGTTCTGGGGCGCCTCGGCCGGCCACTTTTGCGGGAACTACCTGTTGTATGTGATGGTCACCTGGCTTCCGTTCTACCTGGTGCGCGAACGCCATCTTTCGATGAACGCGATGGCGAAAGTCGCTGGGCTGTACTTCCTGGTGGATGCTACCTCGGCCATGTCCGCGGGTGCGCTTTCGGATTTTTTCATACGCCGCGGTTACACCACGACCCTGGTCAGAAAATCTGTCATGGCGGTTGGCCATATGACCGGAGCAATTGGTATGGCGGCTTGCGCTCTCGCCGGACCACACACCTACCTGCCATGGTTGCTGGTTGCGGGAGCGGGCTGCGGAACCGCAGCCTCCGGTATTTACGCGTTTTGCCAGATCCTTGCCGGGCCGAAAGCGGCGGGTACGTGGACCGGCTTTCAGGGTGGGTTTGCGAATTTCGCAGGCATAATCGCGCCGGCGCTCACCGGATTTATCGTGAACCGCTCGGGGAATTTTCGCACGCCATTTCTAATCACGTCTGCGATCGCATTAACCGGTGGCGTTGCCTGGGTCTTTGGAGTGGGCCGGGTGGAACCAGTGACCTGGGCTCCGGAAGAGAGCGTTCTGCCCGCTACCTTCGTTGATTCGGTATAGCCAGCACCACAAACCCCATTGACCGTAATCTCCATCCCTCGCTGGTGAACAGAAATAACTGCGAACTCGATCGACCACAATTCCAGAAAACAACAGAGCGCCGTCATTGAAGGGTACGGGCTTCAGCCCGTACATAATCGGCCCTCGTAGGTGAGATGGCTTTAGCCACTGAGGGAGATTGCTCTTCCATCGAAACCGCTGGCATGGGCGGTGTTGCAGGCTGCGGAAAAGCTCAAGCTTTGTATCAGGGCGCGGCTTTAGCCGGGCCGCAAACGATCGATTTGGCGAGGGCAGTTCTCACAGACTCTTTAGCCCTTAACGAAGGGCACGGCTTTAGCCGTGCCGTAAAAAGTTTCAGCAATGAGGGCTTTAGCCCCTGAGGTATTGCTTGCCTATCATGGATGTCCCGCATCTTCCGCATCTTCTGCTCCGTCCCCTTAACGTTATCAGGACGGCGGCTCTTCCCGCAGGGGAAGGAGCGCTTTCGCGCTCCGCGAATGAATCTCGACTCTGATCACGGCTTTAGCGCTGGCAACTCCAAAGCCTCATCACTCCCTGGGTGAGAGAACCGCAGAAGAGAACCCATCCGTTCCCTAGGCCCGGAGGGCCGGCCCGCCAAACGTCAGCCCAGCTCGGAAGAGCTGGGTATGGATGGAGGATGACGGTGAGCGCCGTAGGTGCGGCACTCTACCGCTCTGCTACCCGAACCTGATTTCGCCGTAACCGTTGGTGTCAATAGCTTGCTAAGAAACTCAACGCCACAACCCGGTGACAGGAACCGAGCTTCGTACCCCCAGGTTCTGACCAGCCATACTTGTTGCCATTGACCGTAATCTCCATCCCTCGCTGGTGAACAGAAATAACTGCGAACTCGGTCGACCACAACTCCAGAAACAACAGAGCGCCGTCTTTCAAGGGTACGGGCTTCAGCCCGTACATAATCGGACCTCGTAGGCGAGATGGCTTTAGCCACTGAGGGAGATTACTCTTCCATCGAAACCGCTGGCATGGACGGCGTTGCAGGCCGCGGAAAGCCTCCTGCTTTGTCTCAGGGCACGGCTTTAGCCGGGCTGTAAACGATTGAGAATATGTTGGGCTTAAGAGGTTGCGTGAGAACCTGTCGGTCCGGACTGAGTCCCGACCGGGACGGCTGAAAATATCCCAGGATGAAGTCCTGGGCATCGCTTTTCCTGAATTGCCCACAAACCCTATTGACCGTAATCTCCATCCCGCGCTGGTGAACAGAAATAACTGCGAACTCGGTCGACCACAACTCCAGAAACAACAGAGCGCCGTCTTTCAAGGGTACGGGCTTCAGCCCGTACATTCGGACCTCGTAGGTGAGCTGGCTTTAGCCGGTACTCGCACACCCTCTTTAGCCCTGAGTCATTGCTTGCCTATCACGGATGTCCCGCATCTTCCGCATCTTCTGCTCCGTCCTCTCAACGTCATCAGTACGGTGGCTCTACCCGCAGGGCATACACTGGGAGGGAAGGAGCGCTTTCGCGCTCCGCGAATGAATCTCGACTCTGATCACGGCTTTAGCGCTGGCAGCCCAAAGCCTTATCACTCCCTGGGTGAGAGAACCGCAGAAGAGGACCCATCCGCTCCCTAGGCCCGGAGGGCCGGCCCGCCAAACGTCAGCCCAGCTCGGAAGAGCTGGGTATGGATGGAGGATGACGGTGAGCGCCGTAGGTGCGGCACTCTACCGCTCTGCCGCCCGAACCTAATTTCGCCGTAACCGTTGGTGTCAATAGCTTGTCTAAGAAACTCAACGCCACAAACCCGGTGACAGACAGGACGATCACCTAGGAGTTATGAATATGTAAGCAATCGTCCTGTCTGTCACCTGTTTTCCGTGCGTATTTCCGAGAGGTACCTATGCCGCGTCTGCCAACCGCCTTGCTTCTGTTCTGTCTGTGCACGTCACTCACGGCCGCAGTAACAACGACGGCTGTGAATGGCGTTTGGGAGGGCAAAATTCAGATCGACGGTGAAGAACACCGGATCGTTCTCCACCTCAGCGCGCAAGCGAACGGGAGTTCCGTCGCCAGGCTCGACATTCCGGATAATGGCAAGCTGGGGATTCCCCTCGCGTTACTGGAATCTGGCGAGCGCTCCGTCGCGTTCGCACTGGACGATCCGAAGGTTTCGTTCAAGGGTAGCCTGAGCGTTGATAATGGCGAACTGGTCGGCGACTGGAAACAGGGTGGCCGGGATATTCCCATCACACTCGCGCTAACCACGAAACCGCAAGATTTCGAGAAGGACGGTTCTTATCTGTTCCACTCCCGGTGTACTTCCTGTCACACCCCGTTCAATGCCGTGCGGGCACCGTGGCCGGAAACTCTCAGGATCATGCAGCAGCCCGCGATCCTGACTGCGCTCGAGAGCGGAAAGATGAGTGCGGTGGGATCGGGAATGTCGCAGGAGCAGCGGGTCGCGGTTGCCAATTATCTGGGCCGGCCCCGGACAGAGCAGACTGCCCAGGCGAAAGCATGCCCAACCGGTTCGCGGCCGGTGTCGAATTCCGCTTTATGGAACGGCTGGGGCGTCGACTTGTCCAACAGCCGCTTCCAGCCCGCAGATCTAGCCGGACTCAGCAAGTCTCAGCTATCAAGGCTGCAGGTGAAGTGGGCGTTCGGGTATTCCGGGGCGACCGGCGGGGGTGGGCCACCGGCAATCATGGGCGACCGGATCCTGGTCGCTGGTGGGGACGCACGGATCTACTCGCTCGATATGCACTCGGGATGCGTGTACTGGTCGTTTCTGCCCATGGCGCCGGCTCGCACCGCCATTACCGTAAGCGACGACGGTTTGACGGCGTACTTTGGCGATGTGCAAGCGCGGGCGTATGCCGTCAATGCGAACACGGGCGCTCTGGTGTGGAAAGCCGAACTCGATCAACATCCGTACGCGATGATTTCCGGCGCTCCCAAACTTTACGACGGCAGGCTGTATGTGCCGGTCTCCTCGGCGGAGGAGCTGGGCGGTATGAATCCGAAGTATCCATGCTGTAGCTTTCGCGGTAGCGTAAACGCCCTGGATGCCAAGACAGGCAAGGTCCTCTGGAAGACCTACACGATCGCGAGCCCGGCCCAGCCGACCTCGAAGAATGCGGCCGGGACCGGAATGCTGGGACCTTCGGGGGCAGCCGTTTGGACTTCTCCGACGATCGACGCCGCTCGCCATGCACTCTACGTCGGCACAGGCGACAACTACTCAGAGCCAGCCAGCGCGACCAGCGATGCGGTCATAGCCCTGGATATGAAGGACGGAAAGATTCTGTGGGTGAAACAGCTGACCGCGGAAGACCGATTTAACATCGGCTGTTTCAGTCCGGACACATCGAATTGTCCCAGGAATCCTGGCGGAGACTTCGATGTGGGAGCGCCGCCGATTCTGCGCGTTCTGAAAAATGGGAAAAGTCTGTTGATCGTAGGACAGAAGTCGGGAGTTGCCTACGGCCTTGATCCTGATGACCGGGGCAGCATTGTTTGGCAGTCGCGGCTGGGCAAGGGAGGCGCGCTCGGCGGTATCGAGTTTGGGGGTGCGGCCACGGACACGCGGGTATATTTCCCGTTGTCCGATTGGGCGCCAGATGCAAAAGCGGGCGGGGGCATGTTCGCGCTCGAGATCACAACCGGAAAACAAATCTGGTTCACCGCTGCTCCCCAACCTGCCTGCATCGGCAAGGCAGGCTGCAGCGCGGCGCAACTGGCGCCTGCTACAGCGATTCCAGGGGTTGTCTTCTCCGGGTCGCTGGACGGGCACATACGCGCTTATGATGAACGCGATGGCGCGATATTGTGGGATTTTGATACCGTGCGGAAGTTCCCGACTGTGAATGGTGTGGAATCTCACGGTGGGTCCATCAACTACGCAGGACCCGTGGTAGCGGGAGGCATGTTGTTTGTAACGTCCGGCTACTCGACGAATGCGGGCATGCCGGGTAACGTTCTGCTCGCGTTTTCTGAAGATGGAAAATGAAAACAGCAGGAAACTTGGGGACGGGTCACCTGTTTTTGTCGAACTGTGCCAGCCCCGGACTTGAGTCCGGGGGAGCGGGTTTTCAAACCCGCGGAACGCTCCATCTTGCAATGACAGGGCTTTAGCCTTAACGAAGGGCACGGCTTTAGCCGTGCCGTAAAAAGTTTCAGCAATGAGGGCTTTAGCCCCTGAGGTATTGCTTGCCTATCATGGATGTCCCGCATCTTCCGCATCTTCTGCTCCGTCCCCTCAACGTTATCAGGACGGCGGCTCTTCCCGCAGGGGAAGGAGCGCTTTCGCGCTCCGCGAATGAATCTCGACTCTGATCACGGCTTTAGCGTGGCAACTCCAAAGCCTCATCACTCCCTGGGTGAGAGAACCGCAGAAGAGAACCCATCCGCTCCCTAGGCCCGGAGGGCCGGCCCGCCAAACGTCAGCCCAGCTCGGAAGAGCTGGGTACGGATGGAGGATGACGGTGAGCGCCGTAGGTGCGGCACTCTACCGCTCTGCTACCCGAACCTGATTTCGCCGTAACCGTTGGTGTCAATAGCTTGTCTAAGAAACTCAACGCCACAACCCGGTGACAGGACGGAACCCGAGCTTCGTACCCCCAGGTTCTGACCAGCCATACTTGTCGCCATTGACCGTAATCTCCATCCCTCGCTGGTGAACAGAAATAACTGCGAACTCGATCGACCACAACTCCAGAAAACAACAGAGCGCCGTCTTTGAAGGGTACGGGCTTCAGCCCGTACATAATCGGACCTCGTAGGTGAGCTGGCTTTAGCCACTGAGGGAGATTGCTCTTCCATCGAAACCGCTGGCATGGACGGCGTTGCATTTAAAGACTCCGAGGTGCCCGTTCGTCAATCTCCCTGAAGCGGCGGCCGGCCGCTAGGGTCAGGGGCTTACTGCGGAGAAGATGGAGGAGTGTGTTTGGGTACTGCCGGAGGTGGTCGCGGAGATTCAATTTCTGGAATGGACCGGGGCTGATCATCTGAGACATACCAAATTTGTCAGGCTCAGAGACGATAAGGATCCTTCTAAGGTGATTAAGGAAACTTAATGTAACGATGCACGGCGCGGGGTTTTCTGATTCCGCCCATCCCCAGACCATCAGGTAGACTTCCCGTCTATCCCTTCAATGCCAAGCGGTCGCCGGCACCCAGGACATTCAAAGCACTTGCGCCCTTGTCCAGGAGCTCTGATCGTGGCAAACGAACCCCTCAGCAGCATGACACCCATACTCCATTCCGCGAAACTTCTGCATTTGATCATGCGTTGGATAGAACGTTGCCTCGGGTTTTTGACTCACGTGGGCGAGGCAAGCCGCACGCTTACGATCTTCAGTTTGGGTGATGTCCAGGTAGTGAGTAGGTTTGAAGTTCTGAGTCTGAGTACCAGTCTCAACTTCGTAGTAGAACAGGTCTGCCCGCCTCCCACTCTTTAGCCAATAGTCGTACACCAGGAGCGATGCAGCGCGATGATCCCGATGGCTGTCGATCGGCCATTGCGTGAAGAGTATCGCCGGTTGTTCCGCGTCCAGTATTTGGCTCATCCGTTTGTATTGCGCAGGGTTTACCTCAGTATCACCATCTATCTGCCCAGCGAAGACCGGCCTTGCCTTCAGAATGGCGCAGGCCTTTCGAGACTCAGCCGTGCGAATCGCAGCAGCCTCACTCGCCAATTTCCCATCAATGCCGGCTTCTCCCGCCGTCAGATAGACAATCACCACTTCATGGCCCAAGTCTGAATAGCGTGCAATGCTACCGCCGCAACCAGACTCCGGGTCGTCGGGATGTGCTCCAACAACAACGACTTTCATCTTAGGAACCAGTTCGGACGGATCGCCGATGGTTGCCTCTCCCAAAGACGGCACTCCCATCGACAATGCCCCAGCGAGGCCAGCAGAGCGTGTCAGCATATTTCTTCTCGTGATTCTCTCCAAGATTCTCTCCTCTGGTTCACCTCACATCTCTTCGAGTTAACACCCGTTTCCCGAAACAATCAAAAATTGATCTTTAAGGCCAACTCCAATTCGCGGGGATCCTGCGCGGTGTGTCTGACCACAAACCCTTGACCACAAATCATGTGCGCAAATGCCCCCAGGGCGTCTGCAGCGGCCCTGCGGTCGCTCAAACAGGCGTAGTTGCTTTAGGGGCACTTCCGTCCTACCTTTCCCTTGAATGGCTGTGGACAGCACTCACTTGAAAACAAGTCAGCTACTAGGGCAGCTCGCGATCAGTCCCGAAAGGGACGGCTGAGAGTAGCCCAGGACGTAGTCCTGGGTACTGTTGACATTACGGACCAGTCCCGAAGGGACGGCTGAGAATGCCCCAGGACGGTAGTCCTGGGTGAACCTGGACCGCACGTGAATGCGGATAAAGAGCGTCAGAGCGAACCCGATTCTCTCTGACGACTAAATTCTGACGGCCCAATTCGTTCCCCCAATTCGCCCCCAATTAATTGCCCTCCGGCGTGTCTCAGATTAGGGGTTCAGTCCAGCCCTTATCTGCGTAATTTTCCTTCACAGCGCAAAATAATTCACCGGACCAGGCTGTTCCTCATTGTCTCCTGACGAACAACCTCTCGACTTTCGCCGGTTTGATCAGTCCATATGTTGCGGAGACTAGGGGTTGTTTCGCCGTCCTGTATCTTCCCCACACCACTCCGCCCCGCATCTTTCCCTATGGAGTCGTTAGTCCCACGGACGCGGAATGCTGCAAACTTCCACTGCTTGCCGTTACCGTGACGTGATAACTCCGCGCAACAGGCGCCGGGCTCGCAGGGCCTTTTCCTCCGCAGCCGCTCAGTTGAGATAAGCAAAGAATCGCCCCGGACGCCATCACGCACAGCCCCAGCAGTGGGACTCGCCGGAAGCGCTCACGGGTGCCCCGGACAACTCCCCAGGGGAGCACCAGCAGCCACGCGGCCATCGCCAACCCAAGCGCGGGCGGTTTGCCCGTTCTCCGCATAGCGCCCATCTGTTCCGTTGTGCTTACCGTCAGGGTCACCGAGGTGGCGCCACTGCCCGTCGCCACGGAAGCCGGAGAGAACACACCAGTCGTCGACGCTGGCAAGCCCGCAACCGCCAGAGTTACAGGCGCAAGGGTCGTCGGCGTGGTCGGCGTTACCAAAAACGTGTAGGTCGCGGTGCCGCCGGCAGAGACAGTTTGGTTGGTGTCGCCCACGATCGTCAAAGCGTAGTCACCAATGGTTTCGCTGACCGGGCCGGCGTTACCGGCTAAGAAATTCTGATCGCCGCCATAGGCCGCCGTGACGCTATGCGCGCCCACAGAAAGTTGCGCGCTGCTGATGCTGGCTTGGCCGGACGAATCAACCGTCGCAGTGCCCAGGACCGTTCCGCTATCAGAAAAAGTAACCGTGCCGGTCGGACGCCCAGTCGTGGAAGAAGTAGCCTGCGCAGTGAACGTAATGGTACTCAACGCCAAAGCCGGGTTCGGACCACCCGTCAGGGCAAGGGTGCCGGCCGTTTTGGTGATCGTCAATGTTCCACCTGTGATGGTTATCGCATAGGCGCCTGCGTTTGCGCCGCTTACCGCCGCTGTAATGGGATAGGTGCCGGCGGGAGACCCGGTAGTCGCGGTCGTGCTATAGGTAACCGTAACAGAATCATTACCAATCAGGCCGGAAACGGATCCCGTGAACACAGGGTTTGCCGTGCCGTAGCTTCGAGATACATTGCCGACCGAAACCGACAACGCTGCTTTGCCGACCTGAATGGCCAGGACCGCCGAAGTGCTCGCCGCCCATGGACAATTCGCTCCGTAAGAGGCAGTGATCGCGTGAGAACCGGCGGAGAGTGACGACGTGGTCAGGCTCGCGTGCCCGGTGTTGTCGAGCGCTTCCGTGCCGATGGGGATACCGCCGTCGAGAAACGTAACCGGGCCGGTCGGGATCCCGCTTGTAGCAGTAACGTCGGCTGTGAGAGTCGCAGCACTCCCATAGACCGCCGCTGGAGAAGAGGTAAGTGTGACCGCGGTCGCAACCGGTGAAGCGGTCAAGGCGACTGGAGCTGAACTGCTGCTTTGGTAGTTACCATCTCCGGAGTAGGACGCCTGCACCTGGTGGGTTGCCGTTCCCGGAAAGCAAATCGAGGGAAGGGATGCGGTTGACGTTTGGCTGAACTGGTCCAGGAAGATGTTGGCCGTTATGATCGGGCGATGCGGGACAGGGCGATGCGGGGGAGATGAAACAACCCCCGATGAACAGAAACAACGGAGCAAATGGGGATTATTTCGTCTGTCCCACATCGTCCCACATCGTCCCCAGCCAGTAAACAAGAACCGCCTTCCCAAGGCTCCCCGGCTCCTTCTGGGCCAGTACCCTGTTCAAAGAAACGCCATCCTGTTGCCCATGCCGGACATATCCACGGGGACAACAATACAACCGTAGGGAAGACTCAGTTCGGCTCTATCGACGGAAGTGGAAATACCATCGTTGGGGCAACAGATAGCGCGGGGAATACTGATCTAAGCCACGGGGGAACAACGATAGGAAGTGGAGCCTGCGGATGCCCTACCTGCGTAGTAATAGGGGCACATGCCGGATGTGGAAGCAATCCTTCGGCTCCCCCAGACACCGTACCTAAGCAGCCCTGATGGCGCTATTGATACGCCCGGCACCAGAAAGCCGCTGGCTTCGCAGGTACTTTTGAGCCGCGCATTGGCCCTTTGCTAGCTTCTTAGGCTTCCTTTGGTGGCTTGACCAGAGAACGTGTCGTATCCCACACCCGCCACATGTACAGATTCCATAACTGCAAAGTGGCCGAAAACCTGTAGGCGATGCCGTCTGCATCGCGTGCAAACACAACGATGTCTCCGACATCCTCGGGATTGGTGCCACCGGGCGTTTGTTCAAGAGCTTTCCTCAAAGGTCGGCACATCGTGGAAGCGTGCCCATTGTCCCGGAATCGAACATGGCTTCAGAACCTTCTCTCCAATTCGGGCATCAAGGCAGGGAAAGTAGCTCTCATCCCACCAGACTTCGCCAATTCGGGTTTGGGGATCTTCGATGCCCACGCTGTAAAGATTCTGCGACGATGTGTTTCGAATCTTGAACCCTACAACTTCCTCTCCCTCCTTCGCTATATCAATGACGAACTCAGGGACGGGCTTTGCGCGATATTCAGCGAGCGCAACCTGTTGTTCTTGCCAGATGTGAAAAGCGTGCCGTAGCGCCACGAACGACAGAACCAGCAGGCAGAGGCAAAGCCAAATGGCCGGATGCCAATGAGGAAGCAGAACTCTCAGTTCGAGCTTTTCCTTCCGTTCAACAGAGGCAAAATTGTCCCGCCACCAAGTTGCCACAAAGAGAAACGTGAACAACGCACCGACAGTGAGGAATTCCCAAATGGGCCGGAAAAGGACCGCCTTCAGGTATGTCCACCAACCGTCGATTTTGGGCGCTTCGCTCACGCTGCCAATCGTATCAGCCGAGCGAGGCGGCATCCGTAACACCTTGAGCCTCATGCGCCAATGGACGGAAAAGCGGGAATACCGTCTAGTCGCGCATTGGGATCACAGAGCAAGCGAAGCCTCTTCGCCAAGCGGAGCGAGTGATACTACAGCCGGATTGACGCACGGCTACGTATATCGACCTTCATTCGAGAGGGGGAACAAGGTTTTCGGCGTGAGCCCGCGCTTTTGGAGCCTTCCTGAAAGTAGCGTCACGGCGATGAAGTCGGTATTCAGGCTGCCTGCCATCAAGGGTCTGTTGGATGGTCAGGATCTGAATGCGTGGATAGTTTGACCCATCAGCAGATTTGTAGAACCCGGGCTTCAGCGGCCTCTCGTAGCATGGGCTTGGACAGGCGATGCGGGACAGACGAAACAACCCCCGAACAGGGGCGATGCGGGACAGACGAAACAACCCCCGATGAACAGAAACAACGGCGCAAATGGGGGTTATTTCGTCTGTCCCACATCGTCAGGGGTTGTCTTTTCCGGATCGCTGGACGGGCACATACGCGCTTATGATGAACGCGATGGCGCGATATTGTGGGATTTTGATACCGTGCGGAAGTTCCCGACTGTGAATGGTGTGGAATCTCACGGTGGGTCCATCAACTACGCAGGACCCGTGGTAGCGGGAGGCATGTTGTTTGTAACGTCCGGCTACTCGGGATAGATGCGGCGACACGATACCTATTCACCTGGAGATGTGGGACGGGAGATGTGGGACGGGAGATGTGGGACGGGAGATGCGGGACGGACGAAATAACCCCCAAGAGATGCGCGACAGACGAAATAAACCCTAACGAATTAGTCAGCGCCGTGAACCGCTCTCGGCCTTAATGCGGTGACCGAGGGGAAATCGCGA
>CAWAUX010000007.1:0-114558 GCA_963785315.1 uncultured Acidobacteriaceae bacterium | reverse complement strand
CTTCCACGATTTGGTGATTGCCCGTGTCCGCGACAAAAACATCACCCGCCGGATCCACCACCATGGCGGAGGGTGCATTGAGTGTGATGCCGGCCCCGGTATTCAGTGTTTGCACCAAACCACCAAACATCCAGCTTGGCGATGCGTGTGCATGCTGCAGGACACAGAGCAGCAGTGACAAAACGAGAGCAGCCTTCAGTCGACGAGACCGTCCAGCAGAATCCATGAAAGTACCTCCGTCGTAGACGAATCAACTTTGAAAGCGGAGACAAGAGCCCATGTACACGCATTCATAGGCGCGTATATTTTTCAGATCTCGAATGGAAACGTGCGCAAAGACATCTCGAGCACGGTCAGAAGATCCCTTCGCAGAGTAGTAAGAGTCGATCTTCTATAGACAGGGAATCGCATCCACTCGAAGGCTCAGCGTCCGTATTCCACGGCCGGTAGCGAAGACGGTGAGAAGCGCCGGTTGCAAAAGAAGAAGTGTCACGTCCATAAGAATCCTCGGCGGGATCATCGGCAATTCCAAAAAGAACTTCAAGATTGCCAACAACCATCTGCTATGAAGCACGTGGGGTTGCGCGATCGTGTCAGCATGGCTGCCCGGGCATACGAATCTGACCGCATGGGTTATGTTTAGATCATCGCGAACTCGGCGCTGCCCGGCATTTGGTCCCATGTTCTTCCTTCCAGAGTCCGACCATATTTTTCTTATGCACACCCCATTGCTTGAAGAAGAACGGCACCGGGGCATGTTCATTGAGGGTCCTGGAACTACCTGAACCGAAGTCACTCGTCCCAACGGGGCTGGGTCCCTGTTGACGGAGCCACCCACCAAGACCTGGCGGAGGGCGTCCAGGTGGTTGTCGAAGCCTTGTTCGTCTGATTCGTATGTGGACAGCTTCGGTACCCTGGCGTGCAAAAGTTACCAGCGATTAGCTTGTGCGTTACGAATGTGCCAATTTTGCTGGCGCATTCCATGGAATCAAGTTCAGAGTTGGGGTATTTCTCTCGAAGGCACAAGGCGGCGGCCATGGAGTTTCGTGTGATCTGGGAGATCGACGTTGATGCGGACAGCCCAACGGCCGCTGCCCAAGAAGCACGCGCATTGCAACTGAAAATAAACACCTCAGCGACTGTTTTTAATATTTGGGAGGCGGCAACAGGAAAGTTGCATCGCATCGATGTGGAAGGGGGTACGGAAAGGCTGGAACGCGCCGAACTAAGTGCGGTTAGGGCGGCCTTACGATTGTTGCAATGCGAGCGGGACGTTCCACCAGACACCCAGGAGGTAGCAATGACAATGCTCATCTTCCTGGATAGAGAAGACATGATGTTTAAAAGGTAAAGATCGCTCGCTCAAGGGCACTCCCGATAATGAGGCCGCGGGGACGTGTGTCGTGCTTCGCCACCTGTTCTGTTTTTCGGTATTACCTGAAGGTAAACCGGTAGGGCCCTAACTGGTGATATTTGGGTGAGGGACGCTTACCCCTTCCGAGCAACTGAAAAGTGAAGGTGTCTGGATTAAACTTCGAAAACTATGAAACATCCGAGCTTTTCTTTACTGCATCTTCCTTTGGTCTGCTTATTCTTGTGGGCGCTACCCAGCTTTGCACTGGCCGATAGCACGACCATGCATTCAAAGTTTGTGGGCGTCTACCTATCACATGCGGCAGGTCCATCCATGAACCTCAGCCTGGGTGCGGATGGGAGTGCCACGGTTACAGAAGATTCCGGCAACGGCGCCATAACCTTGTTTGGCCATTGGAAAGATAACGGCGGCCAGGTAGCAGTCACCTTTGATGCCTCGGATGGCGGCCCGGTTGAGGCCCCAATGGCTTTTCAACCAGCTCACGATGGATTGCAGGCGGTGACCTGGAATCACGCGGCGTGGGGAAAAGTGACTCCACCGCCGATGAAGAAGGGATCCAAAGTAAAGCAATTGTATTGGTTCACCGAAGGGCCTTAGGGGCCGGCGTGAGAACCAGATCCTGTTGCCACGGCAAGCCGGGGCAGGCGGGATGACAAGTGGAGCGTGGTGACTTTTATCAGCGGCCGTTAAATCGGATGGGCAGAGGGACAGCAGGTCGCTCCACTACGCTACCCCGGATTTCCTGTTGAGGTTGGTGGCGTTGGCCAACTTCATACGGCTTTCCTTACCGAAAGCCGCACACGTGGTTGCGGGTGAGTGCCGCTTGATAGGAATCCGGGGACGCTCCGGCCGGGATGACAGTTTCGCCTAAGATTCGATGACTTCGCCAAGATTGTAGGGCCGCCGACTGGCAGCTCAACACTCGATCACATTCAATGCGAGGCCGGCCAGCGAAGTCTCCTTGTAGCGCGCCTGCATATCGAGGCCTGTCTGGTACATGGTCTTGATGACCTGATCGAGAGAGACCTTGTGGCCTTCTGACTCATTCATGGCCATACGGCTGGCATTGACTGCTTTGATGGCGCCTACGGCGTTGCGCTCAATGCATGGCACCTGTACCAAACCACCTATGGGATCACAGGTCATGCCAAGATGATGTTCCATGCCTATCTCGGCGGCGTGCTCGATACGGTCATTGATCTCTGCGGCGGTGAGTGATGTTTCCCCGGGCGGGTGGATGGCCGCAACCAGGCCGCCTGCAGCCATGGAGCACGCCACACCTACTTCGCCCTGGCAGCCGACTTCCGCTCCGGAGATCGAGGCGTTTTCCTGGTAGAGAATGCCAATCGCCGCCGCGGTCAGGAAATAGCGAAGAATCCCTTCTTCGTTCGCACCGTCGACGAACTCCAGGTAGTAATGGGCAACCGCGGGTACCACCCCGGCAGCCCCATTCGTAGGAGCGGTGACCACACGACCCCCGGCGGCATTCTCTTCATTGACCGCCATGGCATACACCGTAATCCAATCCAGTTGGGAGAGCGGATCCTTCACCCCGGCACGCAAGCGGGCGGCAAGCTTGGCAGCGCGGCGACGTACTTTGAGGCCGCCGGGAAGGATGCCCTCGGCTTCCATGCCGTGCTGCGTGCACTCCCGCATAACCTGCCAGATGCGCAGCACGCCGCGACGAACTTCTTCCTCCGCCGTACCAGCCGCGCCTTCTACCAAGGCACACTCGTTGGCCAACATGAGCTGCGCGATAGTAATCCCGGCGGCCGCCGCTCGTTGGAGGAGTTCCTGCGCACTGTGAAAAGGGTAGGGAACGCTTGTCGCCTCGGCCTCCACTGTGGGCTGAGTACCCTGCGCAGCAGCGAACTCGGCGGCCGAGACAATAAAGCCACCTCCGATGGAAAAAAAGATCCGCTCCGAAAGCAAAGCTTCACCGCTATCAAATGCGGAAAAACGCATGCCGTTGGGGTGCGAGACGATACCCGCAACGGGATACATCTGGTTGCGATGAAAGAGCAGGTGCCTGGCTTCGTCGAAGGCGATGGTGTGGTGACCAGGCAATTGCAATGCTCCCGCGGTGCGAATCACGGATAGTTGGGCTTCGATCTCAGATGGATCGATCCCTTCCGGCGTCTGCCCGGAGAGTCCAAGCAGGATGGCGCGGCCGGTGCCATGGCCATGACCAGTGAGCGCCAGTGAGCCATACAGATCGACCTGGACGGATGCGGTCCGGGAAGTCCGTCCAGTCGACTCCAGTTCCCTGGCGAAGCGAAGCGCGGCCCGCATCGGCCCCATGGTGTGTGAACTCGAGGGGCCAATGCCGATCTTGAACAGCTCAAAGAGACTATGCTTCACCACATCGCCCTGGAGGTGTCGCTCTCACTGATTGCATTCTATTCTGTATTTACGGGCACCAGATCCGCTGCCGGCCTGCGAAGCCGACTAAGGAGTAAAAGCGAATTGGTCTTTTTTTTATTGAACCGCGTCCGCCGTTGTCTTCCATACACAAGCCTGTTGTGGCTTGGACTTGTATTTTCCGCGACAGCCACCCTGGCCCAGGATTCGTCCGCCCCCATCGTCCTGGACGTGGACGCAACCACCATCTCGAGAAAGATCCTTTCCGCGCATGAAACCTTTCCTGTCGCTTCGCCGTTGGCGCACACCGTCGATCTGGTGTACCCCAAATGGATTCCCGGGGACCATTCGCCCAGCGGACCCATCGCCGACCTGGTGAACCTGCGCTTTAGCGCGAACGGCACGACACTGGCCTGGGTTCGCGACCCGGTAGACATGTATCGCTTTCATATCCCGGTGCCCGCCGGAACGAATCTCCTGGTGGCTGATTTCAGCCTGGTGGGGGAGTATGTAGCGGGAAACGATTTCGCCCCCGGGAACACGTCGACTCCGGTTCAAGGCGATGTGAACTGGGACCAACTGGTCCTATATCCTGCCGACACCATTGCCGACCAGGTCACGATTGCGGCCTCGATCAAGCTTCCGGAAAAATGGTCTTACGCTACTGCGTTGCCGCATCCGTCGGTGCAGGGGGCGGCGATTCACTTCGATCCTGTGTCGCTAACCACTCTGATCGATTCACCGTTGATGTGTGGATCCATCATGCGCGAGTTTGACATCACGCCCAAAGGCGTCGCGCAGCGCCATCTGCTGGACTTGTTTGAGAAATCGCCGGAAGGTCTCAATGTGCCGCCGGAGCGCATCAACGCTTACCGCAATCTCGTATCCGAAGCCAGGGCCTTGTTCCAATCCCACCACTACGCGAGCTATCACTTTCTGGTGGAAGCGGAGAGCGAAAGCAGCGACGGACTGGAGCATCACCAGTCCAGCGATGACCAGGTACCGGAACTGGGCATGGTGAGCCCGTCCTTTTCCGGCGAAGCAGGCAATCTGCTGGCCCACGAGATGATCCACTCCTGGAATGGAAAATTCAGACGCCCTGCCGGCCTGGCGACGCCCGATTACCAACAACCCATGGTGGGTGACCTGCTGTGGGTCTACGAGGGCCTTACCAGCTACTGGGCGGAGATTCTGGCCACGCGCGCCGGTCTGGAAACAACTGCCCAGATGAAAGACCGGATGGCGATTTACCAGGCCGAGATGGACGCGCGCAGCGGGCGCGGGTGGCGAAACCTGCAGGAGGTCTCGCGCTCGGCACAGTTGCTCTACTCCGCCGGGCAGCAGTGGACTAACCTTCGCCGCTCCACGGACTACTACCGGGAAGGGCCCCTGCTGTGGTTACAAGTGGATAGCCTGCTCAGGGAAAAAAGCCACGGAACGCGCAGCCTGGATACCTTTGCCGCGGAGTTCTTTGGACCACCCGATGGAGTGGTGGCAGTTAAGCCGTACACCTACGAGGAACTGGTGGCGGCGTTGAATCACGTGTTTGCCTTTGATTGGAATGGTCTGCTTCAGGGTAATCTGCTGGCCGTGCGGCCCACGCAGGTTTCACCCGGTCTGGAAGCGGCGGGATGGACCGTCGTCTATACAGACGAGCCCAACGGGGCTGCTGTGGATACGGAAACCGTATCCCAGCAGGTTGACTTATCTACTTCCATTGGCCTGATCATCGATCAGGATGGAACCATCATCGATCTCGTTCCCGACTCGGCCGCGGGCCGCGCCGGGCTGGCTCCAGCAACGAAATTGATGGGGGTAAACCATCGCGTCTACTCGGCTGACTTACTGCGCCAGGCGATTGTGAATGCAGAAACAAACCAGCAACCAATCGATCTGCTGACCCTGACGGATGGTTACTACGCTGAGATCCCGGTGGATTATCACCAGGGCTTGCGCTCGCCGCACCTGGCCAGAATCGGGGGAAAACCGGATTTGCTGACGACCATCCTGCAGCCACGAAGAACCGAGTGATCCCGGTCCGGATGCTAGAATTCGTTGATCCTTCAGCTGGCTGGATCGGGGAAAAACAGGCATGGTCGATTCACCTCGCGGTTCTCGGGCATCCAGGCGGAAGACGCCAACCATTTACGATGTAGCCCGCGAAGCACGGGTCTCCGTCTTCACGGTGTCGGCGGTCATCAACAATAAGAGCCATGTCGGCGCCCCGCTCAAGAAGCGCGTGGATGCAGCCATCCTGAAGCTGAATTACCGGCCCAATTCCCTCGCCCAAAGCCTGGCCAACGAACGTACCCGTACGCTCGGCGTGATCGTCCCCGATATCTCCAACCCGTTTTTCCCTATGCTGGTTCGCGGTGCCGAGGATACGGCGCAGAAGCGCGGTTACAGTATTTTGCTATGTAACAGCGACGGGCTTCTGGAGAAAGAGGAGCTTTACCTGGACCTGCTGGTGGCCAAGCGGGTGGACGGCATTCTGCTTACTAAAGCGCCGGGCGACCTGAGTGCGCAAACTAAGAACCTGCTTTCCAGCTTGCATGTTCCCACCGTTCTGATGATGCGCACCTACCCCGAATTGACGGGCGACGCGGTGATTACCGACGATCTTCAGGGCAGCTTTGAAGCGGTCTCACACCTGGCCAGGATCGGGCATAAAACCATCGCCATGGTGGGCGGTCCGCTCAGCGTAAGCAACGGCAGAGCCCGGCTTCAAGGGTTCAAGAAGGCACTCAAAGCCGGCGGCCTGCACTTCAATCCAAAGCTGGTCTACGAGGGCGATTACCGTATCGACTCCGGCCACCGCGCTGGGCTGTCTTTGTTACCGCACCGTCCTGACGCTGTATTTGTGGCCAATTTTTTGATGACCGTGGGTTTTATGCAGGCAGCCCAGGAGATGGGCATGCGGTGTCCGGAGGATTTCGGCCTGGTTACCCTGGATGATTATCCTTGGCTCCGCTTGTTCGATCCGCCTTTGACGGCGATGGAATTGCCTAAGTATGAAGTTGGCTGCATGGCGACCGAACTGCTTCTCGACCGCATCGAGGGCAAGAATTCACCGGCTATGATTCACCGGATTGCTCCGCATCTGTGCGTGCGGGAGTCGTGCGGCTTCGGGTTGCGGATTGGTTCGTCGAGTGTGAATGCTGCCCCGGGACTGCCTGCGCTGGTGAACAGGACTCGGCGCAGGTCACAATAAGGATCCGCCAGTAGTCAGTCTCCTAGCTACCCCAGGTTCGCCAACCGGTAACAAATGCTGGGTGCCCCATTCAAGCCGGTTTTGGCTTGAGTGGGATTTCACGGACCTCGACCGCAGACTGTACAGGGTGTAGATGATCATGAATCTGGGGGATCTGTTGCAGTAGAGAAAGCTGCCGGTCCAGCGCGGTGGAATCCCACTCAAGCCAAAACCGGGCTTGAATGGGGCACCCAGCATTTGTTACCGGTTGGCGAACCTGGGTAGCTTTTTAAAACGCCTTAACCCTGGACTAACGGCAGGCGTGGATCGGGCTGCTTCCAGGTGGAACGAAGCCAGACGTGCTCTGGGTCTTCTGTCACTGTCATGGAGCGTGATGTTCCAGCTAAAAAGTTGAGGTAGTAGGTATCGTACCCGGGGCCCGCAACTACCGGGTGGTAGCCGTCCCTGACCAGAACCACGTCGCCGTCGTGGACTTTCACCAGCGAATCCCGCGAGCGGTCGGAACGATAAAGATTCTGTAGCGCAAAGCCCCGCCCATCCCTCATCCGGTAGTAGTAAATCTCATCCAGATCAACTTCTACTGGCGGTTGATCGACGTCATGCTTGTGGGGCGGATAGCTCGACCAGTTGCCACCCGGGGTGTAGACCTCAAAGACCACCAGTTTGTCCGCCGCAAAAGCGGACGGTATCACTTCGACAATCTGACGAGAGGCATTCTCACCACCACGCAAGCCGGTCAACACGTCGTTCGGCGTCACCAGCCGGGGCTCAAGCCTGGCCTTGGATGGCACACGGCATTGCGCGATTTCACATACGGTCTCCGCCTTCACCGTGACTCGGCTCTCAGCAGGCAGGTAAAGGGAATAAGGAAGACCGGCAAATACATTTTCTCTTGCCCCGACGGATTGTGGGCCGGCTCCCCAGTCAGCGACACAGCGGCCGCCCAACCATACCAGGACCATCTCCTCGCCTGCGGTGCGTAGCTCCAATGGCTGCCCCGGCAGCAAGCGAGTGACCACAAAACTCATCCACTCCCATCCGGCTTCCTCGCGGGTGAACCCAACCATCTCGCCCGCCTGATCCGAAGGCAGATTGCGCGCCCGTACCACGCTGTCCTGTTGCATCTGGTGCTCCTGCTACTCCCTAACCGCTTAGGAAATAATATAAGCAGCCGGTCCTTCCCGCTACGTTTGGGCTAATTTTCTTTCGTGCCCGCCATGGTGCTCCTTGCTGAACCGTCATAAGGGCTTAGGAATTCTGCTGCGCCCGGGGGGAATGGTTTAGATTGAATCTCTACTTCATGCCCACTGCCCACCTGCCCAAGAAGTTCGGCTTGCTTAATGCCATTTCCATCAACATGTCCAATATGGTGGGCATGGGACCATTCATCACGGTTCCGGCCATTCTGGCCACCATGGGGGGACCACAAGCGCTGATTTGCTGGTTTGTGGGGGCAATCATCGCCATTGCGGATGGATTGGTGTTTGCCGAGTTGGGCACTACCTTCCCCAGCTCCGGGGGCTCGTATAACTACCTGCGCGAGTGCTTCGGGCGGGAGGGCCTGGGGCGCTTGATGGCCTGGCTCTTCGTATGGCAGTTCCTTTTCAGCGGACCGCTGGAGATCGCCAGCGGCTCGGTGGGCATGGCGCTCTATACGGGTTATGTGTTCAAGGGACTGGTGGGCCGCCCGTGGGCCTTACGGTTGCTCGCCGCAGGCTTTTCCCTGACCGCCATGATCCTGCTCTATCGCAAGACTCGCGACATTGCCCGCATCATGCTGGTGCTGTGGGGCACGCTCCTGTTGACCAGTCTTTGGGTCGTTGTGGAAGGCATGATCCATTTGCAGACGCGGCTGCTTTTCGACTTCCCGCCGGGCGCCTTTCACTTGAATATCGCGTTCCTGCTGGGCTTGGGCAATGGCACCATGCTGGTGATGTACGACTTCCTCGGCTACTACAACATCTGCAACCTGGGAGACGAGGTCCACGAGCCGGAACGGGTGTTTCCCCGGGCGATCATCGGATCGATTGTTCTAGTCCTGCTTCTCGATCTGGGAATTTCCGTCGCCTTTGCGGGGGTTTTGCCGTGGCGGGAGATGATCCAGCCCGGCACGGTGATTTATGACGCTGTCGGTTCGGTCTTCATGGAACGGGCAGCCGGCTTCTGGGCTGGGCAGTGGTTGACGATCATGGTGGTGATTACGGCCTTTGCCTCGGTCTACTCGCTGATGTTGGGCTATTCGCGCATTCCCTTCGCGGCGGCGCTCGACGGCACATTCTTCCGCTTCTTCTCGAAGACCCACCCGACCAAGGACTTTCCGCACCGGTCCCTGGTGCTGGTCGGTATCCTGTCGACCATCGCCAGCTTGTTAGACCTGGTGCAGATCATCACCGCCCTGCTTCTGGCTCGGATTTTGATCATGTTCGTAGGCCAGATCATCGGGCTGCTGCTGCTCAGAAAGCGCCATCCGGAGACGCCGCGCCCCTTTCGCATGTGGCTGTATCCCTTACCGGCATTGGTCGCCATGGCGTCCTGGCTCTATATCTTCCTGGTGCAAGCCTTCGAACCCCAGGGTTGGAGATACATGCTGTACGTTTTGGCGGTCTTCGTTAGCGGGATCGGTCTGTTTCTGATCCTGGCCCGGCGGCAACGGTATTGGCCCTTTGCGTTGGCCGACGGGTCCGGGCCCCCAGGCCGCTCAGTCTGATACGGGCTGGGCAGTGCTGTTCGAAGGAGAATCCTCCCTCAGCGGCTAAAGCCGAATTCATTCCAAAGCATTTATGTACGGCCTGAAGGCCGTACCCTTCATGGGCTGACGGCCCGTACTCTTCCTGGACTGAGGGCCGTACCCTTCACAGAGCAGCCTAGTAACCCGTCCAGGTACCGATTAGCCCTTAAGGTCGTATTTTCTATGGCCGCGGCGCGTGACAATATCGTCACCATTATGCGAGTCAACATTCGAGCCCGTCTGCCCCACCAGCAAGCCAGCGATTTCCGTACGCTACCCGTGGCCGTGACCATCGAAAATTCGCGCGGCATCAAAGCCAACTATCAGCACGCGACTACGGCCGCGGAACTGCTGCATCTGCTGGACAAGCGGACCGACCTCAACGCTGCCGTCCTGGACCGGTTTCGGGAAGAGCTGAAGTTTACCCATGCCGCCAAGCTGAGCGACATCGAGATGAGCGAAGAGGTTCTCGAACAGATTGGTTTTTTCGTTTAAACCCAAAGGGCTAGCTGAGTGAAGATGCTGTAACTGCGCGTCTGCTTTAGTTGCCAGGGTTCTCCATTGTTCTCGCCGCCAGGGTCCGTTCCCCTGGCGGCGAGACTCGTTTAAGCCCCCTCTCCGGTTGCTATATCCTTCCTGAATGACTAGCACCATCACTGCACGGCGGCTGTTGCACGGGAACGAAATCGTAGAGTATCCGCGGGTCACCGTAGACGACGGGCACATCTCCTCGATTGAAAGCCACCAGAATGCCGCGGGCGACTATGGGTTTCCCGAAGCCATGCTGGTTCCGGCTTATATCAATATTCATGTCCACGGCTCCCGGGGCCACGACGTCATGGAAGGCACTGCGGAGGCGCTGCAGGTGGTCGGAGAGTCCCTGGCCAGCCAGGGGGTGGGCGGGTATTACCCCACAACCGTCACCTCATCCACCGAGGAAACCTTGCGCGCCCTGGATATGATCGCCGGCGAGATTGAGAGGGGACCGTCAACCGCCAGCGCGGTTCCCCTGGGCATTCATCTCGAAGGACCTTTCCTTTCCCCAGCCAAGCGGGGCGTCCACACGGCTGCACTGCTGGTGGAGCCTTCGATATCGCTGTTCGATCGGTTCTGGCAAGCCGCTCGGGGGCAAATCCGCATTATGACCATCGCACCCGAACTGCCCACCGGGTTGGAATTGATTCAGCATGCCAGTGCGCTGGGTGTGGTGTGCAGCCTGGGCCACACCAATGCCAGCCTGGGAGAAGCCGAGGCCGGCTTCCTGGCCGGGGCGCGCAGCGCCACCCACACCTTCAATGCCATGCGCAGCCTGGATCATCGCGACCCTGGCGTTGCCGCCTACGTTCTGGACAACGATGCGCTCTTTGCAGAACTGATCTGCGATGGTATTCACGTTGACCCGGCGATGGTCCGGTTGTTCTACAAAGCCAAGGGAGCCGAGAAGGCCATCCTGATCACGGATGGTATGAGCGCCACGGGCATGCCCGATGGGAAGTACAAGCTGGGCGGCCTGGATGTTGACGTGGCCAATGGACGTTGCACGTCGGCCGGATCCCCCGGGGTCCTGGCAGGCAGCGTCCTGACCATGGATCTGGCGGTGCGTAACTTCTCTGTGTTTACCGGCGCCAGCCTGGCGGTCAGCGCGCAAATGGCCGGGAGCAATCCAGCTGCGCTCATGGGTCTTGACCATTGGGGTCTGCTGGAAGAAGGACGGGAGGCTAATTTCGTGGCCCTGTCGCCGGATGGTCAAATCCTGCAGTCTTTCCGTGCCGGACGGCCGCTTTTATCCCCTCAGGACTGAGGTTTTTCGCGGTCCCACCCCAGGGCGTCCGCGACCTGGCTAGCCAGGCGCAATGGATCAAAAGGCTTTAGCAGGATGCCGGCAACAGGAAGATGGGACAGGGAGCCGTTTTGCACGGCTTGCACTTTAGCTGTCAGAAGAACAATGGGGATGTGACTGGTGGCGCGGACGGTGCGAAGCTTGGCCAGCATGGCGGGGCCATCCATAGCCGGCATCATCACGTCGAGCAGGATGGCGTCCGGCTGATGCCGCCTGGCACTTTCGATGGCCTGGGCACCACAGTACGCTTCGACCACATCCCAGCCAGTCATGGACCGCAAGCTGCAGGCTGCTGCGTGGCGTGCCGCGTCATCGTCATCCACAACCAGAATGCGCCGTTTCACAGTCACTCTCCGGGTCGGTGGGGCCAGTCAAAGGTAACCCAACCGTCGCCAATAAGAGCTTCCACTTTCAGGCAATTACTACCGGAGAACCATGATGTCGAACTGTACACTTCGCCATTGTGTTGAATTCGGACAGGGGGACGGCGAGCGCGGCCAGGATGACATGGTCCTGGCAACTTTCAGCCGTCCCTGTTTTCGAGACTTCCTTCCCCCGCTACTTGCGGGTGAGGGATGAGCCGGGCAGGTACGAGGACATCTTCAGCGGCTTAACGCCTCCATCCTCATCTTCGTCCTCCTCTTCCTCGTCTTCATCCTCATCGTCGTCGTCTTCGTCTTCGTCCTCATCTTCGTAGTCTTCATCTAAATCGTCTTCATCTTCTTCGTCGTCCAGATCCTCGATATCGTCGTCGTCCTCATCTGCTTCTTCATCGAGGTCGTCCAGGGATTTGAGCAATTGAAGTGCCGGAAGCTGGGCCGATTCGTCCCCTGGAGCCGCGGTGAGGATCTCTGGTTCTTGGAGCGTTTGCAGGGCGGCGAGGTAGCTGGCATAGCCTTCTACGTGGGGGGGCGGAATAAGGGACATTTGCACGATTTCTCTTCTCCTGTGCCTTTCAATGTACATGGCGCATGCTGCGCCCGAGTTTATGCACGCTTGGATGCCGCCGCAAGACCGGCGGAGTTAATAGAGTAATAAGAATTTCCGCCCTCCGGACGCGCGTCCTTCAAGCTTAGGCATGTGGTAGTTTTCTTAACATCAGCCCGGTGGCCTTGGCTAGTTCTCAACCAACCTCCGGAGCCCGAGCATACTCACTTCCCCCTGCCCCCGCAAGGGTAGCGTAGCGAGGTTTTTTCGACGGGAAAAACCGCGACGGCATTGGCTAATCTGTAAAGACCGAAAGCGGAGACGCTCCATCTCGAAAGGCACCCCATGGCCGAAACAATACCAGCCACTGCTTTGCTGCTGATCGACGACACCCGGCAGGAAGAGATCAATGTCACGCACACGCCGTTCACCATCGGGCGACTGCAGGACCGCGACCTGGTGCTGGCGCACGCTTTCATCTCCCGCGACCATGCTGCCATTGTCTTTGAGAAGGGACAATTCCACGTGGTGGACAAAGGCAGCCGTCACGGTACCTTTCTCAACGCACAGCCGCTGGTCGAGCGCCAGCCGCTGAAACCAGGGGACGAGATCCGCCTGGGTTCGCTGAACGGTCCATCGCTGCGCTTTGGCCCCGCAAGAGAAAGCACCTCGACGATTCATAAACTTTTGGACGAGTTGCACGCGATTTCGGCACCCACCTCGGATCTGGAGAAGCTGAGCTGGTTCCTGGCTGCGGCGCAACGCTTGAATACCCTGGGAGCGGTCAACGAGATTCTGGCCACGCTGGTGGAAGCGACTCTGGAGCTGACCCAGGTGGAGCGCGGCTACGTGTTCCTGAGAGATGAGAAGGGTAAGCTGACCCTGGCCGCAGGGCGCAGCCTTAAAGGCGATCGGCTGGAAGACGATTCCACCATCTCCCACAGCGCCATCGCGCAAGCGTGCAAAGCCTCAAAGTTCATTGTCACCGATACCTTGTCAGCGGAAGCCAATTCGCGCACCGAAAGCATGGTGCAGCAGAGTATCCGCATGGTGTATTGCATTCCGCTGCGCAAGCGCGCGGCGAGCCCCGATTGCCATGAAAAGGATATCCTCGGCGTGCTCTACCTGGACAGCCGGCTACAACCCGGCAAATTGAGCCAGGTGGACAACGATCTTCTGGAGACGATCGCAACCGAGGCCGCCGCACTGGTGGAAAACGCTTTTCTCGCCCATGCCGAAGAGGCTTCGCGGCGCTACCGGGAAGAACTGAACATCGCCGCCGCCATCCAGCAGGGGCTGATGGAGTTTGCCATTCCCAACCTGCCGTATGCCAAGGTTCACGCTCGCAGCGTTGCCTGTAAGGATGTCGGAGGTGACTTCTACGACGTAATTGCTACCCCGGGCGGGCTCTATATCGTGATCGCCGATATCTCGGGCAAGGGGGTATCGGCTGCCATTCTTGCCTCCACGCTGCAGGGGCTGCTTTACGGTCTGTTGCTAGCTGGTCAGCCGCTGGCGGAAATCGCGGACGTGGCCAATCGGTACATTTGCGAGAAAAATGTGCAGAAATACGCCACCATGATCCTGGTCAAGCTCGATCCGGACGGGAGCTTCGAATACGTCAACTGCGGCCATGTACAGCCGCTGCTGGCCAACAGCCAGGGTGTGAAGCGGCTGGAAAATGCCAACACGGTGGTGGGCTTGATCCCAGAGGCTACCTACGAATCGGAGCGCCTGCAACTTAAGGCCGGCGACCGCATTGTGCTGGCCACCGACGGCGTTACCGAGGCGGAAGGCAGGGACGGTGAGTTTTTCGGAGAAGAGCGATTGGAAGAAGCGGTCGACGGAGCCAACGTCGAGGGTGTGCTGAGCAAGGTGGAGACCTTCATGGCCGGAACTCCGCCGAACGACGACTTTACGATGCTGGAAGTGCTTTATCGATCCTGAAGCACGCCGATTTGAGAAACCAATGGCCGGCGCGGGGAATCCTAGACGGTATGGAATCTTTGCAGACGGAAGCTACGACTACGTTCGAGTTGGGTGGAGACCTCAAGGTCAACCGGCTCGGATATGGCGCCATGCGTATCACCGGCCCCGGCATTTGGGGGGAACCCAAGGATCGCGACGAGGCACGCAAGGTGCTGCGTCGCGCGCTGGAGCTCGGCGTCAACTTTATTGACACAGCGGATGCGTATGGCCCCGAGGTCAGCGAGGACATCATCGCGGAAGCTCTTCATCCCTACAAAAAGGACCTGGTGATTGCTACCAAGGGCGGTTTTACGCGCTCCGGTCCTAACAAGTGGGCGGAGGATGGGCGGCCGGAATACCTTCGGCAGTGCGTTGAAATGAGCCTGCGCCGGCTGAAGCTGGAACGCATCGATCTTTACCAGTTGCATCGAATCGACCCTAAGGTGCCGGTGGAAGAGAGCCTCGGCGCACTCAAAGAGTTCCAGGACGCGGGGAAGATCCGGCATATCGGGTTGTCGGAGGTTTCGCCGGCGGAGATTGAACGAGCCAACAAGACGGTCAAGATCGTCAGTGTGCAGAATCAGTACAACATTAGTGATCGCCAGCATGAGAAGGCGCTCAAATATTGTGAGGAGCACAAACTGGCTTTCATTCCGTGGTTTCCTGTGGCGGCGGGAAAATTGGCACAGCCTGGTGGCCCGCTGGATCAAGTGGCCAAGCGGCATCAGGCGACAGTTGCTCAACTTTCGCTGGCATGGCTCTTACATCACTCGGCGGTGATGCTTCCTATCCCCGGCACGTCTTCTGTTAAGCACCTGGAAGAGAATATGGCTTCGGCGAAGCTGCATCTTTCTCCGGAGGAGTGGAAGAAGATTGAAAGCGCGGCTGAGAAGGGCTGAGGAATTCCCGGTTAACAAAAGACGGGTGGGCGGGTACAAACTCCAAGTGCAACAAAACTGGTTTGATGATTTATAGCACTCCCGTAGCGGGGGCTGTTGGAAAGTGGGAAGCGCGGTTTGCTTTCCACTTTTCAATGGCCCTTGGGTGCAATGGGAGTCTTGCCGACATTTTCCCAGTACTTGACGAAGTCGAAGGCGCCCTTTGGGAGGAACAGTTCTGCGGGAGCTTTCCAGTCGAGTGTTTTTCTGCATCTGGTATTGAGTTCCCAGCCGATACCGTCGAGCTGTTTCTGGGAGAACGTGGAGAGATCGGTCGACTTGGGGAGGTACTGTCGGATGAGGCCGTTGATGTTTTCGCAGATGCCTCTTTCCCAGGGAGCATGAGGATGGGCGAAATAGACAGTGACGCCAGTACTTTTGGTGAGTGTCTTATGTTTGCTCATCTCGCTGCCTTGGTCAAAGGTCATGGAGAGGCGCATCTGTCTCTCAAAGCGTTTGAGGATCCTGCCAAAGGCCCTGGCTACCGTGGGGGCCTTCCCATCCTTCAATCGCACCAGGACGCAGAAGAGAGTTTTGCGCTCGACCAGCACACCGACCTGAGACAGGTTGCCCTTGCCAATGATGAGGTCCCCTTCCCAGTGGCCTGGAATCAGTCGATCAGCCACTTCGGCAGGTCTTTGATCGATCAAGGTCATGTCAGGAATGGATCGACTCCGGCTGTTTTTACCGCGGGCCGGTCTGCGGGCCTTGTGTCTGCGGCGCAACAGGTCCAGCAGGCTGGCGCGGAGCTGCCCTCGCGGCATGGCATACAGTGCGGTGTAGATAGCCTCATGGGAAAGACAGACCGGATCTCTCATACGAGCCAGTGTGCTCGCGATCTGCACAGGACTCAAGCCCCGGTAAAGATGCTCCAACATGGTGATCCAGAGCTGGTTGCCGGCTACCAGCTTGCGCTGGCGGCGCGCTCTGCCAGCCAGCACACGCGCTCGTCGATCGGCCACGAGACAGCGGTAGCCACCAGCAATGGCACTCTTGCGTAGCTGCGCTCTCCATCCGTTGCGCCGCATCTCGCGGCTAACCGTCGATCGGGCTCGCTTCAGACAGGCAGCAATCTCCGCCGCCCTCCTCCCCAGCCTCAACTGCGTCTCAATAACCACTCGCTCTGACAGATCAAGATGACGATAACTTCTTGGCATATGCAACTATCTCCTCCTGTGGAAATGTTGCACTTGTATCCTGAATCCACCGTGCCCCACATCTCGCTCGTTTTTCGCGAGATGTGGGATACCACCGACGTTGACCGCTAAGCGCATCGGATAAATCGAGAGTCAGAGGGAAAGAGCAGTGGTATCCCACCCGTCTTTTTCCACGAATAAAGAACTCAGAACTCCGTCTTTTGCTGCGGATGGAGATTAGGGGTTGGGGGTTGAGGCCACCCTTAGCAGGGTTTGGGTGATTCGGATTGCGGCTCTCACCGAGCCGCTTAGCGAACCGGCTACTTTGCTTACTCCACCTGCCCGTTTGCGATAACTCACCGGAATTTCGCGGATGCGTAGGCCGGATTGGGCCGCGCGCATCTGCATCTCCAGATTCCAACCGTAGGTTTCTTCTCGCATGCGCAATCGAGTCAGTGCCTCGCGGGTGATGGCTCGAAATGGCCCCATATCCGTGTATCTCACCCCGTAGATCAAGCGGAGAAGAACACCGGCCAACCAGCCGGCGAAGATCTGGGACATCAACATGCTCCCCGGCTCGCGGTTGCCGCGCATACGGGAGCCGATCACGAAGTCGCATTCTCCCGCCAGGATCGGATCCAGCAGCTGCCCCATCTCGGACGGGACATCGCTCCCGTCACCATCCATGAAGACCAAAATGCCGGACCCGATATCGGCGGCAGCCACCCCGGCTGCGCACGCACGGCCGTATCCTCGTTGCGGCTGATGCACTACTTTCGCGCCAGCTGCCGCTGCCTCGGCAGCGGTCGTGTCGGTGCTGCCGTTATCCACTACGATGCATTCGCGGATTAGACCCCAGGGCATTTCCCGGACGACAGCGGCGATGTTTTCCGCCTCGTTCAATGCCGGAATCACTACCGAAACCCCGTGCAGGCCCAAATCAGAGGCTCCAGCGCAGACCACAATTGGAGCAGGCGGGGGGCGGTTGCGGGCTCAGCAATGCGCGCCGGAATTCCTGGTACTTTTCGCCATTCCAGATCTCACGCATGGTTTGCTGTGTGGCGTTGCCCAGGGTGAAGCTGTCGTAGCCGCGCATGGAGAAGGGAGCGATGCAACAAGGTAGCGCCTGGCCGTTGGCCGTGATGTACATCAGGCTCCAGGGACGGCGGCAGAGCGACCAGGGGCTGTCATCTTTTCGCTTTTTTATGCTGACCTGCGGCTCGGTCGCGCCTGATGCGCTGAAGAGCACGCCCAGCTCCCGGGCAACGGCTTCGGCTCGTTGCAGAACCTCTTCCTCCTGCCGGGTGGTGTGTTCAAACAAGGCCTGTTCGGGTCTCGCCAGCCCCTGTCCCTCGGGCAGATATACCATCCGCTGCAGATAGACCTCCATCACACCCAGGCGATGCGCCAGGCGAATGAAGGCCTCCAATTGCGCCAACGTCTCGCGCAGGCCGGTAAGCCAAAGGGAAATCCGCGGTAATTTGGTCTGGCTTTCGCGCTGCATGGCGACGAAGGCGCCCACGTTGGTGACAATGCGATCAAACATGTCTTTGCCGCGCACCATTTGGAAAACAGAGGATTCCGCAGCATCGAGCGAAACACGCAATTCGTCCAACCCGGCGTCAATCAGCTTTTGCCCATTGGCTTTGGTCAACAATGTTCCGTTGGTATTGAAGAGCACATACACTCCGCGCTCTTTCAAATACTGGATCATGCGCGGCAGCTCCTTCACCAGCATCGGCTCGCCCACCCCATGGAGCACGACGCGCGCAATCTTGGGGTACTGATCGATGATGCTGGTAAACAACTCCCACGACATGTCCGCCTCAGGCTCCAGCTCTTCAAAGGTACGCGGGCAGGTGGTGCACAACAGGTTGCAACGGTTGGTCGTCTCCAGGTAGAGGCAGACCGGATCCGCTTCCATGATTACGGAGAGCTGATCCTCGGGCTTCTCAAAGTAGCGCCGCATCTTCTGCTGGTCTTCCGCCAGTTGCGGTAGTACAGAAAGACTTTCGCTCATGAGTTCCTCGCAGTGGTGGAATAAATTGCATGCGGTTTATCTTGCACCCGAAGGTCGCGGGAGATTTTAACTTCCAGCCGACGGGCGCCCAGGCACCACAGCGCGAGCAGGGCCGTCGTGGCATATAGCCATTCAAACATGTAGTACATGGCTGGCCCGGGATTAGCAAGCTGCGTGGTGTAGAGGTAAAAGCAGGCAGTGGTGAAATAGAGCATGGGGACGTAAGGAATCAGGCTTAAAAGAGGGAGCAGCCACAGGTAGTACCAGGGGTAGTGGGAGGAAAAGAGCAACATCAAAACAGCGGCGATGACGAAGCACCAGCGAATTGCAGCCAGCGGGCTGACCTCACTCCGAACCCAGGCCCATATTGCTAACCCGAGCAGCATCAACGCGGCAAAGCCGTAGAAGGCGGCTGTCGGGAGCGCCTCCCAATGCAAGTTATGGCGGGCCAACGTAAGCAGAAAATAGCGGCTGCCGGATTCCAGACCCTCCTCCCTGGCATATTCGGGCAGGAATCCGAGCACATGCCGGCCTACGCTCAGGTAGCAGGCGTATCCCGCTGCAATGACGCCTGCCGTAGCGACCGGCATCTTCCAGTCACGCCAGGCACTGCGCCGGTAGAGAGCGGGGAAGAGGGCGATGGGGTAAAGCTTGACCAGAGTCGCCACACCCAGCGCGATTCCCGTGGCCGCGGGCTTATGGCGGACGTAGAAGAGCAGCGCGAGAGCGATCAAGGGTAAGGCTGCGCCATCCACATGTCCGCTGCTGGCCACCTCCCAGAGAAGCAGCGGGTGCCAGGCATAGATCAACACCTGTTCGCGGCGTAAGCCGAGGGCCGACAGCAACTTCACCAGGGCCCAGATGGTGACCGCCTCGAGGCCTACCATACCTGCCTTCATGCAGCGCACCGACGTGCCGATTCTGGTGATGAGCAGGAAGAGTATCTGGGCTCCCGGGGGATAAATGGTGTGGGCGTAGTCTCGCCGGTTGATGTGGGGGTAGATATTGAGATCGCGAAGAAACGCCAGGTGAGGATCGGCAGGAATGTAACGGTAGGGATTGATGCCGGCGGCCTGCACTCGCCCGTCCCATACATAGCGAAAGATATCGGTGGAGAGAAAGGGCGGGGAAAAGAGGCAGACCAGCCTGCAGCCCGCGGCGCAGACCAGGATGATCACGAAGGTCCAGCGGTTCAGCGGCCGGTTGAGCACCACCCAGACTGCTACCAGGTAGAGCAGCGCCTGGTACATCGCCACCCAGCCAAAGCCGATTACGAAGTGATGAATTTCGTACACTCCCTGGCGGCAAAGCCCCACCAGCAACAGTCCCAGCAGGGCAAGCGCGCTGTTGGTCAGCCAGGCTTGGTCGATGGGAGAACGTACGCTCAACATGCGTTGCTCGTTGTGCACGCCGACATTTGGGCGATCTGAAGGCTCTCGAGGTATGTCCTGGTGTGCCTGGCATCGTATCCTGCGAAACTCGCACCGGAGCCACCCAGGAGTTCACGACGAAGGCGTTCGAGCGTGGCGCCATCGTCAACGTCGTACCAGGTGGGAAGCAGTTCGGCTTCCAGGCCAATTTCGCTGGCGCGCTCCAGCGTCTGCTTGAACACGCGCTCCGTGCTCCAATCGATTTGCTCAAAGAGCCGTTGGTGCAACTGCTTCAGGCCAATCAAGTAGTAACCGCCGTCATCGGAACCACCCAGCACCACTCGATCTCCCGGGCGCAAGAGCGACGAGACCGCCTGCATTAGCGCGTTCTGGGGCATGGTGGGGCTGTCGGAATCAATCAGGCACACAGCGCTGAATCCGCAGGCAAATAAATCTTCACAGGCATAGAGAAGGCGCTCTCCGAAGCCGTCGCCTCGTTGCCCCAGGAGCTGAAAACCGGCGGGCAGAATGCCCTCGAAGGCTGCCTCATCCCCCACCGGGGTGTAGGCCACGATCCCTGCGCTGTTGCTGGCTTCCGTGACCTCGTGAATGTTTTCCGTGGTGTCGCGAATGAAGCAGATGTTGATCGCCGAAGCCTGCTCGGGCGTGAGCGGAGGGGACAACCGCGTCTTTACCTTGCCTGGGCGCGGAGCCTTGGCCATTACGGCTAAGGCGCAACGGCCTTCGCCAACATTTGGCGTTTTCCCTGGTTGAAGTGTCTGGTAAGGCAAGGACTCTCCCCCGGGTCAGCAGCTACGGTCGCACACCGCGTACTGATACCAGTTATCCTGCCACAGGCTCACGGTGCCCCAGGGCTGCGAGGCGATCAGGGACTGGAATTCGTCCTGCTTCATCACCGCTGCCCTCCATGGTTCGTGGAACCGGGTGCTCCAGTCTCCCATGAGGCGGGCAAACAACCACATGCAGGAGAGCGGGAGCATGGCGCGCAATGCCGAAGTGGGCTCGGCGATAAAGCAACGGCCGCCTGGCCGCAGAGCCGAGAATATCTCGCGCAGCGCCTGCGGGCGATCCCCCACCACCATCAAAAGCCGGGAGGCGATGATCGCATCTACCGGCCCCAGGGATTCAGAAAGGGCAAGCACATTCGCTTTGACGAAACGACAGTTTTTCAAGCGGCGGGTGTCGGCCCGGTCCTTGGCGCGGGAGAGCAAACGCTCGGAAAGATCTACACCGGTAATTTGCATGTCAGGGTAACGTTGCGCGAGACTGCAAGCGTAGAAGCCGGGACCGCACGCTATTTCCAGGAGGTGGGTTTCGGAGCCGGGCTGGGCGCCGGGCCAAAGTGCATCAGAAATTGCTGCGGTGTGATCGCGAAACAGATGCTCACGACAGAATGCATAGAACCATGAACATCGTTCGAATAGGCTATCCGAGTCTCCCCGGAGGGGACTTGGATATTTAGGGCCAGGAAAATTGGCTCCCGCGTTTTCAATTCCCATCGTGTGAGTCCAACTCCCTCGCGACTGCTCGAATGATACCCTGAGCTGCTTCGCCGCCTGTTCAAAAGCGAATCCCCTGGTTTGATGCAACACAAGCCGTTTAGTTACTTCTGCAGTGCGGCCTCGATGTTCCCGCTCCATCTTTAGCACATGGTCCAGCCACAGCTGGTGCCACAGCTTCGATGAGAACGGCGGGGCTTAGGTGTTTACGGGAGGGTTGGTTCGGAAACGATTGGCCCGTTCGAACTCGTCTCGCAGCTCAGGTGTCTTGAGGTTTTCACGTAGGTGGGCGAGCCGCTGCTCCAGGGCTAAAATTGCCTCGGCAACTGCTTCGGTGTTGGTATGGGCAACGTCCCGCCACATGGAGTAGGGGCTTGCTCCCAGGCGGGTCATCTCGCGCAAGGCGCGCCCACCGATGGCGCGTAGATCCGGGGCGTCGCCAAAGCGGTCCTCCAGCATGGCGCTGAGGGCAGTGGATAGATATTGCGGCAGATGACTGACCCAGGCGCAGATTTCGTCATGCCGCCGGGCCTGGATGTCCATGGTGCGGCAGCCAAAGCGCTCCACCCAGCTGCGCCACTCGACGGCCAGAGGGTGAGTGGCAAATTCGGTAAAAAGCCACACGGCATGAGAGAAAAGCCTGGCGTCTGCATTGGCGGCGCCGCTTACTTCCTTGCCGGCCATGGGGTGCCCGGGGAGAAAGCCTGCCTGGCCCGGGGCGCCAAAGAGGGGCAGGGCGCGTTCGGCAATGGCTACTTTGACGCTACCCACGTCAGTGACCAGTTGATGGGGTTGGAGCAGCGGCGCGAGTTTATCCAGCCAATCCAAAATGGTGAAGACCGGCCCACTCAGCAGCACCAGGTCGCTCGAGACTGCCGCGCTGATTGGATCGGCGGCGGCGAGATCGATCGCTCCTCGATCCAGGGCGATCTGCAGATGGGATGGGCTACGGTCCCAACCGACGATCTCGCCGGGGAACTGGGCGGCACGCAGCGCCAGGCCGGTGGAAGCGCCGATGAGGCCCGTGCCCACGATGGTAATGCGCTGGATGGTCATCGGAACACTCTAATTTAAAGTCCTGCAGTGACGGCTGGTGTAGCCCAGGACTTACGTCCTGGGACATTCTCAGTCGTTCCAGACGGGACTTCTCGCGCTTCTCTCCTCAACCCAGGACTGCGTCCCGGGCTACTCTCAGCCGTCCCTACGGGACTTCAATGATCTCTTGCTTCACAACAGGACAAGACAGTGCCGCTCCAGAGCCTGTCAGCTATGTTGCTCCCTGTCAGCCGATCACGGGAACTTCGGCTCTCACGCTCCGGCCCACGACTGGGGCGATGAGGCGCAGTTTGTCCATGAGCTTCTCAAATTGTTCGGGAAACAAGGACTGCGCTCCATCGGAAAAGGCCTTGTCCGGATTGGGATGCACTTCCATCAGCAAACCGTCACAGCCGGCAGCAACCGAGGCCAGGGCCATGGGCGGAACTTTGTCGCGCAGACCGGTGCCGTGCGAAGGATCGGCCAATATGGGCAAATGGGAAAGCTTCTTGATGACCGGTATGGCGGAGATGTCCATGGTGTTGCGGGTGTACGTTTCGAAGGTGCGAATGCCCCGCTCACAGAGCATCACGTCGTAATTACCGCCGGAGAGAATGTATTCCGCCGAGAGCAGCAGCTCCTCGATGGTGGCGGCAATCCCCCGCTTCAACAGCACAGGCTTGCGCACCAGCCCCAGTTCGCGCAGCAGATTGAAGTTCTGCATATTGCGCGCGCCTACCTGAAAGAGATCCACATAGGGGAGCATCAGGTCGATCTGGGAGATCTCCATCACCTCGCTGACAATCAGCAGGCCGGTGCGATCGCCTACCTCTTTCAGCAGCTTGAGGCCCTCAAGACCCATTCCCTGGAAGGAATACGGAGAACTTCGCGGCTTGAACGCCCCTCCACGCAAAAATGAGGCACCCGCGGATTTCACCTGCTCGGCCACGGTAAAGATTTGCTCGCGTGATTCCACTGAGCAGGGGCCGGCCATGACTACTACCTCATCTCCTCCCACGGCGACTCCGTTGGGAAAACGAACAATGGTTCCTTCAGGCCTGAAACCACGGCCGGCCAGCTTGTACGGGGAGGAGATACGGACCACATCGGCAACGCCGGCGAGTAATTTGAAGTCGTTGTGGTCGAAATGCGATGGCGTTCCCACACCCGCCAAAACTGTCTGGATAGCTCCTGTGGTGCGGTGAACATTGAAGCCCACTTGAACGAGACGTTCGATCACGCCCTGTATGTCTTCCTCGGTCGCTGTCTCCAGCATAGCTACAATCATGGTTGCTTTCCTGTCTCCCCCGTTGTACCTGGCCCGTTCTTGCGTTGCGATGCCAGCTCATCCTTTTGCAGTGAGCGCATCACATCGATGATGCGCTCGTATATGTGGGTCAGCTCGATATCCGGGAGCGGCCCGTGATTGGCGGCGCGAACATTGTCGAAGATCACGCGCTCACGGTTCGGCTCATACACCGGCAGCGACGTGGAACGCTTCAACTTGCCGATCTCCTGCGCAGCTTGCGCCCGGGCACTGATCAGCGCCACGATTTGAAGATCCAATTCATCAATTTTCTTTCGCCAGCCGTCAATATCCATGCACTTTCCTTGTTCTGTCCGTAGCCTCATCCACATGATACGGTGCTTCCTGTCCCGTCAGGAATGCTGGGTGCCCCATTCAAGCCCGGTTTTGGCTTGAGTGGGATACCACGGCACTGAATCCTTCGCCTTTGCGGACGAATCGAAAAGTGGGGTTCAGAGCAGTTGTCTCCCACTCAAGCCAAAACCAGGCTTGAATGGGGCACCCAGCGTTCGTACCCAGCAGACTCATGACACGGAGGCGGCAGTCTGCTGTCCTTGCCTTAGTCCCTGGAGAAAAGCTGCGACTTTAGCCGGCGCCGTTCCCGGTTCCGCCTTCTCAATCAAGGCAACGATGGCACTGCCAATTACTACCGCATCCGCGAACTCACCCACGGCGGCTACGTGGTCCGCATTCGAGATCCCGAAACCCACGGCAATCGGCAACTGGGTGAAGGGCCGCAGGCGCTCCACCAGACGGCGCGCATCCGCTGCCAGGTTCTGCTGGGTCCCGGTAATGCCTACCCGGGAAAGGGCGTAGACAAATCCCTGGGAAACACCGGCGATCATCTTCAGGCGGTGATCGCTGCTGGTGGGAGCAGCGAGAAAAATCGGCATCAGCCCGTTGTGGCGCATTTCCGACAAATACTCTTCTGCCTCTTCCACGATCACGTCGGTGATCAATACACCGTCCACGCCGCAACGGGCGGCATGGGCACAAAAGCGTCCAAGCCCAAAACGCAAGACGGGATTGAAATAGGAGAAGATCACCAGGCCGACGGAGGGCCTCAGGATGCGCAGTTCCGCAGCCAAGGCAAGCACGTCATGCAAAGTTGTGCCGTGGGCCAAGGCTCGTTCGCTGGCCCGCTGGATGACTGGACCATCGGCCAGCGGATCGCTGAACGGTACCCCCAACTCGAGCACGTCCGCGCCGGCGTCGATGGCCGCCAGGGCAACCTTGCGTGTGGTCGCGAGATCCGGATCCCCGACCGTGAGGTAAATGACCAGGCCGGGCTTCAACCCCGACTTGTTGAAATCAATCGGCATGCGTTACTCCCGCCAGTTGCAACTCGCGCGCCATGATGCCCATATCCTTGTCACCACGGCCCGACAAATTCACCACCAGTACGTCATTCTTCGCCAGCTTGGGCGCCAGGCGGATACACTCGGCGACGGCATGCGCGCTCTCCAGGGCGGGCACGATGCCTTCCGTCCGGGCCAATCGCTGGGCTGCCTGCAGGGCTTCTTCGTCGGAAGCGAAAACATACTCGGCCCGGCCCGAGTCGTGCAGGGCAGCGTGCTCCGGCCCGACCGAGGCGTAGTCCAGGCCGGCGGAGACGGAGTGGGTCAAGGAGACCTGGCCGGCTTCATCCTGCAATACGTAGGAGTAGGTACCCTGCAGCACCCCGGGGCTGCCACCGCTAAAGCGGGCGGCGTGACTGCCCAGCTCCTGCCCGCGGCCGCCGGCCTCAACCCCGATCAGGCGCACATCCGGCTCGTCAATGAAGTCGTAAAACGCGCCGATCGCGTTGGAGCCACCACCCACGCAGGCCAACACAGCGGTAGGTAGTTTTGATTCCTTCTCCAGAATCTGCTGCTTGATCTCCTGCCCGATCACGCGATGGAAATCACGCACCATGGTTGGGTAGGGGTGCGCGCCCAGGACACTGCCCAGCAGATAATGCGTGGTGCGGACGTTGGTGACCCAATCGCGCATGGCTTCGTTGATGGCATCCTTCAAGGTGCGGGAGCCGGAACCGACCCCGCGGACTTCCGCCCCGAGCAGGCGCATACGGTAAACGTTGAGCTCCTGGCGGCGCATGTCCTCCTCGCCCATATACACGATGCATTCCATGCCGAAGAGGGCGCAGACGGTGGCGGTGGCTACTCCGTGTTGCCCAGCCCCGGTTTCGGCGATGACGCGATGCTTGCCCATACGGCGCGCCAAGAGCCCCTGGCCGAGACAGTTGTTGATCTTGTGGGCGCCGGTGTGCAGCAGATCCTCACGTTTGAGGTAAATCTTTGCTCCGCCCAGCTGCTCGGTCAGACGCGATGCCAGGTACAGCGGCGTGGGACGGCCGGCGTAGTCTCCCAGCAGTAAATTCAGCTCGGCGTGAAAGACAGGATCAGCCTGCGCCTCGGCATAGGCGTGCTCCAACTCTTCCAGAGCGGCCATTAGAGTCTCCGGAACGTAGCGGCCCCCATAGGCGCCAAAACGGCCGGGTACGGTGTGGATGACTGTGCTCATGGTTTCCTCTTCTCTCCCCGAAAATCATTGCCTGCCGTCAGGGGCTTAGCGGGCCCTCAGCGGCTAAAGCCGTTCCTGCTTTTGATCACTTACGTACGGGCTGAAGCCCGTACCCTTCAGCCTCTGCTATTTCGGCTGCGGCTTGCTGGGCCGCCTGGATGAAAGCCAGCACTCGCGCGTGATCCTTCCTGCCAGGCGTGCTCTCGACGCCGCTCACCACATCTACGCCCCAGGGCCGCAAAACCTCAATCGCCTGTTTCACATTCTCCGGGGCCAGACCGCCGGCCGCAATTAGGCGTAGATGCGGGGCGGCCTCCAGGAAGCTGCTCCGCGCCCCCATCCAGTTGAAGCTGGTGCCGGTGCCGCCCACGGCTCGCTGGCTTGAGGAGTCCACCAGCACGGCATCCAGAGATTCGTTCCGGCTTAAGCCGGCCAATTGCCCAGCAAACTCCTGGTCTTTATAGTTCAGCACGCGCAAGATGCCCAAGCGGGCTGGGAACTGGGCAAAATGTTGGCGCAGACGGAGGGGGAGAAGAGCGTCTGACGAGCGATGGATCTGCACTCCGGTCAAACCTGCGGCAGCTACGGTAGCCACAATCTGGTCGAAACCCGCGTCCACGAAAACGCCATATTTCTCCACCTCGGGGGGCAGTTTCTCCGTGATCTGGCGAACCTGTTTAGCCTCAACCTGCCTTGGACTTGGAGCGAAAATGAATCCTACCGCATGGGCTCCGGATTCTGCCGCAAACCGCGCATCTTCAAGGCTGGTGTTGCCGCAAATCTTGATCCACATAGCAGGCTCTCACTTGCTCACGGGCGAGTGGTCCGCCGTAGCAGTAAGCAACGCATCGAGCGCCCCGCCGGGATCCTGTTGGCGCATCAGCGACTCGCCGATAAGAAAGGCGTGGAACCCCGCCGCGCGCAACCGGTTCAGGTCCTCGGCGGTTTCGATGCCGCTCTCGCTCACGTGAACTGCGCCCGAAGGCAGGCGGGAAGCGAGATCGAGCGAAACCTGGAGGCGCACCGCAAACGTGCTGAGATCGCGGTTATTGACTCCGACAGCGTCGCAGCCCAAGTCCAGGACTCGGTCCAGCTCTTCCCCGGTATGCACTTCGCAGAGCACGTCCAATTCCAGAGCATGGGCCTGCGCTGCCAGGGTGCGGAGCTCCACATCATTCAAGGCGGCGGCGATCAGCAGAATGGCGTCCGCCCGATGGGCACGCGCCTCCAGAAGCTGGAACTCATCGAGCAGAAAATCTTTGCGCAGGCAGGGCAGACTGCAAGACTGAGAAGCCACTTCCAGATTGCGCAGACTGCCCTGAAAGAATTGCTCTTCGGTGAGCACGGAGAGGGCAGCTGCGCCTCCTGCGGCGAACCCAGCGGCCAGGGTAGCCACATCGAAGTCGGAGCGAATCAAGCCCTTGGAAGGCGATGCTTTCTTCAGTTCGGCGATCACTGCTGGTCCGTGGACCGCCTTCTGGCGCAGCGCGCGGGCAAAGCCCCGCGGCTGGTGGGTGGCGGCTGCCTGCTCCAGAACACGCGTGGACAATCTGGCCTTGCGCTCCTCTACGACGCGCCGCGTGCTGGCCAGGATTTTTGTAAGTTTGCTATCCATAGGCTAGTGTCAGTATATGCGCTGGGGCCAGCACCTTGGACCCACTCCACCGCCGCCCGCATCGAACCACTTGTATATGAATCATTTCCCTCCACTCTGGATAAACTCGGCAGAAGCTGCGGTCCTGAGACAGCCCCTTCGGTCCACGCCCCGCTCCCTGCTGATGCTGGATTATGACGGTACCCTTGCGCCCTTTCACGTCGATCGCTTTGCTGCTGCCGCCTACCCTGGAGTGGAGGAACGGCTGGCAACTTTGTCCGGGCTGGAACGGGTTCGCCTGGTGCTGATTTCCGGCCGCCCCGCGCGCGAGCTTCGCGGCCTTTTGCCGGCCAGCACCAGGGCTGAAATCTGGGGTAGCCACGGGTGGGAGCGGTTGACGAGCGACGGCTCCCACCTACTGTTCCCGCTTGACCCGGCGCAGCGAGCTGCCCTGGAACAGGTGGCGCAGGAGATGACCGCGCTGGGCTTCTCAGAGGCACTTGAGGTTAAGCCCTCGTCGCTGGCCATCCATTGGCGTAGCGTTGCGCCCGCCACGCAAGAGCAGATCCGCTCCTCAACTGAGTCGGTCTTTAGCCGCATCGCCCAACCCGGGGGACTGCATTTGCTGCCATTTGACGGTGGTCTCGAGTTGCGTTCGACCGACCGCACCAAGGGGGCTGCGGTAAAGCAGATCCTGGCGCAAGAACCAGCCGCGGTCCCGGTGGCCTACCTGGGGGACGACCTCACCGATGAAGATGCCTTTGCTGCACTCGGAGAGCGGGGTTTCTCCATCCTGGTGCGCACCGAGGTGCGCGCGTCGTGTGCCCGATTTTGGCTGAGGCCTCCGCAGGAACTGCTGGCGTTCCTGGACGAGTGGATCGCAGCTTCCAAAAACACCGCCCCAGCGGCCGGCACGCCGGTGGAGGCTTCCCGATGAAGTCTCCCCATCTGGTGCTGGTTTCCAATCGCATCCCTATCACTTTCACTACCGAGGATGGCGTACTCAAAGGACAGCCCGCCAGCGGCGGCCTGGTCAGCGCGCTGGAGCCTTTGCTCAAAGACCATGGCGGCATTTGGGTGGGTTCGGGCGGAACCGAAGACTCGCCGCGCATCCGCAAGATTCTTGAGAAGGCGAGTGGGAACAATCCCTACCGGTACGCTCCGCTCTTTCTGACCGAAGAGGAGCAAAGCAATTATTACGAAGGCTTCTCCAACGAAATTGTGTGGCCGCTCTTCCACGACCTGCAATCACGCTGCAACTTCGATCCCCATTATTGGGAGTTCTACGAGCGAGTCAACCGCAAGTTCGCGGATGCAGTAGAGAAGGTGTCCGGGCCCGGCGACCTGATCTGGATTCACGACTACCAGCTGATGCAGGTGGGCAAGACGCTGCGCTGCCGGCGTCCGGGCTCACGGCTCGCGTTCTTTCTTCACATCCCGTTTCCCTCTCCCGATATCTTTGCCAAGCTGCCTTGGCGGACACAGATTCTCGAGGACTTGCTGGCGCACGACCTGATTGGCGTGCAGACTGGGCGCGACCAGCGAAATCTGATCGCCTGCCTTCGCTCCTTCGTTCCTTCAGCCGAGATCTCAGGAAAGGGGGAGAGCCGCATGGCGGTCAGCGAGCGCGGGCGCACGCACATCGAGGCCTTCCCGATCAGCATCGACTATCGCAGCTTTGCCGACCAATCCGCGTCTGAAGGGGTGGTGGAACGCGCGAAGCAGATCAAAGCCAAGACGCATGACATTCAGATCACGGTCGGGGTCGACCGCCTCGATTACACCAAGGGCATTCCCGAGCGGATCAAGGCCTACGGCAACTTTCTACGCCGCTACCCGGAGTTCCACCGCAAGGTTGAATTGATTCAGATTGTGGTCCCCAGCCGGGAAGGCATACCTCGTTACGATCAACTCAAGCGCGAGGTGGAGCGACTGGTGACCCACGTGAATGGTGAATTCAGCGAGCCGGGCTGGGTACCAATCAATTTCATTTACCGGTCGGTGCCGCGAGACGAGTTGATCGCGATCTACCGGGCAGCTGATGTCGCTCTTATTACCTCGCTCAAAGACGGCATGAACCTGGTGGCGAAAGAATACTGCGCGGCCAAGACGGAAGTGAACGGGGTGCTGGTGTTGAGCGAATTTGCGGGCGCGGCTCCGGAGCTTCGCGTGGGCGCCATCCTGGTCAACCCGAATGATGAAGTGGGCGTCGCTGCGGCGTTAAAGCAGGCTTTGGAAATGAAGCCGTCGGAGCGACGGCGGCGCATGCTTCGCTTACGGCAACAGATTCGCCAGGCTGACATCCTTACCTGGCGCGACCGTTTCTTCCATGCTCTGGAAAAAACAGGGGCCGCTACGGAAAGGCGAACTAAATTGGGGAAAGATTAGATCGGTGCCGAAGAAGCGATTTACTTCACAAAGCTCTGCAGCCGCTCTTCCCATCTCCAAGCTGTCTCGACGATTTGCTGCAAGCCGAACTGCGGCGACCAGCCCAACACGTCCCTGGCTTTATCGGCTGCTGCCAACAACGCCGGCGGGTCGCCAACTCTTGGCGCTGCGAAGCTGTGGGGGACCTTCCGTTGGGAAACCTTTTCAACAACATTGAGCAGCTCCAGAACCGACGTGCCTCTTCCTGTGCCCAGATTCAGAGCGACGGATGGGCCGCCATTGGCGAGATAACTCAGGGCTTGGAGGTGTCCAGATCCCAGGTCAGACACATGAACGAAGTCGCGAATGCAGGTTCCATCCGGTGTGTCCAGGTTCTGCCCGAAGATGGTGAGGGGCGGGGCGGTCCCCAGGGCTGCCTTGAGCGCGAGGGGAAGAAGATGGGTCTCGGGGTTGTGGCATTCCCCGATGGTCCCGCTGATGTGAGCCCCAGCCGCATTGAAGTAGCGCAAAGCAACGTAGCGCAGGCCGTGAGAACCGGCGTAGGCCTCTAGTACGCTCTCCAGGAACAGCTTGGTCGCGCCGTACGGATTGAGAGGCTCCCTGGGACTGGACTCCACGATGGGCAGTTGCTGCGGAATGCCATAGACCGCGCAGCTAGAGGAGAAGACGAAGAACCTCACATCGCTCTCGAGCACAGCGTCCAGGAATCGGAGACTGGACTCGACGTTGTTGCGGAAATACTTCCGCGGACTCGTTACCGACTCTCCGACATAGGCAGAAGCGGCAAAATGCATCACGGCATCCACTCGTTTCAGCACAGGAGTCAGTTTTTCCTGGTCCGCGATATCGCCTTCGATGAATTGAAAACCGCCGGATAACTTGCGATGTCCGGTGGAGAGATTGTCGTAAACAATGAGGTCGTGTCCGGCGGCCGATAACTCGCGAATCGTGTGAGATCCAACGTAACCACTCCCGCCAGTCACCAGAACCCGCATTCGATCCTCCTGTTAGATTTAGGGTAACAGGGTGAAAATGCCGCGCCGATCCAGTCGCAACGAAACGGTAGTGTCGCCGGCAAAGTCCGAGCGAACATCAGAAGCCCTATGATCTCGATTCTTGTGCTGACACTGAACGAAGAGGACAATCTGCCAGGATGCCTCGATACCGTTCGATGGTCCGACGACATACACGTTCTCGATTCGCACAGCTCCGACCGCACGACCGACATCGCCAGAAGCTACGGTGCACAGGTATGGTTCCGGAAGTTTGATAGCTTTTCCCAGCATCAGAACTGGGCTCTGCAAAACATCCCATTCAAGTACCCATGGGTCTTTTATTTTGACGCCGACGAGCGTGTGACACCCAAGCTGGCTGACGCCATGCAGCGGGCGGTAGAAAACCCTCTCGATCATGTCGCCTTCAGAATGCAGCGTAGGGACTTTTTCCTCGAAACGTGGCTGAAGCATGTTCAGATGACGGCATTCTATGAGCGGCTTTTCCGCCCGGAAAAGATGCACTACGAGAGATTGGGTCACTGCATCTCGAAGCCTGATGGCCCCGTTGCTTCGATCGAGGGCTATCTCGACCACTATCCATTCAGCAAAGGCATCGCGGATTGGGTAACCCGGCATAATTTCTACAGCACTCAGGAAGCGGAACAGATCGTCGCTAACCGCGCCGCCGGCTCAGGGGTGAACCTCCGTGCTATCTGGGGAAAAGACCGGCAGGAGCGCCGCCGGAGCTTGAAAGAGCTCTACTACTTGATGCCCGGCCGGCCCTTGATCAAGTTTCTGATGATGTACTTCGTGAAGCGCGGATTTCTAGATGGGAGAGCGGGATTCATCTATTGCGTCTTGATCTGGTATTACGAATTTCTGATCGGTCTAAAGACATCCGAGATTGAGCGGCGGGTGTCCCGGCACGCCAACGGGCGAGGATGAGACTGATGCTATTTTCCCTGGGGAAATAGGGAGAATGTTGCAAAAGAAGCTTGGTGCCGAAGAAGGGACTCGAACCCCCACACCCTTGCGAGTACATGGACCTGAACCATGCGCGTCTGCCAATTCCGCCACTCCGGCACGATACAATCCAGCGCGATCGGCTGGATAGGCAGCAACTCTTAGTGTACAAAAGCCGGCCCTGATGTCAAACAGGGCTGCGAGAAAACTCTCTACGAAGGGCGCGGCTTCAGCCCTGCCATAAGACACGACGGCAATGAGGGCTAAAGAGGGTGTGTGACAACCGGCAATGAACCGCAAATCGGACCCAGGCCCGTAGGGCCGGTAGCCAAACTTCAGCCCAGCCCGGATCCGGGTTTCCTGTGGACCTTGCTGTCGTTGGCGCACTTCATGCGGCTTTCCTTAACGAAAGCCGCACACGCGGATGTTGGTGGGGCCCCGTGCAGGAAATCCGGAGAAGGGCTGGGATAGGGATCGGCAAGATTATGGAGCGCTGGAGGCGCGGCACTACCAACATTCGGGGTGCCGCACCTCCGGCGCTCGGACGTTGTTGCGGAATCGATGTCCCAGCCCTCCCGGCTGGGCCGAAGTTTGGCTACCGGCCCTACGGGCCTGGGTCCGATTCGAGGTCTATTTTCGAGTTCCCACACAGACTCTTTAGGCACTGAGGGAATGCTTTTCAGCGCTTGCTGATTGCGTTGAAGAGAACGCGACCAAACCGAAACCGGGTTGGTTGCTATCGTGGGAGCCCCCTGCTTTAGCAGGGGGAGCGACGCTTCAGCGTCGCGGAAAGAGTCGCACCTGGATCAATCGGGCTTAGCCACTGAGGTACGCTTTTCCAAGCTTGTACCTGCAGGGAATTACCGTGAACAACCGTACCTCAGCGGCTAAAGCCGCCCACGCACAGTACATTTACGGCACGGCTGAAGCCGTGCCCTTCGTACAAAGCGTTGTTCCGGCCTCTGAAGCCCTTTCCGATCGCATACTGAGAGCGGCACGGCTGAAGGCGTGCCCTTCGTCCAGCGACTTTTTCCACTGCCTATGAAACCCACACCCTTCAGGGCTGAATCAGCCCTGAAGGCTAACGGCACACTGGTACCTGGACGGCAATCGCTTCCAATTGCGCCAGATGATTCAGATCATGGCCTGCGATGGTTTCAATGAGCTCGCGGAAGGTCAACTCCCCACGCTCGGGATGCAGTATTTGCTTGGATAGGGCCTCGGCAGGCACCGAGCGCAATAGCATCAGGTTCCATTGACGCACACAGGAAAAGGTCATCATGGCCGCTTGTGCGTCGTAGCCGGAATAGCTCCGCGCCCACAACTCCTGATCGAAGGGCTGGATGATGTAATGATCTACCGCCAGGGCCTGGCGCAGTCGAAAGCCAAAAGCAATTTCGCAATCCGCTAGATGGCACAAGATTTCAAGCGGACTCCATTTTCCTGGAGCCGGCGATTCTTCGATGCGCGCCGGACCCAGCGCAACGGAAAGTTGTTCAAGATGCCTGGCGGTAGTGGCCACCACTTTGAGAGGATCGCGAGTGCCGAGCTGTCGTGCGTATGGGTTCATCCCATTACAATAACGTTACTGGGCGCCTCTGCTCAACTTCCAGAGGTGAGGTTACTAAAGAGCTGCTCAATAAACTTGACGCATTACGATACAACCAGCATCTCGGGGAACCACCAACCTAACCATCAGCATGAATCTGAGACAGCGATCAGTCCTCGACGAGGTTCGAATGACGCCCAATCCTCACGCCATCCCTGCAGAACAGGCCAAAGAAATCCGCCGTCTGTCTCACGATCTAAGCAATGCCCTCGAAATCATCGTGCAGGCTAACTACCTGCTGGGCGCGATGTCGCATGACGAATCCGCCAAGCAGTGGATCCAACTGCTGGATAACGGTGTGGTGCAAGCCGCCGACATCAACCGCAGTCTGCGCGAATACATCGTCGCTAATAGCTAAGGGAAAACCGCAGGTCAGAACAGACCTGCGGTTTCTTTATGCGGGTGAAATACGCTAGACGAGCTTGGCGTCCAGCGTGATCTCAGTGTTGTTCTTGAAGAGCCGGGAAATCGGGCAGCCGGCCTTGGCTTCCTGCGCCGCCTTGTCGAAGGCGGCCTGGTCCGCACCCGGCACCTTAGCCGTGGTGGTCAACAGGATCTTGGTGATCGTCGGCCCGGCGTCGGTCTTGTCGAAAGTTACGGTTGCTTTGGTCTCGAGTGAGTCCGGCCGCAGATTGGCGGTGGTGAGCTGATTGCTCAACGCCATGGTGAAGCAGCCGGCATGGGCCGCCGCAATCAGCTCTTCGGGGTTGGTGCCGATGCCATTCTCGAATCGAGTGCTAAACGAATACTGGCTGTCTTTCAACACCCCGCTCTGGGTCGAAATCGTGCCTTTGCCATCTTTCAGGCCGCCGTGCCACACCGCGCTTGCTGTGCGCTCCATATTGAAACTCCTCTTGAGGCGAATTGGAGAATAGGGAAACTCCAGCGAGCACCCTAGTACCCCGTCTCATTGTATTGATGTCCGCCGCGTCTCCCGGGGAACCCGGGGGCAGAATTCTTGAGAATAAAATCGTCAGCCGTTGGGCCCCTGCCGGGCGAGCGGCAACGATACCATGCGCGTCTGCTCTGTCCGGCTGTCCACGTCGTGCATCACCAGCCGGCCTTCGAGCAGATAATAGCCCTGCTGGTCGCGGCTGCGGGCCGGCCCGCGCACGATGGTTCCCTCAAAGGAGAACCACACGCCGTGAACCTGGCGCGTGGTGAAAGCCAATCTCTGCCCCGCCAGCCGGCTGGTGGCGAAGAAGAAGGTGAGGGGCGTGCCCTCGTCGCTCTCGCGATCGCCCAGCCGGCTGATGAAGCCGCTTAGCCGGTCAGGCTGCAACTCCACATCAATCGAGCCGGTGGATCCCAACGCGTAGGCTCCTGAGGCCTCCGCGGGGAGCAGGGTCCGGCCGGTGGACCGCGGGCTCATATCGAGATCATCATCCACCTGGTTGTAGGCACGCCGATGCAGGACTGGATCCTGCGTCGTGGCCTGCGCCAGGAGTGGCGCTGTTACGAGCAGCACAAAAGCAAGCCCGGCCAAATCTACTGGACGCACATGCCAACCCAAAAATCGCACAGATTCCTCTACTGGGCCGATCGCCCTCCGCTCATACTCTGCTTTCGAGCGGCCTCAAACTCGTCTCCCGGGTTCCAGGTTACGGGCGCCGAGGACAAAGCCTGCCACCCTAATAAGAACCCGAACTGAGCCAATCTGGCATCGGCGCGGAAGTCCATATTTGGTTCGTATACGTCGGCGGGGCGATGGTAGCGATGGTCGTCGTAATCTTGCTTCTGCCGGTTGCCCCATTCCGCGGTATGACCGGCAAAGAGCGTACCTTCATCGATGGAGAACGACGGTACTCCGACGCGGGCAAAGCTGAAGTGATCGGAGCGATAGTAGATTCCCGCCATGGGGGCGCGGTCAGGCTGGATCTTAAGACCAAGGGCGGCCGCCGTCTTCTCCACCACGGGATAGAAGCTGGTGCGCTCCGAACCACTCGCCACTACAGAGGTGGGCACGCCAATAGGCAGCAACTCGTCGAAGTTCAGGTCGAGCGTGAAGTCGCGAATTGGCTCCGGAGGATGCATGCCCAGGTATTTAGACCCCAGGAGACCCTGTTCCTCCGCAGTCACCGAGGCAAAATAAACGTTGCGCGGAGGAGGGGTTTTCGCTGAAGCGTAGGCCCGCGCCATCTCCATGAGAATGCCGCAGCCGGTTGCATTGTCGGCCGCTCCGTGAAAGATCTTGTCCCCCACTGCGGCGGGATCGATGCCCAGGTGATCGTAGTGAGCGGTGTAAATGACATTGCTGCCCGGGCTCGAGTCGGCTCCGGGCACCATGGCGATCACATTTGCGGATTCATACTTCCTCACCCGGCTGGTGATGTGCGCCTGAAGACGGAGGGGCAGCTCCACCGACTTGAATCCGCGCTTGCCCGCCGCGTCGATCATTTGGTCCACGTTCATGCCCACGGCTGCGAAGAGCTTTCGGGCCACGTCGATCTGTATCCAACTGGCCGCCCGGAGGTTGGAGAGAGGATCACCCCGGAGGTAGGACACCTCGGTTGACTCGGAGTTGAGCAATACCTCCCAGCCATAGCTCGCGAGGTCAGTGCGGTGAATGATCAGGACACCCAGCGCTCCCCTGCGCGCTGCTTCTTCGTATTTATAGGTCCATCGGCCGTAGTAGGTGAGAGTCTTGCCTTTGAAAAAATGATCGTCATTCGATGGCGGCTGGTTGACGATGACGAGCAGGATTTTGCCTTTGACGTCGACGCCTGCGTAATCGTTCCAGTGATACTCCGGGGCATCGATGCCGTAGCCAACGAAGACGATGGGAGCGTCTATGTCGGCAGTCGCGGCGCCCGTCTGGTCCTTGGTCAGGTAGTCGTCGCCGTACTTCAGGTGGATGGGCGCGCCACTGGTGGGAACCAGGGTGAAGCTGGTCTTGTCCACCTCTGTGTGCACGGCCATGAGCGGGACCTTCTGAAAATAGGTGCCATTCTCACCCGCAGGCCGGGCGCCTGCAAGCGCGAACTGGGTGGCGATGTATTCTGCCGCCAGTTGGCCTCCGCGTGTACCCGGCCCGCGCCCCTCCAGCAGATCGCTGGCCAGAAAGCGAACGTGAGCCCCAATCTTCTGCGGATCGATGCTTGCGGCAGCCTGACGGGCAGCGGCTGGGACCCCGGGGATCGCCGGCAGTTCGGGCATCGCCGTCTCCTGGGCGTGGAGAGAAAGCCCGAGCAGAGCCATCAGCGATAGCACAGGGTATAGGAAACTCTTCATCTCACCTCACGAATCACGAGTTTTGGGGCATGATCTGCAACCGCTGAAGAATCTTGCGTGTCAGCCCGGTCAACGGCAGGCTGCCCAGTTGCGAACTTTTTGCCCATTGTTCAGGATACCGCTGGGCCGGCAAGCGATTCCTGGCCTCGTCCTCGGAGAAGCGAAGCACGCTAACGCGGTAGTTGGTCACAGTGATGGCATGGCGCAGCGCGATCTCGACGCGGTGTTGATCGTCTGGCTGCATGGCCACTTCCGGGAGTTCCCACATGCCCGGCATCAACGAGGCTGACAGGGGACGCCGCTGCAGCAACACCCGGGTTATTCCCGCTTGCTCGCGACGTAGCAGGCCGTAAGCAATGTGCTGGGTACGCATCTTTTTCGGCGGCGGCGCCTGGTGCTCGCCGCGGGTTTTACAGAATGACTGCACTGGACATTGCAGGCATAACGGACGTTGGGGCAGACAGACGGTGGCTCCCAGTTCCATCATCGACTGGTTGAAGTCTCCGGGGCGGTTCGGGTCCACCAGGCCGGCAGCACGCTCACGAAGCCATTTGGCCTGGGCAGCGGGCGTGGCCGGCTTTTCGTCCCCGGGAAAAACGCGGAGCAGCACGCGCTCGACATTGCCATCGACTACCGCAACCCGCTCGCCGAAGGCAATGCTGGCGATGGCCGAGGAAGTGTACTCTCCTATCCCTGGCAGCTTGCGCAGTTCCGCGGCGGTGGTGGGCAGGGCGCCCTGATGTTGCTCGACAACCACCTGCGCGGCCCTATGCATCATTTTGGCGCGACGGTAGTATCCCAGGCCGCTCCATGCCGCCAGCACAGCTGGTTCCCTGGCCAGCGCAAGAGTGGTAATGGTCGGGAACAAGACCAGAAAACGGGAGTAGTAGTCGATGACGGCGGTCACCCTGGTCTGCTGCAGCATGATCTCTGAGATCCAGATGTGGTAAGGGTCCGCAGTACGCCGCCAAGGGAGATCTCGCGCATGAGAATCGAACCAGGACAATAGCTCTCGCTGAAACTTCCGGATCGCTACCGGACGCGGACCCACCATGGGTCGAATGTATCAGAGGGGAGGATCGAAACTGCAGATCGCCCGGCTGCGCGTTGGTCCTTGCCTCTCTCTAGGTAAGAAGAGGCATTTGGTACCGGTGGAGAGAGGTGTCCCTAATTAGTGGGTGATAGCGGCTGCTGGGTGTGAGCGATGAGGATCCAGCCCTGGGCGGCTTGTTGCCAGACGCTGACGGCAGTCAGGGTCTGCAGCGGGCCACCCGCCGAGGAAAGCTGAATGGTGTAGCTGAGCGACATGTCTACGCCGTTTGGCTTCACGACCATGTTGGTGATGGTGAAATCAGTCATGTTCAGCCCCTGGAGATAGGGCACGACCTGGTCCTTGCTGAGAACCTTGCCGCCGACCTGGTACATAACATTGGCTGCGAGCATCCCCGGGAGCTGTTGCCAGTGCTTTGCCTTCACCGCGGACCAAAAGAGCCGCTCAAATTGCTCGGAGCTGGTCGTGTTCTTGAGCGCGGGTTTCTTCTCCCCATAAATGGTGCAGCCGCTCAGGCCAACGGTTGCCAGGGCGGCCGCTAGTAGACTTGCAATCCAGATCTTGCGCATCGCTCTCATTGGAGCACAAAAAAGGCTGCCATTGGTGGCAGCCTTTCTGTAGTCCTCTCGTAGGAAACGCTTAGTCTCCCATTACCGGTTCTTTGCTATCGGCCGGAGTGGGCTTGGGCGCTGGTGCAATCAGCGTGTCGAGCGGAATGAAACCTTCTTTCGGCTTCTCCCCCAGGACATGCTCGCGATAGAGCCGCGCCATCTTCGCGTTTTCCGCATCCTGCTTGATTTTCGCGTCGCGTGCCATGAGCTTTTCCTGACGCGAATTCTTGGCAATCCCCAGCTTGTCGAGCGTGTCATTGGCCGAAGCCATCACATGCTCCTGGTTAAGCAGGAGGGTGTGCTGTGCGTCGCCCATGCCGACCTTCTTTCCACCGGCAAAGATCTCGTGCCTGCCGTGCTCCTCATACCACTTGGTGAGGGTGGAGGTCATGTGCATCTTCTCGATGATGTTGCGCCAGCCGACGCCGGTGTTGTAGGCGCAGAAGGAGATTTCACCTTCCTGCGTGGCGTAAGGGATGATGCACTGCTCGGTGCGGCGGAAGTCGTAGTTGAAGAGATCCTGGAACCACATGCCGGCGATGAAGAGGAAGTTCCAGCGATCGGCGCGGCGCTTTTCAATGTCGGCCATCGTCCGGTCTGCCTTCACCGAACCATAGTTGCGCTTGGTTGAGCCAGAGAATTTGTCGAACTTCTGCAACAGGTCCATGATGCGCATGTGCGTCGGCGCTTTGAGCGGATTGTAGTTGCGCAAAAGAGCCAACGTGATACCGAAGAGCGAGAGTGTCTTGCCCCGCGCCGCGTCGTTCAGCTTGGCAATATCCTTGGCCAAACGATCAGCATTCAGGAAGGCGGTGACGGGAACAGCTTCCTTGGTTTCCTTGTCGATCATGATCGCCATGCCGATGCCGCAGTTGGGGTGGCATCCGCAGGAGATCTGACCCCACTCGCGATCAGGTCCGTGGACCAGATCGGCGAAATCGGAGAAGGTGCTCATGAAGCTGATGGGGAACCAGTCACGGGTGGGCTCGCCGATGCCGGTCTGGTTCTTGACATCGTGGGCCATGTGGCTGAGGGTGTAGCGCTGCGCCTGACGCCGCTCATCGCTTACGGCTTCGTCGCGGCCGGTGAAAGAGACGGGCTGGAAGCTGAGGAAGTTGATCTTCTTGGGATTATCCAGCGCGAACTGGATAATGTGGCCGACTTGCTCGTTGTTGATGCCGTTAATAATGGTGGTGACCGGGACAATGTCTACACCGGCTTCGTGCAGGTTGTGAATGGCCTGCAGCTTTACGTCAAACAAGTTGCCGACTTTGCGGTGCGAGTTGGCTGCGTTGCCGATGCCATCGAATTGAAGGTAGGCATAGCGCAGACCCGCTTCGGCAGCGGCGCGGCAAAGCTCTTTGCTCTTGGCGAATTCGATTCCGTTGGTTGCCGCCTGTACCGACTCATAGCCCACCTTGCGGGAGTAAGCAATCGCGTCCAGGAAATAAGGCGAGAGCGTGGGCTCACCACCGGAAAACTGCACCGACATCTGGCGGCGGGGCTTGATGCTGACCGCGTTGTCGAGCATGGTCTTGATTTCGTCCCAGGTGAGTTCATGAACAAAGCCAACCTGGTTGGCGTCCATGAAGCAGGGATCGCACATCATGTTGCAGCGGTTGGTCAAATCGATGGTCAGAACCGAGCCGCGGCCGTGGGTCACGGTCGAGGTGCCATGATTGTGCAGCTTCTCGTCGTTATGAGCCTGGATGTCGCGTCCAGGGAACACCTCTTCAAGGTGCTTGAAGAAGGCCGGGTCAATCGACATGACGTCTTCAAAGTGGCCATGCTTAGGGCAATCCTTGACCATCAGGATCTTGCCGTCGCGCTCGATGATCTGGGCCTTGATCTCGCCCACCTTCTCATTAAGGAGCACTTCGTGGGGCAACTTGCCATCGAGGATCTGCTGGCGAATCTCGGGAACGCACTTGGGGCAAAGAGAATCGGTGGTGCGCGGCCAGCCGAGGGGCGGCTTTTCTTTCTGATAGGACTTCAGCAGCGGCTTATCCGACCACTTGGGCGTGAAAGAGGCATTGGGGCGGATGCGGTTCACCCGTTCAAAAACCGACCACGCGCCTTGGGCGAGAATCGTTACCGCTCTCTCGGAATATTTGACGGCTTTGGACATGAAGTCTCCTGATCTAGTTGACGCTGAAACGCTGGGGCCCGGCGGCATTGAAGAATCTGATAGTTGGACCCGTTGCGGCTGGTCCGATCCAGTTACAGATTACGAGCTTCGCTCGACAGACCGAAACGAGTCCCGTTGAACTGCGAGAATAGCGCGCCGGACGGCAAAGTATTGATTTGAACGGCTGTGGGGCCAAACACGGTGGTGGCGAACTGGATACCGGGTCACCGTTCGGGTTATTCCTGGGCGGCGCCGCCCTCGGCGATGGCTACCCGGTTGATTACTCTTTGAACGATGACCACCTGGAAGTTCACGTGCCGTGCCAGATCGGGCACAAACTCGGTGATCGCATTGCCTATGGGATCCGTGGCCAGCGAAGTGGAGATGCGGGCGATGCTGGCGCCAAAACTATGCTTGCGACCGGGAACATACACATTGCCCAGCGAGTTGGTGCAGATGGTGCCAAAAACGGTGGCGTAGTTGAACATCGGGACCCCCTCATCGCTCTGGGAGATGACCACCTCATCGATGACATGAAGGACGCGCCGCCGCCAGGAAAGATTTGGCATGCGATGGTAGTGCGGATCCTGGTGGGCAAGGGACGGAATGAGAAAGGTACTGAAAAACTCGCCCGTCATATCCTGCGTGAGCGACACAGCAGCATTCTTGCCGAATCCTCGAAATCCAGGGCCATCCGAGTTATGTGAGTCGCTGGCGACGCTGATCGCGGAAACCACGGCGATGGTCGCCAGGTTGGAGGGATCGCTTACATTTTTGGCGGCCAGGATGAACTTTTGCCTGGGGGTGAGTGGCAAAGGAGCCGCCGAGTTGAGGAAGCGGTCGAACATGGGGATATCGGGCTGGCAGCTCATGATCCTCTCCGCAGAACTGGAGGAATCAGGCTGGCATTCAGGCCGCATGTCGGGAATGTTGTGGCGGGTGCTTTCCGGAACCGGCATTCTCCCCGGAGTGCCTGTGCTTACCGGTGGGAATCCGGGACGGCTGGAGCTCTTTTGCCCGTGCCCGATGGCTCCCTCCGACTGGCCAGCGGATGCGGGATTGCCTGCAGACGGTTCCTGAATGGGGAGGGGTGGGGCCGGCTGGGGCGCCTCGGGCAGATCTTCCGGCCGCGTTGACTGCTGGGCGGAGAGACTTGGGCGTCCCAGCAAGAGGGTCGCCAGCAGGAGAACTCCGCTGAGAACGCTTCTGGTCATCAGTCTCTTTACGACCCCACGTCTACTGGAAATCGTCTCGCGCATGACGAGGGAGGCCGAGACGGCCACGCATGTTTAGATGCCAATCGCGTACTACGAATAAGCAACAGGCGTCGTTCATTGGCGGCCATACCCATTCTTTAATGGGAACCGCCCCGGGTTAATACTCGTGGCGTAGTTTTTCGATGAATGGGGAACTTGCGCGCCACGTTGGGAAAAAACTCCAAGACCAGGTTGCCCCCCGCGTCGGTGGCGATCGACGTTAGGAAAGTAAGGCTGACAACCCTGGCGGTAACGCTGGGTTCGGGATAGTAGGTCACGACCAGGGCAGCGGCGGCTGCGCGGCCCAGCAATGCCGGAATAATTGATTTGATCAGCGCCGTCGTCCCCGCGGCGAATCACCGCCTGACGTGCGGAAAGGAGGGCGCGGCGAATGAGGCTGCCATGGGCGATCCGGTAATAACGTGGATCCTGGTGAAAGGCGCCGGCAAAGATTCCATCGGAGAAGACCCGCACGCTGGCGGAGCGCAGCATGGCTGCGCCCAACTTTTCGCCGAAAGCTCCGGAATCTTTACCGTACTTGGGGTCGGTATTGAAGAGTTGTTCGTAGCTGGCGGAGTAGAGACCGGGAATCAAGGTGATGGGCCGGGCAACCTCGGTGAAAGAGAACACCAGCTTGTCGGGAGCGGTGAACTTGTACTGCGTCTGCCCCGGCTCAATGACTTGCGCGAACCTTCGCGCGGGTGGTTGCGGAGAAAAGGCCGTCGGCTGGGCGCTGGGCGCGAAATTCTGGGGACGCGGTTGCGGTTGCGATTGCGGTTGTGGCGCCTCGGGCAAGGCTGACGCCAGCGCTGCCCCAGGGGTACCGGAAACTGTCTGCCCGCGGCCCATGCCGGCGCAGGCTATAGCTAAAAGGATTAAAGCTGCGGAACGGCACAATAGCAAAGAATTGGTCAAAATACCCCTTCCGGTCCCAGGTTCATTGCTCTTCCAGTCTTTGTGAGGCAGGGGACAAGGCCACAAAGGCTTGGTTCGTTACGCAGTCCAGTGCGTTACTCTATGCTGAGATGCACAGGTGATGAATTATGGTTCACCAGCCGTTCGATGGCCAAGGTAACGGCCGCTTTGAAGGTTTCGGGAAAAAGGTGGACGAGCACTTAAACCAGGCGATGCCGCGGATCGAGGCAGAGCTGAAAAAGGTGATCGCCTATCTCAATGATCAGGTAGTTCCTCAACTACGGCAGGATTCCGCGCAGGCTCTCAATGCGGCCGCGGATCAATTACGCAAGTTGGCTCAACAACTTGATGACGGACCTGGCAGCGGAGCGCGCTAAGGTGACGCCGGTAACCGGCGAGCCTCGCCAGGCGCTGCGGGCACTCTCGCGACTGATGTTGCTGAGCGCCGCGATGGCTTTGGGCACGGGATGCCACCACAAAACCTCGCCCGTCGCCGTTGCCCCACCCCCCGCCCTGGGCGCGCCTGCTCCTCCGGTCAGCTCTGCTCCGTCCTCTGCTCCACCTTCCAGCCCAACGGTTTTGCCGGCTGGCGTGGCCGACAGTCCGGCGGACGCGGAATTCGTCGGCTCACACCCGGTGATCTATAGCGAGGAGGGACTCGCAAGCTGGTACGGGCCTCCCTACGACAAGCGACGGGGCGCCAATGGGGAGATTTTTGACAAGGATGCACTGACGGCGGCCCATCGAACGCTACCAATGAATTCGCTGATTAAGGTCACGAACCTGTCGAGCGGCCAATCGGCCATCTTGCGCGTGACCGATCGCGGGCCGTTCGTTCCCGATCGTATGCTCGATCTTTCGCTGGCATCGGCTAAAGCGATCGGAGTGTGGAGGCCTGGTGTGGCCCGCGTGAGGGTCGAGGTATTTGCTGCTCCGGCACCGCTGGACCACGGCGGGCGTTGGTGCGTGCAGATTGGCGCCTTCAAGAGTGAGAAGGGAGCGTTTAAGCTGCGCGACCAGCTCACACGCAAGTACCGTACGGCGAATGTGATCGAGTTCACCGGGCCCACAGGTCATTGGGTGCGCATCCGGCCAGCGGAGGATGATAAGGGACGCGCGGTCGAGATTGCCCGTGAGCTGCAGCCAAGTGAAGGCGAAGCGTACCTGGTTCGGCTTGATTGATGATGCCGTACGCGCAACCGGATGCCAAGCCTTAACGTAGACCATAGCGGCCTATCCAAAGGTGGAAGGGTAAGAGCCGTGGTATCCCACTCAAGCCAAAACCGGGCTTGAATGGGGCACCCAGCCTTTGTTGCCGGTGAAGAAAGCTGGTCATTGCTCTCCCAACTAGCGCCGCTCAGGACATCGTTTTGAGGCCGGAGTTTCTTGTGCTTATGATGATTGCTGTTCCTCGGCTGGTATACACACTCCCTCCGGGGGTGTTGGAAAAGGCCCGGTCGCTGTACTACTGGCGCACCGGTCTCGACTTCGGTTCGACCTTCTGGAGCATCGTTGTTCTGGTTGCGGTGCTCAATTTCCGCTGGGCCGCCGGCCTGGGGGCTTGGGCAGCGTCGGTTACGCGCAAGCCTTGGCTGCAGGGGTTTTGCTTCGCTCCGCTGATCCTGCTGCTGCTCTCTGTGGCGCAACTGCCACTGGCCATCCTGGGCCACCACATCTCGCTTAGCTATGGTCAGTCCATCCAGGGGTGGGTCAGTTGGTTTGGGGATTGGGGCAAGGCGCTGCTGCTTGATCTAATCTCCGGAACCTTTGTTCTCTCCGTGCTCTTCGCCCTCATCCGGAAATCGCGCCACTGGTGGCTCTGGTTGTGGATAGTGTCGCTGCCCGTACAGGTGCTGGTCGTCTTCGTGCTGCCACTGGTGATCGATCCGATGTTCAATCACTTTGAACCACTGGCACAGACTCATCCCGAGCTGGTGCAGCAACTGGAACGAGTGGTCTCGAAGACCGGGGTTTCCATTCCGCCTTCACGTATGTTCCTGATGAAGGCCAGCGAAAAGTACACCAGTTCGAATGCCTATGTGACCGGGTTTGGCTCCTCACAGCGCGTCGTGGTGTGGGATACCACCATTAAGAGCTCGCCTCCGGATGAGATCCTGATGGTCTTTGGCCACGAGCTTGGCCATTACGTGCTGCACCATATCGAGCGTGGACTCGTCATTGGAGCGGTGGTGTCTCTCTTCTTCTTATGGATCGGCTCCCACTTTGTGGGCTGGCTGATCGAGCGCTACGGGCCGCGCTGGCATATCACTTCGCTCGAAGATTGGGCGGCAACCGGAGTTTTGCTGCTGGCGCTATCTATTCTTTCGTTTGCCGCCGAGCCCATCGCCAACAGCATCAGCCGGGCTCAGGAGCACCAGGCGGATGTGTTCGGGATCGAGGTGGTCCATGGCATCGTTGCCGACCCGCAGAAGGTGGACGCCGAGTCGTTCCAGCGGCTGGGGGAACAAGCGCTCGAATACCCGTACCCGTCGCCGCTGGTTGTGTTCTGGACCTACACCCACCCGCCGATCGCCGAGCGGGAGGCGTTCGCTGCAAATTACGACCCGTGGAAACCGGGCGGGCACCCGCGATACTTCAGCAGGTAGGATGATTACGACATGGCCTGTTTATTCTGCAAAATCGTTGCCGGCGAGATTCCATCGAAGAAGGTCTTTGAAGACGACCTGGTTTACGCCTTCAGAGACATCAATCCCCAGGCGCCTACACATGTATCTGGTCGTTCCGCGCAAACACATTGCATCCTTGGCCGAGACAGCGGCGGCGGATCGCGATTTGATTGGATATTTGCACCTGGTTGCCGCCAGGATTGCAGCCGGCGAAGGGCTCGCGAAAGGCTTCCGAACGGTCATCAATACCGGGCCCGATGGCGGGCAGACGGTCGACCATCTTCATGTCCACCTGCTGGGCGGGCGGTCCATGACTTGGCCTCCGGGCTAAGCTGCCTCTCTCTCTCTCGGTAACGAATGACGGGTGCCCCATATCTGCCCGATTTTGGCAGATGTGGGATTCCGCGGACCTCGACCGCTGATCGTGGACCTGGGGATCCGTTGCAGTAGAGAAAGCTGCCGGTCCAGCGCGGTGGAATCCCACATCTGCCAGAACCGGGCAGATATGGGGCACGGCGGGTCTATTCAGCCCGCAGGGCCTGCATCGGTTCGGTTGCGGCGGCGCGTCTCGCCGGCCACCAGGCGGCGAAGAGGCCGGTAAGCAATAGCACGCCGCACATGTAGGCCAGGGTGAGCGGGTCGCGCGGGGCGATGCCAAAGACCATGCTCTGCAGTAAATGCGCTCCCGCGAGCGCCCCGATCACGCCAATCACCAAGCCCAGGAGAATCAGCTTTCCCGCATCGCGGAGCACCATGCGGATGATGTCTCCCCGTTGCGCGCCCACCGCCATGCGCACTCCGATCTCCTTGGTCTGGCGCGCCACAGCGAAGGACAGGACGCCGTAGAGGCCGGCGGCTCCCAGCACCAGGGAAATAAAACCAAAGGCGGAAAGCAAGATCATGCTGAAGCGCTGTTGAGCGAGCGACGCGCTGATGACCTGGTCGAGCGGTTCGACGCTCAGCAAGGGAGTATGCGCATTGTCCATGAAGATGCGGCGGGCAGCAGTCGCGACATCCACCTGGGCGGACTTGGTGCGCACGATCCAGCTCATTCCCAGCAGACCGTTAAACATCTGGGTTTCCCGGTCTGGAAGCTGGGCCGCAGGCAGATACATGACGCCCGGTGTGGGCTGGTCGAGCCCGGTCTGCTTGATGTCCCCGGAGACGCCAACAATTTCGCGAACGTGATCTTCAAAGTCAGGACCCATCGTGGCGCCGATGAGGATATGCTGCCCGATGGGGTTCTCCCCTTTGAAATAGGTGCGAACAAATTGTTGGTTCACGATCACAACCGGCGCGGAGGCGTGGCTGTCCGACTGGGTGAATGACCGGCCGGACACCATGGGAACGCGCAGTGCGTCGAAATAGTGCGCAGTGATGGCGACGTATTTCTCATCGCCGCCGGCATCTTTGCGGTCTTTGCCGCGGCCAATAATGTCGAAGGACAGATCGGCGACCAACTGCGTGGGGAGATTGGACACCGCGGCCGCTGAGGCAACCCCGGGAATAGCCTCGAGCCGCGCGGTGAGTTCGTCCAGACGCTGGCTGAGCGTGGCGCTGCTTGCGGCCTGCTCATTGCTGAAGGCGTTCTTGAAGGTGATGACATTGCGGGTATCGAAGCCGGGCGCGGTGTGCACCAGCTTCCAAAAGCTGGTCAACAAGAGAGCCGCGGCCACCATCAGCACCAGTGAGACGGCAACTTCGCTGACCACCAGGGCCTTCTGCGCCAGGTGGCGGCCGCCGGCGATCTGCGTGGTGTTTACCCGCAACGACTGGCTCAACTGTGTACTGCGGGCTTCGAATGCCGGAACCAGACTGAAGAGCAGTGCGCAGCCCAGGGTGAGCGCCGCAGCAAACGCCAGGGCCGGAGCGCCCATCTGCATGGAGCTGAAGGCGGGCAATTCCAGCGGGCTAAGGTGCATGAGAATGGGAGCGGCCAACTGCGCCAGGAGGATTCCAGCAACGCCCCCGGCGAGACATAGGAGAGCGTTCTCAACCAGCAGTTGGCGCAGAATGCGCCAGCCCGATGCGCCCAAGGCGGAGCGCAGGCTCATCTCACGCCGGCGGGCAATGGAACGGGTAAGCAACAGGCTGAGAATGTTCGCAGCGACGATCACCAGGACCAGGGCAACTGCGCCCATGAGAATTTCGAGCGCGGGACGAATATCGCCGACGAGCGAGTCATGGAAATCCAGCGCGCGCACTGATTCATTCTTATCCCAGAGCTCGGGATAGGTGTTCTTGAGCTGAAGCAATCCATCTTTGAGATCGGCCTCTGCCTGGGTACGGCTGATACCGGGCCGCAGGCGGGCGACCAGGTTGTATTCGTGGCCCGAATCTTTAGGGCTTTCCACGATGGGCAGCGGTATCCAGACGTCCACCCTTCCATCAAGACGGAACTCCGGGCGTGCTACTCCGATGATGGAGTAGCTACGGTTGCCGAGAGTGATGGCCTTGCCCAGGATATTGGGGTCAGAGGCGAAGCGCTCGCGCCAGAGGGCGTTGCTGATCACCGCTACCCCGGGCGCGTTTTGAACCATGTCGCCCGGGTTGAAATCGCGGCCCAACGCGGGTTCCATGGCAAACACATGGAAGAAATCCGAAGTGGTGCGCAGGGCCTTGAGGGGAATCGCCTCGCCCTCCTGGACCAGGTTCACATTGCTGGGAATGTAGTCGTAAATGGCAGCCGAATCGAAGCTGTGGCTGGTACGGCGCAGGAACAGTGCAACGGTCCCGGAATAGACGGGCACAGCAAAACCGCCGGCGTAGGACCGCTCCACGCGAACCACTCGCTCGGGATGCGGAAACGGCAGCGGGCGGAGCAGGACGCCGTAGAGGAGGAGAAAAACCGTGAGGTTGGCGCCGATGCCCAGGGCCAGCGTTAGCACGGTGGCGAAGGTAAAGCCGGGGGTCTTACGCAACTGCCGCACAGCATACGGAACGTCCTGGTTGAGAAAGCCTGTGGTCATTACGCAGTGTCTCCTCAACTATGTGTGCAATTGAATGGCCGTCCTCGGGTGGCTTCTAAGATGTTGCCTTGGCAATGCTTGTACGGGTGTTCGGGGAACGGGAGCTGTCCGCTTTCGGACGCGAATGTTCGTCAACGCACATCTGCATTGGGCACAAGACGGATTCGCTTCTCCGTTGCCTTCTCTACCGCCTGCCTCGAATACAGCAAAGGAAAATACGTTCCTGCGCTCCACATGGGCGCCAGATCGCGGTAGTGCGGACTGTTTTGATCCCCGGATTCTCCGGGATAATTCACGGCGCGCGAATTGTCCCAATTGCCTACGTCCAGCACCATGCGCACAGAAGGTCCGCTCAATTGCAGAAAATCGCGCGCGCGGTAGGGCGACGCGTTCACGGTAAAGGCACTACCACCGGTTTCGAACGGTCCGACATCCAACTGCTTTTGCTCTGCTTCATCCACTACCCGCGAGAAGGGATGTTCACTGAAGTTGTGGTGCAGCTTGCCCCAAGCCCACTGGCTGGAGTCCGGCCCTTGCAGCGTTTTCATCTCTGCGTAGGCTGCGGCGAGAGTGGTGAGCAACAGCTTGTCTCGCTGCGCGCGGTGGCGTGCTCCAGCCACTCCAGCAGCACCTGGGTATTGGGCGCGTCGAATAGTCCGGCCGCCTGGCTGCCCAGCATTGCTGTTTGAAGGCCGGCTGCAGATGGCGCGTGAACCACACTTCTTCCAATGCCGCGGGCGCTGAATTGGAATCGAGAGTCGCGTTCCATCCGTGCAACAGCTGCAGAGCCCCCTGGGTCTGCGCATCGTCACTGGTCAATGGCCGCAGCAGCGCCAACAGCCTGCGCGCGGGGATGGAGAGCTCATCATTTTGCAGGCGCATCGAATCTTCCAGCGAGACTTTCGGCTGGTGCGACAAAACCTCGTCGATTCGCTGGTGCCTGGAGGGATCAGACCACTCGAAACCTAGCTTCCGCTGTTTGTAGGGATAGTCCGCGGGCAGGTTCATCTCATTCGATGTGGTGAGATAGCCGCTGGGCGGGTTGTAGATCAGTGGTAATTGCGCTCCGGTCCAGGTTCCCGACCATTCGTATTTCCCATCTCCGGGCACCGGCAGCAGGCCATCCCAGTTGGGACGGATGGGGGCGTAGCCTCGCGGCGTCCAGGCGATGTTTCCCTTTATGTCGGCGTAGACAAGGTTCAGAGCCGGCTTTCCCCAACGGGCTACGGCCTTCTCGTATTCGGCAAACGTCCGCGCTCGCATCACTGCTACGGATACGAAATACGGCGATGTTCCTGGGTCGGACCAGGCTGTCCTGACGGCGAAGGCTCGGTTGTTTTCTTTGTCCACATAGATGACCGGCCCGTGGCGGGTGAATTTCAGTTCCGACTGCGACCGCGGGCTGGCCTTTGACCTTAATCTCTTCATGAACGCTGCGGAAGGCTTCCCATTTTCCCTGGTACTTGTATTCCTCGGGGTTGGCCGGGTTTAGCTGGTACACGTACAAATCTTCCTGATCGATCCAGAAGACGGTTCCGGCATAGGCGATCCAGTCGTTGTGGGCGAAGGAAACTCCCGGAGCGAAGGGTTCGCCCATGCCCTCGATATGCAGTGTCGGGGCGTTGAGGTCCTGGAGGTAACGGACGCTGGGCTGCACATAGTCGCGATGCGGATCACTGGCCAGGATGGCTCGCCCGGTAACGGATTTTTGCGGGCTGATGACCCAGTTGTTGCTTCCGTAAGTTGGCGCGTTCGGCGCTTCAGGGTCGACCGCTGCCAAGGTGTAGCTGCCGGGCTGTGCGCCTGGTGAGAGCTTCACGAATGCCGTGGCCAGGGAAAAGACTTTTAGTACATTTTTCGGCAAACACGGATCCAAACCCTGGGGCACGCTGGTTTGCCAGGGCGGCTCCAGACGCTGACGAATTTCCTCTGCCTTCCAGCCGGCGAGGCATACTACCCCGGCGCGTTCCGCTTCCTTGAGGAGGTTTCCGCCCTAGCCCATGAATTCGTATGCGCACCACGTCTTCCGGCGACCATAGACCCGGTTGATAGTGCAGGAGTTTGAATTCGTATGGCATCTGCTGCGGATGGGCTGCAAGCCAGCTGGATGTAGGCATTGACCCCGGCAGCAAATTGCGTGGCGATCGATTCTGCGTCCGGACTGTATGCCGCCCATTCTTTCTTCATGTCGCCGCGATAGAGGAAGAGCCGCGCCGCCTTGTCCTGTTCGACGAATGCCGGCCCGAAGACTTCCGCCAGTTCTCCCAGGCCACGGCGTCTCCAAAGGTCTATCTGAAACAGGCGGTCGCGGGCGACATTGAACCCCTGGGCGAAAAACAGGTCTGCCTCGTTGGCGGCATAGATGTGCGGCACACCCCAGTGGTCTACCAGAATGTCAACCGGCTGCTTCAGGCCAGCGAGGTGCAGGGTTTCGGAGCTTTGTTGCGCCGGCAAGGTTGTGGAGGCTGCGAGGATATAGGATGGCGGCCGCCGATCGGGCGCGGCTTAAAATTCGCTGTCTCATGATTGTCTCTCTTGTTCGGACCCCCTCCAAGGGTACCCCACGAAGGCGTAGTGACTTGATGCTAAGCAAGCGAAGCCGATAGCAGCGACTACCTCGAACAGTTGCGTTCGGGAAAGGCGCACAGCAGGTCCCTCGGCTTCGGCTTCGGGATGACAAAGGTGGGGTGGCGCTTTCAGGAGGAGTCAGCTAGTGGCTGAAAGAGTTGCACGCCGGGCACCTACTACGGAAGCACTCTACTGGCGCTTGATGCGCAGCGCAATATCAATGGCGTAGGTTGGCGTGTCTATCAGGTGAAGAGTTCCGGTCTGCTGGAAGTCCTCGGTGGCGAGAGTGGAATACGAAGCCGGGTCGATCCATTCTGCCTTGTAATTTCCCGGAGGCAGATTCAGGACCAGGTTTTCGTGGTATTCCCCGGGGGTTACGGTGTACGCATGGCCGTCCCCGCCTTCACTGTGATGGATGTAGAGAGCGTATTGCTTGCCATATTGGCTAAGCCCGCGATAGTGCGTCTGGCGGTCAAACCCACTCACGACAAAGCCCCGATCGGGCACCATGTTGTCGAAGCTAAAGCTCTCAAGAAAGGCCTTTAGGCTGCGCAATGCACCCAGAAGCTTGGCGTTTTCGGGTGTATTTCCCGCGGGATCGCCGGGAGTAAAGAGGCCGTTCAGTTGGTTGAAGCCGGCGCCTCCGCCGACCATGAACTCCCATGCTTCTACTCTAGAAGCGCCGATTTTGTCTCCCTGATACAGGGGGTAGTAATTGGTCTCGTTTTGCTCAATCGGCTTGTTGTGCCGGTATTCGCGATCCAGGCCTTGCAGACCACCCATCTCCCAGTGGCCGGTGTGCCATATGTATTGAGTAACTACGATGGAGAGAAATCGATTACCGGAGAAATCAATGGGGCCATCCACCGGTCCCTGGACTTCCTGGCCTATCAGGTGCTTCTTGGGAAGATTCGCTTCCGCATCGTGGGTGACCTCGAGCATCCGGCCTACCCAGGGTCCTGCTTCCTCGATGGGGGTAAAGTTAGAAGGCTCGTCGCAGACTTCAAGAATCACATTGTCGAAGCTGTTGACCTCCTGCACGATCTTGCGCACGTAGGCGGCTTCTCTTTCGACCAGAGCTGGTTCCTTGAGCGTTTGCGCATCCCTGTAGTCATCGCGGCCGATAGCCTGGATGTTGTTCTCATGGTAGAGCGGGCTGAGCGGCCATGTGTCGTCGTACTGGGCGTTAAAAAGGCAAACCTCGACCACAATGCCGCGCTTGCCAGCCTGGGCAATGAAGTCCTTCAGGCGATCAAAGTAGGCAGGATTCCATTGATCCAGATCGAACTTGTTCCCGGAAAGCAGGTAGCCGGGTTGGTTGCTGCGCGCCCAGGGAAGGATGAGCTTTGCCGGCTTCACGCCCAGCGTGTTGCCAGGCATGTATTTGCCCATAGGTTCGAAGAGGTACCCGGGATAGATCCGGGTGTAGTTGAGCCCGTAAGCCCGGAGCGCGTCGAGATACTTGACGTAGTCGAACTCTCCGTTGACGACGGCGCCGTAGTGCTCGGCCGATGTCACCAACACAGTTGGCTTTCCGTGGAAGAAATAATAGTGGGGATTCGCGGGATCTATGCTGATGGCCTGGGCATGCGCGCGCACCGTCAGCAGTAGCAGGATGAGGGCCGCGGTTTTCATGAATCCCCTACTTCGAGGCGTCCAGTAACAGCACCCAATCGCTGTCGCCGTCGTGGTTCTTGTCAGGCGGGGTAAATGTCTGGGTCCCCTGGTTGGGAAACGGCTGTCCAGAGATGGATGTATAGGCTCCGTTTGTGGGGTCAAACCACTTGGCAATTGCGGGCGCCTTCAGACTCGCCATATTCACGGTGATCGTCCGTGCGGTCGGCATGTAGGCCACTACAAACGCACCGTCGGGGGTCTTGGAGGCGGTGGCATAATCGCTGGTGCTGACCGGGGTGTCCAGGTCCCCGTAATTTCCAAGTCCCGCAGTGAGTACCGAATGGTCCTGATCCGGAACAAGATCCTGCCATGGCAAGCCAGAAAAGAAGTTTTTCCAGAGAGTGACCTGGGCTGCTCCGGGAGTGTCGATATAGTACTTCCACCCCGACGCGAACGACCAGGTATAGAAATTCCCGTAGAACTGTCCCTTGCCTCCGCTCAGCATGGCCCAATACTCCTCGCGTCGAAGGACCGGGAGCGTCCCGTAATCGGATACCCGGCCGACTCTCTCCAACTCATAATGCGCTTCCATCAGGAAGACGGGCATGACAGGTGTCTGATTGTAGTTATGCAACACTTGAATATAGGTCGGTCCGTATATGTAAGCGCCGTTGATAGAGATAATCGCCGCCCATGACACATCGTCGAGAGAGGAGCCAAATGGCGGGTCAAACTCTATGGTTTGAATATGATCCGGGTCGACGGACTTGATGCCTTTTGCCACTGCTCTGACCAGTGCGTCGTCCTTCTCGACTTGCCAGCCATGAAAATCATTACCGTTCAGCCACGCGACATTGGCGTACTTCTTGTAGCGGTTACCGAGGTATTGGCCATAGGCGGTCGCGGAGGCGAGGCCGTTGTTGCGCAGCGTCTGGAGCCATCCTGCCGTCTCGATGGGATTGATAAAGATCAGTATGTTGTGCTTTGCCCCAAGCTCGACGATGTGGTCGAGGCGCTGGAAGTAGGCTTCGTTTGGTTTGGAGAGATCGTAGTACGTGTGATCTGTCCCGCCGGGGAGGAAACCGGTGAACGGACGAATACCATCAGGTGTGGTGGCGTAAATGTTGGTTATAAAGTCCCGGCCGCCACAGAGCACGTCTACCCACCCCATGGTGTTGAATCCGTGGGCCTGCCGGTCGGCGAAGAAGCCGTCGATTTCCTTTTCGTTCAACCTTGATATCAAGCCTTGCGGCGTATCACCGACGATCAGAAACGGGGTGTTCTTCTGGTCGACCAGATAACGGCCGTTGGCGCTGACCTTGACCGGATAGGCGGGTGAGCTTGCGTTGGCGGCCTTGGGCGATTCCGGCGATGCATCGGATACCGGGGTCTTCTGCTGTTGGCAGGCGGTGAGCAAAGGCAGCAATAGAAGCGTCGCGCATAGTTTCGGGGTTGGCCTTAAAGTATTGGTTTTCATTTGTTCTTCTAGAATTCCACGCGGAAAGTCGCTTGCCCCTGGCGATTGCTGATTTGGGAGCTCAAATTGGTGATCTGCCCAAACGTAGAATCGGTGGAGTTATCGTCCGGGTTTTGAAATTGCGTTCGATTGAAAGCATTGAAATAGTCGACGCGCACGATAGCGCGTACTCGCTCTCCAATGCGGAAAGTTTTGATTGCGTCGAAATTCTCGATTCTCAAAGGAGGATTTCTCAAGGATGCATAAACACGCTTCGCATCACCAACGGCCCAGATTCCGGTATTTTGGAAGGCACTGGTCGTGAATTGTATTGGCTGGTTCGGCGTTTTACCGGTGAAGTAGGATTTGGATAGTCCGTAGTTGAAGGTTTTGAGGGGAACCCCTGGAACAATGTCCGGACGGTCTTCAAAATTCGTAAGCAGGGGATTGTAACCATTATAGGCACCAAAAGCATAGCCGCCCGTGTAGTTCAGGATTGCGCTGATCTGCCAACCACCCGTCAGTTGCCCCACCCAGCCACCAGTGGACAGAAATTTCTTTCCAGGACCAAACGGTAGCTCGTAGGTTCCCACCACCTTGAAGGAGTATTTCTGGTCGAGAAAAGATGGCGCGTATTCCGGGGCTGGGTTATATGCGTTGATCCCGTTGGGTGAAAACGGCGCCGACCCGATCGCGGTATTGGCATCGAGTCTCCCTAACGTAAGGTTGGCGAGATAGCTCAAGCCACCCGCAAAGCGTTTTTCTGCCTGCACTTGCAGGGCATTGTAAAATGCCGTGCCATCCATCTCATAGACCGGAAAGTAGCCGCCGAATTGAGGGTAGGGAGCAAGGGCCTGTTCCAGGATCGCCGAACTGCCGAACTGCTGCACGAACTCCGGATAAGGGGGTGTAAAGCCGGCGGCAACGACATCCGGGGAGAGAATGTTCTCTCCCAAAAGACTTCCGTACTGCAGCACCGAGGGATTGGGCTGATTGGAGAGTTCCAAAGTGTCCGGCAGATGAATCGCCCGGTTGCCAACATAGGCGACCGACAGGAACATATCCCATGGCAGTTCCCTTTGGACCCTGGCGCTCCACGCGGTAAGGTATGGCGCTGTGCCAACCGGCCCCGAACTGGGGAGGTTGGGGTGTTGGTTCCGCTTGTTATAGTTGAAATCAAAAATGATGCCCGCGTTACCGATCGACGGGCTAAATGGAGTTTGCTGGGGCAAGGGCAGTGTTTGGGTATCCCAACTTCCATAACCGGGAGTGTTGGTAAAGGTTGAGGAGCGAAGAAATGAGCCGTTCAGTAGGTCGGTCATGAAGGAAGCGCTTTCGGCGGTGCCAAATTCGTAGGAGCCGCCATCCAGATAGCTCATGTAAAAACCAGCCTGGAGCACAGTTTTTTGATTGAGCTGGTAGGAGAAGCCCAATCTGGGTTGGAAGTTCTTCATTTGAACGGATGCGCGAGTGATACCGGAGCACCCGGTACAATTGCCGAACTTCGTGGCAGCACCCGGCAAGCCGCCCGCGCCAGGATTGGGTTCTGTCCGATTCACAAAGATGATCGAGTTCTCGTCATCGGTGAATGGAACCATGATGTCCCAACGCAGGCCATAGTTAACGGTCAAGCGATTCGAAAGCTTGAAATTATCCTGCGCGTAAAAGGCGAATGCTTTGCTGCGCAGCTTGGTTTCGGCGGAGAGAATTCGTTCGCTGGCGTCGACCTGCCCCAAAAGAAAACTTGCGAAGGAGCTGCCGTAGAGGCCGAAATTGGGATCGCTGGAGTTGGGAGTCGAGGTCGTTCGCTGGCTAAAGTTGAACGTCCCGCCGCATTGATCGCAATCGATGATGTTTTGCTTTGGGCGCCGGATTTGAAAGCCAAAATTGAAGGTATGCGGCCCTTTGTTCCACAGCCAGTTGTTAACCGCCGCGAGACCTAAGGTACGGTTGTTGATTACTGTGAGTCCACCGCTACAGCACTGAAGATAAGAGCCCGGCGTGGTGACGCCCCAAGGTGTGGGCGCATTTTGGCCATCGAAACTGATATATGGGAATGTAGTGCTTCCCCCCACACCGGGAAAACTAGCCGTAGGATTCCCGTTGTGCTGCCCATTGACATATCCCATCCCATCCGCACCCGCTGTCACCACCAGGTTGGGGTTGATGGTTTTCACGTAATTGAGCAAGAACCCTGAACCAAGCTGAGTGTTATTGATCGCACTTTGCAACTGGTTGCTGATGGGCACGATCGGAGCCTGGGTGAAGCTGGGATAAGTCACCGCATTCCGCCATTGGGTCCAATGAATGCTTTGTGACGAGGTCAGATTTTCGTCGATGGTGTAGGCCCACACAGTTTGCTTGATAGCAACCGAAGCAACGGCTGGAGACTCATTTTGTTGCAAGCCATAATTTATGCCGGTGCGGTTGGGATTAGGAATGCTCGATAACAAGGAAACAGAGCTTGCACTGAAGCGCGATTGGGGGATGATGTTGCCGGGAAAAGGCTGGCCGGTTTGGGGATCATAGATGGGGATTTGTGTCCCGGTGGAATCAACGTAATTGCTGAAATCACCGGCCTTCATGGCTTGCGTTGGAACGGTTCCGAGGGCGTTTTGTGCCTGATTCTGCCGGAACCAGTCGGAGCTGACATGGAAAAAAGTGCGGTTCTTGCCGTTGTAGAGCTTGGGCAAAATGACGGGACCGCCTACAGAAAATCCCCAGTTGTTCTGCTGATTGACCGGCGCCTCCGGTTTTCCGTTGGCACCGAAGCGTACGGGGAAAAAGCCGTCGGAATCAAATAATTGATTGCGGATGATCTCAAAGGCATCCCCATGAAGTTGGTTGGTGCCGGATGCCATGTTGAAGGTAACCGCGCCTTGCCCCAGTCCATACTGCGGTTCAAAAGTAGAGCTGTCTACGCGGAACTCGCTGACGGCTTCATAGGGCGGATTGATATACGTTTGGTTCCCCGAGAACTGGACAAACACCACTGGGATGCCATTGAACTGAGTCTCGTTTTCGTAGGTGACACCGCCGTTGATGTTATGGGAGTTCGCGCTCCCCTGCACGCCCGGAGCAAGATACATGAAGGAGTCGATTTGCCGTGCCAAGCCGCTGATTTCGATGGGAGCGTTCTTGACCAGTTCGGGCTCAAGGGTAGTGCCTATACCCGGCGATGTGGTGTTCAACAAAACATCGGCCGCTTTCACCTCCACGGTCTCGGTTGTCGCTCCAGCCACGAGGTGAAAGTTAGCGGTCGACATCTTCGCAACTTCGACCGTGAGGTCCGTCTTGTCGGTCTTGAATCCAGCTGCTTCGACCGCGACGGAGTAGTCTCCCGGAATGAGTCCAACGATGGTAAACGAGCCTACCGAAGAAGTTGCGGCCGACGCGACAACGCCTGTTGCGGTATTCGTAGCCGTTACCCGCGCCCCGGAAACGACTGCCCCGCTTGGATCCGTGACGGTGCCGTTGATGCCGTTCTGCACCTGGGCATCTGACGGAGTCCCCGAGAAGAGCGCGGCAACACAAACCATGAGTATGGTTAGAAATGCAGTCGTGGGCAGACTTAGACAACACATCCGCGAAAAGCGTGATTTCTGTGTCACTGGGTCACCTCTCTCCTAAATTCGGCCGGGCAGTCCCGTGGGCGCGGGAGCCGAATCCCGGCGTCCAATCAAACTCCGTCTTGCCGAACGCTTCGTCTTTTTGGCGCGGTTATATCCAAGCCTGGTTCGGCTGTTTGGTCCACAACGGATACTTGGGCACGCAACGAATGGCACGTCGTCTGGTTCTTCTGGCCGGCGAACGGGCTGAGTTGCTGTTAATGTTGAGCCCGTGTGTCAAGTGGGTATAGTGAATTCCCATGTTCTTTATTGGAAAAACTACGAGGAACCAAGGGAGCCGCCAGGGAGCGGTGTCAACTTCCGGGACTGCATTCCAGAGTAACCGGAGTAGGTTGAATCAACTGAGGAGGTTGATAGGTAGCGGGTTCCGTACGAATTCGTTAGCGTTTGGAGAGGCTGGGGCGTCCTTGAGTGCTGGGTGTCCCCCTCAAGCCAAAGTACGGTTGAATGGGTCACCCAACGCTGGTTGCGGGTGAAGCAGGCTGGTGGCGCTTCCTGACCCAGTGACCTCAGTAGAAGTAGGTCTGGCTGATGATCGGCTTATCGTGGAGCGCGGCAAGTTGGCGGTTGATATCCGTCGCGCTGGGTCGCGGCGCACCGGCCAAGGAGGCCTTCGCGGGCCAGACAGGAGGCGCAGGGCTGAGGGGCGCACGTCCCGCGCCATTCTTGGTTCTAAAACGCCTGCGATATGCGGCGGGCGTCATACCAACCAGGCGGCGGAAGACGGTCCCGAAATAACTCTGATCGCAAAAACCCATTTCCTGGCTGATGCTGGCCATCGGCTCATCGGTGTTCACCAGCAATACTTGAGAACGCTCAACCCGGTAGTGGTTGAGATACTTCATAAATGACAGTCCAGTCACGCGCTTGAAAAAGCTCATGAAATGGGATTCGCTCATCCCGCAAATGCGAGAGGCCTCCCTCACCTGAATCGCACACCCGCAGTTCTCACCCAAAAACTGAAAGAGAGGCAGAAGCCGGTCGAGGTCCCGCTGTTGGCGTTGGAAGGTTTCCACCGTGCCTGCGTAAGAGGCATAACGATTTACCAGCAGCATAAGGATCATCTTCAGGTAGGTCTTGACGGCAAGCCTGCCCCGCGGCGACAAAGGCGGAAGCTCGGAACGGATGCGCAGCATCAGCTCCAATACCTGATTGGGAATTCCGGTTTCCGCCGGCACAACATGGGGGAATTCCGAGTCTTGCAGAAGGAAAGGCGTGAGGTATTCAGCACTGTCGCTGCCTCCCTCACAACGAATGAGGTCGGGTTCGAAGAACAGCGCAGCAATGGTTAACGGAGTCGAAGATTCACACTCGACACGGTGGTAAAGCGTGCTGCCAACAATCGCGAGATCTCCCTCGTTGAAAGGAAGAAGCCGGTCCTGAATGTGACAATTGGCCGAGCCGGAACACAGATACAGGATCTCGAAATAACCGTGGCGATTCATTCTGACACTGTGCTGGCCATCTTCGGTCAAGAATAAGACGTCTACGGGGCAGGAGACATCGAAGGGCCAGACGTGAACCCCTTCAGCATTAATTTGCGGCTCAATGACGCTGAATTGATCTTTGCAGGAATTCCTGGGAACATGCACGTGACCCCTCCCCAAATGGGCACGCGGACGTTGCCCGATAGAATCTTGCTTTGCAATATGGGTGTTGGATGCGGAACATCGCTTCGACTTCGCCATGGCGTACTCCCTATAAGAAAGTATGTAAGTTCATGGTTGCGTCCACCCTATCCAACCGTGGTTCGACCTTCTGACCTACTTCGAGCGCCTGTTGTTAGTCCCGGATGTACACCTGATATACCATACGTCCCGTCGCAACCGTAGAAATAATCTTGAGGGCTAAAGGGATTGCGTGAGAGCCGGGAACGAAACCGCAGATCCCTCCACTGCGCTACGGCAGAATCTCCTGGTACAGCTTGACTTCGAAGTTCTCGACTAGCAGGGGGCGGACATCGTTGAAGTAATGGGTGATGTAGGGCTTCTGGCAGTGCTCATCGAAGGCCTTCTGGTCTTTCCACTTCTCCACAAAGGTCACCCAACGAGGATCATCCACCCGCTGATTCAGCTCGTAGCGGATACAGCCGGGCTCCGCAGTGGTTTCTTTGATCAATGAATGGAGCGACGCGACGAGGTCGTCTGTCTTGCCTTCCAAGGCATAAAACTCCGCGACGCAAACCACCTGGACTGTATTCTTCCTGGTCATCTCTACCTCCCGGCTGGTACCGATTTAAGACTGAGATATAGGTCAAAGGCCTTCTCGGGTGTTTCATCGCCATGGACGACCGCGCGCACGGCCTGAATCATCGCCTGCGGAGCATCGCACTGGAAGATGTTGCGGCCCATGTCGACTCCCGCCGCTCCTTCGTTCACCGCCTGCCAGGCCATCTGCAAGGCTTCGAGCTCCGGCAACTTCTTTCCCCCCGCAATTACCAGGGGAACCGGACAGCCTGCAGCGACACGGGAGAAGCCTTTCTCGCAAAAGTAGGTCTTCACGAAGTGCGCTCCCATTTCGGCGCAGATGCGGGTGGCAAGTCCAAGGTACTTGGCATCCCGTACCAGATCTTTGCCCACGCCAGTGACGGCCATCGTGGGCACGCCATAACGATTGCCGGAGTCGACCACCTTGACCAGGTTTCCAATCGACTCATGTTCGTGCACGCCGCCGATGTAGACCTGAACCGCCAACGCGGAAGCATTGAGGCGAATGGCATCGTCGATGTCGACAGCGACCAGCTCGTTCGATAGCTCCTTCAGGATGCTTTGGCCACCGCTCGAGCGCAGTACAACCGGCCTTGCAATTTCTGCCGGAATAGAGCTGCGCAGAGCACCCCGCGTCACCATGAGCGCGTCGGCATAGCTGATCAACGGCACGATGGTGACATCAATGCGCTCCAGCCCCGTGGTTGGGCCCTGGAAGTATCCGTGATCGATGGCCAGCATCACGGTGCGCGCATCGTGCGGATCAAAGATGCGCGCCAGCCGGTTTTTCATTCCCCAATCGAGCGCATTGCTTCCCTTGATCCGGCTCGCGGCACTCTGATGAGGTACGTCGAGATAGTAATTTTTTCCATCCTGCACGTTGTCAAGATCAGCCATGGCTAACGCTCCCTTTTCCTAATCCTTCCCTGAATCCTCTGAAGATGAGGGCGATGGTCGTCGCTCCCGCATCCGGATGGCCGCGCGTTCTCTCGCCCAGAGAGCGGGCCCGGCCATAACGGGCAACCAGGTTCCGGGTTGACTCCGCGCCCAACTTTGCTGCCAAGGCGGCATCGTCCAGAGCCTCCGGGATCGTCTTACCGGCGCCGGCGGCCATGCTGACAGCGTCGACCGCCGGCGTCAATGCATCCATCATCGTCTTGTCTCCAGGGCGAGCCTTGGTTTGCCGGGATACAGCGCGGAGACCGGCCTGAAGCGATTGGGCGAGCTGGCTGCAGTTCATCGTGTCCTGACCAGGCTCGATATCTCCTAACCCAGCGAAGAATGTCCCGAGAAGCCCGCTGGAGGCGCCTCCATCGACACCGAGCACTCGCCAGCCGGCAGCCTTGAGAAAATCCGCGAGGCTCTGGGTACTCGATGCATCCGGCCAACCTTCCATTTGCTCTGCTGCGCGCAGCATGGTGGTTCCGTGATCGCCATCGCCGCCAATGGAATCCAATTCTGTCAGCCGCTGATGCTCACTGCGAATGCAGGCCGCGGCCTGGGCAAACATTTGCGCGAACTCCGTCTTTCCGATATTGCCGGTCATGGTCTCGGTCATCATTGCTTCACGAAAAAGGGAGTATCGGCCGGCGCATCCCACAGCGCGATCAACTCGGGATCCATGCGCGCAACCAGCATTTGAAAACCGGCTTGCTCCTGGGTGGTGATGAACTCCCCTATGGCGCTGCGCACCAGCTTGATTTTCCTGGCCGCCAAAAGGTGCGCCACGCGGCGGAAGACGATAAGCAACTCCATCAGCGTGGTCGCTCCGGCGCCATTGATGAGGACCAGAATCTCTTCGCCGCTCTTGATGTGCAGATCCTCCAACAGCATGTCGAGCATGATCTCGGCCGTCTGGTCGGCAGACTGCAAATCCATTCGTCCAGTCCCCGCTTCGCCATGCTGGCCCATGCCAATCTCCATCTCGTCATCGCCCAGCTCGAAGATGGGTTGGCCGGTGGAGGGATGAGTTGCGGTGTTGACGGCGACCGCCAGGGAACGCATGTTCCGTTCCATGCGCAGCGCAACCTCTAGGCATGCCGCGAGCGAAGCGCCTTGTTCGGCGGCAGCCCCTGCGACCTTGAAAACGGGAAAGAATCCGACCAGGCCACGGCGATCCTCCGGATTTGAACCGCCGGCCATATCCTCGTGAGTGAGGATCATTTCGACCTTGCAGCCTTCGCGCAGAGCCATCTCCATCGCGAGGTTGCCGGAAAGCACATCGCCGGCATGGTTCAACACCACCAACAGGGCGCTCTCGCCCCGGGCGCAAGCACTGCGAATTGCCTCCAGGCAACGCGGTGCTCCAGGGGCGGCGAAGATGTCACCAGCGACGCTCGCATCGAGCATGCCTTTGCCGACAAACCCGCTTAGACCCGGCTCATGGCCGCTTCCACCCAGGGTCAGCACCCGCACTTTACCGGCCTCTTTGGGCACAGCGCGGGCCAGGATGTTGCGGCTGCTCAGCTGAACCTTTTCGGGAAAGGCCAGGACCATCCCCTCCAGTAGTTCTTCGACCAGATTTTTCGGATCGTTGATGAATTTTTTCATGCGCATGGAGTGACCTTTTCGCTATTCGTAGGAAGAAGGATCCGACATGACAATCGAACGCCGGAACCAGCCTGTGTGCCTGGCCAGGACAAAGAAGCCAACGACAAGCCATACGGAACCCGCAATTTTCGCGGGATTGTTCAGCCCCACCCAAATCGCGGTGCAGAACAGAAAACCGAGTGCGGGCACCACGAGGTCGAGGAAAAAATTCCTGCCGCTCCCGTCGGCCCGGTGCACCCAGAATTTCCATATGACGGCCAGGTTGACTCCCATGAAGCCGAGAAATGCGCCAAAGTTCAGCAGTTCAGCGGCCAACTCATAACTAATGACCTGGGCTCCCACAAAGGCCACGATGCCGAGCAGAATAATGTTGATATCCGGGGTATTTCGGATGGGATGAAGCCGAGCAAAATAGTGAGCCGGAATCACATTCTCCCTACCCATCCCGAAGAGCAATCGTGCCGCGCCCACCTGACCAGCAAGCATTGCACCTATATTGGCGACCAGCAATAAAACAGCTGTCGCCTTGAACAGAACGACCCCACCGACACGGCCGGTAACGTCGACAAAGGCGGTATCAATATTGGTGAAGGTGGTGTAGTTAGGCCAGACCAGATGACCGAGATAAACCAGCAACCCACCGAAGAGACCAGTGAAGAGGCAAACCGAAACTGCTGCGATCAAGACGTTCCTGCGCGGATTCTTCACATCCTCCGCCATGGTGGTGACCGCGTCGAAGCCGAGATAAGTCAGGGCCGCGAAGGATGTGGCTGAGGCGATGGTGCGCACGTGAAAGGTCCCGGGCCTATAGAACGGCGCGATAGAAAACAACCCCAAAAAGCCCTGGCGAATCGCGATGTAGCGAATCGCCAGCACGATGAAACTCAGCAGAACGATAGCCATAAGGGCCAACAGCACCTGATTGGCGAGTGCGGTGGAGCGGATTCCACGCAGGTTCAATAGGGTGATGCCTCCGGCAAAGACGAGAGCGCCAATGGGAAAGGGCATCATAGGCAGTGCCCTTTGTAGAGAAAGCGTGCCGTAGAGAGTACAGAAGAGAGGGGTCAGCATGTAATCGAGGAGCATAGCCCATCCGGCCACGAAGCCAAGATACGGATGGATCCCGCGGCTTACATAGGCGTAGGCAGAGCCGGCTGAAGGATAAAGCGCCGCCATCCGGCCATAGCTGATGGCAGTCAAAACCATGGCCACCATGGCGGCGAGAATTGTAACTACCACGTATCCGCCCGACTTTGTCTCCGCCAATCCATATACCGTCGCTGGAGCGCTGGGGGTGACAGCGACGATGCCGTAGAAGATCAGATCCCAAAGGGTCAAGACCCGGCGCAGGCGGGGGACTTCCGTAGGGTTTGCCGTAGGCATACTCAATGGGACGCCCTCTTCACACCGTTCCACAAGGGAAAACCGTCCGTGGTCACGGGTAAGACTTCCATTTGCCCGTATTGAAAGTCGGTCACGTGAAGCCGGTGTTGGCCCGGCAAAGCAAAGGCCACGTTGGTGGGGAGCTGGCCCTGAGTAGAAATGCGGTCGACGACTTCACCGGTTGTCCCCAGGACAGTGACGTCTCCCTGGCCAAAGACGGCGACGTAGAGCAGACCATTCGCACCGAAGGCCATCCCGTCCGGTCCCTTCCACCCTGGGGGCGCATCGGCGGGGATCACGTTGCCAAAGAGAGCGCGCGGAGCATGCAGCTCACCATCCCGCCATGCATAACGGAATACATTGCCGGTAACCGATTCATCCAAATAAAGCATGCCGTCCGGACCAAAGGCGATTCCGTTGGTGAACAAAATTCCGTCATCTATCTTGGTGACGGCTCCGGTATCTGGATCGACGCGATACAAGCGGCCGTCGTAATGCTGGTCCAGATAATCCGGGCGAATCTGATTGTTGGGGGCAAAGCTTTCGATCTGCACTCCGGAATCGGTTAGATAGAGGGCGCCATCCGGGCCGAAGCAGAGGTCGTTGGGAAAGAGGAAGGGCTCTCCGTCGCAGCCATTGGCCACCACTTCGCATTTACCGTCCAGGGTCAGTCGCAGCAAAGAGGGAACCTTGGATTCAGCCACCCAAATGACCCCGGCGGCATCGACGGCTAAGCCGTTCGGCCGGCCGGTCTTCTTGATCAATGTTTTCTTTCGCCCGTCCGCGCTCAACCAGGTAACGCAGCCGCGGTCCGCGGCGGCTTCTACAATCAGCCACGCGCCGTCGGGCAGAGCGACCGGCCCCTCCGGAGCGCCGAGTTCACTGGCGAAGATCATAGAATTTCTCCGAAAATTAGATCTCTGCGGTCTGGCCACCGTCGACATAGAGCACTGAGCCGGTTACGAATGATGCATCATCAGACGCCAGGAACAAGGCGGCGGCGGCAATTTCCTCGGGCAGCCCGAGACGGCCCATGGGATATGTTCCGGCGAAGGCTTTCAGCTGCTCAGGGGTCATGGCATTGCGCAACATCGGGGTATCGATAGGTCCGGGGCAGATGACATTCACGCGAATACCTTGTTTGGCGTGGTCGATGGCCATGGCACGGCTTAGCATGTTCACGCCCCCCTTTGAGGCCACGTAAGCCACCGCGCGAGCACAGGCATCATGGGCTCCCACGGTCGAAGCGACGTTGATGATCGATCCGCGACCGCGCTCAATCATGCGCGGAAGGACCGCCCGGCAACAAAGAAAGGTTCCGGTCAGGTTGATCGCAAGCATGCGGTTCCATGCGTCTTCCGCCGTATCCAGGGCGGTGCCGTAGAAGAGGATGCCCGCACCGTTGAAAAGCACATCGATTTGGCCTTGCTGGCTAAGTATTCCCTCGACCATGCGGTTCACTTGGTCCGCGTGGGAGACGTCCACTTGAGTAAAGCTTGCCGAACCGCCATCGGCCTCGATCAACTCCACGGTTTCAAGTCCACCGGGGACGCTGCCATCGGCCACAATCACCTTCGCGCCTTCGCGGGCAAATCTCTGCGCAGTTGCACGCGCGATGCCGGATGCGGCACCGATGACCAGCGCTACTCGATCTTCAAGCCTCATAGGAATTCCCCGGGGTGCATGGCAGGCTGCAAATTTCTCCGATATGAGTGCATTCATAGTCTTATGAAGTTAGCGAGCTGGCTATAAGAAAGCTACGAATGAATCTTGTAAAACCCCGGTCGTGGCTGTAAGTCAGGCAATCGTGCTGCTGCAACAAAAAGTTTTCCTGAATATCAGAGACGTGGTGAAAGTAATCGAATACTCTGCACTGGGTAAACGGTAGCGCTACCCGATAGAAACTCATGAGACTTTCAGGAAAAGTGGCAGTCGTGACCGGAGCTGCTGTTGGCTTGGGACGTGCCGTGGCCAAGCGCTACGCGCGTGAAGGCGCGGCAGTGGTGGTGGCGGACGTCAATGCTTCCGACGGAACGGCGGTGGTGGAACAGATTCGCGAGGATGGGGGACGCGCGGTCTTCGTCCTCACCGATGTGGGAGAAGAGCGCGAGGTGACCACTCTGCTGCAATCCGCATGGGCTCAGTTTGGACGCATCGATGTGCTGTACAACAACGCCGCGGTGCTGTTCCACGACCGCGATACACGAGCCCATGAACTCAGCATGGAGTTGTGGGAGCAAGTGATGCGGGTGAATCTGCAGGGGACGTTTCTGTGCTCCAAGCACGTGATTCCGTTCATGCTGAAGCAGGGTGGTGGATCCATTATTAACCTTGGCTCGCCGACGGGAATGATTGGCTGCGCGCCTAATTTAACGGCTTACAGCACCAGCAAAGCCGGGATCCATGGGCTCAGCCGGGTGATGGCGGCGGCGTATGCACGGGATGGAATTCGGGTAAATATTGTGATCCCGGGCACGATGGATACACCCATGAATGCTTCTCTGCTGGCGGATGAAGCAAACCGGGAGCAATACAGGGAAGCGGTGCCCATGGGGCGGTTGGGGCGGCCCTGCGATATCGAAGGCATCGCTGTGTTCCTGGCGTCGGAGGAGTCGTCGTATTGCACTGGGGGACTTTATACGTGCGATGGAGGTTTGACTGCGGTTTGAGGATTGTTGCTTTCTTTCGAAAAACTTTTTCCTCAGCGGCTAAAGCCGAATTCATTGCAATGCATTTTACGTACGGGCTGAAGCCCGTACCCTTCAGAAGAATGAGTTTTTCCCGAAGGGGACGGGCTTCAGCCCGTACGTAAGTCACTAAGAGCAGGAAGCTTTAGCCGCTGGGGGACGGGCTTCCACCTCAAACCTGACAGCTCCCGATCTGCGGTTCTAGGCCTCTGCTGCTTCGAGCTCGGCGTCGAGTCCGTGACGGCGCAAGAGGTTGGGCAGGTTTTGGGAGAAGGCAGAACGCGGCATTACCATGTCACAGCCCGCTTCCATGGCCTTCGCCTTCAGGTCACCTTGCAAATGAGAGAGAAAGCCGATCACTGAGGTGCCGCGCTTCAACTTGCTCTTGATGCGTGGAATCAGGGTCAGTGGCTTGGCATTCACATTGTTGAGGTCAAAGACGATAAGCGAGGGCCGGCTCCCCTCGGGCACATCCGCCAGGCGGGAGACAATATCCTTGTCCGCCTTTACAAAGGCGACTTTTACGCCGACTTTGCGCGCGGCTTCCTGGATCTTGGCCAGGAAGAAGAGGTCTTCGATGAAGCAATAAATGCGAATGGGAGCATCTTCTCGTACGGCGACAACCACCGGATCCTTGGGCAGGGATTCCACATAGTGGCCATTATGGCCGTTGCCTCGGAACTCCGCGGAGGAATGAGGAGCGTCGGCGGTGTTGCCATTGACCACGCGATAGCTGTGATCCATGGGGCCGACGAATGTCTGTTGCCGGCGCTGCTTGCCTTTGCGCCGGCCACCCCCGCCGCCGCCGTTGTTGTTTACCGCGGCATGCGCGCTGCCATTGCCATTGTTATTCCTGGCAATAAAGCGGTTTTGGCCAGGAGACTTGGGCTTGGCCGCCTTCTTGGGCGGATGGGCTTGGCCGGAGGCTGCCCCAGGCTCGCCATTGGCATGGCCCTTTGCCTGGTTGTTTGCGTATCCCTTACGTCTGCGGCGCCGGCGACGATGCCCTTGCCCTTCACTTTGACCTGCAGGCTGGGCCTGATTCGATGGCTGAGCCTGGGGTTGATTCTGCTCTGTTGTCATGCATGCACATCCCGGTGCGTTGGCAATTCCTGCAATCTGCTCAGGTGCGGCCTACCCCGTTCGGGGGGAGGCAGAGGTCGACTGCAACTCATGTTTCCACTTGGTTGATGGCCAGCGGCCACATCCCACGCACTCAAAAGGAACTGGTCCAAAGATACGGTTTGGGGGTGGAACTTATGGTTTGATCTCTCAAACAAAGTACTGGTGTTGTCTGTACCGCTATTGATTGACCCTGGCGACGAACAGCGCTATTTGGGCCAGCAGGTGCGACGCGGCAGAAAAACCCTATTGACTCTCGAGAATTGCGGCGAGCTTGACTCACTTATGAGATCTGGCTTCAGCCGCTCGATAGGCAAAACCGATAATACACAGAGAGAGTGCTCGAGATCAAGTGCTAATCAGAAATCGAGGTCGGGAAGTAAGAGGAGAAGGGTTACGAATGGGCCATACGGGGGAGAAATCAAGGCAGATTTCGTACTAGAAAGAGAAAAGCCACAGCTTGTGGCTTTTCTTTAATGGCCAGTCACTGGCCTCCCAAGGGTTCTCCGGCAGCGCACGTCTGCGGGATGAAAAAACTCCGGTTGCGGCTGGTCCCGGTGGAACCTAGCTCTGCCCGCCGGATTCTTAAGCGCCGGACCCGCATTTGTGCGAGTCACGTGCGTCGCTGGCTACACTCCTATTAGCAGTTGGCATGCCGTTTGCCAGGTTACTTGTTATCAACTAGTTAGCTTACGCGCGCGGGGCGCAGGTTGTGATTTATGGTAGCTGCGGCGAGACAAGAATTCTGTAATCCATATAAATGCAATCCGGAGCAGGGCAAAAAAGACAGTTTCGCAATTACGGTGGACTGACTAAAGATCGCGAGGTGTGGTTTTCCTTGGGGGAAAACCACGAAATGGCCTATCGCTTCGATCGACACCGATCGCGAAACTGCCCTAGCGCTGGCAGTGGGGGCAATAGTGCGTGCCGCGGCCAGCCAGGACCATGCGGCGAATCGGTGCTCCGCATACCAGGCATGGCTGCCCCGTCCGGAGATAGACCCGATGCTCGAGCTGGAAGAAGCCGGCTACGCCAGCCGCGTCTACATAATCAGATACAGAAGAGCCGCCGAGGGAAATGGCCTCTTTAAGAACGCTCTGCAGGCTGGCGTGCAGACGGTCGAGTTCGGCCCGCTTCAAGTGGCGAGCCATCCTGCGGGGCCGGATGCCGGCACGGAAAAGACTCTCGTCGGCATAGATGTTGCCCACTCCGTGGAGCAGTTTTTGGTTCAGCAGGGCAGCCTTAATGGATGTGCGGCGGGGCCGGAAGAGCGCGGCGAATTGGTCCGGGGTGATGTTAAAAGGTTCCTGGCCGGTGCCCGCGAAGGGGGCCGTCTTTTGGGTGGGGATACCGTGCAGCTCCATACGCCCGAATCGCCGGGGGTCCACGAAGCGGAGTTCTTTCCCTGAAGCCAGGTGCAGGATGCCATGCGTGTGAGGAGGGACGGGTGTCTCAGCATCGGCGACCAACAGGCGGCCGGTCATGCCCAGGTGCACGATCCATTGCAAGCCGGGCGCTTTGGCCCGGGCAAGATCGAACACAATGTGTTTGCCTACGCGGTAGACGCGTTCGATACGACGTCCGGGAAGCTCTTTGGCCATCAGTTGCGGAGAAGACTTGAAGGGCTCAGGCTTTTCGCTGAACCAAGTGTCGTCAATGCGATCCCCACGCAGACGCTCATCCACCCCGCGGGCGATGGTTTCAACCTCAGGCAGTTCAGGCATGGCTCATCTCTATCATTGTCACAGGTGCTTGGCCGCCACCCTGAGGCGTTATATCATCAAGAGTCGGAACAGGCTGCGCCTTCGCGCCAGTCTGTCAGCAATATTTCCACCCATCCCCTGCGCAGGTTTAAAGAGTTTCGATCAAGAGGCTGAGCCGGCAGGGGAAGAGTGCGTCACACGAACTGATTGGAGTGCATGCGAGCTAAGACTGCGGTAGTGCTGGGCGCCCAATGGGGCGACGAGGGAAAGGGAAAGATCGTCGACGTTCTTTCCGATAGGTTTGCCGTTGTAGCGCGCTATGCCGGCGGTCACAATGCCGGGCATACCGTCATCATCCGGGGGCAGAAGTTCGTCCTGCAGTTGGTCCCGTGCGGTGTTTTGCGTCCGGACTGCCGGGCGGTCATCGGCAATGGCGTGGTGCTGGACCCGCTGGCCTTCCTTAAGGAGATCGGCAAGCTGCGCGAGCTGGGGGTCAACGTTGATGAGCAGCTCTTTGTTTCCAACCGGGCGCAGGTGATTTTGCCCTACCACCGCATGATCGAGCTGGCGTCGGAGAATGCTCCTGGACGGCAGAAGATCGGCACCACCAGCCGGGGCATCGGGCCGGCGTATGAAGACAAGATGCATCGCAGCGGCTTGCGGGTGATCGACCTGCTCAATCGCAGCCTGCTGAAAACGCATATCGAAAATGCCTGTAATGAAAAGAATGCCGTCGCCCACGCTTTGTTCGGAACCGACCCGCTGGACCCGATCAAGATGTACGACGAGTACGCCGAGGCGGCGGAGCGCATCCGGCCCTTCGTGACCGACACCGCTGCGCTGCTCAACCGGGCCATCCGCGATGGGCAAAGCGTGATGTTTGAAGGCGCCCAGGGCACCATGCTGGATATCGATCATGGCACCTACCCGTTTGTGACCTCCTCGTCTGCCACTGCCGGGGGCGCGGTGATCGGCACGGGAGTGGGGCCGACCATGGTTGGCACAGTGGTGGGCGTCACCAAGGCCTACGTCACCCGCGTGGGGGAAGGCCCGTTCCCGACTGAGATCCACGGTGAGCCCAGCGATGTGCTGCGCGCCCGGGGACAGGAGTACGGAGCAGTGACTGGGCGGCCTCGCCGTTGCGGCTGGCTCGATCTGCCCCTGCTGCGCTACTCCAGTGAGATCAACGGCACGGAATGGCTGGTGGTTACCAAGATGGACGTGCTCGATAGCTTCGCCGAGATCCCGATCTGCACCGGCTACCGGGTGGATGGCCAGAGCTGTGACACCATCCCGGCGGATGTCAGCGGGTTTGAGAGGATCGAGCCGATTTACACCAAGCTGGAGGGCTGGCAAACGTCCACCGAGGGCATCACCGAGTTCGACCGGCTTCCCAAGGCGGCGCAGAAGTACCTTCGTTTCCTGGAAGCGGAGTCCGGCGCGCGCATCGGGATGGTCTCTACCGGGCCGGACCGGGAGCAAACTATGATCCTTCCCGGCTTCTCCGGGGCCCTGGACTTTATGCACTCAAAGGCCAACGGTTAAGTTTTTGACAGACATTTACGGGTAAATTAGAGGCACAATGGTCAGTTTTATCGTACGAATGCGATTCGCCGCCGAAGACCGTGAAAACGTTAGCGATATTCTGCGCGAGTTGGCTCTCGCTTCGCGCCAGGAACCGGGTTGCGTGAGCTATGTTCCGCATACCGTTGAGGACGACCCAGCCGTGGTCGTGATTTATGAGCAGTATCGTGACCGGGCGGCGAGCGAGTTCCATCGCACCACCCCCCACTTCAAAAAGTTCGCCGTGGGCGGCCTTTATCAGCTCATGCGCGAACGCGAAGTCGAGAATTTGACCGCGGTCGTCTGAGTCTCCAGGCATTTTCAGTTCCACTGTACGATCGGAAGTGCGGCTTTCTCTTTGGGGAAAGCGGTTGCCGCGATGGTGCGAACCTGGCAGGCTGATTCCGCATCCCATTTAGTTCGATGAGTGATTTGTCTCCCCTGCGGCTCTCCGTCCAAGCCCCGGGGCATTGCGTTCAACCGCGAAAACTGTCACTCTGGAGTTTCAATTTTGACTCATTATTCGGACGCGGACTAACATCCGGTACGGTTATGCGCGCTCATACCGAGCATCGTTGGCTGTTTCCCACGGTCGGCAGACTGTTCCTCGTCCTTATACTGCTGTCAGCGTGCGCAACCCAGGCCCATGCCCTTTTTCCTCATCACGAAAATGCTCACAAGGAAATTGAAGGGCTGGAGCTGGACTGGCGGCAGGCGCAGCTCTCCAATAATGTCTCTGAGGTCGATCGCCTGCTGGCGGATGACTATCTGGGCATTAGCGCCAACGGCATCCTGGAAACCAAGGCGGATGAACTCAGCCGCCGCCGCAGTGGATCACTGCACATCACGCAACTTGACCTCAGCGACATCAAAGTAAGGATCTACGGGGACACTGCGGTCGTTACTTCCAAGGCAGACCTGGTGGGGAAAAATGGCGACCGTGATATCAGCGGACGGTTCCGGTATACCCGGGTTTATAGCAACCGGATGGGACAGTGGAGGATTGTTAGTTTTGAAGCCAGCCGCATCTCCCCTAGCCACGATTCCGACGACAAGCACTAGATTCGATTGACAAAGGGTGTTGCTTCCAACCTACGGTGGTTGCTGCTGTCGTGGTATCCCACTCAAGCCAAAACCGGGCTTGAATGGGGCACCCAGCGTTCGTTGGAGGTGCAGAGCTTAACAGGATGCGGCCGCTTGCAAGACGGCATCGGCTATGGCTGCCGCTTCGCGGGCCGGACGTGCGTCGTGAACCCTTACCAGATGCGCTCCGGCCAGTATCGCGGCGGTGACGGCTGCCAGGGACGCAGTCCCTCGACGTTCGACCGGGGCGTCGATTCCCTGATTGAGGGGCGCCAGGGTCCTGCCTAGAAACGACTTGCGGGAGACACCCGCAAGGAGCGGCTGCCCCAGGCGGCTGAACTCTTCCAGGCCCGCGAGCAAGAAGTAATTCCGGTCGAAGGCTTTGCCGAAGCCGATCCCGGGGTCGAGGACAATTCTTTCCCTCCCGATTCCCGCCTGTTGGGCTCGCTCGAGGCGCTGCTGTAAATCCTGCTTGACCAGCGAAACCAGCGGCTTTGCATCTGTGGCTGGTATTTCCTCCCACTGCTCCGGCGTGCCTCGCAGGTGCATCAGGACGACGCCGCACCCGGCCGCTGCGCAGACCCCGGCCATTGCCTCATCCCAGGAGAAACCGCTGACATCGTTGACGATTTGGGCTCCGGCGTGGAGGGCAGCCGCGGCGGTCGCGGATTTATAGGTGTCGATGGAGAGAATGGACCCCGGCCGATGGCGTAGTACGCCCTCCAGTACAGGCAGGACACGATCGATCTCCTCCTGAATGTCCAGCGGCTGGCGCTTTCCCGGCCGGGTGGACTCGCCGCCGATATCCACGATGTCAGCCCCGTCCTCAAGCATCGCCAAGGCATGCTCGATGGCCCTGGCATGAGTGACAAAGACGCCGCCATCGGAAAAAGAGTCGGGGGTGGTGTTGAGAATCCCCATCACCAGGGTTCGCTTGCCCAGGGGGAGGGATTGCGTACGCAGCTTCCAGTCGTAACAGGACCGCTTGGCAAAGGGCATCTTTGTCTATTCTAGAGATATGCCACCACGCTCCCCCTGTCTCATGCTGCTGCTGGCCCTTCTGCCGGCTGGGACTATGGCGGGAGCCCCGGCTAAACACCTGGCCAAACACAAGCTTCCCCTCCCTCTGGCGGTCGCCCGTATTCTTGCCAGTCCGGGAGTGAACCAGGCGCACTGGGGAATTTCCGTGGTTGCTCTCGGCGGCCGCCCGGTCTACTCGCTTAACGACGGCCAGTTCTTTAACCCAGCGTCCAATGCCAAGCTGCTTACCACAGCGACGGCGTACGCCCTGCTGCCGAGCGGGCTCACCTTCACCACCCTGGTCTCGAGCAATGTGCCGGCCAGCAACACAGGTGAAATTCGTGGCGATGTCACGATCTTTGGAGTGGGCGACCCCAATATGTCAGCCCGGTCTATGCCCTTTGGACTCAAGACCGAACGCACCGGGCCTCCGCTGGCGGCGCTCGAGGATATGGCCGACCAGATTGTCCGCCACGGCGTTCATTCCGTAGTGGGAGATATTGTCGGGGACGATACGTGGTTTGTCTCTGAACCCTACGGCTCCGGCTGGAGTTGGGACGACCTGCAGTGGGGCTATGGCGCGCCGGTTTCCGCCCTCACCATCAACGACAACGAGGTCTACCTGAACGCCATGCCGGCGGCACAGGCGGGTGAGCCTGCGGTGACTTCGTGGCTACCGTCAACGGCCTACTACACGCTGCAAAATTCGCTCACCACCGCGCCGCCAGGCGACCCGGGGAAGCCGGGGATCGAGCGCTCTCCGGGTGGGATGACGGTGCGGATTTTTGGCCGGACTCCCCTGGGGCAACAAGGCCTGCATGCCGCACTGGCCATTGAAGACCCGGCGGATTATGCGGCCAGGGCGCTGCGGGCCATGCTGCTGGCACGTGGGGTCCAGGTCAGCGGGACAGCGCGAGCGCAACATCGACTATCCACCGAGACGGGCGATTTTCTCTCCGCGCAACAGCAACCGGTGGTGTTTCATCCCATCTCTCTGGTGAATGTCCAGAGCGCAAACGTTGGCCAGTTTCTGTTGGCCTCGCATGTGTCGCCGCCATTGGGTGACGATCTGGTGGTGACCAACAAGGTCAGCCAAAACCTGCACGCTGAAATCACTCTCAGGACCCTGGGTAAGCTGGAAAGCTCGGATGGATCGCTGCTGGAGGGCACGCGGGTGGTGCGGCAGTTTCTCGTCTCAGCCGGGGTGGCCCCGGGGGACTTTGTCCTTTACGACGGCTGCGGGCTCTCCCCCCAGGACCTGGTCACCCCCAGAGCCTTTACGACTTTGCTCGCCTACGCGGCCCGGCAGAGCTGGGGCGACGCATTCCGCACTTCTCTGCCCGTGGGGGGAGTCGATGGCTCCCTTTCCGCCCGCTTCAAACAGCCGTTGCTCGATGGCAAAGTGTTCGCCAAGACCGGTACTCTGGGAGAAGCACGTGCCTTGAGCGGGTACCTGGTTGCCGCCAGTGGGCAGACGGTCGTTTTTTCCATTATGTGCACGGATCACACTCCATCCCTGCCGGCGGACCGCGCGGCGATGGACAACATCGTGGCTGCGATTGCGGAGTCGAATTGAACACCAAGCTGTTAATTCTTGCTGCCGGACTGCTCGCTCTTTGTGGTTGCAAGCACGCACCCTCCGCGCCGGAGCGCGCACTGACCCCGCAGGAGGCCGCCGGTAAGCAGGTCTTTCTAAGGCAATGCTCCAGCTGCCACTACGCCGACTCGGATAAAGGCCTATATGGCCCCGGCCTCCAGGGGCTGTTTCGCAAGCCCTATCTGAGCAGTGGGATCGCGGCAACGGACACCCGGGTGCGCGGGGTGATTCTGCATGGCTGGGCCATGATGCCGCCCATGGGCAATACAATGTCAGATCAGGAGTTTGAAGAGCTGATGGCCTACCTGCACACGTTATGACCAACCTTCCGCTGCCGGGAATGGCAGCTATTTCCCTGTATATGCTGGCGCTCGCTCTGGTGGGAGTGGCCGGGGTGCTGACTGGCCACTATCCGCGGGGAGCCGCTCGCGTGGGCATCCTGATCCTGTGCAGCATCTTTGCCATCGCCGGCCTGGGGCTCATCCGCTTGCGGCGATGGGGGTGGGCGCTTACCCTGGGCGCGGTCTTCTGCTCCGTTTGCTACTGGTGCTATAGCTTTTTCCGCTTCCATCAGCCTCAGGGGGCGGTCTGGGCGGTGATTAATCTCATCTTCTTTCTTTACCTGGTGCGTCCTGAGGTCACCGGACGCCTTCGCTCGGGTGCGTGACCCGATACAATTGTGGCAGCGTGATTGACCTCGTCCAGATCGACCCAAGCCCACGCCGTCCCGTCCCCAAGCCTGCCTGGCTCAAGGCCCGCGCGCCGGTGGGTGAAAACTACCACGAGCTGAAGAGTCTGGCCCGGTCGCTCAACCTGCATACTGTGTGCGAGTCGGCCCACTGCCCCAACATTGGCGAGTGCTGGAACCAGCGCACCGCGACCTTCATGATGCTGGGCAATACCTGCACCCGCCGCTGCGGCTTTTGCGCCGTGCCCAAGGGCCGGCCGGAGCCGATCGACTTCGACGAGCCCCGCCGGGTGGCCGAAGCGGTCGCCATTCTCGACCTTAAGCATGCCGTGATCACCAGCGTGAACCGTGACGACGATGTTCTGGGAGGGGCGCGGGCGTTTGCTATGGTCATCGAGGAGATCCGGCGACAGGCGCCGGGGTGCCAGGTGGAGGTCCTTATCCCCGATTTTCAAGGGCGGGAGGAGGCCATCCGCATTGTGGTGGAGGCCCAGCCCGAGATGCTGAACCACAACACCGAATCGGTGCCGCGGCTCTATCGCGTGGTGCGATCGGGGGCACGCTACGAGCGAACGCTTCGGCTGCTGGAGTACGCCAAGATCGTCGACCCGCGCATGACTACCAAGTCCGGCGTGATGGTCGGGCTGGGCGAAGAGATGCACGAGTTATTGCAGGTTTATCGCGACCTGGCCGCGGTGGGCACAGATGTGTTGACCATCGGGCAGTATTTGCGTCCATCCAAAGATCACCTGCCGATGGCGCGCTATTACACGCCGGAGGAGTTCGCGTATATGCGCGCAGAGGCTCTCAAGATGGGTTTCCGCCACGTAGAGTCGGGGCCGCTGGTGCGGTCGTCCTACCACGCACGCGAGCAGGCCGCATCTACTGGCGTGACCCTGCTTACATAAATCCTTTCGAAAGATCGAGGAAGAAGACGATGGCAGTCTCAGTAATGGGAAGTATTCCGGCCTTGAAAGATATTCAGCAGCAGCTCAAGACACGGATGGAAAAAGCGGTGGACGATTTCCGGGCCAACCTGGCATCCACACGCACCGGGCGGGCCTCGGTACACATGCTCGACCAGGTCAAGGTGTCGTACTACGGCAGCGATACGCCGCTCAACCAGGTGGCGCAGGTGACCGCTCCCGAGGCCAACCTGATCCTGATCCAGCCCTGGGATCCCAGCATCCTGGCGGATATCGAGAAGGCGTTGCGTACGTCTGACCTGGGTTTCAATCCGCAGAACGACGGCAAGATTGTGCGCATTCCTATCCCTCCGATGACGGAGGAGCGCCGGCGTGACGTGGTGAAGCACCTTAACAAGACGCTGGAAGACCATCGCACCGCGGTGCGGAATATTCGCCGCGATGGCAATGACCTGATCAAGAAGTCCGCCAAGGATAAGAAAATCTCCGAGGACGAGGAGAAGCGCTCGCTCGAGGAGATTCAGAAACTCACGGACGATGAGATCCGGCGGATGGAAGAGATGTGCCGCAATAAAGAGAGAGAAGTGCTGCAGATCTGAGCGTCAACCGACCCGGCTGGTGTGGTCCAGAATGATCTTCCAGCCTGAGGGGTCCCGCTTAAAAAGTAGGGAGAAGATGCCGTCGGCATTGCCTCCGCCGGCTGGTGTGCGCGCTAAATGAAAATTCCCGGTGGCTACTGCGTAGTTGGCGTCCAGGATGCGGATCGCGAGGTGGGAAAAGGTTAGTTTTCCCATCGCTGCCTGGTTCGTATAGAGCTTCTTGTAGCGTTCGAGAATCGTGGCGTAGCCGTATTGCACGGTCTGTCCGACGAAGGTGGTGGTGGGTGAGTCTTCGTAGCCTTTCATGAAGGCTTCCACGTCGCCCCGGTTCCAGTCTGCTGTTTGTTGGTCGAGTAGATGGCGAATGGCGGCTTCTGGCGCAGTCTGTGCTTGCGATGAAGGTGCGAGTGTCAGGGCGAGCGCGAGGAATAAGTGGACACTGCCTTTTCTCATGGATCGACGATAAATGGGGATGGAAGTGAATTCCCAGAATTGACGAGTCTTTGTGAGAACTGGAATACACAGATCCCTGCAATCACCAAGGCCCGGAGGGCCGACCGCTAAACTGTCAGCCCAGCCCGGAAGGGCTGGGTTCCCACCCAGAGGAGAATCCCATGCGCTGTAGGCGCGGCGTTATGCGCGGACTGTGATCATAAGCATGTGATGGGAGAGACGGGTGCCGCGCCTACAGCGCTCAGGTCGATTCATTGTTATCGTTATCCCAACCCTTCCGGGCTGGGCTGACGTTTAGCGGTCGGCCCTCCGGGCCTTGGCGATTGCAGGGATCTGCCGTGTATTCCAGTTCTCACCCGGGACTGATGTCCTGGGGATGCAATCCTGAACATACTTACCACCAGCAACGTTGCTACTACAATGACGTATGCCTGGATCTGGAACTGCCAGCGTCGTCTGCTCCCACGATTGTCCGGACTCCTGCGCCATTCTGGTGACGATCGATGAAGCGGGCGTGGCCACACGGGTGCAAGGTGATCCGGATCATTCGGTGACGCGCGGCTTTCTGTGCGGCAAGGTCGCCAAGTACCTCGATCGTGTGTATTCTCCCTCGCGGCTGCTCTACCCCATGCGCCGCCGAGCCGGAGCACCCAAAGGGAGAATGCCCTCCGGCCACGAGGCGGACGCCTTCGAACGCATCAGCTGGGACGAGGCCCTGGACCTAATCACGGAACGGCTGGGGCGGGTTGCCCAGGAGCACGGTCCTGAATCCGTCCTGCCCTATTCCTATGCGGGGACGATGGGGGTGCTCGGTTATGGGTCCATGGATCGCCGGTTCTTTCACCGGCTGGGCGCCTCGCAACTGGACCGCACGATCTGTTCGACGGCAGGGGGCGATGCCTTTATCTCTGTCTACGGGACAAAGCTGGGCACGGATCCGGAACACTTCCGCCATGCCCGGTACATCATCGCGTGGGCCGCGAATATCCACGGCAATAACATTCACCTGTGGCCGTTCGTCGAAGAAGCACGGCACCAAGGCGCCCGGCTGGTGGTTATCGACCCGTTCCTCACTCGTACGGCACGCGTGGCCGACTGGCATATTCCCATCCAGCCGGGCACGGACGCGGCTTTAGCGCTCGGCCTGATGCACGTCATCATCAAGGAAGAGCTCTACGACCGGGAGTATGTTGCGCAACATACCCACGGATTTGAAGCCCTGCGCGAACACGTTGCGCCCTACACGCCAGAGCAGGTGTCCTCTTTAACGGGCATCCCCGCAGAAGACGTTACGCGCCTGGCCCGCGAATACGCGACCAGCGCGCCGGCCGTGATCCGCTTGAACTATGGCGTACAGCGTTCGCAGAACGGCGGGTCGGCGGCGCGCGCGGTTTGCATGCTGCCCGCTCTGATCGGGGCCTGGAAGCAGCTCGGCGGAGGGGTGCAGCTCTCTACCAGCGGAGCCTTCCCGTTCAACACAGCGGAGCTGGAAAGGCCCGATCTGATGCTGGCCAGCCCACTCCAACGCCCGGCGCGCGTAGTCAATATGTCGCGGCTGGGCCACGCGCTGACAGAGCTCGACGCACCTCCAGTGAAGGCGCTTTTTGTCTACAACTCCAACCCCGCAGCGATCGCTCCTAACCAGAACGCCGTGGTGCGGGGAATGATGCGCAGCGACCTTTTTACGGTGGTGCACGAGCAGTTCTTTACCGACACCACCGACTACGCGGATATCGTGCTGCCCGCGACCACGTTTCTGGAGCACAAAGACTTTCAGGGCGCGTACGGACACTACTTTCTGCAGCTCTCAGAACAGGCCATTGCGCCGCTGGGCGAGGCCCGGCCGAATGTCTGGCTGTTTAGCCAATTAGGACAGCGCATGGGATTCACTGAGCCCTGCTTCCACGACAGCGTGGACGACCTGATCGAGCAGGCGCTGGATACACCGGCGATGCAAGGCATTACCCGTCAGGAACTGGAGGCGAAGAAGAGCATACGGGTGCAGTCCGATGGCGGGGCGCTGCTGCCGTTTGCTGATGGCGTCTTTGCCACACCCAGCGGCAAGGCTGAGTTTTATTCGAGCGCGCTGGCCGCGGAAGGGTTGGAACCGCTGCCGACGTTTCACCCGGCGGACGAATCGCGCCGGGGCGCCGATGCACATACCTTTCCACTCGAGTTTTTGCCGCGCAAGGCCGACCACTATATGAACTCGACCTTCGCCAACCTTCCGGGACACCAGAAGATGGAATCGCCTGGCCTGGTGTTCATGCACGCCAGCGACGCGGCTGCGCGCCAGATCGGGGAAGCAGAATTGGTGGAGATATACAATGCGCGCGGCGCAATGCGGCTGCGCGCGCGCATCGACGGCAGCGTGCCGGCGGGCGTGGTCGCTGCCAGCCTCAACTGGAACAAGCTGTCCGAAGGGGGAAACAATGTCAATGCGCTTACCTCCGAACGGCTCACTGATCTGGGCCGCGGGGCCACGTTCTATTCGACCCTGGTGGAAGTTCGAAAGCTGGCCCCAACCAAAAACCTCTTCCCTCCGATAGACTAGGAAGACCTGCTCAAGCGTGAGATTGACGATGCCGTTTCCAGCGGGTTTCCAGTGCGCGGGCTGTGGAGAGTGGAATGAGATCGTGGTGGATGAGTCAGCAGGCGGGCAGCAGCGGTATGTGGAAGACTGCCAGGTCTGTTGCAAGCCCAATCTTCTCTCCGTGGCGTGGGATTCCTCACTGGGCGAATACTTCGCCAGCAGTGAGCTGGAGAGCTGAGGGAGTTGTGGTGTCTGTCTTGACTGGGCCTCCTGGATGGTAGACGGGGTGAGAAACGAGTCGCCGGAGTTGGGGAGTACCCCTTCCGTCACATATAATCGCCTTTTCCTCCAACAGGATCCGATTTCCAGCAGTGAGGGTGTGCCTATTCTTCGCGTCGTGTCAGGGGGCCTCCGCTCCCGGTCTCATAAGAATCAACTTGCGCTGCCGTTTTTTTTTCGGGTGTGCAGGATCGTGGGCTTGCTTCTATTTTGCGGTTCCAGTCTAGTTGCCTGGGCTCAGCAGGACGTCGCTCCCCAGCCCGGTGTGGTGACGCAAATCCGGGTGATCGGTAACCGGCGCATTCCCAGAGAGACGATCCTGGCGCGGCTGTTTACCCACCCGGGAGATACCTACGATCCGGCGACCATCGAGCGCGATTTCAACTCCCTCTGGAACACCGGATACTTCGAAAATCTGCAGATTGCGCGCGAGGATACCCCAAAGGGCATCGTCCTCGACGTCATCGTTAAAGAAAAGCCGACCATTCGTGAGATCAACTACAAGGGTCTGAATTCGGTCTCGACCTCGGATGTTCTGGACCGGTTCAAGAAAGAGCACGTGACCGGCTTCTCGGTGGAAAGCCCCTATGATCCCACCCGGCTGGCGCGTGCGATCGATGTGATCCGCGCCCTGCTGGCCGAACACGGGCATCAGTTCGCGACGGTAAAGCCGGAAATCAAGACCATTCCGCCCTCTTCCGTCTCGGTAAACTTCATCATCAAGGAAGGCCCCACGGTAAAAGTGGGGAACATCACCTTCACCGGCAACCGCACAGTGAGCTCGCGCGAGCTGCGCGCGGCGATGAGGAACCTGCGGCCGGTGGGGATCCCGCACTCGATTTTCCTGGAGAACATCTTCGCCCGCACCTACGATGCGAGCAAACTCGAGGAAGACACCGAGCGGGTTCGCCGAGCGCTGCAGGACCGGGGTTATTTCCGGGCCGGAGTCAGCGATCCCATCACCCATATACGCAATGAAGGCGGGCTATCGTTATTAACTTTTCGTCCTCGCCAGGGTAAGCGCATCGACATTCGCATCCCGGTCGAGGAGGGTCCACGCTACCGGCTAGGAGGCGTCACCTTCACCGGCAATACGCACGTGCCGAATGTCAAAGCGCTGCGTTCCCAGTTCCCTACCAAAGACGGTGAATTGTTCAATGCGACCGCGATCGGCAAGGGCCTGGATAATCTACGCAAGGCTTACGGTTCGCTGGGGTACATCAACTTCACTGCCGTGCCGACACCGCGCATCGACGATGCCAAGCACCTGGTGTTCCTGGACATCGACATCGACGAGGGCAAGGCGTTTACCGTCTCGCGGATCGAGTTTCAAGGCAACACGATCACCCGTGATCGGGTCATCCGACGGGAGTTGCTGATTGAAGAAGGCCAGCCCTACAACAGCAATTCGTGGGAATCGAGCCTGTTGCGCCTGAACCAGTTGGACTATTTCGACCCGCTCAAGGTAGATCAGGACACCGAGATACACCCGGATAACGACAACGGCACCGTTTCGCTGTTGCTCAAAGTACACGAGAAAGGCAAGAACTCGATCGGCCTGAACGGCGGCGTCAGTGGTCTTTCCGGTACTTTCCTCGGTCTTAACTACTCGACCAATAACTTTCTCGGCTTGGGCGAAACCTTGAGTCTGCAGGGCAACATCGGCAACCTGGCACGCAGCGTGGTTTTTGCCTTCAATGAGCCCTACCTGCGCAACAAGCCGACCAGCGTGGGCTTCCAGGTTTTCTCCAGGAAATCGGACTACAATTCAGCGCGCAACTACGCTCAGGTTACCGGGCAATCCTCGAACCTGACGGCCGCGCAGCAATCCCTCACCCAGAATTACAACCAATCCTCGACGGGGTTGAACTTCTCCGTCAGCTATCCGCTGCGCCGCTCCTTCAAGCGCGTTGGCCTGACGTACAGCTGGGACAAGTCGTCCATCACGACCTTCAGCCAGGCTTCGGCTAACCTCTTCCAAACGCTCGCCTTCCGCAGCGGCCAGATCCAGGGCACCAATGCCTTGGAGGGCATTTACACCAGCTCGGTTTCGTTGAGCTATACGTACAACAAGGTCGGCCCCTCCATCTTCAGGCCGCGCTTCGGAACGGATTTTTCCGCTGCTTTTGTGCTCGCTGGCCTGTGGGGCAATGTTCGCTATTTCACGCCGGTGGTGCAGTACAAGCACTTCATCGCGATGAAAGGCTCTGAAGCCCAACCCGGAAGGGCGGAACGTCCTCGGCTATCGCGTGCAGCTCTCTTACATCCAGGGTTACGGTGGGGATGTGGCGCCGCCGTTCGCCCGCTTCTATTCCGGCGGCGACAACGAGTTGCGCGGCTTTGATGTGCGCGCGGCGACGCCCTATGGGTGGGTCCCTGTGCGGACAAACATCACCCTCACCAACCCGGACGGAACGCCTGTGCCTATCCAGCCGGGCAACTTTACATTGGGCAACATCACCATTCCGATCCCAATTTACCGCCCCGTTTCGGTCGGTGGCGACGCCAAAGCTACTTCCACGATCGAGTATCGTATTCCCATTGCCGGTCCGGTCCAGTTCGCCTTCTTCGACGACTTCGACCTCACATCTGTGATTCGCCAGTCTCAATTACGGCAAAGCGTCGAGGGAGCCGACCAGCTCAATTCGCCTCTCTATGGCTGCACCGCCTATTACAATGGCTCCTGCCAGGGCGGCCAATCGATCCAGTTCATCAACGTGATCAGGCCGATCCCGGGCACCAACGTGGTACCGCGCATGTCAATCGGGGGAGAGCTCTCTGCCATGCTTCCCATCGTGAACGCACCAATGCGGATCTATTACGCCTACAACACGAATCGCCTCTTCGAGAATGTCCAGGGAGAGAGCCTGATCACACGTAGCATGTTCCCCGCCGGCGGGGCTGGTGACTATACCTACGCAGAAGCCATCACGGCTTACGACTCCCTGTTACATTTCCGCGAACCGAGGAAGACGTTCCGCTTGAGCGTCAGCACTACCTTCTAATGGGACGCGGGTCGAAAAGCATAAACCGGTAGAGTCGCTGAAGGGGAGAGAGAACTGCAGATCCGTTGGCTTGCTCCTAATGACAAAAGGACTGGCAGGCATCGTAGCCCACTCAAGCCAAAGGACGGCTTGACTCCGATTTCCTGCCACGTTGCGCCAGAGAGCAACGCCACAAGCCTCCGCAGGAATCGGGGCAAATGGGGCACCCAAGGCTTTTGTTGCCGGTGTAAGGGTGGGCCGGGGCCGAGCCTGCGTTGACGCTCTTTCGGCCCACACCTATAATCATCGCTGGCCCCTGTGATTGTCTCGGTCCGTGTCTCTTCTTCGCGTTTGCTGCCAGATGCGCTGGCCAGGTGACTGTAAGGCAAATGTGCATGCGAGAGGTCCGCAAAGCGAAGGCCCGCTTTCCGCTGAAAGACGCGGGCGATCTGGATTCAAAGATCAAAAGGAGTTCTGTATTCCGATGAAGCGTTCGTTCACCCTTGTTTGCCTGCTTGCGTCCGCCACTGGCGTGGGCATCCTCAGCACTCCCAACAGCGCGTTGGCCCAGGCTCCATCCGCCCCCTCCGCCCCTTCCCCCTCCGCCCCTTCCCCTGCCGGATCGGCGGCCGGTACTGCGGTCCCTGCCAGCGCCAAGGTTGCGATCATCAATTTCCAGCAGGCGGTAGCAGCGACCAATGAGGGTCAACGTAACTTCGCTCAACTGCGGGTCAAGTTCGAACCCAAGCAGGCCCAATTGAAGGCCCAGAGCGACGAGATCGATTCGCTCAAGAAGCAGTTGCAGGACGCAGGCGCCACGCTGAGTGAGCCGGAGCGCGACAGCCGCCTCAGGGTCATCGACGAAAAGACGAAATCGCTGCAGCGGTCCGCGGAAGACGCGCAAAACGAGGCCAGCGGCGCGATGAACGATATGTACCAAGCACTGGCACAGAAGGTCTATGCGGTGCTGGACACTTACTCCAACCAGCAAAAATTCACTGTGGTGCTCGACACCAGCGCCCAGCAGACGCCGGTATTGTGGGCCAATGGATCTACTGACATCACGAAAGCGATCGTAGAGGCCTACAACGTCAAGTCCGGCGTTCCCGCGCAACCAGCAGCAGGCGGCGCAGCCGCTCCGCGGCCCAGCACTGGCCCCAGCCGCCCTGCCACGACCCCCCGCCCCAGCACCACCAAGCCACCGCAGTAGAGCATTTGTCTATCCATCCCTCCCGGCAAGATTCACTTGCCGGGAGGGAAATAATCACCAGAACAGGCAAAAAGTACCTTGTGACGGTGCCCTGCGCGCCTGTGGAAAAATTTGTGGAAAGCCGGGCGACGTATTTTCTTGGTTCTCCGCTCTGGTGTCGGCCGGGTGTGACCCGGCGTTTTTTTTTGCCCCTTAACCTTTTGCTTGTCAATCGTTTATAGCTTGTGCTAGGGAACAGCTCGTGCTCCGGAGTGAGGGCTTCGGGCGGTCGTGGAATTTTTCGGGTTTCCACAAAACGGGCGTGCGGGCCATGACCAAGGTAACCACAGGCTGCAATTATTTGCTGGAATCCTCGCCCACTTTGAGGACGGCCAAAAATGCCTCCTGCGGAATGTCCACTTTGCCCACGCGCTTCATGCGCTTCTTGCCCTCTTTTTGCTTCTCCAGAAGTTTGCGCTTGCGGCTGATATCTCCCCCGTAGCACTTGGCGAGCACATTCTTACGCAAGGCAGCGACGGTTTCGCGGGAGACGATCTTGGCTCCGATAGCCGCCTGGATCGCGACCTCAAACATCTGGCGAGGAATGAGCTCGCGCATCTTGGAGACCAGCGCTCGTCCCCGATCGTAGGCAAAGTCTTTATGCACAATGATAGAGAGCGCATCGACGGGTTCGCCGGAGATGAGAATATCCAGCTTGACCATGGGGGACTCCCACATGCCGGCCAGTTGGTAATCGAGTGAAGCATAGCCGCGCGAGACTGATTTCAGGCGGTCGTAGAAGTCCAATACGATCTCGTTGAGCGGTAATTCATAGGTCAGCATGACGCGCGTCGGGGTCACGTATTCGAAGTTTTTCTGGCGGCCGCGCTTCTCCTCCACCAACTTGAGAATGCCACCGACGTACTCCTCGCTGGTCAGGATGGTGGCGATGATCACCGGCTCCTCGATCTTCTCGATATCGGTAGGGTCGGGCCAACGGGAGGGGTTTTCCACTTCGGTGATTGACCCATCGGTGAGGGTAATTTTGTAGCGCACACCGGGAGCGGTGGTAATGAGATCCAGGTTGAACTCACGCTCCAGGCGTTCCTGAATGATCTCCATGTGCAGGAGGCCAAGAAAGCCGCAGCGGAAACCAAATCCCAGGGCGACTGAGCTTTCCGGTTCAAAGAAGAAGGACGAGTCGTTCAGCCGCAGCTTCTCGAGCGCGTCGCGGAGCAAGGTGTGCTCATGCGAATCCACGGTATAGAGCCCGGCAAAGACCATCGATTGAATATCTTTGAAGCCGGGAAGCGCCTCCGTGGCGGGGCGTGTGTCCTCGGTGACAGTGTCGCCGATCTTGGTGTCGGCCACGTTCTTGATGGTGGCGGAAAAGAAGCCGACCTCACCCGCCGACAACTGCGCAATCTCGAGCGGCTTCGGGGTCAGGACCCCGACGGACTCGACATCGAATACCCGGCCATTGGACATGAGCCGGATCCTGGCGCCCTTACGCAAGATGCCGTTGATCACCCGGGCCAGCACGATGACGCCGCGATAAGGATCGAACCAGCAATCGAAGATCAGGGCCTGCAGGGGCGCCTCTGCGTCACCTGTAGGCGGCGGCAAACGTTGCACAATGGCTTCCAGTACGTCGGCAACGCCAAGGCCTGTTTTGGCACTCACGGGGAGCGCATCCGTGGCGTCCAAGCCTACCGTGGACTCGATCATCTCCTGGGTGCGCAAGACGTCTGCACTGGGCAGATCAATCTTGTTGATTACGGGAATCATGTCCAGGCCGTTATTGATGGCCAGATAGGCATTGGCCAGGGTTTGCGCCTCGACGCCCTGGGACGCGTCCACTACCAGCAGGGCACCCTCACAGCAGGCCAGGGAGCGGGAGACCTCGTAGGAGAAATCGACGTGCCCTGGTGTATCCAGAAGATTTAGCTGGTACATCTCGCCATCCCTTGCGAGGTAATTCATACGCACCGCGTGGGCTTTGATGGTGATGCCGCGCTCGCGTTCCAGATCCATCGCATCCAGGACCTGGGCCTGCATCTCCCGCGCCGTCAAGGAGCCGGTCAACTCCAGCAAGCGGTCCGAGAGGGTGGATTTGCCGTGGTCAATGTGGGCAATGATGGCGAAATTGCGGATGTGCTTGCTATCCATTAAGGGATGCCGATCGGCGGGTGGTGAATCAATTGATGGCGAGAGGAGTCTCTCACCCGATCTTATCATTCACACTGGGGGGGCCCGGGCAATACAATCAAGGAAGCCAAGAAGAACATGGCGTTTCGTGTGGAGCCAAGGCGGAAGCCGCCAAGGCGATTTCGCATGGGCTCATCCAGAGGGTTAAATATCGCTTGCAGAGTGATCATGCCGGTGCTTGCCGCGGCCGCGTTGCTGTGCACGGGGTGTGTGCCGGAAAGCCCCGTGACCCCCGGGCCAGCGAAGTCGCCGCAGGCTACCGCCCCCGCGCTCAAGCCCTCCAAGCCCTCTGAACCAACCGCAGCCTCCGCTACCCCGCCGGCAACGCCCGCCGCCCGGCCGCAGGTGCAGGCTCTGATCGACGCCGTCGAAGTGGCATACCAAAGCGGTGTGACCGACTATCACGCGGGCAAGTTGCAGACCGCCAAGGCAGACTTCGACCGGGCTGTCGATATGATGCTGACCAGCAATTTCGATCTGCGCAACGAACCCCAGCTACGCGACGAGTTCGACCGCGTTCTCGATGCTGTGAATACGCTGGAGACAGAGGCGCTCAAGCAGGGCAATGGGTTCGCACCCAAGATCGAACCCGCTCCGGTGGATGTCGCCAACGACGTCACCTTCCCGGTGGACCCGACGGTGAAGGCGCAGGCGATCGCAGAACTGAAGACTACAGTCTCCGATTTGCCGCTCGTGATCAACGATCCCGTGGCCGGTTACATCAGCTACTTCTCTTCCAAGGGGCGAGGAACGCTGACGCGGTCGCTGGAGCGAGCCGGCCGCTATCACGCCATGATCGCGGCAGTACTGGCGGACGAGAAAGTTCCCCAGGATCTTATTTATCAGGCGGTGGCCGAATCCGGCTTTCAACCGCAGGCGGTGAACGGGCGCTCGGGTGCGGGGGGCATGTGGCAGTTTATGCCCTCAGGGCCCTATGGCCTGGCCCACAACGGCTGGTACGACGAGCGCTTTGATCCGGAGAAGTCGACCCACGCTTACGCTCGCTACATGAAGGAGCTATACGCTCAACTGGGCGATTGGTATCTGGCGATGGCAGCGTATGACTGGGGACCGGGCAATGTGCAGCGGGCGGTACAGCGCACCGGCTACGCCGATTTCTGGGAGCTGTACCGGCGCAATGTGTTGCCGCAGGAAACGAAGAATTATGTGCCCATCATCATCGCTGCTGCGATCATGGCGAAGAATCCGCAGCAGTATGGATTGCAGTCGCTGACGCCCGACCCACCGCTGCTCATCGACACGGTGACCACGGACTATAGTGTGGACCTGCACCTGGTCTCGGACCTGGTGGAGGTGCCGGTGCAGGAGATCACGGACCTGAATCCCAGCCTGTTGCGGATGAGCACGCCCAGCGACGGTCCGTTTGCGTTGCACCTTCCGGCCGGCAGCAAAGACCTCTATCAAAAGCGAATTTCGGAAATCCCGGTGGACAAGCGCAATCAATGGCGGTTTCACAAAGTGGTTGCCGGAGAATCGCTACAGACCGTCGCTCGCGACTACCACGTAACCCCGGCGGAGATCGTCTTCGTCAATCAGTTGCAGCCTGGCGACGATCTATCCGCGACCGACTCGCTCATTATTCCGGTACCCCCGGCGGCATCGAGCAGGTCGCGCCTAACGCTGTACAAGGTGGCACACGGCGATACTCTGGTGACCGTGGCTGATCGCTTCAACGTGACCGTGCAGCAACTTCGGCGCTGGAACCACCTGAGTTCGGCTCATCTGGAACCAGGACGCCGTCTCTACGTAGCGGAACCAGCCCTGGTCACCAGTTCCAAGCATCGCGCAGGCACAACTACGAAACGCACGGCCGGTGCGAAACAGCGAGCCGCACACTCCGCGCCCGCGCATACAACCGCGAAGAACAGTCCACCGGACCTCTGAAAACGAGCAAGGCGACAAAAAAAACAATCGCGCGGACTGTATCCGGAGGCATTGCCGGAAAAGAAACTTAATTCACACTTGCGTTCGTTGGCATCCCGTTGCATGCTGTTGCTATAATCCGCGCCGCAGGCAAGTATGATGGAGAGCGGTTCTCTGCGATCCGAATCCGTAGCCAACGAAGCCTTGGAGGCATAAGAATGCAGGACGAACACAGACTGTACGCACACGCAGACAATGAGTTTGAAACTGAGGCGGACGAGTACCCCGATGAGGTGGAGGACGGTTTCGATGATGATGATGAAGAGGAAGAAGAAGTAAGCGTCATCGTCGCCACCGCAATTCCAGTTGGCGAATTGCTTACCCCACCGGTGAGCGTCCCATCAGTGCCCCCGCCCACGAAGGCTCCGGCGAAGAAGAAAGCCGCGGTCAAGACAGCCTCCGCCAAGAAGACGGTCGCCAAGCCTCCGGCGCCCCCAACAGCAGCGAAGAAAGCCCCAGCAAAGAAAGCTTCGGCCAAAAAGGCCGCAACGAAATCTGCCGCGAAGAAGAGCAGCAAAGGCGCGAAGAGCGGCAGAAAGGCTGCGAAAGCGGTCGGCAAGAAGAGCGCCAGCAGCAAAAAATCTACCATCAAACGAGGTATTCCTTTGGCAGTGAAGAAAGCAGCAACCAAGAAGTCGGCAGCGAAGAAGTCGCCGGCCAAGAAGGCAGCAAAGAAGTCGCCAGCCAAGAAGGCAGCTAAGAAGGCTCCGGCGAAAAAGACAGCAAAGAAGAAGTCAAAGAAGTAGTTCTTTTATACAAACAGGCAAGCAAAAGAGCCCGGCTAGAAGCCGGGCGTTTTTGCGTCTGGTGGTCTGAAGAAGTGGGATCGAGGTTCTAAAGCCGGCTACTTTTTTTCGAAACCGTTCAGCGCGGCGAGAACCTGCTGGCTGTGCTCGGAGGGTTTTACACCTGTCCACACCTGGACGATTTTGCCTTGAGGATCAATCAAAAACGTGTTCCGATTGGCGATCTTTACGCCCATGTGATCGCCCAGGGACCCGTACTCCACCACTACTTTCTTTTCCTGATCGCTGAGCAGCTTGAAGCTTAGCCCTTCCTTGGCACAAAACTCCTTGTGGCTGTCTGTCGAGTCGACGCTTACACCGACAACGACGGCATCCAGTTTTTGATACTTGGAGATGTCCTGCTGAAAGTTGTGGGCTTCAATGGTGCAACCGGTGGTCATGTCCTTGGGATAGAAGTAGAGCACCACCCATTTACCGCGGAAACTGTCGAGACTGGTTGGGGTGCCATCCTGCGAGGGTAGGGTAAAGTTGGGGGCGGTTTGGCCCGCTTGCGGCATAGCCGCGTCATCGGCTCTTCCGCGGATACTCAAGGCGGCGCCAGCAAGCAGAACCATCAGGATTGCGACGACTGCTACTCTATTCGTTTTCACCGAAATCTCCAGATTGCTGCGAAATTGGGCCCAATCGATTAGACCGCTTTCGTCTGCGGCTGTCCAGCCGCGTTGCCGCGGGAGCGAAGCATGGGAAGGCGCCTCAGGCGGCGGAAAACGCGCTTAACGAAGGGCACGGTTTTAGCCGTGCGCACGAAGCTGCAGCAATGAGGCCTCTAGCCGTGAGATGCCCTTTAGGCGCCTTACACCAGGTCCCCTCTCGTCGCCCAGGCCCGGAGGGCCGACCGCTAAACATCAGCCCAGCCCGCCAGGGCTGGGATATCGCAATGAGGATAACCGAGCGCCGTGGGCGCGGCACCATGCATGCCCGACGATCCTAGATAGCTGGTGTGATGAGGCAGATGCCGCGCCTACGGCGCTCAGATCATTTTCGCAATTAATCCCCAGCCCTGCCGGGCTGGGCTGACAGTTTAGCGGTCGGCCCTCCGGGCCTTGGCGATGAGAGAATCCGCCGTGTCATCGGGTTCTCAGGCAGAGACTCTAGCGCCTGACTCATTGCTTTGCTGTCCCATGCGAATTTTTTCCGCAGAACTGTTCAGCCACGCGAATTTTCTTGTGATTCCTGCATTTGAACGCATTGCAGGCTGCGAAAGATAGGCGATCTCGTGTGGAAGGCGGGGTAAATGGTACCTCAGGGGCTGAAGTCCTTCTACGCTGCGGGCCCTTTATGGCACGGCTGAAGCTGTGCCCTTCGTTCAAACAGCGATGATCGCGATGCCGGCGGCGGTGGCCAGCTGCTGAAGGGCGTCCTGATCGAAGATCAGGGTTCGGCCGGCTTCAATGGCCAGGCATGTGGCCCCCGCCTCACGCATCACTGCAATAGTCCTGGGACCAATCACGGGGACATCGAAGCGCAGGTCCTGCGCCGGCTTGGCGACCTTTACTACAGTCAGCCGCCGAGCGAGAGTGGATGCCGGCGAGGACGCGTCATCCTCCGCCTCCAGAGTGCGCAGGATGGCCCCGGCGCGTTCGATGGTGGCATCGGTACCCTCCATGGCCTCGACGGCCACACAGGCCTGCCCAGCCACGACCACGGTCTGGCCAATGTCATAGGCAGCAAGGGCGAGGGCCACCTCGCGCCCATAGTTCAGATCCTGCTGCTCTTCCGCGGTCGGCGCGCGCTCGCTCAGCACTCCCGGCCGCGCCAGTAACGGCTCCAGGTAGGCGGTGGATGAGATAAGCTCGATCCCTTCATCGCTCAGGACCTTGGCCACGGCGCCGAGCAGCATATCAGTGTTCCGCGTCCGCAGATTTAACAGCAGCTTGGCCAGCCGCCAGTCGGGTCGAATGCTGGAGAAGATTTGCTTGTGCTTGACCTGACCGGCCATCACGGCCTGGCTTATGCCTTCCCGGCGGAAGGTTTCGATCAATCGCGATAGCTCCCCCAAAGAGAGCCAATACACCCGAATGCCAGGGTCGGCGGCAGCCCGGGCATCCATCTCCGGGTCGGTTTCTTCCTTGATGGCCGCGACCACTACCTCAGCTCCATGCGCCCGCGCGGCATCGAGCAGCAGAAACGGAAAGCGTCCATTGCCGGCGATCAGACCCAGCCTGGTGATTGGCTCCGGTTTCACTTGGCCTCTCCTACTTGATCACGCCCCGCTGGGAACGCTCGATAAAGGCCATCAGGTAAGCCACGCAGTCTTCCGTCTGACCTTCGCTACGCAGCCGTTCCAGCGCCTGGGAGGTGTTGAGCTTTGCTGCGAGCAAGACGCGATAGGCGTGCTGCAGGGCGCGCAATTGCTCCGGGCTGAAGCCGGAGCGCTCTAATCCAATGCGATTGAGGCTGTAGGCGTGGGTCTCGCGTTTGGCCGAGGTCAGCGAGTAGGGTAGGACGTCCTGGGTGATGGTGGTGCCCCCGCCGACGTAGGCATGCTTTCCGATACAGCAGAACTGATGCACGGGGCAAAGCGCTCCCACGCTGGCATGGTCTTCCACCGTGACGTGACCGGCCAGCGTGGCGCCGTTGGCCAGGATGCAGTGGTTGCCGATGCTGCTGTCGTGACCGATATGGGTATAGGCCATGATCAGGCAGTGGCTGCCTATCCGCGTAGTTCCGCCGCCGCCCTTGGTCCCCCGCGAGATGGTCACATATTCGCGGATGCTGTTGTCATCGCCGATTTCAAGGCTGGTGGGTTCGCCGCGATACTTGAGATCCTGGGGCGCTACGCCCAGGCAGGCAAAGGAATAAACACGGTTCCGGGCGCCCAGGCGGGTCTTGCCATCGAGCACTACGTGGGAAACCAGCTCGCAGTCCTCGCCCAGGACTACATCAGGACCGATGGTGCAATAGGGGCCAACGTTACAGGACTCAGGGATAGAAGCCGTGGCAGCCACGATGGCTGTTGGGTGAATACTCACTCGTGACTCACCGTCTCCAAAGCGGGATCCTCCGCGGGCGGAGCAACCGGCGGTTCCGGTTTGTCACTGCCAATGCGGGACGGCCGGGGCACCACCGCGCACATGATGGTGGCTTCGCACGCCAGCTGGCCTTCTACGTAGCACTTGCCCTCCAGCCGTGCGGCCAGGGGCCTCCAGTTCAAAACGTCCACCTCGATGCGCAGCTGATCGCCAGGGGTCACCGGTCTGCGAAAGCGAGCGCGGTCAATACCGGAGAAGACCAATAGCTTGTTTTCATGATCCGGAACCTCAGGGAGCAGCAGCACTCCACCTGCCTGGGCAATTGCTTCCACCATCAGCACTCCCGGCATGATGGCGTACTCAGGAAAATGGCCCTGGAAAAACGGCTCATTGATGGTCACGTTCTTGATTGCCACGATGCGCTTCTTGCGGCTGCTTTCGAGGATGCGGTCAATCAGGAGAAAGGGATAACGGTGGGGCAGAATCGCCATGATCTGGCGTATGTCCAGCACGCGCGCCGCCTCCGGAATGGGGTTCTCTTCTTCCATGGTCGCAGGGCAGATTATAGAGCATTTAGAGCGTCATTTCTTGATTTTAGCCGCCGCCAGGTCGGGATTGAACATGTCTGGCGTCGAGGGGATGTTGTAGGCCGCGTGGGAGAGGAAGCGCTGGTTGGTCATGTCATCGTTGTGATAGCGGGTGATGGTGTAGGCGGTGGGAAAACCGTCGACCACGTGGTAGTCGTCATACTCTTCCGCATCAGTGTTTTTGTCATGGTAGAGGGGATCGCGCCACTGGTAGGTGCGCCGCAAGGGCAAGTGCGTTTCGGCATCGGTCTGGATGGTGATGCTGTCATTTTCGGCGTTGATGAGGGTGGTTAGATCGGCCAGATGGCGTTCCACCAGGTTCTGACCGCCATAAATGAGAACTGTCCTGGGGTCTTTCAGCCAGACGCGCATAGCCGTCTGAATGGAATGGTCGCGACGCCGGATGAGTTCCTGGACTTGGTCTTTGGGCAGTTCGCGCTTGCCTTTGTAAGTGATCTCCCAGGCGTGTTCTCCGGAAATGATCTCCAAGACATCCCGTTTCTTGCCCAGCTCGACGCGGGTCTGATCGGGAAATTGTTGGATTTCGTAGAACTCAGCGGTCATGCCGGTGGGCTTGCCGAGGTAGAAGCCCGAGGTCCGGCCTTGCTCCATGGTGTTGCTGAGCGCGAGCCACCGTTCGCCACCCAGTGCGGCTACCATGGCGTCCAGCGTGGCCCGTGCCTTTTTTTGATTGGCGGCAGCTTCCGGGTCCTGCGCCCGGAGCGGGTGCAGCGTTGCCATGATCAGCAATAGGCAGAGAAGTGTTCTGTTGGCATGTCTGCCAAGCCCTAATCCCATCCAGATCGATCCTCCTGCTGCACAATTGTACAAACCGCGGCGGCAGTGTGGAGTCTCACCGGACCTCGAGTTTGTGTGAGAACTAGCGAAACCCTGACCTTTTTGCTGGAAGCCGGAGCGCACCGCATAAAGGTCTGGGTTTTTCTGGTCATAGCAAGGTCAGAGTTAGCGAGCCGGGGATCGCACTGCCAACAGCTTTTTTCGATCCTTCAGCAGCTTGCGCTGCGCTGGCAGCGGCAGGGCCAGCACGTCCCTGGTCTTCTTGGGCAACTTGCCGTAGATCAGACTTTGAGCCAGTTTGAGATGATCTTCCAACTCGCTGCTGCGCAGGACCCCCCAGTGCCGTATGGCTACCCAGTGGGCGCGGGCTAAATACGGGGCCGGAATTACACCTTCGGTTTCGAGCAACTCAGCGTATCGTTCCGGGCCCGCGGCAAAAGAAAGCACAGCCCTGTGGTCGTCATCGAGGTTCACCAGGGCAAACATCTTGCCGCCAATCGCCTTGTCACCCACCCAATAGACCAGGTTGGCGCCCCATTGCATGGTTTCCACCACGTGTGGCAACCGCAGCAGATATTCCCGTGCGCGTTCCGCATCCATGGCCTAACCTCTCATTCATTTCATAGAGCGCAGCACGTCGCAGAGGCGTTCCAGCTCCGCTTCAGTGTTGTAGTAATGCACTGAGGCCCGCACCAGCTCATCGAGCCCCCGCCGCTCCATGTCGATGCGGGTGGACGAACGCTCAATGACTCGGACCGCGATACCGTTTGCCTGCAACCATTGCATCACTTCTCCGGCTCGATGAGGCTCGTAAGTGAAGGTCACAATGCCACAGCGGAGACGGCCCAGGTCCTGCACTCTTACACCCTTCACATCCGCCAGACGCTCGCGCAGCAGGGCGGCCAGAGCTTGAACCCGGCGCTCAATCCATTCCAGCCCCAAAGCCAGCGCATATTCAATGGCTACCCCTAAACCCAGCCGTGGGGCAGCTGCTGCTTCCCAGGTTTCAAATTTCCTGGCATCGTCGCGCACCTCAAACTTGCCTGGCGAAACCCAGGTCGCTGCCCGAAGGTCGAGCAGGGGCGGTTCCATCTGCGGCAGCATTGCTCTGCGTACATAGAGAAACCCCGTGCCCCGCGGTCCCCGGAGGTATTTGCGCCCGGTCGCGCATAGCATATCGCACCCCAACGCATTCACGTCCAGGTTCATCTGCCCGATCGACTGAGTGGCATCGAGGAGAAAGGGAATGTTGGCTCTGCGGGCCACGGCGCCCACCTGCGCTGCCGGCTGCACCAGGCCGCCATTGGTCGGCACGTGGGTGAGCGCGATCAACTTGACCCGATCGTCAAGCAGCTTCTGCAGAGCCTCCAGATCGACCTCTCCGGCCTGGTTGCTTTCGACTACGCAGATCTCAGCACCGGTACGCTGCGCCACCTGCAGAAATGCGATGTAGTTGCTCGCGTATTCGTTGGCCGCGGTCACAATGCGGTCACCCGGGGCAAAACGCAACGAGTAAAAGGCCATTTCCCAGGCCCGGGTTGCGTTTTCCTGCAGTGCGATCTCTTGCGGAGCGCAATGCAACAGACGCGCCACGCTGCCGTACAGCGCATCCATTTCCGGAGCGACCTGGTCGGCCGCCTCATAGCCGCCTATCCGCTCCTCCAGCCGGAGATGCTCAATCACCCGCGCGACCACGGATCGCGGCTGCAAGCTTGCTCCCGCATTGTTGAAGAAGGTTGTCTGCTCACAGCCCGCGGTATCTGCCCGCAGCCGCGTAATGTCCGCTCCCTCAGCTTCCGTGCGTATCATGAAGTAAGCATAATTGGAGGGCCCCGATGGAAGTGTCACTGATGCGCCGCGCCAGGAATACCGTCCGGCTTTTGCTCGAAGGACGCGTTGGCTGTTATAAGGCGGTGCTTCCTTTCTTAGAGGGCAAGAAAGGACTGGAGATTGGGGGTCCCAGCGCCGTGTTTCAACGCGGGCTCACTCCGTTGCCAATCTACGATCGTGTCGGGTCGCTGGATAATTGCGACTTTTCTCGCAATACTACCTGGGCTGCTCATGCCGACGCCTACACGTTCAGCAATGACAAGCGGCCAGGAAAAAATATCTTTGTAGACGCTTCCGACCTCTCCTGTATCCCCGACCAGAGTTACGACTTCATCCTGTCTTCGCATAACCTGGAGCATTTCGCCAATCCGGTGAAGGCGCTCATGGAGTGGAAACGAGTCACGCGACCGGGCGGCGGCCTGATCCTGGTTCTGCCGAATTATGCCCGAACGTTTGACCACCGCCGAACGCCAACAGCGGTAGACCACATATTTGAAGATTTTGGGCGGAACACCCCTGAAGACGATCTGACCCACCTGCCGGAAATCCTCGACAAACACGACCTCAGCCTTGATCCAGGGGCCGGCTCCGCAGAAGAGTTTCACCGCCGTTCGCTTGACAACGTCAACAACCGCTGCCTGCACCATCATGTCTTCGACCAGGCGAACAGCCGGGAACTTCTAACCCGGTGTGGAATGGAAGTCCTTGCAGTGGAACTGGCAATACCCTGCCATATTTTTCTGCTCGCGCGGATTTCTTAGGCGCCTTGACTGGCGCCGCGGGTGTGGCCGTTGAGGCCAATCTGAGCCCTTATACTACTTGGAAAGCCATGGCTAACCTGGAGGTCCCATCCATCGAATTCCCGCCGGTTGATGAACAGCTCGATTACCTGAAAAAAGGGGCGGCCGAGATCATCCGGCTCTCCGACCTGCGAGAACGTCTGGAAAGTTACCGGAAAACCGGCCAACCCCTCCGCGTAAAGGCGGGCTTTGACCCGACTGCGCCCGATTTGCACCTGGGCCACACCGTGCTGATGCGCAAGCTCAAGCATTTTCAGGATCTTGGGCATCAGGTCATTTTTATGATTGGGGACTTCACCTCGCTTATCGGTGACCCCACGGGGCGTTCAGTCACCCGTAAGCCCCTCACCAGCGAAGAAATTACGGAGAATGCGAAAACCTATACCGAACAGGTTTTCAAAATACTCGATCGGGACAAGACTGAGGTTCGCTTCAACTCGGAGTGGCTATCGACGCTCGGATTCGAAGGCATCATTCGCCTGGCCTCGCGATTTACGGTCTCGCAGATGCTGGAGCGCGAGGAATTCCATCGCCGGTTCAACAACGAACAGCCGATCTCTCTGCATGAGATGCTCTATCCGCTGGCGCAAGGGTACGATTCCGTCGCGTTGCGGGCGGATGTGGAATTGGGCGGCACAGACCAGAAATTCAACCTGCTTATTGGCCGCGAGTTGCAACGACATTATCAGCAACCATCGCAAATCGTCTTGATGACGCCCATCATCGAGGGTTTGGATGGCGTGCAGAAGATGTCGAAGTCCCTGGGCAACGCGATCGGTATCCATGAGCCGGCCCCGGAGATGTACGGCAAGCTGATGTCCGTCTCCGACGAACTGATGTGGCGGTACTGGCTGCTGCTAACCGATCTGAAGCAGAGCGAAGTCGAACGCATGCAGGCGGAGGTCTCGAGCGGCACACTGCACCCGATGGAGGCCAAGAAGGCGCTGGCGCGGACCATCGTTGGCGGGTTTTACTCGCAGGAGGTTGCACGGCAGGCGGATGAGGACTGGAGCAGGCAATTCCAGCAGCGGGATCTCTCGGCCATTGCTGATGAGACGAAAATCGACCTTCGGCGTGTGATCAGGGCGGATGCCGATGCGACGGAGCGAGCAGTTCAGGACAGCGCCCAGGCCGTGCACATTGACGTTGCCAAGTTGCTGGTTGAGCTCGGACTGAAGAGCTCGCGCACGGATGCGGACAGGCAGGTGAGCGCGGGAGTGAGCATCGATGGCGTGACCTCCACAGAAAAGCTCATACGGGTAGAGCGGCGCCCGGCTCGCATTGCCGTACGGGTGGGTAAGCGCGCCAAAATCGCCCTGATCGATTAAGGCCGTGTCATCGGGATCGTGCCAGCGCCAGGTCCTTGAGCACGCTGGCAAAACCCGATGCGTGAATTTCGTATTGCGGGTAATTTCTGAGGATCGGGACCAGGCGCGCCAGGCGGCTAGCGGGCAGCCCATAGCGGAACGAGAGAAATTCCAAGTGCTGCTGGTAAGCCGGCAGCACGCCTCGCGTTTCATCCTGAACCGCTGCGGATAGAAAATCGGTCATCTGCTTCAGTTCTTTCACTGACTCCGCCAGGCGTCCCCAATGCTTTTCCGCGCGTGTCGTTCCCTGGGCGCGCTGCTCCAGCTTGTTTTGAAAGCCGACCTGCTGCGAGCCATGGATGCGATAGCGGATCAGGGGCTGGTCAATTGGCCTTAACTCAGAGAAAGCGGCGGCCACTAGAGTAATCCACTCGTCATGAATCCAGCCAACGCCTATGGGCAAAAAATGGTCGCGCAGGGTTGCGCGGAACATCATCGTGGCTCCGGTTACAAACCTGTGCTTTGCCAAAAGAACAAACTGCCCGGCCATCAGGTCATGTTTGCGCTTTCCGGCAAATCCAAGCTGCTGCCAAAGCGTCTCGCCAAGCGGGCGGTTTTGCTCATCGATGACGTCAGCATCAGAGAAGACCAGGCCCACCTGCGGATGAGCCAGGAACTCCTGCTCAGAGCGCTCAAGACGATTGGGATACCAGAGGTCATCCTGGTCGCTGAGCGCGATCAGATCTCCGCCACAGAGCCGAATGGCCTTCTCGAAGTTCTTTGTGGAACCCAAGGTCTCGGTGTTGCGGATGATTTCGACGGGAAACGAAACCGAGGCGGCGAATTCGCCAAGCATGGCGGGCGTTCGATCCGTCGACCGGTCGTCACAGACCACCAACTCATCTGGCAACCGGGTCTGTTGCTGAATGCTGGCTAGCTGCTGGGCGAGATATCGTTCACCATTGTAGGTGCATAGTGCAACTGAAATCCGGTTTGGCCTGGAGAGTGACATCCGATAACCAGCTTCCCTCACGGGTGGCACGATTCTAGAACATTTATGCATGGGCGCCCTGATCGAGCACTTGTTTCTTTTCAGATATTCTGGGAGCCTGTGCGACCTGTGAAGGCAGAACTGATTATTTCGCTTGAGGGGGGAGAATGAGCAGTCTGCCCGAAGTTGAGGTGCTGCTCGCTACCTATAATGGCGCGCGGTTTTTACGCGAACAAATCGACTCTATCCTGACGCAGGACTATAGAAATATCCGCGTGCTGGCGAGGGATGATGGATCCAGCGACGAAACCGTCGAAATTTTAGCCCAGTATGCGGCACGGTTTCCCGGCCGCTTTCAAGTGATGCCTGCGGGTGTCGCAACCCGGAATCCAAAGAACAACTTTCTTCTCCTCATGAAAGCCTCCACGGCGGATTACATTTGTTTTTCTGATCAGGACGATGTGTGGCTGCCGGATAAGGTGAGTCGAACAAAACAGGCCATGGATCAGCTCGAGTCCCGATGGGGAGCCCAAGTCCCGCTGCTTGTTTTTACGGATCTGCACCTGGTCGATGACAAGCTCAAGATAGTTCACGAGTCTTTTTGGAGCTACATGAACATCGATCCTGACCGTATCAACCGGCTCTCCGAAATGATGGTACAAAGCGTGGTGACGGGATGTACCGCAATGTTGAATCGCCCATTGCTTGAGCTATCCGTGCGCATGCCCGAAGAGGCCTACATGCATGATCTGTGGATTTCGTGGCTGGCTTCATTCATGGGGAAATCGAGCTCAGTGAAGGCCCAGACGGTTCTCTATCGTCAACACGATCGCAACGTCATTGGTACAGGCAGCAACATCGGCGATATGCCCGTTCCGGCGCCAACCAGATCCTGGTGGGACCGGATCCGGAGGCCCCGTATCGCGGCGGGGCACGTTTTCCGATGGGAAATTGGTCAGCGACAGGCTCGCGCCTTTCTGAAGGAACACGGTTCAGAGCTAACGGCAAAAAAGCGCGCCCTGCTTCGTGGCTTCCTGCGCTGCTACACAAGCAGGAGCCGCGTCATCCGAATCGCCAGCCTGATCCGCTACGGCTTCTATTACCTTGGACTCAAGCCGAATCTGGCAATGATGGTCTATTTGTGGAACATGAAAGTGGAAGAACGCGAGCCGGCCTGACGGCTCCGCATTGCAGTCGTCGCCATTACGCCGGGTATACTGGTAGGGACGATGAGTTATAGACTTCGGGAGTGCCCCCTCTGCGGTGGGCAGGAGTTTGTACCGCTCTTGCGCGCAAGAGATTTTCATTACGGAAATCCAGGTGAATATACGCAGGCCCAATGCACTCAGTGCAATCTTGCGTTTCTGGATCCCATGTATGATGAGGTCGAACTCGCGGCCTTCTATCCCAAGACTTATTACGCCTTCGGCGATCGATTTCCAGTTTCTAATCCCGTTTACACATTCAAGCAAAAGGTCTGGAGATTCGCGGGCCTGCGGGAGTATCCGACCAAGGATCCGAAGTTCGAACGCCCAGGCAGAATGTTGGATATTGGCTGCGGTTCCGGCTGGTTCCTCTCCCAAATGAGAGATCAGGGTTGGGATGTGACGGGAGTCGAACCCAATGCTGCCGCGGCAAATTTTGGAAGGAGCGAAAAGGGATTGAATATATTTCCCGGCTCGCTACTGGATGCTAAACTTCCCGCCCGCTCCTTTGACTATGTACGCATGAATCACTCGTTTGAGCATATCGAGCGTCCCAATGAAGTTCTCGACGAGGCGTATCGGATTTTGGCGGACGATGGGAAATTGATGATCGGTGTTCCCAATCGAGATAGCTTCAATGCTCGAGTATTCGGCCGCTACTGGCACCACCTGGCGTTGCCCGTACATACATTCAGCTATTCCGTTCGTACCCTTTCCCGCATGCTGAGGAAACACAACTTCGATGTGAAGAAAGTGGTCTTCAACACAAATCCGACGCCGCTTCTGGAAAGCGTACAGATGTACCTCAACCGGCATGATGCTGTGCTCAGGCCGCAAGGCCGGTTTACCGCGAGCCTGCTGGCAATGTTTCTGTGTAACGGCACGGCCCAGTTGCAAAATGCTTTTCACATCGCGGATGTCATTGAGGTCACTGCAACCAAGCGGCCAGGACGTCTTGAGCAATAGGTAGCCACGGTACATCACCCGTACTAACAGGCTCTACATGTCGCAAAAGCGAAAGGTACTGCGAGGGTCGGCATCCAACATGGTGCGGGTGCTGCTCTCGATGTTGGTCTCGCTGGTGCTGCCGCCCTTTCTGGTGCATCGCCTGGCGCCGGCGGAATACAGCGCATGGGTATTGATCCTTTCCCTCAGCGCCTACGTCAACCTTCTTGATTTCGGGCTACAGACAGCAATTGGCAAGTTCGTCGCCGAACACCACGCGGCAGGAGACCGGGAGGCGAGCCACGAACTGGTAAGCACCTCGTTCACGATTCTCGCCGGAGCCTCGGTTCTGGCCGCGATCGGAATCATGGTGATTGCGAATCACGTCCCTGAACTATTTCACCAGATGCCGCCGGCATTGGTACCTGAGGTTCGCCTGGGTGTGATTGCAGTAGGTCTATCCACTGCATTTGCCCTGCCCTTCAACTCGTTTGCGGCAATCTTTACCGGTCTGCAACGATATGCCTTCATCACCATCGTCGCGGTCGCCGGCCGCGTCGGTAGCGCTGCGGCGCTGATCATTCTTCTGCTCCTGCACGGTGGCCTGGTGCAAATGGCACTGGTTTACGCCGGCTTCATCGTCGCGGCCGCATTGGCGCAGTTCCTCGGCTGGCGGGGCTACGCCAGGGAACATATCGGTTTTACCTTCCTGTTGTACAAAGCCAAATCTGCGCTCCGACTCGCAAAATACGCAAGCGTGCTCTCTCTGTGGACGGTGGCCATGTTACTGATCAGTGGCCTCGATACCGTGATCGTCGGCCACTACAACTACCAGAACACCGGTTTCTACGCCATCGCCAGCAGCGCAACCAATGTGATGCTGGCGGTGGTGTCGAGCATATTTGGGCCGATGCTCCCTGCGCTCTCTTCGATGCAAGCGGGCACTACGCCCACCCGCATGGGGGAAGTATGTATCAAGACAACCCGCTATTGCACGTTGCTGCTGTGCCTGCTCGGACTACCACTGTTCTTCGGAGCCTATCCGCTACTTAGCATATGGGTGGGCCGCCCGTATGCCGCGCGCAGCGCTGTTTATCTGCAGGTGCTGGTGATCGGAAACTGCATTCGTCAACTGGCTTACCCCTATGTGATCGGCGTGGTGGCCACCGGGAAACAGCACCTGGCGACGATCTCAGCCATCGCTGAGGCCTTGGTCAACATCGGTTTGAGCATCTGGCTGGTACAGAAGTTCGGCGCGATCGGCGTGGCCGTCGGTACCCTGGTAGGAGCAGTTGTCAGTTTGGCGGTGCACCTGGGAGTGAGCATGCACTACACCCGGTCGACCATTCTTATCCAACGCCGGCGCTTCGTTCTGGTGGGCTTATTACGTCCGCTCCTGTGCGTGACTCCATCGCTACTGCTCTATCCTTTCTGGAGACGCGAGGCTATTCTTCCAGCGAATCCGGTAGTTCTAATCGCAGGCTTCGCACTTACCGTCGCGATTGCGTGGACGATTGGGTTGAGCGCCGACGAGCGCGACCAGTCCAAGAGGATTCTCAACCGGCTGTTATACTGGCGGGCAGAGCAAACTTAGTTTGCGCTTCTTTTGATGCAATGCCGTCAACTCAAGCTTCTCCATCGCCTGCATCCATACTAGCCGTCATCGTTCTGTACAACTGCCAGCTCTGGCAGAGCCAATGCGTCTCCTCGCTCATCCAGATACTCAACGGGGACCCTGCATTGGCGCAGCACTTCTCGTTGGTTCTCTATGACAATTCGCCGCAACCGCAGAGTCTGGAAGTGGCCGGTGAGCTTCCCATTCATTATGTCCATGATGCCTCCAATGGAGGGTTGGCGCCGGCCTATAACTTCGCTCTGGAACATGCCGAGTCAGAGGGGCGCGATTGGCTGCTACTTTTTGACCAGGACACCTCACTCACAGTTGATTTTCTGGTCGAGTTGGTAGCCTTGGCCACCACATTACAAGGCCACGCTAGCGTGGCAGCCATCGTTCCTAAATTGCTGGTGAAAGGAATCGTGTATTCCCCGGCCACGCACTTTATCGACGTGCTGAGAGGTCAGTTCTCGCGCCCTACTCCGAATACGTACGACACTCTCCTCGGAATACAAGAGCGTCGGCTCAATGTCTATAATTCCGCGTCGACCCTCAGAGTTTCAGCTCTACGGTCGATCGGCGCATTTCCAAAGGAGTTTTGGCTCGATTACCTGGACCATACCGTCTTCCACACTCTCTTTGTGAAGGGCTACAGCATTTACGTCATGCATGCCTCACTTGAGCATGAGCAGTCGGACGCGGATCTCCAGCGTGTTTCGTCGTGGCGTCACCACAATGTCCTCAGGGCGCAGACCCTTTTTGTCAAACGCACAGGAAACCCCATCGACCGGCTGCTGTACAGGATCTGGCTCCTGCGCTATAGCAGGAAGCTGCGCACCTTATGCACAGATAAGCGGGTCTGGAGAGAAACGGCGCTGCAAGCGCTGCTGCTGCGGGTGCCAGAGCCCGACCGGCCAAGCAAGAATTACTAGGGAAATATAAGCGTTTGTTAACTTGTATTTCCTGACCCGCGCTCCTAAGCTGGTGGCCCATGAGCATGGAACCGGATTGTTCCTTCGTATTGTCCGGACGCTATCACTTCCGCCAGTTGCCGCCATGGAGGAGACCGGACAAACGCGTCATCTACATCCTGCTGGCGTTGCTTGGGTTGATGGCGCTGCATGCCTCTGCCGCAACCAAGGTGCACACGGTGTTCATCGGTGCGGGGAAAAATGTTCCTTACTCCGTAATTGGCGACCCGGCGGGCGCGCTGCCGGGCGAAAAGCAGTTGCGCGTTCGGCCTCTTCTGGTCGATGACAAGGTTAAGGAATGGACCAGCGGAGAAACCCACGCCATCACAGACCGCAGCTTCGTTGTCCGCCGGGTTCTCCGCCTCAACGATTCACTTCCTGGTGACAAGACCGAACATTGGATATGGCAACGTGGCCCCTGGCTGATGATCGATCGGGTGAAGGGTAGCATCACGGCTCTGCATCTGCCGGATTACGATCCCGCCGTTTCCAATGTGATCTGGTTCCGTGACTATGCCGCCTATTGCGGCCTCACTGCCAGCGGTAAGCAGTTGTATGCAGTCGTTGCCCAGATTGCCGCGCGCAAGCCGGTGCTGGCAAAAAAGATATCTGCATGGTCCCCGGGAGAGAACCAATCACCTGCGTGCGGGGCTGCGCAGTGGCAGCGGGAGCCGCTGCGCGTTACCTTCCAACCTGCAGGCGCAACGCCAGTCAGCTACGACCTGGTTGGATTGTCCGCTGTGCTGGTTGAAGATGGCGATGGCAACGAAGAATCTTCCTCAGCACCGAGCAACTAACGCAGCTCGGCCTATTCCCTCGGCTTAAACCCGCTGGATATAATCAGCCATGCCATCTGAAGTAACCGGGCAGAATAGCGGAACTCGCCGCATGTTCGAAAACATACCAGCGCGGCCGGGTATTACCTTGCTCATCCTGTTTGCCGTGCTTTTGCCGGCCATCGCGGCGTACTGGATTTTGTACCGGCAGGCACTTTTCGTTCCATATGTAGATGATTACGCTGTGGTGCTGGCCTTCGCAGACAACTACGATCAAATGCCCACTTTGCGGGCGAAGGTATTGGACATCGCAGCCGCGCAGGTCAACGAGTACAAGCTTGTCTTTGCCCATTCCATCGTGGCCGCCGAGATCGAACTCGCTCATCACCTGAACTTCGCGGTCTTAACCACCCTGGGCAATTTATTCCTGTTGCCCATTGGTTATTTTCTCTGGCTAACGTATCAAGAGGATGGAATCGCTCTCCATCGTCGTCTGCTTGAGTTTCTGCCTATCAGCTTCCTCTTTTTCTCGCTCACCTATTGGCCCAATCTCAATTGGGCAACGACCGCGCTGCAAAATATTCCGGTCGTCTTCTTCAGCCTGGCTGCCATTTATTTTCTGTTCCCCGGCAAGATGTTGGAACTGACTGGATCACGTCTGCTGCTGGCGTGCCTGGCGGCTGCAATGGCTGCGTTTGCGTCGGCAAACGGATTTTTGCTGGGTCCCGTAGGGCTCCTGATTTTGCTGCTTCGCCGCGACTATGCCAGGTCTCTGGCGTGGTGCGCCAGCTTCGTTTTGCCGCTCGCCGCTTACCTCTATCACTACAGTCGCGTGCTCTCGACCGGCGAATATCGGTTCCTTCATCACCAGGCCGCTTTTTTTTCTTGCCTTCCTGGGCTGCGGCGCCATCCCCTTCCGTTGGCCGGCCGCTGCGCTGGGCCTTGTGATGTTGGGCATCCTTTGGCTTGGCGCTTCGCTCCCGCTTCGATCGTGTCAATCCAGTTGCCTTTTACTTCACGGTGTGGCTTTTGGCGACGGCACTCCTGGTCGGCTGGGTGCGGGGAGCGGTCAGTTTCGCGATCGGATCACGCTACAGTATCTATTCCATTTTGTTGCTGGTCTTTTGTTATTCCTTTCTTGCCCACTATCTACCCAACCGCTGGCCCGCTTTCAGCGGGAGGCGATTTTACGCAGCTTGTCTTGTGCTCTCTGTCAGTCTCTGTTTCTCAGCCGACGTGCACGCTTACAAAAAGCTCGGTGCGCGACGCCAGATGATTCTCGCAGGCATTGAGCATTATCGTGCCGACCCTGATAACAACTCACCCATGAATGATCCGAACCTGGAGACCGGCTTTGAAACAGAACAGCGTGTTCGAACGGGATACCTTAACCAAGACCATCCGACAGCATCTCTACTCTTTGCCGCCAGAGTCCCGCTAGCTGCTGAGGCCGCCTTGTATACGCCGTAGGGGCGGAAATGTTCTAGCATCAAAGCATGCTGGAAACCATGCCGACTCTCGATGATCTTCTTGAAGAAGCCAGAATTGCCCACGGACATCTTTGCGCCGGGCAGGTGCTGGGCGTCCGTTTGGCAATGCTCGGATGCAGCCGCCTGGGCATCGAGCAACCACGCGGCAAGGATCGCAAACGCCTGGTCACCTTTGTCGAAATCGACCGCTGCGCAACCGACGCCATTGGGGTGGTCACCGGTTGCCGGCTAGGCAAGCGTGCACTCAAATTTCGCGATTGGGGCAAGATGGCGGCCACCTTTGTTGACCTCGAAACCCATCGCGCTATCCGCATAGCCGCCCGGGAATCTTCCAAAGACCTGGCTCGCCAGTTGCACCCGGAAATTGAAAACAAGAACCTGCAGCAAATGGCCGCATACCGCGAGATGAGCGACGACGACCTGTTCGACGAGCAGTGGGTGCAGGTAACACTCGACGCCAGGGAATTTCCCGGATACAAAGGCGCACGCGTCGCCTGCGAGCAATGCGGAGAAGGAATCAACTACGACCGGTTCCTGGTGCGCGATGGACACACACTCTGCCTCTCGTGTGCCGCCCCGGAGGAGCGGTACTACCAGCCCTTCCGCTGCCATCGAGGATGCAGCCTCTCCGGTACCGGCGCGACCCCCTGGCGACTGCCCCTGAGCTCAGCAGGCGTTCTACGGGCCATACAGGCGGCGGAAAAACTCGGCAGCGGGCGGGACCGCAACCTGTTTAACCTCGGCTTGTGGCACTTTCGACTGCGAGGGCGGCGCGCAAGACAGACGCCTCATCGAAGTGCTTTCCCAGAATCTGCGCGCCGATGGGCAGTCCCTGTGAGGATTGCCCGCAGGGCACAGATATGCCGCAAATGCCGGCAAGGCTTGCAGTCACGGTGTAGATGTCTGCCAGGTACATGGAAAGCGGATCATCCGTCTTCTCGCCCAGCTTGAACGCCGGGGTTGGCGCCGTCGGCGTCACCAACACATCGACCTGCTCGAAAGCAGCAAGAAAGTCGCGGGTGAGCAGCGTGCGCACCTGCTGCGCCTTCTTGTAGTAGGCGTCATAATAGCCGGCGCTGAGGGCATAGGTGCCGAGCAGAATGCGCCGCTTCACTTCAGCGCCAAAGCCGATGTCCCGCGACTCGCGATACATCGCCCCCAGGGTATTCGCATCCTTGGCGCGAAAGCCGTAGCGCACGCCGTCAAACCTGGCCAGGTTGGCACTGGCCTCGGCAGTCGCCACCAGATAATAGGTTGGAACCGCGTACCTGGTGTGCGGCAGGGACACGGGATGGATGGTGCATCCTGCCTCGCGCAGGCGTTCGATTGCGGACTCTACCGCGGCGCGCACCTCGGCATCGAGGCCGTCGCCAAAGTATTCAGCCGGAACACCGACGCGCAAGCCCTTCACCGGCTGCTCGAGCGCCTGAATATAGTCCGGCACAGGCAACGCTGGCAGAAGTGGCATCCAGCGGATCATGTCCCGCGATCACCCCCAGCAGGATGGCCGCGTCCTGCACGGTGCGGGTGAGCGGACCCACGCGGTCCAGGGACGAGGCAAAGGCGATCAGACCATAACGCGACACACGTCCATAGGTCGGCAGCAGACCAACGACTCCGCAGAAAGATGCTGGCTGGCGAATCGATCCGCCGGTGTCGGTGCCAAGAGTGGCGACCGCCATGCCCGCGGCAACCGCTGCGGCCGACCCTCCGCTTGAGCCGCCGGGCACACGATCAAGCGCCACTGGGTTGCGCACCGGGCCGTAACCGGAGTTCTCGGTCGATGAACCCATGGCGAACTCGTCGCAGTTCAGCTTTCCCACCAGAACCGCGCCTGCAGCTTCAAGACGCTTGACCACGGTCGCGTCATACGGCGGCTGTACCCCTCGAGGATTCGTGAGCCGGCCGTCGCCGGAGAACCCTTCATCACCAGCACGTCTTTGATGCCGATGGGAACCCCGGCCAGCGGAGGCAGCGGACCGCCCTGGGCAGCGAGTTGATCGATGGCCGCGGCGGCGCTTAGCGCACGTTCGCGGCTGACTGCCAGATAAGCATTGATGGCCGGATTTCGGGCCTCAATCTCCTCCAAGCATAGCTCCGCCAACTCGGTGGCGCTGGGCTTCGCATCGCGCACTGCCGATCGAACCTCGGAGATACAGGTCTGCTTCCAATTCATGCTTCCATTATCGTTCCTGAGAGCACCATCGGTGGCATCCGTTTTGCCCGCAAAGGCAGGCCAGTGCCTCGACGGTCTAGCGAATTTCCTGCTTCGGAGGGAGAGTGTAAACGCCTTTCTGAATGGCTTCAGTCAACATACCCTGCTCGAAGGCCTTTTCTTTGGGGACACCCTGCTCCACCTCCGGATTGTTGAGGGGCGAATTGACTTGAGGATTGGCGCGGTAAGACTCGATGCCTGCGAGAATCGACAGGCGCCGGGTCTGGAGAATTTTGTAGGCATATACGTCGGCCAAACAACAGAAAGCCACAGCCAGCACTATGGAAGTTACGTAAAAGCGCGTCCGGTTGAAAAGGGACCAGCGGCCGGGTAAATACCGTGCCAGGAAGGAATAACAGAAGATCAGCATCAAAATGGAGTACATGCTGTATCGGGAGGCGATTACGAAGGTTTCCCCACCCCGCACCCATGCCACCAGGCATCCCGTGGCCACGATCCAGACGGTGAAGTAAAAAGCAACCGGATTGGTTCGGTCGAAGCGAGCATGAACAGCCCACACAAAAATGCTCATGAGCACCAGGCCCAACGGGGCTGCAACCCAACGGAACGGCACCGCACAACCCAAAAAGCCTAGAAAAAAGAGCGGCCTGGTGAGATAGAAGAATCTCTGCACCACGTAAACCGAAGGTGTGAAGTGGTAGAGGTAGGCGGCGAGCGGCAGGATGAAGCTGGCGCACCATGCCACAGATCCTCCATAGGCGCGGCGAGCCAGTAGGATCCATAGACCCACGGGCCCTAACAGAAAACCATTCGCAGAAGTAAACGCTGCCAGCGCAGCCGCCAGGCAGCCGAGCAGCAGATGAGCAGTAGAGGGCATCTTCCCGGGAGCGATAAGAGAAATGGAAAGAAGACTGAAGAGCACGACCGGGGTATTTTGTAGCCCGGTTGTCGCCCAGTTGAGATTTTCCCAATAGGTGAGCGAGAAGAACAAAAGGCTGATGGGCAAAAACCCGAGCAAACGACGATCAAGCCCGATCTCATCTGGCTGATACGTTCGCCAGAGAAGGTAACCCAAGGGCAACAGGAAGAGATCACCCAAAACAGTCAAGAACGTGAAGTTCAAATGGTGGGTGAGCTCCAACTCGGCGGCCACGATGGAATGTTCAAAACCGAGTTTGTATTCGTTGTGCTGTTCGGCTGCGATCTCCAACAGCTTAGCCTTTAAGGTGGGCGATTGGGCGTAGTGGACGGCGAAGGCTATGATCGTGTCGTAATCATCCTGGTAAGGAACAGAGAGGGAACGCCGGTACAGGATGCCGAAGGCGGCGATGACCGGGAGTAGCACAGCAAAAATGAGCAGGAAGGTGATCGGCCGGACGGTTGTATTTTCGAAGACGCGTTGATCTCCACTGCGTCGGCCAACAGCTTCAAGTGGCATGGCTGATTATAGCTAGTAGACCCACCATGCGCTACGCGCTGTTCCGCAGGTTCAGCCGGCCCGTTGTCATTGCGGAAGCGAAATGGCGGCATCCTAGCGCTCGATGACCTTGGGCACTTTGAAGAAGATACCGTCGGTGTCCGGAGCACTGACAAGGACCCGGTCCCGGTTCAACGATGGAGCAATGTCATCGGCGCGGAGATGTTGAGCCGCCGCTTTGTCCTCTTCGCCCTGGATCAATTGGTTGGCCGCCTGGGTCATAGGCGGCACCGAGGTTGTGTCCAACTCATTGAGCTGGGCAAAGTAATCGAGGACGGAATTCAGATCGCGCAGCATGGCCGCCTTTTCGCCACTCCTCAGTTCGAGGTTGGCCAGTTCGGCGACACGCTCAACATCCTGTTCGGAAACGCTCATAGACTTTACTGACTCCGCAAAAAATAGAAGCAGGAATCGCGGATGTGTCCCTCAGCGGCTAAGGACCGACTTTTCAATCTATTTAGGGGCTGAAGAACTCCGCGTCAAAACAGGATGCGGTAAAACTTCTCTTCCTGAAGGGTACGGCCTTCAATCTCGTCAGGTAAATGCAAATGAATTCGGCTTTAGCCGCTGAAGACACCTTCCGCTCCACTGCGCTGCGCAGTGGAGAGGTTCCCGCGTTCAACGGCTGTCTATGCGGACTTGGAAAAGTCAACTGCCCAGGAGTTGGTGCGGCTGGAGACACAGCAGAAGGCGGTCTCATAAAGCAGTGAGAAATCACTCGCCAGGGTGGCCTCGCGCATGTAATCCCAATCGATTTTCGCCTTCAAAGGCTTGATCATGCGGCAGTAGTAGGCCTCAAGCTCTTCATCGGGAATATCTTGCAGCATCTCTTCTTCGCAGCGGAAGGCGAGCGTCGCCGCTCCCGTCAGGCCTGGCCGAAACGGCATATGCATCACTTCCAAATGAGGCAGCTTGGGTCGCGGCCCCACCAGGCTCATGTCGCCGCGCAATACATTGACCAGTTGGGGCAGCTCATCCAGCTTGTACTTGCGGAGGAAGCCGCCGAACCTGGTCACCCGCGGGTCGCCCCGCTTGGTCAGGGAGGGCCCGTCTGCCTGAGCATCAATCGCCATGGTCCTAAACTTGAATACGGTAAAGAGGACACCATTCCGTCCCGACGCGCTTCTGGCGGAAGATCACTGGGCCAGGAGACTTGTAGCGGACTAAAACGGCAGCAAGCAGTAGCAAAGGCCAGAAAAGCAGAAGCGCCACCGCGGCAAAAACGAAGTCGATGCAGCGCTTGATGACCGAAACGCTCCATGCGCTCGGCTCGGCATAGTAGGCGGTGGGGTCCTGCGGTATGGCGCAAAATGGAGGAAACAGGGTCGTCGAATGACTACTAACCTCAGAGACGACATCATTCCAAAGCAGAGCCGCACTGGGCTGCGGGGGAGCAAAGCTTGTGTCCATGCGTTTTTGAAGACCTGTCCTAAAATTTTGGAGCGCTTGCTGAATTCTCGTTCAGGGTCTTGTCAATCAAGTTCTTTGCTAAGTCGACGCTGATGCAATTCTTATTTTTGCTAGACACTCGCTTGATCGGCTGAGGTGACAGTTTCCTTAGCCTACTACCGAACCCCTGGTTGATGCACCGTTCAGAGCATCTTTGCGGCTGGAGCCGCAGGTCCCGATTCCCGCTATGTACACTGATGAACCCGTGTCCAAAAAGGATGTTGCGCCGGGCAGAACTTTTCCCGATTCAACCTTTTAACCAAAATAACAGCATTTCCACTCTTAGGGTATCCCAGTGCTGATATCAGTCAAGATTCCTGGCCTGCGTCGTGGGCAGCCAGAACAGCATTTTCTTCAAAGGTTTACATCGGGGGAGATTTTTTACCGGGCGTTTCCTGGAAGACGCCCACTTGACAACTCGGAGGAGGGAAACGTTACCTGCGATGAAACGGAAGGGTCCGGACCAATATCCATGCCCTGCTAATCGGCGCCAGTCCGCAAGTCCTCCTGTTGCATGACGGTTCGGTCGATCGCATTCAGCCTGGGCGCTCCCGGTCCCTTGATCACGCGTTTATCGCTACTCAGATAAAATTCCGCGATTTTGAGCATGCAGCGGGCGGCGACAGCAGCACGAACCATCAGTTTGAGAAGCCGGCTCTTGCCGAAATAGTCGTAATGCTCGTTGAAATCAACCATCGCCCGATGCTGCTCGATGATTTTTTTCTTCGGCATCTGGTTGATGCTTTGGCTGCCGTAATGAATCACCTCGGCAGTGGGCGTGTAATAGATCTTGCAACCGTTGCGTTTGAGCATCAGGTTGTAGGCCAAATCCACCTGGAAATGAGGAAGGCGTTCATCGAGCATGCCGAACGTCTCCCAGGTTTCCCGGCGCAGCACGTACGCAGTCGTCCCCAGGCTTTCCACCTGCTGTTCCCGCGAATAATCGAAAGAGCAGGCATAGTACTCCCTCGAAACTTGGCCGTTGGGGAAGAATTTGTGCCAATTGAGACCCTGGAGAATCATGGTCCCGAGGCCGGCAAAACTCCGCACGCACGATTGCGTGGTGCCATCCGGATTGAGTAACCGCGGACCGCACGCCGCCGCCTCCGGATGGGCATCCATAAAGTCCACAAGCACCTTGAAACCGTTGCCCAACAACTTGGTGTCACTATTCAGCAGGCAGGCATAGCGGGCGCGCGACATCTTCATGCCCAAATTATTGTTTTTGGAGTAAAGCAGCGCTACCGGGTTGCGAACCAGAATGACTTCCGGAAATTCCGACTCGACCATCTCCGCGCTGCCATCCGAAGAACCGTCGTCGATGCAAATTACCTCGAATTGGATGTCCCTGGTGTAGTGATAAATCGACGCTAAGCACTGCCGCAGCAATGCTTTGGTATTGTAATTGGGGATGATGACGGTTAGGTCGAGCAAGAGATTCATCAATCTTTCAAAACCTCAGGGAGTTTCTATTCGGATGAGTGGACTTCGCGCGCAGGAATGCCGGCAACGGTTGCATCGGCAGATACGGATCGCAGCAAGACAGAATTCGCACCTACCTTGACATTATCGCCTAAAGATATTCCGCCGAGAACCTTGGCGCCAGCTCCAACTACCACAAAGTCACCAAGTTCAGGCCTGAGAGCCAGAGTCATACCTCATATCAATCTGCCGGGCTCCCAGGGTCACGCCCTGGAAGATGGTCACATCCCTTCCTATTTTTGATGCACCAATGACCGTTCCTGAAGTATGGGGAAAGAATATACCTGGACCAATTGCGCATCTGGGGGAGATCTCTATGCCAAAAATAATTTGATTCAAATAAGATAAAAGGTGGGCCATGGCGGAAACCGGTAAGCAATGCCGAACGGCTGGAACGGTAGAGAACGATGGGCAAAAACCTGGGATGAAGCAACCTGCGCAACAGTCGGAGCAGGGAAGCCCGCACCTCGGCTGCCCACTCAAGTGCAACTGGCGTTCGAGATCTGCATAGAGCAGCGCCTTCAGCATTTGCTTCAGGCCTTCATCAGGCCGCGTTCGATCAACTCCCGGTTCGCGCGATCCAATCCGTCTTCCGGGCCGTCTTCGGCGATGGGTTGCGTCTTCACCCAGCGCACAAAACGCGCGATGCCTTCCTCAAGCGGCACCTTGGGCGAAAAACCCAACGCTGCCCGATGGCCGAAATATCCGCAAAATTGTGGCGGATATCGCCCAACCGATACTGGCCCGACACCACTAATTGGCGCTTGGATTCGTAAATTGCCGTTAAGATTTCGTGCGATGGTTTCAACGCTCATCTGCACTCCCGATCCTACGTTCATAGTCAAGCCATCGCCGCCGTCCGACTCCAGCCCAAGCGCCATCGCCTCGGTGACATCGGACACATGCACAAAATCACGGCTTTCCTGACCATCCTCGAACAGAGCAATTACTTTGCCCTGCCGTATTCGATTGGAGAAGATCGACAGATATGCCGGTGTAAGGGTTGTTGAGCGACTGGCCTTCTCCATAAACATTCTGCAAGCGGAAAATCAGGAAGGGAATGCCGAGCGCGCTGGCAGCGATCCGGACCAGATCTTCCTGGGCCAGCTTGGTGGCGGCGTAGACCGATGCCGGGCTGGTTCTGGCCGTCTCTGGCGTGGCTATCGGGTGAATGGGGCCGCAACAATTAGGGCAAAGGGGTTCCCATTGGCCGGCCTGCAGGCTACCCAGGCTGCGCATGGGAGGATAAACCAAACCGCAGCGAGCGCACTTGTAGGCGCCTTCCCCATACACGGAGCGGGATGAGGCCAGCACCAGTTTTGTGACTTGGTGACGGTCGTTGGCCAGGACGTCGAGCAGCAGAGCAGTACCCAGGACATTGGTGCTGGTGTAGTCGCCAATCCTGTACATCGATTGGCCGGTCCCGGTCTCCGCCGCGAGATGAACGACGGAAGCGACATCGCGCAGGGCCAAAACCCAGTCCTGGCGCCGACAAACATCGCCGCGCATCACCTCTACGTTCTGTTCCTCCAGCAGGGTACCCAGCTCGGGCTGAGAGACCACGCCATGGATCTGCGGGCTCAGGTTGTCCAACAGGCGCACCGCCATGCCGCGCCGGACCAGTGTCCGGGCAAGCGCCAGCCCGATGAAGCCGAGCCCTCCCGTGATCAGGACCTTTTCGCCCATCCTTTCGATCTTAACCTGTTTGGTATCAATGCGCCCTCATCGAGAGCTTTTCCATTCCGACGCTTGCCGGCAGGCGGCCTGGTGCGGTTTTCTTTGAGGGAAACGCGCGACCGGGGTCCCGATTGGTCTCGGACTACTTCGCGCTTATCACTTCGCCAGTCGTGTCATCCAGCAGGATGACCGCGCCGTTTTTTGGCGTTCTCCCGCTGCGGTCAAGCATGTCGTCGATAGAGCCGGCCAAGTCGTCGTAAGACCCTTCGCCAATTCGCTGCTGATGCAAGAAGTTGTCTTCGATGAAGCGCAAGACTGAGCTCTGGTCGGTGACGGTGTGGGAAACGTAATTTGGCTTAGCCCAGGGCGAGATGACCAACAGCGGCAGTCGCGGACCATAGCCGCATCTTCCCTGTGCATGCAAAGTGCCAGGATTTACCCCGGGGAGTGCGCTCTCCGGGTCGCCGCATTTCCCAGCCGACGAGAAAGTATCGTGCGCGGTCGCGCTGCCGTTGACGATATTGTGGACATGGTCATACCAGCCGTCGGAATCGTCGTAGGTAATAATAATGACTGTGCTGCTCCACTGCGGCGTTTGCTCAATCGTATTGATTACGTGCA
>CAWAUX010000006.1:0-8191 GCA_963785315.1 uncultured Acidobacteriaceae bacterium | reverse complement strand
TTCCGCAAACTGTAAAGTCGTGCCCTGATACAAAGCTGCCGCTGCGCACCGCGACTCCATGGCCCTGGCCGATGCGACCTACAAATAATCGGCAGCGGCTATTGCCAACCGCCGCCCAGCGCGGCGTACAGCTGCACCAGCGAGGCCGCCTCCTGCTCCTGGCTTTGCGCCAATTGCAGTTGCGCGTCATACAAGTCTGTGTCCGTCGTGAGCACCTCGAGATAGCTGGTGTTTCCGCCGGAGTAGCGCAGTCTCGCCAGCCGCACCGCGTCCGCCGCAGAGACCACCAGCGCCGCCTGCTGCTCCCGCCTCTCCCGCGTCTCCTTGTAGCCGACCAAGGAGTCGGAGACGTCCTTCAGCGCGTTCAGGATCGTCTTCTGGTAGTCCAGCAGCATCTCCTGCTCCTGGGCCTGCGAAAGATGGTAGTTGCTGCGGAGGCGCCCGGCGTCGAAAATTGGCTCCGACAACGACCCCGCGGCATACCAGTAAGCATTCTTGCCCGCAAACATGCTCTGCAGCTGGCTGCTGGCCGAGCCCCCCAGGCTGGTGAGCGAGATCTGGGGAACCCATTGCGCTTTTGGCCACTCCAATGCGGGCATTCGCCGCGATCAGGGTGGCTTCCGCCCGCTCTCCAGAAGCCGGGACGGCAAAGGGGAGGTTGGTGCTTCCATGGGGAATCGGCTAGTGGACGAAAGAACCGCAGGTCCCTCCGCTACGCTTCGCTTCGGTCGGAGGTTGTGACTTTTTTGATTTTTTTCCGGTTTTGGTGGCCGGAAAGCGGTGAAGAGCAGCGGCCAACAAGCATCCTCGGGGTCCTTCGACTGCGCGCCAGAAACCCTCTGTTAGGCGATAGATCCGCGAGGCGCTTCGCTCAGGATGACGATTCTGCGGGAGAACTAACGGAACGGAGACCTTTGTACGGGAGCCGGGGCGCACTGCAGATCGCTGCGCGCTCGGGATGAAGGGGAAAGTGGCGATGAATGTCTTCGGGATTGTGCCCGAGAAGAATGCTGATGGTGTTTTCCTGGACCGCGATCTGCCGCCGCAACTCCGGTAGATTCGCCTGCGCCTTACGCCTGGCGGGTGTCGCCAGGGAGCCGGCGCCCTATTTCTCCAATGACTGTGTCCATTGCAGAGAGTCCTGCCGGGCCTTGATGGTGCTCAGAAAGCTGAATGATGGGCACGGTGGAGGCGCTGAAGCGCAGGATCCACGGGGGGTTGACGCCGGGGGGCATGCGAAAGCGGATGGAGTTGACGGCAGCCCCTACCTGGGACATGGCGGCGTCTATGCGGACTTGGGGCTGGAAGGAAATCTTGATGACGCTGGCGCCCTAGGGTCGCTTCGGGGCGACGGCTTAGGGCATTCTCACCAGCGCTAAAGCCCGACATTGCGAGACAAAGCGTTCTCGCGGGCTTGAAAGCCCGCTTCCCCGGACTGATGCTCGCTGCGGCGAGGTAGTCCGGGGCTGGCACAACTCCGGGGCTGGCACAACTCCGGGGCTAGCACAACTCCGGTACGCTTCGTTGTACGTCGATCCAACACGACAGCATCTTTCCCGGCCCTCACGCAGGGCTGAAAGAGTGCCCTTCAAGAGCGCACGACATCTGCCATGATAAGAGCCATGGCGCATATCGGATTTCTCCCGGTCCATGCAAAGGGACATATGTATCCCGCCAGCAGCCTGGCTCTGCACCTTCAACAACGGGGCCATCGGATTACGATCTTTTGCATTGCGGATTCTGCGACGTTCTTTCAGGAATATGGTTTGGATTGCGTCGTCATTGGCAGGTCGTTTCCGATAGGGTTTGGCGACCAGGTTTTCGAGAAGCTGGGAAAACTGAAGGGACAAGCCGGCGTTCTGTATACGATGAAGCTGTTTGAACAGCTCATCGATATGCACTTCGCCGAACTGCCGGCAGCGATCCAGGCCAGCCAGGTGGATGCATTGGTCATTGATCAGTTTCATATGGGCGGCGGCGCGGTTGCCGACCATCTGCAATTGCCTTACGTGCATGCCGCTATGGCCCTGATATTCATTGCGGAAAATGGGGTGCCGCTGATTAACATGGATTGGGGGCCGGAGAGGCATCCCTGGGCGAGGATTCGGAACGCGATGGTGCATGCCCTGGCGCGAAGGATGTTGAGGCCGGTGCATAGCAAGATCAACGCGCAACGAGTGGCGTGGGGATTGACGCCCCATGCGCGGTTTCCCAACGATGTGTTTATCGGGCATCCGCAGATATCGCAACAGCCACCGAGCTTTGAGTTTCCTCGGCGTGAACTGCCCGCGGAGTTTCATTTTGTTGGTCCTCTGCATAGTGGAAAGACGCGAGCGAAAACGGAGTTTCCACGGGAGCGACTTGATGGGCGCCCTATACTCTACGCTTCCCTGGGCACTTTACAGAACGGGCTGGAGTGGATTTTTCGCGTGATCCTGACGGCGTGCGAAGGACTGGATGCACAACTGGTTCTGTCTCTGGGGGGCAATATGGATCCGGCGGGATTTTTGGGGACGGCGGGAAATCCTATTGTGGTCAAGTTTGCGCCGCAGCTGGAGTTGCTGGAACAGGCCGCACTTTGTATTACTCACGCGGGATTGAATACGGCTCTTGAGTCGTTGGCGTGCGGTGTGCCCATGGTGGCTATACCGATTACTAACGATCAGCCAGGCGTGGCCGCACGGATTGGGTGGTGCGGCGTGGGCGAGTTTTTGACTCCGCGGCGGCTAACCGTTCCTCGGCTTCGTGCGGCCATCCAAAAGGTTTTGTCTACGCCCTCGTATCGAGAAAACGCCCAGCGGTTGCAGCGGGAGATCGCTGACCTGCACTCACTCGACTATGCCAGCGATGTGATCGAAGCGATTGCCCGGCGGACTTGATTGGCTTGGCGGAGATGGCGCCGGCTATGGGCGTTGCATAGGGAAAAGAACTCCAGCAGGTTGACGCGGACGCAGCTGGCCAAGGGGGAAGGAAAGCGGATGGCCGTGAGGTGGAAGCCCTCGGCATCGTCGATACGCTGCCGGAGAGCCGCTTGAGCGGTTAGAAAATGGTCCAGTTCTGAAGCACAGGAACCCAATAGGCGCGGCCGGATGGCTTTGGGAGCACGCATCTTGAGGATGGGCCGCGACTCCATGCGCCAGACCATGAGGCGGCCATAAAGGTTGAGGCGGAATGGTCCCGGGTTATGCAGGTTCAGTTTTTTGCAGGCCTCCAGGGTTGCGTCGACTGCGGGCAGGAAGACTTCGGTGGTTCTACGAAGATGGGAGAGGTTCTGGGCAATCGACCATCTGCCGGGACGGGGTGACCAGGAAAGCTGCTCCTCGCTTAGGCCGGCGCATAGGTTCATGGCTTCAGCGTCAATAGCCAAGGTGGCTTCTCTTAGCTCGACGGTCTGGGCCCGGTTGTCGGTCAGGTAGACGAACTTTTCCGTCACGCTCAGCATGGTGGTCTCCGCACAACCTGACGCCGTGAGAAATAGTATCTGCCCTAGAAAGAGTGCGCCTCCTCCGAAAGGTGGAGAAAGGTTTCCACCCTTCGCGTTGCGCTCGGTCGAAAATTGGTTGAGGGGTATTGCTCACCTCAGACGCGGCCGTCCAGGATTTTCGGGTGGGCTGTGGGGCCCATGACTGCTTTCGGATGACAATTTGTATAGGGACGGGTAGGCTGTTCTGCGATGAACAGAAGAGAAGCTTTGCTTGGAATGGCGGGGATGTTGGCTCGCGCGGCACAGGTGCTGCCGGCGAACCGGAACGTCAAGTGGGCGCTGGGCTCCAATTTGTGGAACTCCTTTCCCGGCTCGCAGTTTACCGACATTCTTGACGTGATGCACGATACCGGGTTTGTCGGGCTTCGTTTGACGCAGTATCCGCAGATCCTCACCAAGTACGAGATCACGCCGGAGCAGATGGAGCGGGAACTCTCCAAGCGCGGATTGCACGTGATTACTATCTCCTTCAATGGCGCGGCGGATGATCCGGCGCAGCATGCCGAGATCTTGACCAATGCACGGAATGCCATGACGTTCCTCAAGCGCTTCGGCGCCGATCGGCTGGTGGTGTTCTCGCCTTCGCGGGGTAAGCCTGCGGAGGCATTTGTCACCATGTGCCGCTTCTATAACCAGCTGGGGGAGGTTGCGGGCGAAATGGGGTTCAAGGCGGGTCTGCATAATCATCTGGGGCAGATGGTGCAGACTCCGGAAGAGATCGACCGATGCATGGCGCTGACGGATCCTAAGCTGTTCTATTTTTCCCCTGATACGGCGCACGTGTACCTGGGTGGCGGCGACCCGGCGGTCATTTTGGAGAAGTATAAGGACCGGCTGATGATGGCTGATTACAAAGATGCGAAGCGCGCAGGGCTGACCGCGAAGTACATCACCAACACCTATGATCTGGGCGATGGGGAGATCGACTTTCCGGCTTGCCATCGGGTGTTGCGGAGCATCCGCTTCAAAGGGTGGCTGTGCGTGGATCTGGATATCGCGAGAAGTGGTCCCCTGGTCAGCTATGACCGGTGCGGGGCCTATGTGGTGCGTACCCTCGAACCTATTTACGCCTGAAGTGCAGGAATGCCTTACCGAGCGGGGAATCCATGTATGCCTGAAGTGAGCCGGCGGGAGATGCTAAAGATGACAGCTGCTGTTACATTATCGAGCGATCCCACACCTTACCGGATTCTGGATCCGCATGTGCATGTGTGGAAGCACCAGGCTCAATTCCCTTTTGCGGCTGGGGCTAAGGTTCCCGATTACGATGCTACTCCCGAAATGCTGCTGGAGTTGATGAAGGCCAACGGGGTGGCGAAGACGGTGATTATCCAGGTCATCCATTATCGCTACGACAATAGGTATCTTGCGGCTGTGCTCAAGCAGTATCCGCAGTTTTTTCAAGGGGTGTGCCGGGTAAATCCTCTGGATCCCGCGGCGCCGGAGGATCTTACTCGACTTACAGAGAAGGATGGCTTTCGTGGCGTGCGTATTAGTCCGGCCGGCGACGCGAGCGGAGACTGGATTCGGGGGCCGTTGATGCCTCCGCTATGGAAGCGGTGCGAGGAGCTTAAGGTTCCTATGACGCTGCTGGTGCCGATCGGGCGGGTTCCCGATGTGCAGAAATTGGTGGAGAAATTTCCTGACTTGACGGTCGTGATTGACCACATGGCGGACTGTCCGGTGGACCATCCTGAGCAACTGGAGATGCTGGTGGCTCTGGTGCGCTATCCCAAGGTGTTTGTGAAGATCTCGCATACGTGGTCGTTGTCGAAGGAGAGTTATCCGTGGCTTGATTCGCAACGGCTGGTGAAGCGTTTGTACGACACCTTTGGACCGCAACGGCTCATGTGGGCGACGGACTGGCCTATTGCCAACGATCGAGCTAGCTATGCGCAGAGGTTAACCGTCGTGCGAGATGATATGAAATTTCTCAATGCCGACGACAAGAGCTGGATGCTTAGCAAGACGGTCGAACGGGTTTGGGCGTTTCCATAGGAAGGGACTGCTAGCGGCGGCGGGCTGTGCAGCCGCCGCTAGATAATGGCGCAAGTGTAGGCTAAGCTGCTTTGGCTTGCGGGTTGACTTTCTGCTCGCCAATCGCGGTGAGCTTTTCGTCGCCGCCCTTGCTGTCTTTCAGATTTTCCTCGAGGCCCTCCGCAGCGTCCTTCTTTCCAAGTAGCTTGGCATAGTGGGTCATCGAGCCGTAGGAGGCTACGCGGAACAGTTGTTGTTGATTAGCAGCAACGATCAGGGCCGCATCCCTGACGGGTCCTGGATCGGTGTTGTCGATCATGCCTCGAACTTCGTTGATCATCGCTTTGGCGATGTGGTTCTCGTTGCGCTGCGGGGTCTTGCCGAGCTTCTGGAAGGTCTGCTCGACTTTCTGGGCATACTCACGGCTCTTGGAGGCGGTCTTCTGGAAGGCCTCCTTGAGCTCCGGATTCTGCGCGGCTTCGGCCATCTTTGGTGCTTCGCGCGCGATTTGATCCTCGAAATCCAATATGTAGGTGAGACCGATGGTCAGCAGGTCTTGAATATTTTTTGCTTTCATGGAGACTCCTTATTGTTCGCGGCTCTCGTCCCAACGAGCTTGTGTCCGCTTACTTTGGTTGGGATGTGGACAGAGAATTCGGTGTTGTCTGTTTTCGGCGCCGACAGTGATGGGATGAACGTAGGAACTCGTTTTACTCGATGGAGCGTTAACGGCCGCAAACATAGAAAGGCGGGGGTGACCGTCGCGGTATATTCACCGGAATGGAGCACGTGTTTGCTTGCCAGGGCTGTTTCGGGTTTCGCCAGGTCGCCAGTATTTCATCGATCTTTTCGGCGACTTGCTCGCGCGCTCCCGAGCGGTCCAGTCCCTTTGCCAGCAGTGCATCGTAGTTGGTGTGCTTGGCCGCACCGCGGCCACAAGAAACCCAACAAAGCAGGTTCGCTTTCCAGAGAAGTTAAGGAAGTGACGCGCGAAGCCCGAGCTCATTTGCAATCTCGCCCAGTCGCCGGTCTCTGGTCCAGATTGAAATCGACCTATCAAAGAGAGCGCAGCATAGCAGTTGAAGATCGGTGGGGCCGATTCCTCTTTTGTACAACATTTTGTGTTCGATCAAGCTGAACAGTTCCTCGCTCGCCACGACAGGAGTCTGGGGCAGTAGGGCAAGATCAGCCAACACCTTTTCCCGGCTAGCTATAGACCCGAGGGCCAACTCCAGGCGGATGAATGGATGGGTCATGACCTGATCGTTCTGTAACAGTGTCTGCAGTTTCGCGTCAGCGCTTCGCAGATGGTCGATCCAAATCGACGTGTCGGCCAGGATCAAATTTCCGTCCGACAGCGCGGCGCGGCCTCAGCCGCCGGATCACTCCCCCCGAGTGCCGCCAGCCTCCGGGCCGCTTCATTCCGGACAAGACGGGTGAGTGCCTCTCTCACAAGAGCTGCCTTCTCTGTGATTCCGGTGTAATACTCCGCCTGCTTGACGAGCTCGTCATCCAGCGCAATGGTTGTCCGCATATGCGTATAGTAGCACCGATTCGATGCCACAATCAGTGCCGTTATCTTGAAATGGCATTGATCTGTGGGTTGACCCACGGTATTATGCCATCATGAACATCCGCCTTACTTTGGACAAAGCTGGCCGCATCGTGATTCCGAAGCCATTGCGGGAAGAACTCCGCCTGGAGCCGGGCGATGACCTGGAAATGGAAAGCTCCGGAGAGGAAATTACGCTGCGGCCGGTCCGGGGCACGGGACCGCTCACCAAAGAGCACGGCGTCTGGGTGTTTCGTACCGGGCAGCCCATGCGCGCTTCTGCCACGGATGAGATGCTGCGCCAGATCCGTGAGGAACGTGACTCGGCCAACCTCGGCCAGGGCGAATGAAAGGGTTCCTCGATACGTCGGTGCTGGTGCCGGTATTTTATGGGGACCATGTTCACCACCAGGCGAGTCTCCGGCTGTTCATTCAATTTGATAAATCGACCGGCTGCTGCGGAGCGCATAGCTTGGCCGAGGTCTTCTCCACGCTAACCAGAATGCCGGGCAAACACCGAATTAGCGGGGAGCAGGCCATGCTGTTCATTGGCAGCATATGCGAACGGCTTTCGCTCGTCGCGCTAGATGGGGAAGAGTACGCTAAGGCTTTGCAGGCGTCAGCAGCTCTCGGTATCGTCGGCGGGGGAACGTACGATGCGATCCTAGCGCATTGCGCCCTGAAAGCCGAGGCCGAGACGATCTATAGCTGGAACAGCCGACACTACGCGCAGTGCGGACCGGAGGTTACGCGGCGTTTGCAAACGCCATGAATCCTTGAATTACGTAAGCAGGGCTGATCTAAGGGAAATCAGGTTGGGTTTTAATGATCGCCTCTCAGCGTTGACGTTCGGTCCAGCTCACCCAGGACTTACGTCCTGGGGCATTCTCAGTCGTCCCTACGGGACTGGTCCCGGTGGGAATGTACACCCAGGACTGACGTCCTGGGCTACTCTCAGCCGTCCCTGCGGGACTGATCGCGATACGCCCTGAGAGCGATTTGTTTCATCGGTGCGGTCATCAGCAAATCAGCCGATTAAGAAAAAGCTGACTTGCATAAGACTGATTTTCACGGCCAGGACGGCCAACTCGGTAGCTTCTAGAGTTACCGTCAAGCGAGCACGGTAAGCGTCCGAAGTTCCCCTCTAGCGCCAAGCCGGGTTTAGGCCGGAGGCTTGT
>CAWAUX010000005.1:0-1405599 GCA_963785315.1 uncultured Acidobacteriaceae bacterium | reverse complement strand
CGGGTGGTTCATGCCCGCCGTCAAGCGGTTCCGATCCGGGTGCCCTGGATACCTGGGAATAGTGATAGGTATCAATCAATCTCGATGAAAAACCGACGACCGTATACACACGGCAGATGGCGGCGATCTCGCACGCGAACAGGTCAACCACACCAAGCCGCTGGCTGCCGGTCTGATAGACCCAACTGGTGAGCGATACCATGACTGCAACGGTGGCGCTGCTGACAACGGCGAGCATGCGCAAGCTTTGCGTCGCGAAGCCCGCGTAAGCGACATCGAGCAAAAGAATAAGATTGCCGATTATGAAAAGGAGAAGGAAAACCGATACAATAAGCCGAAGATCCGCGACATGTCTCGATTCCAGCAGGCGTTGCACGGTGGCGCGTGCGCGCTTCCGCCGCATGTCGGCAATCGCGTTCCATGGCAGAAGGCCATTGAGGAGTCCCATGTCCCTCACCGGTGTTCGGCAAACACAACTGGTCAGATTACGTTATCTATGATCCTGCATCGAAGGAATGTAAAGGATGTTGCCGAATACCACTGAAAAGGCGGTCCGGCCCTCCGCTGGCACCCGCCGCGGCGGTCTGCGAATGTTCGCTGGACCGGTTATTGTTTGGGTCTGTACCCGGGGTGGGCTCAAGCGTGCCGCGCGCCGGCGATCTGCCCCGCCCCGAGAATTGGCGGCGCCGGAAGCCCGCCTACTTCGCCGCGTAAACGGCCTCGATCGTGCGTGCCAGGCTTGGGCGCCAGGGTGGCAGCCGCACGCCGAACACCGACGCCAGCTTGCCGCAGTCCAGCCGTGAGTCCGCTGGACGCTTTGCCGTGGTGGGCTAGTCGGCGGTGGTGATGGCCTCGACCAGCGGGACGCGGGCGCCGTACCGTGCGGCTTCCTCGAACATGGCGACCGCGAGGCCGTGCCAGGTGGTCTCGCCGCTGCCGGCGGCGTGGAACACGCCGGCGTAGCTGTCCTGCCAGCCGTCGCGCAGCCGCGCCGGCGATGGCCAGGATCGCGTCGGCCGAGGTCGGCCGCGGTGGTCGGGCAGCCGCGCTGGTCCGCGACCACGCGCAGCCGGTCGCGCTCGGCGCCGACGCGCAGCATGGTGCGCACGAAGTTCTTGCCCGTCGGCGGCATAGACCCAGGAGGTGCGCAGGACGATCGCGCGGCGCGCCGGCGGCCAGCACCGCCTGCTCGCCGGCCAGCTTGCGTGGCGCCATAGACGCCGGTCGGGGCGGTCGGGTCGGTCTCGACGTAGGGCGCGCCCTTGGCGCCGTCGAACACGTAGTCGGTGGAGACGTGGATCAGCGGGATGCCGGCCGCCGCGCAGAGCCGGGCGAGCGCGCCGGGGCCGTCGCGGTTGGCGCGATAGGCGGCCTCGGCGTCGGTCCTCGGCCGCGTCCACCGCGGTGTAGGCGGCGGCGTTGACCACCAGGCAGGGGGCGGCTTGCGCGGAACGCGGCGACGATGGTCTCCGGCCGGTCGAAATCGAAGTCCGGGCGGCCGACCACGCGGCACCGGCCTCGGCCGCCGGCGGCGGCCAGGGCGCGGCGCGAGCTGGCCGGTGCCGCCGGTGACCAGGATCGGTCGGCGCGCCATGCTCGCGCTAGACGCTGAACCAGGCGTCGCAGTCGGCCAGCCGCGGCAGCGCCTGTGTCCTTGTCCGACAGCACGCGCCTCGCCGGGCGCGACCGGCCAGGGCAGCGCCAGGTCCGGGATCGTTCCAGATCACGCCGCGCTCGGCCGCGCGGTCGTAGGGCGCGGTGACCTTGTAGATCACCTCGGTGTCCGGCTCGAGCGTGCAGAAGCCGTGCAGGAAGCCGACCGGCACCCAGAGCTGCTGCCAGTTCTCGGCGCTGAGCACGGCCGCCGACATGCTGGCCGTAGGTCGGCGAGCCGTGGCGGACATCCACCGCCACGTCCCAGATCGCGCCGCGCACCACGCGCACCAGCTTGCCCTGGGCGTTCGGGCCGATCTGGCAGATGCAGGCCGCGCACCACGCCGCGCTGCGGTCGAGAGGCGTGGTTGTCCTGCACGAACGGGCCGGGGATGCCGGCCTCGGCGAAGCGGGCTGCGTTCCAGGTCTCGGAGAAGAAGCCGCGCGCGTCGCCGAAGCGCGGCGGGGTGAGCAGGATCACGTCGGGGATCGCCAGTGCGTTCGACCTTCATCGCGTGCTCGCCCTCGGCCAGTTCCAGCAGCACGCGGCCCAGCTCGGTCTTGCCCAGCTGCGCGCGCGTGGCCGCGCAGCGCGTCGGCGTCGATGAAGCCCATGCGGAACGCCACCTCCTCCGGGCAGCCGACCAGCATGCCCGGTGCGCGACTGGATGGTCTGCACGAAGGTCGCCGCCTGCAGCAGGCTGTCCGGCGTGCCGGCATCGAGCCAGGCGCAGCCGCGGCCAGCCGCTCGACGTGCAGCGCGCCGGCCTCGAGATAGACCCGGTTGAGGTCGGTGATCTCCAGCTCGCCGCGCGGCGAGGGCTGGATCGTGCGCGGCCAGATCTCGCTGACCTGGCGGTCGTAGAAATACAGGCCGGTCACCGCCCAGTTGGACGGCGGCGCCGCCGGCTTCTCGACGATCTCGACCGCGCGGCCGTCGGCGTCGAAGCGTGACCACGCCGTAGCGTTCCGGATCGCGCACCTGGTAGGCGAACACCGTGGCGCCCGTCCGGCCGCGCCGCGGCGGCGCGCAGCAGCGCGGACAGATGGTCGCCGTGGATCAGGTTGTCGCCCAGCGCCAGCGCGCAGGCCTCGCCGGCCGAGCCAGTCGCGGCCGATCAGGAACGCCTGGGCGATGCCGTCCGGGCTGCGGCTGCTCGGCATAGGCGAAGCGCACGCCGAAGCGCTCGCCGTCGCCCAGCAGGCGGCGGAACTGCGGCAGGTCCGCCGGGGTGGAGATCACCAGGATGTCGCGGATGCCGGCCAGCATCAGCGTCGACAGCGGATAGTAGACCATCGGCTTGTCGTAGACCGGCAGCAGCTGCTTCGACGCCGCCAGGGTCATCGGATGCAGCCGCGTGCCGGAGCCGCCGGCGAGCAGGATGCCCTTCATGCGGCGTCCTTCGGCGCGTCGGTCGCGGCGTGCCCGAGCCGCTGCGCCGGCGTAGCGCCGCGGCGCGCACCGCCTCCCACCAGGCGCGGTTGGCGAGATACCAGTCGATCGGTCGCGGCCAGGCCCGCGCTCGAAATCGTGCGGCGCGCGTCCAGCCGAGCGCGGCCTCGGTGCGGGACGGGTCGATCTCGTAGCGGAAATCGTGGCCGGGCCGGTCGGTGACGAAGCGTGATCAGCCGCTCGCGCGGGCCGGCCGGGTCGGGCAGCGGCGCGTCGAGCGCGGCGCAGATCGCGCGCACCACCTCGAGGTTGCTGCGCGGCTGGCGCGCGCCGATCGCGTAGGTGGCGCCGGGCTGCGCCGCGCTCGCAGCACGCGCACCAGCGCCTCGGCGTGGTCCTCGACGAACAGCCAGTCGCGCTGGTTGGAGCCGTCGCCGTAGACCGGCAGCGGCTTGCCCTCCAGCGCGTTGAGCGTGACCAGCGGGATCAGTTTTTCCGGGAACTGCCAGGGGCCGTAATTGTTGCCGGTGTTGCGAGACCATGGTCGGCAGCCCGTAGGTGTGGTGCCAGGCGCGCACCAGGTGGTCGGACGCCGCCTTGCTCGCGGAATAGGGGCTGCGCGGGTCGTAGGCGGTGGTCTCGGTGAACGGCGGATCGTCGTGGCCGAGCGCGCCGAACACCTCGTCGGTGGAGATGTGGTGGAAGCGGAACGCCGCGCGGCGCGTCGGCCGGCAGCGCGGACCAGTAGTCGCGCGCGGCCTCCAGCAGGGTGAAGGTGCCGACCACGTTGGTCTGGATGAACGCCGCCGGGCCGTCGATCGAGCGGTCGACGTGGCTCTCGGCCGCCAGGTGCATCACCGCGTCGGGCTGCGTGGGTGGCGAATACCTGCGCGCATCGCGGCGGCGTCGGCGATGTCGGCGCGCACCAGCGACGTGGCGGTTGTGGTGCGCGCGCCTCCTCCAGCGCGTCCTCGCGAGGCGGCGTAGGTCATCTTGTCGACGTTGACGACGACGTGGTCGGTTGGCGCAGCAGGTGGCGCACGACGGCGGAGCCGATGAAGCCGCATCCGCCCGTCAGCAAAATCTTCATCAAGGCCCAATCCTGCTGAAACGCTATCCCCGGCGGTAAAGTCTCGCATTCCCGCACCGCCGTCGCAATGCCGTGATGTCAATACAACACGGCAAATCGGCTTTGGTGTGAGCCGGCACACCATGGTGTGATCAACATTTCGTTGGCGGCGGGTTTTGTTGCCGTCGGATTTCGTAGACGTCGGATTTCGTAGACGTCGGATTTCGTAGATTGGCGGGCGTGAGCTGACGCGGCGGCGTGGGGCAGCGGATCGGGGGGGGCGGCTGGTCAGGCCAAGGGGCGCCAGCCGGTCGGGGCAAGGGCAACGGCGGCGCGCCCTAAGGTGTCGGCGCCCAGGTGTCGGCGGCTATGGGGTCGGCGGCTGTCGCGTTGAGCGGCGGGCCGAGACCTTCCGCCTCGGTCACCGATAATGGTCGCCGTAGCCGTCGTGGTCGCCGTAGCCGTGGTAATAGCCGTGGTACCCTGGCCCGTATGGCGCGACCACGCATCCCGCCAAGGCCAACAGAAGCCCGATCGCCACTGCAAGCCGGCCGACCTGACGTCGCATTCCGTTGCGCATCACATGCTCCTTCGGGTTGTTCACCGATGCGGATATGGCGTGGAAATGCAACGGAACCGGGGCATTATCATGACCAATTGTGACGCCCGCCAAAGGGGGGCGGCATGGGGGGCGGCATGGTTCGGGCGGCATGGTTCGGGCGGCATGGTTCGGGCGGCATGTTGCGGCGGGGGCCGCGGCGCGGCGCGCGTGGATTGCGGCGCTGCCGGCGCCTGGGCATGCTGTGGGCTGGATGCAATTGGACCCCAGGGAGACCGGACATGACGGACAAGTCGGGTTTCGACCCGTTGACACTGCCCGAGAGCAACGCGACGAGCTACCCAGAGCCGTTCCGTGCCGCGAACGAGAAGCGGTGGAACCGGCGGTTGGGCAATCACGCGGGGTTGACCAATTTCGGTGTGAACCTGGTGCGTATCGTTCCGGGTGGCCAGTCGTCATGCCGCCACGCGCATACGCGGCAGGATGAGTTCATCTATGTGCTGCAAGGCGACGTCGAGCTGGAGACCAATGCCGGCGTGGAACAGTTGTGCGCGGGCATGTGCGCGGGGTTCAAGGCGGGAACCGGCAATGCCCATCGGTTCGTCAACCGTTCGGCCTCGGATGTCACGCTGCTGGTGGTTGGCGATCGAACGGCGGGCGATGCGGTGAGCTATCCGGATATCGACATGCACGGCCAACTGCAACAGGACGGCAAGTTCGTGTTCACCCACAAGGACGGGACGCCGTACTGAGCCGCGCGTTGCGCCGGCTGGGCAAGCGCGAAGGGGCTTGCCGGCACTCCGCCAAGCCGGTGGGCCGCCAAGCCGGTGGGCCGCCAAGCCGGTGGGCCGCCAAGCCGGTGGGCCGAACCCGCCGTGCACGCCGAGCGCGGCGCGGATCGATCTCGCACTGAATGCCACAACGGGATGGCGGTCGGTTGCCGGCATTTCGGGGGAATGACTGTGTCGGATACGTGCAAATTCACGCCACCGACAAGTGCCGGCGCACAAGTCTGTATTCGTGCCATATCAGAGCCAATACGAAGAGATCGAACACCGTCAGCACGATCAAACCGGGAGATCTCGTGTCAACATACCTGTATATCTGGTATGCAATAAAGGCCACCATAACAACAATGGAGGCCGGATACGCCCATAATTTCCCCCTGAGCAACCCTATGACCAACAGCACCTTGATAGCGCCATGGCTTAGCAGATAGAACGCGTAAAAATGCTTGCTGCTTACGGAAAAATTCCGCGAAAACTCCAGCAGATGCGCGGCGATAAAGTCATGCGGATCTTCGATCAACTCGTCTTGAGTGAGCATTTCGACCAGGGCCGAGATGGCGCTCGTGCTGACGAACGCCAGGACAAGACCGCCAATGCATTCGATCAGCGCGTGGGCACCCTTGAGCAGAATGCTGACTTCAAAAATCTGGTGGATGCGACGCTCGTTCATGTATGCCTTCCGGCTTGGTCAACCCGCAAGGAGCGGCGAATAGCATGGATGAGGCCATCACGCACTGGATCAACGCCGCCGCGGGAAGCAGTCAACTGCTTGACGCCGCGATGATATCTGTCACGCGGTTCGGCATCCCTATCCTTGTCCTGTGCGTGGCGATCCAATGGTGGAGCACGCGCGATCGCCTGCACATCAGGCATGCGTGTGCCGCCGCGGGATTGGCCTTTTTACTTGGCCTTGGCTGCAACCAGCTCGATTCTCCTGTTCGTGCATCGTTTGCGCCCCTATGACGCCGGGGTCAGCCACCTCATCATTGCCCCCAGCAGCGACTGGTCGTTTCCCTCGGATCATGCGACCGCCGCATTCGCCATCGCCGCGACCTTTGCCTTGCAGGGTCTGCCGCGGCGCGCGGGCTTGTTCCTGCTGGCCGCACTCCTGGTCGCCTGGTCGCGGATCTTTGTCGGAACGCATTACCTGACCGACGTTCTCGGCGGTGGCGCAACCGGCACGGCCGCGGCGCTCTTGGTGCGCGCCGTCTATCGCGAGGGATCGCGGCCCGATCGTCTCGTGGCACGGATCTTCTGAGCGCATGAGAGAAGGCCGGGCATGTGACTGTTCGCCGTAGCACGATTCCGTGTCGGCATGGACCAGCCGCGCCATTGCGGCTGTCCGCGGCGATCGCAGGGTCTAGCTTGATGAGCGGCGCCTGACAGGCGCGCATCGTGATGGCAGAGTGTTGCAATAGGCGATCGAAGGAGATCGAGCGATGATGCCGACCCGAACGCCGAAAGTGGCCGTGCTGTGGCGCGGCGACCGTGCAGCCCGGCGCGGGGCGACGCCAGGCAACAATCGCTTTCATCGTGTGTTCGAGGAACTTGCCGCGATCGGCGTTCACGCCCAGCCCGCGGTGTACGACGAGGCGTTTGCCGATGAGGTTCGTGCTCAGCTAGCGGCGGTGGACGGCGTGCTGGTTTGGGTCGATCCGTTGCATGAGGGGAAGACGCGGGTGGCGCTCGATCGGTTGCTGCGCGACGTCGCGGCGCGCGGTCCTTGGGTGAGCGCGCATCCCGACGTGATCCTCAAGATGGGCGTGAAGGAGGTGCTGCACCGCACGCGGCACCTGGGATGGGGCACCGATACGCACATGTATCGCTCGGCGGGGGCGTTGCGCGAGGCGTTTCCCGCGCGGTTGCAGGCGGCCGGGCCGCGCGTGCTGAAGCAGAATCGCGGCAATGGCGGCCAGGGGGTGTGGAAGGTCGAGCTGATCGATCCGCTACCGGATGGAGCGACCGCGGTGCGGGTGCTGCACGCGCGGCGCGGCAGTGTGTCCGAAGAGCTTGCACTGGCGGATTTCCTGGCGCGTTGCGAGGCGTATTTCACGCTCGACGGCTGCATCGTCGATCAGCCGTTCCAGTCCACGGCTGCCGGACGGCATGATCCGCTGCTACATGGGCGCGGACAAAGTCGTGGGCTTTGGCCACCAGTTCATCAAGGCGCTGATTCCTCCGCCGCCCGAGGGGCCGGAGTCCGCGGCGGCGCAGCCGGGTCCGCGGATCATGCACGCCGCCTCGGCTGAGCCGTTTCAGGCGCTGAGGGCGAGGATGGAAACCGAATGGACGCCGCAGATGATGGCGGCGCTTGGTATCGATGCCGCATCGTTGCCGATCATCTGGGATGCCGACTTTCTCTTTGGACCGCGGATTGTGTCGGGCGAGGACACGTATGTGCTGTGCGAGATCAACGTCAGTTCGGTGTTCGCAATTCCGGACCAGGCGCCGGCTGAAATTGCCCGCCTGGTTGCCGCGCGATTGGTGGGCGGCACCGATCGCCGGGTCGAGAGTCGCCGGGTCGGGCTTGGCGATGGCGGCGTCCCTGAGGGGTGATGGCGAGCGATCTTGTGTGCCGCGGCGGTGGCTTGGGGTGGCTGCGGTCGCTTGTGGCCAGCTTCCGTGGTGCGTGCTTGTGGCGCGGTGAGATAGGGAAGAATCTTTCGCAGATGAAGGCAGGGGATGCGCGCGGATGCACGCGGATGGGTCAGCGTGTGTCACCGGCCGTGCGCCATGCGGTTTGTCCTTGAGCGCCGCTCGCTGAAATCGGGCAGCAGGGGGGGTTGCAGGTTGGTTGCACGAACTTGAAGCAGCGGCGGTGTCTCATTGCGCCTTTCGCGGGAAGCCAACTCCAGGCATATCGGGCTCTGGCATATCGGGTCCACGCATATCGGGCCCAGGGATATAGGGCAGGGCGAACGCGCAGCCGATGCCGCGCCGCGACAGACCATTCCGCCCTTCGCTATTTGCGTGTTTCGCGTGCATCGCCTTTCTTATCTGCGGTAAAATTCTTCCTTCGCAACGCCGCGAGCAGCCCGGCCGACGGATGAACGCACCACTTGTCACGGTGTGACGTTGGGCACGACCGGTGGCGCGGCGTTGGGGGTTGCTCGACCGCGGTTACAGCCGCGCTGAGTTATTTTTAATTGCTTTCACTGCGTTCGACGTGTCGCGGTCGCCTCGGGCCGGCGCATCGCGTGGCAAGCGATTTCCGGGGGGCTTTGATCGGTCACGGTGAGATAGTTTACGCGAGGTTAACGGATTGTTTTCCTGTCTGCGCTAGGCTGGCCGGTCCTTTTCAATCTCTGGAGACCGAGCCCTTGGCCAAGCTTACCCCCGACCTCGACCTTCCCGCCCCGGCGCAAGGGAAGCCGCCCTACACCATCCCGCCGAACGCGCTGCGCGCGATGGTGCTGACCCTGGCCCGCCCGGCGGCGGACGCCGCCGAGGCCGTCTGGATCGCGATCGTGCAGGGCGCGCTGGACCAGCTCGACCGGCTCGACCCGCGCGATGCGATCGAGGCGATGTTCGCGATCCAGATCATCGGCGCCAACGCCGGGATGGTGGACGCGCTGCGGCTGGCGTTCGAGGCGGACACCGACGCGAAGCAGGCGCTGCGGCAGCGGGCCAGTGCCGCCGCGCTGGGGCGTGTGCTGGCCGGGGCGGCGCGGCTGTTGAAGGACCACCGGGGGCGCCCGGCGGGGGAGGCTCGGGACTGGGGCGATGTGGCGCCGGGGCTGGCGTTGGGGTGGCACGCGGCGGCGCCTCGGCCGGCGGAGGCGCCGGGCGGGGCGCCGGGCGGGGGGAAGGCTGGGGCAGCGGACGCGGAGCCGATCGTCAGGTGGATCGACGAGCTGACCGACGCGGAACTGGTCGTGGCGGAAGAGGCGGAGCGGCGCGAGAAGGCGGGCGAGCCGCCGCTGCCGGGGCCGAAGGTGGTTTATCGCTATAAGCCGGATGATTATGCGCTGCGGTGGAAGCCCGATCCTCGGGCGTGGCGGGTGTACCCGGGGTGGGAGAACATGACGATGCCGCAGCGGCGGGAGTTCTTTGGGTACACGTACGACGGGCCGCTGGGGCCGATCGAGGCACTCAGCCCGGCCGGGCAGATCGCGATGCTGGCGGATCAGGCGGAGGAAGCGGCGCTGGTGGCGGAATACGGCATGTAGTTTGGGCGGGTGTTGGGGCGGGGCGGCGGGCGGGATGTGGGGTTTGGGCAGATCGTCCACCAACCCCAAGCAACTGTCTGCCGGAATGGGGCGTGCCGGAGCCTCGCGACGCTGGCAAGAAAGCAATTTTTTAACACGGAGGAGCAGGGAGAACACGGAGATCACGGAGAAGGAAGGACAGTATGGCGCTTCGCGCGGTGTTCGATCCGGCCGTGCGCGAAGCGCCACGTTTTTTCTTCTCCGTGGTCTCGCACGTCCTCCCTGCTCCTCCGTGTTAAAAGACTTGCTTTCTTACTTTTGACCGGCAGGCAGAACCCAGCATCGATCGGTATCGGCCGGCCCACGCGAAGAGGGCTGCATCTCGCGAGGCGGCGTATGACGAGCGGGTCCTGGCGGAAGTTACAGCAAATCAATGTGTTATCGGCGTGTTCGCGGAAAATCTCCGCGCGGCCTGCGGGGATTCTTGAGGTTAGCGGTGCAGAGGCACAGAGAAGTGCGTGGGTGCGCCAGACGCGATGTCCGGATGGACGCCGGTACGCAGGGCCTCCAGTTCCCGCTGCTCTGTCGCTCTGTGGTCGGAATTCTTGCTTGCTATGCGGCGAGCGCCCCCTGCCCCGGCCTTCCTCGGGCCGGCGAGGACGGGCGGGAAGTATGAATCGGCGCCGCCGCGTAAGAACCCCTTACAACGTGGGACGGGCGAGCGGTCGCGGCACCGATGGGGGTGGCTAGCCGGTTCGAGGACTGGCCATGACGGTGAGGGGGGGATGGTCGGTTCCGGGGGGCGGGCTGTGGGTTGTCCTCGGGCTTCAGCAGGCCGGCGAGGACGGGCAGGAAGTATAAATCGGCGCCGCCGCGTAAGAACCCCTTGCAACGTGGGACGGGCGAGCGGTCGCGGCACCGATTGGGGGTGGCTCGCCGGTTCGGGGACTGGCCATGGCGGTGAGGGGGGGGATGGTCGGCTTCCGGGGGGCGGGCTGTGGGTTGTCCTCGGGCTTCAGCAGGCCGGCGGGTCGGGCGGGAAAGCTCGGATCGGGGGCGGCGTGCAAGAACCCCTTACAACGTGAGACGGGCGCGCGGTCGCGGCACCGATGGGGGTGGCTAGCCGGTTCGAGGACTGGCCATGACGGTGAGGGGGGGATGGTCGGTTCCGGGGGGCGGGCTGTGGGTTGTCCTCGGGCTTCAGCAGGCCGGCGAGGACGGGCGGGAAACGCTCGGATCGGGGGCGTCGTGCAAGAACCCCTTACAACGTGAGACGGGCGCGCGGTTGCGGCGCCGATTGGGGGCGGATGGCCGGTTTGGGGGCGGGCCACGGCGGTGAGAGGGGGATGGCCGGCTCCGGGAGTGGACCGGCGCGGGTAGACGCTTTGGCGGGCCGGTCGGGGTTTTCCTCGGGCTTCATCGGGCCGGTGGTGTCGGGCGGGAAGCGTGGATCGACGGCAGCGTGCAAGAACCCCCTACAACGTGAGGGCCGGCGCGATGCCGGGGGGAAGCGTGGATTGGGGGCGGCGTGCAAGAACCCCACTACAACGTGAGGATCGGCGCGCGGTTGTGGCGCCGACTGGGGGCGATGGCCGGCTTCGGGGGCCGGCCATGGCGGTGAGATGGGGGATGGCCGGCTGCGAGGGTGGACCGGCGCGGGTGGACGCTTTGGCTGGCCGGTCGGGGTTTTCCTCGGGCTTCATCGGGCCGGTGGTGTTGGGCGGGAAGTATGAATCGGCGCGGCGGCGTAAGAACCCCTTACAACGTGGGACGGGCGCGCAGTTGCGGCGCCGACTGGGGGCGGATGGCCGGCTCGAGGGCCGGCCATGACGGCGAGTGCGGAGGTTCGCCGTCGGCCTTGCCTGCCGGCGTCGCTACCCGGCTGGCTTGAACGTCATCGCGGCGCCGTTCATGCAGTAGCGCAGGCCGGTCGGCCGCGGCCCGTCGTCGAACACATGGCCCAGATGGCCGCCGCAATCGGCGCAGTGCACCTCGGTGCGCGTCATGAAGAAGCTGCGGTCCTCGGTGGTGCCGACCGCGCCTTCCAGCGGCGCGAAGAAGCTCGGCCAGCCGGTGCCGCTCTCGAATTTGGTGTCGGAGGCGAACAGCGGCCTGCCGCAGCCGGCGCAGATGAACGTGCCCGGGCGCTTTTCCTGGTTCAGCGGGCTGGTGCCGGCGCGCTCGGTGCCGTGCTTGCGCAGCACGTTGAATTGCGCGGGGGCAGCTTTGCGCGCCATTCCTCGTCGGTGTAGGTCACCGGGAAGGTCTCGGCTGTCGCGCTTCGTGTGACCGCGCCGAACAGTCTCATGGCCTTGCCCCTCGGTTCGGTCTGCGAACGCAGTATAGGGTGGCACAAGTTCGAGGGGAGGACGAGGATGACCGAGCTTCGTGACGCGCTGCACCCGGCGCTGCCGGACGATGCCGCGACGGCGGCGCTGGCGGGGCGGGTCTGGCGGCCGGATGTTGGCGGGCCGTCGGTCGTGGCGCTGCGTGGCGGCGACGCTGTTCGATATCACCGCCGGCTTCCCGACCATGCGCGATCTGTGCGAGGCGGCGATGCGCCGGCGGTCGGTGCGCGCGGCGCGCGGGCGAGCGCGATTGGCAGCGTTCGACGCGGTGCTGGCCAACACGCCGCCGGAGGACCGCGATCCGGCAAGCCGTGGCTGCTGGCGCCGGTCGATCTGCAGGCGCTGAAGGCGGCGGGCGTGACGTTCGCGATGTCCATGCTGGAGCGCGTGATCGAGGAGCGCGCGCGCGGCGACCTGAGCGCGGCGGCGGCGATCCGCGCGGAGGTGACCCGGCTGGTGGGCAACGATCTGGCGGCGCTGAAGCCGGGCTCGGCCGAGGCGACGGCGTTGAAGGAGGTGCTGATCCGCAGGGCGCCTGGAGCCAGTATCTGGAGGTGGGCATCGGCGCCGGATGCCGAGATCTTCACCAAGGCGCAGCCGATGGCCGCGGTCGGCACCGGGATGGATGGCGGGATCCATCCGATCTCGACCTGGAACAACCCGGAGCCGGAGGTGGTGCTGGCGGTGTCCTCGGCCGGGCGGATCGTCGGGGCGACGCTGGGCAACGATATCAACCTGCGCGACGTCGAGGGGCGGTCGGCGCTGCTGCTCAGCAAGGCGAAGGACAACAACGGGTCGTGCGCGATCGGGCCGATGCTGCGGCTGTTCGATGCCGGGTTCACGCTGGACGATGTCCGCAGGACGACGGTGTCGCTGCTGGTGCAGGGGCCGGAGGGGTTCCGGCTGGAGGGTGCGTCGTCGATCGGCAAGATCAGCCGCGATCCGGCGGACCTGGTGGGGCAGATGGTCAACGCGCACCACCGCTATCCGGATGGCGCGGTGCTGTTCCTGGGCACGATGTTCGCCCCGGTGGAGGATCGCGATGCGCCGGGCAAGGGGTTCACCCACAAGACCGGCGACATCGTGACGATCGCGGCGCCGAAGCTGGGCCGGCTGGTGAACCGCATGATGCCGACCGACCGGTGCGAGGCGTGGACGTTCGGCACGGCGGCGCTGATGCGCAACCTGGCGCGGCGGGGCGTGCTGAGTGGTTAACCGGGCCTTTACCCTTGGCTGGGATACTGCCGGCCAACGGCGCCGCGTTCTCCGCGGGCGCGCTCGGCAAAGGTTTGGAATCAATGACTCTTCCGCTGTCGCAAGCCGACGTCGCCCGATTGCTGGCCGAGCCCTCGGCCCCGGTGCGCGCCGAAGTGGCAGGTAAGCTGGCGTCGGGGATCGAGACTGCCGAGCTGTCGGAGTCCGAGCTGCTGGTCGCGCAGGACATCCTGCGCATCCTGGCGAAGGACGTCGCGGTGGCGGTGCGCTGCGAGCTGTCGCATCATCTGCGCAGCGCCACGCGGCTGCCGCACGACGTCGCGGTGCGGCTGGCCAGCGATGTCGAGGATGTCGCGCTGCCGATTCTGAAAAGCTCGCCGGTGTTGAGCGAGGCGGACCTGCTCGCGGTGATCAGGCATGGCTCGCCGCGCAAGCAGATCGACCATCGCCGGCCGGCCGGATGTGTCCGAACCAATCGCGGCCGCGCTGATCGCCGAGGCGCCCGAGCCGGCTGTCGTCGTGCTGATGGGCAATGCGGCGGCGCGGATCGGTGTGACCAGCCTGGGCCAGGCGCTGGATCGGTTCGCCGGCAGCAACGCGGTGAAGGAGGGCATGGCGCGGCGCGCCGTGTTGCCGATGACGGTGACGGAGCGGCTGGTGGCGATGGTGTCCGACCAGTTGCGTGAGTATCTGGTGGCGCATCACGATCTGCCGGCGGCGCAGGCAACCGATATCGTTCTGCAGACGCGCGACCGGGTGACACTCAATTTGAGCCGCGGGTCGGATGAGGCGGATTTGTTGGCATTGACGGCGCAGATGCACCGGCAGGGGCGGCTGACGTCGATCCTGGTGTGGCGGGCGCTGAGCCTGGGCGACATGGCGTTCTTCGAGGCGGCGATGGCGACGCTGGCCGGCGTGCCGCTCGCGAATGCGCGCATCCTGATCCACGATGCGGGCGACGCGGGGCTGGCGTCGCTGTACGAAAAGTCCGGCCTGCCGCCGCGAATGTTGCCGGCGGTGCGGGCCGCGGTGGAGGTGCTGCGCGAGATGCAGTTCGATGGCGAGGCGCGCGACCACGAGCGCTACAGGTCGCGCGTGATTGCGCGGATCCTGACGCAGTTCGAGGAGTTCCCGACGGAGGACCTGGACTTCATGCTGGAGAAGCTGGGCGACTCGCTGACGACGTAGACGTCCCGGAAGAAGGCTACGTGCCGGCGCGGGCCAGGCGGGTGGTGCGATAAAGCGCGGTGAGCGGCGCGCTGAAGCCGATGCTGTTCAGCGACAGGTCGCCCTGCTCGATCGCGAGTGGACGTTCCGGCCAGGTGCCGTCCGGGTTGCGCCGCAGCAGTTCGGCGCCGACGGTGACGGTGCGCACGATCAGGATTTCCTGCACGCTGGGGATGGTGGTGTAGGCCCAGACGTTGCGCCAGGTCTCCGCCTGGTTGCTGGGCGAGAGGATTTCGACGACGAGGACCGGGTCGGTGAGCGCCGGTTCCTCGGCCTGGTAGCCGGAGCAGGTCACCGCCAGATCGGGGATGCGGACGTTGCTGTCCGATTGCACGCGCGGGATGACGCAGGGCGTGCCGATGACGCTGCAAGGGCTGCCACGCTCGATCAGGTGGTTGCGGATCAGACCGATCAGCTCGCCTTGGATTGCGCCATGGGTCCGATTGGGCGGCGCCATGGCTTGCGGCTCGCCATCCACGAGCTGCCAGTATTGATGGTCCGATGGTGTCCACGCGAGGAACTCGTCAACCGACATCCGGACCGGGATCTTGAGGGCTGCGACCATGTCGGACGTTTAGCATGATCGGGCCGGCGACGCGATGACCTTGCGGCTATTCGAAACCTTGCCGATCCGGGCAATCTTTTTCCTGATGGCCGCGCCATGCCCGCGGGATCACCGGGCCCGTGGTTGCCACGCCCTCGCGAGTGACCTCAGGCTTGCAGCAGCGTCGGGTCGGCCAGGGTGGTGTCCTGCCCCTTTACCGGGTCGGCGATCGCCGCCTCCAGGCTGGTGGCGCCCTTCCATTCCTCGGGCGGGACGGACCTGATCGTCGCTGCCGATCTGGTCGATGCCCCAGTAGACCTCCAGCCGGTGGCCGTCGGGGTCGCGGAACTCGACGGCAAGCTGCACCCCGGCGCGGCGGCGGCCGTCGAAGTCGATCTGCACGTCGTGCTTGCGCAGGTGCTCGGCACGCGCACCACTTCGTCCAGCGTCGACGACCTCGAACGCGACATGGTGCATGCCGCGTCCGTGCTCGGGGTGCCGCGGTGGCCTGGAACAGCGCGATGCCGTGATGGTCGGCGTTGACAGCGCAGGAATACCGCGCCGCCGGGCAGCATTTCGTCGCCGGCATAGATGTCGGAGATCTTGAAGCCGAGCACCTCGGTATAGAATTTGGTCGAGCGCTCGATGTCGCTCACGTGCAGCGACGACGTGGCCGATCTTGGTGATGCGGAACGGCAGCCCGCGCGGCCGTCCCATGCGGCGACCCGTTCTGCGTCCATGGTCCACCTCGGGTGTTGCTTTCCGGACGGGCGCGGTGCCCGCTCCTTCCGGCTCAGGGTAGCCTTCGGGCGCCAGGGGGAAAGCGCGAAGCGCGACGATTCCGCGCGCGGGCAAAACGGCGTAACCCTGCGCCGGACGACGAAATGGGGAACGCCGATGGCCAGGCCACCGATGATCGCCGAGACGCGGCGCTGCAGGCCACGGCCAAACTGGGCACGGCCCGGACGATGCGCCTGGTGCGCCTGGAGCGGATGGGCGATGTCGGGCTGATCCTGGTGGACCACCCGCCGGTGAACGCGTTGTCGCAGGCGGTGCGCCGGGCTGATCGACGCGCTGGCGCGGGTGGCGGCCGATACCGGCCTGCGCGCCGCTGTGATCGCCGGCGAAGGGACGCACCTTCATCGCCGGGGCGGATATCAGGGAGTTCGATCTCCGCGCCGGGCCCGCCGGGGCACGGCCGAGGTCACCACGCAGGATGTGCGTGCGCGCGCTGGACGCCTCGACCAAGCCGGTGGTGGCGGCGATTCACGGCACCGCGCTGGGCGGCGGGTTCGAGCTGGCGCTGGCATGCCATGCCCGGGTCATCGCGCCGGACGGGTTCGTCGGGCTGCCCGAGGTGCGGATCGGCATCGATCCCCGGCGCCGGCGGCACCCAGCGTCTGCCGCGGCTGGTCGGGCCGCTGGTGGCGCTGGAGATCGATCACCTCCGGCCGGCACGTGCCGGCCGGCGAGGCGATGGCGCTGGGGCTGGTGGACGAGGTCGCCACCGACCTCGCGCGCCGCCGCGATGCCCGCGCGCGGCGCGCTGGCGGCCGCCGGGCTCCTGCCGCGCATCGCGCGATCGCGCCGTGCCGGCCCATGACCACGCCGCGTTCGAGGCGGCGGTCGCGGCGGTGCGGCGGCGGGCGCGCGGCGCGGTTGCACCGGTGCGCGCGGCCGAGGCGGTGCGAGGCCGCGCTGCGGCTGCCGTTCGCCGAGGGCATGGCGTTCGAGGCCGAGATCAACAAGGAGCTGCGCACCGGGCCGCAGTCGCGCGCGCTGCGCCACCTGTTCCACGCCGAGCGGCGTGGCCGCGCGCATGCCGACCGGGGGCCACGCCCTGGCCGCTGCGCCGGCGTCGGCGTGGTCGGCGGCGGCACGATGGGGTCCGGCATCGCGGTCGCGCTGGCCGATGCCGGGCTGGAGGTGACGCTGGTCGAGGTGAACGACGAGGCCGCCGGCGCGCGGCCGAGGCGCGGGTGCGCGCGGTGCTGCGACCGGCAGTTCGCAGGCCGGGCGGCTGACCGCGCAGGCGCATGCCGAACGGCGCGGCCGCATCGTGTATCGGCACGACCTGACGCGCGCTGCGCGACGCCGACCTGGTGATCGAGGCGGTGATCGAGGAGCTGGCGGCGAAGCAGACGGTGTTCCGCGCGCTGTCCGGGCATCGTGCGGCGCGATACGGTGCTGGCGTCGAACACCTCGTATCTCGACATCGACCTGCTGGCCGATGAGGTCGATGCGCCGGAACGGGTGATCGGCACGCATTTCTTCAGCCCCGCGCATGTGATGCGGCTGCTGGAGCTGGTGCGCACGCAGCGCGCGCTGCCCGAGGCGCTGGCGACCGGCGCTGGCGCTGGCGCGGCGGCTGCGCAAGGTCGCCGTGGTGGCCGGCGTGTGCGATGGTTTCATCGGCAACCGGATCTTCTACCGCTGGCGCATGCAGTGCGAATACGCGCTGGAGGATGGCGCGACTGCCGGCCGAGGTGGACGCGGCGCTGGAGGCATATGGTTTCGCGATGGGACCGTTCGCCGTGCTGGACATGGCGGGGCTGGATATCGACTGGGCCATGCGCAAGCGGCGCGCGCCGACCCGCGATCCGCGCGAGCGCTATTCGCCGGTCTATGACTGGATCTGCGAGGGCGGCGATTTCGGCCAGAAGACGGGCGCGGGGTTCTATCTCCACAAGGACGGCAAGCGGCTGGCCAATCCGGAGGTGGACGGCGCTGATCCTGCGTGCCGCGGCCGAGCGCGGCATCACGCGCAGCCGATTCCGCCGAGGCGATCCAGCAGCGCGTGCATGCGGCGATGGTGAACGAGGGCGCGCGCATCCTGACCGAGGGGATCGCCGCGCGGCCGTCGGACATCGACGTGGTGCTGGTGCATGGCTACGGCTACCCGGCCTGGCGCGGCGGACCGATGCACGAGGCGGACGAGATCGGGCTGGACGTGGTGCTGAGGCGGGTGGAGGCGATGCATGCCGCGAACGGGTTCGGCTGGGAGCCGGCGCCGTTGCTGCAAGAGATGGCCGCCGCGGGGCGGAAGTTTCGCGAGTTGAATGGTTAGCGCGTCGCGCCTGCGGTTTACCTCTCCCGCTTTTCGCGGGCTTGGGCCGCGATGAGCGGACCAAGGTCGGCGAGCGGGGCGAGACGGGTGAGGGTCGTGCCGCGAGCACGACGCTCACCGTTGATCGCCTTCGCGACTCGCCCGCAACTCGCCCGCTTCGCGATCTCGCCCACGAAGACCAGGCGAGATGTACTCAAATCCCGGTTACCTGGCCGAGGTCACCTGCCGCGTGCCGATCGCATTGGCCAGCATCAGCAGATATCCGTCGGGGTCCTGCACGAACACCTCGCGCTGGCCGCTGTCCTGATTGCCGGTGCGCCGCCAGACCTCGCGCGGACCGAGATAGATCGGCCATGCCGCGGCGGCGATGCGCCGCCAGTATCGGATCGATCGTCTCCACATAGATCTGGAACATCGCCCCCTGCCCGAGCGGCGGCGCATCGGTCCCCGGTCTCGAACCGTCCGTGGCGCTGGCACAGCATCGCCTGCGCCCCTTCGACACGTTCCAGGTAGACGAAGCGCTCGGCAGGTCGCTGATAGGCAATGGCGAAACCCAGACGTCGCACCAAAATCGCAGACTGGTCGCGAAGTCCGTGACATGCAGTTCCGGCACCATCCTGGCCCAGCCGTGCCGTGGCGGTGCGCCGAATGTGTCACCCAACTTGATCCCCCGACTCTCGATCCTGATGTTGGTTTGACCATGCCGCCCATGATCGCGGATAGCTGGCACAGATCATGGCAGGAGGTTGAGGATGGCGTCTCGGGACGATGCGATCGCGCGCGCGCAGACGTTCTTCGACGAGGGCGGGTTTCGCGACCGGCTGGCGGAACTGGTGGCGATCCCCAGCACCTCGCAGGACCCGGGCCACGAGGCGGATGTCGATCGCTATCTCGCGCGAGGCGATCCAGCCCTGGCTGGAATGGATGGGTTTCACCGTCGCGATGCACGCCAACCCGCGCGACGGTTTCGGCCCGATCCTGGTGGCCGAACGGATCGAGGACCCGGCGCTGCCGACCGTGCTGACCTACGGCCACGGCGACACGGTGCGCGGGCTGGAAGACCAGTGGCGCGACGGCCTGAACCCCTGGGTGCTGACGGACGAGGGCGACCGCTGGTACGGCCGCGGCACCGCCGACAACAAGGGCCAGCACGCGCTGAACCTGTCGGCGCTGGAGGCGGTGCTGGCCGAGCGCGGCGGCAAGCTGGGCTTCAACCTGCGCATGGTGCTGGAGACGTGCGAGGAGCGCGGCTCCATCGGCCTGCGCGAGTTCGTCGCGGCGCACGCCGATGCGCTGGCGGCCGATGTGCTGATCGCCAGCGACGGGCCGCGGGTGACGCCGGAGCGTGCCGACGATCGCCACCGGCACGCGCGGCACATTCCATTTCGACCTCGTGGTGGATCTGCGGCCGGGCGGCGTGCACTCCGGCCATTGGGGCGGGCTGACGACCGATCCGGCGGTGGTGCTGACGCATGCGCTCGGCGCGATCATCGACCGGCAGGGCAAGATCCTGGTGCGCGACTGGCTGCCGGGGAACGGCGTGCCCGCCAGCGTGCGCGCGGTGCTGGACGGCTGCCCGGTTGGCGGCGGCGGCGAGGCGGCCTCGATCGATCCCGACTGGGGCGAGCCGGGCCTGACGCCGGCGGAGAAGATCTACGGCTGGAACAGCTTCATCGTGCTGGCGATGGTGTCGGGCCGGCCGGAGAACCCGGTCAACGCGGTGGCGCCGAATGCGCGCGCGCATTGCCAGATCCGCTACACCGTGGACAGCGACCCGGCGACGTTCGCCGCGTCGCTGCGCAAGCATCTGGATGCCGAAGGGTTCGCCAGCGTGCGGATCGAGAATGCCGGCATCCGCATGCCGGCGAGCCGCACCGATCCGGCGCATCCCTGGGTGCGCTGGACCGTCGCGAGCATGGAACGCTCGCTGGGCAAGCGGGTGCAGGTCATCCCGAACTCCTCAGGCGGGCTGCCGGGCGATGTGTTCGTCGATCATCTCGGCGTGCCGCTGGTGTGGATCCCGCACAGCTACAACGGCTGCAAGCAGCACGGACCGGACGAGCACTATCTGATCGGCCCGGCGCGTGAGGGCATCGCGGCGTTCGCGGGCATCTGGTGGGATCTGGGCGAGGCCGGGACGCCGTAACGGATCAGGTCAGCCAGACAATGCGGTAATCGGTGCGGGCGATCATATCGGGGAAGTGGCGCACTGAGTTTCGATCCTTACCTTTGTCTTGCTCAGACAGTTCCGTATATGGTACCAACGCGGGATGCAGCAGCTTGTCGTCGTCGCGCTTCTTGTCGTGACGCCAACCAGCCCATTTGCGGAACGCCATCCAACCAATATGTTCAGCCTCGGCAAGGCGCTCGAGATGATCCTCGAGATGCGCGCGCACCTCCGGTACGGTGGGCATCAGCGCCAGCTTCGCCGCCAATGGCGGCACGACGCCCAGGCCGGCGAGTGCCAGGATTTCGGGTATCCGCCTGGCGGCCGCTTCATTGTCCTGCTGGTCGATCCGAGCAAGCTTTTCGAACGGGAGGTTATAGCGCTTGCCCATCGACCATCCCTCGGCCTGCGAGAGTTCCCGCCACGTCTCGTGGATCGCCGCCGCCAGCTTCGTCATGTCGAGCGGGATTCGGAAGCCATTCTGTTCATCGATCAACTCAGCGAACTCGGCAGCATCGGTGTGCATTCCGATCTGCCGCGGTGGTGGCAGCGACGATCGGCGGACCGTGGGAGTGCCCGGCGTCCGCAACCGCTGCACCAGTTTCTCGAACGAGCGTGTGCCATGCTCGTCAGTACCGTGCCCGCAACAGTGCCTCCAGCAAGTCAGGATCGAAATCCAGCCGCTCGTCGGACTTGCAGTCCAACAACCCGCGCAGCAGCAGGGCGCGTCGCAGCGGGTAACCAATGTCCATCGGATCAGGGGACGGATCGTCCCCCAACGACGCCGTCGGGTTCCACTTCAGCCGTTGGTTGGGGCCAAGCACGTCGTAGTAGATGTCAATCCGGCTTTTGAAGTCTGGCCCCTTGCGCGACACGAAATCGCGATAGGATTGCCACGCGAATTCCGGGGCGCCCGGACCGGGCTTGCGTCCGAATATGTCGAACGTCGGACTGGTTCCGCCGGCGAAGACGAATACACTTTTGCCGACAGTGTAGTTCAACTGGCCGTCCTGGAACTTGCCGTCCTGCATCGGTGCCAACAGGTATTGCAGCCATTCATACTGTCTTGCGTCGAATTCGTCCCAAAAGACCACCGGCGTGATCCCGCGAAGCACGCAGTCTCGCACCTGCTGCAAGGCACCGATCAGGTCGCGAGGCGGGGTGAATTGCGACAGGTTAAATTCCAGCCACGCCTTTTCCTTGAAGACCTCGATCGCCAGTTGTTTCACGCCGAACGACTTGCCCGCGCCTGGTGGTCCGAACACGCCGATCGACAGTGGTTTGTTGGCGTTGGTGTCTTTGTCGTAGTGTCGCATCAAATGCCGGATACGGCGCAACGTTTCGATTTCCTGGCGATCGGCCGTGAGCATCTTGCCGAATTTTGCGTGCGGCAGCCGGCTCAGCGCCACCTCACCCTGCACCGCGACCTGCCGTGCCAAGCCGATGACCGATGGCGGAACGGAACAACCGATCAAGCGCTGCGCGCTGTGCGCGATCATCCAGGTTCCGGGTGCCATCACAGGGGTCGGCCAGGGGATAACCATGCGCGAGAAGTTGTGCTTCGGCCTGCGGATCACCTCGACGATGCGCGCCATCGGGTAGCCGTCGGGAAGGCGATGCGGATCGAGCAGCCCGTGACCCAGATCCTTGAGATCGCGCATCGCCTGGAGGCCTGCCTCGATCGCCGGCGCGAGCCGCAGATCGGCGTTGTGATCGACCTCTCCGTGCGCCGGCACGCGCTGCGCCAGCGCGCGCACGAGTACGGCGGCCATCGCGGTGAGGTAGCCGATCGCGTGCCCGTCGCGCGCATCGGACCATTCGCCCTCGGCACATGCGGCATCGAAGCACAGCACCGCCCGCAAATGGCCCGGGTTGGCATTGTCCAGCCACAACGCTCCGTCGCCGGAAAACGTAACAACCAGATGCCGGCAGAGGGTAAGCGGATGAAGTACGGGATTGTCACGCAGGTTGCGACACAGATCTTCGATCGTGCGTTCCCAGGACAATCCCTCGTTGATGTCGGCAAGTTCGCGGCGCAGATCGTGGGCCGAGACCAGGCATACCAGACGCTCGGCATGCTTCGGCATCAAAGTCCGCCACAGATCGCCATACGCCACCGGATGCGAGAGTTTCAGCAGAATCCATGCCGGGTAGGCCTGCGGATCATCCGCCAGCAGCCAGCACGCGCGATTGGCCTCATCGCGAAACGCCGCACCGCCGTCATCCAGCACGAGAATGCATGCCGGCGGCAGTGCAGACAGCGGCTGCGGCGGGGTGTCGGGTGCCTCCGCGGCAAGCTCGCCCGGCAGGCTGTCGATATGACCGAACCCCATCAATTGTTCGGCGCGCCAGACCTGAGGATCGTTGGCCTTGCTGTCCTTTTCGCGCTTCATCGGGCGCCAGATCGCGAAGGCGTGGTGCGGCGCCGAGATCGCATTGATATCGGGCGTGGTGATGCCAAGGGTGCTAAACCATCGCACATTCCCGTCGGCGCGCAGCAATACCTCGATCAGCTTCGCGAGACCGGCCGCGCCGCCCAATTTGCGCACCGGGCGCATGCCGCGCTTGTCGCGCATGGTCAACGCGGTGCGCTCGCCGGCGTACAAATGGTGGTCGATGACGACGTCGCCGGTGACGATGATCGTATTGCGGACTGGATCAGGCTGGGTCATCGGATGTCCCCCTTGTCGGCAGCGTAATGTCTTTCGCCCGCTCGCGCCAGTCCCGCAACTTCGGCTAGGCTGGATATCCCGAAAGTCCCATCGGAGGCGACATGCTGCACGCACCCAACGATGCCACCACGCCGGCCGTCCAGTCGGCACTGAGAGAGGTGCGGCTGGCCGACTACACCCCGCCGGCGTTCCTGGTGGACACGGTCGATCTGACCTTCGAGTTGGCTGAGGCGGCGACCATCGTCACCGCGCGGATGACACTGCGGCGCAATCCGGCGGCGGCCGATCGCACCGCGCCGCTGCGGCTGGACGGCGAGAACGTGACGCTGCTGCGTGTCGCGTGCAACGACGAAACACTGAGCGCCAATCAGTATCGCCTGGATGGCCATGAACTGGTCGTTCCGGATGCGCCGGACGTCTGCACGCTGACGATCGAGAGCCGCATCGCGCCCAACGCCAACACCGAACTCAGCGGCCTGTACGTCTCCAACCACAGCTACTTCACGCAGTGCGAGGCCCAGGGCTTCCGCCGCATCACATTCTTCCCCGATCGGCCCGACGTGATGGCGCGCTTCACCGCCACCATCATCGCCGATCGCGCACGCTGTCCGGTGATGCTGTCGAATGGCAATCCGGGCGCCGTGCAGGACCTGGGCGACGGGCGCCACCGCGTCACCTGGACCGATCCGCACCCGAAGCCAAGCTACCTGTTCGCGCTGGTGGCCGGCGATCTTGTGTCGGTGCGCGACAGCTTCACGACGCGGTCGGGCCGGGACGTCGATCTGGGTATCTGGGTGCGCCGCGGCGACGAGGATCGTTGCGCGCATGCGATGCGCTCGCTGAAGACATCGATGACCTGGGACGAGGACGTGTTCGGCCTGGAATACGACCTGGACGTGTTCAACATCGCCGCGGTGTCGGACTTCAACATGGGCGCGATGGAGAACAAGGGACTGAATGTCTTCAACACCAAATACGTGCTGGCGAAACCGGACACCGCGACCGACACCGATTACCAGGGGATCGAGGCGGTTATCGCGCACGAGTATTTCCACAACTGGACCGGCAACCGCGTGACCTGCCGCGACTGGTTCCAGCTTTCGTTGAAGGAGGGACTGACCGTTTTTCGCGACCAGGAGTTCTCGGCCGATCAGGGCAGCCGCGCGGTGAAGCGGATTGGCGACGTGCGGGCGCTGCGCGCGGCGCAATTCCGCGAAGATGCCGGGCCGCTGGCGCACCCGGTGCAACCGGCGAGCTACATCGCGATCGACAATTTCTATACCGCAACGGTCTACAACAAGGGCGCGGAAGTCATCCGCATGATGCACACGCTGCTGGGCAGGGCAGCGTTCCGCCGCGGCATGGATCTGTATTTTGCCCGGCACGACAACCAGGCGGTGACGATCGACGATTTCGTCCAGGCGATGCAGGACGCCTCGGGAGTCGACCTGGGGCGTTTCAGGCTTTGGTATCACCAGGCCGGCACGCCCGAAGTCGCCGTCAGCGATGTTTATGACGCGGCGACGCGGCGCTACACGCTGACGGTGACGCAGCGCACACCGCCGACGCCTGGGCAGCCCGACAAGCAGCCGGTGGTCATTCCGCTCGCGATGGGATTGCTTGGTGGCGACGGCGCGGCGCTGGCGACCCGTCTGGACGGCGACAGCACGCCGCACGAGGGCACCCGCGTGCTGCTGGTCACCGAGGCCGAGCAACGCTTCACCTTCATCGACGTGCCGGCCGCGCCGACCCCATCGCTGCTGCGCGGCTTCTCCGCTCCCGTCAGGCTGTCCGGGCTGACGCCGGAACGTCTGCGCTTCCTGGCGGCGCACGACACCGATCCGTTCGTGCGCTGGGAGTCTGGGCAGCAGTACGCGACTGGTGTGTTGCTCGATCTGGTGGCCGCGTTTCGCCGTGACGAAACCCCGGCGGTCGAACCGGCGTTGATCGAGGCGATGGCGGCGACCCTGGCACTCGGCGATGCAGCCCTGGGCGACGCCGATCCGGCCCTTATTGCCGAGGCCCTGAGTCTGCCGAGCGAGACCTTCCTGGCCGACCAGATGGAAGTCGCCGACGTCGAAGCGATCCAAGCGGTGCCGAGAGCGCGTGCGTACGGCAATCGGCCGCGAACTGCATGACGCATTGCGTGCCACGTATGATCGGCTGACCGACACCGGACCATACCGGATCGATGGCGGGTCGATCGGCCGCCGCGCGCTGCGGAACACCTGCCTTGGCTACCTCGCGGCGCGATCCCGACGGGGTGCAACTGGCCAAGGCGCAGTTCGACGCAGGCAAAAACATGACGGATGTGCTGGCAGCACTCGCAGTGCTGTCCAGCATCGACTGCAAGGAGCGCGTGGCGGCGCTGGCCGCGTTCCATGCCGGGTGGCGCGACGACGCGCTGGTGCTGGACAAGTGGTTCGCGATCCAGGCGACGTCGAAGCTGCCCGGCACGCTGGAAGCGGTGCGCGCACTGTCGCGGCATCCGGACTACGACCTGCGCAACCCGAACCGCATCCGCGCGCTGGTCGGCAGCTTCGCCGGCGGCAATCCGGTGCAGTTCCACGACGCGTCGGGCGGCGGCTATCGGTTCCTGGCGATACGATCATCGCGTTCGATCCGACCGAATGGTCAGGTGGCGGCGCGGATGGTCTCGCCGCTGGGTCAATGGCGCCGCGTCGATGCCGCGCGCCAAGCGCTGATGCAAGCGGAACTGCGACGCATTCTGGAAGTGCCGAACCTGACCAGCAACACGTTCGAGATGGCCTCGAAGAGCCTGGGTTGAGCGGTGGCGCCGACCGTTCCATGCTAGGCCACGCAAACAGCGGAGGGACCCATGCTCAACTTTGGCACATCGATGTTCTTCACCGACTACTCCATGGCGCCGGGCGAGCTTGGCCAGGCGCTGGAGGAGCGCGGTTTTGAATCCGTCTGGGCGCCCGAACATTCGCACATCCCGCTGTCGCGCAAGACGCCGTTCCCCGGCGGCGGCGACCTGCCGAAGAAATACTTCGATGCGATGGACCCGTTCGTTACGCTGACCGTGGCGGCGATGGCGACCAAGACACTCAAGATCGGCACTGGCATTTGCCTGGTGGCGCAGCGCGATCCGATCCAGACCGCCAAGCTGGTTGCCTCGATCGATCAGGTCTCCGGTGGGCGTTTCCTGTTCGGTATCGGCAACGGCTGGAACCAGGACGAGATGGAGAACCACGGCACGGTGTTCGAAACCCGTCACAAGCTGGCGCGGGAGAGTGTCGAGGCGATGAAGGCCATCTGGACCAAGAGCAAGGCCGAGTATCACGGAGAGTTCGTGAATTTCGACCCGATGATGGCGTGGCCGAAGCCGGTGCAGAAGCCGCATCCGCCGGTGATCGTCGGCGGCGCGTTCCCCTATTCCGCGCGGCGCGCCATCCGTTACGGTGACGGCTGGATCCCGCAGGCCGCGCGTGGCGGCTACAGCGAGATCGCCGACATGATCCCGCGAGTTCCGCAAGATGGCCGACCGAGGCCGGCCGCGATCCGAAGTCGATCGAGATCACTGTCTGGTTCCCCAAGCAGGACGCTGGACCTGATGAAGCGCTACGAGGATCTCGGCGTGGCGCGCGTGGTGTTCAATCTTGACTCTGACAAGGCCGACAAGGTGATGCCGGTGATCGACAGCCTCGCGGGGCTGCTGGGGAAAGTGAATGGGTAAGGGTTGGCGCGCGCATGGTCAGCGGATAGCGCGGCGCGGTGACGATCCATTTGCCGGCCGGGTCGACGTGCCGGCCGGGGATGGCGCTCCATGCGCAGCCGGCCCGCTTGCGCAGGCGGCGTGGCCAGCGCCGCCGCCCACCGAATGATAACGTCGCGGTGGGTCGCATAATGCGGTAGGATGTCGCTATGTCCGATGCTCGCCAGACTGCGCCGTTCTTCCTGATCGTCGCCGACCATGATCGGGGCTTCTTCTCGGTTGAAGGCCCGATGACGGACGATCGGCCGTGGCAGTCCGCCACTCGGCATGCGCGGGACCAGGAGCGACACGTCGAATGCGGGCCGGCCGGTCCGGATCGCGAGGCGCTGGCCAGCGAATACCAGCAATCCCACCGGCTGGCCGGGGTTCCGCCGGGCAGCATCGTGCGGCCACGCGGCTGATCGAGTCGCGGCTGCGGGAACGGCGGCAATCTTCGCCATGGCAGGACGTCGCGCACGACCGATGGCGCATGACGATGATCGTTCCGGTGCCATCATCCAAATGCGCGACTTCCCGCTTGCCGTCCGGCGGATCATAGTCACTCCATGATCCCGCTTTCCGTTCTCGATCTCTCGCCGATTGCCGAGGGCAGCGACGCCGGCCAGTCGCTGCGCAATTCGCTCGATCTCGCCCGCCACGTGGAAGCGTTGGGCTATCGGCGCTTCTGGATGGCCGAGCATCATAACCTGCCTGGAATCGCCAGCGCGGCGACGGCGGTCGCGCTGGCTCATGTCGGGGCGGGCACAAGTCATATTCGTATCGGCGCCGGCGGGATCATGCTGCCCAATCACGCGCCGCTGCTGATTGCCGAGCAGTTCGGCACATTGGCCGCGTTGCATCCCGGCCGCGTCGATCTGGGGCTGGGTCGCGCGCCCGGTTCCGATCAGGTCACCGCCCGGGCGATGCGCCGGACACTGCACAGCAATGGGGATGACTTTCCACAGGATGTTGTCGAGCTTATGGGTTACTTCCAGGCTGCCGAGCCGGGTCCAATACAGGCGGTCCCTGGCGCCGGACTGGACGTGCCGATCTGGATCCTTGGGTCCAGCACGTACGGCGCACAGCTCGCGGCCATACTCGGCTTGCCATTTGCCTTCGCATCGCATTTCGCGCCGGCCATGCTGACCAAGGCGTTGTCGATCTATCGCCAGATGTTTCGCCCGTCCGCACAGCTGGCGAACCCCTATGTCATGCTGGGCGTCAACATCATCGCCGCGGAGACCGACGCCGAAGCGCGCTTGCTGTTCTCGTCATTGCAGCAATCCTTCGTGAACCTGCGCCGCGGCCGGCCGGGCAAGTTGCCGCCGCCGGTCGCGGATATCGATGCGCTGTTAGATCCCTACGCGCGCGCGATGCTGGATGACGCCCTGTCCTGCGCGATCGTCGGCGCGCCGGACACCGTTCGCAGTGGGTTGATGGATTTTATCCGGCGAACCGAAGCCGACGAGTTGATGGTCACCGCCAACATCTTCGACCACAGCAAGCGAAAGCGATCGTTCGAATTGGTGGCCGAGGTGCATCGCGCCATACCCGCTACAACATAGGACCGGGACGTCGCCACACAGCCCACCCGAATAATGGAGTTCATCGCCCATGACTGCACCCAATGGTCCACTTCATGGCGTCAAGGTCGTTGCCTGTTCCACCGCGCAGGCAGGCACCGTGCCTTACATGCTGATGGCCGATCTTGGCGCCGAGGTGATCAAGATCGAGGTGCCGGAGGGCGGCGACAATTCGCGCAGCAGTCACCGTCCTGCCGGGTTTCCCCAGCACCTATTTCGAAACGAACAACCGGGGCGTGAAGAGCGTCACGCTGAACCTGAAAACCCCGGAAGGGCGCGAGATCCTGCACCGGCTCGTCGCGCAGGCGGAGATATTCGGCCAGAACTTCCGCCCCGGCGCGGCGGAGAAGAACGGCTTCGGCTATGAGGAACTGCGCAAGGTCAATCCGAAGCTCGTGTATATCTCGATCTCGGGCTACGGCCCGAACGGACCGCATGCCGACCTGCCGGGCACGGATTCCATGGCGCAGGCGCTTGGCGGCATCGCCGAGGCCTATTCGACTCCGGGCCAGCCGCTGCGCACCGGCATCGTTTCGGTCGCCGATGAAACCTGTGCCATCCTCGCCTTTGGCGGCGCGCTCGCCGCGCTGACGCACGCACGGGCCACGGGCATCGGACAGAAGGTCGATTGCTCGCTGCTGGGCGGGCAGATCCGCCTGATGGGCTGGACCCTCACCACCACGATGTGGCGCGATCGCAATCCGGTCACCGGGCAGGCCCGCGTCACCGGCACGCCGGAGAATCCCGGCCTCAGCGCCAGCTTCAACGACCGCGACGGCAAGCCGCTGGTGTTTCAGCTGAACGGTGCCCGCCAATGGCAAGACCGCCATGACCGCGCTGGGCTTCTATGAGACGCTGGAGCAGGCGGGCTTCGGCGACCTTGGCGTGCATCATCGCCTCCGATGAGCAAGCGGGCGACCCTGCTACGCACTGCTCGATGATGCTGTTCGCCACCGGCACGCGCGACGACTGGGTCGCCACAGTTGCGCGCCGCGGACATCGTCTGCCGCGCCGATCAACACGCTGCTCGAAGCCTCCAACGATCCCGATGTGCTGGCCAACGGCTACGTCACCGAGGTCGAGTATCCGAAGCACGGCAAGACACTGAAGGTCCATGGCACACCGTGGCATTTCTCCGAAACGCCGGCACGGATCGGGGTCGCGCCGGAACTCGGCGCGGACACTGACGACCTGCTGACTGGGCTCGGCTATTCGGCGGCGCAAATCCAGGCGTTCCGGGAGCGGAAGATCATCTGACAATTGTCGCGATCAGCGCAGCTCCATCGACACCGGGAGCCGCGCGGCGCACACGTCGTTGCGTCTATAGGAATTTCGCCGGCCGGATCATCGCTCGCCACATATGCGCGACCGGGCTGTTGTCGAAGCCCAGCCCCTGTTCCGGCTGGCGGAATTTGCGGCCGATCACGTCGGTGAATTCCTCGAGCTCGACCTTGACATCAGGATCGAACGAATAGATGTCGTGGACCGTGATCATCCGCCCCGACATGTACCATTTGTGGTCCGCATCCGCTGGTAGTCTTCCTCGACATAAGGATCGGGGCGGTAGTCGGCACCGAACGACTTGATGTAGGAGTCGCGGGTATTCGTAACCGACCGATGCGTCGGGATAGAAGCGCAGCACCTGGTGCGCGCGGATCGCCCAGGTGACTTCCTCGTCGACATAGGGTTCGACCAGTTGCGCGCCCCAATAGCCGTGGTCGCCGCGGATGAAGCCGATCGTCGAGACGTCATGCAGCAGGCAGGCCAGCACCATGTTGTCCGACAGACCCGCGTTCAGCGCGTGCTTCGCGCTCTGCAGCAGGTGCGCGGCCGGGCCGAAGCGGTATTTGAAGAAGTCGACGAGGGTCGGTTTCTCCGGCATCGGCGGCAGGCGCGGATCGTCACCCATCAGAACGCGCGCATTGGGATTGGCCTTCATCAGGGCGTTGGTGTTGGGCGGCCGGACCCATATCGCCGTCGGCCATGCTGTACAGCCGTGACTTGATGACGATCTAGGTCGAGCTCGCGGCTCATTTTCTCTTCGAGCGCATCGGCGCGCTGGCCGAGGGTGAGCGAGTCGTTCATGGATTTTCTCCCTGACGGGCGGGTAGCTTGGCGAGGCTAGCAGATCATGCGCGAGGGCGTCGACCGGCCGGACGATGGCGGATCAAAGCTGACACTCGCCGGTCACGTACTCGCGGGCGCGTGCCAAGCCGCCATGCAACGGTTCCGAACAGCATCGCGGTCCGAGCAACCGGTTTTGGTACAACATCAGTAGCTCGGCTTGGTCGGAAACGGCGTGAGCTGAAGCTCGTGCGTCCAGCACGATCGGTCCTGGGTGTGCAGGTACCAGAACGCCTCGGCGATCTTGACCGGATTGATCACGAGATCGGGTTGGTTCTGCACCTTCGGCAGCGCCCTGGTTCCGGGTGAGTCGATGGTGCCATCGATCACCACGTTGGCCACGTGCACGCCGAGTTCGGAGTATTCCTCGGTCAGCACCTGCGCCAGCGTGCGCATCATGACCCTGGGATAGTACAGCGACTGGCCGGTCATTCGCTTGCGTCCCGCGCAGCGAACTGGAGTTGTTGGAAAAGAAGAACGAGCCGGCGCCTTTCTTGCGCATCGCCGGCAGCACTTCCTTGGCGACCAGAAACGGCCCGCGGCTGGCGATGTGCTGCGCGGTGTCGAACATCTCCACCGGGATGTATTCGAGCAGTTCCTTCTCGGGCGGCAGATCGCGGCCTTCCAGGTAGCCGGCGTTGTAGATCAGCACGTCCGGATCGCCGGCCTCGCGGCGGATGGTGGCGAACGCCGCCGCGATCGAATCCTGCGAGACGAGATCCAGTTCGACGATCATGCAGTCGCCGCCCTGCTCGCGGATGGCCCCCGCCAGCGCCTGACGCATTGGCCTCCGATGCGCGTGGTCAGCACGACGAAGAAGCCCTCTGGCGCGAATTTCTGGGCGATGGCGCCGCCGACGCCCCAGCGCACGCCGACCGGCAGGTCGCTGTCGTCCAGCGCCTTGCCGTGCGCCAGCTTGGTATTGCGGCCATCCGACTGCCACTTGGAGGTGGCGCCGACCACCACGGCGACCGGCTTGCCCTTCGTGTTGGTTTTGCGAGCTTGGCTCATGCCGAAACGTTTCCTTTATTACCGGGTCAGTACGGGCCTATGGGCAGCACGTTCCGCCATCAGTCGGTTTGGCTGACGACGCTTGTCAGACTGCACGGTCCCAGCCCCACCAGGCGCAAAGCGCGTCACCCATGATCAGCCGCTTGTCCTGGTCACTCAGCCACGGCAGTTCCTCGGTGAACATCGTCACGCATTGCGCGCCAGGAGCACGGCATCTTGGTGATGTCGGTGCCCCAGAACATGCGGTGCGGGCCGAACGCATCGTAGATCTGGCGCAGATAGATCTGCATTGCGGGAAACGGATAGGCCTCGCTGGAGTAGCCCGGTGCGCCGGTCGCCTTGACCGCCACGTTGGGAAATTTCGCCAATGCCAGAAGGTCCGGCATGTGGGTCATGGCGGCGGCGTCCTTCAGCGTGGTCAAGCCGCCTCGGCCGCCCAGGTGATCGATCGTCAATCGAAGTCCGGGGTGGCGCTCGGCGATACGGCCAAGTTCCGTCAGCGAATCGGTCGCCAGCGTGGCGATCGGAACGCCAGCCTGTCTCGGCTGCGGCCCACAGCCAGTCGATCGCGCCATCGTGCAGCCGCTGCCGCGCGGGATCGTGCAGGAATGTGTAGCGCAGACCAAGCATTCCCGGCTGGTCTCGCCAATGCGCGATGCGGGTCGCGCGAGTCCGGCCGATCGAGCGGCAGCGACCCCATGATCGCGAACCGGCCCGGATAGTTCCGCACCGCCGTCGAACGCCATGTCGGTCGAACCCGCGTCCCAGCCAGGCGGATGGATGACGGCGGCATCGACACCGCCTTCATCCATCAGGACAATGGCCTCCTCCGGCGTAAAGTGCGTGACCTGTCGATGCGAAAAATTGCTTGGCAGTCCGGTTCCCCACAGATGAATTTGGGCGTCGACGATCTGCATCGCGTTCGTCTCCCTTTGCTTCGGTATATCGGGGAGTGCGGGCTACCGCAGCCGCGGCCCCGTATCCATCCCCAGCAACGCCCGGCCGCCGATCGGGATACCATTCGGGCGCGATCGTCACCGTCTGGCCGACGACGTGCAGGTCGCGCCAGCACTCGGCGAGCCGGCTCTCGCGCTTGAACGACGTGCTGCCGCCGTGGCGGTACACCAGATCCATCGCCTCGCGCGCGCTGTCGGCGGCATAGGTCGAAGCCAACCGGCAGCGCGCCCGCTGTTCCAGCGTGGTCTCGCCGCCGGCGGCGATCGTGTTCCACAACTCGGCGATCATCGCGCTGCGATAGATGCGGCCGGCGTTCAGGATCGCATCGGCGCGCCCGATGTCGTCCTGCACCTGCGGGTTCTCGCACAGCATGCCGGTGCGGCCGCGCGGCGTCTTCTCCACCGCCAGCGCGATCAGCGCGTCGATGCCGGCGCGCGCGATGCCGGTGATCACCGCGCTGTGGTGCGGCCCGACCCAGCCTGGCTCGGCAGGGCGTAGGTGACCCCCGGCCAGCGCGACCACTGGTTGTCCAGCTGGAACGCCGGCATGCGCGCATGGTGCGCCGTTCCGGCAGGAAAACGTCCTTGACCGTCCAGTCGAAGCTGCCGGTGCCGCGCAGCCCGGCCACGTCCCAGCTGCCCGGCATGATCTCGGTCTTCCGCGCGCGGAAACACCCCGCGCCAATACAGCGATGCCGCCGTCCGGGCGGCGGCGCGGTTCGCCGTCGTCGAGGATCTGGAAGCTCCCCAGCATCCAGGTGCTCTCCTGGCAGCCGCTGCCGAAGGTCCAGTGCCCGTTGACGCGGTAGCCGCCGTCGACCGGGACCGCCTGGCCGCCGCCCTGCACGGCGGTGCCGGCGATGACGGTCGCGTGCCCTGGCGGGTAGATCTCGTTGACGCCCTCGTCCGGCAGACCCAAGCGTGACGAGTTGGCCGATGCTGTTGTTGGCGATGTTCCAGCCGACCGAGCCGGCGCCCTCGGCCAGCAGTTCGACGACGCGCAGGTAGGTCAGCGGATCGACCTGCAGGCCGCCCAGCGCGCGCGGGATCACCAGGCGGTAGAAGCCGGCGGCGTGCAACTGCTCGACCAACGCTGGCGGCAGCCGCTGCTCGCGCTCGATCTCCTCATGGTAGTGGCGCAGCACCGGCCGCAGGGCGGCTGCGGCCTGCACCACGGATTGCGCGTCGACATCGACCGGCAAGCGCGCCTCTTCGGCTGATGTATCCATCGCGGGTGTATCCACTAATGTGTCCATTGGATCAGTAATACCCGCTGCCGCCGTTGACGTGGACCGTCTGACCCGTAATGAAACCACCATCGTCACTGACCAGGAACAGGCAGGTGGCGGCGATTTCGTCCACGGTTCCCTGGCGTCCCAGAGGGATACCCGCGGCACTTGGCGGCCGCCCCTGATACCATTCCGGGTTCGCGCGCATGGTGTCGATGCTGCCCGGGGACACCACGTTGACCCGGATGTTGTGCGGCGCGAACTCGGACGCGAGCCCGCGCGCAAATCCCACCAGGCCCATCTTGGCAGCGGAGACATGCGCGCGGCCGCTGCCGCCGACAAACGCGCCCTCGCCGGTGAAGAACAGGATGCGGCCGTAACGATGTGCCACCATCAATTCGATAACCGCGCGGGTCAGAAACAGCGGCCCATCCAGCACTACGCCCCTGACCGCTTCCCAGTCCTGCGCCGTCAGCTCCGTGAAGGGCTTGTGCGGGCGGATGGCGGCGTTGTTGATCAGGATGTCGATGCGGCCGAACTCGGACAAGGCCCGCGCGGCCATCGCCTCGACCTGATCTTTGCTGGCGACGTCTGCCACAATGGCGATCGCCTTCACCCCAAGGCTCTTCGCTTCGCGCACGACGGCATCGGCCTCGGCCTGGTTGCTGCGGGCGTTGACGACGACGTGCGCGCCCTCCGCCGCCAGCTTCAGGACCGTTGCGCGGCCGATATTGCGGCCGGACCCGGTGACCAAGGCGACTTTCCCTTCAAGTTTCCCCATTTGACTGCTCCATTACGCTACCGTTGCCGACATTAGCGGCTGGCCATGCGCGCCAGCGTCGCCTGCGGATCATTGCGTGACTGTTCCGGGGCTGTGGCGTGCGGCCCTTTGATCGGTGCCACCGAAGGACGTTGGCCGCCCTCGTCGCCCGCGCACCGTGCCTGCGCATCGTCCGCAAACCCGCGCTCGCGCGGCATGTGCCAAGTGATCCCGGCTGCCGTACATCGGTGGACCGGCTGTCTTTCTTGGTCTCGGCCATAGGTCGTCCCTCGTTGGCGCAAGTCATACCACGAACAAAATTCGGCCGCCTGTCCAGCCCGCCACTGCGTGCCGGCCACGTCGGCGTGGTGGTCCTGGCGCATCGGGACGCCTGGCCGCGGTTTGGAGAGGTTGCGATCGCAAACGGCCTCGGTCCGCGCTGGGACCATGTGGCGCGGCACGGCAAGGAAGAATCTACCGCAGATGCAGGAAGCCGATGCACTCAAATGCACGCAAATGGTTCTGCGTGGTCCTCCGGCCGCGAGCCACGCGTTTTAGCTCCGCGCGCGCCTTACCGAAATTGAACCGAAGGCAGAGTTACAGGCCGGTCTTACGAGGTTCAAGTGTCAACGCGTTGCGCGGCGTCCATCGGCACTCGCGCGGCGACCCCGTCGATGAACAACGCCAGCCGTTCTCGGCACCAGGCAGTCGAGGCACCGGGCGGCGGCGGCATGGCGTTCAGCACGCCGTCCAGCAGGGAATTGGAAATGTGGCACTCGGGCATCGTTTCCTCGATGGTGCGGAAGGTGATTCCGTAGGATGGGTCGGCCATGATGCTGCGGACCTTGTGAAATCGGCTGATGACAGTCATATATACTAACCAACTGTCATGCCAACCCCCCTTTTACCTCGCCCGCAGGGCAGGCTTGGGCCGCGAAGGGCGGACCAAGGTCGAGGCGCGAAGCGACGAGGGTGAGGGTGGGGGCTCGGACCTCCCCGATCCGCATCGCCGTCCCGGGCGCCACCCTCAACGCCAGGGTCCGCCCTTACGCCCGCAAAAAGCAGGTCGAACGCAAATCCACGCAGATCAGAAAGATGCACGCCGATGGCGCGCCAGCACCGCCATCGGGCCGGAAGTGAGCCAATCACCATTGAACCAGAATCCGCGTGGCATCCGTCGTCTGATCCGCGTGTTCCTACGTTGCGCCTTCTTTTCCCTGCTCACCGAAAAGCACAACCGTCGGTTTCCCCGGCTCACCCCAGATCTCGTGCATGAATGGGGTACGCGCCCGGTAGCCCGAGGCAGCGAGCAGATTGGTGCCAAGGTTCCAAGCGGACACGTTCAGTTGCCGAGCGGCCCCGATCCGAAGCCGTATCCCGCAATCCAAGACTTCCGAACTCCTGGAAAAACATGACCGTAATGCAGGTCCAGCGCCTGACAACGTGTCCGGCAGCGCGGCGACCAGAGCACTCTCGCGAGTTGCGCGGGAATTGCCGCCGCGCGGAGTGCCCTGACGGCGACTGCCTCAAGTCGCTCATTGCCGACCAGAGCCTCCTCGGCGGCCCGGCGGCGTCGGCGTCGGCAAATTGCCAATTCGCCTTGACGCACCCCTTGTCGCGGCTCACGTTTGATACCGGCGCTGCCGATCGCGAGACTCAACAGCTATGGACCATGTGGGCGGATGTCACTGCGGTAATATTCACGTGCGTCTTCGGCTGTCGAGGCAGCCAGAAGACAATCCGCTGCGCGCGTGCACGTGCTCGTTCTGCCGCAGCCACAATCCGCGCATGGTTGCCGACCCTGAAGGACTATTCGAGGTCTGGGCGGACGCTTGGCCGCTGGTAGAAAATTACCGCTTCGGGACCCGGACTTGCGATTTTCTGATTTGCCGCCGTTGCGGTGTCTTCATCGCGGCAGTTTCGGAGATGGCAGACGGGGCACGCGCGGTCGTCAACGTAAACTGCTTGAGCGACCGTGGCCGCTTTACCTCGGTTCCCGCGTTACACGATTTTGAGGGCGAACGGATCGAGGTCAGATCGTCGCGTCGCGCGGCGAACTGGATGCCGGCTATCATCCGCCGCTGAGCAGCATCGCCCAGCACAGCGCAGAGCTCAAGAATTATGCACCAGCCGGGACAGCCCCAAAGCGGACCTTCCGCATCGGTGCAGTCCGCCGGGCGAGGTGCGCGATTAAGCAGGAACGTACGTCAACCTCATCACGTCCTCGCCAATGAGATCGCTGGCCACAAGGCGGAGCGGCGGCCGGGGACCCGTGAAGAATGCCTTGCCGCCACCAAGCACGACGGGGTGAAGGTAGATCCGATACTCATCGATAAGATCAAGGTCGCCCAGGGTTCGCGCCAGGTCCGGTCCGCCAACGTCAATCTCCCCAACGCGTTCAGCCTTCAGCCCGCGCATCGCCGCCGCCAGGTCGCCATCGACAAGAGTGGTGTTGGGACCGACTGACGTCAGCGAGCGTGATACGACCCACTTTGGCTGGCCGCGCCATGCCGTCGCGAATTCGCGTTCCTCGGCGCCCCACTCGGGATGGTCGTCGTCCCAATAGCGCATCACCTCGTACAGGCGGCGACCGTACACACTGCCCACCTGGTTGCGCGCCTGCTCGATGAAATGACGAAAGAGCGTGGGGCCGGGTGCAAACGCCAGGTGATCGACGTAGCCGTCCAAAGACTGGTTCATTCCAAACACGAACTTCGCCATGCTATATGTCTCCACCCCAGGTTCTGCGGGATCACTTTAGCCGCCGTTACGCGGACATGAGGTTGGACACAATCTGTGCGCCGTTTTGGCCGTGCGGCCAATAACCAGAGGTCCACGCTCCATCCATGGCAGATCACGACGTGCAAAACTCAAGACTTCCGGATTTCCCGCAAGGCATGACCGTAATGGTAGCGCAGTGATTGCCAGTATGCCGCGCGGGGTGCGGCGAGCCCTCTGTCCGGAGACGGCGCGAGCAGGTTACCGCAATGGCCGGTATGCAGTCCGATTTTGCCCAGGCCGGGGCCAAGCCGGACGTCCGGTGTAATACCAGGCGCCGAAATGATTGACCCACCGGCGATACCTACCGCGTCATGCTGGCGGGCCGTATAACAGCGCATCTTTTCTCAATGAAACTCTGTGTGCACTCTGGTGCGCCCCGAAGGGTGCGATCACCTCGTGGGTGGAAGTCCCACCCGGGCAATGGTCGGTTGGCCCGGTAGCTGGCAGGCGGTGCGACTGGGTAACTGGTCGTATCGAAGCCCTGCGACAAACGCCGCCTTGGGCGGCGGAGCAAATTGTCGGGCCGTAATGCGAATAAAGCCTGAGCAGGCCTCGAAAGGGAAGTTGTGGACGCCGACCCGCCCAGAGTTCGGGGAAGGCAGCACGGTCTGGGGAAGCAGCCGACAGATGCACCTGGACCGGTCCACCGGGGTAATGGGCACGGCACGTCGAGACAGGGGATCGCACAAGCGGGGGAGGCCCGTGCTGGACGAGGGTAGCGGCCTCAACGGTGCTGCAAGGCATCGGTCGGTGCGGGCGTCGGACAGGGTCATAGTACCGCTGTAGCCGTGTAATGCCGGTGGAGGGAAGGACCCTGACTTCTGGTGCGTTTTCGAAGCGAACGAGGTGAGGTGATTGGCGATGAGCCTGAGAACACCAAACTCAATCCGGACTCTGCTGCCGCGCGACAATCAAGGTGAGAATCCCCGTCAATCAGGATGAGAAGGTTTCCCGGGCGTGGGGTGTAGGGAGGGCGTAGCCCGACCGCAGGCCCACGCCCGGGAAAAGTCGGCGTGCCCTCCCGGGGGCAGCGGATCGTCTGGTGATCGTAACCGACCGGCTATGGGGATGGATTTTCTCATCGAGGATCCGCCCGTTGCCCGGCCGCCATGTCACCGATCACCAGATGAGGCTCTACATGAAGTTCAGACAGACAGACTCACCGACCGTGGCCGCGGCGAAGACATCGTTCAGCCCGGCCACCGCGTATCGCTTCGAGCACGATCACAGGCTGCCATCGGACAATCAGCAGATCCGCGGCCGCCGCCGCCCGGACCCGCTGACCGACTTCTTCGAGAGCGAGATCGTGCCGATGCTGAAGGCGGCCCCGGAGCTGCGCGCGGTCGCGATTTTCGAGGAGATGCAAAGGCGCCATCCTGCGTTGTCTGGCGGCGTCCGCGCGCACCCTGGAGCGCCGCATCCGATCGCCGATGGCGTGCGCTGCATGGTGCGGATCAGGAGGTGATCTTTCGCCAGGTGCACGACCCCGGCCGGATGGGCTTGTCGGATTTCACCGATATGGCCGACCTCGGCGTCACCATCGCCGGTGAACCGCTCGATCACCGGCTCTATCATTTCCGGCTGGTCTACTCGGGCTTCGAGCATGCTCACGTCATCCTCGGCGGCGAAAGCTATGTGGCGCTCGCCGAGGGGCTGCAAAACGCGTTGTGGGCCCTCGGCGGTGCGCCGCTTGAGCATCGCAGCGACAGCCTCTCGGCCGCGTTCCGCAACCTGGATACCGATGCGCGCGAGGACCTGACCCGGCGTTATGACGCGCAGCCAGCCACCGGATCACCTTCCATTTCACCCCCAAGCACGCCTCTTGGATCAACCAGATCGAGATCTGGTTCTCAATCCTGGTTCGCAAGCTCCTGCGTCGCGGCAGCTTCACGTCCAAGCAGCATCTCCAGCAGAGGATCGAGAGCTTCATTGCCTACTTCAATTCCACGATGGCCAGGCCGTTCCGCTGGACGATGAAGGGAAAGCCGCTGGCGGCGTGAGATGCCCAAAGGGGTTCGCATTTCCGGCGGGGTGTACTGCCCGATCTTGGCCAATTCGCTGTGGACAAGTCCGAATTTCATTTTTTTGCTTCCGCAAGTCATTGACGCAGCTTGTGTGCATGACGGACTGCTCACCGAAAGCGGCTGTAGTGAAGACCTTGGGTATTTCCTGAGCTATCGGCCAGCCGATAATTATCGGCATGTTTCTTCGCTCGACAATTCGCAAGAAAGACGGCAAGCGGCATCGCTACTGGAGCGTTGTCGAGAACAAGCGTGTCTCTGGCGGGCGTGTCGTTCAGAAGCACGTTCTGTATCTTGGGGAGATCAACGGCTCGCAAGAACTGGCCTGGCGCAAGTCGATCGAGGTTTTGGAGGGCGGAGACGATCGGCGCAAGACACTGGCGCTGTTTCCGGCGGATCGCTGCGACGGGGTTTTGCCGGACGCCTCGATCGTTCGGTTGAAGCTGTCCGATCTTCGACTGTGCCGGCCGCGGCAATGGGGCGCCTGTTGGCTGGCGCTGCGGCTGTGGCAAGAGCTGCGGCTCGATCGGTTCTGGGCCGAGCGCCTGCCGCCGAGCCGCAAGAGCCTGCCCCGGCGGAGGCCGGGGGGACGCGTTGGGATCAGGAGCTGTTCGTCTTGGTCGCCTATCGGTTGCTGGCGCCGGGCAGCGAGTGGCGGTTGCATCGACACTGGTTCGAACACACCGCGCTGGCTGATTTGCTGGGCGCCGACTTTGGCTTGGCGGAGATCCACAAGCTCTATCGCTGCCACGACCGCTTGCTGGAGCACAAAGCGGCGCTGTTCGATCACCTGGTGGACCGCTGGCGGGATTTGTTCAACGCCAGCTTCGATATTCTGCTCTATGATTTGACCAGCACGTACTTCGAAGCTGACCCGCCGTTTCCGGACGGTGACAAGCGTCGCTTCGGCTACTCGCGCGATCATCGGGGGGACTGTGTTCAGGTCGTCATTGCTCTGGTGATAACCCCTCAGGGTCTGCCGCTGGCCTATGAGGTTCTGTCCGGCAACACATCGGACAAGACAACGCTGCGCGATTTCCTGGCCAGGATCGAGCGTCAATACGGCAAAGCCCGACGCGTCTGGCTGATGGACCGCGGCATTCCCACCGAAGAAGTGTTGGCCGAGATGCGCCAGACCGACCCGCCGGTGCAATACCTGGTGGGCACGCCCAAGGGGCGCCTGAACCGACTGGAGCGGGACCTGCTCGATAAACCCTGGCAGGAAGCTCGACCCGGGGTGCAGGTCAAGCTGTTGCCGCAGGATGGCGAACTCTACGTGTTCGCGGAAAGTGCCGACCGGATCGCCAAAGAACGCGCGATGCGCAAGCGACAGCTGAAATGGTTGTGGGCGCGTCTCAAGGAATTGCACCGGATGTCGGTCAGCCTGACGCGTGATGAGTTGCTCATCAAACTGGGACAGGCCAAGGCAAAGGCGCCGACAGGATGGCGCCTGGTCGACATCGAGGTCGACAACGAAAGCGCCATGTTCATCTACAGCCTCGATCGCAAGAAGTTGCGGCAGGTTCGGCGGCGTGAAGGGCGCTATCTGTTGCGCAGCAACCTCACAGACGGTGATCCGGTCACGCTGTGGAACTACTATCTGTTGCTCGTCAAAATCGAAGAAGCGTTCAAAACGCTGAAGAGTGATCTCGCGATCCGACCAATCTATCATCAAGAGCAATGGCGCATCGAGGCCCATATCTTCATCGCCTTCCTCGCCTATTGCCTGTACGTCACCATGGACCAGCGGCTGAACGGCCTGGCATCAGGTCTCACCCCACGCAGCCTGTTCGAAAAGTTCGCCGCCGTTCAGATGATCGACGTCCACATCCCCATCACCGACGGCCGCGAGATGCAACTGACCCGCTATACCCAACCCGAACCGGAGCTGATGCTGCTCCTAAATCGCCTCAAGCTCGAATTGCCAGAGCAACCACCGCCGAAAATCTCCGGCACGCAGGCCGTAAACGTCAGCCCCTTGTAGTGAAGACCTTTGGCCATCCAGGCCAGCATTTTCAATGACGTAACACTCTCAACACCCGCCAATCGGCGAAGATCGGTTAGCCGTTGTTACGACACGCAGAGAACCATCCCATACGCGAGGCCACGCCGGTAGGCGGTCATCGGCCGACGCTTACCCGTGAACAAATGCTTCATGCCGGCCGAGACGCTATGGCGCAGCATCTCGCGCCGTGCCGAGGCAGCGTCGACCATCCAGTTCAGCATGATCGCCTTGCGCGGCCCGTCGTACGGCTTGTGGCCATGCCAGGAATTGTCCGTGCGGCGAAAGCTGATCAGCGTTCCGGCGATCGGCGGCACCTCGGCCGCCATGTCCTCGATGTCGCGTGGCCCGCGCAGCACGCGCAACCGGCCGCCTTCGCTGGCCCAGTCATCGTTCAGGTAGATCAGCGCGGTGATAACCTTGCTCTCGCTGTCGGTGTGGATACGGCCATCCTGTGGCCGGGTCCGCGCGCGCAGCGTGATCATCAGGGTGTCGGGAGACAGTTGCAGTTGATTCTTCACGGCGAACAGTCCGGTCACCCGCGGCGTGCGCAGTTCGCTCAGCAGCCGCCCGCAGGCGTCATCGTGCGGTTGTTTCGGCGCCGGCAGCACGCCCGGCAGATCGGGTGCCGGGAAGCTGGCAGCGGCCGCCACCGCCATCTCGCACGGCACGAATCCCGGCACGACAAGGTGGTCGTACGGCGTGCGTGAAAGCGGCGTGGCGGCAAAAAGTTCGTACGCCAGCACGGTCATACCGCGGCGGAGTGGCGGCCGACGCCGGTTGGCAGATACGTATCGAACGCTGCTGCGACGTTGCGCACGAAAGGGCGGCCGGCCTCGGTGACACTCAGTTCGTAGCCGGACCAGTGCACCAGCCCGTCATGCGCCATTGCCTGCAACGCCGGCCCGGCGTCCATCAACGACGCTGGATCGGCGCCGTATCGCGCCGCGATGACGGTCAGATCGACGGCGAAGTCGCACATGATCCGCTCGATGACTGCCCGCGCGCAACCGGTCTTGCTGGCACAGCGCGATGCCGCGCGCGACCGGCAGGCGGCCGGCCCGGATCGCCTCGCGCCAACCCGGCACGCCGGGCGCGTTCTGCACGTAACCCTGCGGCAGCGCGCCGATCGAGGACGCGCCGAGGCCCAGCAGCACCGGCGCATCGTCCGTGGTGTAGCCTTGGAAGTTGCGCCGCAACTGACCGGTCCGTGCGGCAATGCTCAACGCGTCGTTGGGACGGGCGAAATGATCGAGACCGATCGCGTCGTAGCCGGCGTCAGTGATCACCTGCTCGGCCGCCTGGCGCTGGGCATAGCGCGCGGCCGGGTCAGGCAGCGCCTCGATCGGCAACAGCGCCTGCTGCTTCTTCATCCACGGCACGTGAGCATAGCCGAACACCGCAATACGGTCCGGCTGGATCGCCAGCGCGCTGCGCACGGTGGTCGCAACGCCGTCCACGGTCTGGTGCGGCAGGCCGTAGATCAGGTCGAAATTGATCGAACCGACGCCAATGCCGCACAGCCGCGCCGCGCAAGCGGCCGTGGTCTCGAAAGACTGGATGCGCCCGACGGCACGCTGCACTTTGGGGTCGAAATCCTGCACGCCGAGGCTGGCCCGCGTGGTGCCGATCCGCGCCAGGCCGGCCAGCGCCGCGTCATCCAGTGTGCGAGGATCGATCTCTACCGCGATCTCGGTATCCGCTTGCAGATGAAACCGTTCGCTGCAACCGGTTGGTGATCGCCACCATCCATTCCGCGGGCAGCGCGGTCGGTGTGCCGCCGCCCCAGTGCGATGTGGCGCACCGCCAGCCGCCGGCCAATGGTTTCGGCCAGCAGGTCGATCTCGGCCAGCAGCGTGCGGGCATACGCGATCACCGGCTCCGGTGGTGCACCGCCGCGGTATGGCAGCCGCAGAACAGGCAGAGCTGGGCGCAGAACGGCACGTGCAGATAAAGTGACAGCGCGGTGTCCGCCGGCAATGCGCGCAGCCAGTTGGTATAGGTTTGCGCGTCCACGCGCAGCGGAGAAATGCGGCGCGGTCGGATAGCTGGTATAGCGCGGCACGCGCTGGTCATACTTCGCGATCAAATCGGGAAGGTCCATAGCGCCAGACTAACCGCCTGGTGGGGCTGCGCCTTGATCTGGATCAATCCACGAGGCCGGGACGGCGCGACGGCGTTTGATTCAGGTCAAACGAATTGGTTGCCGCCGCAACCATGCCGGCCGTGCCTGGTCTGGATTTCTCACGTCCGACGGATACCGGCCCGGAAATTGGTGCTCCCCTCGGGCTGCTCCCCTTCTGCCGCGCCGTATGATTCCACCGGCGCGCAAAAGACCCCTCACGATCCTGCCGCGGTTTCGTGAGAAGTTCGGGCTAATTCTGCCCGCGCAAACTCAGGATATAGGCGATCACAGCATTGAGCTGCCGATCCGACAAATGCGGATTGGGCATGGTGAACGGCGGGTTGGTGGTGGAATGGGTGGTCAGCAGGAAGCTGCGCAGCACGGCCGGGCTGACGGTCGGGCTGTTGGCGATGGTGCTGAATGGCGGGCCTGGGCTGGACACCATCGGCGTGCCGTTCTGATCCGACGCGGCGATATGGCAGATGGAACACAGCATCAGAGCGAGATCGTGGCCCTCCGCGATCTGTTTGGCCGGCGACGGCGTCTGCTGCGCCTGCGCGGCGCCGGCAAGAGCAACAGCAAGGGCCAGCGGTGCGGCAAAACGCCTGTGCCGGAACGATCGCATCGTGGTCTCCTGGTCAAAGCCGACTACCCTGGGCTGCTACCCGGGGATTTGGGCCAAGCCTATGTCCAGCAAAGCCTGCGGGCATTGATTTAGCGCAAATGTCCAATGGCGGTACCGGCGCGAGCAGGCAGCCACGCTCAGGCCGGGTCGATCTCGCGGTCCTTTTTCGGGATGAGGTCGTACGGCAGCGCGAAGCCCGGCAGCGCACTCAGCCGGCGCGACCACGCGGCGACATTCGGCCAGCGCTCGATCTCCAGCCCGCCCTCGGCCATGAACACCATGCGCCCCCAGCAGCCGATATCGGCGATGCTGGATGCCTCGCCGACCAGCCAATCGCGCCCGGCCAGCGCAGCGTCGACGAAGCCGATCGCGGCCTCGGCGAGTGGGCGGAAGTAGGCCATGACGGCGGGATCCACCGTGCGGAAGCGGCTGTAGTGGCGCACCTTGGCGACGTTGGTGATGTTGTCCGCCTCCCACGACAGCCACTCGCGCGCGGTCCACCGGTCCTGCGCGGTGGCGCCGGCGAAATGGCCGGTTGTGCGGGCCAGGTAGTCCAGGATGACGTTGGACTGCACGATCGTCAGACCGCGATGGCGCAGCGCCGGCACCTGGCCGAAACGGTTCACCGCAAGATAGTCGGGCTGTTTCTGCACGCCGAATTTCAGGTTCACCGTGCGGAAGCTGAACGGCAGCCGGGCAAGCGCCAGATACAGCATCGGCTTGTAGCTGGAACTGGAGGTAAAGCTGCCGAACAGTATCAGACGGTCATCATCGGGCATAGGGCACCGGAAACGGAGGCGTGGAGGGGGAAAGGCGCGTGGACGTAGGCAGGATGCGAACGCTGCGGCTGCGTGGCGGGGCCGCATGGACGCATGCGTAAAGCCCTGATCAGGGACACGACGGGGCCTGTCAAGATGTGCGCCCCGTCCGTCCGGCGCATGTGCGCGCAACGCAGGAACCACACATAACGATCTAGCAACACCTTCACCGAGATCAGGACTAGAAAAACGCCAACCCAGGCCCCAACGCCATCCGCTGCTCAACCCGCCTCGGCCTGCCGAACCAGCATCCGGATCGCCTCCAGCACGGCATGGTGCGTCGCGCTGTCCAGGCTATCGATGGTCAGCGTTTGCCGTCGGGTCACGCCATCCACCGCCGGCCCATCGCGCACCGTCGCTTCAAGAATCGCCTGATCCAGCGCCGGATCAAGACACCCCAGCAACGTCCCGAGCCAATCCGCACGCGCCACCGCCAGCCCGCCCAGCAGCGCGTAGGCTCCCCAGTGCGACACCCCCGCAACAATCAAATGTGTCGCCGGCGTAACACAGGCAATCGCCGAGCCATGCGCGATATGCGTGTGGATCACCGAGGCAGGCAGCGCGCCCATGCCGATCTCGTTGCCGCCATCGCCGATCGCGATGGTGTCCCACGGGCCTGCAAGAAACAGCTCATCCAATAACGTGACATGGCCACTGATGTCTTCGCCACGCATGTTGCGCGCCGAACCATCGGCGGTGCGCCCACAGCGCTCGATCGCCACCGCAATCCGCACATCGTTCGCGCGCCAGGCAGCGACCACGCCGTCAACCGATCCGCCCAAAGGCACAACATCGATCGGAACATCGCCGAGCCCCGACAACGCGGCACGACACGCCGCCGCGCAAGGTTCGTCGGTACACACGCGGCACGATATGCCAATGCGGCGCAGCCCATGCACCAGCAATGCCACGGCGACCGGACCATCGGTTTCCGCCGCCGGCGGGTCGCCGCCCGGGATATAAAACCCGGTGATCAACCCAATCGCACTGTCCCCGGCAAATCCTCCAAAATCCGCCAACGCGGCTACCGCACCACGCAAACCGCCCCGCGATGCAGCGAACAACGCCACGATGTTACGACCGACGTCCTTATGGATCGCCGCCTCGATCGCATCGATCAGCGCCAGGCGGTCGGCCATCTCGATTTCGCGGCGAGCAATGCGGCGTCTACAGCGCGGCGAGCTTGGTGTTGCGCAGGTCGGTAATCAACATGCTGCCGGGCGCGTGCGTGATGCAGAACTCCGGCTTGACCGAGGCAATCACCGATTGCGGTGTCACGCCGCAAGCCCAGAACACCGGCAGTTCATCCTCGCCCACCGGCACCGCATCACCATATTCCGGCTCAGCAATGTCCTTGATGCCGATCAGATGCGGCAGCCCGATATGCACCGGCGCACCATGCACCGACGGAAACCGCGAGGTGATCTGCACCGCGCGGATCGCATCCGCCGGCTTCATCGGCCGCATCGAGACCACCAGCTTGCCGTGGAACACGCCGGCCGGCACACAGTCCACATTGGTGCGATACATCGGCACGTTGCAACCGCGGGCGATATGACGCACCTCAATGCCGTCCTCGATCAGCGCTTCCTCAAAAGAGAACGAACAACCGATGGCGAACCCCACCAGATCGTCGCGCCAGAGGTGGCTAACGTCTGTCGGCTCCTCGACCAGTTCGCCGTGCCGCCAGACGCGATACAGCGGCAGGTCGCTGCGCAGATCGAGGTCTTCGCCCAGCATCGGCAATCGCGAATCGCCAATCTCGGTTACCCCCAGCACCGGGCAAGGCCGCGGATTGGCCTGCGCGAAGCGCAGGAAGTCATTTGCCAAATCCTTCGGCAGGATCACCAGGTTCGCCTGCACGTTGCCCGGCGCCAGGCCGGATGTAGGGCCGGTGAACAGGCCCTGGCGCATACGCAACCGCTCGGCGCGCCCGCTGCTGGCCCCGATCGCGGCAAATCCGTCCATCACACGCCCTCCGCGCGCACCGCCTGGAATTGACCGGTGCCGAACTGGCCCTTGTTGATCGGCCCCTGATGGTGGTCGCTCGCGGTGCCCAGCTCAACCTTGCCCTGCATCCGTCCATCCGCGACGGCGCCGTCAAGCTGATAGAAGATCGTCGCGCCTTCATACCGGGTGCGAAACTCCAGATGCACGCCGTCGGCACTCAGGCTGCCGGTCACCGGTCCCTCAAACTGGGGCGAGCTCTGACTGCCGGTGATCGCGCCGCCCTGCTGCTGCAAGGTCAGCCGATGCGACCGCGCACCATGCAGGAAGGAGACCTGTACATCCCAGGCGCCGGAGATGTCGATCTTCGGCACCACTGGCGCCGCTTTCGCAACGATCGGTGCCGACAGCGCGGCGGCGATGGCACGCCCGACCTGATCCGCCTCACCCGGCTGCAGGCCGAACGGATCGACCTCGACCGAGTTCGCCGTGGTCGCCATGTCGTCCAGCATCACCCGCGGCTCACCGTCCAGCACGCGCAGGCGCAGCGCCTCGCCGTCCAGCGGATACTTCGCGTTGTCCCAGCTCACCACCAGCCGCGGCACCTTCACCACGCCCTTCGGCGGGACGATTTTCGTGCTGACGCCCGGCATCGTCAGGCGGCTGGCAACGATCGCGACGTCATCGTTCCAGCGCTTCAGCTCAACTGCCGGGTCGCGGTGCTCGAACCACACTTCCAGCGCGGCGAGGACGCCGATCACGTCTTCCTTGGACACTTTCATGCCGCGCGCGAAACCCTGATGCGGCGAGGCGTTGCGCCATGCGGCCTGGATCAGGTCTTTCCGTCCCAGCAACAGACCGCTGGTCTGCGGCCCACGCAGGAATTTTCCGCCACTGTAGATCACCAGGTCCGCGCCGCGGGTCAGGTATGGACTGGGCTTTTCGATGTGCTCGGAAGCCGCGTCCACCAGCACCGGAATGCCGCGGGGCTTGGCGCGCGCAACGAAATCCTCCAGCTTCACCTCGGAGTCCGCATCCTGGTTGCCCAGCACCAGGATCATTGCCACCGGTTCCTGCAACGCCGCATCAAGGTCGGCGATCGTGCCGATCTCGACGATATGCGTGCCGACCATGCGGACCGCCTGATCATAGGAGAACCGTTGGTTCTTCATCATGATCACGCGGTTCACCCAGCCATTGGTGAACGGCAGGCGCAGGATCTTCGCCGGATCGTTACCGGCGACACAGGCGGCGGTGGCCAATGTCAGCGCGGCCGCGCTGCCGCAGGTTACCATGCCCAGCTCGGCACCGGTCAGTTCGGCGATGCGCTTGCTGGCGCCTTCCATCAACTCGTCGAGGCTGACGAACTGGCGGGAGGCCTGGGCGACCGCCGCGCGCACCTCCGGCAGCATCAGGCTGCCGCTATGTGCGGTGCGCACACTCGCGCAGTTGATGAACGGACGCACGCCTAGCGCAAGATACGGATTGGTATTGCGGGTCGCCACGTCGGCGTCCCCGCTCGGTTTCCCCGCTTGGTTCCCCAGGCTGTCATTCATTGGTCAGGCTCCTTCACGTGCCGCGTCTATCGAGCATCGCCGCGGCGGGGCTGGCAAGACCCCGCCACAGCGGTCGCCGATCAGGCGCTCTCTTGCGGCGCGGCGCCGATGTACTTGTATTGATGCACGATGTCATCGGTCGGGTATTTCGGGTCATGCTGCACCTGGAAGATGCTCACGACGCGGCTGGTCAGATCGCCATTGGCGTCGAATGAGACAACACCTTGCAACGTCTTCAGCTTTGTCGCCTGGATCGCATCGCGCACCGCGGCACGCGTCACCGGCTTGCCCGTCTTCGCCACCCGAGCGATCGCATCCAACACCACCAGTGCGGCATCGTACGCGGTGATGGAGTAGTCGGACGGCTGCAACGAGTATTTGTCGCTGAAACGTTTTACCCAGGGTGCCAGCGTCGATTCCTGGATCATGTGCGGGCTCGCGACCGTGCAGTACCAGCCATTCGCCGCCGGGAAGCCGGCGCCGGACAGGATCGACGGGCCGTACATGCCGTCACCGCCAGCCTTCAGCAGCGTCGGTACGATATCATAGGATTGCTTGACCAGCTTCACGCCCGCCTGCGCGTCGCCGCCGTAATAGATCAGTTGCGGATTGAGCGCCTTGATCTTCGTCAGCACGGTCGTGTAGTCCGCCGCCTTCGGATCGAGCCGGTCATGCCCCATGACGGTCATGCCCTTCTTCGCCGCCTGATGCTCGAACGCCGTGGAGATGCCGATGCCGTAGGCGCCGCTGTCGTCCAGCCCGTACATCGTCTTCACCTTCAGCACGTCGATGAAGTAGTTCGCCAGATTCGGTCCCTGGTAAGCGTCGGTGGTAACCGTGCGGAAATAGACCGATTTGCCCGCCGGCCGGTACAGCCCGGCGAATTTCGGATCGGTGATGTCTGGGTTGGTCGAGGTCGGCGTGATGGTGGCAAGCCCGCCCTGGCTGAAGATGGGCGACATCGACTTGCCGGGTGTGCTGCTCATTGGCCCCAGCGCCGCGACGCAGGTCGGATCGGCCACCATCTTGCGGGCGTTCGTGGCGCCTTGGGCCGGGTCGTACTGCCCGGCGGTCGCGGTGCCATCATCCAGCAGCAGGACATTGATGTGGTAGCCGCCCGCCCCGCCTTTGGCGTTCGCCTCGTCGATCGCCATCAGGAACCCGTCCTTGATTCGGACGGCGGTGTCCGCGTCCGCACCGGTCAGCGACAGATCAATCCCAACGGTAACGGATTTCTCCGCCGCCCGTGCGACGTAGGGTGCGGCGAGGCCGGCCAATGCTGACCCCCCGAGCAAACGAACGGTGGAACGGCGACCAATAAGGTTCATCGCAAGTCTCCCAGGTTGACTATTTGCCAGTTGATCGTCAGGCACGTGTTACGAAACTGCCCCTTCGCGGCGCAGCGCACGGATCGTGGTGCGGAATGCATCGACCGTCACCGCCATCTCATCGTCGCCATGCGTGGCCGAGATCGTGCCCGACGGGCCGGAGTTCACGTCGACCCCGTTCACCAGCATGCCCATGCGCAACGCGGAGGCAATCCCCGCGCCACGCTTGTCGCCGATCATCGTCGGGATGAACGGCACCGGATCGAACGTGCTTGGCGTGATGTCGGCATTGTCCGGGTTGGTGAACACGTGGAAGCCGGAATAGGAACCATGCACGGCCCATTTCAGGCCCTCGTCCTCCAGCACTTCATTCATCCGCTGGCGCAAAGTCCCGCCATAGGCGTTGGCCTTGGCGTTGGCATCGGTGGTGGACAGGATCTCCAGCGTCGCGATGCCGGCGGCGGCCGAAACCGGGTTGGCGTTGAACGTGCCGGGGTGCGCGATCTTCTCGATCCCCTTCGCCTTGGTGCGCTTGAAGTCGAGCAGATCGAGGATGTCCCGCCGCCCGCAAACCGCGCCGCCCGGCAGGCCCCCGGCCAGAATCTTCGCCAGCGTGGTCATGTCCGGCGTGATGCCCAGCGCCTGCTGCGCGCCGCCCGGTGAGCAGCGGAAGCCGGTGACCACCTCATCGAAGATCAGGATGGTGCCGGCATCCTTGGTCAGCGTGCGCAGCGTGCGCAGGAATTCCGGCAGGATCGGCATGCGGCCGAAATGCGCCCCGGTCGGCTCCAGGATCACCGCGGCGATGTCGCGATGCTGCTCGAACAGCCTGGTCAGCTCCGCGGTGTCGTTCGGATCGCACAGCAGCACGTTGTCGGCGACGCCGCCCAGCACGCCGGTCGAGGCGCCGCCATCGAAATGGTCATGATGCCCGTTGGTCATGTGGTCGTGCCAGCCGTGGAAATGGCCACGGAAGCGCAACAGCTTGCTCGCGGCCGGTGTAGGCGCGCGCCAGCCGCAGCGCCATCAGCGTCGCCTCGGTGCCCGACGAGGTGAAGCGCACGCACTCGGCGGACGGCACCATCTGGCAGACCAGTTCCGCCCAGCGCACCTCCATCTCGTGGCAGGCGCCGAAATGCGTGCCGCGGTCCAGCGCGGCGTGCACCGCCGCCATCACCGTCGGATGGTTGTGGCCGAGGATCAGCGCGCCGTGGCCGCCGAAATAATCGACGTAGCGGTTGCCGTCGACGTCCCACTTCAGCGGCCCCGCGGCGCGGCTGACGTAGATCGGGTACGGATCGAAGTTGCGGCTGTCATGCGCCAGGCCGCTCGGCAGCACGGCGCGCGCGCTTCTCGGCAAGTCGCGGCGGACCCGGGGGTCATGGCCTCGTAGGTAGCAAGGATAGTGGCGTTCGGCAGTGTGGTTGCAGACATCGGTCAGGGTTCCCCGGCTGGCAAGGTGGCAGATGCGGCTGACAAGGCGTCAGATGCGATAGCGGTCATTATAGCGCTTCAGGAACTGGCGCACACGCTCGGTCCTCGGCGCGCTGAACATTTGGTCCGGCTTGCCTTCCTCGACGATCACGCCACCCTCCATGAACACGATCCGGTCGGCGACATCGCGAGCAAAACTCATCTCGTGTGTTACCACGACCATGGTCATTCCGTCGCGTGCAAGCTGTTGCATGGCAGCCAGAACTTCGCCCACCAGCTCGGGATCCAGCGCCGAGGTGACCTCGTCGAACAGCATCAACTTGGGGTCCATCGCCAGCGCCCGCGCGATGGCCACCCGTTGTTGCTGGCCACCCGACAGGCGAACCGGAAACTCGCGCGCCTTGTCGGACAGTCCGACCAGCGCGAGCAAGTCGCGTGCCCGCGCCTCGGCTTTCGCGCGCGGCACGCCCTTCACCCGGATTGGTGCGGCGACGATGTTCTGCAGCACCGTCATGTGCGGAAACAGGTTGTAGCTTTGGAACACGATGCCGATCATCTCGCGCGACGCCGCGATTTCACGTTCCGACATGCGCAGACGCTGGCCGGTGTGGGGGTCGATACGATAACCGACCGGGATGCCGTCCACCGTGACGGTGCCTTGCTCATAGTCCTCCAGCAGGTTGATGCAGCGCAGCAGTGTGGTTTTGCCGGAGCCGCTGGGGCCGATGACCACCACGGCCTCACCGGTGGCAACCGACAGCGACACGCCGCGCAGCACCTGGTTGGCACCGAAGCTTTTGACCACGCCGGACATCGCCAGCATCGGCCGCGCGCCACTCTGCGGCGGGTCAGCCTGCGGCGATTCAATGACCAACGAGGGAGCGTCGTTCAAGGTGCCGTCCATACATCGCCAGTGTGTAGCATATGCAGAAATAGATCAGCGCGGCGCCCAGGAAAATTTGGAACGGTGCCAGCGTACGCTCTACCACCTCGCGGCTGGCCATCGTGAGCTCCCACAGTCCGACGATGGATACCAGCGAGGTAGCCTTCACCAGACTGACGCAAAGGCTGACGAACGGCGGCGCGGCCAGACGCAACGCCTGCGGGAAAACGACGATGCGCAACATCAGGTGCCGCGTCATCCCCAGGCTGCGCGCGGCGTCCCACTGCGCCTGCGGCAGCGATTCGATGCCGGCACGAAACACCTCGCTCATGAAGGCGGCGTAGTACAGCGACATCACCACCACAACGCCCCAGAACGGTGGCAGATCGATGCCGGTCAGCGGCAACAGGTAGTAGACGAAGGTCAACAGCACCAGCAGCGGGATGCCGCGCACCACGAACAGATAGACCTGCAGCGCCAGGCGCGCCGGCCGCCGGCCGAACACATGCACCAGGGCCAGCACAACGCCGAGCGCGGTCGCCGGGATCACGGCCGCGCCCGCCATCAGCAGTGTCATCCCGGCGCCACGGAACAGATACCAGTAGCTGTGCAGCAGCGGCGCGAACATCTTCATTGCGCAAACGCCATCCGGTGTTCGACAGCCTTGCCGATGAGGCCGGCGACCGAGGTCAACACCAGATAGATGATCGCCACGCCAGCGAACACGTCATACGTGTTGGCCGAGGATTCCACCCAGACCTCGGCCACCTTCATCATTTCCATGACCGCGATCGCGGCAACCTGCGACGTGTCCTTGATGATCGAGATCGCCTGGTTGGTCATCGGCGGAATGACCCGCGCCACCACCTGCGGCAGAATCACCGTGGTGTACAGCGTCCAGCGCCGCATCCCCAGCGCGCGCCCGGCCTCGTACTGGCGCGCGCTGACCGATTGCAGCCCGCCGCGATAGATCTCGGCGACATAGCCGCCGTTCTGGATGCACAGCGCCAACAGGCCGGACATGAAACCGGACAGTCCGAAGCCGACCATCGAGAAGCCGAAATAGATGATGTAGAGTTGGATCAGCAGCGGGGTGTTGCGCACCGCCTGTACGTAGCCGCCGGCGAGCCACGACAGCGCCCCTCGGCTGGATTGCGCCAGGGCGACCAGCAAACCCCAGACCAGGCAGATCACGAATGTCAGGATCGCCAGTTCCACCGTGATGACGGCGCCTTGCAGCAGCGCCGGCATCAGGCGGACCATGAAATGCAGATCCTCCGACATAAGCCGTGTCGGCTAGTGCAGGTTCACGTCATACGGGCGCTGCGGCGGCGGGTCCTTGTGCAGCCACTTATGATACCACGCGGTATATTGCTCGTAGCGGGTGCCGAACCGCAGTTCCCGCACATAGGTATCGAGGTACAGCCACCACTTGAAATCGCCCGGCTTCAAGAAGATCGAATCGTTGTTGACATAGGCCAGCGCCGTGCCGGTGGTATCGACCCGCACCAGGTCGTCGTTCTCCCCCGCATAAAAATCCGCGATCGGCTTGTCGATCGAGAACACGGTCGCGCGCCCGGTCTTCACCGCCAGGAACAGCGCCGACGGACTATCCAGCAAAAGCTGTGTCACCTTCGGCAGCACTTCCTTGGTGCGCGCGATGGCCGGCGGCACATTCAGGATGGCGTAGGTGTATTTCGGATCGTTCAGCTGCGCGATCTTGGTGATGTTGGCGTCCTTGCGGGCCAGCATCGTCGAACCACTGTCGATGTACGGATAGGTGAAGGCGATCCGTATCGCCCGGTCGGGTGTGATCGTGGTCGAACACATGCCGAAATCGATCTTGCCCGATAGCGCCGCGGGGAAGCGGCCGTCCGACTGCATCACGACGAACTCGACCTTGTTCGCATCGCCCAGCAGGTCCTTGGCGATCTGATGAGCCATATCGATCTCGAACCCAACCAGGTTGCCGTTGTCGTCGACATAGGCCAGTGGCGGCGATGTGCTGTACGTTCCGACGATCAGCTTGTCCCGTTTCAGCACAACGTCGAGTTGCGAGTCCTGAGCCTTCGCCGGCAGTCCCGCGAACGCCACGGCGAAAAGCAAACCCACTGCCCCGGTCAGGGTCGCCAGTCTTATCATGTCAGCCCCCGGATATTCGGTTCGCGCGATGGCCCGACGCAAAACCATTGATTGATCCTAGCAACTTACGATGTAAACACTAGAAGAATCTGCTTCACGGCAGGTTTATCCGCCGGCCGCGCTGCCGCGCCAGATGCACCATGGCCAGCAACGACGCGGTCAACACGATGGTCAAGGTCGAGACCGCGGCGATCGTCGGATCGATTTCGAACCGCAGATCGTCCCACATGCGCCGCGGCAGGGTCACCGCACCCGAACCGGACAAGAACAGCGCAACGATCAGTTCATCGAACGAGGTGATGAACGCGAACAGCGCGCCCACCAGAACACCCGGCCGGATCAGCGGCAGCGTCACCTGCCGGAACGTACCCCAGGGCGTCGCGCCGAGCGACAGTGCCGCCTGCTCCAGCCGACGATCGAAGCCGGCCAGGCTGGCACTGACACTGGTGACGACGAACGGCACCGCGAGGCAGGTGTGCGCCAGCACCAAGCCCGACCGGCGTGCCGACCAGGCCGTAGCGCGAATAGGCGTAGTAGATACCGATCGCCACGACGATCACCGGCACGATCATCGGCGACAGGATCAAAGCCGCGGCGATGTTGCGCAGCGCCGGCGGCAGTCGCGCCAACCCCAGCGCGGCGAGCGTACCCAGGACGGTGGCCAGAACGACGACCGACCCCGCGATAGACAAACTGAGCCAGGTCGCCGCCAGCCATTCCTCGCTGCCGAGATATTCGCGATACCAGCGCACCCCGAACGCCGGTGGCGGGAACGTCAGATAGTTGGCCGAAGAGAACGACAAGATCACGATGATCAGGATCGGCAGCGCCATGAACAGCAGCACCGCGGTGACAAACGCCCCATTCGCAGCGCGCCCGATGCTCATGGCGTGAACCCCATCGCGGCAGGCGCCGTTGCGCGGGTCGTCATCGGGTTGCCGATCGCAGCACGTTGCGCACGCCGGGCAGGCGCTGGAAGACCGCCAACATCGCCAGCGTCGCAGCCAGCAGCGTAGCCGACAGGCAGGCGGCGTAGGGCCAGTTGATCAGGTCCACCTGCTGTGCGATCAGCATCGACAGCATCATGTCGCGCGGTCCACCGACCAGCACCGGCGTGATGTAGAAACCAAGCGACAGCACGAACACCAGCAGCACGCCCGCGGCGACACCCGGCATCGACAGCGGCAGGATCACCTGGCGGAAACGCGCCAAACGGCGTCGCACCCGAGCCCGGCGGCGGCGCGCGGCAGGGCCGGATCGATCTGCCGCAGCACGCTGGCAATCGGCAGGATCATGTACGGCAGCAGAATGTGGATCATCGCGATGTACACCGCGAACGACGTGTTCAGCAGCTTCAGCGGCGTATCGATCAGGCCAGCAGCCCGCAGTGCCTCGTTGATCAACCCATGCCGGCCCAGCAGCACCATCCAGGCGTAGCTGCGCACCAGCACGCTGGTCCAGAACGGCAGCAGCACAAGGATCAGCACCACGGCAGCCGGACCGCGCCGCAGGCGGATCAACGCCAGCGCGACCGGATAACCCAGCAGCAGTGCACCGACAGTGACGATGCCAGCCGTCCGCAGCGTCGTCCGGAACACTTCGAAGAATACCGAGTCGTGCGCAAGCTGCTGGTAGTTGGTAATCGACCAGTGCGGCTCATCGACACTACGCAGCAGCATCGCCACAACCGGCAACGCATAGAACACCAGCATGTAGACGATCAGCGGCGCGACCAGCAGCATCGGGCCAAATCCACGCCGGGCGGGCACACGGACAATCGGCACCGGCATCGCTTCGACTGAAACCGCCGTGCTCACAAGCGATCCCCGCGGCCGCCCGATCCACCGCGAAGCACGCGCAGTTCGCGAAGCACATTCAACTGGAATGACGCGGCTTCGGCGCCCGAAACCGCCGGGTCCGCAAGCGTCGCGCCGAGGCTATCCGGCCGAAATGCCAGCACCCAGGTGGCCCGATCGGAATGCTTTGGCAGGATTGCCGCCGCTCGCGCCCACGCGATCAGGGGTGAACGCCGCACTGCCTCCGGCCAATTGTTGCGCATTGTCGACGTCCGCACCGGTATCGTCATACCACGATCGTATCGGCGACCGGCCAGGCGATCTCGATCGCCTCGCCCACCGCGTGCCGCCGCATTCCGGCGCCGGATGGTTCCTTCAGCACCATCGAAAGGCCGCCCTCTATTTGGCACTGATAGCGGCAGCGTTCTCCGGCAAACACCGCCTCGGTCACGGTGGCGCGCAGCCGGTTAGGGCGCATCGCGTCCGGCGCGGCACGCATCGACAAAACGCATGCGCTCCGGACGCATCGTCAGCGTGACCTCGGCGCCGGCCCCCGGCGGGAATGCCGCGTAGGCGCGCACGGTCGCACCGGCGCATTCGACGACAACCAGCCCGTCCTCAAAGCCGCGCACGACACCCGGCAGAAAGTTCGACTCTCCGATGAACGACGCAACGAACCGGTCGCACGGCCGATCGATAGATGTCCTCGGGCGATCCCACCTGGGCGATCAGCCCCTCGTTCATTACGGCGATGCGGTCGGACATCGTCAGCGCTTCTTCCTGGTCATGCGTGACGTAGATGAACGTAATGCCGAGATCGGCGTGCAGCCGCCGCATCTCCAGTTGCAGGCTCTCGCGCAACTGCTTGTCCAGCGCGCCCAGCGGCTCGTCCATCAGCAACAGGCGCGGCCGGAACACGATCGCACGGGCCAGCGCGACGCGCTGCTGCTGGCCGCCGGACAGCTGCCGCGGATAGCGCGCCTGGTAGCCGGGCAGCCGCACCAGCTCCAGGCTCTCGTCCACCAGGCGTGCCCGTGTGGCGCGGTCGACCCCACGCTGCTTCAGCGGGAAGCCGATATTCTCCGCCACCGTCAGATGCGGGAACAGCGCGTAGTTCTGGAACACCATGCCGATGTTGCGCTTGTGCGGCGGCAGCGCCAACGACCGAGCGCCCGTCGATCGTGATGTCGCCGGCACTCGGCGTCTCGAACCCGGCGATCATCATCAGCGTGGTGGTCTTGCCCGACCCGCTCGGGCCCAGCAGCGTCAGGAACTCGCCCGACCGGATATCCAGCGACACGCCGCGCACGGCGCCGACGCTGTCGTAATCGCTTCTCCAGCGCGGACAGGATGACCGCAGCGCCCTGCCCCGCGATCACGCCTGCCCGTGCCGTCCATGGCTCAGCTCAATATCCACTTGTTCCATCGCGCGATCACCGTGTCGCGATTGTCGGCCCACCAGCCGTAGTTGTACGGCACCAGCTTCGACCGGATGGCCGGCGAGCTGGGCAGCACCGCGAGCTGCTTCGGCGCGATATACTGGTCCGACTTGTTGTTGACCGAGCCATAGGGGATCAGCGAGGACAGCCGCGCCTGCGAGATCGCCATGGTGCCGAACGCGATGAACTTCATCGCGTTCGCCTTGTTGGGCGACCCTTTCGGCACCGCCCAGCAATCGCGCTTCAGCATCCCCTGCGGCCAGCTGATCGCGGCGGGCACGCCGGCCGCCTCCAGCGCCGCCATGCGGCCATTCCACACCGAGGTCAGCACGACCTCCTTGTCGGTCAGCATCTGCACCGGCACGGCGCCGGTTTCCCACCACTTCACCACGCTGCCCTTGATCTTGTCGTAGCTGGCAAACGCCTTTTCGATGTCGATCGGATACACCTTGTCGGGCGGCACGCCGGCGGCCATCAGGGCGAATTCCAGCTCCGGCGTGCTGGGGCCGGCGCCACCCAGCGCACGGTCGCCGGGGAACTTCTTGGTGTCCCAGAAATCCGCCCAGCCGGCCGGCACGGCGCCCTTGAAGGCGTCGGTGCGGTAGGCCATCACCTCGGCCCAGACCAGCATGTCCAGCGCGTAGTCGTAGCGATACACCGCGTCGATGTTCGCTGTGTCCACCAGGTCGTAATCGATCTTCTCGAAATAATCGCCGTGCTTCATCAGGCTGTGCACGGTGCCGCGGCTGAGCTGCACCACGTCCCACTCGACGTTGCCGGTCTCGACCATCGCCTTCACCTTGTTGATGTCGGCGCCGGCGAAGTCCTGCACCTTGATGCCGGCCAGGCGGCCGAACGGCTCGTAATAGGCCTTGCGCTGGGCATCCTGCGCGGTGCCGCCATAGCCGGCGATGCGCAGCTCGCCGCTGCCTTTCAGCTTGTCGGGGATCGAGGTGTATTCCGGCGAGTTTCACCGCCTCCTGCGCCGGTGCGCCGCGCAGGCCGGCCAGTCCGGCGGCTGCGCCCAATGCGAGGAAGGCACGGCGATCAAGCTCGGTCAGAACGGGGCGGTGGGACATGGCGGTGCTCCATACGGGGGGAGATCAGAATTCCAGCAGGTTGTCGCGGAACTGTGCGTGCGCGTAGGCGATGCGGACCAGGCCGCGGTCCTGCAACGCGGGGATCAGGCCGTCCTCGATCTCGGCCAGGGTGCGGCGGTTGACGTTCGGCATCGAGAACAGGAAGCCGTCGCCGCCGGCTTCCTCCATCACCTCGCCCATGCGGGCGGCGACGGAGTCGGGGGTGCCGATCAGCTCGACGGACAGTTCGGTGGCGTTGTGATCGGCCATGGTCTCGCGCAGCGAGCGTCCGGCGGCCTTGGCGCGGAACTCATCCAGTGTCTGCTGGTGGCCGTTGGTGGTGACATCGGCCGGCAGCGGCTTGTCGAGATCCATCTTGCCGAAATCGATGTTCGTCACCTTGCCCAGGTGCGCCAGCCGCTGCGTCGATCGTTGCTTCGGCGCGGGCGGCGCGCAGGCGCTTCTTCTGCTGCGCCTCTTCCTCGGTCTCGCCGATGATCGGGGCGACCAGGAACAGCACCTTGCAACTGTCCGGATCGCGGCCGCAGGCGGCCATGCGCGCGCGCACGTCGTCGCGATAGGCTTTCATCGCGGCGATGCCCTTGGTGTGGGCGACGATGGTGTCGGCGTGCTGCGCGGCGAACTGCCGCCCGCGCGGCGACCCGCCGGCCTGCGCGATCACCGGCTGGCCTTGCGGCGCCGGGCCGGAGTTCAACGGGCCGCGGGTTTGAAGTAACGGCCCTCATGGTTGACCGCGTGCACCTTGGTGGGATCGACCAGGACTCCGCTGTGCCGGTCGGCGATGATGGCGCCGGGCTCCCAGGAACCCCACAGCGCTTTCACCACCTGCATGTATTCGTCGGCCATGTCGTAGCGCAGGTCGTGTTCCGGCATGCCCGGCAGGCCGAAATTCATCGCCGCGAAGTCGGAACTGCCGGTCACCGCGTTCCAGCCGATGCGCCCGGACGAGACCTGGTCCAGCGAGGCGACCAGCCGCGCCAGCAGGTAGGGCGGGTAGGCGTAGGTGCCGAAGGTCGGGACGATGCCGATGCGCGAGGTGACGGCGGTCATCAGCGACGCGACGACCGAGGGGTCCTGCCGCGGCACCGCGATGGCGTTTTTCAGGTAGATCTCGGTGGAACCGCCGAAGCTTTCCCCGACATAGGACGAGTCCTCGATCAGGATGTAATCGAAGCAGGCGCGTTCGAGGCTGCGCGCCATGTCGATGAACAGTTCGGGCACCATCCAGTTGCGCCCGATATGGCCGGTCCAGGGTTCACCCCAGGCCTGGACGCTCGATCCTTGCAGGAACCAACCGAGGTGGAAGGGTTTGGCCGCCATTTGCCCGCTCCTTCGCTGACGAGTGCACGGACGTGTTCCCGGTTGGGAGTTTCATATGCAATCAATGTGCCGGTGCAGCGCGACAATTTCTCCCCCTCCCCTTGAGGGCTTGGGCCGCGAAGCGGACCAAGGTGGAGGGAGGGGTCAGTACACAGGTCGCGCTCGGACGTCGTATGTGTCCACCCCCTCCCCCCACCTTGGTCCGCTTCGCGGCCCAAGCCCTCAAGAGGAGGGGGAGAAGCTCTCGCGACGCCGTCACACACCTGGGCCGCCGCTTTGCTGGGCATCATGCCGTCTACCTGTGCACCCCGCCCCAACTCAGTGCATTAGCCTCAGTGCATCAGCGCCATCGCCGGGATGCTCTCCGAGGCCTTCCAGAATCGCCCCACGGAGTCCGCATGGGCGCGCAACGCGGCGGCGTCCTCGTCGGCCAGCGGCGCCGGCTCATGGTCGAAATGCCCGTGCCTGTCGGTGCCCCGCACCAGCGTGGCCGACAACCGCGTGTCGCCAACGTGGCGCACCCGGGTCGGGATATAGCTGACGCCGATGCCGATGCGCCGCTCGCCGGTGCGGTTCACGCCGGAGCGATGGAATGCCAACGTGTGATGGAACGACACCTCACCGGCGGCGAGTTCCAGCCCGATCGCACGGCTCTCATCGATCGCATCGGCCAGCGTCTGCCCGCGCGACAGCATGGTTTTCGGGTCCGGCTGGTCGAAGTGCGGACGTTGGCCGGTCGTGTGGGAATGCGGGATGATCTGCACACAGCCGTTTTCTGGCGTGGAATTGGTCAACGCGACCCAGGCGGTGACGTGCTCGAACGGGGCCAGGCCGAAGTAGGTGGCGTCCTGGTGCCAGGGGACGAAGGTCTCGCTGTACGGTTCCTTCAGCCAGACCGTGGTGTGGAACACCATGATGTCGGGGCCGATCAGCGATTCGACGCAGTCCAGCACACGCTTGTGGCGCACCAGGGCGGCGGCCCAGGGGAACAGCAGGTAGGGTTTGACCCGGTTGGTGGATTGCTTGCGGTTGCCGTCCCTGACCACGGGCCCACAGCCGCGCTCGCAGCCGGCGCGATAGATCTCGGTTTCCTCGGGTGTGAGCAATGGGCGGCCGGGCAGGTAGCCGTCGGTGGCGTAGCGTTCGATCTCGGTTGCGGTCAGCATTCGGTGACCTCCTTTCCGTCTGGCCTCGCGGGCTCCGGTTTCCCAATCATGTACCATGCCAAACCGGTAGGGCCAGGGACGGTCGCGGGTCGCACCGTCTCACCACAGGCCTGGCACCAGGCGATACCTGACTTGTTTCGCGTAGTCGTCGTAGCCCAAAAGCTCATGTCTCAGCATGCGCTCCTCACCCACTATGCGCGCACTTATGATCACAATGAGGATCGATGCGGCCAGCAGCCCCCACCACGAGCCGAGCAGCAGCGGCGCGCCGATAAACATCATTGACCCGCCGGCGTACATTGGATGGCGCACGACGCGATACGGCCCTTCGGTAATCACCCGCTGAGCCCGCTCGGATTGCATCTTCACTTGCGGCGCGGCAAACGTGTTGAAGCGAAAGACCTGCCAGCACAGGATCATGCACAATGCGACCAGGGCGGCACCCGCGACCTGGCCCCAGACAGGCACCGTCGACCATCGGAAACGGCGTGCGTCGAGGCCGATCAGCGCCATCCAGGCAACGAAGGCGACAAGCAGGGTGACCATGAAGATGCGATCCCATTGCTTCTGATCACGCTGCAATGGCGGCCCTAGACGAGACGCCAGCAGCGCCGGATCATGGCGCAATAGCCATGCGCTCACGGCAAAGGATGAAACCCCGATCTCAACCAGAAAAATCCAGGCTTGCGGCCAGCGCCAATCGCCGGCCGCGATAAACAGGATCGCGCCCATCACCATCAGCGAGAGCAGCGTCTGGACCACCATTCGCGCCAACAACGGTCCACGCTTCGTAACCACCCGGCCCATCACATTGCCGCTCCCTCATGTGGTTCGTCCGCAGCCTTGATATCACGACCGTGACCGGTCCCCTCGTCAAAAGGATCAGAACATGAGCAACGTGAAAATCCAGTTCCGGCTGCCGGAAGATCTGAAAGACGCCGCCATGCGCCATGCGCCATGCGCCAGGCGGCGGAGTCCGGGATCAGCATGAACCTGTTCGTGGCCACAGCCGTTGCCGCGCGTGTCGGGGCGCGGGCCGAGGCGGAGCGCAAATTTACCGCACGGGGATCGCGCAACGCCGGCTCGCGCGAAGGCATTGTTGCTGCGTCTGGGCATACCGGGCGAGCTATGGGATGACGACAAGCGCGATGCCATCGACGAGTTGGCATAGGGCAACATCTCGGGGTCATCATGCGCGTCGCAGGTGACCGGCTTCGTCGCGACGCCACGAATGCGGTCATGGACTGGCACCCAAGCCGAACCGGCCGAGCGGCACCTGTCCCGAGGCAGGCAGGGAACCAAAGCTGCTATCATCGTGCCAAACCGATAGGACCAGCGTCGATGACCGCCGCGCCAACCACCGACCCGTTGCTGCAACCATTCCAACTCCGCCATCTGACGCTGCGCAACCGGCTGATGAGCACCTCGCACGAGCCGAACTTCGGCGAGGACGGCATGCCCAAGGACCGCTACCGGCTGTATCACGTGGAAAAGGCCAAGGGCGGCATCGCGCTGACGATGACCGCGGGCTCGGCGGTGGTCTCACCGGACTCGCCGCCGGTGTTCGGCAACCTGCTCGCCTACAAGGACGAGATCGTACCCTGGATGCGCCGGCTGGCCGACGACTGCCACGCGCATGGCGCGGCGGTGATGATCCAGATCACCCATCTCGGCCGGCGCACCGTCTGGAACAAGGCGACTGGCTGCCCGGTCCTGGCGCCGTCGCCGGTGCGCGAGGCAGCGCATCGCGCCTTCCCCAAAGCGCTGGAAGATTGGGACATCGCCCGCATCGTCGCCGATTACGCCGACGGCGGCGGCAGCGCATGGAGGCCGCCGGCCTCGACGGGATCGAGATCGACGCCTACGGCCATCTGCCCGACCAGTTCTGGTCGCCCGCCACCAACCAGCGCGACGACGACTACGGCGGCAGCCTCGACAACCGGCTGCGCTTCATCCGCCAGGTGCTGAACGCCATCCGCGCGCGCGACCGACCCGCGCTTCATCGTCGGCGTGCGCCTGGTGGCCGACGAGGACTGGGAGATCGGCCTGTCACGCGCGGAAGGTGTCGAGATCGCCCGCCGGCTGGTGGCCGAGCGGCAAGGTCGATTTCCTCAACGTGATCCGCGGCCACATGGACACCGACGCCGCGCTGACCCGGATCATCCCGATCATGGGCATGCGCGCCGCGCCGCATCTGGACTTCGCCGGCGAGATACGCGGCAGCGACGAACTTCCCGGTGTTCCACGCCGCGCGCATCCAGGACGTGGCGACGGCGCGGCACGCGATCGTCGCGGGCAAGCTCGACATGGTCGGCATGACCCGCGCCCATATCGCCGAGCCGCATATCGCGCGGCTGCTGGCCGAGGGACGCGAGGCCGAGATCCGCCCCTGCGTCGGCGCCACCTACTGCCTCGACCGTATCTACGAAGGCAATGACGCGGTGTGCGTGCACAACGCCGCCACCGGGCGCGAGGCGACGATGCCGCACGTCATCGCGCGCAGCCAGACGGCCGCGGCGAAAATTCGTCGTGGTCGGCGCCGGCCCCGGCGGCCTGGAGGCGGCCCGTGTCGCCGCCGCGCGCGGCCACGCCGTCGACGCTGTTCGAGGCGGCGGCGCAACCCGGGCGGGCAGATCCTGCTGGCCTGCCGCGCTGCGCGCGGCGCAAGGAGCTGATCGGCATCGTCGACTGGCGCATGCAGCGACTCGAAGCCGCCGGCGTCTCGCCCGCGCTTTTCCACGCTACGCCGGCGCAGCGGACGTGCTGGCCGAGGCGCCCGGACGTGGTGATCCTGGCCACCGGCGGCGTGCCGAACACGTCGGTGCTGACAGCGGGCAACGATCTTGTCGTCTCCACCTGGGACATCCTGTCCGGCACGGTGGCGCCGGCCGCGCGCGTGCTGGTGTTCGACGACAACGGCGGCCATCCGGCGATGCAGGCAGCCGAGCTGCTGGCCGAGGCCGGCAGCACGGTCGAGATCGTCTCGCCCGAGCGATACTTCGCCCCCGAAATGGGCGGCATGAACCACACGCTCTATGCCGCTGCGTTCCACCGCCTCGGCGTACGGATCACCATCAACGCGCGGCTGCTGTCGGTGCGGCGCGAGGGCAACGCTCTGTGTGCGACGATCGGCTCCGATCATGGCCCGGAACGGTTTGACCGCATCGTCGACCAGGTGGTGGTCGAGCACGGCACGCTGCCGCCGACCGAATTGTACGACGCGCTGCGCCCGCTGTCGTGCAACCTGGGCGAGGTCGATCACGCCGCGCTGCTTGCCGGCCGGCCGCAGGAAGTCGTGCGCAATCCGGCAGGAAAGTTTCAGTTGTTCCGCATCGGCGACGCGGTCGCAAGCCGCAACATCCACGCCGCGATCTACGACGCGCTCCGACTAGTCAAGGACTTGTAGCTCCCACCTTCCACCTCTCCCGCGATTGTGGGCTTGGGCCGCGAAGAGCGGACCAAGGTCAAGGCGCAAAGCGCCGAGGGTGAGGGTGGTGCCGCGCAAAGATGTCCTTTCGTCGCCCAGTGATTCGGTCCGTCCTGACAATGACGCGAGGGACGCGATACCGGGTAAAATGCCCCGCCACCTAAAACGTTACCCAACCGGCATCCGTGCGCGTCGCAGCGGCTCGGCCTCGGTAAAAATTCGGCGCGACCGAAACGCGATCGGACTTTCGACCAACAGCAGCCCGGACAAGCCGTTGCCCATCCGCCCGACAAACCACGGCTCCGCAACCTCCCGCCACTCTGCACCGGTCCATGACGGGATTTGCAGACCCCACCGGCGGGCGAGATGTTCGCCCACCGCACCGACATAGGCGTCATGCCGTTCTTCCCCGATGCGAGGCGGCGCCTCGTCGATCATGGCCTGACGCCGTGCCGGCTCGGCCTCGGTGTAGAACGCGTCGAGGAACTCATCGAGCAGGACTGCGAACACACCATCCTGCCCCTCCCCATACTGGCGATAAAGCCTGACGGCGTCAGCCAACGTTGTTGGATGAGGGCGCATTCAAACTCTCCGCAAACTGGCGAACGATGGCAGCGCGACGGCGGTCCAGCGGCTCCTTCGGAAAGTATCGGCCCAGCAACGCGACCATTGCGTCGTATGTGGTGATATTGCTGGCACGAGCAAGCAGCGCGGCATCGTCTTCGTCTCGGCTGGCGATCCGCATGGCGCGCAGCTTCATTGCCAAAAGATAGTCCGGCTTGGCGAGATAGACACGCAGGCCCACCCGAGCGTCGCTCGGGTAGCTGCCGTACAGCGTCGTGCCTCCGGGTTCACCCAGGTACATGGTGACCGCCTCGCTCAGCCACGAGCGCAACCAACCTCGACGTTCGGCAACTTCCCGCGCGGTAACTGCTCACCCCCTGGGCGGTCGCTTCACGCTGATTGCATAATCGGCAGGCCGGCGAGCGCGGCGCGGAGGGCTTGGAGCGCGGTAAGCCGATGCAACCGTCCGGTGGCCATCACGGTTGCTGCCGCCGCGTAGACCTTGGCCCCCCACTCGGCGCGGAAGCAGTTCGTCACCTTACGGAATATGACGGACGGGCGCAGCGCGCGTTCGCAGGCATTGTTGGTATATGGCACATCGCGGCGGGTGACGAAGAGGAACAGATCGTCGCGGTGGCGCCGCATGGCGCGGAACAGGCGGCGAGCCGGTTTGTGCGCCGGGGTTGGCCCTGACAGGAGGCGGGTCAGTCGGCGGTCCAGATCAGCGTGGTATTGCGCCAGCGTCGAATCCTTCAGCGTGTCGCGCCGCTTGCCGATCGCCATCGCCCGCAACAGCAACTGCCGGAAGCCAGGTGCAAATACTGTGTCGCCGTCCTCGATGGCATAGTTCGCATCGCGCAACAGATGCGCCAGGCACATCTGCCGCACGGCGCCATGTCCGAGTTGGCCGCCGTACCGATCGGCCACCCACACTTCCGGCCGTGCACCTTGCAGGAACGTGGTCACCACCTCAGCGGCCCGGGTGTCGGCGATGATATGGCAGATCGCCGTCGAACTCAGCAGCACCCACTGCCACCATGTCTTGCCGCAGACCCGCGCCGAGGTTTCGTCCGAACCCACCACGGCACTGGCGCGCACCGCGGCCGCCATCGGGGCGGCGGCGGCCAGCAATGGCGCCTGCGCGCGAGCCAGGATGTTGGCGATCGCACCCTCGCTGATCGTCAGGCCGAACACTTCGCCCATCAGACGGGCCAGACGCTCGAAACTGATTGCCTGGGTGATATGAAGATGCAGGATCAGCGCGCACAGCCCTGGTCCAAACGGTGAGCCGGGCTCAAGCCCTTCCGGCGCCGGTGCCGCGACGTGCCTGCGGCAACAGGGGCAGACACCGCTATGACGGTTGATCCGGGTAACGAACGGGTGGATCGGCGGCAGGTCGATGTGGTCGTAGGCATGGATCTCCGGTTGATCGGCCGGGCCGAGGGCGTGCTCGCAGTGTGGACAGGCGACAAGCGTGGCCTCGATGGTCCTGTCGGGATGCTCGCTCAGCGCTCGGGCCACCCCGGGGCGGCTGCGGCGGGGTGGCTTGTTGGCGCGATCGGGCAGGTTCGGCTTCTGCCCCTTCGAGGGCGGCAGGCTGGAGTTGTCCGGCGTCTTCGGCGGCGTCGCGAGCTTGGCCTCCAGTTCCGCGATGCGCGCGGTCAGCGCGCTGATCTGCTGCGCCTGTGCCTCGATCTGCGCATGCTGCGCAAGGATCAGAGCGATCAGTTCATCGCGGGAGAGGGCCTGGAGGATTGCCGGGTTCACGCCGCTTCGTGAACCGACTCGGCCGTGATCGTGTCAAGCAGAATTTGATGGGGGTGAGCAATTACCCCGCGCGGCCTGCATGAGTGCGCCGTGGTCGCCGGATTCGACGTGCACATCGACGTCGGTGGTGCGGAACGTCACTTCGAACTGCAGCAGTATTGCCGCGCCACCATAGACCGCGATCTCTGCCATTTTCCCAGCCCGGGCGAGGATTTCTCCCAGTTCGCGGAATGCGTCCTCGACGGCGGCTTTCGATAGTTCCTGCATCGGGTGACCTACGGGAGTCTTCCCATCACGACTCGCTTGGATGTGACACGAAAGCAAGATCCACCACGAAGACACGAAGAGCACGAAGCAGCAAATCGACAGGAGCACGCGGCAGCCGAATTCATCTCCGTCTTCGCGTCTTCGCGTCTTCGCGGCGCATCTCCCGTCCTTCGCTCAAGCGACCGCCCCACCCACGCAACCTTGCGGTTTGACCTTGCGCACCACCGACGCCGGGAAGCGCGCCAATTTCTCAACGGGACGCACCGGCCGGCGCACCAACTCACCCCCGCAGTTAGGGCAGCGCCCGCCCAACACGCCATCGGCACAATCCGCGCAGAAGGTGCATTCGAACGAGCAGATGCGCGCATCCAGACTATCGGGCGGCAGGTCACGGTCGCAGCACTCGCAGCCCGGGCGGAGTTCCAGCATCAGGCGCCTCCCCTTTCCTCGCGCCACAGGCCCAGCTTCTCCTGCACCGGGCGGTCGGAGAAGCTGAACAGTACGGCCTCGCCGTCCGGGCGATGACGATGCGTGTGCCAGCTTGGCACCACGAACACGTCGCGCGGCTTCCAGCGGAACACGGTGTCGCCGACATTCGTTTCGCCGGTGCCCTCGACCGCGACGAACACCGTGCCGTCGGTGCAACGGTACGGCGCGGTGGCGAACCCCTTCGGCAGCACCTGCATATAAGCGCCGATCGTCGGCATGGCGTGATCGCCGGTGGCTGGGTTGGCGTAGCGTAGCTTGTGGCCGTGACAAGGGTCGGGGTCACCATTGCGCGCCAACGTCGCGAGCGCCTCGCGTGTGCGGGCGTACGGATAGGCAAACACCGGCGAGCTCTTGCACCGTCGGTTTCCAATCCACCGGCAGCATGTTGGCACCGATAGCGCGCCATGCTATCGCCTGGCGGGCGCGTTTCGGTCTGGCTCTCGGCATTGGCGGGCTCGGCGAAGCTGACGTCGAGCAGGCGGATGATCGGGATGTCCAACCCGTCCAGCCACACCACCGGCGCGTCGGCCTCGTTGCCGTGATCGTGCCAGGTCCAGCTTGGCGTGATGATGAAATCGCCCGGGCCCATCATCGCTCGCTCGCCCTCCACCGCGGTGTAGGCGCCGCTGCCCTCGATGACGAAGCGCAACGCGGACTGCGCATGGCGGTGCGCCGGCGCGACCTCGCCGGGCAGAATAAGCTGCATGCCGGCGAACAGCGCGTGGGTCACCGAGGTATGCCCGCGCAGGCCCGGGTTCTCCAGGATCAGCACGCGGCGCTCGGCCTCCTTCGCGGTGATCAGGCTGCCGGCCTGCATCAGGTAGGGGCGCACGACGTTGTCGTAGTCCCAAAGCACCGGGACAGCGGGCGTCGTGGGCGACCGAGTGACCAGGGTGTGTAGCCGCTCCCACAGCGGGGCGAGGCTGTGCGGGCCAAGCTGGTCGTAGAAGTGCTGGCGATGGGCGGCGGTGATGTCGTTCATGGGGACGGACCTCCGGGCGGGCCTGGAACACGGCTTTTCAGGCGGGAGGTTAGAGCGGTGGGGCGCGAAAGACATCCCCCTCGACGTGCAGCCCTCGACGTTGGGGCCTCTTCGGCGTTGGAGCGAGCGCCGGCATCTTTGCGCCAGGCCATGACGCAGAGAGGGCAGGCGATGGACCAGAACTACCCCAACCCTTCGCGGCCCATCTCCAAAAACTTCTCCTGCCGGCGCGTGCGCAGCGCCACGCCGTCCAGCCCCACCAGCGGGTCCAGCGCGGCGGCCAGCGCGTCACCAACGGCGGCGACCGTGGCCGCCGGGTCGCGTTGCGCACCGCCCAGCGGCTCGGCAATCACCGTATCGATCAGCCGCATTCGCTTCAGGTCGTCGGCGGTCAGCCGCAACGCCTCGGCCGCCGTCGCCGCCTGTGCCGGGTCGCGCCACAGAATCGACGCGCAACCTTCGGGCGAGATCACCGAATAGACCGCAGTGCTCCAGCATCAGCACCCGGTCACCGGCGCCGAGCGCGATCGCCCCGCCGGAGCCGCCCTCGCCGATAATGGTCGCGACGACCGGCACCGGAGCCTCCAGGCACGCCTCGATCGACCGCGCGATCGCCTCGGCCTGGCCGCGCGCCTCGGCATCGATCCCGGGATAGGCGCCGGCAGTATCGACGAATGTCAGCAACGGCAGGCCGAACCGACCGGCCAGCTCGATCAGGCGGCGCGCCTTGCGATAGCCCTCGGGCCGCGCCATGCCGAAATTGTGCTTGCACGCGGGTTTCGGTGTCGGAGCCCTTCTCGGTGCCCAGCACGACCACCGAGCGGCCACGAAACCGGCCCATCCCGCCGATCACCGCGGCATCGTCGGCGAACGCGCGGTCGCCCGCCAACGGGGTGAATTCGGTGATCAACGCGGTGATGTAGGTCATCGCCTTGGGCCGCTCGGGATGGCGCGCCACCTGGGTCTTCTGCCAGGGCGTCAGCTTGGCGTAGGTCGCGCGCAACTGGCGGTCGGACTTTGTCGGTCAGCCGCGCCACCTCCTCGGCGATATTGATCCCGTCGGGTTCCGACATGCGCCGGAGTTCCTCGATCTTGCCCTCCAGCTCGGCGATCGGCTTTTCGAAGTCCAGGAAATGGCGCATGGGGCGGCCGCCTTTAGCACATTGGGCGCAGGGGGGAAGGCGGCGAAGCGGGGAACGGCGCGGCCCGCCACCGTCACGGTTCGGCGATCTGCCCGCCCCGCAATGGCTTGGGCACCCCGGTCGTGCCTGGAAAGCTCAACGGCGCACCGGCCCCGACGCGGGCCGCAAGGAAACCGAAGCACTGTGCCTCCAGCGCATCGCCATCCCAGCCGACAGCTTCGACCGGATCGACCGGCGCACCGAGCGCCCCACGCAACGCAGCCATGATCGCCGGATTGTGCCGGCCGCCTCCGCCGACCAGCCAGCGCAGTGGTGCTGCCGGCAGCCTGGTCGCGGCGACCGCGGCGGCGGTGAACGCCACCAGCGTCGCCGCGCCATCCGCCGGCGATAGCGCCGCCAACCCGCTGGCTGCCAGGGTGTTGGCGAAATCCAGCCGGTCCAGCGATTTGGGCGCGGGGCGAGTGAAATACGGATCGGCCAGCAGCCGGCCGAGCACCGCCTGATCCACCACGCCGCCTCGCGCCAGGGCACCGTCGGCATCAAACGCCGCCCCAGTGCGCTGCGCCACCCAGTCATCCAACGGCCCGTTGCCCGGGCCGGTGTCGCACGCCAGCAGTGTCCCGTCGGCACCGATCCAAGTCACGTTCGCTACGCCGCCGATGTTCAGCACGGCCACCGGGCGAGGCAGCGCACCAGCCAGGGCCGCGTGGTCGAGCCCTGTGTCTGTGGCGGTGAATAACAGCTCAGACCACTCAGGATCGATGGGGATCCCGCGACGCTCGAAATCGAGCTTAATACTGCGAACCTCGTCGAGCGAAACAGGGAACCATCTGCCAGGGTTCTCGTGTACGGAGTAGATGATGCTCATGCTTACCTCCCTTGGCAAGCGATCGCGCGTTGGCGCTCATGGCGGCCTCGCGGATCATCCTGATGGCGGCGCTTTTGTCGGCGGAGTCCGGGACCTCCTTGTTGACTGCGGCTGCGAAAGCCAGCGCGGCCGCCCTGACAGCGAGATCCGATTCAATGGCATGGGTCAGAACGACGCTTGTCCTTCGAAGATCGCCTCCTTGGTCGCCAACGATCTCGCCTTCCTTGAGCGACGCGCCAGAGCCGAAGGCTTTCACGTTTAAGAGGAGTGATGAATCTTTGAACTTTGGCCTCAGAACAGTCCAGGGCCGACTTGGCCACGATGTATGCACTCCTCTCTGCCCTATGCGGACCGAAGGCCACAGACCCTTTATGGACCACCTGCAAAACGGGCTCAGACTGGTTGGCCCGGTGGACATGTCGTTTATAGCTGGCAGGTGGGTGATGCTGTCAGTGCGTTCAACCTGGTTGAACCATGACCGCGCCCCAATAGAAATAGAGTGATGCTTTGCCTACTCCGCCCGCTCACCGACGCCCCACAGAGCCTCCTGGCGCGTAGTTTCCGGCCTCCCTCCATCACCGCCGGGTCCGATCGTTTCGGTAGTTGTGCGAGACTGAGTACGCGATGGACCCCACGTCTATACTCTGGCCCAATCGAGCCAACCGCCTGTGACCACGCCGCGTCATCTCATATTGGGCCAGGATGCTGAGCCCACTCGTCCCTGCCTCAAAGGCCGCGAACCCAACCTTGTTCTTGACCAGCACAGTCGGCAGCTCAACCTCGCGACACCACGGACGGCGCAAGCACTCTTCGGTAGATGTCCAGTCGAGCGCCCTGGCCACCACCACCGACCCGGCCAGCGTCCAGTCGACTGTCCCGAAGAGGTGCGACTTCACCGCCGCCGGTTTTGGGGCACTGGGGAGGGATGACAATGAGTTGGGCTCCGCGTAGGCGCGCGAACTGAGCATGACCAGCGCGACCAGGGAGGCAAGGAAGGTCTTCATACCGGTATCTCGGCATCGGGCGAAAGAAAGGGAGTGGATCGAGCGGGCACCAATGGGTGAGGAGGCGTCACCCTGGCCTCCGACGAAGGGCGGCTCACACTCGAAGCACATAAGGGGGGAAAAATGCACTCGTGACCTTGCACTAGGAATCCGCCTTCTGCTCACAACTGCCCCGTAGGCCCATTGGCCGCCAGGATTACAGAGCCTATCCTGCGCGAGTCAATCTGAGCCGATCTTGTATGTGGGATCAGTGACGTGCTGTTCTGCCGCAAAGTGCCTTCTGCAATGCTCCGTATTTCATACCCGCAGCGTCGCAAAAATGGGTTTTATCATTCTGAAATCAACATTAAGTACGGTTTATGTTTTAAAGACGGTCTCCTTCTCAGACTTCTCAAAGCTGCATCGATTACTGGAGCCGGAGTTTACGCTCAACAGCGGATCAGCGGCAACATATGAACGCAACTACGCAAGAGGGTTCGCTGGTCCAAGGCGCTTGCCTGTTGTTACCAGCCAAACCGCTGCTCAGTAATATACATGCGCCGGTTCGTGCTGGGATGGAAGAAATGGGGCACGAAAAGAGACCCAGATTTATCGGCATCGAGCTTTTTCCGGAACCCTAAATAGTGGTAGAAGATACGGCTCTGCCACTGCCGCTCTGGCCAGGGATCGCACAGCAATGCACGCACAAGGGCAGGCTCGTCCCAGGGAACATCGTGATATCCCTGATGCAGATATGCACTTCCGGGATCTGACTTAAATGCGTGTGGGAAGAACGCGATAGCACGGTTCCGAAGCTGATTTTCGGAAGCGATCCTGTCCGGTGATTCATTTTTGAGCTTTCGGGCCATCACTCCGGCCAGGTCGCCGTGTGCGGATAGGTTCAGGTGACCCAACTGCGTGGCGCGGGGATTTAGCTCAACCAGGTAGGCTACGTCAGTATCTTCTTCGATGACGAAGTCCAGGCCGTGAAACCCGCTTAGTTGTAACCTCCGGGCCAGCAGCCGGACTGCATCTTCAATTTCGTTGTTTTTCAGCGCCTGGACTACATTGGCTGCGCCTGTAGGCGCTTGTGAGACCAGCACCTTAACAGTGCTGGAAGCCAGAACCTCTCCGCGCCAGGCATAGTGGTTGCCGGCTGGCCGGATGAACTGCTGGATCGTCATTTCAGATCGTTCGCGTCTGCCATGCCCACAAAGCAAAAAATGGCGATTGATCAGAAACCGCTTCCATGCCATCCATGCCTTCATCGTTTTGGGTGCGGAGTTAAAACTATGCCTCTGGGGAGAGACTCATCCCCACAGTTCCCTCCCGCCCAGGATCCAGCTTTACGAACTGCCACGTTGTTGAATTGCCGGGTATGCCTCTGCGGCGCCTAACGAAAGTTCAATCAGGGGCCGCAAGTCGGCTTCGCTTGCGTGCAACGCGTGCAGCTGCCAGACTGCAATGTCATCACAATGCACAATGAGTGTAGGCTTTGATGCACGTATAGCAGCCCGGAGCAGGCCAATCGACGCACTTTGATAGGGGTAAATCGAACCGATTCCCGTGACAAAATGAAGTGGATGGCCAGGCGGTCATAGGGCGGAAACATTACAGCCATGGCGCAGGAATGCCATCGCAAGGCTGGCGGAGGAGGGTCACCATAGAGTTGCAGAAATCAAAACCTGCCGCACGGAATCACCCTGTTCCACCCTTATATCCACCGCAACTTACAACCATCTGCCCTGAGAACGCGAAAGGTCGCCGCGTTTGTTGCGTATCGGGAACATACACGACGCTATCAGCAAGTGCGCGTCTGGGCCGGAATCACGAATGACTGTTTCAACGGATCTCGTTCGCGAGTTATAGGAGCTCAGCAGATAATTGTGGGCACGAGCGAAGATAAGCCGCCGATATTATTCATTCTCGGTCGCACGCCAGAGGAACAAGAGAAGGGTTGATGTGGCCATGGCCAGGAGTTGCAACGGTACATGTGCCCGGCACCGTCCAATGGCTTTACGCGATCAGCCATCGCCACGATGGCGACGTGTGGTTTGCCACAGTGGGCAAGAACGCCAGACCGGTCGCCGTCCGGTCTGGAAAGGCCACACAAGAAGACCGAAGAGACGCGGCTATGGCTTTTGGCCATCTATTCGCCGGGCCGACTCGCCGATCTCCATGCTGCCATTGAAGAAGGCGCCTTCCCCAATACTGATGCGCTGCGTAATCACATCCCCGATCAAGGAACTTTCACTGCGCATGTCTACACGGTCGCTGGCATCGATGTTACCGCGTACCTTGCCCAGAACCACCACTTCACGAGCAGAGATGTTCGCCGCCACTTGTGCATCGCGGCTAACGGTGACCCTGTCTCCAGGTTGGCTGATTGAGACCTCGACCTTTCCGTCGATGTATAACCAGTCGGAACATATCACTTCTCCCTTGATCTCCAGGCTTTTGGCAATCATGGCTGGACCAGCGGCCATTGGCAATGCGGGGTGAGGTACGGGAAAGGCTCATGGCAGACGCTTCAATGCTTGCGGTAAGCGAAGGAGAGAGAAGTATTTCCTAGCGACGGTTAGACAACGCAATATGCTTTGCATACTCCAAGCACGTGGATGGCTGCAAGCCTATTGTGTATGCGAAGGCGCAGAGAGAACCGAGTTTGACCACCAGGCCCAGTGTGGGCTCGATGCCCTGGCTCCGCTTAAAGATCCTGCGGGCATAGTGGTCAAGGGTGAACCTACGCCTGCGAGCTGCGTTTGCGACGCTGAGGTGTTAGCTGCACGGTTCATCTCCAAGAAGGGGACGTGGATGTGTGAGCCGGTCGAGCGCACTTCCGGCAAAACCTCTCGCGTGCCCGGGGGCCGGCCGGCCTACACTGCAATTAGAGCCGCAACTGGCAGGACGACGACAAGGAATCCATCCGACGCGACCAGACGCCGAGACGCGATCCGGTAAGACTGTTCCAACATATCTCTCGTCAAAAGAGACGTTGCACTGTCGTATAGCCCCGTGGCAAATATATGAGCCTACATAAGCTGCCAGGAGGCAGAGTAAAATGACAAAATACTTGGCGCGGGGGATCGGTGTAAGGCTTCGTACAATTCGCCGGCAGTGGCAACTCTCTCTGCGCGAAGTCGAAGAGCGCAGCCTACGTTTCGCCCAGGAGAAGGGCAACTACCAGGTCTCTGCCAGCTGGCTGGACCGTCTGGAACGGGAAGAGCATGAGCTGATCGTCAACAAGCTCATTGTTCTGGCCGACATCTACAATCCGCCCATCGAGCACCTGTTACGCTCCATTTATCCGGGAAATGCCCAACCCATGTCCCTGCGCCAACTTTCCAGTCCCAATGCAACCATGCTGTTGACCGACGGGCCGCAGGAAGCGCAGGCCAAGTATTTACTTCCGGACGCGCTCGGTCTCGACCAGCCGCCGGACGAGACCACACTCCTTGCAGCAGAGAACAACTCCGCCCTGGCGCCCTACAGGCGAGGTATCATTGGCAAACGCGACCGTGCGCGCCATCTCGCGCCGCAGGGACTGGACGCATGAGTTTCAGCGACCCATCTATTTCTTAACCACCCGGGACACCTATGTCTGCGGCTGGTGCGAATTGGACCGCGACTCCGATTGGCTGACGCTCATACCCCACCCCCTGTCACCCGCTTCCAGCCGGCGATGGAGGTACCGAAAAGAAATAGAAGCGATAGGTCGTGTCACCTTTGTGGCCATTCGATTGACATAATGAATCCGCCTGACCGAAGGAATTTGCTGGGCGACGAGACACTGTTGACGTGAGCAGACTAAGCGCGACGCGCACTGGAGTCATATTCCGATCAGCTCTCTACGGCTTTCAGCAGAAACAGCTTGGCGCCGAAGATCCAGCGTATTACGCACTGCAGGTCATCGACTCTCGGCTCAACCGGAGCAACGACGAGAAGGGCACACGAGAGGAACCACCATCAGCTTGACCGCCATCACCCCATGGGCTCAACCGCGACCAACTTGCGCCCGCGCGGGTATCTCGTACCTGGGGAAGCTGGCTGAGGAGATCAGGAAAGACCTGGCGGCTAAGTGAGGGAGCCGCAAAAAAGGGGAAGAGCCGTGGTCTCGAACCCTGCCCCGGCCTTTGTTGTTCCTTTGTTCCTGCGGTGCAGAATAGCTCTTGGGCTCCCCTCTTCTTGTCGTTGCTTATCGGCATGTCGCCTTCATCGCTCCTTCTTGTCCGGCGGCCCCAACCTGCTCATGGAGCCCAGCCATGGGACGGGTCTTGTCCCCCTGCTCCCCACTCCTTAGAGTGAGCCAGCCCAGGTCCACTGCTGAGCTGGGGTTCCGTTGCACTCATAAATTTGCAACGTTATCCCGGCATTGGTTAGCCCGAACGGCAGGTCAAGGCAAAATTTAGGGTAGGAATTCGCCACACCCGAGGTCAATACCGGCGAGTTGACGTTAGAGGTCTTATTGGGTACCCAATACTCGTTTGATATTTGATCACAAGGCGACAACTGGACGGGAGTGTGGTTCTGCGCGCCGCCGCGCGCGTCCAGACACATATTTAGTGAGCTGGTTCATGTAGTGTACGTAGGGGGATTTCACGTTCACTTCCGTCCACTGCTGAATAGGTAGATTGCTACAGGGTTGAATCACGATGGCCGCGCCGGCGACCGTGGACAGAGGCTCCAGACACTTGTCGCTCAATTTGTTGCTTATAGTTTCGTAGACTTGTGCGACCAGCGGACTGGGTACCACCATCGCCAAGGCCAAGGTGAACATCATCGAAAATAGTCTGATTTTCATTGATCCCTCTCCTGAAACACACACTGCGACACTTCGGCCATCGCCATCAAGCGGTAAGGGGCAGAACTACTACCTTCATTGGTCTACCGTCGAATGCAGCAGTTTGCCGTGCCCCACAGGGCAGGGCACGATTTGGGATTACGCCTCTTCGGCTTCAAAGTACCATCGCGACGCGGCCTAAGAAGCTCGCTGATGGTTAGGGCAGACTCATCGGCCCAGGCGACGAAAGCATCGGAGCGCACGAGAAGAACGCTACGACGTTGGAGCACGGCGGGTAAACCTGGCAAATGATCAGCTTGCTGCCATAATGTTGCCGTGAGACACAACCCCACCAAGGCTGAAATACTATCACGCCGTTGGGGATCAGGGCAGGCTTCTCACCTGGCTCGCGTCACCTCCAAGCAAGTGCTCCTGATCCGCAAGCTCTACGCAAAGGGCAACGTTACTCAGAGTGCGTTGGCCGAGCGCTTCGGCATGTCCACATCAAACATAAAGAGGATCCTGGCCCGGCGTTCCTGGAAACACATCTGAGTCCCCGCAAGCCCCCGCGGCCTGCACATTCTCGAAGCGCATCGGCGCTCTGTGCGCGACCAGGGACGGACGTCTACCGGCTGGTGGCGACGCTCGGTATGGACCCGATGGAGTTGCTCCGGATGTGCCGGAGTCATTACCGATCAACCGGGCCAAATTGGCATACCTGCAAGCTAAAAGCGCCGTGAAGCATCCTTAATCTTTTCAGCTGTGAGGGTGTTCAGGTTGGCCAGATAGATTGTGTGAAAAAGGAAGAGGCGGCACAGCAAGTCCGGTTGCTGTGCCGAAACGATGGTGAACCTCCTGACCATAGTTGATCTCGGTATCGGCTGATGTCGGGACGATTCGCCAGAGACTTGTTGATTTCTGTGCCCGTCGTAGTTGGCTTGCTTTTATGCATAGGAAGACCGATGTTATCGAAGGAGGCCGGTGAGATGGCCAGCAGAATGGATCACTTCTTCCAGCGGATCGCCCGATTTTCGATCATTAACGTTACGCATAAAAAGTGTCGATGAACCCTGTATACGAGTTGACGTCCAGTATGTAGCAGCCGCCGCGACCAGCCCCCGAAGGGTCGGAAGGCGGTAGGTTACCCATGCTCCGGTTTGGCCAACGCATCACGGCGAGTGTGAAGATGACGCATTTAACGAAAGGTTCCTGGGCCCCACTGCAGCCGGATTTATCAGATCCGACGGTTTCCCTCACGAAGTCCGACTTACCCGGCAGCCCGGAGTACAAACCACCGAGCGATCCATCTGCAAGGGTACTCCCTCCGGGAACACGCGATCTTCTTACGGCCGAACAGCAACGAGTCATGGTCGAGCATCTGCCTATCGTGCGGTTTATCGCGCGGCGCATTCATGAGCGACTACCTCAACACATGCCCATCGAAGACCTCTACAGCGCCGGAGTATTAGGGCTGCTCGATGCCTTCGGGAGGTTCGATCCATCCAAGCAAGTTCTATTCCGCACGTATGCGCAGTTTCGTATACGGGGAGCAATTCTCGACAGTCTGCGGACGCTCGATTGGAGTCCTCGCGTATTGAGGCACAAGGGCCGGGCCGTCGAGCAGGCAATCCAGACGCTGATAGGCCAGTTGAGCCGTTCCCCGACTGACATCGAGATCGCTCAGAAACTAAACATACCTCTGGCCGCTTACCAGCAGTTGCTAGGGGACCTCAAGGGACTTGAAATTGGCACCCTGCATGCCCTGCGCGCTGCAGAAGATTCACGTGAAGAAGAGTTAGTCTGCGTACCGAGTCGGCCCGAAGAAGATCCTCTCTTCCGCTACCTGGAAGGGGAGATGCGGGATTGTCTGACCAATGCGATCGACTGCCTGCCCGAACGCGAGCGTCTGGTCATGACCCTCTACTACTACGAAGAGGTCACCATGAAAGAGATTGGAATTGTCATCGGTGTCGTGGAATCCCGAGTATCGCAAATCCACGCTTCTGCCGTGCTGCACCTCCGTGCCCGGCTCTCCAACCCCAGCGACGATCGAAGAATTCCTCCAACAACGATGCCAGGGCACAAAGTGCCGCCGAAATCAAGTAAGGCCCAAGATGGGTACGACTCCCGATCCCATCCGCTACCGACACATACGATTTGCAACACGTACCACAAAGGCAGCCGATCCTAATCCTGCCGTCTCGTGTACGAGGATGGGCTGAGAAATGCATCGATTCGTTTGACGCCTTCACTGCAGCGTTTTCGGAGCGGGAAAGCGCAGCAGAACCTTTCGCTTTGCGTCTCGCGAGGTCGGCTCATGGTTACGACCCAACAGGCGCATCTGAACGATCTTCTCGATAGAAGAAATGGCCAGGCGAAGCCCCTCAGTTGGTCACCGCGAAGTAATTAGTTGCTAAGCTGCAACGGCCATAGAAGGGTCTTCGGTCTGGCGCGGTCACCAGCTACAATCCAGCCCAAACCGAAGATGGGAATCACCCATCCTTCATCAACGTAGAAGCAGAAAGATTCAATGATATGAAGACTTTTTTTGCCTTGATTGGCGTCGTGGCTCTGACCTTCGGCTTTATGGTTTTTGGAGTCCTTGTGGGGATCCACTCGCCCAGCGCCCGGAACGTTACCAGTGCCACCGAAGGCGCAACCCCGGTCACCCAAATAAAACTCCGCGCGCTTCCGGTACAGGCGGAGCAGTTGTTCCTCGATTATCAAAGGAACGAAGTCGCTGCGGATCAGAAGTACCGTGGTAGGCGTGTGCTGGTTACGGGAATGGTCACGAGTGTCAACAAGGACTTCACCGACAAGGCCTACCTCATGCTCGGAACCTCGAACATGTTCATGTGGGTACATGCCAGCCTTGACCCTCGGAGGTCGGCCGCGCCGGAGAGCTGTCAAAGGGGGAAGAGGTCACCGTGCTCTGCAGCGGCGGCCTGATGATCGTCGACAGCCCCACACTCGATGATTGCATCTTCCATGCCGCGCCGGTTGAGAATGAAGCGCCCGGTCCAACCTACAGCCCACAACCATCAAACGAACGACAACAAGCAACCATGTCGGTGATCAATGCGGCCAACATCACCCCGGCACCGCCGGCTGCTCCTGTGTTCCAGCAGAGTGTCGATGAATATGAAGACCAGGCACTGCGCGCGATGAAGGCTCATTGGGTCATCCCTGCCGGTGTACCTGGAGGCGCGCTCACCCCAATGAGCTTCGACATTGCGGCGGACGGACGAGTTTACGACGCGATGGTGAAGACACCATCGGGGTCAACCGATCTTGACAAGTCGTGCCTCGACGCCCTGAACCAGGTACAGCAGATGCGGCCTACCCCGACCGGCCAGGTGCTCGAAGCGGATTTCAATTGTCATGCGACGCGATAAAGCTGAATCACTTGTCAGGCTTGTTTGATGAAGGTCTTCTGCCTCTACTGTTTCAACGACAAGGTCCCAGCCGGGCCGTGACAGCAAGGCGCCGACTTGCTTATTGAGTCCGAGGGTTGGTGCTACGGGCAATGCTGGACAAACCGAAGCTCAAAAGAAGTGCGAGCCGTGCAAACCAGCTACTCCCCGGGCTGCCGCTCCTTCGGATACAGATCCGAAAGTATTTGTTAAGAAGCTTCTAACTGATAGTTACGCAGATGGTGTCCCGGGTGCGTACCAGATCCGAAACGAATCTCGATCCCCCGCGCCAAGAGCTGTTTCTCCCGTGCCAAATGATCACACATGGTGTGTCTTCGTTTTCCCGGTACGAAACACAAGACAAACAAATGACGACTCGGTTACATTCCGCTGACACTTGCCTGCCCTTGGTAAGTCCAACCTTCTTGGTGAAGAGGAGACACGCCGTAACCCGCCCGGCGCAATCCTCGTACCATCGAGGACAAAGGCGCTCCCTATGAACAATGCTTCACACCAGAAGTCTCTGAACGAGTACCAGACCGCGCTGCAGTGGATGCACGAAGGCAAGTACGACAAGGCGAGGCAGGTCTTTGAGCAGCTCAGCCAGGACGGTCCGGTGGAGATTCTGGAGCGGGCACGGATGTACCTCGCGGCTTGCCAACGCCGTGGACAACAAAGCGGTCTTTCGTTTGACAGCCCAGAGGAGCAGTACGATTACGCCATTTCCCTGTTGAATACCGGCTTCTATGAAGAGGCCCGGGATCAGTTCTGGGGAATCCTCATAACCAACCCGGGGGCTGACTACGCCTACTACGGTCTGGCTATCTTCGAAAGCATGACCGGGTTAGCTGACTCCTGCCTCAAACATCTCGCCAAGGCGATCGAATTGAGCCCTTGCAACCGGATCCAGGCGCGCAAAGATTCAGATTTCAAGGCCATGGCCGATGATCCCCGTTTCGCCGCATTACTCTACCCCGAAGTTTCCTAAACGCCAGCCAGGCCCTCCTGAGGGCAATGATCACCTAGCGGCGCCCCAATTTCGCATACGACGTCCGGAGTTGTCGGTTCCAACCAGTCTGTTTAGTGTCTCGTCGCGTTCGACACGATCGGCCACCTGCTATGCCAGGCCCGGAAGCCGTTGTGCGCGTTTCTGATAAGCAACACTGGTAACGATACCCTCGCTTCAAACCGGTGAATCGTCTATCTAAGGAGGGGGTACACCAAGATGACGCCAGTTTGTTTGCCGGATCACTCCGAAGAAACGCTCCCTCGTTTGCACTATGCCGAACTGCGGGAGTGGTTACCGGAAGCGATCCTCCTCCTGCCCGAGCAAGAGCGGTTAGTCTTCACCCGCCACTACGACGAGAGACTGACACTTACATCGGCCCAGTCTGACGACCCGGAGGTGTGAGCAATAGCGAACAGAATTCGGGTCAGCCCGAGGAACATCACTACCTCCAGATAACTTCTTCGCTCCCCTGCCGTACACGGAGAAATTCACGAAAGAGGCCCCACGTGTCTCCTCGTTCAAGCTCATGCATTTTTGTCGTCGATGATGAAGCTGTCATCGCGTCCAGTCTCGCCGCCATATTACAGATGAATGGCTTTTCAGCGAGATTCTTTACCTCTCCGCTGGAGGCGCTCGCTGCTGCTCGCTCAGAATCGCCCGATCTGATCATTTCGGACGTCGCGATGCCGGGTATTTCTGGGATTGATTTGGCAATCCAAATGAGAGCACAATATCCCGATTGCAAGATCCTGCTCTTTTCGGGACAGGCTGCCACTTTGGATCTATTGGAAAGTGCCCGTGCTCAGGGTTACGACTTCCGCTTACTCCAGAAACCCGTTCATCCTTCGCAGTTTCTCTCTGAAATAGGGTAACTTTCGACGAGGCTACCCATGCTTAACTATGTGATTTGCGTAGTGGTCCCACTACCAGGGAAAAACCGTTGCCGTTATGTCCTTGGCCAAGCGACGGGGTGAGAGGAGGGAACGCCTTGCCAATTGGAGAATGGGCTCTCTGCCTAAAAACTGGAGGGTTGCAGGACAGCCATCTGATCCGAAGGACGTCTACAACGCTGTTCGCGGGACGGTTGCGCCGCAGGACCCACGGGGCAAAAATAATCGCTAACCCGACCGGCGGTTACAGCACCGATAAGTTTGGGGGAGGAGCAGAACAGAAGAGATTTTCTTTCGCTCCGGTATTAAAGTCAGGCTTTGCTCGCAGGTAGATTTGATCTCTTTCCGTAAGCGAGCAGTTACTTATTAACCACGACTCCGAATCCCAATAGGTGTCTCCATATTTTAGCAGCAGTGAAGCCCTTGTTTAACTGGAGGGCGGAGGGGCACCGGGGGTCGAGCCTCCCGCAACAATCTCTTGCTTTGTCTCAGCAGCATGAACGTCGCCGGGCGGATTTTCTTTTCCGGGCGGTTCGGCGCAAAGTCCCTCGACGAGAGCTCGCAGGCCTTGCTTCGTGCCTTCGGTGGCTGCGGCGTCGAGCGCGCGGCGAGCAAATCGGCAGGCTTCGGCGGCAGACTCTCCGAGCCGCTCCGACAGCAACGCTCGGGTCCACAGGCCCTTGGCAAGGAGTTCACCCGAGACTTGTGGGTCCACGCTCACCATGGGTCCAAGGATCTGTTCCGCCTCGTCGCAACAAGCCTTTGCATCGTTAATCCGGTCGATGTCAGCGTAAAAAGCCGCGAGATTATTCAAGGTGGTGGCGACTTCTTTCGAATAAGTCTTGGGATCAGCGGCGGCAAGTTTGCGATTGACGGAAAGGGCTTCGAAGAATGCCTTCTCCGCGTCCTTATTCTGCTTCATGTCGCCGTAGAGAACTCCCAAAAGGTTCTGAGTGCTGGCGATCTTGGCCGCATAGCGGCCGGGATGATCCTTTTCCAGGCTTTGATAATTCGAAAGCTCGCCCAGGTAAAGCGGCTCGGCATCCGCGTAGAGTTGGTTGACATGATACAGGTAGCCCAGACCGTTGAGTGTCTCGCACACTTGAGGAAGGTAAGTTGCAGAGTCCTTCTTGGCAAGGTTGCCGCGGATATTCAGCGCACCAAAGTAGGCTCGCTCCGCGTCTTGCTTGCGTTTCCGATCGCGGTAAAAGTCGCCCAATGCGTTCAGAGTTAGGCCAACCTTGTCGGTGTAGGCTTCGGGATTGGCCTTCGCCAGCTCGCTACGTATGGAAAACGCTTCCATGTAGGCACTCTCGGTATTCTCCAGCCGGCCGGCCGTCTTGCAGAACTGCGCCACGTTCATGAGGGTCAACGCGAGCTCGGGCAGATAAAGATCTGGATTCGCCTTGGCAAGGTCACGCCGGATTCGCAGCGCTTCCCCCAACGCCTGATCAGCTTTCGTTCTCAGCCCAGGTCCGAGATACACCAGACTGCCGAGATTGTTCAACGTGGAAGCGAGTTCGGACAGGTAGGGGGCTTCGGGTTTGGCCTGCACCAGCTTGCGTCGCACGGTGAGCGCCTCCGTCAGCGCGTCTTCGGCCTCCTTCCTGCGGTTTGATTGCGCGTACAGAACGCCGAGATTGTTGAGTACCGCCGCGATAAACGGCGCCTGGGCTTCAGGGTCTGTTTTGGCCAGTTCGCGATGGATAGTGAGAGCCCTGCCCCAAGCCTCCTCAGCCTGGTCTTCCCGGCGAGTCACCCGGTAGAGACCAGCCAGGTTGTTCAACGTAATGGCGACCCTTTGCGGGTCAACATTCATCTCGACCAGAGTCTCGTAGATCCCGATGGCCTCAGGCCAATGGTTTTGCACCTGGGCTATGTAGCCATAGCGGAATCCGTACTTGGCATCCTGCTTTATCTTCCAGGCCTCGCGATAGGCATCCAGAGCGGCAGCGAAATGAAACTGAAGCTCCTGCACACTGCCGTACTCAAAGTAGTTCTGCGCCTGGGTCGCCTTCTCCCTTGCGATCTTCTGCTGGGTAAATTGTGCCGCCCCGGCGAGGTCGCCCCGGGTCAGAAAATCCTGCAGAGTCGGCCCGGAGCTTGCCAGCAAATCGAGATACTTCTGACGCCAGTCTTCTTTGGACGCGATCTCCTGGACAAGTTGCGTCTGGGTTATGAGCAAAAGTTGATCCTTGACGGCGTTGGCTTCCGCGTTGGCGCGAACGGCTTGGAGGTCTGTGCCCAGGGCGTCCAGTTTTTCGTTGGCTGCGGCCAATCCAGTCAGGATCTGCTTGTTGTCCTGCTGAAGACCTTTCAGCATGGTGAAGCTGGTCTGCTTCCATGCCTGGTCATATTCAGGCGTGACGACGAGGGCGGCAAAGGTCTCGTTGAGAAGCGCTGGCAGTTGAAGATTGAGCACCGCGAGCAGAGAGTGGGGCAGGGTGCGCTCGACCAGGTTGAGAGACATGGCGCCGAGGCGAATGGCATTCCCCTGGGCGTCCAAACGCTCCATCGTCATGCAGAAAAGCTGGTCGAGATTAGCTGGAACCAACACCCCTGGTTGGAGCGCTGGGAGATCGAGAGGCATGCCAGCTGTGAGGCAGGTTTTCCAATTCACAAACCAGTCGGCGGCGTCGCTCATGCCGGGGTCAAGGTGGTCGTGGATATTGTCGAGGCTGAGACGGAGCGAGTCGCGATAGAGGCTCTCCAGATTAGCCGGAGTGTCCTTCAGTTGGTCGAGAACAAGATCGGTGCCCGTATCCAACAGCTTTTCGCCGGCCTTTTCTCCAAACTGCTCTGCTGCCTTCTTGACCAGTTCTGTGGCGGAATGGCCCAACGCGTTTCCGAGCCAACCACCGATGGCTCCGCCCAGCGGACCGGCGACGGCAGCGCCGAGCCCAGCAGCCGCAACTTGTATGACCGGCTTGGTCCAAGCGGAGGCCTTAGTCATAGTCTTGCGCAGGCGGCACGGATTAGGGCGATGGAGGCCAATTCGGGATCAGAAGTGGAGTTGATGGCGTTGAGTTCTTCAAGCACCGTGTCCCCCCTGCCTACGGAGCCGGGCTCGGCATCCAGGTTGTCGATCGCCTCTGCTCCGATGGAGAGTGCCGGCGATGATAGCGCTCGTGAAAATCCCGGCTGTCATGGCGGCTACAATTGTGCCACAGACCGTGGATGAACCAGGAGAATATTGCTATGCCATCTGCCTTCCGATCGGCCAGGTATCGGACCTCAACCCATCACCAGGGGTGTCACCCGTTCGGTAGTTCTCCATGACCCTGTGGCCAACGAACTACATTGATCTCATGCTCAACCACTCAGCCGCCCGTCACCATGCCCGGTCGTCGCGCTCATCTTTCGTCTGCTCCGCTTGGCGTCCTTCCAAGACCTGCCGATAAATAACGTAGGTTGATTGCGATGGAATCTTCCAATGAGCCTCGATTGCAGTTGCTATTACTTTGCAAAGACCTCGCTTACATGCAAAGAATGAAGGCGATGTTGCACGCTCATGGAATTCAAGCTATTTGTGAACCTATATCATTGCCGTGGCGCTCAGCGGGATGGGAATCCATCGTTATGGTCTCGACGGAGGACTACCTAAAAGCTTTAGCGCTTTGCCTCACCCGTGAAATGGCTGTTACCTTTACCGGGGGTTCACCCCTTGTTACCGCTGATGCAGATGAGGCATTGCAGGATATCGTGCGCAGGTAATGCCTGGCATGACAAATGGCCCCACATTAAGGGGGCCGCAGGGGCGTATTGCAGTTCGATATATTAGGTCTTCGACCGCCGCTCGGCCGATCGCATGCTTATGTACTCTTGGCACCAGCACCAAGAGTGTAGGTTAATGCGGCAGCGCCCACATCGGGGCGAAACCTCGGGACAACCGCTACCTGGAAAATAATCGCTCCCCTTCAACCGCCGATAGACAAGGTAGTACAACGATCCCTCCCCTTGGCTCCGATCATGCTTCCATGCGAATGGTCGGAGCCTTTTCGCCCGGCATGAGCACAGAGCCCGCGAATGTACTTGGACCGACGATCTGGTTGGCCGGCGAAGCTACGATGGTCCTCGAATATTGACGCCGCGCCATTCACTTCGGCGCATCATAGACGGTCTGTCCTTGAGGTTCAAGGACGGTGCGTTTCAGCGTGACGAAAACGTGCGCCTTCATGGTCGTCGATTACAAAAGCCGGAGAGAGTCCATCGCCGGACAGAACTGGACCCTCGTCCCCCAATAGTTCACTGGTTACCCCAGTCCCCGGCTGCTAACTTCGCCACATGAGTGAACCAGGCGAACAATCTTGAAAAGTCGAAGCATTTGTATGCCGTGTTCCGCTTTAGTCGCTGCATTGGGTGATTCTGACGAGTTGTCACCCAGCCGCGACAGCATCAAGCAATACTGCCGGTTACATTGCGCGTCTGTCGCAAGTTTGTGGGAGACCAATCCGGGCGCCGTTCTACCCAACCCGAGAAACAGCAATCGATTTCAGTGGCAACCTGATACTATCGGCCGTCCGTGAAAGCCGTAGGGCAGGTTAGGGATGCCCGCTACCGCCCTGTGGTCGTTCAAAGTCACATAACGTAGATATTGGCGTGGCTCTGCGAGTGGGCCAAGGGTTCATTTCGGACTTTAGGATCCACCAATTCGGCTTCCCATGCGCCAATCGCGTGCAAAATCGCTTCCCTTTGAGCATGAGCAAACATCTTCAACTCGAACGCACCCGCCGTGACCGTGTAACCGAACCAGTCACGCGGGCATCCTGCAAGCCACACTTTAACATTCCAGCTTGGATGGTCCGAATACCGCCAGCCAGCCACTTCATAACCGTCGAACGTGCCTCTACGTTGCACTTTACCTGTTAATGGCTTCATATCTTCCTTTTGTTAGTCTTTCGCCAGATACATGTAAAGTGGTTGAACTGGCGACTCCGGGTCGATATCGCTAAACCGGTCCAAACATCACTTGGCCTGTGCTGATGTCAGGTGTCAGCTTTCTCGCATCATCAATGAACCGCGATTAAGAGCATAATGGTTGCAATAATGAGGGTCGCCAAAATGAGTTCCCAGTTCTAATGCATGCTTGATGGCTGCTAGGTCTCTGGGCGCTGTTGACGTGCTCATTGCTGCTCTCCAGCCTCAGTTCTCTTGTTTGATCATCGGCGGAAGCAGAGGGTGGGAGCATACGAGGTGATGGCATAACGGGTACAAACTTAGCGTTTTTGCAGTTCGTCACAATGGTCGTGATTGTCCACTTTGCTCCAGCTCTTAACGCCACCACCTGAAGGAAACCAGCCAGATCGACCCGATGGCCGACTTCATCCCAGCGGTTGCCGTGAAGGTCGCCCCCTCCCAGCATGGTTACCCGGCATGACCACGACGTGTTGCCCCCCTGGCCGTCCAGGTACGTGCAAAATTATGGATCGTCGGATCGGAAACCCGCCAGCACTGCACGCAGCTTGATCTTGGGGCTAACTACTCAGGTCAGCACGAGCAGCCTCATGATCAGCTGCTACTCCTCGTGATGGCGGGTCTCTTGATGGTGGAACGCGGTGACAGAACCACGTGCTGGTGTCGTCCTGCTCATGCAGCTGGTCTCACTCCTCCACCTGGTCCCACTCATCCAGCCGGTCCGGCTCCTGCGCATCTCGCCGCAGCCGTAGCAGGATGGAGGTCGGAAAACAAAAATCGGGAGGATTCGGAAGGCCGCCGCCTCCCCAGTCTCTTGGTGCCTGTCTCAGGTGAGAGAGCCACCGAGCTGCCACGCGGTCAAGCATAACTGCAGGCCGAGCAGAGGTTCAAGCAAAATGGATTGGGCTCCACCCCCGTTCAGCTATCAGGAGGAGGGATGCGTCGGTTAGCCGCAATGTCGATTAACACTTGGTCAGCAACGTCGAGATAAGCCTTCGCCCGGGCGGGTCATCGAGCGATCGCCTAAGCAGGTAGAGCAGGTTGCCTAAGGCTTCGAGGGAAATGTCGATCGGCTTCGGTGCCATGCTGCTGTAGGACGACGTCTCCGGCCAACGCGGTTGCTATGCCATTTCGCGCCAGCAAGGCCGGATTATAGATCCGCAAAAAGCCCCGTCAAACAAGGCCACCTCTTCGCGAACTGCGCCTGCGCCAGTCTTCACCCTGGTTTCCGCCCGCACATTCCGCCTGCGCGGCTTCCTCGGTCTGTACAAATTAGTTTTGACTGGTCGCGCCGTTCCGCTGGCCGCCCCAGCAACAGTCGTCGTTTTCCCGCTCGTGAAGTTCTGCGTCGTTGTCCGCAGTTGCAGCGGTCAGGTAGCAGATACGACAGATCGAATCAACGGAGCCATCGCGATTACGGCGATAGGCAAACGCAGCCTTCTCTAATCAGCTTTTGATGCAGGCGCAACGCCATGGTGCGAAGCCGTTGCTCCACGCAGAGTGGCGAAGCCTGAGGTACTCATGGCAAGCCATTTACGCTACCAGGTGGAGCGATGCGCCGCCTCGCCGCGATGTCAGCCAACACCTGGTCAGCAACGTCGAGGTACGCCTCCGCCCGGGCGGGGTCATCGAGCGAGCGCCGAATCCAATAGAGCAGATTGGTCAAGACCTCAAGTGAAGTGTCGAGCTGGTGCGACGTCGCCATGGCGCTTGATAGGACGACGTCACCGGCCGCAGCGGTTGCTATGCCATTTCGCGCCAACCCCCCGGTTATACTCCTGCCATGCCCGAGGCCAAACTCTACGACTGGTCGGTCGCCATCGGGACCGCCTGCAAAAATGCCGTTGCCGATGTATGCTTTGTTGCTCCACGGCAGCAAACCGTCGCTGTCGGTGCGGGGCAAACCTTATCGGCGCCTCCCCGCTATGGTCTTGTTCAGTCAGCGTTTACACCGGCGGATGAGAGAGGCCCGCATAACGGCAGGCTCTTTCTTCTGCCGCGCCCAGCTTAGTTGAATGCTCAATGAGGACAACCGTGAAGATCGCACTGATGTTCTTTGCTCCAGGAACACTTCTGGGCCTACTGGATCTTATGTTGCTTGCAGCTTTTTCACCTCCCGTCATTGCTCTCATGGCAGCCCGCCTGATCGTTTCTAATCAGAAGGCTCTTATGGGCGCCCGAGCTGGCCCGTCCTAACCAGAGTCCGGCCGGAGTTCTCCGACAACCAGACTTGTTTTGTCAGTCCTTCGCAGATAGCCACTTTTGGATGGTTTCTTTTGCGCAATCGCGGCCGGTTTCGAGGCGTGTCGATTCGTATCAGATTGCCACTCTCCCCGGTGGTGCTAATCGACCACGCGATTATGCGTTTACAGACGTGTCGGCTCAGAAGCTGCGGACGACTAATCTCAGCACTGGGATAATTTGACGTCCCATAGTTTGAATTGACCGGCCTTTCACTTCATGGATTCTTACGTATGAGCGGGCGGCATCATGCAGCCGAGATCTTGGACTTGTTGGGCGGCAGAGCATCTGCCAAGTGTTCCAAAAGACGACTGTCCACACCCGCCGTGTTCAGTTTATATCGAGGGGTGTAGAGGTCTCTGTGCTTGTTGTCCGGACACTGCGTATATATTGTTGCCTCTTCTAGGCAGCTGCCGAACAGGATCGGCTGAAGCGTTTTTAGACGTATCGCCAGCGCGTGAATGCAGTTTCAGGGATTTTGTCCTCGTGCGAAAGCATCCCGTCGTGCCAAGTCCCCTTAACCAGCTGTCCGCTCGCGAATATCACCTTTATCGATGAATTATCAGGCGGGAACGTGCTCGGAGCATCCTGTATTAACTGGTAACACTCTTCATCCTGCATCTGTCTACACGCCCCGTTGGGTAGGCACTCACGTCCATTTCGTCTTGGGCCATCTCGCCTTCTGTGCTGCTTTGATGTTCGTCAATCCTTCCGCGCTTATCCTGCGTTTCCGAGTCGGACTGTCTTGCTCGTTGGGCGGGAAACCACGCTTCAGTGGCGCTGTGTGACCGGTCAGCAGGGAACGCACTCGCTGAAGTCTGTCAATCTCCTCATCGATGCTCTGCAAAATACCGTCGAGGTCCATGCCTTAATCTAAAACTTTGTTCATGTTTGGGAGCCTAGTAAAATTGCCAGTTTTTGACCAAACTACTCAATCTTTGGCTTTCTGGAAACGATCTGACACGCCGACGATCCGCGCAGGGGGATCGGTAAGAAGTTGACCCCAAGAGGGCGTTGGAAAGGCATGACTGATATGACTGACCTTATCCCTGCGAAGGGCTGAATTCTGGCATCAGTAAGTTTTGCCGATCCCGCCCCAATTTATTCTGCCAATGGAACAGTCACGGCCACAACACGCCCCATGTTTTCTATCTCTGCTCGGTATTTCCAGCGTCGCGTGGGAACAGGAGACAGGGGATGGGGAATCAACGTCAACCATTCGGAGTCATCGTCCAACTCACACCAGCCACAGATGTATGCATCCCGCGTCAGAAGAAAATAGATCGGACGCTGCAACCCATTGGCCCTGTTTCTTCGTGTGGGTATGACGCGTTCGTTGGTGTCGATATACACAATCGAAGCGGGTGGCACCATGGGGTCCAAGGCCCGGTCGTGCTTGCCAATGACACCCCGCGCAAATCGCGCCGGCGAGATCCCATTATTTGCCGGAAGAATAGTGGTATGATCCGGCGTCCGAACTCGTCCCTTCGAATTCGGAACGGAAAGTTCGAGGAGGTTCAGGGCGTGGGGACTGACTGGAATAACGGGGCGCAACAGTTGTTCCGCTGGGAGGTTGTAGATGTTAGCCAGAACAAGGAGTGTGCTGAGAGACATTTGATGCTCTTCGCGTTCCAGGTTGTCCAGCCAGCCAGCAGAAATGCGATAAGCCTCATTGCCCCATCCCTGGGCAAGGCGGAAACTCTGCTCTTCAACGTCACGTAAAGACAGTTGCTTCCGAAGACGAATTGTACGAAGTAAACCGATCCCACCCGTCAAGAGCTGTACCTCCCCGCTAAATAACTCATCAAGGTCTGGAAGCGCAGTCCGTTTAACTAACGTTTGACTGTTCCGGACGGCCCCAAGGTTTCAAGATATTTTGAGAACTCATACTGTACCCAGGCCCAAAACGCAGATTCTTTATCTCCGATCTAAACTTCGCACGTCAGCAGCGATTGAGGCCCGATAATACGCGCTATGAGGGCAACGAGCTCACAAGATATAACACCAACGGCATAGCTGATATTCCCCAGTTCTTTCGTTATGGCTTCGCCCTCGATCTAATCGCGCCTTGAATGCGCAAACCCGCAACATGTTAAGCCGTTCTGGACGCAAATGAAGCGACATGGACGAATGAAACCGTGAGCGTAGACCAAAGCAGGTGCCGTCGAAAGATGCCCACCGGAATCGCGACCATGCTGGCCAACAAGGGGTCACGACCTCAGACGCGAACCGGGCGGCCTGGTTGACGGCGCTCAAAATCTTGACCAGCAAAACACGCCGTTCCCGCGTGGGAGAGCCCCCGTGGGCTTTATTCGCATACCGTAGCGGGCGGAGTTAGATGAGTCGGCTGGAACACCGATATTCCCAGAGAAGCTACAGAAACTGTTGGAGTTGCAAACTGGATGACGATCCTAACGCCGATCCCCCAGCCCTTTCGCGGCTTGCTGCTTTCAGCTTTCCAATAAAGCATTCCTTACTCTTCGCAGGCACCGGATCGATGCACCGACTTCAGGAACTGCCGCCACGCAGGCTTGGCTCCTAGCTTGCCAGATTCTAAGGCGGAGCAAGAGTGGGTGAGCCGGTGAGCCGGAGGTCTACTGATTGACCTCGCCGGCAAAGACAACCGGCATGATGATCTATTGTGCAGTGGGAAGGGCGTAAAGCGTCATCGCCGCGAGATTAAGCGCGGAGACCGTCCGCACACCTGATGGCAGACCGCAAAACACCCACTCTGCCGAATCGACTGCCGAGAGTTGGTATCAGTGTGAGCAGATCAACACCCTCAGGCCCCGCCCGAGCTGCCACAGCTTCACAAGACCGAAGCCGCTTGCAGCCGCCGGTGAGATCGCCGGCTGTCATAACGACGCTGGAAACCCGACGGGGTACGGCACTTAGCGGCTGGAGAGCTCCATCCGCGTTTCCAATCAGGATGATGGTGACCGGCCAGGTAATCGAGGTGGAGTGCTCGAGGCCTTTAAAAAACTACCATTGTGTTAGTATCCCCGTTGAAGTGGAGCTGCTGGAAGCTGTATAAGACGTTCCCCATCAGGCCAAAGCAACATCGCGTTTACAGGCGGTTCAGCATCGCGCCATATTGTGCGATCGGCATAAAGCGATAGGGCGTGCACCCTTGAGGCTGTTAAAGTTTCTGGAGTGTGCGCTCACGATATCCGAGACGCTGTGTCCTCAATTCCGCCAGCCGAGCTTATCCAAACCCAAGTGATCAGAACCCTATCCGCATCCAGCGGCGGGAGGGTCAGCCTCTGACCCTTGAAGGTGAACGGCCCTTCTTTACTGCCCGACAAAACATCTTTGATTCGGTTCAATCAAACCGGTTTTCCGTACTACTTCACAGCGTCTCGCTTTTATTAGAGCGGATGGCGGCTTGCCCTGCTGTTCCTCCTCGAAGTTGGAGAAGGGTGATCGGAATGTGACTCCAGAGCGCGTATGAATCGCGCTTAGTTTCTCCTGCCGTAACGGGTCTCGTCACCCGACAAATTTCTTCGATCAGCCAGCTTCATTCTGTCAATCGAATGGCCACAAAGTTGACGCGACCTATCGTTTCTATTTCTTTTCGGTACCTCCATCGACGGCTGGAAGCTGGTGACAGGGGGTGGGGTACGAGTGTCAGCCAATCGGAGTTCCGGTCTAATTCGCACCAGCCGCAGAAGTAGGCATCCCGCGTGGTTAAGAAGTATATAGGCCGCTGAAACTCATGTGTCCAATCTCTGCGCGCCGAGATGGCGCGGTTCTGGGTGTCGATTTGAACAATCGATCCGGCCGGAATCATAGGATCCAGGGTGCAGTCGTGCTTTCCGATGATGCCTCGCCTGTAAGGCGACAGGGCCGAGCTGTTCCCTGCCGTAAGCAGCGTGGTCTCGTCCGGTGGTTGGTTGACACGACGCATATCCGGGAGTAAATACTTCGCCTGCTCTTCTAGCGGCCCTTCGGTAAACGGCATGGTCGCATTGGGACTTGAAAGTTGGCGCACGGAAATGGGTGGGGCGCCTCCCGGATAAATAGTACGTAACAGTCGCTCGATGGGGAGATTGTAGATGTCGGCCAGAACAATGAGTTTGTTAACGGTAAGTTCGTGTTCTTCCCGTTCGAGGCGGTTCAGCCAACTCGCAGAGACCTGATATGACTGGTTGCCTCTCTCCTGTGCAAAGCGAAGACTTCGTTCTTCCACCTCGCGCAAAGAAAGTTGCCATTGAAGCCTGATTGAACGAAGCCTTCCCCCGATCCGCTGCGCCAAGTACTCGGTCATTTCACTTTGCCCCCTGGACAGCCTATGTAGGCTGGTATTAAAGACGTGGCTGTGTGGAAGGCAACGTCCTTGTCGCCGCCAAGCCTGGGCGTAGGACGATCCGGTTAACGGAGGTCTCACTTTTATCTTGCAGATTCGGTGATTTTCTCTGTGGGCAAGCAGGTGCTCGCAGTCCTCATTCTCGCGTTCGAGGCTTTTCGCTTTAAACTGAAGCTGCTCGGCCTGTCGCGCTGACGCTCCCACCGGCTCATTGTGTAGCGGGAATTCAAGCTGACCCCAAATACGCAGTGCAGTCCGATACTTTAGCCTCAGTCTCTGCAACCCTACGTAAGGTTGACGGCGCAAACGCGTCCTTGGATTGTTTTGCGTCCTTCAGTACAGCTTTAACTTGCCACAGGATTGGCCACCGTCTAACAGATGTTCCCAACGCTTCCACCAAAATCCAGCTCAAAAGCCTTGTTATGACGCCGTCAATGAGGTACTGCGAATCGAAGTGGTCTCTTGTTTCGCGGTCTCGCCGCGTAGGTCATGTTTCACCCGCTCCAGGATGGTCACGATTTAAGGCGTCCGGCGGCGACTTCATCAGTACAGCCACCCCCACGCAACCGACCCTGTGTGCAAATTGTAGTAATGAATCTAAAAAAACCTCAAGAACTGTCGCCTCGCAAATCTAAAATATTTGCCAGGGCGCAAGCGAGAGATGGCTGTGAATGTTGCGTATCGGAAACAGTCCCGCGAGCAGAGCGCGTTCCGACCGCAAGGGTGACTGGATGGCTCGCATTTGCCAGGGGAGAGCGAGAGGTCACTCGCATTTGTTGCGTTTCGGAAACATTCACGACGCTATCAACAAACATGCGTCTTCTGGAGCCGAACCACTAAGATTTACACAACACAATCTCTAACTTAAGACTAGGATGGTCGTCAGCTCCGTCGGGAGAGGATGGGGACATCGGCAAATGGAACAGACCAATAAAGCTCGATTGCGATGTCTGCTGGTTTCTTCTAAAGACCCTGCCCACCTGAAAACAGTAGTCGCCATGTTGCAGGAACAAGGAATTCAGACTGAACAGGGCCTACATCGCCCGTGGCGTTCGGCTAATTTCGAGTCCTCGATTATGGTCTCGCCAGAGGATCATCCAAAAGCTTCAGTGCTTTACAAGGAATTGGAACTTCCGTCGGGGACTGGCCCTATGCTTGTTCCAATCCCAGCACCATCGAGGCCGATGGAATCTGGGAAGCGAAGATTCGTGCCCGATTTCTTCGCGAGGCGTAAACAGCCGCAGTTGACAGATTCTGGCCGCCTTTGGGACAGGCGCGCTTCAGGGTAGTTGGTGTGAAGGGATGCGCGGAAAAGCACTTGTTTTTAGATAAAGTTTCGTTTGCTATGCGGGAACAGCGATAGGAATCTTTCGCGAGTCATTGTTGAAGATTTCTGCAGCCACCATCCCAACTTTTGCTTGGTTCAGTTTGCTGATATCGATGCCGCCCTTGAAGAACGCTCCATCCGCAATACTGATTCGCTGTGCTGTTACATCCCCGGTCAACGAACCTTCACTCCGGATGTCCACACGGTCGCTGGCATAGATGTTGCCGCTCACCCTGCCCAAAACCACCACTTCACGGGCAGTTATATTGGCCAGCACCTGTGCATTTCGGCTCACCGTAACCCGACTGTTAGGTAGGGTGATCGCGCCCTCGACCTTGCCGTCGATATACAACGACTCGGAACCTACTACTTCCCCCTTGATCTGCAGACTCTTGCCAATTGTTGCTCGATCATCTGCGGTCGGCGATACGGCGGAAGTGTAGGAAGAACGAATAGTGGTCGCTTCATTACCTGCCGCAATCGGTATTGACGACAGCATCGATTCCTGGCGAGAGGATAGCGAAGCAGTTTCAGGTTGGGTTTGCTCTTTGCTCATTGTTGTTTGTTCGTTTGTTCTCAATTGGTCGTCAGCGCAAGCGCATGATTGGATCTTTCCGCAGTCCCTCAGCGCACCCTCAACATAGGATTGGCTCCGCATCTTCAACAGATGTTTTAGGTAGACGTGCCTTATATGAAAACTTACCGAGAACTCGTCATTGCCCTGGACGATTCCGCGAATCTAGCTCAAAAGTCGGTTTGTGACTGGTCATGAGGGACGGGAATCGAAGCGGCGTCTTCGAACGGTTACATCGAGTAGGTCATTTCGCCCCCAGTAGGATGGTCACGCTTTAAGGTGTCCGGCAGCGCTTTGTAACGACGCCCAGGCCCACGCATCCGACCCTTGAGTAAATTGTGGAACAAACCTAAACCTCAACAACTATTCTCCCGTAAAGCTAAATCGTATACCAGGGCGAAGCGAGAGGTGGCTGTCAATGTTGCGTTTCAGAAACAGTCCCGCAAGCTTGGTTCTTAGTTTCGCGCGAGTGGTGACAACACCTTCCTCTTCCCAAGGAAAGGTCGGATCGTGTTTCGACGGGTTCGCATCTTCCACGCATGCGACCCCGCCCTACCACAGGATGAGCCGGCGGCTCGCAATTGCCCTTTGCGGCCGGTATCGAACGGGCCGACATATATATAACTCCAGACTTAACCATCTGCCAGGAGAGAGCGACAGGGTCGTTCGCGTCTGTTGCGTATCGGAACCATGCAACCCACTATCAGTGAGTACGTCTGGTCCGGACTCAGCCGTTAGTCGATTGGAATGGATGTCGTTCGTAACTGTGACATGATTGGGTTATGATGTCCAGCGGACGTGATTTTCACGAACCATTTCAAGGGCTCTCGGGGAAAGGGATTTTGAACTGAAGTGGGGAATTGCGGTCCGTACCTGTGGTATGCCAAACGCGAAGCTGATGTGGTGGCCCAAATTCGAGCATTGAAAGATAATTAGACCGCTTGCGCAACCGTGAACGCCCAGGCATCAAGTCTAGGGCTGGAGAGATAGCATGCCAACAGCGTGAGGCGCGTACTAACTGCCCAAGCTGCTGCGGGGCGATGATGGTGAAAAGAATCAAGCATTATAGGAGGAAAGTACGCAACTGTGGTATCTGCCGACAAAAACGCAGCATATTCTTGTAGAAGAACACTCGAATTGTGTTTATCGAATCGTTTATGAAATCAGGCCAACAAAAGATGCACATGCTAGCACTATCAGTTACGCTTTCCAACCTGTCTTGCGAAAATATTATTGGACGCTAAAAGAAGGTCTTAACGCGGCCGCATCAGCATTTTATTTCAACCTGAATTTGGGATTTCTCGAGGTTATTGCAGACACCAAGTTCTGAATGTGAGAAGTTGAGCTGTCGCAAACAGATTTCCGCTCAGGATCGGTGTCATATCGCAGGATGAGGAAAAAGAGGAGACAGCCTAAAGTCCCGCAAGAGTGACAGTCGCCGACATCAAAAAGGAGATGCAGCAGCCGTGACTGGCGGGTTCAGTCCGCGAGGACCAGTTCAATCGCGTCCCCCAAAACCGTGCCGAGCTCGTTGCTCGCCACTCTAAACGGAAGGCGCAGCAGGCTCCCTGTCCTCGACCAATGTTGTTCGGATCCCGCCGTGGCGATCGCCTGATGGCTGTACCTGCGAGCGATTCTCGCCAGACTGGTCATCGACCGAGATTCCTTCAAGGTGGAGGGTTAACGATGAGAGGTTTGCCTGAATCTATTCGTCACATGTGCCAGGCGCGGTCAACTCTGCTGCGAACATCGCCGCAGCCGATGACGATCACGACCTTCAATGCAGTAGACAATTTGGCGTTTCCTTCGGCGAGTCTTCGGTAAATCGTCGAACCGGTTTCTTACCGGAAATTCTGAGGAGTGTACATGATGCACTCGACCACTACGAGCAAGCTGTTGTCGTTTCCTTTGTCTACGCCGGTACCTGAAGCAGTCGCCCAGGATTGGAGCCTCCGGATTTTGGAGACCAGGGACAATCTCGAAAACGCGCTCGAATATCTCCGAGACGAATACAACGCGATGTTGGCTGGAGAGTCGATTACATCCGCAGATGAAATCTTGGCCCGAGTCGAGACAATTCTAAGCAATAGTCAAAAGGTATCCAGATACACGGTTGTTGAGAAAATCAGACCCCATGAGCCAACCTCGCGAGACGTAAAACGAATGGTTCTGCTGCACTTTCCCGCCCTGAAAACCTGAAAACGCCGCAGTGAAAACGTCAAAGGAATCGATGCTATCTTGCGTCACGACATGCCAATTTCTCAGGGAGCGTTGTCTAAGGCGAGACGACAGGATTAGACCGGCTGCCTTTCTGGTAAGTGTTGGTAGTCGATGGGACCGGAAGTCGTACTCCTCGTCTTGGGCCTTACTTGATTGTGGAAGTGCTTCGTGCCCTGGCGTCGTCGTTGGAGTCCTTAGATCGTCGCTGGGTTGGAAAGCCGGGCGCGGAGGTGCAGCACGGCAGAAGCGTAGATTCGCGAAACTCTGGATTCCACAACTCCAAGGAGTGGCCGATTTCCTTCATGGTCGTTTCCCCGCAGTAACAAAGGGTCATGACCAGCCGCCCGCGTTCGGGCAGGTCGTTGATTGCCCCGGTCAGGAGTTCCCGCATCTCGGCATGCAAGTAACGAAACAGAGGATCGTCTTCGGGGCGGGCCCGGCAGGTAAACCAGTTCCATTTTCGCTGGATCCGAAGATCCGAATACGGGGTACCGAATTATCCCTTCAGATCCCCAGCAACTCCTGATAGAAGTAGGGGGGAATTAGCTTGTGAGCGATCTCGATGTCGGTCGGAGAACGGTGAAACTCGCCCGTTACCGTCTCGATTACCTGCTCTAAGGCCCGCGCCTTGCGTCTTAACTCGCGGGGCTCCAGTCGGGCGTCCGCAGACTGTCGAGGATGGCTCCCGGATATGAAATTGCGCATTTCGTGCGGAATAGAACCTGTTTTGATGAGTCGAACCTGCCGGGGGCATCGAGCAGCACTATTATTCCAACGCTGTAGAGGTCTTCGATTTGCATGTGTGCAGCCGGTCATGAATACGAAGAGCGATAAACCGCACGATAGGCGATGCTCGACCGCTGCCCACTTTGGACGGACGGCATTTGGGTGCGTTCAAGGCTCCCGCATGCTGTCAATGATCTTCCGGGCCACTTCTGCGGCACTCACGTGATAGGTTCCATCAGCTAGCGCCTTCTTAATGTTCTCTATTTTGTTCATCCGCGCCTCGCCCATCGATTGGTCCAACGCGCGAATATGGTCCAACAGCGCCTGTACCTGTGCCGTGAGAGTCGGCTCATCAGGGCTGGAAGGGACGCGAGAAGCGGGGCTGTCTGGTCCTCTGGTCATACGGAAGCCTCCCCAGACAACTAGCCTAACAGTCTGAATAGTCAGAAAATGCGCCGCTGGATTATTTTTGTGGGATTCTGGTAACCCTTTTTGTATTAATGGGTTAGGGGGACATAGCCAGGATTTTCTGGAAATAAATTTGGCGGACTATTGAACTGTTCTCCCGGTCCTCGCGACGACAAGGGATGCATCATCCGCTCGTTCCGTCAAGCTGGCGTGGAGGCGGGAAAGGGCTGAGATATGAAGCCGAGAAATGCTGGATTCGGTCAAGCCCAGCACCTGTTTCATCTCCTCTGTTGTTAGTCTCTCGTAGTAGTGGAGGGTGAAGACTAATCGCTCCTGCTCAGGCAGGAGAAGAATCGCTTTCGTTAACCAGTCCCGCAGTTCGGCATGGTGCGAACGAAGGAACGTTTCATCTTCAGACGGATCCGGCAAACAAACTGGCGTCATTTTGGTGTACCCGTCCATAGATAGACGATGCACCGGCTGAAAGCGAGGGTATCTCTGCCAGTGTTGCTTATCTGAAACGCGCACGACGGCTTCCGAGGTTGGCATAGCAGGCTGCCAATCGTGTCGGCCATGACGAACTTGAAGTACGCGACGACGCACGAAACAGACTCGTAGAACCGTCAGCGAGGTGAACAATGTTGACGAGGAGGATTACTCTTTCCACAGCCAGGTTCGAAGTGGGAGCTGGCTCAAAACGAGCTACCCCGGCACGGCCACCCGCAAGCTGATCTGGCTAGTCAGGTGATCAACGCGGGGATGCTCGCCCGCACAGTCGTGAACAATCGCCGCTGGGATACGGCCCCGGTCGTGGTGGGCTCAGGCCGATTGTGCTCGAACCAAGCCTATGCTTGACCGTTCCGCCCAGCACTTCACTGAACATCGGCCACCATCATGGGGCGAGCTGGCAATCGGGGGGCTGTCCTCGGACAGACGATCAATAGCTGCAACAATGTCCGGAATGGAGAAGCGAGTCCAAACTACCCGCAGAAGATGTTACCGTGTCTGAACGCCGGCTGGGACCACCGGTGGGGTGGGTTCAACCTTTCTCGGACCACGCCCATCTCGGGATGATCCTTGGCCGCTCGGCCTGATGGTCGATCGCCACCAGTGAATGCGATCAACCGGTACCCCGAGATGGTCGTTATAGGATTGGCAGGGCCGCCGGCATCGGTCGATCGTTCAAGAGATATATGGTTGGCCGGCACCCGAGAAATTCTTTCGACGTCTATGGCGTCGCGAGACGGAGCTGCCGAGCGCGCTGGTCAAGAACAAGATTGGTTCGGGGCCTTCGAGGCCGGTGTGAGCTGGCGCAGTATCCTGGCCGAGTATGAGATGACGCGGCATGTCCAGAGGCGGCTGGTGCGGTTGGTCAGAGTATACACGTGAGGTCGATCGGCTACACGGTCATGCTCAACTACCGAATGGATCGGACCCGGTGGTGATGGAATGAGGCGGATGACCCTGGGCAAGTCTCACTTTTGCTTGATGCAGATTCGGTCTGAAATTCTTCTTGGTTGCCGGGTACTGCAACCTGCGCAGGGGCTTGGCGAAAAACAGAACATTCACAAGGGAAGGGGGGGCGGTGACTTCTCCCGTTTTGTCTTGGCGTCATGCCCGAGATGCGGATGATGAGCCCGGGCACCAGCGCAAAGATCGCCGATGGGCAGAAGGCCAGTGTGCTTGACATTGGCGGCGTAAAGCGGGCAAAAGGCTTCGACCATTCGCATGGAAACATTGATCGGAGCCAAGAGGAGGGATCGTTGCACTAACCTTGCCTATCGGCGGTTTGAGTGGGAGCGACTACTTTTCAGGGTGCGCGTGGTGCCGATCTGGGTTCTGCCGAGTTAAGCCGGTGGTTCGCCAAGCGTCGTGAGCTTTGACCGGTTCTTAAGCTCTGGTAACATCTACGCGCTGGGCGACTCGATCCGCCAACACGGACCAAGCGTGCGCGTGTTCGGGAACGCTGGTTCCATGGAAATACCTCTATCATCGCGCGACACCTCAACTGTCCTGTGTCCAGTCTAGCCTCCAGTAGCGTGATGCGCTCTTCTCGAATGACGTGCCGAATTGTTGGGGGGAAATTCATACCTAATTGAAAATCTTACGAGTGAAAAAGGGCGTTTGTGCGGAATCGGCTGCCTAGCTGACACTCTGGTCTGAGTCAACACTATCGTCTCGGCCAGACCTGGAGACCCGTCGCGCACACGGTCAACGAAAAACTACCGGCTCCCGCCGGCACGGCGACCGCTAGCACGACGGGTGCGACCAGTTCGACCAACAGGTTAGCGACTTCCGCCGGGGTGATGGGCACGGGCGGCGCATTCGCAACCGGTTAGGATGAACGCCGCACCTACTCCATAACAGTTACAAAACCTGGGAGATTACAACATATGTACAGCGGCTCGGCAGTCCGGTGTTGTTGCGCTCGAGCACCGGAGAGCCGCCACGCCGTGTTTCTCATTTGCAACACCGATAAAGATCCTCTCGCGTCATACCGGCGCATCGTCTATTTATTCAGCGGAGGACAGCATGACCGCGGGTTGTTTGCGGACCCATCTGAAGATGAAACCTTACTTAAATTGCAGCATGCCAACCTGTGGAATAGCGAACGGAAGCGATTCTCCGCCTGCCAGGCCCTCAGACATGCCGGGGCACTTTTGAGCGAACTATGATCATGTTCTTCGTCGTCTTTTGCAAGTTCTTCCCCTATACTCCTTCGGCGCCAGTTCAAATCATGCCGGCGAAGTTGATAGCCAGAACATGTCTGTTTTGGGACAAACCCAAATGCTGTTTGCCCTCACACGTTTTTCAAGGTTTGTTCTGATGGATGGAAAGGCAGGCGTCGACGGCGCTGTGATTAGAATCATCCTAGCCTATTCGCAGGCTGTCTATCGAGTCGGCATCCTACAGATTTTGACCTCCGAAATCGATATGCGAGTGGTCGCGCAGGCTAATACCCTAGAAGGGGTTCACCGGGCCGTTGAGCGCTTTTTCAGCCAGTCGCCAACGCAAGGCGGATCCCCACGCTCCATAATTCTACTCGAGGGGAGTATGATCTCGGGCACGGTCGATACCATTTCAGAGTTGATCCGCCGGGCTCCGCAGGCGAAGATTATCACCCAATTGGATAAGGAGGACGAGTCGAACGCTATCGCGCTATATCTTAGAGGGGTCCGAGGCCTCCTCGCCCGCTCGGTCTCACCCGAACTACTGGTCAAGTGCATCCGTAAGATTGCTGAAGGGGAAATCTGGATCGACAACCAATCCGTAAATAGGCTGGTCGAAGCTTACCGAGCTGAGACAACCAAACCGCGAGCCCAGCCCTCCTTTTCACCTAAAGAGTTGGCCATCATCACCTGCATCACACAGGGCAAACGCAATAAGGAGATTGCTGATCAGCTCGGTACCACTGAGCAAGTCATTAAGAACTACCTACGCAAGGTCTATGACAAGCTGGGTGTTTCCGATCGCCTTGAACTTGCTCTCTATAGCCTGCGCCATGAATTACACAAGAGAGCATCCAATTCTGGACTCCTACGGGATCCTTCGGTTCCTGTGCCTGATATCCAAAGCAAGCCTAACGGCGTTTCCAAGGATTAAGTGAACGATTCATGGTGCACTCTGAAGTGTGCTGCTTCCGGATTCACCTGTTCATCCGGCAGCCGAAGGAAACCGTCCGGTTATGAGAGACGATAATGACCCTACGATCGGAAGCGCTCGTGGTTGCGCTCCGTGGAATTCTCGTGTCAATAGGGATTGGGGCAAGGCTCGATACCATTCGCCAGCAGTGGCAACACTCATTGCGAGAGGTTGAAGAACGCCGTATTACCCCTTTGGTCCAGGAGCGAGGCAGTCTTTTCTCAAAGTCTCTGCCAGCCGGCTTAGCTGGCTGGAACGCGAAGCACACGAATTAACGGTCAACTGACACATCGCTCTAGCTGAAATTAAGAATTTGCCAACCGAGAAGCTGTTGCGTTCCTTATGTCCGGAGAACCGTCAATCCGTACTCAAGCAACTTGCCAATCCAAATGCGACGATACTCATCACGGAAGGGCCTCTGGTGCCGGACCCGCCATCCACCCCATGAAACAGAGTTTTTTCCGGTTGAGCATGGTCTATCCCCCCAGTCCGTATAGGCGTGCCATCATCGGGAAGGGAGATCGTACCTTGGGCCCTGTGATTCCAGCAGGCTCAACTGTTCAATCGATACTCATGAAAGTGCAATCTCCTCGCGAAGAAACTGGGCGCGCGAATTTCAGGACCGATCTATTTCCTAATGACGCGGGACGCCTAAGTGTGTGACTGGTGTGCACTGGACAAGAACTCGGAATGTTGACCGTGATCCCTCATCCGTTGTCGCACGGGACCAGCCGCCGATGGGAGTATCGAACTGAAATAGAACGCCTGAGAAGTGTTTTTGGCGCGCAGCATTCGATTGGCAGAATGAATTTATCTGGTCGATAAAGTACTAAGACCATCAGGATCCGAGTCGCGGCAGCAGTGAATTGACGTGCCGCCGTGTACGTCAGGAAGTACGTTGGGCAGCATACTCCAGCTCCGAACCAGGTTTTTCAGGAATAGAGCAGTAGGCTGACCATTCGAATTCGTAAACACTAGATGGTCACCGTGGAGTTGTACGGTTGAAGCAACAACGTGCTTAACTGTCTTAGTCGTAAGGCGTATACGGTAGTTATGGTCAGACATGATAGGCCTCCTGTGGGCGATGGATCCAGTCAGCCCGCCAATGGACTACCAGCCTATGGTGATTGGATCTCCCGCACACTTGGCTGTCAGCCGGTTCTCGGGTCATCAGGAAGACCTCTCCACGAACCGAGCGTAACAGGCTGGATGACCGCGCGAAATGTCCCGCTGTGTTAAATCTCGGGAACCCTGGTAATCCCGTTACTGTTACCTGAGCCCTCTATTCAGTCGCTCGAGACTACACAGCCTATCGCGATCTGAGAGGCAATGTTCAATCGCTAACTCGGCGAGAAGTAAAGGTCGGAAATGAGCCCATTCTTTTCGAGACGGGACCTGTTCTTTACCCGATTGCGTGTCATCTGCTGTCAGCGTAACCGCACTGGGACCGTGGAATGAAAGTTTTAGGACAGATGAAACAGAAAAAGCGACTTAGTCGTGCGAAAAATGATCCGTGATCTGGCGGTCGGTTCCTCTTTATGCGTTCGTAGATGCTGTCCTGTTTGAGGAGCGGGTACACGATTTTGGAGAGGAGGGCGCGCAGGCCAGGCCGCCAGAGAAAGATGTCGGTGCAGGGCTCGATGGGGTAGCAGTATCTCCTCAACAACAACGAGGTTCCACCCACGAAGTCAATCCACTGCTGCTTGCGGGCGATCTCGTGCTCCAACATAAAGGCGCGCATCACCGCAGAAAGCGATTCCTTCTTGAAACGCCGGTCGTTCATCTGCAAATCGACATGGGTCACCCGATCACGGCGCCAGCCACTGAGAAGGCTTAACCACTCGCCATTGGGAAGACACAGCCCCATATAGAAGAATTCAGGCCTCTCGCAGAATAGCCGGTGGCGGGCACGATAGAACTTCGCCAGCCGACGCGGCAAGGCCCAGGGACAAAGCTGCATCATGGCCTCAAGCACCTCGGCCGGCTCCAACACGGGCAGAAAGACGACATGGGCGCTCTGTTCCAACTGCCGGCGCTTGCCCGCCAAGCTCCGGCGCGTGCGGGGCCCCATGCCGGCCAGCATCTTGCGGTAGGTGCTCTCCAACGGTAGCCTGTGCGGCGTGTCCCTGGCGACAAAGACGCGGTGTCGACTCTCAGGCCCCATGACTTCCTTACAGTGACGGAAAGAGCCACTCATCCGCAGACTTACCCCGTGGATGCGCCTGATTTCCAGAAGGGCCTGCGCCGCCAAATGGACATATTCCACACGGAAAGGCTCGGGTGCTACCACGAGACTTTCGCCGGTGGCGTCTCCTCCGTCTAATAAGCCGAGGCCCACCCCCAGGATGCAGTGCTCAATAAAGAAGACACAGGCCTCGAGTTCGCGATCGCGGCGAATGAGCACGGTGGCCACTCTTCTAAATCGGATGGCGTTGGCAGTGATGAAATATTCCGGATCGGTGGTGAGGTCGTCCTGCTGGCCGCAGCGCAGACGAAGCACGCGGATCTCCTGGAGGAATTGGCGCAGCTTTGGCTCACCAAGGACGAGGTGGGTGGTGCGCGCGTAGCCATCGCGCAGAGGGCCAGCGCTTCGCCCATCCAGGGGGATACGAAGGGCCACGGATTTGTCGATACCGAACAACCCGACTGAGCTCAGTGTCTTCTCCGGCTTGACGAGTTTCTGCGGTGCGAGAAGATTTAGCTCCCGAAAATTTTTCTGCGGGGGAGTAAACCTTTTTATCGAATCAGCGTCAGGCTAAACCAGCGCGTTGTCACAGTAAATGGTGCAAAGCGGGGGTTGGAGATTTTTTTGGAATCGGTAACCGCCAGTCGTACCCGGGGGCCGGGTGGAGGGTACTCCCCCGATAACAGGCGGGTATTGGTGGCGGGGGGTAGGGGCTTCTAAAACCCTCATCAGGCGCCGTTGGTACGGCCCGACTGAAGTCGTGCCCTGATACAAAACATGAGAACGGTGGTTAGAAATAGCCGCTGGGTCTGATTGGGTAGCGCGAGGCGTTCTCAGCAGGGCTAATGCTCGCTGCGGCGAGGTAGTCCGGGGCTGGCACGGTTCGACTGGAGTCCGGGTCTACACAACAGCGAGTTTTTCAGCAGCCTGTAAAGTCGTGCCCTGATAAAAAACAAGACGCCTGAGGAGTTGGACGCCTCCGCCACCAGGGCTCTCAATCGATAGATCGAAGCGTTTTCGCGGGTTTGAAAACCCGCTCCCCCGGACTTGAAGTCCGGGGCTGGCACAGTTCGACTCAGGTTCGTCTCAACGCAACAACTAGTTTTTCCGCAGCCTCTGAAGTCCGGGGCTGGCACAACAGCGAGTTTTCCGCAAGGTGTAAAGTCGTGCCCTGATATAAGACATGAGAGCAGTGGCTCGTCCGGGTGTAGTTGGGGTCGCGAACCTGGGCGTTCTCAAGAGGACCTGAAGCCCGTACCCTTCTGAAAAATGAGTTTTTCCCCGCTGCCTATAGTCAGCACGGCAACCGCTCGCCGGACCACGGCTGCGGCTTATTCCTGACTATGGCCGCAACGCCAGCTTTCGGCGATGCAGGTTGGGCTGCCCTGCCGGCAGGGCTGACGTGCCTGCTAGAATTCTCGATGGGCGCCAATGGCGTCCTCAAAACCCCAGAAGAACGCAAGCGATTGCAGGAGACGCTTCATGTCCCTAAGAATTAATGACACTGCTCCCGACTTTACCGCGGAAACAACCCAAGGCACGATCCACTTTCATGAGTGGATCGGGGATGGCTGGGCTGTTCTTTTTTCCCACCCCAAAGACTTTACCCCGGTCTGTACCACGGAATTAGGGAGCGTCGCCGGGCTGCAAGACGAGTTCGCCAAGCGCAATACAAAGGTGATTGGGCTGAGCGTGGACCCGGTGAGCAACCACACCAAGTGGGCCATCGATATCGAAGAGACAGGCGGCTTCAAGGTGAACTATCCCATGATTGGGGATACCGAGCTGAAGATAGCCAAACTATATGACATGCTGCCGGCCGATTCCGGGGAGACTTCTGAAGGGCGTACGGCCGCGGCCAATGCAACGGTCCGCACCGTCTTCGTCATTGGTCCGGATAAGAAGATCAAGCTGCAATTGAGTTATCCCATGAGTACGGGGCGCAATTTTCCAGAGATACTGCGGGTGATCGATTCCATGCAGCTTACGGCTAAGCATAAGGTAGCCACGCCGGCGGATTGGAAGCCGGGGGACGAGGTCATTATCCTGCCCTCGGTTAGCGATGAGGAAGCAAAACAGAAGTACACCTCGGGATGGAAATCACCCAAGCCTTATATCCGTCTGGTTCCCCAGCCGGAGTAACCTAACGAAATTGATCGACTAACAGGTGGAGCGATTGGCGAAGCGGTTTTTTGCCAGTCTGCTCCGCCTTTGCTATTTCCAGTTCGCCCGCCAGGGTGAGCATGGCGTAGCCGTGGACCAGGCTCCAGGCAGCCCTGACCAACGCCTGCTGGCGGCTGGGTTGCGCCCGCGGATGAAGGGCGTTCGCTGCCTCTTCCAATAAGCGATAGGCCTGCTGGGCGGTCTGTTGCATTTCCGGGTAGTTTGCCTGGAGGATCCCACTCTCCCACATCACCTGGAAATGAGAGCGGTGGCGCAGGGCGAAGTCGACGTAAGCCACACCCATCTCGACCAGCCGCTTCACGTTGTCTTCGGGGTGGCTCTGGGATGCGTGGGCAAGGGCATCGCGAAACATGGCGAATCCTTCGGCTGCGATTTCCGCCAGCAAGGCCTCTTTGTCTTTGAAGTGACGGTAGGGAGCAGCTACGCTGACTCCCGCCAGGTGGGCCGCATCACTCAGGGCCAGACCCTTGACGCCGTGCTCGTCGATGAGCGATAGCGCAGCAGTCATCAGGGCCGCCCGCAGGTCTCCGTGATGATAGGGACGCTTGGCTTTCAAGGTTCAGGGGTCCCTCCTGATTTATTTTACATCAATGTGAATCCGTTTAACATTTATGTTAATCTCTTTCACATGAGACATCGGTTTTCCGTGTTGTTCGCTGCAGCGCCTGGGCTTACGATTCTCGGATTCATCATGGCGGCTGACCTGGTGTTTGCCCTGTGCGGCCTGGTGGTGGACCGGCAGGTGATTACCGGGGCGCCGGCGTGGCTCAAACCGGCGAAGTTTGCGCTCTCCACCATGATCGCGGCCTGGAGCTTCGCCTTCTGTATTGCATCGACGCGTATCTGGCCGCGGGTCACGCGGGCGCTGGACATCGCGCTGACCGCTGGCCTGTTGATTGAAATCGCGCTGATCGATATGCAGGCGGCGCGGGGCACTACCAGCCACTTCAATGTTGCCACGCCCTTTGATGGCGCGGTGTTTGCGGTGATGGGGGTGAGCATCCTCTGCATTTGGCTGGCGATGCTGTTGCTCACGGTTGTGCTGTTCCGCCAGCCTTATGCTTCGCCGGCCTGGGGATGGTCGCTGCGTTTGGGCATGGTGCTGGCCCTGATTGGGACTGGCTCGGGGGGCTTGATGGCGGTGCCGAATTCCCAGCAACTGGCGGAGGCGCATGTGAGCGGCCGGCTTGCGATCGCGGGGGCGCACACGGTAGGTGCTCCGGACGGGGGGCCGGGGCTGCCGGTCACGGGTTGGAGCGCGGATCATGGTGATCTGCGTGTGGCTCACTTTCTGGGCATGCATGGTTTGCAGGTACTGCCGCTGCTGGCCTGGTGGATCGCTCGCCGCCGTTTCACTGCAGACGAGCGGGCTCAGCGGAATTTGATCTTTGCTGTGGCCGCCAGCTACCTGGCGCTTTTCGGGCTGATTTTGTGGCAGGCTTTTCGGGGGCAGTCGATTGCGCAACCTGATAGCTTGTCCTGGGTGAGCTTTGCTTGCTGGCTGGTGCTTACGACGGTTGCGGTAGTTGCGATGAGAGGTAAGAAAGGCATTTTATGACGGCGGATTCTCTTTTTCGACTTTGCAATAGCACGGCGCTAGCGGGTTGGGTTTTGCTGGTCGTGACGGGATGGTCTCCGCGCGCGTCGCGGGTGATCTCATCGCTGATCACGGGGCTGCTGGTGCCGGCACTTCTGTGCGGCTTGTACCTGGTGCTCATTTTTACTCATTGGAGTGGGCATCGGGGAGGATTCAACTCTCTCAGCAACGTTATGCTGCTGTTCACTGACCGTTGGCTGGTGCTTGCTGGATGGGTCCACTATCTTGCGTTCGATCTTTTCATTGGTAGCTGGCAGGTGCGGGATGCGCGGCGTAATCACGTGCCTTTCTGGCTGGTGCTGCCGTGCCTGGTGCTGACGTTTCTCTTCGGGCCTATTGGGCTGTTGTTGTATCTCATTCTGGCGGGGCTCGTGTCCCGGGGGAAGGCTTGGCCTGGGCATCCGGTAGCTGCCTGAGGTTGGTTTGGGGGCCGGGGAACCGCAGATCGGCTTCGCTACTAATGACAAAGGTGGGAGCGGGTTCAGGTTTAGTGCCGCGCCTACGGCGCTCAGATCATCTTCGGAATTGATCCCCAGCCTCGCGGGCTGGGCTCACGTTTTGGCGACCGGCCCTCCGGGCCTCGTATCCATGGCGATTTTTGCCGTGTCATTTCTTTCTCAACGTGCCATACGCAAGGCGGTTCCTCCCACGGCACCGCCCCACGGCAAGCCGGAGCGTAGCGGAGTGGGGGACCTGCGGTTCGCTCAACCAGTAACTGGCCACATATAAATTAGTGCAACAGGTGGGCGGCGGCGATTTCGCCGGTATCGACGGCGCCTTCCATAAAGCCTTGCCATTCGGCCAGGTGTTCGCCGGCGAAGAGGACCTTGCCGTGCGGTTGCTGGAGCAGGGGGCGAATGCGGAACCACTGTCCGGGACGGTAGATGGCGTAGGCGCCATGTACCCAGGGGTCGTCTTGCCAGGGTTGATCGACAGAGGTGATGAGCGCTTTGGGCGCGTCGCCAGAAACGGCGCTCAGGTCGCGAACCAACTGTGCCTGGCGCTCGGCTTGCGATTGGGCGGCGAGCACGTCGGCCTTGTCGCCCACCGAGTAGGAACAGAGAATGCCGCGCGGGCCGGGTTGCCGTTGGGTGGTGTGGAAGTATTCATGCGCGGTCTCATCGCTGATCAGGGAAAAGTCTTCCGCCGGCCAGAAGCGGTGATTGAAAAGCAGCTGGGTCTTGATAATGCGGCTGTACTCGAGCTCGTCGGCGGCCAGCGCTTGCGCGGAGGAGAGCGCGGGCTCGAACTGGATGGAAGATAGGACCGATGCGGGCGCGGCGAAAATACAGGCGTCGGCGGTGAAGCTTTCCTTTGCCGTGGCCACGGTGACCAGGCCGGCGCGCTGCTTGATCGACACGACGGGCGAGTTCAAGTGCAGGGCGCCCGGTGCGAGACGATTGGCCAGCGCTAGCACTAATTTGCTGTTTCCGCCGAGCACGTGCCAGTCCATCTCATCGGTGTTGTTGGGATTGGTGTAGTCGGTGTCAACGTATTCCTCGGCGGCGACATAGGCGGAGACCTCGCGGATGGATTCGCCGTAGTCGGTGGAATCGATCAGCTCGTGAATGCGGCGGTCGTTGCCGGCGAATCCCATCTTTCCCAGCCAGGTCCACCAGTCGTACTGGTCCATTCGGCGCTTATCCTGCTCGGAATAGTGCTTGTACTCGGTGAGGAATTTTTTCCATGCTGCGTGCGCCTGCGGGGAGAAGTCCCACGTGCCGGGGGCATGCATTTGGCCGCTCTGCAGCAACCACACGCGGTAGGCGTGGGGCTCGAGGGGCACGTTCAGCTCTTTCGCCAGGGCGATTATTTTCTTGTGGTCTTTGCCGATCCATTCGCCGCCCATCTCGCAGACCAGCTCCGGCGCCTGGGGAAAGCGATAGGACCAAACGCGGCCTCCGGTGCGGTTGCGGGCTTCGAGCACCGTGACCTTCCAGCCCGCGGAACAAAGGCGGTAGGCGGCGGTGAGGCCTGCGAATCCGGCGCCCACCACGATGCAGGAATGTTGCGGTTTCAACGGGGTCGCGTAAAGAGGCAAGCCGGCTGCAACGATGCCGGCGTTGACCAGGAACGTGCGGCGGGTGGTGTTCATTGAGTTGCCTGGCGGGTGGTCAGCCATTGTGACAGAAAGATGGTGACGACTGAGAAAAGAAAGATAAGGGTTGCGATTGCGTTCATCTCCGGGGTCGCGCCGCGCCGCAAGCGTGACCAGATTTCGAGGGGTAGGGTGTTCTCCCTTCCGATGAGGAAGAAAGTGACGGCGATTTCATCCATGGAAAGGGTGAAGACCAGGAGCGCAGTGCCAAGCAGCGAGGTTCGTAGGCCGGGCAGCACGATTCGTATCAGTGTTTGCAGCCGGCTGGCCCCCAGGTCCGCGGAGGCCTCTTCCAGGGAGCGATCGAGCTTGGCCAGGCCGGCTAAGATTTCGGTTGCGGCTACCGCGGTCAAGGCAGTCGAATGACCGAGGATGACGGTGGTGAGGCTGAGATGAAATCCGGCGCTGACAGTCAGCAATAAAAGAGAGATGCCGGTGATCACGCCGGGAACGATCAGGGGCAGCAGCACCAGCCGTTGAAAAGCCGCTTTACCCGGAAACGAATAACGGTCGAGCGCATAGGCGGCGGGGAAGCCTATCAATATGGATAGAACGACGGTGGATAGCGCTACGATGGCGCTGTTGCCCACCGCGGTCCACATGGCGGAGTCGTCAAAGAGGATGCGGTACCAATTGAGCGTCCAATGTTGCGGCGGAAAACCGCCTACACCATCCAGGTTGAAGGAGTAGACGATCAGCACCACGATGGGCAGGTAGAGAAAGCCGTACGCGGCGCAGGCGAAGGTGGTGGAGAAGGCCTTCATGCCATCCTCCAGCGGCGCTCCAGCCTTTGCGTGATGGTGAGAATGACCAGCACCATCACCAGGATGAGTACGGCTACCGCCGCTCCCAGCGGCCAGTTGTAATCCGCACCGAAGAGATTGGCGACGATGTTGGCAATCATCACGCTGCTTGGTCCACCTAACAGCAGCGGGGCGAGAAAATCTCCAAAGCTGAGGAGGAAGGCGAAGGTTGCGCCTGAGATCACGCCGGGCAGCGAGAGGGGAAGGATGACGCGGGTAAAGGTCTGCCAGGCGGTGGCGCCCAGGTCGCTCGAGGACTCGAGCAGCTCAGGGGGAATCTTTTCGAGCGATGCCACCACCGGGAGCACCACAAAGGGCACATAGATGTGAGTCAGGGTCACGATCACGGCGAAGGGGCTGTACAAGAGAAAGCCTAAAGGGTGCCGGGTTGCGTGGGCCCATAACAGAAGAGTGTTCATCACGCCCTCGTTGCCGAAGATGACCTTCCACGCGTAGGCGCGTACCAGGTAGCTGATCCACAGCGGGATGATCACTGCCTGGTAGAGGATCCTTTTGTACTTGCCCGCCTGGAAGACAAGGAAGCAGGCCAGGGGATAACCGATGAGCAGCGAGAGCACCACCACGGAGAAGGCGATGCGCATGGAGCGGAGAATGACGGTGATGTAGAGGGGAGTGGTGGCGAGGTGCAGGTAGTTAGCCAACGTCGCGTGGTGGAGCAATTGCTGGCTTGCGTCGAGGCTCCAGAAGCTGTAACAGAAGAGAAGACAGTAAGGCGTAAAGAGAAAGAGAGCAATCCAGGCGAAGGGCGGAAAGGCCACCAGCCATGCGGAGAGGCGTGCGCGGCGCATTTATTCCTGCTCCAGTGGGATCAGGTCTTGTGCCTGGAAGGCAAAGCCTGCGCCGTTGCTGATCGGCCCGGCCACGCGCGCGGAGAGCTCCATGCCACCCGCGCAGCGCAAGGTCAGCAAAGAGTCGGCTCCGTGGAACTGTTCTGCAACTACTTCTGCGGCAAATTGAATTGTTTGCTGGCCAGACTGCCCGGCGGGCGCAATGCACTCCGGGCGCAAAGAAAAAGTGACCGGGCCATCGGGCAGCTTTACCGGTACGGAGAAAGCTTCACAGTCTGCTACTCCCTGGCGAACGATGCCGGTGACCAGGTTGCTCTTGCCCAGGAACGAGGCCGCGTAGGCAGTGCGCGGTGTGTTGTAGATGGCGCGCGGGCTGCCGCACTGCTCTACCTTGCCATGGCGTAGCAGAACCACGCGGTCGGAGATGGCCAGCGCCTCGCTCTGGTCGTGGGTAACGAAGATAAACGTGATGCCGACTTCGCGCTGCAGCAGCTTCAGCTCGCGCTGCATTTCCAGGCGCAGATTGGCGTCGAGCGCGGAGAGCGGTTCATCGAGCAGCAGCAGGCGGGGGCGGTTGACGAGCGCCCGGGCCAGCGCTACACGCTGCTTTTGTCCCCCGCTTATTTGCCTTGGGTAGTGTTTGGCGAAGCGTTCCATGCGGACCTTTTCCAACGCCTCGTTTACCCGTGAAGTCATCTCTGCGCGAGCACAGCCGCGCACGCGCAAGCCATAGGCCACGTTGTCAAAGACGCTCATGTGGGGAAAAAGCGCGTAGCTCTGGAAGACGGTGTGGATGGGACGGCGATGGGGGGGCATGGCATCGAGGCGCTGATCGTCGAGCAGAATGCGGCCGGCGGTCGCCTCCTCGAAACCGGCTAGAATGCGCAGCAGCGTGGTCTTGCCCGAGCCGCTTTCGCCCAGCAGGGTAAGAAACTCTCCCTGCTCTACGTCGAGCGAAATGGATGCGAGGACGGTGTGCTCACCGAAGCGTTTGCCAACGCTCTCCAGGCGCAGAAAGACCGCGCCACCTTTCATTGGCTGGCCTTCACTTCGTTCCAAATCTCGGTGTATTTGGCGCGGCGGGGCACGTCTTGCCAGAAAACGATCTGGCGCTGGTAGGCGTCGATATCGTCCAGGTGCAGGCTGTGGCGCTGCTCCGGGGTCATCAGTGCTGCGGCTTGCGGGTTGGCTGGGATGTATCCCGTAACATCGCTGAGTTGTTTTTGCGCCTGGGCGGAGATGAGGTAATTCAACAGCTGGTAGGCGAGGTCTTTGTTGTCGCTCGATTGAGTGATCATCAGGTGGTCGATCCACCCGGTTGTGCTCTCGGCGGGGATTTCTTCCTGGATAGGGAGGCCGCTCTTGTGCAGCTGGTTGGTCACCAGCGGCCAGCCCATGGCGGCGATGACTTCGTGGTTTTGAAATAAGTTGGTCAGCTCCCCGCCCGTGGTCCACAGCTTGCGGATATTCGGTTTGAGCGCGATCAGCTTTTGTTTTACCTGCTGGAGTTGCTCATCGTTCAGGTTATAGATCGCCGTGGGATCGGGCTTGCCGAAGCCGAGCACCTGGGCCGCCATGTACATGGTGGAGAGATCGTCCCAAAACGATAGCTTGTTGGCGAATTTGGGATCCCAAAGTTCTGCCCAGGTGGCGGGCGGTTTGGCGAAGGCGGTGGTGTCGTAGAGCAGGGGATTGGGACCCCAGGTAAGGGGCACGCCGTAGACCTTGCCGTTTTGCTTGACCAGCGGCTTGGAGGTGAGGGTGGGCGAGAGCTGGCTGTAGTTTGGGATCTTGCTCAGGTCGAGCGGAGCGACCAGGCCAGAGCGGCTGAGCATGGTGGCTACGTCACTCGAGGGGGAGATTACGTCGTAGTTGGAGGAAGCACCTCCCCTAAGCTTGGCCACCAGTTCGTCGCTGGACCCCATATACGCCGCGGTTACCTTGCATTGGCATTTGGCTTCAAAGCCCTGGATGAAGGACGGGTCGGCATAACCTTCCCACACCAGCAGACTGAGGGTGGGGGGCGCTTTTTTGCAGCCGGAAAGAAGGGCGAGAGCAGCTACGGTGAACAGTACGAGTAATCTTGTTGGGTTCGCGCTCATGCTGCTCCAGATGGGGTGTCCGCTGCTATTCGGAAACCTTAGCCTCAATTGATCGCTCGACAGGGAGGGGTAGAAATTTGTGGTATCCCACATCTCGCGAAAAACGAGCGAGATATGGGGCACCCGGCTTTAGCTGGCTGGTTTTCAAAAATTACTATAAGGGTTTATTCGAGGCAACGTATAATTGGGCTGCCCGAAAATGTCAGTTCTTTCCAGCTACGAAGATTGCCCCATCGCCGGTACGTTTTGCCGGATGCGCTGGTTTCTTCGCTATGCTCGCGGCGAAGGCCGGCTGTGCCGGCTGCCTAACCCCACCCTCATCGAACGCTAGACCCGCTCCGCGGCGTCTGCCGGCTTATTTCTGCCGTTCGGCCCTCTTTGCTATTGACCGCCCCCTGGGCAAAGGAAGAATTGCATGTACCACCTTCTTGAGAAAGAACTCTCCAGCTTTGAATCCCGTACCCCCGGCTCGCGTGCTGCACTCAAGCGGGCGGAACCACGCATGCCTCTTGGCGTAGCCAGCAACTTCCGCAGTTACGAGCCCTGGCCCCTGTTTGTGAAAGACGCTAAGGGTAGCCACATCCACGATTTGGATGGCAATGAGTACATCGATTTCAACCTTTGTTTTGGAGCCCTGATGGCGGGTCACTGCCACCCCGCGGTGGTGGCCGCGGTGCAGGAGCGTTTGGTCACCGGCACCATGTACGGGATGCCGCATACCCTGGAGTACGACCTGGCGGAAGAAATCTGCCAGCGCTTCCCGGTGGACCAGGTGCGTTTTGGCAGCAGCGGCACGGAAGTGACGATGCACGCCATCCGCATTGCGCGCGGATTTACCGGCCGCGACAAGATCATCAAGATGGAGGGCGCCTACCACGGCGTGCACGACTCCGTCCTGGTGAGCATGAAGCCCAAGCTCGAGCTGAGTGGCGATCCCGACCGGCCCAACCAGGTACCGGCCTCGGGTGGAGTTCCCGCGGACACGGTGAAGAATACGCTGGTGGCGCAGTTCAACGATCTCAAGGCAGTCGCTGGCCTGTTTGCCGAAAATCCCCGCCAGATCGCAGCCGTCATCGTGGAACCCATCATGATGAACATCGGCATCTGCATGCCGGAGCCGGGTTACCTGGAAGGTTTGCGCGAGATCTGCACTCGCGAGGGCGCGCTGCTTATATTTGACGAGGTGAAGACGGGCGCCAAGCTGGGCCGCGGCGGAGCCTGCGAGTACTTCAACATCAAGGCCGATATGGTGACGTTGGCCAAGTCCATTGGTGGAGGTTTCCCGTTGGCTGCCTTCGCCGCCAGCAAAGCAGGTTATGGACGTGATTGCGCAGCAAAAGGTGTTTCACGCCGGCACCTATGCCACCAACCCGCTGGTCATGGCGGCGGGGATTGCGACCTTCCGCGAAGTGCTCACCCCCGCGGGCTATGCGCAGATCGCCAAGGTCAGCGATGCGCTGGTCTCCGGGTACAAGCAAATTGTGCAGAAGACCGGACTCGAAGCCTACGTGGAGAGCGCTGGGTCGAATGGAGCGATGTTGCTCTATCCCAGCAAGATTCGTAACTACCGCGATTGGCTCAAGGTGGATACGGATCTGTGGAAGCTCTACTGGTTTGGGATGTTGAATCGTGGTGTGATGGCCCAGCCTTACTGGTGGGATGAGCAGTGGACTATCTCCGTCGCTCATTCCATGGCGGATATTGATAAGCACCTGTCGGCCTTTGAGGAAGTCGCCCCGGCACTCGCGCAGGCGCAGCAGGAGACCATGGCGCGGGCGTAGTTGTTTCCTGGGCGGCGGCTTGCTGCCGCCCATACCTTGCTTTCGAAAGGATTCCCCCATGGCAATCTCACAGACCAGTTCTGAGCCGATGTTTATCAATGGTGAGTGGACGGAAGGCACTTCGGGCAAGCGCATTCCGGTCTATGATCCTTCGACTGAAGAAGTCATCGCGGAAATTCCCGATGCCAGCGCGGCTGATATCAACGCCGCTGTGGCTGCGGCGCGCTATGCCTTCGATGAAGGCGGTTGGCCGCAGACTTCGGCCCAGGAACGGGGCCGCATCCTCTTTCGCATCGCGGCCAAGCTGCGGGAGGAAGCTGCGCCACTGGCGGAGTTGGAGTCTCGGAATTGCGGCAAGCCGATTGTTGAAGCGGAATACGACATCGCCGATGCGGCCACGTGCTTTGAGTACTACGGAGGACTGGCTAACAAGGTCTCCGGGCTGGTGAACCCGGTTCCTGACAATGCACTTAGCCTTTCGTTGAAAGAGCCGGTTGGGGTTGCGGGGCAGATCATTCCCTGGAATTATCCCTTGGGTATGGCCGCGTGGAAGTTGGCGCCGGCGATTGCCGCGGGCTGCACGTGCGTGCTGAAGCCGGCAGAGCAAACGCCCCTCACTATGTTGAAGCTGGCTGGTTGGCTGGCGGAGTGCGGAGTGCCGGCCGGAGTGGTGAATGTCGTGACTGGGTTGGGGGAGACGGCGGGGGCCGCGATTGTGGCCCATCCGGATGTCGATAAGGTGGCGTTCACGGGATCAGCCGCCGTGGGCAAGATCATCATGAAATCGGCCGCGGACACGCTGAAGCGCGTGACGCTGGAGCTGGGGGGCAAGTCGCCCAATATCTTTTTTGCCGATGCGGATTTTGAAGCGGCCATCGATGGCGCGCTCTTTGGCGTTTTCATCAACCAGGGTGAGGTTTGCTCGGCGGGCAGCCGGGTGCTGGTGCAGCGGTCTATTTATCCGAAGTTTCTCGAGGCCATGACGGAGAAGGCGCGCACCATCAAGCTGGGACCGCCGCTCGATCGCTCCACCAAGATGGGTCCGCTGGTGAGCAAGGAACAGTATGACCGGGTCTCTGCTTATCAGGTGCTGGGTAAGCAAGAAGCCAAGCTGGCGCTGGGCGGCGGCCGGCCGGCATCTTTGACCCGCGGTTATTATGTCGAGCCGACGATCTTTTATGACGTGGACAACTCGGCGCGGATCGCGCGGGAAGAGATCTTTGGCCCGGTGGTCTGCGTGATTCCATTCGAGGACGAGCGGGACGCGCTCAAGATTGCCAACGACACGTCTTTCGGATTGGCTGCCGCCGTGTGGTCGCGCGATATTTATCGCGCGATGCGCATGGTTAAGGCCATCCGCGCCGGCGTGGTGTGGGTGAATCACATGCAGCCTACGTGCGTGGAAGCGCCATGGGGCGGGTTTAAGCAGTCGGGCTTCGGCAGGGAATTGGGGATCCATGGCATTGACGAGTATCTCGAGACCAAGCAGGTCTACATCAATCTGAACGAACAGCCGATTGGATGGTATTGATATGTCCAACATCCGACTGAAGACGGAAGTTCCGGGACCCAATTCGCGCGCATTGACGGCCCGCCGGTTGCAGGCTGTGCCGCGTGGGGTCTATGCGTCCACCCCTCTGTTTGTCCGCCATGCTGAGGGCGCAATGCTTGAGGATGTAGACGGCAATCGCTTCATCGACCTGGGCGGCGGCATCGGGTGCGTCAATGTTGGCCACCGGAATTCACGAGTGGTCAGCGCGGTGCGCGCGCAGCTCGATGCTTTTCTTCATCTCTGCTTCCAGGTCACGGGTTACGAGAGCTACGTTGCCGTGGCGGAGAAGCTCAATCAGCTCACGCCGGGTAGCTTTGCCAAGAAGACATTCCTGGTGAACAGCGGCGCGGAGGCGGTGGAGAACGCGGTGAAGATTGCGCGCGCGTTCACGGGGCGCCCCGCGGTGCTTTCGGTGGAAGATGGCTTTCATGGCCGGACCCTGATGGGGTTGTCGCTTACCAGCAAGACTCATCCCTACAAGGAAGGATTCGGGCCGTTTCTGCCGGATGTTTACCGCATTCCTTATGGCGTTGCCTGCGAATGCGCGGCTTTCCAGCCGCGGGACCGATGACCGAGGGTCAAGTTGCGGAATTGCTTGACCAGACCTTTCGTCGTGTAGTGGCCGCGGAGTCGGTTGCAGCGATCGTGGTGGAGCCGGTGCTGGGGGAAGGTGGGTTTGTCGTGCCTCCTGCGGGGTTTCTTCCGGCTCTGGCGAAGATCTGCCGCGAGCGCGGGATTGTTTTTATCGCTGATGAGGTACAGACCGGCTTCGGCCGCACCGGGGAGCTTTTTGCCAGCAGCCATTTCGGCATCGAGCCGGATCTTATCCTCACTGCTAAATCTCTTGGGGGCGGCATGCCGTTGGCGGCGATCACCGGGCGCGCGGAGATTATGGACGCTCCAGGGCCGGGTGGACTGGGCGGCACTTTCGGCGGCAACCCCGCTTGTTGCGCGGCGGCGTTGGCGGTCTTTGAAGAATTTGCTGATGGAAAGCTGCTGGCGCGGGGGCGCTCGCTGGGAGAGCAATTTCAACGCCGGGCTACGGGCTGGCAACGGCAGCATGCCTTTATCGGCGACGTTCGCGGTGTGGGGGCTATGCAGGCGATGGAGTTTGTCGATGCTCATGGAGCTGGTTACGCGCCGGCGGCGAAAAAGCTGGTGCAGCATTGCCTGCAGCATGGCGTGCTGGTGCTGACGGCGGGGACGTATGACAACGTCATCCGGCTGTTGATGCCGCTGAATATCAGCGATGAGGAATTCGATGACGCTCTGCAGGTGCTGGAAGAAGGTCTGAGTGCAGTGGCAGCGGAGTTGGGAGAGCTTGCGGGCGCTGCGCATTAGACATGCCGCTGTTTTGCAATTGCGTCCGAAAGTGGCATATCGAGAGCCACTATCCGACTCAAGCCAAAGTACGGCTTGAATGGGGCACCCAGCATTTGTTGCAGGTTTGGCTAAAACACGGAATTGTATGGATAGACCGGGGTGCCGGATAGAAGCTGCTTCGACTGCGCAGTTGAGCGAGCTGTCGCGGCTGTACATCGCTTATCGTGTCTTTTATGGCGAGGCGCCGGAGGAAGAGCGCGCCATCGGCCTTCATCCGCGACCGGGTCACGCAATCGTCGGGACGGTATTTTCTGGCTTGGGACGACACTTCTTCCGCGATTGGCTTTATGCACCTGATGCCTTCTACCAACACGCTGGCGATGCGGCCAATCTGGTTTCTTGAAGATCTCTATGTGGATTATCAGCGCGCGGCCAGGGCGTTGCCACCGCATTGCTAACCTACGCGGAAGAGTTTGCGCGCAGCACGGGCGCCGAGCGGCTTACCCTGGCTACCGCCCACGACAACCTGACGGCCCAGCATATCTATAAGAAGTTGGGCTACGTGCGCGAAGAACATTTTTTGTATTTCCATCGTTTGCTGCCGTAGGGAGACCCAATGTTGCAACTCGAATGCAGTGAACTGATCCTCGAGCATGCCTGGATCGATAACCAGCAAATAGGATCGAGCGATGGGCGCACGTTTTCGGTAGAAGATCCCGCGGATGGCACGCTTCTGGCCACGCTGCCGGATTGCGGCGCGGTCGAAGCAGAGGCCGCCGTCGCCGCGGCGCAGCGGGCTTTCTGCAGTTGGCGTACGCTGCTGGCGAAAGAACGGGCACAACATCTGCAGGCTTGGCTGGCGATGGTGAGGAAGCACGGGGAAGATCTGGCTCGGCTGATCTCGCTCGAACAAGGGAAACCGCTCAGCGAAAGCCGGGGCGAGGTGGCCTATGGAGCGGCCTATATCGAGTGGTTTGCCGAAGAGGCCAAGCGAGTCTACGGCGATGTGATTCCAGAGCCTGCTCACGGGCGCAGGATCATCGTCACCAAAGAACCGGTGGGGGTCGCGGCCGCCATCACTCCATGGAATTTTCCTATCGCCATGCTGGCGCGTAAGATCGCTCCCGCCCTGGCGGCCGGTTGTACGGTGATCGCCAAGCCGGCGGAGGATACTCCCTTATCCGCGCTGGCATTGGCTTTTCTCGCGGGCAAGGCGGGCATTCCCGCCGGCGTCATCAACGTGGTTCCCGCTTCGCGCGAGCGCGCCGCGGCGGTGGTCGATCCGTGGTTGAACGATAGCCGCGTGCGCAAGCTCTCCTTTACGGGATCGACTCCCGTGGGCAAGCATCTGGCACAGGGTTCTGCGTCTACACTCAAGCGGCTCTCACTCGAACTGGGCGGGAATGCTCCTTTTATTGTTTTTGATGATGCCGATCTGGATGCGGCGGTGCGTGGTCTCATCGCGTCCAAGTTTCGTAACGCGGGCCAGACCTGTATTTGCGCCAACCGCATCTATGTTGCGGATGCGATTTATGACGTCTTTGCGGAGAAGCTGGTCCAGGCTGCTTCCGCGCTGCGGGTGGGGCGGGCAGGGAGCAGAGGCCGAGATTGGGCCGCTGATCAACGCCAAGGCGTTGGAGAAGGTAGAACGCCACGTGGCCAACGCGATCGCCCGGGGCGCGCGCGTTCTGCTGGGCGGCAAGCGGCATGCGTTGGGCCGTTACTTCTTTCAGCCCACCATCCTGGCCGATGTGGATGCCACTATGGACGTCACTTGCGAAGAGACCTTTGGTCCGGTGGCGCCGCTGTTTCGTTTCCATAGCGAAGATGAGGTCATTGCGGCAGCCAATGCGACTCCGTTTGGCCTCGCCGCTTATTTCTATGCGCGGGACCTGGCGCGCGTGATGCGCGTCTCTGCGCAACTGCAGGCGGGGATCGTGGGCGTGAATGAAGGCGCGATCTCGACCGAGCTTGCTCCCTTCGGCGGCGTCAAGGAGTCCGGTTATGGCCGGGAAGGGTCGATGTATGGAATCGACGAGTACCTGCAGATGAAGTATCTGTGCCTGGGTGGACTGGGACCAGCGTAAAGTAGCTAAAGGCAGGATGAAACGATCATGAGCGAAATAATCACTTCTCCGGAAACCACGATGACCAGCCAGGAAGTGGTCGCATGGACCAAGAAACTGAACTACGGCACCTGGAAGTACCAGAAGAGCTGGAATCCCTTGCATGTTGTCGATGCCGAGGGTTGCTACTTCACCGACGCGGCTGGTAAGCGCTATCTGGATTTTTCGGCGCAGTTGATGTGCTGCAACCTGGGGCACAAGAATCAAGCCGTCATTCAGGCGATTGAAGAGCAGGCGCGCAAGCTGGCATACATCATGCCCGGCTACGCGACCGATACGCGGGTGGAGCTGAGCCGCCTTCTGCTCGAGGTGCTGCCGGAGGGACTGAACAAGTTCTTTTTCACTACCTCGGGGACGGAAGCGAATGAGGCGGCCTTCAAGATTGCCCGGATGTATACCGGCAAGACCAAGATCATTGCGCGCTACCGCTCGTACCACGGGTCCACCATGGCCTCCATCGCCGCGACCGGCGATCCGCGGCGGTGGCCCATGGAGCCAGGCGGCAAGGGACAGGGATTTTTATTCGCGCCGGAAGTGAACTGTTACAAGTGTCCCATCAAGCATACGTATCCGGAGTGCGGCATTGCCTGCGCTGACTACCTGGAACACATGATCGAGAACGAACACGATGTGGCGGCGGTTCTTGTTGAGCCAGTGGTTGGGACCAACGGGGTGCTGGTGCCTCCGCCGGAGTATATGCCCAAGCTGCGCGAGATCTGCGACCGTTACGGTGTCTTGTTGATCGCCGACGAGGTCATGTCGGGTTGGGGCCGCACTGGGGAATGGTTTGCCATGGATAACTGGGGGGTCAAGCCGGATATTCTGGTTACTGCCAAGGGCATTACTTCGGCTTACGTTCCCCTCGGTCTGTGCGCCACTACGAGCAAGATTGCTGAGTTCTTCGAGGATCACTTCTTCGCTCACGGACATACCTATGAGGCGCATCCGATGACCTTGGCGCCGGCTGTGGCGGCGATCCGAGAGATGCAGCGGCTCGACCTGGTGAATCGCTCCCGGGAGATGGGTAAGTACATGGGCGAAAAGCTGAACGCGCTCAAACCAAAGCATCCGTCGATCGGTGAAGTGCGCGGGCTGGGTCTCTTTTGGGCGCTGGAGATGGTGAAGGACCAGGTTAAGAAGACGCCGTTCAATACCAAGCAGGACAAGGTGGATGGGAAGGTGGCCGTGGTTGAAAAGGTGGCCGCGGAGATGATGAAGCGAGGGGTTTCTATCCAGGCGTGGATCAGCCACTTCGTGATTGCACCGCCGCTGATTATTGAGAAGTCGGAGATTGACTTCGCGGTGGAACAGCTGGATCAGTCGCTAACTATCGCCGACGAAGCGATATGACGGGCTTGGGGGATAGGGCAGTGGAATCCCACATCTCGCGAAAAACGAGCGAGATGTGGGGCACCCGTCATCCGCGGTCAGGACAGAGTTTTAAACGGCCCCAGTTGCGCACCACCCGTCATTCGCCGGTCAGGACAGAGTTTTAAACGGCCCCAGTTGCGCACCACCCGTCATTCGCAGTCAGGACAGAGTTTTAAACGGCCCCAGTTGCGCACCACCCGTCGTCCGCAGTCAGGACAGAGTTTTAAACGGCCCCAGTTGCGCACCACCCGTCATCCGCGGTCAGGACAGAGTTTTAAAGGTCGGTGCTAGTAGTAGAACTTGAGGGCGAACTGAATTAGTCGCGGATCGCGGGCCTGGGTCACCTGATCATAGGTGCTGCTGGTTGCAAGGTTATTTGCTTTGTTGAATAACCATTGGGTGTGGTTGAAGGCGTTGAAGAGTTCGGTGCGAAATTCCAGCCGGCGCTGCTCTCCCAGGGTAAAGCGCTTCAGGAATGACAGATCAAAATTGTTGATGCCCGGCGTGCGGAAGGTATTTCGGCCAAGGTTGCCGAAGGTGAACATAGGCACACCAGGGCTATCATCTCCCGGGGCAACGACATTCGTTAACAGGTTCGTGGTGTCGTACAAATAATGCCCGGGCTTGCTTACATCAAGTTTTTGTACCGGGCCGACCAGCTCAGGACGGTCTAGATTCGTCCCCTGACCGCTGGAGTTGTTGCCGGAGAACAAGGTGAAGGGCGTGCCCGTCTGGAAGGTGGCAATGCCGCCCGCCTGCCAGTTGTTGGTGAGCAGGCGTACCCATCCGGAGTTGAGGCCCGGAATCTCGTAGAAGCCGCTGATGACCGCCCGTTGATGGACATCGAAGTCAGCCGGCCCGCGATCGAAGGCAAAATTGTAAGGGTCGGTATAGGTCGAGGAACGGGCGCGAAAGCCGGAGGTAAGGTCGATGGTTTTCCCCAGGGTATAAGCACCCCGCACATTCAACCCCTTGGCGAGCTGATGGTCGACCGTCACCTGCAGCTCATTGTTGTTTGAGGAACCATTGCTCAGATCAGTCAGCAGCTGCAGTGTTTGGGTCGGGAAGGCGTTGGGATCCACGGCAGCTTCCGCGGGTGTCTGATCGGGGAAGTCCGGATCAGTAGCAGACGGCGAGCGGACGAGCGCAGTCTGCATACGTCGATCCATACGAGGCATACTGGCCTTCCAGCAGAGATTGGTCTGGGTGATTGAGATCGTAGCTGGCTACCGATTTGCGGCCCAGGGTGGAGACATAATCCATCTCCAGCATGGTGGAGCGAGTCAACTGGTACTGGTAACCCAGGTTGATGTTTTCGGAGTAAGGGGTGCGGAAATGAGGATCGACGACATAGGCAAAGGGAATCTTGGGCACGCCGAAGCCCACGATTTTATTGTTGGTGGGGTAGGGGTTGACTAAGCCGAATGGGGTATAGGGATCCGTCATCACGTCGGTCCCAGGAGCCAAAGCAGTGTAGTTGGTTTGAGTCGGGCTGATGTTCTCCACTGCACCGAAAGGCGGCTGGCCGCCAAACTGTAGATTCAGCGCGCCATCTTCAATGTCGTAGAAGATGCCAAAGCCGCCGCGGATGACCAGCTTGCCGTTGCCGAACGTATCGTAGGCAAAGGCAAAACGAGGCGCAAAGTTATTGCGGTCGGGGTAGACCATACCCTTATTCGGCGTGCCGGGGTCGCCGGGGTAGAGCAAGTCTGGGGGCGCGTCGGGATAGACGGTGGATTGGCTACCGGGAAAGTAACCGATTATGTTGTTGTGCGGATCTTGCTGCGGGGTGTTGTATTCGTAACGGAGACCGTAACTGAGCGAAAGCCGCGGAGTGACCTTGTAGGTATCCTGCCCGAAGAAGTAGTAGGACTGGGTGCGGATCCCATAGCTCGCATTGGAGAACTGGTAGTAGTTATCGGGGAAGCCGCCAACGAAGTCGGCCATCGGATCTCCGGTCAGAGTCCCGATGTAGAGGGCAAAGTCGAAGCTCCCGTTATTGTAAAAGTCGAAATCGAAGTCGTTGCGAACGACGCGCACGTCGGCGCCGAATTTCAGCTGGTGTTTGCCGCGCAGCCAGCTGAAGGTGTCCTGCAATTGAAAGGTCCTATCCGCGTACGTAGTGGGGCCGCCGGGTGGCGGGCCGGTGGTGAAATCGGCGGTGTACATGATGGGCGGCGCCACACCGTTGGCGTCATCCGGGGTCACGTTGGTAAAGCCGAGTTGCGCAGGCGAGGTGCGATCTGTAGGCACGCTCACCAGGCTGTAGGCGCGATTGTAGGAAAAAATCAGCTCGTTCAGAAGGTTGGGGCTAATGGTGCGGGTCCAGTGGCCGGTCAAAAACTGGTTGTGATAGTCGGAGGCGGAGCCGGAGCCCACGGGGAGAGTGCCGCCGGCAGAAGCCCCGTTTTCGATGAGGATGGGGATATTTTCCGAGAGCTCGTCGATGATGTACGTGCCGTAGATAAGATCTTTCTTCGAGAGCTGCCAGTCGACGCGAGAGATGCCCTGGTTTTCCGTCTGGTCCTCAACCGGCGAGGAGGTGAAGAGGTTGGTTCCGGGTATGTTCGGTAAGGGCACATACTTGGCTATGTAGGTGGCGATGATGGGGTTTACCGGGACCTGGTTATTGGGGTAGGGATTGCCCGAGATCGGATCGTAAATCTGCACAGGTGTACTGCCATTAAGGTCGTCTGAAAAGTCGCCGGTGCGCTGGGCGGGCGAGAGCACGCTTTGCTGGGCGAGGTTTTCTCCCTCGTGGCGGATGGTTCCCTGGTACGAGGTAAAGAAGAAGAGCTTGTCCCGCTTGATGGGGCCGCCAACGGTGCCGCCGAAGATGTTGCGTTTATAAGGTGGATTGGTAAGTTGGAAATAGTTGCGGGCATTCAATGCGTCATTGCGGAAGAATTCGAAGACGTCGCCGTGGAAGCTGTTGCTACCGTATTTGATCGCCTGGTTGACGATGCCCCCGGAAGTACGACCGAATTCGGCGCTGTAGTTATTGGTGAGAATCTTGAACTCGCCCACCGCGTCGGGGTTGGGATCGACGACGGCGTTGTTGCCCAGAAAGTCGTTGTTATCCGATCCATCGACCAGGAAAGTTAAGGACTCCGAGCGCTGACCGGAGACGGAGAAGGGGTTGCCGCTGCCGTCGTCCGGGTCCGGTGAGTAGACGCCGGCCTGCAGCAATCCTAACTGGAAGGTGTCTCGTTCGACCAAGGGCAGATCTTCGATGCGGCGCGTGGTCTCGACACTGCCCAGGGTCGCGCCCTCGGTATCCACCTGGGAGACATCGGCGGTCACCTCAACGGTTTCCTCCGAAGCGCTTACTTTCAAGGTGACATCGAGGCGCCCGTGCTGATTGACGCTGAGGGTGATCTTGTCTTGTACCGAGGTGTTGAATCCGTTGGCCGTAACGCGCAGCTGATAGGTTCCGATGGAGAGGCCGGAAAATACATAGCTACCGTCTCCGTGGGCCCTTTGACTCAGAGTCTGTTGGGTGGCGGTATTGACCAGGGTGAGGGTCGCATTGGACACGACGGCGCCGGAAGTATCCTTGACCGTGCCGGTGAGCTCCGCTGTCGTGTCCGCCGCGCGCAAGGGGGCCGTGATGATTGAGAGAGCGACGTAGATACCTAAGTGGAGTAAGGCTTCGCGTGTACGCGGGTACAACCGCATAGGGGATGCTCCATAGAAAGTGTCTTGAGTGTTCTCTTCGTTCTGGAACCGTGGCCCGGGTTGCTGAGGAGTATTACATGGAGCCGTACAGGAGACAACGAGAAAAACTTGACTGACGGTCAACTTTTTAATCGGGCACAATGGTCACTATGATGCTGACCATGCTCCGGAGATGCCTTGCCGCAACGGTGGTCCTGCTCTGCGCCAGTGGATTGCTGCCATCGTGGGCCCAGGCCAGCCAAGCGGCGACGCCGGTCGCCTCGGTACATGAGGAGTGGATCCCCATGGCAGACGGAGTTCGTCTGGCCGTGAATTTACTGACGCGCGGCGGCGACTGGAGGACTCATCGTTCGCCGGTAATTCTCGAATATCTGCCTTACCGCAAAGACGACTGGAGTATCGAGCGTGACCTGGGACTCCATTCCTATTGGGTGGAGCAGGGGTACGTGGTGGCGAGGGTGGACATTCGAGGGACTGGACGCAGCGAAGGCGAGTTACCAGACCGCGAATACTCGGAACAGGAGTTCCAGGACGGCGAGGTGGTGATCGCCTGGCTGGCCGCGCAAAGCTGGTCCAATGGCAGCGTGGGGATGATGGGTATTTCCTGGGGCGGTTTCAATTCCATCCAGATGGCGATGCGGCAGCCGCCCGCGCTGAAGGCCATCATCGCCGTGGATGCTACGGAAGATCTGTTTAAAGACGACATTCACTACATCGACGGCTTGATGCACGCGGACGAATACGAACTCTCGATGGATCTTCAACCGGCCATGACGCGGCCGCCGGATTTTCCCATCGATGAGTCAAGCTTGCGCGCGCGCTTCGACGCCAAGCCCTGGTTTCCGATTTATCTCGAACACCAGCGGGGCGGACCCTTTTGGGATCGGGCTTCGCTGCGGCCGGATTACTCGCGGGTAAAGATCCCGGTGTTTGTGGTGGGCGGGTTCTATGACGGCTACCGCGACAATGTTCCGCGCATGCTGGAACACCTCAGCGGACCTCGTATGGGCCTAATTGGGCCCTGGAACCATACCTTTCCCCATGATGCCGATCCGGGGCCGGAGATTGAATGGAGAGCACTGGCCATCCGCTGGTGGGACCATTGGTTGAAAGGCGAAGAGAATGGGGTGGAGAGGGAGCCGATGTTGACGGCCTATGTGCGTCATTCGTATCCGCCGTCGCTCTCATTGAAAGAGATTCCCGGGGAGTGGCAGAGTTTTGCTTCATGGCCGGCTCCTGAGGTGCAGCTTTCCCATTGGTTTCTGACCCCGCAACATGGGCTTGTGCCCACGCCTTCCAGCGAGGGTGTGCACGCGCTGGGGTATGTGCCTTCGGCCGGCGTGGAAGCCGGGTTCTGGTGGGGTGAGTTGACGGTGGATCAACGGCCCCTGGATGCGATGAGCTTGAGCTACGATTCGGAGCCCCTGGGGCAGGACCTGGCGATATTGGGCCAGCCGGTGGCGCGGCTGCTTGCTTCCGCTTCCGCTCCATTGGCGGATTGGATGGTGCGCCTGGAGGATGTTGGCCCCGACGGCGCCGTCACCATGGTCACGGGCGCCGCACTGAACGGCGCTCAGCGCGATTCGATGCGCGACCCCAAGGCGTTGGAGGTGGGTAAGGATTATTCGCTCACCGTGCCGCTGCACTTTACGTCGTGGGTCTTCCCCCGGGGTCACCGCGTGCGCATTGCTATTTCGAATGCGCTGTGGCCGATGATCTGGCCCACGCCGTATCCCATGACGACGCAGTTGAAGCTGGGCGGAGACGAGGGGTCGCAGCTCAGTCTACCGGTGTTACGTTCGCCTGGGGGCAAGGTTGCGTTTCAAAAGCCGGCGCCGGCGCCGCACCTCGAAGGCTATGGGTCGGACGGTGATACCTGGCCTGGAGGGTGGACGGCGACGCGGGATTTTGAGCATCAATCGTCGCGGGTCCGTTGGGCCGGCACCAGCAAGACGTTTCTGCCCTGGGGCGAGGAAGATACCACCGAGCTGATTACGTATGACGTGGCCGATACAGATCCGGCGAAGAGCGCAATGCATGGCGAGGCTTCGACGGCTGTGAAATTAAAAGGACGTACGCTCACGTGGAGTGTGGCGTTGGATCTGACCAGCGATCAGCGGAACTTCTACTACACGTTCGAGCGGAAGTTGACCCAGGGAGGTAAGCTGGTGCGGGAACGTAAGTGGACCGAGACGATTCCGCGGGATTGGCAATAGTGGAAACCTACGATCTGATCGTGATTGGGCTGGGCGCGGTGGGCAGTGCGGCGCTCTGCCAATCTGCGTTGCGCGGCGCGCGCGTGCTGGGGATCGATCGCTTTCACCCGCCGCATGAATTTGGATCCAGCCACGGTGAGACCCGGATTACCCGGCAGGCGGTGGGGGAGGGAGCGGAGTTTGTTCCGTTGGTTTTGCGGGCCAATGTGCTGTGGCGCGAGTTGGAGGCGGCCACGGGAGAAAAGCTGCTGGTGCAGAATGGCGGCTTGATATTGCTTGATTCCGCGGGTGGGGTGGAGGGTCCGGGCGCTGCGTTTTTTAATCAGACGGTGGATTGCGCCAGACGATTCGGCATCGAGCACCAGATGCTCGGGGTTGAGGAGATACGGCAGAGGTTTCCGCAGTTCATCCTGCAAGATGGCGCTGAAGGGTATCTGGAGCCGGGCGCGGGCTTTCTGTTGCCGGAGAAATGTGTTCGCGCACAGTTGAGCTTAGCCGCGGCGAATGGCGCGGAACTTCGAACCGGCGAGATCGTCACCGATATCGTTGCTGATGGGGTTGGTGTAATGGTCCAGACCAATCGGTCGCGCTATAGCGCAGCCAAAGTGGTGCTGACAGCCGGGCCGTGGATGGCCGACTGGGCGCGGACGATTTGTGGTCTTGAAGAGGGGCAGTTTGCGGTTTATCGGCAGACGCTTTATTGGTTCGGCCTGGAGCAGCCCGAACCGCGGTTTTCTCCGGAGCAGATGCCGATCTTTCTGTGGAACTCGGCTCAGGTGGGGAAGGGATTTTATGGTTTTCCCAGCCTGGACGGTTTGAGTGTGAAGGTCGCGACGGAGCAGTTTACGTCGTTGAGTGATCCTGAGGAGGGTCAGGTGGCGGTTACTCCGGAGCAGGCACAGGGCTTTTACGATGGGTACGTGCGGGTGAGCGTGCGAGGGTTGAGCAGCCGGTGCTTACGGACGGCCACTTGTCTCTATACGGTTGTTCCGGACCATCGTTTTGTTATCGATTACGGTGTTGACTCGGAGCGGGTGTGGTTTGCTTCGGCTTGCTCGGGTCACGGATTTAAACATTCCGCGGCGGTGGGCGAGGCATTGGTGCAGAAGGCCCTGGGGGAGGAGCCAATGGTTGATTTGGGGCCGTTTTCGCGGAACCGGGGGTCGCTCCGACACGCTTCGCTCAGCTCCTAATGACAAGAGGGAGGCCAGCGCTTCGTTCAGCATTGGTTGTGCGACAAATTTCTCTCCTCCTCAGCAGCCTTGCACACGTCATGCACGTTGAGGTTCGTGGTATCCCACATCTCGCGAAAAACGAGCGAGATGTGGGGCACCCATCCTTTGTGGAAGGGACAGTCTATGAAGAAGCTAGCCTCTTCAGATCCGCTGCAAGCAGTCGGTGGAAGAGGTGCTCGCCGGTTTCCCTGCGAACTGACAAGCGGCCGGCTCCGTAGGCTCGGGAATGCAGGCCCCTCTGTACTGATTCGCAGATGTCTACGTCTTCTGCCTGCACCCGGTCACTTACCTCAACGCTCTCGCGGTTGTACTGCTCCCGCTCAGAACTGGTATCACCGAAGAAGAAATCGAAGATCACCAGGCACCGATCCTGACCCAAGGGGAGAACAAGGTTGGTGTCCATCACCCCCTGGTAAATGTTGATCATGAAATTGGGATAGAGCCAGTAGTAATAAGCACGGTCGCCGGTGCGTGTGTGCGCGACCGAAACGTCTTTCGACGGCACCAAAGGGCTCGTCTGAAGCGCGTAGTGTTCGCCGTTCTCAATCGTGTACTCGGTGTACTCAAGCACGCTGTTGAGCGCCTTGTGAAGGTGAGGAACGTGGTAGCCCCCATCGAGGTAGTTGTCGATGTAGACCTTCCAGTTACAGGCCAGGGTATAAGTCTTGCGGACAAAGAAGCCCAGCGTGGAGATAGAAAGCGGCGCAAGCCGCTCAGGCAAGTCGCCAAGGTAGCTCTCCAGCGCTGGCGCCTGCGGGCTCAGGTTGACGAAGATAAAGCTTTCCCAAACGGCAACGGATACGGGCACCAGGCCATTGTCCGCGCGCTCAAAATTGCAGACACCGGCGAACTCGGGCGCGCCTTTGAGCGAACCATCCAGACCATAGGTCCATCCGTGATAAGGACAACGCAGATGCTGAGCCACTCCGCAGGGCGCTGTAGCCACGGCCGCTGCGTGGTGGCGGCAGACGTTGTAGAAGGCGCGTAGTTGGTTGTCCGCCCCACGCACTACGATGAGCGGTTCGCCTGCCAGATCGAAGGTGAAAAACTGACCTGGAGTGGCGGCCTGGTCTGCTCGCCCAACGGCGATCCAGTTGCCACCGAAAACCTGCTCGCGCTCCATGCGCGCAATGCGTTCGTCAACATACCAGGCGGCCGGAATGGTGTACGCCATTTCGAGCGGGGCGTCGGCATCGTAAAGCGCCAGCACGTTTTCAATCGAAGAGCTCATAGCGAATCCCTTTCGCCCAGATGTGGTCCTAATTTTTCCAGGATGTACTTGCGAATGTCGAGGCTCATGTCCTCCATCGGCGCATAAAAGCCAGTGCGGTAAGCACGCGAGCCCATGCCGCGCTGCACCCGCTCGCAAATGAGCCAGTCCTGGCGATTCACTAAATCCCAAAAATCAACCGCGTCGGAAGGATCGAAGGTGTCTCTCGCGATCTCTTCCGGCGCAAAAAGGAAGTGGCAGGTAATTTCCGTTCGGCCCGGCCCCTTGGGCGCCAGCAGAAATGCGGTTGCGTGGTCGCAGGAGAGGGACAGGAAGAAGTTGGGGTAGATGAGCTCGCCTTTGTGGCGTACCTGCTCGTCCTCGTTCAAGCCGGGAAAGGGCCGGCGGGTCGTGGTGCCGGAGCGAGTGTAGGTGACCGCGCCCTCGCGGTGAGGGATGCCACGTTCCCAGTCGAGACTGGCGCCGCCCTGCTGGCGAAACGCCGGCACCACGTCGCAGAGCTCGGGATGGACGCCGGCGCAGTGATAGCACTCGTTGTAATTCTCCGCCAGCACTTTCCAATTGGCGTCGATGACGTATTGAATGGTGTGGCCGATGCGCAGCCCGGCGAGCGGGTAGCGCGCGGTGCGCTCGACAGCGGCTCCGAGCTGCCGGGAGAGGGGCTCGGCGTGCTGCGGCGTGAGGTGGACAAAGATAAAGCCGCCCCAGGTGTCAACACCAACCGGGTAGAGGGAAAATTCCTGCTTACAAAGTGCGTCGGCCTCCAGGTGCGGTGCGGCGACCAGGGCGCCATCCAGGTCGTACACCCAGGAGTGATACGGACAGCGAATCACCCCGCGTGAAGTGATGCCTCCGGAAGGCGTAATGCCATGGCTTTTTCCCTCCTGTTCCGTAGGCATGCAAAGCTCGGCGCCGCGATGACGGCAAACGTTATAAAACCCACGCAACGCGCCCTGGCGATTACGGACCAACAGGATGGATTCGCCAACGACGTTCAGGACCAGCGAGTCACCGGGTTGGGGCATCTGCTCTTCGCGCGCGACACACATCCAGGAGGCGGCGAAGAGGTGTTCCTTTTCCAGCGTGAATATCTCGCCGCCAACGTAAAAAGCCGCAGGAAGGGTAGGCTCAAGCTGAGTATTTGCCGTCATATTGACCAAGGGTCACAATGGTGTAACGATGCTGTTGTTATATAGCACCGGGGCCACCCGTGAATGTAAACTTTTTGCCGCGGGCGAGCCGGGGTGAATCGAATGAAACGCCAACCCGCACCGGCTAAACGAGCCCATATTGTCGACGTGGCCATGCGGCACTTCGCCGAGCATGGCTATGAGGACGCGCGCACGGAGGATATTGCGCGCGATGCGGGCATCGCCAAGGGCGCAGTGTTTCAGCATTTCGGGAACAAGCAAGGGCTCTTTCTGGCTGCTTACAAGCGGGCGGCGGGGTCGTTTTCCCGCTACCTGGACGCTCCGGCGGAGATAAGAGTCAATGGCTTCTGGGGGGTTCTGCGCTATTGGCTTTCGCGCACCGAGTTGCAGGTGCGGGAGAACTGGCAGCCTTACCGGGTGGTGCTGTTGGGCAACTACGGTACTGACCTGCGGTTAAAGCGGGATATCAATCGCTTCCTGGCGGCGGAGGATCCTTACGGAACCGCGGCCTTCGTGCGCCAGGGTTTGCGGGAAGGCGCACTGCGGGCGGATGTCGACAGCGAGATGATCGTTTCACTGCTGGAGTGGACGGTGGAGCGATATCAAGATGCTTTGCTGACCGAAGAGCTAGACCCGGGGCTATTTCATCGCGCAGGAATCTCTGAAGAGAAGACCGCCCGGCGGATGGAACACTTTTTGCGGTTGTTGCAAGGCGCGATCGGTAAATCATCCCAGGGCGCGGAGCCGGTGGCCAGGAAGCCGCGCGGCCGGTAAAAAAATGTCAGCTGAGATTTGTTGATAGCGCCTGCGCTGCTGCGGCCCGATTTATCGAGCGCTGGCCGCGGCGGTAGACTGCGACCCCGGCCAGCAGGATCACAACGGTCATCACCAGCAGCTTAATGAGCGCGGTGGTTGGATCGCGTTCGTCTTCCGCCGGAAAAAGCGAAAGGATGATGGTTACCGTCGTGGAGAAGAGCCCCAGACAGGCAAGTGGGATGGCAAATCGTCTGCCTCCGGGCAAACGGATTGCATCGGGCGCAGACGGCCGCCCCTGCAGCCGGATCATGGCGGCAAAAAGAAACAAGTAGGGAATGAAGTAAGTAATGACACCCATGCTGACCAAGAGGTCGTAGGCGCCTTTGACGCTGGTGCCCGCCTGGCTCAGCAAGCCAAAGAGCATCCCAGCAAGACCGTAGGCGGCGATGGCGACATAGGGCGTTTTCCAGCGCGGATGGATGCGGCCAAAAACGGAAGGCAGGTAGTGGTTGATGCCGGCGACGAAGGGTAGCCGCGCAGTCGAGGAGAGAAAGGCTCCGGCAGCGCCTACGTTGCTGATAGCTACCAGCAAGGCGACGGGGACGATCAGCACGGCCACGCCCAGCCGGCGGCAGAGAAAATCGATAGCGGTCATAAAGCCACCCAGGCCGCTGATGCTGCTGGAGGGCAGGGCCACCAGCATAGCCACGGTGCCGGCGATATAGCTGACGGTGATGATGACACCGGCGAACATCAGCGAACGGGGAACGATGCGCCGCGCGTCTTTAATTTCTTCGCCCATGAACGAGGCGGCTTCGCTGCCGCCGAAGGCAAAAAATATGGTGGACCAGAAGATGAGGTCTTTTACGTGGGCCTGGGGAATAGCGCCGGCTAGGGTGAAATGGGTAGCGGATCCGAAGCGGGAGTAGGAGAGGAGGCCCAGCGCGATAAGGATCAGGACGGGCAGCGCCATGCCCACGGCGCCCAAATTGTTAAGCCACTTGCCGGCGCCGAGGCCAAGCACGTTCAGCACAGTGATGAAGGCCAGCATGCCGACGGTGAAGAGCAGATAATACATGTTCGTATTGCCCAGGTGCTGAGCGCGGGGAGTAGCGAAGAGCAGACTGCTGGCGGCGAAGTAGAGCACCGCAGGGAAGTAGGGAAGACAACTCATCCAGTAGGTCCACGCAGCCATAAAGCCGGCAAACTCGCCATAGGCCTCGCGAGTCCATACGTAGAGTCCGCCTTCCTGGGGATAGCGGGAGGAGAGCTCGAGAACGCAGCCGGCGAGGGGGAGGAAGAATCCGCACCAGGCAATGATCCAGATCGCGATGGCGGATGGTCCAGACGCGGCGGCGGTCGCGATCCAGCGCAGGCTCAGGCCGGTGACGACGTAGAAGAGAATGACATCGCGAAAACCGAGTTCTCGTTTCAGCTTCTCTGCTGCCATGAACGAACCTCGCGCGGGAAAACCGGGCCCTCAGCGGCTAAAGCCGAATTCATTGCATTTACGCACGGGGTAAAGAGTCTGTGTGGGAACTCGAAAATAGACCTCGAATCGGACCTAGGCCTGTAGGGCCGGTAGCCAAACGTCAGCCCAGCCCGGAAGGGCTGGGACATCGATTCCGCAACATCGTCTGAGCGCCGGAGGCGCGGCACCCCGAATGTAGGTAGTGCCGCGCCTCCAGCGCTCCACAATCTTGGCGATCCGTCTCCCAGCCCTTCCGGGCTGGGCTGACGTTTGGCTACCGGCCCTACGGGCCTGGGTCCGATTTGCGGTTCATTGCCGGTTATCACACACCCTCTAAAGCCCGTACCCTTCAGCCCTTCAGCCTGCGATCTACTTCATGTCTTTTAGCACAGCCATGGCGGCATTTCGGCCGTTCATCGCGATGACGCTTCCGCCCGGATGAGTGCAGGCGCCACAGAGGTAGACTCCGGGCATGGAAGTGCGGGCGGCGAAGCGGTGACTCCACATGTTTTCGGGCAGGCACTCGCCCTGAAAAATGTGACCGCCGGTCAGTCCGACTTTTTCTTCGATATCCGGCGGGCCCATCACCTGCGCTTCGAGCACGGCCTCGGGAATGTTGGAACAGAAGCGGCCGATGGAATCGAAGGCCAGCTTGCGCACGCGCTCGCGATGGTCGTCCCAGGAGCCGGCGGCAAAGGTGTGAGGCACGTACTGGGCAAAGACGCTCATGGTGTGCCGGCCTGCGGGAACCACGCTGGCGTCATGCACACTTTGGAAGTAAATCTCGCACCACAGGTGCTCGGGTAGTTCTCCCTTGCTGCTGGCGGCAAAGCCGGCTTTCCATTCAGAGTGAGTCAAGGGCGCGTTGATCTGACCGTAGTGGTGGGGCTGGTCCTGGCCGGGACGAGCGATAAAATCGGGCAGCTCGCGCAGCAATACATTCAGCTTCACGGTGCAACCCTGAATGGCCAGATGGCCGACTTTTGACCGGAAGTCAGAAGTAGCCGATTTGCCGAGCAGGCGGAGGGTAACCACGGGATCAGCATTCGAAATCACCACGGGAGCGGAGAGGCGTTCGCCGCTCTCCAGCAGCACGCCCTCGCCGGGCAGAATCCCGGCTACCGCAACCCCGGCCGCGACTACCGCTCCAGCCTCGCGCGCCGCGTCGCAAAAGTAGAAGGAGACCATGCCCATACCGCCGCGGACGTACCCCCACATTCCAGGAATACCGCCCAGGCGGCCGGAGGAATGGTGGTAGCGGATCGAAGCGGTGCCGGGATCGAAGGGGCTGGCCTTGGTGCCGATGACTCCCTGGCCGAGATAGGCATATTGCAGGCGTTCATCCTCGAGATAACGCTCGACGAACTCAGCCATCGACCAATGGAAAAGCACGTTGCGGGCTTCGTCGTCGTTGCCCAGGCGGGCGTCGATCTCCTCCTGGGTGGGCGGATCGCCAATCCAAAGATCGCGTTCCCCAGCAGGCCGCAGGGCATCACGCAGGCGCTTCACCACGGCGGTCATCGCTTTCCAGCCATTCACATCGCGGGGAGCAAAGCGGCGGATCTCTGCTTCACAGGCGTCGTCGTCATCCCAGAGTTGCACGCTGCTTCCGTCGAGGAAGGGAACAAACATGCCGTTGACCGCGGGTGTCCAGTGAAAGCCGCGCTTCACCAGGTCCAGCTCGTCGACCACCAGCGGATGCAGCAGGCCGGCCAGGTAAGCGCAGGGCGACATGTGGACACCGGGGAAGGGCTCTTCGATGGTGCAAGCGCCGCCGACGCGGGCACGGCTTTCGAGCACCAGCACACGCTTGCCGGCACGCGCCAGGTAGGCAGCACAGGCGAGGCCGTTATGACCGGCGCCCACGACGATGGCATCCCAGGGCCGGGAGGCAAGTTGAGCAATGGGCTCCGGGAGGCCTATCTCTCCCAGGACCGCGGCTGTGGGGGACGCTGTGTTGCGATCTGCCAAGACTGATCCTTCATGACTCGCGGTCACGATTGGTGAACTGAACTGATATGGGCGAACGGTAACACTCCGGCCAGCGCCCGCGCAATGATGAATTGTAGATGGTCAAACCCGGCCGCGAAGCCGGTTAAGGACCCGGCGATTGCGTTTCGAGGGTTTTCCTGCGGACAGGGTTTCGAATCGTGGCATGGCTTTGCGCTCTTCCGCAACCTGCTGGCGCAGTGCGCGGCTGGCCTCTGTTTCCCGGTAGAGCGTCTGCGCAACCGCTGCCGGACCGCGCATTTCGCTGAGCAGCAGGACCTCTACTTGAAAGTCTCCGCCTTCGGTTTTTACTTGCAAGAGATCGCCCACGCGCACCGGGCGCGCGCTCTTGGCCAGCTGGCCGTTGGAGGTTACCCGGCCCAGTTCACATGCCTTGGCCGCCAGCGCGCGGGTCTTGAAGAATCTGGCCGCCCAAAGCCACTTGTCCATGCGTACATCGGTCATGCTTTCATTGTCGTCTATACTGGCATTGTCCTGAATGTGAAGGGGTTGCCCGTGGATCACCAGGAAAAGTCCGATCGAGTCACAAAAGCCTTAGACAACTTTCGCATCGAGCTACCCTCCTGGGGTTTTGCCAACACCGGGACGCGCTTCGGCAAGTTTCTGCAGATGGGGGCGGCGAATTCCATTGAAGAAAAGTTCGCCGACGCGGCCGAGATTCATCAGCTAACAGGCATCACCCCGACCCTGGGATTGCATGTCGAATGGGATCTGCCCGAGGGGGTGGAGAGTGTGGCGCAGATCCGGGCGCTGGAAAAGAAATACCGGATTTGCGCTGGTTCCATTAACCCCAATCTTTTCCAGGCACAGGAATATAAGTATGGGTCGATCTGCAACCCGGATGCAGAAGTGCGGCAAAAGGCCCTTACGCACCTTCTGGATTGTGTGGAGATTGCCCGGCAGCTGGGTTCGCAGGATATTTCGCCGTGGGTTTCCGACGGCTCGAATTATCCGGGAACGCAGAGTATGCGGCAGCGTATCGGCTGGATGGAAGAGATATTCAGCCAGGTGCATGCGGCCTTGCAGCCGGAGCAGCGGCTGCTGATCGAGTACAAGCCGTTTGAGCCCGCTTTCTATCACACCGATATTGCCGATTGGGGCATGGCGCTGGAACTGGCGCGACTGGCAGGACCACAGGCGAAAGTGTTGGTCGATACCGGGCATCATTACCAGGCGCAGAATATCGAGCAGATTGTGGCCTGGTTGTTGCATCTGGAAATGCTGGGTGGCTTCCACTTGAATGACCGCAGGTACGCCGATGACGACCTGACCCTGGGGTCCATCGATCCTTACCAGGTCTTTCGCATCTTCCACGAGATTTTGAGTTACTCCGCTGAGCCCGGCAATCGCAGCCAGATCGCGTTCATGATCGATCAGAGCCACAATTTGAAAGGCAAGGTCGAGGCCATGGTGCAAACAGTGGTCCAGGCTGAGGAGCTGTATGCCAAGGCGGCCCTGGTGGATCTGGAGCAACTGGATACTCTGCAGAAACAATGCAGGCTGGTGGAGGCGGAGGAGTTGTTCCGCTCTGCCTTCTGGGAGGATGTGCGCCCGTTGGTGCGCGCATGGCGTCTCGGGCAGAGCTTACCGGAAGATCCCCTGCGGACATTGAATGAGAGCGGGTACGTGGCGCGCATCTCCCGGGAGCGAGCGGCTCGAAACGCGAGTATTTCTACTACGTACGCCTAACCCTTGAAATACCCGTCGTTCGTGGTTGGTCCAGAGTTTCGACGGCGAGAGGGCAGGAGGTGCGGTATGGAATGTAGCCCAGGACTAATCGTCCTGGGACATTTTCAGCCGTCCCTTCGGGACTGGACGTGTTTTCATGTCTTACCCAGGACTGCGTCCTGGGCTATTCTCAGCCGTCCCTTCGGGACTGGACGCGATATGCCCTGATAGCTTACTTGTTTTTCAGCAGCTGCAGTCCAAATCGGGCCGACACGCGTCGTTCGAGGTTGGTCCAGAGTTTCGACGGTGAGAGGGCATGCGGCGGGGAATGGAATGTAGCCCAGGACCAATCGTCCTGGGACATTTTCAGCCGTCCCTTCGGGACTGGACGTGTTTTCATGTCTCACTCCTAATGACAAACAAGGCGCGTCGAGTGCTGTGGTATCCCACTCAAGCCAAAGTACGGCTTGAATGGGGCACCCAGCTCTTTCCCCCGCATAAATGCGGGGGCTCGCACCTATTCGGGTGCGGCTACTACTTCGTAGGGGCGCATCATTTCGTTGTCCTCGTGCTCCAGGATGTGGCAGTGCCAGACGTAGCGGCCGGTGAATCCTTCGAAGGGGATGATGATGCGCGTGATTACGCCAGGGTCGGCGCGCACAGTGTCCTTCCAGCCACTCTCCGTGGGCGCAGGGGGAATTGCGGGCCCGGTGAAACGCACCGTCCCCTTGTCCTGGAACTCGAAGGTGGCGAACGGCCGGCGGTCGAGTATCTGAAAGCGGACCAGGTGCAGGTGGATGGGGTGCGCATCCTCAGTCAGATTGACCAGTTCCCAGATTTCTGTCGTGTTGAGCACCGGCTTCTCGGTCACCGGCATGTGCCACGGAGTGTTGTTCAACAACATGCCCATCGACTGCTGAACCATGTCCATGTTCTCGTCCAAAGTCAGACGGCGCGTCTTCACGGCCTGGCTTTCGGGAATCTTTGCATAAGAACGCAACTGCGGCGGAAGAACAGAAGCGTCCGGCGCAGACTTGGCTGCGACGCGGAATTGCATGATGTCGAAGGCGTCGCTGCGCAACAGAATCTTTTCTCCCGCATGAGTGCTGAAGTCGAAGACGAAATCAATCCTCTCCGCGGGAGCCATCACTACCCTCTGCGCGGGAACGGGCGTTGGCAAAAATCCTTGCTCGGTGCCGATCTGCTGGAAGGTGAGTAGTTTGCCCAGGGAAAAGCGGTAGAAGCGGCCATTCGAACCGTTCATCAGGCGGAAGCGATACTTGCGCGGTTCGACATCCAGATAAGGAAAGAGCTTGCCATTCACCAGAATCGCGTTGCCGAAGACTTCGGGAACCCAGGGCTTCTCCGGTTTGGGAGAGACGGGATATTCCAGCTGCCCGTCGGGCAGAAGAAAGCGATCGTAGACCAGCAGCGGGATCTCGTATTTTCCCTGGGGAAGTTGCAGCGCGTCTTCGGCTTCATCACGGATGAAATACATGCCCTGCAGCCCAGCGTAAATATTCAAGCGATTGATGCCCATGGTGTGGTCGTGGTAGAAGAGCATCGCCGCATCCTGCCGGTTGGGATAGTGGAAGGTAAGGGACTTGCCGGGGATGCACCAGTGCTCGGGATAGCCATCGCTGCCGGGCGGCGTCTTTCCTCCATGGAGGTGAATGACACTGCGCACCTGGGGCAGGTTGGCTTCGGCGCCGTGCAGGGTGTGATCGATGGGTAGAAAGTGGCGCTGCGGAAGGTTGTTGACCCATTCCACGATCAGGCCCTGGTTGCTGCGGGTTTCAAAGGTCGGCCCGGGTGAACTGGAGCCAAAGCCCCACATGGGGGTGGCGGGCAAGTCCCGGTGGACTTTCGATTCTATCGCCCGCATGGCCATGCGGTAGTAGGGAAGCTGCAGCGACGCATTTTCCGGGCTGGGGCGCGTGCCGCTGGGCCGGGCAATCTCGGGAATTGGCAGCGGATCGACGTAAGGAGTCAGCTGGTCAGGATCGAGAGTTGGTTGCTGCGGCGGAGTGGGCAACTTGCTGACGGATATCCCGGCGGCCAATACTCCGGACCGCTCCAGGAACTTGCGACGCGTAATCAAATCAAAGCCTCAAGGAAAACATAAATGAAGCAGGGCATCGGGAGAAAACTCCCTTTGCCCTGCCGGTGTTGCGGTTTGGTGCGCGCGGTTAGTACGTGGGTTGGCCGGTTGATGTGTTGAGGAATAACGGAGCGTTGTCGGGGTTCCTGAATTCAAACATCGAGTTCAAGCGGCCGGCAAGGTTATCAAAGGAACCCGTGATCCGTTGACCACCCAGCCAGTTGTCCTCGATAAAGCGCAGAATCGAGCTCTGGTCGGTGACGGTGTGATCGACGTAATTCTGTTTGGCGTAGGGTGAGATGACGAGGAGAGGAAGACGGGGACCATACCCGCAACGTCCCTGGGCATGCTCGATGGTGACACCGGCAAGCGCGCCAGTTCCAGTTCCGCATTGGCCGGGGGCCGTGAGGGCATCCATGGTGGTAGCGGATTGGTTCACGATCGGACCCATCTGGTGGTCATACCAGCCGTCGGAGTCGTCGTAAGCGATGACTACGGCGGTGTTCGCCCAATCCCTCTGCTTTTGCAGGAAGTTGATGACGGTGGTCACGAAGGTCTGCTCGTCCAGAGGATCGGAGTAGCCGGCGTGACCGTCCTGATAACCAGGAGCCTTGAGGAAGCTGACGGCGGGGAAATTGCCGGCGTTGATGGCGTCGAAGAAGTCGTGAGTGTCGTACTGGTGATTTGCAGGGTCGCCGTGAATGCCAACAGTGCTGGGCTGAAGAGGGCCGGATGTGCTTAAGGTTCTGGGTGGAGAGGTAGTACTGGAAGGGCTGATGATGCGGAATGTAATCCGCCTTGTTGGTCATGGTGACGGTGGAAGTGGTGCTGCGGCTGCATCCTGTTGTGCCGTTGGCGTTCTTGACCGACAGGTCAAAGCCGCCTTCGAAAAAGCCCCAGCTGATGCCGGCAGCATTAAGCAGGTCACCTACGTTTTGCCCGCTCATCGCAACCTGCGCACCGGTGGTGGTGGAGCAAACGTCCCCGATGGGGTCCGCGTCGCTGACCAGGGTGTATCCGCCGCCGCCGTCCGATACCACGTCGCCGGTGGCATTCACCTGATCACTCACGCCGTTGAGCTGGCCGGAGATCAGGTTCAGGGCGCCATCAGTCGAGGGCCCAAAGTTGGTGTCATAGGAGTTATCACTCATGGCAAACCGCTGCGCGTAATTCCAGAGCGCGGTCACCGTATTGCCGTCGTAGTAGCCCATCACCAGCCCGGTGGTCGGTTGGCCGTTGGGCGGAGGACCGGGGGTGCCGGTGTATTTTGGAAACGAATCCATCAAACCGCCGTGAAACGCCTGCTGTTCCGGCGTGTAGTCGTGATCCTGATCGGCGGTTGCGGACTGGGAGCGATCGAGGCGGAAGGGATTGGTGGCCCCGTCTGCGTTCACGGTGTTTAAGGCATTCGGATTGTTGTAGAGCAGTCCGTCGGTATAGCCATTCACCGCGGGGGTTCCGGGCTTAGCGATAAATCGCGGCTGACCATAGGGATTGAGAGCCTTTGGATAAGTACCGAAGTAGTGATCGAATGAGACATTTTCCTGAAAGATAACGACGAGATGCTTGATCGGTGTGGTGGTTCCCGATTCAGCGTCTGCGACGATTGGATTTGTAAGCGTCCCGGCGAACATCAACGAGGCTAAGGACGTGGCTACGAGCTTCTGCATCATGACTCCCTTCAAGGCGGCCTTTACGGCCGCCATCCAGCTTTAATGTTTCACTATTAAAAACTGGTCATCTGGGAGTAACAGATTGTTAAATTTGGCCTTTTCGTTCCGTTCCGAGCAAGTCATCCAGCAAACGAAAGACGAAAGAGTGTAGTCCTGGCGCACGGTGGGGAACTGGCGCAGCTAGAAAATGCGGTGCCGCTTCATGGCGGCAAAATAGCTCGGCATGTGATATTTAACTGAGCCGGAAACCTTTCAGTCCAGTGAGCTGAAGAAAAGTCAGCCAGGTGAACTTCGGATTGTTGAGCAGGTAGCGGCGCCACAAGCGCTTCGGTTCCTTGACCAGGCGGTAGAACCACTGCAGCCCAGCCTTCTTCATCCAGCCCGGCGCCTCGGCCAGGTTACCGCTGAGCAGATCGAAGGCAGCCCCCACGCCAACCATTAACTTCACCGGCAGGCGGTGGCAATAGGCAGCCATGAACCGTTCCTGTTTAGGGGTGCTCAGTCCGCACCATAGTACATCGGCCTCGGAAGCCTGCAGCTGCGCGCAAAGGTCATCTTCTTCACCCGGGGTAAGGGGACGGAAAGGTGGAGTGTAGGTACCCACGATCTTAAGTCCGGGGAAGCGCCGGGACAGCTCCGCGGCTAATTCCTCTGCTACTCCAGGCTTGCCGCCGTAGAGAAAGTGGCGATAACCGCGGGCCACAGACCGCTCGCAGAGTCCCAACATGTAGTCGGGGCCGTAGACGCGATTCATATGTTTGAAGCCATGAACGCGCCCCAGCCAGACCGTGGGCATGCCATCGGGCGTGGTGAGGAAAGAGCGATTCAGAATGTCACGAAAGCGGTCGTCGGATTGTGCTTCCATGATGCCATGGACGCCGGTAACGCACACATAGCCCTGGCCGCCTCGTTGCAGCAGGGACTCAGTTTCATCGAGAGCAATTTCCATATTCAGGGCGGTCACACCGACGCCAAGAATATTCACCCGCGCCCGCTCGGCGGACTCCGGGATCAGGTCGTCACTTATGAATTGATCCGTTGCTAGACGCAAGAGAGAGCCTCGACTTGAGATTCGATCCAATCGTAGGTCTTACGCAGACCATCCTTGAGGTGGGTAGAGGGCTCCCATCCCAGCCGTGCCTGGATCAGCGTGTTATCGCTGTTGCGGCCATTGACGCCGCGGGGAGCGCTGAGGTTGTAGGTTCTGTGGAGCTTGATGCCGGCGAAACTTTCCGCGATATCAACCAGCTGGTTGATCGAGACCAGCTCGCTGCTGCCCAGATTGATGGGCTCGTGAATGTCGCTTTCCATAATCATGCGTGAACCCTTGACGCAGTCGTCGATGTACATAAAGCTGCGCGTCTGCTCTCCATCGCCCCAGATCTCGATGGAATGGTTTCCTGAAGCCTTGGCTTCGAGCACCTTGCGGCAGATCGCGGCCGGGGCCTTTTCGCGTCCACCAGTCCAGGTACCATCGGGGCCATAGACGTTGTGAAAACGCGCCACTCTGCATTGCAACCCGAAATCTTCTTCAAAGTGGCGGCACATGCGCTCGCTGAACAATTTCTCCCAGCCATATCCGTCTTCCGCCAGGGCGGGGTAGGCGTCGCTCTCTTTGAGCGCGACCACGTCGGGGTTGGTCTGCTTCTCTGCGTTGTAGACGCAAGCGGAAGAAGCGAAGAAGAACCGCTGTACCTGGGAGGCCTTAGCCGCCATCAGAAGATGGGTGTTGATCAGCACGCTGAGCATGCACAGGGCTTTGTTGTTTTCGATAAAGCCCATGCCGCCCATATCCGCTGCCAGGTTGAAGATGGCGTCGGCACCCTCGACGGCGCGATGGCAGGCGTCGAGTTGCTTCAGGTCGGCGGTCACATTGTCCACGCCATTGTGCACCTGATACCACTCATTGCGTGGCTTGACGTCGACCGAGCGGATCACATTGACCCCATCTCGAAGCAGCTGTTTGATCAGGTGGCCGCCAATGAAACCACCGCCCCCGCAAACCACAACCTTCTGTCGAGACAAGTCCATGAAATCTCCCTAGCTGTATGACCTGTTGAATCCAAAGTATACTTTGGCGCTACACGGGCGGTGTTTTGCCGCGCAAAAAGATGTAGTTCCGGTAATCCGAATTGACGGTACTTTCGAGTGTTTTCCGCAATTGGATTTCTAAACACAAAGCAGAATCAGTGCAATAAGTTCAAAGTGGAACCTGGTATTTAATACATGAGACGCTCTATTTCGGGGAAACGTTCCTTTTTTCAATCGGCCAACTTCGGCCATTAGGGGACGATGGGTCCATCGGATTTCTGCAGCAGCTGAATCGCCTGCCGGTAATCGATGCCCGCCGGAACTGGGGAGAAATGGCTGGCTTGCTCGGTAATCTGAATGTTCAGAGATTTGACCATCAATGCCTTGCCTCGCAGATTAAGTTTCAGTAAGGTCACTTGCCAGTTGCGTCCGCCAATATCCGCCTGTTCGATCTGTATGGTACCGCCTTCGTCGAGTTTCCCCAAGATCCCCCAGCCAAAATCAACATTCGAAATGAGATGTGCATCCAGGCGCGTGAGACGTTCCTGGGCTTGATCAATCCACACCTCGCCCGCCATGCCGCGAAAAATGCCGCTTCCACGTCGGGTGGAGCAAAGCGCGGATTGGGAGAGAAACTCAAGGCGATAGCACTGCCCCGCGGCGCATGGCACCATTCCTTCGAAGCGATACAAAAACGCATCGGGCAGAAGGCGCATCAGGCGGTTTACGCGCTCCGCATCCTTTTGCTCCCGCAACTTACGATGCTGCTGGACCTCAGGATGGTTGGCCAAAAGATGCAGCCGATCCAATTCGTCTTGATTGGCCTGGGGGTTGAGCGGTTGGCCATTGAGCGCGACCAGGCGAGCGACATCGCCATCCCTGGTTTCAATAATCTCCTTGGTGTTGTCGCGCGGTCCATCTTGCTTGCGCAGAAGATAGCGAAGGGGCGGTTGGTTGGGCGCAGAGTCGAAGCGATGTTGGATAGCGCGGCGCACCAGGGCGGTAGGATCCAAGGCCGCGGATTGCTGGGCCGGTGCGGAGCAAATCCCTGCGGGTAGCAACGCGATTAGAATCAGCCCCAGAATGGGCATTCGGGTGCTCATCGGTCACCATCAGCGGTACTGCGCAGTTGTCTTGATGGTCGCATCTGTGGCCTTATTGCCACACCTCCCGTGGTAAGGTAGCGTTGGAATTATGGAGATAGGGCCTTCGTTGGTAACAAATCGCCGTGAGTTTCTACGCCGCGCTGCCTCCAGTTCGGTGTTGGCCGTGTTGCCGCGATGGATGTACGCCGAGCGCGCACATACCGCGGCGGCCACCCTCTACGTTACAGACGCAACGGAGAAGCACGCGGCGCGTGCCCCCTTGCAGTGGGAGAAAGCAGCAGCCGGCACGCCGGGAGCCACCCTTGAGATTGACAGCACACGCCAATACCAGCCTATTCTGGGCTTTGGCGCTGCTCTCACAGATGCCTCCTGTTTTCTTTTGAGCGGGATGCCGGCAGCCGCCCGCCAGTCTTTCTTGACGGAGATATATTCGCCCTCAGGATTGAACCTGAATATGGGGCGTTGCAGTATCGGCGCCAGCGATTATTCGCGCAGCATTTACTCCTACGATGATGTTCCCGATGACATGAACCTGGATCACTTCAGCCTGGAGCATGATGAGGCTTATATCCTGCCCACGCTGCGCCAGATCCGGGAGATCAATCCCAATCTGTTTCTGATGGCCACCCCGTGGAGTCCTCCAGGCTGGATGAAGACCTATGGAACCACGTTTGGCGGCCGAACCACGGAGAACTATCTCGATCCCTACGCCCATTCGCTTTGGGAGCTGTCCAACGGCTCGATGAAGGGCGGTTGGATGTCAGAGAAATATCTCGAGGTGTATGCGCGTTATCTGGAGAAATTTTTGCAGGGCTACGCGCAGGCCGGAGTGCCGGTGCATGCACTCAGTACGCAGAATGAGATTGTGACCACCCAGTATGGCAGAATGCCTGCCTGCCGCTGGTCGCCGGAGTTAGAAGCAGTGTTCATCCGCGATCATTTGGGGCCGCTGCTACAGGCGCAGCATCAGCAGATTCAGATATGGCTGCTGGATCATAACTACGACTATTACGAAAGGGTTGAGTGGCAGCTGCAGGATAAACAGTTGCTCAAATATGTGGATGGTGTGGCCTGGCACGGCTACACGGGTACACCCGACCAAATGAGCCTGCTACACCAGAAGGACCCGAATATCCCCTTCTACTGGACGGAGGGTGGCCCGTTTATCGACGAGGCGGATTACACCACGGGTTGGGCCAAGTGGGGCGGCATCTTTACCGATGTGCTGGAGAACTGGTGCCGCTGTGCGATGGCGTGGAACCTGATGCTCGATCCCCGGGGCAAGCCGAACCTGGGGCCCTACACCTGTGGCGGCCTGGTAACGCTCAAGGACGACGGGGGCTTATGGAGGAGCGGCCAATACCATGCGTTACGCCACTTTTCGCTGCATATGCAGCGGGGCGGCAAGCGCATCTCCAGCGAGACCGCTGTGGCTGGCCTGCGGCATGTGGCGGTGGAAAATCCGGACGGGAGTTTCGCTTTGGTTTTGACCAATCCCGGAGAAGCCAAAGATCTGTGCATTGTCTGCGCCGGGCAGCAGCTATCCGTTTCTCTTCCCAGCGATTCTGTGGCCACTTTGGCCTGGTAAGCCTGCTCGCTTAGCGGAGACCTTTGTACGGGAGCCGGGGCGCACAGCAGTCCCTCGGGCCGCCCTCGGGATGACAAGTGGAGGGTGGTGACTTCTCATTAGGGGCCGTTGGATCGCATGGGCAGAAGGAAACGGCAGGTTCCCTTGACTTCGCTCAGGGCGGGTATCCACTACGCTGCGCTCCGGCCGGGATGACAATTCGCGCGAATCAGCACAACAGTAACCCGCGCTCACTTCAACGCATGCGCCGGCTGATTCGGTTAGAAAAAAGCGGCTCTTCCGCAAGGGAAGAGCCGCGCATTGCTACAGGATTTGCTGGCTAGAACGCTGGGCCCACCGCAATACCGGCAGAGGCCGTCTTGTTCAGCCAGATTTGGTATTCGTTGTTTTCCATCGCAGGCGTGATGGGTTGAGCCACGACGGTGTTGGTGGAATAATCGCCGGGCGCCGCAGGGAAGGATTGATCCTTGCGATAGCCCGACTGGGAGCAAGAGGAAGTCCAGCACGTCCAGCCGATGAGGTTGTCGTGCATGGTGTTGTTGTACATGGTGGAATTGGCGCTGTTGGCATCGCCGTTGGCCATGCCAACATGTTGCGCCGCGATCCTGGTCCCATCGGCCAGCATTCCGCTGGAGATGACACGATTGTTAGCGGCGATGTTGTCGTGTCCGGCGGTGAACTCGATGCCATAGTTCACGGTGCCGACCACCTGGTTGTCGTGGATGCTGTTGAAGGCAGGGGCTTGCTGCGCGCTGTCGTCGGGGCTGCCCTCGGTCTTGATTCCGCCGCCATCGTAATCAGCCTGTGCAGCGGTGTAGGGATAGGCACCCTGAATGTAGGTGTCGTGGATCTCGAGTGGTTGGTTGGGGGTTCCACTCGAGCTCTTGACGTCGATGTTATCGGCGACCAGGCTGTGGCCGGGATAGTTGATCACTTCATTCCAGCCCACGTCGATGCCGGGCACAGCTTGCACCTTATCCAGTTCGATAAAGTTCGATACGCTGCGGTTGGAGCCTACTCCCGGCAAGTAACCGCCGTTGCCATCGCTGAGCAGGCCATTCAGGTTGCGCGCCCGGTTGGCACGGATCACGATGGTCTGTTGTCCGTCCCGATTGCCGGAGTAGCCGTGCACCAGTACGCCACCGCCCGCATTCTCGACGTAGTTGTTCTCTACATCGAGCCGCGCCGGGGAGGAGGCGTCGAGGAAGACGCCGTTGGCCTGGCCCTTCACCGCCGAGTTCACAGCCAAGACCGACACTGTTGCGGACGGTTACATCAGCGCCGGCAACGCTGGTCTTGATCAAACCCGCAGCACTGCTGATGTGCGAGTTCTCGATGACCACGGGAGCGGTGGTGGCCACCGTGACTGCCGGCGTCTTGCTATCCGTGCTCTGCCAGTTTCCAGAGTAGGTGCCGGCTTCGGTGATGACGATGGGACCGCTCCAGTCCACCTCGCCGATGCTGCTGATTGCCGGCACCGAGGCTTGGTGTCCCTGATAGCTGCCAGTGATGGTTGCTTTTCCGGTGGCCAGCCCTGAAAGCAACCCGGAAGAAGCTGCGGTGATGGTGCGGGTGTCCGACGAACTCCAGGCAAAGTCCGTGGTGACGTCCTTGGTCGAACCATCGTTGAAGGTGGCGATGGCCTTCAACTGGGTCGTGCTGCCGATGGCGACGGCGGCTTGCGCAGGAACAATGGCTACGGAAGCCAACTCTGCTCCCGCTGCGGCGGCGCTGCGCCGCTGCTTCTGTAGCTGCGACAGTATCCGCCCCGCTCACGGCCGAGCGCGCGTTCCCACTCGGCTGCCTGGCCACTGCAGGGGTAAGGGATGAGCTAACCACCGCGCTGGGCACATAGCCAAAACCGGAAGGATAGGAGTATGGCTGGTTAAGCGCACCCCACATGCCCACGCACTTCACCGTGGTCGTGCTGGTGACGGTGAGTGTCCCGCCGTTGTAGTAGCCAACAGCCGTGCCAGCTCCAGGTGTTGGGGTGCTGCCGTCGGTCGTACACCAGTCCGTTGTATTGGTGTCCCGGTTGGTCCCCGGATTTGTGATCGTAACCACCTGGGAGCCGCTGAACGTGCCGCTTGCCGGCGACAGGGTAGGGGCTACTGAAGCCGTAGTGCCGGTAACAGCATTAGAGAAAGTATTTCCTGTGCAAGTTGGAGTAGCGGTCTCGCCGTTATTTTCCTTGTTCCAAAAACCGCTGGAGCCGTTGACGCAGTTCTGGTCTGTCCCATTATTCACCAGGTTGAAGTTGTTGTTATTGAACACGAATTGCCCGCTGGCAGACCAGGTGATTGCGTTATAAAGATAGCCCTGGAAGTAGTTATAGTTTGCGGTTGTTCCTGCTCCGCCCCATATCTCGAAGCCTACATCCGCCTGGCCGGTGACCGCCTCGACATCCAGGTTGTAATCGTTGTGGGTTACGCAGTTGGACGGATTGTTCAGAGACGGCGATAGACACCCATTGGCTGCCGACAAATCGTAATTCTGCTGCTCTTTAATGCCAGGCTCGCCCCGGTCATGAAAGCTGTTGTACTGAATGTACGTCAACATAGTCGAACTGCCCGTAGTGTTGCCACACTGAGTTTCGTACATGATGCGCTGGATGTGGGAATAGTCGTTGTTGTCGACAACCAGATTGTTGCAGGAACCCTGGGTTTCATAGGTCTTCATCCCCTGCTCCAACCAGTGGAAGATGTTGTACTTGATAGTGACGTTGTTGAGATTGGCCCCCATGCCAACGCCGTTACAGTACCCACCCCCATTTTCCGTGGCGGTTTCCGTGATCGCTCCAGCACAATCACTCAAGCTGGTAGAGCCAAAAACGTTGCTTAGAATGTTCACATTGCTGGTGACCGCTCCCTTTGGACCGCCCCCAAAGTTGATCAGATTGGCCTGTATATTCTGGCCTGCGCCTTGATCCGTGCTGGCCGCATTGACTCCGTGCAGCCAGTTATTTTGAACAGTAAGATTCGTCGTGCCTGGGTTGATCTCCAGGAATCCGCCACCACCGCCCCCGCCCGGCTGCTTTCCATCCCAGGCCAGGTACTGAATGGTTTGAGATTGGCTGCACCCCACCGTTGTCTGGAATGCCCATCCTATAAAGCTGGATGAGCCATTGATGGTCGCTGTCTGGTTCGGCGTTTGCGAGTAAGGAACAGTTGGACCGGACAACGACACGCTGCAGGGAATCGTGATCGTCGACGTGATCGGGCCGTATGTGCCGGCGGCAAAGACGATCACCGCGCAGTTGGGAGCGCTGTTAATGGTGCTTTGCAGTGCGCTCTGGCTCGTCCCGCTGTTCACATTGATGGTCGGACCGCCGCAGCCGACCGAAGCCGGATTGCTGATCGGACCAGAGGTCTGGTGCATTGACGAGGAGCGAGGTGTGGCCTGTGGCTGACGCGTAATCGGTGGTGTCAGTGGGCGAAAACACGGCTGTCAGTTGTTGGGTGCCGGCTGCAGGAACGCTGCCCACAGCGGGGTTATATGCGAAGCTGCCGGGCACATTTGCGCTGGCATCCAATTGGGCTGCACTGAGGGCGGTTCCCGCCGCAATGGGGGCCGGCGTACCCCAAGTGATCACGGGTGTGGCCTGGTTCACCGTAAGTTGTACTGTAGCTGTCGCTGAAGAAGAGGTGCTGGCGTCGGCCGGTGTAAAGACAGCAGAAAGCGTCTGTGTTCCCGCTTTAAGCACAGCGCCGGCAGCCGGTGTGTAAACAACAGTTCCGGGAACATTGGCAGTGGCGTTTAGTTGCGTGCTGCTCAAGGCTGTGCCATAGGTGATCGCAGCGGGCGCGCTCCAGCTAATGGTGGGGGTGTTGGACGAAGGTGCAGCAGGAGCGCTGCTGATGGTGACCTGGGTCGACGCGCTCAGATTCTCTGGTGTCGTACTCGCCGATGCCGGCGAGGTGCCCGCAGGCGCCGCCTCCACATAAGCCGCCTGCACCGTCACCGCGCCCGCCGCTACGGCGGTGAGAGCTCCGTTTTTCATGGTGGCCAGAGCGGGGTTGGAGATCGTCCACTGAGTGGAGGAAGTTACATCCTGGGTCGTTCCATCGGTCAGATGGGCCACTGCCTTCAAAACAGACGAGCCTCCTACATTCACGGTGGAGGGTGTCGCCGTCACGGTCAGGGAGGCCAGATTCTGGGACGAGGGGTTACTGCAACCAGTAATCAAAACCAAAAAAGCACACAGGACTACGGAACACACCTGTGGCATTGGGGGAATACGCATTTGGAGCCTCGTCGGGTCTAAATTTCGAAGCACCGCGGCCTGGGGAAAAGGCCAATTCAAAGGCACGAACGGTCGGGCGCGTCCTTGGGACACGTTGTGCCGGGGGCTAATTTTTGCTGTCCTTATGGTGTTACTTTCGCGGATGTGCCAAATCGGGGCAATCACACCGAGGAGCCATTACATAAGTTTGTAAGCTATTGATTACAATGGAGTTGATGATGAAGAATTTGCTCACTCGCTGGGTATTTTGGGGTACCGCCATGTGGAATTTTCGTGCCTTTCGGGGTCAGAGTGGCTCCGAGCCCGGCAACGAGGGGTGAGTGCCCAAAACTTTTGTGAGCTGGACGGATTTACTTCATGCGGCTTTTTGGGAAAAGCCAGGCCGGGAAGCCGTTGGTTTTGCGGAATTCGTATTGTAACAGTAGCGGTGTTATTAGCGGGCAAAAAGAAAGCCCAGACTCTGGAGTCTGGGCTCATTTCGGCGCCGCGCCTAAGCGATTACGGGTATGGTGATTTGCTGGCCGACCTGGATCTTATTGGGATCAGGAATATTGCTGGCCGCGGCAATATTGGAATAATGGTTGGGGGACCCGTAGAAGCGGTTGCTGATCTTGGAGAGGTTGTCACCGCTCTTGACGCTGTAGCTTTGGTTGGGGCCGCCGGTGGTGGCGATTTCGTGGTGCAGGTCGGAGTAGGTCGGGTCCACCTGCTTAATTACGTCCCACACGCGATTGGCGATGACTTCCGAGGGCACGGAACCCTTGAGGTACAGCTTTTCTCCATCCAGGCTTACCGAGTCCACCTTGGCGCCTAAATCGCTGAATCCTTCAATCGTCTGGATTACGGGCGAATATTTCTGCTTCAACTGATCGAGATCTGGCATAACGGTTTCTCCTCCTTTAGTGGCGTTTTCTTGGTATCTACAACACAGTAAAATTGAGAAGCGGGCCCGGAATAGCAGGATTCACCCGAGTTGGTTAGGCGCAAGATTTTGGGAACCCAAAAAGGGGCGGAACGGCGGCCTTGCCCCGCAGCCGGACGATTTGATGAATCTCTCATGCAGGCCTTGCCGATGTCTATGGCGGGGAGAATAAAAGCGTGCGGCGGGAGGGTGAATTTTTGGGCAGGTCCACATCTTTTGCCCCAAATACGCGAGTACCCGTCGACGGTAACCGTTTCTGTCGCACATTGGCGTACCCCAGGCGGCCGAATTTGTTGACACCCGGGTGCCCTCCCGCTAGATTACGGGAAGTAGGAACTGCGAGACATGTGATGGATGAGGCGTTGGCCGCCCAGACCATCGAACAGCCCTGTACCCCCCACGGTGGCTTTCCCTACGCGCGATGCAGCTTCTGGAATTTGCAGTCCATGGGACTGAGATGGCGAAGCTGGGTCCAGAGTCGTTGCGGCGAATCAGCAACATCCAGCCTTTACTCAGGCCATCTTCCGAGCGATAAGAATCTGCAGTTGGTTGGCAACAACCCATAACGATTCCTTTGCCGCGTACATCGAAGTATGAATACTGCCTAAATCGTGTTGTCGTGATTGGAGATTAGGGAAATGCACTATACCGAAACAGAACCTGAGAGCCTGCCGATTCTGAGATGGGATGCCTGGTCGAAGTGGGTTCTATTTCTGCTGGTCGGCTTTTCCCTGACTGCCCGCAGCTTCTCATACCTGGGGATTCCGCCCGCCAAGCTGTTCATTGGTGATCTGACGCTGGGGGCATTTATCCTGTTTCGCCCGCGGCAGATGTTCGATCCCTGGATCAAAGCGCTGACCAAGGGGGGCGCTTTAGGTCCCTTGGCCTGGATTCTGCTGATATCGATCTCGTACGGTATTTTCCAGGTTATCCGCGGCGTGTTGCTGGGTTTTCAGCCCCTCACTGCGGTGCAGAACCTGGTCTTCAACGTTTATCCGCTCTACCTGTTCGTAGGCATATGGGTGGGCAAGCGCCGGCCGGAGCTGCTGCTGCGTTATGTGCAGATCTTTGCCGTTCTGTTCTGCATTTACGCGCCCGCCTACATGCTGTTTCTCGATAAGGTTACCTTGATAATGCCGGGATCGGACGGCGTGAGCGTTTTTGGCCAGGCTGACGGTGGCGGCATTATCATCCTGTCGCTGCTTTGTCTCGATCCAAAACCGGGCCGATGGTGGCCGGTGATGGCGGTGGCTGCGGCTTGCTTCCTGGCCGCACAGGTGCGCTCCGAGTGGTTGGGCATGATAGTGGCCACCATGATTTGGGGCGTGCTGTCGCGGAAGATGACGAAGGTGGCGATGATTGCCGTGGGCATCTTCGCGGTGCTGGGGATCGGCGCTCTTTTGGATGTCAACCTGCCTTCAACCAGCGAACGTGGCGGGGCCATCTCTTCCACGGAAATCGTAGCTCGCGGCCTGGCCGCGGTCAGCCCCGATATGGCGCGGGATCTTACCGGTTCCGACAACGTCAACTTTTACAGCGGCACCATCAAGTGGAGAAAGATGTGGTGGCACGCGATCTGGGCCAACTCGCAGGAGAACTATACCAATCTGCTCATCGGTCCCGGCATATGGATTCCCGCTCAAGAACCTGGTGAACTACCTCAGAGAATCAGCCGACCTGCGTACGCCGCACAATGTTTTTTACTATGCGCTCGGTTACAGCGGCTGGATTGGGGTATTGATCTTCTTCGCCTTGCAGGTGGGCTGCGGGGTGCTGCTGTGGCGAACGTATAGGCTCACCGGCCAGGCCTGGGGTCTCGCCATCTGGTCAGCCATCCTGACCTCGGCATTCTTTGGCAACGTGATGGAGACGCCTGCGGGCGCCATTCCGTTCTACCTCATGATCGGCCTGTTTGTGGGGCCGGCGCTGGCGGAGCTGGGTTCGCCGGCGCGGGAGCAGCTGTCTCATCCCGTTGGCTCCTCCGTTGCTTATCCACAGCAAACCGGTTACGCCCGGGAAGGCATCTAAGTCCGGGAAGCTACTCGACTGGGCCTGGCCAGGGAAAATCGACCTGGTGGCAGAGTTGCCTATGGCCGTCCAGGGAGCCAGGTGGGGCGATCGGTGAGCACAGCACGCCCGCTTCTGGTGCAACTTGCTCTGCAGTCCGCAGGTAATGCGGGAGAGGTTACCGGCGGGAGCAAAGGGTGATTTTGAGGTCAGAGAAGTGAGGCTGGAAAGGGCGCCATGGCGTCCGCTTCCAGTGCAAATCAAATCTTGCGAAGAACCACAGAATTTCGCCATCGGTAACACCCGGAGGCGTTATCCACAGGCGCAAGAATTGTTGACACTGATGACTGGTACCACTAGATTACGGGTTGTAGGTACTGCAAGACCAGCAACGGTCGAGGCCTAAACCGCCAGCCCCGTTGAACAGCCGTGATTCCCCCTAGTGGCGGTCTTCAAGTCTCGACAATCACCATTGAGTAAATGCAGTGAATTGGTCCCTGTGACTGAGATGGCGAAGCTTTGAAATGGTTACTGCAGGTGACCTTTGGTGCTGATTTAAGGTTACTTAAATTCGCTTTTGGTACTCATTTCCTGGTGTCGCAAGTTGGCGCTGGCGTAGACCCCGGATTGTATTGACACTAGCCCGGGTCTATAGGACCATTTGATTGGCGAGCTGCAAGTTTAGCAGGCGAAAACGAGTTGCCGCTGAAAGTGCTCGCAAAATGTTGTGCAGGCGAAAGCCTGAAAACAGGTTCTGTAACCCAGATGGCGGAAGCTCGTCCGGCTGGTTGAAGAAGTTGAGAAGTTGAGAAGTTGATGAGTAGTGTTGAATTGCAAAATCAAAGTTTCGCATCGTCCCCCCTCGAAGCGAAGTGAGATCCCTTAGGGAATTGGCAGCACGCAAGCTCACTCTTGTAACGGAGATACTCATGTATCGCGATCCAGGGTCAAACGAGTCGAACGAATGGTTTGCCTTTCGCGTCCGGCCGAGACACGAGAAGCAGGTTTCTCTTGCTCTGCGGGAGAAGGGGTTTACGGAATTTTTGCCCCTGTACAAGTCCAAGCGGCAATGGGCGGACCGGACCAAGGTAGTAGAGATGCCGCTCTTTCCCGGTTACATTTTCTGTTCCACCAGCCGCTCTTCGATCGTGCCCGTGCTGATGACCAGTGGGGTGATCGATGTAGTGCGAGCCGGCACCAATCCACTGCCTGCAGACAAGGCAGAGATTGAGGCGCTGCAGCAGACCGTGAGCGTCGATGTGCCGCTGGAAGCGTGGCCCTACACCGAAGTTGGTGATTCGGGTTCGTTCTCTATCCTGCGCGGCCCGCTGGCCGGGTTGACCGGCATCCTGGTGGAAGTGCGGCGTTCGCAACGGTTGATTCTTTCCGTAAACCTGCTGCGCCGGTCAGTTCTGGTTGAAGTACATCCGGATTGGGTATCACCGTATGCTCCGGTGGTTGCGGAGCGGATGATGGCCTAGCGGTAAGCGAAACATTGATTCACTTCTGTCGCGCCCGAGTTTGGTTCTCCCGTAGTTACGTACGCTGTTGCTGAGTACGTTCCCCTTTGCCGGTTTTAGTGGCCACCTAAATTTTCCCCGTCTCGTTCCAGCGCTCGTTTACTGAGCACGTCCCCGCCGGAGGTATTTCTCGGCGGCATTCCAGGTATTCATGGTGAGTGAAATTATGCACAAGTCTCCAGCCAGATTGATCCTGTTTTCTCTATGCTTGCCGGGCTTTACGCTGTTGCCGGCATTCGCCCAGAGCGCAGCTACTGCGAACAGTGGTGCGGCTGCTCCGCTCAGCGTGCCCGCAGCTACTGAGGCGGCTTACACGCCCAGCGTGCCTCCGCCGTCTGCTCCCAATATGACCGGCTATGAGTTGGGTGCGGAAGATATGATCACGGTGCGGGTCTTCGCCGCCGACGACATTCCCGACAAGCCGGCGCAGATCGACAACGATGGCACGGTGACCCTGCCCATGATCGGGCGCGTGCATGCCGCCGGCTTGACGGTGGAGCAGTTCCAGGCCAACCTGGTCATCGCCTACAAGAAGTATTTCAAGGATCCGCAAGTCACCGTGCAGGTGAACGAGTTCCATAGCCAGCCGGTGTCGGTGGCGGGTAACGTCAATACCCCGGGTGTAGTGCAATTGCGGGGCAATCGCAATCTGATGGAAGTGATCAGCCAGGCCGGCGGTCTGCGGCCGGATGCGGGCGACTCGGTGATGATCACCCGCAACCTGAGCGAGGGCCCGATTCCAGTGGCCGGCGCCTTTACCGATCCCACGGGCAAGTTCAGCGTGGCCCACATTAATCTACGCGCGGTCATGAACGGCAAGGACCCCGCCGGCAACATCTTGATGAAGCCGCACGATGTGGTCACCGTTCCCCGGGCGCGGTTGATCTACGTCCTGGGCAACGTCACCAAGCCGGGTGGTTTTGTGCTCAGCGACGACGAGAGTATGTCGATCACCAAGGCAATTGCTTTGGCCGGCGGTTGGGACAAGACAGCAGCGCTCTCCTCGGCCCGGGTTCTGCGCGCCTCCGGTGGAGCGGAGCGGGAACAGATTCCCGCCAATGTGAAGAAGATCATGAAGAACGAAGCTCCCGACTTGCAGCTCCGTCCGGACGACATCCTGTACATCCCCAACAGCACAGGAAAAGCCCTGGGAGCGATTGGTTTGGCCTCCGCGGTTGGAATCGGGACAGGCATAGCTATCTGGCACTAGACGAATCGTTACCACTTCCGAGGATGGCCCCGGTGAGAAACCCCCGGCTTGACGTTGGGCCGTACGTTATCCAAAGCAATTTGCACCGAGCATGAGATCGGTTCCAGCAGCGAACACGATCAACATCCGAAAGGACTAAACGAAGATGACACCGACCCAGCAGATCATTCCTGGACCTCGCTTACCCGAAGGCCGGAACTCCGGACGCGGCAGCGCTATCGAGCTGTCGCATCCTATTGCAAGCCGGCCGCGGCCTGAGGCCTCGGTCAATTACTCTGCCTTGCTTCGCCGCCACCGCAACGCGGTCGCTGTCTATTGTGGGCGGTACGCTACTGCTCAGCGTGCTGTACACCCTGGTTGCGCCCAAGGTCTACAAGTCGGAAGTCATTCTGGAAGTGATGGGCATCAACCAGGACTTCATGAACAGCAAGGAAGTCGATCCGACCTCCAACCAGGTGACCGGGGACCAATACATCGAGACCCAGACCAAGCTCTTGAAGAGCCCACCGGTCGTGGCCCGGACGGCGCAGGTGTTGGGGCCCAAGGTTCCCGCCGCCATCGCTGCCAACGAGGGCCTGTTCGGCACGGTGCGGGGATGGATTGGCGAGCCCGCCGCAGCCACCCCGGCGGAGGGCGAAGCCGTGATCGTGAAGATGCTGGACGACGCCAAGGTGAAGGTCGACGGAACATCGGATCTGATCTCCTTGACGGTTCTTGGCCCGGAGCCGCAGCTGACCGCGGATACGGCGAACACGTTGACGCAACAGTTTATTGAGCAGGCGCAGGATGCCCGCGGCAGCTCCGCCGGGGACACCAACAAATTTCTCACCGCGCAGCTCAGCGACGCGCGCAAGAAATTGCAGGACTCAGAAAACGATCTGCAGAATTACGCGCGGCAGACGGGCATCGTGATTCCCAGCGAGTCGCAGGAGAGTGTCGCGGCCGACAAGCTGCGGCAGATTCAAACCGACTTGGCCAAGGCTGAGGCAGATCGAGGCGGAAACCCAGTCCCAGGTGGAGGTTTCGCACAACAATGCGTCCGAAACGCTGCCCCAGGTTCTGGATGATCCGACGCTGCGCGATAACCGGGCCCGGCTGGCCGACCTTCGCCGCCAGCTCTCCGACCTGAGCGTAACGCTCACGCCGGCAAAATTATAAGATCCAGCAGCTCAACGCTCAGATCGCCGACCTGGAGCAACAGTCTGCGCACCAGCGCGCCGACATTGTCAAGCGGCTCGGGGTGATGAACTCGGCCACCGCGCGGCGCAAACAATTGTTGACCCAGGCCTATAACCAGCAGTTGGGCGTGGTGACCGATCAGTCAGTGAAAGAGGTTCGCTACAACATCCTGAAGAAGGAAGTGGACGCGAACCGTGACATTTATCAGTCCATGTTGCAGCGGGTGAAGGAAGCCAGCATCGTGGCTGCCCTGCGCTCGAGCGATGTGCGCGTGGTTAGCCCGGGAACGATTGCTACCTCGCCCTACCGCCCCAGCTTTCCTCTGAACCTGTCCCTGGGATTGCTTCTGGGGCTGACTTTCTCCACCTGCTACATCCTGCTGCGGGAGCGCAACGATGCCAGCCTGCGGTCGCCGGGGCAGAGTGTCAAGCACCTCAACGTGCCTGAGCTGGCGGTCATTCCGTCGGCCCGCATTGGCAACAGCGAGCGCATTCCGCTCACGCTGCGCAATCTGAGTGGGGTCACGGCCCTGGCGGATGGGAAGAACAGCCTGACAGGCGGCAATTCAGCCCTGGTGGACAAGGACATGGTGCAGTGGTGCCAGGACGAGACCATGATGGCGGACGCATATCGCTCCGCGATCACGTCGATCCTGCTCAGCCGGGTAAACGGAGTCAGCCCGCGGGTCATCCTGATAACCAGCCCACGGCCCAAGGCAGGCAAAACAACCACGGTGGCGAATCTTGGTATCAGCCTGGCGGAAATCGGACGGCGCGTGTTGCTGATTGATGGCGACCTGCGGCGGCCGCGGCTGGGCAAGCTCTTCGGTCTGCAGTTTGCGACCGGCTTGAGCGATGCGCTTATCGACGGCGGAAGCGGCGCGATCACGCTGGACTCGGTGATCCGCACCAGCCCCGTACCCGGACTGTCCGTGTTGCCCGGCGGATCGGAGCCCGCCAATATTTCCAAGCTGCTTCACTCCACCTATCTGGATAGCCTGATCGAGACGGCGCGGTCGGAGTATGACTTCGTGCTCATCGATTCTCCGCCGATGATGGGTATGGCGGATGCTCGGCTGCTGAGCCGCAACGCGGATGGTGTGATTCTGATCAGCCGCGCCGGCGAAACCAGTCCCGAGCAGTTGGGAGAAGCCAGGGAGCGTTTGGCGGATGACGGCACTCCAGTCATCGGCACCATTCTCAATGGCTGTGATCTGCGCATTGAGGATCCGTCGTATGTCAACGGCTACAACAGCTACGCTGGCGTAACCCGCGGGTAACGTACTTTTCAACAAGTCTCATGGCTAGCTGTGAGACGATCAAAGAAACAACTCGAGTTGGCACACGAAGTAGATGGTTTCGTTAGCAGCTCTGGGCGCGGACTTTCCCCCACCGCAAAGCACCGGCTGCATAGACCGACAACGAGACAACAAGGGAACAGAGAGGCCGACGAAAGTTCACTGCGACCGATTTCGAGTCGCAGGCTAAGCAAAGATTGCATCCAATCACATTCGTAGGGTTGGGTCGGTTTTGCTTGACGAGGAACTTTCGTGATTTTAGATGAGCCTCTCGATACATCAACGTTCCCTCTCCTAGTGCATTTCTCCTGCGACGGTGGGTCTCCAGGCCCCGGTTGATCTTCATTACACCCCAGGAGAAAGGCCCTGACTGCTTTGTAAACGGAACGCTTCCTGGCGCGCCAGGAAGCGAATGGGGAGAACCGCTCTCATGCACGTTCGGAATTTGCGCTTTTATCAGACTATGCAATTCGTACTGGATCTTCTCGCAGTGTCCGTGGCCTGGACCTGTACGATCCAAATGCGCGTGTTGCTCAACCCGCTAGCCACGCAACACGTTGCGTGGACCTATGCTTCGATCTGGGCGCCCTCGCTGATGATGGTCCTGGTCTTGTGGATCATCATGGCGTGGCGGCTCAGGTTCTATCGGGTGGAAGGCCGTATCCGGCTTTGGAACAGCTTCGTCAACTCCCGGAAGGCGCGCTGCTGGCCAGTTGCAACATCGTCATTGTGACCTTCTTTTCCCGCCAGCTGGGAACCGGCGTATCGCGCTCGTTCTTCATGATTTTCGCGCCCCTGGTTTTTGTCAGCTTAGGCTTGGCCCGGTGCGTCAGCGTGTTCGCGGCGATGGTAGCTGAGCGGCACTGGCCCTCACCCATTCGGGCGGCGCTGCTGGGAGACGGTGTCGCACGCGGGTCGCCTGGTCGACCTTATGAACTCGGCCAACGTGGCCAACGTAATTAAAGGCCTCATCATTCCTGAGGGCCACACCACCGATGGCCTTTCCGTTCCCATGCCGATTCTGGGAACCACGGCCCAACTGGCCGAGGTGATCAACCGGGAACACCTGAATCGCATCATTCTTTTGAATGGCTCGATCTCGCGGGGCGAGTTGGACGAATGCAACAAGATCTTCAAGCGCATGGGAGTGATCGTCAATTGCACGGTGGACTTTGCCCCGGAGCCAGGCCGAGTCAATGTGGTCAACCAATATGGACTGCCACTGGTGGAGTTGCGGCCGCTGGCGTTCAGCCGGGGTCAGGAGATCGTCAAGCGGGGCTTTGACATCGTGGCGTCGGCGCTGGCCTTGATTTTTCTGGGGCCCACCATGCTGCTGATCGCGGCGCTGGTGAAGTTTACGTCGGATGGGCCGATCCTCTACAAGGCGCCGCGTGTGGGCCGTGGTGGACGCCATTTCATGTTTCTCAAATTTCGGTCGATGTATACGGCGATGGATCGTACGCATGTGGCTCATGCCAACGAAAAGCATGGTCATATATTCAAGATCAAGCAGGATCCGCGTGTGACCCCGATCGGCCGGTTTATTCGCCGCTACAGCCTGGACGAGTTGCCGCAGTTGATCAACGTGTTGCGTGGGGAAATGAGCCTGGTGGGTCCGCGGCCTTTGCCCGCGGGCGATCTGGGGCCGGACGGGATGAGCCGCGAATATGCGGATTGGTCGGAGGGACGGTCTGCGGTCTATCCCGGCATCACTGGCCTGTGGCAGGTGAACGGGCGCAGTGAACTTCCGTTTGAGGAGATGGTGCGGCTTGACTTGCAATACATTCGCGAGTGGTCGCTGCTGCTGGACATCAAGATTATTCTGGCCACCCCAGGGTTGGTGGTGAAGGGGGTCGGGGCGTATTGAGTGGAGTGGCATCCGCGTCCGGACTGATGAACAAACAAATGAGCATAAAGATAGAAAAATAGGGATAAAGAGCCGGGTCCGCCGGCCGAAGGTTAGCAGTAGCCGGGATTTATCAGTCCTGGACCACCCACCACAAGTACCTGGTTTGTCGTACTCAAACTTCTTATGGCCATCTTGGAATCTGAAACTATCAACGGGCTACATCCAATCGGGCTTCTTCCTTTACCGAAGGAGCCACTTGTTTCCATTCTCGTTTCCAACTACAACTACGGCCGCTACATCGGAGATTCGATTCAGAGTGCGCTTGATCAGACGTATCCCAACATCGAACTGATTATTTGCGACGACGGGTCCACCGATGATTCGGTGAGTGTGATTGAGCCGTATTTGCAAAAAGACCCGCGGGTGCGCTTGATCCGCAAGGAGAATGGAGGGCAGGCATCGGGATTCAATGCGGCGTTTGCCGCCAGCCGGGGTGAGATTATTGCCCTGCTTGATTCCGACGATCGTTTTTTGCCCGATAAAGTCGAGCGCGTTGTGGCTAATTTTCAGGCCAACCCGGAAGCTGGTTTTGGAGTGCATCGGGTGATCCGGATGAGCGCGGATCTACGCCGCCAGGGCGTGTGGCCGATGACTGATCCGTTGCCCTGTGGATGGTATGGCACGCGGCTGTTGCAGGATGGGGGTATTTTGCCCTACATGCCTCCGACCTCGGGGCTGAGTCTGCATCGCGATGTTGCGGAGATGATTTTTCCTTTGCCGTTGGAGGCTCCGTTGGTCAGCTGTCCCGATCAATTGATCACCCGGCTGGCGCCGCTGTTCACGAATGTGACGCGGGAAGACGGGGCGTTGGCGGAATACCGTCTGCACGGGGGCAACAACTATGGGCCGGACCGGGTGACTGCGGCCTCGTTTCGCCGTGACCTGGACTACTGCGCGGCGCTCTGGGGAGCGCAAAAGCGATTCCTGGAATCCAGGGACGCGCGGCTGGCGGAGGCTTTTCAACCGCTCGAGTTGCATCCGTACATTTCCTACATCAGTTATGTTCATGCCCGGCTGGCGCGCGATCCTGGAGTTCGCCGGTATTACGACCGCTTTATGAAGGTCCTTGAATTACCGGATGCGCGCTATCGACGGTTTTGGAGGATCTCTCTGTATCTTCCCCTTCCGATCTTCGATTACGCGGTGAATCTCTTGATTCGGCAAAGTTGGATCAAGCAATTGGTTTCCCGCTGGAGAAAAATGTCCTAGTGACGGTTACTGAGTGCATTTCGTGTTTTTCGTTACACTGCCACAGAATCGTCATCCTGAGCGAAGCGCCTCATAGATTTATCGCGTGATACAGCGCTTGTGGCGCGGAGTCGAAGGACCCCGGGGACGGTCGTCTTACCCATGCTGCTCGGAGCTTTTCGACCACCGAAGCCAGGCAACAGTATCTGCTGCGATTCGCACTTCGAGGGTTACTCCATCCCAAGTCTGTCCAATATTTTGAACTCGGCCCTGGTGGGCCCGCCCGATGCGGGTTCGGTGGTTGAAAAGCTCCGAGCAGCATGGGTAAGACGACCGTCCCCCGGGGTCCTTCGACTCCGCGCCACAAGCGCTGTATCACGCGATAAATCTATGAGGCGCTTCGCTCAGGATGACGATTCTGTGGGAGAACTAACGGAACGGAGACCTTTGTGGGGGAGCCGGGCACGCTGCAGGTCCCTCGGCGGTCCTCCGGATTTCCTGTCAGGCTTGGTGGCGTCGGTGAACCTCATGCGGCCTTCCTGAGAGTTTTATTAGGACCCGTTAGTTCGGATGGACAGAAAGAAACAGCGGGAGTTGCAGTCGCTCAGGACGATTCTGTGGGAGTTTGACGAAAAACATCCTAAACAAGTCAGCGCTGGGACTCATGAAGTTCCAGGATTGCCGGCGGTGCTGCCCAGCCATGCCAGATTGGAGCAATGAATCAATGAGCACCACGCCTCTGCTGAGCATCGGGCTATTTCTTTACAACGGAGAACGTTTTCTTGAAGCAGCGATCGAATCCATTCTGAATCAGACATTCAGGGATTTTGAGCTCATCCTCTCCGACAATTGTTCCACTGATCGCAGCGGCGAGATTTGCCGCCGGTTTGCAGCCCAGGATTCCCGCATTCGCTACTATCGCGCCGAACGCAACATGGGCGCGGGTTGGAACCTGAGAAACGTTTATTTCAAGGCCCGGGGCAAGTATTTCAAATGGGCGACGCATGACGACCTGATTCAGCCCGACTTCCTGCGTTTGTGTATCGACGCGCTGGAAGCGGATGACTCGCTGGTCGTGGCCCACACGTTGACCCGGTGCATTGACGAAGATGGACAATTCATCGAGAACAACGAAGAACGGTTACGCACCAGTTCTCTCGATCCCGTGGTGCGGGCACGCGACCTGCTGCTCAAAGGCCACGAGGGTTATCCCTTCTCCGGCCTGATCCGCCTGGATGCGTTGCGTAAGCTTCCGCCGCGGGGTAGCTATGCACACAGCGATCGTGTGCTTCTACTGCAACTGGGACTGTTGGGCCGCTTCTATGAAGTACCGGAGCATTTGACTATCAGCACTCGGCACCAGGGGCAAGCCTCCTGGACCATCCCGGAACGAAACCGGGCAGGTGGATTTCGCCTGACCCGGCGCTGGGGTACATTGCCGGCACCCGGCTGGTGGGATCCGGCAAGAGCCCGCAAGCTTGCTTTCCCGGAATGGAATGCAGCTAAAGAATTCACTCGTTCTGTTGCTCGCTCGCCGCTGAGCGGCGCGCAACAGCTGCGATGCTACATTGCGATTGCGCGCTGGGCAGTGCATTACCGGCGCCGCTTTGCCCGGGACCTCTTAGTTGCCGCCGACCAGTTTCTGTTTAACTGGCAGACCCGGCGGGCTATCGCAGCCAAGAGCACGCTTCTGGTTTCTCTCGATCTCAATCCGCGGGAAGGGGAATCCGTATGAAAGTCGCCATTCTTGGCGGAACGCCGGGCTCCTGTCTTGCGGAGGACAGAGAACTGAAACCAAAGACGATGGTGGACATTGGCGGCAAACCAATTCTCTGGCACATCCTGATGCACTATGCGTACTACGGACACGAGGAGTTTGTGATCGCCCTGGGACCCAGGGGCGAAGTCATCAAGAAGTACATACTGGACTATTCCGCGCTCAACCGCGATCTGAGCGTGTCGCTCAAAACGGGAAAGGTCTGGATGAAGGCCGGAGCAGTACCTGACTGGACCGTGGAGTTGGTTGATACTGGAATAAAGACGGAGACCGGTGGGCGGATCAGGAGACTGGCGCCGTATCTAGGCAATGAGTATTTGGACAGGCTTTGGGAAAGTGGCAACGCGCCATGGAAGACCTGGTCTGACGCCTGGCCTGAGAAGATCAGCCCAGGGAGAACCTATCGCAACAGAACCGTGGGAGTTGGAAGCGGGACATGAAGCTACCGGGCTCGCCGGGCGACGCCTCTTCGCTGCAAACGAAATCCAGGAAGCTGCTGCGCAGTGGCGTCTTACATAATGTAGTCGCGCTCTATGGCGTACAGATATGTACCTACGCGCTGCCGCTGCTTACCTTTCCCTACCTGGCGCGCGTACTCGGCCCTTCGGGTTGGGGAGTGGTGGTTTTCGCGCAAGCGATTGGCGAGGTGATCGCGAGCGTAGTGGAGTATGGCTTCGACATCTCCGCAGCGCGTGATACTTCACGCCACCGCAACGAACCCAAGCATCTCTCGGCGTTGATTTCCGGGGTGTTGGGCGCGAAAGTGCTGCTGGCCGCTTTATGTATCGCAGGGGCGATTTTCTCGCGCCGCTATACCCACCATGTCGCTCCATCGCTGGCGCTATTTTGGGCCAGCACCATATGGGGGGTGTGCCAGGGTATCAATATGCTGTGGTATTTTCAGGGCCTGGAGCGTATGCGCCTGGCCAGCATGCTGGAGATCAGCGGCAAAGTTATGGCCACGCTGAGCATCTTCATACTGGTCCATAAGCCGTCCGATGGATGGAAGGTTATGGCGGCACAGTGTGTTGGCTGCGTAGTCGCTCACGGAATCACGGTCGTGCTGGCTTATAGAGAAGTAGGTTTTCAGTGGCCTACTCCTGCGTCGGTGTGGGAGTCACTGCGGCTGGGCAGCTCGATGTTCTTATTTCGGGCGGTGCAGAGTATCTGTGGTTCAGCCAACCGGCTGATCCTGGGTTCGGTAGCGCCGGTCGCGGCGCTGGGTGAGTACGCCGGTGCGGAACGGATCACGCGCGTCTTTCAACAAGGGATGTGGCCGGTGAACCAGGCGCTTTATCCCAGGTTGACCAAGCAGATGCAGGACAGCCCGGGGCAAGCGATGAAGACGGTGAAATACAGCCTGTTGCTTTTGGGCGGGCTGGGCATGATTTTCGGTTTGGCTATCTATTTTGGTGCTCCGTTGCTGGTGCACTTTGTGCTGGGCCCCAGATTCGGGGATTCGGTGCCGGTGTTGCGGATCTTTTCCCTGTGGATCCCGATGATTGCGTTGACCACGGTGATTATCTTCCAGTTGCTGCTGCCTAATCAGCTGGACAACCAGTTCAACTTTGTAAATTACAGCGCGGGCGGGCTGGGCATCGTGGTTGCTTTGCTGCTGGTTCCCCGGATGGCGGCGCTGGGTATCGCATGGGCGGCGGTTGCTTCGCAGGCGTATACCCTGGTTGCGTTCAGCATCGTGTTGTGGCGAACGGGGTTGAATCCTTTTTCGGCTACGGCGCCGGCGCGGCTTCGACCGCCCAGTGTGAACGATCTGGCGGTGTTCTCAGGGATGGATCATGAGGAAGCGCCGATTGAATTCGCCAGGGATGAGCCGCAGGCGGGGTTGGTCGAGGAGAAAAGGTAAAGCAAGCCGAATGCATCGCAAAGCATCTTACGTCCAGGCTGAAGAGGGTGTGTGAGAACGTCCTCTCCACATTGAGTCCCGTAGGGGTGGCTGACCAAATTAACGAGTAAATCTGGGTTGGAGTGCAGGTAGTCCGTGGATTGTAGGCAACCGGTGGTCTCAGAGAGAATCGGGTTGGCCTTAAATGATTGCCATAGCATTCCCGTGTGGTCGAGCTTACCCAGGACTGACGTCCCGGGTCATTCTCAGCCGTCCCTTCGGGACTGATCGCGGTGGATATCCTACCCAGGACTGCGTCCTGGGCTATTCTCAGCCGTCCCTGCGGGACTGATCGCGATCTGGCCGATAGCGGATTTGTTTTTAACTACGGCTACCCGAAGCAGCTGAGCAGAAAAGCTCATTTAGACAAGACTGATTTTCAGTCGACTCAATTTGGGAGAGATAATCCTCACACACCCTCTTCAGCCCGTACCCTTCAGAGATTAGCCGTACCGAGGTTGTGGCCGCCAAGAGCAAGAAGTGTTCTCAAGGCGGTCTGAGGGCGAGGCGCAAAGGATCGCCGCCTCGCTCTTAAGCACTATCGTGAAAGGCTGCCTGCACGAGAGCCGGAGCGATCAGTACCTGGTGTAATTGCATTAAAGATTGTGCCGCCGCCTGATTTCGTCCGTACCTCGACCACACCTCTTTGCCACAGCCCGCTCATGGAGCGGGAACGTCGAGATATGCCTTTTGACAAGTGGAGGGACCGGTTTTTAAAAAGATGGGCCTGCCTATGGTTGTCTCCATGATTTCAATCCAGCCTGCCGTCAAGCAGAGGCTATTAAAGGCAACAACGTATGTATGATTTCGCAATCATCGGTGGAGGAATTGTTGGTCTCGCGACCGGCGCCGCTCTTGGCCGCCGCTATCCTTTCGCGCGCATTCTTCTGGTGGAAAAAGAAGTGGGTTTTGCCCAGCACCAGACTGGCCGCAATAGCGGCGTCATCCATTCCGGCATCTATTACAAGCCGGGAAGCCTCAAAGCGGAGATGGCGCAGGCGGGGAATCAGTCCCTGCGTGCCTTTTGTTATGAGTATGGGGTTCCGTTCGAGGTGTGCGGCAAGTTGATTGTGGCTACCAGCCCGGAGGAGATTCCTCAGCTTGATGTGCTCTACGATCGCGCGCTCAAGAACGGCGTGCCGGCGATGCGGCTCCGTCCGGAAGAAGTAAAAGAAGTGGAACCGCATGTTTCCTGCATTGCCGCCATTCGCGTTCCTACGACCGGCATTGTTGACTACCGGCAGGTATGCCACGCGTTGGTGCACGAGATACAGCAACAGGGAGGAGAACTGAAGGTGGGCACAGAAGTGCTCCAGGTGGTGCCTACTCCGCTGGGTTACCTGCTGGAGACGTCCTGGGGCTCGCTCGAGACGCGCTTTCTGATCAACTGCGCCGGCCTGTACAGCGACCGCGTGGCGCGGCTGGGAGGCATGGAACCAAAAGCCATGATCGTACCCTTCCGGGGCGAATATTTCGAGCTTAAGCCGGAACGCCGCCACCTGGTGCGCAACCTCATCTACCCGGTGCCGAATGCGGCCTTTCCTTTCCTGGGCGTCCACTTCACACGCGCGATGGATGGAGGCATTCACGCCGGGCCTAACGCGGTGCTGAGTATGAAGCGTGAGGGTTATCGCAAGTCAGACTTCAGCTGGCGGGATTTCTCCGAGGTGATGACCTATCCTGGTTTTTGGAGGCTTTCTTCGCGCTATTACCGCGAAGGGTTTCAAGAGATGTATCGCTCCTGGAGTAAGGCTGCATTTACACGCAGCCTGCAGCGGCTGGTGCCGGAGGTACAAGCCGATGACCTGATCCCAGGCCAGAACGGTGTGCGGGCACAGGCCCTGCTGCGCGATGGAACCATGGTCGATGATTTTCTGCTGCTGGAAGGCAAGAATTCTCTTCATGTATGTAATGCTCCTTCGCCTGCAGCCACGGCGTCGCTGGAGATCGCCAAGAAGATCGCCAACAAGGTTCCTCGTCCCGGCCGGCTTTCGTTGGTCAAGATGGCTTAGAACAGGATGCGGGTGCGTCGAGCGCTGTGGTATCCCACTCAAGCCAAAGTACGGCTTGACCCCGATTTCCTGCCACGCTGAGCTAGAGATGTCCGCGTGTGCGCCTTTCATTAAGGGAAGGCGCATGGAGTGTACCAACGCGACAAGCCTCTGCAGGAAATCGGGGCCATGGGGCACCCAGCCTTCGTGGGATGATAAGGAAATAGCAGGTCCCTCCGCTACGCTGCGCTCCGGTCGGGATGACAATTTTGTTGCAGGGAAATGGCTCAAATGCGGTCAGACGAATCGCTGTGAATGGTCCCACAGAATTGTCATCCCGACCGGAGCGTAGCGCAGTAGAGGGACCTGCTATTTCCTTAAGCTGATCCAACAACGTCAGGTACCGATAGAAGATGTAAAGGAAGATCCGCTTGCGCATTGCTGTTTTCGACTTCAAGATAACGCACAACAATCCAATCGGAAGTTGCCATTTGGCGATGCTTCGCGCGCTTGCGGCGGAGCACGAATTTACCGTCTTTGCAGTGGAGTTCGAAAATCCCTGTCCGGAAAAGATACGGTTTATACGCGTGCCAGCGCCCAAACGACCGCTGGCGCTGCTGTTCGTCGTCTATCACTTCACAGCCCCCCTGTGTTACCTGCTCTACCGCATCCGCGGCGGCCCCAGGTTCGATCTGGTGCAGGCGCTGGAAAGCAACCTCTCCTTCGGCGACCTGCTCTATTCCCATTTTTGCCATCGCATGTACCTCAAACACCATTGGAGCAAGTCCGGGGCCAAGGGCCTGCGGGGTTGGTTTCGCTGGCTCGACCATAAGCTGCATGCCTGGATGGAAAGTTTTACCTATCCACGAGCAAAACAGGTGGTGGTTCCATCCCGCGGCCTGGCGAGGGAATTGCAGGCGGAATTCCCCTATATCGAGAACAAGCTGACGGTGCTGCCCAATCCCATCAGCCTCGAGCGCCTGCAAATGCCGGCTGAGTTTGATCGATCTGCATTTCGTCACCGCCTCGGCCTCGAAGAGCAGGATCTGGTGGGGCTGTTTGTGGCCCTGGGACAATTTGAGCGCAAAGGACTACCACTCTTGTTGCAGGCGCTGGCTAAGCCAGGGATGGAGCGGGTAAAACTGATCGTGGTCGGCGGCGAGGCCGATCTGATCGCGCGCTGGGGTGAGCGGGCCGCAAAGGACCAACTTGGTAACCGGGTGAAATTCGTAGGCATGCAGTCCGATGTCCGGCCCTACCTCTGGAGTTCAGACGTCTTCGTTTTTCCATCGCTCTACGAGACGTTCTCTTTGGTGACGTATGAGGCGGCCGCCTCCGGACTCCCCATTGTGGTCTCTCAGCTCTATGGGGTGGAAGATCTGCTTCAGGACGGCGACAATGGCTTCCTGATTGAAACCACCGTTGACGGGGTCAGGAAGGGCCTGGAGCGCATTTTGGCCCTGAGCCCTCAGGATCGGCAGGCTATGGGCCAACGAGCCCGCCTGGCGGCTTCCGGCTGCTCCGAGGAGCACTTTGTGGACGCGTGGCGGGCCTTTTATCTACAGCAACACCCGGTGGTGTGACGCATCCGAGTAATTGAGGACAGCCGGGCGATTTGAGAGGATGTACCGAGAGGATTACGGGTATGGCACTGGAAGCCGCATCACTGGATAGAACGGAGCCGGGCGCAGGGCTGAGCAAGCTTGCTCCGGTAGCCCTGAAGAGCCTCCCCGAGAAGCCTTCAGTCTCCGTCCTGATTACCTGCTTCAATTACGGGGCCTACGTCGGCCAGGCGATTGAGAGCGCTCTGGAGCAGACCTACCCGCCGACAGAAATCATCGTCAGCGACGATGCCTCGCACGACAATTCCTGCGAGGTAGTGGAAACCTATATCAGCCGCGGCCTGGGCATACGCTTGCTGCGCAACCCTCATGGCGGCATGGCCGCCAACATGAATTCCGCCTACCGTAACGCTACCGGTGACATCATCTGCCTGCTGGATGCGGATGACACCTTCCTGCCGGGCAAAGTGGAAGCCGTGGTAGACGCTTTTCGCGCGCATCCCCAGGCCGGGTTTGCCATTCATCGGGCCAGCCTGGTGGATAATCAAAAGCGGCAACGCGGGGTGTATCCGTTGTTGAGCGCTTTGCCGTCCGGGGATTGCGCGCAAATCACTTATGACAATGCGGGTATCCTGATGGGCTTGCCGCCCACCACGAACCTGGCGCTGCGCCGTGAAGTCGCCGACCTTATCTTTCCCATCCCGGTCGAATATACTGGATATGCAGAGCAGATGATTCATCGCCTGGCTCCGCTGATGACCGAACTGTGTGCTGTGGATACGCCACTGGCGCGGTGGCGATTGCATGGCCAGAATGACCAGAACTCCACGCGCATCACGTCACGCCGGCTGGAGCGGGAGCTCAAGATCATGGACTCCCTCTGGCTGGAGCAGAAGCAATACCTGAAGAGCGTCGATGCGGGGCTGGCCGAGTCTTTTCCAGGCATCAACCGCAATCCGCTTTATCTCAAGATGAACTACATTCGGCATCGCCTGAATAACGACCGGGCGATGCAACAGGCGTACGGCGATCTATGCCGTTACGGATTGCGGGCGAATTCCAAGGTGGACCGGTTCTGGCGCTTCTCCAACCGTCTGCCCCTGCCGCTGTTTCAGAGAGCGGTCGATCTGTTGCTCACCCAGAGTGTATGGAAGCAGATGGTGAATCGCGCCATTCGCGGCAAGCAGAGTGCTTAATGAAGATTCTCTCCGTGCACAATTCGTATCAGATGCCTGGAGGCGAGGACCAGGTCTTCGCCCAGGAGACCGATCTGCTGCGCTCGCATGGCCACCAGGTGCTGCTGTACCAGGCCAGCAACGATCAGGTGAACGGCGTCAATCCCCTGGTCCTGCTGGGCAACACCATCTGGAACAAGTCAATCCATAAGGAGCTGAGCGCCCTGATGCGCCGGGAAAAGCCGGACATCGTGCACGTTCATAATACTTTTCCCGTGATCTCTCCCGCCGTCTACTACGCGGCTAATGGGGAAGGGATTCCGGTGGTGCAGACCCTGCACAATTACCGCATGCTGTGCCCCGGGTCGACTCTCTTTCGCGATGGACATGTATGCGAGGAGTGCGTGAGCAAACGCATCCCGTGGCCGGGTGTGCTGCATGGCTGCTATCGCAACAGCAGGCTGGCGACCGCAGCCTCTGCCGCTATGCTGGCGACGCACAACTTTAAAGAGACGTGGAGCAAAGCAGTCTCCGCCTACATCGCCCTCACGGGTTTCGCGCGCGACAAATTTATCGAGGGAGGGTTTCCGGCGGGGAAAATCTTCGTCAAGCCCAATTATCTGCAGAGCGATCCCGGCCCCGGGGAGGGCCAGGGCAAGTACGCCCTTTTTGTGGGACGATTGACGCCGGAGAAGGGAATCAGCACGCTGCTGGAAGCCTGGCGGCACATTGGCCAGGAGCTGCCATTGCAAATTGCGGGGGACGGTCCGTTAGCGGCAGAGGTGGAGAAGGCCAGCCGCGAAATGGAAGGTGTGAGCTGGCTGAAATGGCTGCCTCGAGCGGAAATTCTTCAGCGCATGAAGGATGCGTCGGTACTGATACTGCCCTCGACGTGGTATGAAGGCTTTCCGATGATTCTGGCCGAGGCCTTTGCTGTGGGCTTACCGGTGATTGCCAGCAACCTGGGAAGTATGTCGTCCATCGTTGATCATTTGCGAACCGGGCTGCATTTTGAGCCGGGCAATGCAGGCGACCTGGTAGAAAAAGTTCGTTGGCTCCGTGCCCACCCGGCTGAGGTGGCATTGATGCGGGCCCTGGCTCGCAAGGAATATGAGACGAAATATACCGCGGAAGAGAACTACGCGCAGATGATCCGAATCTATGAGTCGGTGTTGTCTCCGGGATCTCCTGTTGGGACCGGCGAGGCCAACGAACTGCATGCGGCTTTCCGCTAGGAAAGCCGCATGCAGGCGGACAGAAGAAATACCTCAGGGGCTAAAGCCCAATCAATTGATGGGACTCTCTTTCCGCGACGCTGAAGCGTCGCTCCCCCCTGCTAAAGCAGGGGGCTTCCACGAAAGCAGGGGGCTTCCACGAAAGCAGGGGGCTTCCACGAAAGCAGGGGGCTTCCACGAAAGCAGGGGGCTTCCACGAAAGCAGGGGGCTTCCAGTCACGATCACCCCGTCCCGCGCAAGCGAAGCCGAATTACCTCCCGGCTTAGGCTTTCCACCTCTTCGCTCATCCTCTCCAATTGATGGTTCAACGCGCCGAGCGCTTCGCCGGTGGCTTGCAGCGCTTCGTTCGCATGCCGGAGTTTTTCGTTCGCCTCTTCCAACTTTTCATTTGCTAATTCGATAGCCGACGGTGCTTCTTCTTCGAGGCGTTCATCCTTGGGCAACGACTGCATGTTTCCGCTCTCCAAATTTGGGTTTCATTTATGGAAACACCAACCGGCGCCCGGAGTTGTTCCTGGGCCGGAACGTCAGCATCGCACCCATGCTGCGGCTCGAAGCCGCGGCTCGGAGGATGGGCAATCCCGATGCGCTCCAATTGCGGTGGATCGTCAGCGATTGCTTGAGTTGCTCCTGGAGCGCCTTGGTTTGCGCCTCCAATTGCGCGGTGTGCATTGCCAGAGAGCTCATGTTGTCGTGCAGCCGTGCCAGGGACTCGTTCCTTCCTTCGCCATGCGCATCCGGCGTATGCAGCACGTTCCGTGTGATCCAACCGTCGAGTTCGTCGGTGAACGCAACCACCGCACTTCTGTCTTTCAACGCCGGCCGGTGAACCGGCATTCCCAGAAGAGCCTCCCACCGTTGAGCGGTGCGTACGCCGCGCTCAATGTGGTTGGAGATTTCCTTCCAGCCGTTGAGAATTCGTCTACTCATCAAACCTTCCTGTTTTTTTATTCCTTCTTAACGCAAACTGTGATGCACACTAAGAGACGCGAGTGTAGCCGCGCCACTCAACGATTGGATGCTCGAAAGGGTAGATGGGCTTGATTGAGTTTACGTCCGCGGTGTTGTTGATGTCGGTTCTCGCCGGACTGCTGGGTGCGTTGACTGGCCTGGGCGGGGGTGTGGTGATCGTGCCCGCGCTGGCACTCCTCTTCCATGTTGATATTCGCTACGCTATTGGTGCCTCTCTGGTTTCGGTGATCGCCACTTCTTCGGGTGCCGCTGTTTCGTACGTGAGAGAAGGCTTTTCCAATGTCCGCATCGGCATGCTTCTGGAGGTGGCCACCACGTTGGGAGCGCTGGGGGGCGCGTATCTGACTGCGCGCGTTTCTACCCATGCGATCGGTATTACTTTTGGCGTTGTACTGCTGTACTCTGCCTGGAGCTCGTTCCGTGGTCCGCACCACGAGACGCCGCAGGCGGGGAATTTGCTGGCTGAGAAGCTGAAGCTGAGTGGGGACTATCCGACAGCGCATGGCCGCGAGGCCTACACTGCGCAAAATGTTCCGGCAGGCTTTGGCATCATGTTTATCGCCGGAATTCTCTCCGGCCTGCTCGGCATCGGCTCCGGGGCGATCAAGGTTCTGGCCATGGATCACGCGATGAAACTGCCGTTCAAAGTTTCCACCACCACCAGCAACTTCATGATCGGCGTAACGGCTGCCGCGAGCGCTGGTATTTATCTTGGGCGGGGCTACATCGCTCCCGGCCTGGCAGCGCCTGTCATGCTGGGTGTGCTGGCGGGTTCGCTTTTAGGAGCACGCTTGCTGGTCAGGATCGGGGTACCCGTCCTCAGGGTGATCTTCGCGATAGTCATTGTCGCGCTGGGGGTGGAAATGATCTACAGCGGCGCGACAGGAAGGTTGTGATGCGATGGCATCGGAAGCCGATCTGAAAATGGAACTCGCCATCAGCCGCATGCTGCGCGCCGGCGTCAGCGTGGCTGCCGTAGTGGTGTTTATCGGCGGAATTCTCTACGTGTTGCAGGCCCATGGAAGGGCGCCGGATTATGTCCATTTTCATGGAATTGCCAGCCCCGCGGACCGAATCCCTCCGCTCCTGGTCGCTCACCACCTGGATAGCAGCAACATAATTCGCCTGGGCATTCTGCTCCTGATCGCAACCCCTATCTTGAGAGTCGCGTACTGCGTCTATGGTTTCGCTGCCCAGAAGGACAGGATTTACGTTATGGTCAGCAGCATCGTTCTCTGCGTGTTGCTCTACAGCTTTTTTTACGCGTAGTTTATTTCCAGTCGCTGCGCGGACAGGGTTAAGGGGTTGTTCCGAGGCGAACGCCTATGTAACCACCGCTGTTACCATCAGCAGTGAGCGCGAGCGATGCGCATGGCCAGGCTGTTGACGTTCAGCCCATGGGTATACGTTCTGACCAGCGACCCGCGCACGAAGGGCAGACGCATGGCGCGGAAACCGCGCGATGGATTGGCGTAGAACGCGGCCGCAGCCCGGGAAGAGAAGCGGAGTGTTTGGCGGTAGCCGGCGAGATGGCCGGCAAATGCCTCCGCGGCCGTACTCTCTCCTTGCAACTCTGCAAGGATGGCCTTGGCCGCTGCCTGCCCGCTGATCAGGGCGCCGTAGATTCCTTCACCGGTGAGGGGATCTACGAAACCGCCGGCATCACCCACCAGGAAAACCCGATCCCGTAAATCCGGCTGAACATATTCAGCCGGATGCTCTCCTGCACCGATCCCCAGATATTGCCCGGTAACACCATCCACCGTATCGGCGCCCAGCCGGTTCTTTACGTAGCTCAGTAGCCGGCTGCGGGTTAAACCGGCTGCAGACGACAGGGAATAAACGCCTACATTCAGGTGGTCTCCCTTGGGAAATATCCAGGCGTAACCATTGCTGACAGACGCGAAGTCGAAGGTGAGATCGACCTCCTCCGAAGGCACCGCAGTTTGTACCTCCAAGGCAAAGCCCTGGGAAAACCAGGAGCCGGCCGCGCATAGCCGGCGCATCTGACCACTGGCCCCGTCGGCGCCCACCACAAAGCGCGCGCGATAGCGTTCGCCGGAGGCAAGCAAATGCACCTCGTCGCCGTGACGCAAAACCTGCTGCACACCCGCGATCTTGCGTAAACAAGCCCCCGCCGCGATGGTTTGGCGCAGGCAATATTCATCCAGCTCAGCTCGTACCGTCATTACGCAGATGGGTTCGCGGCTCTTCAGCACCACCGCGTCCGCGGGCGAAGAGGACGGGCTCACCCCGGATTTCCTGTAGAGTTTGCCGTCGGTGGCAATCTTCATGCGGCTTTCCTTAACGCAAGCCGCACGCGCGGTCATGTCCGGTGCAGCGTGCAGGAAATCCGGGTCGCCCTCCAGCCGGATTCGCCCGACCACCTTCCTTACCACCGGTGCAATCGAGTATCGGAGCGCCTGGACGGCCTTGGTGGTCAAACCCCCGGCACAGGCCTTGGCCCGGGGGAAATCCTTGTGATCGAGCAGCAGAACGGATAGGCCGGCGGCGGCCAGATCGTAGGCTGCGGCGCAACCGGCGGGTCCGGCTCCCACCACCATTGCATCCCAAAGCGCCAGGTTCTGCTGCTCAGGTAGGATTTGTGAGCCACTCATCGGAATGTTTTTCCAAAGCAATGCGCACCAGTTGGCTGCGCGTGCGCACACCGGTCTTCTCGAAGAGCTGTTGCAGCACAGCCTTGACCGAGCTCTCGGAGATGAGCAGGCGGGCGCCGATTTCCTTGTTGGTGAGCCCTTCGAAGACCCCCTTGAGGACCGCCTGCTCGCGCTGCGTGAGGCCTTGCGCCCGGCGGGGCGCAGCCGGGCCGCCGGTGGCCGCAGCAATGATGGATCGGGTGACTGCGGGGTCCAGCCAGACCTCGCCGGCAAAGACCTTGCGAATGGCCTCCACCAGGCGGCTGGGAGGACTGTGTTTCAGAAAGACGCCGGAAGAGCCATTTTCCAGGATGCGCAGCATTACGGCATCGGACATGCCTGCGGTCACCATCAAAACGCGGCCGGCAAATCCGGCTCCTGGGGCCCGCTCGAGAAACCGCGTTCCCTGCTCAGGACCTAGATCGTAATCCAGCAGTACCACGTCGATCTCCTGCAGCCGCGGCAACGCCAACGCCTCGCTGGCGGAGGCGCAGGTGGCCACCATGCGGAAGTCAGACTCGGTCTGGAGCAGCCGGCTGAGGCTCTCGCGGAAGAGGCTGTGATCGTCGATCAGCAATATCCGAATTTCGCTGCTCATAACTATCATTCTTGCTTTCTCGTGCGGCGGCTGACAACTCCACCACGAAGCTGGAGCCCCCGGTTTCCGGTTCGTAGTGCAGGTCGCCTTTAAAGCTGCGCATCAAAGCCCGGGAGAGATAAAGGCCCAGCCCGGTGGATTGGGCATCCTGCTGAAAGGGGTGGAATAGCCGTTCCGGGTGGGCAACCCCGCCGCCGGTATCGCAGAAGCGAATCGCGACTGCCAGGCCCTCGAGCCGTGCACTTACGGTCAATTCCTTTCGCTCTCGGCCCTCCATGGCGCGCTCGCTGTTCTTGGTCAGGTTGAGGAAGACCTGCATCAGGCTTTGACGGTCAACCCACACCGGAGGCAGGTCGTCGTCTATCTGCCAGCGGCTGATGATCCCCGCTTCGCGCAGAGAAGACTCGATGACGATACGCAGCTCGTCGAGCAGGGGCTGCACCTCGGTCCCGATGGCATGGCTGGTGGTTTGCCGCAGGTCCATGGCGGCAATGCGTTCGAGCGCGAGGACCAGGGTACCCAGCGTCTCAAAGTCTTTATTTTCCTTTAGTTTCCCGCTGCGTGCCAGGTTTTCATGGACCAGCGCGATGGCCCCGCATACGTTGCGCACTTCATGCGAAACAGCGGCCACCATGATGCGCGAACTGGTCAACATCTGGTGAAAAGCTGATTCCTCGTGGGTCCTGAGGTCTTCCGACGTATCCAACACCATGGCTGCCAGGCGTGGACCAGCGCTGGTCACGTAGGTGGAGAACCAGACGTCGGCCTGGAAGACCTCCCCATCCGCTCTGAGCCCGCGGCATTGCATGGCTGTGCGAAAGGCCTGGCGGCTGCTATCCAGGGCGGGCACATTATGCAGCGACGGCAAGTAATCACGGATGGGCAGGCCGGGCAGCGTGCCGGGCTCCAGGCCGAAAAGGCGGTTCGCCGCGTCGTTGGCGAGCAGGACGGTACCGTTCGAACTGGTGGTGATGATGGCTGCGGGACTACTAGCCACGAGCACGTTCAGTTGCTCCTCCGCATCTCTTCTTGCCGTCATCTCGCCTTCGATCTGGCTCATGTGCAGGGCGGAAAGCCTACGGCTGCGCACCACCTCATGCATGAAGAGTCCCGCCAAGAAAAAAGCGGAGAAATAGAGCAAGTCGCGTGGCAGGCCTGTATTGGGTCCCCAGGCAAACTCATCGAACGACTCCGCGAGCCAGGCGCAAACGATCGCGACCCCGCCTATTTCCCAACGGGTCAAAGCGGCGCCGACCACCAGCATGGGGGCGAGGTAAAGGAAGCCGAGCGGGATCTCCGCCGCGGCATGGGCATCGATGGACGCGATCAACGCGATCATCAGACCCGCGATGGGCAGCGACGTGCGGCGCGTTCCCGACAAGAACATGGAAAGGAATGACATTTCTTCGCTGTCCGGGGTTTCCATCTTCATTCTAATGGCCGTGCACGTCTCTATGTTTTGACGATGGCCGATCTACTTTGCAGCCTTGGGTCAAAACTGTAGTGAAAAACGGCGCACCCGGCAAGGGAAGAGAGCGTCTATGACGGTGGGGAGATCTATCCCGGTTACGATCGAGGTCCAAACGGGGGGGCGCGCTTAGAAATTCATAACAAAAGTTTTATCGGTTGATTCACGCTAAACATGTAGTCTCTAGATCGAAAGATAGCGTTAAGTGATCAATCTTGGCCCTCGGCCTCAAGTAACATCGATACTGGTGCTGCGGTTTGTTTGAACGCCGGTCTGGCTCGGCGTGAGAAGGGCGCCTCATTTTGCTGAAGGGGGCTTTCCTTGCACTGGTGGGCGGTATCCGATGATTCGGATACAGCGCATCGGGCAAGCCAAAAGAGGGACAACGGACTCACCAACCACGGAACTGGCTGGTCGACAGGGCCGGCCCTCTGATTTTCTGTGGAGCTTGGTGGCGTTGTGCCCGGCCCGGTTTTCTGCACCGTCCAACCATGTTCATCAGAATGCGAACCGCTGATCACGGCCTGGTGGACAATTGCCCCGGGGAAGATAGGAACCTGCCTTGGGATTTGAGGGTAATTTTTGTGAGGTCTATGCATGAAGCAAACGGTGCTTATCGCAGCCGCTCTCGGTCTTGGCATGTTGAGTGGTTGCGGCGGCGAGAAGCATGATAAAGCGGCTGAGGCTCCGCCTCCCGTGCAGGTGGTGGATGAAGGCGGTGTCAGCCTCATCACCGTCGATCACCCCGACCGCTTTCCTGTAACAACGGCCACGCAATATGCGTCGGCCTCTACGCTCAACGTGACGGGTACGGTGAATCCGGATGTATCCCGGACCATCCCGGTCATTTCCATAGCCTCCGGTCGTGTGGTTGCGATTCATACCCAGATCGGCGCCTTCGTGAAGAAGGGCCAGTTGCTCATGGAGGTGCAGAGCACCGATATTTCCAATGCCTTCGATCAATACCTGAAGGCGGTCAATGACGAGCGACTGGCGCGCACGCAAGACGAACGAGCCAAGATTCTTTATGACAAGGGCGCGATCGCCAAGAGCCAGTTGGAAATCGCGGACGACGCCGAACAGGACGCCAAGACCGATCTGACGGCAGCGGAGCAGCAGTTGCATTTTCTCGGTGTCGACCCGGCTCACCCTTCGTTAACGGCCAAAGTCTATTCCCCGGCAACCGGGGTGGTGATCGCACAAAATGTGACCAACGCAGCAGCGACGGGCGTGACCTTCGCGGGATCGGCGACCGCCTTTACCATCGCCGATCTCTCACAGGTGTGGATCATCTGCGATGTCTACGAGAACGATCTGCCGATGGTGCGCGTTGGCCAGGCGGCAGATATCCGGTTGAACGCCTATCCTGACCACGTGGTCACCGGGACCATTAGTGAGATCGACGCCGTTCTTGATCCCAGTATCCGCACCGCGAAGGTTCGCATTCAGGTAGCCAATCCTGATCGCCTGATGCGCATCGGTATGTTTGCCACGGCTACCTTCCATGGCCGCCGGCCGGTGGACCATACGTCGGTACCAGCCTCCGCGATCCTCCACTTGCACGACCGGGATTGGGTGTATGTGCCGGCGGGAGCGGGAAAGTTTAAGCGGGTGGGGGTTGTCGGCGGCGCGATGCTGCCTGATGGAATGCAGGAGGTCACCTCTGGCCTCGCTGCCGGGCAACAGGTCGTGACCCGTGCGCTCGAACTGCAAAATACGGTGGACCAGTAATGATTCGTGGTCTGGTTGATTTTGCACTGAACAACCGGTTCATGATCCTGGCGATTGCCATTCTCCTGTTCGTCTGGGGGGCGATTTCTTTTCATAATCTGCCGGTGGAGGCGTATCCCGATGTAGCCAACAACTACGTCGAGGTGATTACGCAGTGGCCTGGCCGCGCGGCCGAAGAGGTGGAGCAGCAGGTCACGGTGCCCATTGAAGTCCAGATGGCCGGCATCCCGCATATGCAGCATCTGCGGTCCTTTTCGCTGGCCGGCCTTTCCGACGTCAAGATGATCTTCGACGACGACTCGGTCAACGACTGGAATCGCGAGAAGGTTCTGGAACGGCTTTCCCAGGTCACGCTGCCTGCGAATCTACAGCCGCAGATCGGGACCGACTGGAGCCCGGTGGGGCAGATCTACTGGTACACGCTGCATAGCACCAATCCCGAATACGACAACATGGAGTTGAAGTCGATCGAGGACTGGACGCTGGAGAAGCAGTTCAAATCTGTGCCCGGTGTGGTGGATGTTGCCAGTTTCGGCGGCATGACGCGCGAATACCAGGTGCGCGTCGACCCGAACAAGCTCATCGCCTATGGGCTGAGCATCGGCCAGGTGGAGCAGCAGCTGGCCAATAACAACATCAATGCCGGCGGCAGTTTTATCGAGCAGGGCCAGCAGCAAGTCAACGTCCGTGAGGTGGGACTCTTTCGCAACGTTCAGGACATTGAGCAGACCGTTCTCAAAACAACCAATGGAACCGCGCTGCGGGTAAAGGACATTGCTGAGGTTGTGCAGGGGCCGAAGATCCGCCTGGGCCAGATCGGCAAGGCTATTCGTCGTGTCGACGGAAAAATTATCGATGACGGCGACGTGGTCGAGGGCATCGTCCTGCTGCAAAAGGGTGACGATTCCGACTCGACCCTGGTGGGCATCCATGCCAAGGTCAACGAGCTGAATAACCTGATTCTGCCCAAGGGAGTCAAGGTTGTTCCCTTCCTTGATCGCAGCGACCTGTTGCACTACACCACGCACACGGTGCTGCACAATCTGACCGAGGGCATCATCCTGGTGGTGATCATTCTCTTTCTCTTTTTGGGGAATGTTCGCGGCGCCATCATCGTTTCGCTCACTATTCCTTTCTCCCTGCTATTTGCTTCTATCTGTCTTGATCTGGTTCATATCCCGGCCAACCTGCTGTCGCTGGGCGCACTTGACTTCGGCATGGTGGTGGACGGCGCCGTGGTCATGGTGGAGAACATCGTGCGTCATCTCGGCCGGCGGCGCTCTGACAGTACCAGCCCCAGCGAGCAGATTCGTGAGGCTGCGCACGAGGTGCAGCGGCCGGTTTTTTATGCCATCGGCATCATCGTGACCGCCTACCTTCCTATCTTTACCTTGCAGGCCGTGGAGGGGCGATTGTTCAAGCCCATGGCCTGGACAGTGGCGTTTGCGCTGCTGGGTGCGTTGATCTTCTCCATGTTGATCGCGCCCGTGCTGTCGAGTTTTCTCTTCTATAAGGGTGCGCGCGAATGGCACAACCCGGTGATGAGCTGGCTCACGGAACGCTACCGCCATGCGGCGACGTGGGCCATTGAACATCGTTACGTTACCGTCGGGGTCGCTGTGGGCGCGCTGGTGCTGGCTGGTTTTCTGGGTTTGAGCGGAGTCATCGGTTCGGAATTCCTGCCTCATCTGGATGAAGGCGCGATCTGGGTGCGCGGCACCCTGGCCCCCAGTAGCGGCCCGACAGCGGGCGTGGCTGCCATGGACAAGGCGCGGGTCATTCTCGCCGCATTTCCAGAAGTGACCGATGTGGTGAGCCAGGTGGGACGGCCCGACGACGGCACCGACACCACGGGCTTTTTCAACACCGAATATTTTGTCGATCTGCTTCCCAAGGCTAAGTGGCGACCTGTTTTCCATCAAAGCAAAGACGAATTGATCGCCGCCATGGATCGTGAACTGGAGAAGATGCCGGGAGTGATATGGAATTTTTCCCAGCCCATCTCGGACAACGTCGAGGAGGCAGTCAGCGGCGTCAAAGGCGAACTCGCCGTCAAACTTTACGGGGATGATCTGAAGTTGCTGGAGCAAAAGGCCAACGAGATTCTGGGGATTATGGGCGGGGTCCGAGGAGTCCAGGATCTCGGAATCTTCCGCGTGATCGGCCAGCCGAATCTGAACTACGTAGTTGACCGGGAAGCGGCGCGCCGCTTCGGTATCAATGTGGCTGACGTGCAGGATGCCATTCAGACTTCGGTGGGTGGGGGCGCGGTCAGCCAGGTGCTGCAGGGCGAGGCGCGCTACGACCTGGTGGTTCGCTACCAGAAACCGTATCGCGACACTAAGGAGGCGATTGAAGACATTCGCCTGCTGGCTCCTTCGGGCGAACGGGTTTCGCTGGCCCAGCTGACCCAGGTCAAAGTGGAAGATGGCGCCGAGGAGATTTATCGCGAGGCCAACCAGCGCTATGTCGCGATCAAGTACAGCGTCCGCGGCCGGGATCTGGGCAGCACCGTGGAGGAAGCGATTGCCAAGGTCAACGCCCAGGTAAAACTGCCCCCGGGCTACCATCTTGACTGGGCGGGCGAATACCAGAGCCAGAAGAGAGCGGACAAACGCTTGATGCTGGTCTTGCCCATCACCATCACGATCATTTTCATCATTCTTTACACCATGTTCCGTTCTGCGAAGTGGGCGCTGCTCATTTTGTGCAACGTTGCCATGGCTCCGGTAGGCGGCATGCTGGCGTTGTTGTTCACGCATACCAACTTCAGCGTTTCTTCCGGGGTTGGCTTTCTCGCCCTCTTCGGCGTCTCGGTACAGACCGGCGTCATCATGCTGGAGTACATCAATCAGCTTCGTGTGCGTGGGCACTCGATTGAGGAGTCCGCGGTCGAAGGCGCGGTGCTGAGACTTCGTCCTATCATGATGACCATGCTGGTGGCCACGTTGGGTCTGTTGCCGGCAGCTACCTCGCATGGCATCGGCTCGGATTCGCAGCGTCCCTTTGCCATCGTTATTGTGGGCGGCCTGATCGCCGCGCTGTTGATGAGCGTCTTTCTGCTGCCCACGCTTTATGTATGGATTGCGGGTGACCGGGACGTGCTCCCGACACCGGAAACGGAGTTTGAGAATTGAACTCCAACCGACCAAGCACGTTCGCGCTGTTGCTTTGCCTGGTAGGGCAAGTGGTCTACGCGCAGGCTCCGGCACCAGCTCCTGCGCCGCCTCCTCCTGCCGCGCCGGTCACCATGCAGCAGGCCGTGGATATGGCGTTGGCGCACAATCCGATGCTGCTGTCAGCGCAGCAGAATCTGCTTTCCATGAAGGGGCAGGAGGTCGAGGCGGGGTTGCGCGCCAATCCTACCTTCACGGGCACTGGAACCGACATCACGCTTCCGGCCAATAACCCCGGGAATCCCTATTCCTACAGTGCTCAGCTTTCCCGGCTGTTCGAGCGCGGTCAGAAGCGGCGCTGGCGTTTGGACAGTGCGCGGGCAACGACCGCCCAGACCGAGGCGCAGTATCACGATCAGATAAGACAGACGACGCTCCTGGTCAGGCAAAACTTCACCAATCTAGTACTGGCCAAAGCGACCTTGAAGCTGGCGCAGGATAATCTGAGCAGCTTTCGCCATGCATTGCAGATCAACCTTGATCGCTACAACGCCGGGGATATTGGCAAGCTGGATTATGAGCGGCTGGATCTGCAGTTGGCGCAGTATGAGTCAGACGAATCGAATGCGGAGATGAACCTGGTGCAGGCCAGCGATCAGCTGCAGACCTTGTTAGGCATTGGCCAGCCCAGCCGCAGCTTCGACGTTTCTGGAGATCTTGTGCCGCCGCCGCTGTCGGCAAGCCTGACCGACTTGGAGCAGAAGGCGCTGACGGCGAGGCCCGATTACCAGGCGGCCCAGGCGGCGGTGCGTGTGGCGGATGCCAATGTGAAGTTGGCCTACGCCAACGGAACCACGGATCCCACGCTGGAGGGGGAATACGACCGGAGTGGCCTCGACAGCTCGGCCGGGTTTAGCATCAGCATTCCTTTGCGGATTTTCGATCGTAACCAGGGCAACAAAGACACCAGCAAGTACCAGGCGCAGGCGAGCCGGTTCGGCCAGGTAGCGGCGCAGAACCAGGTCTATTCCGATGTGGACCAGGCATATATCCAATACACCACTTCGAAGGTGCTCTCCGATCGCTACAACGGGCACTATCTGGCCGAAGCGAAAGATGTGTTGTCGATTGCACAATTTGCATATGAACACGGCGGGATCGCTTTGCTCGATTACCTGAGCGCATTGCAGGATGACCGGACCACCAGCCTGAACGCGCTGAATTCCTACGCGCAAACGTGGCTGGCGATCCACCAGTTGAGTTTCGCCAGCGCTACTGAAGTTGTGCCGTAGTAGTCCCTGATTCCCTCACCAAGGACGGGTGCCCCACATCTCGCTCGTTTTTCGCGAGATGTGGGATACCACCGCGCTGGACCGGCAACTTTCTCTACTGCAACGGATCCCCAGGTCCACGATCATCTAGACCCCTGTACAGTCAGCGGTCGAGGTCCGTGGAATCCCACATCTGCCAAAACCGGGCAGATATGGGGCACCCATCATTTGTTACCGGGAGAGAGAGGCAGGTCTGTGGGCAGATCAGATATGCTTACAGGCTCTTGGCTTCGAGTTCGGCCCAGCGTGTGTACAACTCATCGAGGAGTTGCTGCGCCTGCTCCATAGCGAGCAGGGCTGCTTGCAGCCGCACGGCGTCGGTGGCCACGGCAGGGTCTTCGACCACTGCGCGCTCCCGGGCAACGTGTTCCTCGGCCGCGGTCACTCGGTCTTCTATGCCCGCGAACTCCCGCGCTTCCAGGTAGGAGAGCTTCTTTTTTGCAGCCGGATTTCGCTTCTCCTGCTGAGCAGCCGCCTTGAGCTCCTGCTGCGGCTCAGCCTGCCACGCCTCCCATTGCCCGTAATCGGCGAAGCGCTCTGCATTGCCGCGCCCGTCCAGGCCGAGCACACTGGTGCAGACCCGGTCGAGCATGTAGCGGTCGTGGGTGACCAGCACCAGTGCTCCGCGAAATTCCAACAGGCTTTCTTCGAGGATCTCGAGGGTCGGGATATCGAGGTCGTTGGTGGGCTCGTCCAGCAGCAGCAGGTCGGCTGGTTCCAGCATCAGTCGCGCGATCAGCACGCGGGCCCGCTCGCCACCTGATAGCCGTCCCACGGGTTGATTGAGCTGATCGCCGGTGAACAAGAATCGTGCCGCCCAGGAAGCGACATGAATGACCCGATCCTGATAGATCACTGAATCACTGTCGGGAGCTAATGCCCGCCGCAACGTGACCTCCGGTTCCAGAACACGATTCTGGTCGAAGTAGACGGTGCGCAGCGCGGTCGCTCGTTTGATGCCACCATCGAGCGGTTCGATCTCGCCGCGGAGCAGCTTCAGCAGGGTCGTCTTACCGCTGCCATTGGGCCCCACCAGGCCTACGCGCATGCCCGCGGTGAGCACAAAGTTGAGGCCGGCGAAGAGCGTGCGCCCGTTGAAACCATAGCTAAGGTTTTCCAGTTCCACCAGTCGCTTGGTCTGGCGGTCTGTGGCAGAAAATTCAATGGACGCGGTCGCGGTGCGGTTCCGGCTGGAGACCTCCGCCAGCTCGCCGATCAATTCGTTGGCCCGGTCGATTCTGGCTTTGGATTTTGTGGTGCGCGCTTTCGGACCACGGCGCAACCAATCAATTTCTGTGCGCACGCGGTTGGCAAGGGCATCCTGCTGCTTGGCCTGAGCCTCGAGAAAGGCTTCCTTCTTGGTCAGGAACGCGCTGTAGTTGCCGTTCACGCGCAACAGGCCATCAGGATAGGCGCGGTTCAGCTCCACCGTTTCTGTGCACACGTTCTCCAGGAAGTAGCGGTCGTGGCTGACAACGACGCAGGCGAATGACGAGGTATTGAGCAAGGCTTCCAACCATTCGATCCCGCTCAGGTCCAGATGATTGGTGGGCTCGTCCAGTAGGAGGACATCGGGCTGCTGCACCAGCGCCTCGGCAATGGCCAAGCGCTTGCGCCAGCCGCCGGAGAGGCGGGATGCATCGGCGTTAATATCCTCAAAGCCGGCGCGGCCCAGCGTTTCCGCGATGCGTCCTTCCCACTCTGCTGGTGGTGCGGCGATGCGCTTCAGCGAGGCTTCGAGGACCATCCGGATGGTTGTGCCGGAGGCGAATTCAGATTGCTGTGCCACATAGGCCAAGCGGGTGCGCTTGCGTGCCGCAACCTCACCGCTATCGGGTTCGATCTCACCCGCGAGGATGCCAAGCAGCGTTGATTTACCCGAGCCATTGGGTCCGATGAGCCCGATGCGGGCGCGCTCTTCGACGGTGAAAGCCACGTTGCGCAAAAGCGGATCGGCCCCGAACTGTTTCGAGATTCCCTGAGCATTGAGGATTGGGGCCAATGTGAATGTGTCCTTTATTAAAACTCTGAACTCGCAACAAACGCCGGGTGCCTCATATCTCGCTCGTTTTTCGCGAGATATGGGATACCACTGCTCTAAACCCGGCAATTCTCGGATGCAGAAGGAATGAAGGTTAAGATCCGTGGTATCCCACATCTCGCGAAAAACGAGCGAGATGTGGGGCACCCAAGATCATTGGCAGGGACAGAGTTACCGGGCTGCGGCGGTTGCAGTCATGTACTCCTCGTACGGTCCCTTGAAGTCATCGATGGTGCCCTGATCGAAGTGCCAGATCCGGGTCGCCACTTCGTCGATTAAGTCGTGATCGTGCGTGACCAACAGCACCGTGCCTTCATAGCGCTGGAGGGCGATATTCAGCGCATTGATCGCCTCCAGATCGAGATGGTTCGTCGGCTCGTCGAGGATGAGGATGTTCGGCTTCAACAGCATCAAGCGGCAAAAGATCAGCCGCGCTGCCTCACCACCAGAGAGCGCCTCGGTCTTCTTTAGCCCTTCCTCGCCGCTGAACAACATCTGCCCCAGCAGACCGCGGATGTCTTCCTTGGTAACCCGGGGATCGAATTGATGCAGCCAGTCGGAAATCGTGATGCCTTTTTCGATGGAGCCGGTGTGGTCCTGAGGGAAGTACCCGATCTGTGCCTCGTGTCCCCACTTGACCGATCCCTGGTCGAGGGCGAAATCGGGCTCGGCCTGCTCCATCTTCACCAGCAGCGACTTGAGCAGCGTCGTCTTGCCCAAACCGTTGCGGCCCATCAGACAGACCTTTTCGCCGCGCATGACGGCCGCGCTGAAATCGTTAATGACGAGCTGTTCCCCATACGACTTCTTCAGGTGCTCAAACTCCAGAATGTGCTTGCCCGAAGGACGCAGCAGATCGAAACGAATAAAAGGACGTTGAATATTCGAACGCGCCAGTTCGGTGGTTTGCAGCCGCTCCACTTCTTTCTTACGCGACGTCACCTGGCTGGAACGAGTGCCGGCAGAAAATCGCGCGATGAACTCGTTCAGCTGCGCGATCTTCTTATCCCGCTGGGCATTTTGCGATTCGAGGCGGGAGCGGACCTGGGTCTTGGCCAGCACCATCTCATCGTAGCCGCCGGTGTAGGTGATGATGGTTTCGTAATCGATGTCCGCGATGTGCGTGCATATGCTGTTAAGAAAGTGCCGGTCGTGCGAAATGGTGATGAGCGAACCCTGGAACTCCAGCAGAAAGTTCTGCAGCCAGTGCACCGAGTCAAGATCGAGCGAGTTCGTCGGCTCGTCCAGCAGTAGCCCCTGCGGCTTGCCAAAGAGCGCTTGCGCGAGCAACACGCGCACCTTTTGGCCGCCCTGCAACTCGCTCATCTTGCGGTCGTGGAACTCATCGGGAATATCCAGCCCCTGCAGCAGGATGGCGGCATCGCTCTCGGCGGTGTAGCCGTCTTCCTCGCCCACAATGCCTTCGAGCTCGCCCAGCCGCATACCATCTTCGTCGGTCAGCTCAGCCTTCTCGTAGATGGCATCGCGCTCTTCCAAAGCCTTCCACAGGCCTTTGTTGCCCATGATGACGGTATCGATGACCCGGTACGCGTCGAACGCGTACTGATCCTGGCGCAGTACCCCGAGCTTTCTGGGCCGCACCACGGTGCCCTTCTGCGGGTCCAACTCACCCGATAGAATCTTCATGAAGGTGGATTTGCCCGCGCCATTCGGGCCGGTAAGCCCGTAGCGGCGACCGTCAATGAACTGGGTCGAAACCTCTTCGAAAAGGAGCTTGGCTCCATAACGCATAGTTACATCGCTGACAGAAATCATGTTCAGTTCTCTTGTTTTCTTAGATTCAATTCTATTTTCGCAGATTCGAAGCAGCTAGAAGATGCGCGACAGGATCTGGTTGGCCGCTAACGCCGCCACGTAGGCAAGTCCCGTCATGTATAAGAACTGCACCGCCGGCCACTTCCAGCTATTGGTCTCGCGCCGCACCACGGCCAGGGTCGAGGTGCATTGCATGGCGAAGGCGAAAAACACCACCAGGGCGATCGCGCCGCCGATGGTCATATCGTGCCGCAGCGCCGCCTGCAGGCCGACGGACTGGGTAGCGGGGTCGGCGCCATAGAGCGTCCCCAGGGTGCCTACGATCACTTCGCGGGCGATGATCGAGGAGAGCAGCCCGATGCCGATCTTCCAGTTGAAGCCGAGCGGGTGGAGGACCGGCTCGATGAAATGCCCCAGCTTTCCAATCACGCTCTCGGTCAACGGCGCGATCGTGCCGTGATGAAAGGGGACGATGCTTAGCAGCCACAGAACGAACGTTACCGCAAGGATTACGGTTCCGGTCTGCTGCACAAAGACCCTGCCACGATCCAGCAGCCGCAGCCCGATCGAACGCAGGGTCGGCCACCGGTACTGTGGCAATTCCAGGATGAAGGGCGCCGCATTGGCCTTGAGGATAGACGACTTGAGAATCCGCGCGGTGGCCAGCGCCGCGAGAAACCCGAGCAGGTAAAGACTCAACATCACGGCTGCGCGCAGGCCGAAAAAATTGCCCAGGATAGGCCGGTTGGGAATAAACGCGGCAATAATCAGGGTATAGATAGGCAGCCGGGCCGCGCAGGTCATGAACGGGGCCACCAGGATAGTAGCCAGCCGGTCGCGCTTGTTTTCAATGGTCCGCGTGGCCATAATCGCCGGCACTGCGCAGGCGTAGGCGGAGAGAAGCGGAATGAACGCCTTGCCATTCAATCCAATCGATCGCATCACGCGATCGGCAATCAGGGCGGCGCGCGCCAGGTAGCCGGAGTCTTCGAGCACACCGATCACCAGGAAGAGCAGCAGGATCTGGGGCAGGAAAACCAGCACTGCCTGTACACCATTCCATATCCCGTCGCGCAGTAGCACCTGCAGCCAGGGTACGGGCAGGTAGCTGACCACCGCTGCACCTGCCTTGGTAAAGATCTCAGTGAGCCAATCGCTGAGCGGAAGGCCGGCGGCGAAAACCACCTGAAAGACTCCGATGACGACGGCTAGAAAGATCAGGGGGCCCCAGATTTTGTGCAACAGCACGGCATCGAGCCGGCGGGTCCAATTGGACGAGTTCGGAGCCTTGTACTTGGTGCGGGAGCTTACCCCGCTAGCCCACTGATGGCAGGAGGCGGCATTTTGCAAGACCGGCAACTGCATGGGCTGGAGCCGTTGTTCCAGGGGCTCAGAGAGGCGGACCAGAAAGCGGGAGATGGCGTCGAATCCCGTGCCCTTGGTGGCGCTGATCATGGCCACCGGAGCACCCAGCTCGCGGGCCAGGGCCAGGGGATCGATCTCACCCCCGCGCGCGGTCATCAGGTCAGACATGTTCAACAGCACCAGGGTCGGCAGACCCATGGCTAACACGGGAGCGGCCAGCATCAGCTGGCGGTTCAACTGCAAGGCATCCAGCACCAGCAGCACTGCGTCCGGCGCAGGGGTGCCAGGCATGTTGCCCTGCAGCACATCGATCGCAACCCGGGCATCTTCAGAATAGGAATGGAGGCTATAAATGCCAGGCAGGTCGATCAGCGTCAACTCGCGATGGCCGATACCGCTCATGCGGGCCGAATGCTGCTCTACGGTGACCCCGGGATAATTGGCCACCTTTTGGCGCAGGCCAGTCAAACGATTGAAAAGAGTGGACTTGCCGGAGTTGGGCGGCCCGATGAGGGCAACCGTGCTGATCTTGCCCGCGACCCTCGGCTGGGAGGACTCGACAGCGACGCCGCCGGGGCTGCAATGGCTCATCGCGCGTCCTTCCGGACGGCGTCGAACACGCTATGGACGCTAATGAATCTGGCAGTCTCTTTGCGCAGCGCTACTTCGGCCCCATCCACGCAATACACGGTCGGATCACCGGCCGGTGCGCGGCGCAACGCCAGCACGCGGCTCTCCGGGACAAAGCCCAGGTGCATCAGCTGACCCTGGATTTCCTCCGGGAGCTCGAACGATGCCAGGGTGGCGCAGGAACCAATAGCCAGGTCACTCAGCGCAGTCGATGCAGGCGTGCGGGGCATGGAAGTCGGGGTCGTCCTCGCGATCCGGGAGAAAAGTGACCAAATGCGACCGATGAGGTCGCATATCTAACTATACGGCTCTGCCGCGCTGCTGACAATCCCTCATCGGGAAGGCGAAATGGTGTTGCCTGTGGTTTGCCTTCTCTGCGCAGCGCCTGCTTACGCGGCGGCGTAGAATTCGGCCATGACGATTGAAGAATTCCGTACTTCTCTGCGCGAGGGGGTGCCTCCGGCGGGCCTGTCGCCGCTGCTCCAGGCTCTGTGGTGGGACGCCCGGGGGAACTTCGATCGCGCCCATGACATAGCCCAGGACGACACGTCCGGACAAGAGGCAGCTTGGGTTCATGCTTATCTCCATCGCAGGGAGGGGGACCGGGAGAACGCAGGGTACTGGTACAAGCGGGCGCACCAGCCGCATCCTGAAACGTCGCTGGATGACGAATGGCGGCAGATCACCACTGTGCTGTTACACCGCCACGGGAATTAAGCCTGCGACTCACTCTGCGGGGAAAGAAAATAGCGCAGCCGTTCTGATTCCGCCGCGAACGCCTCATGGAACGCCTTCTCCGTAGGCGGCTGCCCGCTAACAAAACCGGGATTGATGGTGAGCTCGTTGCCGCGGCCCAACACATTCACCCACCCGATCACATCCGCTCTCCATAACAAAGGAAGAGCATAGTACCCCAGCTTACGTTTCGCCGGCGGCGTGTAAGCTTCGAAGCGGTAGGGCCAGCCCCAAAAGTGCTCGAATCGCCGCCGATCCCAAACCAGCGGATCGAAGGGTGCGAGAAAACGAACTGCGGCTTCCGGCTCGCTGCGCTTCAGCCGGCCGCTGGGCCACACATAGCGCACTCCATCGGCCACGGCGCTCTCCAAGGCCCCAGATTTCAAGAGAGAGGCGACTGCACCTTTTCTTCCCGCCAGGTCCGGCGCGGAATAGCGCAGGTGTTGGACCGCCGCGCGCAGACTGCTCTCCGGCAGCGGCGTGAGAATGCTGGCGATCAATAGCACCAGGCGTCGAAGGCGCTCGTCTGGGTCAAGTGGTTCGTGGGTAATGATTGCGCGCTGATATATCTTGATCCCGTTCACCCGGCCGGCGATGCGCATCAGGCCCATGTAGTGAAGCCTCTCCAGTGTCCGGGTGGTTGATTTGGAAGATCCGCCCCAGGCATTTATCTCCAGGCTCTTGCCCAGGTGCGCTTCCAGTTCGCGTGGGTGGAGGTGCTTTTGATTGGAAACAATGTCGATTACCTTCTGCTCTGCGCGGGTGAGCGCTCGCCGTTTCTTTCTGGGATGGAGAAGTTGCCAGGTCGCCATCGGCATGAAGCCGTAGGCGTAGAGGTAGTCCTCTTCCAGCTTGATCGCACGATAGTTGCGCTCCAGGTCACCGGCCCGGTAGTGGGCGACGCGATGACGCAGAATCAAATCCTGAGCTCGGGCCGGGGAACGAATGGGGTCGGCTTGAATGAAACCGATGCGGGTAATCGCCCGGCGCAGCGTAGTCTCGGGAAAGAGGGAAGATGCAATTGCGTGACGGCGTAGATCGGTAAGCGTGAGCTTCATTCCGCCAGTCCGCCCGCTTCGTACTTCAATTCCTCTAACCGCCGCTCCAGGAATCGCCGTGCCGGTTCCTGCCGCGCTAGCCTGAGCGCCTGCTCGTAGGCGGCACGCGCTTGTGCTGTTCTGCCCAGCCGCCGATTCAGGCCGGCGAGCGCGGAGTAGGCCAGGTAGTAGTCCTCGAGGTCACCCCGCTCCAGGATAGCCTCGATGAGCGAGAGTCCCGCCGACGGCCCATCCCGCATGGCCACCGCCACTGCACGGTTCAACTCAACCACCGGGGATGGATTTGCCGCCAGCAGCACGTCGTACAGGCCAACGATTTGCGCCCAGTCGGTCGCGGCGCTATTAGGGGCCTCGGCATGCACTGCAGCAATGGCTGCTTGCAACGTATAGGATCCGATGCGCCGGGAGAATAATGCGCGCTTCACCAGTGCGGATCCTTCTGCAATCTGCGCCTGGTTCCAGAGCGAGCGATCCTGATCTTCCAGCAGCACCACATCGCCTTCCGCCGACGAACGCGCGGCGCGCCGTGACTCCTGCAGCAACATCAAGGCCAACAGGCCAACAGCCTCGGGCTCCGGCAACAGTTCCACCAGCAACCGCCCAAGACGGATGGCTTCGATGGAGATATCGGCCCGGGTTAGCGACCCGCCCGATGAGGCCGAATAGCCTTCGGTGAACAACAGGTAGATGACATGCAGCACCGTGTCCAGCCGCTCCGGCAGATCGGTCTCTGATGGCACTTCGTAGGGAATGCGGGCATCGCGGATCTTGCCCTTGGCGCGCACAATGCGCTTGGCAATGGTGGGGGCGGCGGTGAGAAAGGAGCGGGCGATCTCCTCGGTGGTAAGGCCGCACACTTCCCGCAGTGTGAGCGCGATCTGGGCGTCGGGGGGCAGGGCAGGGTGGCAACAGGTGAAGATCAGCCGCAGCCGGTCGTCTTCGATGCTTTCGTCATTTAATTGCGTGGGGTCGTTGGTTACCCCATCCAGGTGGTGCTCAAGCTCGGTGAGTGTGGCATCGAACCGGGCGCTCCGGCGCATGCCGTCGATGGCTTTAAATCGTCCCGCGGAGATCAGCCAGGCGCGGGGATTCGCCGGAACCCCTTGTCGCGGCCATTGTTCCACCGCGGCGATGAAGGCATCGTGCATAGCTTCTTCGGCGCGGTCGAAGTCGCCCAGCAGACGGATGAGCGTGGCCAGGACGCGGCGCGAGTCGGAGCGGTAGACCGCGTCCACCAACGCGTGTGCTGCATCGTCCTTGGCCTTCTGCGGCAGGCCCATCGGCGGCTCCTGATCGACCTCCATCATATCTGGAGCCGCCTGAAGAACGAGCTGCGTTCCTGTTTACGGTTTGCTGGCGGTCAATTCCTTGATCGGGCGCACTTCAATTCCTCCCAGCCGGATTGCCGGGACTTTCGCGGCCAATTGGATAGCCTCATTCAGGTCCTGCGCCTCAATTAGAAGGAATCCGCCGATGTGCTCGTTGGTCTCGGCGAAGGGTCCGTCGGTGACAGATACTTTGCCGCTGCGCACCCGCACGACGGTGGCCGTGCTCACGGATTCCAATGCCTGGGCCGCTAACAGATGACCCTTCTTTCGGAGAGTCTCGTCATAGGCCAGGCTCTCGTCATCCAGCGTTTGTGACTCACTCTCCGAGAGCGCGTGCAGCTTTTTCTCGTCAACCAAAACCATGCATAGGTATTTCATTCTGTTTCCTCCGCAGATCCGTGTTACGTAAGATAGTCGCTTGCGAGAGCCGGAAATGGACAGTCGCCCCGGAATTTATTGGGTACTTTTTTGGCCGGCCCTGCGCTCTATACTCGAGGATGAGGAATCCATGGCTGCATTGATGGACGCGATCAGCGTCAAGCGCAAGAGTGTATTTGAGTTTGAAAATATCCCTTACTCCTGTCTCGAGGTCGAAGTGCATTCGCCCACCGCTCGTGGCGGTCAGACCCTGGTGCGCATCAAAATGCGCAACCTGCTTACCAGCGCGGTTTTTGAAAAGACCTTCAAGGCGAGCGACAAGTTCAAGGAGCCGGACCTGCAGTTGGTTCCGGCCTCCTATTTGTACAGCGATGGCGACGGCTCTCATTTCCTGGACCAGGAAAGCTTCGAGACCCTCACCCTTACGGAAGGGCTGGTAGGGAATGCATTGGACTTGCTGATCGAAGGCGCATTGCTGCAGATGCATATCTACAACGGCAACCCCATCGGTCTACAACTGCCGCTATTCGTTGAGCTGAACGTTGCCTATACCGAACCGGCGGTAAAGGGCGACTCCTCGGCCGGCAGCGTGACCAAGCTTGCCAGGCTGGAGACGGGGCTCGAGATCCGCGTCCCGCTTTTTATCAAAGAAGGCGAAAAGGTGAAAGTGTCGACCGAGAACCGGGAGTTTGCAGGGCGGGCCTGAGTTGGTTGGATGGTTCAGCCGGCTAAAGAAATCAGGTATTCGAAGGGTACGGGCTTTAGAGGATGCGTGGATTGTATGCAATCGGTGGTCTGAGAGAGAATCGGGTTGGCCTTGGATGATTGCCATAGCATTCCCGGGTGGTCGAGTTCACCCAGGACTGACGTCCTGGGTCATTCTCAGTCGTCCCTTCGGGACTGGTCTCGGTGGATATCCCTACCCAGGACTGACGTCCTGGGCTATTCTCAGCCGTCCCTACGGGACTGATCGCGATCTGCCCGATAGCCGATTTGTTTTTAACTGCTGCTACCCGGATCAGCCGATTAGAAAAGCTAATCCCTACTGGACTGATCTCGTTACAGCTTGAGAGCTGAACTACCGGCCGGAATGGTCGTGCGAGCTGCCATCTGCGCCGGCCAGCACCAGGGTCGATGACGCCTCTGGTGGATATTGGGCCAAGTGGTCGAGGGCGCTTTGCATTTCCTGCAGAAGCTCGTCGGCCATGGCTCGCGTAAAGCCGTGGCGGACCAGGATGCGCTGAATCACGAGTTCCTCGCGGTTCGGCGGCATGGAATACGCAGGAACCAGCCAGCCGCGCTCGCGCAATCGATCGGCGTAGTCATAGAGGGTGAAGCTCGAGGATACCGGGTCCTTCAGCTCCCAGCAGAGGCCGGGGATCCCTCCGTGGCCGTCGTAAATAATCCTGAAGGGCCCGAAGTCGCCGATCTTTTCCGCCAGATAGCGGCCGAGTTCAAAACAACCGTTTTGAATCGCGCGGTAGCCCTCTTTGCCCAGACGTAGAAAGTTATAGTACTGGCAAATGATCTCGCCCCCGGGCCGGGAGAAGTTCAGCGCGAAGGTGGGCATGTTGCCGCCGAGGTAGTTCACCTCAAAAATCAGTTCCTGGGGAAGGTCCTCCTTTTCCCGCCAAAGAGCCCAGCCGACGCCCAGCGGCGCAAGCCCGAATTTATGGCCGGAAGCATTGATGGATTTCACTCGCGGCAGGCGGAAGTCCCAGAGAAGATCAGGCTGCATGAAGGGCGCAAGGAAGGCGCCGCTGGCTCCGTCGACGTGGATGGGGATGTCGAGCCCGGTCTCAGCCTGCAGCTTATCAAGAGCGATGCTAATCGCGTGCACCGGCTCGAATTGTAGAGTGAACGTCACTCCGAGAGTGACGACCACGCCGATGGTGTTTTCGTCACAGCGTTTGATCACTTCTTCCGGCGTAAGCAAAAGCCGTTCGCCTTCCATGGGGACTTCGCGGATTTCGACGTCGAAGTAGCGGCAGAACTTGTGCCAGCAGACCTGCACTGGGCCCATGATGAGGTTTGGAGCATCGGTGGCTTTGCCTTGGGCGCGTCGGCGTTTGCGCCATTTCCACTTGAGGGCCAGGCCGCCGAGCATGGCTGCTTCGCTGGAGCCGGTGGTGGAGCAGCCGATGGTGCTGGCGGCTGCCGGTGAGTTCCACAGATCCGCCAGCATGTGCACGCAGCGCTCTTCGATAGCTGCGGTCTGCGGATATTCATCCTTGTCGATCATGTTCTTGTCAGCGGACTCGTCCATGAGGTGCATGACTTCGGGTTCGATCCAGGTAGTGCAGAAGGTGGCGAGGTTTTGCCCCGAGTTGCCATCGAGGATGAGCTGATTGTGGATGGTATGGTAGACGGTTTGCGGGTCCTGGCTGGCTGCGGGGAACTCGTAGGTCTGGTTCTGGTCGTTCAGAACTTCGGACTCGAGTTGGCTGGTGGGGCCGGCTTTGAGTTCTTCTGTATTGTGCAGGGCCATGGCTTCTCCTGTTCGTCTGCATCGGAAGTGTATTGGCTGGAGACCAGGGTGGGGAACAAAAGATGGTGAATCGGAGCTCGCCAGAGTGCAGCCAAGTCCGCGCAATGCTCATCATTCCGCTTCACTCTGTCGTGGTGGATCCGTAATCGGTTGGCTCGGGTGCTGTTCCGCGAATTTGCTCGATGAACACGGGTACCTCCCTCTCGATCAATTCCGCACGCTTCAGTTGTATGTAATGGGGGCTGCCCTTGGCAATGATCCTGCGGCTGCGCGTCGAAAGCCGTTTCAGGTTTTCCTGCATCTGGTTCCAGGCCTCCACAATATCCGCTGGTTCGCCGTCAGAAGTGGCTTTCACCGGGTCCTGCGAGAAGATCAGGATCGGCAATGCGCCGTAGGGGCCGGTGTCCACCGTCTCTTCTCCTGACCGATCGAAGCTCGCCATCTCGTCGGCACCTGCTTGAAACGACTCATGGCATCGGTCCTCCGCCTGCAGCCTTGCGGCATGCGCATCAAACCCGGGGAAGCTGCTTGAGCACGCCCCAAGGAGGCGTGGAATGCCAAAAGTGAGAGCGCCCTGGTTCACCAGCATCCAGAACCAGCGATTGGACGCCTCGGAGTCGTGCGCCTTGAATGCCGGGTTTCGATTCTGCAGCGGCGTCGAGCCGTCCACAAAAATCAATCCGGCAACCTGCGTTGGATAGCGTGTTGCGTACTCACGAATGTAGATCCCAGCAATCGAGTGCCCCATCAGGACGATGGGACCATGGATTCCGGCGACCGCCAGCAGCCCATGGAGTTCAGTAGCAATATGCTGGGCGTCGCGCGGAGGCGCCAGCGCATCGCTCCAGCCGAAGCCAGCCCGGTCGTAGGCGCAGACGCGCGTGGTCTTGGCGAGCACGGGCTGCACGCCGCCCCAGATCAGCCCATCGTTGCCCAACCCCGCATCCAACACGATGGCCGGCGACCCGCTGCCCATGCAGTCGATGCGCATCGTGTGCCCATCCACCAGGTATGTTTCGCCCGGTGGCGGATGGCGGAAACGGTAGAGCACGATTGCGTTCCAGCCGCTACTTCCAGCGATAGCCAACGCAGCCACGGCCACCAGCGAGAGGACGATGCGCTCGGTGATCTTCCGCCAGCCGGGATAGCTCTTTCCTCCAAGCGACAGCAACCGGCGGGTTGAAAGCCATGCAATCAGAATGCCGGCCAATACCAGCAGCGCCGGAAGCACGACGTAAAAAAAGTCCATGGTGGTAATAGTATTCGCCGGCTGGCTTACTACTCGGCCCGAAGCGTTTCCACGGGATCGATCCTGGCGATGCGCAGTGCGGGCAGAAGGCTCGCTAGCCCGGCGATCGCTAGCAGCAGTAGTGAAACGCTGATTAGAGTCACCCGGTCGTAAGCACTCACTCCATAGATCTCGCTCTGCAACGCCCGCAGAGCGAAGAATGACAGTGCCAGGCCAGTTAGAACGCCGCCGCCCACCGGTGTGGCTCCGGCGGAGCCAACGCCTAAGATGGCTCGCCTCAGTGTGCAGCCCAGGGCAATGCGAATGCCGATCTCTCGTGTTCGCTGCACCACCAGGTTGGAGACCAGGGCATAGACGCCAAGCGAAGAAAGCAGAAGCGCGAGCCCAGCCAGAACTCCCAGCAATGTCACTTCGATATGTTGCATCTGCAATCGCTGGTTCAGTAGGTCCCGCATGGAGTAGAAGCCGGAGAAGGGCAGCTCTGGATCGGCCTGGGCCAATGCTCGCTGCATGGCCTCGGTCAAGCCGGATATTGGGCCATGCGTGCGCACGATCCACGAAGGTTGGAACCAGAGGTGCCCGGCAGCGAGGATCGATGCCGGGGTCTGGGCAGCGGGCAGATAAATCATCGGCTCGGTCGCCAGCGGACCATCTCCATACATACCCGGCTTCTTTTGCACGCTCGCGACCACGCCTATGATGGCGTATTTGAATCGGCCGCCTTCGATTTGGAAATGACGCCCAACTGCATCGCGGTCATGGTAGAAGTGGCGTGCGAACTCTGCGTTCACAATGGCCACCGGCTGCGAAGTGGACGTATCGCTGGATACAAAACCTCGGCCCATGAGCAGGGGAATCCGCAGCGTGGAAAAATATCCGGGCGTGACGTAGATAAAGTTTGCGCCATCATCTTTGCCCGCCTGTGGGCCGTCCATAAGGGTCAGGGAGTAATTGAGTCCGCGTTCGTAAGGAACGCTCAGGCCGACTGCGGCATCCTCCACCCCGGGAATCCTTCGCATGGAGGCAAGACTCTTGTCCAGCAGTCCCACGAAAGTGATGGGATCGTTATAGCGCACCGCGTTCAGAGACGCTTTGGCGGTCATTACATTGGCTGCATCGAAGCCGGGTGGCAGCGTTTCCAAATGGATAAGCGTGCGCACCAGCAGACCGGCGCCAGCCAGTAGAACCACGGTCAGCGCGACTTCGGCTCCAATCAGCCATTGCCGGATCCGGCCGGACGGGCTGGCCAAAGCGCGAGTGCCGGCTGCCAGCGTCTGCCGCAGGTCCAACCTGCGCGTTTCCAATGCCGGCATGGCGCCAAATAACAAGCTGGTCAGCACCGTGGCAGCGGTAGTAAATATCAGCACCCGGCTATCCAGCCCAAAACCGCCGATGGGAACCATTTCCTCGGGCAGCAGCTTTCTTGCTGCGCCAATCAAAGTGAATGCCAGCCCAAGCCCGGCCGGCTCCGCCAACCGCTGCCAGCAACAGGCTTTCGATCCACAGTTGCCACAGGACGCGGGCGCGCGAAGCTCCCAGCGCCATCCGTGTTGCCACTTCGAGATTGCGCCGGGCGATCCGCACCAGCGACAGACCCGCCAGGTTAGCGCAGGCGATCAGCAGAACGAAGCCAACAGCAAGCATCAAGGCTTCTACCCTTGGCCGCATGTAGCCGCCCAGATAACTCTGCATCGGCAATGTATAGAACCAGGCCTTGTCTCGGCGCCCGACGTAACCGGGTTTAGGCAGGTGGCTGATTTGGGCCCTGAGCTGCTCCCAGGTCGCCCCCGGCTTTAGCCGCATCACAACCCCGCAGTTGTTTCCGCCGCACTCGCCTGTAGTTGCCGGCCGCAAAGGAGTGAAGAGATCGGCAGCGCTCGGAACGATCGCTTTGCTGGAAAGTACGCCGACGACGGTGTAAGCTTCGCCCTTCAGATGAATGGTTTCACCGATGATTCCGGAGTCGCCATGGAATGCGGATTGCCACAGATGCATAGCTGAGCACTACTGCTTGTGGGCCATCCGGATGGTCTTCGTCGTCGGTGAAGCTGCGCCCGAGATACAGCGGAAGCCCGAGCACATCGAAGTAGTGCGCCGAAACGCGGCCGGCGTGCACATACCGCGCAGCATTACCCGCCGTCGGACCCGCTTGCAGGTTCACACCTCCTGAACCGCCCCAGGAAGCAAGCGTCACTGTGTTCAAATTGGACTTCAGCAGCTCCCAGGTTGCGCCGTCCTGGCTGTCGTCCTCTTCCGAACCGTACCGTCCGGTGCGTCGGTTGGTGCCTTCGATGTGCGTCATCAGAATGCCGATACGTTCTGCGTGCGGAGTAGGGCAGGGTGCGCAGCAGAAAGCCATCCAGCAGGCTGAAGACCGCGGAGTTCACGCCGATCGCGAGCGTCAGCGTCAGGATCACGGCGCAGGTAAAACCGATTGACTTGCGCAACTGGCGCACGGCGTACCGCAGATCCTGGACCAGATCTTCGATCAGCTTCGTGCCTCGTGCCTCACGGCATTGTTGTGTGACTTGTTCCGCTCCGCCGAGTGCTAGTTTCGCGCGACGCATTGCCAGGTCGAGGAGAAGCGTCGGCCTGGCGGTATTTTTCCGCCTCGCGATCCAGGTGATACTGCAGCTCCTCTTCCAGTTCGCGGTCTACCGCTTTGCGGCGGAAGAGGGCGCGGAGCCGATAGAGCAGGTCGCTGAACATATTCGTTCCCCAGGAAGTCCGAAGCTTTACTCATACCGCAGCGCAGTTACCGGCTCCACTCCCGTGGCTTTCCAGGCAGGAATCAAAGCTGCGGGCAGCAGGACCAGCAATAGCAAAGCAGGTACAACCATGAAAGTTACAGAATCGAGAGCGCTCACCTCATAGAGCAGACTCGATAAAATCCGAGTGAACGCCATCGCTCCGGCCAACCCGATGAGCAGGCCGGCCGCCGCGAGTTGAAATCCTTGACGCAAGACCATACCGAGAACCCGCGCCCTGGGGGCACCTAACGCGATACGTACGCCGATCTCGGCTGTGCGCTGTCGCACCGAGTAAGCAAGCAAACCGTAAAACCCAACTAACGCCAACAGGAGCGCGATCGCGGCGAAGATTGTGAGCAGCGTTGTCTGGAATACACGTCGAGCGTTTGCCCGGGAGATAACTTCTCTCATGGTGTGGATGTCGGCAATGGCCAGGTTTGGGTCAATCCCGTGCAAGGTTGAGCGCACCGTGGACGCAAGCTCCTTCGGCGGAAGGATAGAGCGGACCGCGATGTAGGCTGCGTCGGATTGCCAGAAAGGCTCAAAGACTTGTGGAGCAGCGGCTTCTTCCACGCTCACGTTGTGCACGTCTCCCACCACGCCTACAACAGTCCTAAATGGGAAATCGCGTTGACGCATGAAGATCTGCCCTCCAATTGGATCGCGCCCGGCGAAATAAATCTTCGCAAAGGCTTGATTGATGATGACTACGGGCGGACCCCCGGACGGGTCATGATCGCTAAAGGCGCGGCCTGCGACGAGCGGAATACCCATGGCCGCGAAATAGTGTGGTGTGGCATTGCGAATCTCGACCAGCTGGTCTCTTTGGTTTGCATAGCCTGCGACCCAAAAGAAGGTCAGGCTTTCCCCCTTGAGGGGAAGTTCGTCCACAGCGCCGACGGCTTTAACCCCGGGGATAGCCGTTAGGCGGTCGAGCAAGTTTTGAAAGAAAGCGCGGCCCTGCTGGGGCTGACTGTAACGAGCGTCAAGCTTGAGGTTCATGCTCACGGTGGACTGTGAGAAGCCGGTATGGACCGACGCGACCTTCTCATAGCTTCTTAGCAGCACTCCGGCGCCGGCCAGCAAGATGACCACCAGGGCGACTTCCGCCACGATCACGCCACTTCGCAGGCGGTTGCGGCTTCCCACGCTGCCGCGATTGCCTCCGGACTTCAAAAATTCCACCAGGTTGATTCGAGAAGCGGAGAGCGCAGGCAGAATGCCAAAGAGCACACTGGTCAACAGGGAGACGATCACGGCAAAGAGCAGGACTCGTAAATCGACAGCGGCCTCATTCAGCCGAGGGACATTGCCAGGATCAAGCCGCAGGAGTGCGCGCAAACAGAGGTGAGCCAGTAGAACTCCGGCCAGACCTCCTGCGAGGCCAAGCATCATGGACTCGGTCAGCATTTGGCGAATCATGCGGCTTCTTCCCGCGCCCAGCGTAGCGCGCACTCCGAGTTCACGGGTGCGGCTGGCGGCCCTTGCCAAGAGCAGGTTGGCCGCATTTCCGCACGCGATCAACAGCACGAGGGAAACCGCGCCCAGAAGCGACCACATCAAAGGCCGTACAGATCCCACAGCGGTTTCTCGAAATGGCTTGAGATATGCGCTCCAACCTCGCATCGCCGGGTTATGCAGAAGGTCCAGCCGGACCATGATGCTTGCCATTTCGGCCTGCGCCTGGGCGGTCGAGACGCCCGGCTTCAGGCGGGCCAGCGCAAAGCCGCCCTCGTCATCGTGATCGGCCGTCTCGCTGGCAGACAAAAGGAATGGAACCCACACCTGGGTCCGCGCCTGGGGGAGATTCGGGGACGATTCCGTGTCTCGTGGATATTGGAACTCCCCGGGCATCACGCCGATGATCTGATAAGCCCTTCCGTCGAGTTGAAGTGATCTGCTCAGAACCTCCGGGTCCCGCGAAAACATCTGCTCCCACAGTGCATGGCCGATCACTACCACGCTGTCGTGACCCGGCACAACATCCTCAGGCTCAATTCCGCGGCCGATTTCCGGTTGAGATCCGAGCGTGGGAAAGAAGTTGCCATCCACTCGCGCTCCGCCAACGCGTATCGCCGCCTTCTGCGACGCAAGACTATAGGTGTCTTGCTGGAAGAGCGTCATGCTCGAGAAGGAGTGGCTTTGCCGCTGCAGGTCGAAGAAGTCGGCATAGGAAAGGTCGAAGTCTTCGACAGGAAGATTGATATGAGAGTTAGGAGTGTAGAGATATACGAGCCTCCCCGGGTCTTTGTAGGGCAGAGAACGCAGAAGAACGGCGTTCACGATGCTGAAGATCGCGGTGCACGCTCCGATGCCAAGCGCCAGGGTAAGAACGGTTACGGTTGTGAAGCCAGGACTGTTGGCCAGGGACCGCAGGCCGTAGCGCAAGTCCTGCAGCAGGTCGTCGAGTAGCCTTGTGCCGCGTGCCTCGCGGCATTGTTGCGTGACTTGTTCCGTCCCGCCGAGGGCAAGTTTCGCGCGGCGCATTGCCAGGTGAGGAGAAGCGTCGGCCTGGCGGTATTTTTCCGCCTCGCGATCCAGGTGATACTGCAGTTCCTCTTCCAGTTCGCGGTCTACCGCTTTGCGGCGGAAGAGGGCGCGGAGCCGATAGAGCAGGTCGCTGAACATATCAGCTTCCCTCAGCTTCATCGAGGACGAGGCCAACAGCTGCCGCCAGTTTTCGCCACGCCAACGTCTCCGTTTCCAATTGCTTCTTGCCCTGGCGGGTCAGTTCGTAATACTTGGCGCGTCGATTGTTTTCACTCACCGCCCAATGAGCCTTGATCCAGCCGCGCCGCTCCAGACGGTGGAGAGCCGGGTACAAAGAACCCTGCTGCACCTGCAAAGCTTCGCGTGAGATCTGCTGCAGGCGTTCTGAAATGGCCCAGCCGTGAAGCGATTCCAAAGCAAGAGCTTTCAGGATAAGAAGATCGAGTGTGCCCTGGGGCAGTTCCAGCCGTTCGTCAGCCATGTGGGTCTACCCTTCCACTTCTACACGAGACTCTAGAGCACACTTGTGTCGAAGTGCAAGGGAAATATCTGTGTTATTCCATAGCCGCCCCGACGATCGATCGTCCTCGAGGGAGGATTGGTTCGCAAGTTCCACCACAGGGGCAGAGGCTTGTTTCCAGACACACGCCAGGGGCGTCCTTGCGTCGCCGGTCCGCACCCAGACGCAGGTCAACTGGGGGGAATTGCGAATCGCGGTAAGGATGATGTTCATGGTTCCTCCTTGTGCGGTTCGTGCAGGTACAGCCGAATCCACGGCCAGGGCGCGCGGAGCTGGAAGGGGAGCACGAATCATCGGTTGGGGAGGGTGTGAGGGGGTTTTAGCAACCGCCGGCTCACGCGCTCAAATCACAGGCCGTATGCCGGGATGAGCGGTAAGGAAGGCGTCGATAGCCTGGCTAAGGGCGGGTTCCCAGAGCGCTCATTCCAGCACAAGTAAATCTCCCGTACTGGGAGGTTCTGGTGCGGAATCGTGACTCATAAGTGATTTTTCTCCAGCGGGGAAGGAAACCCCGCCTTTCATTTTGTATCATATCCCCCTAGGGTATATGCAAAGAAAAATGGCAACCATCGATAAAGAAAAACAGAAGCTCATCGCCCGCATTAAACGCATCCGTGGCCAGGTGGACTCGATCGAGCGATCGCTCACCACCGGCGACGATTGCGCCGACATACTGATGCTGCTGGCAAATGTGCGCGGCGGGGTTAATAGCCTGATGGCCGAAGTTCTGGAAGACCATATCCGGTTGCACTTGCTGACGTCAGAGAAGAACTCCGCTCCGCCCCACGAACTGGCGGAGGATCTTATCGACCTTGTCCGGGCTTATCTGAAATAAGGGCACCCGGTACGGGAGTTATGCGCCGCTCGACACCGGAACCGGCTCCAGTGGCGGACTCACTTCATGGGTAACACCGTAACGATACGGACCCAGGCGGCTAAGCAAGAGCAATGCCAGGAGCATGGCTCCGCAAAAGGCCGCCAGAGGGACGGTATAGGAATGGAAGCGGTCGTATCCCGCGCCCATCAGCAATACCCCGGCCGCGCCTGCCAGCATGAAGGCGCCAAAGACGAGTCCAAAGGCGGTACCGAAAGCGCGCAGGCCAAAGTAACGGCTGATCATGTAGCCCATGGTTTCCACTTCTGCTCCCATACCAAGGCCGACCAGAAATGAAGCGGCTAGCGCGGGAGTTCCGCTTTTGCCCGCCCACAGCATGGCCAAGCCCAGGGTGGTTGCGCCGTAAAAAAGGATCGCGACCCGGGGAGCAAAAAAGTGATCCAGCAGGTAGCCGGAGCCCAGCCGGCCAACAATCAAAGCAGCTCCAACCAGGGAGGCGGCCAGGGCGGCGTGTTCCGCGCTCACACCGCGATCGGTAAAGATGGCCGACATATGAATGATGGCCCCATGCACGCATGCGCCGGCCAGGGAGAAGATGCAGATCAACATCCAGAACACGGGGCTATGCCAAATCTCGTGCCAGGTTATGCCCTGTTTGCCTTGCGGCGACAGAAGCGAGCCTGGGGCGGTCTCGTCTCCATCCGGTTGCAGGCCAAGTTCCGCGGGATCGTTGCGCAGCAGGGCGGCGACGATAGGCAGCGGCACAAACAGGACCGCGCCACCAAAGAGGGCGTACGTGATCCTCCAACCGAAGAGCGTGATCAGCCGCTGGGCCACAACGGGAACGACAAGCGTGCCCACGCCGATGCCCAGCATCGCCAGTCCCAGGGCAAGCCCTCGATGGCGGTTGAACCAGTGCGAGATCACCGCGCCGTAGGGCACTGGCACCGGACCGCCGCTGAGGGCAATACCCAATATCGAGAAGAAGAGATAGAGCTGCCAGATGCTGTTCCCCACCCATAAGGCGGCGATCAGGGTCAGGCCGTAGAACAGGGTCATCCAAATAATGACGCGCTTGGCCCCCAGGCGGTCGATGAGCACACCACTGAGGGGAATCCAAAGCGCGCCCACGGTGTTCATCAGGGAAAATGCGAAGGACACGGCTGCACGGCTGGCATGGAAATTCACCACCAGCGGTTTGAAAAACACGCTGAACGAGAATATGACGAGTGGTGCGCCGAGGAAGAGCCCGACGGCGCTGACGACTACGATCAACCAACCGTAAAAAACGCGTGGCCGCTTGCTGGTCATCTTGACTCCAGCCGCGAGACGGGGAGTGCGGTCGCGGCAACACGGGGGCCGGTTGAAAGCGTGGGTAGTGCTTGAAAACGTATAGGTACGGGACGGCGCAGTCAACCGGCTTTTGCTATGTGGTACGGGAGGCAACTCGCTGCTCTTATTGCACCTCTAATCTTTACCGAGGAGAAACTATGTCCTACGGTAAGTACCTTGCTTTAACCGCTTCTGCAGCTGCCCTGTTAAGCTGCGCGACGCTGGCCCCAGCCCAGGTTTCCATCAACATTGGAGTGGCGCCGGTATGCCCCTACGGGTACTTTGACTACGCTCCGTATGATTGCGCGCCCTATGGGTACTATGGTCCGGATTGGTTTACGGGTGGGGTGTTCATTGGAGCTGGTCCCTGGTTCCACGGTCCCCACGGGTTTTATGGCCATGTCGACAATCGCTATGATCCTCATCATGGGTATCACGGACCGCTGCCCCCGCGCGGGGCAGAGCAATTCAACCACTTCCACGCGAACGAGGCGCATGATTACCAGGGCCACGTGGGCAACGCTCCGCACAATGGCGGTGGTGAACATGCCCTCCCCGGATATCACGGCGGCGGCGGAGCCCCTCACGGCGGTGGTGGCGCGCCTCACGGTGGAGCGCCTCACGGTGGCGGTGGTGGCGGCGAGGGTCATCACTAGAGCGCCGTTCAATGGATGCAAAAGCGACGTAAGACAGTTCCTGAAACTTAGGTCGCTCCGGCCGGTCCCCATAGCGGCGGGGACCGGCCGATTTTTGTCCAGCACCCAACCCACCGTTAACCATGAGTGACGCAGATCGGCTGCCGCAGATTTCCTGTCAAAAACCGTAGCTTCGGTGGATTTCATGCGGTTCTTTTACGGAGAGCCGCATACGTCGCCGCTGTTCGAGCAGCGAAGTAGAAAATCCGGAATTCGCTCCGTCGACAAAGGTGAGAGCCGGTCCAGATTCAGTGCCGCGCCTACGGCGCTCAGATCATCTTCGGAATTGAATCCCAGCCCTCCCGGGCTGGGCTGACGTTTTGCCGACCGGCCCTCCGGGCCTCGCATCCATGGCGATTTTTGCCTTGTCATTTCTTTCTCAACTCGCCTTAGGCAAGGCGGTTCCTTCCACGGCAAGCCGGGACAGGCAGGATGACAATTTCGTTTAAAACTCGATGACTTCACGCAAAACATCAATAAAGTCACAGCTGCTCAGGGCGCACTGCAGATCGACCGCGCTCGCGGGCGAGTTCACTTAGACGCTTCAAGCGAGTCGTAAGGTGCTGAGCGTCGCGACGCTGTTCCGGCGTCCGCGATCAGGATCGATCATAAGTTCAAGCCTGGTTACCGATTCCAGATCGACAGCGTAGTCTTCGACCTCCTGCGGGGAGCCATTTGGACTAAACGTCCACTGCTGGCGCACGATCTCGCGATTGGTCTCCTTTGCAGAAGAGTAGCTCAGCAGAAACTCCTGGGAGCGCTCCATCTTGTGCTCCACAAAATGCAGTGCGATCCGTCGAATACGTTGCGGCGCATCGAAAAGCATGGTGATGGTCTGCGCTCCGGGACCGCTGGCGCGCCAGCCAAGTTCATTGAGCGTTGGGGTCGTACTGAGGGCGTTCTCGATCGGGAAGGCCGGATCTTCTGATGTGAGCTGGACACGAGCAATCGAGTTTAGATCGAGCCATTCATCACCGGTGGCCTCTGCGGCCACCGGTTTTTGTCCTACGATTTCTTTCCGCATGGGCCACCTCGGTATTGCAGGATTAGCTTAACGGGTTTGAGGTTCGCAGGTCACTATGCTCGATACCAAGAACGCGGAATTCGGGGTTCAACTCGCAGGCTGTGCGTATCGCCCTGTTTGCCGTGAGGGCTCCCACATAAAAGCGCTTGGTGCGCGGGTAGGATGTGGGGTTAATGAAAGAATGGCTGCGCAGAATTACACAATAGGCTCTCATAAACGCTCCTGTTGGGTTGAGATGCAATTTAGAAAGACGAAATGCTGTTACCAACGTACCGTCGTCGACCTAAACTGCGCACAGGAAATGCGAGCTACGAAGCATCACGGGCCCGTCTTGGGAAGCGTTCCCAAATTGGGACACTCCGCACGCAAGATTTAGCACTCGAGACTGTAATTCGGGGCGTCTGAAAAGTTTTACTATACGGCGTATAGCTATTTGGTATACGGTGTATAGGTGATGAAGGAAACAGCTACGGCGGAGCGCATTGCCGAAGAAGCGCTGAAGATTCTGGAAAAGGAAGGCGAGGCAGCGGTCAGTATGCGCCGCGTCGCCCAGGCGGTCGGTATTACTCCGATGGCCATCTATCACCACTTTCCCAAGCGGGAAGCACTGCTCGATTTTGTGGTTGACCGGGAGTTCGCCAAATTTCTCAGCTATATCGAAGGCCGCCCGATACGGGGGTCCTGGGAGGCTCGTCTGGCCGGCTGCATGGATGCCTACATTGACTATGCCTTCGACCGCCCTTGTATCTTCGACTATGTTTTTTCGCAGCCGCGGCCCAATGCCCGTCGCTATCCGGAGGACTTCCGTGCGCAGCGTTCACCCACTTTGAACGCGGTCGCCGATCTGGTGGCGCAGGCCATGGATGCCGGATTTCTGAAACGTCACGACGTGTGGGAGATTGCGCTACAACTCTGGGCGCATGGTCACGGATACATCATGCTTTACCGCGCCGGACGTTTCCATTTGTCAGAAGCAGAATTTCGTACGCTCACGCGCAATTCAATCAGGAGAATGATTCATGGTCTCAAGGCCTAGTAATAATTTCCTTATCGCGCTGTGCCTGGCTTTTTCCGCGGTGTTGTTCTTTCTTGGCACAGGGCTTTCGCCACTCTGGGCCCTCACCTGGTTGGCGCCGATTCCTGTGTTGTGGATTGCGCCGCGCGTATCGGGCGGAGAGGCGTTTTTCATTGCCGTTGCCGCGTACGCACTGGGCGGATTGAACGAGTGGAGTTATTCGCGCTCAGTGCTCCCTACGTGGCTTGTAGCGTCGATCCTGCTCTTTATTTCCTGCATCTTCGCCTTCGCAGTGTTGCTTTTCCGCAGCCGTATCCGTCGTGGACAATTGTGGCAAGCGGCGCTGATTGTCCCTTTGTTTTGGGTTGCCGTTGAATACCTCATCGCCATCACTTCCGTTCACGGCACCTTTGGCGATATTTGCTATTCGCAGATGAACTTTCTGCCCATCTTGCAGATTGCTTCCGTCACTGGGGCGTGGGGTATCAGCTTCTGTATTTTTCTCTTCGCGGCTACGGTTGCTGCGCTTCTCAGTGTGGGCCCAGCCCCGGGAAAGATTCCTGTGGCTATCGTTGTTTCCATCGTCCTCGCGGGCGTGCTGGGGTTTGGAGTATGGCGTCTGGCCACAACGCCGAAAGATTCACCGACCTTGAGGGTCGGTCTCATCGCTTCTAATGAAGCCGCAAACCTACAAGCCGGAACCCCTGAGCAGGTTCAGGTGATATTTCAACGTTATGCCGAGCAGATGAAGTCATTGGCCGCTCAGGGAGTTCAAGTCTTTGTCCTGCCTGAGCACAGTGGACCGGTAACCAACGCTTCCCAGGCGGAATTCGACGGTCTTCTGGGGCGAATGGCGAAGCAAACCGGCGCCTACGTTACGGTTGGCATTGACCGGAGTGTTCCGACGGCTACCTGGAATCAGCAGCGGCTTTACTCGCCGGACGGATCGTTTGTTGCTTCCTATAACAAGCATCATCTGCTGCCGCACCTGGAGAATGAAACCTCTGGCACTGAACGCACTGTGGTTAATCAATCTTCAGGCAAGTGGGGTATGGAGATATGCAAGGACATGGATTTCCCGCGCCTGAGCCGGCAGTATTCTCAGGATGGGGTGGGGCTGCTGCTTGTGCCGGCAATGGACTTTGTTCAGGACGGCTGGTTACATGGCCGCATGGCGGTGCTTCGGGGCGTCGAAAGCGGATTCAGCATTGCGCGGTCCGCCAAACTGGGCATCCTTACTGCAACCGATGACCGCGGCCGGGTTTTAGCCGAGCGCGATACCCTCGCTATTCCATTTGCCACCGTTATAGCGACAGTACCTGTTCGTCACGATGCGACCATTTACTCACGGTTTGGCGACTGGTTTGCATGGTTGGATATTATCGTTCTCGTCATTCTGATGGTGATGCCTCTAGCGGCGCCGCGTTTGAATGCCTGAGCCGCACGTCCTGTTGTGGTAAACCATTATGGATGCTTCTACCGCCGCGGAACTCGTTCTATCTTGTTGTCCTTCTCGGCCTCGCCTCCATGCAGCCGAACGCGCTCGCGCAGAACACTCCGACGACCGCATGGAAGGGGGGGCATTTTGCCGTAGATGCCGCCGGGCTGTTGAGCCGATCTGACATTGTGCTGGGCGCGCCAAACACCAAGCCTGGTGAAGCGATACCGATGGGCAACGGACGGCTGGGCATCGCTGTGTGGGCTGCGGACGGGTTCACCGCCCAGCTGAACCGCGCAGATACTTTGCCGCATCGGGATTCTCCTGGCCAGCTTGTCATTCCCGGCCTCTCCAAACTTACAACGGCCAAGGATTTCAGCGGCCGTCTCGATTTGTACAACGGATCTCTGGTCGAGCACGGCGGTGGTATCAGCCTCGTGGCGTACGTTCAGGTATCGACCGATACGTTGGTGGTTGACGTGACGGGCGCAGACCCAAACGTCACCCAGACTGCCACACTTCGGCTCTGGGAGCCCCGTAAGCCGAACGCCACGGCTGCCAATAGGGTGGGTATGCTCGAACAAACCTGGATCGACCACTATGGCCCCGGGGCATCCGGCGAAACGTTCGGAGCCCTCGCCGCCATCACCGCGACGGGTAGCGATGTGTCGGTCGCGGTGAGCAGCCCTCGCTCCGTGACGGTCACCTTCAAGCCCGCGCAGGACGGGCATTTTCGGGTAACGGTCGCAAGTCCACACTACAACGGCGGGAAAGATCAACTGGCCGGTATCAACGGCGCTCTAGCGAACTTTGATCCGCAGGAACACCTCGCCTGGTGGCACTCGTACTGGCATCGCGCAGGGCTCATCAAGCTCACTTCCGGAGATGGTTCCGGAGAGTACATGGAGAACCTTCGCAACCTCTACCTCTATAGCGCCGCGGCGGAGGGCGGCGACAGGTTTCCTGGTTCTCAGGCAGGCATCGCCGACCTTTTCTCTGCCGTCCAGGATCTTCATCGTTGGGACCCGGCTGCCTTCTGGCACTGGAATCTTCGCATGCAGGTGGCCGCGAATATAGATGCAGGCGTGTCTGAATTGAACGCGCCGTACTTTCGCTTGTATCGCGAGAATCTTGCCAACATCAAAGACTGGACAGCGAAGCACATGGCCGGGCGCCCAGGGATTTGCGTACCGGAGACGATGCGCTTCAATGGGACCGGGGTGGAGTATGAGCCGGATTTGAATCCGTCGGGCCCCGCGGTCATCGGCCTGAACTGCGACGCCGGCTCGCCGCCGTACTACAACGCGCGCACTCTATCCACTGGCGCGGAAGTTTCGCTTTGGATCTGGCGGCAATATCTGGCCACTGGCGATCGCGCTTTTCTAGCTTCGAATTACCCGGTCATGGCTGCCAGCGCAGATTTCCTGCTCGCGTATGAAAAGCACGGCGCGGATGGCAAGATGCATACCCACCCGTCGAATGCGCACGAACAAGAGTGGGATACCCTCGATCCGACCACGGATCTTTCCGCGCGCTCAGCCCTCTTTCCCGCCGTTGCCCAGGCAGCAAAACTGCTTCACACCGATGCCCGGCTGGTGCAACAACTCGATGCAGAGTTGAGCCAGATTCCCCCTCTTCCCCAAGCAGAGAAATCCGGCCCTGCGGGAAAGCAAACGGTGATTGCCGAGTCCTATGATCCAGCCGCGGTTGCACATAACGAGGAAAACGTTGGCCTGGAGCCGGTTTGGCCCTACAACCTGATCGGCGACACCTCGCCCATGCTGGCGCTGGCGAAGTCCACCTATGCCACCCGCCCTTACCCGGTTCACCAGGACTGGAGCTTTGATCCGGTGCAGGCTGCGCGGCTCGGGCTCAGCGATGAAGTGCGATCGACGTTGATTGCCCTGACGGAGAGGTATCAGAACTACATAAACGGCTTCGCCAACTGGGGTGGTCCCGCAGGAGAGTTCTACATCGAGCAGGAAGGCATCGTAGCGCTGGCGCTCGCAGAGGCCCTGGTGCAGGACTACGATGGCCTGATTCGCATTGCGCCGGGAACACCGTCACGGTGGGATTTTGAAGGCAGCGTGTGGGTGCGCGATCACACCCGGGTCGATGTCCAGGTCCGGGCGGGTGTCCCCACTACGGTCGCTATCGAAGCCGGAGCGACGTCGACTCTGCACATCCGCAATCCATGGCCGGGCCAGCCGGTCGAAGTCATGGATGCGCTGGGGAAGAGCGTTCTCAAGAGCGCGGACCCCGTCTTTGAGCTCCCAGTCCGCAAAGGGGAAGCGTACCTGCTTGTGCGGGTCAATGCAGGAGGGGCGACTTTGGCATTCGCACCCATCACCGGCACACCTGCACTGCATTTGAAGAAACTGGGCGGAGTACAACTTGGAAAGTAGTGACTAAAGGTTGATTTTCGGCAGAGTGAATCACCTAACAAAACCATTGGGACCTGCTGTTTCTCTCCCCTCTTAATGAGTTCCATTAGGAGACTGACTCCGCCGGGCTGAGCTCTCACCTTACCCGGTCAGGCGGACCAGTTGCTCGGCCTCGATCCTGGTTCCCAGAATCGAGACTTTGGGAATCTGGCCGCGCGCCATCGCCACTTCATCGCAGCGGTAGAGGCGGGGGCAGTTCTGGCAGTCCTTGTAGATCTTGTCGGGCAGTGCGGTTCGATTCTCCACCACGCGAAATCCATGGCGGAAGAAGAAATCGGGGATGCGGGTGAAGAGACAGACACAGCCCACGCCGTGATCCTCGGCTTCATCCAGTAAGGATTGCAGCAGCATACCGCCGGTGCCCTTGCTCTTGGCCTCCGGGCGCACCACGATTGACCGCACCTCCGCTAAATGTGGGCCGTAAAGGTGTAAAGCGCCGCAGCCCTGGAAGATGCCGGTATTTGACTCGGCGACAGTAAAGTCGCGCACGTTCTCGCATATCTCCGCGAAGGCGCGCCGCAACAGCGTGCCATCCTGAGAAAGGCTGTTCACTAATTCGTATATGTTGGAGGCGTCCTGAAGCCGCGCCTTACGTATTTCCATCTATCTGTCCCGTCACTGCAGAAAGTCTTTGCTCCTGCGCCGCTAACGCCTCACGGACTCGCCCCACCGCGGTGCCGCCGATCACGTCATGGCAGTTCACCGTGGCATCGAGGGTGATGCTGGAAAAGAAATCGGCTTCGAACTCCGGCCCAAACTGCTTCAGCTCGTCGAGCGTAAGGCCATCGAGTTCGCAACCCTTCTCCAGACCATAACGTACCGCTAAACCGATTTTCTCGTGCGCCTTGCGAAAGGGAACTCCCTTGTGCACGAGGTAGGTCGCGGCGGCCATGGCATTGAGAAAGCCGGTTTCGCAGGCGCTGCGCATGCGCGCGGTGTTGAAGCGCAGCGCGGCGGTAAACCTGGCCAGCAAGGCAGTCATCCGCTCCGCCGCATCGGCGGCGGAAAAGAGCGGCTCCTGGCTCTCCTGCAAGTCCTTGTTATAAGCCAGCGGCAGACCCTTGAGCAACATAGTGACCGTCTGGGCCGCACCATTGATGCGGGCCACTTTGGCGCGCACCAGTTCCGTCAGATCAGGATTCTTCTTCTGCGGCATGGCGCTCGACCCGGTGGAAAAGGCTTCCGGCAACTCGACGAACCCGAACTCCGCTGTGGCGTACAGTGTGATCTCCTCCGCAAAGCGGCTGGCGTGCAGCGCAACGAGCGTCAGCGCCTGCAAAAACTCGAGCGCGAAGTCGCGGTCGCTGGTGGCGTCCATGCTGTTCGCGGTTGGCCCGCAAAAACCTAATTCGCGCGCGGCGATGGTCCGGTCCAGCTTCAGGGTGGCGCCCGCCACTGCTCCAGAACCGAGTGGACAATAATTCAAGCGACGGCTCAAATCCCCCAGCCGTGTCATGTCGCGCAGCAGCATCTCCCCATAGGCCTGCAACCAGTGCGCGACCAAGACGGGTTCGGCTCGCTGCAGGTGGGTGTAGGCCGGCATCACTGCATCACCCGCCGCTTGCGCCTGGACCGTGAATGCCCGCGACCAGCCGGCGAGGTGGCCGGCAATGGCAGCGCACTTCTCGCGCACGTAGAGGCGAAGGTCGGTGGCGATCTGCTCGTTACGGCTGCGGCCGGTGTGCAGCTTGAAACCAAGATCACCGATGCGCGCTACCAGCTCCAACTCCACAAAGTGATGAATGTCTTCCGCTTCGGTGCGGCCGTAAATGTCGCTGGGCGGACGCTGCGCGTATTCGTCGCGAATGGCGTCCAGGGCGCCCACGATCTTTTCCAGTTCCTCCGGGGTGAGGATACCCGCAGCCGCGATGGTGCGCGCATGGGCTTTGCTGGCAGCCACTTCCTGAGGAAGGAGCCGCCAGTCAAATACCAGTGATCGTTGCCATTGTTCGAAGTCGTGGTCCAGTGGCTCGCGAAAGCGGCCGGACCACATCTTCACTGGTGAGCCTCTTTCTTCTGCAACAGCCGCGCCCGGGTACGAGCAGGCAGCCCGAGGATCTGGATGAAGCCCTTGGCGTCCTTCTGATCGTAGCTGTCGCCCATGGTGAACGAAGACAGATCATCAGAGTAGAGCGAGAACGGCGAGTGCCGCTTGGCCACGCTGATGTTGCCTTTGTACAGAGAGAGGCTGACGGAACCCGTGACCAGCTTCTGGGTATTTTCGACAAAGGCGTCCAGAGCTTCGCGCAGCGGGGTAAACCAGAGACCGAAGTAGACCAGCTCGGCATACTTCAGGGCGACCTGCTGCTTGTAGTGCATCACTTCGCGGTCGAGGGTCAATGCTTCGAGCTCGCGATGCGCGGTGGTGATCAAGGTGCCACCAGGAGTCTCATAGAGGCCGCGGCTCTTGATGCCGACAAAGCGGTTCTCCACCAGGTCGATGCGGCCGATGGCATTGCGCGCGCCGATCTCATTCAGCAGCTCCACGATTTGCACCGGTTCCAACTGCATTCCGTCCACCGAGACGGGCTTGCCTTCGACGAAGCCGATCTCCACCACTTCTTCGCGGTCGGGTGCTTCCTGGGGCGAGCGGGTCATGACCCACGTGGTCGGCAAAGGTGCGTTTTCGGCATTCTCGAGCTCGCCACCCTCATGGCTGATGTGCCACAGGTTGCGATCGCGGGAGTGGATCTTCTCCCGGCTGGCCGCAACCGGGATGCCGTGGGCTTCTGCATAATCGAGGCAATCCTCGCGCGACTTCAGCGTCCATTCGCGCCAGGGAGCGATGACCTTAAGATCCGGCGCTAGCGCCTGGTAGGCATGCTCGAAACGAACCTGGTCGTTGCCTTTGCCGGTGCAGCCATGGGCCACTGCCTCGGCGCCTTCCGCGAGCGCCACTTCCACCTGGTGCTTGGCGATTACCGGCCGGGCAATCGAGGTGCCGAGCAGGTATTTGTGCTCATAGATGGCGCCGGCGCGTACCGTCGGATAGACATAATCGCGCACGAACTCGTCGCGCAGGTCGAGCACCACCGCCTTCTTGGCGCCTGTGGCATAGGCTTTGGCCACTACGGCGTCGAGGTCTTCTCCCTGGCCTACATCGGCAATCATGGCGATTACATCCATACCGTAGTTCTCATTGAGCCAGGGGATAATGATCGAGGTGTCGAGACCACCTGAGTAAGCAAGCACAACTTTCTTCGACATTGCAAAAACTCCTTCAAAAATTCTAGTGCGGCCGATGCCGGCCGGTTAGAGTCCCTCAGCGGCTAAAGCCGCAATCATATTGCGGCATGATGGACGGCCTAAAGGCCGTCCCCTTCGAAAGCCTGGAGAGGAGAGCTCAGGCAGAAGGGTACGGGCTTCAGCCCGTACATAATCCTCGTTCTGCGGACGGCTTTAGCCGCTGAGGCAACCTCTACCTCAGGCTCTCACTCCATCGCGGGCGCCGGCCAAGCCGCCGCCCAGCAGCAGAACCATCAGCGCCTTCTGGGCATGCAGGCGATTCTCCGCTTGCTCAAAAACGACGGATTGTGGACCGTCCAGAACTGCATCCGTAACCTCGGCATTGCGATGCGCAGGCAGGCAGTGCATGAACACGGCATGGGGCGCGGCGTGGGCCATCAATGCCTCGTTCACCTGGTAAGGCTTGAAGATAGGAGCCCGCTTGGTCACTTCATGCTCAAAGCCCATGCTGGTGCAAACGTCGGTGTATACCGCATCGGCGCCGCGTACCGCGCCCACTACATCGTGGGTCACGGTGAGCGCAGCCCCAGACTTCTCGGCGATCTTGCGCGCCTGGGCAACCATGTCCTGCTTGGGGGCGTACCCTTTAGGCGTGGCTACGGTGCAGTCCGAGCCCAGCAGGGCAGCGGTCAGCATCAATGAGTGACAGACATTGTTACCATCCCCCACATAGGTGAACTTAGCCCCGCGCGCAGTGCCAAAGCGTTCCTCGATGGTCATGAAGTCGGCCAACGCCTGGCAGGGATGCTCCAGGTCGCTGAGCGCGTTGATCACCGGAACCCGGGAGTACTCCGCCATCTCGGTGATGGTTTCATGGGCATAGGTGCGGAGCACGATCAGGCTCACCCAGCGCTCCACGTTGCGCGCGATGTCGGCCAACGATTCACGCTCTCCGAGCGGGGATTGCGTCTGGTCCACGAACATCGCCGAACCGCCCAGCGTATTCATGCCGGCTTCAAAGGTCAGCCGCGTGCGCAGGGAGGCCTTTTCGAAAAACATCACCATCTGCCGCGCATCGAGAGAGTAGCGATAATCGCCCGGCGTCGCCTTGATGGCATGCGCCAGTTCCATGACGGCGGCGATTTCCGCCTGAGAAAGATCGGCGATGGAGCACAGATCGCGGCCTGCGAGCGTCACGGAAGCTTGAGCCAGCATGCTGCTCTCCTGATGTACTGCCTTTTCAGCGGCGAACAAAGTCTTGCTAACCATTGCGTGGCCCCCCTGTGTTTTGATGCGCCGCGGCCATACCGTGCGCGCCTGCACCTTCTTCGCTCAAAATATCGTTCAGTGCGGAGATCGCCGTATCGACGTGCTCCCGCCCGGTGATGAAAGGGGGTAGAAAACGCAGCACGGTCTCGCTGGTGCGGTTGATAAGGATGTGCCGCTCCAGCATCCTGGCCACCACGCGCTTGGCCAGGTCGGCGGAGTTCAGATCCATAGCCAGCATCAGCCCCATGCCGCGCACGTCGACCACGCTCTCGTGCCTGGCGGCGACGTCATGCAACTGGTGCTTGAAGTACGCGCCCGTCTTGGCGATGTTGCCCAGCAGATCTTCCTGCTCGATGGCGTCAATCACCGCGATGGCCACCGCGCACGCCAACGGCCCACCACCAAAGGTGGTTCCATGCAGGCCGGGATGGATGCCGCGCGACGCTTCCTCGGTGCACAGCATGGCTCCCAGGGGAAGGCCACCGGCCAGCGGCTTGGCCAGCGTGGTCACATCCGGCTGAATGCCAAACTGCTGATAGGCGAACCATTTGCCGGTGCGTCCCAGGCCGGACTGAATCTCATCCGCGATCAGCAGCGCGCCGGTCGATTGGGTAAGCTCGCGCGCGGCCGCAAAGAACTCCTGCGAGACGGGACGGATCCCACCCTCGCCCTGGATGGCTTCGATCAATATGGCGCAGACCTCGTTGGAGAAGCTGGCCCGCAGATGATCCACATCGTTGAAACGGACAAAATCCACTCCCGGCACCAGGGGCTGGAAGGGCTCGCGGTACTTATCCTTATGGGTGGTGGATACGGCTCCCATGGTGCGCCCGTGGAAGCTGTTTTCGAGCGCCAGAAACCTGGTGCCCAGGGATTTACCTTCACTGCGCTTGAGGCCGGCGTAGGCGCGCGCCAGCTTCATCGCTGCTTCGTTCGCCTCGGTGCCGCTATTGCAGAAGAAGGCGCGATCGAGGCCGCTCCTCTCCGTCAAACGAAGGGCCAACTCAGCCTGCCCTTCATGGAAGTACAGGTTGGAGATATGCACCAGCTTGCGGCCCTGTCGCTCGATGGCATTGGTCACCGCAGGGTGTCCATAGCCCAATGCGTTGACGCCGATTCCGCTGAGAAGGTCGAGATACCGTTCCCCGTTGCCATCGATCAGGTACATGCCTGAACCTTCGACAAAGAGAATTGGATTGCGCTCATAGGTGGGGAGCAGAAGCTTAGCCTCTGCCGCCTGTATCGCTTCGAGCTTCATGCCACCATCACCTCAGTTCCTTGAAGTACCCGGGTCGAACACAAATCAGGTAATACAGATGCGGCATCCGCAGGCAGGATGCGCACTCTCTTCACCCCGGCCAGCAGTGCCTCGCGGCAGGCGTGCAGCTTGGGCAACATGCCGCCGCTGATCACTTCTTCGCGCGTCAGGCCGGCAATCTGATCCACGCTCAACCAGCGCATCACCTCTCCGTTGGATCCGCGCACGCCGGGCACGTCGGTAAGAAAGACCAGCGCATCGGCCTTGCAGGCGACGGCGCAGGCTGACGCCATTTCGTCGGCATTGATGTTGTAATACTCGCCGTCGAAGCCCAGGGCCAGGCTCGAGATCACCGGGACCGCGCCCATCTTCCAGATGGCATCGAGCCAGCGGGTATCCGAGGCTACGATCTCGCCCACGAACCCCAGGTCCGGCGTGGTGCGCTTTTTGCGGGCGCGGAAAATCAATCCGTCTCCACCAGAAAGGCCTACACCAGCCTGGCCGTGGCCGCCGAGCGCGGCTACCAGCTCCTTGTTCACGCGGCCGCCCAATACCATCAGCGCGGCATCGCGGGTTTCGGCATCGGTGATGCGCAGGCCGGCGATAAACTCGCTCTTCTTGCCCATCTGCTTCAGGGTGCGGGTCAGTGCGGCGCCGCCGCCATGCACCACTGCTACCTGGTTACCGTCCTGTGCCAGCATGGCAATTGCACGCGCACAGCCGTGCAGCAAGGCCTGATCTTCCAAGGCCGCACCACCGAGTTTGACCACGAATTTCATGCCAGCCCCTCCGCTTCGTTCCACCCGCACATCAAATTCATGTTCTCTACCGCCTGCCCGGACGCTCCCTTGAGCAGGTTGTCCAAACAGGAAACAATCACACATCGCCGGCCGTCTTTGGCCAGCTGGAAGCCGATGTCGCAGTAGTTCGTATATGCCGAATACTGTATCTGCGGCAGTTTCCTGGTCACCCGCACCAGGGGGCTCGAGGCGTAGAAATTGCGGAAGCACGCTTCGACCTCGGCCGCTTCCTTCTTCTCCCGGAAGGTTACGTAGGTGGTGGAGAGAATACCCCGGGGAATCGGCAACAGGTGCGGTGTGAAAATGATCTGCGACTCCTGCAGGTTCAATTGCTCAAGTATTTCGCCCATGTGGCGATGACCAAAGACCGCATAGGCGGAGAGATTATCGGCTGCGGACATGAAGTGGGTAGTGGGGGTGGGTGCTTTGCCCGCGCCCGAGACACCCGACTTGGAGTCACTAATGATTCCCCGCTCCAGATCCACCCATCCCGCGGCCACCAGCGGCTTCAACGCCAGAATGATCGAGGTGGCGTAGCATCCCGGGTTAGCCACCAGTTGCGCATTGCGGATGCACGCCCGATGCAGCTCCGGCAAACCATAGACGCTCCCGGTCTGCACCCGCTCGGCCAAAACCGTATCCGCATCGTGGAAACCGTAGATGGTTCGATTTTCGGGCTCGCGTAACCGCCAGGCCGCGCTCAAATCCACCACTTTCAGCCCGTGGTCCAGTGCTTCCGGCACCCAGCTGCGCGATTGCTCATGCGGTGTGGCCATAAACATCAGTTCCACGCCGCGCTTTTTTAACAAGTCCCAGGAAAACGGTTCCACCAGCAACTCAGAGCTGCCGTTGTTGCCGGCCAGTTGGGGATGCATCTCAGTCAGCCGGACCGCTTCCGCGTCGCGGCCGACAAACACCGGCGGCCGCCCCTTCAGAGCCGGGTGGTGCAAGAGCAGCCGCGCCAATTCCAGGCCGGCGTAGCCGCTCACACCTGCAACCGCGGTTTGTATCGATTCCTTACCCATCATCCAATCATGATCTCCAGGCGCTCCCGCAACTGGGTCGCCCGCTTCTGGTCGGGACAAATGATCAGCACCGTATCGTCGCCGGCGATGGTCCCGACCACCTCCGGCCAGTCTTCGCCGTCGATGGCCAGGGCGACGGGCTGGGCACTGCCGCTGGTAGTGATCAGCACCAGCTGGTTGATCGCCTGCTTCACCTTCAATCCAAAGCTGTTCAGCATTTCGGCGGTTCCAGGCAGGGAATCGTCCTCGTCCAACGCTACGCCGTTTGGCACCGCGTAGCCGTTCGGACCTTTATAGAGATGCAGCTCGTGAATATCGCGCGAGAGCGTCGCCTGCGTTACCTCGAAACCACGTTTGACCAGCCGGCGCCGCAGTTCATCCTGGCTGCCGATAGGCGCGCCGGCGACGAGCTCGCGAATTACACTGTGCCGATCCTGCTTCATTATGCTTTCCTTCTCGTTACCGCCTGATGACAGACCGTCAGGCTTCTTGTTGCATTTCTTGCTGCAAAGTCAGAGCGCGGCCGACGGCCGCGCTCGCTGTGCATAAAAATACATTTACATGTATAAATATACAGAGTCCTTTTGTCAACGAATGGATGCCTATTTTTAAGCAAAAGTCACGCCGGCGCCGTTGGCCCATGTGGTGCAAAAGAAAATTTAATTGCCGGCTGCTTGTTACAGAAACGGGGATTATAGTTACGTATGGGTTTCTTTGCCTCAAACACGCTGGAGCATGGCTCTACCCCTACCCTTTTGGATTCTCGCTTTGACCATGACTCCTGTGGAGTCGGTTTCGTTGCCACCCTGCGCAATATTCCCTCCCATGAAATTCTGACCCAGGCGCTCACCGCCCTGTCGCGCCTGGCGCATCGCGGAGCGATAGCCGCCGACGGCAAGAGCAGCGATGGTGTCGGCATCATGACCGCGGTCCCGCGGGAATTTCTGCTTGCCTCTACCGGCATTTCGCTGGACGCCGGGCAGCCGCTGGGCGTGGGCGTAGTCTTTTTCCCCAGCGAATCGGGCCCCGGCGAGAAGGCCCTGGAGCAAGCGCTGGCGGCGCAAAAGCTGGACCTGCTGACGTGGCGAGTGGTCCCTACCTGCGAAGAGATTCTGGGCGAGATCGCGCTCTCCAGTATTCCTGTGATCCGCCAGGTGCTGGTGACAGCCAGCGATCCCGTTCATTTCGAACGCCGTCTCTACCTGGCGCGCAAGCAATTCGAGCGCGAGGCCGAAGCTTCCGGCTACGTGTGCTCGTTCTCCTCCCATTCCATTGTCTACAAGGCCATGTGCGCCGGACGCCTGCTGTCGGAGTTCTATCCCGACCTGGCCGATCCGGATTACGTGACCCCCTTCGCCATCTTCCATCAGCGCTACGCCACCAATGTTGCCCCCTCTTGGGATCGGGCCCAGCCACTCCGCACCCTGGCTCACAACGGGGAAATCAATACCGTTTGGGGCAACCGGGGCCGCATGGCTGCCCGGGCGGCCACCATCCCAGCGGAATGTCATCCCATCCTGACTGCCCACGGGTCGGATTCGACCAGCCTCGACGAGGCGGTCGAATTGCTGGCGCGCAATGGGCGCAGCGTCGCCGAGGCGGTCAGAATGTTATTGCCTCCTGCTGGACGGCAGAAGGATTCTGCATTTCTTCGTTATCACGCGGACTGTGTTGAGCCCTGGGACGGCCCGGCGGCGTTGGCCTTTGCCGACGGACACCTGGTAGGTGTTGCCCTGGACCGCAATGGCTTGCGTCCTTGCCGTTTCTTCCTCACCGAAGACGCGTTGGTGGTCGCCGGATCGGAAGCCGGCCTGGTGGACCTTGATCCGGAAAGGATTATCCATAGCGGCCGCCTCGGTCCAGGCGAAATGCTGGTCGCCGACCTGGCTGCACACCAGATGTTCGAAAACGATCAGCTGTTAAAGGAGTTCGATCGTTTCACCACCTACGGCGCGCTGGTGGAAGACACTCCCCTGGAGCCGGCAGCCTTTACCCCGGCAGTGGAGGATTTGACCCAGCTGCAGCAGGCTTTCGGATACACCCGCGAAGATGTCCGCATGGTGCTGGCCCCCATGGCCAGCGACGGCAAGGATGCGGTTTGGTCCATGGGTGACGACACGCCGTTGGCGCCCCTGGCCCATGCGCCCCGCCCGGTCTATGCCTACTTCCGCCAGCGCTTTGCGCAGGTGACCAATCCAGCCATCGACCCGGTGCGGGAGTCGATTGTGGTGCAGTTGCACACCCGTCTCGGCCCCTGGCCCCACCTTCTTAATACCAGTGCGCGCATTCCCGGCCTCTCTCTGGAGTCGCCCTTTCTCTCCCTGGGCCAGATGCATGCGCTGCGCAATCGCGAGCATCCCCTGGCCGATGAGATGCCGTTGGCGGTTCTGGACTGCGTCTTTGCGCCCTCTTGCAACCTGCGCCGCGCCATCGACGATCTGTGCGCGCGCGCCATCGACCTGGTGCGCGGCGGAGCAGCCATTTTGCTGCTTAGCGATCGCGCTATCGCCCAGCCGGGAGGACGCGCCGAGCATCTCCCTATCCCCATGGCGTTGGCTACGGGAGCGGTACATCATGCCCTGGTGCACGCCGGGGTACGCACCCAGGCCGGCTTGGCGGTAGAGTCCGGCGACTGCCGCGACCTGCACCATGCCGCTGTCCTTTTTGGCTACGGAGCCGGGGCAGTCTGCCCCTGGCTGGCCCTGGAAACGGCGCGCAACCTGGACCCGGAAAAGGGCGAAGTCAACATGCTGCATGCCTTCGACCTCGGTCTGGCAAAGATCATGTCGAAGATGGGTATTTCTGTGGTCGACAGCTATCGCAGCGCCCACCTGTTCGACATCCTTGGCCTTCACCACGAGGTGGTGGAGCGCTGTTTTGAAGGGACGCCCTCGCCTATCTCCGGCATTGGCTTTGCGGAGCTGGAAGCGGCTGTGCGGGACCGCTGGGCTGCGGCTCAGGATGAGGAACCAGCCCTGGTCAATGCCTTCAATCAGGAGTCGCTACAGGATTCGCAGCCGCCGACGGCCACCGCGCAGGCGCCCGTAGTGCAGCGAGAGGCCAAAACCCTGCCCGACTATGGCTGGGTTCGCTTCCGCAAAGACGATCGGGCTGAGCCGCATAGTTGGCAGCCGCAGACGGTAAAAGCCCTGCAAATCGTGACCGGAACGGCTCGCGGATCGGGTGGTGCGGGCCTGTCGCCGGCTCAAGCCTGGACCGCCTTCAGCACCCAGGCGACCGAGAATAGGCCTACGGTACTGCGTGACCTGTTGGAGATTCGCCCTGCCGCGGCGCCTTTGGCGCTGGACCAGGTGGAAACCTCCCCCACCATCGTGCGTCGCTTCATTGCCTCGGCCATGTCGCTGGGCTCGCTGAGCCCAGAAGCACACCAGACCATCACCGAGGCCATGAACCAGCTCGGTGCTCGCTCCAATACCGGTGAGGGAGGAGAAGATCCTACCCACTATCCGGCCTATCCCGGAGCTCCCGCGATCCTTAATAACAAGGTGAAGCAGGTTGCGTCCGCACGTTTTGGAGTGACGGCCGAGTATCTCGCCCACGCCGAGGAGATTGAGATCAAGATCTCCCAGGGATCGAAGCCGGGCGAAGGCGGCCAGCTTCCCGCGCACAAGGTCACGGAGCTGATCGCTCGCCTGCGCCATGCGCAACCGGGGGTTCAGCTCATCAGCCCTCCGCCGCATCACGACATTTATTCCATTGAAGATCTGGCCCAGCTGATCTTCGACCTCAAGCGCGTGAATCCGCGCGCGGCCATTGGGGTCAAGCTGGTCTCAGGGTGTGGAGTGGGCACGGTAGCCGCCGGGGTAGCCAAGGCCTACGCGGACTATATCGTGATCGCCGGCCACGCCGGGGGCACTGGCGCATCGCCTCTTTCCAGCATCAAGTATGCCGGCAATCCCTGGGAGATTGGTCTGGCCGAAGCCCAGCAGGTGCTGATGCAGAACGGTCTACGCGGGCGTGTGCGCCTGCGTTGCGATGGCGGGTTGCGGACGGGCCGCGATGTGGTGATTGCTTCGTTGCTGGGGGCAGATGAATTTGCTTTCGGCACCGCGGTTCTGGTCGCCCTGGGCTGCGACATGGCGCGCCAATGTCATCTCAACACCTGTCCTACCGGCATTGCCACCCAACGGCCTGATCTGCGGGCAAAATTCCGCGGTAAGCCGGCGAATGTCGTCCGCTTTTTCGAAGAGCTGGCGCGCGACATTCAGATGCTGCTGGCCTCGCTCGGCCTGCCCTCGCTGGAGGCTGCTACCGGCCGTGTCGATCTGCTGGAGCAAGTGAGCGCTGCCGGCGGACTCGACCTGCGCGCGTTGCTGGCGCCTGCTCAAGAGGGGCATGTTCGCTGGCAAGGCCAGCGCAACCGCCGCCCCACGGACCATGCGGCCATTGATAACGCGTGGGTGCAGCCGGCGCTGGCTGCCCGCGCGGCCCATGAACCTTTTGCGGTCGAGGCCACCATCTCCAACAAACATCGCACCTTGGGCGCGCGATTGGCGGGGGAACTGGTCTGGCATGGACTGCACAATGAGAAATCGCCGCTCAGCTTCAAGTTGACCGGTGTTGCCGGCCAATCCTTCGGAGCCTTCGCCGTACCCGGCATGCAGTTGGTGCTGGAGGGCATGGCCAACGATTTCGTGGGCAAGGGGCTGTGCGGTGGGGAACTGATTCTTCGTGGGCAAGGGCGAGCGGCGCGGGAAAGCGAGCTGCACGTCATCCTTGGCAACGTCGCACTCTATGGGGCAACGAGTGGTTCGCTCTTCGCCGCTGGGCGAGCGGGTGAGCGATTCGCGGTGCGCAACTCCGGCGCGCTGGCTGTTGTCGAGGGGGTTGGCGACCACGGCTGCGAGTACATGACTGGTGGCCTGGTGGCGGTGCTCGGCTCCACGGGGCAGAATTTTGGCGCCGGGATGACGGGTGGTTTGGCTTGGGTCTTCGACGAGGACGGCACCTTCATGTCTCAGACCCGTTACCACACCAGCTTTCTTGCGCCGGAGCCTCTCTCGGAGCTCGATTCGACCGCGGTCGAGGAACTGCGAGAGCTTATCCTGTTGCACGCGGAAAAGACGGCCAGCACGCGGGCGCGCTGGATTCTTTCGGATTGGTCCAACCTTTCCTCGCGCTTCGTGCGCCTCACGCCTCTACCGCAGGCGTAGGCGCACGACCGAGGTTTAGTGCCGCGCCTACGGCGCTCAGATCGTTTTCTGCGATTGATCCCCAGCCCTTTCGGGCTGGGCTGACGTTTAGCGGTCGGCCCTCCAGGCCTTGTGTCCACGGTGATTTTCGCAGTGTCATTTCTTTCTCAATTGCTCCGAGCAAGCCGACTGCTCGGGACGACAATCCGTTCGGGAACGAACATCCTCGTTTCCTAACAGAATTGTCATCCCGCCCGGAGCGAGCTGCAGTTTCTCTTTCCCCTAGCTAACGCTGGGTGTCCATCCAAGCCCGGTTTCAGCACTCAACGCGCCTTTTTTGTCATTAGGAGCAGTAGGCTTGCCAGTCGCAGGCTGAAAAAGAAATGAAACTGCAAAATCGCCATGGATGCGAGGCCCGGAGGGCCGCCCGCTAAACTGTGAGCCCAGCCCGGAAGGGCTGGGGTTCAATCCCGAAGAGGATCTGAGCGCCGTAGGTGCGGCACTTCATCATCAATCCGTGAGCGCGGGATACAATGAACCCCGTTCATGTTCAATCTCGAAACCTTAGTAGATGTTGTCGGGCTGATAGCAGCCAGTAAACGGGAACGCGCGATTCTGTGGCAGGATGCAGCCGGGAACTGGCATCCCTTGTCCACCCGCGAACTCTTGGCCCGTGTGTATGCCGTCGCGCAAGCCTTCGCCTCCTGGGGTGTTGTCAAAGGTGACCGCATTGCCCTATTGGCCGAAAACCGCTGGGAGTGGCCGGTGGTGGACTTCGCTACCCTGGTGCTGGGCGCCGCGGATGTGCCCATCTATCCCACGCTCACGGCCGAGCAAATCGCCGAACTGCTGATCGATTCCGGCGCGCGCATCGCCGTGGTGTCGACCAAAGCGCAGTACGACAAGATTGCCTCCATCCGCAGCCGCACCCTGCTCGAACACATTGTCGTCATGGACGATATCTCCGGCGGCGAAGGCACGCCGCTCTCCTCGTTGCTCAAGGATGCTGATGCGTCGGCGGCCACCGTGGACATGGAGCAGTGGCTGCGAAGCTTCGCGGTCAAACCGCAGGATCTGGCAACCCTCATCTACACCTCGGGCACCACCGGCGAGCCTAAGGGAGTCATGCTCACCCACGGCAACATCGCCTCCAACCTGAACTACTCCACTCGCGCATTTTCCTGGGGCCCCAACTCCTCCTGCATCTCCTTTCTTCCCCTCTCCCACATCACAGCGCGTCATCTCGACTACGCTCTGTTTTGCTATGGCGCGAGCATTGCCTATTGCGGAAACTTCGATCGCCTGCCGGGCGCGCTCACCACCATTCAGCCCACCGTCTTTGTCGCCGTTCCGCGGGTGTACGAGAAAATTCGCGATGAGGTGCAGCGCCGCGCGGGTACCAAACCGGCGGTCAAGAAGCTCTTCACCTGGGCGTTGGCTACCGGACGCCGCCACCGGGAGCAGACTCTCCGCGGGAAAACACCCTCTTCCCTGAGGTGGCGCCTGGCCGATCGCTTGGTCTTCCAGAAGGTGAAGCACGCTTTTGGCGGCAAAGTCCACGATTACATTGCTGGAGGAGCACCGCTCGGCGTGGACACCGCGGGCTGGTTCGCCGACGTCGGCATACGGATCTTCGAGGGCTACGGTCTTACAGAAACCTCACCCGTGCTGGCCCTGAACAACGGGCGCGATCACCGCATCGGTTCCGTGGGCAAGCCGATCGAGTCGGTGGAATGCCGCTTTGCGGACGATGGCGAGTTGCTGGTAAGAGGACCCTTTGTCTTTGCCGGCTATTGGCACAAACCGGAAGCCACCGCCCAGGCCATCGAAACCGACGGCTGGTTCCATACCGGCGATATCGCGCGTCAGGACGCGGATGGATTTCTCTATGTCACCGACCGCAAGAAAGAACTGCTCAAGACCTCGGGCGGCAAAATGATCGCTCCCCAGCCAATCGAGGGCAAGCTGAATAACAGCCCCTTGGTAGCCAACGCCGTGCTGGTGGGCGATCGGCACAAATTTATCAGCGCCCTGATCGCGCCTAACTTTCCCGCACTCGAAAACCTGGCGCGCCAGCAGGGAATCGCCTTCTCCTCGCGCGCCGATCTGGTTGCGAAACCAGCAGTACAAGCGGAATACCAGGCCCTCATCGACAGCGTCAATGAGGGACTGGCGAATTTTGAGACCATCAAGCGTTTCCAGCTGGTCCCTGACGAGTGGTCGATGGACTCCGGTGAGCTGACACCCACCATGAAATTGCGCCGGCGGGTGGTCGCCGAGCGCTATGCAGCAGAGATAGCCGCCTTCTATCATGACGAATCTACTGCCCATCGCTAGAGTGCTGCATCCAATTCCTGCAGAGGTGTCCTCGTGAAAAAGCATCCGCTGATTAGCATTGTCGTCGCCCTCGTCGTTCTTCTCTTGCTGGCGGTTCTGCTGGTGCCGCTGTTCATCAATGCCAATACCTTCCGGCCTACCCTGGAATCGCAGCTCTCGGATGCACTTGGCCGCAAGGTGACCCTGGGCAGCCTGAGCTTCTCGCTCTTCTCCGGCAGCCTGGTCGCCGACAATATTTCCATCGCCGACGATCCCGCCTTCAGCTCCAAACCATTTCTCCAGGCGAAGTCGCTGCACATCGGGGTGGAAGTCGGGCCCCTGCTGTTCCACCAGCAGCTACTGGTTACCAGCTTTGTGACCGATTCACCGTCCATCAACCTGGTTCACAACGCACAGGGAACGTGGAACTTCTCCGATATTGGACGCAATGCACCGAGCCGCACGCAAAACACCCAGAAGGAGAGCGCAGTACCGAACTTCACCGTGGGTGAGTTGAAGGTAGTGAACGGCACTGCCGTGGTCTCCGATGTGCCGGCTACCGGAACTCCATTTACCTACAGCAACCTGAACCTGTCGGCGGAGCAATTCTCCTTTGCCAAGTCGTTTCCCTTCACCCTCTCGGCCAGTCTTCCCGCCGGGGGTTCACTCGACGTAAAGGGCAACGCCGGGCCGGTAAACCAAAAGGACGCTTCAGATACGCCACTGAATGCAACCATTAACTTGAAGCATTTCGATCCCGTGGCCGCAGGCGTGATCCAGGCAAACCAGGGCATTTCCATGCTGGCCGATATCACCGCCCAAGTCACTTCCAACGGCCAGACCCTGACCAGCAACGGCACCGTCAGCGCGGCCCGGCTGAAGCTGGCGCCGAACGGAACTCCCACCCCCAACCCGGTCGATATTTCCTACACCGTCGTCCACAACCTGGACGCCAGAACCGGTCAGGTCAATGATCTTGGTATCAAGACCGGCGGAGTTGTTGTGCATGTGAGCGGGACCTACAGCGTGACCGGCCCGCAGGTGACGTTGGCGCTCCATGTCTCTGCTCCGAACCTGCCTATCAACCAGGTGGAGGCGCTGTTGCCTGCGGCCGGCGTTCGCTTACCCAGCGGCTCCAGTTTGCAGGGCGGGACGCTCACAGCGAATCTCGCGATTACCGGACCAGCCAACGCCCCGACCATCAGCGGCCCGGTCCAGGTCGACAACACCACGCTGGCCGGCTTTGACCTTTCTTCAAAAATCGGCGGTCTGAAGCCGGTTGCGGGCTCCAAGGGTGGCACACAGATCCAGACGGTTCGAGCCAATGTGAACTCATCGCCCCAGGGCACGCGCATTGATAACCTCTATGCTTCGGTTCCAGTGCTCGGCACGGCCACCGGCGCGGGCACTGTTTCCCCGCAGGGAGCTCTTAATTTCCAGGTGGTGGCCAAACTCAACACCAGCTCCGGCGTGGCCAGCCAGGCGCTGAGCGGAGTGAATGCCCTGGGGGGTGCCGCCGTGGGCCAGGCAATCAATACAGCGGCTGCCAATGGAATCCCGGTGCACATCACCGGCACCACATCGAATCCTGTAATTCAGGCCGACCTCAATCAGCTGCTGCAAAAGAATGCGGGCAATATTATCAAGCAGCAGATCCTGGGCAACGGCAATAAGCAGCCCAACGCGAGCGATGTGCTAAAGCTCTTCCATCACTAGAAGTATTTTCGATAAAAGGCTGCGGGCAAGAGATTTGTCTCGTCAAGGGGAAGTGCCGCCGGCTCCTAGGATTTCATTCTTGTGAACTCAGCAGTATGATTCACAAGGCACTCCAGGAGAAGAAGCACCATGCGAGTTGGAATCCTCACCGGCGGCGGCGATTGTCCCGGATTGAACGCGGTCATCCGAGCCGCAGTACGCAAAGGCATTTTTCACCACAACGACGAGTTCGTTGGTTTTATTGAAGGCTGGCGGGGCGTAGTGGAAAACAAGACCACTCCGCTCACCATCGAGACTGTCTCGGGAATTCTGCAGTTGGGCGGCACCATCCTGCGCACCTCACGCACCAACCCGCGCAAGATGGAGGGCGGCATCGACAAATGTCTGGCGACGATCAAGGCCAACCAGCTGGACGCGCTGATTACCATCGGAGGCGACGACACCCAGGGTGTGGCCAATGCACTGGTCCAGAAGGGCATCAAGGTGGTGGGCGTTCCCAAGACCATCGACAATGACCTCAGCGGGACCGACGCTTGCTTTGGCTTTGACACCGCTGTCTCTATCGCCACGGAAGCGGTCGACCGGCTTCACTCCACTGCGGAAGCTCACAATCGCGTTATCGTCTGCGAGGTCATGGGACGCGACGCAGGATGGATTGCGATTACCTCCGGAATCGCCGGAGGCGCCGATGTTATTTTTGTACCCGAGAAACCAATCGATATCGATTCAGCAGTGAAGATCCTCAAAGAGCGCCACGAGCGCGGCAAGCTCTTCTCCATCGTCGTGGTTGCGGAAGGCGCGAAGATCCCTGGCGCTGACAAGCAAGCCACACTGGGCGCCAAGGTGGACGCCTTCGGGCACGCGCGCCTGGCGGGAATTGGTCAAGCCGTTGCCGAGTTGATTGAGGAGAAGACCGGATACGAAACGCGCTCGGTGAACCTGGGGCATACGCAGCGCGGCGGTACACCCACCGCCTACGACCGTATGCTGGCCACGCGCTATGGATCGGCTGCAATCGATTTGGTGCACGAAGGAAAGTTTGGCCGTCTGGTGGTGTTGCGCGGAACAGAGATTACCCACATACCGCTGGAAGATGCGATCGCAAAAACTCGCACTATAGGTGACGACTTGATTGCCCTCGCCGCTGGTTTGCAACCGGAACTGTAGCCAGTAATGCGTCCATGGTTTCCGCAGTTAGCGTTGATGAATGAATGAGATATAGACGATACAGAATGTGCAGGATGAACGATCCTGTGGAAGGGATCAGGTCAGGCACGATGTCCTTGGTAACCGCGCGCATGCCGCAAGTAATGCATCGCATGCGCGCGAATTCTGTTACGCTCCTTCCGGAACTAAACAAAACGGCTAGATACCGCGTAAAACCCGGAAGACTACAGCAATTCGCGATAATTTCTTGTGTTATAGGGTGAAAACGCGGTATAAGCACAACGGCGGGTATGTAGTCTCGCCCGGTCCTGCAGTTCCCAGAGGAGAGAGCTTCGATGAGAACAACACCGGCGAGGAATGAGGTTCGCGAAGTCATGGACATTCGCATGGCTTCTGACTACCTCGGCATCAGTCCCGATACACTTTACAAATATGCTTCTGACGGTTTTGTTCCCGCGTTCAAGCTAGGGAATCGCTGGCGGTTTAAGCGCTCACGGCTTGACGAATGGATGGACCAACAGTCTTCCCAAGGCGCCCAGCCGCGCAAGGCGGAGCCGCATCCGGATGTCGCGCAGCCCAGAAAACCACAATCGGTGGTTCCGCGCCCGAAGAGGGCGGTCGGTGGCAGCCGCTAAATCTAGCGGAGATGGTTCCTGAGAATCACCAGCAAAACTCCGGCGGCGATAAACAGCAGCAGAGTCAGCGTGCTGTAGGCCACCTTCAGGCGAAGCTTTTCCTTTACGGTCGGGCGACCGTAAGCCAGCCGGAGTTTTTCCCGGCGAAGCGACATGGCCGTCTGCTGGGTCCCCAGCACCAGCATGACCAGCGCAGCCAGAAAACTAACCGGCAGATGCTCCCGGCTGGAATTGTTGTAGGCCCGGTAAAAAAACTGTCCCGTCAGTATCGAAAGCCCGAGTACCGTGGATAGTTCGAAAATGAGAGCAAGCTTCAAAAAGCGCAACAACGGACGCCTCCGGGGCCTTGAGCGGTTTCACGATGGGTCTATCCAGTGAAGATGCCGCGAGCGGGGAAAAGCTCACGTCACTGAGGCGAGTTCGGGCACAGCAATCGTGAAATGCGCGAGTTCTACCTAAGTTTAGTAAGGATCGTCTCGATGCGGCAAGTTGGATTCCAAAAAAAGACACCCATTGGGAACTTACCCCGTCTTGGGCCGGGTGGGTGCTGCCTGCGGGCACGGAAATAAGAGACAATGCAGCCATGAGGGCTTCGCCGACAACCGAAGAGATGGTGGAAAGCGGGCTGCGGTCCTCCCTGATCGGCATCTTCATCAACCTTTCCCTGGCGCTGGTTAAATGCCTTACCGGCCTTATTGGGCATTCCTTTGCGCTGCTGGCGGACGGAATCGAATCCTTCCTGGACGTCATTAGTTCGTCGGTTGTCTACTACGGGCTGCGGCTGGCCATCAAGCCGCCGGATAAAGATCATCCCTACGGGCATGGCAAGGCGGACCCGATCGCGGCCGCCGTGGTGGGCGTGGCCATGATCGCGGCGGCCCTGGGCATCGCCGCGGAGAGCATCAACCTGATTCGCACCCCGCACAAGCTGCCCCAGTCCTACACGCTTTGGGTCCTGATCTGCGTGGTTCCCATCAAGACCCTGCTGTCACGATATGTCGCGGGAGTCGGGCGCAAGATTGAGAGCTCCGCCCTGAGGGGAGACGCCTGGCATCATCTGAGCGACGCGATTATCTCGGCGTTCGCCTTTGTTGGCATCTCGGCCGCGCTCTGGACGGGCGACCCGACGGCCGATGACTGGGCCGCATTGTGCGCCGCGCCGGTGATCCTCTTGGGGGGCTGGCAGCAGCTCCGCCGCCCCGTAGCTGAGCTGCTGGATACGGCGCCTGCCCCGGAGATTGAGGAGCACGTCCGCCGTGTAGCCGCATCGGTGCTGGGGGTGTTTGGGGTAGAGAAGTGTTTTGTCCGCAAGGTAGGCTTCCGCTACTACGTGGATCTGCATGTGGTGGTACGGGGCGATCTCACGGTCCGAGAAGGGCACCTCATTGCTCACGCGGTCGCGGACCAGGTGCGGGAGCGGGTAGACAAAATCGCCGAGGTCCTGGTGCACATCGAGCCGGAAGAAGAGCTGCTGGGAAATCACACCGAGGAGTTGATGGGCGAAGAGGTAAGGCAAGTGCCTCCGCCCTCGCACGTGCCTTAAGAGGGTGGGGAAGAGCCGGCGGGGGCATTCTCACCAGGGCTAAAAGCCCAGTCCTTGCGTGATAGGGCGTTCAGGCGGGTTTGAAAACCCGCCCCCCGGACTGAAGTCCGGGGCTGGCACGATTTGGCATTGGCTATTTCTGGAGGGCGTGGGCTTCCGTCCGTGCGAAAGCGATTTCAGGCGGGACCGGCTTTAGCCCGGGGCTGGAACGATTTGGCAATGCTATTTCTGAAGGGCGTGGGCTTCAGCCCGTGCGTAAGTGATTAAAGCAGAACCGGCTTTAGCCGCTGAGGGGACGGTTTCCTCCCTTAATCTATCTTTTCCCGCGGCCCGCTATTTTGCGTTGGAGGGGTAGGGGGGAAATTCGCGCTCCAGTTTGCGCGTTTCCCGGTATTTCAGGCTGACCCAGCCCGCATAGCCAAGTTGAACCACAATCGTGAAGACGTAGGCGAGAATGAGATGACGATGGGCCATGGGTTCCTCTGCTCTAGAGCGTGACTTCCAGGCTGGCTTCGAGAGCGTGCAAGGCAGCGTGCTGTTCCGCGACTTGCCGGCGCCGCTCAATGTTGTATCGCCAACCGGCCAGCAAAATCCCCCAGGCAAGCCAGGCAGCCAGGTTCCACAACACCGCAGTCCACATCGCGGGATCGAGACTGCCGTCTCCGCTAATGACCGGAGAAGGATGCTGGGTGCGCCACCACGTGGTGGAGTAGTAGACGATGGGGACATCGACGTAGCCGAAGATAGCCAGCACCGCGGCCAGGGTCTGCATCTGCGGACCGTCGGCAAACTTGCGCAGTAGCAGATAACTGGCGTAAATGAGCCAAAGCACCAGCGTGGTCGTAAGGCGCGCATCCCAGGTCCACCAGATACCCCAGACCGGGCGGGCCCAGAGTGGCCCCTGGATAAGCACCAGGGTGCAGAAGACGATTCCCATCTCCGCTCCGGCCAAGGCTGCAGCATCGGCGGCGAGCGCGCGCTGGGGGTGATTACGGCGGGAGGCAAGATAAACGATGGAGGCTACAAAGCTGACAAAGAAGAACAGGAACGCCATCATCGCCGAGGGGAAGTGGTAGTAGAAGATGCGCTGGATGTCGCCCATGGTAGCCTCGGTGGGCGCGACATACATGCCTTGGTAAAAACCGTAGCCAAGCAGGCCAATGGTTAAAACGAGCCAGACCCAGCGAAAGATCTTCATCACGCGACTCCTAATGCCAACACAAAACAGTTTAGATCATTTCTATCCCCGGCCCACGCCCGCACAGGAGCGAAAATAAAGATGTTGGCCACACCGGAAGCGTGTTCGGTGTGGCGGATGTAAGGTGGTAAAGCGACGGAGGACCAGCCATGACTTGGCTATTGCTCGCCTTAGGTTTTTTTCTGCTGCTATCCGGATTACTGGGGCAGGCCTATAGTCTCAAGACCAAACGGGGTGTTCTACCCCCTGAGAGCCGTATCTGGCGCCGGCTCACCCGGTTAACGTTGTCTCTGGCGGGGTTGGCGCTGATTGCTGTCGCGGTGGGGCGGATCGTTCTCCATCATGGCGGCAATCATTGATAAGACCTTTCTTATGGCCGCAACCGCACCACTTCCAATCGGACTAGGGAATAAATGGATCGGGCATGCATCTTGTCTTCGGGAGCCACGATCCGAAACGGCTGCTCCCGGGCCGGCAGTGCCGTACCGTCCGCCTTGTCGGCGATGATCACCTTGGCTCCGGAGAACTGCGGATCAATCTCCGGCAGTGCAAACACTACCTCGTATCCATCCTTGCCGCTGGCAATCAAATAGCTGGCCATCGGCTTGCCTGTCATGCTGCGGCCAAACTGCCATCCGGCCTTTAAAAGGATGTCGTACAGCAGCACACCCTCATACGTGGTGGTGGTTCCGTCCGCGGTCAGCTGAGCGGTCGCGCGCGGCATCTTCGCCAGGTCGTCGGAGGTGAGCGAAAGTGGCGTCGGCACTGCCCCTTCCACCTTAAGCACCGCCGGCGCCGCGACTGTATCGGGTGCGGCGTATACGGTTGCCGGCTTGGCTAACTGATCTCCAGAGACAAGCGCGGCAATCACCAGAAGCGGAACTAAATAGGTCGCGACATGTCTAAGAACCTTTGCCTGCGCACTCTTCATAAGCAACAATGTAACCCAAAGCGGCACGGCGCAAACATGCATGAGTATGGATTCTCGAAGTCACAATGATTGGCGCCGGGGTGGCCGTACATCATGGGTCTTTCTACTTCTTGTCGCCGGCGTCGCGTCTGCGTTGGCCTACCAGCTGCAAGGGTTCCAATGGAGTCTCCCCGCCGGATTCCCCGCACCCCCGGTTCCCGCAGACAATCCCATGCTGCCCGCGAAGGTGGAGTTGGGCCGCTATCTCTTCTATGACCTGCGGTTGTCCGCGAATGGCAAGGGCTCCTGCTCCACCTGCCACATGCAGCAATTCGGCTTCACCGATCAGCGGCCGGTGGCGGTCGGGGTGACCGGTCAGTTTCACCCGCGCCGCGTGATGCCGCTGGCCAACGTTGCATGGTTTGCCGTCTTCAACTGGGCCAATCCCACCGTCACCCAACTCGAAGATCAATCGCTGACTCCGCTCTTCAACGACCACCCCGTCGAACTGGGACTGGTCCAGCAAAACGATCGATTCCTCCGGGTGGTCGCCACCGATCCTACTTACCGCAGACTCTTTCCCGGCGCCTTCCCTGGCGACTCAGGCCCCTATACTTTCGTCCATGTTCGCAGGGCCCTGGCCGCTTTTGAGCGGACCCTTATCTCCGGCAACTCACCCTACGACCATTACCGCTACCGGCATGAGGAGAATGCCATCTCCGCATCTGCTAAACGGGGCGAAGACCTCTTTTTCCATGCGCCGCTGAGCTGTTCCCGATGCCACGGAGGGTTCACCTTTGGCGGCGAAACCATCTATCAAGCAACGGATGATGGGCATGGCATTGAATTTCAAAACAACGGTCTTTACAACCTTGCCGGGAAATTCTCCTACCCGGCCGATAATCTCGGCGTTTATGAGTTCACCCACAACCCCACGGACGTGGGAAAATTCCGCCCTCCCTCGCTGCGCAATGTAGCTGTGCGTGCGCCTTATATGCATGACGGCAGTCTCCACAGCCTCGACGAAGTTTTCGACCACTACATCCACGGGGGCCGGATTGTCTTTGAGGGACCAAACGCGGGCGATGGCAGCAAGAATCCGAATAAGTCTCCCTTCGTATCAGGATTCACGCTCACTCTTCAGCAGCGCAGTGACCTCAAAGCATTCCTGGAGTCGCTCACCGATGAAGACTTCCTGCACAATCCTCAATTCTCGAACCCGTGGCCGTCCCGGTAAGCATTAAGCAAGCCGCGTGCACTTGCGATTCTCCGTCGGTGATATGCAGCATCGCGAGACAGTATATGAGCAGGCCTCGCGCAGCAAAAAAATACGGTAAGGGTGGGGAAGACCGGGTTCTTTGTGTGCATACACATATAGAGTCCAATTTGCTGGCATGATTGCTTCTGTGAGGACAAGGTGAGCTCACGTATTGCGAGGCTCGTATTCGGCGCAGTCCCGCCCAGGGCGGCCGATTTTTCCGGCGCGTGTGTGTCTGATGCGGCCACCGATGCCGCCCCCGCCGGGACATCCCTCCTCGGACACCTACGACATAGGTTTCTTTCGGATGAGGCCCTGGCAAGGGACTTGCAACGCGGAAATGCTGATGCGCTGACAGTCCTGTTTGAACGGCACGCCTCCAGCCTTTTCGCAATCGCGAGACGTATCCTGCGCAATCAAGCGGAGGCAGAGGATGCGGTCCAGCAGATCTTCCTGGATGTCTTTCGATCCATTCAGCAATTCGATGCGGAAAAAGGCGGCTTCAAGACGTGGCTGCTGCTGTTCGCATACCATCGGATTTTCAACTGCCGCCGATCACTTACAGCAAGCCGCTTCTTCGACACCGATCCATTTGATGAGCTCTTACCCGCGGTGTTTCCGTTGACGGAGCGTTCATTCGGGTATTCGCTGCCTGAAATGACCCTGTTAGTCGAGCAGGTGCTAAGTACGCTCCAGCCTCGACAGCGCAGGACCATTGAGCTTGTCTACTACGAAGGCCTTACCGCGGAAGAGGTCTCCAAGCGGACGGGGGAGAGCGTGCGCGTGGTGCGCCACAATCTGTACCGGGGACTTGAAAAACTCAGGAAAGCGTTCTGCGTGAATGTCTCTTCGGCCACGAAGGGAGAGTCAAGATGACGTCGAACCACAACTACTTTGAATTCCTGTGCGCGCTGGCAGCCAGCGATGAGCTAAGCGGACCTGAACTGGCTGAACTTCGCGAGCATTCTCTTGCGTGTGCCCGGTGTAGAGACCGAATCAATGCATGCCTGCTCCTGTCGCACGCCTTTAGCCAGCGCAAAGAGAGCCTGCCGGAAGGCATGCGGGAACGGTTCATAACCCGGGCGATCAAGGAGGGTGTCCCGCTTACTTCGCCGCCGGCAGTTGGATTGGGCAACCTCGGTGTGGCGAGCGCTCTGTTTATTATCCTGCTGTTTACGGCGGCCGCGATCAGGACTGGTCCATTCTCCAGGCCGGTTGTAGATGCCGGTCGTTTCCACGCTGCGCAGTACACAAAATCCGTTCAAGCGACAAACACCACACCATCGGACTCTACGATAAATCTCCTTCCGAGGAAAAGAGATCGGGGCCGCACCAGGTCAAGGAGTGTCCAGGTTCAATGGCGTCTCGATCCGTCGCGAGCGTTACCGGGCCATCTGGAAGCTTTCCAAAACCACTATGTTCCCGCCGCATTGTCCTCGCCGCATTCGCTGTTGGCGGCGTTGCCGCCGGAGGTAGGCCGGCTATCGTCCTGGCCCTACATGCCGTCGAGGTTCAGGTTGGCAGTCCCCCCCGCAACCAACCCGATGATCATTCCATCGGAGTTCACTTTTGCAACTCCTGTTGCACCGGGCTTTCGTCCCGCTCTTGATCCACATTTTGAGTTCAGGGATGCTTCTCTCAAGTTTCACTTGGTCGAGAATGTGACTCAGTAGACGAACGGCAAACGGATGGAGGCCGCGATGACACGGTGGAAAATTTCCCTGCTGCTTTTGTGTGTTCCCGGCGTGGCTCAGGCACAGACGTCTACGAGTCAAGCTCAGAACATTGTCACAGTGAGCTTCAACGCTGCCGTGCTTCAAACTGCTGAGGCGCAGAAGAGCCTCAAGGCGCTTGAGGCCCGATACTCCCCTAAACAAAAGCAGCTACAGGCCCTCAACGACGAAGTCGAAAGTCTGCGAAAGCAATTAGCTGATACCAGCAGCAACCTCAGTGACGTAGAAAGAGCAGCCCGCGCGCGGACGTTAGAAAGTAAGGAGAAGCAACTCCAGCGCGAAGCTGAGGACATCAAGAATGATTCGCAAAGCGAATCAGAACAGATCTTTCAACGGGTCGCAACCAAGGTTTACGCTTTTCTGCAGACCTTCTCGCAGCAGCATGGCTATAGAGCGGTGATCGAGCGTGGATCCGACGCTTATCCAGTTGTGTGGTACGCAGCGGGCAACATGGACATTACGGACGAGCTCATCAAAGCCTACAACGCCCAAGTTGAGGACGGCGCTAAGTCATCGAAGCCTCCGCCCGATAGCCCCAAGCCGAATTAGAGAATCAACCCGGCAGGAGTCATTCTCCTAACTGGCTTCTTGGGTGGTATCTGCGCCAGGAACATTCACACATGCATCGGTGTCTGATAAGACAGGGATTCGACTCCTGGTGGAGGACCAATGACCCTGCTAGACGCACCCGTCTACGACCGAACTCACGCCAAGCGGCGGCGCAATTTCATAATCGGCGCTCTCCTTCTCTGCGGCGTTGCCTTCATCGTTATCGCTCTCTCCTGGAATCTGCCGGCGGAACGTCGCGTCAACCAATTTTTCGCCGCGGTCGAAGCGCAGGACTTCTCGAAAGCGTTTGGCATCTGGAATAACGATCCCGATTGGCAAGAGCACACGGAGCGATACGCCAAGGATGGCTATCCGTTCGGCCGTTTTGTCGTCGACTGGGGCAAAGGCGGCGACTACGGCCGCATCACCAGTCACAAAGTCTTACATGCCACGTCCTATGGCAATAACACCCTGTTGGCGGTGGAGATAAATGGCCGCAAAACAGCTCTTGCGCTCGCCGTAACAAGACGCTCGCATACCATGAGCTTCCCGCCTTTCAATCTCACTCCGATGAAAGATGACTTCGGCTTGACTTATTGGCAGGTGAGCTACCGCTGATTATTTATCCGAGATAGCCAAATCCCGGTCGCGCACACCAATGAGATAGAGCAGGCTATCCAACCCTAAGAACGATACGGCGTGGCTGGCGGTTTGCCGCACCAGCGGCTTGGCCCGGAAAGCGATGCCCATGCCGGCAATGCCAAGCATGGGCAGATCGTTGGCGCCATCCCCTACCGCGACGACCTGGTCAAGCGAGATATTTTCCTGCCCGGCAATCTGCCGCAGCAACTCGGCCTTGCGTGCGCCATCGACGATCGGCGTCCGCACCTCTCCGCTCACCACGCCATCCACGATGTCCAGATCATTGGCGAAGACATAGTCGATCCCCAAGCGCTGCTGCAGATGCTGAGCGAAGAAATTAAACCCGCCGGAGAGAATCGCCGTCTTGTAGCCCAGCATCTTGAGAGTGCCGATCAACTGCTCGGCCCCCTCCACCAAAGGAATGGTTTCCAGAAGGTCGCGAACCCTGGTCTCTTTGAGACCGCGCAACAGCGCGACGCGCCGCCGGAAGCTTTCCTGGAATTCAATTTCACCGCGCATGGCGGATGCGGTGACCTTCACTACCTCATCGGCTACGCCGGCCAACTTGGCCAGCTCGTCAATGACCTCGCCCTCAATCAGGGTGGAATCCATGTCGAAGGCAAAAAGCCGCCGGTTGCGACGGAAGATGCTCTCTCGTTGGAAGGCGATGTCGATTTTCAAATCATGAGCGGTGGCAAGAAACGCCGCGCGCAGCGACGCCTCAGAAGAGGAATTACCGTTCACCGTAAACTCGACGCAGGCGTTCGCATCGGGGGTGTGTACCGCCAGCGACAAACGCCCGGAGAGCCGCTCAATGCGGTCCACGTTCAAGCCATGATCCGCAATGATGGCGCTCACCCTTGCGAGATGGTCCGCGGTAATCGCCCGGCCCAGGATGGTGACGATAAATTGATCCTGGCCCTGTGACGAGATCCACTCATCCAGATCAGCCTTCGCGATGGGCGTGAAATCGGCTCGCAGCCCTAGCTCGCTCGACTTCGCCATTAGTGTGTCTTGCAAGCCGCGAAAGCTCTCACCCCGCGGGATCTCGACCAGCAGCCCGAGAGAGAGGGTTTCATGGACTACGGCCTGCCCGATATCCAGCACGCAGGCGTCATAGCTGGCCAGAATTGCAGTCAAGTCTTTAGTGAGTCCCGGCCGGTCCCGGCCGGAGAAGTGAATCAGGATGGTTTCGATCATCGATACGTAAGATTTCTCTCTTAGATTAACAGGCGGACTTTCGCCCCGATGTTGCTGGTCTGGTATTCCAGGCCAGGCATCGACACAATCGCCAGGCGTGTATCGAATTGCTCAGAATTAGCCATTCGGCGCAGAGAAACTGGTTCGCTGAGCTCCGGGAGCCGTTTGCTTCGTCGATAAACGGATGAGATGCGTCCGATGAATCGGACTCGGCATCTGCTATTTGCATCCGTAATCAGACTCAGCGGAGCCGGTAATGACTCCACTTCTCTACTCGCATCCAACGATTTCCCGGAGACCCTATGAACGAACTGTTAAACCTGGCGGTTAAAGCACACGGCGGCCTGGATCGTTGGAGCAAGGTGAAGGCGATTAAGGTTGCGGCGGCCATCACAGGCGGGATCTGGTATGTCAAGGGCAAGGGGGACTTCCTCAAGAACGTAATATTGACGGCGGAGACGCGAAAGGAACGCGTCACCGTGGACTTTCCCGGACAAGATAAGCGCGCGATCTTCCAGCCCGGCCGCGTGGTGATGGAAACGGCCGCCGGGGGGCTGATAGAGGCCCGCGATGATCCGGAGAAGTCATTTGCAGGCCAACAGAGGGAAACGCCGTGGGACGACATCCAGGTGGCTTACTTCGCAGGCGAAGCGCTGTGGACGTACCTCAACACCCCGTTCCTCTACACCTATGAAGGATTCGTAACTGAGGAGATTTCATCGATTCTGGTCGAGGGCGAAATCTGGAGACGGCTAAAGGTCACCTTCCCGGATAGCGTGAAGAGCCACACGCGGGAACAGATCTCCTGCTTCGGGCCAGATGGGTTGTTGCGTCGCCACGATTACACCGTGGACATTCTTGGTGGCGCCACCGGCCTCAACTACGCCTCGGACTACCGCGATGTAGACGGCATCATCATTCCGGCCAAGCGGCGCGTATATGCGTATGAAGGCGACTACCAGGTGGTCAAAGAACCCTTGCTGGTGGCCATCGATATGGGCGAGATCACCCTCCAGTAGGGATCGCCACGCGGTCCGGTGTATTAGGCGGATGCTTATCTTCCGCGCCGCTCCCTCCTTAGTAGGTTCACATTGGCACACTTAGGAGGGGCGAACGAACTAGATGAATCAAATGACCTGGCGCAGGCATCTTTTGCAGTACAATTAGACCCCGCGGAGCCGGCAGTTATCTGGTACTTCTACCAGTTCTGCGGCGGGGCAGAACGTAGCTATACTGCCTACAGAATTTTAACGCGGTGTGATCGCGAACAGTGATGGTATCGCAACAGTTTCAATGGCATCATAAGACAGCGGTGAGAGTAGATAGGCAGCGCTTGACACCCCCAATTTTCCTCTAGAATAAGAAGACGGGCCCCTGTGAAACCTCAAGGCGGAGGCCGTCATGGCAAACACAGCGTCGCTATTCCGACTCCCAGAAGGGCCGCAATCCGCTTCGACCGGCACTAACCGGCAGGGGGAAATCGAGGACAATGGCCCTCGATTCCTCGAAATTCGCACCGAAAATGGAGCAGTTTACCTTGAGCCATCCCGCTGGCAACGCATCCGTTTGCAATGGACATTCCGTCACTTTCATGTCCTTTCGCCACAGGTTCTGAGCCGGTCTGATCAGCGCCTGATTGACAAACTGACCGAGTCGGCGGTGGTAACGCCCGCTCTGCCGGTGGCCCGCGAGGCCATTTTAGGAGTGGTCGAAAAAGTGCGTCCGAAGGCGCCGGCTTCCGCCAACCGAGTGGTCACGCTTCGCCCGGCATCGCCGCCGGTACGAGTAGGGTGGACAAAGCCCGTGACTCGAGATTTCGCGGGTCCGGATTTCTCCATGGCTCTCAAGCCAAAAGAGACCAGGATGCCCGGTGGCACGAAGGGAAGAAATGCCGGCGACCTCCCGTTCCAGCAATGGAAAGAGTTGGGCTTGCTGGCTGCCATGGGTTTCATCGTGATACTGACATCCCCTTATTGGGCTCCGTTGTTTTCAGGTTCACTCCAGACGCGGAATCCCCGGCCGCTGTCAGCGTCTGTCGAACACGCCGGGAATGCCGTTAAATTGCCAGCTCCCCATCGGGCTGCAATTAGTCCGCTTTTGATTTCACCGGCCGCTTTAATACCGTTCCCTGAAAGACTAAAGCGCTGGACCCCGGAGTCTGTATCCGTGGCAGAAGGAGTGGGCCGTCCGATAAGCGCCAGCGGCTCCCCGGTTGCCCCTCTTGCTACGGTTTCGGATACGATTGCCCAACCGGCGCCGATCGCGCCTTCGGCTACAGAGCGCCTGTTTATCGCGGAACTTCCACAGGGTCATTTTGCTCATCCTGTCGATCCCGGGGGCACTCTGATCGGGGAGTTGCAACTGAAAGCTTTGATTGGCACCGACGGTGCGGTCAAAGAAGTGAAGGTATTGAGCGGCAGCCGCGCATTGGCAGAAGCCGGGGTTCGCGCAGTTCGCCAATGGCACTACAGTCCTCACCAAGTGGAGGGGAGCCCGGTGGAAGTGGAGACGCAAATCAAGATGAACTTCTACGGCCAGGACGCAGTCTCGATTGCTTCTGTCCCCGGCGGGGCAACTGCGCTGCGCCAGTAGCGCGGCTGTCCCACAAAGGTTTGACGCTGGCCACCATCGGGCCGCGACGATACAACTACGATCGCCCTTGCTGTCACCCAAGAACTATGGTGCAACTGGCTGGAACCGCTATGCTTACCAACAAGCAGCGATTCTCTGAGAACACCTTTCATCGATTCTTTCGGGGGAGGGATTCGATGAAAAGCAACGAGGAGAATCGCTGTTTAGTTATGAAGCTGCCGACTGGCAGTCATCTGATCTCTTGATCTGAGGCATGGAAATGGTCACACCCAAGACGGAAGAAACACTACACATTTACCTCAGACGGCACTTTGAAAAGGTCTCCAAGGGCACGGCACGAAAATTTGCCGAACAAAAGGAAGCTGCCAAAGTGAACGTCGTTCCTGATCCACGGTCCACGGACGCCTAAATTGAAACAGCCGGGCCGCAGGGAATTGGCCCATTGCCGCCCACCCCGGCGATGTTCACAAATCCGCTTTCCGTACACATTCCTGCTAAACTGACGTTGAAACGCCGAGGGGAGGAAGCGATGGCTGCCGAAAAGAGCCGCATCATCCACAAACACTTCCGCCTCGATGCCGTTAAACTCAAGCGGGCCCAGAAGGTGCTTGAGGCCAAGACAGAGACCGAGACTGTCGAACGCGCGCTCGAACTCGCAATCGCCGAACACGAACGCAGCAGGTTGGTGGCGGAAGCCAATCAGAAGTTTCTTCGAAGCGGAGTCACTATCCGCGATGTTTTTGGGACCCTGACCGAGTAGAGGGTGCCGGTTCTTTTCGATTCGTCCATCTATATCACCGCCCTTCGGGTGGGCAGCGATGCCACTCTCCTCTTGCAGCGGTGGGCGCAGGAGTCTCCCCTGTGGCTTAGTGCCGTTGTACTCGAGGAGCTGTACGCGGGAGCGAAAACCGCTGACTATCCGGTTCTGGAGAGGCTGGAGCGCGATTTCGAAAGAGCGAGAAGGGTACTCATTCCAAGTCTCAGAGATTGGACCCATGCGGGCAGAGTTCTTGCCCGGTTGGCGCAGAAGTATGGATACGAGCGAATTGGACAGGCGCGGCTAACCAACGACGCGCTGATTGCAACCAGTGCAGCTCGCACCGGCATCACAGTGCTCACGACAAATCAACGGCACTTCGCACGTCTGGCGGAGTTCTGCCCCCTCCAGTGGCTAGCCCGAGCGGTCCAAGGACGCTAACGCGATCGAGGCCATATGCCTCCAGAGGCGGCAACGATAAGATAAGTGGAAACGTTAGTCGCAATCTCAGCCTGGAGGCCATTTTGCATCGGGTGAAAATCGTCTTTTTTACGTTACTGGGGCTGGGGGCAGCCGCCTTGGTAGCAGAGCAGCCATCGGTTTCCGCTCCGATCCAGCAGTCCGGCACCCCGCCCGCCGCCCCGCAAGCAAGTCCTCCAGCTCCGGCCCAACCGCCCAGCACCCCTCCGGTTCATGTAGCCGGCCAGTCGGCGTACCCTGAGAAGCCGCCTGCCGACCCCGCGGTGATTGCGCGCGGCCGCCAGATTTTTAGCGCGAATTGCAGTTTTTGCCATGGATCCGATGCGCGCGGCGGGGAAGGCGGTCCCAATTTGATCCGCAGCCAGTTGGTGTTGGACGACAACAACGGCGAACGGATCGCCACCGTCGTTCAGAATGGCCGGCCGGATAAGGGCATGCCAAAATTCGATCTCTCGACCCAAGAGATAGCCAGCATCGCGACGTTTATTCACAGCATGCCGGTCGGTGGCCGCGCCGCAACCACGGGCACGGTTGATCCGTTGGTGGGCGATGCGAAGGCTGGAGAAGCCTACTTTAACGGATCGGGAAAATGCTCCACCTGCCATTCTGTTTCGGGAGACCTCGCCGGCATCGGCGCAAAGTACACAGACGTGCGGGCCCTGCAAGGTGCAATACTTTCCGGAGAACGCAGAGGAGAATCATCGGAGACGCCCAGAAAGACGGTAACCGTCACTCTTCCTAACGGGGAAACGATCGAGGGCACGCTCTATCAGATTGATGATTTCATCGTTTCACTCATGGATGCCAATGGAAACTATCATAGTTACCCTCGTCAGGGTGATTCTCCAAAGGTCGTAGTGAACGATCCATTGCAGCCCCATCTGGATATGCTTCGCAGCTTGAAGGATGATGACATCCATAATCTGACCGCCTACCTGGTGACGCTGAAATGAAGACGACAAGGAATCTCATGCTCGTGCTCCTGATGGCTTCCTCGGCCGGCATAGCGCCGGCACAGGGACTCGACCCCGCTTCGTTGACCAAGCCGGCGACCGACTCCTGGCCGACTTACTCCGGAGACTATTCAGGCCGGCGCTTCAGTTCGTTGACCCAGATCAATCAGACGAATGTGAAGAACCTGGGACTTGCCTGGGTGAGCCATTTGACTCCCGGAATGAGCGCCGCACGAACATTTTCCAGACCCGGTCCGGGAAACCCACCCACGATCGTGGGGGGTGAAATCGAGGAAGCCGTTCCGGTACGCGGCGCCGGGCGCATCTCAGGCGCGGTCCTGCAAGTGAACGGGATCCTTTACGTAACTGTGCCAGACAATGCCTGGGCCGTCGATGCTCGCGACGGAATGGTGCTATGGCACTATTACTGGAAGACCAAGGGGGGCACCCATATCGGGAACCGCGGCATGGGTATGTACCGCGACTGGCTGTACTTCGAGACCCCGGACGATTACCTGGTTTCGCTCGATGCTAAAACCGGTAAGGAACGCTGGCACAAGGTGATCTCAGACTTCAGCGAGCAATACTTTTCGACCATGGCGCCCATCGTGATCGGCAATCACTTGATTGTGGGCACGGGCGACGATCTGGATGCCCCGGGCTTCCTGCAATCCTTTGATCCGGAAACAGGCGAGCTGCAATGGAAGTGGTACAGCGAACCGGAAAAGATGGGCGATCCTGGCTCTGAGACGTGGCCGAACCTGGACTCGATGCGCCACGGGGGCGCGGGCACCTGGGTTCCAGGCAGCTATGATCCCCAACTCCACCTGTACTATTTTGGAACTGCCAATCCGACTCCCGCGTTTTCCGGTGCGACGCGCGCAGGAGACAACCTCTACACCTCCACCATTGTCGCTTTGAATGTGGATACGGGAAAGCTCGCGTGGTATTTCCAGCCTTCACCTCACGATACGCACGATTGGGACGCGGCCCAGACGCCGGTCATCGTCGATGGAGAATTCAAGGGGAAGCCACGCAAGCTGTTGCTCGATGCCAGCCGCAACGGCTACTTCTTTGTGCTCGATCGCGTGACTGGCGAGCATTTACTCACGGTGCCCTATGCGAGCTCACTTAATTGGGCGACGGGCATAGATAAGTTGGGGCGGCCTATGGGTGATCCGGAAAAGGACGCATCGCCTGGGGGTGCTCTGGTTTCGCCAGATTCCGACGGTATCGTCAACTGGCAGCCGCCTACGTATGATCCGCAAACCGGCCTTTTCTACGTCGCCACCGACGAGAATTATTCGGTTTTCTACCGCACCGAACCGAACCTCAAGGCCTTGCAGGGCCTTAACGGCATTCAAGAGCAGCGCGTAGGCTCAATGGGGAAATATATAACCGCGATTGATTACAAGACGGGCAAGATCGCGTGGAAGCATCTGCAGGTTTCAGCCGGAGAAGGCGGGGGTAACACCGGTTTGACCACTACTGCGGGAAAATTGCTCTTCGGCGGCGATGCCAACGGCAACCTGGTCGCTTATGACCCGGCGAACGGAAAGCCGTTATGGCACACCCACCTCGGAGGAGTATCAAACGCTGTGGAAACCTACATGCTTGACGGGCGTCAGTATATTTTGGCGGCCTCGGGCGATTCGCTCTATGCGTTCGCTCTTAACTTCTAACCGCATGGATAGAGTGAACCAACCCTATGAGGAGCCTGCAGCACGGTATCGAGGGCGTGGTGGCAGAGAGTATTCCGTCACCCTATGGCGCACGCAAGTTGTATTGCTATCAAGTTTCCTTAAGTTATCTTGGAAAATAGACCGTAAAGTGTGAGATTGGTCATAACTCCTTTGCGTTCTTTGGGAAATGCCCAAATGGCAACACATACCCTGCGGCCCCAATCTTCCTCGGCCCTCAAGAACTCTGAGGGATCATTCGGTCGGCGAAAGATATCTTTCGACTTTTTCGCCCTGGGCCTCATCCTGGTGCTCTGCATCACGCTGAGGGTTCATCATCTCGGGTCGGCCTCCTTGTGGAGTGACGAGATTTTCTCCCGCTATTACGCTGATGTGTTTGGCCTGCACTACGTTTTGACCGATGGGCTTTCGCTTGAGACCAACCCTCCCACTTACTATCTCTTACTGCATGGCTGGATCGCCTTATGGGGTCACAGCGAAGCAGCATTGCGCTCGTTATCTCTTGTGGCCAGCACGCTATGCGTTCCAGGAATCTATCTGCTTGGTCGCGAGCTGGCTGGTAAGTCGCGCGGCTTACTGGGAGCTCTTCTCTTCGCACTTTGTCCGGTGAGCGTGTATTTCGCTCAGGAGACAAGGGTCTATGCCCTCTTCATCTTGGCCACCTCGGTCGTGCTCTGGGCCGCCGCCGTCTTTGAGCGCGACGCGCGCTCTGTAAAGGCAACTGTTTTCTACGCTTTGTCCGGTACTCTCTGTCTCTACCTCCATGCCACGGGATTGCTGCTGGTCGTAGCGTGCGGAGGCGCGGTGTGGTTGTTTTTGTTGACGCAAGGCAAGAGCAGGCGACCGGCGCTATTGAAATGGACAGCAGTGAATGCGTTCGTTTTGCTGCTTGGAGTGCCTTATTTCCTCCGTGCGTTCACAGCCAGCCACAGTGGCATCATCAACTTTGTGCCCCCAGCGGGCATCCACCAATTCGTCTACTCCGCTTCCCAGGTGGTGAGCGGTCCAGTGACGCCTTACCCATGGCCCGGGTTCCTTTTGGCGGCTGTGGTGTTCGTAGCGCTGGCCCTCTCGCTGTGCCTCCACCCGCTCTCCAGCCGGGCAGGGGTCATTCTTATCGGTGTGCCTTGTCTTTATGTTGCGCTGGTGTTCGTGGTAAGCATTGGCCGTCCGATATTGTTGCCGCGGATTCTCGCCTGGACGGCCGTGCCCCTTTGTTTGCTTGCCGCGAGCCAACTTCGGGTAGCGGGACGCGCCCGTTACGCTGTTCTGCTTAGCCTGTTCGCCGCGTTCGGCACTGGCTTGTTTTTTCAGATGACAAATCCGGGCAGCGACAAAGAACCCTGGCGCGAGATTTCGCAGCTACTCGCCCCTGAGCTTGAGCGGGCAGATCTCGTGGTGCTTAGCCCTTCTTCCGATCCTATGGTGCTGGACTACTATGGACCGCAGCTTAAGAATGTTCGTCTGTGGGATGAATCGCTACACTCGACTATTATGAGCGCGGCGGCGAAAAGACTTCATGTCGCGTCGATTTCAGAACCCGAGATCTTGCAAGCGATCCAGGCGAATCAGTCCGTCTGGGTGGTGGCGCACTCGTTCGACCTCGATCGTGTCCATGATCTGCAAAGCCGCGTGCCGGCTACGGTCTTTCGGGAATGGTTCTGCGGAAAAGTTCCCTGCGCCGCTGCGGCGGGGTGGCAGCCTCGACCGTAGATTCTCGTGTGCGCCGCCAGGTTACGATCGTATTTACGCCGTAGTTCCAAACAGAACTGATCGCCACCCCGCAAATTCCGGCGAGGTACCAGGGCAGGCCCGCAGCGAACAGGCGGTCCGCGAAACTCAAATTGATCAGCACACCCAGTGTGCAGGCACTGTAGAAGACGAAGAGTCCACGCAGCAGCGCCATCCCTTTCAGCCTGCGATCCCGGAAGGTCACCAGGTTGTTCAGGAAGAAATTGAACATCATTGCGCTCAGCGTTGCGACCACCTGCCCGGCTGCAAATGCAGCGGGTGCGAAGGTATGGAACACTCCCAGGATCGATAAGTGAATCAAAAGGCCGAGTGAGCCCACGCCGAGAAAGAGCACGAATCGAGTCGGGAGATAGCGGCCCAACAGCTTATCGACAATCAGAAAGAGATATTCCAGCTCTACATTCACATCGAGCTTGCTCTCTCCGGCGAGTCGATTACGAAATCGGTAGGGCACCTCAGCTATCCAGGGTGGAGCTGGACTGGAGGCCAGGATGTCGACGAGAAGTTTAAAACCGGTACCGGTGAGGCGTGGCGCCGAGGCCCTGAAAAAGCGGCTGTCTACGATGAAAAAGCCACTCATGGGGTCGGTCACCTCGCAGTGGCAGACCAGTCTGCTGACGCGAGAGCCAAGGTTGCTCAAGCGAATGCGCTTCCTGGCGAATTCGCCCATGCTTCCGCCTGTGGTTCTTCTGCTGGCGACGACGACGTCGAGACTCCTCGATTGCAAGAGACGAAACATTTCCGGCAATACTGTTTCGTCATGCTGCATATCAGCATCCATGACTGCAAGGCAGGGAGCGGGGCTTGCCATCATTCCCTCGATGCATGCGGAAGACAGCCCGCGTCGCCCGATGCGCTCGATGATCCTCACCCTTGGGTTGACCAGCGCGAGCTCGCGGACTGCATCGGCGGTATGATCCGGCGAGTGATCGTCCACGAAGATGACCTCCCAATTGAGACCCTGCAGGGAGCTTTCGAGAGCGGCGAGAAGCGGAGCGATATTCGGTCGCTCTTTGTAGGTGGGTATCACTACGCTCAGTTCGAGGAAGCGGTGTTCAGAAGTGGCTGCAGTGTGCGCAGACAGTTGGTCGCTTGCACTAGCCATGGCAAAATCTCCCAAGACTTAAGGTGCTGCCAGGGGGATCGTGCGTCAGCTTTCCCGAGCATGCACTGTTAAGTTCTCAACCACAAGAGAAGACGAGGTGTGGAACAGCGCTCCCGTACCCTCGCGACCAGTTACTGCCGTGTCGTGCACGGTCTATAGGTAACTTGGCTAAGTGGAGTATGAGCCGCTTCTAAATCTACAGCGGCGTCAGGTTGAGAAATATAACTGAACAAATAAGGAACCAGCCTGAATTGAAACCAAATCGACTGCAGGGTGCAGGACTGCTGGTGGCGGCGCAGTTACGACCCTGCAGGTCGAACCACCGTCTACTCGGCGAGTGCCCTCGTGTTAAGTCGAGCTGCACGCTGGATTTGAGATGGAGGTACTAGAACTTCAATTGCAGAGAGGCCCTCGCACCCGTTCTTTCTGAGAATCACGCCCGCCCAGACCACCCATTCCGCCCGGGCTTACCAGGTTTCCGCTATGCTTGTGTGGCGTACAGAAATTGGGAACCACGGGTTTAGCCTCTAAGGCTGAAAGGAAGTGGATATGCTTCGTTTGCTTCTGCACTGGATTTTGAATGCTGTGGCTCTGCTGATTGTGTCGCATTTCGTGGCCGGATTCCAGGTCGGCAGCGTCGTTTCCGCCTTGATTGCTGTGATCGTAATCGGACTCTTCAATGCAACACTCGGCCTCCTGCTCAAGATCATCACGCTGCCGCTCGGCATCCTGACATTCGGAATCTTTTTCCTGGTTATCAACGCAGTCATTCTCTGGTTCTCAAGCCGCTTTGTGCCGGGTTTCGCCGTCACAAGCTTCAAAGCGGCCTTTCTTGGAGCGTTGGCACTTGCTGTACTTCACTTGCTGTTTGGCTTTCTTGGCCGTTCCGTCAAGACTCCCAAGTAGCCGAAGCACGGGTTTGGCTACAACGTGCTTCGAGATGCGTTTCGCAGTAAATTTAGCTCCATACGCAAAACGCGTTAACGGACCAAACGAATGGGCGGACGCAAGCCCGACCATATGCAGGCCGGCACCGATGACAAGTGGAGGGTGGTGACTTCTGTTAGGGGCCGCTGGATCGAATGGGCAGAAGCAAACAGCAGGTCCCCACTACGCTGCGCTGCGGCCGGGATGACAATTCGCGCGAAAAATCAATAAAGCCACAAGCGCTGTGTCAGGCGATCAATTTGTGAGACGCTCCGCTGAGAGAAGCTCGAGAGACCCGGTGGTGCTAACTGCAGCCACCTGCGAAATATGAGCCAGGCTCGAGAATGAATGCCTAACAGGAGCCCCCGACGCGCGGCCGTCGTACAATTTCTCATGGCCTCGATGCGTATGCCACGCGTCACCCTAATTACGTTGGCGACAGTCAGCATAATTGGGGGAACCGCTTCTGGGGCGAGGGAGCATGGTTGGGGAGTCCTCTTCGCCCAGACCGGCGCGCCTGAGCCGCAATCCGTTGCGCCGCCGGTAAACCATCCCACTGCTACACCCATCTTCGACGTAGCGTCCGTTCATCTGTCGGCTCATTCGCCGGACGGACATAATCACATCTGGAACGATATTCACGAGAGCCACTTCCGCACCGGCAATCTCTCCATCCGCGACCTGATCCAGTATGCCTACAATCTCCCGAAGTCCCAGATTGTCGGCGGTCCCGGGTGGCTCGATTCGGCGATGTACGACATCAATGCCAAGTCCAGCCCCGAGGTGGATGCGCGGCTGAAGGCCATGCCGGACGGAGATGCCGCACAGCAGAAACGGTTGATGGTGCGGGAATTGCTCAAGGAGCGCTTCTCCCTCACCACCCACGAAGAGACGCGCGTGCTTCCGGTCTACAATCTGGTTCTCGCCAAAGGCGGCCCGAAGTTCCAACCCTCCAGCTACGGCGGCACGACCATCGATGCCGGTCGCTCGCGCCTTCACATCCAGGGCAGCGACGACACCATCGCCCTGCTCGCGCGCGAACTTGCGCACTCGCAGGGCCGGGTAGTCGTGAACAACACGGGCCTGACAGGCCGCTATGATCTGCTTCTCCGCTGGACACCTGATGATGCATCCGCTCCACTTGTGAACGGCGATACCGATCCCAACGCCCCGCCCGGCCTGTTCACGGCCATTCAGGACCAACTCGGCCTCAAGCTTGAGTCCGGCAAGGGCCCGGTGCAAGTGCTGGTGATTGATCACATCGAGCCTCCCTCAGCGAATTGAGGACAGTATAATCGTGCACCGGAGGAAGGGAAGCACCCCCCACGATTGCGATACACATGCAGTTCCTTTCTGTCACCGTAGCTGAATCTATCGCCAGGCATTCGCTAAAGAGTGGAAGCTTATCGTGCACCCCTGACAGTAAACTCCGGCCTGGCTGGTTATCCTGGTTAATTGTTTGTCGATCTCTTGTGCTTCCGCCGGCCGGCGTGCCTCGATCAAGTAGGACCGGTATTGCGACATGACCCCCGCCAGACGAGGATCGTTAGCTGGCAGCCTTGTGCGTAGTATCTGGAGAGCTTGCAGCATGGTTCTCTCCCCATCCTGTGACGCTCCGGTCTTCCACTCGGCGAACCCGAGCGATTCCAACGCGAACCCGTTGGCGGAAGATTCTGATTCGAAGTTTTTGTTTGCGAATGCAACCGCTTGCTTTGCGTTCATCAGCCCCTCCCCGCAGTGTCCCCGTGAGCAGCGTGCAAACGTGAGGGCAATGAATGCTGAGAGTATCCCCGCCCTGGGCTGGTTCGACGAAGATTCCATCATTTGAAGTCCCTGTAGGGCGAGGCGCTCTGCCTTGTTGTATTGGCGCCGCATGATATCGCTCTTATCGCGCTTATCGCGCACTTTTCCTTATTTTCCGCTGCGGTACTCCCTGGGATGGCAAGGGGAGCGTCCCGTTTGGGTGAGGGACAAACCATAGTTCCAAGAGAGAACCATGGATAAGGCAACCAAAACCGCTTGCTGACATCCATGTGAGAGTGGCGGGGGAGGGAAGCCAGCGTGCGTGGATGCTCGCTCGCTTATGGCTCCGATAATCGCCACCCCGAGGGTTGGATCATGAAACGGAACATCACAGCAGGGCTGGTTCTGGCGGCATTCGTGACTTTGAGCGGCGCCGCTCAGGACTGGTACGCCAATCGCGATACACGCTACCAAGGGGAGCAGTGGCGGTCTCAGTTGTTTACCCAGGTACGATCAGACCTGGACCATGTCTGGAGTCGAGGAGCAAGCGAAAAAGAAAATACACGTCTGGATAAGACCAAGGAGGAGCTGACGGAATTGCAAGCCAAGCTCGATCGGGGCCAGTTCGATAATGGCACATTAAACGACGTTATCGACTCCATCCGAAAATCATCCGATGATCAGCGCCTGGCGCCCCGCGACCGGGCGGTGCTCAGCGACGATGTGGTACGGCTCAAGGATTATCAGGACAATTACAAACACTGGAAGCACTAGCAGTTCGGTGACTGCCAGGGTCGAGTTTGCCAAATTGTCCCGGAAACTGTCCGTCACCGAAACTGTCCGATCAGTCCCGAAGCCGCCCAAATTAACGGAACAACGGCACCCGACCCGTCGACTAAGTTATCCCCAGTAAACCTCTCCTTCGGAGAGATTCTGCTTGAGAAAATCGGGATTGATATCGAGTCCGAGGCCGGGGCCGGTCGGGACTTTAAGGTGGCTATCCCTCACTTCGAGCGGCGTGGTGGACATGCCATAGATGTAGTTGCCATGCTCGCCGAGCTGACTTTCGGAACGGTAGAAGTTCTGAATGGATGCGCCGAAGTGCGCATTCGCACAAGTAAGGATCAGCGACCCTACGTTGTGCAAGGCAACCGGCATACGGGCAAGATAGGCATAGGCTGCGATCTTCTTAACCCCGGTAAATCCTCCGGCAAAGGAGAGGTCGGGGTGGATAATATCCACCGCCTCGTTGTCAATGAAGGGCTTGAAGCCGTCCAGCAGCTCCAGCTTTTCGCCGGTGAGGAGTGGCACACGCACCTGGCGGCGAACCGACATCCAGGCCGGGGAGAAGGTGGGGAAGAGAAGATCCTCAATGAAGATGGGGTTGATCGGCTCCACCGCTTTGGCGACGGCCACGGCGCTTGGCTCGTCGAATTCGTCGTGGCAATGGCACGCGATTTCAATGTTGTCCGGCAGAGCTTCCCGGATATTGCTGTAGCCCTGCGCGATATAACGTATCTGCGACTGATCCAGGGTCGGCGCAAAACGGGCCGACGGGACGCCAAGGCCGCCAAACTTGAAGGCGTTAAAGCCTTCCGGCATGGCCTTTACGCGGTCGGCAAAGGCGCGGCATGATCCCTTGTCGATCATATTCACGCCGTCTCCGTGGGAATACATGCGGATAGAGTCGCGAAACGGACCGCCCAGCAGACTGTAGACAGGGAGGCCGGTGATCTTGCCCGCGAGGTCCCAGAGCGCAATATCGATGCCACTCACGGTGGGAATATTGGCCATGTAGTAATGCATGAGCGAGGTCATATTTTGGAAATGAACCTCAATGGCGAGAGGGTCCTTGCCGATCAGCAGGTCGCGCATCCTACCGATTCCCTCGACCCCGCCTGGGAGCGGAATCGGGGCGTCGATGCGGGCGCGCCCCATGGGGCCGCTGACACCGGCTTCGCCATAGCCAACCAGGCCGCTGTCGGTCTCGATCTTGATGAGAGAATTGCCGGCGATTTTTTGGATCTGCATCACCTTGATGTCGGTGATCTTCACGCGATTGGTGTGCGGCGCAGCGAATGCTCGCAGGCGCGAGAAAAGCCCAGCCACGGGCAGAGCGAGCGCCATCTTGACAAAACGCCGGCGAGACCATGGATTGCTATTGATATTCAGGAGGACCATCCTTCCTTACTCACTGACTCTATAACGCCGCGACTGAACCGTCCTGGTGCCAAACGAACTCCATCGGTTTGGTGCCTCCGAAGGGATACTTATTCAAGGAGGCTTCGCTTAGCTCGAAGCCCAAGCCTGGTTTCGACGGCAGAGGAACACGTCCATCCACCATGCGCATGGCGGGAAAACCAAACCATTCCGCCCAAATTTTCTCTTTGTCTCCAGGTTTTACAAAGCTGCAGATTTCCTGGACCAGAAAGTTAGGCATGGCAGAATCGACGTGCAAGGTTGCCAAACCCCCGATGGGTCCTTCGCAGGCGTGAGGCGCCATGGAGATGTTGGAGATGTTCGCCATCGCCGCGACCTTCCAGAGTGCGGAGATGCCGCCGACGTGATTGATGTCGGTCTGGAGAATGTCGACCGCTCCCATTTCGATCAGCTCACGACAGCCGTACGCCGCAACCAGACGCTCGCCGGTGGCGATGGGCGTGGTAGAGTGGCGGGCGATACGCGCCATGGCCCCAGCATTCTCAGGGGGGCATGGCTCCTCGACAAAGAGCAGATGCAGCGGTTCCACTTCTTTGATGAGGATGGAGGCGACCGCGGGACCCATCTTGGCATGAAAATCCACGGCTATGTCGATAGAGTCACCCAGGCCTTCGCGCACCCGCTGCATATGTTTGACCGCGCGATCGAGTTTTGCATTGGTCTCGATCCATTCGTAGTCGTGATCGGCTAGCCCGATCTTGAGACAAGAGACTCCGTCGTGCAGTGCGGTCTCGCGCAGGTGGGCCAGATCTTCCGCCGTGCGAATGTTTTCTACGTGGTAGTAACCGCGTATACCGCGTTGATCGTAAGGACCGCCCAGGAGTTGATAAACAGGGACGCCCAGGGCTTTGCCGCGAATATCCCACAACGCCTGATCGATCCCAGACATCGCAGAGCCAATCAACGGGCCGGCACGGTAGAACGTATGCACATACATCGATTGCCACAGATGCTCGACCTGCATGGGATCGTTGCCAACCAGGAAGTCGCGAAAGTCTTCGACGCAGGACATGGTGGACTGGGCTTTGCCCTCGAGCGTGGCTTCACCCCAACCGATCAAGCCCGGCTGGTTGGTTTCCAATTTGACGAAGACGTAGGGGCGATCGGAGTTGGGGGTGAGAGAAACTCCAAAGACTTTAACGTTGGTGATTTTGATGCCGGAGCTAAGGTCGCGAAACGCGTCGCTGGCCAGCGTTGGACCATTGGGATCGATGGCGTACGAAGCGTCTCTCGCTTGACCGAGAAAGGGATCGCAGCCACAGGAATCAATCAGCTGGGAGCTGCCCACTGCGGCACCTATTCGGGAGCCAGGTACTGCTGCCGCCATCATTGCTGCTGCGCCAAGAAACTTTCTTCGATTCATGCGATTCGATTCCCTTCGAAGGTTTTTTCGTCGACCTCGATGCCTAATCCTGGGCCCTTCGGGAGGGCGAAGAATCCATCGATGGGCGCCGCCCCAACACCCGAGCCGGGTGATTGAGCGATGAAGAAGTTGGGCATGCTGGCGGCAGCATGGAGTGCCGCGGCATGGGCAATCGCTCCGCCTTGATGCCATGGGGCAACATCCACGTAGTAGGTCTCCGCCATGGCCGATAAGCGGCGAACTCCGCTGATGCCGTGGGTGAGAAGGTCGGGTCGAAGCAGATCGACCAGGCCCTCACGCAGCAGATCCTGAAAGGTTCCAGGATCGGAGATGGTGCGCCCGAAACCCAGGGGGACGACGGTTTCCTCTGAGATTTTGCGAATCGTCTCCAGATTGGAAACCGGACAAGGTTCGTCGAACCAAAGCGGATGCATGCCCTCCACCTGCGCGGCGAGGCTGGCCGCGTCTGCGGGGGTAAGTTGAGCATGGGCTTCAAAAGCGAAATCGGCATTGGGGGCAGAGGTACGCATCGCTTTGAGGCGCGCGGCGGCAACGCGAACAAACTCGCTGCCCTGATTGCGGGCAGTGGGCAGGGGGACCGGGATGAGGAAGGCATGGAATCCCGCGGTGAGCTGCTTCTCAAGGTCGCTCTCCAGGGCCTCGTCCGACGATCCGTTGAGCCGCGTGATGGCCCGCGCCTTGTTGCGGGTTGGGCCGCCGAGCACGCGGTAGATCGGCGCCTTGGTGGCTTTGCCTACGATGTCGAGTAAGGCAATGTTCAGACCTCCGCGTACCGCCTGGGGCACCAGCCCATCCAAAGCCTGGTAGGCCGACGGCGCGTGCCCTACCACGGCCTGGCTGGTTGCTTTGAGGTCAGACGCGGAAAGGGTATTGCACTCCCCATAGCCCACCAAGCCGGATTGGGTGCGAACCTGGAGGACCACGTGGGAATTAGCGGAACCGGGAGAGCCCATCTGGAAGGCACGAATTTCCGATACTGGATCCGGGCCGGTGGCGATGGTATCGGGAGATGGAGGCGGCGCGAAGAGCAGCAAAGATTTTCTTCGCGCCAAAAGGCTAGGCGTCAACGCGATGGGCATGGATGGCCTCGTTTGCTATCTGGATATACAGGTCTCAGAAGGTTAACCTGAGCGCGACCTGCAGTTGCCGCGCCGTATTCGACGTGCTGGTGATGCTTCCCACCCCGCCCTGGGCGATCACGCCGGCAGGAATCTGGAATTGAGGATGATTGAACATGTTAAACGCTTCGAAGCGAAAGAGCAGGTTTACTCTTTCCGTAATGGGAAACTTCTTTTCCGCGGAGGAATCGAGATTGATTTCGTCCGGTCCGCGCAGGATGTTCCTCCCGGAATTACCCCAGTTGTAAGCAGTCGGCACGGAGAAGGCCGCCGGATTGAACCACTGACTGACCGTCTTGTTGGCAGGATAATGGGGTGCTCCAGGGACCACGTTGGCGCGGCTGGCGGATGCGCCGGTATTGGTCGCCGTGCCGCTGGTGGTAACGGTGAATGGCAAACCGGATTGCCCGGCAAAGATTCCGTTCAGCTGCCATCCTCCGAGGAGGAAACGATCCACTATGGAGTTGCCGTTGAGATACGCCTTCCCAGGTCCGAAGGGCAGTTCGTAGGTTCCGTAGATACTCACCCTGTTGTGGATGTCGCTGTCTGAGCTGGCCCAGTCGGCATTACGATTGGTGGGATCCTGAGGTACGGGACCATCCGCTCCTCCATCGAAGGAGGCGTTGTCGAAGGCGTGCGACCACACGTAGTTGGCGGTGAGAAAGAAGCCATTCGTGAGGTGCTGCTGAAAGCTTGTTTGCAGTGAGTTGTAGTTTGAGGTTCCCACTGACTCCAAAAAGGAGATTGCGGTCACATTGGGATACAGCACATTGTACGGACGCCGCGCCTGGATATTTCCCGGTCCGGGAGAGGGTTGATCGATAGGATTGGTCCAGGATAAATGGCGGCCGTCGGAACCCACATAGCTGACAGTTAAGGTCGAGCGCCCGGTCAACTGCCGCTGCACGCTCAGGTTGTACTGCTGGCCGGAGGCGTTCTTGAAATTGGGCGCAATTCCTTTGAGCGTCCCATAAGGGTTGTTGAGAACGCTGGGCGGAATGTCCCCTATCGACACAAACCCCTGAGAAACGGTGTTCTGCGGAAACAAGCTTCCAGGAGTAATGATGTAGATCAGATCGAACGGCCACTGCCGTTGTTGCCGGATCGTTGTCCCCGCCTGCGTTTGGGGATCGTAAAAGATGCCATAGCCGGCACGAATCACCGTCTTGGGGTCGGGGCTATAAGCAAATCCTATGCGCGGCCCCACGGAACCGTAATCGGTGTTCCAGCCGGCTGCCTTGGGTACCCCGTTTTGACCCGCGATTTCGACTGCCGATGTTACGGTGTTGAAGTTGACCCAGTAGTTGTGGGCCTCATGATAAGGCGTGTCGATCTCGTAGTGCAGGCCGAGGTTGAGCGTCAACTTACGGGTAATGCGCCAGTCGTCGAGGGCGTAATAGTTAAATTCGGTAGAAAGCACATGGGCCGTACCGGGAATGAAGTAGTCCTTCGCCGTCTGGGTCGGATATCCCAGCAACATCGAAGCCATGGCATTCCCCGTGCCGGTGGGAGCCGCCGGGTTGTTGGTGAAATTGCCATCGAAATTGAACCGGCCGAAAGCGCTTTGCGACGGGGGCGTATCGCTCTCGCTGATCAAGTGATTGATGACATCCACACCAAACTTGAAGCTATGTGTTCCCTTCAGCCAGGAGACGTTGCCAACGTTTTCTATCCCATGCTCACGGCGGATCTGTGGTTCGCCCCGGGAATTGCCCAAGCCCCCAAATCCGGATGGGCTGATAATCGGAGCCGAGTTCCCCCGTCTCGCGGCCGCTACCGGTTGGTAGCCAGGATTCGGGCCGCCACCCGCAATCTCCGAAAAGACAGGGGCGGTTAACACGGGAGCGATAAGGAAGCTGGTGTATCGATTGAATCCGAACCGGTACTCCGCAATGATACTCGGGGTAATTACCTTGCTATAGGACAGCACTCCTTGCTGGCCGCGGTCTGCCTGGTGGCCGGAGAAGGAGTTTTCATTGCCGCCGATCACGTTGTTGTAAGTATTCGGCATGTCAATCTGCGTATCGTCGATGGAGTAGCGGGCAAAGAAACTCTGGCTGGCTGTGATCTGGTGATCGATGCGGACGTCGCCCCGATTGTCGTCGCTTAACTTGAGGGGGTAGGAGGTGTAGTTATTGGAAAGAGCGGAGGTTTGCGGCGCGGGATATAAGTTCACCAGTTGGTATGCGATGGGATCGAAACGCGCCGCGGGAATCATATTGTTGGGGAACTGAGTGCGGGTATAGGTCGACCCCGAAGCGGTGGTGGTCAAGGGATCGTAGATCTTGGTGACCCCGGAAAAGTTTCCCTGCCGCTCGGCAAGCGTAGGCACACTGGAAATCAGGGTGGATGCCGCCCGCTCAAAATAGCCTTCATAGTTCACGAAGAAGAAGGTTTTGTTGTGCACGATCGGTCCCCCCAGCCTGCCCCCGAAATCATTGAGCCGGTAAGGAGGATTGGGTGCGCCGGGCCGGACAAAAAAGTTCTTGGCGTCGACGTAGGAGTTGCGCAAAAACTCATATCCGGAACCGTGAAACTCATTCGATCCGGAACGGGTACTGGTAACCACGATTGCACCCATTCCCCGGTCGAATTGGGCGCCGACGTTGCTGGTGAGCACGGCAAACTCCTGCATGCCGTCGACGCTGGGACGAACGATAAAGGTTTCCGCGATCATCTCGGTGTTGTCGATGCCATCGAGCAGCACCTTGTTGGCGTTATCGCGGGCGCCGTTGGCCTCGATGGTAGTCCCCCCAGGGCGCAGTTCGTCCGGCCGTACGCCGGAGGCAATGGTGCCGGTTTGGGCGTAGTTCAGGCCGGTGACGCCGGGCGCGATGATGGCCAGTTGCGCCATATTCCTGCCGTTCAAGGGCAATTCATTGATGGCCCGGGTTGAAATCACCTGCCCTACGGAAGCATTTTCACTCTGCAGCAAAGGCAGGGCGCTGGTCACCTGGACGGACTCAGTGACCGTTCCCACATTCAAAGTGACGTCGAGGCGCGCGGCTTGAAAGACTTGAATGGTGAAGCCCTTGTTGACCTGGGACTCAAACCCAGCCTTCTCGACCTGGATGGTATAGGAGCCCGGATTGAGGTTTCGGGCCGTATATTCGCCGGCGGTATCGGTTTGGAGCGTGATGGTCTGGTTGGTGGTGTCCTCCGTCACGCGCACGGTCGCGTCGGGAATGGCGCTTCCCTTCGAATCCGTAACAATGCCGGTAATGGAGCCGCGTTCCACCTGGGTGAAACCGGTAAGACTCAGCGCCAGAATCGATACCAACACTCCGAGACAGCGCAATAGGGATCTGGCGTGTATCGCCCACGTAGGTGCTTTCTTCATGATGACCTCCGGTAAACGTCGTTCAAAAACAGCAGGCTTTATGCTCTGTGTAACCCCGCCTGTAGGTCTGGCCCGGACGCCGCCGGTCTCTTTGGTGCTTAACACGCCCATTTCCGCCGCGGCGCACGCGCAATCCGGAACCTGTTGAGAATTCTGGAGCACCTTATCTGCCGGAGGATAAGAGGGCAAGTACCATACCGTTAAGAAGGCCCGAATCCGGGCGCTGGTAGGAGTTGTGGCTCGGCCGGGGCTCGCCAGGACCCAAGCGGAAGCAGGATGAGCAATCCATGTTGTTGGCGGGCAAGGGATTAGGCTTACCGGCAAAGAAACGGCCATGGTTCGGCCGCAAGCGGGTCCGCGGATCCGAAGGGGTTCTGCCGGCTGCGAGAGGGGGTATGATACGTCCCAATTCGGAGGGTGACAGAAGATCGCAGGGGGATCTACTATTCATACGCAATTTGAAGAGAGCTCCGGATGCAGTCAAGTGCACGCGCCGAAACACCCTGGATGCCGACAACGGAAGCAGAGCGCGCCGCAGTTTTGCGGCAGATGGATCGGCTGCTCAACAGCCACCACTTTTGTAACAGCAAGCGCTACCCGGCACTGCTGGAGTACATCATTCGGGAGACCCTGGCGGGCAACGCAGATTCATTGAAAGAGCGGGTTCTGGGGATGGCGGTCTTCCACCGTCCGCCGGACTACGATGCCAACGCGGATCCGATTGTTCGCGTGACCGCGGGTGAAATTCGCAAGCGCATTGCGCAGTTCTACCATGAAGAGGGCGCCGGGGAAGAGATGTACATCGATCTTCGGCCTGGGTCTTATGTGCCGGAGTTCTACCCAGGTGCCCCCATCGCGGCTGAAACAAAGGAGCCAGAGGGCCTGTTTGCAGCCAGCGCTCCGCTCCAGGTATCGCTGGAAACGACGGAACCGCTGCCCGGTACGGCGAAGCGAAGGTGGACATGGCAAGTCTGGACGCTGGCCCTGATAACGATTGCACTGGCAGGGGCGGCGCTGCTGCTTTTCGCGTCTTCCTGGCAAGCCAAAGATCAGCGAACCCAGATGTGGTATCCGCTGCTCAATTCGCCGGCTCCGGTTCTGCTGGTGGTTGGCCAGCCGCACGTAGGAGCGCACACGGAAAACCCGCCGCCGTTTAGCGTATACCAGCATAGCTCCGCCAGCGAGTTGGAGCTTGCGGACGCCATTGCCATGGCTCACCTAACCAACGTGCTCGATGCGCATCATCACCTTTATCAGATCACCGGCGTGAGCTCTACTTCCTTGTCTGATCTGCGCAAGGGCCCGACCATCCTGGTAGGAGGATTCAATAATCCCTGGACGCTTCGCATTCTTAGTCCTCTTCGGTTCTCTCTAAGGTCGGCGAGCGAGGGATGGGTTGGCGATAGCGACGACACGGCGGCTCCACAGGTTTTGCAAATTGCGGATCGCAAGAATCAGCCGGGTTCTCCCTGGACGGTGGACTTTCACAAACCCGTCAGCGCGCTGACCCATGACTATGCCATCATCGCCCGCTTTCACGCCAATATGACGGATGGGGAGGTGATGGTCATCGCCGGGCTGGGATCAGGCGGCACTGAAAGCGCCAGCAAATTTGTCAGCTCTGCTGCGTACATGACCCAGCTTGCGCGCCACGCTCCGCGCAACTGGCGGAGTATGAATATGGAAGCAGTGGTAGAGACCGAGGTCATCGGAGGACGTGCCGGCCATCCGCAGATTATCGCGGCTGAGTTCTGGTGAAGAAGGGTGGTCTTCACCCGGCGAGGCGCCTGGCGCTCGCCGGATGAAGGGTTTGTGGCATTGTTGATTAGGGCTGCACTTGCTCGAGCATCATCAGACCCGTTTGTTGACCATCCAGCTCGATGGCCAGGACTCGCTGGCTATCGATGATGAAGTAGCCGAAACTGGATTGAGCCTGCGGATTCAGCGTGGCACTGAGGCCGGTAAGGTTCAGCTGCCCGGTAGAGTTCAGCTCAGAACCAGAGAGGGTAATCCCTGGTGAAACAGCCGAGGCAGAGTTGGTGCTGTTTTGCACACTCATGTCGGTGATTCCGGTGAATGCATCGGAGGTTACCGTTATCGGACCAGTGGCAGTCCAGGCGGGGAGCATGTTGAAGTTACTGAAGCCGTACGCGTTCAGCGCAAAGCCTCCCTCGAAATCGCTCCCTGGAGCATTCTGCAGGTACGCGGGGCCCCAGGTAATTTGAGAACCGTCTACTCCAAGTTCCAACGCGTTTCCATTGCCGTCCAGGTAGAGCTGAAAGGCAAAGGGAAGGGTGTATGGAGCTTGATTGGCCGGGGAGACAGTCACGATCACATTGAGCGTGACACGGCCAGTAGGATCGACGCTGTAAGTGCCGCTTGTGACCTGAGAGCCGATGTGCAAAGACAGATCGTTGAGTCCAATGGAACCTGAGACTGCGCCGCCGGCGTTTAGCCCAAGGGCGCCAGCCATCTGAAAGACGGTGCTATTGGGGTTGAAGGCATCCTGACCGTTCGCTCCGAAAACATAGGAGCTACCGAGAACACCTGCCTGGTTGAACTGGCCCGTATTGGATCCCTGGCCCAGAGCTGTGCCGCCAATATCGCCACCCAGACTATCCGTGGTCTCCACAAGCTGAATCTGGTTCGCGCTGACTGTGTATCCAACAAGCGCAAACGAGGGAAGGCCGGAGCCAGCGCTTGGATTCAAAGTGAAGACAACGCGGCCGGACGCGTCTGGTGCGCCGACAGTGCCGGAGGCAAAACTCTGGTCTTGCGCAACGCTTCCTCCATCGTTGTAGTCGAATACACTGTTCCCCACTACGATTGAGGAACCACTGATATTGAGAATGCCTCCAACCGCAAATGTATTCTGTGGGCTGTTCCCATCGACGCCACCGGCATTGAAGGCATACCCACCAGCTGGGGCAGCCGTGCTCGTCTGCAGATCGATGGAGCCGTTGGCGGTTGCGAATGTATCGAACTGAGTGATCAATACACGAGCGCCGGATACAACGGTACCCCGGAACGTTTCGAGACCGTTCACACCCAGATTGGAATTCCCGGTATTCAGAACCACCTGAATATTTCCATTGGCCAAGCTTAGACTCGATTGGGAAGAAATCAGGCTGTTCTGATAGTTGCCGTTATCATCCACGGCGTCTTGTTCGCCCGCCGTAATAACGCCGTTAGCTACAGTGAACGCACCCGCAACGAAGTAATAACCAGAAGCATCCTGGCCGGACAGATGAAAGGCATAACTGCCGTCGGCAAGCACCGGCGGCGGAGCCGTGATCGTGATGCTCGCCGAGGCCGACTTGGTCGTATCCGTGACGGACGTTGCCTTGACGGTGACCGTAGCCGGGGAAGGGGGAGCTGCAGGAGCAGTATAGGTAGTCGCGGTGCCGCTAGGCGTAGTGGTTGGGTTAAAGCTGCCGCATTGGGCGCTTCCGCAGGTGACCGACCATGTAACTCCGGCATTTGCGCTGTCGTTGCTGACCGTGGCAATCAATGCAGCGGTTGCGCTCGATACAAGTGAAGCAGGCGGAGAGTTCAACGTGACGGTTATGGGTGCACCCGGCTTCGAAATAGTAATCGTGGCCGTGGCCGCCTTGGTTGAGTCTGTCACCGACGTTGCGGTCACAGTCACGGTAGCCGGGTTGGGAACCGTGGTGGGAGCGGAATATTGAGTAGCCGCACCGCTGGCAGTCGAGGTAGCAGAAAGACTGCCGCAGGCCGAAGCGCCGCAGGAAACAGACCATTTCACGCCTGCATTGGCGCTGTCATTGCTGACGACCGCGGTCAGGCTGGCCGACGAGCCGGCATTGATCGACGACGGTGGCTGGGGACTGAGCGTTACCGAAATAGTTGGGGGAGGTGGAGGGTTAGAACCGCTGCTACAGCCGGCGATCCCCATCACGAGAGCAGTGGCAGCAACAAGATAAGAAAAATAGTGCAGTTTCATTTTGCACTCCTATAGAGAGCAGAGTTGTTTCCGGCTACGCGTGAGCGCGACGGTGTATGGACGAGAAATCCGTATTGGTTGCGGATGACAACATGGTTGCCGTCGATGGTGAGTGTGCGAGCCAGGAAGTATTCTTTGCCGTCGATCGCTTGCATCGCTCCTGATATCTGAACCGGCGCGCCTGAGGACAAGCTCTGTTGCACATCGCGGCTGAGATTGGGCCCGAGACTCGCTGTAAACGATCCTTGCGGAGCATCTACGACAACTTGAATGCCGGCCGGCGCGCCCGCTGCGTTCGCCGTGATCACTCGCCGGATCGTTCCTGCGATTGCCAGGTCAGGCACGGAGGTTTGTGACGCAGATGACGACTGAGCCTGAAGCGCAATGGTGAAAGAGAGTAGATAAAACACAACCAGGTAGCAGAAGGAAGCGGTTTTCCATTTGTCGATCTGTCTACCGGATGTCCAATTTCGTATTTGCATCTTGTCCTCGAAGTCTGGATTTTGGCCACAACGGAGCGCTCCGCCGGAGGCACTTTTGGGCTTCGGTCAGCGCTAAAATCAATGGGCTCGTTGTTGTCGATGCCAGAGTACGAAAGGCCTGGGGAGATAAAAATAGAGGGTGCTACACGGAGACCCATGTAGTTCCACACGGTACTGAATGTGGAGGGATGGCGCGATGAGCGCTAGCCTCTACGCGCAACAAATGACGGGTGCCCCATTCAAGCTCGGTTTTGGCTTGAGTGGGATTCCACCGCGCTGGACCGGCAGCTTTCTCTACTGCAACGGATCCCCAGGTCCATGATCATCTACACCCTGTGTAGTCAGCGGTCGATGTCCGTGGTATCCCACTCAAGCCAAAATACGGCTTGAATGGGGCACCCATCATTTGTTACCAGTACAGAGAGGCATTTGTTGCGGGTAGAGAGAGGCAGGTCTGTGAGAAATCCAGGCTAGAGAATGTTCTTGTTTTGCAGAGCAAATCGAAGAAGCGCATTTGCGCCTTCGCCATCCAGTTCAAGTTTGCGGCAGATATTGGTCCGGTGGTTCTCTACGGTCCGGTAGTGAATAGAAAGATCAGCACCGATCTCTTTGCTGGTTTTGCCGCTGGCGATCAGCCTCATGATGCGGAGCTCGGTGGGCGTGAGATTGCTGGTCAACGCAGAGCTTGATTTGGGATCGGCTTGATTGCGGTTGTGCAACAGGTCCGTGGTGATAGCCGAACTGATATAGGGCCGTCCCGAGGCCACGGCATGAATGCCGGCCACCACCTCCTGGACCGCGCTGTCCTTGAGAATGTAGCCTTTGCATCCCAGGTCCATGGCGCTGCGGAAGAGGTCCTGATTCGAATGCAAGGTGAGGATAACGATCTCTGTCTTCAGCCCGCGCTTGACCACTTCCCGCGCGACGCCTAGCCCGTCAAGCTTCGGCATCTCAATATCGAGCAGCGCAACGTGTGGTTGAAGCTTGGTAATGAGCGCCAAAGCCGCTTCTCCATCGGAAGCTTCGCCAACTACTTTCAAGCCCGGATCCTCTTCGACACTGAGCCTCAACCCCCTCCGCATCAGCGGATGGTCGTCTGCAATCAGAATGTGAATCCCTTCGTCCAAGGGCTGATTCCTCAATCGAGATTTGCCATCCCACGGTACCACAACCGCCAAGGCGACAGGATTGACTCATTTATCCACGTTGCTTTTGTCTCAATGGAATTTCGAACAGTACTGTCGTACCCTTCCCCGGGGTCGACCGTACTTTGAGCTCACCGCCAAGGAGCCTGGCCCGCTCGCCCATGCCCGTCAGCCCGAAGCCGCTGTGTGAGGACAGGGGGCTTCGTTCGTCGGGTGTGAATCCGCGGCCGTTGTCTTCGATGGTCAGAATTACATTCTCGATGCTCCGTTTGACGCGGACGTTTACTTCTGTCGCCTGTGCGTGCTTCATTATGTTGCCCAGTGATTCCTGAACGATGCGGTAAAAGTTGATGCGCAAATCCTCAGGAAAAACGTCATCGATATTGTCCAGCTCTGAAGTAAAGCCGATGCCGGATGCGATGCGCGTGGTGCGGACCATGGCTTCGATGGCCTTGGTTAATCCGAGCCTGTCGAGTTGAAACGGGCGAAGGTTGTAGGAAATCTCGCGGGTTTCCGAGATCGCCGAGGAAGCCTCATCGCTGATCTCCGCGAGGGTCTGCGCATCCGAGTCATCGGTTGGGCCGTTCTTCTTTGGGCGGAGAAGAAGCAGTGCGAGATTTTTAATCACCACCAGCCGCTGGCCCAGGCTATCGTGCATCTCGGCGGCGATACGCTTGCGTTCCGCCTCCTGGGAGGCGATCAGCTGCCGGGAAAAGGCCTGCTGGGCGGCCTGCGCCTGCTCAAGCTGCGATACGCGATATTTCCATGCCATCGCGACCAGGGCGCCCAAGGTGAGCAGCAGAAGTATCTGGAACCATTGGGTCCGATAAAAGGGGGTCAGCACGGTGATGGCGAGGGTCTTGCCTTCCTGGTTCCACACGCCGTCGCTGTTGCCCGCGATCACGTGAAAAACATATTCTCCCGGTGGCAAGTGCGAGTAATAGGCTATGCGCCGTCCTCCGGCATCCACCCAGTCTGTGTCCAGACCCTCGAGCCGGTATTTGAAATGGGTCTGGGCGGCATTGATAAAGTTTGGGGCCGTGTAGTTGATTTCCACGTTAGGCCTGCCGGGCGGAATCCGCAGCGGAGCATTCACGGGTGTGGTTACGTTGTCCACCAGGGACGATTCAATCATCACCAGCGGAGGAACCGAATCATGGACGACAGATTCCGGATCGATGATCACCACACCATCCCGGGTGGGAAACCAGAGTTTGCCATCGCGTGTTTTGATGCCCGACGGATCTACTCCTCCATTGCATTCGATATCCAACATGCCGTTGATCTTGCCGTAGGCCGTGGATGCAACCTTCTTCAGGTCGCCGGCGGCAAATGCGTTCAAGTCGTGCTTACTTACACGGTACACACCTCGACTGCAGCTTATCCAGAAGAAGCCATGCGCATCTTCAAGAACCCGGAATACGCCGTTATCAAAGAGGCCGTCCTTGACCGAATACGTGATGAACTTCCCGTCTTTGAAGCGCACCAGGCCGCCTTCATAGGTTCCAATCCATAGAACGCCGTCGGTATCTTCGTAAATCGACCAGATGTTGGTGCTCGGCAAACCATCCTTCTCTGTCCAGCGGGTAAACTCCCCGTGGCGAATGCGAGTGAGGCCGCCGTAACCGCCGATCCATATATCTCCATTGGCCCCCTCGACGATGGCATGGGTGTCGTTGGCCGCCAGCCCTTCTTTATCGGTAAGAAACTGGGTTACGCCATGCGCATAGCGGCCGACCCCTGCCCTGGTTCCGAACCACAGTGTCCCTTGCCGGTCCTCGCAGATCGTTTGCACCACCGCATCATAAGGAAGAATCGGGCCGCTCGGAATGCGAAAGCGCCCGTGGTCGAAGATGCTGAGCCCGCCATGGGTGCCCACCCAGAAACGACCCTCACGGTCCTGGAATAGCGACGTCACCAGTTCGTTCGGCAGCCCGTCCGCCATGGTGTAGTTGGTAAATTTTCCATCTGCGAGACGGCTGAGCCCCGAATGCCATGCCCCGATCCAAATGGCGCCCGAACGGTCCTGATAGGTGGCGTAGGTATCGCGGTCGATCAGTCCCTGCTCTCTGGTGTAGCTGTGCATTAATTGTTTCTGCAGCCGGTAGAGTCCCGCCTCCTGTGTGCCGATCCAGAGGTTTCCCTGCCTGTCCTCATAGAAGTGCCAGGGGGTCACGGAAATAACCCGGTTTGAGCTGACGAACTGAAAGGTTCGCTGAAGCCGCGGACTCACGTGCATCACCAGAGACTTGTCATAGGTTGTGCCGATGGTCACTTCTTGCGCAGATTTGGGGGCAATCGCGTGGCTCACATTGTCGGCGGTGATCCGTACCCGCTTTCCGTCGACGGTTTCAAGCCACAATGTTCCACTCTGATCGAGTGCCGCGCCCCAGAGAACATCGTCACGGATTTCCTTCGGTAGAGTGAAGTCGACGAAGCGGCCACGGCTGAAGCAGCTGACTTTTTCATGTTCGCGGCCCCAGAATCCAGAGGAGTCCCACAAAAGAGATCGATACCGCAGGCTCGGACGCTCAGGCGCGACGTCGACGAAATGTTCGGATGCTTCATCCCACCGAATGATCCGCCCTCCAGTAAGCGCCCACACGTCACCGTGGTCGTCTCCGGTTAATCCATTGACGTCACTCGCCAATCTGCCCGGCCTTCCGTAGGTGCGGAAGCCGCCATCGTGATAACGGACGAGGCCACGATCGACGCTGTCGAGCCACAGGTCTCCGCCCTTTCCCTGCAGCATGGTGCCGAACTGATTCGAAAGCAGCCCCGGGGTCTCCCGGTTGAAGACAGTGAGATGGACGCCGTCAAAGCGCGCCAGTCCATTAAACGTAGCAATCCAGAGGTATCCGTCAGGGGTCTGAGTAATGCCGCGTATCTCGTTCTCCGGCATGCCATTGTCGACTGTCCAGACCTCAAAGCCGTACTGCGCATGCGCCGGCGCGAGCAGGCAGCAGAGAAGTGTCAACTGGAAAAGAAGACGTAGGAAGTGGGCGGGATTTCTAAACCGCGATCGGCGCTCAACCCGGAGATCCGGTTCGGGCTGCCGGCCTGACTCCGATATCAACCCTTCTTCTCCTTTCTGGCAACGCGCATTGCCGTCAGCTTATAAACAGACTGCCGGTAAGGTTACTTTCACGAGAAGCGAATAGTTTCATAGAGAGCATACACGGATGACTGATCAAGCTGCGTGGAACTACACGAGGGATCTGTGTAGCGACCTCTATGTCTTTCCGAGCAAGTCGAGGGATCTGCGGTGCGCCCCGGTTCCCGCACAAAGGTCTTCATTATGCCCTCTGAATGTGGATCTCACTTTTGGGGCAAAGGCGTGGAGTTCACACTATTCGTAACCAGAACTTTGAGTCCATTCGCATGTGGCGATGGCCTCGGCGGAGCCTGCCGCTCCCCTCAAAAACGAAATCTGCCGAGGAAGGTAAGCTGACGCATGGGCTGGGTCGCCGTTACCTGGCCCACGGTGGGCGAGTCAAACTGCGTGTTTACAGCGCTATATTGCACTGCGTTGAATACGTTGGCCGCAGTACCGCGAAGTTCGAGGCTGTTGCTTTCTCCGATCAGGAAAGTCTTGGAGAGAGATGCGCTCACATTAAGAAGGCCCGGCCCAGGGATCGAGTTGCGCGATGCCGTTCCATAGAGTTGGCCGGGTGCGAATTGGGTAGAGAAGGCTTTGGTGTTAAACCAATGGGTAAGGTGGCCTCCGCCCTCCGTGAGAGGCACGCCAAAGTTGCGGTTGGGACGCACCGAGCCATGTGTACCGCGCTGCACCTCGACCGCTGACGCCGCAATATAAGGTGTAAGCGGCAGGCCCGAGTTGGCAGCAAAGGTTCCCGCGAGCGACCAGTCACCGAAGATCCGGGATATCCAATGGCCGCTGTTCAAATAAGGCATATTGGGGCCGAAAGGCAATTCATATAAGAAACTGCCATAGACCTGATGACGAATATCAAAGTTTGAGTTTCCTTCCTCGGCCAGAATATTATTGGGGTTTTGCGCCACAACCGGGGAGCCGGCATTGATCGAAGCAGCGTCGTCGATGGCGTGCGAATAGATATAGCCGGCGGACAGGGCGAGCCCAGTCTGCAAGCGTTTCGTGGCGGTTATCGTTAGCGCGTTGAAGTTGGAAAATGCGGTCGAATTCTGGTAGTCAAAAAAGAACAAAGAGAAGGACTGGTTCAAAGGTCCCGGCGCAGTGATGGTATCGAGGCGCGTCCCTTTCGCGCCCGTGTAATTGGCGTCTATCACGACCTGGCCAGGCAGTCTCTGCTCCACGTCGGCCGACCAGAACTGAATATAGGGCAACCGGTAGCGGCGGTCGATGGCGTAGTTTCCGGATCCCGTCTCAGAGGTAAAGGCACCTTCGATTTGATAAGAGGGTACATATTCCGGCGGGCTGCCATTTACGGACTCGCGGATCAGAAAGTTACCCAGTGCCTCCACATCTGCAAACGGTGGCTGGTAAGCGAGGTTCTGCACGAAACTGCCGTACTGGCCGACGGTGTAGTAAATGCTGTAGCCAGCCCGGACCGTCGTATTCGCAGTCGCCTGGAAAGCAAGTCCGACATGTGGAGAGAAATTATTGCGCTCAGGATCGATGAGCGTACGGGGATACGTTGCACCCGAATCTGGCCCGATGCCGTATGGTTGTACCGGCCCCGGCGGTCCTCCCCCGGCCACGTAGTCGAGGGTCGATAGGCGATCATATTTCTCGGCAAACGGCGAAAAATAGTTGTACTGCAGGCCGCCGAGCAGCGTGAGATTGGGCAGCACACGCCAATCGTCGCGTACGAACAACTGCCAGGCATTTTGCCGCATGTAGGCCTTTTGCATCGGCGATTCGATCTGCGCTTCCTGTGGTATCCCGATCAGAAAGTCGGCAAACGCATTTCCCGTTGAGGCGACCGGATTGCCGACGGCAACTCCAACCTGCTGGGTGTATTCGCCGGTAAAGATCAGACTTCCAGTCACATCTGAGCCGCCGAAAATGTTGAGCTCGATACGCCGCGCATCGCCACCGGCGCGAATCAGGTGTTTACCGTACAACCATGCGCTGTTGGCGGAAACGCCAAGAGCCTGGGTAAGGATGTACGCGGGTTGCGTCTGGCTAAAGGTGCTGTAACCGCTGAATACAAGGTTGGGCAAACCGTAACTGAACGGATTGGTATTAACTGGGCCACCGAAACCTTGTAATCCAACATCGGTCGCTACGTCCTGGTGATTGGTGAAGAAGTTATGAACCTGCAGGTCGCTACGGTTCGACGTGACGCTGAAATTTCCAATCCAATGCCCCTTCCCGATTGTTTGTGTAGCGGTGAGCCCGTAGCCCTGGTTGAACTGCTTACCTCCGAGTTTTGGGAAAAGGTTGACGATATCGTTCGCCTGATGCGAGAAGGTGAAATTCAGGCTGAAGCTCTGCGTCAGGCCGCCGCTGTTGGTTATCAATCCTGGGATGGCGCCCGCAACCGGCCCAAAACTGTGGTTATAGCGAACGCCGACGGAATTCAGGTGCGTACCCTGCGTGGTTAGCAGGTGGTAGTTGAGTGTCCCCCCGGACACGTTTTGCTCCGGCAGATAAGAAATCATGGCCAGGGCTGCCGAATTGAGCGGCGTATTGATGATGTTGCCGGGATACGGGATATTGGTTTCCTGTGGTGGATAGATCAAGACCGGCGCGCCGGTTGGTCCAACAAGCTTTGAGAAATTGCCCTCACGCTCGAGGGCGGTTGGAACCAGTCCGTAGTCGTTCACCAGGGAGCGAGCTTCCAACCCGGAATAAGTCAGCAGGAAAAAGTCGCGCCGGCTCTGCTTATGGAGCCCCGGGAGGAAAGGGCGGCCGGCCAATACTGCTCCATAACTGTTGTTGCTGTATTGCGGGTTTGGATTGGGCTGCCCTATCAGGACAAACGGCCGGGCGTTGAAGACAGAGTTACCGCCATTCCAGAAGACCATTCCGTGGGGCTCATCAAGGCCGCCTGTGAGAAGCGTGGTGAAGCCTCCACCAGAGGGGCCGCTGCCGAACATATTGCTGAACTGTGAAGCATATTCGGCCGGGTCCTGCATTTCTGGTCCATTCTCGAAGTCGCCCTCCACGAGGGCATTCCCCAGCAGGTAGGGTATGGTCGTGGCGTTTTGGCCGTTGACCGAGAACGAATCGTCAGAAAAGTACGGGTCGCCGAGAAAGGAAGGGATCGTAACATTGGCGTGGCCGATAGCGTTCGCGGTCTGCTGCTGAGCGCTGCTGTTGAAATTAAGGCTGCTCGTGGAAGGCGGCGGAATTTGTGCCGGGGGCCAGAGCGCGGCGAGAGCCCTGCCGCTGATCCCGCGCGGAGCGTCTTCCGCGAGAGGAAGCAGAGAAACATCCAACTCCTGATCGAGAGAGAGCACACTCAGTTGCCGCGCGAAGGGGGAATAGCCATTCTTTTCGACGCGGACGAGGTAGAGACCGCGCCGCAGACGGGGCATGGACCAGGCGCCGGCATGGTCCGTGAATGTTGTTAGGATGCTCCCTGAGACGGGATTCGAAATGGTTACAGTTGCCGAATCGACAGGCTGGTCCTGCGCTGTAACGTGGCCATGGAGTGTGATTTTGGCAGCGGATTCCTGCCCGGCGGAAAGCTTTGCCTGGGACCACGCGCCGGCCTGCGAACATAGAACAAAAATGGTTAGGGCGCACAGCAGGAATGCCAGTGGCGCTTTTCTATCGAGCGTGCGTACGGTCATTCGATCGGCTGGTCCGCTGTTTGATGACGTTGCTGCCTGTTTCTCGACCGGTAGGATGAAACCAGGCGCGACACGACGACCGCCAGATAAAAAATCCCGATCATATTTTCGATACCGGTGATCAACCGGACGTAGGGGTTGATAGGAGCGATGACGCCTGTGCCTACACCGCTGAGGGTGTCCATGCTGAAGTAAAGAAATGTGCTGCTTTGGGTGGCGGGAATTTGCTGATTGAACGGTTGATCAACCACCCGGCTCAACAGAAGATAGAGTTGGGAAAAGGCGATGGCGATGATCAGGTAGCACACAAACGCCTCGGCCAGCATGGCGCGGGTCACCATGTTCACAGAGAAAAAGCGGTGAAAGATGATGAAAAGAGCCGCACACGAGAGGCCGAGGCCAGCAGCCGGCGCCAGATGGGAATAGATGTGACCAGGACCGCTGAAGGCTTCCAACATTCGGGCGACGAGCCAAAGAAAGCAGAAGGGCAACAACACCGGATAGGCGACTTTGCGATTGACTTGATAGCTTGTGCCAACCACTAAGGTCGCCAGGAGAATCAGGGCCAGGATCGCGCCCGCGTGCGGGTCACGGTCGGCGAGTGGCGAAGCCAGGATCTGGGCGATAAAGGCGATGGCAAGCAGTACTGCCCGATGACGCTTGATCCAGCCGAGGACGCGATGATTCACTGCAGTGAGCTCATTACGGGTTGTCATCGCTCCGGTGCTCGTCTGGAATGGCCATTATGCCATTCCAGTACAAGGATCTCCTGAGTCTATTTGTCTCTACCAGTAACCGATCGAACCAAGCCTGCCAGGTTGGTGAGATTTTGCTTGAGAGTGTAGGCGCAGGCGCCCGCTTCCGCCGCCGCGATGCGGAGGTCGTAATCATCGTAATCCGTCACCATGACGACTTTGGCGGAAGGATAGACCTGCCGAATCTGACGCGTGGCCGCGAGTCCATCCACGTCCGGCATGCGAACATCCATCAACACCACATCTGGCTGCCAGTCGGCGTATGCTGCCAGAGCCTGCGCGCCGTCTGTGCACTCCCATATGTCGCTGGCGGCTTCGTCCACCGCGCGGCGCAGCAAGCGCCGCATTCCAGCGTTATCGTCAACAATTAAGATCTTCATACTGCTTCCTATCAGTAAAGATTGGTGTATCTACGGCGACACCTTGTGCCAATACGTTGTCTGGTAACCCTGAGCATCGACTTGCGCGGAGTGGATCACCGCCGGTGTCGATCCGTGGCACGCCCACGACACCGCGGTGTCGTGGCCGGTGACGAACATGGGCACGAAGTCCGAGCCAGGATTCTGCTTGCAATAATCGATGATCGGCTGGGTCGGCTTCTGGCTGGTTGCGGCCTTTGAGTCGCACGGAATGTTCGCGCCGTACTGGCAAGCGAGCACAGCTCCTCCGGCACAGCGCCATTCCATGAGCTTGCCCTGATCGGGCTGCATGTTCAGTTGCTTTGCCATCCACGCGGGGAGTTTCGGGCCGGTGTATCGCGCGTCGGGTTTGTCGATGGTTCCGACGGCCTTACAATAAGCCGCCGGATCGGAGTAGGTCTTTTGTGCAAAGCCTGGTGAAGCCCAGAGAACCAGGATCACCGCCGGTAAGAACATTCTTGTCGTTGTCATCAGGTAGCTCCACGCTTAATACATGAGTTGGGCCCGGATTCTTGATGCGTTCACAATGTTGAGATTACGGCACTCACTAGACCAAACCTATAGAGGTCGCTACACGATAGCCGTGTGGTAACACACGAGTCCTGGGAAACGGCTCAGGCCTGCCACTCGGGTACGCTGCGGACCATATTCCACATCATCCCGTTGAGTGCGTTGTCCATCTCGTCATGCGGCTCGGTGCGGGTATTGGTGAGGGCTGCCCAGCACATTCCGGTTGCCGTTCGCACCATGAGGGTGGTGGAACCTGGAAGGCTGCCGTTATGCCATATGTTGCCCGAACCAACCATCCAGCCCCGGGCATACTTAGCTGCGGAGGTGGCGGGAAAGGCCGGGCTGGGAGTCGTCATTACCTGGATGGTTGCCGCTTTCAAAATGCTGGGGATCGGCCCTGAGCCGCCTACGTGGTTGAGAAACTGAACCAGGGCAGAGGGAGTGGCTAGCCACCCGCCGTTCGAGTCCATGCGGGTAACGTTTATTTTGTAGGGGTCCTCATTGTATTGGCCAAAGTACACGACTTCGTTGGGTGCGCGATCCTTCAGGCTGTTGCCCGCAATACGCATGCCGCTGATGCCGCAAGGCGCCAGGACTGCGCTTTGCACGTAGGCGGCATAGGGTTGGCCGGTGATCTGTTCGATGACCCGTCCCAGAAGGCAGTAGCCGAAGTTCGAGAAAGCCCAGTGTTCTCCAGGTGGATTGGCGAGCGGCACGTTCTGCAGTGTCCAGCCGATCAGCTTGGCCTGATCCCAGGAATTGCTTTTGTACATCGGATCGTTCGCATCGGCCGGCCAGCCGCCGCAGGTGTGGGTCAGAAGGTTATCCACCGTGATATCGGTCACGTATTGCCCGTAGGGGGTCTTGCCATACCTGGTTCCGAGAATGCCCGATGCGCCGAACACCTTGTCGGTAAGATTCAATTTGCCCTGTTCGACCAGGGTGAAGATAGCCACGGATGTGATGGGCATGGTCACATCTGCGATACGGAAGAGGCTCGACATGTCCGTCGGGCCCATGTCTTTCACGTTACCGAAGCGAAAGCCCTGGTTGAAGCCGAATCCCTGATCGAAGACAAATTGACCGTTGCGTGAGATTGCGATGGACAGCGAGGGTACGCTGAAGCTCCTTTTGAATGCGGCAGCAAGGCGTCCGATTTCGCCGCGCTCCTGCCCTGTGGTGGTGTCGGCTTGGGGGAGCCAGAGCGCCTGCAGCGGCGAGCGAACCATGCCTGCCGCGGCAACGCTGGTCAGATACTTGAGCAGGCAACGTCTAGTGAATGAATTTGGCATCAAGTCTTTGCTTTGACGGCGGTCAGTCTGCGCGTCTTCCTTCCCAGGTTCCGTGGTGTCCGCGGACGCCAAAGTTTCCTTCCATGGTGTTTCCGTCAACCATTCCGCGGAAAGTGAGCACGTTCTTCGTCTTGGTGCGAAACAATATGTGGCGTACGTTCATCGTGCCTTCGATTCCTCCCGATTGGTACGGTCCTTTAAAGTGGCCGGTCAAGGTGTTGCCGTTTTGCACGATCTGGACCGTGTGCGTGCCGGTCTTCCCGTCGTCGCCATGGGTGTAGATCATCCAGGTGCCGGCCACGTTGGCCGCGGGATGGTCCTCCTGTGGCAGCTGCTGAGCAAAAGCTATGTGGCCCAGCGCCAGCAACAAGAGGGCCAGCAAAGTGAAAGGGAACTGATAGCGCTTCATAAAACTCCTCCAGCGAGTGAACGTACTGGACGCAAGCTACTCCGCGTGCGACCATCCGTGGGTTGGGTTGTGTTGTTCGATAGCGATTAAAGTATCAGGTGCTTTCGGGCCGAGATCCTGTTGGTAGATAACGCCGTCACGACCCAGGCTGAAGGTCATGATGCCGGAATGCTGATAATTGATAGGGCTGGCAAAGATCGTATACCCGCCCTTTGTGGTCAGGATCCGGAAGGAGTATCCATGTGATACCACTTCTTTGCTGGGTGCGGAGGCGTTGAAGATGCTTTTCGCAAACTGGTTGAGGGTCCCCATCGGGCTGGGTGGGTGGCCCTCGGAGATCTCCCAGTAAAGGCCGTTCTGCTGGCCTGGAGTGCTCACGATCGTGTCGGTGTACCGGTGCGTGCCCTGGTGGTAGAGTTCCTCGGCGCTCGCAATTTGCCGGCATGCTTCCATGGCGGAAAGTTCATTGCTTCCGATTCGCCGCGCGCGCAATTCCTGGTCGGCGGCATCGGCGTCAAAGTACCACATCGACGAGCTGTCCTGAGCCAAGGGCACAGGGAAGGGATAGTTGTCGGCCCCGATGTAGAGCATCTGGGTGCCATCGGTCATCGCCACCAAACGATTCATCTGGTCATATTTCCTGGTGAACAACTCGGCGGCATGCTTATCTTCTGCCGGATCACCCGAGTTTACTAATCTCTGTGCCTTCGAGCCCAATACCTGGGTGAGTGCTTTGTCATCCCCGGCCTGGGCCGCCGCATGCAATGCCTGGCTGGCTTCCGCCGGTGTGGCAAAGGTTTTCTGCGGTGCTTCCGCCGTGGAGTTGTTTTGTTGCTTCGAGCAGCCGAGAACGAAAACAACCGCAACCATGATGACAACAGTGATCGATTGAACCCGCTGCGTGGTTGAGCTTTTCTTTTGCAAACTCACGTCTCTACCTTCCTTTCTATAATCCAGGTTGATTTGCGGTGGTTGAGGATTCTGTGGGGTGCGGCTTAACGTTGCCCCCTACCGCGCTCACCGCCGCCACTGCGCTCACCCCCGCCGCCACCGCGCTGTTGGTGCTGCTGACGTGGCTGCTGTTGATGCTGTTGACGTGGTTGCTGTTGGCGTTGCTGACCTTGTCGCTGGCGTTGATAGTTGGCGGGTTGCATGCTGGCGCGTCCGCGATCGGACGCGGCACGGGCCTGGTTGCCGTTACCGCTCATGGCGGAGCGGGGCTGGTCGCTGCCGACCCTGCCGGCGCGATCATTGTCGGCGACGGGGTGCTGAACCCCTCCGTTGCCGCCGATCAGGCCGTGATTGCCGTTGCGGCCACCGTTCGGCACATCGGGCCGGTTGCCGTTGTTCCGGTTGTTGGCCTCATTGCCGGAGTTGTAGCGGTTGCCGTTGTTGTTAGTCCGGTTTCCATTGTTGTTGTTGTTATTGCTGTTCCTGTTGATGTTGTTTTTGGTGATGTAAGTGTTGTGGTTGTAGTTGATGTTTCCCCCACCGCCTCCACCACCCCAGTTCATTCCCCATGCTCCGAAGCCCCAGCCCCCGCCGAAGCCGCCGCCAAAACCGCCGCCGCCAATGGCCGCGCCAATCGCTACCCCGGCGCCAAAGGAAACACCGGCTGCCACGGCAACAGGCGGTGTGTATGCGGGCACCACCAAGGGCGCGCCATACACGATTGCCGGGTTGTATTGCGGAACATAAACCACGTTACTGCTGGCGGGTTCAATGATGATGGTTTGCGGGCTCTGCTGCACTACCTTGATCTGCGACGAAGACTGTAAGGTACCAGCGGTCTGCGCCTTGGCGCGCATGACCTGTACCGCGGCCATCACGTCTGATTGCTGATTTTCAAAGGCCTGGCCCAGGCTCGAGGTCCAGGAAAGGTTTTTGGCCAGATTGTGGAGTACGGACGGGAACTGAGTCAGCGCTTTTACGCTGGGGTCCCACGATTGTTGATCCACTGCCTGGGTGAGTGCGGCTCCTTGCAGGTTCTGATTCTGCGCGAGCCAGAGGTCTGCAAAAGCGACTTCATCGGCATAGCTGGCGGCAGCCAGAACCTGCGCGACCAGTGCGTCCGGATAAAGCGCGATGGGGGCAACCAAGGTGTCGAGCTGGCTGCTGGTGAGCGGTGCGACGGCCGGCGGTGCAGACGCCGAGGCCGGTTGGGAGGCACTCTGTGCCTGAAGAAGCTCGGTGGGCGCGCCCGCAATCATCAGGGTCGTGCAGACCACCATCGACATTGTCTGTTTCATCCATTTCGTAATCATGAAATCCTCCGGTGAGCGATAATCCGCGGGACCCATCCCCATGCTGTAAGTGCGGAAGCGCAACCTCTAGAAGGACAATAGGTCTGCTAGCCGGGAAACAAAATAGAGGGTGCTACACGTGAAACCGTGTGGTACTACACGAGTGAGGGGGCCGGATCTCGATCATGGGCCTTACAGTATCTGCGTGAGGAAGTTAACCCGCCAGGAGTCAGTTTCCTACGGGGTTCTGTTGGGAAACTGACTCCTGGCGGGTTGCACAAGACATCGAGATTGCAACGATGAGATACTGAGCCGTTCTATGGTCCTTGACGACTGCCGTCTCTTCTATTCGGATGAAATTAGAATCGCTGCCCGCCTGGAATCGGCTGCGCTGGTTGCAGCGTTCGCTTCCGTGCCCCGGGAGAAGTTTATGGGGCCAGGGCCCTGGCAGATCGCATCACCGGATATGGCCTCGATGGCGTCGATGGGCTTGACCGGAGAGGCTTATTCAACTACTCACAATCCCCGGGACCTTTATCACAATGTCCTGGTTGCTCTCGATCCCGACCGTCATTTGAACAACGGGCAGCCGAGCGCGCTGGCGCGATGGATCGACGCACTCGAGCTACGGCCCGGCGACCGCGTATACCACTTGGGTTGCGGCGTTGGTTATTACACCGCGATCATGGCCGAAGTCGTTGGCCCGGGCGGGAGAGTGGCCGCCAGCGAGGTGGATGCGGGCTTGGCCGGTCGGGCTGGAAAGAATCTCGCTGTTTACGAAAACGTCTCGGTCCACGTCGGCGACGGCGCGGCCTTCGATCCCGGCGAACGTGACGCGATATTCATCAATGCCGGCGTCACCCACCCGCATCCCCTCTGGCTCGAGCGGCTGTCCCGCCGTGGCCGCCTGGTTTTGCCGCTCACGGCCACCAGAAGCGCCGCGGACGCCGGCGGTGGTGGCATTGTTGCAAAGATCACCCGTGAAGGGAATGGCTTCTCCATCCGCGTGGTGACGCTTGCAGGGATTTTTTCATGCACCAGCGTCCGTGACCCTGAGATGAATGTCGCTCTGGCCAAGGCTTTGGCAAGCAAGGCCTTCTCCAAGCTCAAATCGGTGAGGACGGATCCACATCCGCAAGAAGAGACCTGCCTGGCGCACGGCGCGGATATCTGCCTGAGCACGGCCGACCTGCCTTCTGTAGATCAGGGAAACTGAAGACTAGAGCGGAGCAAGTTTACTGGTTCATGTTCCAGATGTCGGTGTGCCACTTCCAGGCTTCCTCATGCCGTTTCCAGTGAACAACGTATTTCACTGGAACTTTCTTATCATCCGCTAAGGTAAGCTCGGCGTGGCCAATCTCAACCACTGTGTCCCCTGCAGACTCCGCGGAAACGGTGGTGAGAGATGCATCCTTTACGTCGAGGGTGACGATGGCTTTGAGCCAGAAGTTCTTGATACCGGCGATGCCCTGAATTATGTCCGCCCCCGGTGGCAGGATTTGAGCGTCGGGGGTGTAGACGCGGTCCAAAGCGTTTATATCTCGCGACCGGATCGCCTTGGCACAGAACAGATCGTTCGTCTCACGCATGCCTGCAACGATTGCATCAGGAATATTCATTCAATACCTCCGTGGGCCATGGCCCCCGAAAAAACCAGAGTACGCGCCAGAACTGGGGATGTATACGATGCGTGCCAGGATAGATCGTCGCTCTTCATTGCGGAGCGGGCGCAGTGGAAGACGGTGTTGGCTTTCCGTCGATTGTGCCAGGTTCCATTATTTCAGTTCGAGTGCCGTCGGGATCAAAGAGATTCGCCTGGCGTTTACGATTGATCCCAAGGTGCATCTCGATGGGACGCCCGTAGACCTTGTCATAGGGCTCAGCTTTGAGCCTTGCTACGGCTGCGTCGACATCCGCAACCTGCAGGCAGAGATGATGAGCACCGCCGCGCTCCGTAGCCGGCGGCGCATCTTTGTAGAGCATGAACTCGACGTAGTCATCTCCATCGGGAACTTTCAGATTGATCCAGGAAAGCACCTGACCTGATTTGCTGCCTCGCCAGGTCTCCTTAAACCCGAGTATTTCAGTGTAAAATTTGTACTCGGCATCCAGGTGGGTGACCACAAGTCCCACATGCGTCATGCGGTGAGAGATGGCCTTGTCATTCATGAATTGCCCCTTGGCAAGCATGGTTTTCCCGTCTGGCATGTATTGCACCATCTCGACGGTATGACCCTCGGGATCGGTAATGTTGAAGCCAAGATTTCCGATGCGAGCCCGGTGTGCTTCACTCGGGACCTTGACCCCTTTCGATGCCAGATAGACTCTTAGTCCCTCAATGTCGTCGGTTTCAAAGGAGATATGGTTTAGCCTGTCAGCGCCCTCCTGGCGCTCGGGAAACAGTTCGATGGCCTGGCGGTCATTGATCTTGAAGAAGGTCATGGATGCTGAGCCATCAGGGTTCTGCAAGGAATAGGGCTCTTCAAAGCCGAGGAACTGGCCATAAAAGGCGCGGGACTTCTCGTAGTCGTGGGCATAGATCGCGAAGTGCGAAATGCCGGTGATGCGCGGCCGCTGCGGTGTCTGCGCGGAGAGGGAGGCTGCGAGCAGTAGACTCCCGGAAAGGAACGCAAACTCAAGCTGCCTTCGGGTCGTAAACATTGTTGAAAAGGACCTCCATTGCTGGGATATCCAGCGACTGCAAGCTTTATAGCACCGGAGTGGAGTACCAGTGCGTTTTAGGGCATTTCGACCTTTCCCCATCCAATGTTCCGGTAAACTGAAAGAATGACAGCGAAATCATTCGGTAGCCTTGATCAATAAACTGGTTCTCTCCAATCTAGCCCACCGCCCGGTCCGCACGATCCTAAGTGTTCTTGCCATAGCCGTAGAAGTTACCATGATCCTTACCCTGGTCGGCGTCAGCTACGGAACGCTGGACGGGACAGCGCGGCGTGCCCGTGGAGTGGGTGCGGATATCATGATCCGCCCTCCCGGATCCTCGATCATTGGCCTCAGCACGGCGCCCATCAGCGACCTGCTGGTCGGTGTTATCGCCAAACTGCCCCACGTCGTCATCGCGACGGGGACGGCCATCCAGCCGTTGTCTGGTTTCGACTCAATCACGGGATTGGATCTCGACTCGTTTTCGAAGATGAGCGGCGGGTTCCATTATCTCCAAGGCGGACCCTTCAAGACCGACCAGGACATGCTGGTGGATGAGTACTACGCCAAGGAGAAAGGGCTCCATGTCGGGGACAAGCTGCAACTCATCAATCATCAATGGAACGTCGCTGGGATATTCGAGTCCGGCAAGCTGGCCAGGATATGCGTGCGCCTCCCGGTTCTCCAGGATCTCATGGGTAATGCCCACCATCTGAGCCAGATCTACGTCAAGGCAGACAGTGAAGCGAATGTGCAGCAAGTGCTCCAGGAATTGCGAGCCAAGTTGCCGGGCTATCCGATTTACACCATGGAGGAGTTCACGTCTCTGCTTTCGATTAACAGCGTTGGCATGCTGCGCAGCTTTATCGGGGTGGTGATTGGTGTAGCAGTCACCGTAGGGTTCATTGTGGTTTTCATGGCCATGTATACCGCGGTCCTTGAGCGTACCCGAGAGATCGGCATCCTCAAGGCCGTCGGTGCCTCGTCCGGGTTTATTTTGAGCCTGCTGATCCGGGAGACGCTCTTGCTTTCACTGTTGGGAGCAGTGGTTGGTATTTTGCTTACCTACGTGACACAGTGGCTGATGCATTACACGGTACCGGCGAGTCTGACCCAGGAAACGGTTTATGGCTGGTGGCCGATCGCCGGCGCCATCGCCGTCGGGGGTTCCTTGCTCGGGGTCATCGTTCCCGCAATACGAGCAGTCAAACAGGATGCCACGGAGGCACTCTCCTATGAGTGAACAGCCCATCATCAAGGTGCAGGATCTTTATAAGACCTATAGGGCCGGCGACGTCGACGTGCACGCACTTCAGGGAGCGAACCTGGAGGTGCAAAAGGGCGAGTTTGTTTCCGTGGTGGGCGCCTCGGGCTCTGGTAAATCGACCCTGTTCAACATTCTGGGTGCGCTCACGTCGCCAACCTCCGGTACAGTGAGCATCGCAGGGAATAACCTGGAGAGTTTGTCCGGGCCGGAACGAGCTGCGCTTCGCAAAAGAACGGTGGGCTTTGTGTTTCAGAAGTACAACCTGCTGCCAACGCTGACGGCGGAAGATAACATCCGCATTGTTCAATACATTGGCGGACAAGGGATGAACTTCAGCCCGGCTTTTCGTGAGATCCTCGACATTTTGGGGATTGGGGACCGGATGAAACACAAACCTCGAGCGCTGTCGGGTGGGCAACAACAGCGGGTAGCCATCGCGCGAGCCCTGGTCAATGAGCCCTCGATTCTCCTGGCCGATGAACCTACCGGCAACCTCGATAGCCAGAATACAACCGCAGTTCTGGAGCTACTGAAGAGGTTGAATCGGGATCTTGGCCAGACGATTCTGATGATCACTCACGATCAGGATGCCGCCGCCTACGGTGGACGAACCATTCGCATGCGGGATGGCCAGATCCTGTACTGATGACCGGCCGGTAGCCTGTAAGTTCGTATGGGCAGCAGAAGGTATTTCGGCAAAACTGCATAGCTTGAGATAAAGGTCTCTCAGTAGCCTCACACCAGTAGGTGGACGATTAGAACCCGGTGCGGATCGCGTCCGGGAAAGCGGTGTTGTCTGCGATGGGAGAACCGCAGATCCCTCGGCTTCGCTCGGGATGACCAAGTGAAGGGTGGCGCTGCACCTTGGCTGTGGTGAAGGTGGGTGGACACAGTCAACCGGCGCCTATTTGAAACCCTCCTTATACGCGAGGGAGCAGCGCGAGAGCTACCGATAAAATCGTTCACCAATATCGCGAATAGGCTAGATGGGTATAGACTGGTTGGCGCTTTTGGAATGGAGGTTTGAGGGACCACATCCTCAACTCCCTCGCTACTACGCCGATGAATAACCCTTCATGACACTGGAGCGTTTTCACAACTGCCGGAGGGGAGTCGGCTACAAATTACGCATTGCGATTGCTAAGGGGAGACCGTGTTCGCGGGAAAAGGGGCCCAGCACCAAAAATTCCGATCAGGGAGGTGTTGCATGCCATTGGACCTTACTACTTTAACGTTGGTATCTAAGCCGGTAACGTTGGACGAGGGCACCAGAGTATTGGAACGGGATCACTACCGCTGCCGCTACTGTGGACTGGACGGATTGGCCAGCTTCGAGAACGCCCTCATCATGTCGGTTGATTTCGTGGTTCCTCGTGCTCACAAGGGCAAGAAGGACCCAGGCAATCTGGTGGCCTGCTGTCGTCCATGCAACATGATCAAGGGACGGCGTGTCTACGGCAGTTTGGAAGAGGCCAAGACCTACGTGCTCGCGCGCCGCGAAGATCTGCGTAAAGCCTGGGAGCTAAAGAGCGGAAGGACCCTTAGCCAATCGGCGTAGCGAGCGAATCTCCGCTTGTCAAAGAGATTGAACTGCGGGGCCACGACGATTGCTGCGCTCTAAGCGGGCGGATGGTGGACACTGCCTATTCGTGTCGCAACGCGGTTTGCGGATCTACGGACGCTGCACGGCGTGCGGGAAGCCAGCAGGCAAGCAGCGTCACTGCTGCCAGGAACGCAGGCACCGTGGTAAAGGTAATCCAATCGTGTGGGGCAATGCCGTACAGCACTCCGGCTACAACCCTCGATGCGGCCCACGCGAGCGGCAGTCCGATCCCCATTGCGACACACGAGAGCAGTGCTCCCTGTCGAACGATGAGCCGCTGTACCCCGCTTCGCGTTGCCCCCAACGCCAGCCGAATACCAATCTCCGAGGTGCGGCTGCTTACCGAGCAACTCATCACGCCATATAGACCGACCGCCGCCAGCAGTAATCCTGCCAAGCCGAAGAAGGCGAACATAGCCGCCGATACGCGCGGAAGTATCTGCGCGTCGCCCAGGTGCTCTTCGATGGTTTTCTCGTTGAAGATGGCTAGTTGCGGGTCCAGGGAATGGATCTCATTTCGCACGGCGGTCCTTAACTCTGCTGCATTTCCCTCGTAGCGCACGAGCAGGGAGAACCCGAAAGTCGGCGCTGCCAAACCAATATTCTGTTGCAAGGAGCGATAAAGAATCGGCTGATCTGCCTCGCCGAGAGTCTGCGATTTGGCATCCTTCACCACACCCACAATCTCATACGTCGTCTTCTCGTTCGTAACCTGCTCACCGACTGCTCGGCCCGCACCGAATATCGTCCGCGCAAAGGCTTGGTTCACCACCGCCTGCTTTGGCGCACCAGGATCTACGGTATTGAAATCGCGCCCTGTAACCCGCGGTATTCCGATGGTCTCAAAATAGCCTGAGCTCACCTGGTAGATCTCCGCGAGTGGATCGTGTCCGGCGTGCGCTTCCCTGGCAGCGGTGTGAAATTCGCTCGTCTGGCCATAGAACGAAAGCGGCACATGGTCTGTCCACGCTACAGAATTTACTCCCGGTACCGCCGCTGCCCGGTCACCCAGGCGCTTCAACAGCAGAGGCGTCTGTTGCCCGGTATATCCGTTATGCACCGGATCGATCGACATCATCAACACTCCGCGGGTTCGGAATCCAGGATCAACCTCTGCCGTCTTCCGCAGGCTGCGAAGGAAAAGCCCAGTGGTGCACAACAGCACCAGGCATAACGAAATTTGGAGTACCACGAGAATATTTCGCAGGGTCCACGCACGGCCAGGACGCTGCAACGTGCTCTCTCCCTTTAGCGAGTTGGGCACTACCGGGCGCGATGCTGTTAGCGCCGGCGCAACGCCGCACAGCATCCCCGTTCCCACGCTTAATAGAAAGGCATACAAGATGACCCGCCAATCCATGGTCAAACTCAAATCGAGCGGTGTGGCAAAAGGTAGATGAAACGCGCTTAGACCGCGAAGCCCTGCGATACTCAGGGCCACTCCAAATGCACCGCCGCTCAACGCCATCACCGTGCTTTCTAACAGCATGGGCCGTATCAGCTGGAAGCGTGTCGCTCCCAGCGCAATGCGCACCGCCATCTCCCGATGCCGCGCTGCTGCACGTGCCAGCAGCAGGTTAGCGACATTCGAGCCCGCGATGCAGAGCACCAGCAAAGCAACCACAGTCAGCGCGGTCAGGAAAGTTTCGAAGTGAGCCCTCGCGCTTGGCAACATCCTGCCCGCCGGTTCGATATGGAAGCCGAGCCCTTCATCTTCCTTGGGATAGGCAGTCGCAAACCGCCGTGCCAGAGCGTCCAGTTCGGCCTGTACCTGCGTCCTGTTCACCCCTGGTTTCAAGCGGGCGACAACGTCCAGCAAAACCAGGTTGCGAGGATCCATACCGTTCAACTTATCGGCCGCCAGCTGCTCCCGTTCGCCCTGAGGCACCCAGAACTCCACATTCGCGAGCTTGTGAAGCCCACGAAATCCTGGCAGGGTAACGCCGATCACGGTAAATATCTTCCCCGAGAGGGAGACGGTTTTTCCCAGGATTGCGGGGTCTCCGCCGAAGTGGCGGCGCCACAGAGCATAGCTCAGCACGATTACGGGCGATCGGTCTTCGCCGTTATGAAAGCCTCTGCCCTTGGTCATGGGCAATTCGGTCACGTCGAAGAAGTTGGTGGTTGTGCTCTGACCCCAAACACGTTCGGGCTCGCCCGGCTCTGCGATCGTGGCCGGCAGAAAGTTATTGTAGGCGGCCACACCGGAGAAAGACTTTGCCTGCTTGCGCAGATCGTTAAACGTCGTCAGTGACGATGGGCCTTGGCGCCCGCCATGGTCGAATGTCGAATATATGTTCAGCAATGTTGTTGGATGCCCTACTGGCGGCTCGTGCAACAACAGTTTGTTCACCGCGGTAAAGATGAGGACATTCCCCGCTATCCCCAGCCCTAGCGAGACCATCACCGTCAGCACGACGGACGGTGACCTTTTCAGTCGCCGGAATACCTGGCGCATATCACGAAGAAGAGTATCCACCACGGGAAGGGAATTCTGCTGCCACAGTTGTTCGCGCACCCGGCGAGAACTGCCGAACTTCACGTAGGCCTGCCGCCGCGCTTCGTCTCCGGTCATGCCGCGTTCGATGTTTTCCGCAATCTCTTCGGCGAGATGCATCTCCATCTCCTGTCGCAGGTCGGCGTCGCTCTGTCTGCGCCGGAAAAGGCGACGCATGCTCGTCATTTGCCCTCCTCCTCTGCTGATGCATCGCCCATCACCAATGCAATCGCCCGTGCCATTTGCCGCCAGCGGCTGGTCTCAAGCGTGAGTTGTTTGCGCCCACGCGCCGTCAACCGATAGAACTTCGCCTTACGGTTGTTTTCGCTCAGTCCCCAATAAGACGATACCCACCCGCGGTCTTCCAGGCGATGTAGCGCAGGATACAGCGATCCCTGCTCCACCTCCAGCACATCCTCTGAGGTTCGCTCGATGACCTTCGCGATGGTGTGTCCATGCGCATCGCCAGCGATCAGGGTGCGCAGGATCATCATGTCCAGGGTCCCCTTCAACATCTCCCCGTTTTCTTGTTTCTTTTTCGGCAGGCGTCCCCTCCCATAGAACATCTAGGCAGGAAAAGTGTACACCAGTAGAACTTCTAGGGGAAGGGGAGGAAGCTACTCCCTAAGCTAAGTGACCTGAATCAACACGGCGCTCAAGGCAGGAACGTAGCATGTCAGCTGCGGACTATTCGCGGTGAGATTGTAAGCGGTCGAGGGAGAGAACGTTCCGTCCACGTGGACGCTGGCGCCCTGGATGGTAACGCCTGCGGTTGCGGTTAGGCCTGGGGCGGTGGCCCCGCTGCTCAGCTGAGTCATCGCCATTAGCGTGGCAGAGTTGGCAGTCTGCGGCAGGGCCACAGCTAGCTGCAGATTCTGGGTAAGATCCTTGTTGACGACGATGATGTTCAGGCCACCCGAGGAAGTCCGGACGGCATAGCCGGTGACGTTCAGTGAACCGGCGGATACCTGCGTCTTATACAGAGTTCCTTGCCCAGCAAGCGTGAACAGGAGGATGCCGTAGAACTCGGGCCGCACATCCACTACCGCATTGTCACTATCTGCGATGGGCGTGTATCCCGCGCTATTTCCGCCCCCGTGGAAGTTCACACCGGCGGCTCCGCCCTGAGCGCAGTTGAACAGGTAGTCGATGACCCAGAGTGACGACGCGTAGGAATTACTGACTCCGTCGGCGCCGCCGTCGTAGAAGGAGTTGCACTCCGACATGCGGAAGGGGATCCCAATGCCTTGAGCACAGGTCTGAAGTTGTGCAAGTTCCTGGACCAGATAAGGGTCAGGAGTAATCAGGAAAGGCGCAGTCGAGGTGGATAGCGCGCCATCGGCACGGTAGTAGTGCTGGGTAAGTAGGTCGATCTCGTTTTTGGTGACAGCCTGGCCAAATGGGATGGTCCAGTTAGTGAGGGGTGTGGTTGCGGCCGGTCCTGTGATGGCCACGTCCGGCGTGGTCGCGAGAATCGCTGTGCGGAACTGGCCCCAGAGGGTGAGGAACTTGTTCAGGGACCAGTTGCCCGCGAAGTAGCTCCCGGAGTCTCCGTAGAGGTCGCACTCGTTGCCGATCTCAATACCGAGGAGCGACGATCCAAACTGCCCGGCGGCATACGCGACCTCATCGGCGGCAAGCGCAGGTGTGGTGGCGCCGGTGGCCGCTCCTCCAAGATTGATTCCGTACAGGCATTGCCAGCCTGCAGCCTTTACGAAGCCGGCAAGCGAAGCAACATCGGATGGAGCGATCTGACCCGCCGTCTGACCGGCGCCGTTGGGAGTCCAGACGTTCTGGTCCACCGTGTTGCCGCCAATGCGCAGCACACTCGGGCCGATGCGCTTGAAGAGAGCAATGAGGTCGCTGTTGGAGGCACTGAAGATCGGGGAGGAGAGCTTATTTTTCTCGTAGGAAAGACCGGCAAAGGCCGGGGCGATGGATCCCGCAGCCCCTGATGTGACTGTCAGAGAGGCTTGCGTGACTGGTCCTGCAGGCACGGGCTGCGGATTCGCGGGAGCCGGCGGGCTGTCAGGCGGACTGCTAGGCGGGCTGCTATTTGCCGGGCTGCTCGACTCGGACGAGCTACTCGATGCGCTGCATCCGGCCCAGAACGACGTTGCCGCCAGTGCGACTGTCCCCTGAATGATCTGGCGACGGGTGAGCGCGGAGGACTCAGGATATGAGCTCATGGCGCTGTCTCCAGGGGTTAGTATCCCACTCCGCAGACACCCGCGGGGAGCGAGAAAGGCTACGTTTTCTCCCACTAATGGGGAGTACTGCTGCTGTTATAAACAGGGGAAAATGAAGGGTGGGACTTGATGAGCGAGGACGCTCTGCACATCACTCTCCCCCGCCGCGGTCTCGATTCGCCTACATCAAAATTTGACGTCTATCCTGGTATCCCTGCTAACCTGCGCGTTAGGAGGCGCCGTGTTCCAGGGAGACCTAACTTGAACCCGGAGAGCCCCTATCTTCGTATCTTCAAGTCCACGGTCTTCGTGCGTGACCATGATCGAAGCTTGCAGTTCTACGTCGACCAGTTGGGATTCAGTGTGCTGGCCGACGCTCGCTTCGAGTTTGGCGGCCGTTGGGTGGCCGTAGCTCCTCCGGATGGTAGCGCGATTCTCGCCCTGGTCGCTCCCAAACGGGGCTCTGAAAATTACAAGCACATTGGCCGGCATACGCAGATTGGGTTTATCGCCCAGGATATTAACGCGACCTTCGAGCTTTGGCGTAGCCGCGGGGTCCGCTTTCATGAGCCCCCGCAGGTGTCACTTTTCGGGGGAGCATGCGCCACGTTTTCCGATGTGGACGGCAACTCCTTTGAACTGCTTGGTTCCGATGAGATGAGCCGCGAAATCGAGGCTCAGAGGCACGCTATTGCCGAAAAGCTGGAGGCCGAGCGTCGCGCTGCCCAGGAGCTGGAAATTGCCAAGCAGGTGCAGGCACGGCTCTTTCCGCAAACGCTTCCTTCCCTCAGGAGCCTGGACTACGCGGGCATTTGTATCCAGGCTCGCCATGTCGGCGGCGACTACTATGACTTTCTTGCCCTGGGACAAGATCGGCTCGGGCTATTGGTCGGTGACATCTCCGGCAAGGGAATTGCTGCTGCGCTCCTGATGGCTAATCTGCAAGCCAACCTGCGCAGCCAGTTTGCGCTTGCCCGCGAACAGCCACAGCTTCTTTTGCAATCGGTGAATCGGCTATTTTACGAGAACACGGCGGAAAGCGCCTATGCCACTTTCTTTTTCGCTGAGTACGACGAGCAAACGCATCGCTTGCACTACGCCAACTGCGGTCATCTGCCGGCGCTTCTGTTGCGCCATGACGGCGATGTGGAAAGACTCCATTCCACGGGTACGGTTATAGGTCTATTCAAGGAGTGGGAGTGCCCGGCAGCGGAATGTTCTTTTTATCCCGGCGACACGCTGGTGCTTTATACCGATGGCGTAACCGAAGCATTCAATGCGGCGGAAGAGGAGTTCGGAGAAGAGCGCCTGCTCGAAGCGTTGCAGCAACATCGCGAATTGACTGCGGCAGGATTGCTCGCGTTCGTGGTGGAAGAAATACAGAAGTTCAGCCCGCACGAGCAGCACGACGATATCACGCTGATCATAGCCAAGTGCACGGGAATCTCGCAGCAGGCTGTTCCGAATCGCGAATAGTCCATTTTCGGAAGTAGAAGTACCCCAGGATTGCATCCTGGGGGATTCTCAGCCGTCCCTTCGGGACTTGAGTTGGGAAACTTGTTCTCACGCCCACACTATTGCACCAGAACCTCACACTCCCTCTACTAGCGTGACGCGATAAGTCGCCCCTTTGAAACGATGCTCACGCACCGTCCGATAAGCTGGGCTGTTGTACCAGGCCTTCGCTGCCTCAATGCTTGGGAACTCGAGGATTACAGTTCCTTCGGTCGCAGCTCCTTCCAGGTCTTCATACGCGCCGTAAAGCGCGAGAATCTTGAACTCGTGCCCGGCGAAGGTCGCTTTGACCTCTTGGGAGTAAGCGGTCATCTCATTTTTGTCGATCGTCTTGTCGCGCGTAAAAACCAGGTATCCCTTCATGAGTTCTCCATTTCTTTTTCGTGTCGAATTCGATGCGCGAAGTCACATCTGGGCTTGAAAAAAAATCGGCCCCCGCCGCCGCTACTGGGGCAGGGCGAAGGCGATGACATCCGAGCCGGAGGCTACGGCGACGTATTGCTGGTGATCGAAGGTGTAGGTCATAGGTGAGGCGTGCGGCGACTGGTTGGTCTGAAAGGTGTAGAGCAGTTTTCCTGTGCGCGCGTCAGCAACAGAGAAGGTTCCGTCGTCGGCGCTGAAGAAGACCACGCCGCCCGCGGTCGAGAGGACGCCTCCCCAAGTGGAGCCGTCACCCGTCTGCGGTATCTGCCACACGGCTTTGCCGGTGTGGATGTCGATGGCTCGCAGTATGCGCTGTCCTGGGTCCGCCGGGTCGCCGCTGAAGGAGCCGCCCATGTACCCCCGGCCTTGCTGGAATGGCATGTCGGTGCGGGTGTAGATGCCGCACTTGTCATTGGTCTGCACATAGTACAGCTTGGTCACCGGGTTCCAGGAAGTGGAGTACCAATTGGAAGCGCCATTCAGCCAGGGGCAGGCCAGCCTTCCTTCGTGTGTGGGCTCCATATTCGGCACCACGATCGGATGGCCACTGCTGTCGAGGCCTGAGGCCCAGGTGATTCTGGGCGTGTAGGGCGCGCCGTAGAGGAATTTGCCATCCGTCCGGTCCAGCACATACAGAAAGCCGTTGCGGTTTGCCTGTACCAGCAACTTGCGTTGCTTACCCTGCCAGTCGGTATCGATGAGCGCGGATGGCGCCATGGCGTCGAAATCGTGCACGTCGTGGGGTGTGAACTGGAAGTACCATTTTCGTTTTCCAGTTTTGGGGTCGAGTGCGATGACTGAATCGGTGTACAGGTTATCGCCCGGCCGTTGGTCGCCAATCAGGTCGGGACCAGGGTTTCCCACGGGCCAGATCAGCGTATCCGTTTCCTTGTCGTAGTAACCGGTCATCCAGGTAGAGCCGCCGGGGTGCGCTAGGGAAGCTTCCGTCCAGGTTTCGGAACCGGGCTCGCCGGGGGCGGGCACCGTCCAAACACGCCAGATTTCCTTGCCAGATTCCTGGTCATAGGCGGCCAAAAAACCGCGAGCGCCGGCGTCCCCTCCGGCGATGCCCGCGATAACCAGGTGATCCACTACCAACGGCGCAGCGGTTCCGTTGTAGTTTTTGTGCCAATCAGCCATCTCGGTTTCCCAACCGAGAGCGCCGGTGTAGCGGTTCAGGGAGATAAGATGGGCGTTGTCGGTGGCGAGGAAGACTCGGTCTCCGGCGATGGCGACGCCACGATTGACCCCGATGGCGGCCACTCCGCCGATGCCTTGCGTGCGCGCACGCTGATAGTGCCAGATAGAACGGCCGCTGCCCGCGTCCAGGGCATACACTTCATTTCCAGCAGAGACGTACATGATTCCGCCGACCACCACTGGTGTGGATTGCAGTTCATGTGTATCAGGGACGGTGTTAATCCACACCGGTGCGAGCTGGTTGGCATTGGCGGGCGTGATCTGCGCATTATCGCTGTAGCGATAGCCGACGGTATCGCCGTTGTAGCTGGGCCAGTCCTGCTGCGAGGTCACAGCCCGGTAGCGGCCATCGGAGGTCTTGCGCAGCAGGTGCAGCTTCTTGTCTTCCCCGAGGAGTTGGATGCCGGTGGCGGAGCGGTTAAGAGCGGAGCCCGTCAGGGCGCCACCGTCTGCAAGTTGCACGGTCATGTGGGTAACTTCTGTCTCGTCCCGGACGTGCAAAGTGCGCAGGTAGGCGATCAGGTTGGCCCGAGCGGGATCGACGATATCCGGGAATGCGGGCATACCTGAGCTGGGCAGGCCGCTATGGAGGATGCGCATGAGATCGTCATCGCTGCGCAGAGGGACGCGCGTCGCAATGCCGGGGGCAAATTCGCCACCGTTGCCGTTGGTGCCATGGCAGGAGGCGCAGCGGTTGAGAAAGATATCCCGGCCGGCCGCCTGCGGTGTGCCTGGGAGTGGTGGGGGGCCCTGTGCGTAGGTCTTGACGCTGAGCAAAACTGTCACAACCAAAGCAAGCCTGGCGGCTGCCTGCGGTATTCGAATATGCATCGGTCCTGAAGCCCTCGGAGATTCGCTAATGTTTGTTTGATTAGAAATCACTGCTGGCCGCAAAAGCTAATTCGATCACGCTCTCACTCGGCGTTCAGAACAGTGGAAAAGAGCAGCAGACCCACGGTGGTGAAGATGACGTCGTAGCCGGCGAGAAGTTTGATCCAGAGCCCTGGTTCGGAATCGCCCACCAGGATGGCGGTCGCCGCCTCGACCATGCCCAGCAGCGCCGGAATGAAGATGGGAAAGAGCAGCAACGGAAGCAGCAACTCGCGATTCCGGGTGCGGACCGAGAGCGCGGCAAAAAAAGTTCCATTCACCACCAGGGCCCAGGTGCCCAGCGGCAGAACCAACAGTAACAGCCACTTTTCTCCTACCGGATGCAGGTTGTAAAAGATGGCAAAGAGAGGCGCCAGCACAATCTGCACCACGGTTACGAAGATAAAGTTGGCAATCACTTTGGCCAGAAAGAGCGCGGAAGCCGGGGCGGGCGCCATGCGTTGCGCGTCCAGCACCTGGTGACGCAGTTCGCGCGACCAGGCTTGATTGAGCGCGGTCACGGAAGCAAATAAGGTCGCTACACAAAGAATGCCCCCCGCAATCTGGCGCGATATAAAAGTCGTGGGATCAAAGGCCAGACTGAATAGCACAACCACCAGCAAAGCGAAAAAGAGCATGCCGTTGATGGCATCTTTCGATCGCCACTCCAGGCGCAGGTCTTTGGCCAGATGGATCAGAAGATAGTTCACAGGCGCGCCTGATCCTTGGTCAGGTCCGCCACGGTAGCCTTGGCAACGCGCAGGTAATCCTGGGGCGCAAGCAGAATCTGGATACCGCGATGACCGGCGGAAACGGAGATGAAATCGAAGAGCTCGATGGTCTCATCGGCAAAGACCGGGAAGTCCTTCTTGGCGCCGAAGACGGTGACACCCCCGCGGATATAGCCGGTGAGCGGCTGTACATCTTTAAGCGAGACCATCTCCGCTTTGCGCGCTCCGGCGGCGCGGGCAAGTTTTTTGAAGTCCAGCTCCGCGTCGCCAGGGATGACCGCGAAGGCATATTGGTCCGGGCCAGTGGTGGTGAGCAGGGTCTTGAAGACCTGGTCGACCGGCAGGCCGATCTTGCGCGCTACGGCAATGGCGGAGAGATCGTCGGGGTCGACCTCGTACTCCTGCAGGGTGTAGGGGATGGCGAGGCTCTCCAGGATGCGGGCAGCGTTGGTCTTCATAAGGCGTGGAGGGCCGGGCCCTCGGTGGTGGCGACCAGCTGCCCCGCTTCCATCATCAGGAAGTAGTCAGCCAGCGGTTCGGCGAGCGATCTTTGATGGGTGGTCAGCACGACGGTGCGCACGCCGCGCAGGCGCCCGAGCAGGGATACCATCTTGCCCGCGCTGGCGACGTCCATGTTGGAGAAGGGCTCGTCCAGCAGCAACAGCTCCGGCTGGGGCAGCAGCACCCGGGCCAGGGAGGTACGCTGGCGCATGCCCTGCGAATATTGGCCGACAGGACGGGTAAGCGCGGGGTCGAGGCCCACCGAAAGCAACGCCTCCTCCGGAGTAAGGCAAGAGCAAGTTTGGTAGAGACCGGCGAAATAGCTCAGGTTCTCCACGGCGGAGAGCTCGTCATAGAGCATCGGGGCATGGCTCATATAGCCGATGCGCGCTCGCTGCTCGGCAATCTTTTCCGGTTTGCCGGCGGTGAGGATCCGGGCGGTGCCCAGGCTCGGCTCCAGCAGTCCGGCAAGTACCCGTAGCAGGGTGGATTTGCCGGCGCCGTTTTCGCCCAGCAGAACGTAACAACGGCCGGCAGCGAGGCTGACCGAAATCTTGCGCAGCGCCGCGAAGCGGCCAAAGAGACGCGATACATTGTCAAGCTGCGCTAGCGTGGATGCCATCCCCTTGGAGTATAGAGTGGGAGGGCTTGAGTTTTACTTGCCTGCCATAGCGGGAGCCGGCGGTTGGACGGAAGCGGTGTTGGGCGCGGGCTTGGCAGCCGCATACTTGGAGGCGCATTTAGCCTGCAGCTCCGTGGCATGGAAGACGCCATCCCGCCCGTACGTGCCCATGGCCAGCGCCTGGGAACCGTCTTTGAAGGTGTCCGGCGGGGGCTCAATGCCCTGGTAGCTAACCTGCAACGTGTGACCCTGCTCGGAGAGCACAAACTTTGCATTGGTGCCGCTGCGCTCGATGGAATGGGCAGCTACATCTCCGGCTACCCGGAGATGACGGGTATAGGCCTTGTTGCCCATGGCGTGCAATTCGCTAATGGTGACGTAGTAGCTCTTGTCCGCTTGAACTCCGGTGATCGCCAGGTAGATGATGGTGCCCAGGATTATCACTGCGGCCGCGCCAATGCGGAATGTCTGCGGAGGTATCTTCATCGCATCTACAAGGGTAGGAGGGTAGATCGCTTCCGTCAAGCGCAGCCGTTCGGCATATGAACGTATAATCGACCCGAGCGCTGATCGATCCCAAAGGCCCAATCCAACATCCAACCCCTGAACGAGGCGATTCGACTATGAGTAGCAATGGAAACGGCAACCATGAAGTGGCGGTCAACCCGACACACGAGATTCTGAAGCCGCGCGCGGAGTGGATTGTAAAGCGGAAACTTGAAGCGGCCCGGACCGGCGATAGCAACATGTCGCAAATGCACTTTGCGCGCCGCGGCCAGGTTACTGAAGAGATGGCCTTTGTCGCCGAGCGGGAGAAGCTCCCGGTGGAGCTGATTCGGGATGAGATCGCGGTGGGACGGCTGATCATTCCCGCCAACATCAACCACCCGGAGTTGGAACCGATGGGGATTGGGGTGGCGACCAAGTGCAAAATCAACGCCAATATCGGCAATTCCGCGGTGACCTCGAATATCCGCGAAGAGCTGGATAAGCTGCATACCGCGGTCAACTTCGGCGCCGATACGGTGATGGACCTGTCGACGGGAGGGAATATCCCGGAGATTCGGGAGGCGATTCTGCGCCACAGCCCGGTGCCCATCGGCACGGTGCCGATCTACGAGGCGCTGAACCGGGTCAAGAAGCTCGAAGATCTGAACATCGATGTGTACCTGGAAGTGATTGAGGAGCAGGCGCAGCAGGGGGTGGATTACTTCACCGTCCACGCCGGCGTGCTGATCCAGTATGTGCCCATGGTGGCCAAGCGGATTACCGGCATCGTCAGCCGCGGTGGGGCGATCCTGGCCCAGTGGATGACCCATCATCATCGGCAGAATTTTCTCTATGAACACTTTGACCGCATCGTAAAAGTGATGGCCAAGTACGACGTGAGCTTCTCCCTGGGAGATGGCTTGCGGCCCGGCTGCATTGCCGATGCCAGCGACGAGGCACAGTTTGCCGAATTGAAGACCTTGGGCGAGCTGACCAGGTCGGCCTGGAAGAGCGATGTGCAGGTAATGATTGAAGGCCCGGGCCACGTGCCTTTGGACAAGATCAAAGAGCAGGTGGAAAAGGAAGTAGAGCTGTGTGACGGCGCTCCGTTCTATACCCTGGGGCCGCTGGTGACCGATATCGCACCCGGATACGACCACATCACCAGTGCGATTGGGGCGGCGATGATTGGCTGGCATGGCGCGTCGATGCTGTGCTACGTCACGCCCAAGGAACACCTCGGGCTGCCCAATGAGAAAGATGTCAAGGACGGCATGATTGCCTATCGGATCGCGGCGCATGCGGCCGATGTCGCCAGGCATCGTCCAGGGGCGCAGGATCGGGACGACGCGATCAGCTACGCGCGGTATACCTTCGACTGGAATAAGCAGTTCGCGCTGTCACTGGATCCGGAGACGGCACGCTCCATGCACGACGAGACGCTGCCCGACGACTATTACAAGGAAGCGGCGTTTTGCTCCATGTGCGGGCCGAAGTTCTGCTCCATGAACTGGTCGAGCAAGGTGGATGCCTTCAACAAGGAAGTGCATGGGCTGGAAAAGAAGGACCTGACGGAACTGGTGACCCTGCAGGCGGAATCGCTGGCGAGTCGAAGCTAGGATTGAGGGCGCCGTGGTATCCCACTCAAGCCAAAAAACGGCTTGAATGGGGCACCCAGCGCATTAATTGTGGTTAAGGTGAAACAGCAGATCCCTCCGCTCCGCCCCGATTCCCTAACGAAGGACGGGTGCCCCACATCTCGCTCGTTTTTCGCGAGATGTGGGATTCCACTGCTCTTTCCCTCTGACTCTCGATTCATCCGACGCACTTAGCGGTCAACATCGGTGGAATCCCACATCTCGCGAAAAACGAGCGAGATGTGGGGCACCCGTCCTTTGTTAGGGAACCAGGGCCTTGTTAGCTAGCTGCGTGTTAACTCCGAGCTGCTGAAGGACATCACGTTGTAGCCGCAGTCCACGTAGAGAACTTCTCCGCTCACCCCTGAGGACAAATCCGAAGCCAGAAACAACGCCGCGTTGCCCACCTCGGCGGGTTCCACGTTGCGCTTCAGCGGCGAGCGCTCGGCATGCACCTTGAGCATTTCCCCTAGCCCACCGATGCCTCGTGCCGCCAAGGTCTTGATGGGGCCGGCGGAAATCGCGTTGACCCGAATCTTCTTGGCCCCAGATCGGCAGCAAGATAACGTACCGTAGCCTCCAGCGCTGCCTTGGCCACGCCCATCACGTTGTAGCGCGGCACCACCTTTTGCGACCCGTAGTAAGTCAGGGTGATGATGCTGCCGCCATCCGTCATCAACGGAGCGGCTCCCCGGCTCAGGGCAATCAGGGAATACACGCTGACCTCGTGCGCCACCCGGAAGCCGTCGCGGCTGGTCAGCAAAAAATCGTTGTGCAGCTCATCGGGAGGAGCAAAGGCAACGCTGTGCACCAGGGTGTCGAGCTTGCCATAGCGATCCTTCAGTTGGGCAAAGACCTTGTCGATCTGTTCATCGCTCGAGACATCGCACTGAAAAATCGCCGCATCCGGCAGCTCCCCGGCCAGCGCCTCGGCTTCCACCCGCAGACGCTCGTTTTGATAGCAGATGGCAATCCGTAGCCCCGGCTTCAGAAAGCTTCTGGGCAATAGCCCAGGCGATGCTGCGCTTGTTTGCCAGACCGAAAACGACTGCCGTCTGACCCTTAAGATCCGTCATTGACTGCTCCTCTTCTCTTTATGCAACGGGATTAAGGATATATCAGCCACCCAGGTCCACTAATTCGACCTCGTGAATCGGGCTGCCCAAAAAGCGCGTGCCCAAATTTCGGAACTTGGCCACCGAGTCGGTCGCGAAAAAGCGGCAACGGCAGGATGGGCTTCCCGCGTACCTGCCGGTGACGCGATGGCCGGCGAGTTGCTCGGCCGCCTGGCTCGCAGTCGCCTGGGCGGAATCGATCACCCGGATGGCGGGCGAAAGAGCCGCTTCCATCATCGGCCGCAGCAGCGGATAATGCGTGCACCCCAACACCAGCGTGTCCGGATCAAGATCCGATTCCTGGGCCTGCTGCAATAGCTCGGTGAGATAAATGCGGACCACCTCCGCCGTGACCGGGTGATCGACCCAGCCCTCTTCCACCAGTGGCACCAGCAGCGGGCAGGCTTTTTCCAGCGCGCGCAGGCCTCGCTCTCTGCAGGCCGCGGCATAGGCATGACTGGAGATGGTTGCGTCGGTGCCAATCACCAGGATGTCCCGGGTCTTTGACTGGCTGCGCGCCTCGTTGGCCCCGGTCTCGATCACCCCCAGAACCGGCACCGTCGGTCGACTCGCTGAATCTCTTTCAGGGCAAGCGCGGAGGCGGTGTTGCAGGCGATCACCAGAAAATCCGCGCCCTGGTCGAGCAGAAAGCGGGTGCTCGAAAGCGCATAGCGCACGATCGTCGCGCGCGATTTCGATCCATACGGCAGCCGCGCCGTGTCGCCCAGGTAGAGGAACTCCGCCTGGGGAAGCAAGGGCAGCAGTGCCCGCAGCACGGTCAGCCCGCCGAAACCAGAATCGAAGACCCCAATCTTCACAGGTGCTTCACTCCCGGGGAATCGGAAGCCAGATAAACGCGGGTCAGATCGGCATGCCCGGCAAGCGTGTCGCGCTGTTGCCCATCCACCAGAAAACGCACCTGCGAGATCTGGGGAAAGTTGGCGTGCAGCGTGCCGATGATCGAAAGCAGGGTAAGCGTCTCCGGCTCGATGCCGGAAGGGTGGGCGGCGACAAACGATGCGCTCAGGTCGACGATGGCTTGGGTGCCGGGAATGACCTGATTGGGCTCCAGCGGCAGGGTCATGAAGAAGATCCCGTTCACGCCCTTGTTGGCCGCAATCGGGTGCTTGCTGTTGGGCCGCGCGTAATTCAGGATCAGGTGCTGCAGAATCACGTGGGCGCGCGCGTTGCCGTCGACCGGCAGCGCCAGGTTCTGGGTGGCGGGTTGCAGGGAACCGTCCATGTCATTGGCAATCATCATGGTTACACTCTGCAGCGGCCGGCCCGCCGAGGGATTGAGCGGCATGCTCCCGGCGGAGGCGAGCAGCCGGTCCATGGCCCGCTCGCGCATGCGCAGCAACACCACCGCCATCACCACCGAGCTGACCAGGAGATCCAGAACAGGATGCGCTGGGTACGGGAGATCACGGTTGTTGCCTCCAGTCACGCTGCCATTGTTCAACGGCTGCGGCCAGTGCGGCCACAAGGCGGTCCTGGTAACCCGGGTCAGAGAGCGCGGTCACCTTGCCGGAGATGTTCAACGGCGACAGCTCCACCGCCACCGCCGGGCAGGTGAAGCTGTCCAGGGGCTGCAAGGCCGTGCGGCCCAGGGTCACCGGAATTTCCGCATGCGTCATGGCGGAATCGACCTCCGACGAGAGCCGCAAACTCTGCTCGGCATAGGCGCCCTGGGCAGTTTCCCAGGGCAGAAAGCGGGTGAGCGGGATTTGCGTCAGGGAGGAGGTAAAGAGATGGACTCCGCTGCCGCTGGTGGTGGCATGCAGGGTGATGCAGGCGGCCGCTCCCACGTGGTTGGCCGTCTCGGCGCGATTCAGGGCCGGGATAGCGCTGTCGGATTCCCGCGTGGTGACGACATAAATGCCGTGCGCGCCCAGCGTGGAGCGCAGGCGCACCGACAGCGTCAGCACCAGGTCTTTTTCCAGCAGGTGGTCAGACAAACGCGCCCCGCTATCGGAGCCCCCATGGGCGGCATCGATCACCACCCCAAAGCGCGGGGGACGGCTTGACAACAGAGGGCTGGGCCGGCGGAGGCGCCGGCGGAGGGGCGGTGGTGGAGTTGTCTGCGCACCGGCCAGCAGAGGCGCCAGAAGAAAACCAATTGCGAGGCAGGCGCGCGCGGCGCTCCTCAATCCAGCGCATAGATGGCAAGGCCGCTCAGTAGTTTGGGATAGAAGTCAGTCGACTTCTGGGGCATGACATCGCCGGCGAACGCTACTTCGCGCAACTGACCCAGGGTGATCGGATTGGTCAGGAAGGCCACGTCCGCCTGGCCGCGCGACGACCTGCTCGACAGCTTCGCCGGCATCGCGCACATAGCGCAGGTTCCGTTGCTCGCGAATCGCCTCCGCGGTAATGCCCAGCAGTTGCTCCAGAACCAGGGAGTGCAGCTGCGCCAGGTCCAGCCGGCGTTGGCGCTCGGGAAGCTTAGCCAGCGCCTGGGCAACTGCTTCGGGCTTGGCGGAGAGCAGGTGGTAGCCGTCCTTGGTGGCGGCAATGAACGCCGTGCCCGGCTGGCGGGCCAGGAACCTGGTCAGCTGGACCGGGTCGTCCGCAGCTCACGGGCTGAATGTCAAAATATTCCTTTGCCAAATCGATGAATGCCGCGGGGGAGAAATCCTTGAGCCCAAAGACCACCCGATGGGTGGGCAGAATGGTGATGCCGGCCGAGTCCATGTTGACGAAGGTCATCATCACGGCAGCCTCCGGGTAGGCTGGCTGGGGCGTGGTGTTGGCCAGGTTCCGCTCCGTGCGGGTGACGCTGGGCGGCGCATGCTCGAGCGAATAGGCCAGGGCGGTCTCGTAGCGGTGGTGACCGTCGGCGATGATGAGCTTTTTATCCTCCATTGCTCCCAGCAGGATGTTGATGGTGCTCATGTCGCTGACCTTCCACACCCGGTGGGTCACGCCGTATTCGTCGGTCACTTCGATCTCCGGCGCCGCGGTGCCGGAGAACAGGATCTTTTCCGCGGTGAGTGCCGGGATCCGAATAGAGCATGAAAATCTGTCCGAAGTGGGCCCGGGTGGCGCGCAGCAGGTTCAGCCGGTCAGACTTGGGCTTGGAAAGCGTCTGTTCGTGGCGGAAGACCACGTGTTGGCTGTAATCGCATACCTCGCCCAGGGCGATAAAGGCGCGGCGCTCGTGGATTTCTCCGTCGCCGCCAGGCACGGTAAAGCGTTGCGAGTAGGCGAAGATGCAGGCGTCTTTTTCCTGGGCCAGAATCCCCATGCGGCGCCAGTCCGCGAAATCTCTTGCCGCTCGGGTGTAGACGTCATTGCTCCCAGGTTCGTCGAATAGTTCGGGCAGCCCCAGGATGATGCGCACAAGATTGTAGAGGCTGCGCTGGTAATACGCCTGCTGCATGGCGGGACTGATTTTGTCGTAAGGCTGGGTTACTACGTCTTCCATCCGGACCAGGCTCGGGTTGTAGCGCAATGCGCGAAAAGGATAAATGCGGGCCATGCGTTTGGGGGTCCGGTTCCAGACATCGGCAATCTTAGCCTACGCTGCCAATTGCTTTGCTCTCTTATACCTGCCAGATTGTACCTGACCAGGACGGCCGTGCCGGCGCTTCCTGCCCTGCCCGTCCCATGGGAGGTAACACTTGACAGGGGGCTACATCATCAAATCTGTATCGAAAAGGCGGGGGCAGGTTTCATGTCGACGTGCTACCATCCTGCACACGAACACTGGGGCTCCGGATTTCCTATGGAGCTTGGTGTGGCGACCAAAAGGTACGCGGCTTTCCTTGTAGGAGGCCGCACATCAATACCTCGTCCGGCGCCACGCTGGTGGAAATTCGGAGACACGAGGGCTGGGGCTATGGCGCTCTCGAGCGGGCGCAGAATGGGGATAAATGATTGCGCGGGACCCATTTCCGGGTTTTCACGCAACGGCCATAAACGGGGGCTGTGTGCGTGGATGATGGTTAAGGTTGCCATCGTAGCGGCTGTGTGGCTCGCGCTCTCCGGGGTTAGCTGGGCCCAGGATCCCTTAAATGACGTCCACGTAAATCCCCCGCCTCCGGCACCCATCGCGCCTATCGCACCCACGGACCCCAACGCCAAGCCGGCCACCACCCCGGCGCCGCTCGAAGGCAAGAAGGCCATGACTGCGCGGCCGAATGAGCGTATCCGGGTAGATGTAAACCTGGTACTGGTTCCGGTTACCGTGACCGATCCGCTCAACCGCCTGGTCACCGGCCTGGAGAAGCAGGACTTCTTTCTTTATGAAAACAACGCTCTGCAGAAGATCAAGAGTTTCTCTGCCGAGGATGCCCCGGTCTCGATCGGGATCATCTTTGACCTGAGCGGCAGCATGACAGACAAGATCAACCGCGCCCGGAACTCGATTCTGGAGTTTCTGCGCACGGCCAATCCGCAGGACGAATTTTTTGTCATCGGTTTTAACGACCGTCCCGAGCTGATTTCCGATTTCACCAACAATGTGGATAACATCGAGGCTCGCCTGCTGACCGTGAAGCCCGGCCATCGTACAGCGCTGCTGGACGCCATCTACTTCGGCTTGAATAAGATGAAGCAGGCGAAGAACGAGCGCAAGGCGTTGCTGGTGGTGTCGGATGGGGGTGACAACCGCAGCCGCTATACGGAAAACGAAGTGCGCGCTGTGGTCCGCGAGTCGGATGTGCAGATTTACTCCATCGGTATCTTCGACCAGTACGCTCCCACACGGGAAGAGCAGCTGGGGCCTATCCTGCTGCACGATGTGAGCGAGGAGACCGGGGGCCAGTTGTTCCGGGTGGATGATCTTGCCGATATGGCCGACATCGCGACCAAGATCAGTGCCGAGTTACGCAATCAATATGTGCTGGGGTATCGGTCAGAGGATATTAAACGGGACGGGAAGTGGCGTAAATTGAAGGTCAAGCTGGTTCCGCCCGAAGGGCTGCCCCAGCTCACCGTTCACGCCCGGACCGGATACTATGCGCCCTTGCAGTAGATGGCTTTTCGTTCTTCCGATCTTCCTGCTTTGCAGCTCGCCGGTTCCGGCCCTGATGCAGGTGTCTGCACCTCCGTCTGCCCCGGTGTTCCCGGCGGAGAAGCAGAAGCCGCTGAATGTCGATCGTGATCCCGTTGTCTCCCCGGACGGGGCGGGAAGCGGCGCTTCCAAATCAGCCGAGAATCCTGCCGTCATCGGCCGCGATAACGGGAGATACACCCTGCAGCGCAATGTCGATGAAGTGGTCTTGAATGCCACCGTGCTGGACGACAAGCAGCACATGGTGAACACACTGGCCAAGGATGATTTCAAGGTCTCAGAGGACGGCGTACAGCAGACCATCACTTCGTTTCTGCACCAGGACATTCCTATATCGCTGGGAATCCTGGTCGACAACTCCGGCTCTATGCGCACCAAGCGGCAGGCGGTGAATACCGCTGCCCTTGATCTGGTGCACTACTCCAACCCGGATGATGAGAGCTTCATCGTCAATTTTTCCGACGAGGCATACATCGATCAGGATTTCACTGCCAACGTGAACAAGCTGCGTGACGGCCTTACGCATATCGATTCCAAGGGAGGCACCGCCCTGTACGACGCCATTATGGCCTCGGCTGATTACCTGACCAAGAATGCCAAGCGTCCCAAGCAGGTTCTGCTGGTCATCACGGATGGGGAAGACAATGCTTCCAGCACCACTCTGGAAGAGACGGTGCGCCGCATACAGGATCTGCAGGGGCCGATCATTTACTCGATAGGTTTGCTCTACGACGACACCGGCGGCGGCCGGGAGGCCCATCGCGCCAAACGGGCGCTCGAATTGCTATCCAATGAGACTGGCGGTATTTCCTTCTTTCCCAAGAACCTGGACCAGGTGGATGCCATCGCCGGGGAGGTCGCGAAGGATATCCGTGAGCAGTACACCATCGGCTATCACTCCACCAAGCCCATCAATCAGGGCGGCTTCCGTTCGATTCACGTGGAGGCCAAGGCCAAGGGATACAACAAGCTGATCGTCCGCACCAAGACCGGCTATTACCCGAATGTGAAGAAGGCGAGCGTGGTGCCTCAGAATGGGTCACCAGCAGCTGTTAATTAAGCCGATTGAAGGGGCTGAGGGCTGTCCTGGTTGCGGAAAACTCTATCAATGAATGCAGGGTACGGGCTTCAGCCCGTACGTAGACTAATCAAAAAACCATTAGGGCTTTAGCCCCTGAGGGAGTTACTTTCAGAAAATCCTGGCCGAAAAGCAGGCGTCCCTCAGCGCCTAAAGCCGAATACATTGCAAAGCATTTATGCACGGCCTGAAGGCCGTACCCTTCAGGAAATGAGTTTTTCTGCAGAAGTACCCTTTAGGGCATCGTTCTTCAGCCTGATTTCCGGCTGCTACACTTGTCACTTGGCCTATGTCCCCCATTACTCGTGAGGTTGCAGCGCGCAGGCTGCATGTTGCCGAAGATATAACGGAGTTGATGGGGTCCACCCCCATGCTGCACCTGCACCGGGTTGTGCCTGCCGGGGCGGCCGATCTCTACGCAAAACTTGAGTTATTCAATCCCGGCGGCAGCGTTAAGGATCGGGCAGCGCTGGGCATGATCCTGGACGCCGAACGGCGCGGTCTGCTGCAGCCAGGCGGGACCATCGTGGAGGCCACAGCCGGCAATACCGGGGTGGGGCTGGCCCTGGTGGGCGTGCATCGCGGCTACAAGGTGGTTCTCTTTGTGCCCGAAGGCTTTGCCGAAGAGAAATGCATCCTCATGCGCGGCTTTGGGGCCACCGTCATCCGCACGCCGGAGGCAGAGGCCATGGCTGGCGCCATCGGTCGCTGCCGAGCCATGGCGGCGGAAACCCCGGGCGCCTTTGCCGCTCTCCAGTTCGAAAATCCCGCCAATCCCGATTTCCACCATGCCACCACCGCCCACGAACTCTGGGAACAGATGGAGGGCCGGGTCGATGCCTTTGTCGCCGGTATCGGGACCGGAGGTACTTTCTCTGGCGTCGCGCGATTTCTCAAGGAACAGAATCCGGGCATTCTCACGGTAGCCGTCGAGACCCAGGGCTCCGTATTGCAGGGGGGTGAACGGGGGCCCCACAAGGTGGAGGGAATTGGCGTGTCCTTTATTCCGCAGACCTTCCAGCGCGAGTGGTGCGATGAGGTCGTTATGGTCAAAGACCCGGAGGCTTTCAATATGGTCAAGCGGTTGGCGGCGGAGGAAGGCGTGCTAGCCGGCTCCAGCGGTGGCGCGGTCGTCGATGCAGCCGTGCAGATTGCTGCCCGCCTGGGCCAGGGAAAGCGAGTCGCCACCGTCATTCCTGATTCCGCCGAGCGCTACCTTTCCAAAAATATCTTCGAGGGTGGTTTATGAGCACCGGCCGCCACGGTTTTTCCACGCGCGCCATCCACGACGGCCAGGCTGCTGATCCGTTGACCGGCGCGGTCAATGTGCCCATTTACGCCTCGTCCACCTACGCCCAGGAAGAGATTGGTAAGCATCGCGGATACGAATACTCGCGGGTTTCGAATCCCACGCGCACGGCGCTTGAGGAAAACCTGGCCTCGCTCGAAGGAGGCGCTTCAGCGCACGTTTTTTCAAGCGGAATGGCGGCCATCGCAGCCCTGGTCACCATGCTCAAGACCGGCGACCACGTCATCTGCGGATCCAATGTCTACGGGGGAACGCCGCGGCTTTTCGACCAGATCATCGCCAACTACGGCATTGTTTTTAGCTACGTCGACACTACCGATGTGGAGCAGGTGCGGCGGGCGATCCAGCCCACCACCCGGCTGGTGCATATTGAAACCCCCACCAACCCGTTGATGCAGATCACTGACATTCGCGCCATCGCCGATCTCTGTCAGGAACGGCGAAGTGCGGGGCAGGCCATCGATCTGAGCGTCGACAACACCTTTATGTCGCCCTACTTTCAGCGGCCCCTGGAGTGGGGCGCGGATATCGTCATGCACTCCACCACCAAGTTTCTTAATGGCCATAGCGATGGATTGGGGGGCGTCCTGGTCGGAACCACTCCGGAACACAAGGAAGCTTTTGCCTTCGTGCAAAAGTGCACCGGTGGCATTCTTTCCCCCTTCGAGTGCTTTCTGGTGTTGCGCGGGGTCAAGACGTTGGCCGTGCGCATGAAGCAGCATGAAGTGAATGGACGTGCGATCGCTTACTATCTTGCCGGCCATCCAAAGATCACCACGGTTTTTTATCCCGGCTTGTCCGGCCATCCCCAGCATGAGCTGGCCAAGCGGCAGATGTCCGGTTTTGGGGCGCTCATTACTTTCGAGACTGGTTCTTTGGAGAGGGCCAATTCGGTTTTGCGCCGGCTTAAGATATGCACGGTCGGCGAATCGCTGGGTGGGGTAGAGACGCTGGTCTCCCATCCTGCCACCATGACGCACGCGGCGCTGGGCGAAGAGGGCCGGGCCAAAATCGGCCTCACGGATGGCATGGTGCGCATCTCGGCGGGGATTGAAGACACTGAGGATCTGCTGGAGGATTTGCAGCAGGCGCTCAGCGTTCTGTGAATCCCGGTGATAAACTCAAGGGTTTACTCGACTGAGCGTACCCGTTTCGAGCAGACGACGGAGCCCCCGCAATGAGCGCCCTCACGCCGACCCATTCGTTTGCGTTAACCGAGGAACAGGAGCAGTTGCGCAAGGAAATCGGCGATTTTGCCGCGCGCGAAATCGCCCCTAACGTCATGCGCTGGGACGAAGCCAGCGAGTTTCCGTTGGAAGTCGTGCAGAAGCTGGGCGCGATGGGCCTGATGGGCGTGATCTTCCCGGTGGAACTGGGCGGCGCGGGCCTGGGCTATGTGGACTACGCGCTGGCGGTGGAAGAGCTTTCCGCCGTAGACGGCTCGATTGGGATTATCGTGGCCTCGCACAATTCACTCTGCACCAACCACATTTTTGTTGCCGGCAACGAGGAGCAGAAGCGCAAATACATTCCTTTGCTCGCGTCGGGTAAATGGCTCGGGGCGTGGGGATTGACTGAGCCTGGTTCCGGTTCCGATGCTGGAAGCGCCCGCACCAGCGCCGTACGCAAGGGGAACTGCTGGGTGCTGAACGGGAATAAGACGTTTATCACCAACGGCCACTATGCCGATGTTTCTGTCATCATCGCGGTTACGGATAAGAGCAAGGGTACGCGCGGCCTTTCGGCTTTCGTGGTAGAGAAGGGAACTCCGGGCTTTCGCGCGGGTAAGAAAGAGAACAAGCTTGGCCTGCGCGCCAGCGACACGTCGGAGCTTATTTTTGAAGACTGCGAGATTCCGAGCGAGAATTTGCTGGGCCAGGAGGGGGAGGGGTTTATCGACTCCATGCGCATTCTGGACGGCGGCCGCATCTCGATTGCAGCGCTTTCGATGGGCATCGGGCGCGGCGCGTACGACGCTGCTCGCCGCTATGCCAAGCAGCGCCACCAGTTTGGCAAGGCGATCTCGGAGTTTCAAGGGATCCAGTGGAAACTTGCCGACATGGCGACCCAACTGGACGCCGCGCGGCTGCTCACGCTGCGCGCCGCGGTGATGAAGGATGCCGGTCAGAAGACAACGCTCGAGTCGTCGATGGCCAAACTGATGGCCAGCGAAGTAGCGGTGAGGGTGTGTGATGAGGCGGTGCAGCTTCACGGGGGGTACGGGTTTATCAAGGATTACCCGGTGGAGAAGTTCTACCGCGACGTCAAGCTGTGCACCATCGGCGAGGGCACGAGCGAGATTCAGCGGCTTATTATCGCGCGCGAAATCCTGAACAAGTAAGCGCTCTCGACGTAAACTCTTCCTCCACCACAGAGGGCGGGTGCCCCATATCTCGCTCGTTTTTCGCGAGATGTGGGATTCCACTGCACTGGATCCTGGTTCTTCGGCCCTATAGGCAGGGCACGTTAAGATTCGTGGAATCCCATATCTCGCGAAAAACGAGCGAGATATGGGGCACCCGCCCTCTGTGGTGGGGAAAGAGTTTGAGGTGGCGTGCAGCGTTCCAATCGTATGATCGGGAGGGATGAACAGCGACGTGGTGGAGTTGGTCAGGCGCATGCTCCAGGGAGATGTACGCGCGCTGGCGCGAGCGGTTTCGCTGGTGGAGAATGACGCGCCTTCGGCACGGCAGATTCTTTCCTGCTGCTTCCCCTATAGTGGCTCAGCGATGCGCATTGGCATCACCGGCTCTCCCGGCGCGGGGAAGAGCACCCTGGTCGATGGGCTGGCCCGCCATTATCGCGCGCACCAGGCGACCGTCGGAGTGGTGGCCGTCGACCCTACCAGCCCCTTTACCGGGGGAGCCATTCTGGGGGATCGCATCCGCATGCGCGAGCATGATGACGATCCCGGCTTCTATATGCGCAGTATGGCGACTCGGGGCTCGTTGGGCGGCCTCGCCCGCAGATCGGCGGAGGTTGCCGCCGTGATCGAGGCCAGCGGCAAGCAACGGCTACTGCTCGAAACCGTGGGCGTGGGCCAGGACGAGGTCGATATCGTGCGCCTGGCCGACGTAACCATCGTTGTGCTGGTTCCTGGAATGGGCGACGATGTGCAGAGCATCAAGGCGGGCATTATGGAGATCGCAGACATTTTCGTGGTCAATAAGAGCGATCGCGAGGGCGCCGACCGGGTGGAAAAAGAGGTGCGATCCCTGCAGTCGCTGGCGGCGCAACACGGAAGCTGGATTCCGCCGGTGATCCGAACTGTCGCCACGGATGGCGCCGGCATCGAAGAACTGGAACAGGCGGTGGATAAATTCTGGTCATGGCTGGCAGAGGAGGGCAGGCTTACCGCCCGGCGGGAGGCACACTGGCGAGACCGGGTGATGGAAATGATTTCTCATGAACTGCTGCGCACCATGCGTGGACATGGCCTGAGCGACCAGGCGCTGGCGGCGATCGGTCAGCAGGTGGTGCGCAGAGAACTGGACCCTTATCAACTGGTACCCGAATTGGTAGAGCAACTCACACGAGGAGAGAAAGATGGCAAAGATCGATCACCTGGGCATTGCGGTTAACAGTATTGAGCAGGCCCGGCGCTTATATGAAGCCCTCGGTCTCACGGTGTTGGAGCAAGAGGAGGAGGACGAAGGCATGCGCAGCGTGATGATTCCGGTGGGAGAGAGCCGCCTGCGCCTGCTCGAACCGCTGGATAAGGGGACCGGCCTGGGCAAGTTCCTGGCCCAGCAGGGAGAAGGCCTGCACCATCTGGCACTGCACGTGGACGACATCTCGGGCACATTCGAGGAGATGAAACAGGCCGGCGTACGGCTGATCTCTGAGGAAATCGAGATCGGCGCCGGCGGCCGGCTTCATTTTCTGGTGCATCCCTCGGCTGCCAACGGCGTGCTGCTGGAAATCTGCCAGGATCCGATTGCTGGAGTCTGATTCATGCTCCTAGGCCTGAATACCTGCGGAAGCACGGCCACCGTGGCGCTTGGGGTGGTAGCCGCGGATAAGATCAAGATTCTCGCGACCGCGAGCCTCGCGGTGCGCACCTATTCGGCGCGCCTGATCCCAGAGATCGCCGCCCTGCTGGAGAGCCGGCACGCGACGCTGCGCGATATCGAAGCCATCGTGGTGGTGAACGGGCCGGGCAGTTTCACCGGCATCCGGGTGGGTCTAAGCACCGCCAAAGGCCTGGCCGAGGGCGCAGGTATCCCGCTGATCGCGGTGTCGCGCCTGGCTCTGCTGGCCGGAACCAGTGGCTTACCCCATGTGCTCGCCGCCATCGATGCGGGCCGGGGTGAGTACTACGTGGGTGAATACCGGAACGGCCAAAATCTGGGCGAGGTGCTGCTGAGCGGAGAAGAGACGGTGGCAGCCGCCAAACAGCCCGGAGCAGGGGTGCTGGTTTGCGACGAGAGCGTGGCCGGGGATACCTCCGCAGCCAGCAGTGCCTGTGCTGCCCTGGCGATGTGCGGGCCGGTCTACGTGCAAGCCGCCGATGCTGCCGAGGCCCTCCGCTTCGCTCTGATCCGGTTTCGCGCCGGCAAATTCGATGATGTCGAGACCCTGCAGGCAAACTACTTGCGTCGCTCCGACGCAGAGGTTTTCCGTGCCGCCAGGGCCGGAGTTCCGACGTGAGTTTTGGTGTCCGCGCCATGACGGTGCAGGACATTGATGATCTTGTCCTGCTCGCCGCCAGGTTTGTCGAAGCCCCTCATTGGAGCCGCCGCGACTACGAAAAGATACTGCTTCCTGCTCCCTCCCCCCCGTAGGCTTGATCCGCCGGGCCTTTATTACGCTGAGCGACACCACGTTAGCCGGCTTCGCCGTGGCCAGTTGGTTGCCCCAGGAGACCGCGGCCGAAGTAGAGGGGCTGGTGGTGGACGAGAAGTATCGCCGGCAGGGCATGGGAAGCGCCCTGCTGGGCGCCTGCATGGAGTGGGCTGCCGGCGCCGGGGCCTCGAGCATGCGCCTGGAGGTCCGGGCATCGAACACGGCCGCGCTGGCGCTTTATCGGCGCCACGGTTTCTCCGCCGTGGGTTGCCGGCGCGCTTATTACTCTGCTCCGGTGGAAGACGCCGTGCTGCTACAGGCGCCATTGGATTCTGCGACCTCGACTTAGAACAGCCACCCTCTATAATTCCCCAAGGGTTTGGTCGCATACATGGTGCGTGACGGATATTTTTATGGTTTGGGATTTATCGCGGCTGCCGTTCTGGTATGGCTGGTAACGGGAAGTTGGGTCTGGGCAGTCGTGCCTTTTCTGCTGGCATGCTTTTTTCTCTGGTTCTTCCGCGATCCTGAGCGCCCGGTACCGATTGAGGCCGGCCTGGTGGTTTCGCCGGCCGACGGCAAAATCACCGAGGTCGCGCGCATTCAAACGCCGGAGGGCGAGCGTATCCGCTTGAGCATCTTCCTCAGCGTCTTCGATGTGCATGTCAACCGGTCGCCCATTGCCGGCACAGTGCGCGATGTGCGGTACCAGAAAGGTAAGCACCTGAACGCGCTCGATCCCGAGTCAGCCAAGAACGAGCAGAATGTGGTCACCGTGTCGGGCGATGAGTTCGACGTGATCTTCAGCCAGATCGCCGGTATACTGGCGCGGCGCATCGTTTTCCGCTTTCAACCAGGCGACTTTGTGGAGCGCGGCCAGCGCGTCGGCCTGATCAAGTTCGGTTCCCGGGTGAATGTTCTGTTGCCTGGCCATGCGCATCTCCGCGTAGCCCTGGGGCAGCGGGTCAAAGGAGGAGCCTCTGTGCTGGCCGATATTCAGCCCGCGGAAGATGAGGGATCGCTCGACGTCCTGGCGGAGAGTTTCGCTTGAACCGCGACGCCTTCAGGCTGCCGGAGCGCAACCGGCAGCTCGAACGCAAGAGAAGGGGGCGCCTGCGCCGGGGCATGTACATCCTGCCCTCGCTGTTCACGGCGGGCAATATCGCTGCCGGCTATTTCGCTATCATGCAAAGCCTGCAGGGATCGGTGCAGGAGCCGCGGCATTTTGACTTCGCTGCCCTGGCCATCGGCTTTGCCATCCCCTTTGACGCCATCGACGGCCGCATTGCGCGCATGACGAAAACCACCAGCGAATTCGGCAAGGAGCTGGATTCGCTGGCGGATGTGATTACCTTTGGCGTCGCTCCCAGCCTGCTGGCCTTTACCTGGGGTTTCCAGATGCTGCCCACGGCGATGGATCCGGTGCGCCGGCAGCACGTGGTGCAGTGGGGCGCATTCATCTGCTTTCTTTTTTTGCTGTGCGGCGCAGGGCGCCTGGCGCGCTTTAATATCGGCACCAACCTGTTGCCCACCAATCCCGGCCGCCCGGGGCGGAAATACTTTGTGGGCATGCCCATTCCCGCCGCCGCCGGCGTGATTGCCGCCGTGGTCCATTTTTTCTCCGGAACACCTGTGCCTAACTGGCGGATTGCCATCATGTGGATGCTGCTGGTCTTCGTGGTGGGCCTGCTGATGGTGAGTACCTGGCGCTTCTGGAGCGGGAAAGAAATCAGCTTCACCGACCGGCATCCTTTTCAACAGGTAGTTGTCATAGGGCTGGTAATCTACGCCACGGTTGCTTTTTCTCAGATTGTCCTTTTTCTAGTGGCTTTTTTTTATATGTTTTCGGGTATTTTCGCCCGCGCGGCGTACTCCTGGCAGCGGCGCCACAAAGCCGCCAACCGGCAGCTCACGGGCCCCGACGTTGCACTCAGTGAGCCGGCCTCCGCCCCTCCCTTGCCGCCTTCGCACCCTCCATCCCAACCACCCGTTCATCCATGAGAAGCGCGGGTAGGCAAGGCGATCAATGACTACCAGCTACCGTATTGCGATTGTGGGCGCCGCTTCGATTCGCGGCAAACAGCTCAATGAAGCGCTCTCCGAATCCACTTTTGCCAGCGCCGAGTTCGCGCTGATGGATGACCAGAAGGCCTTGGGGCAACTGGAAGCAGTGGGCGACGAGGTGACATTTATCCAGCCCATCACGGCGGATTCGTTTGCGCGCATCGATTTCACATTTTTTGCAGGATCGGCAGAGTTAACCCGCCTGCACTGGCAGGCGGCCCAACGTGCGGGCTCAAGCATTATTGATCTTTCCGGGGCGTTGGAGGGAGAGCCAGGGGTGCTGGTGTGCGCCCCCTGGTTGCAGGAGGCGATGGGCGAAGCGGCGGTTGCGGGCGCTCCCAATCTGCATACTCCGGCTGTGGTATCGGCTCACCCCGCTGCGCTGGTGATGGCCCTGTTGCTGGAACGTCTGCAGCGGGCAGGAGCGATTCGCCAGGTCTCAGCGACGATCATGGAACCCGCTTCGGAGTACGGAAAGGCGGCGCTGGACGAGTTGCACCAACAAACAGTGGCGCTGCTCTCGTTCCAGAGTATTCCCCTCGAGCTGTACGACGTCCAGGTGGCTTTCAATACCGTGGCTGCGTTTGGGGAAGCGGCCAAGGTCAGCCTGGCGGAGAGCGAAGCCCGCATAAGGCGGCACTATGCGCTCATTTCCGGTGGACGGCTGCCACAGCTTTCCCTGCAACTGATCCATGTGCCCGTCTTCCACGGTCATACGTTCTCGATTGCGATCGAGTACGAGCGCCAGGTGACTTTGGAGGAGATGGAAGCGGTCCTTTCCGCCCCTCATGTGGAAGTCATTCTTGGCGATGCCGATTCGCCCGGCAACCTCAACTCCATTGGCGACCAGGATGTCTCTGTCCGGGTACGTTTCGATGAGGAGGGTGCCTCGCGCTCGCGGCGCTTGTGGCTTTGGGCTTCCGCCGATAACCTCGAACTCTCCGCGTTGAATGCGGTGGAGTGTGCGCAGGAGCTGCGCAAACTGCGACCTCAGGGCAAGGTGCAATAGCTGCCATGCTGAGAGGGTTTTCGTTTCTACACCGCGCCGGGTGCGCTGTGTTTCTACACGCCGGCAGTGAAAAGGCCAGGGTGCGGGCCGCGATCCGAGCTGTGATCGCATTCTCCGTGATCATCGGGGCGTCCGGTTGCGGCATGAATTTTTCTTCTTTGCCCCCGGGCTCGGTCGCTGGAAGAGCCCGGACTTACGACTATTCTCCATCCGCCATCCGATCGGGTAATGTGCTGCAGCTGTGGTGGTGCGGCGGCGATGACAATCCGTCCGATCGTACGCAGATATCCGACACCATCGAGTATGAGTCCATCAACCTGGCGACCAACGCGCGCTATGGGCCGGTGCCGGTATTAAGCGAAACCCAGTTCGCATGGGATTCTAATTACGTCTGCAACCCCAAGGTGATTAACGGGTCCTTCGCCAATCCGCTGGGTGATGGCAAGACCTACACCTATGCCATGTACTACGTGGCGTTGGGGGCCACGTCCAACAACCATATCGGGGTCGCGTTTTCCAACGACGGTATTAGCTGGAAGAAATATCCCAAACCGGTCATCTCATCGGCATCGGACGAAAGCTACGGCGTCGGCCAACCGGCGCTCTACAATAGCGACCACAAGTCCGGGATCTGGATGTTTTATGAAGATACCAACCCCGTCGAGCACCACGTAAAGACAGTTTCAACCGACGGCGTGCACTTTACTCCGGTGGCCTGGCTGACCACCGCGGGGCTGATTTCAGACCCGCCCGACCCGACGTGGGGGGACATGGCCTACGACCCAGAGACTAACTATTGGTACGCCGTCTACAACCTGCCAGATCGCGATCCAGCGACCACGGGCAACGTGCAGGAACGAGGTCCGTACGGGGTCGCGTTGTACCGCATTCCCGACGCCTCCCTTTTTACCGGAACCACTCCCTGGGAACTGCTCACCATCGTCGACACGGGCGTGACCGGATACGAATCAAACTTTCTTGCTGGGTTTCTGCGCGATCCCTATGGCAACCTGAACATCGGTCCATATCCCTCGATACAAATGTTTACCACCATTTCCAATCCGCCCCCACCCTGGAATGCCACTCCTCTTTTAGCCGGTGTCTACGGTGGCATCAATTACTGGGATATCTCGTCCTTCACCTGGACGCCGAATCAACCCTTGAGGGCGCTGGATCAATACTTCAATCAAACCTCTTACGAGGTTACGACCGGGTGGGTCGATCCAAAGGGCGGCTTTACCCTGCAATCCACCCTGGGACATCTGTATGAAAGCCCGCAGCAGGGCGCTACGGTTCCGTTCTACAGCTGCAAAAGCGGGACCACAAACTATTTCGTCTCTCTCGATTTCGGATGTGGAGGCGGTCGCATCCTGGGCATCAATGGCTACGGTTACTCCAAGCCTATGGCTGGCCTCAAGCTGGTACCCCTTTACCACTGCACCACCACCACCGGCCCCAACGTTGTCAGCAAGAATTCAGGCTGCCAAGGCCAGGCGAGCGGACAGCTTCTGGGGTATGTCCTTCCTTAGGAACTGACAAAGATTTAGGATGAGTCCACTCGATGAAAGCCTGGTGCAGATCCACGCGAGGCTTGCTGGCCGCAGCCCTTTTGTTCCCGGCCTGTTTGCCGGCTCAGCCTCAAGTGAGTGAAGCCGCATCGCCTCCGCCGGCGATCGATGAAACCGTGCCCCCAGCCTCCGACAATTACCCCTTGCCTCCGGATGCAAAGCCAATGGCTGGAATAGCGGCGGGAACGACCTTTCAATTCGATATGGCGGACTCGAAAATTTTTCCCGGGACCAAGCGGACAATCACGGTGTATGTGCCGGCAGCCTACCAAGGGGACAAGCCGGCATGTGTTTACGTCGGCCTGGACGGTCTTGGTTTCAACGCCGCCACCGTCTTTGACAACCTTATCGCGCAGCATGCGATGCCCATCACCATCGGTATCGGTGTTTCTCCGGGAGTTGTGGCTTCGGCCCGCCCACCGGATAATCCTCGCTTCGATCGTAGTTTTGAATTCGACAGCCGCAGTGACCGGCTGGCCCGCTTTCTGCTTGAGGAAGTGCTGCCGGAAGTGGAGCGGCATACCACTGCCGAGGGGCATGCGATCAGGCTGTCGAACGACCCCAACGACCGCGCCATTGGGGGTGGAAGTACCGGCGCAATCGCCGCCTTCACCGTCGCCTGGGAGCGTCCGAATGCTTTTCGCCGCGTCTTCAGCTCTATCGGAACCTATGTAGGCATGCGGGGCGGAGAGCAGTACTACGTTCTGGTGCGCAAGACGGATCCCAAACCTCTGCGCATTTTTATGCAGGACGGAGTACACGATGAATGGCCTGGCGGCCCGGAGATGGGCGATTGGTGGATGTCGAACCAGACCATGAATCGGGCGCTGGAATTCGCGGGTTATGATGTACGCCACACCTGGGGCGCGGGAACACATAACGGCAACCAGGCTGCATCGCTCTTTCCCGAAGCGATGCGCTGGCTGTGGAGAGACTGGCCGGCGCCTATCCGCGCCGCCCCACCCGGCAACCCGGTACTCAAGGCGATCCTGCAGCCGGGAGAAGACTGGCAGGTGGTTGCGAACGGCTGCGCATCTGTAACCACGCTGGCGGCAAATCAGCAGGGGCAGGTTTTCTACCCGGTCCAGGGCGCTGGAAAGATAGCTGAGATCGTTGCTGATGGAAAGCCAATGCCATGCGGCGGCCCGTCCGCAGCCGATACAGCGTTCGCATTCGGAGCGGACGGGCGGCTGTACTCGACACGGACCGAGGGCGGAGTCAAGGTCACCGCTGCCCACGCGCCGGTGAAAATACTCGGCCAGGGGCTCGACATCAGCAGCCTGACTGTTCGTAACAATGGCGATATCTATGCTGTGACGCGGACGTACGAACTGTGGCTCATACGTGCGAACGGGGAAAAGGTGCGGTTGGATAAAGATTTGAAGGGATCCTCCGCGGTGGCTTTGTCGCCTGACGGACTCTGGCTATTTGTCGCCCAGGGCCTCTCGCGTACCGGCTTGAGCTACCGTGTCCGGTCCGACGGATCAGTCGACGCCCGAGAGGCATTCTACGACTTCTATGTTCCCACCTGGGCGGACGGCAGCGGTGCGGCCGCGATTGCTATGGACCGCGATGGACGGGCCTATGTTGCCACGCGGATGGGCGTGCAGGTTTTCGATCGCAACGGGCGTGTGGCGGCGATTCTTCCTTTGCCCGATAACGCCGCAGGTACCGGCCTCTGTTTCGGCGGTCATGGTTTCGATACGCTCTATGTGGCGAGCGGTGGGAAGGTGTATCGCAGAAAGCTTCATGTGCCGGGCGTGCCTCCGTGGGCTGTTCCGGTCAAGCTGCCGCCCTGGGGCGCTGGCTAGACCGAAGCAACGGTGCTTTTCGTGTTTTTTTCTTCCCAGAAAAACCACTCATCGCTGCTTATTGGGCTACGATAGTGCGAAACCGCACTCAGCGCTGTAGCAAAAGGAAGAATGGAAAACCAAGCGCCACTGAGCACCGCTACTACCCGAACGAGTCTGGTTCTTGGCATTGCTACCCGCGGGCGATGCGCGATCCTCGCCGAGACGATTGCCTTTTTGGCCAAGCAGGAAAGGCAGCCAGACAAGATCCTGGTGGCTTACGCAGAGCCGGGGGATGTAGGAGAGGCGCCGGCCCGATTTCCACACGTGACCTTCATCCAAACAGCACTAGGTCTTACGCGGCAGCGCAATGCAATCCTGGACCACGCTCGAGATAGCGACATTCTGCTTTTTCTCGATGATGATTTCTATCCTGACCCACGCTATCTGCAGATCACCGAGCGCTTTTTTCGGGAGAACCCGGAAGTAGTGGCTTCCACCGGCAGGGTGCTTGCGGACGGTTGGAAGGGACCGGGTCTCACGGTGGAGCAAGCACGGTCGATTCTCGCCGGCGAAACCGGCGCGCAGTGTGAACAGCAGATAAGCCCCAGGTTCTTTGCTTACGGATGCAATATGGGTCTGCGCATGGCTCCCATTCGAGAGCATGGGCTTCGCTTCGATGAGACGCTTCCTCTGTATGGGTGGTACGAGGATTGGGATTTCTCGCGTCAGTTGGCGCGATTTGGTTCGATCGTTCACATCTCGAATGCGTGCGGAGTTCACCTCAGCGTCAAGGTTGGGCGCATGGCCGGTGTGCGGATGGGCTACGCGCAAGTTGCCAATCCGATCTACCTGGCGCGCAAAGGCACGTTCCCCTGGTCGGTTGTCTTTCGCTTCATCATCGGCCCCTGCCTGAAGAACCTGGTGTGGAGTGTGAAGCCGGAAGCACACGTAGACCGGTTAGGGAGGTTTTGTGGAAATCTCGCAGCCTTCCGGGATCTGCTCACCGGTACGCTCAGCCCGATGCAGATTACGAATTTGTAAGCAAATCGTGCTCTGCTTCCCTCACCAAGGACGGGTGCCCCATATCTCGCTCGTTTTTCGCGAGATGTGGGATTCCACTGCTCTTTCCCTCTGACTCTCGATTTATCTGACGGCCTCAACGGTCAACATCAGCCCACCCGTCCTTGGTGAGGGAACCAGAGCCCTTTGAGGCTGAGTTGAGTTCTTTGCAAGGCATTTACGTACGGGCTGAAGCCCGTACCCTTCGGGACAGAGCGAGCTGTCACTGGCGGTTGAGCCAGTCGGCATATTGCTGCAGGATGTAGTTATCCGTCATTCCCGCGATGTAGTCGGCGACCACGCGGGGCACGCCCTGGCTGGCGAGCTGGGACTGGCCGGCAGTAGGTAACAGCGACGGATCGTTCACCCAGGAAGTAAACAAATTCCGTACCACCAAAGCAGCCTCCTGCAGACCCTTCTGTAACTCCTCACGGCTGTAGAGCGTAGCGTACAGATGTTGCTTGGCCTCGCGGCGGAACTCCTCGATCTCCGGGGAAAACGCTACCAGCCGAAGCGGTGTACGGCGAATATCCGCCAAAGTGAGCACACCCGCGGCATGGACCCGGCGCGTGGTCTCGCGCAGAAGATCGCCCACCAGGGTATTGAGCATCCGCTTCAGGGCTTCGTTGGCGAGCAGATTCTTCGCGGCCGTGGGGTACTCACGCTCCGCCGCGCACAACGATTGATCGAAGATGCGCACATGTTGGCGGAGATCCTGCGCATGGAGTATCCCCGCCTCCATGCCGTCATCCATATCGGCCGTGAGGTAGGCGATCTCATCAGCCAGATCGATGAGCTGCGCCTCCAGGGGAGGTTGCTGGCCCAGGAAATAAGAGCTCAGCTCCGGATGTTCGGCTGCGGAGTAATCCCGTGAATGCTTGACGATCCCTTCGCGCACGCCGAGGGTGAGATTCAGACCGCGAAAGCCGGCATAGCGAACTTCGAAATATTCGACCACGCGCAGCGCGTGCAGGTTGTGATCGAAGCTCAGGCCAAACTCGCGCATGGCCGCGTCCAGCGCCCGCTCGCCGGCATGACCGAAGGGCGGGTGCCCGATGTCGTGGACCAGGGCCAGCGCTTCCGTCATGTCCTCGTTCAACTTCAGCGCACTGGCGATGGCACGCGCGATCTGCGCCACTTCCATGGTGTGGGTGAGACGGCTGCGAAAGTGATCGGAGTAGCGGTGGGTGAAGACCTGGGTTTTTCCTGCCAGGCGGCGAAAGGAGCGGGCATGAATCACCCGCGCCCGGTCCCGCTGAAAGGGGGTGCGATAGGGATGGGGCGCCTCCGGATGCACCCGTTGGGCAAGCAGATCCGTGGTGTCGTCAGAAACGGCACAACCACGGGGCAGTGCGAGGGCCACTTACTGCTTCGGGCTGGCGCCCGTCGATTCTTCCTTGGCCAGCTTGACCCGCGCGGTATCCAGCTTCTTCTGCACTTTGCTCACGTCGCCGGGCTCGGCATCCGCGGGCACGGTGCGGGCATACTCCTGCAGACTCTGCTCCCATTGCCCGGCAGCCATCTTCAGACGGCCGGTCTTTTCGTAAAGCTCGCCCAGGTGGTCGTGTACCGCAGGGTCGTTGCCCATACGCTCGGTTGCTTTGCGCAGGTTGGCTTCCGCCAACGCATACTGACCCATTTTGAAGTACACCCAGCCCAGAGAATCCAGGTAGGCGCCATTCTGGGGATCCAGTTGCACCGCCTTCTGCACCATGGTGAGCGCCTCATCCAGCTTGACTCCGCGATCCCCCAGCATGTAGCCGAGGTAATTCAGGGTCATGCTGTTGTTGGGATCAAGGGCCAGGATCTTGCGGAATTGCTCTTCGGCGGAGTCGTAGTGCTTTTGGCGCTCAGCGAGCGCGCCGCGCAGGAAGTAGATATAGATTTTGTCGTCTTGCTTGGTGGAAAGAGCTTCCGCCGCATCGATTTGGTCGGATGCATCCTTCCACCGCCGGAGACGGGTGTAGATCTGTGCCAGAACCAGGTCTACTTCGCGGTCGCCCGGATCGCCGTGCAATTGCGCCTTGGCCAGCTTGATGCCCTCATCCGGCTTGTTGGTATCGGCTAGTTGCCCCGCCAGCATCAACTGGACGCTCTTGTCCTTGGGCATCGCCTGCGCCGCCTGCTGGGCGATCTGAGTGGCCTTGTCGTACTGCTTGGCATCGCGGTAGGCGTCCACCTGGCCCTGATAGCCGCGCTCCGCGTACTCACCCCCCATGGCGACCATCAGCTGGTAGGTTTGCACTGCCTGGTCGGTCTTTACCTGCTCACGGTACACGTTGGCCAGCCGGTCGAGAAAGATGGAGCGATTGTTCTTTTCGGCATCGGAGTATTGGCCGTCCGGGTGGCTGGTCTGCTTGACCAGGCCCTGCAGGGTTTGAGCGGCCTCGTCGTAGCGCCCCAGCGAGTCGTCGATCAAGGCCTCATTGAAGCCGATCTCAAGCGAATCCGAGGCCAACGCCTTGGCTTTCTTGAGGGTGGTCAGTGCCTGCTCGTAGTGGCCCTGCCGGCGCTCGATCTCGGCGATGCGCAGGTAGGTCTGCGCGTCCTGAGGATCGGCGGTGGAGATGGTCTCAAAGTGCTTGAGCGATGGACCGAGCTGGTTATCGTTCAACAACGCCTGGGCCAAGCCCCTCTCCGCGTCCAGGTTATCCGGTTCCATGTCGAACGCCTTGCTGTAAGCGTCGATGGCGTTCTTGTTGTCCTTTAGCTGGTCGTAGCTCATCCCCAGCGCGTAATCAATTTTGGCGGTGCGGTCGTCCTCGGGCACGGCGCTCAGGACCTGGATTGCGTGCGTCATGTCACCAGAATCGCTGTACAGCCGGGCCAGGTTCAGCACTACATCTTCTGAATTGGGATCGATGTGCTGCGCCGCCCTAAACTGCTCTTCCGCATGCGGCGTGTCGTGGGCCAACGTGTAAAGCTGCCCCAGAAGCAGACGGCTTTCGATGTCGTTGCTCTGCAGTTGCACGATCTTGCTGTACTCGGCAATGGCCAGTTGCAGCACCTTCTCCGAAGGTCCGCCATTCTGCACATTACCCAGGGATTGCAGGTAGACACGTCCCAGCAGCTTGTGGGCTTCCAGGTTGTTGGGCTCGGTCTTGAGGATGTCCTGCGCAGCCAGCACGGCATCCCGAACCCGGCCGGTGCGGAGATAGAGTTCCGCCAATCCACTGTTCAGGTATTTAGAGCTGGGGTCGGCATCGAGCGCCAGCTTGTATTCTTCGATCGCACGCGTGGCGTACTCGGGCCGGCCGTAGTTCGTGGCCATGTCTTCGTACATGTGGGCTAGGCCGAAATGGTAGTAAGCCGCGGCGCGGTCTGGTTTTTGCGTGGTTGCGGGGCCTGCGCTTTTGCCTTGGATCGGCTGGCCAGGAGAGCCCGTGATACTGGCAGGAGGTGTCGCCGGCGCGCTTTGCGGGGCCGCAGTCTGCTGCGCCAGGGCGGAAGCTGGAGTGACAATCGCGGCGCAAGCAAGGGCTACATGAAAGAGAGTTGCTTGACGAGTCTTAGGGGAGGGCTGAGGCTTGATGGTCATTTATGAGAGTTCCTGTGCCCGGGCTTCCGTTCCATTGAACTGACGCCGGCGGTCCAAACGCGGTGCATAGGAACCCGCATTTTTTTGTCATATGCGCATGCAGTTGCACGGCAGCGCACCATCGCGTCGAAATCGATTGTAACGCCCAGCAAAAAGTCCAATCACTCCCCAATTCGTCCGACCGGGAAAGCTTCGCCGTTACTTTGGTTGTCTCACTAACGTGTTACCTGCTACCTTACTTGACCATCTTCGAGTTTAGACTATTTTCTCCGCGCCTGGTCATTAGCGGATTGTGCACGGTGCCGGCGCTTTTTCATGGGGCCGTAACCTGGCTGATACATAGACGTCCTTCACGCCGCAATTAGTGCCGGAAATGTCTCATCCCGGTAAACACCATGGCCATGCCAAGTCGATTGGCCGCGTCGATCACTTCCTGATCGCGTACGGACCCCCCGGGCTGAATCACTGCGGTGGCCCCGGCAGCGGCTACCGTTTCCAGCCCATCGGCGAAGGGAAAAAAGGCGTCGGAGGCGGCGACCGAGTTGGCCAGCGGCAGCGCCGCCTTCATGGCGCCGAATTTCGCCGCATCTACGCGGCTCATCTGGCCCGCTCCCACTCCGATCGTCTGCCCGTTGCGCGCATAGACGATGGCATTTGACTTGACGTGCTTAGCCACCCGCCAGGCAAAAAGAAGGGACTCCATCTCTTCCGCCGACGGCTGGCGTGCAGTAACCACCGTCAATCCAGCCGGCGAGACATCTTTGCTATCCGCGTCCTGCAGCAGCATCCCGCCGGAAATCTGCTTAACCAACTTAGCCGACGGCGCGTTCTTGACCGTCAGCAAACGTAGATTCTTCTTGGCGCTGAATTTTGCCTTGGCGCCCTCACTGAACGATGGAGCCGCAATGGCCTCTACGAAGAGCTTGGCAATCTCCTCCGCCGCTGCCTCGTCCACCTCGCGATTGATGCCGATCACGCTGCCAAAGGCGGAAACGGGATCCGTAGCCAGGGCCTTCTGGTAGGCGTCCACGACCGAGGAACCGATGGCCGCGCCGCTGGGATTGCTGTGCTTGATGATGGCCACGGCGGGCTGTTCAAACTCCTGGGCCAGCTCCCAGGCGGCGTCCAGGTCGACCAGGTTGTTGTAGCTAAGTTCTTTGCCTTGAAGTTGCTGTGCCCCCGCCACGCCGGTGCCCGAGCCGTCCGCATAAAGCGCAGCGCCCTGGTGTGGATTCTCTCCATAACGCAGGTCGGCCGTCTTAGCGTAGGCCAGCAGCAGGGTGGGAGGGAAGTGGGGTGGCTCTTCGACCGGTTCCAGCCCGGGGACATGCTCGCGTTCGGCGGCAATCCGGTTGAAGGTTACGGCGATGGCCGAGTCGTAGGAGGCGGTAAGCGTGAAAGCCTGCCGTGCCAGCCTCCACCGGGTTTCCAGGGAAAGCCCGCCTTGATGGGCCTGCATCTCAGCCGCCAGTGCCTCGTAGTCGGCGGCTGCGGTGACCACGGCCACGTCTTCGAAGTTTTTGGCGGCCGATCGCAGCATGGAAGGCCCACCGATGTCGATGTTCTCCACCAGCTCACCGAAGGCGACGTTGGGCTTGCGGGCGGTCTCCTCGAAGGCATAAAGATTCACCACCACCATGTCGATGGGTTCGATTCCGTGCGCCGCCACAGCGACCCGGTGTTCCTCGCTGTCCCGCACGTGCAGGATGGCCCCATGGACCCTGGGGTGCAGCGTCTTGACCCGGCCATCCAGCATCTCGGGGAAACCGGTAAGGTCGGAAACGTCGCGCACCACAAGCCCGGCCCCGCGCAAGGTACGAGCCGTGCCGCCGGTCGAAACCAACTCCACGTTCATGGCGGCCAGCTGGCGGGAGAAATCTATCAGGCCAGTCTTATCCGTAACGCTCAAAAGGGCCCGCTTTACCTGCTTATATTCCACGAACGACCTGCCTTTTCACTCTTCCTTAGAAGAAGGTTTCGCATACTTGATGAGATGAAGTGGATGGGATGAAGGAATCGCCATTTGTCACAGGCTCTCGCTCAGGATAGCTTAGGCCTATGGCGCTGAACTGGGGAGGAGAGAAACGGTCACAGGTTCCTGCGGAAATCTTGCCGCCGGAAGGCCGCGATGACCCTCGTTCCTACGGCAGAATGCCCGGCTATGATGGGGATCCCGGCCCGATGCAGCCGGTTCCACCCCGGCGCACCCAAGGCAACCGTTGGGCCTCTGCTCCGGCCACCTACACCCTCGTGGGCATCAACTGCGCGGTGTACCTGGCCATGGTGCTGCGCGGTGTCTCGCCTTCCAACCCTACCGTTGCCGAACTGGTGCACTGGGGGGCAAATTTCGGCGTTTACGTGCTCGAGCGCGGGGAGTGGTGGCGTCTGCTGACCGCTGCCTTTGTCCACATCGGCCTTTTGCACCTGGCGACCAACATGTGGTGTTTGTGGAATTTAGGGTTGCTGGGCGAGCCATTGCTCGGCCCCGTCGGGGTGGTTGCCGTCTATGTGCTGACGGGAGTTGCAGGCAATTTGCTCAGCACCGCGGTGCATCCGCAGATTGTCGGCGCCGGTGCCTCGGGTGCGGTTTTCGGACTTGCCGGCGTGCTTATTTTGCTGCTCAAGGCGAAATTGTTGCCGGTTCCGCCGGAGGAAATTCGCCGCTTACGCAGGAGCGTGATTTACTTTGCCCTTTTGAACTTTGTGATTGGGGGCACGACGATGTTCCTGCGCACCAGCATTCAGATCGACAATATGGCCCACCTGGGAGGCTTTCTTTGCGGTCTTGCCCTGGGAGCGCCGTTGGTCCCCAGAATCGGCTCGGCAAGGAGCGAATTTGGCGTTCGCTCCTGGGCGGCTTATGGCGGGATGACGGTGCTGCTGCTGGCCTTCGGCTACGGTCTGGCCAGGTCGCGCTAAATCGATCTTTCCTGCGGAGCTTTTCCCCCAAGAAAAGCCCCACCTCGTTGAGCCGGGGTGGGGCACCGTAATCGTGGCACTGCTCTAGCGCACTGCGGTTGCGGCGAACTTCTTCACCATGGCCAACAACAGCTTACGGTCGCTGTCGTTCAGGTTCGTGGCGTAGCGTCGAATTTGGGTTAAAAACCGCAATTCGTCATCGGTGAGCTTTTGGGTGTTCATCTCGCGGCCCAAGGAGTCCTCTGCGAAGAACTGGGCCAACGGGATATCCAGGGCCTGCGCGATCTTGGCGAGAGTGTCGAGGGAGGGAACCGTATGTCCGTTCTCTACGCGCGACAGGTAACAGCGCAACAGGCCGGTGCGCTTCTCGATATCTCCCTGTGAAAGACCCTTCTGCAACCGGTATCCCCGGATGGTGATGCCAATCTTCATAAGTAGTGACCTTCGTTCACACTTTCACCCCACTGAGCCAGAAGCAGTTAACACATTTCAGGTGTTGGCAGCATAGTTAACACGCCGAAGAGACGACTAGCAAGATTTTTTTTCATGATGTGAATCAAATATTTCGAAAACGGAATTTTTGGTATCCGAGATGGTTCATCCGGTAGGGGTTTGGTTCAGTTCATGAACAAGCCGCCGTTGACGTCCAGTACGTGACCGGTGATATAGCCGGCTTGGGGGGATGCGAGAAAGGCCACCGCGTGGGCGACCTCTTGCTCGGTGCCCGACCGTCCCAGCGGGATATGGTTCAGAAGTGCTTCACGCTGTTTGTCGTCCAGTACTGCTGTCATGGCAGTTTCCACAAAGCCTGGCGCCACGGCATTGACGGTGATGGAGCGGGAGGCTAGCTCCCTCGCCATCGACTTGGTAAATCCGATCAGCCCTGCCTTGCTGGCGGCGTAGTTGGCCTGTCCTGCCTGGCCGGTGCGTCCGACCACGCTGCTGATATTGATGATTCTGCCCCAGCGCCCGCGGAGCATGGGATTCACGAGTGCCTGGGTCAGGAGGAAGGCGCCGGTCAGGTTGGTGGTCATCACTGCGTCCCAATCCGCGCGTTTCATGCGCAGCAGCAGGGTGTCGCGGGTGATGCCGGCATTGTTTACTAATATCTCCACGCTACCGAAATGAGCGATAGCGGCCTTGGCGGCGGCCTGGATGGAGGCTTCATTGGCCACGTCGATAACGAAGGACTTGGCTTGGCCGCCGGCGGCGGTTATTTCGGCAGCTACGGCTTCGAGGTTGGCTTCATTGCGCGCGGCCAGGGCAACGCGGGCCCCCGCCTTAGCCAGTGCCAGCGCACAGGCGCGGCCGATTCCCTGGGACGCTCCGGTAACAAATGCTGTTTTGCCTTCTAGGTTTTCCATGATCCCGTTTCGGTTTTGGCCGAAAGAGTGAGGTTACCAGATGAGGGTGGCCAGCGGGGAATGGTGGGGCAATTCCTGCCCCGAATGGGCGGCAGAAATTAGACAGGAACTGTTTGCTTGGTCATCGGCGTCTGGGGATGGAATTGGAGGCCGCCACCAGGGCTAAAGCCCTGAACTTACATACGGGAGCGTTCTCGCGGGTTTGAAAACCCGCTTCCCCGGACTAAAAGTCCGGGGCTGGCACAGCTTGACTGGTGGCGTCGATCCAACACGACAAAATCATTTCTGAAGGGTGCGGGCTTCAAGCCGTGCGTAAGTGATTAAATGCCGGAACGGCTTTAGAGCATGCGGAAAACTCAAATTTCTGAAGGGTACGGCCTTCAGGCCGTGCGTAAATGCCTTGCGATGAATCCGGCTTTAGCCGCGGAGGGTACGGGTTTCCCCTCAAAGCAGGGAACTAGACGATCTCGGCAGTACGCACTGCTGCTGCTTCCAAAGCCGGCAGCTTGCCCCACACCTTGTCGAGCGACCAGAGGTAGACCACCAGCTCCCGCGAGTAGTGCAGAAGCGGCGTGGTCTGCGGGATTTCAATGCCATAAGCGGCGGGGAGGTCATTCAGCTCGATCTCCGCTTCCGCAGCTTCGAGCGGCCATGGCATGTGGTGGATATCCCCGCGCAGCAGTTGCCCCCTGCGATTGGTGGTGAAGAGACAATAACGCTCGGTGAGGAAGTACTCGATGCTTCCTGGCCGGCTTTGATCGATCGTACGTAGCTTCCCCAAACCCCGATAATGAGCCCGGAAGCGCACCGGCTTGGCGCTCAGAAGGCGCTCGCTCTGGTAGGTGAACTCCCGCTCACTGCGGGCCTTGATCGACATCCGGGCCCAATGGTAGGGCAGATGGAAGACCGCCTTGGCCATGATCACCGCCAGCGGGTTGGAAGCTTCGAGACAAAAGAAATAAACCCCGGCGCGGTTGGTATTCCGTTCCCGGACGTAGGTTCTGAGGTTCAGCTCAGGAAAGCGGCTGGCGCCGGGAATCCTTGGTACGCCGCGCAATTGAACCCGGTCCATCGAGAAGGGAACGACGCCCACCCAGGCGGATTGATCAAACGTATCTACTTGCAGGCCGGAGGGAAGTAACGCTTCCAGCTTGGCCGCAGGAACCGGCCAGTGGGCGAAGAGCAGATCATTCCAGCGCTGCATCATCGTCCAGGGACGCTTGGGCAACGCGTAAGGCCGGTGGTTCACCACCGACAATGCTTCTTGGTCAGGCTCGGAATAGCGGCTCGTGGCCATAAGAGCGAACTCACTCGTAAAAGGCGCAATCCGCACCGCGGTTGTCACCGTCAATCTTACCTTAGTTCGCCTCGGGAAGAGAGCACCGCGAACTGTCCTCTTGTAAGCGAAGGTACCGTGGCCCCACACCATCGCGGGAATGCTCTATTCTGAACCGTAACCATGGCGCAGAGCGAAATCGTCACCCCAGCTTCCCCCGTCCAGCCCGAAGCACCTCGAAACCAGACCGAGGTATTTGCCGTACACGGGGCCGACCCCGAAGTGCTGGCGTATGCCATGGCAAAGTACTCCCGCTCCGCGCTTTCGATGAAGGAATCGCTGCGCGAGATCTCCAGCCAGCGCGCCGAGCACTTCCTCAACACGTTTTATTTTCAATATGGCCATCGCTCGATTGCGGATCTGGCGCATGTGGCCTTCGCCATCGAGCGCCTGTCGCTCTTAGCCGCCATCATCCTGGTCGACGAGCAGCGCTGGGATGGCCAGGAGCGTTCTACCCGCTATCAGAATTTCCGCAAGAGCGGCTGGTATCTCCCTGATTTTTCCCTGAGCCCGGCCAGCGGTCAGGTCTTTCACCGCGGCCATCGAGGCCCTCTTCGCTGAATATCACTCCAGCACGGAGAGAATGTTTGAGCATCTGAAAGAGCGCACTGCGCGGCCGGCGGAGATGAAGGAGGAAGCCTTCCATCGCATCCTGAAGGCCCGCGCCTTCGACGTCTCCCGCTACCTGTTACCGCTGGCCACCAACACTTCGCTGGGCCAGATCGTGAACGCGCGCACGCTCGAGACTCAGATCTCCCGCTTGCTCTCCGATCCGCACGAGGAGGTGCGTCAGCTGGGCGAGCGGCTGCGAGAGGCAGCCTCCGGTTCAGCGTGGAATGTACAGGGCGAGGCGCTCAGCGCATTGCAGCGCGAGATCGCATCCCTGGACCCCGCTCTCGGCGCCACTGCCGAAGCGCTGTTGACCCGCGAGGTGAAGACCGCGCCCACGCTGGTGAAGTACACAGCGCCCAATGACTACATGCTGGCCACCCGAGTCGAACTGGCCGCCGCCGCGGCCGCGGTGATGAAGGACGCGCCGATTGAAACGCCGTCCGGCCCGGTTGATCTGGTTGATGAACAGACGCTCGAAATCGACCTGGCCACTACGCTGCTTTACGGCGCCAGCCATTACTCCTATCGCCAGATTGCCCGGCAGGTCGCCGCGCTGGAAGAATCACAGCGCAACGAGATCATCGCCATCGGCGCTCGTCATCGCGGCCGCCACGATGAACTGCTGCGCGAGTTCTCCGCCGGCCAGGGCCTGCGCTTCGATATCCTCATGGATATCGGCGGCTTCCGCGACATGCACCGCCATCGCCGTTGCGTCCAGATCCTGCAGCCGTTCACCAATGCTCACGGTTATGAAGTTCCTGAAGGATTGGCCGAGGCGGGACTGTTGCCGCAGTACGACTCTGCTATGACCCAGGCCCACTCTGTCTTCGAGCAGGTCTCGCAGGCTGGTCTAACGGAGAATGCGCGCTACGTGCTACCACTGGGCACGCGCACCCGCGCCCTGTTCAAGATGGATTTCGCCGAAGCCCTGTATATCGCAGAGCTGCGCTCCGCACCGGCCGGCCATTTTTCTTACCGCCGCATTGCCTGGGAGATGTACCAGGCGGTCGCGCGCAGGCATCCGGCGCTCGCTCCGTATTTTCGCGTCCCGGATATCCACCAGCCAGTGGACCTGCTGCAGCGATAGCGGTGTATGATCCTACAAGCCGCCCGCTTCGAGTCAAAGTACCTTCCCACTGGAGACCCCCCATGGCAGACGATCGTTCCCGCGCCATTGACCTGGCATTAGCACAAATTGAAAAGCAATTCGGCAAGGGCTCTATCATGCGCCTCGGCAACAAAGAGGCGATTGTGCCCATCTCCGTTATTTCCACCGGCTCGATTTCTTTTGACGCCGCGCTTGGCGTAGGTGGTGTTCCGCGCGGCCGGGTGATCGAAATTTTCGGTCCTGAATCGTCGGGCAAAACTACCATCACCTTGCAAATCATCGCCGAAGCGCAGAAATCCGGCGGGATGGCGGCATTTCGTCGACGCAGAGCACGCGCTCGATCCGCAGTATGCCAAGAAGCTGGGCGTCGATGTCGACAACCTGCTGGTGTCGCAGCCCGATTACGGCGAGCAGGCATTGGAGATCACCGAAGCGCTGGTGCGCTCCGGGGCTATCGATGTGCTCGTAGTCGATTCAGTGGCTGCCCTGGTACCCAAGGCGGAACTCGATGGCGAAATGGGCGATTCCCATATGGGATTGCAGGCGCGCCTCATGTCGCAGGCGCTGCGCAAGCTCACCGGGACGGTTTCGAAATCGCGCACATCATTAATTTTTATTAATCAAATCCGCGAAAAAATCGGGGTCATGTTCGGCAATCCGGAAACGACGACCGGTGGCCGCGCGCTCAAGTTCTACTCCTCGGTGCGTATCGACATTCGCCGCATCGCGGCGGTCAAGGAAGGCGACGTGGTAGTCGGCTCGCGCACCAAGATCAAGGTGGTCAAGAACAAAGTGGCTGCGCCTTTCCGCGAAGCTGAGTTTGACATTCTGTATGGCGAAGGCATCTCCCGCGAGGGCGATGTACTCGATCTTGCGGTGGCGCAGAATATTGTGGAGAAGTCAGGCGCCTGGTATAGCTACGCCGGCGAGCGCATTGGCCAGGGCAGAGAGAATGTTCGCAGCTTCCTCAAAGACCATCCGGAAATCTTCGCTCGTGTCGATGGCCAACTACGGCAGAAGCTCGGCCTTACCGGGGTGAAGCCGGCCGACATTCCCGCGGTTCCGGTGAATGGGTCAGCCCAGGCGGCGGAAGCGGTGAAGGTACCTGTGCGCAGGCAGTAGCTGGTCTTGAATACAGTCAAAGCCATTTATCCGGGTAGCTTCGACCCTTTGACCAATGGTCACCTGGATCTGGTCGCGCGCGGGGCCAAGATCTTCGACCATCTGGTGGTCGCCATTCTCAAGAATTCTGAGAAGGCGCCGCTGTTTTCTGTTGTCCGAGCGGATTGAGATGATCACCGAGGCAGTTCAGCCCTTTGGGAATGTCTCGGTGGCAACCTTCAACGGCCTGCTGGTGGAGTTTGTTCTGGAGCAGCGAGCCCAGGCCATCCTGCGTGGTGTCCGCGCCATCAGCGACTACGAATACGAGCTGCAGATGGCGCTGATGAACCGGAGGTTGGCGCCGGACGTCGAAACCGTCTTCCTGATGGCCGACGAAAAGTATTCGTACGTGAGTTCCCGCTTGATCAAAAACGTCTTCGAGCTGGGGGGCTCGGTCGAAGGCCTGGTTCCCGAGACCGTCATCAGCCGGTTGAAAGCGCGCGTGGTTCCCAACCGCGGCTAGGGCAGTTTCTAGTTGGGGCGGTCCGGGTTTTTCCGGCCGTACTCATATAGGTCTTTCCCGGGTGGAGCCACTTTAAACGGCAGTCCGCTTTAAATTCCAGAATTCCTCTATCTCTTCCAGCGGCTTGTTTTTGGTTTCGGGCACAAAGAACCAGGTAAAGACGGCCTGGGCAAGCGCCATGAGCGGCGAGAAATCCGAACGTGACCACCTTGCCGATCTGGTGGTAGGCGAAAGGGAAGAGCAGAACAACCAAAGCGTTGGCCACCCATTGGGTCAGCACCGGGACGGTCATTGCCAAGACCACGCACATCGGTGGGAAAGATCTCGGGAAGCAGCGTCCAAAACACCGGCCCGATGCAGCAGGAGAAGAAGGCGAGATAGCTAAGAATCAGCACCAGCACCAGCGGTCCGCGAAATTGATTGGTGGCGATCGTCACCATCAGCGAGACCAGGGCCGCGCACATGCCGATCGATCCGATAACGTATAACGGCTTGCGGCCGTAGCGGTCGATCATCCAGAAGGATGCGACGGTGAAGACAAACTCCGTTACCCCGACCAGACAGGTGGATAAGAGGGCGTCATCGATCTTCCATCCGGCGGAGCGAAAGATAGCCGGTGCGTAGTCGACAACGGTATTGATTCCCGAGACGTGAATCAGGATAGCCAGGAAGAAACTTACCTTGAGCGCGCGCTTCACGCCGGGGCGCCGCAACGCTTGCCAGCCACCCCCTTTATGAACCGCTTCCTGCATCTCCGCGATGGCAAGCCCGGCACTTTGCCTGCCCGAGATCCTGGCCAGCAGAGCAAAGGCTTCGTCTTTCCTGCCAGTCATCATGAGGAAGCGCGGTGTTTCCGGCGCTATCAGTATGAGGACGAAAAAGAGCACCGAGGGAAAGATGCCGGTGAAGAACATCCACCGCCAATTGTTGACGCCGCTATTGCGCAACAGGTAGTTGATGCCATAGGAAATCAGAATGCCACTGACGATGGACAGCTGATAGAGAGTGCCCATGCGTCCTCGTACCGAGGGCGGCGAAACCTCGGCTATATACATGGGGGAGAGAAGAGAGGCCGCTCCGACGGCCAGTCCGCCCACGAAACGGGCGGCCACAAAGAGGTGAAAGGTCGGCGCCCCTGCGGTCGCGATCGAGGTCAACGCGAACAGCACGGCTACCCCAACCAGGATTCGCTTTCGTCCGTAGCGATCGGCAAACCTGCCGGCAGCGAGAGACCCCAGCACACAGCCAAAGAGAAGGGAACTGAAGGCCCAGCCTAGTTCCAGGTCATTCAGTCCGAAGTGCTCGGTTAAAAACGGACCGGCCCCGGTGATGATCGCAATATCGAAGCCGAAGAGAACTCCGCCCAGTGCCGCGGTCGCGGCCAGCAGAATCAGATACCGGAAGTTGATTTCGATTTTCACCCGTCGCTATCGGCATCTGATGGTATCCGGTTTGTGGCCACTATTGCTTTTCTATTTCGATGTAGTCGACCGGGGCTGGTTCGCCCTGGTCCGGCGTTCCGCGAAGAGTGAGCGTATCGCGCGGCCTGAGGTGGACCCCGTCCACGGTGAAGAGCATGCTGGTGCTGCCGTCAAGGTGGGAATCGACAACGGCCGGGGGCAGGGTTGCATTGGCCGTCCAGTGCGCCAGGGATTTGCCGTTCAGCAGCAGTTCGTACTGCGCGGCGCCGGTGCGCAAGTCGAAATAACGCACCCCGATGGTGTAGGTTCCTTCCGGCCTGCCTGGCTTGGTGGTGAGGGCGCACGGGGCGGGGCGATTGCAAACCACTGCCTTGCCCCCCGAGCCGGTTTCCCAGGGCGTAACGGCGACCGCGGTGTATCCGTCCGCCTGCATGGACTCGGCTTCGATGCGGTCAGGATATTGGCCGACGCGGCCCAGCTTATCCTGGATCCCGGAGATGTTCTGGAACCATGCGGTGACCGCATCCCGCCATACGATGGCGTGCCCCGCCTCGTACTCAAAGAGCGCCAGTGTTTCGTTATAACGCTGGTCATCGATCAGGCCATGCAGCGTCCGCCAGCGCGACGGATAAGAACCGGCCACCGCGGCGCCCTCGTAGTGCGAATCGTAGACGTACTGCACCAGGGTCTTGCCGTTGTGCAGCACGTAGTCGTAGGGAACGTGGTGCATGAAGAGCAGCAGGCTGTCGGGGCAGGTTTCCAGGGACTCGTAGATCTTGGCCAGCTGGGGTGGGTATTGGCCAATGAAGCCAGTGCCCGTGGCGACCGTGCGATCCATGCCGATGCCTTTGCTGTCAGCCCGGAACCATTGCCCCCAGCCGTTGCGCTCGGCAGACTCGATACCGGGACCGTAGTGGACGCTGATGATGTTGGTCAGGCCGCCAATGCCGAGCGGACCAGTGTATTGCTCGTACACCCGCCAGGAGTTGCTCTGCAGGCCGTCGACGATAAAGGTAACTTTGGGATCGTTGCCGAACGTCAGCCGGGTCCAGGCGTCGATGATCTCCGCGGTGGTCAGGTCGGGATTCCAGGCCAGCTTGCCGAAGCCGTAGAGGTTGGCCATGGCCATGGGGTGATGCAGCCAGTTGGTATCGAGGCCGACGTTGGCCACGGCGACAAAACCGCCCAGCGGCTGGTGGAAGGTTTTGCCCTCGACAATTTTGCTCACCGGAGTGATGCGATTTTCCGCGTGCAGATCGGTGTCGAGCACCCACTTCCACATGGGTACGAGGAAGACCATGTGGCGTTGTTGCCCGGTGTACTCCTGCGTGACCTGCAGCTCGATGGCCTGGTTGGTGTGGCGAAGGGCAGCAAACAAGGGGGAGACGGGCTCGCGAACCTGGAAGTCGATGGGGCCGTGCTTGACCTGGATCACCACGTTGCGCTCGAATTTGCCATCGAGAGCGCGGAAGTTGTCATAGCCGGCCCGGGCGCGGTCGGCCTTGAGGTTATTCCAGTCGAGGTGGTTGTTGTAGACAAAGCCGCGATAAAGCACCACGCCTCCATGTGGCTGGAGCGCGCGGGCCACGGTGTTTGCCGCCTGCGCGGGAGTGCGGCCGTATTTCGAGGGTCCGGGACGGCCTTCTGAATCCGCCTTGATCACAAAGCCGGCGAAGTCGGGGATGGCGCGGTAGATTTCGTTGACCTTCGCTTTCCACCAGGCGGCAACTTCCGGGTCTACCGGATCGAAGGTGCGCAAATGACCCACAACCTGGGGGCTCGATAGATCGATAGACAGAGACATGCGCACGCCCCAGGGACGAAATGCATCCGCGATGCGGGCGAGTTCGTGGATCATCTCCGGGTCGAGCGTATGCAGGTTGGAGTTGACGTTGTTGACGGTGGCGCCGTTGAGGCCAACTGAGGCCAGCAGCCGTCCGTACTCGTGAGACACGGCTGAGGTCAGGGCGCACGTGGCCGTTGTCGAAAAAAATGCTGCGGCCGGCATAGCCGCGCTCGATGCTTCCGTCGAAGTTATCCCACTGGTTGACCCAGCGAATGGGAGAGGAAGGCGATTCCGTATCGGCCAGTAGCGCCTTCTGTTGAGCGATCTGCTCCAGGACGTGGAAGACGCCATAGAGCTGGCCACGGTCTGCTCCCGCCGGCGATCACCCAGTAGCGGTGGCCGTGCTCGGCCAATTGGGAGATGGTGAAGCCTTCGGGCGCAATCGGGGAGACCGTTTTCCAGGTGGGCAGAAGATGCCGAATCTCCAGCGGAGTACCGAGGAGGAACGCGTCTTCCCCGCAGATGGTGGAGGAAGTCTTGAGGTTTCTCCCCAGCATTGAGTGCACCCCCCGGGCAAGCTCATTGGCAGCGCTCTGGGCCACGGGAGAGTTGCTGGTGGTGATGATGCAGAGCGGGAGCGCCCCATATTGCTGCGCAACTTGGGGGGCCAGCGGGGCGTAGCGGAGCCAGCCTTCCGCTCCGGTCTCGGCGCGAAGACCGGGCGCAACGGAGAGAAGGCTCAAGGCCACAAGGTTTACCGCTGCTCGCAGGCGCATTCCTGCTATCTTACTCCTCCCTTGTAAAATCAAGGCATGTCCCAGCACATCGGTATTGTTGCTTGTTCCGCCGAAGGGGCCGCGCTCTGTTATCGGTCTATTTGTTTGGGGGGAGCGGATCTTCTCGGGCCGCATGAGCACCCTGAAATTTCGATGCATACGTATTCGCTGGGCGAGTATATGAAATGTATCTATCGCGGTGACTGGCAGGGTGTGGGCGAACTCATGCTCTCCTCCGCAAATAAGCTAGCTAGTCTCGGCGCCGATTTCCTGATTTGCCCGGATAATACGATTCACCAGGCGCTGCCGTTTATTGAGCAGCGGTTGCCGTTGCGCTGGCTGCATATCGCGGATGCGGTCGCCGCACAAGCCGTCGGGCGCAGGTTCCGGCGGCTGGGATTAACTGGAACTCGTTACCTGGTCGAGAGCGAGGTGTATCCGGAGAAGCTGAAGGCGCGGGGCCTGGAGTATGTGCTACCGAACGCGGAGGATCGCGAAGAAATCAATCGCATCATCATGGATGAGTTGGTTTATGGCGTCTTCAAGCAGGAGGCGGTGGCAACCTTTCAGCGCGTGATCGAAGGCATGAAGGATGAGGGCTGCGACGCTGTGGTGCTCGGCTGCACCGAGATTCCGCTGGTCATGAATGACGCGAATTCTCCGCTGCCGACGCTCGACTCCACGCGATTGCTGGCACGCGTAGCCCTGCGCCGCGCGGTGCAGAGCCGGACCGTGCCGGCATAGATTCTAGGAAGAAGCCTCATCGGGAGTTTCCTCTGGCCACGGACTACGGAATCCCACATCTCGCCGAAAAACGAGCGAGATGTGGGATTCCGTCGTCTGTGGCCAAGACAAAGTTTTAGAAAGAGCGGTTTAGCGGCTCGAACTCCAGCTCCAGGCCTTCATCTCCGGGAAGAATCGTGAGCCTCACCTTCGCCAGCGATTCGACGATCCAGTCTGCTGCCGCAAGCTGATCAATTCTGTGAGAAAAGGTGGTGGCCAGAACCTTGCACCCCGCAGCGTGGCCCGCCTTACTGCCTGAAGGCGAATCCTCAATCACAATGCAATCTGCCGGCGCCAGGCCGAGAATCTTCGCACCCTTGAGATAGGGCTCGGGATGCGGCTTGCCATTCGTCACCCGGTCGGCAGTGATGATGTGCTCCGGCACCGGAACCCCGGCGAACGCCAGCCGGCTGCGCGCCAGCCGTTCCGTGGCCGAGGTGACGATGGTCCAGATACTTCTGCGGCAACAATTGCAGAATCGAGGTCACGCCTTCCAGAACCTCGAGTCCGTCGTTGTCCCCGACCTCCAGATCTTCAATCACTTTGAGTTCAGCGTCGTGGTCGGCATCGGGCTTAAGCGTGCGCACGGTTTCGATAGCGCGCATTCCATGCGCGGTCCTGATCGTTTCCCGCACGTCGAGTCCATGGCGCTCTGCCCAGGTCTGCCAGCTTCGCTCGACCGATCCCAGGGAGCTGATCAACACTCCATCCATGTCAAAAAGCAGTCCTTTGGTTCTTACCTTGATCATGCGGCATCTCCCATGGCAAACTTTCGCCCCGCTTCGAGTAGTGCATTCAAAGATTCGCGTCCACCGCTCTCGGCGTATATACGCAACAACGGCTCGGTGCCGGATGCACGCAGCAACAACCAGCTTTCCGCGGATTGCGCTTGCGGATTGTCGAGATAAAACTTCAGGCCGTCCAGAGTTTCCAGACGCAAGACCGGCATACCGGCAAACTCCTTTACCCCAGCCGCTGCGCGGTGGATGGCCGACTGCTTGACCGCCTCCGGCAGGTGCAGATCGATCCGTCCGTAGTAATGCTCGCCATATTCTTCCTGCAGCGCGTTCACCAGCGAACCCAGCGTCTGGCCTTCCTCCGCCATGATGTTGGCCAGTAGCAGTGCATTGAGCAGTCCATCGCGCTCCGGCAGATGCCGGCCAATGCCGATGCTGCCCGATTCTTCGCCGCCGATGAGAATGTCCTTCTCCAGCATTAGCTCGCATACATGCTTGAAGCCGATGCCGTGCTCGTAAACTTTGCGCCCGTAACGGGCGGCGATGCGGTCTACCATCTTGGTGGTGTTGAAGGCCCGCGCCACATCGCCGGGCCACTGCTTGCGTTTGAGTAGCCACTCCAGCAAGAGGCTATAGATCTTATTGGCATCGACGAATCGCCCCTCCTCGTCCACCGCGCCGATGCGGTCCGCGTCCCCATCGGTGGCAAAGCCGGCCTGGCAGTGGTGCTCCAGCACCGCGACCTCGAGCGCCCGGATATGCGGCGGAATCGGCTCGGGCTGGATGCCGGGAAAGAGAGGATTCAACTCGGCTCGTATCTCGACGTGGTCAATGCCCATGCGGGAGAAGATGCCTGAGAGGATGCCTCGTCCAGCGCCGTACATGCAGTCGATGGCGTATTTCTGCCGGGTCGCGGCGATTCTCTTGAGGTCGGCGAAGACTGAGATGGCCTCGACATAGGGACTGAGAAAGTCGGCTTCAGTGATAGAACCGGCGGAAGTGGCCGCCGGCAGCTCGTGCCCCAGGTAGCCCTCGATGGTAGCCATGATCGCCGGGCTGCCCGATCCGCCGTAGCTGGCTTTGAATTTCACCCCATTCCACTCCGCCGGGTTGTGGCTGGAGGTGATCATCACCCCGCCCGCGGCACCTAGATGCTTGACCGCGTAGGAGAGAGCCGGTGTGGGTGTGATGCGGTCGGCGATACGCACCGGGATGCCGGCAGCGGCGGCCACTTCAGCAACGATCTGGGCAAAGCGCTGTGACATGAATCGCGTGTCATAGCCGATGCACAGGCCGCGCGCCGGATCTTCGTGCTCGCGAATATAGTGAGCGATGGCCCCGGCTGCGAGACGCACGTTTTCATCGGTGAAGTCGTCCGCGAGAATGCCCCGCCAGCCATCCGTGCCGAAATGAACTTGTTTTTGTTTCAAATCAATTCGTCGTGTTTTCCGGCGAGTTCGCTGACCACGCGGCGTACATCTTGCGAACGCTCCCGGGTGGTGATCAGTATGGCATCTTCGGTTTCCACGACCACCAGGTCATCGACCCCGACCAGCGCTACAAATTTTCCCGGGCTGTAGACGTAATTGTTGCGCGCATCAATGCCCACCATGCCCTTGCCCTCGGTGACGTTGCCGTCTTTCGCGTTGCCTTGCGCCAATTGATGTTCGTAGAGGGCATCCCAGGAACCCAGGTCGTTCCAGCCGAACTCCGCCGGCAGGCAGTAGATATTCGAATGGTGCTCGCCTTTGGCTGAGCGGGGCTCGAGCACGGCGTAATCGATGCTGATGTTTTCGCATTTTGGGTAGAGGTCGCGAAAAACCTGCTCGAACCGCGGGGTTCCGTAGGCGTCGGCAATCTGCTGCAAGAAAGGCGCGGTCTCGGAGAGATGCTCGCGGATGGCGTGAGCCAGGGTGCGGGCGGTCCACAGAAAAATGCCGCTGTTCCAGTAGTAGTTGCCGGCCAGCACGAACTCTTCTGCCCGCTCGCGGTTGGGCTTCTCGGTAAAACGGCGGACGCGCTTGACGCCGTGCGCCAGCACATCGCCAGTCTCGATGTACCCGTACCCGGTCTCTGGCCGGACAGGCTTCACCCCCAGCACGACGATGTTTTCTCCCGCTGCGGCCAGCGCGATGCCTTGCTCCAGGGTGGCGCGATACTTCTCATCGTTGGTGATTACGTGATCGGCGGGGAAGATGCCCAGTACCGCATCGGGAGCCGTACGCTCGATGAGGAAAGCCGCCAGGCCCGCTGCGGGCGCGGTGTTGCGCGCCGCCGGCTCGCAGATGATCTGTTCCCCCAGCATGGTTTGCAATTGTTCGGAGATGGCCTTGGAGAGCAGGTCGTTGGTGATTACCCAAAGCTCGTTGGAGGTGGCCAGAGTGCCCAGACGATCCACGGTGCTTTGGATCATGGTGCGCGCGCCGTCCAGCACCAGGAGCTGCTTGGCGCGCCAGCGGCGGCTCCTGGGCCAGAACCGTGTACCGCTGCCACCGGCCAGGATGATGGGACGAAACTCGACTTTAGGTTGCATCTGCTCCTGATTTCGTGGAGTGCCTAGGAAAGGGTGGCGAAGAAGTTTTTCATCCTGACCAGGCCTTCTTCTATGTTGCTGAGCGAGACAGCGTAGGAGAGCCGGATATGCTCCTGGGTGCCGAACGCTTCCCCGGGAACTGCGACTACGTGGGCTTCATGCAGCAGGCGGGTGGCTAGCTCGGTTGCGGTCTTTGCGCCCGGCTTGCCCAGGAAGGACGACACATTCGGGTAGACATAAAACGCGCCGTCGGGCCGGGTGCAGGTGATGCCGGGAATCGCGGTTAATCCGGCCAGGATGCGGTCGCGTAGCTTGAGGTAATCGGCCCGCATCTCGACCACGCATTCCTGGGGACCGCTGACCGCGGCAATGGCCGCCTTTTGTACGAACGCAGCGGTGGAGGAGGTCGACTGGCTCTGCAGCTTGCCCATGGCGGCGATGACGGGCTTGGGTCCGAGCGCGAAACCAGCGCGCCAACCGGTCATGGCGTAGGTCTTGGAGAGGGAGCCGAGCACGATCACATGCTCCTTGGCCTCGACAAAGGAACCGCCGGAGACGGGCGCTCCAGCATATTGCAGGTAGATATAGCACTCATCGAGCAGCAGGAAGATTCCCCGGGCGTGGGCCAGTTTCACAATGCGCTGGAGATCGTCGGGAGAGATGACGGAGCCGGCCGGGTTCGATGGCGTGTTGAGGATGATGGCCTTGGTGCGCGGGGTAATGGCGCGCTCGATGGCATCGGCGGTAACGCGGAAGTTTTCCGCTTCTTCGGTGGGCAGGAGGACGACCTTGCCGCCCGCGTATTGAATGATGTCCTTGAACGACACCCAATAGGGGACGGGCAGAATAACCTCATCGCCGTGGTCCACCAGCACCTGGATGGCATTGAAGAGCGCCAGCTTGCCCCCGGTGGTGAAGATGGCTTCGTCTGGGGTGTAGTCGGAGCCGAAGTCGCAGGCGTGGCGCTGCACGATCGCTTTTCTGAGCTCGGGGATGCCGGCGACCACGGTGTAGCGGGTGAAGTTGGCTTCGATAGCCGCGATGGCGGCGTCTTTAATGTGGCGCGGAGTAGGGAAATGGGGCTCGCCGGCGCCGAAGTCGACCAGCTGGGCGCCCTGGGCCCGCAGCCTGGCTGCTTCCGCGGTGACGGCCATAGTGGCCGAGACTTCTATACGGCCGATGCGGTCGGCAAAGATGTTGGTAGCAATGGGTGCGCTCATCTCTACTATCTTGGCAGACTTCAGCACCTTCGCGGAAGCGGCAAAGTGAGCACTCTGTTTGCTTCGAATCAGTAAAAGCTTTGGTTGGGCTTCGCCCACCGTTTTTCGGCCCAGGTATCCGGATTTCCTGCACGGGGCGCCACCAACAGCCGCGTGTGCAGCTTTCATTAAGGAAAGCCGCCTAAAGTTCGCCAACGCCAACAAACTCAACAGGAAATCCGGAGTACGCTGGTGCGAACCTGGGGCACCCGTCCTGGTCCTCGGGCCATGCTCACCGGACTCGCTGCAGCAGTATCTGCTCAGCGGCCAGCAGGTCTTCTTGGGTATCGACCCCGATGGTATCGAAGGGAGTGTGCGCCACGTGGATGCTAATTCCCTCCTCCAGCCAGCGTAGTTGTTCCAGCCGCTCAACCGATTCCAGCGGGCTTGGCGGTAATTCCGCGAAGCGGCGCAGGGCAGCCTTACGGTAGGCATAGAGGCCGATGTGCTTGCGTGGGGGGAGGGGAGTGCCCCTCTGGTACGGGATCGTAGCGCGAGAAAAGTAGAGCGCTCTCCCGTTGTTTGCCGTGACCACTTTCACGGCGTTGGGATCGTCGAGTTGCTCAGGCTTGCAAAGGGTTGAAAGCGTAGTGACCTCCGCATCGGTCCCCGCAAATGGCCGCAGCAGGGAATCGATGTGTTCCGGGCGAATCAACGGCTCGTCTCCCTGGATATTCACGTAGATGTCGGCATCGACCATGTCTGCGACGGCATGGACGCGGTCGGTGCCGCTAGCCAGCTGGGGCGAGGTCATGACACTCGGCCACCCTTGTGATTCGGCGTACGCAACGACTTCCTGGGAATCGGTGGCAATCAACACCTGCTCGAGCTGCTGGCAGGCCCGCGCCGCACGATAGACCCAGCCGAGCATGGGGACTCCGGCGATGGGAAGGAGCACTTTGCCCGGCAGCCGGGTGGAGGCAAGCCGCGCCGGAATGACGGCCACGACACGCTCGCTCACGGTGCGCTCGCGTGGAACGGATCGGATCCCAGCCCGTCAGCCTCGTCCTCGGGGCTGGGGATATCCAGGTTGACGACCACAGGCTCCTGGCCGCTGCGTACGATGACGGCCTCGACCGGCTGGTCCCGGCGTGCGTTCAGCTCCTGATGGGGGGCGAAAGGAGGGACGTAGACGAAGTCTCCCGGCCCAGCCTCATCCACAAATTCGAGATGCTCTCCCCAACGGAAGCGCGCGCGTCCGCGCACGATGTATATGACCGTCTCCAGCTCACCGTGGTGATGAGGACCAGTCTTGGCGTTGGGGTGGACTACGACTGTGCCCGCCCAAAGCTTCTGTGCGCCCACCCGTGCATAGGAAATGGCTTCGGCGCGGGTCATGCCAGGGGTCTGAGGAGTGTTGCTGTCCAGCTCGCCGCTGCGCACGATGCGCAGGCCGGCCGGGGGTTCGGAAAAGGACATGTATGGCACCAATTTATCTAGACGCAAGTGTATAGCCGTCCAGCAGTTTGCTAGGCTCCCCAGCCCTTAGGATAGAATGGTAGAAAAAGGGATTATTTACAGAAAACCACTATGCCGACACTGAATATCAAGGATCCGGAGGCTCACCGCTTGGCAGCGTCCATTGCCCAGGAAACCGGTGAGACGATGACACGTGTGGTGACCGAAGCCCTGCGGGAACGCTTTGAACGCCTGCCAAGCCGCCAGCGCAAGGCGTCGGTGGAAGAACTGCGCGCCATTGCGCAACGTGCCGCTGGGTCCTTGATGGAGGGATATGTTGATCACGCGGAATTCCTGTACGACGAACGGGGTCTTCCAAAATGATTTTGGACACCTCTGCCGTGAGCGCCATCTTCTTTGGGGAACCTGACGGCGCACACTACATTCAGATGATTCATGGCGCTGACCGTTGCCGTATCAGTGCAGCCAACTTCGTTGAGCTTTGCCTGGTGATAGAAGGCCAACTGGGCCCGGAGGCGGGGCGCCAGCTCGATATGTTTTTCCGGCGCGCCGAAATCGTTGTTGAGGCGGTTACAGTTGAGCAAGCGCACTTAGCGCGGCAAGCTTTCCTTGATTTCGGCAGGGGAAGACATCCTGCACAATTGAACTTGGGCGACTGCTTCGCCTATGCGCTGGCGAAGGCAACGGGTGAACCGCTTTTGTTCAAGGGAATGGACTTCAGCAAGACCGACATTCGTAAAGCAGAGGGGCTAACGGGCTAATGAGCGTGAACCCGCTCGAACGCCTTGAATTTTGACTGTGCAACGAGTTTGATTCCGAGGCAACTGTTGTAGAATCAACGTAAGGCGGCGTAGCTCAGATGGTTAGAGCGACGGACTCATAACCCGTAGGTCGATGGTTCGATTCCATTCGCCGCCACCAAAGCCCTCCCCCAATCGCGCACCGATTGCCCCCTGAGTGCGTCTAACCCGGTAGTATTATTTGTTTAGACCATACTTATGGTCCAAAGTGGTGCTATGTCTCGAACCTTTACGCGTGCTGTGTTTGGTGTCTCAATCTTGTTGGTGGCATTAGTCTTCCTCGGTGGATTGGGCCCGAGCCGTGTGCGCGCAGATTCGCAGCAGGACGGCGCATACGCGGAGATGGAAGTCTACAGCGAGGTTCTCAAGAAGGTTCAGACCGACTACGTCTCTGATCCCAACATGACTAAAGTCACTGTGGGCGCCTTGCACGGGCTGCTCGAGTCGCTCGATCCTGACTCCAGCTACCTGACCCCGGACGAGTACAAAGCCTATAAACAGCGTGGCAACGAAGGTACGGCGCAGGTCGGGCTAAATATCTCCAAACGCTATGGATACGCGACCGTAGTCTCGGTTGAGCCGGGAAGCCCGGCGGAAAAAGAACAAATCGAAGATGGCGATATCGTCGAGGCCATCGAGGGACATTCCACCCGGGAGATGTCCCTGGTGATGATTCGGCTGCTGCTTGAGGGCAAGCCGGGAAGCAATGTGACCTTTTCGCTGGTCCGGCCGCGCAAGGCGGAGCCGGATAAGATAACGCTGACCCGCACCGCAGCGACCACTCCTCCTTTGGGCGAGACGCAGTACGAGAGCAGCAGCATCCTTTACCTCAAGCCGGTAGTGCTCAGCAAAGAGCGTGTATCGGAAATCGCCAGCCGCCTGAAGGCGATGCAGAAGAACGGTAACAAGAAGATTTTGCTGGACCTGCGCGACGTTGCCGAAGGGGACGAGGACCAAGGCGTGCGCCTGGCCAATTTCTTTCTGGAGTCCGGCACCATTGCCACCCTCTCCGGACAGAAATATACCTACGAAGCCTTTAACGCCGACACCTCGAAGTTCATTACCGGAGCCCCGCTGGTGGTCCTGGTAAACCACGGCACCTCCGGTCCGGGAGAGATTGTCGCCGCGGCGGTGCTCGATAACAAGCGGGCCGACGTGGTCGGAGACAGAACCTTCGGTGAAGGCTCGGTGCAAAAGACCATGGAGTTGCCGGATGGCGCCGCGCTGATTCTTTCCGTAGCCAAGTATGCTTCACCGTTGGGCAAGAAGATCCAGGACGAGGCGGTGACGCCGAATATCGTGGTCGCCGCCAGCCAGCAGAATGAAGATCAGGCGGCAGAGCCGAAAACTCCTAAGCCGGATGATCAATTGACCAAGGCGCTCGACGTCCTGAAACAAAAGAGCGCATAGTCCGGATCTATCATTGATTGGGCAAGCTCCATCTTCGGGCGCTGAACGCTTTCGTCCGCCCGGTGCGCCGGGCACGTCCCCGTCGGTGCCTATGAAGTTGGCAGGCAGCATTACCTTTCTCGCGCTGTTGGCTCTCGCCATCATCGCCGGATCGTTGACCGGCCTGATGCTGGTGTACTCCGTCGACTTGCCGCAAATTGCGGACCTGGAAAAATACCGTCCTATTACCGCTACGGACTTGCTCGACGTCCACGGACGCGTCTTTGGGTCCTTTGCCCTGGAGAGGCGCATCGTGGTGCCCTATGAAGCGCTTCCTCCCGTGCTGCGCCAGGCCGTCATATCCATCGAAGACAAGAACTTTGAGAGCCATTGGGGAGTCAACATCTTCCGCGTGGCGGGTGCGGCTTATCATGATCTGACCTCGAATGGCCGCACCCAGGGCGCCTCCACCCTGACCATGCAGTTGGCAAAAAACCTCTTTCTCTCCAGCCAACAAACCTTCGGTCGCAAGCTGCAGGAGATCTTTCTCTCCATTCAAATCGAGCATGCGTTCACCAAGGAGCAGATTTTTACCCTGTACGCCAACCAGATCTACCTGGGGCAGGGTGTTTATGGATTCGAGGCTGGATCGGAATACTACTTCAGCAAACACGCGCGTGATCTGACGCTGCCGGAAGCGGCGCTGCTGGCCGCGTTGCCTAAGAGCCCAACGGCGTATTCTCCCATCGCGAACCCGGACCACGCCTTCCGCCGCCGGAATATGGTCATCAACTCCATGCTGGAAGACGGAGTGATCACCAATGCGCAAGCCAATGCGGCCAAAGCTGCGCCGCTCGGTTTGCATATTGAGCCTCCGTCGAACAGCGTTGCTCCCTGGTTCGTGGAAGACGTGCGCCGTGAACTGGAACGCCAGTTCGGCAGCGAGCAGGTGCATGAGGAAGGTCTACGGGTTTACACCACTCTGGATCTGGATTTGCAAAAGGTAGCCAATTCGGCTGTGCTCGACGGATTGGCCGCGCTGGAGCGCCGCCATGGGTGGAAGGGCAACCTGCTCAATGTGCTCGCGGCCGGCGGATCGCTGGATGATTTCCATCACCCGGACTGGCGTCAGCCAACCACGCCGGGAACATATATGCATGCCTTGGTGACGAATGTGTTGCCGTACCAGGTGTCGGCGCGCATCGGGCAGCAGCAGGTGATTTTAGGTCCGGATGATTTTGCCTGGACCAAGCAGCGGGATGCGGAGAACTTTCTAAAACCGGGCGACATCATCTATGTGCACATCGTGGCTTCGACCGATTCCAACCTGGTGTTGCATGCCGTGCTGGAGCAGGATTCCGGTATTCAGGGATCCCTGATGGCGGTGGATAATACCTCCGGCGAAGTGTTAGCGATGGTCGGTGGGCGCGACTTCAACCTGTCGCAGTTCAACCGCGCCACACAGGCCGAGCGGCAGACGGGGTCTTCCTTCAAACCTTACGTCTACACCGCTGCTGTAGATGAAGGCGCACGTCCGGAAGAGAGTATTGTCGACGCTCCGGTTACGTTTTCGACCGGCGTTGGTCCGTACACGCCGCACAATTACGACGACACATTCGAAGGTGCGGTGTCGTTGACGCACGCCTTTGCCGATTCGCGAAACATACCGGCGGTCAAGCTTGCGGAACGCGTAGGCATACGCAAGGTGATTGCCACGGCACACCAGTTTGGCCTGAGCAGCAACATTCCGCCGTTTCTCCCTGTGGCGTTGGGCTCGGTGGAGGCTACGTTGCAGGAGCAGGTGGCGGCTTACAGCAGTTTTCCCAATGACGGGGTGCGGCTTGGGCCGCACCTTATCCGCAAGGTGACCAACGCGGATGGGCTCACGCTGTCGGAGAGCCCGGCCAATGTGACTGAATCCACCAGCATGAAGACGGCGCGCATCATGATGACCTTGTTTAAGGCGGTCATGCAGCCGGGCGGCACTGCCGCTGCGGCGGGCGTGCTCCATCATCCACTGGGTGGTAAGACAGGGACAACGAGCGACTTCAACGACGCCTGGTTTATCGGGTTCTCGCCCTCCATCACCTGCGGCGTTTGGCTGGGCTACGACAACCGGCAGTCGTTGGGGGATAAGGAAAGCGGCGGTCACGCCGCGCTTCCGTTGTGGATTGACTTCATGAAGGTGGCCATCGCCGACCGGCCGGACGAGCACTTCGCCGGAGATACACGCCCGCTGCCTGCGACCAACGTAGCCGTAAAAACGGCAACTCCCCGGCCGGCAGCCAAGCCGGCGGTAGTAGCCAGCCCGCAGTAGGTCTTGCCTTTAGACTCTGTCCGCTCCACCAAACTGTCGGACCAAACTCTGTCCCTCCCACGACCGCCGGTCGTGGAAGGGACAGGAGCAAGATCTATTGTTTTCCCAGCAAACGGGTCAGGTGAAGGTAGCGCTTCGCCTGGGCAACATCGCGCATAATCTGCTCTTTCAAAACCTCAGGGGAGGGCCAGCGTCGCTCCTCCCGCAGCCGTCGATGGAAGAGAAGCCTCAGCGGCGTCTGGTCTGAGAGCTCGACCGGATGAAAATTCAGTAAGTGCGACTCCACCGCAAAAGAATCTGTGCCGAAGGTTGGCCGGTTGCCCACGTTGGTTACCGCATCGAACCACTCCCCCGCGACCCGCAACTGGGTGACGTATACACCGTTGGGCGGCAGCAGCTCATGATAGGGCGCCAGGTTGATGGTGGGAACCGTAAGCTTTCCACCGATGCCGCGTCCACGGGCCGGCGTGGAATCGATGAAGAAGCCATGCCCCAGCAGTGCACGCGCGGTGCGCAGCTCGCCCCGGGAAAGCAATTCCCTGATCTTGCTGCTGGAAACCGTCAATCCTCTCACCTGGCACGCACCGTGGATCACCACATCGAAACCAAGCGCGCGGCCCAGCTCGCTCAGTTCGGCGGTACCGCCCTCAGCGCGGTGGCCAAAGCGGAAGTTGGTTCCTTCATGGATCTCGACCGCTCGCAGCGCATTACGCACGATGGTGGTGACGAATTCCGCGGCGCGCATGCGTGAGAGCTCGGCGGTAAAATCCAGCACCAGGACAGCATCCACTCCGGCGTCTCCCAATAACTCCAGCCGCGTCTCCAGGGGAGTAATGAGCTTAGGACAGGTTTCCGGCCGCAGGAAACGCAACGGGTGAGGATCGAACGTAACCGCTACAGACCGCGATGATCGCCTCGCGGCGCTTTGCCTGAGCCGCTCCAGAATGAACTGATGGCCAAGATGAACGCCGTCGAAGTTTCCAATACTGACCACCGTGTTCCCGAAATTCTGGGGAATCTCGCCGAGGCTGCGGAAGACGTCCATGGTCAGATCTCGAAGGGAATACGCAACCCGTCGTAAGCGAGTTGGATATTTTCCGGAAGCTCGTTATTGGTTTCGGCGTGCAGCAGGTCATGGGACATGTGGGTAAAGAACGCGCGCCGGGGTTGCATGCGATCGACGAATCCCACTGCCTGTTCCAGGGTCGCGTGGCTGGAGTGCGCCGTCTTGCGTAGAGCGTCGAGAATCACTACATCAAGGTTTTGCAGCAGCGCCAGGCTGCTTTCGGGAATGTCGTTCATATCGGTCAGGTAAGCGGCGTTGCCAAAGCGGAAGCCGGCAACCTCAATCCTGCCGTGGGTGAGCGGAACGCGGTAAAACATCGCGCCCTCGATCTCTACCGATTGCCCCAGCCGATGCATCTGCACCCGGGCGCGGGTGGGGTACTGGGAATCGGGGTCGAAGGTGTAATCGAATATGCGTTCAATTACGTTGGCCGCGTTGTCATCGGCATACAGCGGAATCTTGCTCTTGTTCTTGAAGCTGAGCGGGCGCAAGTCGTCCAGGCCAAGGATGTGGTCGGCATGGGAGTGGGTGTAGAGCACCGCGTCCACATGGTCGATGCCCTCACGCAGGGCCTGCATACGAAAATCCGGACCGGTGTCGATTACTACCCGATGTCCGGCCCAGGTGACGGCGATGGACGGGCGTGTGCGGCGATCGCGCGGGTCAGCAGAGGTGCAGACCCGGCAGGTGCAGCCGAGGGTCGGCACACCCATCGAGGTGCCACTGCCAAGAATAGTGATCTCTGCTCGATGTATGAGACGCTCCCTGGGAACAGAAAAGCTCTAGTGAGTTCTGCCCGCTTGCGGAGGCCGCTGGGCAGAACTGGCAATGGCATTCGTGATCTCGAGAAACGACATGCGCAGATCGAAGAGGGCATTCTGCAACAGCCGCTTCTCCTGCTCGCTGAGATTGCCCTTGGTCTTTTCATCCAGCACGCTGAGCATGTCAATGCTTTGCCGTGCCCCCAGGATGTCGATGCGGGGCTGCTCGTTGGGCGCGGAACCGGCGCCCATCTGCACCGCCGCCGTCATGTAGAGCGACTGCACCAGGCGGTCGAAGTTCATCGCGGGTACGGCAGGTTGGCCTGGATTGGCCTTGAGAAACATATCGTCCAGGCGGCGCGCGGAGGCATGGTAATCCTGCCGCTGCTGCGCGGATTCCGCCGCGGTGGGCTCCGGGATGGTTTCCTCATCGTCCGTCGCCAGGGCGTCCGGCTCATCCAACTCAGGATGTACTGCTTGGGTCGTGACGGCCGGCTGGCTTACCGGCGCCTTGGTTCGTTCAGGGGCCGCCGGCGGCGGGCTGCTCTCGTTGGCCGCGCCGTCGCGTAGTTCGCCTTCAGAGGTGAACTTGCGCCGATCGGTTACGGTAAATTGCGGTTCTTTCTCGCGCATAGGTTTGTCCAATCGCTTTTGTAACGCTGCCTGATACTGAATGACGGTCCGGCAGGCTGGGGTTTCGGTTCAGCTAGCTGGGTGAGGCCCCGGGAACCTCGGGCGGCGCGGCCAGCGCAGTCGCCACCCCTCCCTCATAGGTGATCTCGGTATTGCGTTCCACGATTTCGACCCGGACAAACCCCAGCCCCAGCACTTGCGGCAGGCCGGCGCTTGCTAACGATGCGGTACTGGTTATCCGGCCCACGGACTGTTCGCCGCTGCGCAAATCAATCGGGAGCGTGGGAGGCTGGATACCGTGCAATGCAAACTGCCGGAACTGACGATTCACTTTCCCCCGGGAACGAATGCGTTCTACGATCTCCTGGCCCAGATAGCAGCCCTTGCTGAAGTTGAGCGCGCGCGTCTGGACCGTCTCCTGCGGCAGGTCGCGATCATTGAGGTCGAGCCCGTAGAGTGGAGTTGCCTCCAGCACGCGGAGCGTTTCCACAGCATCGAGACCGCATGGAGTAGCGCCGGCGGCCTGCAGCGTCTCCCAAACCGCAAGCACATGCTCGGGGGCAAACCATAGCTCGAAGCGAGGTACGGCAACGTGGTAGGCCTCGATGAGGGTACAGTCGACCTCGCCGATGCGAACAGCGCTCATGCGTGCGTTCTGCACGCCGGAAGGGGAGGGTGCAAAGCCCAGCGTGGCCAGTACCCGGGAAGCAGCCGGCCCAGCCAGGGACAAGGCGGTCCACTGCTGGCTAACGTCTGCCAGCTCAACATCGTCCATTATGATGAAGTGATCGAGATGATGCATCACGGCCGCGATCTGGTCGAAGCCCGTATCCAGCAAAAGGTCGCCGGCGCGCCGATAAACATAGCAGTCACCCTGGATACGCCCTTGCACACTCAACAGAAAGCTGTAATTCCCCTCTCCTTCGGGGAGCGACTGCACCGTATTTGAGACCATGCCGTTCAGCCAGCGCAGGCGATCGCTGCCGGTTACCTGAATTTTGCCCCGCCAGCCGAGATCGCTGACGCCCGGCAGAATGGAGAAGGGAATCCATCTCGCCCGCCAGACCGTCAAAGACACGGGGCGTCAAGGCGCCGCAATAGCGAGCCGCCTCGAGGACAGCCTCCTGCGCTTGCAGTGCAGCCAGCAAAGGAGTGGAGACGGGGTTGATCCCGCCCTCCTGGGGTGCACCGGGAGCGGTGTTGGGCGCGTCTACTGGATGGGGTTGGGGCTGGCTCATAGCAGAAAGCACAATAAAATTATAGCCTTGCAGCAGAGCGAGTGCGGTGCAGCGCAAGGCGGACCCGGATTTTCTGTACGCTGCACTGGAAAGGCTCGCGGGTGCGGCCTTCATTAAGGAAAGCCGCATGAACTTCGCCAGCGCCACCAGCTACACAGAAAATCCGGGGGAAGCCGGGAAAAGGACGAAGAATGAAGCTTATAAACAAGAAGTCGTACGATTCCCTCGCGGCGGGGCTGGTTTTGGCCTCGTTGACGGTTTATGCCTTCTCCCAGGACTCCTCACCGGGCTCGCCGGCGCCCGCGCCCCAGGCCCAAAAGGAAACCCGCATCACCCCGGAGCAAACCAAGGAGCTTTTTCGCTCTCTGAATCAAATCCTTTCCTTTGCTAGTGATGACAGCCAGCTGCCGATTCACCATGAGGTGAAGAAGAGGCTCATCACCCGGGAGCAGGTGGAAAAGTACATTCTGGAAAAGTTTAAGGACGACAAAGACGCCAAGCGCATGCAGCGGGAAGAGATCGTGCTCAAGAAGTTTGGCCTGCTTGACCGGGATTTTCAGCTCCAGCCCTTTCTGGTGAGCCTGTTGAAGGAGCAGATTGCCGGCTATTACGACAACAAGACAAAGACCGTGAATCTATTGGACTGGGTTTCGCCCGAGGAGCAGAAACCGGTCATGGCGCATGAGCTGACCCATGCCTTGCAGGATCAGCATACGGACCTGGACAAATGGGAGCCGGAAGATCCGGATACGATTTCCAAGAACGTTACCGAAGACAATCAGCGCCTGGAGATCGACGAACGGGATACGGCCCGCGACGCGGTACTCGAAGGGCAAGCCATGGCGGTGTATCTGGACTACACGCTGAAGCCGGCGGGCAAGAGCCTGCTGACGTCGCCGGATGTAATGCGTACTCCCAAAGAGGACACAGATACGTCCGACAGTTCGCCGGTCATGGCCCGGGCGCCTCTGTTGTTGCAGCAATCCCTGCTTTTTCCTTATCGCGACGGGCTGGGATTTGAGCAAAGGCTATTGAAGGATAAAGGCGCGCAATATGCCTTTGCCGGGGTCCTGGACCGGCCGCCCTCGACCAGCTACGAGATTATGAACCCACGCGCGTACGAAAGGAAGGTAGCGGTTCCACTGCTGCGTATGCCCGATGTGCACGGGCTGCTCGAAACCGATTACCAGCCTTATGACATCGGGGTGATGGGCGAACTCGATGTGCGCATTCTGACCGAGCTTTTCGGGGGCCCGGAGGAAGCCGCGATGCTCACCCCGCAATGGAAGGGCGGCCTCTACTACGCGGTGCAGAGCCGTAAGGCCCGCACGCCCCAGGAGCAGGCGGCAACCTCGTCGGTGGCGCTGTTGTATCTTTCGGCGTGGCGAAGCGAAGCCGCGGCCACCGAATTCGCCAAGCTTTATGGGCGGGAATTGAGCAAGAAATATTCTGGCGTGGCGCGCGACCCGGCCTCGGAAACTGATTCCACCGAGCAGGTTTATAACGCGAGTGAGGGGCCGGTGTTGATTGTGCGCCAGGGTAACCAGGTGTTCGTGAGCGAAAGTTTTGATCTCACCATGGCGCGCAAATTGCAGTTCCTCTTTTTTGGAGCGCAGCAGAGCTCAGAAACACAGCAAGCAGCGGATGCCTCACCTCCGGCGGACGAACTCACCACCCATCTGACCAGGATGATGGCCGGCTGTGGCCTGATGAAGGCCTCCTTGTTGCACTAGGGGTGGTTGTGATACATCCAAATCCGACAAAGATTGAGTCCCGCAGGGACGGCTGAGAGTAGCCAAGGACGTTGGAGTCTGTGTGGGAACTCGAAAATAGGCCTCGAATCGGGACAGGCCCGTAGGGCCGGTAGCCAAACTGTGCAGCCCAGCCCGGGAGGGCTGGGACATCGATTCCGCAACAACGTCCGAGCGCCGGAGGTGCGGCACCGCGAATGTTGGTAGTGCCGCGCCTCCAGCGCTCCATAATCTTGCCGATCCCTATCCCAGCCCTTCTCCGGATTTCCTGCACGGGGCGCCACCAACATCCGCGTGTGCGGCTTTCGTTAAGGAAAGCCGCATGAAGCGCGCCAACGCCAGCAAGGTCCACAGGAAATCCGGATCCGGGCTGGGCTGACGTTTGGCTACCGGCCCTATGGGCCCGGGTCCGATTTGCGGTTCATTGCCGGTTATCACACTCCCTCGTCAGTCCTGGGTTAGCTTCGCCGTCCCTGCGGAACTCAATTTGGAGAGAGTAGTTCTCACGCTCCGTAGCGCAGTGGAGGGACCTCCAGTTTCTCTCCCCTTGTATACTTGAGGGGTACATCAATTCATTCCCCAGAGACGCGAACCGGGTCAGGACGCGTGCGGAGCCGGGTTTGCAGCAGGCGGAAATCGGAATCATAGGCGGGAGCGGGCTCTATACCATGCCCGGCCTGAGCAATCCTCATCAGATTGAAGTAACTACCCCGTTTGGCGATCCCTCAGATGTATTCGTTGCGGGCGAGTTGGAAGGACGGCAGGTGGTTTTTCTGGCCCGCCACGGCCGGGGCCATCGCATTCTGCCTACTGAGCTCAACTTCCGCGCCAATATCTTCGCCATGAAAAAGCTCGGTGTGCAACGGATCATCTCCGTCTCCGCCGTCGGTTCGCTCAAGCTGGAGCATAAGCCGACCGAGTTTGTGGTTCCCGATCAGTTCATCGACCGCACCTCGCAGCGTCCCTCCACCTTTTTTGGGAACGGGATCGTGGGGCATGTAGCGTTTGGCGATCCGGTCTGCGCGACGGTCTCCAAAGCCATCCACCAGGGTGCGGAAAGTGCCGGTGTCGTCGCCAAACGAGGCGGCGTGTATGTGTGCATGGAAGGCCCGCAGTTTTCCACCCGCGCCGAATCGAATCTCTATCGCAGCTGGGGCGCCGATATCATCGGCATGACCAATCTGCAGGAAGCTAAGCTGGCCCGCGAAGCAGAGATCTGCTACGCCACCATGGCCATGGTCACTGACTATGATTGCTGGCACGATGGGCACGACTCCGTCACTGTCGATCAGGTAGTCGCCGTGCTGCATCAGAATTCGGCCAACGCCGCCCGGGCGGTACGCGCCGCGGTTGCAGCTATGCCTGCAGAGCGCACCTGCCCCTGCGCCACCGCATTGCAGTTCGCTATCCTTACCAGCCCGGAAGCGATCCCAGAAGCAATCCAAGAGAAGTTGGCTCCCCTGTTGGGCAAGTACATTCGAAAAACATAGCCGGAGGGTCTTCCGTGAAGACTCTGCAGCAGAAAGAACCCATGTCCATTCTTGTCGTAGGCAGTGTTGCATTTGACAGCATCGAGACTCCGGAGGGGCGGCGCGACCGGTGCCTGGGCGGTGCGGCCACTCACTTCGCGCTGGCCGCGAGCTACTTTACCAAAGTGCGCGTGATCGCCGTCGTCGGCGAAGATTTCACTGCGGAACACGAGGCCGTGCTCACCAGCCACGGAGTCGATACCCAGGGCCTGGAGCACACGGCTGGCAAGAGCTTCCACTGGACCGGCTCCTACATGAAGAACCTGAACGAGGCGCAGACCCTCAAGACCGACCTCAATGTCTTCGAGACCTTCTCGCCCAAAGTGCCGGCTGCTTACCAGGATAGTGACTTCCTGTTTCTGGCCAACATCGACCCGGTGCTGCAGAGCAGCGTTCGCAAGCAAATGCCGAATGTGCGCATGGTGGGTGGCGACACCATGAACTACTGGATTACCGGCCACCGGGAGAACCTGGCCAAAGTACTCACCGGGCTCGATGCGCTGCTGATCAACGACGGAGAAGTCAAGCTGCTGGCCGATGACAACAACCTGGTGCTCGCCGCACGCAAGGTCCTTGCCATGGGCCCGAAGGCTCTTATCGTCAAGCATGGCGAGTATGGCTCCACGGCGTTCTTCGGGGACCAAACCCTGGACGGGGCCGCCAGGAAGGGTTCGGCGCTGCCTTTCCGCGCTCCCGCCCTGCCGCTGGATAAGATCGTGGATCCCACCGGCGCGGGTGATTCCTTTGCCGGGGGTTTCTTCGGATATCTTGCCTCGCAGCCGAAGGTGACACTGCAGACTTTTAAACACGCGATGTTTTATGGCAGCGTGATGGGATCGTTTGCGGTGGAGCGCTTCGGTACAGAGCGTGTGCAAACGCTCACGCGAGAGGAGATCGATCAACGCTTCGCTCTCTTCCGCGAGCTTTCTCATCTTGACTGAGTTGCGAGCCGCTTCACCGAGTGCCGCGGAGGTCATTCGCCGGGAGACCATGTTTGTGGCGTGGACGGCGTTGGCCTTAGGCCTGGTCGCACTTGCCTATTGCGTCCGCCACCGCACCCTTCTTCTTTACGGAGACGCGGTGGCGCATCTGCACATCGCCCGCCGGGTTTTCGATTCCATCACTCCCGGCTTCCGCCAGCTGGGGTCTGTCTGGCTGCCCCTGCCGCATATTCTTCTTTTGCCTTTCGTGTGGAATATGGGTTGGTGGCATAGTGGTCTGGCCGGAGCCTGCCTTTCCATACCCAGTTATGTGCTGGGCTGTGCCGGCATCTACCGGTTGGCGCGCATGTGGCTGGATATGCCCGCCGCGGTCGTGGTAGCGGCCTTCTATGGACTGAACCCCGGCCTGCTCTATATGGCTACTACGGCCATGACCGAGCCCCTGTTCCTGGCGGAGATGATCTGGGCGGTTCTGCTGATCGTTCAATATCAGCGCGCTCTTCGGGGGGATAGTGAGCCGCCCGGCGGGGCTTCAGCCGCCCAGCTTCTCATCCGCGCCGGGCTGGTGCTGGTTTGCGCGATCTTTACCCGTTACGACGGCTGGGTGTACGCGGCCGCCGCATGGCTTTTTGCCACGTGGGCGCTGCTGGTTGCTCGCCGCCGATGGAGCTGGAAAGGGCCGGAAGTGGGCGCATGGGTGTTGTTTACCGCCCTGCTGGTTGCCGCTCCGTCGCTGTGGCTGGCTTACAACGCAAAGCAGTTCGGCGATCCGCTGGACTTTATGCGTGGTCCCTACTCGGCCCGCGCTATCGAAGCCAGAACCACACCGCCAGGTGCGTCGCCCCATCCGGGGGTTCACAACCTGCGCGTCTCGGCGCTGTATTTTCTCAAGGCGGCGCAGCTGGGCGCGGCGCCGCTGTCGCTGGGAAGGCTGCTGTGCTGGCTGAGCGCTGCGGGCACGCTGGCGGCCTTGTGGAGCTTCCGCCGCCGGCAGATCTGGCCGGTGCTGGTGCTGTGGTTGCCACTACCCTTCTATGCCTACTCGGTCGCCTATGGATCGGTGCCCATCTTCATTCCCACCTGGCGCCCTTTCTCCTGGTACAACACGCGCTATGGCATGGAGCTGCTGCCTGCCTTCGCCCTGTTTACGGGGTGCCTGATCCCGGTGTTGGTCTCTCGCCTGCCCAGGGTGCGGCGCTACGCGTTGCCGGCGAGTTTGCTGTTGGTGATAGCCAACAGCGTGGTGCTGCTGCGAGCGCAGCCCCTGGTCTTCCAGGAAGCAGTGGTCAATTCGCGCAGCCGCATTGCCTTCGAAAACGCATTGGCGAACGCGCTGCTTAATCTCCCGGGGAACGGCTTGATCCTGATGCGTGTCTCCAGTGATGTTGGGGCCGTGCAGCAAGCGGCCATTCCCTTGCGCCGTATTGTGAATGAAGGCGATTACCTGACCTGGCAGCGCGCCCTGGAAGCTCCTGCGCGGAGCGTCTCCACGGTGATTGCATTCGACGGAGATGTGGTTTCACAAGCCATTCAGCGCCACCCGGAAGGCTTGCAGATGAGCAACGTGATTTGCTCTACAGGCCAGCCTTGCGCCCGCATCTATCATTCGCAATTTGCAAAATAGCGTTAGAGCTGAGTGGTCAGCATGACCAGGGTGCATTGGATGACAAATCAGATAACAGCAGGTCCCTCCACTATGCTTCGCTCCGGTCGGGATGACAATTTTGCTTGGACACCAGCAGTCTCAACCCCAAACAGAATTGTCATCCTGACCGGAGCGCAGCGTAGTGGAGGGATCTGCTGTTTCTTTCTCTCCGCCGCACGAACAAGATTGGTTACACCGAGGCGTGGCCGCGCGATGGTAGCATCACGCAGAAGCAATGTACCCGACTATATCTAATTTCAATCTGTGTGCGTCTCCACGATGCGGAGGACGAGTGATTCCGTTTGTGAAAGCGCATGCTTGCGGAAACGACTTTCTGGTGGTGCAGGAGAAGCTCGCAGGCGTCGAGCCCAGGGATGAGCTGACCCGCCGGCTCTGCCACCGCAACCAGGGCATCGGCGCCGACGGGGTGGAGTTCCTGACCTGGGACGGCGGCCGCCAGGGCAAGATCCGGCTGCATAATGCCGACGGCTCGATCGCCGAAATCTCGGGCAATGGAACTCGTTGTGTCGCCGCCTGGATCGCCTACGAGACCAAAGCCGGCCCGGGCGATGAAATCGTCCTCGAAACCGATGCCGGCCGCCGTATCTGCCGCATCGATGCCTGCACCGGGCCGGATTTTCTCATCACTTCCTCCATGGGTATTCCTGAGGTCCATCGACGGAAACGTGCCAGCTCGCCGGCGGCATGCGGATCGAAGGGGCAGTGGTCTCCACCGGCAATCCCCACTTCGTCATTTTCGTCGACCAGCCGGACTTCAGCGGTTATGACTGGGAGACGATCGGGGCAGAAATCTGCAGCCACCCGCAATTTCCTCATCAGACCAATGTGGAATTCGTGCGCATGACCGGCCGTGATGAAATTGAGATACGGATCTATGAGCGTGGCGTTGGGCCCACCTCCTCTTCCGGTACCGGTACCTGTGCGGCCGGCAGCGCAGCCATCGCCCTGCGTGGCGCCGCGCCGATGTTGCGCGTGATCGCTCCCGGGGGCGCGCAAACTGTGGAATGGCATGCGCGAGGTTCCGAGATCCTGTTGACCGGTCCGGCGCAGCTCGTCTGCTTTGGAGAGGCATGGTGAAAGTTCCTGGCCTGGAGGTGCGCAACCTGACGATTCCCGCCGTGCGCCGTGGCTCGAGAGTGGCGGTGGTCTCGCCCGCCAGCTATCCTCAGCCGGACAGGCTGGCCAAGGGAGTCGAAGCCCTGGGCCATTTCGGCTTTTTACCCTCCGTGGGCCGGCAGGCGCTCTCCAAGGCTGATCATTACTTTGCCGGCAGCGCGCAGGCCAGGCTCGAGGATCTGCATGCCGCCTTCCTCGATCCTGCCGTAGGCGCGATATTTTGTAGCCGTGGAGGTTACGGATCCAATTACCTGTTGGGGGGCCTCGACCTGGGGCTGGTGCGGGAGCATCCCAAGCCATTCATCGCCCATTCCGACATGACCTGCATGCAGACCTGGCTGTTGGACCAGATCGGGCTGGTGTCTTTCCACGGCCCCATGGTCGCCGGCGATTTCGCCGCGCCCGAAGGAGTGGATGAGCCTAGCCTGCTGGCCGCGCTCGGCGGCGAGCGCTGGTTCGTGGGCGAGCCTTCAGGCCTGCGTACACTGCATTCCGGGAAAAGCCACCGGAGTCCTCTACGGCGGCTGTCTCACGCTTGCTCGCGGCTTCGCTGGGCACTCCCTACGCGCCGCGGACCGAAGGCAAGCTCCTCTTTTTAGAGGACCGCGACGTGAAGCCTTATCAATTGGATCGGTTACTGCGACAAATGATCCTGGCGGGAAAATTCGCAGGAGTCACCGGGATCATTTTTGGCGAGATGCTGGACTGTGTGGCTCCGGGGCAGAAAAACAGCATATTGGACGAGGTCATCCTGCGGGTGCTGGACTGGTTTCAAGGCCCGATCGCGATCGGTCTGCGCTCCGGCCATGCGTCGCGCCGCAATGTGACCCTCGCTTTTGGTATCGAAGCGGAGCTGGACCTGGTGCGTGCACCGCTGCTGAGCTTTCTCGAGCGGGCGACTGAGAAATAATCCTATGGCACAAGAGAAGCACATTCACCTGATCGGGATCTGCGGCTCGGCGATGGCCTCGCTGGCCGGCATGCTGCAAACCAGGGGCTATCGCGTAACCGGTTCGGACGCCGCCGCCTATCCGCCCATGTCTGACCTTCTTCATGCCCTGGGCATCGCCATCAAGGAACCCTATGGCGAAGCCAACCTCACGCCTCGTCCGGACCTGGTAATCGTGGGCAACGCCATCTCCCGCGGGAATGTGGAGCTGGAATACGTGCTCGATCAACGTATCCCCTTTCGCTCGCTGGCCGAGATCATCCAGCACGAGTTTCTTGCCGGAAGGGAATCGCTCGTAGTCGCGGGAACCCACGGCAAAACCACCACCACCAGCATGCTGGCCTGGATCTATGAAGTTGCTTCGCGCAGCCAGAAGGAGATGACGCCCTCGTTCCTGATTGGCGGCATCGCAGAAAATTTCGGCACCAGCTTTCACGTGCGTGAGGGCAAGCCGTTCATCCTCGAGGGCGACGAGTACGATACCGCCTTCTTCGATAAAGGGCCGAAGTTCATGCACTATTTTCCCGATGCCCTGATCCTGACCCATGTGGAGTTCGACCACGCCGACATCTACGACAACCTCAACTGCGGTCAAGACCGCCTTCCGCCGGCTGGTCAACCTGGTTCCGCGCCGCGGCCGGGTGGTGGCCTTCGACGGCAGCGCCAACGTAGATGAATGCGTTGCGCGCGCCTTTTGTTCCGTCGAGCGCTACGGATTCAAACCCGGCTCTGCCTGGCGCATTGAGGAACTGACCCACGACAACCGCAACTCGAGTTGGAAGATTCTTCGCTCCGGGCAGGAGTGGCTGCAGGTAACCCTGCCCATGCCCGGGGAGCACAACGCGCTGAACGCCACCGCGGCTGCGGCGCTGGCCGCGGGGCAGGGAATCGAACCGGCTGCGATCGTCGAAGCCCTGGCCACCTTCCGCAGCGTGAAGCGCAGGCTCGAGGTGCGCGCGATTGTGAACGGGATCACCATCGTCGATGATTTCGCCCACCACCCAACCGCGATTCGCGAGACGTTGAAGGCTTTGCGCGCCGCTTATCCAGGCCAGAGGCTATGGGCAGTGCTCGAGCCCCGCTCCAATACCCTGCGCAGAAATGTCTTTGAGCGTGAGCTGGTGGAGAGCCTCGCGCTGGCCGATGGTATTGTCGTGGCCGGCGTATTCAAGCAGGAGAGCATTCCTGAGCCGGAGAGAATGCATCCGGAGAAGGTGGTCGCCGCGCTGGCCGCTGCCGGCCACGACGCCACCTTCTATGCCACCGCGGACGCCATCGTGCAGGGACTTACGCCGCGCCTGGAGCCGGGCGACGTGGTGGCGATTCTTTCCAACGGCGGCTTCGATGGCATTTATGAGAAACTGCCCAAGCACCTAGCAGCAGCGGGGCTTAGGCTCGCAAGGGCTCATCGCCTGATGCTCAGTTCGCTCACCATGTTGGTTACGTATGTGGTTCTTGGTCTGCCCGTGGGCGCTATCGGCATTCCCTGGGCGTTGCTCACCGGGGATATTGGCCCGCTTTACCGTTGGAGCATGTGGATCGTGCGGGCTGGGGTGAGGCTGGCGCGCATTCGTGTTCAGGTAGAAGGCCGCGAGCATATACCCGCCCAGCCTTGCTATTTTCATGTCCAATCACGTCTCCAATCTCGATCCACCGATCATGCTGCCTTTGCTTCCCTTTCGCACTGCCTTCTTCATCAAGCGGTCGCTGCTCAAGATTCCCATAGTGGGTTACGGGATGCGGCTGGCCGGCTTTATTCCTGTGGATCGCGATGGACGTTTGGAGTCGGCGCGGGAAAGCGTTCAAGCGGCCAACAAAGTGTTGGCTTCCGGCGTCAACATCTCTACCTTTCCCGAGGGCACGCGCTCGCGCACCGGCAAGCTGCTGCCTTTCAAGAAGGGACCGTTTTATCTGGCGATGGAGTCGGGAGCACCGATCATCCCCATCTCCATCTGGGGTTCGGAACACATGATGACCAAGGGCAGCCTGCGCATCAAGCCCGGAACCGCGCACCTGACCTTCCACCCGCCGCTTTACCCGCAGCAATTCGCCACCCGCGAGCAGCTTGCGGCAGCGGTTCGAGCAGCCATCACCTCAGCCCTGCCGCAATGGATGTGGGGAGAAGACTAGAACCTCTGCCTCTCGTTCCTTCACCAAGGACGAGCGAGATCTGGCACCCGTCCTTCGTGGGGGAACGAGAACCCCTACACGTCTACTGTTTGATGATGGCGTTATAGCCGTCGGAGAGCAGCTTCTGCTTGATCGCGGTAGCCTGCGTGCGATCGGCAAACGGGCCTACCTGGACATGCAAGAGCTTGTCCTGAGGCTCGTTGCGCACCACAACCCCATAGCCCCTCTGCCGCAAGAGCGGAAACCAGAACATCGGCATCTTCCTGGCGGGCAACGGCCGCGATCTGTACCATCGGCTGCCCAGACCCTGGGGCCGGCGCCGTAACGGGGGTCGAGGCTACTGTAGCCGGGGCCGGAGCTATTCGAGCCGACGGTTTGATTGGCGCCTGAGTGGCTGCGACCAGTGCCTGGTTCATGTGCTTGGGCGGGGCCGGTGCTGCGTCCTCTGCGGAAGCGTCATCATCAGCTTGCACAGGCTTGGCGGAAACTGCCAGAGGAGCTTTTGCGGGAGCCTGTACGGTATCCTGCACTTGCGGCGCCGGCGCTTCCGGCGGTTGGTTCGCAGCGCTCGTGGTCTCGTCTGATTGGGCCGCTGCGTCCAGCGCCGAGGCTAGCCGCTTGTGCTCCCTGTCCTGTTCCCCGGCCCATGGAGTAGCCAAAGCCAAAGAACACGCCACAGATCAGCACCAGGCCAAAGAAAATGCCCAGCAGGGACGCTGTACTCAGCGTAATCTCCCTTGCGGTTGTTTCCTCTTCTTCCTCTGTATCGAGCAGGGATCTCATATCGATTTCTCCGGCTTGATCTCGGCAGGGCCGCCAACCGTCGCGGGCACTCGTGCCTCCCCCATTTTATTGAATATTGTCATCATCTCCAACGGCAGCGGGAAGACGATGGTCGTATTTTTTTCCACGCCAATCTCGGTAAGCGTCTGCAAGTAGCGCAGTTGCAGCGTCATGGGCTGAGTGGCAAGCAAGGCCGCAGCATCCACCAGGCGCTGGGCGGCGCTGAATTCGCCATCGGCGTGGATCACCTTGGCGCGCTTTTCCCGCTCCGCTTCGGCCTGTTTGGCCATGGCGCGCAGCATCGATTCCGGCAAGTCCACTTGCTTCACCTCGACACTCACCACCTTTACTCCCCAGGGCGCGGTGTGCTGGTCGATGATGCTCTGAATCCTCTGGTTGAGTGCTTCGCGGTGGGAGAGCAGCTCATCCAGCTCCACCTCACCCAGCACCGAACGCAAAGTTGTCTGCGCAAACTGCGAGGTCTGGTAGACGTAGTTCATCACCTCGATCACGGCCCGCGAGGGGTCGATCACCTTTAGAGTAATAACCGCATTTACCTTTAAAGTTACGTTGTCGCGGGTAATAATGTCCTGCGGCGGTACCTCGAGCACTTCCTGGCGAAGCGAGACACGCACCATCTGATCGAAGGGACGAAAGATGAGAATGACCCCCGGACCCTTGGGCGCGGGCAAAATACGCCCCAGGCGGAAGACCACTCCACGCTCATACTCTCTGAGAATCTTGATGGAATTGATGAGATAGATGCCAACTACGAAAATCAGAATCAGGCCCGGAATGCCTATACCCATCATAGTGGGCGCCTCGCTAAAGTACGATTGTACAGGAGTTGGCCCCGCTGCCGAGTGGGTGCAGCCCCTACGGAACCCGCTCCACTAATAACGTAAGGTCGCGCAACCCGCGCACCCGGACATGTTCACCCAGCGCTGCCGGCACTGCAGACTCAGCCTGCCAGAGCTCACCGTTCACCATCACCTGGCCGCTGGGCGCAAGCGGTTGAGTGACCACCGCGATCTGGCCGATCATCGCATCGCCGCCCATGCGCGATTTGCCTCGCCGCGCCTTGATAGCCAGACGCAAGAGAAACACGGTGATCAGGCCGAAGGCGAGCCCGGTGCTTAGTGCGGTAGCCAGATGCACGCGCAATTCGGGAATCGGTGCATCTACCAGGGTGAGAGCACCGATCACCAGAGAGAGGATGCCTGCAGCCGCCAGAACCCCATGGGTGGCAAACTTGGCTTCCAGGATCAACAACACAAACGCTGCCACCAATAGCATCACCGAGGTGTAGCGCACCGGGAGCAGGTTCAGGGAAAAGATGGCCAGCAGCACCAGAATTGTGCCCAGGGTTCCGGGAATGATGGTGCCCGGGCTATTGAACTCCACGTAGATGAGCAATGCGCCAATGACCAACACCAGGACAGCCAGATTGGGGTCTGTGAGCCGGTCCAGAATCTTCTCCCGGAGGGTGGGCTCGACAGCAACCAGCCGCGCGTCGCGGGTGTGCAACACGACCTTTGAACCGTCGAAGCGTGTGATGGTGCGGCCGTCGATGGTATTGAGCAGGGCGGCGTCATCGGGCGCAACGAGATCAATCAGTTTCAGTTGCAGCGCTTCCTGGTCGCTGTAGGACTTGGAAGAACGAACCGCATCTTCGGCTGCTGCCACATTGCGCCCCCGGCGAGCGACATAGGAACGCAGAAATGCAGCCGTGTCGTTCTCCAGCTTCTGCTTCATGATGTCGTCCAGCTTGGCTCCTCCCTCAACCACGGGATGCGCTGCGCCGGCGTTGCTGCCCGGGGCCATCGCGGCCACGTCCGCAGCTTCCAGAAGAAAAAAACCTGCCGATCCGGCCCGGCTTCCCGAGGGAGCCACATAGACGATGACGGGGACTGGCGAGGCCAGCACCTTGCTCACCATCTGGCGCATGGAATCGAGCAAGCCGCCGGGCGTATTGATCTCGATCAGCACCGCGCTGGCATGTTGAGCCGCGGCCAGGTCCAGCCCGCGCGCCATGTAGTCGGCGCTAATCGGCTGAATGGTGTCGTCGAGGTGGATCACCACCACTTCAGGGTTTTGCTGGGTTTGTTGGGCCTGGCAGGCGAGCGTTCCGCAGCAGCTCAGAAGGAGCGCCGACACACGCCAGCAGGATGCGGTTCATGGAACCGGTTGCCCCTTGCTTTCGATCTGTTGGCGCAGTGCACGCGCCGCCGCATTCTGCGGTTCCAGCTGCGAGCGCGGAGTTCACATCCGCGGCGGCCGCGGGCTTTTGGTTGGCCTGCAAGTCGAGCCGGGCCAGGACCAGGTACGCCGTCACGTTGGGTTTCATTTTGACTGACTCGTCTGCTTCCGCGTGCGCCTCCTGGACGTCGCCCCCTCGTTCCCTCACCAGCGCCAACCCGGCATGGGCGTCCGCGTTACCACCATCGGCCACCAGTGCAGCCTGAAATTCGCGCTCCGCCTCCAGGATCAATCCCTGGTCAAAGAAATGCATGCCCGCCTCGGTAAGCGCGGCCGCGCGCTTCTGCGGCGGCAGAGTAGCCAGGTGAAGCTCCTCCATCTGCTCCATTTCCAGCGCAGCCTGGCGGAAGGAGGCTTCGTTGAAGCTCCGTTTGATTCGCTCCAGGGGCAAGTTATCCGCCTGCGCGGTGGGATCGAAAGCAGCATTCACCCGGTTGCTGGCCGCAGCGGCAGAGGCCGAAGGATGCTGCGGCTCAGCACGCAGCGTGGCCTGGAAGGCGGCGGCCTCGGTATCCGAGGGGCGAAGCTTTACCGTTTGCGCGATCGCCCGCAGGGCTCCGGCTACGTCCTTCTTCCGCCTCAACGCTATGGCGAGGTTGAACTGATAGTCCGGATCATTGGGATCCGCCGCTACCGCCTGTTGGAAGAAGGAGGTGGCATCCAGGCCCCGGCGGCTGGCCGTGACTCCCTGGTTGTTGACCACTTCCGGCAGCGGCAGCTGCTTGCTTACAAAAGCGAAGGCGTCTTCCGCCTTGACGTAACTGCCCAGATAGAAATAAGCCAGGCCGCGATCGAAGTCGGCCTCGCGGGCGTTGGGGTCGTTGCGCGGCATCCGTCCCAGGGTGGTGGCCGCCAGCTCGAATTGCTGGTTAGCGAAATAGGCCTTACCCAGAGCCAGGAGCGCGGGAGAGAAGGTGGGGTCAAGCCGCACCGCCTCTTTCAGGTGCCGGATCTGTTCGTCGGGATCGGACTCCACCAGCCCGCGGGTATAGTTTTCAAAGGCGTCCACGCGCAGTCCGGCGCCGGTGGCGACAAAGGTGTTGCGCGCTACCGCGAATTGCGGATCGAGTTGCTTGGCCAGCCCCCACGCAAGGCTATTCAGCACATCGAGCAAATGGCGCCATATCCGCCTCTTCCTGAATGGGGGCGGACATGTGCAGGGACTCCACATTCAGCACCTGCGCCTTGGCTTGAAAGCGGGCGCCGGTGGTCGAAAAGGACCCTACGATGAGGTAGTCCGCATCCAGCGTCTGCGCCAGGCGAATGGCGCTGGCGCGCGAAGGCTGAAAGGTGGAGGGCAGCCCCAGGTGGTCGAGTGCATAGAGCCGGTCATCGCGGCTGATGGGCAGAAATCCGGCCGAGGCCAAACGCCGGTTCAGCACCTCAGGAATAGCTTCGCTAATCCAGTCCAGGTTTGGCTGGTCGGTGCGGTTGTCGAAGGGCAGCACGAGGATGAGCCGTCCAGGCGACCGTTCAGGCGCCGGGTTCTGCGCCATCATCCCACAGGGCGCAAAAATAGCGACAACAGCGCAAAAACACGTAGTCTAGATGCCGGGGGAGCACCCTACAAGTATAGTTCCGGGGGTACAGTTCCGGGGATTATCGTTCGCTGCTCGTAACCACATCTTCTGTTGTATGCAGGTTTGCCACCTGGGGACGATTGAAGTGCATCACGGCAGCCCATTCGCCCTGGCGATCGTCGCGCCAGACGACGCTGCCGCCCAGAAGGTGAGCGATCGCGCCTGGCGCCAGATCGCGATGGAAATCGAAGAAACGGGTGTCCAGGGCCTCGTTGCGTGCACCCACGCCGAGCAGCAGGCGGGGAGGGTCGTATTTGGTTGAAAACGCAAAGCCGACGCTGAAGTCCTGGGTGGAGGCGGCCGCCTTCTGTATCTCGGGAAGGGAGAAATTGGCGACGGTTACCACCGCCAGCGGCTTTTTTACGTAGCCCAGTTCCGGCTTGGTGAGCTCATCGCTGGCCGGCCACGCGGTCAGGATGGTGCTATCCGGGAAAGCGGGTCACGATCTGCCGGATCGCCTGTTGGTGCAGACGGATCACGTCGGCATAGTTCAGGTTGTCTTCGGGGGCGAACTTGTAGGGCGGGTTTACGAACAATCCGATCAGAAAAGCGGCCGCGGTCAGCAGTCCCAGTCCCCACCAGTAGGGCACACGGCGGTAAAAGGTGGAGACGCACAGCAGCAGAATCAGCGGATACAGGGGCAGCAGATAGCGGGTAAGCAGGGCGCCCCCAATGACAGAAAAGAAGAGGATATTGGCCGCCATGACGACATACAGAATGGCCTGATCCGGCGGCGAGATACGGGGCCGCTCGGTTCCGTTCCGCTCCCGCAAGGGCAGCAGGAGCATGGCCCCCAGCATGCACAGCACGGGCACGAACATGTTCATGTGCGCAGTGAGCTGCAGAATGCGATGCGCCAGGGCCAACAGGATACGCAGCGGCGAGAGCGTGGAGGTCGCGTTGTAACGCAGGAATTCCGGATTGCCCAGCAGATACCCGGTGCGGTGGTGATAGTAGGCATACCAGGCCATCAAGGGTAGGAGCGGGGTAAACAAGAGCAGTGCTGCGCGCAGGTGGGCTCGTCGCTGTGGGCTGCTGCGCCGGCATAGAAATAGCTCCCACAGCGCAATCGCCAGGGGTGTAACAATCGCTGTTTCTTTACACCATGCGGCCTACGGCAAAGCAGGCTGCTGCCGCCCAAAGCATGCGCGGGCGGCGTTGGCTGGAGAAGACAAAGACCAGACCCCAGAGGGTTGCGGCGGCGGCGAACATGTCGGCGTGCGCCAGTGTGCTTTGGGCAAACCATACGGGGTAGATCGCGGTCAGCACCGTAGTCGTCGCCGCGACCCATGGGCGGCCATTGAGCAGGATGGCGAGGCGGTAGACCGCGAGAAGCGCAATCGCGGTGATCAGGCACATGGCGGTGCGGGTAACGGCCGGCGTGAATCCGGACTTCCACCACAGAGCGAGATAAAGCGAGGGAAGCGGTGGATGGGCATTGGCCAGGGTGGTCGAGTCGGAATCACATCGCCGGTGCGAAAGAAGTCATAGGCCGCGGGGATGTAGTATCCCGCTTCGTCCCAGTAGTAAGGCAGGCGCAGCAGGGTCAGGTGCGCGAGGTAGACGCCTACGAAGAGCAGGGGAAAGATGAACCTGAGGGGCAGCGGACGGTCGAGCGGTGCTGGCTGTCGGGGAAGTGCGGCCACGAGTCCCTCCTCCTCTTCCCGGCAAACACTGATTTAGTGGACTGGACCTTGCGGCATGATTGGGGGCCGTGGTTCGAGGGAGATGGCGCCGAAGGTGTGCTCATATTGGAGCAGGTTCTGCTCCAGCACATTGCACAGTGCCTTGGCCTGTTGCGGGCTGAGGTAAACGGTTTGGAAGGTGTTGATGGTGATCTGCTCGGCCGTTTCCTGATAGGCGGTCCCGAAGGTGAGGCGGAAGTCCCAGACGCTCTTTTGCACCTGAACGCTGTTGGCATAGCCCTCGCGATAGTCGGGCGTGCGCTCCAGAATGACGTTCGGTTGTGAAATCTCTTGGCTCATGAGCTATAGACTAGAACATTTCCCGGACTTTAAGGGCGCAGAAGACAGGCTCTCTCTACCGCCAACGAAGGCCGGGCTCCCACACGAAGGTCTCTCTCCGTTAGTTCTCCCACAGAATCGTCATCCTGAGCGAAGCGCCTCACAGATGGATCGCCTGACGCAGCGCTCGTAGCGCGGAGTCGAAGGACCTCGGCGGTGCTTACTCTACCCAACTGTTCGGAGCTTTTGAACCACCGCGCCGCACCGGACGGGGCCGCTACGGTTTTTCCCTGGGGCATGAAGTGCGTAGCTCAGCGGATCCTGTCGACGGGCTTCGGTGGTCGAAAAGCTCCGAACAGCATGGGTGCATAAGCACCGCCGAGGTCCTTCGACTCCGCGCTTCAAGCGCTGTGTCAGGCGATCCATCTGTGAGGCGCTTCGCTCAGGATGACGATTCTGTGGGAGAACGAACGGAACGGAAACCTTTGTGCGGAAGCCGGGGCGCACTGCAGATCCCGGCTGCGCTCCCCCGGCTAGCGCTTATAGGACATGATCCCGGTCATTTGTGAACGGGTTTTCAGCCGCTGCGCTCTATCGATACCGGCGGAAGATAAGCGACGCATTCGTCCCCCCAAAGCCAAAGGAGTTTGTCATGGCATACTCCATCGTTGCCGGAACTCCCTGATCCTTGACCAGGGAAAAACAGCAAGCCTCATCGATAACCTGAAGGTTGGTCATGGGCGGAGCAATCTGATCCCGAAGCGCCAGGACCGTGATCCCGGCTTCCAGACTGCCCGCCCCGCCCAGCAGATGCCCGGTCATCGACTTGGTCGAGCTCACCAGCAGGCTCTTCGCCGACTCGCCGAAGGTTTCGCAGATCGCCCTGGCCTCGGCACGGTCGCCGAGGGGCGTGGAAGTAGCATGCGCGTTCAAATACCCGATGGCGCCCGGATCTACCTCTGCATCCTCGAGAGCCAATTGCATCACCCGGCGAACGCCCCGGCCATCCTCAGGAGGAGCATTGGTGTGGTAAGCGTCGCTATTGGCGGCGTACCCCACCAGTTCGGCAAGAATCGTCGCTCCGCGTTTGACGGCGTGCTCGTATTCTTCCAGGATCAGAACCCCGGCGCCCTCACCCACCACGAACCCATCGCGGCCTTCATCCCATGGGCGCGAGGCGGTCCCTGGATCATCATTGCGCGTGGACAGAGCGCGCATGGCCGCGAAGCCGGCAACCGAAAGCGGCGTAACCGCAGCCTCACTTCCGCCGCAGATCATCACATCCGCGTCGCCGCGTTGAATCACGCGGAAAGACTCGCCGACGGCATGCGCGCCCGTGGTGCAGGCGGTGGCGGAGGTGAGATTGGGCCCGGTCGCCCCATAGCGAATCGAGATCTGGCCGGCGGCAAGATTGGCGATCGTAGCGGTGATGAAAAAGGGGGACACCCGGCCGGGACCGGCGCTGAGCAGCTTGCTGTGCTCCCGCTCGATCACTTCGAAGGCGCCGATGCCACTGCCTACGTACACCCCGACCTTGCCCGCATCTTCCGCTGCCATGTCCAGGCCGGCCTGCTCTACGGCGAACTCCGACGCCGCCAGGGCAAACTGGATAAAGCGGCCCATCTTCTTGATTTCTTTGCGCTCGACGAAGTCTTCGGGGCTGAAATCCTTGACTTCGCCGGCAATCCTGCAGCTGAAGCCCGTAGGCATCAAAAAGCGTGATCGCACCGATGCCCGACTCACCCTGCAGCAGAGCCTTCCAGGTAGGTTCGGTTCCTATGCCCACGGGGCTTACCAAACCAACCCCGGTCACCACCACACGACGCTGCTGAATGATCATCCTAATAAGGGCGCAGCTTTCTGTCCCTGACTGTTCATCATCCTTTTATGGTATTACATCTCCACTTCCCAGCCACCTCGTGCACCCTGCAAAGGGAAAGCGGCGGGTCTCCAACTCCGCCGCTCCCTGCGCCCGAACCGGCCGCCTCACATGAGCTGTTCGATCGTTGTACTCACCGTGACCCGTGTCCCCTTGATCACGCCGACGATATGCGCCGCGGAGTTAAACGAAGTGTCGTAGGCATCCAGCGTGAATGTTCCTGAGAAGCTCTTGCCGTCTTCACTCAACGTCAGCTCTTCCACAATATGAGACGCCGCCAGCGGCTTCCCAACCCCTTCGGGAGCGTTGGTGGTGTCGTTGCCCCCCCAGGCAAAGTGGCTAAGCTTGTACTTGCAGCCCCCCAGTGATTCCCATACACCCAGGCAGAAGTCCCCATCTTGCGCCGGGCGTCCGGAGTTCATGATCTCCGTCTTGTCGCTGTGCCATATGGCGATGGCGTTATCAATGGGCGTCTTGTCCGGAGGACCGTCCTTACCGTTGCCTTCCGCGGTGAAGATCACATGCCACTGCCCACGATCGGCTCCGCCTCCTGGCCCACGGTGCGGAAGTCGCCCGCGAACGCCGCCCTGGTCACCTGCGCGGGCCCCGAACAGTTCTGTTCCCGCCCCCGCGACTGCACGCTATGTCAACCCCGAGGCCCACGATGCCTACCTGCGTGGCCGCTATCTCTGGTTCCGGGGTCAGCGTGAGGAAGCCGCCAAGAACTTCAGGAAGGCGGTTGCATTGCAGCCGGATTACGCCCTGGGCTGGACTGGATTGGCCGACTATTACGGCGAGGCCGTCAGCGGCGGTGCAATGAATCACCTGCAAGCGCTTCCCCAAGGGGAAGCTCTAGCCCGGAAGGCCGTCGCTCTCGATGACCAGCTCCCCGAAGCGCATCTCAGCTTGGGCGCAAGCATCTTGTTCAGCCGCTGGGACTGGGCGCATGCCATGGAGGAAATATCCTGCGCCCTGGAACTTAACCCCAGGCTGGTGCAAGCCATTCATTTCCGCGCCAAGATGCTCAGCTTGGCCGGCCGTTATCAGGAGGCTTTCCAGGCGCAAAAGGCCGCCAACGAAATCGGTCCCTTCGAGAGGCCCTGGGCCATGGTCGCCTTGCTCGATGAGGCCCGCCAATACGATGCTGCTATTGAGGAAGCGCGGCTGCGCCTGCAAGCCGAGCCCGACCCGGGCATGTATTGCATGATGGCCGACGCCTATCGCGGCAAAGGCATGGATAAGGAATGGGCAGATGCATGGGAAAAATGCCTGCGGCTTTACGGCGATCCTGCCTCGGCCGCTGCCTTCCAGCGCGCCTATCGTCTGGGGGGCAGAAAGGCGGCTCTCCAATGGGAGTTGGATCAACTTGAGCGTAGGTCCAGGACCACCTATGTTTCGCCGGTTGACTTAGCCCTGATTCATGCCCAGCTTGGCCATCGTGAGCAGACACTTTCGCTGCTCGAGCAGGGTGTTCGGGAGCATTCCCCGTTGCTGTTGTGGATCCACCTGGATCCCGCCTACGACTTCCTGAATAACGATGAGCGATACCACTCGATCATCCAACGGGTAGCGGTCGCGACCGCCTCTTGACCTGCCTGATCCGCGTCTGTTCGATCCATGGAAAAACTATGCCGAGGCAGATGGTGCACCGCGAAGCGAATCCGCAAAGAAGCTTGGCGGTCATGAAGCTGCTATTGTCCTTTGAGTCATCCCGGCTTGCTCCGTCCCCTGCAAAGTGAAATAGAAAGTGGCTCCGTGATCAGGCTTCGCCTCAGCCCAGATCGTGCCACCGTGCTTTTGAATGACCCGCTGCACGGTGGCCAGTCCGACTCCGGTTCCTTCAAACTCCGATTCCGTATGGAAGACGCTGAAATACCCCGAACAGTTTCTCTGCATGCCTCAAATCGAAGCCGGCGCCGTTATCGCGCACGAAGAGGATGGGCGGTTTCTCCGGCTGCTGGATGCTGTCGACTTCGATTACGCTGCGGGGCCGGCCACGGGAGTACTTCAGAGCGTTGCCTAAAAGGTTTTGAAAAACCTGGGACATCAAAATCGGGTCGCAGTCCAGCGTGGGCAGCTTTGCAATACGCCACTCCACATCGCGTCCTTCGCATTCCGGCTGCAGCATGGAGATCACCTCATCGACGATGGGATTCAGATCGCTGCGGCGCAGCCGCAAGGATTCGCGACCCAGCTTCGCCAGGCTGAGCAAACCATCCACGAGCAACCCCGCGTGGATAACTGCCTCTTCGATGCGGTGCAGAAGTTCTGTCGCTTCCGAAGTCATCGTAGGAGCGAACCCGACTAAGAGAAGCCTGCAGAAGCCGCCGATGTGGCGCAGGGGTACGCGCAGATCGTGAGAAACGGAGTACGAAAAAGACTCCAGCTCCTGGTTGGCTTCTTGCAGTTGAACGGTGCGCTCGATCACGCGCTGCTCCAATTCCTCGTTGAGAGCAAGCACTTGCGCCTCCGCACGTTTACGCTCAGTGATGTCGCGGACATGGCACTGAATCATCTCCCGGCCCTCGGCTTGATACGCGTTGCCGACAAACTCCACCCCGACCGTGCGGCCGCCTATCGTTTCCAGGGCCAGGTGCTCATACCGTACGTACCTGTCCCTGTGCAGTCGCTGGAGCATGACCTCGTTCGCTTCAACGCCTTTGAACGGGCTCAGCTCCTCAATCGTTGTGCCCACCATTTCGCTGTGGGAGCAGCCCAGCAGTTCGGTCAGGAAAGGGTTGACATCACGGATGCGGCCGGTTTCGGCGTCCAGAATCAAGATGCCGTCCATCGACGTCTCGAACAAACGACGGTAACCCTCTTCAGAGGCGCGGATCACCTGGACGCTGCGCGCCTCTACTTGCTCCGCCCGTGTCTCCGCCTGCTCCGTTCGCAGGGACGACTCCCGGTGCAGCAGCCGGACTTCGAGCAAGTTGTGAACGCGTAACAATACCTCAGTTAGTTGGAGCGGTTTGGAGACAAAATCCTTCGCCCCGGCCTGCAGAGCCCGCACCTTTTCGGCCGGGTGAGCTGTGAACACCAGCACCGAAAGATAGCCTTCGGTTTCGATCGCCTTCAGGTCCTCCATCACCTGGAATCCATCCATCTCCGGCATGCCGAAGGTCGAGCAGGATGAGCGCAAAACGGTTTTTGCGCTGCAAGTCGCAGACCTCGTGCGGGTTCATGGTGGACGCGACGGAAAGAAAGCCGGCGCCTCGCAGCGCTTGCTCAAGAAGAGCAACGTCGGCCACTTGATCGTCAACAATCAAGATGCTGGCCTTGAGAATGTCCGCTCCACCGATCACGGTAGTCTGTTCTCCGATTCTGTCGTTTCTCTGCAAACTCCAGCGCCGCGTTGAGCATGTCGGTGAAGTCCTGAATCTTGATCGGTTTGGTGAGATAGCCGAAGAATCCCACTTCCAGGCCCCTGGCAAGGTCGTGCGGCATGGCGTTGGCGCTCAGGGCAACGACAGGAATATGCGCCGTGGCCGGGTCTTCGCGCAGCCTTTTCAAGGCTGTGACACCGCTGATGCCGGGCAGGTTGATATCCATCAGGATCACCTGCGGCTGGTGCACGCGCGCCAGCTCGATGCCCAGGGTTCCGTTGATCGCGCTCAGCAGTTGCATGTCCGTGCGCCGCGCGATGAGTTGCTCCACCAATAACAGGTTCGCCGGATTGTCCTCGACATAGAGCAACGAGCGCAGCGGTTTGACGCCCGTTGCCTCGGGTTTGGGAGCGGCTGGATCTTCATCGTCTCGCATAGCGAGCTCGGGTGGCTGAGCGGCCGGCAGATCGCAGCAGAACGCACTGCCGGCTCCGACCGTGCTGGACACCTCGAGACTGCCGTCCATCAGCTCGACCAATCGCTTGGTCACCACCAGACCTATGCCGGTGCCCACCACGCCGCTGGCATCCTGGCCCAAGCGGTTGAATGGCTGGAAGAGTTGCGCCAGCTTTTCCGGAGACAGTCCCTCGCCAGTGTCTCTGACGCAGAAGCGCACCCGTCCCGGGTTGCTCACCGGGCAATCCACCACCACCGTCCCTTGCTGCTTGTTGTATTTGATCGCGTTGGAAAGCAAGTTGATCACAATCTGCTTCAGGCGTGTCCGATCCGCCCAGACGTAAACGGGGTCCTCGAACTGGGGGAAGGTCATACGGATGCCGGACTGCCCTGCTCGTGGCTCCATCATGGTCTTGCATTCCAACAGGATCTCGGATAACGACACCGCCGCCATCGGTGGCAATGCCGACCCGGACTCGATCGCGGCCAGATCAAGGATTTCGTCGATGAGCTTCAACAGATACCATCCCGCCTGCAGAATCTGCGCAATACTTTCCGTCTGCGCGGCCGTCGGCCCGGGGGATGCTGACTCCATCAGTTGAGCAAAACCGAGAATGGCATTGAGCGGACTACGCAGCTCGTGGCTCATGCTGGAGAGGAAGTCCGACTTGGCGAGGTTGGCTTTTTCCGCGGCGGTTCGGGCGCCCTCCAGCTCCACGTTCGTTTCCTGCAGCGCTCGCTCGATACGTTGGCGTTCCAGCTCGACCTGTTTGCCTGCCGTGTTATCCGTACCGATTAACAGGTAACCGATGATTCCGCCTTGATCGTCACGCAGCGCTGTGACCGACACGACGGCCGGAAAGCGGCTGCCATCTTTGCGGATATAGGTCAATTCGTAGATGTCTTCGATCCCGCGCGAAGCCTTGAAAACCAGGGCCTCGAATCCTGGACGGATCGTGGTACCCAGCTCCAGACTCAACGTCTTGGCGCGCACGATCACCTCCTGTGGGTCGGAAATATCGGCTGGAGTGATCTTGTTGACAACGTCTGCGACCGCGTAGCCCAGCATGCGTTCCGCGCCGACGTTGAACAATTGAATGACGCCCCTCTCGTCCGCGGCGATAATCGAAAAATTGGCGCTGCTGAAGATGGCGTCCTGCAACGCCCCCACCTTCATCAGAAGCTCGCGGCTACGGATCTCGGCGGCAACGCCCGCTGCCTGTGGATCACCGTTAACACCGCCGGTTAGGACCATATCCGTTCCTCTCTTCAGCACTGGCAGCGTCTGATATGCATCCTCAGCCGGTGATGTCTTACCGCTTCGTGCTCCCGGGATTTTGCAACCGATCTTGTAACAGATTCATGGGCGCGATGGCCTGGACGTTTGCGCGGGGGGACGACAAATACTGAGGCTCAGGCTTGAGTCTCTCAGAGAAGCGGCAGAGGCGGTTTTACTTGCGTCGATGCCAGCGCCGCGCCCAGCAAAGGCGGGAAAAGGCAGACTACAGCGAGAATGTGTGAGCAATGGTTGAACGCCCCCCCCGCGGCCAGTGGCTCATCAGAGATATCGGCACTTCTGGCGCGATAATTAGGGCTTAGCAAGTTACCAGTGTCACTTTACATCCTGGGACGCCCAGACGGCAGGATCGCTCCGCTGCGCCCGTGCAGCTGGCTGGAATAAACCTCCGGCCGCGTGTTTTCTCCATCGCGGGTTTGCAGAGACTCTTGCTACGAAAGGTCTCCCGTACCCGCCTGCACACCAGGGGAGTACGGGTGATCTTTAATTCATTAATCTTTGCTGTCTTCTTTGCCATCGTTCTTGTTCTGCACGCGATGCCCTTCTCGTGGAGGACGAAGAAAATCAACCTCCTTATCGCCAGCTACATCTTTTATGCGGCGTGGAATCCGCCCTTTGTGATCCTGCTGTGGGTATCGACGGTGGTCGACTGGTTTGCCGCGCGCGGACTAGCGGAGGCTGACGACCCATGGAAGCGCCGCGCCTGGATGCTGCTCTCCGTTGTGGTCAGCCTGGGACTACTCTGCTACTTCAAATACGGCCACTTCCTGCTCGAGAACTTCGTTCACCTGGCGGCGCTGGCAGGGTTCAAATACACTCCTCCACAATCGAGTATCGTCCTGCCCGTCGGCATCTCGTTCTACACCTTCGCCACCATGTCCTACACCCTGGACATTTACCTGCGCCGAGCGACGCCGGCCCGCAGCTTCCTCGATTACGCCCTCTTTGTTACGTTCTTTCCACACCTGGTGGCTGGACCCATCATGCGGCCCACCGAGTTGGTACCGCAATTTGAGGTCCCCCACAAGGCAACACCGCATCAACTGCGCTTCGGCTTAGCCTTGATGACCCTTGGTTTGTTTGAGAAAGCAGTGCTGGCCGACGGCTTCCTTGCCCCGGTGGTGGAGAAGGTCTATGACGGGAAGGCCATCCCCGGCTTTGTCGATTCCTGGGTCGCGACGCTGGCCTTCAGTGGACAAATCTTCTGCGACTTCGCCGGCTACTCCATCACTGCGATCGGAGCGGCCCTGTGTCTGGGTTTTGCTCTTTCTGACAACTTCCGCTTTCCGTACGCGGCCGTTGGCTTCACTGACTTCTGGCGCCGGTGGCACATTACCCTGTCCGCCTGGCTGCGCGACTACGTGTATATCCCCCTCGGCGGCAACCGTCACGGTGACGTGCGCACCTACTTCTCCCTGATGGCTACCATGCTCATCGGCGGGCTGTGGCACGGCGCGAGCTGGACGTTCGTGGCCTGGGGCGGGCTGCACGGTTTTTATCTTGCAGTCGAGAGACTGCTGCGCAAGCGGTTCTCCGGTTATCGGCCGGGACGCGCCGTAGCTGTTACATTTGGACTCGTGACCTTCCTCCTGGTCAACATCGCATGGGTCTTCTTTCGCGCAAAGACCTTTCATCAGGCAACCCTGATCCTCGGCGGCATGTTCGGCATCAACGCGCATGTCGAACCTGTGCTGGCTGCGGTCTACCTTCTCACCACAACGGTCATCATCGCAGGCCTGGTGCTTGCGCACTGTGGTATGCGCAACCAGACACTGGAGGCGGCCATCGCGCGTGCCCACCCCGCAACGCTGACCGCCTTATGGACGATCATGGCCTTCGCCGTAGTCATTCAACACGGAGACAGTAATGGTTTCATCTATTTCCAGTTCTGAAGAGACGGTCCAGGACGTCAGCCGGCAAGCGCTGCCCTCCGGTTTGCGGCCTACCGCAGCCGACCGCCCAGGCATCGCGCAGCCAGTCCCGGAACGCGATATCCCTTCGCAGCCGTGGCGCACGATTGCGCGCAACGTTACCATCCTCGTGATCCTGTTCACGTGCCTATGGGAGTGGAGGATGCGCACGCTTGAGCTCATCCCCGGCGATCTTGGCGCTAACTATGATGCCTGGGCTGAGCTGCGCAGGCAGGTGGATAAGCGCGCTGTGCCCGTAGTCATTGTCGGCGACTCGCGTATCCTGTTCGACACCGACCTGGATCGCGCGGAGCAACTCACAGGCGTTCGCCCGCTGCAACTGGCGATTGCGGGTGGGAGTGGCTTGCCCATCCTCGAAGACATTGCCGGCGATCCTCACTTCAAAGGCCTGGCCATCGTGGGCATGGCCGAACTCGCATACTTCGATACCCAGTTTGCGGCCGTACGGCCGCAGAAGGCGCTGGCCTTGAGCCACTGGGAGTCGCCGTCCAAACGTGCATCTTTCCTGATCCAGCAATTCATCTCTCCTGCCTTCGCCATGCTCGACGACAACTATCAACTGAGCACACTGGTCTTCCGTCTCGATCGCGACTGGCGGCGTGGAGTGATCGGCCCGCACGATGACGTTTGGAAGGCCCAGGAGACGGCCGCCGGCGGCCAAACCTGGATCTGGCGCAGACTGGAACACGATCGCCGTATGAGCGAACACACTCGAAACGTCTGGCACCAGTTCTTTACGCCCAAGCCGCTCGACGACAAGAGCATCGAAGGCATTCTTGTCAGAACAAAGGTCGCGGTCGATAAGATTCGTGCGCGCGGCGGTGACGTGGTCTTCGTGCGCCCGCCCTCTGCGCCCGATTTGCGGGTAGTTGAGGACAAGCACTTACCCCGTGCCAAGGGATGGGACGCTTTGCTCACCTACACTCACACCAATGGCACTCACTTTGACGATCTTCCCGCCGCACAGAACCTCACTCTGCCGGAAAGTTCCCATCTCACCCACGCTTGCGCCACTGTGTTTACCGATGCGTACATGCGCAGTCTGGCCGGCCAGACTGCGCTGCTGCACCTTATACCCAACTCGGCGCCACAGCTCTCCACCCGGAATTGCGTTTCACCTTCCGTAGCCGGGCTGAACTAGATTGAGGGACCGCTTATTTCTTTTGCGAATGGCACACCTGCTCTTGCATCTTCCCTGAACGTGATTCTAAATTGGCGCCCGAGAGAGCAAAAGTGAGCTGCTTATCTAGCCAGGCAAAATTTCGTTGCAACGTGCAATGAAGCTTTTGGCGAAAGCGCAATTGGCCACCGCGTGCTGGGTGGTCGATCATCGCATCGTTGATTACATTGAATCCTAGATTCATGAGAGATTGAGCGCAGGCGGAATAGGTCACTCCGCCGATCAGCACGATGGGAGTATTTTTGTCGATTGCGAACTCCCCCAATCGAACAATCAGACGGGGCACAGACGCCCGCAACAGCGCAAGCTTTTGCGAAGAGGATGCCCCATCCGGCATGGGCTCCTCGCTGGCGTCAATGAGAAAGTATCCTTCGCGCATGAAACGGGCAAGGAGCTCGGATTTGCGGCTACGTATTCCTTGGGCCGAACTCCCGGACAAGAAGCCATTCTTTGTGAACCCCACCGCGGAACCGTAGAGGGTCTTCATCATCTCGAGGAATAAAGTGTCACCATCCCTCAAATTCTCGAAGTAGAAGAGGCGGTTGTGTCGAAACGCCGGCGGAGCCTCCGCGATGAAGAGTACCCGGACAGTTGCGGGTTTGTATCGAAGAGTCGCTTGAGCGAAAGCAGCTTTCGATCGATCAGCATCGATCGTTTTCATATCCCTTTCCTGGACTTGACAGCAACAGCTCGATGATCGCCTGCGATCAGAAATCGCAATGGAAGATCGGCCCCTTTCTGAATTCCAATCCTCGGCGTCACGGCCACGCGCGGTACCTGGTAGCCGTCGTCTACCACCTGTAATGTCGAGTCCCGCCGGGTGACGTCCACTCCGTTGTGAAGCTTGAGGGTGATCCCCAACGCCTGGCACAGTCGCCCTGGACCACCGCTGATTTTAGATGCGCCCGACGCTTCGGGTATGCCTCTCAGTTTGGCCATGGTCTTCACGCCTTCCAGAGGCTCGATCGCGCGAAAAAGCACGCCACCGGGCTCGCCCGCCGGCAAACAGGAAACATTCAGGCAGTAGTAGATGCCGTACACCAGGTAGACATAGGCCACCCCGGGAGGTCCGAACAAGACCCTATTCCGCTCGGTCTGGCCGATGAAGGTGTGGGAGGCGGGATCATTCATGCCGAGGTAAGCCTCAACCTCAACGATTCGACCGCTTAGCCATTCACCCTTGTAATTGTGCTTCAGTACTTTTCCTAATAGCTCACGAGCGACTACCTCGGGAGAGCGGTCATAGAAAGCTCTCCCGAGGTGTTTGCGGTTGCCAGGCACCTTAGCGGTCACCCCTTTTCCTTCGATCCAACCGGGGGAGTCTTTGGTTTCTTGTTCCACCCGTGAAATCGCGATAGGTCGTTCGCGTTCCATTCATCGCGGAGCCCCGGGGCGCTCAGATCCCAGTCGGGCCGAATCTCGCTGGTGACGCTGCGCAGGTCGTGCCAGAGATCGGTGATCGCGGGGCGGCCCCAGAACCAGTAGCCGTTGTAGATGCGATGAACGACCAGGCCCGGCTTGAGGACCAGCGTATGCGGAATCATCGGATTGTTCTCGGGATCGGTGTACTCCTGTATGTCGAGGTCCTTCTGCACCATTCGTTCAGGATCGGACAGGAAGGGCCACTGGGCGCCGACGGACGCACGGAACTCCTGGAGTGTGTGATGGTCGTCGGTGGCGATCGTAACGATCTGCGTGTAGCCCACGGCGATTTTTGGATAGAACGAGGCTAGTTCCAGATGCTGCTGGTGTTCCTTCGGACAATAATGACCGCGGGCGAGCGTGAGGATCAGCGGGTCATCTCCCTGTAGTTCGCTGAGCTTCCGCAGAGTGCCCGTGTGATCGGGCAACTCATAGTCGGGGAACGGGTTCCCCGGAACGATGTCAGAACGCATATGCACACTCCTTCAACCAGGGCGGGTTCCAGTGATTGCCCATCTGTTTAGATCATAGCTGTGCGTAGCGCGCTCTTTGCACGTGCCAGTCTTGACTTGACCGCTGAAACAGTGATGCCAAGAGATTGCGCGATCTCCCGCAAGGAGCGCTCGTTTGTCTCCTGGAGTTGGATTACCTCGCGATAGATCGGTGGCAGCTGGTGGATAGCCTTCCGCAGCGATTTTTGTCTCTCTCCCCGGACGTAGTGGCTCTCAGGGTCGTCCCTAGGGGACTGCGGCTCCCAGATCACGAAGTTTCCAGAACCGTCGCCACCGTCGATCGGAATCTCGTGGCAATTGCGCCTCTTGCGCAAGGTCATAAGCGACGAGTTGATCGCAATCCGCGTAAGCCAGGTGGAGAAACTGGATCTCCCCTCGAAATTCTTTAGGTGAGTGAAAGCGTTCAGGAAGGCTTCCTGGAGTACGTCTTCAGCATCCTGCCGATTCCTGGTGACTCGATAAGCGGTTTGAAAGATCCTGTTCGCATGGCGTTGACTGAGTTCGACAAACGCGTCCATGTCTCCAGATTTAGCTCTGGAGGCCAACATCTCATCGCTCATCCCCGTCGGGCTGTATTCAATATCAACAGTATTTACCGCCGGCATCGGTAGACTCATAATGACCTCTAAAGAAAGGTTGATTCCGCGTCCTCAAGGGGCCGGGATACGTATCATCTGCGCCATTACGCCACAAGCATGAAGGCAAATCTATTAGACGATGGTATCGGCAAGACCTTGGTATCACGAGCGTTCGAGGACGTTCCATTGTTAGCCGTGCCTGGCAAGTCGCATTTACGAAACACAGGTCCCTCCACTCCGCTGCGCTCCGGTCGGGATGACAATTCTATTGCAGAGTCAAGTATTTCCCGCTGAAGCTTTTGCGGGCATAACGGAATTGTCATCCCGGCCGGAGCGCAGCGCAGTGGAGGGACCTCCTGTTTCCTTCTGCTCCTCACCGCAACCCTTTTCACAGCTATACCGCGACCTGAACCGAGCCTGGTGCGACCAGGGCGAGTTCGGAACGAAGCCGCGCGGCCATCCTTACCAAGTCCGCGAAAGACTCAGCCTTCATCTTCCGCATCACCTGGCCTCGGTGTGCCTTTACCGTGATCTCGCTGATGTCCAGTTCCGCGCCGACTTCTTTGTTCAGAAGTCCGGACACCACCAAAGCCATGACCTGCCGTTCACGGTGGCTAAGGGATGCAAAGCGATAGCGGAGCGACCGCATTCCAGCCTCTCGGTTGAGGACAATGGAGCTACGCTTGAGTGCTTCCCGGATGGCACTTAAGAGAACCACATCACTAAAGGGGTTCATCAGGAATTCAATAGCTCCCGCCTTCATGGCTTGAACCGATGTGGGCACATCGCCGTGGCCGGTGACAAATATAACCGGCGTGTCGGGGCGTTCGACGACGACCCTTCTTTGTAAATCAAGTCCGTTGAGGTCCCGGAGAGGGATGTCAAGCACCAGGCAGTTTGGAACCTGTGGCCGGGGCCTGGCAAGGAATTCCCGGGCGAATGCGAATGTCTCAAATTGCCAGCCTTGGCAGCGAATCAGCGATTCCAGGGATTCACGCACAGAAGTGTCGTTGTGAACAACGGACACGAGCGGCTGTGCGGGAAGCGGTTCAAGTATGTACTCAGAAAGGTCCACGACGATTGCCCTCCACCCAGCGTAAGTCGTACTTGGAACATGAACCCGGCAATCAGGAGAAGTAAAGTCACCTAGCGACGAAACCGATCTCCTGAGGCCAGATTTTTCTTTGAGCAAATGTATTTCGTTATCTCGACATCGTTCACTACACGTTGGTCGCGACGAAACAGGGCATCTTGCAGGTGAAACATTTGATTTGTTCATCTCTATATCTCCACAGTCACATGGACTTCGTCCCATCGTTATCCTGACCTAAAGCTAAACGGACGGTTTGGAGTAATTGCTCGTCGCCAAAAGGCTTGGCTAAGAATGCGACAGCACCGGCCTGCATAGCTTGCTGACGCGAAACTTTGTTGTCGTATGCGGTAATAAAAATGATAGGAATGTCGTAACCAGCGGCAGCCAACTCGCTTTGGAGTTCGAGTCCATTCATGCCCGGCATCTGAACGTCAACGATGAGACATGAGGTTTCGTGCAGTTGCCCAGACTTCAGGAAATTTTCAGCAGATTCAAAGGCGGCCGCTCGAAAGCCGAAGGACTCGATGAGAAATGTGGTGGTCCTGCGGATGGACTCATCGTCGTCCACTACCGAGATCAGACCACCTGTTATTGCAACTCCCATGCCCCCCAAGCTAATTGCGGGCGGAACGGGAATCAATTGGATGTTGGAATATCGGGTGTCTCAAAAAGGAGTATGCGAATAAACTTTCGCTTATGAGGAGGGGCCTTTGAGCTTCTCGATCATTCTTATGAGGTCGACGAGAGACTCCGCGTGCATCTTCTCCATTGCCCGGCTGCGCTGGACCTTCACGGTACTCTCCGCCGTTCCAAGTTGGTCCGCAATTTGTTTGTTGAGCATGCCCGAGACGACCATCGAGATCACCTCCTGCTCGCGCGAAGTTAATGAGTCGAAGCGCTGTTGCAGGATGGTTACATCTTTATCCTGTTCACGCCGGGCACGATCCCGCTCCAGTGCGATGCCAACAGCATCCAGCAGATCTTGATCGCGGAATGGCTTGGTGAGAAATTCGACGGCGCCAGCTTTCATGGCGCGGACACTCATTGGAATGTCGCCGTGGCCGGTGAGAAAGATGATCGGAATACGAGTTTTTCTCGCTGCGAGCTCGCGTTGAAAATCAAGTCCACTCAATCCAGGAAGTCTAACGTCAAGCACAAGACAACTGGGCGCATCGCACGGCTTTTTCTTCAAGAAAGCATCCGCGGACGCAAAACCCTCCACTTGAAGACCCACGGTGCTTAAGAGGAACTTCAGCGAAGAACGTACCGATGGATCATCATCGACGACAAAGACAATGGGAGCCCCCGTCATGAGGGACTTCCGCCGGTTGCTGGTAGCGTGAAGTTAAACACAGCGCCGTGGGGAGCGTTGGGCGCCGCCCAGAGTCGACCGCCATGACTGTCAATAAGTGAGCGGCTAATCGACAAACCCATTCCCATACCGTTCGCTTTCGTGGTAAAGAAGGGGGTGAAGACGCGATCCAACTCCAAACCGAAGCCAGTGCCGGAGTCGCTTACCGCAACCAGTACGTCTCCAGATTCGTCGATGCGAGATTGCACCCCAAGTAAACGAGGTCGATCGGTCACCGCGGCCATGGCTTCGATGCCGTTCATGATCAGGTTCAGCAAAACCTGCTGCAACAGAACGCGATCAGCCCACACAGGTGGGAGATCCGTTTTCAAGTGGCGGTCAGGCAAGACTTGATTCTCATAAAGCTCACGGTCAGCCAGGACCAGCACCTCCTGAATCACTTCGTTTATATCCACTTCGCTCTTTTCAGCAGGTTCCTTCTTTATGAATCCGCGGATCCGAGCTAAAACAGTACTCGCCCGAGTACCATCGGCGATGATTCCTGAGAGAGCCCGACGCAGAACCTCAGGGTCAAGATTATTATTGGCGAGCAGTCTCAGGCAGGCGCTGGCATTATTGATTACCGCGGTCAGGGGTTGATTGACCTCGTGAGCGATCGAGGCCGCTAGTTCGCCCATGGTTGTGAGTCTGGAGACCCGTGCGAGCTCTGCTTGCGTCGTCTGCAGGTTACGCTCGCTTGCGCGAAGCTGATCTTCGGCCTGTTTTCTTTCACTGATATCGCGGATGAAGCCGGTAAATACTTTATGTCCCATCGCTGGACAGTTCCCCAAACGAAACCTCCGCCGGGAACTCCTGGCCACCCTTGCGTTGAGCGGTGACTTCGACGCCTTGCCAGTTGAGATGCCGCTTTCCGGTAGCCAAATATCGTCTGAACCCATTTTCATGCTGTTTCCCCATCATTTCCGGCATGAGCACGGTCATAGGTTTACCAACGATCTCGACCGGGTCATAGCCAAAGACGCGCTTGGTGGCGGGATTCGCAAGCAGAATATCGCCCCTTTCATCCATGCTGACCACTGCGTCGTGGGCTGCTTCAACAATCACGCGATGCTTTTCTTCGCTACTTCTCAGATCTTCCTCGGCATGCTTGCGATCGGCAATTTCCTTTCGCAGCTCTTCGTTGGCCGCGGCAAGTTCTGCAGTTCGTTGCGCAACCCGAAGATCGAGTTCGCTCGCGACCCGCTTCTGTTCGCTCCGGAGCCGCGCCTCCTGCAACCCTATGGACGCCTGATTCGCCGCTACGCTCAGAATAAGCCTCTCGGTCTGCTGCGGAAAATCCTCTCGCTCTGCCCCTGCTACGATTACGCCAATTTCACCCTGCAGCCCTAGTCCCAGGGGCACAATGGAAATGTCCCGGTCTACTAACGGGATCCGCATCAAAGGAGGCCATTGCCGAGCTTCGCCGCTCAACCGGTGTTTAAGTACCGCGTCGATCTCGTGCGGCTGGGCTATGTTTTTTTGTGACTGAGCGAACCGAACCATCTCGATTGGCCCCTGACCGTCCGTTTCCTTCAGGCATACATAGACGAGATCCAGCTGGAGCACACGCAGCAGTGCGTCGAGCAAGGTACTTGCAATCCGGGAGGGCTCACTGCCGCTCCACGTAGCGGGAAGAGCGAGGACGCTAATCAGATCATTCACGCAGCGCTGAAGGCGCTTGATTTCCTCGGCAGGATTTTTGGCTTGCACATCCATGTCTCAGGCCGTTAGAGGCGGAATACTTCGGCCGGCACGACGTTGGCGAAATTCTCGCAGGAACTCATCCGGCGGTACAAAGAAAGGATTGTGCTGGAGGATGCCGCCGATGATAACCATGGGGTGAGTTCGCATAATGTCAATCACCGCGTCGCCCCCAAAACGGCCGAGATGGTAAGTACAGATGACCGCGTCGTCGTGACGATGCCACACGTCGTTTACGCGCGCTTCGAACTCAATCACGTCATCGACATGAGACCTGTCTTGAACCGCCCAGTCCATCCGACAGCAAATGCGGCTCAGAGGAAAACCTCCATTGGCGTTTCCGCTGGCCAGTTGCTCAAATACCTCCAGCATCCGATCCTGATCGAAGCGGCCATCTGGAAGGTAGACTTCGGTGTTGGTCCGAAGCTCGAGCTGCCCACTCTGCTGCGCGACCGCCGGGTTGATGCCCGCGGCGGTCAGGCGCTGCAGATGGTCCTGATGTTGCTCCGGGTTTAGGACGTGAACGGCTTTGTCGCCAGATATTAAGCCGTCCTTGATGAACGGAAGCAGGACTCGATATTCTTCCTCGTCGTTGTTGAAAAACGCGCAGACGTGACGTGTTTCGCCCAGCTGTGAGCCGGCAAGGGAAATGGGTGCAGAGACACTCTTCATGGTTGCCTTCCACTCTTGCAGGTCGGCCCTGCAAGATAGCGGCAATCAGGACAAGCTAAGTCAGTCAACGACGATACTTATCTATCCTGAGGGCAGAGTTTGCTGGGGCGAAATGCACTGTTTCCGCACACCGATACTAAGGTATTGCCAACACCACCGTCCAGTTGCTTCACCGACGCCGCCCTGGCTAAACCAGACTGTGCATCGAATTTGGAGCGAAATTCGGTAATTGCCAACCCGGCGTCCAGGCTCTCAAATAGGTGCGAATCACGCTCGGATCAGTGGTGAACCCAAGGCCAGGGCCTTGCGGCACCGGATCCGATCCTCCCCATCCATTTGGATCGATTGGGCGAATACCGACCGATACCAAAGTATGGTCGATACCTTAGTCCAATTGTTCGTGCCTTGTCCTTTTGTTGTGATTGCCTCATTGCGGCCCGACTCGATCGGGAGATGCGCAACCAGGAAAAAGGAGAATGAAGATGAAAATACTGATGGTGTTAACATCCCACGATCAATTGGGCGACACGGGACGCAAGACGGGTTTCTGGCTTGAAGAGTTCGCCGCGCCTTACTTCGTTTTCCGGGACGCTGGTGTTCAGTTGACCCTCGCCTCGCCCAAAGGAGGCCAACCCCCAGTCGATCCCAAGAGCGATCTACCCGAAAATCAAACTTCGGCCATGTCACGATTCAAGCAGGATGAAATAGCAAAGGCGGCTCTCGCCCAGACGGTCAAGCTTGAAGATGTGAAAGCAGCGGACTTTGACACGGTGTTCTATGTTGGTGGACACGGTCCACTGTGGGACCTGGCAGAGAGCCGGGTTTCGATCGCCTTGTTAGAGTCCTTCTACAACGCGGGGAAGCCGATTGCCCTGGTGTGCCACTCCCCAGGTGTGCTCCGTCATGTGACTTATAAGGGTGAGCCGCTGGTAAAAGGTAAGCATGTCACTGGCTTCACGAACGGAGAGGAAGAAGCGGTCCAACTGACAAACGTTGTGCCGTTCCTGGTAGAGGATGAACTGCTACGGCTGGGAGCAATCTTTGAGAAGGTCGCTGACTGGAAGCCCTTTTCAGTCGTGGATGGCCGTCTCATCACAGGCCAGAATCCCGCGTCCTCAACCACCGCAGCCGAGAATCTCATCAACCTGCTCGCCCGGAAGGCCGCTTAACTGTTTGTAGCCTATCGGCCAGCGAATCGGCTCATCGTCATCGACTACGCCGGCCAAGGTGACGCCCGTCACCTTGGCTGCATGGATTCAATATATGCACTCTCAATCGCCTTTGAGGGATCCCGAAATCGCGGGCTAAGGATAGGACATGCGACGGAGACCCTGGAATGAGCTGCTCTTGCTCACGTGCACCCTTCTTGGTAGAGCGGTGGCCTCCGCGCAGTACAGCGCACCAGCCACGCCTGCGCCGTACAACCCGATTGCTGTGGCCGAAATAACAGGAACGCCAAGGGCAGCCGTCCAGGCGGGGCAGAGTAACTATCAAAGTCTGTCACAGAATCCGTACCTCGGAGGAGTGCCTGCGGGAAGACTCAGCGCAACGGCGGTAGCGCTTTCCCTCGAAGACGCCGTCGGCCGTGGACTCAAGCAAAATCTCGGCGGAGTATTGGCCACGGATGTTGTTACCGACGCGCGGGGAGCCCGTTGGCAAGCGCTGAGCGAGCTGCTTCCCAATGTAATCACCGACACCGGTTTCGGAGTTCATCAAATCAATGTAAAGGCGGCCTTCGGCCTAACCATTCGTGGAGAACCTCCGATCATTGGCCCATTTGGCTATTTCGACTCGCGGGCTTATCTCACCCAGTCTGCTTTTGATTGGGGATCCATCGAGCGGGCGCGATCTTCAAAGGCCCAGGTAAAGTCGGCGGAATTCAGCTCCAAAGATGCTCGCGAGATGGTCGTGCTGGTGATCGTCTCCAACTATTTGCTGGTCATCGCCGACCAATCGGAAGTCGAGTCGGCCACATCGCAACGGGACACCGCCAAGGCGCTTTTTCAGCAGACCTCCGACCAGAAGACCGCGGGTCTTGCGTCGGCCGTGGACGTTCTACGGTCACAGGTGCAACTGCAGTCACGCGAACAGAAACTGATTGTTGCGCAAAATAACTTGGCCAAGCAGAAACTGGCCTTGGCGCGAGCTATCGGCCTGCCTCCCGGGCAAAAGTTCGAGATTACCACCCGCATCCCTTACCGGGAGCTGACACCGTCGAGCCTCGATGAAGCGATCCAACGCGCCTATAAGGCTCGCCCTGATTTTCAGAGCCAGATGAATCAGGTTCGGTCTGCTGAGCTCGCAAGCAAAGCTGCTTCTGCCGAACGGTATCCATCGTTAGGCGTGGAGACCGACTATGGTCTCTCCGGAGTTAACCCCGGCTCGTCGCACGGCACCGTGGATGCGGCTGCGACGCTCCGTATTCCTGTTTTCCAGGGTGGAAGGGTGCACGGAGATATTCTCAGGGCCGACGCGTCGCTAAGCAGGGAAAGACAGCGGCTGGAAGATTTGCGGGCCAGGATCGATGAGGAGGTTCGCGACGCTTATCTGGATTTGGAAGCGGCTGCGCAAGAAGTTTCTGTCGAGAAGAGCGCGGTAACGCTCGCCACTCAGACCCTGGAACAATCCCGAGATCGGTTCATATCCGGAGTTACAGACAACATTGAAGTAGTTCAGGCACAAGATGTGCTGGCCATTGCCAACGACACCTACATTGCCAGTCTTTACAGCCACAACCTTGCAAAAATATCTCTGGCCAGAGCGATCGGCGTCGCGGAATCAGGCTTTGCTGCATACGTGGAGGGAAAATAACCATGGCTGATCAAAATCAAGCAAAGAATCCACCGCAAGCGCCAAATGTAGCAGCGGACAACGCAGGTGCAGCGGGCCAGCCAATTTCAGCCTATCCGGCAAGGCGCTCGTACAAGCGCTGGATATTCCTTGCCGCGTTCGTTGTTCTGGCCGTTGCCGGAGCTTTCCTCTTTCACTACCTTTCCGGCTTCGAATCCACCGACGATGCGCAGGTCGACGTTCACCTTTACCCGGTCAGCGCGCGCATTTCCGGGTATATCCAGAAGGTCCACGTGGAAGATAACCAATGGGTCGAAGCAGGTTCCACGCTCGTGGAAATCGATCCAAAAGACTATGAAGTCGCATTGGCAAGAGCCCAGGCAACGCTCGATACTTCAGAGGCGACCGCAAAAGGTTCGAATATCGATGTGCCAGTGTCTTCCGTCGATACTTCGAGCCAATTGAAATTCACGTCCTCGGATATCAAGAGTGCGGAAGCAGCGATTCAGGCCGCAGAAAAGCGAACCGCGGCCGCCCACGCCCGGGTTGTGGAGGCGCAAGCGGAAAATGTAAAGACTCAGGATGACGTAACACGCTACCGCTTGCTGCTCGCGAAGGAGGAGGTGCCGAAGCAAATCTATGACCATGCTTATGCTGCTGCGGCGACCGATTTCGCTGCAGTAGCCGCGGCAGAAGCAGACGAGGCCGCCGCTCAACAAGCCGTTGTCGAAGCCCACAGCCGTCTCACCGAGGCTGAGGCACACTACGAAGATGCCCAGGCCGGGCCTCAACGCGTCGCCTCAACGCGGGCCAAAGCCCTTTCGGCCATGGCGGATGTACACCAGAAAAGAGCCGCTGTTGAACAGGCGCAATTGAATCTGGAGTACACCAAAATATTCGCGCCTGTCACCGGAGAGGTCACGAAAAAGGTGGTTGTCGGATTGAACGTCGAGCCCGGGGAGCAGATGCTCACGGTGGTTCCCCTGGATCAGGTATGGATCACCGCCAACTTCAAAGAGACCCAACTCAAACACATGCGCGTGGGGCAGAAAGCAAAGATCAAACTTGACTCGAACGGCCGCACGTATCGCGGTCATGTCGATAGCATTGCGGGGGCAACGGGGCCTATCTTCAGCTTGCTGCCGCCCGAAAACGCAACCGGCAACTACGTGAAAATCGTTCAGCGGGTACCGGTAAAAATTGTTTTGGAACCGGGCGAAAATCAGGACCACGCCCTTCGGCCGGGTATGAATGTCGAAGCGAAGGTGTACCTGCGATGAGCGCCACGGCGCTGGCTCTTCCCGCGGAGCAGGCCGTCTGGCGCCCCAAGGTAAATCCCTGGGCGATTGCCGCCACCGTGTCCATGGCGGCGTTCATCGAAGTCCTGGACACCAGTGTTGCCAACGTTGCTTTGCCTTACATCGCCGGAGGCCTGGGAGCCAGCTACGACGACAGCACCTGGGTACTTACCTCGTACCTTGCCGCGAACGCTATCGTCTTGCCCATCAGCGGTTGGCTCGCGGAGTTGATTGGCCGCAAGCGGTACTTCATGATCTCGCTTGCCATTTTTACGGTGAGTTCGCTGCTTTGCGGGCTAGCGCCCAACCTGCCGCTATTGCTGTTGTTTCGAGCTGTGCAAGGCATCGGTGGCGGCGGACTGCAGCCGATGGCTCAAGCCATTCTCAACGATACGTTTCCTCCGGAGCAGCGCGGTTCGGCGTTTGCTGTCTATGGCATTACCGCAGTTCTAGCCCCTACCGTCGGGCCCATGCTGGGGGGGTGGATTACGGACAACTACTCCTGGCGCTGGATATTTTTCATCACCCTGCCTGTGGTCCTCCTCGCTCTTTATTTGACGTACACCCTGGTCGAAGATCCGCCCTTCCTCCGCCGCATAAAGAGGGGAGGGATCCGGGTGGACTACATCGGAATATCGATGTTGACTCTGGGAGTGGGTTCGCTGCAGGTGGTTCTGGACAAGGGGCAGGAAGACGATTGGTTTGGCTCGCATTTCATCACCACCCTGGCCATCACCGCAACGGTTTGCCTTGTCTCGCTGGTCATCTGGGAATGGTTCCGCAAAGAGCCAATCATCGATGTCCGTATGTTCAAGAGCTTCAACTTCGCGGCAGCGAACCTGATGATGTTCATGATGGGCTTCATGCTCTTCAGCACCCTGGTATTGATTCCAGAGTTTCTGCAGACACTCATGGGTTATACAGCGGAGCTTGCGGGTCTCGTCCTCTCTGGCGGCGGCGTTATCTTGCTGGTGATGATGCCCATCGTCGGGCGGCTTACGTCAAAGATTCAAGCCCGATGGCTGATCGCGACTGGATGGCTGTGCCTCGCCATTGGATTGTTCTATTGCGCGCATCAGATTGACTTGTTCGTCAGCTTCCGTTTCGCGATGTGGTTGCGCGTCGCCCAGGTGATAGGAATCGGATTTCTATTTGTACCCATCACGGCAGCGGGTTACATCGGGGTTCCTCCAGAGAAAGGCAATAGCGTCTCCGGCATGATCAATTTCATGCGCAATATCGGGGGTAGTATCGGAACTTCCGTCGTGACCACCATGATTGCCCGGCGGGCTCAATATCACCAGCAAATCCTTATCGGCCACATCACTCCCGATTCCCCCGTTTATCGTTCAACACTCCATGCGTTGAGCTCAAAGATCGCACACTCCGGGCTCCGGGCCGCGGATGCCCACGATCAGGCGATTGCGAGGTTCTACGAATTGGTGCATCGGCAAGGCGGCGCATTGTCCTATATGGACATCTTCTGGGTCCTGGGCGTCCTCTGCTCCATCATGTTTGTTCTTGCGTTTTTCCTGAAGAAGAATGATCCAGGAGCGGGCGGAGATGTCGCGGTGGGCTGAGCATAAAGATGACAAACGCAATGATTAACGCAATCACAATTGAGCGGGAATTCGGCTGCGGTGCCTCCGAAATTGCCAGTTTAGTCGCCAGTCGCCTCGGATGGACTCTGTGGGACGAACGGTTGACACAGGAAATCGCGCGACTGACCGAGAGTACGCCACAGGCGGTTGAACAGAGAGAATGGCGAAGCGATCCTCTTGTGTTCAGGCTTTTCCAGGACTTTCTTCGGGGCGGGTTTGAGGGGGGCTTGCCGCCCACCAACCGGCTGCATTTGCTCGACGCGCGCCGCATCGCCGCTGTTTCAGAAATAGCCGTCAGAACGGCACTTGCCGGCGGTCCGGCGGTGATTGTCGGCCGCGGTTCGCAGTTTTTCCTCCGCAATCGCAAGGATGTATTCCAGGTATTTCTCTATGCACCTCGCGATCATAAGATCCGCAGACTGATCTCCAGGGGCGAAACTCAGGACAAGGCGATCGAACTAATCGACACAACGGACAAAGCGCGCGCTGCGTTCGTCCGGCAATATCTCGGGCTGAAATGGCCGGAGCCCCAGGTATACCACGCAATGTTTAATACCGAGATGGGCGAGGCCTGTACGGCCACCATGCTGGTTGAGTGTGTGCAACTGTTCCAGCGTAACGGTGAATATTCTCAACCAGCGTAACCGCAATCACTAACCAACTGGAGATTTGTATGCCAAGCAAAAAGACAACCATCGTAACAGGAGCCTCACAAGGCATCGGAGCAGCTGTTGTCCAGGCGTTTCTGGATCGCGGTTATAACGTCGTTGGAAACGCGCGCAGCTTTGCGGGCAAAGGCCTCACTCCAGCAACGAACCTTGCGCTCGTCGAGGGAGACATCGGGCTTGCAGCGACAGCGCAAAAGATCGCACAAACTGCAATCGAAACGTTTGGCTCGATCGACAATGTTGTCAGCAGCGCCGGCATCTTCTCGGTCAAACCGTTTACGGATTACACGATCGAGGAGTTTCGCCGCTTTGTCTCCACAAACCTCGAGGGGTTCATCTTCATCACTCAGCTTGCAGTGAAGCAGATGCTTGCGCAGGGCACCGGCGGCAGCGTTACGTGCATCACGGCAGCGCTCACCGCGAACCCCATCGCGGGTATTTCAGCCTCCATCCCAACCATCACCAAGGGAGGGTTGGATGCGGTTATCCTGAGCCTGGCGAGCGAATATGCGAGAAGCAACATCCGCTTTAATGCGGTAGCTCCTGGAACGGTTGATACTCCTCTTCACAGCAAAGACCCGAAGGACTTCATGAAGACTCTCTCACCCATGGGTGTGGTCGCGGAAGCGAAGGACATTGCTGATGCGGTCGTTTACCTGACGGAAGCGCGTTACGTCACTGGGGAGATCCTGCACGTGGACGGTGGTGCGCACGCGGGCCGGTGGTAGCCCACATACGAAGGTATCGAGCGATACCTTCGTCCAATAGGTTTCCTCTCGGGCTAGTGATGAGATAGTGCATGTGCACATTGAGATGACGTCAGACTACATCCACCATCAAGGAGACTAACAATGAGTATTATCGATAAGGCGCTAATAGCAAACCGCGATTATGCAAAAAGCTATTATCCGGCGCTGGGAAAGCGTCCCGCCCCCAAACTCGCGGTGGTAACGTGCATGGATCCACGGCTCTCAGACCTCACTGGAATCCTGGGTCTGCCGCAGGCCGATCTCGACGTTATCCGAACCGGCGGACCCGCGGTAACAGAAGATGTTCTCGGTGAGCTGGTTGTTTCCACCCGTGTCCTTGGAACCACAGAGATACTGCTTCTCAACCACACCGGCTGCGGGTTCACCACATTCACCGATGAGGAGCTGAACGCAAAACTGAGCGCTTCCACCGGAGATACTTCGCCGGCGCCCATGCGCTTCTTCTCCTTTAGGGACCCCGAGGAAAATACCCAGGAGCAGATCAAGAAAGTCAGACAGCACCCCTGGATTGCCAAAGACATCCCCGTGCGCGGCTTCATTTTCGATGTGGAGACCGGTCTGCTGCGAGAAGTGCAGCAAATTGCACACCAGGCCGCTGACTAAAAGAATCACGGGCCGGCTTGAATGGGGCACCCAGCATTTGTTGCGGGGGTTGGGGTTAAGCGAGTGTCGCGGTTAGCAGTCGTTCCGTAGCATGAGGAGAGAGGCGACCATCTTCTGACAGATATCAGTAATAGCCTGCAAGTTCGGCGAACTGTGCTCCTCGAAGGCTTGCTCTAATAGCCGGGCGGAATCATCGCTGATGCGCGCAGGTGCGTCCTCTTCGTGTGCGATCCATGCGGCGATGTGCAGGAGCTCCTCGCTATATCCCTTTAGAAAAGCATCCAGCGCCTGATTTTGCTGCTGGGTCAATTCGGAGTCAATCTCTCGTCGCCCACGATGTGAGAGAAGACTCAGTTCCAGCAGGAAGATCGAGCGCAATGCCGGCTGAGCCGTCTCAATCCGATCACACTCGGCAACGTCTTTCTCGCGCCGATGGCGAAACTCAAACTCAAACCGCGCTGCATCCGTCTGCGACTCCAGACCGGCGAAGTTGTCGTTGATCTGACTGCGGAGACGTCTGATCTGTGAAATGGCAATGACTCTGTCGCGTGCCATCGGGGAAAGTCCGAGCTCTGCCAGCATCCGTACGTTCCGCACCAGCAGTTTCTGCAACTGCTCCACATCGCTCTTGGTTCCGAAGCGGTTGAAGATAAAGCCCATGGCGAGAATACCCAATAACACGCCCATTACCTTATCGCGCGCGATCGTGAGGTCGGTCTGGAACTTGAAATCCTGCAGATGGACGAAGTAAAAGGCGAGCGCCATCTGCACGCCAAAATAAGAAAGCCGCGGGCTGGAGGTGGCGAACCACGCGGCGATCGCGGTCCCCGCCGCAAAGAAGAGAGCGAACCCGAAGACGCTGTCGAGCGCGGGTAGGATGAGAATCTGCGCCCCGATCCCCAGGATCAGCCCCCCCGCAACAAATCCGGCAAGGCGGAGAAACTGCGCCTGGAGCGAAGTGCCGATGGTGCCCAGCGCCGTGACGACGCAAGTAAGGACGGAAGGGAAGATGCCGGGCCAGTCGAGCGCGTTGTAGAGAAAGTAACAAACGCTGGCAGCCAGGCATCCGGCAAAGGCGAAACGTAGATATTCCCGGTTCTGGAATGCATCAGGCACCAACAGAGCGTGCCACCATTCCTGTCGGGGCGTGTTCTGGGAGCCGTCGACGCTCTCATCGCGTTGAAAGAGTTCGGGGATGAGTGCGACGATACGTTCCATCTCTGGAAGCATGGGAAAGCTGGAGGAGGGGTGCCCCTCGAGCCAGGGAGGAGATGCGGAAATAGTCCCTGACTCGCGGAGCTCTTTTCGGATTGCTCCGAGCCTCTCAGAAAGTGCGCGCAGGCGTATCGCGTCGTCGTCGCCGGGCCGGGGGAGAGTACGGTCGAGATCAGCGGCAAGACCAACGAGCCGGCCCGCCAGCGAAATCAGGGCGGAGCGTTGCGCCCGCCGGGTCGGGTCCAAACCCTGGCGCTGCAGCGTCAGTCTGAGACGGCCGGTGCCGATCATATCGTATTGAAGCACTCTGGCCAGTACGGACTCCGGTGGGGCGTGGTGAGCGGCAATGCTTTCCGCTACCTGCTGCACCGCGAGCAACACATCATCGACGAATGTGATCAGCGGATCGGAGCGATCGAAGATGCGGTAGAGCACTTCGGTTGCCACAGTCGCGCCGGCGCCCACGGCGATGATCACGATAGGCCAGAGGGTACCCTCCACCTGGGCTTCGCTGGGGAAGGCGCGGTCCCATATGGGCAGGGCAACGCCAATCGGAATGGCAAAAGCCAATGCAGCTGCGTAGTTAGTCGTCGTGCGTATAACGAAAAAGATCATATAGAGGCTTCCTATTACCCAGAAGAAATGGGTAATGGGGAAACCGCGGAACAACATCATACCGAGCAGGGTGTAAAGGCTTGCGGCGACGAATCCGAGAACGATGAATTGCCCCCCGCGCCATGTAGCGGCGAGATTTTCGCGGGCCAGAAGAATTGAAAATAAGCCAGCCAGGGCTGCGTTGGGAATGCGGAAGGTCACGACGATGATCATGACCAACGTAGCCGCGATCGTCATGCGTACGACCGTGTTCACCCGTCCTGGATACGAGGCAACCTCCCAGCGTATGAATTCGCGAAACCAATGCCAGGAGACAGTTGGGCGCGCTGGCCGGTGGGGGAACTGCGTGGCGCGGGTCGCCATATCAAGGCTTCCGTTGATATCCGCGGATAACTACGACTGCAGATTCCCCAAGCCGAATGCCATCAGGCGGCGGTGACTGAATCCGGATGCGGACAGGGTAGCGGCTGGCCAGGTGCACCCAGCTCAGAGTGCGTTGTACGTCGGGCAGGCCGGGCGTAATTCGGCCTAGCAGCGAAGGATCGGGTACAACACCGTAACCAGTGCTCTCGACGACGCCCGTATATCGCAGTGACGAGTCAGACATAACGTACACGTCCGCAGTCATACCCGGTTGAATATGCTTCAGCTGCGTTTCACGGAAATTTGCAACCACCCACCAGACGCGAGTATCGATGAGCGTGAAAATCTCCTGTCCTATGTGAGCGTAAGCACCCTCGGAAATGACAAGGCTGGTCACCCGCGCGTCGAATGGAGCGTAGACACGGCAATGGTTGTAGTTATATTGAGCGTTGGCGATTGCGGCGGCGCGTCCCTGCCGTTGGGCCACCAGGGGATCGAGGGTAAGTACGCTGGACCGCGATTGGTAAAGCTGTGCTGTGCTCTGCTCTGACGAGGCCTTGGCCTCCGCCAGGGCAGCCAGCATGGTGGTGAGGTGGGCTCGATTAAGAGCCAATTGCGATTCGGCTTCGTGCACGGACTGCGCACTGGCCCGCTCTGTCGTACGCGCCTGGTCCACCTGGTCGACCGTAACGTACTGCTTGACGAGCAGGGGCTCGACGCGGTGCAGGTTATTTTCGGCGTATGCCGACTCAGCCTTGGCTCTATCCAACGCAGCCTGAGAGCGGGCGACATCGGCCTCCGCCTCGCGGATCGACGCCTGCGCTCGATCGACGTTGGCGCTGGCGCTGCGGGTTGCCGCTCCAGAAGCGGTGACGGCGTGTACTTCGGCCCCAATGCGCCGCTGTTCGTCGACCACCTCGCCTTCGAGTGTGGACTGGTCCGACACTGCACGGTCAAGCGCGTACTTGTAGGGGCGATCATCGATTTCGAAAAGTAGATCGCCCTCTTTTACGTGCTGATTGTCGGCCACGTTCAGGTGCAATATGGGCCCCTGGACAACGGGGGCGATTCCGATGTAGTTGGCAAAGATGGCCGCGTCATCGGTCTGGGGATGGCGAGTTGTGACCGCGTAGACAGCAATCAAGCCAATCACGGCCAGCAGAACCATGGCTGCGGTGAGGGCGCGGCCGTACCGCTGAAGTTGTGCCAGGCGGTCGCCTTGTTCGGGTTGGCCAGTGTCTTGAGTTGGCATCGCGTTTACCTAGCTATAGAACAGGAGCCACAACACACACGCGAGGAAGGTCGCCATGCCGAGATAGAAAAGTATAGGTGCAGCCAGATGTTCAGCAATAGCGCTGCGAGCGACCAGGGTGTGTGCGCACGTCATCAGCACGAGACCACCGACGGAACAGAAGATCCACGCGGGGAAAAAAGAGCCGAAGATGCTGTATTCGGGCGCGTGGGAGCAACCAACCAACACCAGCGGCGCCATTAAAAATAAACCGGCAAGCGGGCCAAGCAAAGCTGTTCGGCGCCGATCGAGTTCCGTCGATTCGGTTTTCATATCAGGCGGACCTCATCCATGCTTCTCCTGAGCGTCGGGTGATCGCTGGACTGCTTTAGTCTTGCATTGCGATTAAGCCACACAGTTAACGACCGAATCTATTAGACCAAGGTATCGATTAATACCTTGGTATCAGATCCGCCGATACCTGGGGGATCGATACGTTAGTCCAATAGACTCGACTCCGCACTTCTGCCCTAATAGATACTGAACGCGAAAGAATCGTATTCCAGTTCGGCGTAAGCGGACGTGTAGCTGGGAATGAATAAATTTCGATTGATCGTATACAAGCCATCATCGAATGTTCTATTTTTGTCGCTGCTTGTCGCCTTCTCCACGGCGCGAGCTCTGGGGCAATGCGCGGGCCAAGTGTCTTCTCCAGCAGCTGTCGCCGACTGCGCCGCTCGCCAAACTCCTCGTGAGGGAAGAGCGACTCTTGATCGAGTTCACCCTTACACCCTGGCCGAGCTGATCGACGTTGCCGAGCAACACAATCCCTCCACCCGCACGATCTGGGAGCGCGCAAAACAGAAGGCGCGTGAACTCGGTGTGGCAAAAGCCGCTTATTATCCCGGGTTAGAGGGTTTAGCTGTTTTCGGCGATCGGAGATTGATAGATCCGTTCCCGAAACCGCTGGCTCCTCGCGGCTACGTCACGGTCGAAGTGCCCATCGTCGAGCCTTCCGTCGCGCTCCAATATCTCATCTTTGACTTTGGAAAACGCCAAGCCACTGTGGACTACGCAAAACAGGAGAAGCTGGTCGCGGGTGCTGACGTCATTCAGGTAAATCAAGCCCTGGCGTTTCACGTCGCCAGTGCGTATTACCAGCTGGTGACCGCACAGGAAAGACTGCAGGCCACGCAAGACACGCTGCGAACTGCACAAACCACGCAGGATGCGGCTGAAAGCAGACTGAACAACGGACTTGCAACTCTTCCCGACGTTCTCAACGCCCGGGCCGAAACGTCACAGGCTGTGTTCGACGAGGAATCCGCGGATGGGGACGAAAAGATTGCGCGCGTGACGCTGACTGAAGTGGTGGGAGCTGATCCGTCTCCCGACATAGTGATTGACAGCCAGAGGAGTGCGCCGTTGCCGGAGAGACTCACCATGTCCATCGAGGGTCTGATCGATCGCGCGATGAAGAATCGTCCCGAACTGATGGCGCAAGCTCTGCGAATCCGCTCCGCCGAGGCCGGCATTCGTGCAGCCAGGGCAGAGTACAAACCGCAGATCGTTCTGTCGGGATCGGCTGCACAAACGTCCATTTGGCCCTCGGCGGACTACGGTCAGCTTGGTCCCGCGAGCGAGCCTACCTGGACCGCCGAACTCGGCATCCATTGGCGCATCTTTGACGGAGGCGTGCGCAAGAACGAATTGTTGATCGCCGAATCGAAGCGCCGCGAGGCGGAGGACGAACTCACGACAATAGATGATGAGACGACGCGCGAGGTTTGGACCGCTTACATAGCATTCCGGACGGCGTTGCGAAAGCACGACGCTGCTGTTGCGCTTCTCGAGTCCGCCAATACCGCTTACGCGGCATCGCTCGATGCATACAAATATGGAGTCAAGAATCTGGTCGATGTTGTTACCGCGGAGAAGCAACTGGCCCAAGCTCGACTATCCAGCGTCTCAGCACGATCAGAATTATTTCTAGAGGCAGTCAACCTTGAATTCGCCACCGGAAATCTGCTGCGAAATCAACCGCCAGCGACGAGCCTTCAATCGCAGGACGGGCACTGACGATTTCGCCTGTTCTCGGCTCACTGAAATCGTAGTGGAGGGACCTGCTGTTACTGCCTTTCGTGCACCTGAGTCAGGAGCCGGTTCGGGAGTCGTTGTACCAGCGCAGAACTCGCAGGGCGCGCAGTGTGTTCCAGCGGCTTGCCCGGCTGACCTCGGTCTCCATCGCCAATGGAATATATTCCGGATGAAGAAGGTTGAGCGGCCAGCGGCCGTTCTGGTGACGGCGTGCGATCACCGTTTCGATGGCCTCACGGCCGCGGATGTCGGGTGTGGTTCCTGCATTCCGCAGATGATCGAGTCCGCGCAAAACGTCATAGTGCCAAAACGCCGGGAACGAGAAGCGGAGCCAGCGTTTGTTGATCACGTCGCCGGTTCGCAGCGAGCGCAACATGTGGCGTTCGAGAAGATAATTTTCCGCCCTCCTGCGGGCCTTGGTGACCGCCAACGATTTTCTTCCTGCTCGTTCGTATGCAAGCAGTCCTTCGAGCACGCAGATGGTGCTATGGAACGAAGAGCGCCGGCTTTTGGGTGCTTCGCAGTTCCAGCCGCCATCCTCGAGCTGCTCGGCCAGGAGCTGCTTGGCCAGTGCGTCGTTCGGTTCTTTGAAATACGAGCCGATGCCGAGGATTCTGCCGTTGATGCATGGCTCCGTTTCCCCGCGAAGGAATGGCCGGTTGTTAAGCCGCCTAAACACCAGTCGCTCATCGACGCGGTCGATCATTTTGCGAGCCTGCTTGCTGGCGGGGTCGAGACCGAGGTCCATCAAGACGGTGAGACTATAGAGGGTAATAAGCAGGCCTCGGTCCTCTTGCGGCAAATCGTCTCTCCACCCGCGGGGTCCCTCCCCCCAGTTGCCGGCAGCGGATTGGCGGGCGAGAAGTTGGGCTCCCCAGCCTTCGGTTGCGACGCGAGACCGCTCGGCTGCAATCGCGTTGGGGGCTTCATCGGTAAGGTCCCTCATGACCTGCCAACGGATGGCCGGGTCAGAATCAAGGAGCCAGTTGAGGTGCGCGGGCCGAGGTGCGTAATCGTCTAGGCGCATGCGTATGTTATAGCTGCCGGTGAGCGAAACCTGGAACCGGGGCAAGTAAACTTGTCTTGTATGAAGAAAATAGGCTTCCTCTCCTTCGGTCATTGGACACCTTCACCGCAGTCACAAACTCAGTCGGCAGCCGATGCGCTCCTGCAGTCCATTGATCTCGCCGTGGAGGCCGAGCGGCTGGGAATGGACGGAGCCTACTTCCGCGTCCACCACTTCGCGCGGCAGCTGGCCTCACCGTTCCCACTGCTCGCGGCGGTCGGTGCAAAGACCCGGCGGATTGAAATTGGCACCGCCGTGATCGACATGCGATATGAGAATCCTCACTATATGACGGAGGATGCCGGCGCTGCGGATCTCATCGCTGGCGGCCGGCTGCAGTTGGGTATCAGTCGCGGTTCTCCGGAGCAGGTGATCGATGGTTGGAGCTATTTTGGCTATCGCCCGGTTGAGCGCGAGAATGATGAAGACATGGGACGGCGGCACGCCGAGGAATTTCTCGATCTGCTGCGCGGGAAGGGCTTCGCGCGGCCTAACCCGCGCCCCATGTTTCCCAATCCGCCGGGGCTGCTGCGCCTGGAGCCCTTCTCCGAAGCATTGCATGACCGGATCTGGTGGGGATCAGCTTCCAACGCGACGGCCGCCTGGGCTGCCAAGCTGGGAATGAACCTGCAGACCTCAACCCTCAAATTCGACGAGACCGGCGAACCGCTCCACCTCCAACAAGCCGCGCAGATTCGCTCCTTCCGCGCAGCCTGGAAGGAGGCCGGCCACGCTCGCACTCCGCGCGTCTCCGTCAGCCGCAGTATCTTCGCGTTGACCGACGACCGTGACCGTATCTATTTCGGACGCAGCGGTCAGGAAGAGGACAAAATAGGCTTCCTTGACGAAACCACACGGGCGATCTTCGGCCGCAGCTATGCAGCCGAGCCGGATGTCCTGATCGAGCAGCTGAGAAAAGACGAGGCGATCGCGGAGGCCGACACGCTATTGTTGACCGTCCCCAACCAGCTGGGTGTTGCCTACAATGCGCATGTCATGGAAGCCATTCTGACCACTGTCGCGCCGGCGCTTAATTGGCGCTAAATCGCCGATGCCGCTTACGCTTGGCCACCCGTAACCTGGCCAAAGACGCGGCAGAAGTTTCCCCCGCCGACTTTGCCGATATCGTCAGGCGAGAAGCCCTGGAGCAGCATCTGGCCCACAACCGCTGGAAAAAATCCTCCCGTCAGGCCCGGCCAGGCTTTGTTGGTGCCTTGGCCTACTTGCGACGAGAGCAGATCTGTGTCGGTGCCGATACCAACGTGGTCGATGCCCACCGCGTCTACCATCGCCTTGATGTTTTCGACGAATTCTTTGGGGGAGTCGGCCAGTTTCGTCCACACGCCGATCACGCCGCCGGCGTCGGCCACCACCTTCGCGTGTTCTTTGCTGATCAGGTGTGGCTTCATGATTTGCGCCATCCTGGGGTTGCTGCCGGTTCGGCTGTCAAGGCCCGTGTGGGACACAAGAATCGGCTGCGTGGCCACCTTTAACGCGCCCAGCACCGTCTCGGGACTGGCGTGGGCCAGGTCCACCACGATCCCCAGGCGGTTGCACTCCTTCACCACCTTTGCGCCAAAAGCCGTCAGACCACCAAGGTGAGCGGGGGCCGTGATCACATCCCCCAACGGCGACACCATATCGTCTCGCTCGTGAAGCAGTTGAAGATCACGCACACCGCGTTTGTACACCTCTTCCACTCGCTCCAGGTGCCCTTCGATGAACTGTGATCCCTCGACCGTCTGAACGATGGTTGGTTGACCATGGCGGTGCGCGGCCTGCAGGTCCTTCAGGTTCAGTGCGCGGTGCATGTGTCCCTTTTCCAACTGCGCGTCCATTGCTGTCAGCCAATTGAGATAATGGTCCCACGCATCGCCAGGCTTGGTAAATGGCGCGAAATCCAGTACGAAACTCGCGCAGACCGCGGTAAGCCCCGACTGTTTGACCTCTTCGGCCAGGGATAGTGCGGGACCCTCCGGCTGCTGCGGATGTGGTTCCGTTCCCGCGGGGTAGACATGATTGTGCATGTCGATGCTAATAGTCCGGGACATCACCTGTGCGACGTGCGGATCAACCCCATCACCCGCCGCGTGCAACCATGCCGGCCCGAGCAGCATCGCGCCGCCGGCGCCCACGGCCGTGGTCAGGAATTCCCGTCGCGAAAGGCGAGGACAGCCAGGTTTCAACATACCGGTCATGGTAGATCATTTGCCGGACACAGCTTGTCCGAAATGCCTGCTTGGGGGGCATTTGCCCATGTTTTTCGTCAAATTCCCACAGAGTCGTCATCCTGGCACGCCCGACCAGGCCTTCTCTAACCCCCAACGTCATCCTGAGAGGCTGTGACTTTATTAAAGGCAAATTGTCATCTCGACCGGAGCGGAGCGGGGGGACCAGCTGTTCCGTTCTGTCCATCAAGTGGGATGGACAGAAAGTCACACCCTCCCAGGATGGCGACTCTGTGGGAGGACGAAACACACCCTAGACGGTTGATGCTTATGGGGAAATGCGCGGTAAAGTATGTCTTGACGGATGTTCCGCCTCTATAAAGGGCGCTGGCAGACGGCCAGTTTCCAGGTTCCCGCCTTGCGACCAGCATCCAGTTCGCTGCATCCCACTTGTGCATTTTCACTGGAGCCACTGACCGTTTGATAATCTGAGCTAGTTTTTCTGGGATAACAGGCCGGCTGCCGGTGCGGATCGCCAGAGCAATACTATTCGGGACCATCAGTCGGAGGCCCGTCTTCCTCTTACGACGTGACCTCTGCAAAGGGAAGCTCCATGAAGCCAGTAACGGGATCTCGCCTACATCTCCTTTCACGTGCTGAACCGCCACGGAACGAGTCGGGCCTCTTTTCCAGTGAATCAGTACTTGACGTTCTGAAGTTGATCCTTGCCGGCTCTCCATTACCTGAAGTGCTCGCAGTCATTGCACAGTTAGTTGAGTCCCAAGGCAAAGGCATGTTGTGCACCATCTGGCTTCCGGATGGAGATGAAAGGCAAATTCACTGTGCGGCGGCGCCCAGCCTCCCTGGATTCAGCGCCCAGGTAGGACCGATGTTCGTTAGTCCCAAAGGGGCATCCTGCGGCACAGCCGTCTATCGGCGAGAGCCAGTGTATGTCACCGACATCTTGAGCGACTCCCTATGGGATGACTATCGTGACTCAGTCTTGCCTTATGGCATTCGTGCCGTGTGGTCGCGACCCTTGTTCTCGGGTGAAGGTAAAGTGCTGGGCACCTTCGCCATCCTTTACCGTGAAGTCCGTAGCCCGAGTCCAGCCGATCTGCAATTGATCGAGAATGCCAGTCACATTGCAGGTATCGCAATTGAGCGCCACCTGAATGAACAAAAGCTGCGCCATGAACGCGACCGCCTGAGCTTGCTGCTCAAAATCACCAACAGCATGACTTCAAAACTGAACCTTGGCCATTTGCTGGAGACACTCTCAACCAATTTGCTGAGCGTAACCAAATGTGATTTTTGTGCGTTGCTCTTGCCCCAGGCGGATAGCAGTCAATTGCGCGTGACCGTTTTGTACAACCCGGAGGGACGAGGCGCCATTCGCGATGGCACAACCGTTCCGGTAAAGGGATCCACTTGCGGTAAAGCCTTCCTGTCTGGCAAGAATCAACATATCAACCGGCTCGAAGACTTGGGCCACGATCCTGAAAGCTTCGGAACGAGCGAAGGTCGACGCTTCTTTGATCGCGTGCTGGCGGAGGGCCTGAAGTCCGGCTGCGAGCTGCCACTGATCGGTCGAAAGGGCATCATCGGCGTTTTGGCAGCGTTCAGTCGCTCCGAAAGGGCTTTCGGTCAGGATGAGTTCGCCTTTCTGGAACAAGTGAACTTGCAGGTAGCCATTGCAGTTGAGAACGCTTTGGACTTTGAAAAGGCCACGGAAGACAGGGTCAGCGAAACCAAACGCCGGCTCTATCTCGAAGAGGAAGTTCGGGCTGAGTTCGGAGCCATCGTCGGCGACAGTGCAGCGTTGAACAGCGCCTTGCACCTGGTGTCTGTTGTGGCGCCTACCGATTCGAGCGTGCTGATTCTGGGTGAGACGGGAACAGGCAAGGAGCTCATCGCACGCGCAATCCACAATCTTAGTAGCCGGCGAGAACGGGCCTTCGTCAAATTGAATTGCGCGGCGATCCCTCTTGGGCTGCTTGAAAGTGAGTTATTCGGCCATGAACGAGGAGCATTTACCGGAGCCATCGCCCAGAAAACCGGACGTTTCGAGCTAGCGCACAAAGGCACCCTGTTCCTTGATGAAGTCGGAGACATTCCTCTGGAACTTCAGGCAAAACTACTACGGGTACTGCAGGAACAGGAATTCGAGCGGCTGGGCAGCAACCGTACGCACAAGGTAGACGTTCGTCTGATCGCAGCCACACATCGTGATTTGCCCGCCATGGTAAAGCAGGCGACATTTCGCGAAGATCTGTACTACCGGCTCAAAGTATTTCCCATCAACGTTCCTCCCTTACGGCAGCGTACTGAGGATATTCCTGAACTTGTCTGGCATTTCGCAGAACTCTACGCGCGACGAATGAACAAGAAAATCGACGAAATTCCTTCCGAGACCATGGATGCGCTCCTGCGCTATTGCTGGCCTGGGAATGTTCGCGAACTGCAGAACTTTATCGAACGGGCTGTGATTCTTTCTCCGCGCAGTGTATTGCGAGCGCCGACTTCCGAATTGGAGCCCCTCCATGCTCTCAAGAGATCCAATGCGCCCATTGCGGGTCTCGAGGAAGTTGAGCGAGATCACATCCTCCTTATGCTTGAAGCGACCAATTGGGTAGTGGGCGGACGGAATGGTGCCGCAGAGCGATTAGGAATGAAGCGGACGTCCTTGGCGTACAAGATGCGGAAGCTTCAGATAAACCGTCCCGTTTCCACCCAACAGAAGAGTGCTGTCTAACGGCGGATATGCTGGGCCAAGACATTTGTCGCGACAGGCGCCCGTCAGTGACGGGCTCCTGTCACCAATCCGTCACTCGCCAAGCCCAGCCAGCTAGCGTCTTGGCCTGGCCTAAGACTAGGCGGCAGAAGTGTTTAGTGAAAAACCCCCGGGGTCCCAGCGGAGCCCTTGTTGGATGGCCCGCTGGTTGCACTTTGGAGCAGCATGCAGATCGATGGAAACAACACATCTTCTTCAGTCGAGACCTACGACCTGGTAATCCTCGGTGGTGGTACAGGATCGACGATTGCCGCATGGACGTTTGCCAGCCAAGGCCAGCGCGTTGCGGTGATTGAGCGCAAGTACATAGGCGGATCATGCCCCAATATCGCCTGTCTGCCGAGTAAGAAAATTCTTCACAGCGCCAGGGTAGCGTCGTATTTTCGTCGAGGCGAGGAGTTTGGCCTGTTCGCGAACGGCTTCCGGGTTGACATGCCGGCAGTGCTCGACCGAAAACGCGGCATGGTATCCGGCTTGAACGATATCTATCTTGACCACTACAAGCAGACGGGTGCGGAGTTCATTCTCGGGCCGGGCCGCTTCGTTGGCCCGAAGACTCTGGAAGTCACTCTTGCTGGCGGAACGACTCGCCGCCTCCGCGGAACCAATGTGATTGTCAGCACGGGCACGCGCGCTGCATTGGACCCAATTCCTGGCCTGGCCGATGCGCAACCGCTTACGCACATCGAGGCGCTCGAATTGGATCAGGTCCCCGGGCACCTGATTGTGCTCGGCGGCGGCTACATCGGCCTGGAATTCTCGCAGGCCATGCGCCGGTTCGGCAGCAAGGTTACCGTCATCGATCACAATAACCGTCTTTTGTCTAAAGAAGATGAGGACGTATCGAAAGCTCTTGGCGAACTATTCAGAGACGAAGGGATCGATGCGGTCCTGAATGCACGGACAAAACGGGTTTCTGGAGAATCAGGTGACTCCGTGACGGTTGTTGTCGAGCAAGACGGAAAGGAAAGAACCCTGACCGGCACTCATCTCCTGATCGCAACGGGACGACAGCCAAACACGGAGAACATCGGATTGGAATTGGCCGGCATTGAACTGACCGACCGCGGTTACATCAAAGTCAACGAACGGCTGCAGACGACCGCGCCTGGCGTTTGGGCGATTGGCGAAGTAGCGGGAAGCCCTCAGTTCACGCATGTGAGCGTGGACGACTTCCGCGTGGTCCGGGACAACATCGCAGGTGGCAACCGCGTGACCACGGGCAGGCAAATCCCCTACACCCTTTTTACCGACCCGGAGCTTGCGCGCATCGGCCTGAATGAGAGAGAAGCCAAAGCCCGAGGAATCCGCTACCGCTTGTTCAAGATCCCATTGGAACAGGTGCTGCGAGCCCGCACCCTCTCTGAAATGCGCGGATTCCTGAAGGCGCTGGTAGAAGTAAACAGCGATCGCATTCTTGGTTTCACCGCCTTTGCTGTCGATGGTGGAGAGATCATGGCTTCGGTACAGACTGCCATGATGGCCGGATTGCCTTATACCGCACTCCGTGATGCCATTTGGGCCCACCCGACGCTTGTCGAAGGGCTCAGCCCATTGTTCTCCTCCGCGCCTTCGCTGGCCGCCGTCGTGGATGAGCAAATCAACGCGCCGGTCATGGCGCACAGCCATCCTTGATCGGCGCCAGGAAGGTGAATGGAGGAAAAGTGTGCAGCTGCGGAGTTTACTAGAAGAAGCGCAAAGTAACGGGGTGGCCGTCGGTCACTTCAACGTCTCCGATTGGATTTTATTGAAAGCCGTATTCGCGTCTGCTCAGGAATTGAAAGTCCCGGTAATCGTCGGCGCATCCGAAGGGGAGCGCGCATATATGGGGGTAGCTCAAATTGCGGCCTTAGTGAGAAGCCTGCGCGAGGAACAAAGCGTACCCATTTTTCTCAATGCCGATCACACGCATTCGCTGGACAGCGCAATCGCGGCCGCCAAAGCGGGATTCGATTCGATCGTGTACGACTTATCCGCATTGCCGTTTGAGGAGAATGTCAAGCAGACCAGGCAAGCGTTGGAGGCGTTGAAGTCAATCAATCCAGCGATCCTCGTGGAAGGGGAGATTGGAAACATTGGAACAGGTTCTGAGATACATGAATCGATGGCTGATCACTCGAAGGATATGACCACTCCGGAAGAAGCCAAGGACTTTGTAGCAAGCACCGGGATCGATATTCTCGCACCGGCAGTTGGTAATACTCACGGCATGCTGCAAACCATGGTGCAAGGGAGTGTAAAGAAGCGGCTCGACGTGGCACGGATCCGAGACATCAAGCGTGCGTCGAGAAGCTTATTGACCCTGCACGGTGGCTCCGGGACAGAAGATCATGATCTCCAGGACGCGATCGCGGCTGGAATCAATATCATTCACATCAACACCGAGCTGCGTCTTGCGTGGCGGCGCGGTCTGGAAGCCGCCTTTGCCAAAAAGCCGCGTGAGATCGTTCCTTATAAGCTCCTGCCCATCGCGGAAGAACCGATCAAGCAGGTTGTCCTGGACCGCTTGCGCCTGATCAATCAACAGCAAAGACAACCCTTGGCGCACCAATAAACAAATCCACAACTGCTGGGTGCCCCATTCAAGCCTGTAGTTGGCTTGAGTGGGATACGCGACTATCCACGTACTTACCTTTCAACCAAGCGAGGAGAGTTTCATGAGTCCCGTTCTTTCCCAGTTGGCTATTCCCGTGACATCCGTTCATAAGGTCGAAGCAGACGGAGTCGAAGTCTTCTACCGTGCGGCAGGCGACCCGAGCGCGCCGGTAGTCCTCTTGCTCCACGGATTCCCTACATCGTCCTTCATGTTCCGTGAACTCATTCCACGCCTGGCAGACCAATTTCGCGTGATCGCACCAGACCTGCCTGGTTTTGGATTCACGGAAGTTCCTGAGAAACGAAAGTACACGTATTCGTTCGACGCATTGGCGCGCACCATGGAGGCCTTCACCGAAGCTCTCGGCCTCAACCGCTACGCGATTTATGTCTTCGACTACGGAGCGCCCACCGGCTTGCGTCTGGCCCTGGCTCATCCCGAGCGAGTGTCAGCGATCGTTTCCCAGAACGGCAATGCTTACGAAGCCGGACTCGGCGATGCCTGGGGACCGATTCGAAAATATTGGGCGGACCCCACAGCAGAAAACCGCGAGGTGATTCGAAAAAACATCTTGAACCTGGAAGGGACGCGCTGGCAATACACCCATGGCGTAGCCAATCCGGAAAGCGTCGCGCCTGAGTCTTACACGTTGGATGTAGCGCTGTTCGAACGCAAAGGGAACAAGGAGATTCAGCTCGATCTGTTCCTGGATTACGCGTCCAATGTGAAGCTTTATCCTAAATTCCAGGAGTATTTTCGTAAGTCAAAGCCGCCTTTGCTAGCGATTTGGGGTAAGAACGATCCCTTTTTTATCCCTGCAGGCGCGGAGGCATTTAAGAAAGACCTGCCCAACGCGAAGGTCCAGTTCCTCGATACGGGACATTTCGCTACCGAGACGCACGTGGTGGAGATCGCCGCCGCCATGAAGGAGTTCCTTGAGACGACCAGCGCGGGGCGCGGGGCGGATAAGGTGGTTGGGCGATGAACGGTACCGTGGTGCTGGTGCACGGAGCGTGGGCCGATGGATCCTGTTGGAGTAACGTCATTCTGCCGTTACGAAAACAGGGGCTCCAGGTCACCGCGGCGCCCATTCCCCTCACGTCGCTGAGTGATGACGCTGCCGCTCTTCAACGCGCAATCGACAGAACGAGTGGCCCCGTCATTCTGGTAGGACACGCGTATTCCGGCGCTGTGATCGCTGCGGTCGATGATGATCGAGTGAAGTCGCTGGTGTACATTGCGGCGTTGGCACCCGATCAGGGTGAAACAGTTGCCGAGGTATTTTATCGGGCCGCCCCGCATCCCAAAGCTCCCCACATGGTACCGGATAAGAATGGACTGATTTGGATGCCGGAGGAGGGTTTTGGCTGCGGAGTCGCTCACAAGGCGTCGCCGGACCAACTCGCGATTATGGCCGCGTTGCAGCGGCCGATCTCGGTGCAATGTATTCAGGAAAAGGCTCCTGCGCCGGCGTGGAAGAAGATCCCCAGCTGGTATCTCGTCGCCGAAGAGGACCGCATGATTAACCCGGAGACCCAGCGATTCATGGCTGGCCGGATGGGCGCAACCATACGCTCCCATAACGTAGACCACACGCCTATGCACACAGCGCCGGAGCTTGTGGTGGATGCAATTCTCGAAGCTGTTCGATAAGCAGGGCATTGAGGAACCAATGAAAAACAATTCCGTTGCCATTGTCACTGGCGCCAGCCAGGGGATTGGCCGTGCGACTGCGTTACGTTTAGCGCGCGATTTCTCTGCGGTAGTCCTTGCCGCTAGAAATCAGGATGAGCTGCAGAAGACCGCAGCCGCCGTGCGCTCCGCTGGCGCTGAGCCACAAATCCACGCGCTCGACCTGGGGCAGCCGCAGGCGGCCGAAGTCGTCGTCAACGGAACTCTCGATCGTTTTGGCAGAATTGACGCCCTGCTCAACATTGCCGGAGCTGTGCCACAGATCGATCTGTTCGAGATGACAGATGAGCAGTGGGACGGTGGCCTGGCGCTCAAACTCCATGGCGCGCGCCGGCTGACCATAAAGGCCTGGGATGCACTGAAGGCTTCGAACGGATCCGTGGTTCTGATTTCCGGAAGCGCTGCTCTCGATCCCAAACCCGGCTTCGCCGCGGTAGCAACCGTCAATGCCGCGATCATCGCCCTGGCCAAGGCATTCGCAGAGCAAGGCATCAAGGACGGCGTACAGGTCAATAGTGTGGTGCCGGGCGCCGTGATGACCGGACGCAGGGAGTCCTTCTTTAAAAAGTGGGCGCCGGCCCACAACCTTACCGTGGAAGAGGCGGTGAAGAAGTTCCCGAAAGAAGCCGGCATTGCCCGTTTCGGTAAACCAGAAGAGATTGCCGATCTGATGGCCTACATGGTATCCCCAGCGGCGAAATGGATGACGGGATCTTGTGTGCGTATGGACGGGGGAGAAGTCAAAGGCATCTAACCACGACTTCCTACCACAAGCACCCGCCAGTTCCTAATGGGTTGTGGTAGGTTGTGGCGGCTTGGGATCTGAAACAGCTGTTGAGCGGAAGTGCTCAGTAGACCTCAGCGCGATCCAGGGGCAATCGCACATGAAAGATTGTTTCCCCCGGCTTCGAATCGAAAGCGATCGCGCCGAAATGCTTCTGGATAACTCGTTGCACGGTGTCCAACCCTAACCCCAATCCTTTACCAAAGGGTTTTGTGGTAAAGAAGGGTTCGAATACGCGATTCGCAGACTCCAGCGGAATCCCGTGTCCGGTGTCGCTAATCTCGACAAGAATCGTCTTCCCCTGCAACCGGGCGGACAGGGTGAGCGTGCCAGAATCACCCATCGCGTCCAGCGAGTTTTCTATGATCGCTGCCCAAGCCTCGTTCAGCTCGCTCCCAAAGGCTTGGAGCAACGGAACCTCCGGACTATAAAAACGTCTTACCGTGATGCCGGCGAGTCTGGGCTGAAACAGGTGGAGTACGGTGTCAAGTGATTCGGCAATATTGACATCCTGGACGGGCTGCCGATCCATATAGGAGTAATCTTTTACGGCCGTGACCAGACGGAAGATCCTATCAGCTGCCTCGCTCACCAGCAGGGCTGAAGCCTCCCACTCGAGGGCAGCCGTAGCATCGCTCATCGCAACGCACAGTTTGTCCGCAGGTACCAGGCGTTCAAGTTCCTGAAGCGAAGAAACCTGGATATTGGCTTCGGCCAGCATAGGGGCGAGTTTCCACGCCTCGGCAAACCCTTTTTCCTCCAGCCAGTTGATCAACGAATCTTCAAGCGATGCGGTATCGACAGACGGGTTACTATGCGCAGTTTGGCGGCCCTGGCACACTGCAGAGCGGAGTCTGGAAAGCCAGTCCAGGTAGGCGTTGAGGCGCTCCTCTGTGCCCAGGGCCATTCCAATTCGATAAGCAGCACGCTCTGGTTGGCCTTCCGCGGCGCGCAGCAGTCTCGACGCCCCGCTTTTAGCCGCAGAAGCTGGGTTGTTCAGTTCATGAGCGAGGTTTGCGGCAAGTTTGTTGAGCGCAGCTAGCTTTCCAATCTGCTCTTCCGCTCGCGTGTATTCCCGATTGCGATCCAGCAACACTCTTACAACTCGTTGCGTCATCGACGGTATCGCCGTGAGGAGTTCCGGGAAATGGCTTTCGTGCAACTCTAGAATCCACGTGTCTCCAGACGAGCGTCCGTCCGCAGTCCACGCCTTGATGCGTGAAAAAGGGGTTTTGCCCGTAATTCGCCCCGCCTGGCCGATCAGCACAGAGACTGGGCTCGACGAGTACCGCTTGACGAGAACCTCGCCACGCAGGATGAACATCAGGTGTTCAGGAGGAGTTCCGTGGCTAAAAATAAGGTCTCCGTCCTTACCAAATCTCTGGGTTCCACGGGTCGCCAGCCAGGTGAATTCCTCCTCGCTCAGGCCATTCAAACCTTCGATCGTGCTCAAGGCTGCAACAATTTCTGCAATGGACCCGGCGTGTTCAGGGCATTCCACTTTCGATTGCATTTGCTCCGTCACGTTAACATCCATGAGATTCACCGACCGAGTCCTTTTGCTATATTTTACGGCCACACGCCGGTCTTTGAAGGGTACGGGCCGAAGCTAGCGAAGCCCAAAACCTTTGAGCGGGAGCCGGGGCTCACCCGACCAGCCTTTCTTGAACCCTCAACAAAGGCAGTCATCCTGAGCGAGGCGCCTCGCAGACCAATCGCTTAACAGGGGACTTACGGCGCGGGGTCGAAGGACCCCGAGGATGTTAATCAACGAATGCTCTGCAGGGCTTTCCGGCCACCAAAGCTACGAAAAAATCAAAAAAGTCACAACCTCCGAGCGTAGCCGATCTGCTGTGCGCCGCGGCTCCCGCTCAACAAGTCCGGCCTTAGCCGCTGAGGGACTTCATTCCATCCCTTTCGTAGGACCTGGATCGCGAATCGGCTGGAAGCAATTCTGCGCGCAGCGTCAATTTCGCCCGCGATAGACTGGATTTGACTGCGGCTACAGAAATTCCCAGAGCTTGTGCGATCTCTCGCATGGAATATCCCCTTGCCTGCCAGAGTTCGACGACTTCCCGGCAGCGTGGCGGCAACCGGAGGATGGCTTCCCTTAGCAACGCTTCTTTCTCCCTGCGAACGCAGCTGCCCTCGGGGTCCTCACCGAGGGATTGTATCTCCCAACGTGCCGATTTGCCGTTAGGATCGTCGGTATCGTCGAGCGAATAGTCGAAGCAATTCCGCTTTTTCCGCAAGATCATGAGCGCCGAATTGATCGCGATCCGCGTGAGCCACGTGGAAAAACTCGACCTTCCCTCGAAATTATTCAAATGACAGAAAGCTCTCAGAAAGGATTCCTGCAGCGCATCTTCCGCGTCCTGCCGATTTCTGGTGATGCGATACGTCTCATGGAAGACCTTTCTGTAGTGACGTTTGCTAAGCTCGACGAAAGCATCGCCGTCACCTGACTTAGCCGTTGAGACCAACATTGCGTCGCTCATTTCCGTAGCGCCTTCCTCGAAAGCATCATCGTTTACCGCTATCATGAAAACCCTCCCAAGGGTCAGAACTAATTCGAAGCCGATCAATCGCATCAATCCACAAAAAGGGTAGTGCATGCACATGGGGTGCCAAACCGGCGCTCCACCTGAGGTGAAATGCGTATGCAGGGTTTAGCGTCCACGACGCTATATGCTGCGACGAAGGTTACGTCCAACTTCTGCCAGAGTTTAAGATTCGTCGCAATTCGTACGCTCGCGACTGAGGCAGCGCAACCGTGTCAGATATCCGTCGCTGTCAGGCATCCGTCTCCGCTTTGTCAGCCTGAGAGCAGGACTGGTTTAGGCATTGGCGCTCGATTCTTCGGAACACAAAGCACTTAGCTCGACAACCCGCCACCAGGGAAAGGCTTGGCGGTCTGGTATTCCGGTTGCAACGGCAGAGTTGTAGGTTGAATATGTCTGCTAAGGAGAACTAATTATGAGCCAAGTGCTGTCAGGACAAGCCATGAAAGCCGAGAATCGGCCGGAAGCGGGAATCGGCCAAGCCGACGCAAAAAGCGTTTTGACCAAAGTCGCCGCGTGGATCAGTGATCGTAATATTCCTTTCCTGATCATTAGTATCGGCATGATTGTTATGCTCCTTTGGGCAGGGTCTTATAAAACGACTGCTCCGGGCGCCGAAGGCATAATTCCCCTGGTATCTAACAGCCCGCTGATCAGCTGGCACTTTAAATTATTCGGCCCTTATATCGGCTCCGATTTCATTGGTTTGACCGAGATCACGGCCGCCGTGCTGCTGATCGTGGGCTATTTGATCCCCAAAGCCGGTATCCTCGGTGGCCTCATTGCAACCGTCATGTTCGCGACAACCAGCACCATGGTCATAACCACCCCAGGCGCGACTATTAGCGTCCACGGGCTAAGGTACATGAGTTTCCTCGGCCTGTTCCTTTTCAAGGATGTTATATCTCTCGGGGCATGCTTTTACCTGGTCACCTATTTCGGCCGAAGAGCAATTCTTTCCGAAAACAAAGCCGCTAACTGAAGTCGTTTATTTACGGTGGGTGCATCCGTTGGTCCTTGGCTTTCTCGAGGTCACCGATCAGATTTGAAGTAACCCACGCCGGACGGCGATGGTCACCGCGTGCGTCCGATCATTGGCTCCCAGTTTGTCTACCAGGTTCTTGATATGGAAGTTGACTGTGGTTTCGGCGATGATCAACACGTCCGCGATCTGCTTGTTGCGATAGCCATCTCGAATCAGCCGGAGCACATCAAGTTCTCGTGTCGTTAGATCATCGTCTCCCAAATGCTCGGCAATTCGAACCGCGACCTCCGGCGGGATGTGCCGTTCTCCGGCGTGCACAGACCGCACCACTCCTAGTAATTTGTCCTTCGGCATGCTTTTGAGGATGTACGCGAAGGCACCCGCTCGCAGGGAACGCTGGATCTCGCCATCACTATCTGAAGTCGTGAGCATGATGATGCGGGCCTGTGGGTACTCGCCTCGAATACTGATCAGCGCGTCCGTACCATTGGTGCCAGGAAGGCGAAGGTCCATCAGCGTGATGTCCGGCTGATGGTGGCGAAACTCCGCCACGGCTTCAGCAGCATTCGATGCCTGGGCAACCAACGCCATATCGGGCTGGGACGCAATGATTGTGCTCAGCCCCTCACGGAAAACCGGATGGTCTTCAACACTCAAGATCCGAATCCGGTCAGGAGGGATCATCGTAAATTACCTCCGGGATCAGTCTGTAAATAGATGCTCGGAGCTCGGCCAAGGGCTCGGATCCGGCGCTCAATCAGCCTGTTTTGCGACTGTAGAAAAATGCAGTGCAAGAACGCTCGCATTTGGGCTGGGAAGCCATGAACGTCGCATTCATGCTTAGGGGGATAGGGTGGAGGTTGTTTTGGAGAGTACGAACGCACTTCGCTTGTGTGAGCAGATCCCTACTGACATGGTGTGCGATCAAACGATCCGGCGGGAAATTCGCGCTGAGTTTCGAGCGATCGTTGGTGACAGCCCTGTGTTGAAAGAGGCATTGCATCTGGCGTCGATTGTGGCGCCCACAACTTCGAGCGTGCTGATCCTGGGCGAGACGGGATCCGGGAAAGAACTCATCGCGCGTGCAATCCACAACCTGAGCAGCCGAAGGGAAGTTGCCTTTGTCAAACTGAATTGCGCCGCCATCCCGCTCGGACTCTTGGAGAGTGAGTTGTTCGGTCATGAAAGAGGAGCATTCACCGGGGCGATCACGCAAAAAACGGGACGTTTTGAACTGGCGAACAAGGGCACGCTCTTTCTGGACGAGGTCGGCGACATCCCTCTGGAACTCCAGGCAAAATTGCTGCGCGTTTTGCAGGAACAGGAATTCGAAAGACTCGGCAGCAACCGGACGCACAAAGTTGACGTCCGAATGATCGCGGCTACGCATCGTGATTTAACTGCGATGGTAAAGCAAGGGACATTTCGCGAGGATCTTTATTATCGGCTGAAAGTATTTCCCATCAATGTTCCGGCTTTACGACAACGTATTGAGGATATTCCAAAACTGGTCTGGCACTTCACGACTCTGCATGCACAGCGAATGAACAAGAGAATCGACCACATTCCCGCGGAGACAATGGATGCGCTGGTGCGCTATCACTGGCCTGGAAACATCAGGGAATTGCAGAACTTCGTCGAGCGGGCGGTGATTCTCTCCCCGCACACCGTCTTGCGCGCTCCTGCCTGGGAGCTGGAGCAATGCAGCGGGCAGAGGGGATCAAACATGCCGATGACAGGGCTGGACGAAATCAAACGCGACTATATCCTACGCGCGCTTGAGGCAAGTAATTGGGTAGTCGGCGGTCGCAATGGCGCTGCAGGTCGATTGGGAATGAAGCGGAGCTCTTTGATTTACAAAATGCAGAAACTTCGCATAAGCCGTCCGGTACCCGCACCAGGAAGTGCGGGTGCCGACAGTCAAGCACAGGGAGCATTCATTTAGTGAGGATTCATCGGCCTGATCCTGACGAGAACAACCCTCATGTCCGGGGAATAGTCGCCCGTTCAGGTGTTCTTTAAGGAGTGATAAATATGTCATGGCGCCACAATGGAGCGGACCGCGCCGAAGCAGTCGGGACCGAGTACCTGGATGGACTGTTCAGCTACGCACTGATCTTGAGCCGGAACCATGCGGAAGCAGAGGATTTGGTACAGGAAACCTACCTTCGCGCCATACAGGCGATGGGGCGGCTCCGGGCGGACAGCAACATCAAAAGCTGGCTCTTTACCATCCTGAGAAATGTCTGGTTCAATCAATTGAGAAAGTTGCGCAATGGTCCTCAGATCGTCAACGTCGAGGACGACTACGGAGTGGCCAACAAGATCGTGGATCAGTCCGCGGACTCCCATGATCTTTATGTAAGCAAGGTGGAGGCGGAGCAGGTGCGATCAGCGATCCTGGAGCTGCCGGTAGATTTTCGCGAGGTTATCCTACTACGAGAGTATGAGGATCTTTCCTATCAGGAGATTGCGACCGTGACGGGCTGCCGCGTCGGAACTGTGATGTCCCGCTTGGCGCGGGCTCGTGCGAAGCTCCGAGATCTGCTTCCCACGCAGCGGACGGGATTCGCCGGCAGTGAGAGGTTTAAATGAACGGTTGCGACGCATATAGCGCAATAATCCAGCTCTATTTCGATCAGGAACTCACCGGCCCGTACATGGAAGATGTACGTGCTCATCTACACGAGTGTGAGGCCTGCCAGGCGCAATATGAGGCTGAGGCGAGCTTATCCCATCTCCTGCGTCGATTTCGGCCGCTCTACCTCGCTCCGGATGCTCTGCGGGGACGGGTCGCACAAACGGATTCCAGATAAAGCGTCCGGAATAAATTGCCGGCTCGCGTGTTCTATTGTCTGGCCGCTCGGTTGGGATGTTGTCGCGAACGCAGATTTCTCTCGCAGCCGAACGTCTGCGAAATGACGATTGTCGCGACGAGAGCCCGTCAGTGACAGGCATCGGTCACAGATCAGTCACTGTCGAGCATAGTGTGCCCGCGCTGCACGATCGGATCGGCCTCAAGAAGAATAAGTTAGCGGATTTCTTCCTTGGCCTTGAATATTCCTTGGACTGGCAGTTTACTTGCTTGGGAGAGTTGTGCCTTCAGCTTAAGGATAGGCTGTGGAAACTAAGAAGGACGAGTCTCAACTTCGGGTGATGGCACTGATCGCGTTCGCTGTCGTCTACAGCAATTACATGATGGCGCCGCTCATTCCGGCACTCTCACGCGAGTTTTCAGTAAGCCCTTATCTGCTGGGCTGGTTAGTTCCGGGCTTCCTGCTCCCCTACGGCATTTCGACCCTCGTATATGGAGCGTTATCGGATCGCTGGGGCCGAACTCCCGTGCTCGTGACTCTTCTCTGCTTTGCCACGGCGACCATGATACTGCTCTCCTTCGCAGGATCGTGGCGGACACTCCTCATCGCGAGGATTCTATCCGGAGTGGGATGTGGCGGAATCGTCACCATCTCCCTGGCGATTATTGGGGACCACTATCCCTATGAGGTTCAGGGACGCCCCATGGGCAGAATGTTCGGAGCGATTGCAGCCGGCATCGGATTCGGCTCGACCCTGGGGCCCATTCTGAATCCGCTCGTAGGCTGGCGGAACGAATTCAGGGGGCTCGCATGCATCTGCTGCTTGGCGGCCGCATTCATTGTGAAGAGCAGCAAATCGGCGCTTAAAGTGACCAGGAGACTCGCTTCCTTCGACCAGGTGATTCGCGAATACCTCGTTATCCTGGAGACTCCGCGCGGTGGACGAACCCTGGCGTTCATCTTCAGCAACGGAGTCTTCCATGGCGGTATCTTTGCCTGGCTCAGTCTTTTGCTGATGAGCCGTTATCACCTGCATGACACCGGGATAGGCCTGGCGTTACTAGGATACGGACTGCCAGGCATCTTCTTCGGGACCGTCATTGGGAAATGGGCCGATCGCTACGGTAGGAGCTACGTAGTCCCCATCGGCTTTCTTTGGGCTGCTATCTTTGCCTTCCTCCTGATTCTTCCAAGTCCGCGGTTGGTCGCTGCGCTCATCATCACCGCCTTGTCGATGGGATTCGACGCGACCCATCCACTGATGTCCAGTATTACTACGTCATTGGACCCCAAACACAGAGGCCAGATTACTGGACTCGCAACCTTCACCAACTTCATCGGCATGGGTATAGGAGCGCTCTGCTTCCAGCAGCTGATCGCATTTGGCTTTACCGTTGCACTAGCCATCTTCGCTTCCATACACACCCTGGTGGGCGTCGCAGCACTGTATGACTTTCGGGGAGAGCGCCCCGATTGCCTGCCACTCATCCGGCGCGCCATAGCCCAATCAATTTCCTCCCTGCGCTAGGAACGTCGGTATTCCTTGACAAGCGATGGTCGAGCGTCTACCATCGTCGCCAGAGTGAGGGTAGACCGTCTTCCATGGCGAAGCAAACACAACAACAGCGCACGGGCCTTCTCCAAGGCACTCTTGACATGCTCATCTTGAGGACGCTTCTTTATGGACCCGCTCATGGCCATCAAATCGGCAAGCACATTCAGCGGACCACGAACGATTTTCTGCAGATGCAGCACGGTTCGCTCTATCCAGCGCTGCACCGCCTGGAGGAAAGAGGATGGGTGGTCTCTAAATGGGAGACCGCGCCGGACCGCAATCGGGAGTTCAAGTACTACCGGCTAACAGAGAAAGGCAAGAAGCAGTTAGTGGTCGAAGAATCACAATGGAAGCAGATGGCCGAAGCGGTAGCGCGCGTGATGTGGCCCGCCGCCGAGGAGAGCTGACATGCGATGGTGGCGAACCACGAAGCGAAATGCGGATCTGGAGCGAGAGCTGCGGTCTGATCTTGCATTGGAAGAAGAAGAACAGCGGGAACGTGGACTGTCATCGGAAGAGGCGCACTATGCGGCTCTGCGCGCTTTTGGCAATCCCACGCTGATTCGCGAGCAAACTCATGCAACCTGGTCCTGGAACTGGCTCGAATCCCTGGCCAGCGATCTGAAGTATGGATTTCGCGGAATGAGCCGCAATGCGGGTTCCACTCTATTTGCGATTCTCATTGTCGGCCTTGGTATCGGCGGCGCTTCGACCGTCTTCAGCGTGGTCAATGCGCTGCTGTTACGTCCGCTTCCGTTCCGCGATCCAGGACAGTTGGTATGGATTTCCAACGGCGAAAACTACAGCACCCAGGCCGAACACTATGCAGACCTGCGGGACCAGAATCACTCCTTCTCCGATCTAGCCGGCTGGTCCGGAACCTACAGCTCGGGCGACAGGGAATTGACAGGGACCGGCGAGCCGGAGCGTCTTACCAGCGTTCCGGTTACCCAGAACTTCTTCACCTTGCTGGGAGTGGAACCCGCTCATTGGACGATCGTTTACCAGGGAAGAGTCCCAGGGCAAGTATTCCGCTCCGCCCGCTATGCTGTTGAGTTACGGCTTTTGGCGCAGGCGGTTTCATTCCGACCCGAATGTGGTGGGACAGAAGCTGACGTTGAACAGTCAGCCGGTGATCGTCGTTGGTGTCCTGCCCCCGTCCTTCGACTTCGCCGGCGTCTTTGACCCGGGCACTCCGATCGATATCTTTCTTCCCTGGCCGCTAACGGACAACACAAAACCGGCTGGAAACACGATGAAGATCGTCGGAAGGCTGAAACCCGGAGCTACCGTCGCTGGTGCTCAGGCTGAGTTCACCACCCTGGCGAAACAACTCGTGAGCCAACATCAGGACCGGAATCCGATCTTCCCCAGGCTGGTCCCGCTGGAACAGGAAGTGAGCGGGCAAGTGCGTCCAGCTCTTATGGTGCTGATGTGTGCGGTGGGTGTAGTCATGTTGATTGTCTGCGCCAATCTTGCCCATCTGCAAATGGCGCGCATGGGGACGCGGCAAAAGGAAATGGCGGTAAGATCGGCGTTGGGAGCAGGGCGTTTTCGGCTGCTCCGGCAAGTGCTGACTGAGAGCGTTATCCTCTCCTGTTGCGGTGGCGCGCTTGGCCTGCTCCTGGCCGTGGCTGGTACGCGCTCTCTGGCCCATCTCAGTGCCTTCAACCTTCCACTTCTAGCTAGCGTTCGGGTCGATGGCAGCACGCTTGCCTTCACCTTGTTGGCGGCGGTCGCTTCAGGTGTGCTCTTTGGTTTGGCGCCCGCGCTGCAGGTTCCAGCGTACCGGCTCCGCGAAGGGCTGCAAGACGCGGGCCGCGAGTCGACTGGAAGCAACCGGCATGGCTGGTTCCGTGACGGACTGGTGGTCTCACAGTTTGCCCTGGCATGCGTGCTGCTCGTAGGCGCGGCCCTGCTCATGCAAAGTTTTGTGCGCGTGCTGAACGTGAATCTGGGGTTTCGGCCGGAGCACGCAGCCGCGTTGAGGATCGACCCGGGTTTTCGCATCCCCAGTCTCGCGCAACAGAACTCATTTATCGATGATGTGTTGCATCGCGCGCGGTCGGTACCCGGCATCACGGCAGCCGGGATAAGTGATGTCCTGCCCCTCGACGGTGACAGGGGTTGGCAAGTCGGAGCTAAAGGACAGGTCTACGACAAGGACCATCACCCGGAGGCATTTATTCGCGTCGTCAGCGACGGATACTTCGAAGCCCTGGGAATTCAGTTGAAGTCGGGGAGAGAATTCACCGAGAGCGATCGAGCGGCGAGCGAACCAATAGTGATGGTGAACGAGACGTTGGCGCGCACTCTGTGGCCCGGGCAGGACGCGGTCGGAAAGATGATGACGCAGGACGGCGGCCGGCGAGTCGTCGGAGTGGTAGCGGATGTTCATCACGGAGGACCCGAGAAGTTGGGTGGGTCTGAAATGTATCTGCCGATGCGTCAAACCGGGGACTTTTCTGCTATGAGGCTTGTGGTGCGAACCGCACTGCCTCCAGATAGCCTGGCGGCAGGTATCCGAATGGTGCTACGGCCGCTCGATCCGAATCTTCCGGTCACCGAGTTTCAAACCCTTCAGGGGCTGGTCGACAAAGTGGTATCGCCACGGCGTTTTCTGGTCATGTTGCTGTCAGCATTTGCGGGGTTCGCGCTGTTGCTTGCATCGCTCGGGATTTACGCGCTGATTTCTTGTTCGGTGAATCAGCGCACCAAAGAAATTGGCATACGTATGGCGTTGGGAGCGAGCTCCGGGCTGGTGCGGCGAGGGGTTCTGGCAACGACGCTGCGACTCGCACTTGCCGGCGTGGCACTGGGGACGCTCGGCTCTTTCGCGTTAAGTAAATGGATCGAGTCCTTATTATTTGGCACAACCCCGGCCAACCCAGCGGTCTTTTCGGGCGTAGGTTTGCTCCTCTGCGCTGTCGCGTTGGTTGCTGCGTACGTGCCGGCGCGACGGGCCTCGCGCATTGAGCCATTGCGGGCTTTGCGCACTGAATAAGGTTGGCAAGAGAAACCGCAGATCCCTCGGGTGCGTGCAGGGCACAAAAGGCGCGTCGAGTGCTGTGGCATCCCACTCAAGCCAAAACCGGGCTTGAATGGGGCACCAGCCTTCGTTGAAATCCAAAAAAGTCACAACCTCTGACCGGAGCGTAGCGGGGGATCTGCGGTTTCTCTTCCGGTTCTCACAAGTGATACTTTGCCTCTCCTCATCGGAATCTATTTGGCGGGGAGCCTCAGGTTGCCGTAAATCGGGAGGCTGATCGAAAAGACCGAACCGCGGCCTGACTGGCTAACCACTCCGAGAGTGCCTCCGTGAGCCCCCACGATCGCCTTCGCAATTGGCAGGCCCATGCCCGCTCCGGGGGCCGTGTAACGTTGGCGTCCGCCGCGGTAGAACTTGTCGAAGATTAATACTTGTTCGAGAGAATCTATTCCAATACCCCGGTCGGCGACGCTGATGACCAGTTGGCCGGACTTTACTTCAGCAGTTACTTTGATTGCTGTTCCCGGATCGGAATATTTGCCGGCATTGTCCAGCAGATGCATCAGTACCTCACGCATGCGCTGGGTATCCATGCGTACCGCCGGCAGATCCGAGGGCGCCTGAATCTCCACCGGGTGATTCTCGATCGATTCCTTTGCGTCCTCCAACGCCGGCTGCAGCACCTCCTGGATGGAATGCGGATGCAGGTCAAGTTTGAACATGCCGGCCTCCAGTTGGCCCATCTCTGCGGCTTCTTCCACAAGTCGATTCAGCTGATCGGTCTGCTTGTCAATAACGGTAAGCAGCTCCCGCTGGCCGTGGTCCTCAGGCGCGACGCCAGACAACAGCGTTGTAACGTTGCCTTTGATCGCGGTGAGCGGTGTGCGAAACTCATGTGTCACCGAATCCAGCAACGCCGATCGCAGACGCTCGTTTTCCTGCATAGCCTGATGCTTGCTGAGAGCCTCGAGAGCACGGACGCGCTCGATGGATAAACCCGCAAGGCTTCCGATCGCATCCAATGTCTTCCGCGACAGATCGTATCCTGTCACTCCAAGCGCTCCCACAGTACGCAACCCCAGGCGCAGAGGTACATACGCGGTTCCTCCCTGCACAGTGGGTTCCCCACGCACGAGGGTCACGCGTAACAGGCTTTCGTCCACCTCGGCATCGGGCGAAGAGCGGTAAATCGAAGGATGGTCCGCCGCCATCATGGAGACGCTGCGAATAGAGAAGATCTCCTGCACGTAGAGTGGCAAGGCGTTCAGGAGTTCGAGCTCATTCTCTGAGGCCAGGAGCCGCTGACTCAAGTCGTAAAGCAGTTCCACTTCGCGTCGCCCTTGTTTGGCCGCTTCTGCATCACGCCGTGCGTGCTCCGCCAGATTGCTGGCCACGAGTGCAGTTATCAGAAAAGCAAAGAGTGCGACCCAGTTTTGCGGACTCGCGATGGTAAAGGTTCCGATCGGAGGAAGGAAGTAAAAGTTGTAAGCAGCGGCTGCTCCCACGGCCAGGACCACCGCATAACGCAGACCCCAATAAGCCGAGACGAGCAGGACCGCTACCAAAAACGTTAACGCAACAGTCGCTGGGTTAGCGTGCAGCCGAAAATCGATCGCCGTAATGACGCCAATCGCTGCGAGAACAAGGCCGAAACGCACAGCCTGCATGCGAGCATGGCTTCTCACTCCTGTATTGTACGATGGAGCTTACGGTGACGCTGTGAACGACCGGAGCTTGGTGACCAAGACGTCCGACGAGTGGTTGACCGAGATATCCCCTGAAAAATCTAAAGGCACTTTCAAACTATTTCTCGGCTACGCTCCGGGGGTCGGGAAAACTTACAGCATGTTAAGCGAGGCCATTCGCCGTGCGAGCCGCGGCGAAGATGTTGCCATCGGGGTGGTGGAGAGCCACGGCCGCAAGGCTGTTGCCGAACTAACCGGCAGGCTCGAGCAAATTCCGCTCCGCAAACTCGACTTCAAGGGGACAATGTTTGAAGAAATGGACGTGGACGCGATCCTCGCCCGCAAGCCAGGTGTCGTCCTGGCTGACGAATTGGCGCATTCGAACATCGAGGGCAGCCGGCACGCCAAGCGATTTGAAGATTTGATGGATCTGCTCGAGGCCGGAATCGATGTCCTTTCCACCATGAACGTCCAGCACATTGAAAGCCTTGGCCCGACGGTGTTGCAAACTACGGGCGTGCGCATCCGCGAAACCGTTCCGGACTGGGTGATGCAACGCGTTGATGAGGTCCAGCTAGTAGACCTGACGCCCCAAGCCCTGAAAGAGCGTATGTCACGAGGCGACATTTACCCGGTGGAGCGTGTCGAACGGGCTCTTTCTCACTTCTTCAGACCGGGCAATCTGATTGCCCTGCGTGAGTTGGCGCTCCGCCAGGTCACGCAAGTAGTCGACCGCAGCCTCGACGCTTATCTTAAAGAAGACGGCGCCCAACCAGCGGAGGGCGTGCTTGAGCGGATAGGTGTATGCATCAATGCCAATCCCGCAGGTCAATATCTCATTGCTCGCGGCTCGCGCCTGGCTCAGGCAATGGGCGGCGAGTTGTACGTTTTCTACATCGATCTGGGCAAAACACTGGACCCGGATGAATGGAAGGGCTTGACGGCGAACCTCCGTTTTGCAGAGAGCCTCAATGCTCATGTGGTCCAGGCATCGGGCAGCAAGTTGATCGAAGGTATTCGCCAATTCATTCGTGAATATCACATCACCCAAGTGATGTTTGGGCGGTCCGTCCGCGCCGGCTGGCGGTGGATTCCATACCTCTCCTCCATTCACGGACTCCTTCGTGATTGCTCCACAGTTGATGTCCACATCGTGACCCAGGAGCCCCACAGCTGATTGTAGGCTTCGCATCGCACCAGTGGAATTTGTGAATACTGGACATGCTTAAACGGCGAGAGGCGCTTGGACTTGGGGCGGCGGCAGCAAAGACCGGTGGTTAAGAGTTGCCCTTATTAGGACCCGAGCCAGACCTTCGAGGGGCTTAAAATCGAGCGCCTAATTGATGGGGGCGGCCGGTGGGATCGATGGTGTCGCAGACGAGACGCGCACATGTAAAGCGAACTATGCGAATTAAGCGAACTATGCGAATTAAGAGAACTATGCGAATTAAGAGAACTAAGCGAATTAAGCGAACTATGCGAATTAAGCGAACTATGCGAATTAAGCGAACTATGCGAATTAAGCGAATTAAGCGAATTAAGCGAATTAAGCGAACTATGCGAACTAAGTCTGCACCTGCATTGGTTCCTTATCAGCCACTTGTGTACATGAGGCCAGCCGGAGAGCTGGTCTCAGATATGGGTCCGCGACTTCATGACAAACGGGACGATATCTCTGCCTACGCACAACAGATTGGATAACGTCCCGTCATCCAGCGTCCGTGTCATCCGGGCTGCGATGGGCTCGGGACGGTGTCCGGTGGTGTGGCGTTTTCCAAGTTGTCAAAACTGCTCAATCAAGAGAACGCACTGAGCGCCCCCTGTTTACAGCACCGTCGCAATTACTCTGGCGTTGATACTTTTCTGGAAGTTGGCGGCAGATGCACGGGCAATAAACGCCGGTGCAAGGCCAAGCAAGGCCGTCGTGGCTAGACGGCGCTGACGTGTGAATTCCTATTTTCACAGTAGTACGATTTTTGGGCCGCGTCGAGAGCAGGAACAGATTTTTTTGGTAACCACGTGCGTCCATTACCAGCCCGCAGTGAGGGAGAGCGTGAGGCACTCGATAAATAAATAGCTTATGAACATCGATGATGCAGCACTAATCAGATTTCCCTATCCAGGGAGATCGCAATGTTATCGATGCTGCGAGACAAAGCGAGGAAGGTCTGCATTTTCGCTGTGAGCAACTCTTGTGGTTCTTCTGTACAGCAGTTCCGGACCGTCTGTTCTAAATGTTCGAAGGCGTCTTCGACGCGGTCCGTTCCCTGTGGTGGTTTGCCCTCCATCCGGTCTGCCATACCATCCAGCATCCCCGCCAACCGATTGTCAAACTGCTGCTGTGCCACACGTGCGGGTTCCGGTAGTTCGAAACCGGGGAGTTGGAGACGATATTTCACCAACGCAATTCGGGCCAAGAAAAGCGCGCGCAGTTGCGGTTGCCACTGTAGGATTCGACTACGCAATGCGAGGTCCCCGTGCCGGGAGGACGCTGATTCGAAGAGAACCGCGTCGGCCATACTCCTCACCTTATCAAGGTTGGTGTTGATCGTTTCGCGCAGAGAGTCGCTGCGCCAGGCCTCATCTTTTCCCGGCAGCGGTTCCCTGACAAATTGCCCCAGAGATCGCAGGTTGGAAATGAATGTCCTCCTCATCTCGACCGCGGCCGAAGAGCCCCACAGCTGATCAAACACAAGCCACATCATGAAGAGGCCGAGCAAAATGCCGGCAACACGATCCCTTGCCACTCCAAGTGACGTCTGTATGGTGAACTCCTGCAAGTGGATGAGGTAGAAGGCGACGGCAACCTGTACCCCAAAATAGGAGAGACGTGGGCTTGAGGTTGCGATCCAGGCGGCTATGCTGGTGACCACCACGAAAAGGAGCGTGAACCCGGTAATGGAATCGATGTAAGGCAGAATGAACACCTGCGCTCCTATCCCCATCACCACGCCGCCGATGATGGCGCCCGCGAAGCGCAGAAACTGTTTCTGGTGAGATGAGCCGACCGTGGAGAGCGCGGTCAGCAGGCACGTGGTGATGGCTGTGCTGATGCCCGGCCAATCAACCGCGGTGTAGATGATGTAGCAGAGGCTCGCGGCAACGCACCCTCTCAACCCGAACTTGAAGTGGTCAAGGTTCGAGAGAGCGTCCGCAACAAAAAGCGCCGATGGCCGGTCGCCGGTGGGTGGCGAGGGCACATACGCGCTTAGTAAGCCGGAGCCGGAAAACACCATGGGAATCAGCGGTACGGTTTTTTCCATCTCGCGCAAGAGCGGAACACCCCCGGGGTTTTCATTTTCGCTATTGACCTCAATCTGGCCTGGAACTTTGCCGCTCAGCAGATCGGCACGAATGCCCGCGATGCTCGCAGCCAAGGCGCCTATGCGCTGCCGGTCTTCTCCGGCAAACTGAATTCCGAGCTGTGTGAGGTTGGCGGCGATGTCTACAAGTCTGCCGGCGAGCACCACAACGGCGCCCATCTGTTCACGGTATTGCCCCGGGTGGGTGGAACGCCGTAGGTTGCTGCGTAACCTGGAGGTCCCAAGCATGGCCAACCGTGTGACCCTCTTCTCCGCCTTATCGTCTACCGGCCGGCCTGCTGCATAGCAGGTGAGTAGCTCTTCCACGGAAGCTAATCGCTCCGCGATGGAGTCGACAAGCTCATCCCCAGGCCTCATCGCTGCAAACACCAACGCGCCCACCGCGGCGACCACGCTCGCAATGGTGATGGCCCAAACCGCCCAAAGCGTGCCTTCCACCCGCAACTCGGTCGGGATCTGCTGATCCCAGAGAGGAATGGTGATGATAATTAAATAGCCGAAACGGGCAGCCGCCGCGTAATTCGTCATAGTGCTAATTACATAGAACGACGCGAACAACGACGCGATCACCCATAGCAAACGCGGCAGCGGATCGCCGAAGAAAAACAAGGCGCTGATCAGTACATAGGCTCCTCCAAGAACAAAAGCGGCGACTATGGATTTCACTGCGGTTCCGGTTGTTTGCGGGCTTTCGCGCGAAATGGTAAGCGCGTACAGAGAAGCGTATGCGCCGTAGGGCATACGAAACGTCATGGTAATGAGCATCACGATGGTTGCGGCAATCACCATGCGGGCAACCAGGGCGGCTCTTTCCGGGTAGGGAGTCAGTTCATCTCTTAGAAACTCAAGGAACCATGTTGTCGATCGGGGCGGAGCCGGCGCGCTTGGTGCAAGAACGGCCATCTTCAACGTCCCCCGGATGATGATCGCGGCTAACTCGCCGAGACGCATCGTCTGGGCGGCTATTCGCCCCCCAATTCGTAAGACTTATATACACCGTCCCTGGATTTTTGCGGGCGGCATCTTTTCGAGTGGGGAATTGGGCTTTAGAGGCTGCGGAAAAAGTCGATTTGAGGGGAAAAACCGTCCCCTCAGCGGCTAAAGCCGTTCCTGTTTTTAATGACTTACGTACGGGCTGAAGCCCGTACCCTTCGGAAGAATGAGTTTTGCCGCAGCCTGTTTAGAGTTCGCGTGAGAACGCCAGCGTGGCCGGAGTCAGACTTCTAACAGAAGCCCATAGGACCTGGGGCACCCGTGCAGTTCCTATGGGCTTCTGTTAAGGCGCCGAGAATCAATTCTGTTACTCGATCAGTCAGTCACTTTTGATTCATCGCGGCTGAGGAAGGGCGCCATTGTCTGGAATACGCCATCCTTCCTGACCAGCGCATGAAAGAGAATCGCTGAGACATGCAGCAAGATCAGCGCGAAAAAGGCAAAAGCCAGGTAGAAATGCGCATGCCACAGCAGCGTATGCAGGCTGGGGCTTAGAGGCAGGATCGATGGCAGGTGCACGCTGCCAAACAGCACCACGGGGTAGGACGCCGCGGATAACATTCCCCAGCCGAGGAGCGGCATCGCGATCATCAGCGCGTAGAAAGCATACTGCGACAGATACGCGCCCAGCTTTATCGGCTCCGGCAGATCGGCAGGCAGCGCGGGTGAGCCGTAAGTAAACCGCAGCGCCAGACGGATGAGTGCCAGTATCAGGATGGCGATCCCCAGAGGCTTATGAATCTGGACCAGTGTCAGGTACTTCGGAGTGACGGTCGAGACCATGCCGACCCCGATGAACAACATCGACAGGATGCAGATCGCCATGAGCCAGTGAAGCAGTCGCTGCGGCGCAGCGAAGCGTTTGCGGCTTGTCGTCATTGTTGACCTCCTGCGGCGGTACGCGGATAGTATTTTTCTTCCGCCGTGCGGCTGTTGTAGGACCGGGAGTAGGCAGCCGATCGGGCGGCAGGGAATGGGTCATCCGAGGTCGTGATGCCCGCCGGCAAGACCGTCGGATCGAAATTGATATCGCGGCACGGTCCGTCACGCTCAGGCTCGATCTGCTGCACGATCAGAGTTCCCACCTCGACGGTGCGGCGATCTGCAGGCCAAGCCTTGTTAGGATCTGCTGTTTGATCACCCGGGTTGGCGATGGTCAGCACCAGGCTCCAGCGTTGAGGTCCAGCAGCAACACGCTGGGTGATCTCCTGCTCCAGGAAATCGGGGCCGCGCTTGGCCAACTCATCCGGCAACACGGGCACAGCCTGGGCCGCGGGAACCAATGACCAGCGTATCGGATGTGTGGCGCCCGTTTGGTCGACAAACAGAAAGGAGTTGAGGCTGTTGTAGGGTTCCTCGGCATAGCTCCCGGTCCATGGAGCACTCTTGGCCCAACCGACGAAGGAAAGGAATCCTGGATGCGCGGCGATGAAGTTCTTCATCGCATTGGGGTCTTTGCTTCCTGAGGCAGTCAGCAACTCGTAGAAGTCTTGTGGCGTGGAGACGGGGAAGATCGGAGCGTCGATCATGGCGCTGCGCCATTCCTGCCCGTCCGGCGTCGTGATGCGGATGCCGAGGCCGCGCACGCGCACCATTGCATCGGCGGCATTCGGATCCGCAGTGGCGAGGTTGAATCGTCCCACCACCGGATACTGGCCGCGAGCGAAGACCTGCGCCCGGGAAAGCGCCGAACCCACACCATTAGCGTCGAACGTGCCGGTGAAACAGATGCCTTTGGCATGGTTGCGGCGATGGCCCAGCGCCGGGCCGCCCGGAGGCGCCAGCCCAGCTACGATCTTTTTGGGCGTCAGCCGCTCCGGCGAAAGCCATCCGGCTGTATATGAGAAAGCAATAGCGGCTACGCAGGCGACCGCAGCGATAATTACCAGCGACCCAATTGGAAACTGTCTTGGTGATGAGGGTGACTGGGCCATTGAATCCTCCGACTGGTCTTAGAGTTCGCATGCCGGCCGGCGGTCTCATCATTCTGGCTGATTTTTTTCACACTGGTAGATCTAAACTCCAGATTCGAAGGATTCCGAGGGGTGTACCGCTCCCTCTGCACCTCAATACAGGAAAAAGCTTTGCGCGCGGAGCAGAGGTACTGAGAGGATATTGGTGCGAAAGGGGGGACTCGAACCCCCATGGGTTGCCCCGCCAGATCCTAAGTCTGGTGCGTCTGCCAATTTCGCCACTTTCGCATTTCGTGGATTCGCTGCATTCACCGGCTGCGACCATGATAATGCATCGCAGCCGTCACCCCCAGCGACCTAGACGTCGGCCCGGGCGCGGGTGAGGTCCATCAGGGTCTGGTGCGTGCCCCGGCCTTCCGGCCCGGTCGCTCCCTCTTCTGCGCGCAGCTGCTCGTATCTGCCGTCCGGCTCCAGAACCCATGCCTCCCGCTGGTCGCGCAGGCAGATATCGAGGATCTCCCACAGGCGCTGTTTGGGACCGCTGGCGAAGACGGGAGTGACCACCTCGATCCGTTTGGAAAGATTGCGAAACATCCAGTCAGCCGACCCGATAAAGTACTCGCCCTCAGCAGGATCCTGCCTTCCATTGGCGAAATAGAGGATGCGCGAATGTTCCAGGAATCGCCCGATGATCGAACGAACACGAATGGTTTCCGTCCGGCCGGGCACCCCCGGACGAAGACAGCAGAATCCGCGAACGATGAGATCGATGGGCACGCCTGCCTGCGAAGCCTCGCACAAGGCCTCGATGATGTCCGGGTCTTCCAGCTGGTTCATCTTGGCGATGATGCGGGCGGGGCGACCGGCGCGCCGGTTTTGCGTCTCGCGATGGATCAGGTCAAGCAGCCGCGGGCGCATGGTGAGCGGAGCCACCAGCAGCGTCGTACAGTTTGGCCGGTCGGCGTGGCCGGTGAGGTAGTGGAAGAGGTTGACCGCGTCCTGCGTTATCCGCGGATCGCAAGTGAGTAAGCCGACATCGGCATACAAGCGCGCCGTCTTTACGTGGTAGTTACCGGTACCGATGTGCACATAGCAGCGCAAGCCGCCGGCTTCCTTACGCACCACCAGCGCGGTCTTGCCATGCGTTTTAAGGCCGCTGACGCCGAAGGTGACGTGGGCGCCGGCGCGTTCCAACTCGGCCGCCCAGTGCAGATTGCGCTCCTCATCGAAGCGCGCCTTGATCTCCATGACGCAGGCCACCTGCTTGCCCCGTTCCGCCGCACGGATCAGCGACTTGACGAAGGGCGTATCGTCGCCGATGCGGTACGCAGTCATCTTGATCGAAACCGTGTGTGGGTCATCGGCGGCGGAGCTGATGAAGTGCTCGACCGTGGCATCGAAGCTCTCGTAGGGGTGATGTACCAGCACGTCGGCGGCATGGATGGCGGCAAAGATTGCGTCCGCCCGGTGGTCGAGAAACGGGGGCCAGATGGGCGTCCAATCCCGGTCGCGCAATGCAGGGATAGGCAGAGCGAGCAGCTCGAACAGCGTGGTGTAGTCGAGCTCCTCCTGCATGTCGTACATGTCCGATGGAGTAAGCTCCAGCCGCTGGCGAAGCATCTCTTTAATGGCAGGGTTGGCTCCAGGTCCAAATTCAAGGCGCACCACCGGCTCGTAGCGGCGCTGGCGAATCTGTTCCTTAACCGTCGCGCGGAAGTCGGCCGCGGGATCATCGTCCAGTTCAACTTCGGCGTCGCGGGTCACCCGCATGAGGGTGATGTCGCTGATCTCCATGCCGCTATAGAGCTTGTGCAGATTGCCGCGGATCACCTCATAGAGCGGGATCAGCAGCTTGCGTCCGGGCTCCAGGTCTGATTCCAGATAGATCCACTGTTTCAGCACTCCGGGAATCTTGACCCGGGCAAACATGGTTTCGTCCCTGACCACATCGCGCAACCGGAAGACCAGGGAAGTGGAGAGATTGGAAAGAAACGGAAAGGGATGGACGGGATCAATGACCAGTGGGGTCAGGGCTGGCGATAGCTCGGAGTCGAAATACCTGGAGGCTTCGTTTCGCTGCGCCGGCGTGAGATCGTCCCAACAGCGCAGGAAAACGCCGTGTTCCGCGAGACCGGGGACGACGATCTGGCGGTAGCACTCCGCCTGGCGGTTGAGCTGAAGCTGGATCTTATCGCGAACCTGCTGCAACAGGGCGCGCTGGGCATCCGTCGCCCCCGTGCGCAGTACGGTTGCGCGTTTCATGAAGAATTCGTCGAGGTTGGAGGTAAAGATAGCCAGGAACTTCGCTCGCTCGAGCAACGGCGTGCGCTCGTCGAGTGCCTCCGCCAGCACTCGCCAATTAAAGTCCAGCCAGCTCAGGTCGCGATCGATCCACACCTCGGGCAGGGCAGCGGGCAAGGGTGCGTTGAGAACGCCGTGATCGCCAATCGATGCCAGTACACTCGTAGCCATATAGATCTCCTAAATCCCTGCGGTTGGGGGAAATTCTACTGGCCGACCCTGACTAGTATTGTGAATAGAAGGTTTTTGTTGAGCCACCCGCACCGGCAACCAGGCTGGGTGCCCCATTCAAGCCGTTCTTTGGCTTGAGTGGGAGACCACAGCATTCGACGCCCATTTTGTCCGTTGCTTCGGCGCGGCGAAATCGGTCTCAGGAGAGCTGAGGCACTTCGGCCAACGCATCGGAGGTGTCCGCGCGAGCGTAGACATACGGGCCTTCGGGCACCAGCGCCACGCGGGCGCCTGCCGGGAGGCCGTCGAGGAGAGCGGCCACTGCTGCCTGCGCACTGGGGAAGCAACGGGAAGCCAGCTTGCCCAACTTGTCGTTGGCGACCCCTGGAATGTAAAAGAACAGCTCATGCTTTAGTCCGACCAGCGCCATTTTCTCCAGCTGCCATTGGTCAATTTCGACTTCAGCATCCCCGATCTCCTGGAGAAAGCTCTCGTAGCTGGAGAAGCTTGCGGCCTTCCCGGCAAACTCAGGGGAACCGACGCCCTCGGCGCACTCGCCCAGAATCAGGATCCTTCCTCCCGGTTTCACGATGTGCTGCGCGGCGGTGAGGCCCTTGATGGTCTGATAGAAGGTCAAGTCCAGGGGATGACCGGCCGCACTGGTGATAACGGCGTCCGCCAATCCGGACAGCTTCTCGAGCGAGGTGGTGCGCAGAAACTGCACCCCAGCGGCATGGGCCTGGACCGGATCTCCGGCGAAGATGCCGGAGACCTCGCGGCTCTGGGTCAGGGTCACGTCCAGAATGAAATCGTGCCCGGCCATCCTGGCGATTTCCAGCAGTTGGGCGTGCAGAGGGTTCTCGGTGATCGATCCCTCCGTAGCCATGGGTTCGCGCATGAACAAAGGCGAGTGGATGACCTTGATGGTTTCCTGGGCGGCGAGCCCCGGGGCCACCAGCTTGCGGCCGCCGGAAAATCCGAGCATCAGGTGCTGCTCGATAAAGCCCAGGGTGATGTGCAGCTCGGCGGCCATGAACCGTTCGTCGATATAGACCGGAATGCCGCGGCGCGTTTCTCCGAGCCAGCGATGCTCTTCGAGCGCCCGTGCATCATGGTTGACGATGCGATATTTGGCCGCAATCTCCGGCCCCAGAATGGCCTGGATCTCGCTGGCCGTGGCGGCGCGGTGTAAACCGGTTGCGATCAGTATGGTGACGCCGTCGACCGGAATGCCGGCATCATGCAAGCGTCTGAGCAGCGGTGGCAGGGTAAGCCAATTGGGCGCAGGCCGGGTGATATCGCAGACCGAGATGGCCGCGGTTTTCTTGCCTGCCGCCAGCACCGATAGCGGCTTGCTGCCGATGGGGTGGTCGAGTGCCAGGTTGAGCGCTGCCCCGACATCCGGCAACGGGGATGCGGAGCGGCTCTCGATTACCTCATAACGCGGTCCATCGGGTAGCGTGACATCCAAACCATCGTGACCAAAGGCAAACCGTATCTGCATGTTGTTCCCTACCACCTTTACTTTACCGGGTGTAGGGTTGTTCTGAGAATGCGTGAGAATTACCTCTCCAAATTGAGTCTCGGAGGGACGGCTGAGAGTAGCCCACGTCCCATAAGCGCTAACTTCTTAAAAGTCACCACTCTATACTTGTGATCCCGCCTGCCCCGGCGTGCCGTGGGCGCACTGCAGATCCCTCGGCTTCGCTCGGAGGTTGTGACTTTTTTGATTTTTTCTTAGTGTTGGTGGCCGGAAAGCCCTGCAGAGCATTCGTTGTTTAAGCATCCTCGGGGTCCTTCGACTCCGCGCCGTAAGTCCCCTGTTAGGCGATAGGCCTGCGAGGCGCTTCGCTCAGGATGACGATTCTGTGGGAGAACTAACGTATGAGACCTTTGTGAGGGAACCGGGGCACACAGCAGAGCGGATACCGAGGGACAGGCAGATGCTGTTACACGCGGGAGCCGCAGCAGGTCCATCGGCAACACTCGGGATGACAAAGGGGAGGGTGGTGGCTTTTATTGGGAGCCGTCAGATTGGGATGGACAGAAAGAAACAGCAGGTCCCCTCCGCTCCGCTTCGCTCCGGTTCCACGGCAGGCCGGGGCAGGCGGATGAGAAGCATACAAGTTAGCGCGTATGGGACGTAGTCCTCGGGTCCTCCAGCGGGACTTCGATTGGAAGGAGGCAGTTCTTCTTCAGCCCTTATCTGAAAGTAAGTCCGGTCTTTTTCGCAGATCCCCGTTCGAGCGTGAACGGGGATCTGCGAACGCAGTGCTAGCTTTGCAGGAAAGCCAGTAGGTCGGCGTTCACCTTGTCAGCTAACGTCGTGCACATGCCATGCGGAGCACCGGGATAGACCTTCAGCGTTGCGTTCTTAACCAGCTTCACGCTCTTCAGACCTGCGGCAACGATGGGCACAATCTGGTCGGCGTCACCATGCAGGATTAACGTCGGCACATCGATCTTCTTCAGGTCTTCGGTGAAGTCGGTTTCTGAAAATGCCTTGATGCAGTCGTACGCCGCGGGCTGCGAGGACTGCATGCCCTGGAACCAGAAATTTTCCCGCACCCCCTCTGAGATCTTGGCGTCCGGTTTGTTATAGCCGTAGAAGGGCATGCTGAGATCCCTGAAGAACTGCGACCGATCGGCAACCACCGCATCGCGAAGCTGATCGAAGGCCGACAGCGGCAACCCCTCAGGATTCTTATCCGTTTTCAGCATGAGCGGCGGAACCGCACCGATCAGCACCGCCTTCGACACCCGCTTGCTCCCATGCCGTCCCAGGTAGCGAGCTACTTCTCCACCGCCGGTGGAGTGTCCTACCATCATGGCGCCTTTGATGTCGAGCGCATCCAGCAGTCCAGCTAGATCGTCCGCGTAGGTGTCCATCTCGTTGCCATCCCAGGTTTGGCCCGAGCGGCCATGACCACGCCGGTCATGAGCGATGACGCGGTAGCCGTGCTGGGCAAGAAACAGCATCTGTGCATCCCACGCGTCTGCATTCAACGGCCAGCCATGAGAAAACGTGACCGGCTTTCCCTTACCCCAGTCCTTGTAATAAATCGTTGTACCGTCGTTGGTGGTAAACGTGTTTGTGGTCAGCGTGTTGCTAGCAAGCGTAGTCATGAGGGAATCTCCTTGCGCCTCATTTATTCCGGCACTCGTTGATTCTTCGCGAGGGACTGCTAACAGGAAAGCCCAATTGGGATCACGGCCACACACCCCGAAAGAGTGGGCGCTGGGCGATCAGTATCCAGCGGCCTTGCCGAAGGTGTGGCGACTGTCCTGGCCTCCCTGGATCAGTCCCGTCTTGGGATCAACGGCGATGCACTCTCCATCGCTCCACGAATGATCGCCGTATCGAGACGGTAGCCCATCCCCTTGAGAGCTTGCAGAGTCTTCGTGGAAAACCCGGCTCCACGTAAACGACATCGGGAAGATATTGCTGATGAAAACGCGGAGCGTCCACTGCGCGCTGGATATTCAAACCACCATCGGCAGCGCTGAGGAAAATATTGGCAACTGTGGTGATGATGCGGGGACCGCCAGGAGAACCGATCACGAAGCGAACCTTATGATTCTCCAGCACGATGATCGGCGTCATGCTGGACAGGGGACGTTTCCTGGGAGCGATCGCATTCGCCGGGCCCTGAATCAGTCCGAACATGTTGGGTGCGCCGATCTTCGAGGTGAAGTCATCCATCTCATCATTGAGCAGGAAGCCCAAACCTTCGGCGGTCGCTCCGGAGCCGAAAGAATTGTTCAGCGTATACGTAACTGACACTGCATCGCCCGCTTCATCGAGCACGGAGATAGTGCGTGGTCTGCTTCGATTCCGCGGCAGGCTGCGCCGGATTCTCTTCCGGCAGAAAGCCCGGCGGCCGGGTCAGCGCGCTCGAAGGCGTAGCCATCGTCATGTTGATACTTTTGCGCCAGGCCGCGGCATAGCCTTTGTCTATCAACTGCTGGGTCGGCATGGATTGGAAATCGGGATCGCCCAGGAACGATGTGCGATCCTTGAACGCGCGCCGGAATGCTTCGATGATCAGGTGCATGCTCTCTGGTGTGCGATCGCCCAGGGCCGCCAGGTCGAAGCCTTCCAGGATGTTGAGTGTTTCCAGCAACGCGATGCCACCGGAGGAGGGCGGAGGCGGAGCAAGAATCTCATACTGGTGGTATGTGCCGGTGAGAGGCTGACGATCTTTCACCTTATAAATAGCCAGGTCTTTTTTGCTCACCAACCCGCCGTACTTCTGAATGGCTTTGGCCAGCTCACTGGCCAGGGCTCCCTGGTAAAAGCTCAGAGGATTCTGCTCGATGCGGGTGAGTGTGCGAGCCAACTCCGGTTGCTTGAATACCTCCCCCGCCTGGTAGAAATTGCCATTGCGCTGGAAGATGCGGCGCGATTCCGGGAATTTGGAGAGCACCGGATCGTGCAACATCGCTGCTTCTCCTGCGCTGAGGACGTAGCCCTTTTCCGCGAACTCAATCGCGGGTGCCATGACTTGCTGAAGCGTGAGCTTGCCGAAGCGCCTCTCCGCTTCGACCAGCCCGGCCACCGTACCCGGAACGCCGACCGACAAATAGCCCACTGTGGAAGCATCGGGAATGATCTTGCCCTCGCCGTCGAGATACATGTTGGCGGTCGCACGCAGGGGCGCTTCCTCGCGAAAGTCGATGAAGTGCGATTCACCGTTGGCCAGTCGCAGCATCATGAAGCCCCCTCCGCCCAGGTTGCCCGCATCGGGGTAGACGACCGCCAAGGCGAAGCCAACGGCAACCGCGGCATCCACCGCATTGCCTCCTGCCCGCAGAATCTTCAAACCAGCATCACTGGCGTCGTGTTGGATACTGACCACCATGGCGTGTTGTGCCTGAGCTGGCGCAACATCAAGCAAGGCCAGATGCCAGCGTGGCGGGCAGGGAAGAGAGCAGTAAGAAGAAACACAGTGCGGGCTTGGCCAACTTGTCTCCGATCGTTACGAAAGAGGGATCTCCTTCTTTTATAACGGTCAGGACAGCGATGGGAAGATAAGCTCGCGCGCGGCTTTGATTTCCTGGGGCAGGACGGTATGGGGGCGGCCCGGATGATGCTGTGTCTCCACCACAGCGCCCATCGCGGTGAATTCCTTCGCCGAGGCGAGAACGCGACTCCAGGGCACATGCGGGTCAGGATCTCCGGAACTAAAGAGCGCAGGCATTCCCGCGAGATTGCCTGCATGGTGGAGGTCCGCGTCCGCTGGCCCGATGAGACCGCCGGTGAACGCGACCAGGCCGCCATAGCGCGCAGGATTCCTGGCGATAAATTCCGTAGACAAACATGCGCCCTGGGAAAAGCCGCACACGAAGATGCGCTCCAGCGGTACGCCGCCATCCACGGCGAGCTTTACGACTGCGGCCACCTTTGCCAGGGCGGATGATAGCCAAGGCTCGTTTTCCGCGATCGGCGCCATGAACGAATAGGGATACCAGCGATTATCCGCAGCCTGCGGGGCAAGATAGGCAATGCGTTCGTCGTACATCTCCCCCGCCAGGCCCAGTATGTCCTCTGCCGAGGCGCCCCGTCCGTGCAGGAGAACAATGGCAGCGGCCGCCTGGGCCAGGGGAGCGCCCAAAGTGCGGACAGGCTGATCACGATGAGGATCGGTCACCAATCTCTCCTTCTACTTGCGCGTGTGCAGTGCAATCGGAGGCAGCACACGCTCTATGCGGGAGCGCTGCCGTTCCAGCCAGTGCGGCAGCTTGAGCGCCTCACCCAGCGATTCGATCGGCTCATCCAGGGCAAAGCCGGGCGGATCGGTGGCGATCTCGAACAACACACCGCCCGGCTCGCGGAAGTAAATGGAATGAAAGTAGGTGCGGTCAAGCACCGGGGTCACATCGAGCGAAGTCGCCGCCAGGGTTTTGCGCCACTCCAGCTGCGCCGCATCGTCGGAGGCGCGAAAGGCGATATGGTGCACACTGCCCGCGCCCATCCGGCCATAGGTGAGTTGGGGCTGAACCAGCACATCAATGTGATTGCCCAGGGCATTCCCCTCGGCGGCAAAACGAAAGCGATTCTCCTGCTCGGCGATTTTGCGGAATCCCATGGTCGCCAGCACGGCTACTGTCCTTTCGTAACCACCCTCGCAAAGCGTCACCCCAAAGAAACCACGGATGGCGTGTGCCGGCGGAACGTCGCTGGTGCGCGGTGCCTTTGCCTCCCCTGCATCCGCGTGGCCGACGATCTCCAGGCGCAGCCCGTCGGGGTCAGCAAAGCTGAGGACCTCCTCCTCAAAACGCTCCCCGGTCCGTTCCGCCGGAATGCCGGCGGACAGCAAACGGTTCTCCCAGAACTCCAGCGATGGGAGAGGAACGCTGAATGCGGTCGCGGAGGTTTCTCCTACCCCCAGGCTGCCGCGCGTGGCGTGCGGCCAGGGAAAGAAGGTAAGGATCGTGCCCGGCGACCCGGCATCGTCTCCAAAGTAGAAGTGATAGGTTCCGGGATCGTCGAAGTTGATGGTGCGCTTTACGAAACGAAGCCCCAGCACCTCGGTGTAGAAATCGAGATTCCGCTGCGGGTCAGAAGCAATCGCGGTGACGTGATGTAAGCCGGCGATGGCGTTTGGCATGAGTTGCCCCCAAATCGAGTGTAAGACAAAGATGCGTGCTCCCTATGGATGACCGATCCGGAAGAAATGATCCATCCGGATTTTCGATGCAGGCTTTCTTAACGAAAGCCGCGCTCGCGGCCGGTTGCATCCAGCGTAGCGTACAGGAAATCCGGATCCGAGGCGAAGGCAACAAAAAAGGGCACCCGGGTAGGGGTGCCCTCCAGTTGGTTGGGTGGTTGTTGTTTAAGGCAAGTAATAGCGGAAGCTGGTCCAGAACATATTGTCCGTACCTTTGGGCGTTGTTCCAATGCCGGACCAGAAGTTGCGCTGGAAGTAAGCGTACTGAAGTCCCTGGCGAAGACGTCCGTAAGGACCGCTGTAAATGTTGTACCAGTAGCCAGCGGTGAATTCCTGAACGTCCTTGGTGTCCGCGGTGCAGTTTGCCGGCTGGGCGGGGCTGTAGCCGCCAATCGCGGTTCCCGGGACCGGCTCGGTATCGCAACCGGTCTCTACGTTGAGGTAAGAGCCATATCCGACCGCCTTGGTTGGGCTGGTCATGAAGTAACGGCGACCTACCTCATCGGCACCATAGTTGGCGTAGATGTCCAGCCGCGGACTGGCGTGAAATTCCAACGTGCCGAGGGCCGACCAGTTATGGAGCAGAGCCAACTGGCCGTCCGGCCGAATTGTCAGGTCAGCAATCGTGCTGCTGCCGTAGCGCCCAGTGCCGTCACCCCAAAGCCCTTTCAAACCGACATCCAGACGTTTGTGCAAGGTCGGCACGCGCCCGCTTCCGCCGATGCCTCCGCCTACCGTGCTGTCGTTGTACGCGCCTACCGACGAAGGAGGTGTGGCCCCGGTCATTGGGGAAGACCCGGTCACGGAAAAAGCTGGCGATGCCAAAGAGTTCGTAATGGCCCCAAGCAGGTGACTGATATACCACCTTGGCTAGGAGGTCAGGAGCAAGATTGGCTGAATACTGCGCCACGTTGGCGGCCCCGCTGGTGCCGGCGGAGTTGTAGAGACCGCCCGCGTTGCCAGCCGAACCCAGGATGAAATTGGTGGGAAGATTATGACCAACCGGGTTCAGAGTCTGCGGATTTTCTGCGGATATCGCGACCGAAGCCTTGGTGCCGAAATCCTTGCTTACGCGGAATCCATATTGACGCTCCCAGACGAAGCCGGCGGTGTATTGCGGATCGATGGTGTGAGGGTAAGATCTCGGACCTGTTCTGCGTCAGCCTGGTTGTTTCTGTGGCCAGTGACCACATCTGGCCGCCGGTGAAGGTCAGGGAGTTCCAGTGCGCCTGGGCCCAAACCTGCCGTTGGCGCAGCGTATAGCTGTTGCTCTCATTGTTGTTGGAGGTGACCCCGGCGCTCAGGAAATCGGCCTCATAGTAGCCTCCAATGGTAACGTTGGCATCGACTTTGCCGGTGGCTAACAAGGCGATGCGAGACTGACGGCCTGACCCGTAGAACTCAGAGTATTGGCCCGCGTTGGCAGTAGTTGAGCGGAATTCCAGTGAATTGGGTATTGAGACCGCCGCCCGTAGCGCCTTTGCCGCCACACCGTTTCAGCGGCCAGGAAGCTGCCCAGTCGGAGATAGCGTGATGCCCTTGAAGTGGATTGCATCCGGGTTCGTAATCTGCTTTTCAACCTTTGCCTGCTGCTCCTGGATGGTGCTGGCCAAGGACACGTTGTTGGTCTTCAGGTCGCTTACCGCGCCTTGCAGGCTGCTGACGGCCGTGCGTGTTCTCGGTCAGCGACCGATCGCTGCTGGGCGGCCTGTTGCTGAGCCTGGGCGGCCGCTGCCTGGGCCGCCGCTGCTGCCTGCTGGGCCTGCTGCAGCTGCTGGTCGCGATCATTCAGCTGTTGCCTCAACTGCTGAATCTGCGTTTGCATTTCTTCACGCAGCGATTGGATCTGGGTCTCCACCGACGGCTTCTTGGGAGGCGCAGGCTTCCGGGTCGCCGGTTTCTTGTGGGTTGTCGAAGAGGTACTCGTGGTACCGGACGCTGTGGTCTGGGCCAGCCCGGCAGACATGCCGAAACCAGCGCCAGCGTCGCCAGCGTCTTCAGTTGGATCTTCATTGGTCCTCTCTCTTTTTGCCTTGTGATTGCAGTGTGATTCGGTGTCACTTGCCTTGCGTGCAGGAAAGACCGCGCCAAGGGTATTTCCGTTTTTCATACGGGAAAAATCCTGAAGGCCGCGCGGATCAATTTGCATCCTGAGGTTCTCAGTTGCCTGTGAACATCTGAAGAATTTGCCGTGAAAAAGCGAAGAAAGCAGCTGCTTTACCCTCCTTAGAAAAGGGGACAAGGTCTTTGTTTTGAGTGAGTCGCGTGTTGTCCGGCAAGCACCGGGCGGGGGATCACCCGAAAGAGGTAAAGCCACAGCCTCGGCATGTCCTCGTGCCAGACTGGCGCGTTCACCCCAGCCGGCGGCTCCTGTTCGCGGCGTAACCTAATGAAGGGAATAAGCTCAAACTTACTGGCACTGCTCGAGAATTATGCTGATTAAAAAAACGAACGACATTCCGTCCTCTGAGATCACTCCGCGGAGCGCCTACCTCAATCGCCGGAACTTCATGGCCGGCGCTGCTGCCCTTGGAGTCGCCGGGATGCTCGACCCCCAGCGCGCGCTGGCCGACGGCGGCGCCAAACTGCAGACGGTGAAGAGTCCGCTTTCCACCTCCGGGCTAACGCCCACCTCGTTCAAAGACATCACCAGCTACAACAATTTCTACGAATTCGGAGTGGAGAAGGACGAACCGTCGAAGAACGCAGGGCGCATGAAGACCCGCCCCTGGACGGTGACGATCGACGGCCTGGTGAAGGAAAAGAAAAAGGTCGGTATCGACGAGCTGTTGAGCTTCAAGCCGATCGAGGAGCGCGTCTATCGCCATCGTTGCGTGGAGGCCTGGAGCATGGTGATTCCCTGGGCCGGCTATTCGCTCTCGGAATTGATCAAGTGGGCTGAGCCTCTACCCAAGGCTAAATATGTGCAATTTCTTACCCTTGAAGATCGAGCCATCATGCCGGGCATCTCGCGAGATCAACCTGAACTGGCCTTACTCGGAAGGGCTGCGCATGGACGAAGCCATGCATCCGCTGACGCTGCTCACCTTCGGCCTATACGGGGAAGTGTTGCCGAATCAGGACGGCGCCCCGGTGCGCATCGTGGTGCCGTGGAAGTACGGTTTCAAATCCGCCAAGTCGATCGTAAAAATACACTTCACTTCTGACCAGCCGCCCACTGCCTGGAACGATATGGCGCCGCAGGAGTACGGCTTTTATTCCAACGTGAACCCCAATGTTGACCATCCACGCTGGAGCCAGAAGACCGAACGCCGCATCGGCGCTTCTCTCTTCAACCAGCGCCAACCCACGCTCATGTTCAACGGCTATGGAGACCAGGTCGCCAGTCTCTACAATGGCATGGATCTCAAGAAAAACTTCTAGGGCTTAAGAGTCTTTGAGCGGCATGAACCAACGCACCCTTATTGCTCTTAAAGTCGCGGTCTGGCTCGCTTGCCTGGCCCCGCTTGGGCTGCTGGTCTACCACGGGTTTACCAATAATCTTGGGCCGGACCCGACAGCCACGGTCACCCACGCCACCGGCTTTGCCACGCTTCGCTTGCTGGTCATCTCGCTGGCCATCACTCCCGTGCGCAGGCTATCTCCGCGGCTCGCCTGGCTGGTGCGCTTCCGCCGCCTGCTGGGCCTGTTCGCTTTTTTCTATGGCTGCCTGCATCTGCTCACCTACCTCTGGCTTTATTCCGGCTTCGATGTCGCGGCGATGATTGACGACATTGCCAAGCGGCGCTACATCCTGGCCGGCGTGACTGCATGGCTGCTATTGGTTCCGCTGGCCGCCACCTCCACCAACTGGTCTATCCGGAAACTGGGAGGGAAGCGCTGGCAGGCCCTGCATCGGCTGGCATATGCCTCGGCCATCTGCGGAGTGATTCACTACTGGTGGATCGTCAAGAGCGGAGTGCGCACACCCATCACCATCACTTTGGTGCTGGCAGTCCTGCTGCTGGCGCGCATCGTCTGGTCGGTGCGCCAGACCGTCAGCAGGCAGGCCACGGTTGGCACCTCGGCGCTAAGCGTATTCCTCTATTCCTGCGAACATATCCGTCTCCAGCGGGGAAGAACGCATACCCGGTGCGGCTGCCAGCAGATATTTCTCTTCGCCGAACGCTCTCTCGAAGATGACCTTGATCTTGGCCAGGAGCTCGGCTTGGGTGGTGTGCTGCTGAAAGGCCTCAATTTTTTTCGCTTTCAAGTCGCCCAACGTGAGCACCAGTGAGGGCGGCACGAGCGCGATCCTGGGTGTTTCTTCATAGGCTAGAAAGGGAGCCACGGCGTAGTACAGTTTTTGCGCACGGTAGGGAAGTAGCCCAGCAGCAATTTGCTCCGGAGCGAAGTTGCGCGTCCGGCCCAGTGAAAGGCCGCAGTGGCAAAAAAGCAGACCATGGTGTGGTCCGGATGTAGATTTACGTTGCCATCGCCTCCGAAGGTGAGCACCACCTGGGGCTGGAACCGCCGGATGCGCTCGACCAGATCAGTAGTCACCTGGATAAAGTCCTGGCGCGCCAAGTCCGCCGTCGGGGTAAGCCAGCACTTCTCCGTGGGCAACCCCCAGGACGTGCAGAGCTGCGGCGAACTCCCGTCGCCGCAGAGCCGCCAGTTCGTCGCCGTCACGGGCATTCCCCCGGTTCGATGCCGCGCGTCCTTCGGTCAGGCAAACCACGCTGGTCTCGACGCCACGCTGGTGCGCCTGCATCAACGCGCCGCCGAAGGCCCCGCACTCGTCATCGGGGTGGGCAGTAAAACACATCAGCCGCAGTGGCAAATTGGTTCTCTCATCTTTCTAAAGGATACGGCTAAACTAACAGTCCGACAAAGATCCGGGCTCTGGAGTTTGCGTGAGACTACTCTCTCCATATGAGTCCCGAGGGGGACGGGTGAAAGCCATATTTGTCGAAATTAACTTCTTGGTTGATAGAGTCAACCAACCAGCGTTCGTAGTTGGGCCGCAACGGGGACCTTAATCCCAGGGCAGGCAATTCTCAGCGACCGGACGAAAGCTTCTGCGATGCAGTGGACTTGGCCCATGCGCGGCCAGCGCCTGCTTGTGCTCCGGTGTGCTGTAGCCCTTGTGGGAGGCGAGGCCATACTGCGGATATTCACGGTCCAGTTGGCACATGCGGCCGTCACGATAAACCTTGGCGACCACCGAGGCCGCGGCAATCGAGATGCTCAGCGAGTCACCGTAGATGATGCTGGTTTGCGAGCAGGCGAAGTCCAGACGCATGGCATCCACCAGCAGGTGATCGGGTGCAACTGCCAGGCGGCAAACCGCAGCGGTCATCGCCATGCGGGTCGCCTGGTAGATATTGATTCGGTCGATGGTCTCGGCATCGACTTCTTCGATGGCAATGGCCAGAGCTTTGCGCTCGACGATACGCGCCAGCCGCTCCCGTTCTTCCGCGATCAATTGTTTGGAGTCGCGCAGTCCCGGAATACGGCACCCTTCGGGGAGAATCACCGCGGCCGCCACTACCGGCCCGAAGAGTGCGCCGCGACCGACCTCGTCGACTCCGGCCACCACCTTGGCGCCGTTGGCGCGGGCAGCACGCTCGTAGCGGCCTCCACACACCAGCGTCCTCAGCATGCGCAACTTGCGGGTCGCCGCGGAAACTTCCCGCTCCAGCGCTTCTGGCTCTATCAGGGGCTCGTTCAGGGATTCGTGTATCGACTCAGGCATCGCCAAAATCGAGTGTAGATCATTTCGAAGTGCCCGTCACTTGGTCCGCGTTTCCCATAGCTCCAGAAAATCTGTACCTACGAAGCAACGCCCCGGCAGCGGTGGCTCCCGGGGCGCGTCTCACGATGACTAAATGCTACTTGCGTTCCACTTCTTTCAGGCGAGCCGCCTTGCCGCGCAGGCCGCGCAGGTAGAAAAGCTTGGAGCGCCGCACGCGGGCAGACCGCACCTTCTCCACTTTGTCGACTACCTTGGAGTTGAAAGGGAAGATGCGCTCGACCCCCTGGCCGAAGCTCATCTTGCGCACGGTAAAGCTGCCTTGGGCGCCGTTCTTGAGCGCAATCACGATGCCCTCGAAGGCCTGCAGCCGTTCCTTGTCGCCTTCTTTGATCTTGACCTGTACCCGTACGGTATCTCCGGGCACGAACGTGGGCAGGTCGGTGCGCCGAAGCTTTTCGGCAAGACGCTGCATAACTGGATGAATAGACATAATTGCTTCCTGTTCGCGATGAAAACGCGGTAACGGTCCGAAGTTCTTAGTTTACACGGAATCTTAACTTTGCGCGTCTCCAAGGGTCAGTTCCAGGGCACGAAGAAAGCTGCGATCCTCCGCGCTCAGCTCCGCATCGCGCAGCAAATCAGGCCGGTTGCGCAGCGTTTTTCTGAGCGCCTGCTCCCGCCGCCAGCGGCGAATCTGCTCGTGGTTACCGCTGCTCAGCACCTCGGGCACGGCCAGTCCACGAAACTCAGCCGGCCGAGTGTAGTGGGGATAATCGAGCAATCCACCGGCGCCGTGGGTCGAGTTCAAACCCGTGCTTTGCAGCCGCCCATCCGCCTGCCCAAAGCTTTCGTTCTCCGAGGACGCGTCGTTGCCCAGGACCCCGGGCACGAGACGCATGGTAGCGTCCAGCACCACAGCGGCGGCCAACTCACCGCCGGATAACACATAATCCCCAATCGAGAGCTCCTGGTCGGCGACCAGCTCGCTGATCCGCTCGTCGACTCCTTCATAGCGGCCGCACAGCAGCACCACGCGCTTGGTCTGGGCCAGTGCGCGGGCGGTTGCCTGGGAGAACTTTTTCCCCTGTGCGGAAAGCAATATCACCGTTTCCCCCTGCGCCGCCCTGTCGGCCCTGGGGGCAATCCGCAGATGCTCCACTGCCTCCGCCAGGGGTTCCGGCTTCAGCACCATGCCCTCGCCCCCGCCGAATGGCCGGTCGTCGACGGTGCGATGCCGGTCGTGCGTGAACTCGCGCAGATCGTGCACGCTGACACCCAGCAAACCGCCCTGGATCGCACGCTTGACTACGCCATGCTCGAAGATGCCGGCAAAGAAACCGGGGAAGATGGTGATGATGTCGAAGCGCATGGCCATTACTCTGACTCGTCTCCATCCGTTGGCTGGGGTTCGGACAGCCGCTCCTGCTCCGTCAAGGGAGCCTGCATGGCCAGCAGGCCCAGGGGCAGCTCCATCTCCATTCGCCTAGCCTCCAGGTCTATCTTGCGCAAGTAGGCCCGGACGAAGGGGATCAGCAGTTCATCGCCTGCCGGCGTGCGTACGACCAACATGGCCGGCCCCGCTGCTTCCGGCTCTACATCGGTGATCTCGCCTGCATCCTCGGCCCCGCCGCGGCTTACATCGATCACCCTCACACCCAGCAGGTCGCTGACATAGACGGCATCGCCTTCGAGCGGCATGCGCTCTTCGCGGGGAATCACCACCTCGAAGCCGCGCAGATTCTCCGCGTCGGCGATCGAATCCACCTGGGCGAATTTCAGCACCACGCGTCCTTTGTGAAGCCAATGGGATTCCACCCTGGTTTCGCGCATAACATCGCGATTAGTATCGACCTGGGCCCCTGGGGGCGGACGAAGGAATAGCCGCTTGCGCTCTGTGAAGTGCTCCGGAAAGTCGGTAAAGATATCGGCCAGCACCTCACCGCGACGCCCTTGCGGGCGCACAATGCGGGCGAGGAGCACCCAGGTCGCATGGGGAACTGTCATTCCGCGGTTCTCGGTTGATGGGCAGGAGTCCCTGCGGGGCACGCAGGGTGAGCAAGGCTAAGAATCGGCCGGCTTCCCGCTCTCTTCCTCTTCGAGAATGTCCAGCGTGTAGCGATGGTGCAGTTTCATGCTTACCGCGCTCAGAATAGTTCGCATGGAACGCGCCGTCCGGCCCTGCTTGCCGATCACCTTGCCCACGTCCGCAGATGCCACGCGGAGGCGCAACACCGTGTTCTCGTCTCTGGCCACCGCCTGCACCTCGACTGCTTGCGGGTCGTCAACCAGGGCTTTGGCGATCTCCGTGACTAGCTGCTGCATATCATCATGATTCACTTCTTGCATCATCGGAGCGGCCTCAAATGAACCAACCAACCAGGATTGCCGCAGCAATCTGTCAGCCACCGGGCGATACTTCAAAAACCGGCGCCGGCTGGGGTCCCTTCATGACCGAGCATTAGACCGCTTTTCCTGTGGTTATGTCCAGAGTGTTTTCAACAGGTGTCCCATAGCTGTGTTCTCCAACCTGGACCTCCACAAATGAGAGAGGTCCGGCATCCCCCGATGTTCACCAACACCAGGTGATAAAGAGGAGAGATAAGCTAGGCTGCGGTGGCGGCTGGCGGGTAGGCCGCGAGCAGTTTGGCCACGCGTTCGGAGAGTTGTGCTCCGTTGCTGGTCCAGTGCTCTATGCGCTCACGCTTCAGATCAACAGTGGCCGGGCTGGTGCGTGGGTTATAGGTGCCCACTACCTCGATCGACCGGCCATTGCGGGCACGGTCCTTCTCAATCACAACAACACGATAATACGGCTGCTTCCGTGCACCGAAGCGAGCCAGGCGAATCATCAACACAGGCGTACATCCTTTCAGATCTTCTTCCCTGATGGGGTGAAATCCGGGTGGGTTTGGGGTAGAGAAGAGCGGGGTAAAAAATCCCGGCCGCTGAGACGCATACTCCCAACTACCAAGTATCTCTGGATCAAGCGCATTGCGCAAGTCTCCCACCTGCGCAGCAAAGCAGTGGCGGCTGATCTACAGCAACTCGTCGTCGAAAGGCTAAGCGACCGCGTCCAGGTAGCTGGGGAAGAGGGGGGTTGAGTATTCCTGGATAAATGCCGTGAGTCTGACCAGCATCGCACTGTAGGTAGCGACGGCGCGATGCGCGTTCACGGATGCGCCTACGGTTGAGGACGATAGCAAGTATTGGGCCAAAGCGAGCAGGACACATAGCCGGATCTGGAATGCGTCGCTGCGCAAACCCTCCAGCAGCTCTTGATCCACACCTTCGCCATGCTCCGCAGCGTAGTCGGCCAGCTGAACCAGTACTGGGGAATTTTTATACATCGCCCACAGGCCTTTGCAGCCGTGAATGCGCTGCCACACGTCCTTGGGAGTGACCTGAACTTCGCTTTTGTACAGGAAGCGCTCGCTGATTTCTTCGATACCCCAGTCATTACAACGCAACTGACTGATGATCCCGTCCCAGCTTTTAGCGCGACGCTTCACTTGTTGCCTGCGCCAAAAGCCAGCGTAAGCAATCAATAGGGCAGTAAGGATTACCTGGAGCAGTGGCAGTATCATGTTTTTATTTCACCTGCATGCGAACCAGCGCCGTCCGTGCGAGCTTGGCTCGTCCAGCAAGTGTAACCAAAAACTGTTCCATTTGTGGACTGAATTCACGCCGTCGTACCTCTTTAGTTGTAAATGCCCACACTAAAAAGCCGAGTTCGAGGAGGTAGGCGACCCCGCGGAGGGGTTCCAGGGTGTTGGGTCCGCCAGTGTGGCGCTCACCCAGGCTGACGATCAGGTCCACAGCGCTGTAAAAGGACAAGGCGGTGGCCAGTTGCAGAACCTTGTTTTTCCAGCCGATGCCCAGAACTGAGCAAAACCCACGGTCAAGGCAAAGATCAACATGCGCAGCAATCCCACGGTAAGGTCCAGGGGAGCCTTGATGTCATAGACCTTGTTGCCGGTAGGGTGAACCTGCCAGGCGAGGAGAGTGCCGCCCAGCACGGCGAGCACGACAAATGCGATGAAAACTTTAATAGTGCCCTGGGGGAGGGAGGCCCGGACCGGACGCAAAACATTCCAGGCAATTTCGAAAAGGACACCTAGTTCGATCAGGTACTGCAGAGGCAGCATGGCAAGAGCTACGGACTGCACCACCTGGTGTGATGACAGGGCCGCCAAAGCGCCCACGGTTATGTCAATAAAGAGATTGAAGGCGATGTAGAGGGTAAAGACTGGGAAGGTCTTGTACTGCCGCCGGACGAGCAGGATAGCAAACAGCGCAATCTCTGCCACGAGGCCAAGAATGCTGAGGGCTGAATACCACGCCTGCAGACTCATTTTGCACCCTTACAGATGCAGCATAGCCCATGGCGACCAGTTCGCAAAGCCCACAGTCTAGCCGAAGATCCATTTAATTAAACAAAGTAGCGGGCTGGCATGTGCGGAGGCGGTAAGGCCGAGTAGGCCAACGGCAGTAACGGCGCGGATCAGCGTCATCTTCACGGGAAACTCCTGGTGCGCAGGTTGCGCGTGTCTCCAAGGTTACCTTTGTTGATGACCCTCCGCTACAACTTTCGTGTGATTATTACTAAGTATACAATTTTAAATCGCTGGTAACGCCCCGGTTGCTTGCCAGGGTGTCTCTTTCCTCGCATGCCGAGTCGAGGTTTCTCGAAAACCATGGGCAAGGTGGTAAAACTAGAGGCACCGGGAGGGGTAACTTTGGTACTGTGAGGTCAAAAGGGTGGCCTTTTTAGGGGATTCCCGTACCACCTGCTTCTGATTATGATCAGTTCATGGATATCTCCCTCGCAGTCGCAACCGATCGTCCTGTCGAACTCCGCGCTGCGGTTCGCTTTCCCCTATGCGTACCGATTACTATTTGCACGGAAAAGGGAGACCTGCCGGCGGTTACGGAAAATATTTCGGCCAACGGTGTTTTGTTTCAACTAGCCACACCACTTGTGGTGGGCAGTATTGTTAGCTTCACGATTGCAATGCCGGCCGAAGCGATGGGCACCCCCACCGATGTTGTATTGCACTGCACCGGCCGCGTGGTACGCTGCACACCAGATGTAAAGACGACGCATGTCGCTGCAGTCATTGATAAATATCACTTTAGTCATTGAAGCTATTTTGGTCTCTGAACCTATGGTATCTGCCAAGCCTGAATTTCCCGATGCCGGTCCGGCCGACGGCGCATTTGAGCCCGATGAGGGCGCGGACAACGCTGCGATTCGAATCGTTCTTGCTGATTCGCAGGCGATCTACCGGGTAGGTATCCGGAAGATCTTCGCGCTCGAGGACGATATTCGCGTGATCGCCCAGGTCGATACCCTGGCCGGCCTTCACAGCGCTATCCAACGCTTTCCCACCGACATGATCCTGCTCGAGGGCAATTTGATTGCCGGCACGATCGATGCCATTCCCGAACTGGTCCGCCGGGCGCCTCAGCTCAAGATCATTGTCCAGTCGGCTCAGAACGACGAGACCAACACCGTCGAGCTTTATCGGCGGGGGGTTCGAGGCATTATTCCTCGTTCCATCTCGCCCGATCTGCTGGTGAAGTGCGTGCGCAAAATCGCCGCCGGAGAGACGTGGATCGATAACCAATCGATCAACTGGGTCATCGAGGCTTACCGCTCGCAGGCAACTGCGCTGACCAGCCCGCGCACCCAGCCACGCCTTTCACCCAAAGAGCTGGCGATCATCACCTGCATCACGCAGGGCAAGCGCAACAAGGAGATCGCCTACCAGCTGGGGACCACGGAGCAGGTCATCAAGAACTACCTGCGCAAGGTCTATGACAAGCTGGGCGTTTCCGATCGCCTCGAGCTGGCGCTCTATTGCCTGCATCATCAGCTGCACAAAAAGGCTGCCGGCACGGTGCCGGTGACCAACGCCCCCATGAACGAGCCACTCGCCGTCAACAACGGCAAGCTCTAGGAACGCGCGGCTTTTCCTTCCGGGGAAAGCCGCGCGGATTTTCTACGTTTCGGGGTAGGTGGATAGTCCAAGTCTGCGGCGCGCGCGAGGTTTGTCGCGAGTCGCCATTCGGTGCTTCGTATCAGGGCACGACTTTACAGTTTGCGGAAAAACCCGCTGTTGAGTAGACCCGGGCTGATGCTCGCTGCGGCGAGGAAGTCCGGGGCTGGCACAGCTCGACGAGAGTCCGGGGTACCCAACAGCGAGTTTTTCCGCAGCCCGTTTCGCCCTGGTGAGAACCCAAGCAGCCCCGGCGGCCATCCTAGCCACGGCTCTCATGTTTTGTATCAGGGCACGACTTTTCATGCTAACGGTGCTGCCCGAAGAGCATCCAAAGGATCAAGCTGATCAGGCGCGGTGAAGAAAACCAGCAGGAAGCCACCCAGCGCCCATGCCACCGTGCGCTGCTGCTCCGGCTTCGGCTTGGTAATGCCGAAGGCTCCGATGAAGCTCTCCACCAGAAAATTCAGCAATTTCATGTGTCTCCCAGTATCGCCCCCGGGCAGTGCCGGCGGCTACTGCGGATGCTGATACCATTAAGCCCGATTGCGCGGGAGGGGCAGTATGACTGATCAGAAAACACCGGAGCCGCCCAGCCGCGGACTTGCCCGATCCCGCTAAAGAAGCCCTCGAGGAGCCTCATCTCACCGCCGAAGAGCTGGAGCGGGAAATAGGCGACTCCGAAGCCTGGGATGAGGCCTCGGAAGATAAAGACAGCGATGCCCCCGCCAGCTAAGGCGTTCCGCAGATTGGAATCAGAGACGGTTACATAATCGCAGCGTACGGTGCTCTAGCCTTGCGGGACCTCCCACGCGCCGGCTTTCCGCGGAACGAAAAATAGCTTCGATCACCGCCATATTCTTGATCGCATCCGAAAGCGGAACCGGCACCGGCGTGCCTTCACGCACTGCCCGGGAAAAGACGTCCCCTTGAATGGTGTATTGGTCGCAGGTAGGGAAGGTCTCGACCGTGATGCCGCCACCCACCAGGTCACGCCCGTCGTCGATGAAGATGCGGCAAGGGCGGTCGTTGGGTGCATTGAACGGCACTTCGATTTCGATACGCCCTTTCGTGCCCAATATTTGCATCCGCTGGTAGGGGATGAGCTGGGTGCTGCAGGTAAACGTCGCGTGGCCCGACGGGAATTCCAGGATGGCGGAAGTCAACCGGTCCACTTGCAGCTTCGGGTCTTTCTCCAGCAGTGCCGATACCCGCAAGGGCTCTTCGCCGAAGAGGAATCGAGAGGTGTTGATGGGGTAGCACCCTATATCCATCACCCCCCCTCCGCCGCATTCAGGAATGTTGCGGATGTTCTTGGGATCGGTGTTGAAGTAGCTGAAGAAGCCCTGGATCGAACGCAACGACCCAATCCGGCCGGATGCAACCAGTTCCCGCGCGCGCAGCCACTGCGGATGGGTGCGCACCATGAAGGCTTCGCCAATGATTACGCCGCTGCGTTGCTGCACCGGCAAGAGCGTCCTGGCTTCGGCAACCGTCATGCTCAACGGTTTTTCGCACAAGACATGTTTGCCCGCTTGCGCAGCTTTGATCGTCCAGGGGACATGCAGTTGGTTGGGGAGTGGGTTGTAGATGGCCTCGATCTGCGGGTCGGCAAGCAGCTCTTCGTACGATCCGTAGGCCTTCGCGATGCCCAGGCTGCGTGCAACCTCTTGGGCTTTGCCCAGGTCGCGCGAGGCAATCGCGGTCACCTCGGTCCAATCACCCTTTTGCATGGCCGGCAAAACTTTCTTAACCCCGATTGTCGGCCGTGCTCAAAACTCCCCAGCGAACTTTGTTTGGCATAGACGGTCATCATAGAGCATTTCACTTCACTCTGTACAGTCGGTTCACTTGCGGTTTTATTACTTCTGCTTGCGTCCAGGCCACACGGGGTCGCGTTTTTCCAGAAAGGCCTGCAGCCCCTCTTTGAAATCCGGGCTGTTGCGGATCTTTTCATTCCAGCGCATGGCCCGCGCCAGATCGCGGTCAAGCCGATCCTTGGCAAAGCCGCTCAGCAGTTTTTTTACCGCGCTCATCGATTCCGGACTGTTCTTGAGCAGCAGTGCCGCCAGCGCCTGGACGCGCGCGTTCAGTTCGCCCTCGGGCACCACCTCGGTCACCAAGCCCATCGACAGGGCCTCTTCGGCATCCAGGATTCTGCCCGAGAGCAGCAAAGCCTTGGCCTTTTTCTCCCCGATCATCTCCAGCAGAAATACGGAGACGATCGCGGGGATGAAGCCAATCTTCACTTCGGTGTAGCCGAACTTCGCCTGGGGCGCAGCGAGGGTAAAGTCACACAGGGTCGCTAACCCTGTCCCGCCGGCGATAGCCGCTCCATTCACCGCCGCAATGGTCGGTTTCGTCAGTTCGTACAGGCGGCGCATCATCCACATGGTGGCTTCGGCGTCCGCCCGCTGGTCCTCGGGGCGCTGATTGCTGAGCGACTTGAGATTTTCCAGGTCCATGCCGGAGCAGAAGGCCGTTCCCGCGCCGGTTAGCACGACCACTCCGCACGGGCACGCGCCAGCCTCGCCCAAGGCATGGGTAAGCTCGGCAATCATCTGCGGATTCAGAGCATTTCTCCGCTCCGGCCGGTTCAGGGTGATGGTGTGGATACCAGAGGCTTCCTTGATTTCCAGCGTTGCGTAATTGATGGCCACGGTCTCTCGATTGCTCCTCGGCGGGTTTAACCGGCTTTGACTGCACCGAATCTATCAGCGATGGCGCCAGCCATGGCCAGCAATTCATCCAGGGGACGTATCGGCGGTAGCTTCGCCCCCAGCTTGCTCAGCTCGGTCAGGGCTGCCTCTGTGGCCACATTGCCCACCAGAGCGTCCTGGGCGAAAGGACAACCGCCTTGCCCACCCAGGGCCACATCCAGGCGGCGGCAGCCTGCCTGGTAAGCCGCTGCGACCTTGAGGGCAGCATGCTCCGGACGTGCGTGCAAGTGAGCTCCCAGCTCGATTCCGGGGACTTCTGCGAGCACCGCACTCACCAGCGAGCGGATCTCCCCTGGAGTGGCCACTCCCACGGTATCGGCCAGCGAAATTTGTTTCAGGCCCAGCTCCTTCAGAGTAAGACAGGCCGCGATCACGTCTTCTTGCCGCCACGGGTCGCCGTAGGGATTACCAAAGGCCATGGACAAATAGGCCACCACGCCCAGCCCAGCCTGCGACAGCCTGGGTGCATATCTTCTGGAGCGTTTGGCTGCGCCTGCTGGAGCGTCTGTCTTTGGTTACGCTCGAGAAAGGTGGCGGAGATGGAATAGGGAAAACCCAGGGTGCGCACCGCTCCCGTGCGCACCGCCCGCTCCGCGCCTTGCTGGTTGACCACGATAGCGATAATCTCCACTGCGGAGTCCGGCTCGAGCAAGGCAAGAACCCGCTCTGAATCGGCCATTTGCGGCACCGCGGACGGGGAGACAAAGGAGACAGCGTCGATATGGGTGAAGCCGGCGGCGGCCAGAGCGCGCAGGTAATCAGCCTTGACTTCCGGCGGAATCTGTTGCGGCATGGCCTGCCACGCATCCCGCGGGCACTCGATGATTTTGACTGGCGGTGTGCTCACTGCGGCATTCTCCGGGCCTTACTACCGCGCCAGCAGCCACAATAAGCTGAAGCCCAGCAGGTGAACCACAGCTACCTGCATCAGTACTTTCCACAGCGGCTTCCACCTCATGGCTACGGTCGTGTAAAGGCCATAGAGGACCCACTGCGCATACAACATTATCTGCGACCAGCTGTCGCTGGTCTGCTCGGAGAGACCCAGCTGAGGCTGCTTGAGCAGCAGCGCGTAAGGGTAGAGGAGGCGCAGTTTGAGCAGTCCATCCGCGCCCATCAGGGGCAGAATCTCCGCAGTTTTTACCGCCGCAAAGGTAATTGCAATCCCAGCCAGCAGGGGCCACCATGCCAGCCACCCGGCCGTGTCGGCCTTCTTGTTTTTTCTCTTGTTGCTTCCCGCCCTCTTGGGGCGCGGGAGTGTCTGCGAGCTCATGACCCGAGCATAACGCCGGGCGCGGGGGAAGATTGTGTAATCCTCTCCGCCGCCATCCAGGCGCACCTTTGTGGTCACATGAGAGGACAGCGAAGGCAGATTGGAGCGTAAACGGCCTTTTGGACAGCGCAATTTAAAGGAAACCGGGGTGGTTGCTCTTGTGCTGATTCTGTCCATCCCAGCTCCGCCGCGGCCTTCCCTGGCAGCAGTGGAGGTGGATGGACAGAGTCGGAGCAGCCAGGTTCCACGCTTACTCTCGCGCGGGCTAAAAGGTCGCCGGTTGCTACCGGGGCACGAGGAAGCTGTCTGGGATGGGCGCCTCGTCAGACTCCTGGCGCTTGTTCAAACCGCCGTAGCGGCGTTCGCGGCGCTGGTAGTCGGCAATGGCTTCCAGCAAATGGATGCCGCGAAAGTCGGGCCATAGGCGGTCGGTCACGTAGATTTCGGAATACGCCATCTGCCACAGAAGGAAATTGGAGACGCGAAATTCGCCGCTGGTGCGCACCACCAGGTCGGGATCAGGCATGTGCGCCGTGTACAGATGGCGGTGCACGTCTTCTTCGCTGATCTGATCCAGGGGAATATTCTTGCCGGCGGCTTCCCGAGCCAGCGCCTGAAAGGCATCCACCAGCTCGCTGCGCGCGCCGTAATTGAGCGCCAGCGTCAGGACGGTGCCGTTGTTGTGGGCCGTGGCTTCGGCGGCCCACTGCATCTTTTCCTGCACTTCGGAAGGAAGCTCATGAGTACGGCCGATATAGGCGATGCGCACATTGTTGTCGTTCATGCGTTCGACGTTGTCGACCAGGTAGGAGCGCAGCAGACGCATGAGGAAGTTGACTTCCGTCTTGGGGCGGCGCAGGTTGTTCTCGAGCGAGAAGGCGTAAAGGGTAAGCCAGGGCAGGTTAATGCGCGAGGCCGTCTCGACCACAAACTGGACCGACTCGGCGCCCTGTTGGTGGCCGAGAAAGCGCCTGAGACTGCGCTTGCCTGCCCACCGCCCGTTGCCGTCCATGATGATGGCTACGTGCTGCGGCAGGCGCGCCGGATCCAGTTGGCGGTAGATGGCCTGCTCTTCGGGAGAAAGTTCGGCTACGCGGCTCGCTGGCGGGAATCGCAAAACGATTGCCTTTCCCTACGACCGTAGCACATGGTTCACTCCCCCGCAAAGCCGTTGGGATCGAGTCGCAGCGGAGGGGGAGTCCATGGTTCGGAGCCAGCTTGCCAGGCGCAATTTAGGCGCTTCTACGGCGTCCCATGGCCAGGTCGCGCACCTGGTTCAGGAACATCGAGCGCTGCAGCGTATCCATCTGTGCGATGTACGGAGCCAGCTCCGCCAGAAACGGGTCGCCGAGAATCGACGCGGTCTCTTCATGGCGGCGGCTACGCGCATCCCGAAGCAAATGACAGATGTCGATTTCCAGTGCAGCGGCCAGACGCGCCAACGAAGATAGCGTCGGCATCGCCTTGCCGTTCTCGATTTTAGAGATGTAGGTGCGCGGCACCTGCATGCGCCCAGCCAGCTGACGCTGGCTCAGATTGCGGCCTTTGCGTAGATCACGCACCGCGCGCGCGACCTGCAGGCTGTTGTCTTCTGCCACAGCCTCTTCCGGTTCGCCCGCGAACTGCGGGACGAGCCGTTCTGGTTCCTCGACCTCGAGGGGCTTGTGGCAGCGTCTGCAAAGAGAGTTTGCGGTGCGGAACTGCACCAGAGTGCAGCGTTCACACCGAAGAACCTCACGTGCCTCAACGGTTGCTAGGGTAGTTGCCATAATTTTGTAACGGAGCGCCAGAGCAAGGCGGTCCTTATCCTGATAAAAAGCGCTGCTTTTAGATCACCTTGCATGTCCTCATGCCAAGTATCCGTTTAGCGACGGTCCCTATCTGATTCATGATTACAGTGATGCAGGGTATCTCTCAATGTCAAGTTAAAAAGTAGGGGCAAAGCGGAAAACGTGGTACGAATTTCGGAAGAAAGCCTAAAAAACACGGAGCCTGACGGCTGTCTGTGCAAAAAGGAACACAATGGCCGCAATAAAATGCACACGACCCGAAGCCTGGACACTCCTGAATCAGTACACGCAATCGACAGGTCTGATCAAGCACGCGCTCGCCGTCGAAGCTTGCATGGAAGCGTATGGAGAACAGCAAGCAGCCATGCGCGAACTCAGTGAAGACGAGGCAAGCGCGTTGATCGAGACTTACCGCATCACTGGCTTGCTGCACGACTTCGATTACGAAAAATATCCCAGCGCAGCAGAACATCCCTTCGTGGGAAATAAAATTCTCGCCGAACAAGGATGGCCGGAAGAAGTTCGCACAGCCATCGTGGGACATGCGCAGTACTCCGGTGTTCCCAGAGATACGCATCTCGCCAAGGCTCTCTTTGCGTGCGATGAACTGGCCGGTTTTTTGACTGCTGTTTCGCTGGTCAAACCGACCAAATCCATCTTCGACGTAGACCTGCAAAGTGTGCGAAAGAAGCTTAAAGACAAGGCTTTCGCGCGTGGTGTCCACCGCGAAGACATCGTTCAAGGCGCGCAGGAACTGGGTGTGGATCTGGACACCCACATTACCTTTTGCATTGCCGCTTTGTGTCGCCACGCTGCCGCGCTGGGTCTCGATGGTGTGGCTGCGTCAACCCCTCGCACATAACGAGTCTTCCTGCGCAGCCGTGGTCCGGAAGCAACTTCACTGAGATCGATTTCGCTCGCCTCAACTTGCAGCGGAGATCCCGCCGTAATGGTAACAATAATAGTTTCTTTTTCTGGATGATCTGGCTCGCTGTTCGCTGACCGTGATCGGCTGGCATCGTTTTCTCCGCCATCCTCAGCCGTCCAGGGAACAGTGGGAAGCGCAGGCAGGGCTTCCTTTCCACGCTTCCGGAGGTTTGCTGAAGAGATCGTGCGCACGCAATTTTTGCTGAAGAGGTGACGCGTTTTTACTCTCTCGATGGCTGCGGACCGAGAAGAGAGAAAACGCATACCACCTTTGGGTTATTGGCGGGTGTGATTCATTCCGAGCCGCGGTACTGTTCTGAGCGCAGAGGATCGGCATTTTCCGGCGCCTCGGGATCAATGGCAAAGTCGAAAATCTCGCCTTCGGCGAACCCTGGACTGGAGGGCAGGGGAATGAGGGCATACTCCCCGGGAGTGAGAACCTGCACGCAGAGAGAGCCGGTACCAGTCGGTTGTTCCCACACGCTGCTGCTTGATCCCGATCACATCGGGGTACTGGGAATCCCCGTGCTTCTCATGCTGCTTGAGCTGCGCCATGGCATCCTTCGCTACAGTCCGCCGTTGGCCTTCGATGCTCAGGCGCACGGCGACCAGGTCGGAGCGCCCATTGTCGCTGCCCGAGACCCCGCGCAGGAAAAACTGTGGCGCCGCATCGTGCACGCGAACCTGGGCTGCCTCCCCCTTGAACTCGATCGTGCGCCGTAGCTTGAGGGAAAAACCGGCGTCATCCGCGCTGCTGTCCGGGGGCCTTAACCGGACTAGCTCCTGTATCCCCTTCCAGGTATCGAGCGCCCAGATGTGCCCGTAGGTCGGCAGTTGGAGGCCTTCGGCCACGCTGATGTCATCGGAGGAGACACTGGGCTTAGACGAGGCTTGAACCTGGCCGTGGGCGGGCGCACCAAAGCTGAGGGGCAAAGTCAGTGAGAACGCCAGGCTGAGGATACGATGGGCGCGCATTCGGGTATTTTTTTTAATCAGGCCAGCGAACCACACCATCCTAGAGCATTTTCACTTCTACTTGGCGCGGTCAAGTTCAATAAAGAAGGCGGACGCACACCAGCCGGCGGTGCGCGGGGGAAGGGAGGAGGACCTTAGAAGGTGTAGAGCACGTAACCGGCGAGCAAAGCAAAAACGGTCATAACCAGGATTGCTTCCAGCTTCTGATAGTCGGGGGCAGCGCCGCTAAAGCGATAACGTGCCGGCTTCTTGGGGTCGTACTGAATGGTTAGCTGCTCGCCGACCCTATAAGGCGCGATGTGCTGGACCCCCTGATGGCAAAATTCGCCGTGATTCACCTGTCCCCCGTCTGGCTGATAGGTGAATTTAACCTGATAGTGGCCCGCAGTCCCCCCCAGGTGGTCGTGATATCGCACCCAATCGCAGGAGTCCACAGTTGCGTCAGCGGTGGGCCAGGAGTGGGAGGGCGTCAGTTTCCAAAGAAAGTTAGCCATTGTCATCTCTTTCGACCGGCAATCTTTCAGCCATAGGGGTTGGCTGAAAGATAATTGGATGCAGTATGTCACGTTCGGGGGATGTTGGAAATAGGGAAATTGTGCGGGGGGTCCCAAGCGCGGCATTAGACAGCCTGGAAGTGGAAATACTCCGGGATGGTATGCTGGCACGTTTCTTATGGTCAACCCAAATCCAGACCCACCCGTCGCCGAGCCGGTTCAGCAGTTCTCCAACCAGCTGGCTTCGAGGCTAGACCCGCAGACCTCCAAAGGCCGCGCCAATACCGCCGGTATCGAGTTGCTGCTGCAGGCTTTAGGGCAGCAGGAGGCCGCTATCCGCGAGGGCGGAGGCCCCAAGGCCATTGAGGCGCAGCACAGCAAGAAACGTCTCACCGCCCGGGAACGGCTGGACTTGCTGCTCGATCCCGGGTCGGATTTCCTGGAACTTGGTCTTTTCGCCGCCTTCGGCATGTACGAAGAGTGGGGTGGCGCGGCGGCCGCAGGGGTAGTGACCGGCCTGGGATGGGTCTCGGGGCGATTGGTAATGGTGATCGCCAATGATGCCACGGTCAAAGCCGGCGCTTTCTTTCCCATGACCGCTAAAAAAGTTATCCGGGCCCAGACGATGGCCCTGGAAAACCGTATCCCCACGCTCTATCTAGTTGATTCTTCGGGTGTTTTTCTGCCCTTGCAGGAAGATGTATTTCCCGACCAGGACGACTTTGGACGGATCTTTCGCAACAACGCCGTGATGAGCGCGCAGGGCATTCCGCAGATTACGGCCATCATGGGCATGTGCGTGGCCGGTGGAGCCTATCTTCCGGTCATGACCGATAAGGTATTGATGACCGAGGGCAGTGGGCTTTTTCTCGCCGGGCCGGCCCTGGTGCAGGCAGCGATCGGCCAGAAGTACTCGGCTGAAGAGTTGGGCGGGGCCACCATGCACGCCGAAATCTCGGGCACGGTCGATTTCAAAGAGCCCAATGACCACATGTGCCTGGCCAGGCTGCGATCGCTCGTGGCCCGGCTAGGTCACGGCCCCGCCGCGCCGTTCGACCGTGCGCCCTACGATGCGCAGCGGGACGCGCCGAAGTTTGCTCCCCAGGAACTCTACGCTCTGCTCGATCCGGACCCGTCCAAGGGTGCGAGCAACAGTTATGACATGCATGAGGTAATTGCGCGGCTGCTCGACCGTTCGCAATTCGACGAATACAAGGCGGATTACGGCAAGACCGTCCTTTGCGGCTACGGGCGGATTGGTGGCTTTGCGGTGGGGATTGTGGCCAACCAGAAGACCCATCAAACCCACACCAGCCAGACGGGGGAGAAAAGGGTGGAGTTTGGGGGCGTGATTTATGCCGAGAGTGCCGAAAAGGCGGCGCGCTTCATCATGGACTGCAATCAGAACCTGATCCCGTTGATCTTTCTTCATGACGTGAACGGCTTCATGGTGGGGCGCGATGCGGAGTGGAGCGGCATTATCCGCGCCGGCGCGCAGATGGTCTCGGCGGTAGCCAACTCCACGGTGCCCAAGATCACGGTTATTCTTGGCGGCTCCTTTGGCGCCGGGCACTACGCGATGTGCGGCAAGGCTTACGACCCGCGATTCCTCTTTGCGTGGCCGACGGCACGCTATGCGGTAATGAGCGGGGCTTCCGCGGCGAGCACGCTGGTCGAGATAAAAATCCGTCAATTAGAGCGTGGGGGCAAGCAATTGAGCGAAGAAGAGAAGAGCCAGGTCTTCGCCTCCATCAAAGCGGCCTACGATGAGCAGACGGACTGCCGTTACGCAGCCGCCCGGCTGTGGGTGGATGCCATCATCGATCCGGCCAGGACACGCGACGTGTTGCTGACTGCGCTCCAGGCAGCGGCCCTCAATCCCGAAGTTGCGAAGTTCAACCCGGGAGTGATTCAAACCTGAGCGTAGACTTCGGATCTTACCTACCCAAAAGATCCACGCTCTCAGTGATAGCGGCTGTGCGCAGATCGCCATCCAGCGTAGCCAAAGGCAATCTGCGCCGTTGCGCCAACTCTAAGTAGGCTGCGTCGTAGAGGGTCAGCCGATGACGATGCGCCAACTGCAAAGTGGCGTCCCACGCCTGCCGGTCGGTTTCGGGATCGAGGTTGATTGGTAACAACGATAGATCAGCCAATGTTGCGCGACTGAAAGCGAGGTCGTGGCGTCCACGGCGGACGCCCATCTCCAGAATGTTGGCTACCTCGAGCCGCCATAGAGAAGGAACCCATGCGCCATCTTTGACTACAAGCTCAAAGACCTGGCGGATGGCCGGAGTCGTTTCGTCAGCGTAAAACCACGCGAGGGTCGCCGAACTATCGAGGATCAGGCTCACGGCCGGGATTCATCTCGATCGGCCTTGAGGGTGTCCCAATCGAAAGCCCCAAGTCCCGCCTGAACCGCTCGATCCCGCATGCGCTGCAGCGCCGCTTGGGCCTGAGAACGATCGATCCCTCCGTTTGTGGGCACTAGTCTGGCCACCGGCCTGCCGTGGCGGGTAATGACGATCTCTTCCCCTTGTTCCACCCTATCCAACAGCGCACTCAACTTGTTTTTTGCCTCGAACGCTCCTATTTCAGTCATCGATACCTCAAGCTAGCTTAAGCTAGATCATAGCAGGTCGTGTATCTTCTTTAAAGAATGAAACGGGTCATCACGGCGGCTGTTCTCGTCCCCCTGGTTCTGCTGCTGCTTCTGAGGGGATCTTTTTTACTGGTGGTCGTAGCGACCGCTTTGGTAGCTGAACTGGCTACCTGGGAATACATCTCCATCGCCGACGCGCACGGGTCGCGCATCCCACGCCCCCTGCTGTTGATTGCCATCGCGCTTCTCTTCGGCGCGATCTTCTACCATCCCTTTCTGCTCCTCCCGGTGATCGGCATCTGCAGCCTGGTATTGCTGCTGGTGTGCAGCTTTCGCTCCCCTCTGGAGCGAGTGCTACCCGATACCGCCTTCTCGGTCTTCGCCCTGATCTACATCGGGCTGACCCTGGCAACCGTGCCACTGCTATGGGCTCAGCACGATGGCTCCTTCGCTCCTGGTGTTCCTGTTCTGTATCGTGTGGACGGGCGACACCGCCGCCCTTTATGTCGGCCGAAACTTCGGGCGCAGCAAACTTGCTCCGCGCATCAGCCCCAATAAAAGCTGGGAGGGAAGCGCCGCCTCGCTTGGCGGCGGCCTGCTCATCGCCGCAGCGCTGGTAGCGCTCTCTCGATCGATTTCCACCCTGCATTTTGCCGGTTCACTGGCTCACTGGCTGGGGCTGGCCGTGGTTGTGAATCTCTTCGCCCAGGTGGGCGATTTGGTTGAGTCCGCAATCAAGCGAGGCGCCGGGGTGAAGGATTCAGGCGCCATGCTTCCCGGCCACGGAGGCATCCTGGACCGCATCGACGCCCTCCTGCTGGCCGCACCAGTGCTGTGGTACGCTCAATGGATTCAGCAGTATTTTTGATCGGGTCAGCTTGCGTTGAAGCACATCTGCATCCTCGGTTCGACCGGGTCCATCGGAACCAGCACCCTCTCTATCATTGAGCGTTATCCGGAGCGCTTCGCGGTCGCTTCGCTGGCTGCCGGCGCCAACGTGGATCTGGCCTTTGCCCAATGCCGGCGCTGGCGCCCGCTGGTGGTCTCGATGGCCACCGAAGCTCTGGCTAGCGACCTGGCCTCGCGGCTTAAGGCAGCCGGCCTGGGCGGCATCGAGGTGGTCCATGGCACCGCGGGAACAGTGCATGCGGCTACCTTATCCCGGGTAGATTTCGTGGTCTCGGCGATCGTCGGCCTGGCAGGACTCGAGGCCACCTACGCCGCCGTCGCCGCAGGCAAACCCGTCGGCCTGGCCAACAAAGAGGCCATGGTCGCCGCGGGAGAGATCCTTATCCGGATGGCGCACCGCGGGAACGTGCCCCTTCTGCCCATCGATTCCGAGCACAATGCCATCCACCAGTGCCTCCGTGGAGGAGCTGCGCAGGAAGTTCGCCGCATCTGGCTCACCGCTTCCGGCGGCCCCTTCCGCCAGCTCCCGCTGGATCAGTTCCAGCACGTTACGGTGGAGCAGGCGCTACGCCATCCCACCTGGGTCATGGGCCGGCGGGTGACCATCGACTCCGCCACCATGCTCAATAAGGGCCTGGAGATCATCGAAGCCTGCCGTCTCTTCGATCTCGCTCCGTCCGCCGTCCGGGTCACTGTGCATCCGCAATCGACCGTACATTCGCTGGTGGAGTTTGTGGATGGCAGCATCCTGGCGCAGATTTCTGTTACTGATATGCGCCTGCCCATTCTGTACGCCCTGAGCTTTCCCGAGCGGGTTCCAAGCGAACTCACTTTTGATATGGAGACGCTCGGACAACTGAGCTTCCAGCCTCCTGATTTTGAACGGTTTCCCTGTCTTCGCCTGGCCTACCAGGCGGCTGAATCCGGGGGCGCGGCCTGCATCGCGCTCAATGCCGCGGACGAGGTCGCAGTGGGGGCATTCCTCGAAGGCACCATTCCCTTTACCGGCATCCCGCGTACAATTGAGCAAGTTCTTGAGACAACGCCGCCGAGGCATCCTGAAACCATCCAGGAAGTCCTTCAGCTCGATGAGGAAGCGCGGCGGATCGCACACAGCGTGGTGTCAGGGTTTTCACCTGCGCTCCGTTGAATTTTTTCGATACCGGCGCTTTGGGCCAGAGGAACGCATCTAATCGTTGCGGTAAAGTTCACCGTTAGCGTGGAAGTATGCTCACCGCAGGCGGTTCATCCCAGTCAATACTCCGGTAGTTCGGTGCCCCGGCAACCCGCGCTGGATCCGGCAGAGAGGTAAATGAGCGGATTACTATGTCCTTTTTCCTAACCAGCACGGTTTCCATGCTCGTTGTGCTTGGCATTATGGTTCTGGTGCACGAGTTCGGCCACTTCGCCGTCGCCAAGTTGTGTGGCGTGCGGGTCGAAGTCTTCTCCATTGGGTTTGGCAAACGTCTTTTCGGTTTCCGTCACGGAGATACCGACTACCGGCTCAGCCTTTTGCCCCTTGGCGGCTACGTCAAAATGTCGGGAGAACAACCGGGTGAAGAGTCCACCGGTGATCCGGCTGAATTCAACGCCCATCCCCGCTGGCAGCGCATCCTCATTGGTCTCGCGGGTCCGGTAGCGAACTTCCTGCTTGCTCTCCTGCTCATGACCGGTTTCTACATGATGCATAACGAGGTGGAAGCCTTTCGCGCCGAGGCGGCCAATATTGATTTTGTTTCCGACCACACCGCCGCCTCCACCGCCGGACTCAAGGCGGGCGATGTCATCACTCGCTTCGATAATGTCAACAACCCAACCTGGGAGCAGGTTTCGATTCGCGCGGCGCTCAACGTAGGACAAATCGTCCCCGTTGATGTCAGGCGCGATGGGCAGACCGTCAGCACCCAGTTAATGGTTCCCAATCCCCACGGATCGGACGACTTCGATTTCGACACGGTCGGTTTTGTGCCCCGCATGCAGGACTACCCGGTCCGCGTCCGCCAGATTGAGCCCGGAATGCCGGCTGCCAAGGCAGGGCTGAAGCCCGGCGACCAGATTCTTTCGGTGAACGGGTTGACCCTCCACTCGGTGGACGCCATGCTCGCCTTTCTGCAGCAGGATAATGGCCGCCCCATCCAATTGACCGCCCTGCGAGATGGAAAAACGTTTCAGGTCGATTTGCAGCCGGTTATGGCCGACGCCGGCAATGGACACAAGCTCTATCGGATTGGTTTTGCTCCCAACCTGCCGCCGTTCAAGATTCAGCAGCTACCATTGCCGCAGGCCCTGAAGCAATCGGTTCATTTCAACCTGCGCTATTCCGGGTTGATCCTTGAAGTTCTTGAGCGCATGGTGACCCGCCGCTTTGCGGTGCAGGACTTGAGTGGGCCGATTGGCATCGCCCGGCAAACCGGCCTCGCGGTAGAGGAGCCCGGCTGGCAACCGATTATCGGGCTCATGTCCATCATCAGTCTCAATCTCGGCATCTTCAATCTTCTGCCCATTCCGATTCTGGATGGGGGAGTGATTGTTCTGCTGTTGATTGAAGGGGTGATGCGCCGCGATCTGAATCAGGAGTTCAAGGAGCGGATCTATCAGGCAGCCTTCGTCGTGCTCCTGATCTTCGCCGCTTTCGTAATGTTCAACGACATCTCGAAGCTCCAGGTCTTCACTAAGCTCAAACCGTAGGCTGGAAAACTCTCTTAACGAAGGGCACGGCTTCAGCCGTGCCCTTAAACCACATCTTTAGCCCTGCGCTTTTTCCTTCCCATGTGCCAGCCCCGGACTTGAAGTCCGGGGAAGCGGGTTTCCAAACCCGCGAGAACGCTTTATCTCGCCATGACCGGCCCTGGTGAGAATCCCTCTAGCTGCCCATCAACACGCACGTTTTTCATGACCTAGCGTTTTTTGGACGGAGTTTGACGTCCCACCACCAGGGCTAAAAGCCCCCAAATTGATCTATCGGAGCGTTTCACGCGGGTTTGAAAACCCGCTTCCCGGACTGAAGTCCGGGGCTGGCACAGCTCGACGAGAGTCCGGGGCTACCCAACAGCGAGTTTTTCCGCAGCCTGTTTTTAGCCCTAGTGTGGGGGCGTGCATTCCATCCCCGGAGAGGCCGATGACTAGGCAAACAGTTCCGGTCTTTCGGTCATCCGTCGGTCCCTCTCTCCGCTACACTTAGCTCACCCATGCCAGTTTCCCAGACCAAAATCCGCGTTCGCTATGCCGAAACCGACCAGATGGGAGTCGTTTACTACGCCAACTTCTTCGTTTGGTTCGAGGTCGGCCGAGTCGAACTGCTGCGCCAGCTTGGCTTCCACTACAAACAGATGGAGATCGACGACGATTGCCACATCCCGGTCGTCGAAGCCAACTGCCGCTACAAATCACCCGCGCGGTATGACGACGAGCTGCTGCTTGAAACCAGCATTCTAGCCATGCGCCGCAGTGTCATTAAGTTCGGCTATCGCCTGCTCCGTCCAGAGAGCGATGGCTCCCGGATCACCCTCCTCGCTGAAGGCGAAACCACCCACGTTACGGTCAACCGGTCGTTGCACAAGGTGCCATTGCCGCAAAAGTATGCGGCCGTTCTGCAGCAATTCCTTCTTAGCCCATCCTGAGCACCCGCGCATCTGCTCGCTTATTACCCCGGCGGAAGAAATGATCTAACCTGCATTCATGTCCCGCGCCCTGCTTTTTCCTGCCGGGTGCCTGTGCTTTGCCATCCTGCTTGGCCTGCCAGGCGCCATCTACGCGCCCGATGCGGGCCAGTACCGTCTGCTCGCGCTCGGCCAGCGGAACGCTGTCCCTACACCTTTCTCCGCACGTATTCTGGGCCCGGCCGCGGCCGGCTGGCTGGGCCGTGTCACCGGACTCGGCGTCGACACCGGCTTCTTGCTCCTGGGCATCGTCTGCCTGGTGGCGTTGATCGCCCTGGTTGCCGGGCTTCTATGGTCGTGGCGGGCTCCCATTGCGATCTTTGCCGGAGTTTTCCTGCTCCCTTTTTGGGCCGATATTTTCCACGATTACTATCTGCCCGACCTGCTGCATGCCACCATCCTGGCGGCGATTCTGCTCTGCCTGCTCTTTGGCCAAAACGGACTGGGCTTGTTGCTGCTGTTTCCCGCCTACCTGGCGCGCGAGTCCACGCTTCTGCTGGCCCTCTGTCTGCTTTTCGCCTGCTGGCGGCGCATTCCGCTGCGCACCGCCGGCGTCGGGTTTCTGGCCATGGCCGCCGGCCTTGTGGTCAGCCGGCACTACGGCCAATCAGGCCCTGCCAGTGTTCACGGCCTGGGCGGCGGAGCTTACATCCTGGGCAAGCTCTTCTGGAGTTTCTTCAAGAATGTTCTCGGGTTACCCCTGTGGAGCAATACGCTGCCAGAGTGCAGCCCCGTCTGGGTCGCGGCGCTGCCCCATTCTTTGGGCGCCATCCGAGAGGTCGGAGTGTGCCAGCCCTCTGCATGGGGACCTGGCCGCCTCCTCCTCGCCTGGTTCGGCATCTTCGGGATCGGCCCTGCCCTGGCAGTGGTCCTATGGCGGAGGATGGTCCCCCTCCTCTCCGGTCGGGGGCAGGATCCCGGGCTCACTCCCGGCATGATTATTGTTTTCCGTTTATGCGCCGTCTACGGAGTCATCAGCATCTTAATGGCACCGCTCCTCGGGGCGAGTGCGGACCGGCTGGTGGAGTATGGGTGGCCGTTTTACTTTGGCGTGCTCCCCTGGTTCATCGTCGCGTCGTACGATCTCCGTGGGCTTCGCTCGGCCTGGATCCTTCTGCTGCACCTGCTCACCTGCTGGGTGGCCTGGTTCGGCTTCAAACTGCAGACGCCGAGCTTTCTGCTCGCCGGCCTGGCGGTGCTGGCCCTGAACGGGGTGGGTTACACCCTGCTAAGGCGGTCTTATCGGCTTTCTACGAAGGTTTCCCCGCCGGTAACTTACTAGGTTATCCACAGTGTGGATAACCTGTGGATTCATCCCGTTAGGGATCCATCGCTGTGATCATTAAGCCGTCATTTTCGATATATATAACAATATCAGTTACGTATACAACAAAAGCCGCACAGCTCTTACTCTTCCGGGGTATTCATGCGATGCATAGCTCGTTTTATTTGACACATATATGGTGACGAATTGAGCAGGGTAGCTTCCTCCTGGCCTAGCTACCCTCTCTATCCCTAACAGATGCCTCTCTTTACCGGTAACAAATGAGACAGTCAGCCATCGAGGTTCGTGGAATCCCACTCAAGCCAAAACCGGGCTTGAATGGGGCACCCATCATTTGTTGCCGGTAGAGGAGGCATCGTAGGGACAGGATGGGCAGTTCCAACCAACCGGTCGCAGGCTGGGGTTCAGTAGATGGGGATGCCGCGCGGCTTGATGTGGGTGCGGATGAAGGCCACGGTACTTTCGAGGGATGTGCCCGGCCCGAAGACCTCGGCCACCCCCAACGCCTTCAGGGCTGCAATGTCCTGCCTGGGGATGGTCCCGCCCAGAACAACCAGAATATCGTCCGCAGCCCGCTCTTTGAGCAGGCCCAGGACGCGCGGAACAATTACGTTGTGCGCACCGGAGAGGATGCTCAGCCCGATACAGTCCACATCCTCCTGCAGGGCGGCATTGACGATCATTTCCGGGGTCTGGCGCAGACCGGTGTAGATCACTTCCATCCCGGCGTCCCGCAGGGCCCGGGCGATGACTTTAGCGCCTCGGTCGTGACCATCTAAACCTGGCTTGGCGACCAGCACGCGAATGGGGATGGCCGCCGGGGTTTCCATTTCCGTTATCGGCCGGTCACTTGTCGCGAGCGACGACGAAATCGGGCATCCAGAGCAGAGCCCGCTTGTAGTCAGATTCCGGCAGCCCGGCGATGGCCGCGCGGGCAACTTCGGCGTATTGGAAGGCGGCGGTCAAGGCATATTGCACCGACCCGTGCCGCTCCAGGATGGCCAGCACTTCCGCATGGCTGGTGCGATCGAAGCTAAGATCTTCGAGCACCCTGCGAATGGCCTCGTGCTCGCTGGGCGTTCCGTGCTCCAGGGCATGGACCACGGCCAGCGTGGCCTTACCCTCGCGCAAATCACTGGCTACCGGCTTGCCCAGCACCCGCTCGGTGGCCGTCAGGTCGAGCACGTCATCCACGATCTGAAAGGCGATACCCAGGTTGCGGCCGTACTCCCCCAACTGTTCCTCGAGCTCATCGCTGGCTCCAGCCAGGACAGCGCCCAGGCGCATCGAGACGTCGAACAGGCATGCCGTCTTGCGGTCGATTAGATCGTAGTATTCAGCTTCGCCGACCACCCGTCCCAGCTTTTCCATCTGCACGAACTCGCCCTCGACCATCTGCTGGGTGAGGCCGATCAACAGATCCAGAACCTTGAACTTGCGCTCCTGCAGGGCGATGTGGAAGGCCTGCATGTAGAGCCAGTCACCTGCGAGGACACATTTTGAATTGCCCCAGGTGGTGTTGGCGGAAGGCCGGCCGCGGCGGGTGTCGGCTCCGTCGATGATGTCATCGTGCACCAGGGTTGCGGTGTGCACCATCTCCACCACCGCGCCCAGCCGCACCATGCCGTGACCGTGGTAGCCGAGCGATTTTGCCGCCAGCAACAGCAGGGAAGGGCGAATGCGTTTGCCGCCGCCTTCGCGCAAGTGGTCGGCGATATCGGTGATCGCCCCCACGCTGGAGACGGCGTCGCGCACCAACTCGCCCTCGATGGCGCTCAAGTCTTCGCGCAGCAGGTCGAAGACTTCCTTCGCCGTCGCTATCGCTTGTGTGCTCACTCACTCTCCAGGTGCTGGTTCTTGAACTCAGAAATACTCTGCACCGGTATTGCGACACAAAATTGCTTTATACCATCCCTGTCAAACAGGACCTAGTTCGACCGGTAATTGGTGAACTGCATGTCGATGCCGAAGTCATGACCCTTGAGCAGTGCAATCGTCTCCTGTAGGGTATCGCGATCCTTGCCCGTTATGCGTACCGTATCGCCCTGAATAGATGCCTGGACCTTTTTCTTTGATTCCTTGATCAGCTTAACGATCTCTTTGGCCTTTTCTCCGGGGATCCCCTGCTGCAGGGTGATCTTCTGCCGTACGCTGGACCCCGATGCCGGTTCGATCTTGCCATATTCGAGCGCCTTCAAGGAAACACCGCGCTTGACGAACTTTTGCTGCAGAATCTCGGTGACGGCCTTGAGCTTGTACTGGTCCGAGGAGGCCAGCTCAATGGCCTCGTCCCCTTCCAGCAGCTTGATTTCGGAGTGCGAGTCTTTGAGATCGAACCGAGTCCGCACTTCCTTGATGGCCTGGTCCATCGCATTTTTTACTTCCTGAACGTCGACCTTGCTGATTACGTCGAACGAGTTGTCTGCCGCCATGGTGCTGTCCTTCCTCGATTATGAGCGCAAAAGCTGTTGCTGACCCCGAACTTACGACCCCGCGTCCGGCGCTACGCCAAAAAAACGGAAGAAGTTGTTGGCCGTACTGGAAGCGACCTCCCCGGACGTAATGCCGCGCACCTCCGCTACCTTGTCTGCTACCCGGCCCACCCACGCCGGCTCGTTGCGCTTGCCGCGATAAGGAAGCGGCGCAAGAAACGGGGCATCGGTTTCAATCAGCATCCGGTCCAACGGTACCCTGGCTGCCACCTCGCGTATATTTTCTGCCCGGGGAAAGGTGATGTTGCCTGCAAATGAGATGAGAAATCCGCAATCCAAGGCTCGCCTGGCATGCTCCCATTCGCCGGTAAAACAATGCAGGATGCCGCCCAGGTTGGTCTGGACCCAGGCAGTCTCAATCATCTCCAGTGTGTCGTCCCAGGCGTCGCTGCTGCCCTCGGAAGGCCGGCAATGGATGATGATCGGGCGCCGCTTGGCTGCGGCCAGCTCCATTTGTTGCGCAAAGGCCTGCTTCTGCTGCGGCCGAGGCGAGTGGTCATAATAATAATCCAGTCCGATCTCGCCTACGGCCAGTACATCCGGGTTGGCCAACAAATCGTCCAGTTTCGCCAAAGCGGCCTGGTCAGCCAGCTGAGCCTCATGGGGATGGATTCCAGCCGTGGCCAGGACCCGGGGGATCCCCGGCTTGCCGGCATAGCTTCGGCTTAATTCCAGCGCCTGCTGCATGGTGTCGGGCCCCTCGCCGATGCCAATAGACAGGACGGTGCGCACCCCCTGCTGCCAGGCCCGCTGCAGCAGTTCCTCCCGATCGGCGTCATACCGCGGGCTATCCAGATGTGCGTGTGAGTCGACCAGCGCCACTCCCTCTCTTCCCTGTCGATGGGAAAGGATACAGATTTACTTGAGCCGCGCGCCTATTTCGATATCTTCCAGAAAGCCGGCCAGAACGGGCTTGCCTTTCTCTCCCAGCGATGCCGCTACGATCATTCCATTCGACTCCAGGCCGCGCAACTTTCTGGGTTGCAGATTGGCCACAATCACCACCTTGCGGCCGATGAGCTTCTCCGGCTCGTAGGCGCCGGCGATTCCAGCGACAATCTGCCGCACTTCATAGCCCAGGTTCACTTCCAGCCGCAAAAGCCGGTCGGCGCCCTTCACTGGCTCCGCTACCAGCACTTGTGCCACGCGCAGCTCGACTTTGGCGAAGTCGTCGATGGTGATGGTTTCGGGTTTGTCCGCCGGTGGCGCGGGCGGAGCGCGCAGTCCCCACAGATGCTGCCGGCGTCAGCGCTGCCGGCGCCTTGGCCACGACGCCTTCGGTTGCTGCTGACGCTGCGATGGCTGTCGCCTGCTTCTCCGCCACAGGAGTGGGCGCGGGGGCTGGTTCCGGCGGCGGCCGGCGCGTGGACGACTACTGCAGCTTCCGCAACCGCGGGCTCTGCTTCTACGCTCTTGCCGGTGTTCTTCGTCTCCAGTTCGTTCATGCGTTCGACCGTGTCCTTTTCTGCCCGGGGAAAGATGGGGCCCAACTGACCGAGTTTGGTTCCTGGCGCCAATTGACCCCAGTGCAGATCCTTAAGGTCTGCATGAGCAATATCGCCCGAGTCCGAGCTGCGCCCAGATGCGCGTGGCGGCCTCGGGTAGAACGGGATAGGCCAGAGCCGTGATGATGCGCAAGGCTTCGGCGCATGTATAGAGAATGGATGCCAGCAAACTGTGAGCAGGCGCATCCTGCGCAGCACCCAATTTCCAGGGAGCCTTTTCCGTGATGTAGCCGTCGACCACGGCGACGAAAGCCCACAAAGCTTCAAGCGCCCGGGAAAAATCAAGAGCTTCGAAGTGCTGGGCAAACTCGCGCGCGGCAGTGTCAGCGGCAGCAACGATGCGGGGCTCGGACTCTCCCGCCGGCACGGCTCCGTCGAAGTATTTGGTGATCATGGCCAGGATCCGGCTGGTCAGGTTGCCGTACCCGTTGGCCAGGTCCGCGTTGTAGCGCTGCACCAGGGCATCAAAAGAGAAGCTGCCGTCCTGCCCGAAGACCACTTCGCGCAGCAGGAAGTAGCGCAACGCATCGGCTCCCAGCGTCTCCACGATGGTTTCTGCGCGCACGATGTTTCCCCGCGACTTGGACATCTTGCTCTGCTCAAAAAGCAGCCAGCCGTGGGCTACCACGCTCTTGGGTAGCGGCAGGTCTGCGGCCATGAGGAACGCAGGCCAGTAGACGCAGTGAAAGCGGATGATCTCCTTGCCCACCAGTTGCACGTCGGCGGGCCAAAAGCGAGCGAAGCGCTGCTGATCCTGGGGTGCATCGCTGCCATAGCCGAGCGCGGTGATGTAGTTGGCCAGCGCATCCATCCACACATAAATCACGTGCTTTTCGTCGCCCGGCACGGGAATGCCCCAGTCGAAGCTGGTGCGGCTGATCGACAGGTCTTTCAAGCCTCCGCGCACGAAGGAGAGGACCTCGTTGCGCCGCGCCTCAGGGCGAATGAACTGTGGATTCTCTTCGTATAGCTCCAGCAGCTTGCGCTCGAAGGCGGAGAGTTTGAAGAAGTAATTTTCCTCGCTCACCGTCTCCGTGATGCGCCCACAATCGGGGCAGGGCGAGCCCGGCGGCGCATCGACGTACAGCTCGTCGGAGACGCAGTACTGGCCGGTATAGCTGCCCTTGTAGATAAAGCCGCGCTCCTGCAATACCTGGAAGAGCTTTTGCACGCCCTTGCGGTGGCGTTCCTCCGTGGTCCGAATGTAGTCGTCGTAGCTCAGCCCCATGCGGTCCCACAGGGCGCGGAACTGGCTGGAGACGGCGGTAGCAAACTCCTGTGGCGTTTGTCCTGCCGCCCGGGCGGAGCGCTCGATCTTCTGCCCGTGTTCGTCGGTCCCGGTCAGAAGCCAGGTTTCAAAGCCCTGGGCGCGCTTGCGCCGGGCGATTGCGTCGGCAACGATCGTGGTGTATGCGTGACCGATGTGCGGCCGGGCATTCACATAGTAGATCGGGGTAGTGATGTAAAAGCTAGGGGTATCGGACATGGGCAAGGCGGTGAAGCGAGTGCATCGCAGATGCTGCACCCACTTCAATCTTAACAGGCCATTCATGGCCTGGGCATTCTGCTAGAATCGGCAAGAAAATCAGGGGTTTTGCGTGTATCGCAAACAGCAGAGACTTCTTCGCGAGCGCCTCCGCTCAGTACTTCAGGCCAAATACCAGGTTGAACTCCCGCACATCGCCATCGAGCAGCCGCCCGATCTGGAGATGGGCGAGTATGCGCTGCCAGTTGCCTTTGAGCTGGCTCGCCGGCTCAAGCGATCGCCGCGCGCGATCGCCGGGGAACTGGTTGCCGACCTGCTGCCGCTGGAAGGTTTCGCCTCGTTTGCCGTGGCCGGCGCCGGCTATATCAATGGCAAGCTTGACCGCCAGGCGGCCGCGCAACTGATCGCCCGCGACGACACAACGGAAGAACAGAGCCATCTTCATTCCCTGGTCGAGCACACCAGCATCAACCCCAACAAGGCAGCGCACATCGGTCACTTGCGCAACGCCATCCTGGGCGACACCTTCGTGCGCCTGCTGCGCGCCGCCGGGCAGCGGGTGGACGTGCAGAACTACATCGATAACACCGGCGTCCAGGTTGCCGATGTAGTGGTCGGCTTGACCCACCTTGAGGGTTACCATCTCGCCGGGGTGAAGCAGTTGATGGCCGATCTCACCGCCAGGGGGCAACGCATTGACGACTACTGCTGGGACCTTTATGCGCGTGTTTCTCAGTGGTACGAGGCTTCGGATGCGGAGAAGCAGGTGCGGAAGAATATCCGCCTGGAAACCCTGCACGCCATTGAAGCCGGGGGCAACGAGACGGCGGAAATCGCCGATTTGCTCTCCACCGCCGTCTTACGGCGGCATCTGGAGACCATGCTGCGCCTGGGGATCGAATATGATTTCCTGCCCCGCGAAAGTGAGATCCTCCATCTCAAGTTCTGGGACCTCGCCTTTGCCCAGTTGAAAGCCAAGGGCGTCCTCTATCTGGAGACTGAAGGCAAGAACCAGGGCTGCTGGGTCATGCGCCGAGCCTCGACGGCTGCCCCCAGCGCAGAAGACAACGGGGCGGTTGACGAAGATGCCAAGGTGATCGTCCGTTCCAACGGAACCGTTACCTATGTAGGAAAGGACATCGCCTATCACCTATGGAAGTTCGGCCTGTTGGGCCGTGATTTCGGCTACGCGCGTTTCTTTGCCTACAACGATCACACATGCTGGATCTCAACCGAGGCGGGCGAGGCGCATCATCCTGACTTCGGGGGTGCGCAGGCGATTTACAACGTCATCGACAGCCGCCAGGCCGATCCCCAGTCAAACGTGATTGAAGCTTTGCGTGGTTTGGGATACACCGAAGCGGCGGAGCACTACGTTCATTTTTCTTACGAAATGGTCGCGCTGACGCCGCGCTGCGCACTCGAACTGGGCTATCAGATTTCTGAGGAAGACCAGGGCCGTTCTTACATTGAGGTTTCCGGACGCAAGGGCTTTGGGGTGAAGGCAGATGCGCTGCTGGACCGGCTCACAGGCGGCCGCGAAAGAAGAAGTCGACAGCCGCCACCCGCAGCGCAGCCAGGAGGAGAGGCAGGGAATCGCGCACCAGATCGCGGTGGGCGCCTTGCGCTACTTCATGCTCAAATTCACCCGCAACAGCGTCATCGCCTTTGATTTCAAGGAGGCGCTCAGTTTCGAAGGAGAGACTGGTCCGTACGTGCAATACGCCGTGGTGCGCGCCCGCAATATTTTTCGCAAGGCTGGAACCACGCCTGAGGCAGCGCTCCAGCAAGTGAATGCCGCGGACTACTTCGAGGGCGAAGGGGCCGCCGGCCTTTGGGAATTGTGGATCATGGCTTCGAGGCTCAGCCTACTGTTGGAGCAGTGCATTGCAGCCGCTGAACCGGCATACCTGGCCAAGCATGCTTTCCAGCTGGCGCAGCTGTTCAACAATTTCTATCACCGTCATCACATCCTCACCGAAGAGGATCCCGCACGGCGGCAGTTCTTACTTGCCACCGCCGCGGTTGCCGAACGCGCTTTGGTCCGCTGCCTTGATTGGCTAGGAGTCGCAGTCCCGGATGCCATGTAGTCTCGTTATTACCAAATCACTTGAATAACGCCCCACTGGACAGGCGTAGTAGGAACTGGACTGGTGCGAACCTGGGGCACCCGTCCAGTTCCTATTGGGTCCTGTTAGGACACAGGCTATTGAATCGGACCACCGTTGACCGTCAGTTGGCTTAGTGTCTGCACATTCTGCTGTTTGACTGCGTCCGGAAGAGGAGCGTAGTTCAGACCGGCCGTCACCTGCTGCCCATCCGTCACCACATACGAAAGGAACTGCTTCAACGCCGAGCGCTTCTGTGCATCCTTGCCGTCTTTTGGGATGATCAGGAAGGTCAGAGTGGAAATAGGATATGCATCGGTCGCGGATGCTGGTGGGTTGGCGATCGGTGTACGAGGGTCCCTCGCCAGCTGATCTTTGAACGCATCGATGGCTGCCGTTGTCCCGGCGGTGCTGGGTAGTACATAATTTCCGGCCTGATTTTTGATCGCCGCCACCGGCAGCTTGTTCTGGGTCGCATACGTCAGTTCGACGTAGCTGATAGCGCCGGGCGATTGCTTCACCTGGCCGGTAACTCCTTCGCTGCCCTTGGCGCCGAGTCCCGTTGGCCACTTCACCGATGTACCTTTGCTGACCTGCTGTGACCATTCCGGGCTAACCGCGGAAAGATACGTGGTGAAGGCAGCGGTGGTGCCGCTGCCCTCGGCACGGTGAACCACGGTGATCTTCGAATTTGGCAGCTTCTGTCCTGGATTGTCCTTTTTCAGCAGGGGATCCTGCCAACTTGTTATTTTGCCCAGGAAGATTCCCGCAAGCGCATCGGAAGAGAGCTGCAGAGGCTTCTGCAAACCATCCAGGTTATAGGTGACGCATACCGGCCCGGCCGATTCCGGAATTTGGATTACCGGAGCCATCTGCGCCAGATCCTGGTCTGACAGGGGTGCATCTGAGGCGCCGAAATCAACGGTTCCCGACTTCACCTGCTGAATCCCACCGCCGCTTCCGATGGACTGGTAGTTGATCCGTACATTCGCATGAGATTGCTGGAAGTCTTGAATCCAGCGACCCATCACCGGATAAACGAAGGTGCTGCCGGCTCCGTTCAGCGCGACCGTATTGGACGAGGAATTGCAAGAGGTCAGCAAAGTCACCAGCTGACAAAATCGCAGCAGCGGAAACGGCAAAGTTCTTTCGATGAGACATCGGGATCCTCCACAGGATGGGTTGTCGAATAGCATGCCACGAGATGCCCGCTAACCATCAATGTTCATCTAGATTTAACGATGTTGATGAAATTTAACGATCGGCTGCTGCGGGCAACGAGCGTTCGAGAATGAGCCTCTTATTAAGTAGTACGAAGTGCAATCGAGGGGTTTAAAACATGGATACAAAATTACAAGGAAAGAAAATCGCGATCGTGGCTACAGACGGGTTCGAACAAGTGGAGTTAACGGAACCCAAGAAGGCTCTGGAAGAGGCTGGAGCCACGGTGCACGTGATTTCTCCCAAATCAGGCCAAATCAAGGGCTGGAAGTTTACCGACTGGGGTGAGAACACCAAGGTCGACAGGACTCTGGATGAAGCGAAGCCTTCCGAGTACGACGGACTTGTCTTGCCGGGCGGTCAAATCAATCCCGACAAGCTTCGTATGGAGCCCAAGGCAGTTGCCTTTGTAACTGATTTCTTCAACTCGGGCAAGCCGATCGGCGCCATTTGTCACGGGCCCTGGATGCTGGTCGAGGCAGGGGTTTTCAAGAAAAAGACTCTCACCTCCTGGCCGTCCATCCGCACGGACATTCGCAACGCCGGCGGTCACTGGGTTGATGAAGAGGTGGTCACAGACGAAAACCTCACCACCAGCCGCAAGCCGGACGACCTCCCGGCGTTCAACCAGCGGCTTATTAGGGAATTCAGCCAAGGTAAGCCATCTCAGAAATACACCCAGGAGAAACAACCCATAAGAGCAGTTTCCTAGGAAGGTGTCCGACCGGGGGAAGAAACAGCAGGTCCCTCCCCCGGTTTTCCCACAACCTTCACAGCCCCTGAGCTATCTCACTTGGCGTAGCTGCGCACCCACTCGGTGATGGTGCGCACCGCGAACCCGGAAGGCCCCTTGGCCATCCACGGCTTCGCTTCCTCCGACCAGGCCAGACCAGCGATATCCAGGTGTATCCACGGAGTGTCCTCCGCAAATTCTTTCAAGAACATGGCGGCAGTGATGGCCCCGCCCCAGCGGCTTCCGCCGGTGTTCATAATGTCCGCGATGTTGGATTTAATAAACTCTTTGTACTCGTCCTCGACCGGAAGACGCCAGAAACGCTCACCCGAAATCTGCGACGCATCGGTGAAATGCCGGTAAGCCTCGTCGTCATTCGAGAAGCTGCCCGCGTTGACCGTGCCCAGCGCAACCACGCAGGCGCCCGTCAGGGTCGCGGCATCGATCAAGTGGGTCGCGCCCAATTGCCGCGCGTAAGCCAGCCCATCTGCCAGCACCAGCCGCCCTTCCGCATCGGTGTTGATGATCTCAATGCTCTTGCCGGACATCGCGATCTGGATGTCTCCCGGCTTCATCGCGGTGCCCGAAGGCATGTTCTCCGCCGCGCACACAATGCCAATTACCTTGACCGCCGGCTTCAACTGAGCGATGGCCTGCATGGCGCCGATCATCGCCGCGCCGCCCGCCATGTCGTACTTCATTTTCTCCATGCCGTCCGCGGACTTGATGGAGATGCCGCCGGTATCGAAGGTAATGCCTTTACCCACCAGGCCAAGCACCGGCGTGGCAGGCGCACCCTTGGGCTCGTAGCTCATGACGATCAGGGCCGGCGGCTCCTGCGACCCCTTCGTCACCCCCCAGAAGGCGCCCATCTTCAATTCCTTTATTTTGTCCGCACCATACACTTCGCAGCTCAGCCCGTATTGCGCGCACATTTCCGCGGCCTTCTGACCCAGCACGGTAGGCGTCATTACGTTGCCCGGCTCATTGACCAGGGAGCGGGTAAAGTTCTGCGCCTCGCCCAGAATTACGCCTTCCCGCAAGCCAGCCTCGAGGACAGCCTCCTTAACCCCGCCACCGGCGACGATGGTGAGTTGCTCAATACTCTGGTCCTTGCGGTCCGAACGATAGGTATCCGGATCGAAGTCGCCGATATAGGCGCCTTCAACCAGGGCCCGCGTGGCCGCTGCGGCATCGAGCCCCTCCGGAATGGCGAACGAAAGCTCGCGCAGCTTACGCGGTTTGGCGAAGCGGACCGCCGCCCCCGCCGCCTTGCGCACCTCTGCGGTGGTGAGCTTGCCCAGGCCAACCAACAGGATTCGCTCCGCCTTGCAGCCGGCAGGGGCGTGTAGCAAGACCGTGTCGCCGCTGCCGGCTGCGAATTCGCCGCTGCTGAGAACGCTCGCCGCCGCTTTGGCCACGCTCCCATTTGCCGTCAACAGCTTGATTGCCGGTTTGGCCGCTTGCTTCTTCTCCGCGGTATCCAGAGCGAAGATCACCAACAGTGGGCTGGCAACCCGGTCGAGCTTAGCCGATACAAGTTTCGTTTTCATGGGTAATTATGCCTAAGTCTATGAAATGGTGATGTTTAGGGGCTACTTGTGCTGGCCGCGAACGATCGCCGCGCGCGCCTCGCGTTCGTCCTCGCGGCGCCGTTCGGTCTCCCGCTTGTCCCAATCCTGTTTGCCTTTGGCCACTGCCAGCTCGCACTTCACGCGACCATGCCGGAAATAAAGCCGGGTAGGTATGAGCGTTAACCCTTTCAGTTGCGTCTTCCCCATGAGCTTTTGCAGTTCCTGCCGATGCAGCAATAGCTTGCGGGTACGTAGCGAATCATGATTGAAAGAACTTCCGTGGGAGTAGGGGCCGATATGCGCGTTCAGCAGGTAGGCTTCGCCGTCTTTGATGATGCCGTACGCATCCTTGAGATTGGCTTTGCCCTCGCGAATGGACTTCACTTCTGTGCCTCGGAGCGCAACGCCGGCTTCGAATTTATCCAGCAGAAAGTAATTGTGGCTGGCCGCGCGGTTCACGGCAGCGTCTCGCTCACCGGCTGCCACAGGCTCACGCGGCTTCGATTTTTGCGGGGACGGTGTAGTGTTTTGACTCAGTTGCCGGGGCATACATTTGGTTACGAATCTTCATGCTAGCACGTGAGTTGGGAGCACAAGTGGGGCCGTCCCGAATGGTATACTCAGCCCATATTAGCCAAGAGAAAAGCCCTGAGCCGGGACGAGTTTGCGCTGATTCAGGACCGGCTGCGTCAAAGCAGAAGGCGCGTGTTGTGACTCTCTGGACACGTCGATTTTTCCCCCAGCCGTTTCGCGATTGGTGCAGACCGCGACAAATCCTCAGGTGGGTTTCTATCCACGGAAACCGTACCTCGCGGATCTCTGTAAGGCGGTCGTCCTTGCGCAACGGCTTTAGTGAACCTGCGGTTTGGCTTGTCTGGAGTGCGATGAATCGCCGTCATAAGAATTGGGCTCTGTTCCCTGTGCTTATCCTGGTGCTCTGCCTGAGCAGTCACTGTTTCGCAAAGACCTCCAAAGCCAAGACACTCTATTCCAACGGCCAGACAGCAGAGGCCAAAGAAGATCCCATCGCGGCTTACGAGGACTATTACCAGGCCTGGAAGCTGGAACCAAAGAATCTCCGCTATAAGACCGCTTACGAGAGATTGCGCTTCACGGCGGCGGTCGCCCACGTTCAGCGAGGGGAAAATCTTCTTGCCCAGAAGGACACCACCGGCGCGCTCACGGAGTTCTTGCGCGCCCTCGAGATCGATCCCAGCAACGCGCTGGCCCATCAGGATATTCAGAAGGCGAGGGACCAGGCCTCTTCTGTGAAGCCCAATCAGGAGACCTCGATTCCCGAGAATAAGGCTGACGAACTCACCGAGGTGGGCAGCCCGGTCCAGCTCAAGCCTATCTCCAATGAGCCGCTTACCTTGCATATGACGGAAGACAGCAAGGTGGTCTACCAGACCGTGGGCAAAGCGGCAGGGATCAACGTGCTCTTCGATCCCGAGTACACCTCCAAGCGCATCCAAGTAGACATTGCCAACGTATCGCTATTAGACGCTTTGCGCATCGTTGGCGTATCTTCCGGCACCTTTTGGCACCCGGTCACCCCGAACACCATCTTTGTGGCGATGAACACTCGTGCCAAGCGCCAGGAGCTGGAGGAAGAGGCGGTGCAGACGTTCTATCTGGCGAACACGGCGCAGCAGAACGATCTGAACGATATTCAGACCGCGCTGCGCAACCTGCTGGTCAATGCCAAACTCTACGGGGTGCCGAGCCAGAGCGCCATCGTGATGCGCGCGACGCCGGACGAACTGCTGCTGGCGCAAAAGCTCATCAACGATCTGGACAAGTCGCGTCCCGAGGTAGTGGTCGACGTTGCGCTGATGGAAGTGAACCGGGACAAGACGCGGACCATCGGCCTTCAGCTCCCGGGCTCGTTTGGCGTGCAATTGCAGCCACCCAACGCCACCACCACTACCACCGGCACCACCACCACCGGCACCACCACTACCGGCACCACCACCACAGGCAGCACCACCAACCTGACCTTGAACAATCTTGCCAATCTCAACGCCACCAACTTTGCGGTGACGGTGGGCGCGGCGACAGCCAACTTTTTGCTTTCCGACTCGGACACCAAGGTTTTGCAAAATCCCAGTATCCGGGCCACGGATGGGCAGAAAGGCCGACCTGAAGATTGGCGAACGCATTCCGGTGGCCACCGGATCGTACCAGACCGGCGCCGCGACCGCTGTCGTCAGCTCCCTGGTGAACACCCAGTTCACCTATTTGGACGTCGGTGTGGAGATTGAAATTACGCCCATCGTTCACTACGACCGCGATGTGACGCTGAAGATCAAAATTGTCTCCTCGCAGGAGCAGGGCTCGAGCAATATTGGTGGCATTACCGAACCAATCATCAGCCAGCGCACAGCCGATCAGGTGGTCCGCCTCAAAGAAGGCGAAGTCAACATATTGGGCGGCTTCCTGCAGAAGCAGGATCTCACCTCCGTTGGCGGATGGCCGTTTCTCGGCGAGCTCCCGCTTCTGAAGTATGTCTTCGCCTCCACCCAGCATGAAGTGCAGGATGACGAAATCATTTTCATGCTCACCCCGCACGTGGTTCGCGCCACTGAAATCGATCCTTTGAATCTGCAGGAGATCGATACGGGTACGGGCACCAACGTGGAGTTGCGGCGCATTTCAACGCCGGTTAATGGACACGCGAGCGTGACGGATGGACTGCCGCCGGGGCTGCAGTCACATGCCCCCGTGCCGCCCGCTGCGGCCGCAGCCGTGCCGCGGCACCAGGAACGGCAACACCAGGAACGGCCCCACCGGGAACGGCGCCGGCAGGACCGCCTACGGGCTCAGTGACCCTGCAAATCGCCCCGCCGCCGAATGCGCCAAAGATTGGCGGCACATTCCAGGTGGCGGTCAACCTGGCCGGCGGGCAGGACATCTTTTCCGTGCCCATGCAGTTGCATTACGACAACAGCAAGCTGGCATTGATCAACGTGGATACCGGCGACTTTCTCGGTCATGATGGCCAGGCCATCGCGCTGGTTCATCGCGACGACGGGGTGGGCAATGTTGTCATCTCGGCATCGCGTCCACCTGGCGTCGCCGGGGTGAACGGAGGGGGAACCGTCTGTCTTCTAACCTTTCAAGCCAACGCCGCAGGAGATGCGGCCTTGCAGATCATCCGCGCTTCGGCGAAGAATAGCGCTCAACAGCCTGTCAACATCGCTGGATCGCAAACCGTAGTACACGTGCAATAGGGCCCTTGTATGCCGTGCAACTTACCTCAGCGCAGCGCACCAGCCCCTCAGGCGGGGCTAACATTGGTCGAGTTGATCGTCACGGTTGCGATCCTCGCGATTCTTGCGTCCGCCGTCGTTCCGCTGGCCCGCTTTCAGGCGAAGAGGGCGAAAAGAAAAAGAATTGCGATACGACTTGTGGCAGATGCGCGATGCCATCGACCACTACAAAGACGCGGCGGACCGTCATGCCTTCATACCCAAGGCCGATAGTGGCAACTATCCGCCTGATCTCGACACGCTGGTCAAGGGCGTGGATGCACAGGGCAAGAAGCTCAGATTTCTGCGCCGCATTCCAGTGGATCCGATGACCGGCAAAGCCGAGTGGACATTACGCTCCATGCAGGACGATCCCAATAGCGACTCCTGGGGAGGGCAGAGTGTCTTCGATGTTGCCTCCAAGTCGCAAGGTATAGCGCTCGATGGAACGAAGTACTCCGATTGGTAGGCTTGTGAGCATATCCGGCTTTCGTTCTCGTACGGGCTCTGCCCGGCCACGCCCGCGCGGGTTCACCCTGGTCGAGTTGATGGTGGTGATGCTTATCATCGCCATTCTGGCGGCCATCGCGATCCCCGCGTATGTCGCATCGATTCGCGCCGCCCGCGAAGCGGTCCTCAAAGAGGACCTGCATGTCATGCGCGATGCCATCGATTCTTATACGACGACAAAGAAAAGGCGCCGCAGACGCTTGATGACCTGGTCAGCGGTGGTTATCTCAAGGTCATTCCCATCGACCCCGTCACCCACAGCAACAGCACCTGGGTCCCGACCATGGACGACACACTGCAGAACGTCGATCAGACCGACCCCGGCATGACCGACGTCCATAGCGGATCGGACCAGGCGGGCAGCGACGGACAGCCCTACAACACGTGGTAGGTTCTACGCGTAACAAATGGTGGAATCCCACTCAAGCCAAAGTACGGCTTGAATGGGGCACCCATCATTTGTTACCGGTAGAGAGTTCCGCCCGGGACAAAATTTGAGCCCACAATTCCTTCAGCCCAACACCGGTCTTGGTAGAGCACAGCAGGATCTCGCTAAGCCCCAAACCTTCCTTCAGCCGCGCCAGAGCCTTTGTTTTTTCATTCCCGGAAAGACGGTCAGCTTTCGTGCCCACGGTAAGAAAGCTACGCCCCATTCCCTTGAGCGATGCGATCAATTGCTGGTCGCTGGCCTGCACCGGAATATTGCTGTCGACCAAGCAAATACACAGCACCAAATTGGGCCGCTCTTCGAGATAGGGGTTAATGAATTTAGGCCACTCCGCGGAGATGGAGCGGGAGATTTTTGCGTAGCCATAGCCCGGCAGGTCGGCAAAGAGCAAGCGTGGCAGCCGCGCAGTCGCCGAATCGGACAGAGCGAAAAAGTTGATGGCCCGCGTTCGTCCAGGCGAGGACGAAACCTTGGCGGCCTTTTCCCCCAACAAGCCATTGATCAGGCTAGATTTGCCCACGTTGGAGCGGCCCAGGAAGGCGAACTCCGGCGCGCTGGCGGAAGGGAACTGCTCCGGGGCCATCGCCGACAGCAAGAACTTGGTAACCAGGTGCATCCTGGCTTACTGTGCGTGCGGTTGCCCGGCAGGCACGGGAGGCTTAACCGCGGCCAGCAGTGCCTCGGGTGTCTCCTCGCGCAACTCCGGCAACGGACCCTCAAGGGCAATCTTCAGGACCTCGTCCATCTGGTCCACAAAGTGCAGCTTCATCACGCTGCGCAGGTTCTCCGGCAGATCCGCCAGATCCTTCTCATTGGCTCGGGGTAGAACGGCTTCGAAGATGCCGGCCCGGTGAGCAGCCAGCAGCTTCTCTTTCAATCCGCCAATGGGCAGAACCTTGCCCCGCAGAGTGATCTCTCCGGTCATGGCGATATCCCGCCGCACCCGTATCTTGGCCAGCGCACTGGCCAGCGCAGTAGCGATGGTGATGCCTGCCGACGGGCCGTCCTTGGGAATCGCGCCCTCCGGTACATGCACGTGAATGTCGAGGTTGCGATAAAAGTCTTTGGGCAGCCCCAGGTGCTGTGCCCGGCTGCGGATGTAGGAAAGCGCAGCCTGGGCCGACTCTTGCATCACGTCGCCCAGTTGGCCGGTCAGCGTCAACTTACCTTTGCCATCCAGAACCTGCACTTCGGTAGAGAGGATGCTGCCACCCACCTCAGTCCACGCCAGCCCAGTGACCAGGCCCACTTCGCTGGTTTCGTGAACCTGAGAGTCGCGGAACTTGGCCACTCCCAGAAATTCGTTCACGTTGCTGTCGGTTATGTCTTCCTTGTGCTTGGCGCCGTTGCGGACCACCCGGCGCGCCACCTTGCGGCACACATTCCCAATTTCGCGCTCCAGGTTGCGAACCCCTGCCTCACGCGTATAACCGCGAATGATATCCACCAGCGCCCCGTCGCTGAAGATCGCATTCTTATCGCTAAGCCCAGTGGCCTCGCGCTGTTTCTTGACCAGGTACTGCTTGGCGATCTCGAGCTTTTCCGCCTCGGTATATCCGTGCAGGCGCAGAATCTCCATGCGGTCCTGAAGCGGCGCCGGGATGGTGTGCAGCACGTTCGCGGTGGCCACGAAGAGCACCTGCGACAGGTCGTATTCGACGTCGAGATAGTGGTCCTGAAAACTCGTGTTTTGCTCCGGATCCAGCACCTCGAGCAGCGCCGACGCGGGATCTCCGCGCAGGTCGGAGGCCATCTTATCCACCTCGTCCAGCATGAAGACCGGGTTCTTGGTTCCCGCCTTCTTCATGGACTGGATGATCTGTCCCGGCAGCGCTCCAATGTAGGTCCGGCGATGCCCACGGATCTCTGCCTCGTCCCGTACGCCGCCCAGGGACATGCGCACGAACTTGCGTCCCGTAGCCTTGGCGATCGACATGCCCAGGGAGGTCTTGCCGACGCCCGGAGGCCCGACGAAGCAGAGGATTGACCCCTTGGGATTCTTTACCAGCTGGCGGACGGCCAGAAACTCAAGAATGCGCTCCTTGATTTTCTCCAGGCCATAGTGGTCCGCGTTCAATACCTTTTCAGCGTGATCAATGCTGCGCGTTTCCTTGCTTTTCTTCTTCCACGGCACCGCCAGCAGCCAGTCCAGGTAGTTTCTGGATACAGTCGACTCCGCGGACATGGGCGGCATCGCCTCCAGCTTTTTCAGCTCCTGAATAGCTTTATCGAAGACGTCCTTGGGCATGCCTGCGCCCTCGATCTTCTTGCGCAGTTCATCGAACTCGCTCTTCTCACCGCGGCCCAGTTCCTTTTGGATGGCCTTGATCTTCTCGTTGAGGTAGTACTCTTTTTGCGCGCGCTCCATCTGCCGCTTAACCCGGCTTTGCACGCTGCGATCCATGTTCAGCTTCTCGATCTCGATATCGAGCACGTCTGCAACCCGCGACAGCCGTTCGCTGGGGTCGAAAATATCCAGCAGTTCCTGCTTCTCTTCGATTGAAAGCTGCAGGTTGGCGGCGATGGTATCGGAAAGCTTTGCCGGCTCGTCCATGCGAACCGCGGCGATCATGGTCTCGTAATTCAGGGATTGCTGCAGCTTGACGTACTGCTCAAACAGGGAAGTGACCCGCTGCATTACCTGCTCGATTTGCGGGTTGACTTCGAGCTGCCGGTTTGCGACCCGCACCGTGGCCACAAAAAAGCCATCGGAGTCATTCATCTCGACGGCTTTCGCCCGCTCCAGGCCTTCCACCAGCACCTTGATGTTGCCGTCCGGCATCTTCACGCTCTGGACGATGTTGCCGATCGTTCCCACGGAATAGATGTCTTCCGGCCGCGGCTCATCGATGCCGGCGTCGTGCTGGGTGGCGAGAAATATCTTCCGGTCTCCGGTCAGCGCCTCTTCCAGCGCTCTTACGCTCGACTCGCGCCCCACAACGAAGGGCGTCATCATGTAAGGGAAGATCACCATGTCCCGAATGGGCATCATGGGGAGCTTGCGAAGATCGCCTTTGTCACGGGTTTCTTTTGCTTGTGTCACGCGATTTCCTTTCACTTATTTCCGTTATACAGAGGAAAAGGGAGTTGCGCCAATGACCCGGACGTGAGGGCTTCAACCAATCAATAGACGAAAAAAGTGAATCGAAAGTGTACAGGGGATGCAAACAAAGAAAAGCACAGCCTCACACCACGCTACGCCGAGCTTCCATCCCACGGCGCGCCGGGTAAGCGAGATGGCAATTTTTCTTGTGGAAAAAGGCTGTTATCTCGTCCGTCTGCCGAGCTGCGGGCACAGAACAGGCCGCGGAAAAACTTCTGTTTAGCCGCTTGCGGAAAAAATGCTGCTCAAAGGGAATCGTCCCCTCAGCGGCTAAAGCCGGATTCATTGCAAAGCATTTACGTACGGCCTAAAGGCCGTACCCTTCAAAAACATGGGTTTTTCCGCAACCTGATTAGTCGGGCCGTACATGATTGAGAATACGTCAGGCTCTAGAGTCCGAGGAAGCCGTGCCAGCCCCGGACTTCAGTCCGGGGGAGCGGGTTTTCAAACCCGCGAGAACGCTTGATCCTGCCATGATTGGGCTTTAGTCCTGGTGAGAACGACCCAAGCCTGAGCCTGCAAAAGCCCGCTGCATCATGGAAATATCTGCGTTTCCGGAACAAAACGCTAACCGGCCTTCTCCAACAGAGTCACGGAAAGATCCCGCTTCTGTACCATCTCCGCGGTAATATCCAGCTCTTTGATCTTCTTGTTGCTGGGCAGGTGGTACATCAGATCCAGCATCAGCTCCTCAAGAATCATGCGCAAACCGCGTGCTCCGACCTTGCGGTTCAGGGCCTCGCGGGCCACGGCCCGGGACGCATCCTCGGCAAACAAAAGTTTTACGCCCTCGTATTCGAAGAGCCGTTGGTACTGCTTGAGGATGGCGTTGCGAGGCTTGGTGAGAATCTCTACCAGGGCCTCCTCATCCAGCTCGTCGAGAATTCCAATCACCGGCAGACGTCCTACAAACTCCGGGATAAGGCCAAACTTGATCAGATCCTGAGGCTGCGCCTGGCGCAGAAGCTCGGTGTCGCGTTGCGCGGGCAAAACACCGACTTCCTGAGCATCCTTGTCGGACAGGGCCTTGAAGCCCAGAGCCTTCTTGCCTACGCGGCGTCCGATCAGGCGTTCCAGCCCGACGAAGGCGCCACCGCAGATAAACAAGATGTTGGTGGTATCGACCGGCGTGAACTCCTGGTGGGGATGCTTGCGGCCGCCCTGGGGCGGAACGTTCGCTACCGTGCCCTCGAGGATCTTCAGCAGGGCCTGCTGCACACCCTCTCCGGAGACATCCCGGGTAATCGACGGATTCTCGTCTTTGCGCCCGATTTTGTCGATTTCATCAATATAAATAATGCCGGTTTGCGCTCTGGCCACGTCACCATCGGCCGCCTGCAGCAACTTGAGGATGATGTTTTCCACATCTTCGCCCACGTAGCCGGCTTCAGTCAGCGTGGTTGCGTCGACGATGGCAAAGGGCACATCCAGCATCTTGGCCAGGGTGTGCGCCAGCAGGGTTTTGCCGCTTCCGGTGGGGCCGACGAGAAGAATATTGGATTTCGAAAGCTCGACGTCATTGCCGCGTGTCCGGTTCATCTGGATACGCTTGTAATGGTTGTAAACCGCTACCGCCAGCTTCTTCTTGGTTTGCTCCTGGCCGATGACGTACTCGTCCAGAAAGCCCTTGACCTCTTGCGGTTTGGGCAAGTGCGCCGGGGCCGCCCCGGGCTGCGTCTCGCCCCGGTCGTCCTCCAAAATAGAGTTGCAGACCGCGACGCATTCATCGCAGATGTATGCCCGCGGATAGTCGCTCGGTGAGGAGATCAACTTAGCAACGGCGTCCTGCGATTTATGACAGAACGAACAACGGAGCGTATCGTCTGTTCCCCTCGGCGTTTTCATACTGCAACTCCTTTTGCCCTGACGGCCTTCACGTGCGTGGCCGGTCTATGATTTCGTCAATAATGCCGTATTCCTTGGCCTGCTGCGCGTTCATGATGAAGTCTCTCTCGACATCCCGTTCAATGCGTTCCAGCGGCTGCGCAGTGTGCTTCGACATCAGCTTGTTCGTAATCTCACGGATGCGCAGAATCTCGCGCGCGTGAATATCGATATCCGTCGCCTGGCCCGACAGACCACCCATGGACGGCTGGTGGATCAGGATGCGCGAATTGGGCAATGCAAAGCGCTTGCCCTTGTTGCCGCTCATCAGCAGAAAGGCCGCCATGCTCGCAGCCTGCCCAATGCAATACGTGACCACGTCGTTGCGAATGAACTGCATGGTGTCGTAGATGGCAAGACCCGCGGTGATGGAGCCCCCGGGAGAATTGATGTAGAGCTGAAGATCTTTCTCCGGGTCCTCACCGGAGAGAAACAGCATCTGGGCGATTACCAGGTTGGCGATCTGATCGTCGATCGGTGTCCCCAGAAAAATAATATTGTCGCGAAGCAAACGAGAATAAATGTCGTAGGCTCGCTCGCCCCGACTCGTCTGCTCGACCACCATAGGTACAAGTGCCATGCGCTCCCTTGCTTTGCTTCCCCGCGGACGGCGTGCGCCCGCTTGTAAAGTTGCCCTCTGTCTGTGCTAAGAAGCCAGCCGTTCGTACAGCAACGCGCCCATCTTCTCCCTACGTAAGCGTTCCCGGATTCTAGCGAGGCTACCGTCCTCAGTCAAACGTGCGCGCAGTGCATCGACCGGTTCGCGCATCTGCAAAGAGATCGCTTGCAGTTCATGATCGACCTCTTCTTCAGGCACGTTCACATTTTCTGCATCGGCAATACGATCCAACAGAAGAGAACCCTTCACCTCGGCCGTAGCAGAGGCCCGCTGTGCGGCGCGCAGGCGATCGAAATCAAGATTGCGCATGTCTTCTGTCCGCATACCCTGGGAGGCCAGCGCCCGCAGTCCCCGATCGAGCCGGACGTCGATCTGTTGCTGCACCAGCGACTCGGGAACGGGAAACTCGAAGCGATTGACCAGCGCGTCGAGCAACCGGAAGGTGGTCTCGCTTTGCACCCTCCGCTGCTTATCGTTGGCCATGTGTTCGCGCAGCTGCTGCTGGAAGTCCGCCAGGCTCTCGTACTGTCCCAGCTCCTTGGCGAACTCGTCGTTCAGTTCCGGCTCGATCTTCTTCTTGATGCCCTTTACTTCGAGGTCGTAGGCCACGCGTTTGCCGGCCAGTTGCCGCTCCCCAAAGTCCTCCGGATAGGTCACTTCAAACTTTAGCTGTTGACCTACAGAGGCGCCGCGCAATGCGGCATTAAAGCTATCCAGGGTATTCGGTCCGCCAACCTGCACCATGACATCCTGTCCGGTGATGGGTTGCTCGGGTGCCGGCGCGGCTTCGCTTCCAGCTTCCGCCGGCTGCACCGTGCCGGTAAAGCTGATCTGGGCAAAGTCGCCATCGGCCAGGGGACGCTCTTCTGTCACCGGCTCCATGGTGGAACGGGAATCGCGAATGCGGGCCAGTTCGGCGTCGAACTCGGCATCGGTCAGCTCCGTAGCCACTTTCTCGACTTTAACGTCCTGATATCCATCGATGGAGAATTCCGGAACCACTTCGAAGGCCGCTTTGAAGCGGAGAGGTTTCCCCTCTTCCAACTCGATATTGGTGACCTGTGGTTGCGAGATGGGCTTGAGTTGCTTCTCGGCGATGGCGTTGCGGAAGTGGTCGGGAAGAATAGCCTCCATCACATCCTGGCGGATCTGTTCGGCGAAGCGGCCGCGGATAAGCGATTCCGGCACTTTGCCTGAACGGAAGCCTGGAATGCGGGCATTCTTTTGATAGCGTTTGGTGACCGCGCGGAAATTGCGCGAGACCTCGTCGGCGGGGATTTCAATCTCAACTTCTCGAGTGCAATCCGGATTCAGTGTTGCCGCGCCATGCGAGTGGTCGTGGCCCTCGTGACCCTCTGGCTCCTCGGTGGCGATCGACGCTTCGGCAGATTGCGGTGTCGTTTCAATCATTTCAGTTGAGCTCAACTTATGCCTTCCAGATTTGCTCGCTCCGTCGTGCTATGCAATGGCGGAATGGATGTATGCGGAGCGGCCCGTAAACAGCCTGCTTTCATCGTATGGGGCTTTCCCCGGGAGGGTCAAACCCGCAGCGCAAAGAATGCAGAGCCGCTATTAACGAGAATACACCCTTTTCCAGTTACCCTTGACGAACCAGCCTTGGTACAAGAGCGCAACAGGGCAGCATTTTCGCTTCGGGTGTACACAGAGTAACCGCTCCCGATTTGGCTTTTCCTCAGGAAAAGCAGCACTTGGTGGGACCGAGCACCGTTTACAGTTCCTCCTGCCGCGGTGTGCGTACGTGCGCGACAAACCGTGGATCGGCAGCCTGGTAGTGCTTGTAATTGCGGCGTCCCTCGCTGAGGCTGAGATTGCCGTTGACTGTTCTGCGGACCACGTCTGCATCCCGATCGTCCTGCCCGTCATCCTGCCACCAGCACACCTGGCACAACTCCAGGGCTTCTGGCATGGCCAGCGTTTTATAACCACAGCACAGGCAGCGGGACGCAGTCGGTCGTCGCATCTACAAAGTATGCGCCGGCTTGAGCGCAAAAGCGGGAAATTGGGCGCGGGAACTCCGTTACCACGGTAATCCAACTCTTGCTTTAGGCCTATGACACGCAGCCATGTTTATGCCTGCGAGCCGTGCGGAAAATACTTCCGCACACGGGTCTGGGAACGGTAACAAAAGATGAGTGGCCCATTCAAGCCCGGTTTTGGCTTGAGTGGGATTCCACAGACCTCGACCGCTGACTGTACAGGGGTGTTACGCCCGCGGGGGTCTCTTCCGGCTCGCACGCAAACCCTTTAGTGGCCCGGGGTAAACAACTCCAGCCGAACCTTCCACGTGACCGATTGTCCGGGACGAAGCGTCACCATGCCCGTATCCATGCCCTTCCATTCCTTGCCGAACGGGTCCACGTAATTGAATTGCGGTTCGACGGCGACGAAGGCCGTCTTGGGCGAATACACCTGCACCGTCCTGATCTCCGGCGATAGGGCAGAAACCGTCAACCCATAATTCGATTCCGGATCGATCAGCTTCACGTCGGCGGCGCCGTTCGTCCGCTGCAAGTGGGAGAAATTGTCGTCGAGAAAATGATCGTCCAGGGCCACGCCGTCGGGCGCAGTGTAGTCGTACTCGGTGCCCTTGACCGGCTTCAGTTGCCCGGTGGGGAATGCGTCACCGTAATTGTTCACTATAGCCAGCATGGTGGCAGGGATGTGCACCCGCGCCTGGGCGCGGTGGCCGCTTGGTATCACAAAGTAGGGATGCCAGCCGATGGACATCGGTTCCGGCTCTTTGCCCACGTTCTTGGCCGTGATCGTGGTCTCGACCCCATCCCCGGTCAGTGCGATGGTGAAGTTAAGGTCGGTGTCGGAAAGCCAATGGCCGCCGAAATCCCCCGCATGGATGACCCCGGTCACCGTCTGCCCATCCGCGGTGGTTTGGGTTTGCAGATCTTCCACCTTAGCCTTGGTAATCAATCCATGAATCGCGACCACCGGGCCGCCGGGACGCTTGCTGGGGAAGTTAGCCGGGAGAGCCAGGGTGTGACCGCGCCATTGCGTGATCACTGACTTCCCGTCGGGGGAGAGTGTGCCCAGAATGCGATTGGGGTAGGGGATCAGAAAGGCTCCGCCAAGGCCGAAGGAAGCGCTGCCCGATTCGTCTCTGCCCGTGCCGCTAAGGATTTTGGGTGCCTCCGCAAGCGAAGGCGAAGCCAGCAATGGAATCTCCCCTTTGCCGGGAATGGAAGCGGTGACCTGGAACATGTTCATGCCCCGCCCGGGAAGCAGGGTCACGGAGAGGAATTCGGGTTTGCTGCCACCTGCGGTCGCCTTGCGCGTCAGTATCAGCGGGTTCTCACCGCCGATTTGCACGGCTGCCGGTGCTGCTGGTTGCGCGGCCGGTTCGCTGGTTGTCGCCGGCTGCTGCTTGCATCCCGCCGCAAACAGTGCGGATGCGGCGAGAATCGCTCCTAAACATCGCCTTACCTTGTGCATGGACCCCCCACCAGAATCTTTGCCCACTTCCGGCAAGTGGCCGCGGCAAAGCAAAAATCATATTACGCCGTCTTTCCGCTGGGCTTTACAATCGGGTATGAGCACCTCCCCCCGAGCGAACCCCGGTTCGCCAATGAGCTCCAGTCTGCCTGCGGCCAATCCCAGCCCGGCCCCTGCTAATCTCAATCCCCTCGTTCTTTTCAATCAGGAGGTTATTCGCTGTCAGCGTTGTAGCCGTCTGCGCAAGTATTGCGAGGAAATCGCCACCAGCAAGCGCCGTTCGTACCGGGATTGGATTTACTGGGCCAAGCCGGTTCCATCGTTTGGCGACGAGAAGGCCCATCTGCTGATCCTCGGCTTGGCGCCCGGCGCACACGGATCCAACCGGACGGGCCGCCCCTTCACCGGGGACGGCTCCGGCGACTTTCTGTATCCCGTTCTGTACGATGCCGGTTTGGCCTCGCAACCCAACTCTGTCTCTCGTGGCGACGGCATGCAGCTGCGCGACTGCTGGATCAGTTCCGTAGTGCGCTGTGCGCCCCCCGACAACACACCCAAGCGCTCCGAGCTGCAGAACTGTTCGTCCTACCTCGATCAGGAAATCTCGTTGCTGACCAATTTGAAGGTAGTTGTTTGCCTCGGTCGCATCGCTTTTGACGGATATTTGGAGCACTTGGCGCGCACCGGGCAGAGTGAACGCAAACCGCGTTTCAAGTTCGCTCATGGCGCCGAATACGCGCTTCCCGGAGGCCGCTACATGATCGCCAGCTTCCACCCTTCGCTACAAAACACCAACACCGGCAAGCTCACGCGCGAGATGCTTTTTGACGTCTTCGAGCGCGCCCGCATCCTCGCCGAGGAGACGGGACGCACCCTTCGCCGTTGATGGCTGCGACCGGCAACAAAGGCTGGGCGCCCCACTCAAGCCAGAAAACGGCTTGAATGGGGCACCCAGCCTTTGTTGTTTAGGGGGCTATTGACCTGCAGGCCCTGAAAATTGTGGAGCGGGAGACGGGGATCGAACCCGCAACCAACGGCTTGGGAAGCCGCTACTCTACCATTGAGCTACTCCCGCCCGCTGCCACCCGCTTATTCTAACCCCAAGGCGCGAACCGGATTTCCTGTTGGTATCGGTGGCGCTGGCGAGCTCCATGCGGCTTTCCTTAAGGAAAGCCGCACGCGCGGCAGCGTCCAGTGTAACAAGGCAGGAAATACGGATCACCTGAGACCCTTGTATGATTTCGGGGGATGCCCCCCCTCCGCCGGCGCACAATCTTTTCCGCGGTCTTCGCACTCGCGGCCGGTGCTGCGCTGCGCCTGTGGTTCATTCACGCTTTCCCCCAGATCCAGGGTGACTCGCTTCTCTACGGCGACATCGGCACCAACTGGCTGACTCACGGCATTTATGGCCGGTCCATCCTGCACGCGGGCAGTCCGCCAACCATTGCCCCCACCCTCGTCCGTCTGCCTGGATACCCCGGCTTCCTCGCCCTTTGTTTCGCCATTTTTGGGAAGCAAAACTACGTTGCCGTTCTCTACCTGCAAGTGCTGATCGACCTGGTGACCTGCGTGCTCATCGCGGGATTCGTCCGCCGGCTCTGTGGGCATCGAACTGCGATGTTGGCGCTATGGTTGGCGGCGCTTTGTCCCTTCACGGCAAATTACGTCGCCATGCCGCTCACCGAAACGCTCTCCATCTTTTGCGTCGCCCTCGGCCTCTATGCATTTGCCGCCGTGCTCGAGCAACCCCATTGGGGATGGATGCTGGCGCTGGCATTCGCCTGGAGCTACGGCGCGCTATTACGGCCCGATGGCGCCCTGCTGGCCGTGACCTTTTTTCCCGCCCTGCTCTTCTATGGCCGCAGCTCGCTCGGCTTCAAGCGGTCTCTGCGCATCGCATTGCTATGCGGTCTGATTTCGGTGCTGCCCTTTGCCGTGTGGACATTTCGCAACTGGCGCACCTTCCACGTCTTTCAGCCGCTAGCGCCCCGTTCCGCCACCGACCCTGGAGAAATAAAAGCGCCCGGCTTTCAACGTTGGACAAAAACCTGGATGGCCGACTTTGCCTCCACCTACGAAATCTATTGGAATGTGCCCGGGGACGACATCGATATCCATTTGCTTCCGGCGCGAGCCCTGGATTCTCCGTCCGATGCGCGCCAAACGCTCGCCCTGGTCTCGCAGTACAACACTGACAATATTCTTACGCCGCGCATCGACGCCGGCTTTGCCGCGCTGGCCGCTGAGCGCATCCGCGCTCACCCCTTCCGCTACTATGTGACGCTGCCCCTGTTACGCCTGGCGGATATGTGGCTTCGCCCCCGGGTGGAGATGCTCAATATAGAACTGCGTTGGTGGCAATATCGGTTGCACCATGTGGAAACCCGCATCTCCTACGCTTACGGAGCGCTGAACTTGCTCTATCTGTTAGCGGCGCTGATCGGAGCCTTCTACTGGCCGCGATTTGCCACTTTCATGGTGGCCTATGTCGTGCTGCGCAGTATGCTGCTGCTCACTCTTGAGGCCCCGGAGCCGCGTTATACCCTGGAGTGCTTCCCCATCGTCATCGCCTTCGCCGCAGCTGCCCTCGACCGCATGGGAAACGGGGCTAGTGCGGCAACGCCGTCCCCGTCCCCTCGGTAAGCGTGACGATGCGGTCCACCGGCGGCGCGCTGAATGACTCTTTGAGGCCGCTGGGCCAATCGATCTCTACCCGGTCGATTTTTGATGCAGCTCCCAGCCCAAAATGGAGTCGCAGATCGCTGCTGGAGATATAGCTGGAGCCGCTGCGAACCTCCTGCGCCCATTTCTTGTCCCCGGCGAATACCAGGACGCTGGCGCCGATGCCATCCCGGTTGGAGCGCGTGCCCACGGTGCTGATCCCAATCCAGTGGTTCTTATTGGCCGCCTCATTGACCAGCAGCAAGGGCTTTGCGCCCGAGTTATTGATCACCGCCGATATGCGGCCTTGATTCCAGAGATCGGCAATTGCTAGACCACGGCTGGATTCGGGCACGGTACAGCCGGGTCCTGCTGTCTTGCTGATGTCTTTGAATTTTCCATCGCCCTGGTTCCAATAGACGAGGCGCGGTTCTTTGTACGTGGCTCCCAGGTGGGCCGTATCGACCTCGGGATAAACGTGACCGTTGGCCAGCATCAGATCGGGCCAGCCGTCATTATCCATATCGAAGAACATGACACCCCAACCCAGATACTGGGTATTCAGCCCCAGGCCGGCGTCAAATATCTTGGAGGTGTAGGTTCCATCCCCATTGTTCTGGTAGAGGGACGAGGTGTCATCGGAGAAGTTGGTTTTAAAGAGGTCAGGCCAACCATCGCCATTGAAGTCGGCGACCGTCGCCCCCATACCCGCCTGCTCGCGGCCATCTTCATCGAAGGCCACAGCGGCGTCGACTGCTACATCGGTGAAGGTTCCATCTTTGTTGTTGCGGTAGAGAATGCTGGGCGTGCTGTCGCAGGCTATATAGATGTCAGGCCAGCCATCGCGGTTGTAGTCCAGTGTGGAAACCCCGAGACAATAGTGTCCGTTGGTTTTCTCGATGCCGCTGCTCTTGCTGACGTTGGCAAAGTGGCCTCCGCCGAGATTGTGGTAGAGCACGTTGGGGGTAGAGTCGAGCCCCCGCGGCCCGCACATGACCGGGACCCCCTTCCAGATGCACATCTGCCCCTCTCCCGGCCGGGGTGACGTTTTAATGTCGAAGTGAACATAGTTGGCGACCACCAGGTCCAGCTTGCCGTCCCGGTCATAGTCGACGAAGGCGCAGCCCGCGCCCCACTCGCCCCCAGTTCCGGCGACACCGGCTTCTGCCGCCACTTCTTTGAAGGTGCCGTTGCCTTGATTGTGGTACAGGCGATTCTTGCCGTAGTAGGTCACGTACAGGTCGTCGAATCCGTCGTTATCGTAGTCACCGACGCAGGCTCCCTGGCCCCATCCAGTCGCCGTCAGCCCGGCTGCCTTGGTCACATCGCTGAATGTGCCATCGTGATTGTTATGGTAGAGATGGCCGCTTGGCGGCGGGTTTTTGTTCTGCGCCGCGGCGGCCTGGAGAGCATTGCCGTTCACCAGGTAGATATCCGGCCAGCCATCGCGATCGTAGTCCAGGATCGCCACGCCACTGCCGGTGGTTTCGATGATGTACTTCTTGGTGGCCTCATCTCCGTTGACGTTCTGCATCGTCAAACCAGCCTGCGGAGCGTAATCGACAAACCATGCCGGCGGTGGATGCTCTCCCGGCTCAGGAATGGAGTGAACCTGGGCAACAGCAGTGACAACGTAAAAAAGAAGTATCCCCGCGACCCTGTGAACCGCCATTCTGCAAATGCTAGCACTGGACATCGCAGCGTATCCTTAATGTGCGTTATGCGAACTCTTTACCTTGCCCTCTTGCTGTTGCCCGGTTGCATGAGCTTCGGGCAGAGTGTTGCGCCCTCCGCATCTCCTGCCGACCCGGCAACCGCGAATGACACGCTGAAGTTGCAACACGGTCAGCCGGAGCAAGCCATCGCGGACCTCCAGCAACTGGCGGCAAAGCAGCCGCCCGTGGAAGGAGCCAGCCGTGCTTTGGGCATTGCCTATTACCGCACCGGAAAACTGATCGACGCGGAGCAAGCCTTTGCCAAAGCCATGGCCCAGGATCCGGCGGATGTCGAATCGATCCAGATGCGAGGGCTGACGCTCTACCGGTTAGGACGGCCTGCTGACGCCATTCCATTTCTCGAGCGTGTCCGGCAGTGGACACCCAATGCGAATGCCGACGCCAACCATGTGCTGGGCCTCTGCTATATGAATGCACGACGATACGATGATGCCCGCGGAGCATTTGCCGCTCAATATCACGTAGCTGCTGAATCGGCTGCCGCCTACCTGTTGACCGGGAGCATGCTGATGCAAGCCGACCTACCAGAGCTTGCGGCTCAGGATGCGCACAAGGCGCTGGAAATTTCTCCTCAACTCCCTCTGGCCCACTTCATGCTGGGCGAGGTTTACCTATACAAATCCGACGTGGCCCACGCACTGGAGGAATTCGAGCAAGAGCGGGCGATCAATCCTGCGTCCTCTGCGGTCTATGACCGGCTGGGAGATGTCTACACCCGGACCGGGCAATATCAGCAAGCAGAGGAGGCGCTCACCCGTGCCATCTCCCTGGACGTATCGAGCACTGGGCCTTTTATTCAAATGGGCAAAGTGTTCTTGCGTCGCAATGATCCCCAGAGTGCGGCCATCTATTTGCAGCACGCGGAAAAAATGGATCCCTCTAACTACATCACGCACACATTATTGGGGCAGGCTTATCGAGGACTGGGAAAAGAAGAAGACGCCAAGCGCGAGCTCGACATCGCTTCGCAGATCCACGCCTCCAGTCAGCTCAAGTTGCAGTCAGTGCAATGATGAAGATTCGTGCGAAGCAGTGCCAGTCCGGGGTTCCATCTTGCAATGACCGGGCTACCTCGCCGCAGCGAGCATTAGCCTTGGTGAGAATTTCGCGAGCACAGCCCAATCGACCCGTCCGTTTTTCGCGACGTCGACCACAACGGCCCGACCTGAACGGGCTGCGGAAGAATGCTTTGTACGAAGGGCACGGCTTCAGCCGTGCCGTAAATATACTGCGCGGGGGCGGGATTTAGCCGCTGAGGTACGGTTTTTCACGCTAATTTCCGTGAAGTACAAGGTTGGAAAAGCGTACCTCAGGGGCTAAAGCCCTCATTGCCGTGGCTTTTTACGGCACGGCTGAAGCCGTGCCCTTCGTCAAAAGCGTTTTTTTCCGCAGCCTGTAAAGGCGCGCCGTTCGTCAAAAGCGTTTTTTTTCGCAGCCTGTAAAGGCGTGCCGTTCGTCAAAAGCGTTTTTTCCGCAGCCTGTAAAGCCGTGCCCTTCGTCAAAAAGCGTTTTTTCCGCAGCCTGTAAAGCCGTGCCCTTCGTCAAAAAGCGTTTTTTCCGCAGCCTGTAAAGGCGTGCCCTTCGTCAAAAGCGTTTTTTCCGCAGCCTGTAAAGGCGTGCCCTTCGTTAAAAAGCGTTTTTTCCGCAGCCTGTAAAGCCGTGCCCTTCGTCAAAAGCGTTTTTCCGCAGCCTGTAAAGCCGTGCCCTTCGTCAAAAGCGTTTTTCCGCAGCCCGTAAACCCGTGCCCTTCGTTCAGTGACTCTTTCGGCAGCCTGTTTAAGTTGGGCGCTGATACAGAACATGGGAGCGGCGAAGACAGAAAATACGCACACCCCTGGACCCACTCGCTAATGCACCCGCACCGAAATCAATTTGCTTTGCAGCGGCACGCCCCCTTCGAGAGTGACTTCCAGCAGCGCCTCAAATGGCCGCGCTTCACCCTTGGCTGTAGACACTGCCTTCAGCAGTTCCGCCACGCTGTCTTTGCGGCAACCGAATTCCACAGCTGCCTGGGTTCCCAAGGTAGTCAAGCCGCTGAAGATAAGCGTCCGTTTTCCCGACTGAACCCCGGGCATAAGCGCGATCACTGCATAATCTTTGGTGAGCGGATGCTCAGGCCGCAAGTAAACCGCAGGTTCACCCGGAAGTGGGTGCCGGTTGACGAACCCTGAAAATCCGGTAGTCGTCATCATGGTGAAATCGGCCATCGAGGGAAGCACGCTTAACGAGGGATTCTCCGCCGGAGAACCGACAAATATAAGGTTTCTCAGCTTGGCCTCGTCCCATGTAACCAACAAACTCCGCTTCAGAACGAAGCTGGCCTGGTGGGTATCGAAAAGCCGGGTGAGCTCATACACCGATGCCAATTCTCCGATCCCGGTGTAGTGATCAACGACCTTCTCCATGTCAGGCGACGTTCCCTCCGGAATGTAGCGCAGCCCGGTTTTCGAGTCGCCCAGGAAACGCGTGTTGCTGTATATCACGACCGGCGGATCCCCAGCGAAAAACGGCGCCCAGAAGGCCTCAATGGCTGTCCGCTCTGCGGGAGCTTTGGGCCAGGCCCGGGGAATCAGGATCGCCGAGCAGGCGAGGACCACCACGAAAAGAATGCTCAGGAAAATACCCAGGGGCATCGTCGTCCAGAGGCCGTCCCTACTGACAAACATTCCGGGTTGTGCGGGGGGCACTTCCGCGGGCACGGGAAACGGAGTCGGTGATGGTTCTGAATCGCGCGGCCGGAAGACGGGTAAGTAGTGGCCCTTGGGAACCTCGATAATGATTGGCTCTGCAGAGCCCTCATTAGAAAAATATTCCGCCAGTTTTTGTCGCAACAGACGCGCATGGGTGCGAACGATGCTGTCTTCACTCGAATTGTAGCCGGGGACCCGATTAAAGACATGCACCCCGATTTGCTGCTCAGTAGCCGCTTCAGGAGATTGATTTACGGCGCAATCCGCAACGTAACGCAGGAACTCCCGCAATCGCAGAGACGCCTTGAACTGATTACTCGCAAGGACGCGTTCGACCAAAGTGCATCGCTGGTCGGGTTTTGACTCGTTAAATGGTTCCCCAAAGCTGGCCGATTGCGTGAAAACAACAGCAGATCGATTCCGTTTCACCGTCAAATCACCGTAAACAACGTTGGCAGAACTGGTTTCAGCAGACAGGCTGGATTTGTGCCGGGACAACTGAGAAGCCCGGACACCGCATGCATGGAACGGTTATGCAATTGCCATCTCGCTTCAGTTTCGAAGCGAGCGGTATCCCATTCCACTTAGATGCAATGAGCGGGAATTCGGGTTGCGGGATCAACCCCGCCCGGGCTGCGGTGCAGATTTCCAGAAAGGCTTGCGGATTCGCCAGGAACCGGCGCCGCCAACCAACAACGCTGGCTTGAGGGGATTTGGGAGAGGTCGATATGCAAAGCAGTATCCGCTGCAAGATTCGCAATACAATTCAGGCGATCACAATTTTGTCTCTGTTCGCGCTTATCCCGGCTGCCTGGGGGCAAGCAGTGTACGGCTCCATCTTCGGGACCATCACCGACAACACGGGCGCCGTGGTGCCCAACGCGACCATTACCGTGACGGACGTTTCCAAAAACACATCGGTCACCACCCAGAGCGGCGGCGACGGTGAGTACCGCGTCCAGCACCTTATCCCCGATACCTACCGGGTCGACGCGGACGCCACCGGCTTTGCCAAAGCCACCCAGGACAACGTCGTGGTCTACGCCGACACTGCTCCCAAAGTGGATTTGAAGATGTCGGTGGGCGCTGCCAGCGCCACGGTGACCGTCACCGGCGGCCCCCCTCTACTGCAGACGGACCGCGCTGACGTGAGCACGATTTTGAACGCACGGGCGGTCTCGAGTCTACCCAACCTGGAACGCAACTTTACTGAGTTTGAGCTTCTGACGCCCGGTACGACCTACATCGGATGGAGCGTGGGCCAATCCACGAACCCTCAGCAAAGCGAACAGATTGAGGTAAACGGCCAACTGCCTTTTGCCACCGGCTACCAGCTCGACGGGACCGACAACCAGGATCCAATCCAGGGCGTCGCCGTCATCAATCCGAATCTCGATGCAGTTTCGGAGATGAAGGTCACCTCGCAAGATTATGACGCAGAGTTCGGTAACGCCGTCGCCGGACTGGTCACCGCGCAGACAAAATCGGGCAGCAACGATCTTCATGGATCGGCCTTTGAATACCGTCGTTCCGACGCGCAACAGGCCCGAGACCCCTTTACCCAGATTGGTCCCAACTCGATACCTTCTTTTGTGCACAATCAATTTGGCGGATCGCTCGGCGGCCCCATCAAGAAGGACAAGCTCTTCTTCTTTGGCGACTACCAGGGCCTGCGGGAAAAGACCGGACTCACGCTGCTGGAAACTGTGCCCACGGCAACTGCCCATAACTCCTGCATTTCGGGCGGAAACTGCGACTTCAGCGACTATCTCAATCCCGCCCTGGGCGGTGGTCCGACCTATCAGATCTACGACCCGGAGACCAATCCAGCCGGTGCAGTGGGCCGCACACCATTTGCAGGAAATGTCATTCCGGCAACCCGGCTCTCGACTCCAGCCATCAACCTGATGAAGCTGATGCCCCTGCCCAATATCGGCAACGGGAGCATCTACAACAATTACGCCGGCTCCGGCTCGGGTGGTTTCAATACCGACCAGTTTGACGTGCGCATCGACGACCAATTTAGCCAGAATTTTCATCTCTTCGGGCGATACACACGGTTCAATTCGACTCTGGATGGAAACCCCGTGTTCGGAGCGGCCGGTGGTCCAGGCTTTGGATTGGGACAATTTGCCGGAACCGACACCGCGCTCGACCAGAGCATCGCCGGTGGTGGTGACTACGCGCTGAATTCCAGGTGGCTGACTGACTTTCGTTTCGGCTTTTTTCGCCTCTCCATCAACGAAGAAGGGCCAAACTTCAACCAGCCGCTCGGCACCCAGCTAGGCATACCCGGTGTAAACCAGGGAGATCTTTCACTCACCGGTGGGCTGCCCCAATTCCAGATCTCTGTCCCGGCCAACGGGGTCAATGGTGGCAACGTCATCACCTATGGAACCTCCGCCGAGAAATACGACCAGATAGAGAGCCAGTATCAGTGGGTAAACAACTGGTCTCACACCGTTGGCAACCACAACATCCGCTTTGGCGGAGACATTCGTTGGGCGCTCAACCACCTCGTCGGCGTCAACAATAACAACCTGCTTTCCGGCCAGTTTCAATTTCCTGCTTCGGTCACCGCCGGCACGGGTAGCCAGGGCGTTGGCTTTGCTACCTTCCTGTTGGGCGATGTCAACACTTTCTTTCGCACCGTCATTCAAAACACCGCCGCTGCCGAGCGGCAAAAGCGGTGGTTCTTCTATGGACAAGACCAGTGGCGAGTGACCCCGACGCTGACCCTGAACTATGGCTTGCGCTGGGATCTATATTTCCCTGAATCCGTGGCCGGCAAGGGCCAGGGCGGCCTGCTCGACCTGAATACCGGCGATGTGCGTATAGCTGGATACGGACCCTATGGGAACAACCTCAACGTCAACATGGAGTACCAACATCTATCCCCACGCGTCGGTGTGGCTTGGCAATGGCACCAGAACACGGTGGTTCGGGCGGGGTATGGCCGCGCCTACGGAATGGGTTGGTCGGGCGATATCTTCGGTGAGGTCTTGACTTTCTCCTATCCCACCGCGGTGCAGCAGAACCTGGTCGCGCCCAACGTAAACTACTATGCCTTCAACCTGACCCAGGGGCCGACAGCTTATAACTTCCCAGCCATTCCATCGAGCGGGAACTATCCTCTCCCCAACGGCGTGCAACAGCCCACCCGTCCGCTCACCATGCGGGTACCCACCCTTGATTCATGGAACGTGATGATCCAGGAGCAACTTACCAATAGTGCCGCTTTGCAGATTGGCTACGTCGGCAGCCACGGCATACACAATATGTTCGATTCCTCGAACCAGGCCAATCCAAACCAGCAAACCCTCGCCGGCTTCAATTGCGTGGCCAGTGGGGCCCCGAGTGGGTGCAACCTAGCCCTCGACCCGCAGACCGGGCAACCGTACACCCTGGATGAACGCTATCCGTACTACGACGGTACAGCGCAGGCAGATCTCGGCGTCAATTTCGGCCATCCCTTTGGATGGACCCAAGGACTGCGATACAACGCCAACCAGGCGACCACCAGCTATCAGGCGCTGCAGGTGGTTTTTCAAAAGCGCTACGCACAAGGCTTCCAGATTCTCTCCAATTACACCTGGTCGCACGCCCGCGCTCACGAGTCTGACTACTACTTCATCAACCCCAGAGCCGACATCGGGAACAGCTACTACAACCGGACAAACGCATTTATATTGAGCGGCAACTGGGATCTTCCCTTTGGCAAGGGCAAACCACTCGGTGGAAATCTGACTGGATGGGCCAATCAACTGGCCAGCGGGTGGGCGTTCAACGGCACCTTGACTGTCGAGAGTGGTTTGCCCTTCACCCCCTCCTACAGCCTGTGCGCAGAAGATCAGGATATCGACGGCCAGGGCGGATCGCTGTGCCGCCCCAACGGCATCCCTGGAGGACCCGGGGCAACGCTGGGGAAGCAAGGGTTCAATGCCATCGGGCATAGCGAAGCCTACTTCACTCCTGTTCCCACGCTTGCTACTGCAGGTCAGGTATCGGGGCCGTACATCCGGCCATTCCCGGGAACTTTTGGAAACATCGAAAGAGACTCTCTCTTCGGTCCGGGTCTGATCAACACAGATTTGGCACTTGCCAAGACGTTCAACTTAACCGAGAGATTGCACTTCCAGGCGACGGTGCAGGCGTTCAATCTCTTCAATCACCCTAACCTCAACAATCCAAGCAGTTGCGTGGATTGCGGGTCCAGTTCCGGACTCATCACCGACATTGTTGCCTCTCAAGACGGAACCACCATGCGAAGGCTGCAGTTTGCGGGCCGGTTCCAGTTCTGACATACATTGCTGGGGGCAGGCGTTCGCATTCGCCGCCTGCCTCTTTGTTTCTCTCCCAGGTGGCGTCCAAAGTTACAGGTGAGGAATATGAGGCCCTGGGGCACTGTCTTTTTCTTCGTTTTGGCCACGTTTCTAATTGTTCAGATGTGGGCAGCGGAGCCCCCTGGAGACTTGCCGCCGTTGCCGCGCTTTGCTGCAGAACAACCAGGTCAACCCCTGATCAGCACCAGCGTCATGGCGCAAAAACCATTCACCGTGACCGGCCCGCGCGGAGCTCTGCTGGGCCAGCAGGACGGATCGTTTGAGGCCTGGATCTTCCCCTGGAAGATATTGAGCCACATGCGCATCACGGCGGATATGAAGGACTACGCTGTACCCATCGACGTGAACGAGCAGGCGGCAACCATCGCTGTGCAACCGGGTCACACGACCATCACCTATTCTCACGCCAACTTCACCGTGCGCGAGATCCTGTTCGCACCCCAGCAGGCGCCCGACGGCGCCGGGGCGTTGGCCTTTTACCAGATCCAGGCGGTGCGCCCCATGACCCTTACCTTCAGCTTCACGCCGGAGATGGTGCGCATGTGGCCGGCAACCTCCGACGACGGCAGCTCGCCCGAATGGGTAAAGACGGGGACATCGGGCTTCTACGTACTGCACTTGAATCTTCCCGATCATGCGGCGGCCGTGGCCATGCCAACAGCTACGAGTGGAATTTTGGAGCCTTACCAGGAGCGCCCCAAGAACTACCCACTGCAGTTTGTCCTCCATTTCGATCCAGCAACTGATAACGATAAGCTCTATCCTCTTCTGATGACGACGGGGGAGACCGTTGCCACTTCTACCCGTTCTGCGTTGGCCGCCCGGTTGGAGGCCCTCGACAGCGGATTTCAATCCCTCTACGGCAGCACGCAGAAGTACTTTGAGGAATTTTCCGCCCAGCATCTGAGCATCGATACGCCTGACCAGAAACTCAATCAGGCATTCGCCTGGGCGGAAGTGGCGATCGATCAGCTGCGCGTACAAACGACGCCCTCGCATGCCGAGACCGCCCTGGTAGCGGGTTTCTATACTTCGGGGGATTCTGCCCGGCCGGGCTTCGGCTGGTATTTCGGTCGTGACGCGCTGTGGACGCTCTACGCCGTGAATAGTTATGGCGATTTCCAACTAACCCGGGACGAGCTGAATTTTCTTATCAAGCGACAAAGTCCGGAAGGCAAGATTATTCATGAGTGGTCGCAGACCGCCGACCTCGTGGATTGGAAGAGCCTGCCCTATGCCTACGCCTCGGCCGATGCCAATCCGCTGCTCTTGATGGCCAGCAACGACTACCTGAAGGTGAGCGGCGACAAGGCATTTATCCAGGCAAATTGGGAAGCACTGGAGCGGACCTGGAACTTCGAGACCTCTCACGATTCAGATGGCGATGGAATTTACGAGAACACGGAAGGGACGGGTTGGGTGGAATCCTGGCCCCCCGGGATGCCTCACCAGGAGATCTATCTGGCCGCTCTCGATCAGCAGGCGAGCACCGCCATGGCGGAACTGGCACGGGCAATGGGGCACCAGGAGATTGCCCAACAGGCAGAACTTCGGGCGAGCAAAATCGGCGCGGCCATCGAGAAGGAGTACTTGCTGCCCGGGGGTGGCTTTTATGCCTTCAGCCGCAACGCCAACGGCAGCGTGGACTCAAGCCCCACGATCTTTCCGTCGGTTGCCTCCTGGGATGGCAGCTACAAGCTGCAGCATGCGCAGCCGATGTTCGACCGCTGGGCTGCGCCAGAGTTCTCGACTGATTGGGGCACGCGCGACCTGAGTCCAACCGTCTCCTTCTTCGACCCCATCAGTTACCACCAGGGGACGGTATGGCCGCTCTACACAGGTTGGGCTGCGGTTTCGGAGTATCGCAACGGCCGTAGTCTCTCCGGATACGCCCATCTAATGCAGAACGCCGATTTGACCTGGGCGCAGGATCCTGGCGCGGTGACCGAGTTACTCTCGGGCCAGTTCTTCGCGCCCCTGGGGCGCAGCACTTCTCATCAACTCTGGTCCTCGGCCATGGTCATCTCGCCGGTATTGCGCGGACTTTTCGGTTTGGAGTGGGATGCGGCGGGGAACAAGTTGACGGTTACGCCCAGCTTGCCCGCCGACTGGGATCGCGCGACCCTGCGTCACGTGCCGCTCGCCGGAGGCAGCGTTGATGTCGAGATCACGCGTTCCGGGGCAATGCTGTTGGTGCGTACCACGGCGCCAAGCGTGGTGCTGGATTCGCGGGCTACGGGAGCAAAGTGGGCGGGCGGCGTCCTGCGCATACCCCTGCCGGCGGTAGAGGCGGGTCTTGTCCAGGCCCTCCCCAATCCCGGAGCGACGACCCAACAGCTGAAAGTGCTGGACCAGCAATTGGTGGGGAACTCGCTCTCGTTGAGGTTATCGGCGCCGGCCAACAGCCACCAAACAATCATGCTCCGTATAAACGACTCGCATGCGAAACTTCATGTCGAAGGTGCAGAAATGCCGCAAGCGAACAACTCATCGTTGCGCCCGCTGCAAGTTGATTTCGGCGACGGCGAAGGCTACGTTGAGAAAACGCTGAAATTGACCTGGTAAGGCATCTGCACCTCGACCGGTGTGGTCGGGTGCCCCAGGTTCGCCACAGCGTAACTGGGTTGAAAAAGACGGGCGAAGCCCTACCTATGCTTTTTGTGAATCTGCAACAAACCTCGGGTGCCCCATATCTCGCTCGTTTTTCGCGAGATGTGGGAGACCACAGCTCTAAACCCTCGACTTTCGGAAGTCGATGGGCAAAGGGGAAGTTAAGGTTCGTGGCATCCCACATCTCGCGAAAAACGAGCGAGATGTGGGGCACCCAACATCTGTTGCAGCTACAGATTTTGAGGGGAGGGCTATTTCACCGCCTTTCCCGTTCCGAAAGGGTGCGTTTGCCCACGGCCCATGCAAAATTCGGAGCGCTGCTCATTTCGCTCATCGCCCTTCTCTACTCTCCTGTGACCGCAGCGCAGTTATCCTTGCAAACCGATTCGGTCGCGCCGGAGCGATTCGTTGCGGCTCACGGGCGCAAGGCCATCGTGATGGGTTACGCCTCCCGCGGCCTGGAGCTATGGGCCTATCCGCTGCAACTCATCAGCGGATACGAACTGGGGTTTCGGCCGGCCGGCGATACAACCGAAACCGCTGGGTCTCTCTTGCTTCGTCGCATTACCTACGACCCCGAAGCCATTACCCGCACCTACGTAGGCCCAGACTTCATCGTTCGTGAGAGGCTCTTCGTTCCCCTCAACGAGCAGGCCATCTTGCTCACCTACACTGTGGAGTGTCGTCACGCCATTGACATAGTGATCCACTTCACGCCCGTTCTGGATCTGATGTGGCCCGCATCTATCGGCGGCCAGAGTACCCAGTGGGACCCGGCCGCATCCGCCTACATCCTCTCCGAGCCTCTGCACAGATACTCCGCATTCATCGGTTCTCCCAAGGTGATCTCACACGATGAAGTTCTGAACAGTGCCCAACCCGGCACACCCGGAAACCGGTTCGCCTTCGCTGTGCGCGCGGGAGGGAACTCCGATCGTTCCGTAACCGTAGTAGTTGCACGTAATGACGAGGGCCCCTCAAACGCGCCGGCACGCATAAAGGATCTGCTCGGTGGGCAAGCGAAGTTCGAGACGGAGGCGCGCAGCCACTATGAGGAGCTGCTCAGCAATACCCTGCAGATCGAAACTCCCGACGATTCAGTCAATCAGCAACTAGCCTGGGCACAGATTGCGCTCGATCAAGCCTGGGTATGCAATCCCGTATTAGGCTGTGGCCTGGTCGCCGGCTACGGCCCCTCACGTACTGGCCGGCGGCCGCAGTACGCATGGTTTTTCGGCGGTGATGGCCTCATCGCCATTGAGGCGCTGGTCAACACAGGCGCTTACGACCGGGCGCGGGAAGCTCTTGCCTTCATCGCCAAATACCAGGATGCCGCCACCGGCATGATATGGCATGAGCTTTCGCAGAGCGCCGATCCCGCCGACTGGGCCACCAGGTATCCCTATATGTTTGTCCATGTCGACATTACCTTCCAGTATCTGACCGTAGTGGAGCGCTACGTCTCCGCAAGTGGGGACACAGCATTTCTGCAACAGCATTGGCCAGGAATCGAAGCCGCCTATCGCTATTGCAGATCGTTGATCGACGCAGCCGATGGACTACCCCGCATTCCTTCGACTAAAGAAGGAGGCGACGAACAGGACAAGATGACCGACGACTCCGGCCTCGCAGCAAGTTGGGTCACGGCATCTGCGGCCTTTGCCCGAATGGCGCGACTGGACGGCCATGTACCGCAAGCGGAAGAAGCCGTGCAATTGAGCGAAAAGGCAAGGAGCGCTGCTGCGCGTCGTTATTGGGACGACGCGCGGAACTCATGGATCGATGGTTATAACGTCGCTGGCCGTCCAGTCTCCCGGCACGGCGACAACGGATTGGCTCTGGTCGCAGCCCACATTCTCGATCAGCGCCGCACCGACGCTATGCTCGACCAACTCGCCACCTCTGATTTTGAGACCGACTGGGGCACCAGGGGCTTAGCCTTGAACTCCCCCGAGTTCGATCCCGCGTCCTATTCCAAGGGGAGTGTTTCGCCTGTCGGCACTGCGCGGGTGGCATCCGAATTCTGGTCAAACCATCGCCCCTTCACCGCCTTTCCCATCTGGAGTGGGCTTCTCCCCTGGGGCACGCTTGACTCCATGGGACACATCCATGAACTGCTCGCGGGTGACTTTTACCACCAGCAGGTGGAGTCAGTACCCGAGCAGACCTGGTCTTCGGCAGCGCTGGTCTCGTCGGCAGTGGAGGGTCTACTAGGCCTGGAAAGGGACGCGCACACAAACAGTTTCAAATTCTCACCCCATCTACCGGCCAACTGGGACCACATCTCCGTCCGCAACGTCAAGGTGCCTGGCGGCAACATGGAAATGACTCTGACCCGGGTGGGGAATGGATTGGAGCTGGAAATCGAAAATTCCGGCAGTCCGGTAGAACTGCTCTGGGCTCCGGAAGTTCCACTAGGAACTCATCTCAGCGGCGCGGAGCTAAATGGCAAAGTTGTTCACCTGCTGATGGAAGAGCATGCGCAAGACACCCACGCAACCATGAAGTTTACAGTTCCCCATGGAAAGAGCAGTTGTCTGATCCGGTACGAAGGTGGCGTTCTCCTCAGCCTAAGGGGCGTTGCCCCACTGGTGGGTGAATCGAGCAAGCAAATCAAGATAACCTCTGTGGTTTACAAGGCGGCAAGCCTGGTAGTGGACGCCGACGTATCGCGCGATGCACCTAATTCAATCATTGAGCTGCGAACCAGCCAAAAGGTGCAGCAGGTGCACGGAGCAAAGATCAGTCCGATTTCCGATGGCGCGTACGACTTACTCGTTGACCCGGCAAGCAATCCCGGGCCCCCGCTCGGGCCATACCGGCACACGCAGATCGTCGTTGATTTCGCCGGCAAGTAACGTGACAGAAGGCTTACGGCGCGGAGTCGAAGGACCCCGGCGATGCTTTCGTACCCATGCTGTTCTGAGCTTTTCAACCACTGAGCCCACACCGGGCATGGACCGAATCTCCCCTTGCTATATGCTTTCGAGGGCAGCCTCGTCGTCGAAGGCCAGGTACATGTACATCGCCAGCAAAGGGAGCATCCATCGTCTATGCGCAGGATACCCGCGTTAACCGGTACTCCGTTAGTCAAGGCAATCATCGGTTTCGCGCTGTTCATGGCTGTGGCCGGCCTCCAGGCGCAGAGCCGGATGATCGACCAGCAGTGGCAGTTCAGCCCCGACCCCAAGGCCCAATTCACAGCCATCACCGTCGATCGCCAGGCAAAGTGGCGTCCGGCCAAGGCCGGCCTCTCCTGGAACGCGCAATTTGACGACCTTCGCGACTATGCGGGGGTGGGCTGGTATCGAGTCACGATCGCGTTGCCGCCGCCGCAGCCATCCAGCCGGGAGCTGATTCACTTCGGCGCCGCCGACTACTTCACTGAAGTATGGATCAACGGCAGGCGCCTGGGGGAGCATGAGGGCGGCTACACGCCATTCACCTTTGACCTCACCGGCAAGGTACGCGCAGGCAGCAACGAAATACTGGTCAAGGTCTTTGACCCTCCCATGCCTCCTCCGCTTACGGTGCAGATGCCGCCAAACTCTGCGCCTAAAGAGGTCCTGAGACCCCCAGCACCCAAAAATAACGCGGAGCCTCCGCTCGACAAGAGATTCGATTACAACGAAATTCCCCACGGTAAGCAGAACTGGTATGTGCAGACCAGCGGACTGTGGCAAGCGGTGACTCTTGAGACCGTGCCCCTCCGCTACGTTGCGTGGGTGCACGTTACTCCGCACAACAGCGGCGACGTAACTGTCGAAGCCAGACTGGCCGGCAGCGCCGGCAGCACTCCGCTTGAGGCCACGCTCCTCGATCCCTACGGCGCGACTGTGGCCCAGCTCCAGCTTGCGGTGGACGGAACGACGGCCCAGGGCAAGACGCATGTGGCCAACCCCATGTTGTGGGATGGCGACCACCCTAACCTCTACTCGCTGGAACTGAATAACCCGGCGAAGACGGGTCCGCCCCAACGGCTGCACACCCGCTTTGGATTTCGCGAGCTCACCACCGCCGATGGACGCCTCTTCCTCAACGGCAAGCCCTTCTACATGCGAGCCGCTCTCGATCAGGATTTCTATCCCCAGGGTATTTACACGCCGCCATCGGCGGATTTCATACGCCAGGAGATGCTGACATCCAAAGCCTTGGGACTGAATATGCTGCGCTGTCACATCAAGGTGCCGGACCCGCGTTATTTGGACGCCGCCGATGAAACCGGCATGCTGGTCTGGTATGAGATCCCGGTGTGGAACGACGCTCATCGTTGGACCGCGCAAGCAGCCCAGCGTGGCGTGGATACTTTTCGCGCGGAAGTGGAACGGGACTGGAATCATCCGTCGATCGTGATTCAGAGCGTCATGAACGAACAGTGGGGCATGGATCCGGCGCAGGCAGATCAGCGCGCGTGGCTGCTTAACAGCTTCCGCGATCTCAAGCAGCTTACGGCGCCGTTGGGGCGCTTGATCACCGACAACAGTGCCTGCTGCGCGGGCTTTCACCTGCAATCGGATTTCGCCGACTTTCATATGTACTACTCCATTCCGGATCACGCGGAAACCTGGGCCCAGTGGGTAAAGGAGTACGCCGCCCGGCCCAAGTGGCTGTATAGCCCGTATGGCGACGCAATCACCACCGGCCAGGAGCCGCTGCTGGTTTCTGAATTCGGCAACTGGGGATTGCCTGAACTGCCGCCGCGCGATCAATTGCCGTGGTGGTTTCCGCGCGACTTTGAAGGCCGTGAGCTTACCCGCGCCGCCGGTGTCTTCGATCGTCTGCATACGTTTGGGCTGGACCGCATCTATCCCGATTATGGCGCTCTCGCGTTGGCAACAGAGAGGCACGAGTACCTGGCGCTCAAATACGAGATCGAGCAGATGCGGCAGCGAAACTCCATCCAGGGTTATGTCATCACCGAGCTCACGGATGCCAACTGGGAGGCCAACGGCCTGATGAGCATGTGGCGTCAACCCAAGACCTTTGCCGGGGAACTGGGGCAGCTGCAGCAGGACGACCTGGTGATGGCCAACTTTGCCACCCACAACTTCCTCACCGGCGCAGCGGTAGATGTCCCGCTCATGGTGTCGCATTATTCCACCTCCGCTCTCGAAGGCGCGACCATCCAGTGGCAGACCGCCGACGGACAATCCGGCACGTTGCCATTAAGCCCGACACCGGGCCAGGGTGAGGTCGCAACGGAAGGTACTGTGCACTTCAAAGCGCCGCAAGTGGACGCGGCCGCGCCGGAGTTTCTTCGCCTGCAGTTAGTGAATGCTGCCGGGACGACGCTGGCCCAGAATCGTTACCGCTACGCAGTGTATCCGCAACCGGCGCCGAACCGTGGGATTACGGTGGCTATCCACGATCCACTCAACCAGCTGCAGTACTTGCGGCCGGCGCTCGCAGCCCGCGGTGTGGCTGTGATCGATGGAAGTGCTGCTACCTTGAAAGCGGTTTGGCTCTCGTCTGTACTGGATGACATGACCAAAGCCAGGCTCAGCCAGGGTGGGAGCGTAGTGCTTCTCGCTGGGAGCCGGGACGCCGTCCCGCCAGGAGGGACCTTAACCATTCTGCCCCGCGCCGGATCAGACCTGACCGGCGACTGGGTCAGCAACTTCAACTGGGTTCTATCGTCAAGCCCGCTATTCAAGCCTCTTTCCCCGGTGATCGACGGCTCGATCCTGGGTTGGGAGGCGGCCTCAATCACGCCGGAGTTCGTGATCGGTGGATTGAGGCCAGAGGATTCTCAACATGTGCTGGCAGGTGTCTTCTACGGCTGGATCAACTCCAATCGCGCTTATCTCACGGAACGAAATGAAGGTCCAGGACGTATGTTCTTGACGACGTTTCGCTTTCAGGGTTACGGTGAAGATCCCTTTGCCACCGTGCTGCTCGATCAACTGCTCAAGACAGCGGCGGCTGCCACGTCCGGCACGACCTAGACCCTTTTACCGACTCTCACGCAGACTCTTCAGGCCAGTTGCAATGAATCCGGGCTTTACAGGCTGCGGAAAAAGTCGGTTCGAGGGGGGAAAACCGTCCCCTCAGGGGCTAAAGCCGTTCCTGCTTGAATGACTTACGTACGGGCTGAAGCCCGTACCCTTCGGAAGAATGAGTATTTCCGCAACCTATTTTCGGGCCGCGCACGATCAAGAATATGTTGGACTTTAGCCCCTGGGTTCGCATTCTCAGAAGGGTACGGCCTTCAGGCCGTACGTAAATGCTTTATAAGGAATCCGGCTTTAGCCGCTGAGGGACGATCTTTCTCGGGAGCAGCCCTTTACCGGAGTCCGCTAGAGCCTGTTATTAATAGAGGGGCAGCGATGCAAGCGCAAGCGAGCACGAAATTGACCATGGGCTCTACCAAAGATTCAGTGGCGCCATCTTCCGCAGCGGGGGAACCGGCCGTGCGTTGCGCCGCTCCGGGCCGCGTGAACTTGATCGGGGAGCACACCGACTATAGCGGTGGGTTCGTCATGCCGGCGGCGATCGACTTCCGCACTGTCGCCTCCATTCGCCCCCGCAACGATGGCCAGATTTTGCTTTCCTCCGACAACATGGGCGAGCACGTTGTTTATTCCGCCGACCCGCTGCCCACCACCGCCCGCAAGCACTGGAGCGACTACCCCATGGGAGTGGCCTGGAGTTTGGCCCAGGAAGGTGTGCGCGTCGGTGGATTTGATCTCTCCCTCGCGGGCAACGTTCCCCTGGGAGCCGGCCTCAGTTCTTCCGCATCCATCGAAGTAGCCACCGCGCTGGCGCTGTTGGCGCTGGCCGACGCTACCTTGCCGCTGGCCACCATCGCCCTGGCTTGCCAGCGCGCGGAAAATGCCTTTGTGGGCGCGCGCAGCGGAATCATGGACCAGTTCATCGCCTGTGCCGGACAGCAAGACCATGCCTTATTGCTCGATTGCCGATCGCTTGAATATCGCCTGCTGCCTATCCCCCCGCACGTGCGCCTCATCATCTGCAATTCCATGGTTAAGCACGAGCATGCGGGTGGGGAATATAACGCCCGCCGTGCAGAGGTAGAAGAGGGCACGCGCATCCTGCATCGCCGTTGGCCTTCCGTCGTGGCCCTGCGCGACGCCACCGAAGCGCAGCTCGTCGAGTGCAAGGCGCAAATGCCGGAAAATGTATTTCGCCGATGTCGTCACATCATCACCGAGAACAGGCGAGTGGAGCTTGCTGCGTCAGCGCTCGAGCGCGGTGATCTAGCCGGCCTTCGGCCTCTTGATGGCCGAGGCGCACCGCAGCATCCGCGATGACTTCCAGGCCAGCTGCAGCGAGTTGGATACGCTGGTCGAAATCGCCTCTGGTATCCCTGGTTGTTACGGAGCCCGCATGACCGGCGGTGGCTTTGGGGGCTGTACCGTCAACCTGGTCGAAGAAAGCCACGCAGTACAATTTCGCGAAGCGATTCACAGCCGCTATCGTGCAGCTACCGGCATCGATGCCGACATTTATCTCTGTCGCGCTTCTGCCGGAGCAACCCGCCTCTCCTGATCTGACTTTTTTGAAAACCTACTCCGCAATCGCAGCATCCAATCTTCATTAAGTTCGAAAGCACATCCCCCGCTGCAGAGAAAGTCCGTGAGTCTTACCTATCTCGATTCCTCTGTGGAAAAATTCGATTACGGGTATACAACTTTTGGGGCAGACCGACACCTCGGAAGTAATCTAACCAGAGTACACTTACCGGAGTAACCCGAGAGGTCCTACATGATTTCCCAATGTATGAATCCGGAGTGCCGCAAAGAGCTTCATTATCTACGCAGTGGCAGGGTCATTCGTACCACGCGGCGGAACGGGGCCCAAGTCCAGGTGGAACATTTCTGGCTTTGCGGAGAATGCCATTTAGACTTCGACTTTTTGTTCGCCAAGGATGGTCATGTCTCGCTTGCGCGGAGGGCCAATTTTGTAGCCACCGCCGATAAGGCTGCCCTGGACCTGTTGCTCGTTTCCTAAGAGTTCGGTCGCCTTTGCGGCGGCTGTTGAAATACTCTGAGACGGTAACGCGGTTTCAGTATGCGCGATTTCGCTCCCTTGCGAAGTCCTGAGTTCATGAAGTTTAATTCATCCCCGCTTTTCCTCAACCTGCACCCTTTCTGCACATCTGCGGGCCGAGTGTACCCGGCCCAGCAGACTAAACTAGAAGTAACCCCATGGCAGAATTCACCCACCTTCACCTGCACACTGACTATTCGCTTCTTGACGGCGCTTGTGATGTAGAAAAGCTGGTCGCCCACGTCGACAAAATCGGACAGAAAGCCGTGGCCATCACCGATCACGGCAATATTTATGGCGCCGTACATTTTTTTAATGCCGCAAGCGCCGCAGGGGTAAAGCCCATCCTGGGATGCGAGCTGTACATCTGTCCCCAGGAAGATCATCGTGCTCCTCCGGAAAAGGACAAGTACCACCACCTGCTGGTGTTGGCGGAAAATGAAGAGGGGTATCGCAACCTGGTGCGCATTACCTCTGAAGCTTCACTCCATGGTTTCTACCGCAAACCGCGCATCAGCAAGAACTTTCTGGCTAAACATGCCCAGGGCCTGATTGGTTTCTCGGGCTGCCTGGCCGGCGAGCTCTGCGGCAACCTCATGGCCGGAAAATACGAGGACGCCAAAGCCACCGCCAGCCAGTATCAGGACATTTTCGGCCGTGGCAACTTCTTCCTGGAGATCCAGGACCAGGGACTCGAGCTGGAAAAGAAAATCCACGCCGATCTCTTTCGCCTGGAAAAGGAATTGGATATTCCGCTGGTCGCCACCAACGACAGCCACTATCTCTGCGAAGACGATCATCATGCGCATGAAGTGCTGCTGTGCGTGCAAACGGCGGACTCCATCCACAATCCCAAGCGCTTCAAGTTCGATGGCGATCAGTTCTACGTCAAGAGCGCAGCTGAGATGGAACGGCTCTTTCCCCACGCGCCGGAAGTGGTCAGCCGCACCATGCAATTTGCTGAGCGCTGCTCGCTCAAGCTGAACAAGGTAACCAATCCTTTTCCGGAGTTTGCGGTTCCACCCGGGCACACCATCGATAGCTATTTCGCCGAGGTTTGCCGCGCTGGTTTCCGCAAGCGCCTCGATACCACCATCCGCCACCTCGGTGACCGGGGATTGCGCAAGCGGCCGATCTCCGATTATGAGGAGCGCCTGGAGCGCGAGATCGACTGCATCAAGCAGATGAAGTTTGCCGGCTATTTCCTTATCGTGTGGGACTTCATCAAATATGCGCGCGAGGTCCATATCCCTGTAGGACCGGGCCGCGGCTCGGCTGCCGGATCATTGGTTTCGTACGCAATGGAAATTACCGACATCGATCCGCTGCAGAACGAGCTTCTGTTTGAGCGCTTCCTCAATCCCGAACGCGTGTCCATGCCGGACATCGACATTGACTTCTGCATGAACCGGCGGGGCGAGGTGATCGAGTATGTCACTCGCAAGTACGGCCGGGAACAAGTGGCCCAGATCATTACCTTCAACACCATGGCCGCCCGCGCTGCCATCAAGGATGTTGGCCGGGCGCTCGATTTGCCCTACGGCGAAGTGGATCGCGTGGCCAAGATGGTGCCCGCGACGATTGGCGTGACCATCACCAAGGCGCTCGAAGATTCCCCGCAGATGCAGGAGGCTTACAACAAAGAGCCACAGGTGAAGGAACTCATCGACACCGCGAGAAAACTCGAGGGTCTGGTGCGGGGGGCGGGCTTGCATGCCGCCGGCGTGGTCATCGCGCCCCAGGCTCTCACCGAGCTGGTGCCGGTCTGTCGCAGCAAGAACGATGAAATCGTCACCGCCTATGACATGAAGGCGGTGGAAAAGCTCGGCCTGCTGAAGATGGATTTTCTCGGGCTCACCACGCTGACGGTCATTGACGACGCTCTCAAGCTGATTGAGAAGAAGCGCGGCACCGCGTTAGATATGTCGCTGATTCCCCTGGACGACGCGGAGACCTACGAAAAGGTCTTTCACCGCGCGCTCACCTCCGGGGTGTTTCAGTTCGAGTCCGGCGGCATGCGCGATGTGCTTCGCCGCTACAAGCCTGCCTCCGTGGAAGATCTGACCGCCCTCAACGCGCTCTATCGCCCGGGGCCGATTCAGGGCGGCATGATCGATGACTTCATCGAGCGCAAGTGGGGCCGCAGGGTGGTCAGCTACGAATTGCCCCAGCTGGAAGCGCTGCTCAAGGAGACATTGGGCGTGATCGTCTACCAGGAGCAGGTGATGCAGATCGCCAACGTCCTGGCCGGCTACTCGCTGGGCGAAGCCGATCTGCTGCGCCGTGCCATGGGCAAGAAGAATCCCGAAGAGATGGCCAAGCAGCGTACCCGCTTTGTCGAGGGAGCGCTCAAGCGCAAGCACCCCAAGGATAAGGTTGTTCGCATCTTCGACCTGATGGAGCAGTTTGCCGGATACGGCTTCAACAAGTCCCACTCCGCGGCCTACGCACTATTGGCCTACCACACCGCGTATTTGAAAACGCATTATCCGGTGGAGTTTATGGCTGCGCTTCTGAGCTCGGAAATTTCCAAGCCGGAGAACGTGGTCAAGTACATCAAGGAGTGCCGCGAGATGGGCATCGCGGTCGAGCCTCCCGATGTGAAGATCTCGGACGCTGATTTCACACCCAGTCTTACCGGCATTCGCTTCGGGCTGACTGCCATCAAGAACGTGGGCCGCAACGCCATCGATTCGATCCTTGCCGCGCGCGTTGCGCTAGCCGAGGAGAACCGCACCTTCGCCAACGTTTGGGAGTTCTGCGAAAAAGTCGATCTGCGCATGATGAACAAGCGTGTTTTGGAATCGCTGATCAAGAGCGGAGCGCTTGATTCGTTTGGCCGCCGGTCCCAGCTCATGGCGGTCACAGACCGGGCGATGGAGCGGGCGCAGCAGGCTCAGCGCGATCTGGTTGCCGGCCAGCATGGACTCTTTGCCGGGCTGGCCAGCGTCTTCGAAAGCAACGGCAATGGCACAAAGAGCGTCGACGATCTGCCCAACACACCCGATTGGGACGAGAACCAGCGGCTGCAATCGGAAAAGGAAGTGCTGGGGTTCTTTGTCTCCGGCCACCCGCTGGATAAGTACGCGGAGAAGCTGCGCAACTTGAACGTTGTCGACACGGCGACGGCGTTGGAGATGAAGGTAGCGCCCTCGGCGGGCCGTCGCCGGGGCGGGGAACCGGAGAGCCTGCTGGCGATCGCCGGCGTAATTGTCGGCCTCAAGGTGGGCAAATCAAAACGCTCCGGAGAGATGTACGCGCAGGCCGCGCTGGAAGATACAGTCGGCAAAATCGATATCATTTGTTTCCCTAAGGACTATGCGCGGCTTTGCGAAAGCCTGAAGATTGAAGTGCCGGTCCTCATCAAGGGAGTGCTTCGCGCGGATGACGATGAGTCTGCGCCGAAGCTATCGGTCTCCAGTGTGCAGCCGTTGGAGGACATCAAGATCAAGTTGCCTCAAAACGTGCGCATCCGGGTGCTATTGGAGAAAGCGGACGAGGCCATGCTGGGCACGCTACGCGCCATGATCACGGCTGCCCCTGGTCCCGGCAGAATCATGATCAACCTGGAGAGCCGCGGGGAATACTGTGTGATGTTGGAGCCCGAGGGCCTGTCTGTCGCCGCGGACAGAGGTTTCATCGAGCGCGCCGAACAGCTGTTAGGCCTGGGAGCAGTGCAAGCATTCGAATAGTCTGTCTCTGGTTCCCAAACAAAGGACGGGTGGGATACCACGGCTCTCTTCCTCTGACTTTCGATTCATCCGACACACTTAGCGATCAACATCAGTGGTATCCCACATCTCGCGAAAAACGAGCGAGATATGGGGCACCCGGCGTCTGTGAGGAAACCAGGGCCTATGAGACTGAGTTCTGGAGCCATAGACAGGCGACTGCATAAGGCCGCAGTTCGATCGATGAGACGTTCGATGAGACAGCGCGAGGCTGGTCAAAACTCTCTTCGTCAAGCACATGTATCTGTGAAATCACCAACCCACCGTCAAGCCTGATCACCTGATCTCGTCCCGTGAGATTGGCAATCCAAGCCACACGCTTCCCATCGCGATCCGTGCCGGCGACGGCCGCCACAGCCTCTGGCCGGCTCGAGCGGCAACGATATCGCAAACGACCACCCAAGGCGGCAAGCCCTTGCGCCGAGTAGGAAGCGGGATAGTAGCCACCATCGCGAGAGGCCAATCCGAGCGCTCCGGTCAACGCGCCGACGGTGAACGTCTCCAGACGTGCTGCCGCGGTAGCCGCGGCGTACCCGATCATCCACGCTGCTGCGAACAGGCTTGTCTGCCGCGGATCGTGGTCGGTCATTGTGATCCGCCGATTTTCCGGGTTATCCATCACCCGCGACCCGTATGGATTCTGGCGCATCCCGATGGTTGAAGGGCCGATCCAGTACGCTTTGTCCTCGCCGATAATTGCGCGTGCTGACCGGGTAATACTCGGCATCGCCTCCAGGGTCTGCATCACACTCAAATCGTCGGCAGCGTGCACGATCGGGCAGGTGCAGTGGGAGACAAAATCGAGCAACTCAACCGGAGGCCGCTTGCGGTTGAGTTCCGTAAAGTAGGTCAGCACTCCACCGCCGATGGCCACGCCAGGAAAAGCCTCCCGCGCGGCCTGATAGATTTCTGCAAGCGGCGGGCACGCGGGCCATGGGCTGCCGGGCAGCGTGGATTGCCGATCGACGGCAGGCGAAACCAGAACCGCTGACAACTTCAGCCTGGCCTCGGAGGCCATCGCCGCTATCTCGCGCAACTCGTCTTTGACATTACGCTGCGCAGGGAGCACCAGCTCGAGGGCAATCTGCGAAGTCTCCGCAATCTGCGCCATCTCTCGAAAACTCTCCCTTCCATGCCCGGCCGTAGGATCAAAATGAAACAGAAGAAGTTGTGGCTGCAATCGTTTGAGCAAATCGGGATGCGCCAGCACCGTCGCAAGTTCACCGGGATGGATAGCGACTCCGATCCGCGGAAAGGTGCCGTCGGCTTCGCCCATTTCCAGTTCGATCGGAGCATCCGGCTTCGCCTCAACCGCTTTTGGCGCGACGGCTCTGCTGTCGGTGATCAGCAGTTCGACCGCCTGCCGGTTGCGCACTCCGCTCTCCAGGACGTACGGCCAAGGGAGAGCGAGTGGGCGAACATAAGTCTTGTACGAAGCGTCAGACCAGTTGCGCTGGTCTTCCATCTCGAACACATCCCCGGTCATGAGACAGCGCGCGCTGACGCCGGGCGCGACCGTATGTTCAATGGCACGAATCTCTTTGAACGGTTGCAACGGAGCAATCAGTTCCGGAAAGGCCGCCTGCTCGCGCGAGCCATCGACATGCTCGATGACGGCCGGCTGGCCGACGATGCCCTCCAGCGGATGCAGGATGGCAAAACCGCAGCGCGCAGTGAGGAACGGGGTCCGTGGTTCCGCTGTTACCTCGAAGGTGATCAGGCCGTTCACGTTTCCGGTAATCCGGGTTTCATACGCAAGTTCCTGGCTCAGTTCTCTATTGATACAGCGCGCCCGGTAGGCCACCGTGAACTGATTGCCATCCTGATGACACGTGAAATCGCTGATCGCTGGATGAAAGGTGCCCCAATCCTTATCCCGCACTACGTAAGCAATGGCGCGCAGCACCTCGCGCCCCTGGTAGCGGATGGTCCGCAGTCCGCCCGCCACCAAATCTGCCGTTAACGCGCCGGCCTTCAGGGTGATGCTTTCCGGCGACGTTTCGTTAGTCCCGACCCGCTTCTGGGCGACGGTAAGTTCCATGCTTAGCCTCTGAACAGGGGACCATTCTAAGGTAACGGGACCTAAGTAATGCGCCGGATGCTCCGCCCCCCCGAGGATGGGCTACGGAGGGGCTATCACCCTGGGCGTGGGACACCGGCCGATCACGACCACGCCTGCACATAGTAACGGTCCCGGCGTCCCTGTACCTGCTGAAAACGCTATAATCCATGTTACTGACAGTACCCAGGCCAAGCGGCAGGCTTTCCCGCGCTGGCACAGGCGACGCAAAGTCTCATGACCGATCCGGCACCAGCAAATCTTGAGCAGACACAGGTAGTCGCCGAACCGACGAATCCCGCCTGGATCAAGACCGAACTTGCGCGGCACTCGCAACGGCCCTACCCGATGGACTTCATCCAACGTATTTTTACTGATTTTTCGGAGATCCACGGGGATCGAGCCTTCGGCGATGATCTCGCTATGGCTTGCGGCCTGGCGCGCTTTCACGGTCAGGAAGTCATGGCCATCGGAAACCTGAAAGGCCGGGGCACCAAGGAGAAGGTACGCCGCAATTTCGGCATGCCCAACCCCGAAGGTTACCGTAAGGCGTTGCGCACCATGAAGATTGCCGAAAAGTTCAATCGGCCGGTGTTCACCTTTATCGATCTCACCGGAGCTAATCCTGGTATCGCTGCCGAAGAACGGGGTCAGGCGGAAGCCATCGCTCGCAATCTGCGCGAGATGGCCCGGCTGCGCGTGCCGACCATTGCCACCATTACCGGCGAAGGGGGTTCGGGCGGCGCCTTGGCCCTCGCGGTAGCCGATCGTGTTTTGATGATGGAAAACGCCGTTTATTCAGTGATTGCTCCCGAGGCGTGCGGATCCATCATGTGGCGGGACGCCGGCAAGCGCGCCCAAGCCGCGGCCGCCTTGAAGATTACTTCCGAGGATGTGAGCCGTTTGGGTTGCGTCGACGATGTGGTGCCGGAACCCCCCGGCGGAGCCCAGAACGACCCGGCCGCCTCTGCCGCGATGCTCGATGAGAAGCTCACCTGGCATCTAAGTGAATTGCAGGCCATGCCGGTCGAGGAACGAATCGCTCGCCGTCAGGCTAAGTTCCGGGAGATTGCCCGTTTCTACAAAAACGCCTGAAACGCCTATGCCGACAGTATCTTGCCCCCAGGGCTCGGTTAGCCTCTTGATATGGGGGGAGTGCGCTTGACCGATTTAACCGCCGTCAATCGAGTACGCGCATTCGGCTACGTCGTCTTCGCAGCAATCTACTTTTACCTTGCCCAAATCATTTCTGTTCACGCGGCCAACGGCCTGGCGAGCGGACTCTGGGGCCAGCTCATCGAACGCAGCGTTCTGCTCTTTCTGCTGGTCATCGGCTACGGCGCGATGGGACGCGCATTGAACCGCCAGCGCCAGCCCGTTCGCGACATGGGTCTGGTTTTCCGTTCCGGCTGGCCGCGGGAATTTGGTCTGGGCGCCGCCCTGGGCTGGGGCATGCTGGTTGCGAGCATCCTGCCCCTGGTGCTGACCGGCGGATTGATCATCACCTTTTGGTTGGTTCCGCGCCAGTTTGGCATTCTTCTCGTCGATCTCCTGCTGCTAGCCGTAGCCTCGCTGGCAGAGGAGGTCGCCTTCCGCGGATATCCCTTCCAGCGTTTGATCGAAGCCATGGGGCCTACCCTGGCCACCGTGGTTTTCTCCATCGCTTTTGCCGGTTTGCATCTCTTCAATCCCGGAGCGAATCGCGCCAGCTTTCTGATCACGGTTTTCAGCAGCTGGTTGCTGTCGATCGCCTATCTACGCACCCGGGCGCTTTGGGTCTGCTGGGGCTGGCACTTTGCCTGGAATGCAAGTATGTGTGTTCTTTTCGGGCTGCCGGTAAGCGGCATCACCGAATTCTCTCCAGTCATTCAGAGCAATACCGTGGGTCCCACCTGGATAACCGGCGGCGACTATGGCCCGGAAGCCAGCGCCGTCACTGCCGTCGTGCTGCTGATCGGGATCTTCATCGTTTATCGCGCGACCCGCGGGTATGCGTACCTTTACACCCAGCCGGTCATTGTTCCCGCCGGTATCCCCATTGATCTGGACGCGATGAGCGGTACACTAGCTCCCCATCACCCGGTCACTCCTCCTCCAGCGCCGGCAGGAACCACCCTGGTCCAGATTGCACCCGCTTCCTCGCCCCCCCAGGCGCCGCCTTTGCCGGTGTCTTCCGCTCTGCCGCAAGCTGGCCCCGAATCGCAAGAGCCGACCAAATAGGTCCGCAAGGAATGCTGCTTTTGCTTCCCTGAAACTTTCTTGTGTTGCGCACGAAAGGTTACTTGCAAATCATTGACGGTTGGGAACATCATAGGCGCATGAGGAAGGCGCCATGGCCGGGCTCACCACCAAACAATTCTTTCCTGCTGGCACTCCTTACGGAGTGCGCCACGCTGCCGCTCTTTTCCTAGTTACCATCCTTTGCGGATCCGCTTCCAGCAATGCACAAGTCTTCACTGTGCAACGCGAAAAACTGGCGCCGAAAGATGCCAATCTCACCACGGTACAGCCGACTACTGTCCAGCTCTCAACGACTCCGATCACGGAGCGGACACGGCAGCAACTGATCCGTACCTTCCAGGCTGACGAAGCCTTTGCCGTTCGCCCCCTTCCCCTGGGTACGAAGGGAGTTGTGCTCCATGCCAATGGCCCGCTCAGTCCAGCGGGAACTGCCTATGCGGATGAGTTACAGAAGTTCGGGATCTCCTCCAAGCCCGGCGATAAGGTAGTTATCACCAAGTTCGAAGTGAAGCCGGACCGCATTGTCTTTGAGTTCAACGACGGCCCGGAGAAGCACCATCACATCATGCAGCACATTGAAGTGGGGGGGATGGGTGGGATGGCGCCCTTAGCGCAGGATGACGGCCATGTTCCGATCGGATCGCGCATGACGCTGGTCTTCAGCAAGTTTGTTCCCGAGATGACTGCCTCGGATGTGCGCAAGCTGATCATCCCCATGATCGACTTTTCTCTCAAGACTCCGGCCGAGGCCTTTGCCGACACGCTCCCGCCAAAACTCAAGGGTGCTGTTTTGAACCACGAGGTTCTGGTCGGCATGAATCGTGAGATGGTGCTGAAGGCTGTTGGCCAGCCCGACCAGAAGGTTCGCGAAATGGATGGCCAGACGCCCTTTGAGGAGTGGATCTACGGCCAGCCACCGCACGAGGTCCAGTTCGTGCGCTTCAACGGTAACCGCGTTATCCGGCTGGAGATCGCCGATGTTGGCCAGCCGCCAGTGATACGGGACAAGGATGAAACCGACGGCTACTTTGCCGGGCAGTTCGTCCATCAGGTGCGCCTCGGGGATGCGCCTCCCGCCGCCCCCAATGGGGAGCACGCTCCCGCTGCTGCGCCCACCTTGCGCAAGCCGGGGGAACAGTTGCCCAACGCGGTCGATAATGATCATCAGATGAAGCCGGTGCAGAATCCCGACGACCAGAAGCCCAAGCCAATTCCTCCGCCCCCCGGCACCAATCCCTCACAGCTGATGGACATATCGAGTAACTCCGGCCCCCGGTAAAGGGCCGGCACTCTGTCCATCCACGACACTCGATTAGGAGTGGTGGATGGACAGAGTCAGCACAACGGCGTTCTCTTCAACGCACGAGACTCAATTTTCAAAGGATCGTGTAACATAACTATCAGCAGTGCTCGCCGATTCGTCCCGCCAAATGCATCCCAAGCCGGAACGAGGTTCGAGGAAAACTGTGTGCCGGCAGCGAAGCCTGTCGAAGAGGAGATAACAACATGGCGAAAGTAGCCAAGACCGCCGATCGTTCCAAGATGATGGACACTGCCAAGGGCATTGAGTGTCCCAAATGCACGAAGGCAACTCGCATTGTGAAACGAGTAAAGGATCGGGAACGCGGAGTTCCCGGAGGCGTTTACATCTCCTGCTCGGCCTGCGACTTCTACGAAAAGCTTTGATCGGTCTTGCCAGTCGTTGATTATTCAACATAGTCAGTCACTTGCGAGGGTAGAACCCTGCATCCAGTGTCGTTGGGTGGCGCCTAATCGTACGCGGTGTGCGCACTTCGATGACCTTGTGACACCCTGCACGGCGTGAAATTCTCCCGGTCAGGGGGAATTCAGCATGCCGAAACCAAGCAAAAATATTCGCGGGAGCAAAAGCCCCGATCTTGAGATCGGGGCTTTTTTGTGCTCGCCGGAACGGCGCAGGGCAGGCGCGAACAGATGGAACTGGTAGCCGCATAGCCAGGCTAACTCCCCCGCCGGGTAAATTAACTCCCCCAGTCGGGTAAATTAACTCCCCATCCAGGCAAATTAACTCCCTCGGCCGGGTCAATTATTCAGGATCGGCGGTGCGGCCAAGCGTAAGGGACCAAACACGAAGCGGGTCGACCGCTAATCAGGAAACGGCGATCCTCACTCTTCTAAATAGCGCTTCGCTCGGCGCCCCTTTCTCCGGCCGGGGGAGTGTAACGATCCGCTAGCTGCGCGCACTACTGTGGGCAGGACTCAGAGGAGAGTCCTTCAATGGCCTGGTACATAGCTCGAGTCGAGTTGAAAGGCAACCCGTCCCGCGAGACTTACGACAAGCTACATACACTCATGAGAGATCTGGGTTTCAGACAGGCAATGAAGGATACACGAGTTCCTGTTGTAGCAGGTCTCCCGCACGCGACATACGCTGGGCTTTCTGACTTGTCGACCGCGGAACTCTCAAGTTTTCTCGCCGAACAGATTAAGAAGGCGATTCAACCTGATATCGCTTTGCTGGTTGCGCGACCCGCGCGAGGTCAAGAGTGCGGGGCTCAGCTGTTAGGCGATTGCGAGCCGCATTCGCCACAAGGACGCTCTCCGCAGTGAAAATTCGCTCAAACGTCATCAACGAAAAGCCATCAACCTAAGCGGTCACCATTGCGGCCTGCATCTCCGCCAATATATCTCTTGCCGCAGCGCCCGGATCAACCGCCCGGGTAATCGGCCGTCCGACCACCAGGTAGCTTGCACCGGCGGCGATGGCCGCCCCGGGGGTAGCCACGCGCCGTTGATCGCCGGTGGCCGCGCCTTCCGGGCGGATCCCTGGAATCACAAGCAGTGGTTTGCTACCCAGCCGGTTACGCAAATTGGCCACTTCGACTGGGGAGCACACTAATCCCCGCGCCCCGTTGGAGTACGCCATCTGGGCCAGCGTTTCCACTTGTGCCGCGGTACTCCCGGTGACACCGGTTGCTGCCAACTGCGCATCATCCATGCTGGTCAGAACGGTAACGGCCAGCAGGATTGGCCCGGTTTCCCCCGCCGCTTCCGCAGCCGCCGAGAGCATGGCCGGTCCGCCCGCAGCGTGTACGGTCAGCATGTGCGCACCAACCCGCGCCACCGACCGCACCGCCGAAGCCACGGTGTTCGGAATATCGTGGAACTTCAGATCCAGAAATATGGAATAGCCGCGCCGCTGCAACTCGGCAACCAGAGTGTTGCCCTCGGCCACGTAGAGTTCCAGGCCGATCTTGAACCAGCGCGTGGCTCCTTCCAATCGATCCACCAAATCAAGCGCTGCTTTGGCGTCTGGATAATCCAGAGCCACGATCAGGCGTGCATCTGCGGACTCGTTAGAAGGTGCCACTGCGCTAATTGTAGCGAAAAAAACGCGGGCCGATTATCGCTGAAACTGCGCGGGCCAGCTGAGCTCTGCGATTTGAGCCGGGCTTAATGACGGATCAACCAAATCGATTCGCACCGGCGCGATGCCCCGGAAACCCAGGATCTTCGCCGCCGCATATGACAGGTCGAGAATTCTGTTCTCAGGCACCGGACCACGATCATTCACTCGGACCAGAACTGATCGGTGGTTGCGTAGATTAGTGACCAGAACTGTGGCCCCGAGCGGAAGGCTGCGATGGGCGCATGTCATGGAGTTCATGTTGAACGGTTCGCCGCTGGCCGTAGCTTGACCCTGGAATGCACCTCCGTACCAGGATGCTTTTCCGAATTGTCGCCAGTGATGACGGGCCGGGGTTGCGGTAGCACTGCGTGGCGTATCCGCGGTTGGGGAATCATGCTGCGCTAACGTAGAACCGGGGCTAATGCACATCGCGGAAAGTACCGCGCCGGCGAGGATTGCGGGCCCTATGGGCCAATGAGAGTGGTTGCCGATAGTTGACATTGTTCTCCTGTCTTATTGTATGGAGCACTTCGTCCCTAAGTCAAAATCTATCAACTACTTATTACGCTTCTCCTCCTTGCTTAATGGCCCCGGGTATGGTACAGGCGAGGGGGTAATATAGCCTCTTTGGGGGACTCTTTAATTAGACAGGATCCGGCTGCCTCGCGTTGAGGATCGTTGGTAATCTGACCCCACCAAAGTCATAGGCCCGGAATCGGACTTTGGCATCGAAAACGGGGCAAAAGAACCCCGTCGGCGCAGCATACACTTGCGCATCAAAGATTTCCAGAATTAATGCCATGGAGCCTCAAATGACCGCCGCTGTCCCCGCCCCACCGGTGGCGCTCACCATCGCGGGCTTTGATCCTGGGTCGGGGGCGGGAATCACCGCCGACCTGAAGACGTTCGCTGCCCACCGAATCTATGGCGTAGCCTGCATCTCGGCCATGACAGTGCAATCGACACTGGGCGTGCGGGCGGTCGAGCCGCTCCCGGCCATGCTGGTTCGGCAGACTCTGGAATGCCTGGCCGAGGATGTTTCCCTATCCGGCGTCAAGATCGGGATGTTGGGGAGCTCAGCAGTAGTCTGCGAAGTCTCCTCTTTTTTGACCGCCCAGTCCGGGACGATCCCACGGGAACGGATTGTGCTCGATCCCGTTCTGCGCTCCACTTCGGGAACAGCGCTCATCGATCGGGATGGAGTGCGCGTCCTCCGCGAGGAACTTCTCCCTCGTGTCGGGTGGATCACGCCCAACGTCGACGAGTTGGCCTTGCTTGCCGGCGGCAATCCCGGCAGGGAAGGGGTGCCGGCGGCCGCGGCTCGTCTGCAAGCGATGGCAGCGCGGCTGGGCAACGATGCGCTGAACGTGGTTGTCACCGGTGGTCACCTGAGCCGGCCTGACGATTTCCTGCTCACCGCCTCCGGAGCCGGGAACTGGTTGCCCGGAGAAAAGATCATCACCAACGCGACTCACGGAACCGGGTGTGCTTTCTCGAGCGCCCTGCTTTGCGAACTCATTTCCGGCCGATCCCCCAATGAGGCTGTTGTTGCCGCCAAGGTTTACGTCACCGAAGCGCTTCGTTCCGCCTATCCGGTTGGTAAAGGAAAAGGGCCAATGAACCATCTCTTTCGGTTCGATCCGCTGTGATGGGCTCAATTGCTGTTCCATCTTCCCTCTGTAAATCGTCGGTTCAGATGACCATTTGTTTAGGATGTTTTTCGGCAAACTCCCACAGCGCCCGTCATCCTTGTAGCGGAACGCCTCACCGATTTATCGCGTGATACAGCGGTTTTGGCGCGGAGTCGAAGGACCCCGGCGGTGGTTATCTTACCCAGGCAGTTCGGAGCTTTTCGACCACCGACTCGCACTGGTTTTCCCTGGGCGAGAACCAGCAGATCCTACTTGTGGGTGTTGTTGTCGAAAATCCCCGTTCGCATGGGTTGATCATGCGCAACTGCGGTTTGACTCCGCTTTCGATTCACGCGATCATTCGTGAGAGGTCGCTCAGGATGACATTCAGTTGTGAAACTAACGATCGGTACCTTTGTGCGGGGCCGGGTTCAGGTGACCACTCGGCTACGCTCGAGCGGAGCGCCTCACAGATTGATTGCGTGACACATACTTTTGCGCGGAGTCGAAGGACCCCGGCGGTGCTTATCTTACCCAGGCAGTTCGGAGCTTTTCGACCACCGAAGCCCGGCAAAAGGATCTGCGGTTGTTGTTGTCGGAATCGCCTTTGTGGGTGATCCTTCGCAAATGCGGTTTTCCGTTTTCGATTCACGGGACTCATTCATGAGAGGTGCTAGGGTTGCATTCAGTTTTTCATCTTTCCCTTGTGCGTGGTCAGTTCAGATGACCACTGCGGTTGCGATTGTCGGAATCGTCCTTATGGCTTCATCCTTTGCAAATGCGGTTTCGCGTTTTTGATTCACCGTCGCGCATTCGATCTGAGGAACCGGGTTGCTACATTGTCATCCCCGAGCGCAGCGAAGGGATCTGCAGTTCTTTCCCCCAAACGACCCCTGCTCGGAAATGTTTTTCGACAGACTGCCACAATCGTAGTTGGGTAATGGTCTTCATCTTTGCAAATGTGCTCTGCCGTTTTTGATATACGCTTGCGAGCTGGTTTATGGGTTACTGTTGCGATTGCAATCCCTGGGGGTGGGGTTTGGTAGTTCAGGGTCTTGGTTGGGAGAAGGTCGATCCGGGGGGAACCGATCTAAGAGAGAAGTGGGAGGGCAGTGGGGGACTGCCCAAACCTAGCGTTGCGAGAGTTCGATTTCCAGCCGGGTGTCTTTGGCGAAGACGACTTCGTGTCCGCGAGCGATCCAGGTATCGAAGACCACCTTACCGACCTCGTAATAACCAAAGCCGGAGACCAAGCCACCATTCGAAGACGCCGTACCCACGACCCGAGCCAGCAGGTCGAGGCCATTGCTGGTCATGGCTTCCTTCAGCAGCCCCGCGCCGGTGCTGTCGGAGACCGCAGCCAGCGAACCCAGGGTGATCGGAGCCAGGAAACGGTTACCGCCGCCAGCCTTGATCTGGCCTTCGTTGTCGATCTGCAACCGATCCATCCTGACGCTCTCGGCAGCGATCACGCGGCCGTGCACGACTCTCTCGTCACCTTCGGGTAACTCGACCTTGCGGAAGGTCAGCCGCAAGCTTCCGTTGTGACCGAACATCCCAGCGGCCTTAGCCTGCACCACGCTGCCGATCAGGTGCGTGCCCTCGGGCAATAGCAGTTTCCCGTGCGCCTTGGGCGAAACCGATACCGTCGTATCTGCGGATTGCGTGCTTGCGGGTTCGTCTTCGAAAAGAGGCTGCGTCAGCACCGCTTCGACCGGCATACCAGCAGTCGCCGTGCTCGAGTCCACAGGATCCACCAGGCGGGCCTCGATGTTACCTGTCAGCTTCAGCTCGCTCAGGTCCGCGACGGCTACGGGCGCCGGCACAGCCTGGCCTTCTAACTCCAGTGGCTGCTTCAGCTCTGCGTCGTATTGGGTTCCCGCCCAAACTTCCTGGGGGTGAACCGGAATCTGCGCATAGAGAGCTTGCTTCGCCTTGTCCATCTTGTGCGGGGTGCTGAATCCGGCCACGGTTTCGCGCTTAGTCCAGCTGAAAGCCGCGGCAATGCGCTGCACCAGGGACCGGCGGGGCGCCTCGTCCGGAGCTGCCATGCGCACGACGCTCGTCGTCCGCTCCGTAGCATCCGTTTCAATGCCGTAATGATGCCCATCCGGGGTTTGGATCTCGTTAAAGGTGACGTCGGCGTTCTTGAGCGGTGTCAGGTCGCCATTGAACATAGCCGCGGTGCGAACCTGGCGGCTTACTCCGTGCTTGCCGGTGATCACGCCATAAACCTTAGAGTTGGCGGGGATGGCAACATGATCAATCAGATAAACAGGCTCAGTGAGGTGACCTTCAATCCTGGTGCCCGCCCGCATCGAATAGCTTTGGTCGAGCTCCACGCGCAGAGGTACACCCGCAGGGATGAGTTCCGTAGGGAGCGGCGCCGCATCCTGTGCGAAGGCGGATCCAGTTGTGGTGGCGACGGTCGCGGCAAACAACGCTGCCAGAGCTATCTTCATGGCCAATTCCCCCCGAGAGGATCTGCGGGCTGTATGCTCATCGCATTTCGCTTGAAAACACCGAAAGCCATGTGTTCCTGAATACCGTGACTTGGGGGAGGGCGGAAATGCGGCTGTGGCAGAACGGGCGGGCGGAAACGGGGCTGCGGTGGGGTACCGCGACTTAGCTACCGGACGACCATTCTCTACCGATTTCTACAAACCGAGAGTAGGCTGTCCAGCGGCGGGAGTATATCACCCTTAGGTTGCAAAAACGTCCCAGAAAAAATCACCGGAAGGTAACTAAGAAGCGACACTTTTCGTTTGTTGCACGTCTCCCTCTATAACGAGGAAACGTCGAATGTATCGTAACGGCTCGTCGTGAGCCGCCATTTCACGCAGGTGGTATTTCCACACGTCGGCCTTGAGGGTTCGGCGGGTGAAGGGCTTCCGTGTCACTGTCACGATCCGGCCCTCCTTGTCGCGGCGCGTGTAGCTTGCTGCAGGAACCACAAAGCTAATTTGGGAACCCTGTTTCCAGAACGCCCGGCCAAATTCGTGAGCGAAAAGGAGTGCATAATAACGTCGTCCCTGGGAAAGAAGCTCGACTGCATCGTCGAAACTGGTCCAGGAGGGATCGATCGTCGCTTGAAACCATTTACGGAACTGGAAATCGTTCGCGCGCGCCTGGCGAATGACGATGCGAAGGAGTTCCTGCCTGGTCATAGCGTCTCCTCGTTTCCGCAGGTACCGTAAGGGGAGCCCGGCACTGGCGGCAACACGCCGCCTAAAACCGCATACCTTGTGGTGCGTAGTACTTATTTATGCGCCAAGAGTCTGGCTGAATACTACAAATTAATGAAATTTCCAGAAAAAATGCGTAGACGCCACCGCCCTGACTCCCTACTAGCTGGGGGCGTCCTGCCCCTGGCCCCCTGCAAAGCCTCACGGGATGGCCGCCGGTCCCTGCCCACGTCTATCGCTACTATCTCTTTAGGTGTTTGTTTTCTGCTTCTTGCAACATCCGGCCGTGGCGCTGTGACCACATCTGCAGGGGTGGATACGAATCCCCTCAACCTCGACCCTTTGGTGCGCCAGTCCTTCCAGCGCTACTACATTCTTGATTACGACGGCGCGCTGTCGGGCTTTCAGAAGGTGCAAACGCAAAATCCCACCAGCCCGCTGGCCGTGGATTATGTGCTCGACACCGTGATCTTTCGCGAACTCTATCGCCTCGATCTGCTCGACACCACGTTCTACGCCCATGACGGCTTTCTCAGTGGCAAGCACGTCGTGGCCGCCGACCGCGCCGTGGCTGACCAAATTAACTCTTTATTTAACAGGGCGATGGATCTTTCCGGCCAGCAGTTGAGCAAAGACCCGGAGGATGTGGACGCGTTGTTTGCCCGAGCCTGGGCGCGCAGCCTGCACGCCGTTTACATAGGTTTGGTGCAACGGGGCTTTGTTTCCGCCCTCCATGTGGCTTTGCAGGCTCGCAGCGACGACGAGAAGGTTCTCCGGCTGGACCCCAAGTACATCGACGCCAAATTGGTGCTGGGTGTCCACCAGTATGTCACCGGAAGCCTCCCTTTCGGGCTCAAGCTGATCGCCGGGGCAGCCGGCATCTCCGGTTCTAAATCCAAGGGTATACAAGACTTACGAGATGCCGGGGGGGAAGGGGTGATCACCTCGGTGGAGGCCCGGACGGCGCTGGGGCTGTTCCTTCGCCGGGAGGCGAAATATGACGAGGCCATTGCCGTCACCCGGACGTTGACCGACGAGTACCCGCGGGATTTTCTCTTTCGGCTTGAACTGGCCAATCTCACTAAGGATGCTGGGCAGGGCAAAGCCGCCATCGCGGAGTACCAGGAACTGCTGGAACAAGCCAAAAAGCCGGGCTTTTTCCCGTCCGCCCATTTGGAACTTGCCTGGTATGGCTTGGCCGACACCCTCCAGGGACAGAAAAACTATGCCGAGGCCGCCGCGGCCTACAATGAAGCCACCGCTCAGCCCACTATCAGCATCGATCTCAAGAGCCGCTGTGACCTCAACTCAGGAAAGATGTATGACCTTTTGAATCAGCGAGATATGGCGAGAAAGCAGTACGAAGTCGTACTCCGTCAGGACGGCGAATCGGCGCAGGCGGAATGGGCCCGTAAATACCTGAAATCTCCATTTACCGCCCAATAACCCGGGTTTACCATGGCTTTTGGAGGCGCCCAATGGCTTTATATTGTTCCGGATGTGGTGTATCGTTGCCCCTCGACGCGCGCTTTTGCTCCGCCTGCGGCAAGCCTGTCCTCGACCCGGCAGCTTTTGCTTCCCGCCCTGCCTCTCCATCCTGGGGATCCTTGACCCGGCCGTTGGCGGGAAGAAAGTTGGCCGGTGTGTGCCGCGGGCTCGCCAACCAATACGGCTGGGACGTCACCTTGGTCCGAGTGATCGCCGTGCTCCTGGCGATCCTGGTTTTCCCCATCGGCGAGGTGGCCTATGTTTTGTTCTGGCTGATGGTGCCTGAGGAGCCGCGGGTGGTCGCTCCAACCACAAATCTCAACATCACCACGTAAGATGCCCGAGCGCGCCGGCCTCGCCGCGCTTGGAAAATCCCTGCAACCCCGATAGGCTCAAGTTCAAAGCATTTTCACTTCTGGTGCCGGACGTGGCTTTTCCTAAGGAAAAGCGGACTCCCAACTCGACCGTGCGGGGAAGTGAACATGCTTGAATAAGCCACTCTTAATCGCGCGAGGCCGCTTGCTTTTGAATTATCAGATCGCATTCCCCGATCGTCCCTTCAGCTATCCCCAGAACAAATCTGTATTGCACTGCGAAGAGGTTTCCCTGGTTGGGCTGGCGAAGAAGTATGGGACCCCTCTGTATGTCTATTCCGCAGGCCAGATTCTAGATCGTTATCGCCTCTTCTCCCATGCATTTGGTCATAGGGATCACCTCATTTGCTATTCGGTGAAGGCAAATCCCAATTTATCGATTCTCAAGCTGCTTGCGAATCAAGGTTCGGGATTCGATATCGTCTCCGGCGGAGAGCTTCTTCGCATCCTCGAGGTGAATAAGAAAGCAGCCAAGCGGGTCGTATTCTCGGGTGTGGGTAAGACAGCCGAAGAGATCGATCTTGCTCTGGCTGCCGGCATTTTGATTTTCAATGTGGAGAGTGAATCCGAGGTGGCCTTACTCGCCGAGCGGGCCCGTAGGCGGCGCGTCACCGCCCGAATAGCCTTGCGCGTGAACCCGGACGTCTTCGCCGAGACCCATCCTTATATATCCACCGGTTTGCGCGAACATAAGTTCGGCATCGATATCAAGGCTGCCCGGGCTGTGTACCAGGAGGCGAAGCGGTCGCGTTCCCTTGATCCAGTTGGCATCAGCGTGCACATCGGCTCCCAGATCCAGACCGCCGAACCCTTCGGGGCGGCGCTTGATGCGGTAGCCGAACTTATCCGCGAACTGGAAGGTGACGGCATCCGGATCAAGTTCGTCGATGCCGGAGGAGGTCTGGGCATCGACTACCATCGTGCTGCCCATTTCGACCCTGTGGCCGAAATGGCAAAGTATGCGGCTGAGGTGGAGCGCGCCCTCACCGGGCTCGAGGTCCGGCTGCTCCTGGAGCCGGGCCGTTTCCTTATCGCGCAGGCCGGCGCTTTGCTGGCCAAGGTGCTATATCTCAAGCGCAACGGGACCAAGACTTTCGTCATCACCGACGCCGGGATGAACGATCTCATCCGGCCTGCGCTCTATCAGGCCTACCACGAGATTTTGCCGGTGATCCATGATCCCCAGGCAAAGCGGGCCCCGGTGGACCTGGTCGGTCCAGTTTGCGAGTCCGGCGACTTCTTCGCTCGGGACCGGGAGATGCCGCAGGTGGGGGAAGGCGACCTGGTAGCGATTCTCGACGCCGGCGCCTACGGAATGTCCCTAAGCTCCAACTACAACTCCCGGCCCCGCGCCGCAGAAGTCCTGGTGGAAGGGAAGAAGGCCAAGCTGATTCGCCGCCGGGAGACCATCCGTGACCTGATCCAAGCCGAGGTCCGGCTACTCTAATCCAGCAGGTTTTGGATCTCCCTCATGTCAAAGACAATCCCCCGCTCGGCGAGAGAGAAAGTCGTACTACGCAAGAGCTCCCCATTCACATATCGGGAAAAGGAATTGTCCTCTGGATTTATCACCCAGATCTGGGGAATTCCCATCACCCGGTAGTCCTCCAGTTTCCTCTGCATGCGTTGGACCCTATCTTCGGGCGACAGGACTTCAAAGGCTGCCAGGGGGGCGACGGTGATAATTTGCTCGATGGGCTGATTTCTATCCAGCAAAGTGACATCCGGAACCCGGAAGCGGGTCGCGGCGGCCTGTATCCGCAGTTCCGGTCGGACGCGGACGTTCCATTCCTTCTCGTGCAGCCAGAACCATTTCTGAATTGCCTGCTGCCAGGATGAGTGGTCGAATTCTCCCATGGGACGGAGCTCGATCTCCCCGTCCACGTACTCTGCATCCGGCTCATAATCAGAGCTTAGGTAGACCTCAAGGGGAACGCGTGTGGTTGTTGACATAGCGGACCCAACTGACAAGATCATAAGCCCGTTTGCCCATGCGCGTAACCAGGCAATCGTTCCCGAGGCGGCTTTTCTCCCGGAAATGCCGCCAGGAACTAAAACTGCTCAAAAGCAAGAAGCCCGGGCATTTGCCCGGGCTTCTTGACCATCTTCTGTACTCCCGCTACTGCGAAAGAGAATGAACCGAGGCCAGCGTATTATTTTCGATCGGCTCAGCCGACTGCGCTTCCTGGGTATTTGCCACCGGTGCCGAAGGAGCACTCACCATGTGGCCGACGGGCGAATCGTTGGTGTGGTTGGGGCCAAGACCCAAACTGATCAGCGCCCGGCTATCCGGCATCAACTTGGTCTGCCACCCGTGGTCCGACTGGTATTGTTGCATCGCCACCTGGGTCTGTGCGTCCCATTGCCCGCTGGGAGACCCGGTGAGGTATTTCTGCTTGATCAATGCGTCCTGAATTTCGGAAGCCCGTTGGGGATCAATGGTCCGCTGTCCGTGGAGATGGCTGACCTGTTTGCCCTTGGCCTTCTTGGAAGAAGTCGTCCGCGAATGGCCGGACGTTGGTGCACGATGAGTTCTGCTTGCAAATGCTGGAGTGATAGCCAGAGTAGAGAGTAGCAGCATAACCTGGCCTGCTCGGAAAGACACCATGCATACCTCGATTGGGGGGAAATTCGTGCTTCTCGACACATTATAAGGAGACCCGTAAGATTGCAATCCCCACCAGTCCGGCGGCCGCTATTTTTCCAGCCGCCGGTAATGGTTACTAGGTAAATTATTCGTTTTTACCGCCTCGCCGCACCGTTCCCATTACTTTATGGTCACGGAAACGACCCAACCGGGGAAATACTTTATGGTAGTGTCCCTCCCAAATAGGTACCACCCGCGGTAGGATTGCGCGAATCAACCACGCGGAAGCCCACATCCTGGCCGGCCTTCAAAGCGCTGACCAACGACTGGAACTGATCCACGCCCGTGACCGCCTGGCGATTGATCTCCGTGATCACCAGGCCGGATGTCAGTCCAGCTTCGTCCGCAAAGGAACCCGGCTTCACCTGCGTGACCAGGACACCATGGATCCCCTTACTCGCCAGGGGGCCAGGCACGGCCTCGACGGTCAGGCCAAGTTTGCCTTCGGAGGCGTTGGGAGCGCTTTCCGGCCCATTCTCTCCATTCTGCGATGCGGGTTGGGCTGCGTACAGCTTAGCGCGGTCTGCAATCGTAAGGGTCGCGGCCGCAGTCTGGCCGCCCCGAACGTAGCCCAGGTGGACCGTGCTCCCCGGTTTGCGGGCTGCAATGTCCGTCACCAGGGCATCCCCATCCTTAATAGGTTTGCCGTCCACGGTAGTAATAATGTCGCCGCGCCTTCATTCCCGCCTGGTCGGCCGGTCCATGAGGCGTAACCGCATTGACCAGCACCCCGGACTTGAAGCCATAGACACGCTGGACCGCCGGGCTAAGGCTGGCCTGGAACTGGACCCCGATCGAACCCCGGATGACCTTGTGCTCCGGCCCAATCAGATCGTTATAAACCCCGATCACCGTATTCGACGGCATGGCAAAGCCAATTCCCTCGTAGCCGGCTGACTGAGTCAGGATCGCGGTATTGACGCCAATGACCTGGTCGGCCATGTTGACCAGCGGTCCTCCGGAATTACCCGGGTTGATGGCTGCGTCGGTTTGAATGAAGTGCTGGAACTGGCCGGCGGCGCCCTTTTCAATGGTACGGTTCCGGGCCGAGACGATCCCGGCGGTCACCGTTTGGGTCAGCGCGAACGGACTGCCGATGGCAATGACCCAATCACCCACCTGGCTGGCGTCTGAATTGCCCATCTTCACCGTTGGCAGGGGTTCGGTGGTGGTGATCTTCACCACTGCCAGGTCAGTATCCTTGTCCACGCCGATTACTTTGCCCGGGCGTCCCTGGAAACCTTCCGGATCGGTAGAAAGCTTCACATAGATGCGATCGGCCTTCTCCACTACGTGGTTATTAGTAATGATGTAGCCGCGGGGATCCACGATGAAGCCGGAGCCCAGGGACTCGCGCACCTGGTCACCCTGTTCACCGCCGCCCCCTGGCCCCTGGCCGCCAAAGAACCGGTTGAAGAAATCCTGAAAGTTCTGGTCAGGACCCTGACCGCCGCCCTGATCTCCGTCACCATTCTGGTCGTCGTCGCCGCCACCCCCCGGGGGAACGGCCGGCGCCGCATGAGGATTGCGACGGCGGGAATGGCTATCCTCCTGTGGCAGGGTCTCGGTGTTGATATTTACGACTGCCGGGCCGACGTCCTTGGCGATCTGGGTAAAAGTCGTCGACAGGGTCACCGGGTTGGGAATCTTCAGCGGGGTGGCGTCTGAGCTATCGGTTTGCGTTTCATTCCCGCGAACACCGTGAACCGCTACAGATCCAATGAGGATGCCGGCTGAGAGGGTGCCAAGGATTGTAAAGGTGGAAGCGAGACGGCTTGCGCGAAGCCGTTCGAGCATCGATTTCATCTGGGTCTAACCTCGTCGGTTGGGTAGCATCCAAGGGCTGGCGGCGCTAGGAGGATGGCACCCCGTAGAGCAATCACACAATTCATGTGAGCCAGGGAACGAGAGCGGTTGCAAAACTGGTCTTCCGGCTAGCCCGGGGCGAATGTCGTTCATGGCCTCAGCAGATTACCGGATTCATGAAACACGCTCGAACTCGGCGCCGTCGATGTTTTCCCAAAGCCGGCGATGTAAACAGACCCTTGCGCCCACACAGTCACTGTGTACTTACTCCAGTATAGCCAAAAGCCGGCGATTGGGGCGGCGGCGTGTTGTAGCGCTTGGTGCAGTACCAACATTTATTAGACGCGGTTCGCGCGGGATGAGTTCACCGAATGACGTCAACCATGCAAAGACTAGCCCCACGGGAGGGGCCACGGGCTTCACCCCGGCGCAATGTATATATAAGGATACAAAAATCAGCGGGTCCACAGGCACGAGTACGCAATCGGGGGATATCCAGGACCTGAGGGCCAAAGAACTGCTTGCTGTGCTGGGGTTTAACCCGAACCAACAAGACCAGATAAGCTGTGCCAGCCCGGGACTTTAGTCCCGGGGGAGCGGGTTTTCAAACCCGCTTGAAACGCTCCGATAGATCAATTGGGGCTTTTAGCCCTGGTGGCGGGACGTCCAACTCCGTCCCCAAAAGACGCTAGGTCACGAAAAACGTTCGTGTTGATGGGCAGCTAGAGGGATTCTCACCAGGGCTCTTAGCCCAGTCCTTGCGTGATAGGGCGCTCCGGCGGGTTTGAAAACCCGCTCCCCCGGACTGATGTTCGCTGCGGCGAGGTAGTCCGGGGCTGGCACAGCTCGACGAGAGTCCGGGGCTACTCAACAGCGAGTTTTTCCGCAGCCTCTTTAGCCCGGACAACCATCGTCAGAAACCAATCGGCCTTCAGGCCCTGAGGTGAGCTTTTCTGTCCATCGATCCGCATCAATTAAAGAAAAATCCATAGCTCAGGGTCTAAAGGCCAAAGAACTTGCCCCGTTGATGGTTCTCACACATGCTCTAAAGCCCCTGGGCCTTTATCCCTTGCGTCCTGGCGAGACTGTAGTCCCCTTCAGGAGAGTTACTTAAATAACGTCACCTCTGGGTATTACCTCCGGCCACGGGCGTCGTCTCGTATACAGTCCGGCCATCCACCACCGTCCGCAGCACCTGGGTCTTCAGAATCTCGGTCGCAGGCACCGTGGTCAAATCGCGGTCAAGCACAATAAAGTCGGCAACGTACCCCGGAGCCAACTTACCTTTGAAGCCTTCAGCAAACTCCGCGTAAGCCGACCCCTGCGTGTAAGCCAGGAGCACCTCATCCATGGTCAGCCTATCTTGCGGAAAGTAACTGTCCGTCCCCGCCTCATTGCGGCGTGTGACCCCGGCGTAGATGCCGCGAAAAGGCGTGATCGGCTCAACCGGGTAATCCGTCCCAAAAGCCAGCGGCACCCCAGCTTCAAGAAATGCCTTCCACCCATAGGCGTTACGTGACCTTTGCGGGCCAAGGCGCTCCGGCGCCCAATTCATGTCGGTGAGCAGATGGCTGGGCTGCATGGACGCGATGATCCCCAGAGCCTTATAGCGCGGGATGTCCCGCGGGTCCACCACCTGGGAGTGTTCGATACGGTCGCGTCTCGCCGCGCTGGCGTTCGCGGCGGCGAAGGCATTGAGAGCCATCTCCACTGCGCGGTCGCCGATGGCGTGGAAGCCAATTTGAAATCCCGCCGCGGCACGCTCTTTGGTCATGGCGTCGAGCCGTGCCTGCTGGTACCGCGGCAATCCGCTATTGCCCGGGTCATCCGAGTAGGGCGATAGCAAAGCGGCAGTTCGCGATCCTAACGACCCATCCATGAAGCCCTTCAACATCCCGGTGTGGAGCATCCGATCGTCTGCCGGCTGCGCGGCGCGGTGGGCCACCAGCACCTCGACCGGATCATTAAAGGACAACCACTCCGAGATGCGCACCGGCAACCGTCCTTCTCGCTCCAGTTCCTGGTAAACCAGAAAGTCATCCCAGTCGGAATTGTCCTGCACCGAGGTCACGCCATGCGCGGCTGCATCCTTGAGCGCCAGCAGGATCGCTCGCTTTCGCAGCTCATGGGAGGGAGCGGGAATATGTCTCCGAATAAGCTCCTGACCCGAGTCCTCACGGACAATCCCCGTAAGATTCCCCTGCCCATCGTGGTCCACTTGGCCCCCTGGTGGACTGGGCGTCTGCTTGGTCACTCCCGACAAGGCCAGGGCCGCAGAGTTGGCCACCGCGATGTGCCCGTCCACCCGGACGAAGAATGCCGGATGGCCCCCGGAGACGGTGTCGAGATCCTGCCGGGTGGGCAAGGTCTTGTTGTCCCACAAGGTATGATCCCAGCCGCCGCCCTGCAGCCACTCTCCAGCAGGAGCCGCGGCTGCGGCGGCACTCACCCGGCGTAACATCTCGGCCAGGGAAGTGCTTCCGGTCAGGTCGACCGCGAGCTTGATCCTTCCGGCTTCGCCCAGGTGAACGTGGGCGTCATTGATGCCCGGCATCACGAAGGCCCCATGCAGGTCGAACAGCTGGGTCCCCGGCTGCTTCTGCCGCAAAACCGCCGCATCGTCTCCGATGGCGACGATCTGATGATCACCCACCGCGATGGCCGTGACCCGTTGCGCGCGATCTGCGCCAAGGCCCACGCCGGTAAGAATATTACCGTCGTAATAAATCGCAATCACGGGCGTGGGTCGCGGAGAAGAGCGGTCGCGCCGCCATCAGGCAAAAAAGGATCAAGCCTCGCCAGCCCGGAGCGATCACGGCTTGCCGGCAGCCCCGGGCGCTTGGGCGAGGTGATCCAATGCCAGCAGAAGCAGCAGCAAAATTCGCTTGAGCGCCAGCTCCCGCCCGCTGGCGTCGTACCATTCGCCGCGCGTATGGATTCCTCCCCCATCCCCTCCGGCCCCGATGCTCAGCGCCGGGATGCCCAGTGACAACGGGATGTTCGCGTCGGTCGAAGCCACGCGCTGCTCGGTGCGAATCCCCAGGTGCCGGTCCACAGCATGTATGGCCTCGAGTAGCCGGGAGTCATCGCTCAGCCGGCCGGCTGGACGGTCACCAATCCTCTCTATGAGGAATCGCACCGGAGTCACGTTACCTCCGCTATTCTTTGGCCGGCTCGAGCTGTTGGCCGCCAGCACCGCGTCCTCGACCGCGCGATGCAGTTCCACCTCCAGCCGCACCAGCTGCTCAGCCTCCAGGCTGCGCAAATCGAAGCGAGCCATGGCGCGCTCCGGGATCGCGTTCACCGAGCTCCCACCTTCGATGGTGCCGATGTTCAATGTAGTACGTGGTGAGGCGGGCAAAGCAACTTCACTCATGGCCGCGATGGCCCGGCTCAGCACCACAATAGGATTGGGAGTTCCGGCATCGGTCCACGAGTGGCCGCCCGGCCCCTGCACCGTGACCAGAAAGCGGCGGCTACCCAGGGCCTCGGTCACAACCACCTCGCAGCCGGCGCCATCGAGCACTACATTGGCGCCAATTCTTTCCCGCCACGGAGAAGTCCCATAGAGGTAGCGCATACCCCGAAGATTGCCGTCCCCTTCCTCGCCCACGTTGCCGGCGAAGAGCAGGTCACAGGGAAGCTCGATTCCGCAACTCTCCAACGCGCCCGCAACCGCCAGGATGCCGGCGACGCCAGCGCCGTTATCGCACGCGCCAGGCGCTTCCAGACGATTGTGCTCCACCAGCGGGGCGATCGGAGTATGGATAGGAAACACCGTATCAATGTGGGCGGATAACATGACGCATGGGCCGCCGGTGAGCGAGCGATTGCCGGGATAGCAACCGAGCACATTGCCTTCGGCGTCAATCTCTACCTGCTCCAGCTTGAGTTCCCGGAAGCGTTCCGCCAGCCACTCCGCGCGCCGGCCCTCGCCAAACGGAGGCGCCGCAATCGAGACCAGCTCCTGCTGCCACTGCATCATCCTGCGCTCCTGCAGATGGAACCACTGGAACGCCGCGTGCACGCGAGGCAGCGAAGCCAGTTGGCTGATGCGGGAAAAAGCTGAGTGGGCGATGGCGCTGGGCATCACAGAGTCTTCAGAGTAGCACCCTCTCTGTGGATCATTTCCAGCTACCGTACTCAACATTCACCAGGAACAATCCTCGTGCCGGCGCTGTGGGACCGGCTCGCTCGCGCGCGCGGGATTCGAGAATTGCCGGAACATCTGTCTCCCGCACGTTTCCCCGTCCCACCTCGAGAAACGTTCCGACCAGGTTGCGCACCATGTGATGGAGGAAACCGTTGCCCCGCACGCGATAGATCAGCAGCTCGTTATCCGCTTCCAGCGTCCACTGCGAAGTATGGAGGCAGCGGACATTGCTGCCGGCGCCCTCGCCGTTGGAATCGCGTTCCAGCCGATCGGGGTCAGTGGCGGCAAAGGAGGTGAAGTCGTGTTCGCCGCAAACCAGTAAGGCAGCACGCTGCATTGCCTCCACATCGAGCGGTGGGTTAAATGCGTAGACATATCGCGCTAGCCAGGGGGGGCATATCTCCCCGCGAAAGACTCTGTATTCGTAGGTCTTGGCCAGTGCGCTGTGGCGGGCATGAAAATCGCTTGCCGCACGGGTAGCGCTGAGCACCCGGATGGATGCTGGTAACGCACGATTGAGCGCCCGGGCAAGATTGGCCTCGGGAATCGGAGCCGCCAGCACAAACGATGCTACTTGCCCCAGCGCGTGCACGCCGGCATCGGTTCGTCCCGAACCCTGGGGCAGCACATCTTCGCCGGTAATCCGGGCGAGCGCATCGCGTAGTTCGCCCTGTACCGTCGGGTAGTCCGGCTGCACTTGCCAACCGTGGAACTCGGTGCCGTCATAGGCCAGCACCACCTTCCATACCAGGCCGTTTGCTGGCTGTTCGATCTCTTTCATTGCGCTCCGGGCAGAGGTGAGGGTAGAGTGCCTTTTCGGGAAGGGTGGTAAAGCACAGGATCCCCTCCCGTCGAGCACGTTCCTAACGTATATCGCAACCGAGGCTGCGATATACTCGCCCAAAGGTTAACCAGGGAACGAAAATCGCCGCCCGCGTACCAAGCTGTGTGGGCAGATCAAGGCTGCGAGACCCGAAGGCTGCGCTCAAAATCCATGGAACGAACCCCGGGGGAGGCGCGTAAATGCCTTTGACGCGGGGAGCCAAAGACCGCTCATTTAAGGCCAGTAAGGCGGCCAGTCAGGCGAGCGAAAAGTAGAGTCATCGGGCGACCATGCCGCATCTGCCATGCTAGCTCCTAACTATTGATACAGAACGGCGAAGGCCCGAGGCCTGACCCCCGAGATTTTGACCCAACGATGAAAAATTCAGAATCCCGTCGTAGTTCCTATCGCCTTCACAAGCTGTTCGTGTCGCAGTTTCGCCGGCATGGAGGGCGGTTTTTTCATAAGCTGCAAGCGACCGTGGCGCTCGTGTCCCTGCTCAGCGCGTATATGCCTCTCCCGGCAGCGGCCCAGCAAGCAGCCCCCGGCGGCCCGCCTTCGGTTAGCCCCGCCCCCGGGCTCCCTCCGGCGCCACAGCCCAATTACACCCAGCCATTCGACATGAAGCCCGGTATCCACGACTTCAGCAAGCCGAATCCCCCTCTTCCCAAGTTTTGGAGGAGCTACGAACCCAAGGCAGTCACGGCGCCGGTCACCACCAACTCCCAGCGCCTGGACGGCCTGGTGCACAACGGCAAGATTTACCTGAGCCTGGCCGATGCCATCGTTCTTGGCCTGGAGAACAACTACGATATCGCCATCCAGCGCTACAACCTTGATATCGCGGACACCGACCTGTTGCGCGCCCGGGCCGGCTCCAATCTATTGGGCGTCAGTGCCGGCTTGGTTGAGGGAACGCTGGGTGGCTCCGGGACCAGTTCGACTTCGCTCAGTTCAGGCGGCGGTCCAGGCGGAACATCCACCGCCGTCGGGGGCGCTGGTGCGGGTGCTGGTGGCCTTAACGTCACCACCAACGGCACAGGTCCGACGCCGGAAGCAATGGACCCTGCGCTTACGGGAACCGTCCAACTGGAACGGACAACCACTCCCGAGGCAACACCGTTCGCCAGCGGTGCGCCCACATTGAATCAGAACACCGACCAATACAACTTCGCTTTCAACCAGGGTTTCATCACCGGCACGCAACTTCAGGTTAGCTTTAACAACAGCCGCATTACCAACAACAGTATCTTCAATGCGTACAGTCCGGAGTTGCAGTCCACCTTCCGGGCCACCGTGACGCAACATTTGTTGAACGGTTTTGGTCCGGGGATCAATGGCCGCTTCATCCTCGAAGCCAAGAATGACCGGCGCATCACCGATTCCGCCTTTCGCCAGCAGATTCTGTTCACCATCAACCAGATTGAAAATATTTACTGGCAACTGGCAGGCGACTACGAAGATGTGCAGGCGAAACAGCGTGGTCTGGAGCAGTCCTCGCGGCTGGCTTCGGACAATCGCAAGCAGTTGCAGATCGGGACGCTGGCCCCCCTGGACGTGCTCAATGCAGATAACCAGGTGTCCACCGACACCCAGGCTCTCATCACGTCACAGACCGCGCTTGAGTATCAGCAGCTGGTCATGAAACAGGCGATCAGCCGCAATCTGAGCGATCCGGTTCTATCCGCTGCGCCGGTCATTCCCACAGATCGCGTCTCCTTGCTCGAAATGCCGGAAGAACGGATGGCGGTTGAGGATCTGGTGCAGAAGGCCTATGCCAATCGCCCCGAGATCGAGCAGCAGATACTGAATCTCAGAAACAATGAGATCACCCTGCGGGCGGTGAAGAATAACCTGTTGCCGACGGTAGATTTGTACGCCTTTTATGGTGCTGCTGGTCTTGGCGGCGCGAAGAGCCCCTTTTGCTCGACTGAATTCTTCGGCCCTGTCGCCTGCGATGTTCCCACCATTGGTTACGGCACGGTCTTCACCAACCTGTTCAACAGCTCTGGTCCTGATAAGGCAGTGGGCGTCAACGTGAATATTCCGCTGCGTAATCGCACAGCGCAGTCGTTGCAGGCTCGTGCTGTGCTCGAATACCGCCAGGCGGAGATGCGCCTCCAACAGCTCTACATCCAGGTGCGCATCCAGGTCATCAACGGGCAGTACGCGTTGACCAACGACCGGGCCGCGGTGCAAGCGGCGCTAGCCGCCCGCGAGTACAACTTCCAGTCCTACCAGGCGGAAGTGAAAAAGCTGAGGCTGGGCGCGTCAACGACGGCCAACGTATTGCAACAGGAACGGAACCTGGCGACGGCGGAAAACAATGTCATTTCGACCGAATCCACGTATGCCAAAGACCGCGCCTCGCTGGAACAGCTTCTGGCGCAGACACTGGATCAATATGGGATTCAGCTCTCCGATGCGGTCACCGGCACGGTAACAAAACAGCCTGTCATTCCCGGGCTGGAGCCGGCAAAAGCAGCGCCGGAAGCTTCTCTTCCCGGGCAGCAGCAGCAATTGCAGCATACCGAGCAAATGCCTGCGATGCCGGTGTTGCCGCCCCAACCCCAGCTGACTCCGCAAGAGCAGCAGGCTCTCCCGCCGGAGCAGCCGAATAACACGCCACCGCCGCAATAGCTGACTCTATCTGCCACATCTCTTGTGACAGAACGAGTGCTGTGGTATCCCACTCAAGCCAAAACCGGGCTTGAATGGGGCACCCAGCCTGGTCGGATGGAGGGAAAGAAACAGCAGGTCCACCCATCAAGGCGCAAATCCGTATAGGTCACAAAAATTGTGACAATCACGCGCCGAAAGAAAGTCCAAGCGACCGCGCAACGCCCTGAATATACTGCCGCCCCTGCGTATACTCCTCTTCACTGTGCAGGTGTTCCAGCATGAGCGGCGCTTCCGTCCCCAACCGCGACAGCTCCAGCAATATGGTCTTGTAGTCAATCAATCCAGTCCCCGGAATGACCTCCTGGATCCAGACCTGGACCCCTGGTCCCCACTTGAGATCTTTAGCGTGACAAGACTTGATCCAGGGTCCAAGCTTGGCAAAACACTCACGTATGCCCGCGCTGTTGTTGTACAAGCGAACTGGGCTGTTCATGGTATTGCACACATCCAGATGAACTCCGAAAGCCTTACGGTCCACGGCCTTTACCAGCCTTACGTACTCGTCTGGACCGGTGGGAAAGCTCCAGGGCATCATTTCAATGCTGAAACACGTTCGCTGAGGCTTCACCGTATCGATGAGCTTGCGGCAATTTTCAACCGTGGCGTCGACAAATTCCTGGCTGAGATTTCGAGGATTTTGCGCGTACCAAAGGTTGGGATCATACGACCCGGCGATGTCCACACAATTGCGCGCGCCCAGTAATTCCGCGAGCGCGAGCTTCTCCGTGACGTAGGCCATGTTTTGCCGGCGCTTCTCGGGGTCGGGATCGAGCATGTTCTTCCACGCGCCGACCTCTGCGATCACCACGTCCTGCCGGGCAAATTCCCTGACCAGGCCTGCAATCCGATCCTTGTCGGTTACAGAAAGGTCGCTCGGGGCATAGGCAGCGCGATATCCCAGATCCCGATGCGCTTTGGCCAGCACTGCCGGATCATCCGATTTCACGAAGATCGGGCCCCCGAGCCGCATCGCCGTCTGGGAGGCGTTCAGAACCCTGGCCGCCATCGCGCCGGCGACGACACCACCGCTTTTAGCCAGGAAACCGCGTCTCGAGATCATCTTGGATCCCATCCTGGTAACGTGACTATCGTTCCGTCACCTGCTCCAGCAACTGAAAAAACTCAGGAAATGAAATCGCAGCTGCATCCGCTCCCAGCACCTGCGTATCCCCCTCAGCCCGCAGCGCAGCCACCGCGAAAGCCATGGCGATGCGATGGTCCCCGCCCGAATCGACTACCGCGCCATGCAGCTGCTGGCCTCCCGGCACATCGAGGCCGTCTTCGAATTCCTCGACCTGCGCCCCCATCGCGCGCAGATTCTGCGCCACCAGCGCGATGCGATCGCTCTCCTTCACCCGCAACTCGCGCGCATCGCGAATGCGTATGCCGCCGCGGGTATACGGCGCAATCGCCGCCAGCACCGGCAGTTCATCAATCAACTGTGCCGCCAGCGATCCCGAGATCTCGGTGCTACCCAGACCCTTGCGGCGGCGCCGCCAGCTGCACGCTGCCAATCAACTCACCCTGGTTCTCTTCGAGGTTCAGCACTCTGACCTTCGCTCCCAGTGCAGTCAATACATCGAGCAGAGTTGCCCGCGTGGGATTCATGCCCAACTGATCCAGCACCAGGCTCGACTCCGGAAAGAGCGCGGCGGCGCATAGGAAGAAGGCTGCCGAGGACATATCTCCCGGCACCGTAGCCTCGATCCCGTGCAGCTTCTGACCACCGGCGATGGAGACCGAGTCGCTGGTTCGCCGAACTTCCGCTCCGAAGGCGCGCAAGGCAAGTTCACCGTGGTCGCGCGTGCGCACTGCCTCGCTCACCGTGGTCGTTACCCGTTGCCTGCAATCCGGCAAACAGCAATGCGGTCTTCACCTGGGCGCTGGGCACCGGCGTCCGGTACTCGATCCCGTGCAGTTTCGCGCCGTGAATCTCGACCGGCGCATGACCCTCGGTCAAATGAATAGAAGCCCCCATCTCCAGCAGCGGCTTGCGCACCCGCTCCATCGGCCGGCGATTCAGTGAGGCGTCTCCCAGCAATGTGAAATCGCCCGTCTGCGCCGCGAGAAGTCCCGACAGCATGCGCATGGTGGAACCAGAGTTGCCGCAGTCCAACAGCGTACCCGGTGGAGTCAACACGCCGGCGCAGCCCTCGACCTCGACCGTGTCGCCCGAGCGGTTGACCTTCGCGCCCAGTTGCTGCATGCATGCCAGACTGCTGGCGCAATCGGCCCCGGTAGAAAAGTTATGAAAGCGGCTGGCGCCTTCCGCAAGCCCCGCCAGCAGCGCATAGCGGTGAGAAATGCTCTTGTCGCCCGGCAGGCGCAGGGCGCCGATCAGGTTACGCGCCGGATGGATAGTCCGCGTGTTTTCGAGTTGCAGGGTGTTCGTCAATCTTCAGCCTCTGGGCGGGAAATAATTTGGATGCCCCAAGGCTTATCCTAACTCGCGTTGGGCGGATTCAGAACCTTCAGCACCACCACGGTTTCGTCGTCGAAGCGATCCACGCCGCCCTGAAAGGCTGCGAGTTCCCGGTAGATCGCGTCCACCATACCTTCGGCGGTGTTCTTGAGTTCGCGGCCGATCAGCGCGATTAACCGTTCAACGCCGAACATCTCTTCACTTTCGTTCACGGCATCCACAATTCCGTCGCTGAAGAAGATGATCGCGTCGCCGGGGCGGGTGGAGAGTGTGAACTCCTCGTAGCTGACGTCCTTGAACATGCCCAGCGGAAATCCTTCCGCTTGCACCGTCTCCACCTGTCCTGCGCGACAGAAAAGCGGCTGTACCGCGCCTGCGTTGGCGATCTGCAGCGTCTGCTTCTCGTCGTTCCAGACGGCGAAGAGCATGGTCACATACTGCGCGTCCATCTTGCGTTCCTGCAGCGAGTCATTCAGCTGCTTCAACATCGCGGCCGGAGAAAGGGCCTGGCTGGTGGCCGCGCGCATGATCCCGCTGATCAGCGCTGCATAGAGCGCGGCCGGCGCCGCCTTGCCGCTGACGTCTCCCATGGCGATGCCGATACATTGGTCGTCATAAGGCAGGAAGTCGTAGAGGTCTCCCCCGATGGTGCGCGCGGGCAGAAACCTGGTAGCGAACTCGGCATGGGGCTTACGGGACGGCGTGGGCGGCAGGAGCCGCAATTGCACTTCGCGCGCCATGTCCAGATCGTGCTCCAGGCGCTGTTCCTGCTGCGTCACCCGCTGATAGAGCCGGGCATTCTCGATGGCTACGGCGATCTGCGACGCGAGTGTTACCAGGGTGCGCTGGTGATCCTCGTTGAAGTAGTTCACGCGCACATGCTCCAGGTCGAGCACGCCGATGACCTTGCCTTTATAGAGCAGCGGCACTGCCATTTCGGAGCGCGTCTCCGGGTTCACCATGTAGTAGCGCGCATCTTTGCGCACGTCGCCGGTATGGATCAGCCGGCGTTCCCGCACCGCGGTGCCCACCAGGCCACGATCCAGCGGGACCTTTTCCGACGGCATGACCGGGTGGCCAAAGCGCACTGCATACTGAATCTCCAGCACCTGCTCCCGTTCATTCACCAGCAGGATGCTGAACATCTGGTAGTCGATGAGCCGCCGCAGGAGCTCCCCGATGCGCTCCAGCAGGGGATCGAGATCGAGGATCGAGGTGACCTCGCGGGCGATTTCGTTGAGCACCGACAGCGTCTGTGCCTGTCGGGCCACTCGGGAATAGAGGCGCGCATTCTCAATGGCCTGGGCCACGCGGGAGGCGGTCAGCTCCAGTAAGCGGCGGTGTTCCGGCTGGAAATAGCCGACCTGCTCGGATTGCAGATCCATCACGCCAATGACCCGGTTCTTCACGATCAGCGGCACCGCCAGCTCCGAGCGGACATCGGGATTGGCGCTGATGTAGTCGTTTGCTTTCTGTACATCCTCGAGCAGTATGGATTCGCGCTGTTCCGCTGCCTGGCCGACGACTCCGCGGCCCACACGGATTCTGCAGGCGCTCGACCTCGGGGCTGTGGCCGATCTGAAAGCGCATGCGCAGATCGTTGGTGCGTTCGTTCAGCAGCAGGATGGCGAAGATCTTGTAGTCGATCACGGCGCGCACCAGGTCCGCGGTGCGATGCATCAGGGTCTGCAGATCGAGGGTGGTATTGAGGGTATTGGCCAGGCGGGTAAGGAACTCGGCCTGCACCGGCTCCACGCGTGCCGAAACGGTCGGCTGGGGAGCCTGCGAGCTGGGGCGGTAATCGCCTTCAAACGATTGCGTAGCAATGGCTTGCGCCGGTTTCTTCTCTGCTTCGGCGTCGTCTTGGTCGCGAGGAGGAGTCATACCAACATCGAGTCATCATAGAGCATTTCGGTTGGACCGGGACGGCGCCAAGGGGACCGAAGAATCCCCGTACAAACCGGCGGTTCGTGGTGGGGACGGTTGACCCAGGTCGCCGCAGGGTACCGGGTCCGAAAGTAGCCGAGGACTGGCGTCCTGAGACATTTTCAGCACGTTCCTACGGGACTGATCTGGTTTCCTTCGCCAACCCAGGACTGGCGTCCTGGGCCATTTTCAGCCGTCCCTTCGGGACTGATGTTTCCTTGCAACCCAGGACTTGCGTCCTGGGCTACTCTCAGCCGTCCCTTCGGGACTGAATCGTAAATGGGATCTCGCAGTGCGCGAATCCGAGAGTTCCATCGGATATTCCGTGGCACAATTCGGCCCTTTACGATTCGCTCTGGTACTCCCGCAAAATAGCCACGCTGGCACTGGCGCCGATCCGGGTAGCCCCCGCCTCCAGCATGGCGCGCGCATCCGCCAGGGTACGAATGCCCCCAGAAGCCTTCACGCCGCAGCGACTCCCGGCAACCCCACGCAGGATCGCAACATCGGCGGCAGTCGCTCCGCCAGTCGAAAAACCAGTGCTGGTTTTGAGAAAATCCGCGCCCGCAGCCAGGGCGAGTTCGGAAGCGCGCAGCTTCTCCTCCACGCTCAGCAGCGAGGTTTCCAGAATCACCTTCACCAGAGCGCCGGCATCGTGCGCCACCTGCACCACTCCGCGAATATCCTGCTCCACCAGGGCATTCATGCCCGACTTCAGCAAGCCCAGATTCATCACCATGTCCAGCTCGTGCGCGCCCAGCTTGATCATCGCCATCGCCTCTTCGCGCTTGGTGGTGGCCAGATTGGCCCCCAGAGGGAAGCCGACCACCACCCCAACAGGCACGCCGCTCCCCACCATGACCGAGTGCGCCAGAGACACCCATGCGGGGTTGACCATGGCACAGGCAAAGCGGAAGCTGGCCGCCTCCTCGCATAACTTCACCACCTGCGCCTGGGTCGCCTCCGGCTTCAGCAATGTGTGATCGAAGACTGCGGCGAAAGCAGGTGCGCTTGCCAAGGTAGCGGCGGCAAAGCCAGCCACGTCGAAGTATCCAGAATCGTGTTCGATCTCCGGTTGCAGCACTTTGGTGGTCATGGAACAGGCTCCTTCTCCTGGGTTCACTCCGGGTGGGACTCTATGCCCTTGCGCCGGTAAAGATCAACTGAATTACGCTTCATCCGGGTTAAAAATGCGGATATCGGGTAGGTTACGGAAGCGCTCCTGGTAATCCATTCCGTAACCAACCACGAAATGGTTGGGAATGCTGAACGCAACGTAGTCGGCGTCGATCTTCTCCAGACGCCGCGCCGGCTTGTCCAGGCAAGTTGCGATTTTCAGGGTCTTTGGCTTGTGCTGCAGCAGCAGCTTGCGCAAAAAAACCAGGGTCAGGCCGGTATCCAGAATGTCTTCGACCAGGATCACGTTGCGGCCCCCGATCGGAGTATCCAGGTCCTTGATCAATCTTACCGCGCCGGTCGTCTTTACCCCCTTGTAGCTGGAGATGGCCACGAAGTCGAAGGTGGTCTCGACCGAGATGCTCCGCGCCAGGTCGGCGAGAAAGACCGCGGCTCCCTTCAGCACTCCTACCAGCAAGATGGCCTCACCCGCGAAGTCGCGGCTTATCTGCGCGCCGATTTCCGCTACCCGGGCAGCGATCTCTTCGCGACGGAACAACATTTGATGCTCATGCTCTCTCATTGGCGCATTCTTCCATGAATCCCTGTGCGCGTGCACCCCCGGCTATACTGTATGTAACGACGCACGCCATGTATCCCTTCATTCACATCGGACATTTTTCCATTGGCACCTTTGGCCTCTGCCTGTGGCTGGCGTCCGTCTGCGCCTGCTGGGCGCTGTATTGCAACTTTCGTCGTCACGGGGTCGATGCGGACGCCGTCGGGGTGGCAGCGTATACCACCGTGGGCGGCGTGATGGGGGCCAAACTCTGGCATGTATTCGAAGATCCGACGCTGCTCTTCCATCAGCCGTTCCTGGTGCTCTTTGACCGGGCGGGCTTTGCCTGGTTCGGTGGGCTGTTGGCCGGGATTGCGGTGCTGGTCTGGTCGGGGCGTCAGGCAAAAGTCGGAGGCCTGGGCATGCTGGATCTCGCTGCTCCCGCGGTCTCCGTGGGCTACGGTGTGGGCCGCATCGGCTGCCTGGTCTCCGGTGATGGCGATTATGGAATTCCAACGAGTTTGCCCTGGGGCATGAGCTTTCCCCACGGACTTGTTCCCACCACCCAAAGGGTACATCCCACGCCGATTTATGAGCTGATCGTCGCCTTGCTGATTGCCGCGTACCTATGGCGGCGGGGGGCCAAGTCCGTCGAAGGCCGCACTGCCGCCGTTAGGCCAGATTACCGGCGAGTATTTAGTGCTCAGTGGGGTCGCTCGTTTCCTGGTGGAGTTTATCCGCATCAATCCGCGCATCTACTGGGGCATGACCAATGCTCAAGTCGCCAGCCTGGGTTCTGTGGCCGCCGGCATTTTGCTCATCGTGTGGGCCCGGCGTCACAGCACCACGGCGAGTGCCGCCGAGGTGATGCCGGTCGAAGCTGCATCCCGTCAATAACGGGATGCGGAAAACTCTGAACGAAGGGCACGGTATGGCTGGGAAGGGCACGGCTTTAGCCGTGCCGTAAAAACAACAGCAATGAGGGCTTTAGCTGCGGCTACCGAGGGAAGAACAGATGTCTTTCCTCGCGGCATCCGCTTAGCTCCTGAGGTACGTTTTCCAAGCTTGTGCCTAAACGGAATACTGTGAAAAACCGTACCTCAGCGGCTAAAGCCGTCCACGCGAAGTAGATTTACGCTAAAGCCGTGCCCTTCGTGCAGCAGTTTTTCCGCAACCTCTGAAGCCTGCAGCCCGCAAAGAATACGGCTCAACCGAGAGGAGAACCATGGCTCAATCCGATCAGCTACGAGTACCCGAATCTGCCCGCACCGACGCCAAATCCTTCGAACTGCTGCGCGTCTGGATCGCCCACCAGGACCAGCACGTCAGCCTGCGGGTAGGCGTGTGGAAAGAACCCGAAGCCTGGGGGATGATGCTGGCCGATCTGGCTCGCCACATCGCGGCCGCCTTCGAGCAAGCAGACAAGCGCGATCCGGAGGAGATGCTCACCCGCATCAAGGCTGGTTTTGAGGCGGAAATCGCATCCCCTACCGAGGAGGTTCACGGCGAGCTTGCCGGTTGAAACGTTGAACGACCTGATCACCATCCGTGGCGCACGAACCCACAACCTGAAAAACATCGACTGCGATCTGACCCACGGCAAACTCACCGTGGTCTCTGGAGTTTCAGGCTCGGGCAAATCCTCGCTTGCATTCGACACCATCTACGCCGAAGGCCAGCGCCGCTATGTCGAGTCTCTTTCCGCCTATGCCCGGCAGTTCCTGGAGCGCATCGAGAAACCGGACGTGGACCTGATCGACGGCCTGGCGCCGGCCATTGCGATTAAACAGAAAAACACCACGCGCAATCCGCGCTCCACCGTGGCGACGGCGACTGAGATCTACGATTACCTCCGTCTGCTCTTCGCGCGCTGCGGCACGGCGCATTGCATCGTTTGCGGCGGAGTCGTACGGCGCGACACGGTGGATGAGATCGCCACCTCCATCCTGGCCCTGGGTGAGGGAACCCGGCTTTACGCGCTGTTTCCCGTCAAGCCGCGCGTCGCGGTCGAACCCGAAAAGACGGCAACCGCCAAGCGCTCCAGGAAGGCAAAGACTTCTGCGAACCCGGCCCTGCCTAGCGATGCCTTCAAGGAACGGCTTACCGAGCTGCGCACGCGCGGCTTCAATCGCCTCTACCAAAACGGCAAGATCGTGGAATTTTCCAACCCCGAATCGCTGCTGGATCTTGACTTTCAGCAAGCCGTCTTCGCCCTGGTCGATCGCCTGGTCGTCTCGCCCGACAACCGGGCGCGCATCGTGGATGCCGCCGAGATTGGCTTTCGCGAGTCGGGGGAAATTGAGTACGAAACCGTTTCCCGGGATGCTGGACGTGGAACCCAAACGGCTCCGCTTCTCCCAGGCCTTTGAATGCAAACTCTGCCACCGCATCTACCGCGAGCCGGAGCCCAGGCTGTTCTCGTTCAACAACCCCTATGGCGCCTGCGAGCGCTGCCAGGGCTTTGGCAACACCATCGACTTCGATCTCAACCTGATCATCCCGGATAAGCAGAAGACGCTGAACGAAGGCGCCATCGATCCCTGGACCCGCCCCAAATATCGCCCCTACCAGGCAGAGCTCAGGAAGGCCGCCATGCAGCATGGCATTCCGCTCGACACCCCCTGGAGAGAACTGACCGCGGCCCAGCAGGAGTTTGTGCTCGATGGTCACGGGTCTTTTCTCGGCGTCCACGGTTTCTTCGCCTTTTTGGAGCGCAAGAAATACAAGCTGCACGTGCGCGTGATGCTGAGCAAGTATCGCGGCTACGCCACTTGTCCCGACTGCAAAGGAACGCGCCTGCGTGCGGAAGCGCGTGCAGTCCGCATCAACGGCAGCAATATCTGCGAGGTCTCCGCACTCACCATCCGCGAGGCCAAATATTTCTTCGAGGGTCTCACCCTGACCCGGCAGCAGGAGGAGATCGCCGGCGGCATCCTGGTGGAGATACAACAACGGTTACATTTTCTCGACGCCGTCGGACTCGAGTACATCACTCTCGACCGTCTCGCCTCCACGCTCTCGGGTGGCGAAGCGCAGCGCATCCAACTGGCCACTTCGCTTGGCTCGCGCCTGGTGGGTGCTCTCTACGTGCTCGACGAGCCCTCCATCGGTCTGCATAGCCGCGATACCGCCAAGCTGATCCGCATCCTGGAAGAATTGCGCGACCTGGGCAACACCATCCTGGTGGTGGAGCACGACCCGGACGTCATTCGCGCCGCCGACTGGCTGCTCGACCTCGGTCCCGGCGCGGGAGAGCTGGGCGGCCGCGTCCTCGCCTCGGGCACCGTGGAAGAAGTGGAGAGAAATCCCGACTCCCTCACCGGCCGCTACCTGAGCGGGCACCTGACCATTCCCATTCCCACCCGGCGGCGGGAGCCCATGCGGGAGAAGCTGGTGCTGCGCGGAGCGCGCATTCACAATTTGAACGGACTCGACGTCGAAATCCCCATGGGCATGCTGGTCTGCATCACCGGGGTTTCCGGCTCCGGCAAATCCACCCTGGTGCACGACGTGCTCTACCCCGCGGTGGCCCATGCTCTGGGAAAGACTGAAGGCGGAGATCCATCGCACCTCTACCGGGAGCTCAAGGGAGCGGAACGGTTGAACGACATCGTTCTCGTCGACCAGGCGCCCATTGGGCGTACCCCACGCTCCAATCCGGTTACCTACATCAAGGCCTTCGATGCCATTCGCGAGCTCTTTGCCTCGCAACCGGAAGCCCAGCGGCGGGGGTATGCGGCCGGCCACTTCTCCTTCAACGTGCCCGGCGGACGATGCGACGTCTGCGAAGGCGACGGTACCGTTACCGTGGAGATGCAATTCCTGGCCGATGTCGAGCTTCCCTGCGAGGAGTGCAACGGAAGCCGCTACAAGGCCAGCGTGCTGGAAGTGAAGTACCGCGGCAAGAGCATCTACGAGGTGCTCAACCTGACCGTGAAAGAAGCCCTGCGCTTCTTTACCGGCCAGACGCGCATCCTGGAGAAGCTCGCCGTCCTCGACGAGGTAGGGCTGGGATATGTGCGCCTGGGCCAATCGGCGACCACGCTGTCCGGTGGGGAAGCCCAGCGAGTCAAACTGGCCGCCCATCTTTCCCTGGGGCGCAGCGCGGCTGGACGCGCCGGTAACGGTACGGTCAAGAAGGCCGGCAGCCGGGTGCTCTACATCCTGGACGAACCGACCACCGGCCTGCACTTCGATGACGTAAGTAAGCTGCTGACCGCTTTCAAGCGGCTGATCGATGCCGGCGGCTCGCTGGTAGTCATCGAGCACAACCTGGACGTGATCAAGTCCGCTGACTGGGTAATCGACCTGGGTCCGGAAGCGGGTGCCGGCGGAGGCCAGGTGGTGGCGGCGGGAACCCCCGAGCAAGTCGCGCAGACCGCCGGCTCCCACACGGGCTATTGGCTGGGACTTGCGCTGGCGGCGCAAGAGGTGCGAGCCGCGTTATGAGGCTAAAGAGGTACGTCTGCTCCCTGGTGATGGCCGGGATGCTGGCCGCAGGGAGCGGCCAGGCGCAAAACCAGCTCCCTCCCGGAACCCAGGACCCCGACAAAGCGTCACCGGCCGGCAAGAAAACTGCGCCGAGCAACTCTGGGCGGGATGCCGCTGAAGCAAAGATCGACCAACATGATTTCGAAGGCGCACGCCCCCTGCTACAGAAGTATCTGAGCCAGAATCCGGGCGATCCCCGCGCCCTCTTCGACCTTGGCTATGTAGAAGACGCCGGCGGCCACGACGAGGCCGCTGCCGCCGACTACCGCAAGGCCATCGCCGCGGATCCAAACCAGTTCGAGGCTCATCTGGCGCTAGGCTTGTTGCTGGCGCACCAGGCTAAGTTCGATCAGGCCCGGGAGCAACTGCAGGAAGCGACGCGGTTGTCTCCGCAGCCCGCCAACCCCGCCGCCGAGGCAGAAGCCTACCGATCGCTGGCCGAGCTGGACCGCAGCAGCAATCCACCGGCGGCCCGGGACGCGCTCATGGCTGCGCTCAGGCTGAGTCCCGAGACCCCCAACGACCTCCTGTTGACCGCCCAGATCGCCGAGGCCAATGGCGACCTGGAATTGGCTCAGACCGCCTACCAGCGCGTGTTAGACAGTCATGCGGTCTCAGCCAGCCTGCAGTCGGCGGCCAACGCCGGCCTGGCCCAGTTGCTGCTCAAGCAAAAGAAGTACAGCGATGCCGAACCGTTGCTTAAAAGCGCGTTGGAGCGCGATCCCCATGATCCTGGGCTAAACGCCCAACTGGCAACTGCGCTGCTGGCCCAGGGGAAGGATGATGAGGCCTTGCCGGTGCTCGAGACTTTGCGCCAACTGGAGCCGGGAAATGCCTCGGTCGACCAGATGCTGGCCGATGCCTATTCCCAGGCCGGTCACCCCGAAAAGGCGGATCCTATCTATGCCAGGATGGCGAAAGACCAACCCAACAATGAGGATATCCTCGCCAGTCAGGGTGAGAATCTGCTCCGCGAGCGGCAATATCTCATGGCCCAGACCGTTTTGGAACGGGCGGTCCAGCTCAAACCCGACGACGGGGACGCCTGGAGCGGCCTGGCCTTCGCCGCCTCGGAAAATAAGCAGTATTCAATAGCGCTGCACGCTCTTACCATGCGAGCAAAATATCTGGAGGAGACTCCAGCTACTTACTTCCTTTGGGCAACCATGTACGATAATCTACATCAGTCGAAACAAGCGCAGGAGTTTTACCACAAATTCCTCGCAACTGCCGGTGGTAAGTTCCCCGACCAGGAATGGCAAGCCAAGCATCGACTCGTTGCTCTTGGTGGAAGTCATTAACGAAAGACGTACCGTAAGCCCTCCGAGAGGTGCCTTATGCGGTTCGTGGTCACGACCCTCGCCGTCTCTGCCCTAGCTTTCAACCTATCCTGTCTCTGCGCCTACGCCGTGGATGATAGAGTTGTCGATCCGCAGGCTATGGCCGCCCTCATGGCCAAGGCCGACCAGGCCCAACCCAAGGAACAATGTTTCCTCTATGCCGAGCTGGTGCATCAGATGACCGAGCTCGCCGGGCAGCAACTGACTGCCGGTGATCAGCGAGCTTCGGAAACACTGCACATGATCCAGAAGTATGCGCAGAAGATCCACATGGGCGTGGCTGAAGACGGCAAGAAGATGAAGAACGCCGAGCAGCTGATGCGGCATACCGAGTACCGGCTGAACGATATTCTCAACGCCGCCTCCTATGATGACCGGCAGGTGCTGCAGTTGACCTTGAAGCAGTTGGAGCAGGTGCAAACCGAGTTGATGATGCAGGTCTTCAAGAAATAACATACCTCCCTCCTTGCCATGAAAAGAACCGTAGCCATCGCGGGCGTCTGGATGGTCCTCGCCATCTCGCCCCTCTTCGCCCAGTCTAAAAAAGACCCGTTAACCGAGCAGCAGATCGAAGACGTGCGCGAGGCTGGTGACCAGCCCCTGCAGCGGATCAAACTCTTCGTCGGATATGTTGAGGAGCGGGCCAACGCCATCCACAGCCTCACTACAGAGGCCGGCGCGCAGAACAGGACAGCGCGCATGCACAACTTGTTCGACGAGTTCACGCGCCTCTCCGATGACCTTGAGGACAACATGGACAACTTCAACGATCAGCACGCCGATCTGCGCAAGGTGCTCAAGGAGATCGTCGACAAGAGTGGCCAATGGGGCACCGTGCTCAACCAGCCCCCGCCCAGCAACCAATACGACTTTGGGCGCAAGACGGCGCTGGAGTCCAACCAGAGCGTGCATGACGCGGCCGTACAGATGCTCGCTGACCAGGAAAAATACTTCGCCGAAAAGAAGAAGGAAGAAAAGGCAGCAGAAAAGGCAGCCGAGAAGTCAGAAACCAGATAACGGGAGTGTTTGCCTCTGGAGCAAGTCCTGCTACGCTGAAAGCGGTGAATCCCGAATTGCAGTTACTATTTGCAGAAGAGTACCGAGCCCTTCGGCCACGGGCTCCGATCCCTTCTCTTGAGGTTCGTTTCCGCCGCTTCACCAGTCTTAACACCACCATCCGCTTGCGCGAGGGGCGAGTGCACGTGCACTTGTCGGACCTGCTGGAGGGCGCGCCGGAGAGCGTTCTGCGAGCCATCGCCCATATCCTACTGGCCAAGCTTTACCGCAAGCCGTTGAATGCCGTGCAGACCAGTCGTTATCGCAGGTTTGCTTCGAGTGAAGCGGTAATCCGCCAGACGGAACTGATCCGCCAGTCACGCGGGCGTAAGAAGATGCTCGGGCCGCAGGGCCAGCACTACGACCTCGACGAGATTTTCGAGAGCCTCAACCGCAGATTCTTCCACGGGCTACTGGGCCGGCCGTTACTCACCTGGAGTGGGCACGTGGCCAAGCGCAGCCTGGGTCATTACGATCCGGCGCACAACACAATTGTTGTCAGCCGCGTCTTCGACCGCAAGAACACTCCTCGTTACGCCGTGGAGTACCTGCTTTACCACGAGATGTTGCACCTGAAGCATCCAGTAAAAGTCCGCGGAGGCCGTCGCTGCGTCCATCCCCGCGAATTTCAGCTGGAAGAGCGCCTCTTCCCCGAATGGCACCAAGCCAAGGAATACCTGAAGACCATCTAGCGACACGGCCAGCTTTCTGCTTCTCTACGGTAACAAATGACGGTGCCCATATCTGCCCGGTTTTGGCAGATGTGGGATTCCACGGACCTCGACCGCTGACTGTATAGGGTGTAGATGATCCCGGTCCAGCGCAGTGGAATCCCACATCTGCCAAAACCGGGCAGATATGGGGCACCCGTCATTTGTTACCGGTAAGAGAGGCGGAATCTAAGCTGCGACTTGCGGATTAATAACCGATACAGTTACGAACTACTTTCTACCTTGCTACTGAACAACGCATCGAGCAGCAACAAAATCCCACCGGTCACAATCGCCGAATCCGCAACATTAAAGTCCGGCCAGTGGTAGTGCACAATATGCACCTCAAGAAAATCAATGACGGAGCCAAACCGCAGCCGGTCATAAGCATTCCCGAGAGCGCCCCCGAGGATGAGCGCCAGCGCCACCGAAGTGGCACTCAAACTGCGCCCAAGCCTCAGCAACGCAACCAGTACCGCCACTGCGGCCAGCAAGGAAAAAACCAGCAGCATCCACCGCACGCGCCCCGGCGAACCCGAATCGTTGAACAGACTAAACGCCGCGCCCGGGTTCTCCACATGACTAATGGCGAAGACATGCGCAATCACCACAACATGACTACCCAGGTCGATCCGGGTGGACGCCAGCCACTTCGTAATTCGATCCGCGGCGATGACAAATAGCGAAAGCAGCAGGAGCCAACCCCTGTAATCCCTCTTGCTGCTGTTCATGCTCCGGGCGCGCTTTCTTCCGGGGGAATACCCATCTCATCGAGCGCAGCCGAGCAGCGCTCGCAGACCGTAGGCCACCGCCAATCCTCGCCTACGTGCACGGAGTAGTTCCAGCAACGGTCGCACTTAGTCCCATCGGCCAAGAGTGTCCTCACGATGACCTGCTGCGTCGGCCCAGTCAGCACTTCCACCTGGGAGACGTTCAACAGTTCCTTCAAACTCCCCCGGTATCGCTCCATCAGAGCGCTCATCGTCTGTGGAACTTCCAGGACCAACCGGGCATCCAGCGCCTTGCCAATCTGCTTTGCCTTGCGCGCCTCCTCCAGGCTCTTCAGGGCTTCGTCGCGGATCAGCAGCAAATTCGCCCAGTCATTCATGAATTCCGCATCGACGTTGGCTGCAAGACTCGCCGGCTCAGGGAAGAGCTCCAGATGCACGCTGGGCAGGCGGTTGCTCACTTCCGGCATGTACTGCCAGATCTCGTCAGCGGTAAAGCTGAGCAGCGGAGCCACCAGGCGCACCAGCGCTTCGGCAATCATCCACAACACGGTTTGCGCGGAACGTCGCGCGGGATTTTGCGGCGCAAAGGTATAAATCCTGTCTTTGACCGCATCAATGTACAGCTGGCTCAGATCGGCCACAGCGAATTCATTCAGTGCGTGGTAGATGCGATGAAACTCAAAGTCCTCATACCAGCGCAGGACCTTTTCCGTGAGTTCGCGCGTGCGCGTCAGCATGTACCGGTCGAGAGGCGGCATTTGCTCCCAGGGCACAGCATCCCGCTGCGGCTGGAAGCCGTTCAGGTTGCTCAACAAGTAACGAAACGTGTTGCGCAGCTTACGGTAGCTCTCCGAAACCCGCTGCATCAGGTTTTCGCTGGCCGCCACATCTTCCCGGAAATCGACCGACGCCACCCACAGGCGGACAATCTCAGCCCCCAGGCGGTGTGCGACGTCGATGGGATCGACCCCATTGCCCAGGCTCTTGGACATCGCGCGGCCCTGTTCGTCGAGCACCCACCCGCAGGTGGCCGCCATCCGATAGGGCGCGGCGCCGCGAGTGCCGGTGGCGCAGAGCAGCGAAGACTGGAACCAGCCCCGATGCTGGTCACCCCCCTCGATATAAAGATCGGCAGGAAAGGGAAGATCCTTTTCCACGTCCAGAACCGCTGCCTGGCTGGCCCCGCTCTCGAACCACACGTCGAGGATGTCCATCTCCTTCTTGAACTCAGCCGCGCCGCAAGACGCGCAAGTAGTACCCGGAGGCAGAATCTCCGCCTCGTCGCGCACATACCACGCGTCCGCCCCTTCTGCCGCAAACAGTTCGACGATGCGCCGGTTCACGGCCTTATCATTCAGAGGCTTGCGGCACTTGAGGCAGAGAAAAACCGCGATGGGCACGCCCCACATGCGCTGCCGCGAAATGCACCAGTCGGGACGAGAGGACACCATGTTGGATATGCGCTCCTCCCCCCACTGGGGATCCCATTTCACCCGTCCGATCTCCTCCAACGCCCGCTCCCGGAAGGTGGTCATCGAACCATCCCCGCGCACCATCGGCGTTTCCATGCCGATGAACCACTGCTCCGTGGCCCGGAAGATCACCGGCCGGTGGCAGCGCCAGCAGTGCGGGTAGGAATGATAGATATCCTGCCGCCCCATCAGGGCATGGCGTTCCAACAACAGGTTGATGATGGGCTCGTTCGCCTTGAAGACATAAAGCCCCTCGTACTCCGGCAGGCCCTGGCGCAGAATTCCGCCGTCGTCCACGTCGCTGGTCTGTTTCAATCCGTAGCGCGCGCCGGTGGCGAAGTCGTCCACACCGTGCGCCGGCGCGGTATGGACGGCGCCAGTACCCTGGTCGGTCGTGACATAAGTAGCCAAAACCCCCAAAACTGTGCGATTCAGGAACGGGTGGGCAAAGGTGACGCGCTCCATCCGCGAACCCGGAAAGCGGGCGATCTCCTGGGCGCTTTCCAACCCACAGGCAGCGCGGGTGGCGGCTGCCAGGGCTTCGGCGACAATGTAGACCTCCCCGTCCTGTTCCAGCCCCACGTACTCAAAATCGGGATGAAACGCCACCGCCAGTGAGGCGGGCAGCGTCCAGGGCGTCGTGGTCCAGATGATGGTCGAGACCCGTTTCCCCTCCAGCCGGGGATCGATCGCCTCTGGAGGGCTAGTCAGCCGATAGCGCACATACACGCTGGGGCTGGTGTGCATCTCGTATTCAATCTCCGCCTCAGCCAATGCGGTGCGATCGTGCATGCACCAGAGAACCGGCTTCAAGCCCTTGTAAACAAAACCCGTTTCCAGGAATCGAAACAGGGTTTCGATGATCTTGGACTCGTACTCCGGCGTCATGGTGGAGTAGGGCTGGCTCCAGCGGCCCAGAACGCCCAGCCGCTGAAACTGTTCCCGCTGCAGGTCGAGATACTTCTGGGCATACTCGCGGCAGGCGCGGCGCACCGCGATGGCCGGCATCTCCAGCTTCTTGCGGCCCAGTTTTTCGTCGACTTTGATCTCGATGGGCAGGCCATGGCAGTCCCATCCGGGGACGTAGGGGGCATTGAAACCGGCCATCGTCTTTGATTTCACGATGAAATCTTTAAGGCACTTATTCAGCGCATGGCCCATGTGAAGCGGCCCGTTGGCGTAGGGGGGGCCGTCATGCAATACGTAGCTGGGGCGATTCCGACGCGCCGCCCGAATTTGCTCGTAAAGCCTTTCCTGCTCCCAGCCGGCCAGCCGTTTCGGCTCGCTTTGGGGCAGATTTGCCTTCATGGGGAACTTGGTTTCGGGTAGATTGAGAGTCGCCTTGAGTTCGGGCGGAGCCGGCATTGTTTCTCCAGTCAAAAATGTGCAAAACCTTATTGTATCTTCGCTGCGTCAAAGGGATACCACCGGGTAAATGTCTCACTGTCGTAAAAGTTAACGAGCGGCTTACCTCAATCCGGAAAAAGGTGTCTAATACCCGTTAATGGATCTTGAACAGATACGGGCTCCGTATTTCTGGAGAGAGACAAGCCGGACGAGAGTCCTGAAATGAGGAGATTGGCGGAGAGAGGCTTACACGCCCTCTTTTCTCATACGTTCTATGGCTAATCAGGTTTTAGTACCTCCGGAGCTGAATAAGCAGGATCAGCCAAGAGAGCCCAAGTTGCTTGCCGAGATCATCGATGAGCCGGCGTGGAAGACGATCGCCGACAATATTTATGACCTCTTTTATCCCCGCAAGCTTCCACCTCTCGTACTGACGTCCAAGCCGATTGCGGTTGTCGACCCAATGAAGGAGAACCGGGGTCGCGCTGCATCCATTATCTCTGTGGTCACCCACGTGGTAGTCATCGCGCTTATCCTGTGGGCCTTCATGGCAGTCAAGAAAGCTGTGACCAAGAAGAACCAGTTAGTCACCAACATCGACGTGCCGCAATACATGCCCATTGCCCCCAAGGGACCGCAGATGGGTGGTGGCGGTGGTGGTGGTTCCCATGACATTTTGCAAGCGCCCAAGGGGCGTTTGCCAAAGTTCGAAGACCAGCCGATCGTGCCCCCGATGGTGATCAAGAACGACCATCCCAAGCTGACGGCCGACCCGGCAATCATGATGCCCAAGGACATCCAATTGCCTAACAACAACCTGCCTAACCTGGGCGACCCCCGGACTAGTGTGGTTGGTCCGGCATCTAACGGGAGCGGCAGCGGGGCAGGCATGGGTACCGGTTCGGGTGGAGGCATTGGCTCGGGCAAGGGGAACGGCTATGGTCCAGGTGAAGGTGGCGGCTACGGCGGCGGTCTTTACCACGTCGGTGGCGGTGTTTCCGCGCCCCAATTGATTTTCTCACCTGACCCCGAGTTTTCCGACGAGGCCCGGCGGGCGAAGTACCAGGGCGTCTGTGTGGTCTCTTTGGTGGTGGACGCGCAGGGTAATCCGCAGCGGGTAGCTGTGGTGCGCCACCTGGGCATGGGGCTGGATGAAAAAGCAGTCGAGGCGGTAAGGCAGTATAAATTCAAGCCCGCAACGCTCCAGGGCAAACCAGTACCTGTGGAAGTAAACATCGAAGTAAACTTCCGCATTTATTAGCGGTCTACTTATTCGGGGTGCCGGGGCAGGCGAGGGGAAATCATCCCTCAGCGGCTAAAGCCGAGTTCGTTCAAGTCATTTACGTACGTACGGCCTAAAGGCCCGTACCCTTCATGGCATAAGGCCCGTACCCTTCAGAGGCGTCTAAATTCCCCCCACGAACCCCTTTGAAGGGTACGGGCTTCAGCCCGTACGTAAGTGGTCGAAAACAAGTCCGGCTTTAGCCGCTGAGGGCAGCGGTTCCATCCCTCTCAAGACTTCTCAGCTGCAACTCCACCAAACAATCCCGCCGGTATCTCCTGCTCACTCGAAAGCATGGCCTTCCAGGGATCCTTGCGCAACCGCTCCTCCCAGTCTCCAAACTCGGCAATCAGGAACTTCGGTGCCTTCGTCCCCTTAAGTTCCGCCCATTCCAAAGGCAATGCCGCAGCCATCCCAAGTCGAGCGCGGCTGGAATACGCAGCAACCGCCGTTGCTTCCCGTTCATTCCGCAGGTAGTCGACAAAGATCTTGTTCTTGCGCGCCGCCTTGGTCATTTTGCTGATGTACAGCTTGCTGTTGTCCTGCTCCATCTGCATCGTAAAGGCATGGGTAAACGCTTTTATCCGCTCCCACTCCAGCGTGGGCCGAATGGGAGCCACCACATGCAGGCCTTTGCCGCCGGTCGTCTTGACGAAGCTCTGCAGCCCTAATTTCTTAAGCCGATCCCGCACCTCCAACGCTGCATCACAAAGCGTTGACCAGGACACCGCCTCATCGGGATCGAGATCGAAAATGATACGGTCGGGGTGTTCGAGGTCAAGATTCGTCGATCCCCATGGATGTATTTCGAGCACATTCATCTGCGCCAGCCCGGCCAGGCCTTCCGCGCTATTTACGGTAACGTAGGTCTCGGTGGCATCGCCTTTCGCCTTTGGAATCTCAACCCCCTCGATTCCACGCGGCATTCCCGCTCCAAGCTGTTTCTGATAGAAGCATTTCTGTCCCGCCCCATTGGGGCAACGCACCAGAGAAAGCGGCCTGCCAGTCACGTGGGGGACCATCCGTGGCGCGACCGCAAGGTAGTAATCGATCAATGCCTGCTTGGTGACCCCCGTCTCCGGATCCACAATCTTATCCGGGTGCGTGACCCGAAACCCAAGCTTGGTAGGGGTGGCCTTGCTCACCGGATCAGGCGCGAGCTCCTGTTCAGGTTTGGGGGCAAGATTCGGGTCCGGAACCTCTCGCCGCACGTCCGCCGCCTTCTTGTCCTCCCGCAGACCCTTGAAGCTAGCCTGGCGCACCAGCTTATCCGCAGTCCAAGTGCTGAACTTCACCTCCGCCACCAATTCGGGCCGTATCCAAATCGCACCCTTGGCCGCCGCAGAAGGTACGTCCACAAAGGGCATTTTGCTTTGTCGCATGGCCTCCAGCTGCTGGCGCAGTTTGCGCCCGCTCACCTGGGTAAAACCAGTACCTGTCCGGCCCGCATAGATCAACTTCTTCCCCTCGTAGTAGCCCAGCACCAGGGCGCCGATCCCATCCGTTCCATTCGCAGGCTTGGTAAAGCCCCCGATCACGAACTCCTGCCGGCGAATGCACTTGATCTTGAGCCATGACTTGCTGCGGCCCGAGGTATACGCGCTGTCGGAGCGTTTGGAGACGATACCCTCCGCGCCCAGCTTGCAAGCCTCGTCAAAAATCGGTTTGCCCTCGGTCTCGATATGCTGGCCGTAGCGGATGACCTCATGTTGCGCCAGGTTATTGAGCATCTGCTCCAGGATCTGCTTGCGCTTGGCAAGCGGCTCATGGCGAAGATTATGCCCATTGAGGTGCAGCAGATCGAAGACGAAGTAGGTCATGGGATGAGACGCGCCCTCATCGAAGGCCGCCTGCAATTTGGCAAAACTGCTTTGCCCGTCTGCGTCCAGTACCACCACTTCGCCATCGAGCACCGCGCCCTCCACTTTTAGCCTCCCTAACTCGCGCACAATCAGAGGCATGCGAGACGTCCATTCAAGCCCGCTACGGGTGAAGAGGCGAATCTTGCCGCTTTTGTCAACGTGCGCCTGGATACGGTAGCCGTCCAGCTTCAGCTCATGGACCCAGTGCGCTCCCACCGGCGGCGCGGGGGCTTCGGACGCCAACTGAGGAGCAATAAACGACGGCAGAGCTTCCTTTTTCCCCGGAAGCCCTGCCGGGGCAAAAGGGACAGCCGATTCCTTCTTCTCCCCGCTGGATGTCTCCGGCCGATTCGATTGCCATACGTGGTCCCCGTCCCGGGCAATGGCCTCCATGTTGCGGTGGGTGAGGACACTGTCCGGTTCCTTCTCCACGATCGGCTCGTCCTTCGCGGTCTGTTCATACTCGTCATGTTCTTTGATCAGCAGCCAATTCGGCTTGGCCTCGTTCGCGGCCTTTCCCCCCATGCGGACGAGCACCCATTTGCCCTGCAGTTTCTTGCCATGGAGAATGAACTTGAGATTGCCTTTGGTCAGAGACTCGTCTGCGTCACCCAGCGGTTCCCAGGTGCCTTCATCCCACAGCATCACCGTGCCGCCGCCATACTGGCCCTTGGGAATGGTGCCTTCGAACCCCCCGTATTCCATGGGATGATCTTCCACCTGCACCGCCAGGCGTTTGTCTCCGGGCACGTAGCTCGGCCCTTTAGTCACCGCCCAGCTTTTGAGCACCCCGTGCAGACCCAGGCGAAAGTCGTAATGCAGGCGCGTGGCCGCATGCTTCTGGATAACGAACGGCAAAGACCCGGTCTTGGCTGTCGAGGCGGCATGCTCTTTGCCGCTGGGCTCGGCTGTCTTGCTGAAGTCGCGCATCTCGCGATAGCGCTCCAGTTGCTCATCGACCAGGTTGGAGGACGTTTGGGGCGCTTTTTTCTTGCCAGGCATGCGTGAATGCGTCTCCTACAGCACGAACTTTACGCTTTCCTGCGTGTGACCAGGAGAGCGGCAACATAGCTCAGTAGGATGAGGATCACGGTGAACAGGCTGTGTCGCAAATCGCCGATCACTGAGCCAATCAGAAAAGCCGCGGAAGCTAAGAGAACGCACAGCGTGGTCCATGGATAAAACCAGGCCTTGTAGGGGCGGGGAAGATCCGGTTCTTTTCTGCGCAGAACCAACAAGGAGGCGAAAACGGGCAGATAGATAGCCACGAAGAGTATTGAGGCAATGGCCACCAACGACTCGAAGGTGCCCGTGAGTACCAGCAGGATGCCGACGAACCAGCAAAGCAGGAGGGCCACCGTGGGAGTCCCTCCCTGGTTCACGCTGGTCACGCTTTGCGGCAACAGCCCGTCACGAGCCATGGAGAAAAGAATGCGCGGCGTGAGCATCAGCAGCGCGTTAATGGTGCTAAGCACGCCAACCACGGAGATGAGGAGAATGAACTGCCTTCCGTAGCCGCCGAAGACCGACATAGCGGCATCCGCGGCCGGCAACTGCGAACCTACGAGATGGCCCATTCCTAATGTGTGGAGTAAAGCAGCGTTCACCAGCACATAAATGGCGGTGCAGCTAAGCGTGGTGCCGATCATGGATCGAGGAAGGTTCCGCGACGGATTTTGATCTTCCTCCACGAAGTAAATCGGTGCGTACCAGCCGTCGTAGGTAATGACTACGCCTTGAAGGGCCAGAATAAGTCCCAGGAAAAGGCTGTGTTCGGGGACGGAAAATCTCGTGACCACGGAAGCGTCGGAAGCACCGTGGGAGAAGAAGCAGGCGATGACCAGTCCGATAAGTCCAAGAGCTTTGGCCGCGCTGGTAACTTCCTGTATCCGGCTGCCCGGCCGTAGGCCGGTCCAATTGAGCAGTGTCAGCAAGGTCAAGCCGGTGACGCCTACCCATTGGACGTGGCCGCCGAGACGGGGGAACAGTCCAGCGGCAAACTCTCCCAACGCCACGGACAAGTAGGCCATCGCGACGGCTTCCGCCATCGCATTACAGCAGCCAACCACGAACCCGATTCGTTCACCGAACGCCCGGCCGACATAAACATAAAACCCACCCGCGTTGGGTAGCATGGTGCCGAGTTCCGTCACCGAGCTGCAACAGAGAAGTGCGTAGACGCCGCCCAGGGTCCAAACCGTGAGCACCAGCGAAGCGCTGCCTAACTGGCCGGCGACTTCTCCCGGAGTGCGCAGAATGCCGGAACCGATCGTCGTTCCCACCCCGACCGCGATGCCAAAGCCGGCGCCGAGTACGCGCAGCAAGTGTCCCGACCGGGGCCGTGCGTGTTGTGTGTCGCTCTTGATACAAGCCCACCTTGGCGTGCTTGCATCTGAACTGCCAGATGCAAGTCAATTCAACCATAGACCGGCTCACGTAAAAACTCATCTCTCGCTCACGTGACTCGTCTTCCGCCAACCTGTACCTTCTCAATAAGCGAGCCACGTGGGAGCCCCCGCATTTATGCGTGGGGAGGAGCGCTTGAGCGCTCCGTGAAAGAGTCTCGACTCTGATGATGCGGTTTAGCGCTGGCAATGCTTTACACTCTCAGTCCCGTTAGGGACGGCTGAGAGTAGCCCAGGACGCAAGTCCTGGGTAGGTATTCACAACTCGATCAGTCCCGTTAGGGACGGCTGAAAATGTCCCAGGACGCAGTCCTGGGCTACACTCAATCGTCCCCAGGAAGTTTGTGTCATAGCAAGGTCAGAAGGAACAGGCGGTTACCCCAGGTTCGCCAACCCGCCCCGGCTTGCCGTGGGAGCGTACCTGGGCCGAAAACGACGGGGCGTGAGCCCCATGATCGCAGATCTATCCGCTCGTGCTATGAGTCGGAAATGGAGTAATGAATGAAGACCATGCCCCAACCCGCGACCGATGACCCCGTCGCTAAGGACGCAATCGATTCACCCTGGGTCCGCGCGCAATTTCCCGCCCTGTCGCAAACCGTCCAAGGACACCCCGCAGTCTTTCTCGACGGGCCCGGAGGTACGCAAGTACCGCAACGCGTCATCGACGCGATCTCTGATTATCTGCGCACCAGCAATGCCAACACAGATGGAGTCTTCGCCACCAGCCAGCGCAGCGATACCATGCTCGCCGCCGCCCGTGTCGCCATGGCTGATTTTCTAGCCTGCGATCCGGAGGAAGTCATCTTCGGCGCAAACATGACCTCCTTGACCTTTGCCATCAGCCGGTCGATCGGCCGCGAACTGAATCCGGGAGATGAGATCGTAGTCACTCGCCTCGATCATGGCGCCAACTACTCCCCCTGGGTCGCTCTCGAGGAACGTGGCATCACGATTCGCGTGGCCGAAATCAACGACCACGATTGCACCCTCGACATGAATGACCTGGCGCGAAAGATTACCAGCCGCACCAAACTGGTAGCTGTCGGTTACGCCTCGAATGCTGTGGGAACAATCAACAATGTAAGAGAAGTGGTTCGCATGGCGCATCGCGTGGGAGCCATGGCCTACATCGATGCCGTGCACTACGCGCCCCACGGTCCCATCGATGTGCGTGCCCTCGATTGCGATTTCCTGGTTTGTTCCTCCTACAAGTTCTTCGGTCCCCACATGGGCATACTGTACGGTAAGCATCGTCATCTCACGAGCCTGCAACCGTACCAGGTCGCAGCCAACACCCACGCGGTTCCCCTCAACTGGGAATGGGGCACGCTGAACCACGAGGGCATCGCCGGGATTACCGCCTGTGTTGACTACCTTGCTGATCTGGGACGGCACATCGATCCCGCTGCATCCGCTCGCCGAATCGCCCTGCTAACCGCCTGGAAGGCTATCCAGAAGCACGAGCGAATCCTGGTCGAAAGCCTCATTTCCGGGCTCTTGAAAATCCCCGGCCTCAAACTCTACGGCATCACCGATCCCGAGCGTTTCGACGAGCGCTGTCCCACGGTAGCGGTGCGCATAGCAGGCCATAGCCCGCTGCAGTTGGCGACAGAACTAGGACGGCGCGGCTTCTTCACCTGGGATGGCAACTACTACGCGCTGAACCTGACCGAGCATCTGGATGTAGAAAAAGACGGCGGCTTTCTGCGCATAGGCCTGGCGCATTACAACACGGCAGAAGAGGTGGACCGGTGTCTGGCCGCCTTGCGGGAGATAGCACAGTGATCAAGACAGAGACGGTTGAAAAAGGAAAGATGCGCGACGAATTTCGCGCCGCGCGAGTGGACCTGGCTGCCGTTTTACGCTGGTCCGCCCGGCTTGGATATCAGCAGGGAATTTGCAACCATTACAGTTTTCTCCTGCCGGGCCAGGACGACCTGTTCCTGGTAAACCCAGAAGGGTACTTCTGGTCGGAGATCACCGCCAGCTCCCTACTGATCTGCGACCTGGACGGCAACATTGTCGAAGGATCGGGCACCGTGGAGCGCACCGCCTTTTGCTTGCACGCACCCATCCACCGTCACAACAAAGCCGCCCGCGCGGCACTGCATACTCATAGTCCGTATGCCACGGCGCTGTGCCTGATTGAGGGGGGACAGTTGGAACCGGTGAACCTCGCCGGTTTTCAGTTCTTCGGAAAGATTGCTTACGATGAGAATCATCACGGCGGCGCTCTCTCTCCGGAAGAAGGCGACCGCGAAGTGCGCATACTTGGAGACAAGAATATTCTCATGATGCGCAATCACGGCCCCATGGTCGTGGGAGCGACCATCGCCAGCGCCTTTGATCGCCTCTATTACCTGGAGGAGGTGTGCAAGCGCCAGGTCCTGGCCATGTCGACGAATCGACCGCTGCAGCAGGTACCTCTTGAAGTCATCCAACAGTTGTCGGAGGACGACGCATTATTCGAAGCCTACGCAGAAAAGCACATCACTGCGATCAAGCGAGTCCTCGACCGCGAAGAGCCGTCGTACGCACGTTAAGGAATCGTTCGATGTCCAATATCTACCAAAGCCTCGGAGTGCGACCCATCATCAATGCGTACGCCCCCATGACCCGCCTTGGCGGCGGAGTGATGGCCCAGGAAGTTGCCGACGCCATGCGCGAGGCGACCCAATACTGTGTCGATATCGCCGAGTTGCAGATAGGGGCGAGTAAGCTTATCGCCCAAATCACAGGTGCAGAGGCGGGCTGTGTCACTTCAGGCGCCGCCGCCGCTCTGCTTATGGGCACCGCAGCATGTGTCGCCGGCATGGACCCGGCGAAGATGAGCAGGCTGCCCGACACGCGGGGCATGAAGAACGAAGTCATCGCCATGCGCAGCCAGCGCAATTCGTATGATCACGCGGTCCGCGCCACCGGCATAACCATGATCGAAGCCGGCTTCTGCGACGCATTTACTGACGTGGGCGTCCGCGACACAGAAATCTGGGAGATCCAGGCTGCCATCACCGAGCGAACCGCGGCCATCTATTACCTGGCCAAGCCCAATGCGTTGCTCACGCTTTCCGCCGTTGCGAACGTCGCGCACGCAGCAGGAATTCCCGTCCTGGTGGATGCGGCAGCCGAGCTGCCACCGGTGGAGAACCTGCGCCGCTTTATATCAGAAGGGGCTGATCTGGTCGCCTTTAGTGGCGGAAAGTCCATTGGTGGCCCGCAGGGCTCCGGAATCTTGTGCGGCCGCCGCGACCTGATCAGCGCTGCGCTCTTGCAGCAGCTCGACTTCGACTATGACTACGACGAGTGGGATCCGCCCGCCGGCCTGGTCGACAAGCGGAACCTCCCCGGCGTTCCTCGACACGGCATCGGCCGTTCCTGCAAGGTGGGCAAGGAGCAAATCGTAGGCCTGCTCACGGCTTTGCAGCTATTCGTCAGCGAAGGGAACATCGGCCGCCACGACCGTCTCCTGCTGATTGCTGAGCGCATCATGGAGGAACTGGCGGATGTTCCGTTCCTTGCCACACGCATCATTCCGGACCCCCTGCAATCCGGCATGCCCATGGTCGAAGTCACTTTTGATCAGAGAGGAGCTGGCCTCTCCACCGTCGAACTGATGCGCCGGCTGCGCAAAGGTTCACCGGCTGTGGAAGTCAATCCATGGCGGCCCGGCGAAGGCCTCCTGATCTTGTCGCCGGCCTGCCTCGCCGAGGGAGATCCACCCTTGATTGGCGGGCGCTTCAAGGAAATCCTGGCCGATCACGCATCGATGGTTCCTTCTCCATCCGTAACATCCACGCGCACCTGAAACTGCTCTCCCAGCGCTGCAACCGCCAGCTTGGCAATTTGGATGTCTTGTACCGCGACTCCGGTAAGATCGGCGATGGTAATCTCTAACTCGCTTTGCCGTCCCAGGGTTGGGTTCTGGGCGATCTCGCCGATCTCGACCAGGTCCGCTGGCGCAATCAAACCTTGCTTGAGCGCGTACGAAGAGTCACCATACTCCGCGCACTGTTTGCGGCTATCGACGGCGCGCACCGTTGCCTTTGCAAACAACTGTGGATCGAGCTCCTGCTTCCCACTTCCATCGCAGCCCACAGCAGTCACGTGGGTGCCCGGGCGTACGTCCGCGGCCCCCAACAGCCAGTGGAGCGACGGAGTCGTGGTCACAATCAGATTGCAATTTGCCGCCAGGTCGGCAATCGAACCTGCAACCTCAACGTCGAAGCCCTCGACACTGTAGAGCCGAGCCTTCTTGAGCGATCGCGCCCACACCATCGCCCGCCTTGTCGGGAGTACGTGGCGTAAATAATCGAGCTGCATCTTTGCCTGGACTCCCGCTCCAACGATGCCGATACAGGACACTGTGGGCGGAGCCAACAGCTTGGCTGCAACCGCTCCGGCTGCCGCTGTGCGCGCGTCTGTAAGAAAGCCTTTGTCATCCAGGATGGTGATCAATTGCCCCGTCCTGGCCGAGAAAACCAGGATGATTCCGTCGCCGGACGGGATACCGAGTGCAGCGTTGCCATAAAACCCGGTTGCTACTTTGATGGTGAACGTTGAGCCTCCACGCACATACCCGTATTTGATATGGCAATCTCCAGGCGGGTCATCGAACAGTAGCTGCCCGAATGGCGGAACAACTACCTTGCCCTGCGAATAGGCGACGAATCCCTCCTCGATCGCTGCGATCAGTTTCTTCGGGCTGATGGCTTCTTCGAGTTGCCATCGGTTAAAGATGTCAGTCATCGATTGGAACCTGCTGACCTCCAGAATATAGCCACGCCTCCCTCACTTCAGGGTCAACCGTCGCTGCTCAGGAAAGACTCAGGTGAAACTCATCTTTCGCAAGAAAACCCCCTCGTAGTCTGTAACTGACCGAAAAGTATTTTGGAGGGGGGAAGCCCTATGCGCACTCCTGGCAAGTACGTGTGCACCTCTAGCTGCGTTTTCTTCTTATTGCTTAGCCTTTGCGCGACAAGCTCTCCTGCCCAAACCTTTCGTGGTGGTATTAACGGCACCGTGACCGATCAGAGCGGCGCGGTGTTGCCGAACGTAAGCGTGGTGGCCACCGCGGTTGGAACCGGAGTGGCTCATCCTACCGTCGTCTCGAACGCCGGCGAGTTCCTGATTGAGGATCTGCCTGTAGGGCTGTACACAGTAGTAGCCAGCAGCAATGGTTTTCAAACCGTTAAAGTCGATAATGTTCCCGTCTCCGCAGGAACCATATACACCCTGCCCATCAAGCTTTCTATAGCCCAAACCACCTCGACTGTTGAAGTCACCGCAAGCCAGTTGGGGTTGGATACGACGACGGCTACTCTTACCACGATCCTTCCCACCCTGGCCGTGCAGGACGTTCCTTCGAATGGCCGTGACTACACGCAACTCGTCGCCCAATCGCCCGGATATGCCGGGTATAACAGTCTGGGGGGCGGAGGATATGCTTCCGTCAACGGCACCCGTCCCACCTCGATCAACTGGCAGCTCGAAGGCACTGACAACAATGACATGTTCTGGAATCTCTCGGCTGCCAACCTCAGTGGCGCATCGGGCATTGCCACGACGCTTATTCCCGTGGAGGCGATCGACGAGTTCTCCTTTGTCGCCAGCTCAGGTCCAGAGATCGGGCGCAACGCAGGCGGTACGGTGAACTTAGTCATCAAGTCCGGCACCAATCAGTTCCACGGTTCAGGGTTTTACTACAACAGAAACGAATTTTTCGCCGCAAATACTCCCTTTGCGCCGGCCGGCACGAAAAAGTCTTATCTCCGCAACATCAATTCCGGAGCTTCGCTGGGCGGCCCCATCATCAAAGATAAGACCTTCTTTTTTGCCGCCTACGAGTACCAGGGCTTCGGAATTGCCAACGTCACCAGCGCCACAGAGCCTTCGGCAGCCTATCAGGCAGCCGCGGAAAGTGTGCTTTCGTTCTATGGCGTGCCCGTGAACCCGGTTTCCCTCAACCTCTTGAATAACCTGTGGCCTGCGGATGCGCTTACCGGCCCGGCACAGCCGTCCAACTATTTCAACAATGCCATTGCGCGTGGTTTCAGCGACAACGGGATCATCAAAATAGATCAGAACATCAACTCAAAAAACAGTTTTTCCGCCAAAGGGTATTTCGGTTACGGTCATGCGGAAAGCCCTCTTCCCTCGACCCTTTCGCCTTACTGGAACTATGGTCCGCAGCGTAATCAAAACTATTCCGTGATCTATAACGCAACTCCCTCGCCGCGCCTGACCAATCAGGCGTCCTTCGGGATGAATATCATCTACCTGTTCTTCGAGGATAAAGACACTAACTTCGATCCGGTGGCGCTTGGACTGAATACCGGAGTTACGAATCCGACCTTATCCGGTTCTCCGAACATCAGCATTACCAACTTCGATCCCCTGGGACCGTTTCCTCCCTATGGGCGCAGAGAGTTCATACCCCAATGGAATGACGCGTTGACCTATGTAAAGGGAACGCATCAGATGCGTTTTGGCGGCGAATACCGGTGGCTTCGCTACAACGACTTAACCCAGAGAAGCGCCCGCGGCGCCTTCAATTTCAATGGATCCCAGGGACCGTGGTCCTCTTCGCCAAGCGCAGCGTGCGAGGCGCTGGCTACCCAGAATCAGGGCATGCCTACTCCAAATTCAGACCCGAACACTCTGGCCGTAGCGGACTTCATGGCCGGTTGTGTGAACAGTGCAAGTATTGCGCAGGGCGACCAGACCCGCCAGGTCTACGTAAATTCTTTCAGTTTGTTTGCTCAGGATGCCTGGCAGGCAACCAGGAAGCTGAACTTCAACTATGGCTTGCGTTACGAATACTTTGGCCCACCCCACAACGATAACAAGGATCTTACCGTCTTCAATCCAAACGCTCCCAATGGATTGGCGATCGCCGGTTCAACGATCGGCAATATTTATCAGCAGTATTGGAAAGGCTTCAGCCCGCGTTTGGGCTTCGCCTACCAGCCCAAGGAAAACGGGAAGACGGTCGTTCGGGGTGGAATCGGTTTCTATTTCGATAACCCATACCTGATCCCATTCTTCGATCTCAGGTTCACCGCCAATGGGGGTGCGCCCGGCGTGCAGGACAATCCTACGGGGACACAGCCGGTCGCCTTTCCTTCTGAGAACAGCTTTGTGATCGTCAATAATCAACCCATTTTCCCCACCCTGGACCAATCGATTGCGGGCGCAGGGGTCGTAAACGTATTTTCCGTCAACCCCAACTACCGGCCATCCACGACGCTGAACTATAACGTCAACATTCAGCAAAGTCTCGGCCGTGCTGCCATTTTCCAGGTGGGCTACGTGGGTACGCAGGGCCGCCATCTCACCAACGTGATTGACATCAATCAAGCAGCCCAGGGAAGCGCGTTTCAAGATCCCACCTGCGCGCCGCAGTATGCCTCAGCGGGGCAGGGAAACCAACAATGTTCGCGGCCTTATTTCGCAAAGTTTCCCAACTATGCGGTGATCAACCAGGTGCAAAGCGGCGCAGATTCCAACTACAACTCACTGCAAGCTATGTTGCGCATGACCGCCTGGCACGGATTAACAACCCAACTCAATTACACCTGGTCCCACAATCTCGACTTCGAGACCGGCCTGATTCCCTACATACCGCAGAACAGCACCGATCCCAAAGGGGAATACGGCAACAGCGATCTTGACACGCGCAACACGTTTATCGCCTACGTCATCTACGATGTTCCCGGCTCTTCCCATGGACCGCAGCAGTTGTCTCATGGCTGGCAGTTGAACAGTGGATTGAACTTCCATGGAGGCCAGCCCTACACCGTCACAGCCTCCACCAACGCCAGTGGTAATGGAGAATTTGCCGATCGTGCGGACCCTGTACCCGGTGTGAACCCCTATACCGGTGTATCGCACAGTGTTTCGAACGGCCTGGTGCAGTGGTTCAATCCCGCGGCCTTTCAGGATCCACCACAGGGACAGTACGGCACTGAGCGTCGCGGCCAATACTTCAATCCCGGGTTCTCGCAAGTCGACTTTTCCGTGCTGAAGAACACCAAGCTCACCGAGAGGGTGACGCTCCAACTGCGAGTGGAGATGTTTAACCTATTCAATCGCGTCAACCTGGCGCCCGTCGGCTTTCCAACAAACAGTGATACCAACGGCGCGATCTTTTCGACCATCGGCGCCTTTTTTGCGGAGCAGGGAATCGGACCAGGAGAGCCCTTCAACACCCAACTGGCCGGAAAGATCATCTTCTGAGACCAGGTTTGGCGGGGCTGTAGTATCTGCGCAAGAAGGACAGCCTGCGAATGGGGTGAAAAAACTCCAGTCTCTGAAGGGCAGGGGACTCAATAGGTCGTTGGGTAGGTCCGGGCTACCCAACAGCGAGTTTTTCCGCAGCCTCTAAATGTGAAGTTTCAAAAGGTTGTTGTCCATTCGGTCGAGAACTGGGAAGAGTCCGCCGGCTGCCGGATCGTCTGCTAATAGAATAGAGCGCTGCGGAACCGGATTTCGCCGCCCAGACTCTTTTCTTGAATCGCCGGCTATCGTTTCGGTGGTTACTTAGGGTTGACTGGAGCCTTGGCGTGGTTGGCCCTCTCTATTCCCTAGGCCGTCTTACTGCGTTTGCCGGAAACCAATTTCAGCTTCCGTTTAGCTTCGGGAGACGTTGCCTTCGCTACCTTTTCCCCCTTCGAAGCCTGATTCGCCGCCAGGCTCTGGCGCAGGGCGGACATCAGATCGACGACCTTGCCCCTGCCCTTCGCAGGCCTCTCCTTAGGCAACGGCTTATTCGCCAATTTCGCTTCCACCAGCTCGCGCACCGCGGCCTCATAGCTATCCGAGAACTTATCGAGTTCCAGTGGACGGGTATAAGTCTTAATCAGCTGTTTGGCCAATCCGAGTTGGGCGGCTTCCAGTTTCGCGGAAGGAATCTTGCCGAAGTACTCGCCGGCATCGCGCAATTCCTCCGCGAAGCGAAGCACATACAGCATCATACCGAGCTGTTTGCGGTCGGGTGGGGGTGCTAAGGCGACCAGGTGTTCCCGCCCGGCAAAGGCGATTTCGCCGATTCCGACCATGTCACTATCCACCATCGCCTGGCGCACGATCGCGAAGGCCGTAGCCTGCGGGCCTTTCTTGGGCACCACGAAGTACGGCTTGACATAGAGCGATGGCGGCACCTCGTTGACCGAAGAAAACTGGGTGATCTCCAAGCTGTCCTTGCCGGGAATACGAAGCCGCTTGAGGTCCTCGGGCTCGATGATCGCGTACTTGCCCTTCTCGTACTCGTACCCCTTCACGATCTCCGATTTCTCCACAGCATGCCGTTCTTCCTCATGCCCTTTTCCGGCCACATGTAATTGCCCGGGCTTGTGATCATCCTGTTCGTCGCCATCGTCCACCACGTTTTGATAGTGGATTCGCTGCCCGGTCGCCCGGTCAATCTGGTGGAACTGGAAGCCATGAGCAGAAGTAGTCGCGGGATAGATTTCTACCGCGAAACTGACTAGCGAAAGCGAGATTTGTCCGGACCAATAAGGGCGTGCCATGGGGTGTTTGATGCGCGCCAGCAGGGCCGGAGACTTGGAGTTTTTCGTCTGCTTTGGTAGTCTGTGAGGGTAAAGCTTGCGCGCGTAGCTCAGTTGGATAGAGCGTCTGGCTACGAACCAGAAGGTCGGGAGTTCGAATCTCTCCGCGCGCACCACGCGAAATCAACAACTTATCATTCCAAAACAGCGGAGCTAAGCCAAAGGAATCGACTGTGAGATTATCCGTCCGCAGGCTTGTCTGGATGCAGCGGATAGCCGCCTTGGCCATTTGTCTTTTCTGGATCTCCTTCTGGGCGGATCACAGTCACCTTCCGGCAAACGTCGTAGACTTCGAGTGGTGCTTTCTCCTGCCTGATATTTTGTGGATTTCCGGAGCATTTTGGCTCGCCGGCAACTGGCTGCTTGCGCGCGATCCGCGCGCCGGAATCGCTACCGCGGTAGCCGGTGGTTCGATGGTCTATCTAGGTCTGCTCGATGCAGCTTGTAATTTCCGGCACGGCCAATACACAGATTCATTTTCCCGCGGCGCCCTGAATGCCGTGGTAAATCTAGCGTGCCTCATATTCGGATGCGCCAACATTTGGTATGCCCTCAGGCGAAGCAAGTTCGAGGATGATGAGTTGTGAGCCTCAATGGCCTGATCTTTATCAACTGACGGGCTTTCAGCCCTGGTCTTCTTCTGAGTCTTCTGGCCGAAAAACACCGTGCCTTGCTGAGAATTGTCTCTGACCAGGATTCGGGCCGGATGCTAATGGTCCATTTCAGAGTTGGAGGCCCCCAGGATTTCATCCTGGGGTATTTTCAGCCGTCCCTGCGGGACTGGGTCGTCTCTCGAACTCTACCCAGGACTGACGTCCTGGGCTACTCTCAGCCGTCCCTACGGGACTAAATTTGGAGAGGATAGTTCTCACACACGCTCATAGAAGCCCTGGTGGCGGGGCCGTCCAACTCACCTCACAGTAATTGCGAAAATGCCATCTCATCTCTTTCCCCAATCACGCTCGCAATGGCTTCTTCCAGCAGTTGACCGCTGATGGGCTTGGAGACATAGCCGTCCATCCCCGCGGCGATACAGCGCTCACGATCTCCCTTCATCGCGTGCGCCGTCATGGCTATGATCGGCAAGTGAAATGACGTCGATTGCTCACTCTCGCGAATCTTTGCCACCGCCGTCAGCCCATCCATCTCCGGCATCTGGACATCCATCAACACCAGGTCGAAGGGCTGCGTTGCCAGCAGCTGGAGAGCGATTTGGCCGTTGCCGGCGACCACCACAGAGTGCCCCATCTTCTCAGCGATGCGCGTGGCCACGATCTGGTTGACCCGGTTATCTTCCGCCAAAAGGATGCGCAAACCTTTCGCTCGCACCGGCTGCGCCGCCTTGATGACCGGTGTGGGAGCAGAGGCCCCCGCGGACTGCCCCAGGGCCGCCAATATGGCTGTCATCAATTCCCGTTTGCGCACCGGCTTGAAAAGATAAGCCAGAACTCCCAGCTGCCGGCAGCGCTCTACATCTCCTCGATGACTGGCTGAGCTGAGCATCATGACGGTTACGGCTGATAATTCCGGGTTGGTCCGCATTTGTTCCACCAGCATGAACCCGTCCATCTCCGGCATGTTCATGTCGGTCACTACCAGCCGGTAGGAATTTCCGGCCCGGCATGCGGAAACCAACTCCGACAAAGCCTCTCTTCCGTCCGCGGCGCACATGGTGTCTGCTCCCCACTGCTTCAATATCCCCTCGATGATGCGGCGATTCGTCCGGTGGTCATCGACCACCAGGATCCTCATTCCCTTCAAAGCTTGAAGGGGAACGCCACATTGCGATTCAAGTCGCTTGTTGAGCACCTTCAGCCGGGCGGTGAAATGAAACTGGGTGCCTTTCCCCGCCTCGCTATCGAGCCAGATTCTTCCCCCCATCATCGATGCCAGGTGCGCCGAAATAGATAGACCCAGGCCGGTCCCGCCATATTTGCGGGTGGTCGATGAGTCGGCCTGGGTGAAGGGAGAGAAGACGGCCAACTGCTTCTCCGGGGGAATGCCGATGCCGGTATCGGCCACGGTGAACTTTATCACCCGCATGTCGTCCTCTTCGCTTTCCACCTCCGCTTTCAGGATCACCTCGCCCTGATGGGTGAATTTAACGGCGTTGCTCACCAGGTTGAGAATGATCTGGCGCAGTCGTCCGGGGTCACCCTCCACCAGCTCCGGCACTTCGGATGCGATGTCACAGAGAAGTTCCAAACCCTGTTCATCTGCCCGCGAGGCAAAGGTCTTCAGCGCCTCTTCTGCGCAGTCGCGCAGATTGAAGTCAATGGCTTCCAGTTCAATCTTTCCCGCCTCTATCTTGGAGTAGTCAAGGATGTCATTGATCACCGTGAGCAGGGAATCGGCGGACAATTTTGCTGTTTCCAGGCAATCTCGTTGTTCCGCCGTGAGTTCGGTGTCGAGCGCCAGGTCGGTCATACCGATGACGCCGTTCAGCGGTGTCCGGATTTCGTGGCTCATGTTGGCCAGGAATTCGCTCTTGGCCTGGTTGGCCACTTCCGCAGCGTCCTTGGCCAGGCGCATCTGCTCCTCCGCCCCTATACGTACGGCCACCTCTCTTCGCAGATCGGTTGTTCGCTGTTCCACCCGTTGTTCCAGTCCATCCTTGGCGTTCTGTAGGGCCAGATCCCGTTGTTCGATGCGCTCCAGCATCTGGTTGAACGAGCGGACCAGCATCCCGCTTTCATCCTTCCCTTGGGCGACGGCCCGCAGCGAATAGTTCTCTTCCGCCGTAACCCGTCCGGCGATTCGTGCAAGTTGCACAATCGGGTCACTCACCAGCCGCAGCAGGCGCAAGGAAATCAGGTAGGTGGTGAGCGTGGAAATGAAAAGAACCAGGCTGGCAATCTTGGCGTATTCCCACAGCCGGGCGCCGGTACCGCTAAGGTCCGACACGATGACAATGGAGCCTGTTTTTTCCGTCTCCATCACAACACTGCGGAACAAGATGATGGAGTTTCTCTCGAAGTAAGCTCCGTCGCTGCGCCGCTTGGGCATCGTGAATTCTCTCCCCACACCCGGCCGGCGATACTCGGCAAAGATATTTCCCTTGATGTCGTATAAGCAGGCGCCTAACACGTCGTGATCTGCGCGCAGCGCTGCCAGCATCTCCCGCGCGGTCTTGCGATCGTTAAAGGCCAGGGAAGCAGCCGTATTCGCTCCAAGAGTGTCTGCCAACGCACGCAACTCGTTGTCGGTATTGGCGCGGAAATTCTGCCGCTCATACACGGCAAATCCCATACAAGCGAGCAGAACAGCCAGCACACTGGAAGTGAGAATCAGCAAGGCAAGTTTGCGCCGAATTGGAAGGTCTCTGAACTTCATGCTCTTACTTTTCCCGGTTTTCTCCAATGACGGTTTGGGCCAGGATTAACAAGCGGGACCCGATCTTGAGTTTTGCGGACGCCGCCGCATCCAGATTGATTACGAAACGAACATTCTTGTCTTCGAGCACAAAACAGATCATTCCGCCGGCGCCGAGAAAGCCCGGGCTTTCGCCCACGGTCAGAATCGGAGCATTGTGCAGGGTGGCCAGCACCATCGGAATGCGCTTGCTTTGCGCCTTGCCCAGAAAAAGTACCTGGCACGCCTGCACATCGTCCTCTGGCTTCAGGTGACGAATGCGAAGAATCCGATCGCCGACCGGCTTGCCCGCCACCGTATTTTCCAGCGCGCCCTGAAAGGGGTCCTCCCCGATGGTGCATAAAAATAGCGAATTGGCTGCGTCCGTACTCGTTTCGGGAGGCCAGTCCACCAGTTGCGCAAAATGGAAGATAAAGGCTGCCTTGACGCGGTATTCCTCGTCCGTTGACTGCGCCCCGCCTCTTTCCCGGGTGCACGCGAACAGCACACACAGCAGGATCGTGAGCGAGCTGGCGTAGCGCCGGGCCCTCATGTTCAAAACCGCCACGTGATCCTGGCATAGGCGTTGCGCCGAATCAGGCTCGGAAGCACCGTCAAGTCGGGGCCCGCATATTCCTGGTGAAGGTTTCTGAGTAAGTCCTGCCCCACCAGCTCCAGGGATATCTTTTCCGAAGCTTGCCAGGCAAGATTGCTATCCAGCCGTGTGTAAGAAGGGACCGACTGTGCTTGCAGGCGGCCTACGAAATACGCCGATGTGGTCCACTGGCAATGCCATGGAAGATTTACGTTCGAACGTAATTGAGCTTGCTGGTTGGGGCTCCCTCCCTCCGTGCCAGGGGCGGTGGTCAGATCCATGCCGCCCGCGAGCCGCCGGAGGTGCATGGTGAGGAATGTGTATCCCGGGCTAAGCGTCCATCGGCTGGCCAATTTCATATTGGCGAAGAGCTCGAAGCCGTGAGTCTCTCCTTGAATCAGGTTTGCGTAATAGGTCGGGGCCAGCAAATGTACCGGCGAAGGATCCACCTCCAGGCGCGGGGCTCCTGGCTCATACGAGGCCAGATCGTGGTATTGGTTAAAGAACGCTGCCGAATCGAACGAGAGTCTGTCTGATAGCTGCTTGCGAAAACCCGCCTCGGTAGCGATCAGTCGTTCGTTCAGCTGGTAAGAGTTGCCGAAGATGCTGATCAAGATGGGAAGATTATCCGGTCCCGGAAGCGCCGAAAGATTGTAGCGAATAGAGGTTTCGATCCGCGAAGGCGTTCGCTGTGCTCCCGACAACGCTGCCCAAAATGTGTCGCGATCATTGGGTGTCCAGGTGAGACGCCCAGAGGGTTGCAGGTTAAAACCGTTGTAGTACTCATGCTCTAGTTTTGTTCCCAGGCTGACATAGAGGCGATGAGGCCGAATGGCGATCTCGTCTTGCACAAAGGAGCCGAAGGTCTGCGTGACCAGGTGCGCCGGTCGAAACGAGATCCGGAAGTGCTCCGCTGTGTCATCGGAGATCAAGCGGTAGCCCAGTCCCCAGACAAAATCCTGCCGCCGGCCCCACTGCACGTGGTGCTGAAAATCAAAGTCGAACGTGTTCAGCGCTATACCGTAGGTCGGATTGCCTCGGTTACTGCGATCGAAGTAGATCTGCAACGAGGTTTCCGAAGCCGGCGAAAGGGCGCGTTTCCATCGCCCCAGGAGGCTCCAGCCGGAAAAATCTTCACGCAGGTTGAGGATCCCGTTTAAGGGGGGTTCCAGGGAGATAATGGAATCCGTCAACTCCCCCTCATTACCACGGATCGCTTCTCCTTCCAGCATCAGTGAATCTCTGGTAGAAACCTGTGCATCGGCTCGAAAGCCACCGTGAACTAAATACCAGTCATTTTCGCCGTTCTGGTGCTCTGGAGTAACAAACTGACCCATGTCGAAACCATTGAGAAACACTCGATAGGCCGCACGAGCACCCAGGGACCCACCATAGCGGATCACTCCTCCTACGTGCTCAAACGTGCCCCCGTCGACTGTAACCGCGCCTCTCTTTGTATCCTGCGCGCTCTTGGTAATAATGCTGATTACTCCATTCACCGCGTTCGTTCCCCACACCGTGGCGCCGGGGCCGCGAATGACCTCGATCCGTGCGATCAAATCGAGTGGCACGTTTTGAGCATCCCAGTACACTCCGGAAAAGACGGGTGAGTAGACCGTGCGGCCATCGATGAGAACCAGAAGCTTGTTCGCATACTCGCCGTTGAAACCGCGTGCGCTAATAGCCCACGTGCTGGGATCAATTTGGGCCACCTCCAATCCTGGTACCATCCGCAACAAATCGGGAATGTTGGTGGCGCCCGAGCGGCGAATATCTTCCGTCGTAATCACAAAAAGCGCTCCCGGCACCTGGGACAGCTTCTGCTCCTTCTTCCCGGCTGAAGTCACATCGACATTCATCAGGTCTTCGATCTTCAGGGCGGTAAGGTCAGGCGGAGCGTTCTGCGCTTGAGCGGCAAGCGTCGGCAACGCCATGAGCACCAACGCGCACGCCAGAGCTCGCATGGGGAATGGGTTCATTACGCTCCAATTGCCGGGTCGGTCTGACCGTTCTGCCCGATATCGGCGCAGACACTCAATTAGCGCTATCGGCAAGCTCGCACCGGCGCATCATGCCGGGCCAGTTTTAGGGAGAGAACCTGGAGGGAGCCCCGCATTTATGCGGGGGCGGGGCGGTTTAGCGCTGGCAATTCTTTACAAACTCAGTCCCGAAGGGACGGCTGAGAATCAGAGCTGTCCAAATTAACGAGGAAGTTTGGTTTGGTGTGCAGGTAGTCCGTGGATTGTATGCAATGGCAATCATCCAAGGCCAACCCGATTCTCTATGAGCCGTCCTGGGTAGGAATGGAAAGCACGAACCAGTCCCGGAGGGACGACTGAAAATAACATCGTCCTCGGGTTGCGACAGCCCTATTTAGCCGGCAAGGGCGCAGCGGATTCCTCTTTGGGCGGAACCGGAGCCGATAGCGGGATCTCTTCCACAATATCAATCCCTGCGCTGCGCAGCAGTTCTTGCACCACCGCTCGATTGAGCCTGGTAAAGTCGAATTCCACCCGCATCGTTTTCTGCTGCTCGTTCAGCGTGATCTTACGGATCCCGTAGACCCCACGAGCCTTGCCTAACGCCATCATGGCCGCCTCGGTGGGGTGGAGCTCGTAGCGATAGAGAACGTCAAGATTGGTCGTCATGAGCCCATCATAGCAAGCGTGAACGGGAGAGCAGCGTCTACAGATGAGAAAGATAATCCAGTATTTCCGGCGAGGTCCAGTTGTCCACGATGATGAACTTACGCCGAATCTGGCCGCCGCGATCGATGGCAAAGGTCTCCGGAAAAATAAAGGTTCCGTAGAGTGCGTTGCTGTGCTGTTGTGCGTCCCGGATGGTCAGGAAATCGACCTCATGACGGGCGAGAAATCGGTGGTAGGCAGCAGGGTCCTGATCCACATCCACGCCCACCACCACCAACTGCGGCATCTGCCGCTGTAGTTGGTTAAGCGAAGGAATCTCCGCCACACACGGAGTACACCAGCTTGCCCAGAAATTCAGCAGAACCACCTTGCCCCGGTAGCTGCTTAACTGCAGGCTGCGTCCGCCGTCGGAGATCGTAAAATCGGGTGCCGGCTTTCCCACAAAGCGAGGATGATCGCCACGGTCGCACCCTGCCGCCAGCAGGAGCGAGAGTAGAAAGACGGAGCCGCGCATACGAAATGCCACGTCTCTAATAATACTTAAAAGCGGGCCGCCTGCGCCGCCTGGACTCAGCCTACGGAAAGGCTCTCGCGACTCTGCGCTCGCCGGGCTTGTTCTCCCAACTGGGCATAATGGGCTCGCGAAGCCAGGAATAGATTCAGCAGCTTTGACGGCAGAATCTGGCTCACCAGTACGGCCGCGAAACCCACCGGATAATGACGTCTTAAAAGCTTCAGCTTGCGCCGGTTTTCCGGGGTCGTCAGGTTTGCGCCCAGCAGCTCCCGCGTAAGCCGCCGCCCATACTGGCGTTCCAGGAATTTGACCCCCCGGCGATGTGCCCGCAACTTCTCCCGGTCGCCCTGCAGATAGGGCAACTCCATCTCCAGCACCCGATAGCTCAGTTCCAGCATCCGCTCCGCATCGCGGGAGGTACTGGCCCCGTGAAGCCGGTACTCCGCGACCGGCGTCTCGTGGGCAACCCAATTGCTCTGGCGCGCGGCGCGGAGGTAAAACTCGTGATCCTCGGCTACCTGCAGGCTCTCGTCAAAGACGCCGGTCAGCGCTAACCCTGATCGCCGATGCAGCACGGAGCAAGGGGTTTCGACAAAATTACTTTCCAGGAGCATCTGATAATGGTCCCGCCCCACGGCACACTTGTTGGAATATCCAATCGCTGCTCCGTCCGGTCCTATATACCTGTGCTCGCCCACGGCTAGCGTGCAATCCGTATGCTCTTCCAGGAGCTCGACTCCGGTCTTGACAGCGCGCGGCAAAAGCCTGTCGTCGTGATCGAGAAACAGTACATATTGGCCCTGGCTATGCAGGATTCCCGTATTGCGTGCAGCGGAAATCCCGCGATTTGCCTGGTGTATGTAACGAACCCCACGCGATCGTGCAATTTTTGCTGTCTCATCGGTCGATCCATCATCAACCACGATAATTTCGATTCGGGGATAGGTCTGCAGCCGTACACTCTCGATGGTTTCGGCGAGATAACGGGCTGAGTTGTAACAGGGAATCACCACCGAAACCAGTGGCGGGAGATTAGCGTTCATAGCGCTGAGCCTTGATGTCATTTTTCCGCCTTAGTTGATCATTGGATGAAGGGCATTACGCAGCGATGAAGAAACTGGGCGGACCCGGGTTGAAATTACATTTTCTATAATGCTGGGAATCGTCGCGGACCGCTACTGCAAGCCGGTCGACTGCGGGACCCGGAACTTCCTGTACGCTGCCGTGGGGGCTGCTTTCATTAAGGAAAGTGGCATGAAGCCCGCCGGAGCCGCGAGCCGCACAGGAAATCCGGAGAAAGGAAGATCGCTGATGCTTCTCTCCGTCGTCGTGCCCGCACGCAATGAGGCCGATGTTCTCCGCCCGTGCCTCGAGTCTTTGTTGGCCCAGGCGGACGAAGGCTTTGTGCTGGGAGAGGACTGGGAACTGTGGTTGGTGGATGATGGCTCGACCGACCAGACCCGCTCCATCGCGCTCGGCTTGGCGGGCGTACAGGTGCTCGATCCTGCGCCCCTGCCGCCCGCCTGGACAGGAAAAGCCAATGCAATTTGGACCGCTGCCCAAAAGGCGCGAGGCGAATGGCTCCTGTTTACGGATGCGGATACCATTCACCAGCCAGGCGACCTGCGGCGAGCTATTCACGAAGCGGAACATGCGCATGTAGTGATGCTCTCTTATTCTCCAAAGCAGCTAGTGACAGGATTCTGGCAGCGGGCCCTTATGCCGTTGGTCTTTGCCGAGCTCGCCGTCGCTTATCCTCCGCAAAAAGTTTCCAGTGCGGAGTCGCGTGTGGCTGCTGCCAATGGTCAGTTCATGATGATCCAGCGAGCCGCCTACTTTCAGATTGGCGGCCATACAGCGGTGGCCGGCTCTCTGCTCGACGATGTGGATCTGGCTTCTCTGTTAAAGCGTCGCAAGTACCCCATCCGCTTCCGCTACGCTCCCGACGCGCTTAGTACTCGCATGTACCGAAGCTTTGCGGCGATGTCTGAAGGCTGGACCAAAAATCTGGCCCGGCTTTTTGGCTATCCTTTGATGATGGCGGCCGGGAGGGCTCTCGATCTGCTCCTCATGATTGCCCTGCCGCTGCTGCTATGGCGCTTTTTTTCAGTGCCTTTGGCGCGGTACGCCTTGGCTGTTCTCTGGTTAAGAGTTCTATGGCGATTCTACACAAGGGTGGCCAAGTCCAACTTCTCTGCTGCTGATTGTGCTATTTCCGTGTTTGCGCTACCGCTGTTCTGTCTGCTGCTGTTGAGAAGCTGGTGGCAGCACACGGTGCGCAATCAAGTGGCCTGGAAGGGCAGAGACTACTCCACTGCCAGGCAATGAACTCGGGTCATACTGGAATTTCGGTAACCAACCTCAAAATAATGAATAAGATAGCTGTCCAGCCTCATCACAAGGATGGAGCTGGAATTCGCTATACTGATTTTAGACTACAAGGCTGCGCGATTGGTTGCTTATGGTTCTTCTGACTCGAAAGGCTGAGTTCTCCTCCTCTCACTACTATTGGTCCGATCATTTGTCGGCGGAGGAAAATGCGCGCCTTTTTGGCAAGTGTGCGAATCGCAACGGTCACGGGCACAACTACACCCTCGAAGTGACGGTTCAGGGAGAAGTGGACCCGGTTTCAGGCTTTGTCGTCGATCTGAAAGAGCTCAAAGACGTGATGCATCGCGAGGTGGTGGATGTGTACGATCACCGCCATTTGAATCTCGAGGTGGAGGAGTTCAAACACGTGATTCCAACCACTGAGAATCTCGCCATTGCCATCTGGAAGCGCCTGGAAAATCGCATCGCCGGCGCCAGGCTCCATCGCATCCGCGTCTACGAGACGCCTGACCTTTTCTCTGATTACTACGGTGAGGCATGAGAGCATATCTTTCGCGAAGATACGTCCTCAGTGCCTCGCATCGTCTGTACTCCGAGGCATTCAGCGACGAAAAGAACCGGGCGGTTTACGGCAAGTGCAGCAATCCCCATGGCCACGGCCATAATTATGTTGTCGAGGTAACGGTTGGCGGCCAAGTTGATCCAGTGACCGGCATGGTCTGCAACCTGGCTGACCTGGATAGTTGCGTACAAAGCACAGTGATCGACCGTTTTGACCACACGAATTTAAACTTCGATGAGCGCTTCACCCACCAGGTGCCTACTACCGAGAATCTATGTATAGCCATTCACGACCTGCTCGCGAAGCACTTTGTTCACGCTGATCTTGAACGAGTGAGGGTGGAAGAGACGCGGAACAATTTTTTCGAATATGCGGGAAAGGGAAAGCATGGCACATCCAGCGGTCGTTCGTAAGCCCACTGTCAGCAGGGGATTGAGTGGATACTCCACCCAGGATCTTTACACTGAATTGATCACGCGTCTGGGCGAAGACCCCAACCGCGAAGGTTTGGTGAAGACGCCTGAGCGGACCGAGCAGGCGATGAGCTTTCTCACCAAGGGCTATCAGGAGGATGCGGACAAGATTCTGCGCGGCGCGCTCTTCGAAGTCGATTACGACGAGATGGTGATTGTGCGCGACATCGAGGTCTTCTCCCTTTGCGAGCATCACATGTTGCCCTTTTTCGGCAAAGTGCATGTGGCCTACATCCCCAAGGGCAAAGTCATCGGTCTGAGCAAGATTCCGCGGCTGGTCGAGGTCTTCGCGCGTCGTTTGCAGGTACAGGAGCGGCTCACCCGGCAGATAGCCGATGCCATTCAGGACGCCATTGATCCCCAGGGAGTGGGCGTAGTCATCGAAGCCAGGCACCTTTGCATGATGATGCGCGGCGTAGAGAAGCAGCACTCATCCACCGTGACCTCTGCGATGGTGGGAGTCTTCCACCAGCAAAACACCCGCGCCGAGTTTCTCTCCCTGGTCCAGTCGCGTCCCCAGAGCAACCTGTAGGTGCCCCAGGTTCGCCTCAGCGTACGCTTATGCAGGCTGGGAAAACTTGCCCCGCCACAAATGCTGGGTGCCCCATTCAAGCCGTCCTTTGGCTTGAGTGGGAGCATGGCTCTCCATGTGCGACTGCCGTTTTCACGGCCACTGTGATCGGATCAAAAATAAGTCTCTATAGTTAACAGTGTGAATGGGCTGCTGGTAATTGATAAACCGAGCGCAATGACATCCCACGATGTCGTCTCACGGGTGCGCCGCATCACCGGCGAGTCCACTACGGGTCACCTGGGTACGCTCGATCCTATGGCCACCGGAGTCCTGCCCGTATTAATCGGCAAGTACACCCGCCTGGCCCAATTCTTTGGCCCTCTCACCAAGACCTACACCGGAGCCATCCGTTTTGGCTTTGCCACCGACACCTACGACGCAGATGGAATCCCGGCGGCGCCCGCTGAACTGGGCACCCCTTTGCCGGCCAACCAGGACATCCAGGCCGCAGCCGCGCTTTTTCGCGGACAGGTAGACCAGACGCCACCGCCCTTCTCCGCCAAAAAGGTCGATGGCAAGCCTGCCTACAAGGCGGCACGGCGCGGGGAAACGGTAACCCTGAAACCCGTAACCCTGATGATTGAGGAGTTCGTTATCGGCCCGCTCGAAGGCGAATATGCGGAGTTCACCATCCGCATCTCCTCCGGAGGCTACGTCCGCTCCGTGGCCCATGACCTGGGACAGATCCTGGGCTGTGGTGCTCACCTGGCGCGCTTGCGCCGTGTCGCAGCAGGCCCCTTTACCCTTGCCCAGGCGATGACGCTGGAGGAGTTAAGCGATCAGGCGGCTGCCGGCACCCTGGAACAGAAACTCCCGCACCCCCGGACGCTGCTGCCGGAGCTACCCGCAACCACCGCCGATCTTTGGGTGGCCGGCCGTCTGAGAAACGGTAACGCTGTGAATCTGCCCGAGTACTCCACCGCTCCGCTGGCCAAGGTTTTTGCCGGGCAGCGCGACCTGGTTGCTATTGTGCGCCGCGTGGCCGGAACGCTCTTTCAACCCATCGTGGTTCTGGGTTGATGGCCCCCGGTTTACGACTTCTTCAGCAAAGGAACGACCAGGGGAAGAAGATTTCTTGCCACCTGCGCATTGCCCTGATCCGTCGCATGGATGCCGTCGGCCTGCATGCTCCCGGGCACTCCCCAGACGCCTTGCAGCAGGAACGGCAGCATTGGCACGTGGTACTTAGCCGCCAGCAGCGCGTAGGTCTGGTTGAATTGCCGGATGTAGTCCGGCCCGTAATTCGGCGGCAGGGTGATGCCACCCAACACCACCTTGGCGCCGGAGTGCAGCAGTGTGGCCACGATTTGATCGAGATTCTCACGCGTACTCGCGATGGGCAGCCCGCGCAAACCATCGTTCCCGCCAAAGGCCACGATCACCAGCACTGGCTTCACGCTCAATGCGTCCTGCAGCCGGTCGACTCCGTCTTTGGTGGTGTTTCCACTAATGCCTTGATTGATGACCTGGTACTGGTAGCCCTGCGCGTTCAAGTCCTTTTGCAGGTAGTCAGGATAGCTCTCGCCTGGGTCGGCGCCGTAGCCGGCAGTGAGGCTGTCGCCGAACGCAACGACCACCGGCCGCCCATCTTTTGCAACATCGCTGGCGGGGGAGGAATCAACTACAGGCGTGGCCGGTTGGGGAGCCGCTGCCTCAGGAGCTTTCGACCGGCAACCGGCAAGCAGGGAACTGGCGAACATAAGACAGGCGAGTCGTCGGTAGGTCACAAGCCCACTGTAGAACATTTTCCCGCCAACGTTCGTATACCAAACGCTGGGGGATGGGGAAGTCCATGATTGAAGTGCGCGGGCTGAAAAAGTCGATTCGCAATGGCAGCCGGACGATCGAGATCCTCAAGAACATCGATCTGCTGGTCCCCTCCGGTCAATTCGTGGCCATCATGGGCGCTTCGGGAAGCGGCAAAAGTACGCTGCTGGGGCTCTTGGCAGGCCTGGATTCCCCCACTGCGGGCGAAGTCCTGATCGATGGCACCGAGATCAGCCGTCTACCGGAAGACAAGCTGGCCGAGGTGCGCGGCCAGAAGTTGGGCTTCGTCTTCCAATCCTTTCAGTTGATACCGACACTCACCGCGCTGGAAAACGTCCTGCTGCCCCATGAACTGAACGGCTCTGGCAACGGCCGCGCGGCCGCCGAAGACCTGTTACGCAGTGTAGGCCTGGGCGACCGCATGCATCACTATCCCATTCAGCTTTCGGGTGGGGAGCAGCAGCGGGTCGCCTTGGCGCGCGCCTTTGTGCTCCAGCCGCCCATCATCTTTGCCGACGAACCCACGGGCAATCTCGACTCCGAGAACGGCGCCCATGTACTCGATCTGCTGCTCCAACGAAACCGCGCCAGCGGTGCCACCCTGGTGCTGGTGACGCACGATGCGCAGGTCTCCATCCACGCCGATCGCCGCATCGTTCTCCGCGACGGCATGATCGTGGAAGACACCATGCAAGGGCCGGCCTGATATGGGAGCCAACCAGAAACCCACCTTGACCTGGGCCTCGGCGGCGAAGATTGCCTGGCGCGAATTGCAGGCCTCCCGGGCCAAGTTTCTATTCGTGATTCTCTCCGTGGCGATTGGAGTGGCCGCGCTCACCGGAGTGCGCGGCTTTAGCGACTCTTTTCAAAAGACCCTGCTGGGCGAAGCGCGCACCATCATGGCCGCCGATCTCTCCGCGCGCATGTTCCGCCAGCCTACACCGGAAGAGGAGCAGCAGCTCAATGTCCTGGCCTCCCGCGGCATCGAGCGCACTGAAGTCAGCGAGACGGTATCCATGGTCTCCTCGCCCGCCGATCCCGTGCCGCTGCTGGTTTCGCTCAAGGCGGTCGATCCGCAAAAGTATCCCTTCTATGGCACAGTCGTTCTCGAACCCGCGGGCGACCTCCGCCAGGTGCTCACCGATGCAACCGTCGTGGTTGCCGATGACCTGCTCATACGGCTGCACACCCAGGTAGGCGCAAGCCTGAAGATTGGCGACTCCACCTTCCGCATCGCGGCCATCCTGGTGCGCGAGCCGGACCGCATGAGTTCAGGCATGGGGCTGGGTCCACGCGTGATGATGACCCAGAGCGCGCTCGAAAAGAGCGGCCTGCTGCAGCAGGGAAGCCGCTCGGGAGAGCGCTTCCTCTTCAAGCTATCGCCGAACAGCGGGAATATCGCCACCGTGCGCGCCCGCCTGGAGCAGGTGTTGCCCGATGCCCAGGTCACGGACTTCAGGGAAAGCAATCCGGCGCTCACCGACGGCTTGAAGCGATCGACCGGGCTGCTCAGCCTGATCTGCCTGGTGGCCATGGTGCTGGGCGCCATCGGGGTGGCGATGGCCATGCGTGCGCATCTGCAGCAACGGGTTGAGGTGCTCGCCATCATGAAGTCGATCGGCGCGCGCTCCTCTGATATTTTGCGTATCTATCTTTTCCAGACGGTGCTGCTGGGGTTGGTGGGTGGATTAATCGGCGCTTCTCTGGGGCTGGGAGTGGAGTGGATTTTCCCCAGCCTCGTTAGGGCGGTTCTTGCCCATCACCCTGGATCTTCAGTTTCCCTGGCATTCCGCGCTGGCGGGGCTGGCCACCGGCATTCTGACCACCGTCCTGTTCTGCCTGCCGCCGCTGCTGCAGATTCGCTCCGTCCGCCCAAATCTGGTATTGCGCAGAATGGTGGAGGAGCCGAGCGCTGCAGCGGAGTTGGAGGACGCGCCTGCGCCAGAGCAAGGCGCAATGGATCATTGCCATCGTCATCCTGTTGGGGCTAGGTGGCATTGCCGCGGCGCTTTCTGATTCCGTGGTAGTCGGGCGCTGGTTCGCCGGGGCCTTGAGCGCATTGCTGATAGTCATCCTCGGCATGTCGGCCCTGACCCTCCGCGTGCTGCGTGCCTTTCTATCGCGCACCCGGATGCATTTGCAATCCGCTGTTCGCCATGGCCTGGCGAATCTGTATCGGCCGGGTAATCAATCCGCCGCTGTGCTGGCCGCGCTGGGCGTGGGCGTAATGCTTATCCTGACCGTCTTTCTCATGCAGCACGGTGTCATTGGGGAGATGAAACTGACGGCCGGCGCCAACCTGCCGAACATTTTCCTGGTCGACATCAGCAGCAAGGAACTGGACGGCGTCAAACACCTGTTGGCCCAACAGCCCTCGGTCTGGGGAGATGTGGAGACCCTCCCTTCCGTCGCCGGAAGAATCGTATCGGTGGATGGCACGGCGGCTGACGGGCTCAAGCTGAAGAACTACCCCAAGCGCCTGCTCCAGACCGTATCCCTCACCTGGTCGAACGCGCTGCCCGTGGGATCCACGATGGTGCAGGGAACCTGGTGGGACAAGGACGATGGACAATCACTGGTGGTGACCGAGCACATTGCGCAACGGCTACAGTTGCATCTTGGTTCCCGCATCGTCTTCACCTCCAATGGAAGAACGATGCCGACCAACGTCGTTGCCATCATCCGTCACAACGGCCAGCACGTATACTCGCGCAGCGAATTCATCCTCACTCCGCGGGCGCTGGCCGGGCTGCCGGTGGTTTGGTACGGCGCAGCCCATGTGGACCCGCGGCAGGTGGGGGCGGTACAGCGGGCGCTTTTTAACGCTTATCCCACGGTGACGGTGATCAACATTGCCGATGTCATTGAGACCATCCAGGGAGTCGTGCAGCAGATCACGATCGTAGTGCGTTTCCTGGCCGCATTTTCTATCCTTGCGGGTGTCGTCATTCTGGCCTCGAGCATTGCCAGCACGCAATTCCGCCGGGTGCGTGAGGTGGTGGTGCTCAAGACCCTGGGTGCGAAGCGAAACCACATCGCCGCCGTCTTCAGTGTGGAGTTCATTGTGCTCGGCCTGCTCGCGGGCTTCGTAGGAGTGATCTTCGCCAATCTGCTATCCCGCGTGCTGCTGCATCGGCTGGATGTAGCCTTTCACGTGGAGTGGCTGGCGACCGCGATTGCGCTGGTTGGAACCGCGGTGTTGGCCACCGTAACCGGTTGGGCGACCAGCTTCCGGATCCTGGGCCAGAAGCCCTTACAGGTCCTCAGGGAAGAGTAGGTCGAAAAGCGTACGGGACTATGCCGTTAGATCAACTCACCGCCGCTCTGGGCTGGTCGCATTGACCCGGGCTGATCCTGCTCTTACTATAGTGAAGTCGGCCTTGCCGCACTGCCCCCTCGTTCAATGGTAGGACAGCTGCCTCTGGAGCAGCATATCGGGGTTCGAATCCCTGGGGGGCAACCAATTTATAATCAGCGGGTTACCTGGTGGCCGATTTTGGCTTGGGCCCTCCTGGGCTCGCCGAACAAGGCGATTGCATCTTTGCTTGGCCTGAGTGCGTATGTGAGATGAGCCCTCGGTCATCTTTGGGATCATCCACCCTGCCGGCTCTAAAGAACGAAAGCGGCGACAAGATCAATGCCCCGTCACCGCCTTTGCTTCAAAGTACGCGCTTATCCCTGGTGCTTGATTTTTTCGCGCAGACCTTTCGCAGCAGCTTTCGGATCCTTCGCTCCGTAGATGGCCGCGCCCGCAACAGCAATCGTCGCACCGGAGGATTCGACCCCTTCGATCCGCTGTGCATTGATGCCGCCCGCAACCGAAAACGGAATCTCCGCTTTCCGGCCCACTTCCAGCAACTTCTCGATCGAGTACCCAGCCTGCGCCTGCTCATCCAGCCCCGCGTGCAGTTCCACCCAGCTCACGCCCAGGGACTTCAGTTCCTTCAGCCGCTTGGCCTTGTCTGCCACACCGATCATGTCGGCCACCACGGCCTTGCCGTGCGCTTTACCGGACTTTACGGCTCCCGCAATCGTGCTATCGCCGGCCGTGCCCAACACGGTCATGATGTCCGCGCCCGCATCGAACGCCAAATCAGCTTCCAACTCGCCGGCATCCATGGTCTTCATGTCTGCAAACACCAGCTTCTCCGGATATGCTGCCTTCACAGTGGTAACGACGCTCAGTCCTTCTTGTTTGATCAGCGGGGTTCCCAGCTCGATAACATCTACTTGGTCCGCCACCTTTTTGAGTAAGGCCAACGCATCCGCCGTCGATAGTAGGTCAATTGCAACTTGTAGTTTCATAGTGTTCTCCATTTCCAGGTACCAAATAAGTTGACATCAAGAACAACGAACCAACGAAAGAACCAGGCCATCATTCCTACAGAAAGACAAAGGCGTCGGTATCCGAAGTCTTGTTATTCCAGATTCGCGTGGCGCTTCCATAACTCCTCCGCGCTTTCCCCCCGCTCATGCCACATCGCTTGAAACATCGCATCCATGATCAGCAGGGCGCTCTGCTCGAACAGCGCCCCGGCATATTGCTCAGAGATCATTCCGCCACGATCCTCCTTGGCCGCAGCCGGAATCACAACCAGGCCTTGTGCCAGCTCGCCCAGTTTCGAAGCGGGAGTCGCGGTCAACGCCAAAACCCGCGCTCCGGCCTTGATGGCAACCTCAGCTGCGTGCACCGGACCAGCCGTGGTGCCCGATCCTGAAGCTACGAGCAGCAGGTCGCCGCGACCGATCGCAGGAGAAGTCACTTCGCCGGCAACATGCACCACCAATCCCAGGTGCATTAGCCGCATGGCAGCCATCTTCAGCGCCAGCCCCGTGCGCCCCGCCCCCATAACAAATACTCGATTGGCGGCCAGAATCATTCTCTGCGCGACAGCTATCTCCGCCTCGCTCACTGTCGCCAGTGTCCGCTCCAGTTCATTCAGTATCAGAGCCTGTTCGAATGGAAAACCATCTCCGGCCGATGCTGCTCTATGAACACCCGACACTTGCTTTTGTTCTGACATTGATTTCTCCTTTGTTCACTTTTTCTTGACAGGTTTCTTCTCTTCAGCGGCGATACTCTCGGCTTCGTGACCGAGCTTTCGCAGAAGGTTCGCAAGGGTCTTCCGTTCCGATGCATCCAAGAGCGAGAAAACACGTTCCATGTCGTGCTCGTGTTCGGCGAACACGCTCCGGATCAGTTCCGATCCCTCTTCTGTCAAATGCACGATGCAGGCCCGGCGGTCCGAGGACGTCGCTGCGCGTTTCACGTAGCCACTGTTTTCAAGCCGATCAACAGCCGCGGTCATCGACCCGCTGCTAAGCAGGACCTTCTTGCCAAGGGCACTGATCGGCAGAGGCCCCTTATGAAGAAGTGCTTCTAAAACCCCGAAATCGCTCAGACCTAACTCCGTGCCGTTCACGCTCCGCCGCGCGTGCGCTTCTACCGCCTTGGTGGCCTTCCACAGCAGCACCCAGAGATGAACGCCGTTGGTATCCTTTTCGATTTGGCTTGGCCTCTTCATCTCTCTTGATATAAAGATTCTTGACATCAAGACAAGATTCAAAAAGCAGCCCGGCAAAGCAGCGCAACTTGCAGAGTCAGCGTGAGAGCTATCTTCGCCAAATTGAGTCCCGTGGGGACGGCTGAGAGTTACCCAGGACCGTGTCCCATAAGCGCCAACTTGTTTAGGGCGTTCTCGTCAAAACTCCCACAGAATCGTCATCCTGAGGGGCTGCGACTTTATTGGCGAAGTCATCGAGACTTAAACGAAACTGTCATTCCGACCGGAGCGCAGCGTAGTGGAGGGACCTGCAGTGCGCCCCGGCTCCCGCTAAAGGTCTCCGTTGCGTCAGTTCTCCCACAAAATCGTCATCCTTGAGCGGAGCGCCTCGACCGATTGCAAATGAAAAGAGAAATGAACGACTTTAGCTCTCATTCGGGGGTTGATTGTCATTTCGTCCTCCGCTTTCCCGGTTTGCCACCCAGCTTTCCCCCTGGACGGGTGCCCCATGTTCGCGGACTTCCGCGTACATGGGTTGAATACGACCTTTTTCCAATGCTTTCATCACCGGTCTACACCTACTTACAGGAAAAAAAGGAGGGGCTGCGCCCATCTTCTTCAACCCATGTACGCGAAAGTCCGCGAACATGGGGCACCCGTCCAAGGGGAAAGGCTGGGTGAGGAAGCGAGAGATTTGTCGCACAACCAACGCTTCGTGCTTACCTCGCTTGGGACACGCCAACCCGGTTGTTCATTAAGAACCGTCCGATTGGAGGAGGCGAAATCAATAAAGTCACAGCCTCTGAGCGGAGCGCCACCCAACGTTGTGTCACCTCATCGATCTGTGAGGCGATCCGCTCAGAGGAAGATTCTGTGGGAGCTAGTCTTCGGCAAGAACCGAGCCTGAGAGGGGGAGGATTTTGCTGGTGAAGCAGACGCGACTCCGCGGGTTGCAGTCGACGCTTCTCCGCGCGCACAGGAAAGCTGCCAGGCGGATTAAGCGATTGTCCGCTGCGGACTGCCCCTCAGCGGCTCGCCTGCCTTCGGAACTTGGTCGAATTTGATACCCTGACTTTGGCTTAAGGGGAGCAGAAAAACAGAGCCACACGGTGCTTTGGTGTTTTGGAGCAACGAGATGATGTGGAAGATCGCGATGCATGTGTTCCGCACTTCCCTCCGGGCCCCCATGCTGGCGCTCTGCGCTCTGCAGATGCACGCCCAGACAGCCGATACCGGAGCGATCGCCGGCACCGTGAGCGACCCCCATGGAGCGCTGGTACCACGTGCTGCAGTGGTCATCAACAGCCAGGGCACCGGAGAAGAGCGCGATCTCGCTACCGACGGCGAGGGCAATTTTTCGGTCCAATTCCTGCCTCCGGGCAAGTATGACCTGACGGTGCGCACGCCGGGATTCGAATCATTCATCTTGAATGGCGTTCAGGTTCAAATCACCGAGGTGAGTAGGCTGAAGATTCAACTCGCGCTAGGGGGCGCAAAGCAACACATCGTGGTTAGCGCCGCACCTCCACTCCTTCAAACCGAGAACGCCACTCTCGGACGAGTCATCGATCACCAAACTGTCGTCGACTTGCCGCTCGTCGATCGCAACTTTACCGAGATCCTCGGCCTGACGGCCGGAACAAGCACGAATGTCGTGGACGCGACGCAACTGGGGGCCGGAAGCCAGGAGATCCGGGCCAATGGTGCCCGTAGCGGCGACAATAATTTCATGCTAAACGGTGTGGATGCAAACAGTTATAGCTCCAATATCACCGAGGTCACTCCTTTCGGTGGAGCGGGAATCGCGATCCCGGCTCCGGATAGCATTCAGGAGTTCAAAGTCCAGACTTCGCTCTACGACGCGCAGTATGGGCGGGGCGGAGGTGCGAACATAAACCTCGAAACAAGGTCGGGTACCGCAGATCTTCATGGCAACGCCTATTACTTCGGCCGCAATGAGGCCCTGGACGCGAATAATTTCTTCGCCAACGCAACTGGGGTGCCAAGAGGAGAGTTTCGACGCTCACAGCCTGGGGGCACTCTGGGAGGGCCGATCGCCTGGTCGAAGAAACGCGCCTTTTTCTTTGTTTCCTATCAGGCCACCAGGGACGTGAATGCGGCCTCCTTGAGCAACAGTGTTAGCTCTCTAAGCCTGCCTCCCATACCGCAGGTCCGCACCCCCGCCTCGCTTGGCGCTATATTTGGCGGGCAAAGCGGGGCATTAGGAGGTACGGCGGTGGCCCGTGACGGTTCGAACATCGGCCCGGTAGCGCTCAATCTGTTGAACGCGAAAAATCCCGATGGGACCTATGTAATCCCGAGCCCTCAGACCTCGGGGAGCGGTGTCAACTACACCGCAGTCTTGCCTGGACAAGACAACGAAGACCAGTTCAATACAAACGTCGACTTCAATGTGCGCACGGCGGATCGTCTGTCGGCGAAATTCTTTTTCTCAAACTCGAACCAGGACGTTCCTTTCTTCGGCGCCAGTGTGCCTGGCTTTCCGGTGCTCCGTTCCTTTGGGAACCGCAATTTGGCCATCACTGAGACTCACATTTTCTCACCGCAAGCAATCAACCAATTCCTATTTGGCTTCTCTCGTCTTGCAGGTCAAAGCGTTCCCGGAGGCACACTCACCGATGAGGATGTGGGGATAACCCGCTTCAGCGATCCCCAGGAGGGGATCATTCCACAAACTGGGGTTCTTGGAGCCTTTGAACTAGGCAACTCGGGACAAGACCAAGGCAAAACAGCCGGTAATAACTTTTACTATTCCGACCTCATATTCCTGACTCGGGGTAAGCACAATCTTCGCTTGGGCACAGAAATCTTCCGCAATCAGTTCAACCATCGAACGAATTACACCGCCGGTGTCATCACCATCCTGTCGTTCCCTGATTTCCTGCTCGGCTTGCCCGCCGGGCCTGCCGCCGCAGGAGGGAACGGCACATCGTTTTCAAACGTTTTCTTCTCCAGCGTGGCTGCCGGAGTTCCCGATGTGGGGCAGCGTGCATACGCTGTCGATTTCTTCGCGTTGGATGACTGGAAAGTTACGCGATCACTCACTATGAATCTCGGGGTTCGCGTCGAGGTTGATGGCCAACCAAGCGAAATCGAGGGTCGCGAATCCAATTTCTTCCCTCAATTTTACGTCGCTCCTCCGCCGGGTGGTTTCACGGCTTCCGCCACCTCCGGATTCGTTCTGCCCGACAACTTTTCTGGCAACGCCCCCGAGGGCTTCCCACGTGAGAATTCAACCCTGCTGAATCACCCCGTGCAAACCCACATAGAACCCCGCGTCGGCTTCGCGTGGCAGCCTCTTTCTGCGAGGGCCCTGATTCTTCGAGGAGGATATGGCATCTACGCGAACCGCACCAGCTTCGTGGGGAACGGCTCGTTACTGGCTCTTAACCCGCCGTTCGCGTTGAATGCTGTGCTAAATGGCGCCGCGAACGCGACCGCTAGCCTGCAGAGTCCCTTTCCCAATTTGCCACCGAGCTCTTCATTCCCAAATTTCGCGGCCAACATGCTACCGGGGCCACCGTTTAACGGGAACAGGTTCCTGCGCTCCCCCATCATTACCGATCCTGATTTTAAGGAGTCTACCCTCCAGCAATATGACTTCGACCTGCAGTATCAACACCAGAGCTACGTTTTCTCCATCGGGTATGCCGGCGCGAAGGGCACCCACCTGGGCGTGGGCCGGAGCAATAATCAGCCTCTCCTCGCCGCTCCCACCGCGCCCGTGAACGGACTCACCACCAACTCCACGGCCAATGGAGCTGAGCGGGTTCCTTTCGTAGGCTTGTCTCCGTTGATCTACCGTCTCCAAACCAGTGGGAATTCAATCTACAACTCCCTTGAAGCCACGCTGAAGAAAGACATAAGTCATGGTTTCCAATTCCTTGCCGCCTACACGTTTTCCAAATCGATCGACGATGCAGGGGATAGTCTCGGGGCTGCTATCGCTGGCACATTCGGATTACCGATCACCGGGCAAGTGGTTTACAACAATCAAAATGATGTCGCTGCTCAACGCGGCCTGTCTGACTTTGATCGAACGCAGCGATTGGTTATCAGCGGCACGTGGAGTGTGCCCGGCCCTGGCCACGCGAAAAGCGCATTGATTCAACTGCTCGGGAATGGCTGGAGTACCTCAGGTGTGGTAACCCTGCAATCGGGACTACCGTTCAGCATCATGGACACTGCAGCTGGTACGCTGTTTGGTCCCGCAACAATATACACCACCGGAAGCCTGGCTCCAGGTGCTACCGTCGCGGATGCAGGTCGCGGTGGCAGCGTCACCAGCCGTATCAACGAATTCTTCAACACCAAAGCATTTGTCCCGGCTCCGTATATTCCAGACGGTGGCCTGATTGACGGCCAATATCCGGTTACCGGTGGAGGGACAATCTTCGGCAACCTGGGAAGGAATATCCTGAGGGGGCCTGATCAACAGGACTTCGATATCGCAGCTATTAAGACCACATCTTTGACAGACCGCGTAAAGCTGATCTTTCGCTGGGAGATCTTCAATGTTCTGAACAGGCCCAATTTCGCGAATCCATCCAACGATGTCTCCACCCCCAGCACCTTTGGCGTGATCAGCGCCTTAACCGTGAATCCCCGCATCATGCAATATGCGCTGAAGGTGGAGTTCTAGAGCGGTTTCGCAACCTGTGGTCCCATAAAAGTCGCGAAGAGTGGTTTTCTTTGGGAGAAAACCACGAAAGGCGACGTGGCCTCGGCCCGCAAACCTGGTGTTTCCTAGGGAAGGTTGAGCCAGCCTCTGGGGGGGCCAGGGGCATTGGCCTTGACGTCCTCTTAGCCGTTTGTCAGCATTGACTATTCTGAGTGTGCAGCCGCGGCGACAAGGATGACCTCCATGACAGAGCCTTCGGGGTACGTGCTGCATCCTCTCCGCGAAGGCCCGGACTTCACCCTCTACCGCGGCTGGCATAACGGCAACACAGCGCCGGTCCTCGCTCTCGCCGTCACCGCGCAACATCCGTCGCCTCTAAGTCTTCGCCGGCTCGAGCATGAGTACTCGCTCGCAGTCGAGCTCGATCCCGCGTGGGCAGCCAAGCCTCTGACGCTCGCTCGTCACCAGGGTCGGACCATCCTCGTACTCAAAGATCCAGGAGGCGAGCCCCTCGATCTGCTTCTTGAGCGGGATCGGGGACAACCGCTCGATCTGGTCCGCGTCTTGAACATTGCTATCGGCTTGGCGTCAGCACTCGGACATGTCCACCGGCGCGGTCTCATACACAAAGATGTCAAGCCTGCGAACGTGCTCGTGAATGGCGCCGGCAACGTCTGGCTCATCGGCTTCGGGATCGCCTCCCAGCTGCCCCACGAGCGCCAGGCGCCCGCGCCGCCGGAGATCATCGCCGGCACCCTCGCCTACATGGCGCCTGAACAAACCGGTCGCATGAATCGCTCGATTGATACGCGCAGCGATCTATACTCTTTGGGCGTCACCTTATACCAGATGCTTAGCGGCGCGTTGCCGTTTGCTGCCGCCGACCCCCCGGGGTGGATCCACTGCCACATCGCGCGTCAACCGGCGCCACTCAGCGATCACGCCGCAGTCCCCGAGCCGCTGTCTGCCATAATCATGAAGCTGCTCGCCAAGAACCCTGAGGAGCGCTACCAGGCCGCAGCAGGCCTGGTAGCCGATCTTCGGCGGTGCCTGGAGCAATGGCAGTCGGAGGGCTGCATCGACGCGTTCCCGCTCGGCGCGCACGATAAGTCGGACCGGTTGCTGATACCGGAGAAGCTGTACGGGCGGGAGGGCGAGATTGACCTGCTGCTCGCTGCTTTCGACCGGGTCGTGACCCACGGCACGCCGGAACTTGTGCTGGTTTCTGGTTATTCCGGTATCGGCAAATCCTCGGTAGCGAATGAGCTGCACAAGGTGCTCGTTCCGCTGCGCGGCCTCTTCGCATCCGGCAAATTTGACCAGTACAAGCGCGACATCCCGTATGCGACCCTGGCACAGGCCTTCCAGGCTCTGATCCGTCAGATCCTGGTCAAGAGCGAAGCGGAAGTGGAACGGTGGCGAGGCTCCCTGCAGGAAGCAGTGGGCCCCAGCGGCCAGCTTATCGTCAACCTCATTCCGGAGCTCGAGTTCATCATCGGCAAACAGCCGGCCGTTGCGGAACTGCCGCCGCGAGATGCGCAGAACCGCTTCCTATTGGTGTTCCGGCGGTTCCTCGGGGCCTTCGCTCGGAAGCAACACCCGCTGGCGCTGTTCCTCGACGATCTGCAATGGATGGACGCGGCTAGCCTTGAGCTTCTTGAGTACCTGGTCACGCACTATGAGATGCGGCATCTGCTGCTGGTTGGCGCTTATCGTGACAATGAAGTCGGTGTTGCCCACCCGCTCATGCGCACGCTCGAGGCGATCCGCAAAGCTGGAACGCGGGTCGAGGAGATCGTGCTCCCGCCTCTCTCACTTGACGACCTTGGCGCGCTCGTCTCCGATGCCCTGCACTGCACGCCCGAGCACGCGCACTTCCTGGCGCAACTGGTGCACGAGAAGACGTCTGGCAATCCATTCTTCGCCATCCAGTTCCTCACCGCACTGGAGGAGGAAGGGCTGGTCAGGCGCTCCCCGGATGCGGGAGCCTGGGTCTGGGACTTGGCTCGGATTCGCGCGCACGGCTACACCGACAACGTCGTGGATCTCATGTTCGAGAGGCTAAAGCGATTGTCCGGCACGGCGCAGACCGCTCTCCAGCAGCTCGCCTGTCTAGGGAACGTGGCCGAGATCACGACCATGAGTGCGGTCTTCGGACAATCCGAAGAGGAGATCCATACTGCGCTGCTGGATGCCGCCCGCGCCGGGCTGATCTTCCGCCTGGTGGGCTCCTACGCCTTCCTCCACGACCGCATTCAGGAGGCGGCGTACGCCCTCATCCCGGAAGGCGATCGCGCCGGGGCACACCTTCGCATCGGCCGTGTGCTGTTGGCGGCCATGCCGGAGGACCAGCTCGACGAGCATCTGTTCGATATTGCGAACCAGCTCAATCGGGGCGCCGAGCTGTTGGTCGACCGGAACGAGAAGGCGGAACTCGCGACCTTCAACCTGCGTACCGGGCGAAGAGCGAAGGCCTCAGCAGCCTATGCGTCCGCGCGCGCGTATTTTGCCTCCGGCATCGCGCTGTTAGATGGGCCCGAGTGGAGTACTCAGCACGAGTTGAAGTTCAGCCTGTCCCTCGAATTCGCGGAGTGCGAGCTTCTCCGCGGTAGCCTCGAAAAGGCCGCGCAACTGATTGGGGAGCTGCTCGCTCGCGCGGCTTCCGATGTCGAGTTCGCGAACGCCTCCTGCCTGAAGATCAACTTTCATGTATTGACCGGCGAACACCCACTAGCCATCGACAGCGCGCTTACGTGCCTGCGACTGTTCGGCATTGACCTGCCGCCACACCCTACGCCCGAGCTGGTCCAGGCCGAATACGAGACGGTGCGGCAAACTCTCGGCGGGCGCACGATCGAAAGTCTGATCGCTCTGCCGCTGATGACCGATCCGGGAATACAGGCAGCCATGCAGGTGCTCTCCGTCCTCGCTGGTCCCGCCACATTTACCGACTATCAGTTATTTTGCCAGTTGGCGTGCCGCATGGTGAACCTCAGCCTGCAGCACGGCATGAGCGGCGCTTCCGCCTACGCCTATGCTTGCCTCGGGTCTGTCCTTGGACCGAACTTTCACCGTTACCGCGAAGGCTACCGCATGGCCACGCTGGCCTGCGACCTGGTCGAGAAGTATGCCTTCACCACCTACGACATGAAGGTCTACCATGCGATGGGATTAGCAGCCTTCTGGACGGAGCCGCTCACCAGCGTGGTCGAAATGCGTCGGGCGGCCACTCGCACCGCCACGGAGAGAGGCGATCTGACTTTCGCTTGCTACGGCATGCACCAATCCATCACATATTTGCTTATGCGGAACGATCCCCTCGATGCGGTGTGGCGCGAGTCGGAGATGGCGCTGGACTTCGCCCGGACCGCCAAGTTCCGCGATGTCGCGGACCTCATCGTGAGCCAGCAACGCTTCATCGCCGGCATGCAGGGTCGCGATGCGGCCTTCTCCAGCTTTGACGGCGAGAGATTCGACGAGGCGGTGTTTGAAGCGCAACTGACGGCCGCACGAACGCCGACCGTGATTTGTTTGTACTGGATTCGCAAACTCAAAGCGCGGTACCTCGCAAGTGACTACGTCGAAGCCTGGGCGGCAGCCAGCAGGGCGAAGGCGCTGCTCGGGATCTCAAGTGTACAGTTGCAGTTGTTCGACTACTCTTACTACGCTGCGCTGACCGTAGGGGCGCTCTATGACGAAGCTTCTGCTGACCAGCAGTCAGGCTGGCGGGAACTACTCATGGGGCATCGGGAACAACTGCGTGAGTGGGCCGAAAACTATGCACCCACGTTCTCCGATAAGTATTCTCTGGTGTCGGCAGAGCTCGCGCGCATCGAAGGCCGGGACGCGGATGCCATGCGTCTGTATGAAAGCGCCATTCAATCCGCTCGCGAACACGGCTTCGTTCAGAACGAGGGCGTCGCCCATGAGGTGGCAGCCCGGTTCTACGCCTCGCGTGACTTTGAGACCACCGCCCATGCCTATCTATCCAATGCGCGGAACTGCTACGAACGATGGGGCGCGCTGGTCAAGGTGCAACAACTAGACAAAAACTACCCAGGGCTGCGCCAGGAACCGGCTCCTGCTTCTACCTCCGCCACCATCGGCACGCCGGTCGGCCAGTTGGACGTCGTGACTGTGCTAAAAGCCTCACAGGCACTCTCCAGCGAGATTCTCCTTCCCAAGCTGATTGAAAAACTCATGCGATTTGCGGTTGAGCATGCAGGGGCAGAGCGGGGTCTGCTCATCCTTCTCCGGGACGACAAGCCGCAGATCGAGGCGGAGGCCACCATCACCCGCGGCACGGTCGAGGTCACCGTTCGACAAACAGTCATCGCGCCAGTTGATCTACCCCAATCCGCACTTCAGTTCGTCATCCGGACAAGGGAGGCCGTGGTCCTCGATGACGCTTCGGTCAGGACCTTGTATTCAGAGGACGAGTATGTGCGGCAGAAGCGCCCCAGATCTGTTCTGTGCCTGCCTATCGTCAAACAAACCAGGCTCATCGGCGCACTCTATCTGGAGAACAATTTGACTCCGCGCGCCTTCACCTCGGATCGGGTCGCGGTGCTGGGGATGCTGGCTTCGCAAGCCGCAATTTCGCTCGAGAACGCCAAACTCTATTCTGATTTGCAACGCAGCGAAGCTTTCCTGGCTGACGGGCAAAGCATAAGCCGCACTGGCAGCTTCGGCTGGAGCATTCTCGGCGGAGAGATCTACTGGTCGCAGGAGACCTACAACATCTTTGGGTACGATCGGGCGGTTAAGCCCTCGTTGGAGTTGATATTTCAGCGCATTCATCCCGACGACAGAGATCTCACGCAGCAGACGATAGACCGCGCGTCGCAGGCCAGGGCAAATCTTGATTTTGAGCATCGTTTGTTGATGCCGGACGGTTCGGTCAAGTACCTCCACGTCTTGGCTCGCGCCTTGAAGACTTCCTCGGGCAATCTCGAATATATGGGTACCGTGCGCGACGTCACCGAACAGACGCTTGCCGAAGATGCGTTGCGCCAGGCAAAGGCGGATCTGGCACACATTAACCGGGTCACCACCGTGGGAGAGTTGACTGCTTCCATGGCGCACGAAGTGAATCAACCGATTGCCGCTGCGGTCACCGACGCCAAAACCTGTATGCGATGGCTCAAGCGCGATCACCCCAATCTGGAGGAGGCGCGTGAAGCGGCCATGAGAGTCGTGAAAGACGCAACCCGCGCATCGGAAATCATTAGCCGGATCCGGCTGCTCTTCAACAAAGGGACTCCAAAACGGGAGTTGGTGAATGTGAACGAAGTCATCGGAGAGATGATCGTTCTCATGCGCAGCGAGGCCATTCGATACAACATATCGGTCCGGGTCGAACTGACCGCAGAGCTTCCCCAGATCATGGGGGATCGTGTGCAATTGCAGCAGGTGCTGCTGAACCTCATGATCAATGGTATCGATGCAATGAAGGAAGTGGATCGGGCGCGCGAACTAACCATCCAGTCACGGCGAGCGGAAGGCGAGCAGCTTCTAGTGTCCGTCAGCGACACCGGGGTGGGTCTGCCGCCGAAGGGAGACCAGATCTTCAATGCGTTTGTTACCACCAAGCCCCACGGCACCGGCATGGGACTTCGCATCAGCCGCTCGATCGTTGAATCCCATGGCGGCCGCCTGTGGGCTGCCGCTAACTCTCCGCACGGCGCCAGCTTTTATTTTTCGCTATCCGCTAACACACAGGTACATCCATGACGAGTGCCCGCGCTATCTGCGCCGTGGTAAAAACTGGGCGGCCCACAGTAATTGGGAAACCGCTTAAAAGATGTTCGCCCAGGCATTTTCCACACTTGTTCCACATAACGTTAAAGAAACTTAATCCAATCCGCGCATTCGTTTGTTACTGGCTCTGCTCGGTCCTTCCATAGCGAGCGTGAGCCTCAAGAAGGTGTCGCCTTGAGCGCTTTCGTGCAATCCATGCAAAAACTGGATGTCGTCGCTTATTTCGCACTTCCACTGAACTTTCCCACATCGTGCATAAAAAAAAGCCGGAGCCTGTCGACCCCGGCTGGACAGGTTAACCAATGACCGTATCGGCCACGACCTCTGACTCAAGAAGGCCGATTTCGATCGGCAGCCGGTGTTTCGTTTTAGCTGTTCCCGATTTGGGCCGCCTTACGCCTACCCGCCTATGGCCGCCGGGTTCGCTCGGAACATGCCTTTAACAATCCACTCCAGTTCAGAAAGCACGTCCGACACGATAAGCAGCAATCGGACTCGCGTGCCCCAACAAACCACAGGACGAGCTAAGGGAAGCTGGCCTGGTCACCAATACTCACTGCGTATTGTTGTCTGAGAGGCAGCTTCCAACCTTTGGGGTTGAATGAAATCTGAAATTGGGTGGTCACATCCGTCTGCGGGCTCGGCGCCAGTGCCGGAGCAGCCCAGCGCTCTACTTGCAGCAGAAACTGCAAAGCCAACCCACCCTTCCAGCGATACTGCAGCTCACCATAGCCAGATTGCTGGCCTTCGCCTTGAGGGACGAAGGAACGCGACACCCTGAGGGTGCGATACCCAACCTGGAGGGTGCTCTGAGCATTGAACCAGTAAGTCGACCAGGCTTGCCCCCCGGTACCTTCCCGGCCCAACCAGGAGCCCATCAGATCCCGCTTGTTGAGGTAGCAATCGCGATAGACACTTTCGTAGTAATAGTATTTTCCACCCTCTGCCCTTGCAGTGATGTCGCTGCTGCCACCCTCTACGTGCAGATCGAGTTTGGAAAGGAATGGAAACCTGGAAAGATAGATGCCCGAAGTGATCGCAGCGTGCCGGGGTGCATCCACCGGCGAAACGTCATCGTGGACCAGGGAATCGGAGTACAAGGTCAACCAGTTCCGGACGCCGGGCAGGCGGTAACTAAAGTCAAAACTGCCATGGCGGGCGCCGTTCACATTGCGGAGTGGGTCGGTGTAGGTGCCACTGGAGGTGCTGGTGAAGCTCTTCCAGAAATTACCAAACGTCAGTGGCGTGCTTCCCTCACCGGCAATCACCGCGTCGCGGGAAAATCCTAATTCGAGGTTCTTTGTCGGGAAGAAGTTGATCTTCTGCCCATAGAAATATGGCTGCCTGGGATACATGTGCCCGGATAGCTTGCCAAAGAAATTGTCGTAGCGAAAGGGTCCGAGGAGCCGCGACACCAGAGGAATATAGAGAGGCAATGTGCGGTTGATGCGCAAGGAATAAAACGGTTCTGCATCGTCACTGAGCATCATGGCGCTGGCCGATCCAGGTCCCCACCAGTAGCTCTGTTTACCGAAGGAGAACTGTTGGCCCAGGAACTCGACCGATGCGTAGCTGTCAAGCAGGCGAAAGACGTTTCCCGCCGGCTGGTTGCTATAGGTCTGTATGGGATTGTTGTCCTGGGTGGCGATGATACCCGCGAGGGCTGCGCTGTATCCCGGCACGCTCGGACTATGCTGATACTCACCGCGGACAAAGAGGGAAAACCGGCCATGCTCCGCCCGCGTTTCAAAGCCGGTAATCTGCTGCCAGCCCTGGCCGTAGGGGCGCCCAAAATCGTCGGCCAGGGTCTGTCCGAAATGGTAACTGTCGTTGAGCGGAGCGCCGGAAATGAATTGACTGCGGCTGTAGACACTTTCCAGAAAGATATCCTTGCCCACCCCGTCTGACCCAAGAGCAACGTCGCGGAACAGTTCCTTCTCGATTGCATGTACCAGTTGCTCTTGAACCTCGGTTCCCTGGGTATGCGCAAGCATTTGGTAAATCGCTCTACGAGTCCACGGCCGCAGGCCCAGAAACTCGTATGGAATCACACCTTGGGCGCCTAGTCTTTCAAGCGCCGGATAGACCCAGCTATCCAGCTCAACATAAGTTGAACTCGCATCCGTAGCCGCGCGATCGTCGGCATGCAAACCCGAAGAAACGGGACTGAGAGGGGCGGCCGTCCCTACGGTCTGTGCCGGCAAGGCAAGGGCAAAAGATAGACCGCCAAAGACGGATACAATCGCCACCAGTTTGGCTGACGCCTTCATCAGATTCCTACAACAGACGGCGCTGCGTGAGATAGATTGAATCACCGGGAACAGCCTGCGTTTCTGGCACCGTCTTGCCCAACGCTCGACCGCAAAAAAGTGTTTTCGGTGGCGTCTCTCGGGGTGCGGATCAGTTCGGTCAGTCTAGAAACCATGGATCCCAGCCATTGCTCCTGGCCATTGCAGGCATGGTCCCCCGCCGTCTGTCGAATGAGCGGCGGCGGCCACTCATCACGCTTGTAAATCCCGTGAGAGCGTCTCACCAGGTTCGCGCGATGACTACTCTGTGTTACCGCAATGGATCTTTCTGTTACTTAAGAACGGTAGCTTATTGCGCAGGACCAGCTAGGCTCTTTTCAAGCGGTCCCACTACCCCCAAAAACATCACGAAGCATACAGATCGCCTGAAGTGCGATCAGGATGACCATGCAGATACCCAAGCGTCTGCTCCTGTTGTGGGCCGTCGCGTGTATTGCGACCCACACCTTTGGACAAAACGCCGTCGATGGCCAAATGACCAACGACCGCGAAGCTGCTAACAGCAGGCAAACCCTCGCGACTTACATCGCCGGCTCGATCACCAAACCTTCTTCCGGCCAATTCAATTCCTTGAGTTTTAAGACCTGGCAGACGAACGGCACGGGGTGGGGAAGATCTGCCGAGTATCGGACGAAGATCCGGGGCCGGAATTACGGCGGGATCCTCTTTTCCGATACTCCGACCACCTCGACTCTCTACGTGCCAGGACAAGAGCTGTCCTGCTGGTCCATACACCGTTATGAATTCGACGTGCTCTGGACGCATGAGTTCGCGCCTGTGCACCATCCAGTGGTTCCCTATGTCACGTCGGGCGCAGGCGCCATTGCCCTCAATGGCGGTTCAACCGGAATACACTCCGGATGGGATCGGCAGGCGGCACTCGTGGGGGGCGCCGGAAGCGATGTGCGCCTGTCGCGACTCATCACCTTAAGGGCTGGCTTTACGATGGATCTGTTCAAGGCATCGACCTACAGTGATCGAAACTATCGCAGCACACGCACCATCATGGTCGAGCCGCGGATCGGTCTCGTGTGGGGGTTCGGATTGCCTCGTCCCCATGGAGTGGGAACCATCCTGGCCGCGAAGCAGTACCAAGGCGCATCCGTTCCTTCACGTCCCGTCTTAAGCAAGAGGCTAATCGTGTGCGTTCGCCAGGGCGATATCGAAGACACCAAGTGGTGAAATTGCGGGTATATCCGATGGGAACTCCTCTCCGGCGCTGGTATGCTGCCACTGATATTGGGGAACGATTTCCTTTACTTCGGCGCGGATGCGATGAGGCACACCAGCGACGCTTTCCGCGCGCAACACCTCCAGGTGGGCCAGTAATCTGGGCCAGGAAACAGGCTGGCCCTGGGTACGAAGTACTTTGTGCGCAGCGGTGGTCAACCGTCGTTCGAAGTCATAGAACAACTCTTCAAACAGCTTCTCTCCCGGGCGCAAGCCGGTGAACACGATTTCTACGTCTCCAGGCGGAATGCCGGATAGTTGGACCAGGGTCTTCGCCATGTCCAGAATGCGAATCGGTTCGCCCATATCCAGTACCAGGATGTCGCCACTGTTGCCGATGACAAAAGCCTGCAAGACCAGCGACACCGCCTCCGGTATGGTCATAAAGTAACGAGTGATGTCGGGATGCGTCACCGTGATCTGACGTTTCGATCGGATTTGCTCCTGGAACAGCGGAATCACACTTCCCTGAGAGCCAAGCACGTTCCCGAACCGTACAGAAACGCATCGCATCCGGCCCGAAGGCCGGGCGGCCACGATCAGTTCCCCGATCCGCTTGGTACAGCCCATAAAACTGGTTGGGGTCACTGCCTTGTCTGAGGAAATAAGCAGGAAATCCTCGCAATCGCATTGGCAGGCGACTTCCATCAGGGATAGCAAGCCGAATACGTTATTCTTCACCGCCTCCTGCAAATTGTGTTCCATGAGCGGAACGTGCTTGTATGCCGCAGCGTGAAAAATGGCCCGGACGTGATGTTGCTCGAGGATCTCCCGCATGCGCACACGATCGGTGATATCGGCAACACAATAAGCCTTCTCGACCTTGGACTCGGAAGTGGCCAGCTGCAGGTAAAAGAGCGGGGTCTCGGCCTGGTCGACGCAAACCAGCTTTGCCGGACCATAACTCAGTAGTTGGCGACATAGCTCGGAGCCGATCGATCCGGCGGCTCCCGTCACCATGATGACGCGTCCCGCAATTTGGCACTTTACCGATTCAAGGTTCAATTGGACCGGATCGCGGCCTAATAAATCCTGCAAGTTGACCTCGCGCATCTGGTCGACTGTTACCGTGCCGTGGATCAAGTCTGCCAGACCCGGAACGGTGCGAAAGCGAACTCCTGTTCGGTGGCAGACTTCGCTGATGCGACGCATTTGCTCGCTGGTCGCCGAAGGAATGGCAATCATTATTTCGTCCGGATGGTAACGATCGATCACAGCCGGCAACCCGGCAATCGAACCCGACACCCGGATCCCATTGAGGGCCACACTGGCTTTGGCTGGATCATCATCGACCAGCGCGACGGCGCGGTATCCACTGCGGGGCAATTCGCGCAACAACATGGCAGCGCCACAGCCAGCCCCGACAACAACAACGGATTTTGCCGTCTGCCCCTGGGCCCGCCTCTCCGATCGTTGTATCCAGACCCGGGACAGGATCCTGATGCCTCCCAGCGCCAGAGCGGTCAACATGGCTTCAAGAATATAGAAGGAGATAGGCAGTAGCGCCTGGTGCAGTACCCATCGCTCGACCACCAGAAATCCGAGCGAGCCTAAGATAACGGCCTTGACAACATCGAGCGCGTCACTGATTCCGCTGTAGCGCCAGTAACCATGAAACAGGTGGAACCGCCCCATTGCCGCCATTCGCAGCAATAACAGCAAGGGCATCGCCCGCAAGAAGATCGCTGGCTGGGGAAAGGTGAAATCGAACCGTAGCAACCATGCAACTGTGCCAGATAAGACGATAAGGGTGAGCTCGAGCAGGAAGATCGCCCAAGGCCGCGGTTTCTCTATCATTGTCGGTTGCCTCTGCGGTCAAAACAAAACGGTGATTGCGAGAAATGGTGTGGACCCCTACTCGCCGGAGGCCATATCTTCCGAACTGCGATCGGGTGGTTCGAGGCGAGCGGTCATTTTGGTACGGGAGCATGTCTGGTTTGTTGCTAAAAAGACAGTGCAATGGCCTACTCCAAACTGGGTGCCAAAAAACTGATTCAAGGGCTCACTAATCGCCTGGGAAGCGGGGCGAGCCGGGCAGGATGAATTGGCACCGATGCCGGTCGCGCATCCGGACCGCTATCAGCCAGCATCATGGCGGCGAAAATGTAACAGAAGTAAAAATAGCGTGGCTGATTGAGCGGTGCGGCACAGTAGGTGACAGCGAAAATGGCAAGGAAATAGAAAGCGTCGTTGGCTAGCGTTAAAAGGCCCTTTAGCCAAAGTAGAAACAACATCAGGCACATGCAAAGCTGGTTGCCGAGTAGAAACATCCCTGTTTGCATGTCGTAGAATCGCCGTGTATCCAGGAACGGCACCCAAAACTGCATCACCTGAGACGTAAGGGCAACGAGAAGCCTTATCGGGAATACCAGGAAATAGAATCCCCGCAAGGATGCCCAGGTAAGAGCATCTGTAACCGCAGATTGATTTTCTATGGGGTAATCACTTACCAGGAACCGGCCTCCAAGATAACATGCGGCGCTTAACACGGTAAGGAGCGAGAGGACGGCATATCCCCGATGTTTTATGCGAAGCATGAACAAAAATAAAAGAATGACAACAAATTGCTCCCACCTTGTGAAACAGCTGGACAGCAGAGCAATGCATAGCCATGTCCATCGCCTATGCTGCAGCCATCTCCCAAAAGAGACCGCGGAAAGTAGCGCGAATATCTCTTTGTTGAGTGTCGTAAGTGCCGAAAAGGTAAGGGGGTTCCAAAGTACCCAGAACAAAAACGCCCACCATCTTGTCCTTCTCAGCATCAAGAGAGACACCACCAGCAACCCTGTGTTGAAGAGTGCAATCGAGAAGGAGGTTTTTAGCCACATGGCCAGCAATATAGGGCCAAGTAAATTCTGCGTCGGAGAAAGAAGCACACTGTCATCACTAAAGACGTTCGCAATATCTTGATACGTACCTGAATCTGCCCCTATTCGCCATGGCCCTGTTCCACGCAGGGATGGTTCGACCCAGGACAAAAACAAAACGAAGGTAAAAAGCAGGTACAACGCAAGAGCGAAAACAGCTAATGCGTCGAGGGGCACGATTGGACGGCTCCTCGGAATAGCGATCTTGCAACAAATAAGGTGGGGAACCCGAAACCTTACCTTAAGCGGGTTTACCACCCCCCAAAGTAGTTGTCTTGAAGTTTTCATCGCAATGGTTAGTCAGCAGGCGGAATCAGCTCAGTGGCGTATGCCTTCACCTCGTAAGACTGTGAGAACAGTGGCGCAGAGAATTTTTAGGTCAAACGTAAAACATCTCCGCTGCAGATATTCATAGTCAAAGCGCACCTTCTCGGGAATTGGAAGGTCGTCACGGCCGTTCACCTGCGCCCACCCGGTTAGACCGGGGACCAGACGATGAATGCCATGCTCTGTGCGGAGTTCGATCAGGTCCTGTTGATTGAACAAGGCCGGACGGGGCCCTGCGAAGCTCAGGTCCCCTGACAGAATGCTGAACAGCTGCGGCAACTCGTCCAGGCTGGTCTTGCGCAGTAAGCGGCCGATGGGCGTCAGGTAGCGGTCTGGATTTGACAACAAGTGCGTTGGCAGCTGGGGAGTGTCAATATGCATGCTGCGAAATTTCGGCATGCGAAAGATACTGTTGTCTCTTCCTACACGGTTCGACCAATGAAGTGCCGGGCCCTTGGACGTGGCACGGATAAAAATGGGGAGCAGGATGAGCAGCGGCAACGTGAGCGGCAGGACCAGACATGCCAGCATAAGATCAAAGAGTCTCTTGTTCCAGGACACGGTAAATCTCCGGGACGCCGTCTACGGTCCACGCAACCTTTGCCACTACCCGGAAAACACGGATAGGTCGCCTCTATTGCGTGATCATGCTAAGAAACCACTCTGCCGTGCGGCTCAATCCCCAGGATAGGGTGGTGGGCGCACTCCAACAAAGAAAGTCTGTGGTCTTCTGTGTGTCTACCACCAGGGACGAGCAAAGGCGCTGGGTCGCCGACCTTCGGCCCAGCACCGTCGCTGCCATATGCAAAGCCACTTCCGGACAGGGAAGAATGCGTGACGGACAATGGAATGCCTCGGCGATACGGCGAAGTAAGTCGGGAGTGGAAAGATCCTGCTGATCACTCACCAGAAAGCGGCTATTGGCCGCTGCCGGATGATCCAGTAAAAGGCAGACAAAGTCACTCAGATTGAAAACGCTGACCAGGCTTCTACGGTTATGAAGACTGCCTAGAGGCAACGGTAAACGACGAAACACCGAGCGCAAGAGGGTAAGAAAGTTTCCTCGTACGCCGGGACCGTACACCAGGGGTGGCCGGACGACGACCCACTGCATGGCGGTTCCTGCTGCAATCTGCCGCAACCGCTCCTCGGCCTCCCATTTCGATTGCCCATAGGGATCGGAATAACCAGGCGGATCATCCGCATGAAAGGGATGTCCGTGGGTGGCCTCGCCATTGACCTTGATCGAACTCATGTAGATGAACCGTTTTACGCCCTGTTGTGCGGCAATCGATGCTAGCGTGTGAGTCCCGTCAACGTTTACTTTGCGAAATTCGTCCAGCGCGCTGGCCGCGGTTTCACGCATAACGTGAGCCCGGCCGGCGAGATGGACTACCGCATCCGCGCTCGAAAAAAGGCGGGCCAGATCAAAATCGCCGCCCACAGAGGGCATCCTGTGGATGCTCAGAGGGCCGGGTATCGCGGCGAGCTGGGATGCATCCGCGTGCGCCCGGATACAGGCAGTTATCTCTTTGCCCGACTCAACTAATCGCCGGCATACGTGGTTGCCGATGAAGCCGTTGGCGCCTGTCACGACAACCCGTCTAACCATCGATGCACCACCTCGCGGGTCTTTTGCTGGAATGTTCCAACTTCGCAGCTGCGCACGGCTCTACTGCCCGTTTGCTGACTGTAACCCTCGATTTCGCTACCAATGCTTCTGCTGCACGGCACGCTGGGGGAAGGCTTGCCGCACGCCGGTGCTTCATAGGTTGAATCGAGCCGGCAAGCTGAGGTTCAGCCGCGGGCCAATGACGCTGTTTGCCAGGTCACGCTGCTCATCCCACACCCATCCCCATTTGTTGAAGTACCGCACCGCCGAGCGGATGCCATAGAACAGCAGGCGAAGGCTCTTGTAGGACCCCTTCTCGTGCCTGTGGGTGATCTTTACGTGAGGATAGTAGACAGTCTCATATCGCTCATGAATTCGGCGGGTTAAATCGACATCCTCAAAGTAGAGGAAGAATCGCTCGTCGAACAGTCCGCATTCCACCAGGGCCTGCCTCCGCATCAACATGAAACAACCGGATAGGTGGGGCACCGAAAGCACTGTATTTGTGTTGATATTGGACAGTTCAAATAAAGCCAGTTGACGGTGACAAAGGCGTTTGAGAGGTGCGGGAAAGGTCCGTCTGGCCAGGATGTCAAAGGGAGCGGGTAGTCTCTTGCAAAGCCTCTGCGGAGAGCCGTCAGGGTAGAACACGCGGGGCATCACCAGGCCGACAGTCTCATTCAACTCCAGAAACTCAACCAGTTCCTCCAGAGTATTCGCTTCGAATTGAACATCCGGGTTTAGGGCCAGATGATATTTGGCGCTTGACGTGTTTCTCAAGGCAATATTATGTCCAGCGCCAAACCCACAATTGCTTCCCGTAAACAGATATTCCGTTCCCAGTCGACGGCACATGGGGCCGAGGGCCTCGGTCGGCGAGTTGTCTACCACCAACATCTTCACCCGCAGGGAGGTGTGCAGAAAGCTTCGAATCGCCCGCTCCAGCTCGGTGGGGTCACTCCGGTAAGCGACAATCGATCCGATCACATCGTGCTGATATAGCCGCTCATCCATCCTCTGCACCTCAACCATGGTCACTTTGGCCAGCCGGGATATTTTCCGCCCATGACCTCCACGCGCCGTCAGCACACTTCTATGCAATGTGTGTGCGGCCCGTCAGCACGCGACTTTCAATGGAGTATTGTGCTGAAGCTGCGTCGCGATGAAACATCCTGACCGTCTCGAGGGAGAACTCGGTCAAGTCTTTGCCGACATCTTTTAACTTGGCGAGAACCTCGGCGGAAACGGTGATGATGTGGCACCCCGCGCTGTTGGCCTGAAAAATGTTGAGCACTTCGCGCGGACTGGCCCAGAGAAGTTGAGCTTTGGGAAGATGGGAAAGAATGGAGAGCGCCTCCGTCATTACGGGCACAGGATCGACTCCCGTGTCGGCAATCCGTCCGGCAAAAACGGAAACGATCGCGGGAACTTCCGGATTTAAAATGCGGGCGATCCGCCGCACCTGGGCGAGGGTGAAGACAGCAGTAACGTTGATCACCACGCCCCGGGCGCAAAGCTTCTCAATCAAGTTGCCGGCAAACTCATTCCTGGTATTCGAAACTGGTATTTTCACATTGACGTTGGGCCCCCAACCCGCGATGGTCAGTGCCTGGGCTTCCATCTCGTCGAACTCATCGGCGAATACCTCGAACGAAACCGGTCTGTCTTTGATTCGAGCCAGGACCTTGTGGGCAAACTCCTCGTAGTTGGCTATCTTCGCCTTACGCATAAGGGTGGGATTGGTAGTGAAGCCGCGGATGTAAGGTTCTGCATAAAGGCTCATCAAGCTGTCAAGGTCAGCGCCGTCTGCAAATATCTTTATCTTCAAATCTGCAACTGTGGTCATCAAGATCCTCCCAATAATGTGGTTGGTGGTCATGTCCGGTCACCATCACCCGGCTAACCGCGGCTCTCATCGCTTTCACCTGTTTGATTGCCACCCGCTAGCGGTTATCGCCGGGGAGCCTCCAGAATGATCGTCGCGGCGGCCTCCAGGCTGTCGGCTTGGAACTCTGCACCGGGTTCGTCACCGTCCATAGATGCACCCTCTTCCTGGTTGCGTACCCGGATGGTATGCACGCCCGCCGCTCGGCCGCAGGCGATGTCGCTGGGGCGATCACCGATCATCCAGGAGCGCTCCATGTCCAGACCGAACTGGTCGCGCGCCTGGAGCAGAAAGAACGGCGAGGGTTTCCGGCAACGACAGGGGCCGGCATGGCTGGGTACGACACCGTGCGGATGATGCAGGCAGTAATAGAACCCAGCGAATTCAATACGCTGCTGATGGAGGAGATCACACAAATGACGATGTATGCCCTCGATCGTCTCCAGGGACGCCTTGGCCTTGGCATAGTTTGGTTGATTGGATACAAGAAAGAGCAAAAAACCAGCTCTCCGCAAAGCAGCCAGAGCCAGCAGCGCGTTATGCGCCAACACAAAACTCTCAACCGTCAGGGGCGCTTCCCACGCCAGCGTCAAAGGATTCATCACATTGCGATTGATCACCCCGTCGCGATCGAGAAACACGGCTGCGGACGGGTTCAGCGTGCGGACTCCCACTTCATTTCGTTTTCCCTAAGCCGTGGATGGGTGACAATCAGGTGCCAGACCACCGCCTGAAATGACTCGGTGTGCGGCGTGAGCGTGTCCGCGGAAACCATTGGGATGATGATGGCCGCATCGGCTACCCGGGCGGTATAGCCGCCATCGCGTCCCACCACACCAACGATCCGGGCACCCACCTGGAGGGCGAGATCCAGTGCCCGGACAATGTTCATGCTGATATTGCTCTCCTGGCTCCCGCCACCAACGGAGAGCACGAACAAGGTATCGCCCTTACGCAGGTGACTCCCGCTTAACCATCGCGCAAAGCACGTATCCCATCCTTCATCGTTGACCCGGGCGGTCAGTTCGCTCACGTTGTCGGTGGGCGCGTAGCTTTCCATGTTCGCAATCTTGCGGAAGTCGTTCACCGCGTGGCCCGCATTGCCGGCACTTCCGCCCACGCCAAGAAAGAATAGCCGGCCGCGTGCGGCTCGGGTTTCCAGAAGGATGTCGATCATTTTTTCGATTTGTGTCTGATCAATCAGGGCTGCGATCATCGCCGTTTCAGATAGGTATCGCGAGGTGTAGTTGTTCATCGTGTCCCCGTTCTCATCGGTAAATTGGGCAAACTGGACGATCTTCGAACCGTCCTTGCTCGCTGCGATTCATGGATCGCAGCCGAGTGCGTCACAGGATTACCAACCGGATCACTAGACCGTTAACTGCGGGAGAGAACGATCGAACCGTCAAAATCGAAAGTGAAGTCCATCTCCGCTACTCCGGCCGCGCACATGACACGGCGCAACCGTGCCCGCTGGTTGGTTTGGAAGAGCAGGAACCCGCTGCCCCCTGCGCCCACCAGTTTTCCTCCACTCGCGCCGCCCTTGCTGCATGCCAGATCGTAGAGTTCGTCGATCCTGTCATTGCTCATGGCTTTCGACCGCTGACGTTTGTGCAGCCAATGTTCATGCATCAACGGGCCGAAGCAGGAGATATCTCCCTGCTCCAGAAGACTCTGAATCTCCAGCCCAAGTTGCTTGATGAAATGCAAACCCTGAAGCATGGTCCGATCATGGTGTTCGGACTTTTCTTTTTGATCCCGCAGGATAGTCGAGGCGTTGCGCGTCATTCCTACGTAGAACAGCATGAGAGAATCGCGAAAGTCCTGAATGGAGGACTCGCTCATCTTCAAGGAATAGACGCGCGCAGAGCCATCCTGGCAATACTCCTGGCACAGTATTCCCCCGTAAGCGGCAATATACTGATCCTGTTTGCCGACCGGCTCTCCCAGCCGGTTCATTTCAATCTCGATCGCCTCCCGGGCCAGCGTATCGGGGCACACCGGGTTGCGTTTATAGGCGTGCAGGGCGTGGATCAGCCCTACCAGGAAGGTTCCGGATGAGCCCAGGCCCGTTCCGGCTGGGACATCGGCAATGCTGACAATTTCAATGGGGCTTGGGATGTCGTAAACGTCCAGCGCCTCGCGAATCAGGCGATGGCGAATTTCGCCCCGGGTCTGCACCGTCTCCATCTCTGAATACTTAAGCACGTATCCCGGAGAGAAACAGCGGTTCACGCTTACGTACGCGTACTTATTGATCGCAGCCGAAATGACGAACCCGCCGTTTTCCCGGTAGTACGATGGAAGGTCGGTTCCCCCTCCGCCGATAGATATTCGTAACGGCGTCCTGGTGATAAACATTCTCTTTACCCCAATCAAAGATCTATTTAGCGGGTGCATCGGGTGACGAGGAAAGCAGTTCGTCCGTTTCGCGTAACCCACACGGCGTTCCAATTTCGTAGAATCGCTGAGTCATTTCACATCCAGCGAGTTGGCCGCTTTCGACTAGATCGCGATACACATTGCTCAGATCGAACATGTCGTCCGCTCCGCAACGGGCAAATGCCTCTGCCGTCAAAATTCCTAAGCCGTAATCGACATATTCCATTTCTGCGGTCACGTGGATCTTGTCATAACGCAGAATACGGCAGCCTCTGAAGTCGACATTACTTTTGTCCCATCGGCCGTAGTTGTGAAACAGGGTCATCAATCCGAGCGTTCCCGCGCGAAGAAACTCTTCATAAACAGGGCGAAACTCAATCGGAAGGTAGCTGTCTCCGTAGAGGACAAAGAAATGACCGCCCAGCCGGGCGAGTGCCTGCTTGATCGCGCCGCCGGTGCCTTTAAGCGGAGTGCCATCGTAGGAGTAGCTTACGTGGCATCCAAACTGAGAACCGGTTTTAACAAAGTCTTCGATCTGTTCCCCGAGGAAACCACAGCAGATCACGACCTCGTGCACTCCTTGACCGGCCAGCAGGCGTAGTTGATGAGCAATGAACGGCTCTCCTGCGACGCGAACCATCGACTTGGGTATGGTCGCAGTGAGGGGACGTAATCGGGTCGAAAGCCCTCCAGCCAGCAATGCCACGGGCGGCATCGATTTATTCATGCCACGTGCGCTCATCTGCTGCCAGGCTGGCCATCGATTCGTGTAAAGCCTCGCGGCAGTTCCGCCCGCATCGCCAGCCCAAACTCTGGATACGATCAGTGTTCAAACGCACGATGGGAACGTCACCTTTCCAGCCGCGATCTCCGCCGTTGTACAGGTAGTTCGGAGGAGCCTGAAGATGGAGTACTTCGGCGGCCAGGCCCGCGATTTCACTGACGGTGATATAGTCTCCTGTCGCAACATTGAACGCGCGGAATGAAGAAGACTCACACTCATTGGCGCACAGCACCGCAGCCACAACATCGCTTACGTGGATATACGATTTGCTCTGCTTCCCGTTTCCCAGAATCCGCAATTCTTTCGGGTTTGACTTGAGGCGGCGCACGAAGTCCAAACCCACCCCATGGGTTTGTCTGGGTCCGACTACATTGCCAAAGCGAAACGCTCGTGCGGTAAGGCCAAACATGAAGCAGTAACTCGAGATCAATGCCTCTCCCGCCAGTTTGCTGGCGCCATAAGTCGAGACCGGGACCAGGGGGCCCAAGTCTTCTTGCGCGTTGGTCGATCCGATGTCTCCATAAACCCCACTCCCGGAGGCATAGAGGAGCCGCGCCACCCCGGAACGGCGCATAGCTTCGACAATGTTGTTGGTCAACAAAGTGCCCTGGTAGAAATCGATCTCCGGCTCCGTTGCCGCGCGGGAAATGTCGGGATTCGATGCCAGGTGAATCACCACATCATGCCCGGCCATAGCAATTGCCAAGGCAGCAAGGCTCCCCACATCACCTTTTATGACCTTCAGACGCGCATCGCGCAGGTGATGCTCATAATGCCAACTTCGTCCCGACGAAAAGTTATCGTAGAGCGTCACCGCCGTGACAGCAGAATTTGCCAGCAGGCGATCCGTGAAATGGCTGCCGATGAAGCCAGCTCCGCCGGCGATGAAATAGCGTGCGAAGGTCTTGCTTTCTGATGCACCTGACATTCGGTGGTTACTTTCAACTACATAGGGTGGTTAAGATTCAGCCGCAGGCTAGCTCTGGCGAATGCCTACCCAGACCCGGGCGACTCCCAACAACTCCCAAAGGCCCCACGCAGTAATTCTTCGCTTAACGGGCAGATAGTAAAACAGATTCAGCAAAAGTGATATGGGGGGGAGAAGAATGGTCCGAGCCAACGTACGTCTAAAGCCAGTGAAAAGCACACGCAAGCCAGTTGCTTGCAGCGTATGGATGATCTCGTTGTCAAAGTAAAGCCGCTTGTGCGTCGGGTCGTCGTAGAAATTCATGAAACCAATCGCGGAAGGATAGTTGATGGTCCTCACACTCGGAGATTCGATATAAAGGACGCCATTCGGCGCAAGCTTCTTGGTCATCATCTCGATTACTTCCAGCCCATTGCCTAAGTGCTCAATTACATGGCTCATGATGATGAGGTTATAATGCGCATCCTGGATTTGGGACACGTCGGGCTCCTCGAGATCCATATAAAACATCTTATCAAGGTGGGTATAGAGTTCTTCGAACCCCGGCCACATCTGCTTATCCACGCCGTGATATTCCGTTACATTGAAATGTGCCTTGGTATACATGGCATGTGGTCCGCAGCCCACATCAAGGATCCGGATCCCCTCACATCGTTGAGAGCCAAATGCTTGTTGAATGAGAACGATACGGCCAGGCTTGAAAATCTTCCTTAGCCACAATGGGAATCTCGTCATTTGCTTCCTCGTCCCTTCCTGGTACTTACCTGCCTCGGCAGTCGGCCCAGGAATGGTAATTATTGCTGCAAAGTCGATAGCTCAATGCGCGCTTCCATAGCGCCACTTGCGTAAGATCATCCGCATTCTTCGCACCCATGGATGGATCACAAACATCCCAAACACATACTTGGGTGAGCGGGTCAGAAGAAACTCAGTAAAAAGGAATCCCGATATCTCTACGTAACTTACTTTCATGCGGTGCAGCCCTGTTCCCTGTGCCTTGTGCCGCCGGTACTCGTAGAGTTCCTTATCGAGATTGTAAAACTTGAGGTTCGGATTGCGCGCCATCCTGATGAACATCTCGTGGTCTTCCGACGTGTGGCCGTACTTGTATCCACCCACCGAGAGCAACGCGCTCTTACGAAACGTCAGCGCCGGATGGAGAAGAGGATTCCGGAAGGGTAGGACTTTACGGATCTGCTCATTCGACCGAAAGTAGGGATAGCTTCTGGTGACCCCTGCGGATTCCTCATCAATCAATTGAGCTCGACAACCGACGACCGCAACATCCTGGTTCTGCTCCAGGTAGCGAACCTGCTCCTCCAGGCGGTCTAGCCGGCTGATATCATCGCCGTCCATCCGCGCAACGAACTCTCCCCTGGCCTCTCCAATTCCCATATTCAGGGCATAGGCGAGGCCTCCGAGCGATGGCGCTTCCAGCGTCCTGACGCGGGGATCATGGCCGCACACCTTCAGTATCTCGCTACCGAGGGCTGGGCACCTGGCATCGATGACGATCAAAAACTCAAAATCCGTGAAGGTCTGCTGGAGAATACTGTCGATGGCCGACCGCAAAAACACGTCTTCTCTGTCGACCCCCATCACGACAGAGACGCGCGGAAGGCTATTGAGAGAAGATTGCATAATAGTCATGGAAGACTTGTTCGTTTTGTTCAACGAGTCTTCAGGATGGAAAACTCCGCAAGAGCGAAAAGCAAGTCGAGACGGGTGCGGAGCTTTTGGAAGGTGCTTGACCGCTTTCGGCCGGTAGCCGTCGAGTTATGCCGCCGGCTCAGCGTCATAGGCCGGTCGATATACAAGGCGTCCCCGTAAACCAGACCATGCCTGAGTCCAATCCAGTGGTCGTGTAGCACCTTATACTTGCACGGAAGAGGCAGAATGTCCGGGAGGATGCTGACCCGAAAGGCCAGGTTATGCCCGCCATATCGGTTCCGCAGGAGGTTGGCCCAGAAGCCCGGCCGGAAGGGCCCGTATCGCCCCAGAAAGGACTCCAGCAACATCGACCCATCGGCATTGATCAAGGAAGAGTCCGTAACCACGAGAGTGACTTCGGGATGGGCGCTGAACGCCCGGCAGACGGTTTCGATTTTGTCGGCAATCCACAGGTCATCCTGGTCGCTCAGAAAGAGGATGTCGTTGGATGCGCTCCTCAGTGCGTCCTCAAAGGTGCTCAATATACCCTGATTCACCTCATGCTCGATAAGTCTTATGCGATGATCCCGAAAAGCCCGCACGCGGTCTCGGGTGTTATCTGTTGAGTGATCGTCTACCACTACAACCTCGTCCTTGTCGGATAGCTGATCAAGGATGGATTGTAACTGCGGAGTGATGTACCGCTCGCCGTTATAGGCGGCCATGCAGATGGAAACACCCGGCCTGCCAACAGATACTTTTTGCCGCCACATCTCGCGAAACCCCCTCCTGTGGTCAAACTTTCGATGAAGCGGCGGCCACCGTTGACCGGTTCCCAGTCGCCGCCTCGCCCATGCTGCTTGCCGAATCATAGATGTGCGTGAGCCTTGAGACGGAGGCTTCTATGGAACAGTCCAGCATTCTCGACAGGGTATTCGCGCGTGGATGGCGAGGCAGAGACCGGATCCGCAGCAGTTCCCCTGCCCAAACCTCGGCCGGCTCCTCCAGGGATATACGCCGCACGAGTTCTGGCACAACGCTCGCTTCGTCAGGAATCCTGTCTGAGATAACACACGTTAACCCTGCCGCCTGTGCCTCTAAGAGCACAAGCCCAAGCCCTTCAAACAAGGAAGGGAACAAGAAGCAGTCCATGGCGCCCTTCATCAGCCGGGGAACATCTCTTCGTACACCCGCAAAGATGAAGTGGTCACCAAGGCCCAAAGTGCGCACCCGATTTTCAATCTCAGATGTGAGTGAACCCTCCCCAACCAGGAGGAAGACGGCCCGTGGTTCCATCCGGCAAAAATGCTCGGCAATGTCGACGATAAAGCGATGGTTCTTTTGCATGTCAATCCGGCCAACGTGCCCGATTACGAATGAATCCCCCGGTATACCCAGTTCTGCGCGCAGCCTCCCGGAATCAATCTCCTCGCCGAATGGGTGAAGATCGATTCCGAGCCTACACACCTGCCAGCGCGGATCGGAGGCCCACGAGGCGGAGAAAAGTGAGGGGCCGGCGTCCTTGCTGACTGCGATTCCTTGCGTGGCAAAACAACGGATGAGCACGTTCATGGTGGCGTAATACATCCTGATCAGAAAGGGCGATTTCCTATCCAGGATACGAGTATCGCAATGACTATGTGCGATGCGCACAGGAATGCGCATGATGGCCGCCAGCATGAGAATGAACCCGCTGGTGTGATGAATATGGCTGTGTACGCAATCGTAGGGTCCATATTCGCGCAAGATGCGCCGGAAGTTAAGCGCGTACTGCCATGGATTTCCATGTTTCAGCCGAGGTAGACAACGAATAACGCGAGATCCGAGTGCCGTGATCTCCTCATCGTAGTCACCTGGGTCCGCGGTATGAACGAGGTAATGCATGCTGTATTTTTGGCGATCAATGTTGTGCAGTATCTGCGTCAGCCAGGTCTCCGCTCCAGCGCGGTTCAGCGTTCCGATTACATGGAGTATCTTCATAGGAGTTGGCTTGCATACATCGGTCAACCATCTGCCTCTCGGGCGATTGAGCCTGGTTCGAACCGGGTTTTCTGCGCCAGACCATGCAGAAATTGGCCCCGTCCGACGGGTATTGCCGTTCGAGTCCCCGCGCTTTATTAACCCATTTCCTGGGCGTTTTTACATAGGGAAATGGACCCAAAAAGGAATAGGTCTTCGACCATTCCAGTGTCCAATCACGCTCGAACCAGGTCTGCATCCTCTCAATATCCAGACCTGCGCCGCCGGTCACATCCTCGGCAGAGTGGGGAACGTGAAAATCGACTATTCTATCAATTACGGTCGAGCTCGGCCGTTTTGAGAAAAGCCCACGTTCATACGCAGAGTCCGCAGTGGCACTCAGTGGATCACGCCTAAGCAGCAGTCGAACTCCCGCTGCATAGTTATCCAATACAAACCACCTCGCAAACTTGCGCGACCTGCGATAGTTTTGCAACAGTTTCAGGCATGCATCGTTACGATAGAACCTTGCCGACGGCTCATGTCCTGCAAGCCATACAGCGTTATCGCTTAAACTAGGGAGCAACGACCCTAGCGTGTCCACTATGTTGGGTAGGTGATGAAGCAAGGAATTGGTGAGCAACAGGTTGAACGGTCCATGACTACGCACCTCTTCAATCCGAGAACAAAAAAACACCTGGGGATACATTTTCAAACGATTCTTGCAAATCGCGATCATTTCAGGGGACGGATCGTAGGCCGTAAGCCTGAATACATGGTTGCTAAGTCCGTTTAGCAATAGAGCACGCCTCAAAACCAGTCCCGCAGCCCAAATCTACGACGTTCAAACAGCTAGGATTAGGCAACTGGGCAATCATCTCCGTCCAAATAGGGGGCAGTTGCTGGTAGATTTCCGGATGATCACGATCGTAACCAGTGGCGCCAAACGAGTGGAAAATCTTGTTTACTTCCTCTACCAGTGTCTCCAGAGGAACCTGCGGGCCAGACTCTGCAAGCCAATCGGGGATGTCCATATTATTGGCCCTCTTTTGCTAAGTTAATATTCGAGAGGCAACCTTTGATAAGCGGATTCAGGAGAACCTTCGGATCACACTCTGCCAGCCACGCCGATGTCTCCATGCATACGACTCTTCTTTCCAAACCGATGGCCGAGCTCAATGCTTCGGCGTGAGCAGCATGTAGCGCGCGGCAAAGACGACCCTTGATGATTTCTGAATCCAGCGAACGTCCTCAAGGCTTTGGACTGCCAGTGCGAGGAAAATCTCTTGAGAGCCAGGTACCTGGAGGGATCACGGTGGGTGCCATCGATGATCCTGATGGCATGCGACTCGCGGAATCGATCGATCAGTGTACCCACAACGGCTGGGCGGTAACACTCATGCAGCTCAACCAGCATGGTGCAGGAGGCCAGGGCGGGGATTACCAGCGGTTGCAGTATATCTTCTTCGGCGCCTTCACAGTCGCACAGGATAAAAGAGTCCGGCCGGCAGCTCTTGGCGAGCTCATCGGCGGTACAAAAACCACGCTGAATGATCTTGCGGCTCACCCCATTGCTGCTCGCCAGTTCGGCAAGCTGTGCCCAGTGGGGCTCCTCCACCGCTTCAAACGCAGTTACCGTGGTGTTGGCGATCTTCATGGCGAAGCCTACCGCGTAGTAGCCACCTGATGCCCCGATATCAATGATATGTGCCGGCGCCATGCAGATGATCTGGTTCAAAACGTCATGCAGTTCCTCCTCGTATGAACCAAGGATATATTTAGGGTCCGCAGACACTGCGATGTTTGCCGGCAGGGACATGGTGGCGAATGGCCCGGCAAAGACCTGTTGCCCCCCTTCGCGCAACAGGATCGCGCATAAAGCGCTCATCTTGCAGTGCTCGTACTTCTCCAACAATCGCATCAGCCACGGATAGCGGGCCTTCCAGTGCAGGGTCGACACCAACCCCAGCATGCGCTTCAGAGCAACCTTATTGGCAGCGTGCGTACTCATTACCTTCAGGCTGCGGGTGGGTACAACGTTGATTGACTGTGTGCCCATGCTCACTCCAACTCGGTGTAGCTAGTGCTGCTGGCCGTCAGTCCCGCGGCCACAGGTTTGCGGACAGCATGAGACCCAATGCAGAGCTCGCCGCCAGTTATCAGGAATTTCACTTTACCAACTGCCCAACTCAATTTTGTCCCACAGTGATGCTGTAATAACGAGTAGACGCCAGATGGGAAGAAGGGCTTTCACTGGCAGCCCAAGGACGGCCTGTGAATGATTAACATATTGTTATCGGTCTTGTTCTTCGGGTGGGGAAGGCTTGCGAGCACAAATTCGTACATCGGATATTGCATCGCATAGGTCGATTCGAGCAATTCAAGCCAGTCTCCCGTATAAGTGCCCTCGATATCTTCGATAAGGTAGTATCCGTTCGGACGTACGCGATCGAGCGATCCCCGCAAAAATGAGACATTCGCATCAAAGGTGTGCAGACCATCCTCGATAATAATGTCCGCGCCCCCCGACAGTTCGGGTTGTCCCCAGAGTTCCTTGATGGCATCCGAATTCAACTGATCGCAGTAAAAGGTCTTGATGTTCTTTTCCTGAAACAGAACAGTACGGTCGATATCGGCGCCATAGATAAGAGCATTTGGGAACAGATCGCGCCATGCTCGAAGCGATGCACCAGGCCGGCCGGCGGTACGTGTATTAGATGTCACCATTAGGTCGTTGTAGCCCAAACCCAGTTCAAAAATGCGCAATGGCTGAGTACTTAGTCTCTTGAAAAGTGACTCGTAGAGTACTGTGTAGTTATGAAAATATCCACCTTTGTCGCTTCCGTACCATGTCATGACTCGACACATTCTTGTGGTAGCCAATAAATTCACGCCGGCGATCTGTTTGAGTAAATGAGAGGCGCCGTTGTGCCCGCCAAAACCGCGAAGGCGTGGCTTGCGCTCTGTCGTCCAGCAACATACACGGTTCGGAAAATAGACATCAAAGAGCCATGCCAAGAACTTGAGAAAAGCATAATTCTCACTTGAAAACCTACGCCGAAGACCTCTCCCAAAAGGAAGGGTGAACACGTTGTGTATTAAAGTCACCAAATCCTCACCTTTTCGAGAGCCGTATTCCGGGATTATCGTCTTGCCGAAGACACTATCCGATGGATAACCATGCATCCGCGTCTATTGCATTCGCATCACGGTTCAAACCTTGCGATCATCCGGGTTGCTTTTGACAGGATTCGATCTGTGCTTTGCGGGCCGATGTGAAGGCCATACGCAAGACCACCGCACACCCAACGACAAGCACAATCGAAGATCCCAGCAATGCCAAGGCAGCCCCCGCCGATCCGTAGCGCGGCACCAGCACAACAGTGGTCGCAACGACAGTCAATGTGCAAGCCGCGGTAAGGGGCACCTGGGCAAGGAAGCACCGCGCTGCTGTCACGCCAGTTCCAAGAAAGCAACCCACCGCGCCCACGCCGCCAGCCGCCACCATAATCAGGAACGTGACCATTCGATCTGCGTACTCCGGCCTGTACAGTAGCGTCAACACAATGCGGCCAAAGAGTGCTGCCAAGAGCAGTCCAAGAGCGGTCATGGCGACGCCTACTCCAACCAGCTTATACATTAACCTTTTAAATCCGCCGAAGTCGTTCACGGCGAACATCGAGGAGAGACGGACGATTGCCGATACGCTCAGTGCGTTCACTACAGTGCCGCTGGCCACGAGGAGATAGGCCAAGGAGGCGAAAATGCCGAGTTCGGCCGGACCGCCGTAATGTTGAAGCGTGTAACGTGGAATGTTTGCATTCAGCGAGAGGAGCATCATCACGAATCCGAGTGGCGAACTGAGAACGACCAATTTGCGGATCGGACTCCAGTCCCAGTGAAAGTATGTCTCGCCGGCGCGGAGCAGATTCGCGGCCCGGCGGAGATCGTATCCAACCAGTACCACGGCCCAAGCGAGACACATCGCGGCACAACACGCCACCAGGTTGTGGCTAAACAGAAATGTCCCGCCAAATGCAATCACCGAGAGCCCACCGCGGATCATCAAACTGACCGCTGCCTGGTCAAGGCGTCCATATACCTGGAGCAGACCGCCAATTACGTCACTGACGCATTCAAGAGATTTGGCCAAAGCGATAAGAATCGTTACTGCGCGCGTCGTATTGTCTAAGATGCAAGAGAAGAACAAGGGTCGCGATGACGAGCAGTCCACCCAAAGTCGTCACGAACCGGACAGTAAAGTAATCGCCGAATTCGTATTCCTTGCGGGAGTCACTCACCTGCACTCCCCGGAGTGCCAGGTTGGTGAACATGAACACCGGTGCGGCGATGGCAAGGGCCAGCGCGAATTGGCCAACAATGCTGGCGTTGCCGGCCTTTGCGAGGACGGATAGCATCCCCCACTGGCAGAGGGAATAAACAACATTGCCAGCTAGCGTCCAGTTAAAGTCTGTACGTAAGGACGGTTTGGATCGATCTTGCGGCGGCGGGACAAGGTGAACCTGTTGAGAGCTAGCCATTACCTGCACGAAGCAAAGTGAGTAGAGAAAAAGGCAGAATCGACGGAGGTACAACGGATTGGGTCGAAACGCATTTGTCCAGGGGGAACTCTGCACATTGAGCGTCACGGGCGATGAATACCATTAAAGGATTTCAGCAATCGCGGGCGAAACGAATGCATTCCGGCCGCAAGTACACAAACGTCCAAAGGCCTCTATCTATTTCAAGCCGGGAAAGCCGCCCCTTGGTCGCAGCTTCATCTTTCAGATTAATCGTGTAAATCTGATCTGGGGCGATGCCCATGTCTCGCAGCGCTGCTTCTTTCTGGCCAACGGCTACGATGTGGCGCCTGCTGCTCTTCGATACGCGATGAATGCCGTAACAAAGTTGTCACTGACTCAATCTAGGGATTTGTCCTTGCAGCTGCATCGATTGCTTTCCCGAAAACGGCGCACTTCAACGTTCGGAGCTGTGCTGCTACGTCGGGATCGGATCGAGCAACGTCCTTCCTCCACAAAACCAGCCCCAGAAAGCATCCCGCGAAAAAGCCCGCACCAGTGAACAGGAATACTATCAGGGCTCGCTTGGGCGATGATCTCCGATCCGGCTCGATGGCCGGCTCGAGGACCTGAATGGTGGCTGCCTCTTTTGCCTCATCCAGTTTGGCGGCGTCGTATTGCTTCATCAGTATGTCGAACAGGGCCTGCCGGTAGGCCACCTCATGCGCAGCGCGAAGATATTCCAGGCCAGCGGCAGGAACATTTCCAAGTCCAAGGCCGGCAAGTCCGGGCGCATGGTTGTTCTGTTCCATGCGCTCCTTCTCGGCTTGGAGAGAGGATAATTCCTGGTCAGCCAACTGCACGTCGGGATTCCGTTCCGTCGAATAAGAGCGTAGCGCCTGCACTTCTACCTGCTTGGCCGCGATCTGTGCGCGAATGGCGGAAATGCCCTCGATCATCACTTTGGCTTGCGCGTCCAACTGGACCAGGCCCTTTTGCTGTTGAACGCGCTGAAAGGCAAGCTCGGCTGCGACCAGCGCATCCTTCGCCTGCTTCAACTGCTCTTCGTAGAAAAGCCGCCGCTGCGAGGCTTCGGTTACCGCAAGGGTCTGGGTAAGGATGCGAAGTTGATCCGTATAGGCGTTGGCTATCTCGGCGACGCGCTTCTTACTCTTATCTGTTACCGATACGGTGATGAAACCGTTCTTTTCAGAAATAACTTCGGTGTAACCCGCTAATTCATGGCGGGCTTGTGTCAAATCCCTGGCGTGGTACACCTTTGCCAGACCGAACTTCTGGATGATCGCGTCGGCCACAGGCCGCGACGTCAGCATACCGATGTATATGTCGTTGGGATTCTTTAAACCCAGTCCACTGCCTGCAAGCGCGGCCAGGGGGCTTCCGCCGGCGCTTGTCAGCTGAGTCATCATCATTGAGACTGAGGATTGGGTCTGTTGTGGGGGCATGATTTTCGTCATAGCGGTGTAACGGGCGGGTTGTACAAATGCCAGAACCACCCCGGCAAGCACCGCAAGGCCCGTTACCTTCGCGATCAGCGCCTTACGATACGCGAGCTGGATAAGTACATCAATCAGGCTGACTTCATGGCCATCGCCGGGCGCTTGCTCCCATGACGAATCATGGTGGATTGGCGCTCCGGTCCGACTGCTGTAGACACCCTGTTCGATCATTGGGAGGGTGCTCTCACTTAACAACGCTGAGCGCGGCAGCGGTCAGAGCTGTTTGCGACGCGAACTGGGTTGCTTGCAAAAGGTTAGCCATCTTGGACGAGACTTTGAGCCTCTCCGGGACAACAATGGCGTCTCCCGGGAGCAGCGTCAACTTTTCAAAGCCGCGGCTGTTGCGGGATTGGCGGCTGACGACGGTTCCGTCGGCGTGGATCACGAAGATGCGCTTTGTATCCGCCTCCCGGGTGGCGCCACCCGCATCATTCAGGTAAGCGACCAGCCGCTTCTCCGGTTGGTGGCGGAAAGCGTTCGCGTTGTAGACCGACCCCGCGACCTGTACCGTGCTCAGCCGTGGCGGGATGTAGAAAGTGTCCCCATCTTCCAGCGAGAAGTCTGGGATGTCCGCGGTGGTGGTTGCATCGGATTTCATTTCCAGTACAACCCGGCCAGTCGGCTTGCTCGAAGATAACCTGGCCAGTGCGCTTTGCTGAAAGGCAAGCTGCGCTTGTTGGTCCGCCCCGGTTTGACCGGTAGTGGGAGTGGAATTCGCATAGCGGGCGAAGAGTTCTCTTTGCATCTGCTCAGTAGCCTGTCGCAGTTCCTCCTCTTGCGCATGACGGGTGGAAACACGAGTGAGGATGGAGGCATAGAGGTAGGAGTGCGCGGTGAGTCCCCCAGCGGACTCTACCACGTCTCTCAAGGTCTCACCCGGACGCACACGGTACACCCCCGGCGCATTGACCTCTCCTCCCACGCGGACAAAGGACGCATGCTTTTCGACCGGCAAATCAAGATCCGCCCGGGAAAAAATAGTAACCACGTCGCCGGCTCTCAGCAGCTGATTATCCGCGGAGGCCCGGTTGTCGATTGCGTTCACCAGGCGAAACGGGATCAGGCGAGTACTCAGATCGTGCTCGTCCAGCCGTTCGATGACCGCGTATTCCCAGTTGATCTCGGCATTATTCCGGCCCACGGTGGCAATCATCGTCGTCCGCGAGTTCCCGGATCGATCGCTCGCCCCCGACATATCATTGCGCTGATCGTCGGGACGGTCGGCAGACTGGTCCTCGAACTGGTCGGGCGGCGGATAGCCTGGCCGGTCGGTGGACTGGTCTTCGAACTGGTCTTCGAACTGGTCCACCGGTTGGCTGCCGAACGGTCGCGTGCGCGGATTGCCGTACTCGTCCGTGGCCTGGCGGTTGTATTGATCGTACTGGTCGGAGGGCCGGTTACCCGACTGGTTGGAACGTTCCTTCCCAGACTGATCCGTGCGCCGGTTTCCCCTCTGGCCGGTCTGGGGATATCCCGCTTGGCCGGCACGCTGGGTTCCGAAGGGATGATCCGTATTGCGTGGGGTTGGTTGGTTCTGCCGGTTCCAGAAATCGCGCGTGATCAGAAAATCACGGGAGGGAATCAGATCCGAAACCCGCATGCCTTCTTTCCACACATAGCGGCCGGGCTGGGCCACATTCCCGCGCAGGCTCACCGCATTTTCGAACTTGGGTGAAAGGGGATAGATCCGCAGCAGATCCCCATCCTGGAGCAGCCTTGCCAATCCCGCCGCGTCCAGCGGAAACTCTTCCACCCGGCGGCTGCTGTGGTTATCAATCCGCTCCAGCAAAACTCGCTCGGCTCCCGCCAGGTTGGTCAGCCCGCCTGCACCCTCCAGGGCCGCAGCCACCGTCGTCTCGCCCTTCAATTCATAGATTCCGGGTTCGTTGACATTTCCGCTGATGGCTACCTGCGCACCGATGTGCGGAATATAGATAACATCGCCCGGAAGCAAGGGAACATCATGCGACTTATCGCCCTTCTGCACCAGATCGTAGATATCGAATTCGGCCAGCAGCCGGTCCCCGCGCCGCAGCTGAATATGTCGCATAGATCCGGTTGCCGAGGGTCCCCCGGAGGCAAAAAGCGCGTTGACCAGCGTGCTCAAGGAACCGACGGTGTAGGCGCCGGGCTGCCGGGCACTGCCCAAAACAAAAATCTGGATCGACCGCAGTTGCCCCAGGGCTACATTCAGTTCAAAGTCTTTGAACAGGGCGTTGATGGCTGCATGCAAATATCCCTCCAACTGGTCATAGCGCAAACCGGCTACGTTTAACGTTCCTACGCGGGGCAGATACACCTGCCCGTTTCTATCCACCGTTACCCGGGAATCAAGGCCGATCTTTCCCCAGGCCCGTATCAACAACTCGTCGCCCGGTCCAATGACGTAATCACTGGGAACCGGAACCCGTTCTACCGGTGCGAAAGTGGTGGGTACCTCGTCGAACAATCGCCTCCCATATACGGGAAGGCGGCGTCCGGTGCCGTCCTCGGCGAACCGCTCAAAATCAGACTTGGTGGTGATGGGCCCAACAAACCTGTACGGAGCCGGAATGGGTGCCGGGTTTGGCGAAAACGGATTGCCGGCGCCATCGATATCTGTTCTCTCACCTGTCTGCTGCGATGAACGCATAGGAGCCGAACCAGCCTCGGTTGGGAGCGCGGTTGAGGAACCCGGCGCGGACCGGGTCGATTCCGTTGGCGTGGTGAGAACGGACTGGCCTTCGCAGAACGTGCAGGATAGGAGGACAAAAAGAAACAGTGTGTGCTTCATAAAGAGGAAAAATAGGCGTCTCTTGTTTCAAGGGAGTATCACCGTTTGATCCGTTCTAGTCGCGATGCTATCGCCGCTACCCGGGAGCAAGCAGGGCAAGCCAGAAGCTCGAGTACGTGCGGCTAGCCCCGGGAGAGCCTTGATGTAAGGGGTGGTTGCGATCGATCAGCCTGGAAACCCCCGGGTGAACGAAGGTTGTCATCATCAAGGCTGTTGTCAGGATTTCGGGATCCACGCGGGGCAGTTTTCCCTGCTTGATATTTGTTTCCAGGTACTGGCTTATCTGTATCAATCCAGGGGATAGATACTCGTTGCCGAATTCATCTGCCTTCCAATGCAGCTCAAGGAACGCAATCGCGATCAGCCGCAGCAACTCCGGTTTATAGCTCGCCATCTCTGTAAGCAGATCCAGGATCTTGGGCAGAACAACGTGCGGAGAATCGCATTGCGTGAGCCCGTCCATCAGGTCACGGCAAAGCTTGAATCCTGAAGCGTGATAATGGAGAGCCGACCAGAACAGTTCCTCTTTATGATTGAATTGCCGGAACAGCGTGTTTTCGCCGACACCAGCAAGGTGGGCTATCTGTCGCGTACTGGTCCTGTGATATCCCTGGCGCGCAAACAGCTTCGTTGCCGCTTCGATAAGCTTTTCGGTCCGCATTGAGCTTTTAAGTACGACCGGCATCTGAACCTTTACCGCTTTGCCTGAAAGTGGCGGGGGCCTACCTGAGATATGGGATAAAGCTTGATTCCGACGGGAGGAACGAGCGGCGGATTCAAATGTTTAGAGGTTCCAGTTCCGCGGCATCCACCTGGATTGCAGCATGCTGGTTGATCAATTCGATGGTCAGCACGAACCGCAGGCTGCTGCCTCTTCTCACAAGAGTTCCCTCAACACCCTGCATGACGCCGCTCTTTATGCGGACTCTGTCGCCAATGACAAGCTCGCGATACGGTTCAATCTTTTGCCTGCCGGTCCCGGAGCGAAGAAATTCGATCTCGGCATCTGGAAGAGGCAAATGCTCTCTTTTCTTGCCCACAATCTGTAAGACACCAGGGGACTGAAGAACCTTGTCTCGTTCCCTGGGATGGATGTGGACAAATAGGTAGCTCGGAAACAGCGGTAAGATCAGTTTCATCCGTTGCCTGTTCTTCCAGACCCGGATGGTTTCGTAAGTAGGGCAAAACGATTCAATCTCCCGTACATCGAGATGTTTCACTACAGATTTTTCGTTTTGCGGAACGGTAAAGACCGCATACCAGTTGCGATTGCATGCAGCGTCATTGATTGCCGGGGATAGAGATGCTTGACCCGCTGCTTGTTTACCCGCTGTCGTAAGATTCACAACCACCCCCGCGTTCCATCGCACCGTCGCACTGGCAATAGGTGGTAATAAAGAGCAGGGCTTCGCCATGCTGAGTTAGCAAAGCAAGCTGCACTTACTAAAAAGACAGCCAACTAACCGGGCAAACCATCCGCTGCTCATCTGCAAAGATGCGGCTTGCCTATCAGCAAGTCTTCGGTTATTGAGAAGCCAACTGTAAGTCGATGCTGCCAGCTTCGCAAGTATCTCCCCGTGATACTGGACTCAGTCATCGCCGGCCGGTTGAGCGTTTGAAGCAGCCGGTAATATGAGACTAAATAAAAACACGGCGATAACCTACATACATTCAACCGGTTGAACGTCTGCGTTCCAGATCGGGAATGTTATCTGGGTGCACTTCCTAAAATGGGCTTGGCTTCGTGCGCGAAGTAAATTACCTCATCTCTCCTCCCCAAAGTGACGAAAGCACTTGCTGCCGTCGCCTCTTCATGGGTACGGTCATCGCAGCCGTCGGATCACCGTCCAAACCTGACTGAGTCGATGACCTTTTTGACCAACCTTGCCATCGCTCTGATTTCCAGGTTGAGGCAGGGAGAGCGGGCAGGGTAATCATGTCGGCTCCTGCCAGGCGTAGCACGAAAATGCCAGAGGTTGTAAAGTGATCAATTATCTCGCTCGTCGAAAAGTTGTGTTCCGCGTACCCTAGGCTTAACGAAAGGATAGATCACAGCTTGTACCAGCCCGAAACCTACTCCATTGCTCTCTCTTTCATGATCCTCACCATGTTCTGCTGGGGATCGTGGGCCAACACGGTCAAGTTATGCCCCGGGTACCGGTTCCAGCTTTTCTACTGGGATTACGTGATTGGGTTGATCGTGGGTGCCTTGCTTTGGGGGTTCACCCTGGGAACCGCCGGCTCCACGGGAGTATCGTTCCTTGCTGATGTCGAGGCCGCACCGGCATCTCATATCGTTTGGGCGCTGATTGGGGGAGTGATCTTCAATGTGGCCAACCTGTTGCTCGTGGCAGCCATCGAGATCGCGGGGCTGGCGGTTGCCTTTCCAGTCGGGATCGGGTTGGCGTTGGTCATCGGCGCTGGCAGCAGCTACCTATTGGCTCCCCATGGAAACCCGGCTATGCTGTTCGGCGGCATCGCCCTGGTGGTGGGCGCCATCGTGTGTGATGCGATCGCCTATCGTCTCCGCGAACAGGAACACCAGGCGACCAGCCGCAGAGGTGTGGTGATCAGCCTGATCGCCGGATTGCTGATGGGAACCTTCTATCCCTTCGTGTCCCGTGCCATGACCGGGGTGGGCGCCCCCGGGCCCTATGCTACGTCCTTCTTTTTCGTGCTGGGGGTAGCGCTCTGCGCCATTCCGTTCAACTACCTTTTAATGCGCAAGCCGCTCGATGCCCAGAGCCCCGTATCCATGGCAGGTTTTACGGCAGCTCCTGCACGGTGGCATGGGTGGGGAATATTGGGCGGCGTGATCTGGTGCACCGGGGGGGTCTTCAACTTTGTCGCATCGAGAGCCCACATTGTTGGGCCGGCTGTTTCCTACTCCATTGGGCAAGGGGCCACGATGGTTTCCGCCGCCTGGGGTGTCTTCATCTGGCGTGAGTTCTCTTCCGCTTCGTCCCGTGCCAAGAGCTACCTGTTCTGGATGTTTGTCTTGTTTCTGGTGGGGCTCACGCTGGTGGCCCTGGCGCCCCTTTTCTAGCTGGTCACTCGATGGTCATTGTTCAAAGGCAGATACATGTCGATTGAAACGACGGGAATGAAAAAGATTGCCGCTCTTGCTTTGGCCGCGGCTGCATGCACCCTCCCCACGCTGGCTCAGGATACACAATACAATCCGGTGAATCAGCAGATTCCTCCGCCCACCTGCCTCACCCTCAAGGGTGCGTGGGAAGGTGGCTATACACCCTGCACGGACGTAACTCATCAGCAATGGCTGACCGATGTCACGCATTGGCGCAGCGAACGCCGGATCCGCATCGGCTTTGACGATGCGCGATACCACCTGCCCGCGCTGCAATGGGCGCAGTCCGCATTCATCCAGCCGCAGATGATGGTGCAGGATCGATATTTCTACGATCCAGTGGCCCACAAATATACCGTCGACCGTTATCTCGATGACCTCGATAAGCGGTACGGAGGCATCGACGCAGTGCTCATCTGGCCCACCTACCCCAACATGGGCATCGACGATCGCAATCAACATGACATGATTCGTTCCATGCCGGGTGGGGTGGCGGGCGTTCGCCAAATGGTGGAAGACTTCCACAAGCGTGGAGTGCGCGTTCTGTTTCCCATGATGATGTGGGACCAGGGCACGCGTGAGCCGGAGAAGTCCTGGCCGGTAGAGATTGCCGCCCTGATGAAGGAGATTGACGCGGACGGCATCAACGGTGATACCCAGGATGGCGTACCGCTGGCTTTTTCACTGGCCGCCGATGCGGTAGGGCATCCGCTGGCATTTGAGCCGGAGGGCGGCCCTGCGGACGAGGCACTGGCCTGGGATGTGCTCACCTGGGGACAATATAAGTTTCAATTCGTGCCTACCGTTGATCGCTATCGCTGGCTGGAGCCAAGGCACCAGGTCAATATTCAGGGACGCTGGAATCGCGATAAAACCGACGATCTGCAATTCGCGTTTTTCAATGGAGAAGGTTGGGAAAGCTGGGAAAACGTGTGGGGCATCTGGAACGGGGTGACCCCTCGCGACGCAGAAGCCACGCGGCGCATGGCGACGATCGAGCGCGCGGTAGCGCCGTTCTTTGCGAGCGCGGGTTGGGAGCCGTTTTCTCCCATGCACATGTATGGCGTCTTCGCCAGCCGTTGGCCGCTGGAGAGTCGCACCGTCTGGACGATTGTGAATCGCAATGAATACGATGTGAAGGGCCGGCAAATGTCGGTCCCGGCGGAAGATGGAGTTCGCTATTTCGACCTGTACCACGGTGTGGAACTGACGCCGGAGCGTGAGGGAAAAGAAGCGGTACTTTCGTTTTCCATCGAGGCCCATGGGATGGGCGCAGTGATGGCCGTGCACGGCACTCCCGAAGCCGGCATCCATGAACTGATGTCGCGCATGAAGAGCATGACCGCAGAACCGCTCGCTTCCTATGCCAAAGAGTGGAAGCCCCTGGGACAGCAGTTAGTGGAGATCGACAAGACCAAACCCGCGGCGGCAGTCCCTGAAGGAATGGTAAAGATTCCCGCCGGGGATTATGTCTTCAAAGTGCAGGGCATCGAAATTGAAGGATCGGACGACGTTGGCGTGGACGTGCAGTACCCCTGGGAGGACTCGCCCCGGCGATTTCACGAGCATCGCATGCACGTGGATACGTTTTATCTCGATAAGTACCCGGTCACGAATGCCGGCTTCAAGAAGTTTCTCGACGCTACTCACTATCATCCTCAGGACGACCTGAATTTTCTTCGCGACTGGAAGAACGGCTCCTATCCTGAGGGATGGGCCAAAAAGCCTGTGACCTGGGTATCGCTTGAAGATGCACGCGCCTACGCCAAGTGGGCAGGCAAGCGATTGCCCCATGAGTGGGAGTGGCAGTATGCAGCGCAGGGTGGTGAAGAGAACCGCCTTTATCCCTGGGGAAACGCCTGGAATTCGGCCAATGTTCCTGTGCCTGATAAAGGACGTACGTTGACGTCGCCCGATGACGTGGATGCTCATCCAGCGGGAGCGAGTCCATCCGGTGTGATGGATATGGTCGGCAACGTCTGGCAATGGACCGACGAATATGTCGACGATCATACGCGCGGCGGCATTCTGCGTGGTGGGAACTATTACCAGCCACAAGGTTCCATTTGGTACTTTCCCGAGGCCTATCGAAATGATCAGCATGGCAAGCTGCTCTTGATGGCGCCGAGCTATGACCGGTCGGGGACTCTCGGCTTCCGCTGCGCTCAAGAAGTCGAATAGTCCCGCTCTAATAGAGGTCGCCACCCTCCACCTTGTCATCCCGCCTGTCCCGGCTTGCCGTGGAACTGCAGCGGAGGGACCTGCGGGTTCCCCTCTGCCCCAACCCCTTGAGCATAGCTCCATAAACAGATACCATCATTTCCTTGAGCTCAGAACCAGCCTTCAACCCGAGACTCAATTATTTATGGCCATCATCAAGCAGGACGATCTCATTCAGAGCGTAGCGGATGCGCTCCAGTACATCAGCTTCTACCATCCGGTCGACTACATCACCAACCTGGCCCGCGCCTACGACCTCGAGCAGAGCCACGCCGCGAAGGACGCGATAGCGCAGATCCTCATCAATTCGCGCCTGTGCTTCGAGGGCCACCGGCCCATCTGTCAGGACACCGGCATCGTCACTGCCTTTGTCAAAGTGGGCATGACCGTTCAGTGGGAGCCCTCGGTCGAGCACGGCATGATGACCCTGCAGCAGATGGTCGATGAAGGCGTTCGCCGCGCCTGGAAGGATCCCGACAACACGCTGCGCCCGAGCCTGCTCCGCGACCCTGCATTCACCCGTCGCAACACCGGCGACAACACCCCCGCGATGGTGGTGGTCGAACTGGTCGAAGGCGGTGCAGTCGATATAACCGTGGCCGCAAAGGGCGGGGGATCGGAGGCCAAAAGCCGCTTCGCCATGCTCAATCCCTCCGACTCGGTGGTCGACTGGGTGCTGAAGACGCTCCCCGGCATGGGCGCCGGCTGGTGTCCGCCCGGCATGCTCGGCATCGGCATCGGAGGCACTGCGGAGAAGGCAATGGTGCTGGCGAAGGAGTCCCTCATGGACCCCATCGACATGCAGGAGCTGATCGCGCGCGGCCCCAACACCAACATAGAGGCGCTGCGCATCGAGCTGTACCAGAAGGTGAACCAGCTCGGCATCGGCGCTCAGGGGCTGGGCGGCCTGACCACCGTGCTCGACGTCAAGATCAAGGACTTTCCCACCCACGCGGCCAACCTGCCGATCGCGATGATTCCGAACTGCGCGGCCACCCGGCACCTGCACATACGCCTTGACGGCTCAGGCCCGGTGATGACCGACCCACCGTCGATCGACGCGTGGCCAAAGCTTGTCTACGACGTTCAAACCGCACGCCGCGTCAACCTCGACACCATCACGCATGAGGATGTGAAGACCTGGAAGCCGGGCGAGGTGGTGCTGCTTTCAGGCAAGCTGCTGACCGGCCGCGATGCTGCACACAAGCGCATGTCCGACATGTTGAACCGCGGCGAGAAGCTTCCCGTCGATTTCAAAGGCCGCTTCATCTACTACGTTGGCCCTGTTGATGCGGTGCGCGACGAGGCGGTCGGACCGGCCGGCCCAACCACGGCTACGCGCATGGACAAGTTCACCCGCCAGATGCTCGCCGAGACCGGCCTGCTGGGCATGATTGGCAAGGCCGAGCGCGGCCCCGAAGCCATCGCGGCGATCAAGGAGTTCGAGGCCGTCTACCTGATGGCCGTAGGCGGCGCCGCCTACCTGGTCTCCAAGGCGATCAAGCATTCGCGCGTCCTCGCGTTCGAAGACCTCGGCATGGAAGCGATCTACGAGTTCGAGGTGGTCGACATGCCAGTCACGGTCGCGGTCGACTCGAAGGGTACCTCCGTCCACCAGACCGGGCCCGCCGAGTGGAAGGCACGCATCGAGAGCAGTCTCGGCGGCGTGCCGATCCTGCAATAAACCCGGTAGAGCACAGCCCCCGCATTTATGAGTTCAGTCCCGCAGGGATGGCTGAGAATGTCCCAGGACCTTAGTCCTGGGTGGACGTGGACAGCATGCGGACGTCCTCCGATACCTTCGCACACCAGGATGATTGGGTTACGTCGAATGATGCATGCGGCGACGCCGACGATGCCGGCCTCAGCGAAGACCGGCACGGAGCACTCCATCCCTGCAGTTAAGGCCGCAGTTCCCGTACGCCGTCCTCACCCGCAACCAGCGCCATCGTAGCCATGCCCAGAAACAGCCCATGCTCGACAACACCAACCATGTTGCGGATTTCCGCCGCTAGTTCGTCGGGCTCGTCGATCACCCCGCAGTGGCAGTCCAGGATCACATTGCCTTCATCGGTGATCCACGGCCCCGTGCCTTTGACCGTCGGACGCAGCACCGGATTCAAGCCTAGATCCTTCAGCCGGCGGCTCACCAGCGGCAGTGCCAGCTGGATCACCTCGACCGGAAGCGGAAATCTGCCCAGCTTTTGAACTACCTTGTCCTCATCGGCAACAACAATGAACTGCTGCGCCGCCGAAGCCACAATCTTCTCCCGCAGGTGCGCTCCGTGACCGCCCTTGATCAGGGCAAGTCCCGGCGCGACCTCGTCGGCGCCATCCACGTTCACGTCCAACACCAGGGTTTCCTCGAAGTTCGTAAGCGGAATACCCAGCTCTCTCGCGAGCTCCGAACTCGCGTCGCTGGTCGTGATAGCCTCAATGCGCAATCCACCCTGGACCGCCTTGCCCAGTTCCCGGATGAACAGGGTTGCCGTCGTACCAGTCCCCAACCCCACCTTCATGCCGTTGGAGATAAACTCCACGGCCCGCTTTGCCGCAAGTAGCTTCGCATCATCCCGCGTCATATTCGTCCCCTCCAGTTGGTTAAGGAGTTTGGAAGCTTACGTTTTCACGGCCCATTGAGGAACTCCGCACGGTTTCGCCACTGTCTTCAGCCTTGCGGGCTTTTAGCGAGGCCGTCTCCCGGGCAAACGCTGAAATCAGGTTTTGCATCGAGTCGCTCGTTGTCTCTTCTCCATTTCATGCGTTGTTGTTCAGCATTCATAACCGATGCGCCTGTTGGCCCACCGCAGAGATGCGAGGTGCTCGCAAACTCTCCTTTGCCATTCAGAAACTTGTTGCATGCGGAATAGCCGATGGTCATCGCGAGCACCAGCAGTGCACCGGGAATTACCGGCGGGCTCGGGACCGGAATGTCGAAGAACCGGCACCCGGCTCCGACGATGAAGCTGACGGCCACTCCAATCATGAGTTTCACGAGTTATTACTCCAGAGGCTTTGAAGAAGCCGGTTATCGGTTCATTCACCACTGCGCCCTCGATGAGCCATAGCTTTTCCGTGAGGCGGGCCTTGGTGGTCCGCCTCACTCTTAGAGGAATTAGTCGCGCGCGATGCCGTTCTTTTTCAGAAATCCGTGGATCCGACTCGCGATCTCATCACCGTGTGTCTCCAGTGCAAAATGGCCCGTATCGAGCAGGTGTGTTTCTACATTCTTCAAATCGCGGCTGTACGGATGAGCACCCTCAGGTGGGAAGATAAAGTCATTCTTCCCCCAAACAATGAGCGTGGGCGGTTGGAATTTGCGGAAGAACTCCTGAAAAGCCGGATACAGAGGCACATTGGTGCCGTAGTCATAGAATAGATCGAGTTGTATCTCGGCATTGCCGGGCCGGTCCAGACCGAGTTGATCCAATGTCCAGGTCGTGGGGTCCAGGAGGCTCGTGTCTTTCACGCCGTTTTCGTACTGCCACTTCGTGGCCTTCGGCTCAACCAGGAAGCGAATTCCTTCACGATTCGTGGAGGTCGCCTCGTTCCAATACTTCTTGATAGGGTCCCAAAACTCCCGCAGGCCCTCATCGTACGCGTTGCCATTCTGAACGATGAGCGCCTGAACGCGTTTGGGATGACGGAGCGCAAGCCGATATCCGACCGGAGCGCCGTAGTCCATCACATACATCGAGTACTGTTTGATGCCGAGATGTTCGACAAGACCGTCCACAACATTCATCAGGTTCTCAAAGGTGTACGAATACTCTTTGTGATCGAGCATGGTCGTCAACCCAAAGCCGGGGAAGTCCGGCGCAACCACACGAAACGCGCCGGCGAGCCGGGGAATCAAATTACGGAACATGTTCGATGAAGTCGGAAATCCATGTAGCAGGAGAAGAACTGGGGAGTCCTTCGGGCCCGCGTCACGATAAAAGACATCCAGATTGTCGATCTTTGCGGTTGAGTAGTGAACCGGATAGTCCTTGGTAGTTGTTTCGATGAGCGTTGGCATATTCAAGTCTCCTTCCGAGATTTCTGTAGTTTGGCCCGGGCTTTCAGTGGCGACTGCCGGTGAGATACAAAATGCCGTAAAGGGCTCGCTGATCGAAGAGGCGCCTTGCGGTCGGTCCTGTAGAGCTTCGCTCATGTCACTCAGTCTTCTCCATTTGTGCATCAGGTCGACAAGAGTTTATAGCGTAATCTTGCTGTAGATAGTGCATTGTTGCTATTTAGTAGTGGGAGGTGGCTCAACAACATGTCCCATCAATAAACTCCAGGGAACAGTTGAGCAGGCCATTGGCTCCTCCGCGTTCGTTGCCACAGGCAGAGAGCAAGCGCCTGTTCGTCCGAGCCGGCAACCAACATTTCCCCCTATTCAAAGCATCACCACGAGCGATGCGAAATTCCCATTCACGATCACGAAACTCTGTGTTTGCATTTACAAACCAGTGGACAGTTCGAGATGGGAGCACCAACATACACCCGGGCTCCGGACGGAATGTTTCCATGCCCATACCAAACTGGCGGCGCGTCGAAAGAGTGAGATATATAGGGGAGATCCCCTGGCCACGCAGGACTCAAAAGCTGGGTCAGCCTGCACGCGGTATCGCGGCAGGTGTGGCAAATGACAGCGGCGAGTATTCGAGTACGGGACAACCTTAGCCAGGAACCGCCGGAACCGCGATTGGAAGATGTCGATCCCAAACCCTTCTGCGTGACTGCGCAACGCCTTGGCGGATCACTCCTGCTGCTCGAACCAATTGCCTCTGCCGGGCTGTTCGCCTCGTTCTTCGTACCCGGTGCCGCCCGCGAACTTGAATCAGTGTGTCAACTCCGGATTTCTATGCTCACCCACATCCAAAGGCGGTATCCATCCACTCAGACGGTGAGAGTGCTGTTAGTCACCGGTTAGCGAGGCTAACTCAAGAACGGCAGCCTATGCTGTCCCACTGGCGCCTCTGGTTTATTGATTAAAGAGATATCCGCAAGCGACTGCAGCTGCTGCTCTGCGATCACGAGCCGGTCACGGCCTGCCAACTTAGCCCGGTACTATGCCGGGTCCGCTTGACTCAGGAAAACCTCTGGCGTTTGCTCGCTAACTGCTCCGTCGATGGACATTGCGCCTACGTATCTTCCGCCAGAAGTATATCGAGTCGTTTCACAGGGTCACGCTCCTCTTGCAACGAATCGCGGGTAATCATGGTTGCGGGGGCAGCGGGGCTCTGGTCTCTTGCTCCAATCATCTTCGCGATTGCCTCACGTAATTCCACTTTCCTCACCGGTTTGAGCAGATAGGCGGCCACACCTAACTGCTGGCAGCGCGCCGCGTCTCCGCGATGCCCACCAGAAGTAAGCATCATGATGGTGGCTGTCGCGGATCCGCCGCTCTGTTTTATCTTTTCAACCAGGCCGAATCCGTCCATTTTCGGCATGTGCATGTCAGTGACGATCAGCTGGAACGATTGCCCTGATTGGTTGAATTCATCCAGTGCGATCAAAGCCTCTTCGGCGCTGGGTACCACGGTTGGCTCCATGCCCCAGCTCTTTAGCAGGCCTTCCAGAATCTTCCAGTTGGTTCGATTGTCATCGATCACCAGTACCTTGATTCCGGCCAGCATCTCGGGGGGAGTAATCCCATCCCCCGTGCTCAGCTTGGCTTCAGAGCGGACGATCTGGATGGTGAAGTGGAAGTGCGATCCAACGCCTGGTTCGCTCTCGATCCAGATTCGTCCTTCCATGAGTTCGACCGGGCGTTTCGAGATAGTGAGCCCAAGACCAGTCCCGCCATACTCGCGGGTGGTCGAGGTGTCTGCCTGGGCAAAGGATTTGAAGATCGATTCTGCTTTTTCTGGAGCAATGCCTATACCCGTGTCGGAAACGACAAAATGAAGCGTAACTTGATTACCTTGCGTACGCTCGACTTCTACCTTCAAGTCAACTTCTCCTTGATCGGTGAACTTGATTGCATTGCCAACCAGGTTGACCAAAATTTGACGCAGCCTACCTGGATGGCCCATGACCGTTTCCGGCACCTCGGCAGTTACGTCGCAAAGGAGCTCCAGCCCTTTCTAGTCGGCGCGAAGCGCCAGCGTCTTCAAGGCCGCTTCCATGCAGTCGCGCAGTTCGAAATCCAGCGCTTCCAGGTCAACCTTTCCGGCTTCGATCTTGGAGAAGTCGAGGATACTGTTGATTACGCTTAACAGGGAGTCAGCGGACAATTTTACGGTCTCCAGGTAATCCCTCTGCTCACGTGTCAGTTCCGTTTCGAGTGCAAGATCGGTCATACCGATCACGCCGTTCAATGGGGTACGGATCTCGTGGCTCATGTTCGCCAGGAACTCACTTTTGACCCGGCTTCCTTCTTCGGCTGCAGCTTTGGCCTCTTCCTTCTCCCGCTCCTCTTTCTTTCGTTTCGTTACATCGTGAACGAAGGCAGTAAACAGGCTACGTTCTCCCAGCTGTAGGGAAGAGATGGCGGCCTCGGCGGGGAACTCATGACCATCGCGGTGGCGGGCCGTCAGCTCAATTCTCTTCTGGAGGCGCCCAGCTTTCCTGGCGAGAAGAGCGCGCAGCGTATGTTCCGTGCTTTCCCCGCCGTTGTGAGCGGGGAATAGTTCGCCCACATTTTTTCCGATGGCGTCAGCCCGGGCCCAACCGAACATCGACTCTGCTTGGGTGCTCCAATCCGTAATACGGCGGGACTCGTCAAGAGCAAAGAATGCATCGAATGTGGATTCCACGATCAAGCGGTAGCGTTGCTCACTGCCTTCGAGAGCCAACGTCTGCCGGCTGAATTTGCGATCGACAGTCGAGGTGATGAAAACCAATCCCAACATCAGGACAGTGATTAAAGTGACGCTGGCCACGCCCAGGTCGGAGATGTTGATCGCGTGGGCGAGAGCGGCGGGCTGGAGAGGAGCCGGAGTGAAATGTGCAGCCGCCATCCCAACGTAGTGCATGACTGGGATAGCTGCTCCCAGGATAAAGGCGTTGATCGCTTTGCTGTGATTCCAGTGGGCTACACTGCGTAAGGCAAAAACCCGCCATAGAGCGACAAACGCAATGACCATGGCCAGCACTACGGACACTGTTACGAGAACCGGCGAGTAGGAGCACATCGCCGCGAGCCGCATGCCTTCCATCCCGACGTAGTGCATTGCCGCAATGCCACCGCCCATGAAAGTACCGCCCGCGATGGTAACGAGCGTCCCCATCCTCTTTCGACTAACGCAAAATAGTCCGCAGAAGGAAGCAAAAATAGCCGCAGCGAGAGAAAGTAGAACCGTCGGCCAGTCGTACATCACCGTCACCGGCAGCCTGAATGCGAGCATCCCGATATAGTGCATTGACCAGATGCCTGTTCCCATCGCGATCGCGCCACAACTCAGCCATAAGAGGCGGCTGTTTCCCTGGGCGCAGGTTACCCGTTCTGCAAGATCGAGCGTGGCATAAGCGGATAGCATTGCGATCGACACCGACACCACAACCAGCAAGTAGTTGTAATGTCCCACGAGAAAGGCACTCTGTACGTGACGCATGAGCAACAAGTGCGCATCCCCGGGCTTGACGCCCCGCGGGCGGCTGCTTTGAACTGCGGGGCAAGATCGGTGGGCGCCTCACGTGCTTTACCGCGGCTTGGTCAGCCTCGTGACCGGTCAGCCGGCCACGCCATTCTCGAAGGGTGAACCCAACTTCCTTTTGAACGCTCGCCGGCTTGCTGGTGAGGGCTTTCCGCCCGGACCAGGCCAGCGGGTATCGGGGAACGGACCTCACCCGCTGAGTTGGCGCGACGGATCGCAGACCGCAAACCGGGTAGAGCGAACGCCTTGCACCCAATCTTGGGCGAAAAGCAGTACGGAATTCGGCTGATGTAGCGGCAAAGAGCCGCCGCCACGCAACGAGTGGCGTGTTTTTCCTTTAGCAACACTTTCCTAAACAGCCCTGGATTTTGAGAAGCATCCTACATCGGGGAAGAACCAGGGACGTTCGAGACGGCTTTTGGGCGGCTTCCTCGATCTGCCAGGAAAGCTGCCAGGTCTGTTCTTCGCTTTCTCGAGACGCCCGTCGACGACTTGAACACAGTCTGGAGAGAAGGCTGAGTATTGACATCGACGGGAGGGTATTCCCTAAGGTGATCTGTTTATCAACTTTTAACTTTTGTAAATATCAATTAAATCTACATTTCTGTGTCCTATCCGAAACATAACTACAAGCAATCGATTGAAGATCTGCTGATCTGACTTCAAACCGCATGGACTTACCGGCGCTGTCTTTGCGAGACAGATAACCGGTTATCTGTGCTCAACTTTGGCGTTTACGCCACAGGCGGTCCAAACTTGTCGGAATTTGTGAACGAAGTCCCTAGTCTCCGCGCAGTGCACATTTGCGCTGCGAAGGAGATCTTCCATGGTTAAGCGTTCTGCTCAGGCTTTTGCTATCGCCCTTTTGTTCGCCGCCACAATCGCCCCGGTTGTTCACGGCTTCAGCCTCGGATCCAAGTCCGTGCCCGGCGCCCACGTCGTCGTGGCTGTATCAGGAACGGACCCAGAACCGTCATCACCCGGCATGGTTCACTCGATGCTTGCTTTGCTTGGCTTAGCGTAAACTCGTTGGGAAGGGCCGCCCACGCAGGGGAGAGCGTAAAATGCATTTGACCGGTCTTGATTTCCTGATGTGGGCGGCCGGCTTTGTTGCAAATCTGGCGTTATTGTTTGTCCTTTGGTTCCGGAAGCGCGCCTTGGCGTTCCCGATCTTCACCACGTATATTACGGCGAATGTTGCGAGAACGATTGTGCTATATGCACTCCATCATTTTGCAACGATGGCAACCTATTTCTACGTATATTGGTCGTTGGCCGTAATCGACGAACTATTGCAGCTTGGCGTTATCTATGAAATCTCCTCGCACATCTTTCGTCCTTTGGGCGGGTGGGCGAAGGACGTGCGTGGCAGCTTCGTGTGGTTGCTCAGCCTGAGCGTTGCGATAGCATGCGCTCTCACCTGGCTGGCCAATCCGCCGGCGCAGTTGGGGATCCAACTTGTCGTCCTCAAGGGCAATTTTTTTTCCGCTGCCTTAATGAGCGAACTCTTTGTCGGCTTGATCGCTCTGTCCGTGACCGTGGGATTGCCATGGAAAGCTCATGTCGCGAAAATATGCCAAGGGTTAGGGGCGTATTCAGTGGTCGATTTCCTCATCGAGACAGGGCATAATTACTTTGGGTTGAGCCAGAGCAATCAGGCGTTGTTCGACGATCTGGCGCATATTAGGATTGCCGTGTATTTCGCCTGCCTGGCATATTGGAATGTTGCGCTTTGGCAGGATGCGCCACCGCCCCGGGAGCTGTCGGACCAAATGTACAGAGAACTGTCCGCTTTGCAAGTACTGGCTGTATCACGGCTCCAAAGCCTTCGCTCACGGAGTGGCTAGTGAGCCTTCGAACAATCGACTTTCTGGCTGGTGCAGTCCTACTCTTTGTCTTTCTTGCCGCGATTGGGGCACACTACTATCTTCGTGCGCGCAGGTCTTCCCGGGCAACCTGGGAAGGCCTACTAAGCCGTTTAACCTTCGTGGATAGGGCCGCAATTTCGCGCATAGCGTTGGACGTCATTGATGAAACTGGACATCCGAGGAAGGACGAGACCAGCGCAACGCTGGAGTCAGCAGAGGTATGGAATCTCATCGGCGGTTGGAACGGTATTGAGGCATTGGAATCGAATGGTACCGTCCTGATCGATATGGCATTTTATGTACAGCAATGGTATCCGGAGGCGCTCATTGTTGCAGAGCAGCTGCGCCTCAGCGCCCGGGAGATTGAGTGGCATGTGGAAAGGCTGAGGAGCGCTGCGAAGTCGGGCAAGTTGGAGAGTTCCATCCTTATGAATGCCCAACGTGCTGCCGTAGCATATTACCTCATGACGCGATATGTTCTCGCCCTACCTCAGTATAGAAACCTGCCCATGTTCGCCGACTTGCAAAAAGCCTTATAGGCAAACGGGAAGGCGATCGATCGAGAGAAGGAATACTGCGCGTCAAGCACGAGCTTTAGGCTGAACTTCCTCCAGGCGCTGAAGCACCGCGGCAATCCGGCCAATCACTTCAACGTCTTTCCTGTATCTCCAGCGGGTGGCGGAAGCATAAGACAAGGAGTGTGGAACCAGGGTTAACCACTCCGCCTCTTTATCGAGATCGCACCAACCACAGATATAACCGGTGTGAGTAAGAAGGAAATAGACCGGCCGGTCAAATTCGTTTGTCCACTCCCGGCGGTGTGCGATGGCCCGTCGTTGAGTGTTGATAAAAAGAAAGCTTCCCGGCCGAATCATCGGAGCAAGAGGGTTGTCCTGTTCACCAAGGACGCCGTAGCGATAATGGCTGGGCAAGTAATCCTCAGGTGGGAGAAGTGTTGTTCTCTCAGGAATCGGCTGGGAGATAATATCTTCGGGAAGCCACGATCTTGCTTGTTCGGCCAGGAGCCCGTCGGTCAGCAGCAGGGTCGTATTAGGGCTAGAGACCCTGTCATAGCTGGGTGTGCTCCCATTCCCCGCGGGGTACAACGCCAACAGTTGGTCAGCAGGTATGCTGAAAATGACCGCCAGGACAATCAATTTTGACGCGGATAGATCGCGATCGTCGCGTTCAATGCGCGCCAACCAGCTTGCAGAGATACGAAAGGAGGGATTGCCCCACTCCTCAGCGAGCCGGACGCTTCGATCTTCTACTTCACGTAAGGTTAGTCCCCACTTCTGTCTGACAGCATGAAGTTTGGCACCAATCCTTTCCACTGCTGGACCTCCGAACAAGGGTTGCTTGAGCTGGTTGAACTGCAGACCCTACTCTCGCTTGGAAGATCAGACAAGCGAACGCGATCCAAAACGCTACAGGGCAGATTGTAATTGTTCGGTTGGTGGTGTTCAAGACCCTGGGTTGAAATAGACGCAACCGTATGTTAACTACGCACCGCGGGGACGGAACACTGTTAGCAATTTGAGCAGCGGAGGTGGTTACGAATTTAACATCGTGGTCATGGGCTTGCCCAGGAACCCCACTTGAGCAACTGCGGCGGTATTCAATCGTCCGAGCCGATGGTCTCTCTCCTTGCCTGATGAACTCTGCAAGCGAACGGCTCTTGCGGCGATCAGAGTGGGAGCCGGCGGCGGTTATATGCCGCTGAACACCTTCAAAGGGACGCGAGGACTCCACTGCATTGTTTTCGGTGCACAGGTGAGGCAACCCAACCCCCTTAGGAGAGTATCAAATCCAGTCCGGGCTCGACGGGCCGTCTCTGTTCCCGCGGTGCATCGTAGTTTCTTCCCAATGCGGCCCCCAAATATTCACAAACACAAGTCTTTAGGGTGTTCTTTGGACAGTAGTCTGTGTGTTAGTCAGCGCAATATACCTTATAGGCTTGAACTGGACGCATCCGTAGTCAGCGCGGGTCACCAGGACGGTTCCCCGAGTTTCAATGTAGGCAAGGCTGTTGAAAGGCGCGTCAGGGCCTTCCACGAGGTTGCAGTTTGCATAGGTGCCCGGAAGTCTGCGGTCAGGAGTACTACCCCAATAATTGCATTCTCGGCAGCATGCGATCATGTCGCTCTCCTTCGCAAGAGGTCCGGGCGGTCCTTATCGCCTGTGCTTCGTGGCCGATGTGCGGTATCTGTGGACAATGACAGTAGCCAGGAACAAAAAACCGATAGAGAAAAACAACAAGTAGGCGACCACAACCAACGCATGGATTACCCGCTGAGTAAAAAGAACTCAATCAGTGGAGATGTGAACAGCACCGCTATGGCGCCCAAATGCCTGAGCTTCGGTTGGTCATATCATTGATCCCGCGGTGTAACCGGTGATACAAGTTCCACCCTAAGGTTGATTACTTCCCACTTTCGGTGCCGCATTCTGCATGACGAAGTGCCGCGCAGTCGTGTTTTCATGGAGCCGGACTGGGCCCGCTATTAGATTCTTTACGGGGACGGAGATGTCGTCGCGGTGATTCGCCCGACTGTTACCTATAAGAAACAAGATGCCAGCAAAATGGCGGCGTGGCGCTTATGTTTCAGCCATTTAGCGGTCACGAGGCTTTCAGGTAACCGGTGAACCACCGAACCTTCTCCGTTGCTCATAAGCCAAGCAATAGGCTAAATGCGGCGAGACAAAGGTTTCATTGAGGGGTCGCTCGGCTTACGGGGTACTACCAACATCCCAGCGCCTACAGTCGAACAGATATTGACAAGCGCCATATTACGCCATTAGTGGAAGGTTCGTCAGTCCGCGCATGACGGAAAGTCGGGTAAGTTCCCCGTGCGCTGCGTTTACTACGGGATGATTGCCTCTGCAATAGTTGTGAGCTGATCTGTTGAGATATGAATATTGTGAGGTAACAACCAAAGCTGCTGCGGGCGGACTGTCCTCTGGGAAGGAACAAGAATAGTAATGAGAGAGTTCTGCTGGGAATTAATCATTCCTTCATGCGAGCCGGCGAACACAGGCGCACGTGGGGAACGTTCACCTGGCAGAATCCCCGTGCTCGTGACCAATAAGCAACAGTCACGGAATGGAACACCCTCTCACTTCTAACTAACATCGCAGCATAGAGCGGCGATTGTTCCGATTCCTCTATCTGTCTGAGACAAGCTATGTAGCGAGCATGACAGCCTTTCAACCTACGAGGATCGTGAAATAGATGATATAGAGCATACAGCCGAGACCTGCGTGCGCTGTGGCTTATAGGAAACAAGGGCGCTAATAAATGATTTGTATAGCGTTATGTGCTGTTAGGGCAACTTAGCACTGATAAGACGTCTGTTCGGTATCTCCAGCACTTCACCTACTTATGTGTACTACGTAAGTGTTATAGGTAAAGGTAACTCTTGTGTATAAAACTCGGTGTGTCGAAGAGGTATCACCAAAGTGCCCTCCGACGGTAATCATGATGTTAATGAAATGTTTCGGGCCTGGTTTTTGTTTACTGGACGTCTGTCAGGTTGAGTCGGGTGCGCGTTGTGTGGTCATTGATGGGTAGCCGGTCTTAAGGCAAGCAGCTACCGGGTTCGACACCGCCACAGCAAACTGAATAACGAATTCCAGATCGAAAAAATAAGGAGAATCACTTGCTAAGCGAGAATGGCGAAGCTGCGCGCAAACGAGATCCCGGTGGGGACATCATAGCCAGTGCGCGAGAAGATAAACGCGAATGGTATGCGGTCTACACCATGTCCCGGCATGAAAAGCGCGTGGCTGCACATTGCGAACGCATTGCAATCGAGCACTTCCTCCCGCTGTATACGTGGCGGCGATCCTGGAAGAACCGTACGACAGTCGATCTTCAAATGCCACTCTTTCCCAACTACATCTTTGTGCAGTTGCAGCCGGACGATCACGGTCCGCTGATGAGGCTGCCTGGCGTGTTGAGCACCGTAGGAAACGCCGCCGGCCCGGTGGCAATTCAGGACAGTGAAATGGAGATGCTCCGACGCATTATGGATTGCAAAGCGATTGAGCCCCATGCATACATAACGGCCGGCGACAAGGTACGAGTCAAGGAAGGACCGTTGCAGGGAATCGTTGGAGTGGTCCTGAGAAAAGCGAATGGTCTTCGCTTTATCGTGACGCTGGACCTGATTGGGAAGAGTGTCGCACTGGATATCGAAAGTAGTGCGCTTGAGGTTATCGCTACAGCGAAGACCGAACTACCCGCAAAACAATCGGCTGGCGCCGCTGCCTGATTGAGCTCGGCCAAGTCAAGCACTCTTGGCCAAAGTTACTGTCGGAAACCCAGCGCTTGACGTCAGATTTGAATCACCGGCGCGCACGGCCGGTCCCCCCGACTTTACTGTGCGGATGGCTTCTCTTTCTGCAGACGGTTGGATAGAAGATACGCCTCGCCTTTTGCTTATTGATCCATCACAAGAGATTCGCGAACCGAAACCTTCCATGGAGATGTTCTAATGCCCGTGTTCTCTCTACCAGCAGGTAAACCAGAGCGCTTTCCAGGTTGGCTTCTCGCGTCGGTCATGGATTTGGCAGCATTCACCATCTGCGGGCTCCTCGCCTTCCAACTGCGCTTCGATGGTTCCGTGCCCGCCGTCTATGTGCATTCGATGCGTCAGGCCATTTATATCTGGGCGATAGCCAAGTCGGCTGCGTTCCTTTTTGGGGCGGTAAACCGTGGCTACTGGCGATACACCTCTCTCGATGAAGTCGTACGGATCGGCTTAGCGAACTCCGCGGGCTCAATCGTTGGCGGGGTGATCATCATTCTTTTGTCGCACCCGGGGATCCCGCGCTCAATATACATCTTGGAATGGTTGATCTCATGCTCTTTGACCGTAGGCACGCGATTTACCGTTCGGTTGGCCGTGACTGCCAAGAGCGGCAATCATAAGCGTTACGGCGGCCGGACGAAGACCCTTATCTATGGTGCAGGAGCGGCAGGATTGGCTCTTGCCCGTGAACTTCGGGAAAACCAGTCGCTGAAGACCTGGGTGGTTGGCCTGATTGATGACGACCCGCGCAAAGTCGGCTTAACCTTCCATGGAAAGAGAGTGTTGGGTACTGGAGAAGCCCTTGGAGCGCTGGCCAGAAAGTACGAAGTCGAGAAATTGCTGATTGCCGTACCTTCCGCCACTGGCGCGCAACTCGTCCGCATGTTGCAGTTCGCCATTGATGCGGAGATCGATTACAAGATGGTCCCCGGCTTGGAGGAGATCATCCACGGCACAGAACTGGGCAAGCAAATCCGGGATGTCGCCGTCGAAGATCTGTTGGGGAGGAAGCCGGTGCATCTGGACCAGCAGCGGATTCGCGAGCGTATCCAAGGAAAGGTAGTCATGGTTACCGGCGCGGCGGGTTCGATCGGTTCGGAAATCTGCCGGCAGATCGCCCGATTCGATCCGGGTGCTCTCGTCGGCTTTGACGAGGCGGAAACCCCTCTCTTTCAGCTCGACAGAGAGTTGCATAACAAATTTCCAGAGCTGACGTTTTACCCCGAGATTGGCAATATTACCCGCCCTGAGAACGTGCAGCGGGCCATGGAGAGGTATAAACCTGCCATTGTTTACCACGCTGCTGCCTACAAACACGTACCCATGATGGAGAGGCACGTTTTTGCCGCGGTAGAGAACAACATCTTTGGCACATGGAATGTGGCACGGGCTGCGATTGACTATGCGGTCGAGGACTTCGTAATGATTTCCTCCGACAAAGCGGTTCGGCCCACCAGCATGATGGGCGCGACCAAACGCGTTTCAGAGCTGGTGATTCGCGCGCTCCAGAAGCAAAGCCGCACACGGTTTGTCGCCGTGCGTTTCGGGAATGTTCTGGGAAGCAATGGGAGCGTGGTTCCCATATTTAAAGAGCAAATCGCCGCGGGTGGCCCGGTTACGATTACTCATCCGGAAATGCGTCGCTTCTTCATGACCATTCCCGAGGCGACTCAGCTGGTATTGCAGGCCTTCTCCATCGGAAAAGGCGGAGAGATCTTTGTCCTGGATATGGGCGAGCCAGTAAAGATCGTTGACCTTGCTCGAAACCTGGTTTTGCTCTCCGGATTGCAGCCCGATCGAGATATCAAGCTTGAGTTCACCGGCCTCCGTCCGGGCGAGAAGCTCTTTGAAGAGTTAAATCTTCATGATGAATATCTAGTGCCTACTTCACACCCGAAGATTCGCAGTTATCTCTCTCCATTCTCGGCAGACGCCAAAGTGATGGATGTCGCTTTGGAGGAACTCCGCCTGATCTTTGAACGGAAGGATGTTGCGCGTCTGGTGTTGTACCTGAAAGAGCTTATTCCGGACTACAACCCAGGCGCCCAGCTTCTGAAGAGTGCCATGGCTGCTACGCCAACTCAGACCTTACCTGTAAAGGCGAACCACCTTGCAGCAGTTAAGACCGATGCTCACCAGGCCCCCCTTAGGCCGGCAACACTCATGCAGTAAAGTGTTCCGAACCGAAACCAGGGGCCGGCGGTTTCCCGGTCCTTTCTTTTCAAATCCTGCCCTCCGGACCGTATGCTGGTTTATCCCAGCGCGCTGTGAACCCGCGAACCGCAATCCTCTCTTGAAGGCAATAAACAGCTTCATAAACGAACAGGCTCCTGCTTCAGGATGCCAATTGAGTAATCTGCTATGTCCCACGCAAGAAGCGAGACACCTATGAATTCTATGGTGGCGATCGCCCATCATGGGTCCGGCAATACCCATGCGCTCCAGAATCTCATGCGGGTATTGGACGAAACGCCGCAAATGGATCATTGGCTCGATCGTGATCTGTGAGTTACTGGCCATTTTATCATCGTCTAATGATGAAGCCCACCTATGGGGCGACCGCAACGATCGAGTTGAACAAGAACGGCGCCGGCTCCCTGGATTTGGGGCTTGGGGATGACGATTTGTCTCAGCAGATGATGCCGGGTGCGAGACAGGTCTTCTGACAGATCTACAGACGGAGACTGCGATCCTCCAGGGCGACTCGCTGGCCCTGGCAGTGATTCAACGGCTCAAGTTAGCCTCCCAGCCTCCGTTCGCCGCCAAGGGCGGCGAGGCCCGGAAGTTCCGTTCCGAGCAGGGATTACCTCTCGAACAAGCGCCACAGACGCGGACGCGATTATTGAAGATTTTCGGGTCCCATTTGACGGTGCAGCCGGTCCGCGGAACCCGATCTGATTCAGCTTACCTACGAGAGTCACGATCCTGAAGCAAGCGGCGCAGATTGCGAACGCCTTGATCGAGAGCTACAAGAATCAATACCTCCAGTCCCACTACGACGCGACCGACTGAGACCTCCGACTGGTTGACGAAGCAATTGTCGGACCTAAAGGCCAATGTAGAAGCATTCGGAAAAGAAGCTCACCGACTTTGAAAAGGAGACGGGGATCCTCAGCTTGAGCATGATGATGCCTACTGGTTCCGGGAACGGCTCCATGGGAAGCGAGGGGCAGATCCACAGTGTGGTGATTCAGAAGCTCGACGCGTTGAATGCTGAGTTGACTGTGGCTGAGGCTAATCGCATTGAGAAGGAAGCAATCGCCCGGCTTGCGAACACCGGAAGTGCCGACGTGATTCTTGGTCTGGGAAACGATCCCTTGGCGGCGCAAAGCAACTCGATGGTCCTGACGCAGGGAGGTGGCCTCTCGAACCTCCAACAGTTACGGCAGCAGCAAAGTCAACTGAAGATCAATCTTTCAGATGCGGCGACAACATACGGGCCGAATAACCGTCATCTCAAGGAAATGCAAACCCAGATTCACGCGCTGGATGACCAAATCCAAGAAGAATTGCAGCAGATCATCAAGCGCGCACAGGTCGATTTCCAGTTGGCTCAGCAGACCGAAGGTGAAATTCGCCGGCAATTCGATCAGCAGCAGACGGCGGCAAGTAAGCTCAACGAGAAGACCGTTCAATTCGCAGTGCTGAGCCAGGAAGCTTTCTCGCGCAAGAAGCTCTATGAAGACCTCTACACCAAGCTGCAGGAAGCGAACGTTTCTGCGGGCATCAAGGCTACGAATATCACCATCGTGGATCCCGCGCGCTCGCAATCCATTCCCGTCCGGCCGAAACCTCGTCAACAACCTGGCGCTAGCAGCCGCTATTCGGGATCTTCGTTGGGCTCGCGATTGCGTTTACCGCCGATAACCTCGACAGGACGGTGACCACTCCCCTGGAGGTGGAGGAAATTACCGGAAAACCCGTGATCGGTGTCATCCCGACCTTTGGGGAGCAGGCCAGGACGTATGGGGCGCCATTGCTGCACGGACAAGCGCAAGACCACAGCAAGGAGCGTCGCCATTTCAAGTCCGATCAGGATGCTGAGCGATCCTAACTCTGGCGCCGCGGAGGCTTGCCGGGCACTGCGCACCTCCATCATGCTCTCCCGCGCTGGCGGTGCCCAAGACCATCCTGATTACAAGCTGCATTCCCGGGGAGGGCAAGACCACCTTGACGATGAACCTGGCGGTTGCCTTCGCACAGCACAATAAGAAGGTAATCATCATAGAGGCCGACATGCGCCGGCCGCGTATCAAGCACGTGATGGATGTTCCCAACAAAGCTGGCCTCAGCAACGTTTTGGCCGGCTCTCTTACAAGTGACGAGGCGATTCTTCACGGAGTGCATTTGGCTGAGCTGGACGTCCTGCCGGCGGGTCCTCGCCCGCCAATGCCTTCCGAGATCCTGGGATCGACGGCTTTCGACGAGCTGCTGGAACAACTCCGCTTGCGCTACGACATTGTCCTGATCGATAGTCCTCCGGCGCTGCTGGTGACGGATGCTGTCGCAATCTCTGCGAAGGCAGACGCCGCCATTTGGGTGGCTCAAGCAGGTGTCGTCACCAGGCCGCAGCTTGCCCGTGCGGCTGAACTAATCGAACGTAATCGGAATGCCGGTGATCGGGTTTGTGTTGAACCGCATGGACACAAGGTCAGCCGACTATGGGTATGAGTACTATGGCCATTACTATGGCGAAAAAGAAACTATATGAGATATAAACTCTTTCGCATGCTTCGCTTCTCACGGTCGCTCTTCTGATCTCGTTTACTGAGCCAGGCTTCGCCCAGGTGGGCACACAGCAGATGCCTGGGCAGCAGATGCATGGCTCCTCGATCCTGGAGTTCGTCTGCTGCAGCTATAGGCCAGAGCCGGTCAGATGCTGCAGCCGCAATGCAAAGCTCCGCGTTGATGATGGTGCCCGAGGATTTCGCAAAGTTAACGCTGGCTCCCGGGTTTCTCCTGAGCTTGAACGTTCTCGACGACGCTGACATGGGGGGAGCTTTCCGCATCGACCAGAACGGCGATATCGACTGCGCCTGTTCTGGGAACGATGCATGTCGCTGGCGAAGACTGTCTCTCAGGCCAGAGTCCAAATTCGGAGGAAATTGCTGGACGATCAGATTCTGAAAGATCCTCAGGTCAATCTAGCCGTGCTGGAGTACACCGCTCCTGAAGTGACAATTGTTGGAGAAGTGACCAGTCCGGGCAAGTATCCATTGCTGGCTCCGCGCACACTGGTAGATGTTTTGGCGCTTGCGGGCGGAACCACATTGACTGCGGGAAATGAAATCCAGATCACGCGCAGCGGCGCGAATGGAAAACCGATCCGCCGAGTCGACTCTGGTGCATTACTCTCGCGCCACCGATCCAGACGCCGTCAAACAAGCAATTGTTAATCCTGGCGACACGGTGCTGGTCAAGAGGGCGGGTATCGTGTACGTGCTGGGCGCGGTAATTCGGCCCGGCGGCTATGTGATGCAGGAAGAAGGCACGCTCAACGTGCTGCAAGCCATCTCGCTTGCGAATGGGACTGCGCCAGCAGCGAAGACCGGGACGATCTATCTGCTGCGCCGGAATGCTCGACGGCTCGGAAGCGGAAATCGCACTACCCTATAAAAAACTGATTCGCGGGCAAAGCGCTGAGGTGCAACTGCAAGCCACGGATGTGCTGTATGTGCCGACGAGCGAGATCAAAGCCATCTTTAGCAACGGCTCAGCCATCATGGCCTCAGCAGCCTCAGCCTCCATCTACGCCGTGGCAATTCATTAAGCAATTTCACGGTTAGGCCGCGTCTAGCAAGAGCGCCCGAACCACTCCTGCGAGAGCACGAACTAGAGATCGGATAAGAGAGTCGATGTCCACCTCTGAGACCATACCGTATTCCCCGCCGACAGCGATTAAGCGTGCATTCGTACAGCATTATGCCTCGACCGTGCTGGGACAGGGGTTCATACTCGGACTGGGAATCCTGACAGGCATCGTGTCGGCGAGGATGCTGGGACCAGTGGGCCGGGGCGAGTACGCCGCCGTCATCGTGTGGCCACTAGGAATTGCCACGTTGCTTTCGCTCGGGATCAACCAGGGGATCGCGTTCCTAATAGGTAAGAAGGTCCTAACGGTATCCGAGGTGTCAACCGCGACCACGGTCATCGGGTTGATCCAGAGTATTCTCTCCATCGTCATTGGCCTATCGATCGTTCCTTTTGCGCTGGCGAAGTATTCCCCAGAGGTACAGCACTTGGGAATCCTCTTCGTACTACTCACGCCGGCGGTCATTCTGAGTGGATACCCCGCAAATCTCTTTCAGGGTAAGCAAGACTCATTACGATTCAACATGATCCGTGTGACGGCGCCATTCACATACTTTGTGGGGCTGGCAGGGCTTTGGTTAGCGCATCGAGGAACCCTGAATGCAGTAGTATTTTCCAACCTTTGCGGATACGTTGTCGCGCTGGCGCTGGGCTCATTTATGGTATGGGTCGTCCTCAAGCCACGAATGCAATGGAATTCCTCGGCCATTCCCCGCCTCATCAATTTTGGCTACCGTACGCAAGCCACGAACCTGACAAACTATTTCAACCAGAGGATTGACCAGCTTCTACTATCATTGTTCGTTCCGCCGCAACAGTTGGGGTTCTACGCCGTTGCCGTGACGCTCTCAACGGCAGTGACAGTATTTCCGCAGGCGGCCGGCATCGTGACTTTTTCGAGGGGGTCGAGTCAGCACCGCGAGGGTACCGTGGCAACAATTGGGGCGTCCTTCCGGGCATCGCTGATCTGGTTACTGGTCTGCTGCAGCGTGCTCTACACGGTTGCGCCCTTCCTGATCCGCCTGGTCTTTGGTATAACGTTCGATGGATCGATTCTGGCCTGCCGCATCCTGTTGCCCGGGGCGCTGATGATTGGCTTGAACCAAGTGCTTTATAACGGAGCGAGCGCCCTGGGCAGGCCAGGGCTGCCCTCCTGCGCTGAAGGGATAAGCATGGCCGTGACAGCAATCGGCCTTTACTTGTTGATCCCCCGCTATGGATACATCGGGGCTGCGATCGTTTCATCGATTGCATACACGATCAGCTTCGTGCTCATGCTCGTACTGGCACACCGGCTCCTTGGACTCAGCCTTAGGGTTCTACTGGTGCCCGCCGGGCGTGTGCAGAATAGGGACCTTGAAGGCTGAAGGGGTTTACGGTACCCACGAAAACCCTTGTCTCCGTACACCACCCCAATCCGGGTCGTACCAAGAGCCATCCACCTCTGACGCGTGTTTGCTGGGAGAGCCGTGAAGCGTATACCCTCCATTGATGGATTTCGTGCCTTCTCCATAGCTCTCGTCATCGCCGGGCATATCTTTAACAGAATTGGAGGACGAACGCATGTCAATCCGTGGTGGCGACTCATTGGAAATGGCGGGTATGGAGTCTTCATTTTCTTCGTCATCAGCGGTTATTTGATTACTACGCTCCTTTTGCGGGAACATGAAAAGAGTTCGTCCATCAACCTGGCTCGCTTCTACTACAGGCGCACATTTCGAATCATCCCGCCACTGTACTTCTATATTGCATTTGTTGCTCTTTCAGCATCCTTCTCGGGCTTGCACCCTTACCCGCGTGAAGTTCTCACAGCGCTGACGTTTACCCGGAACCTGGATGTTAAGTCGCATCAGTTCATGTTCGAGCACTTCTGGTCACTTTGTATCGAAGAGCAGTTTTACCTCTTGTGGCCAGTCTTGCTGCTTCTCACGTTGACGCGGAAAGGGAAGAGCAGTGCAGAGAATCTTGCGCTGGTGTTGATAGTGTGCGCACCCATATTTCGACTGGCCACTTTTGTGCTCATTAACAACCAACTAAAGCGCCATTTCGTATATATGATGTTGCCGGCCCAAATGGATGCTCTCATGTTCGGCTGCTGGGCGGCGCTCGGGCAGCGACAGATACGATGGGAGAGGATCTACCACCGGGTTGAGAAGTTTGTCTGGATACTGCCCGTATGGTTTCTGCTCATCTCAAATTACTTGAGAATCCGGCTTGGACCCAGTTACTTCCTTACGGTAGGCCAGACGCTGGATGGGTTCTGCGTTGTCTTCTTCCTCATTTGGTGTATCCGGAACCCGCAAAGCGGTGCTGGACGGCTGTTGAACTGGGGTCCGATAGTTCACATCGGTCTTATCTCCTACAGCATCTACATCTGGCAGACCTGGTTTCTGCATCCTGATAATCCCACCCTGCTGGCCACCCTGCCATGGAGCCTGCTTTTCATTCTCGGAGCGGCCGAGTTTTCCTGGCATGTGATTGAAAGATTCAGCCGGGTCGCGCGGGATCGATGGGAACCATTCTTCTTCACGGAAAACCATCCCCCAACGTTTTCTGCAAAGCATCATTCGAAGGAAATGATCGCAGTAGATAACTAGAAAAGCCGTAGCAAGGCGGAGTTTGACATGCTCAGGATTTTATTTATCGGCGACAACTGGTATGGCAGCAATGCACGATCGTGTGCGGAAGCCTTCCGAAGGTTGGGATGCGATGTGCTTGATATCGATAATCAAACATTCATCCCCCATGCCACCCTATTTACCTCCCGGGTTGCCCGGCGCTTGTGGTGGTTCAGACTCGTTGAAGAGTTAAACCTTTCCATCCTGAGAACAGCCGAGAGCTTTCGGCCCGATATCGCCGTGGTTTTTAAGGGAAATTACATTTACAGGCGTACTCTACGGTCGTTGAGGGCCAACGGAATTCCACTTTACAACTATTACCCTGATACCTCCGCCTTCAATCATGGAAAATGGCTTCCACGTTCTTTGCCTGAGTACGATTGCGTGTTCTACACAAAACCATTTTGGTATGCCGACGTGGCCAAGAAACTCGATCTGAAGGCTGCCCAATTCCTGCCGCATGGCTACGATCAGCAGTTACACCGGCCGATGGAACTCGACGCGAGGGATATGTCGGACTACGAATGCGATGTAAGTTTCATTGCACACCATTCACGATACAAAGAGAATTATCTTGAAGCGCTCATGCGTCTCCGCCCGAATCTTAATTTGAGCATATGGGGAATGAACTGGGCAGAGCTTTGCAAATCAACGGTGGTACGTAGATATATCAAGGGCTTTCCCCTCCTCGCGGAACGCTACCCGAGAGCGATCCAGTGCGCTCGGATCAATCTTGCACTGATGAATGGTCCGGTGACCGGTGCCTCATCGGCTGATTTGACGACGAGCCGCACCTATACTATTCCCGCAACAGGGGGTTTCATGCTGCACGAGCGGAATGCCGAGGTCCTGGAACTCTATAAGGAGTACGAGGAAATTGCTTGCTTCGATTGTGTTGAGGAACTAGCTGGCAAAATTGATTACTACCTCGCGTATCCAACAGAGCGAGAGGGGATTGCACGAGCGGGTCACGCGCGGTGTGTACCTGCGTATTCATACGACAATCGCATGGCAGAGATCCTCAGGTGGCATTTCGAACACTCTGATATCGGAAGTCCACAGATGGCTCTAGCCGGACTGTAAACGTGATGCTCACCCACGAGAGTCGAACCGAGCAATGAAAGCCGATATTCAAAGATCGATCAACCTGCACGCCGGCACTTCTGAATGGGTTCCCTTAGGGATGCTGGCATTCGGTTTGCCGTGTGGCATATGGAGCTTCTCCGCCCTCCTGGGCGGCGGGTCGCAATCGTTTGCGCTCGATGCCGCTGCAGGATGGTTCGTCCTGCTCGCCATTGGGTACCTTGGCCTGCACGGCCTGAAGGGGCTGGCGTGGTGCAGCGTTCCGGTTCTCTTGACGCTTCGGGCTTTGATTGAATTCATCTGCATACCAGCTTGGCGGTTTGCCGCCGGCGATGATCTGGTCGACGCCACTTATGTTCACGCGATGTTTCTGACCCTGATTGGGTTTGTCGCTTTCTGGATCGCGAGTTTGGCATTCATGAAGGAGACGGCATTGCGATTTGTTCCGCGGGTGCGATACACGTCCAGCCGTGTCGCGTTCATGAGCGCGGCCATGTTTGGCCTGGGCCTGGCCGGGAACATTGTGATGTGGAAAACTGGCCTGTTTTCGTATACTGCGGATTCGGGATTGCGAGAATCTTCCTTCGCGATCATGCAGTGGTTGACTTTCCTGGGAAACCTGCTGAATGCAGCGCTCGTGGTCTCGGCCATCGAGGTGTTTGGGAAGCCATCCACAGATTCATTCGTCAAGACTGTGTTCTGGCTCTCACTCATATTCTCGCTAGGCTTTGGCGCGATCTCGGGGATGAAGAGCGAACTCCTGAAACCTTTCCTTTGCCTTCTGCTTGTATATGGCATTACGAAAGGGAGAATTCCTCGATCGGGCTTATTGTTGCCCTTGCTGCTGGTCTTGATCTATCCGTTCGTGGTTGCATATCGAAATAATCTGAACAACGGATATCGTACTCAGGTCAATACAGTAGCGGGGCAGGAAGTGGTTCTTGAGAAATCCTTTGATGACGTCGTGCTGTCACGATCCTCAACAAGCGAGGAAGCTGGAAAGAGCTTCGACCAGGCCACTGACCGACTCTCCCTCCTCACCTACGTTCACGACATAATCGGCCTCCCCGACCCTTCGCTGTTGAATGGCGATGAGAAGATATGGTTGGCGCCACTCTATCCGCTCATCCCAAGATTTGTATGGAAGGATAAGCCGGTTCTCGATAAGGGCTCCCGGTTAAGCGTCGCGCTCGGCCGTCCATCCACGACATCGTCAGCTGTGACGCCGGTCGGGGACCTCTATTCCATGTACGGATCGTATGGGGTGGTGGTGGGGATGTTCGTCTACGGCATGTGCTTGCAGCTTTACATGAACTGGGCCGGCGGCCATCGCGCAGAAAAGGAACTGTTCATCTACATTTCGATGCTGATGCCATTAATTAATCTTGAAGAGGACACAGTCGCTCTCATCGCTGGAGTGATTCAGATTGGCCTCGTCGTGGTGCTTACGGCATACGTCATTTATGGCAGGTCGGCATCTTCCGCGCACATTCGCAAAGTGCCAGAACTGATAGCTTCATGACAATCCTAGTTACAACAATTGCTCATTTCTCTGACAGGCCCACCGGTTCGGCGAGGGTAGCCTTCGACGAGGCCGTCGGACTCAAGCATGGTGGGGAGGACGTTTGGGTGTTAGCACCCGGTGAGCCTTCGCTGCCAGAGTACGAGCTTAGAGGTGGAATTCATCTTCTGCGGTATGTTCCAGCGGCGGTCGCGCCTTGGGATCCGGCCCGCGGCTCTGGTCATCAAAGGGCAGCTGCCGCCGTACTCGCGCGGCATTTGCCCCAGGTGGATGGGATCCATGGACACGCTCCCCTTTCCTACTTGGCAGCGCTCGATTTCTACGGTAATTCGGTGCATTCCTGCTACACCATCCACTCTCCGGCGCGAATGGAAATGGCTATCGTTTGGAGACACGCGAATTTACTAAGGAGGATCACGAGCCCGGCTGGATTGGCAATGATCAACCGTATCGAGGCGGCGTGCCTGAGGCGGTCGCGTGTTGTTACCGCGCTGTCGCAATACACCATCGACTGCGTCGGCAAGATACACGGACAGGAACTTGCCCAAACGATGCGGTTGATTCCAGGGTGGGTAGACACTTCGCGGTTCGTTCCCATCGCGGATCGCGAGGGAGCGAAAGTGCAGCTTGGATGGCCTACGGATCGTCCGACGCTGTTCACTCTGCGGCGATTGGTGCCGCGAATGGGGTTGGACCGGCTGCTCAAGGCAAGTCATCAGTTGCTGGAGGAAGGACTCAAGTTTCATGTGGCGATCGGAGGAACCGGACCATTGCGGCGCAAGCTTGAGGAGCAGGCGAGTGCGCTTGGTTTGGGTGAAACGATAACGTTTCTTGGGCGGCTGGAGGATCGCGATTTGCCGTTGGCTTACGGGGCGTGCGACGCTTTTGTCCTGCCCACGGCTGAACTGGAATGTTTTGGACTGATTGCGCTGGAGGCATTGTCGGCGGGGCGTCCGGTATTAGCAACGCCGGTGGGAGCGATTCCGGAGATGATTCGTAAATTCGATTCGTCGTGGCTGGCACAATCAGCGAAGGCAGACGACATCGCTGACGTCCTTCGCAAATACCTGGCGGGGGAACTGAGGGAGCATTCTCCATGGGAGCTGCACTCTCAGGTCCAGCGCGATTACGGCCGCGAGCGGGTACTGGGCGAGTACATCGAGGCGACGGTTGGGAGGGAGGAGGGTATATGACGGTGTCGGTCGAGCAAATCGAAAAGATGGCAGAGCCGATAGGCAGTCGCAGCGAACGTAAACGCGTGCTGGTTTGCACGGCGAGCTATCTGCCTGGGTACAAGTCTGGTGGCCCAATTCGTTCCATCGCGAATATGGTGGCCCACCTCAGCTCTTATTTTGATTTCTATGTGGTGACCAGAGACAGAGACGCTACAGACACGGAAAGCTATCCTGGCGTGACACCAAACAGGTGGTATCGCGTTGGCAATGCGCGGGTGCTGTATTGTTCCGCTGTCAGGCCGGGGATTCTTCTTCGCGCCGCCCGAGAGGTACGGCCCGATATCATCTCTCTCAACTCATTTCAGGACGTGTTCACCAGGATCATGGTATTGCTCCGCCGTGGGGGAGCACTTGGGAACACTCCCATGCTGCTGGCGGCGCGGGGGGAGTTCTCCCCTGGCGCTATGGAGATCAAACAGAAGAAAAAAGCCGTCTACCGCCATTCAACCAAACTTCTGGGCTTCCACGAAGACCTGCTATGGCAGGTTTCTACTGCTCGCGAAAGAGCGGAGTTGCTAGCTGCAGCGCCAGCGCGGCGACTGAATCCGGATTCAGTCCATGTTGCCTGCAACATCAGCGATACCAGCGTTTCGATGGCCCCACATGTGGCAAAGGAATCAGGTTCGGTAAAGCTGGCGTTCATCACCAGGATCAGCGAGAAGAAGAATCTGCATTTCCTGCTCGATTTGCTGAGAGGGCTTCGCGGGCAAGTGCAGCTCAATCTCTTTGGCCCGGTGGCGGAAACTGACAACGCCTACTGGGAAAGGTGCAGAACGCTGCTGGCACAACTTCCAGCTAACATCACGGTCGAATATCACGGCTCACTCGACCATTCAGCCGTACCACAGGTATTACACGACCACCATTTCTTCGTCCTGCCGACAAGGGGTGAGAATTTTTGTCATGCCGCGGTGGAATCGTTTGTGAACGGTACGCCGGTCATTCTCAGTGATGAGACTCCCTGGGTAAATCTGAGTGAGGCGCATGCCGGTTTCGACATCTCATTGAACGACCGGGCAAGGTGGGTTGCGGTGCTCCAGGCGTGCGTGAATATGGATCCGCACACCTACGCGGCCTACTTGAATGGCGCCCGAGGATACGGCCGCCGGTTCTCTACAGAAGAGGCAGTAAGTCAGCACCTTGCGATGTTCGAGGCGGCGCTCAACTTAGGCTCCAGACTGAAAGGTAGATCACTCAATGCTCAGTAACATGGTGAAGTCGGCGTACGTGCGTCTCTGGGTGTACCTAGGATTCATCGGGCATACAACACCATGTCGGTGGCCGAGACCTTTCGAAAGATCTATCTCACCAAAGCCTGGGGGGATAACGGAGAACCGTTCTGCTCCGGGACGGGATCACGGGGTCCCATCTCCGAGCAATACTGCGCCTTTGTGACGAAGTTCATTCGGGATCATCAGGTGCAAAGTATCGTCGATTTGGGCTGCGGCGACTTTTCTGTCGGCAGACAGATTGTGGAAGGCAGCAGCGTGTCTTACACGGGTATCGACGTGGTCCCGGAATTAATCGAACATCACAAAAGCACGGTCCAGGATCCTCGTGTCAGGTTTCGGTGTGCGGATATTACCAAGGACCCGCTACCGGCAGCTGATTTATGCCTGGTTCGCCAGGTGCTCCAACACCTCTCGAACGAAGAGATTATGAAAGCCCTTGCAAATTTGCGGAATTTCCCCCAGATACTGATTTCAGAGGATGTTCCGGTTCAGCCGAAATCGTTCAATCGCGATAAGCCGCATGGACCCGATGTACGGTGTTATTACGGTTCCGGCGTGTATGTTGATCGTCCGCCGTTCTCAAGGCGGGTCTCGAAGTTGTGGGAGCTTCCGTTGAGGGACGACTCGTTATTGAGAACCGTACTTCTCGATCAAACTGCCTCCACGGAATCACAACGGTGAGCTCTGGCTCTATGGCAGGGCGGCCGGGTATGAGGCTTATTCTGGCGTTGGCTCTTGCTATTGGAGCAGTGAACGCCGCAAAGGCGGAGAACTTTGTATTCGAGACCGGCATGGCGCGACTCGTGGTCCGGTCGGATGGCCGTGCCAGCAGCTTGATCGAGAAGCAGAATAACAAGGAGCAACTGCGAGGGGCGGGCCAGCCATTTGCGGCAGTCAGGAAAGGTGGTCAGCTCTTCTCAGCCTCGGCGGTTGAGCGGCGAGGTGGTCTGTTCCACGTTACGTTTGGGGCCTCGGGCGTCTCCGCGGACTACCGCATCAGCGCATCTCAGGAATACCTGGTCATTGAACTGGCCGGGGTCCAAGGGGATGGTGTAGAGGAAATCAGGCTGGTGCAGCTCAGCACTCCCTTGGCGAATACAGGCAACTTGCTCGGCGTGCATTGGGACGACGACTTTGCCATCTGCCTGATGGGGCTGAGCGAGCAAGTGGATTCCGAGATCGCAGGCCCATTAGCGTCCGCATCTGTTTATCCCGAGTTCCCGATGCAGGGCCAACGCGTCGCGATCATCGCGACTCCCACACCGCGGTTCCTTGAGGTCGTGCAGAGGCTGGAGCATGATTTCCGGCTTCCCGTTCCGACGATCGAGGGCGCGTGGTCCAAGCTTTCGCAGGACGCACGCACCAGCTATCTCTTTACCGATCTGACTGAAGCCAACGTGGACGAGACAATTCGCTATGCGAAAATGGGTGGCTTCCGTTACATCCTCATATACTCCACCACTTGGTCCAAGTCGCTGGGGTCGTATCCAATCAACCTTAGGAGCTTTCCTCAGGGAGAAGCCGGCCTCAAATCGGCGATCGACAAGTGCCACGCCGCCGGTCTCAAAGTCGGCATGCACATGCTGACCAGTTTTGTGGGGAAGAACGATCCGCTGGTACGCCCCAAGCCGGACCCGGGGTTGCTCAAGGATGGCGAGACAACGCTGGCAGCGGATATGACCGCAGTGGGGACCCAACTGACAGCAATTTCGGCCTCGGCTCCATCTGGATTTTCGTTGCAAGCGGGCTCCTACGATGTCGTGATTGACGACGAGATCCTTCACTGTCGCCAGATCGAGGGCGCCAAGATCCTTCAATGCGATCGCGGGTTCGCGGGGACAAAGCCCACACTTCACAAGGCTGGGGCGAAGGTTCAACACCTGGTCGAGAGGGACGGTTCATACTTAGCGGATCTGCGTTCGCCACTCGCTGGCGCAATTGCCGACCGCATCGCTGGAGTAATCAACCGAGTCGGCTTCGACATGATCTATTTCGACGGGGGGGAACTGAATAGTGCGGACGGGCCGCCCTGGTACTGGTTAGGTGTACAGCAGTCGCAGATATGGGAACGGTCGAGACGCGACCTGCTGGTGCAGGGTTCGGGCACAACACAATGGACGTGGCATATCTTCTCCCGTGGCACTTGCGATGATTATGCTGCCGTGGCGGTGAAACAGGATCTCGATTATCACAAGATTGCCGATTCCTGGCGTTTCTACCACAACAACTTCTTGCCGGCCGACCTTGGCTGGTTGGGATTTCTCCAGGACGCGCCGGATCATCCAGCGACCACGCCCGACGAGCTGGAATACTACGCGGTGCGGATGCTGGCGCTGGACTCGGCGGTGTCTCTTGAAACGAGCTCGGCTGCGCTGCAGGCGAACGGCCGCACTGAGGAGATGCTGAAGCTGCTGGGCGAGTATGAGCAATTGAGGCTAAGCGGCTCGGTGCCTAAGACGGTGCGCGAACAGTTGGCACAAGGCGAGTGGCACATGACGGGAGACAAAGAGTTCCATCCCATCCGGTACGACGTGCAACGGATCGCGATACCGGGAGCGGCCACGGTCACGGACAAATATGAAGATCAACCATTGAAGTTCAGGTTGCAAGTGACGCCCGAACTGGCGGCAAGCGGCAATCCAGCAAATATCACGTTACTGCGCAGCCAATCGCCGGTTGAAATTCGACCGCCGGGCCCTTCAGACGCAATGCCAGGCGCGCTTGTTCAGCGAGTCGAGTTGAGCAAGACGGTTCAGGGCCATGACAGCGTACTCATGGTCGGGCCGAGTGAGCAGACAGCGGGCAAGGCGCTCGATCTGACAACTCACCGGGCCTTGGCAGTGCAGCTGGAAGTCGATGGGTCGGCCGCGGCTTCGAACGAGAGTGCAGTCCTGAATGTTCAATTGGAAGCCGGCGGGAAAACCTATCGCGATTACTACATCGATTTGGATTTTCGCGGCTCAAAGACGATCGTGCTGCCCGAGCCAGATACGAGCAGGATGCTAGCCGAGTTTAGGCCGGCCTATTCTAACTATCCGTTCAAGATGGCCATGTACGGCTTCAATTACGGAAACGTGGTTGCACTCAACCTGCGGTGGATGCGTTACACAAAGGGGAGCCAGATAAGGTGCCGGGTAGGTTTGGTGGAGGCACTTGAGGAGCGAAGCGCGGTGTCGAAGGACTTAGAAATCTCGTCGGCGTCCGTTAAGATTGCGATTCCCGGAGAAATGAAGGTTGGGGATTACGCGGAGTATTGGGGAGAAGGGCTCAATTCGCGTCTTCGACCGGAACGGTGTTCTGCTTCGAACTGTGGCAGCCAATCGCGCACCCATGCTAAGGGCGGGCGAAAACGTGTTGACCGTGAAGGCCCAAAGCCCAGGGAATGTAAAGCTGACAGCGATTACCTTAGGCAAGTGATCTATGTGACTGCCAATGCCTGATTCCGCAAGATAGCTTCTGATTACCTGTGTCTTAGAGTTTGAGGCGCTTAACTGCGCCCTCAACACCCTTTGAAGATCGAGAATGGCATTTTGAGATCTGAAATGTGAGTGGAGCAATACCACCTGGAAATTGCTCGCCGCAAATGATTTTTACCCGGGAGAAAGTGGACCAACGAGAATGGACTCAAGCATATTTGCAGGGAAGACCCTTTTGATCACTGGCGGCACGGGCACGTTTGGCAACGCCGTCGTCGACATGGCGGCCAAGGCTGGATTTGGCGAGATTCGGATTTTCAGCCGGGACGAAAAGAAGCAGGATGACATGCGGGGGCGGCTCAAAAACGCAGCGGTGAAGTTTTACCTCGGAGACGTGCGTAGCTACGACAGCGTTTTGCAGACGATGCGTGGCGTGGACTTCGTCTTCCATGCGGCGGCGCTGAAGCAGGTTCCATCATGTGAATTCTTCCCCATTGAAGCGGTCCAAACCAACACGCTGGGCGCCGAGAATGTGATGAAAGCGGCCCATGCTTCCAATGTCAGCAAGGTCATCGTGCTGAGCACCGACAAAGCGGTATATCCGGTGAATGCAATGGGGATGTCAAAGGCGCTGATGGAGAAGTGCATGGTGGCTAAGGCGCGGATGTACGGCGAGAGTCCCACTGTGTTCTGCGGGACTCGTTATGGAAACGTGATGGCATCGCGAGGATCGGTGATTCCGCTGTTTCTGAATCAGATCCTGGCTGGAGAGGCTCTGACCATAACCGATCCGTATATGACCCGCTTCATGATGACCATCGAGGGAGCAGTCGACCTGGTGCTTTATGCCTTCACGCATGGCGCACCGGGAGATATTTTTGTACAGAAGGCTCCCTCCGCGACCATCGGCACCTTGGCGGAAGCCCTGCTGAGGCTTCTGGATGCGGAGAATGAGATTCGGGTGATCGGGACGCGGCACGGCGAGAAACTCTATGAAACACTCTTGAACCGCGAAGAGATGGCCCAGGCTGAAGACCTGGGAGATTATTATCGGGTGCCGGCGGATGCGCGGGATCTGAATTACTCGAGCTTTTTTAGCAAGGGAAAAACCGAGGTGTCCGAAGCCATCGACTACAATTCCCACAACACAGAACTGTTGGATGTGGATGGAATGATGAACCTGCTGCTGAAGCTGCAGTGTGTGCAGGATGCCCTGAAGGGTAAGGCGGTGCTGGCATGAAGAAGATTCTCATCACCGGCGGACGCGGGTTCCTGGGCCGCAATCTGGCGGACCACCTGCTTGAGCGAAAAGATTGCGTGACCACGATTGCTGGTCGAGAAGATTCGGCGGAAGATCTCAGGCACTGGCTGCTTGAGGCCGATGTGGTCTTCCATTTGGCCGGCGTCAACCGGCCGCAAGATCCCGTCGATTTCGAGAGAGGGAATGCGGGGTTGACGGGGGAGCTATGCCAAATCCTTCGGGAAGGCAGGCGTTCTCCGAAGATCGTCTTCAGTTCCTCCATCCAGGCCGCACAGGACAATCTTTACGGAGCGAGCAAGGCGAAGGCGGAGGAGGCGCTGCAAGCATTCGCCTCGGAGACTGGTGCCTGTGTCCGAATTTACCGTCTGAAGAACTTGTTCGGGAAGTGGTGCCGCCCCAATTACAACTCAGTCACGGCTACCTTCTGCCACAACATAGCGAAGGATCTGCCAATTTCGGTTTCCGATCCGGCCCGCGAGGTGGAGATGAGCTACGTGGACGATGTAGTGTCGGCGTTTCTAGCGGAAAGCGATGGGCAGCCTGGAGGCGAGGCAGGCGCCGAGATTCCAAGCCACCGTATTCAGCTCGGCGACCTGGCAGGCAGAATCCAGGCGTTTCATGAGATGAGGACGACGCTCACGCTGCCTGATTTTTCGGACTGGTTCAACCGCGCGCTCTATGCGACCTATCTATCGTATGTTACCCCGGCCGCGCGAGGGTACAACCTCGAGATCAAGTCTGACGCCCGCGGAAGCCTGGCGGAATTCATCAAAGAAAAGCACTTTGGACAGATCTTCGTCTCCAGAACCAAGCCTGGAGTGACACGGGGGAATCACTACCACCACACCAAGACCGAGAAATTCTTCGTCGTGGAAGGGGAAGGTCTGATCCGGATGCGAGCAGTGGAAGGTGGTCCGGTCGAAGCGTATTCCGTCACAGGCAGCGCGTACAGAGTGATCGACATTCCGCCCGGATTCACCCACTCGATCGCCAATGTAGGCACGAAAGAAATGGTGACCCTGTTCTGGTCAAGTGAGATGTTCGATCCGAATCGCCCGGATACTTACTATCTCCCGGTCGATTTTGAAGAGCGAAGCAACTCTTTGTTACTGGAGAAGGCATGAAGGTAGCCACCATTCTAGGCACCCGGCCGGAAATCATCCGGCTGTCGCGGGTGATCGCGGCGTTGGACCGCTATACCGAACACGTGCTGATTCACACCGGTCAGAACTATGACTACGAACTCAACCAAGTCTTCTTCGACGATCTGGAGATCCGGCGTCCCAATTACTTTTTACAAGCGGCGGGAAAGAATGCCGCTGAAACGATTGGCTTGGTGATTGCAAAATCCGACGAAGTGCTCGCCGAAGTGCGACCGGATGCCGTACTGATCCTTGGCGACACCAACAGTTGCCTGGCGGCGCTGGCTGCCAAACGCAGAAAAATCCCGGTCTTCCACATGGAAGCGGGGAACCGGTGCTTTGATGAACGGGTTCCCGAGGAGATTAATCGGAAGATTGTCGACCATATCAGCGACATCAACCTGCCCTACAGTGACATCTCGCGCGAATATCTGCTGCGCGAGGGGATTGCACCCGACCGGGTTATCAAGACCGGCAGTCCAATGTACGAGGTGCTAACGCATTATCGGCAGAAGATTGATGGCTCCCACGCCCTGGCGCGCCTTGGCTTGACCGAAGATGGATACTTCGTGGTCAGTGCGCATCGCGAAGAGAACATCGACTCTACGAGGCAGTTTCGCAATCTGGTGAGAGTCCTGGAAAGCGTGGCTTCGAAATATCAACTGCCCGTGATTGTCTCCGTACATCCGCGGACGCGGAAGCGGATAGACGCCGAAGGGGTGGGTTTTTCTGAAAAGATCCAACTGGTGAAGGCTATGGGGTTCTCCGACTACGTTCATCTGATGATGAACGCTCGGGCAACGCTCTCCGACAGCGGAACGATCACAGAAGAATCCTCGATCCTTAATTTCCGGGCACTGAATATTCGCGAAGCCCACGAGCGCCCCGAGGGCATGGAAGAAGCCGCGGCGATGATGACCGGTCTGGACCCGGAGTGCGTTCTGGATGCGTTGAAGGTGCTGGAAGCACAGCCAACCGGCGAACAGCGGGCGCTGCGAATTGTCCAGGACTACAGCATCCCCAATGTGTCTGAAAAAGTCGTGCGGATCATCCTGAGCTATACCAGCTACGTCCGGCGCGTGGTGTGGCGCGAACGGCCGAACGATTGAGATCTTCGGGCCGCACAACGTCCTGGTGATGTAATCCCCCACCCCGTTCTTCGCACTTGCGAGTGAAAGCATGAAGATTTTGATCGTGAGTGCTGTCTTCCCGCCGGAAACGACGGTGACAGCGCTGACCAGTTTCCAAATCGCCGATGAGTTGTATCGTCGCGGCCATCAAGTCACAGTGTTAGCGCCGTTTCCTAGCCGGCCTGACGGAGAACTGTTCAAAGGCTATCGGAGATCGCTCTATCGCACAGAGAACATGGGGTTTTCTGTAATCCGCTGCTTCTCCTTTCTATCCCGGAAGTCAACCATCGGTAGCCGCTTGCTGGAGAATGTTGGCTTTGCGATTACCTCGTCCGTTCGGGTCTTGTTCGCGCCCCGGCCCGACATCATCTATATGAATTCATGGGTAATTGTCGGTTCCGGCTTGGCCTCGGCGGCTGCATGGCTTCGAGGTATTCCGGTAGCGATGAGCATCCAGGACGCGTACCCTGAATCCCTCTCGCAGCAGAAAGGGATTGCCCCTCAATCACTACTTTTCAGAATTCTGCGCGGGCTTGATAGCAGAATCGCGCATTCGGCGAGGGCGCTCATCGTGATCTCGGACCGCTTTCGCGAAACATATAGATTAGACCGCGGAGTGCCTGCCGATCGCATCCATGTGCTGCAGAATTGGGATGATGCGAGTTCAGTCAATGTAGATGCTCGCGGTGCCTATGCGTTGCGCCAGAAGTACGGGGTAACGGACCACGCGATATTTGCGGTGTATTTAGGCAACATCGGCGCCGCAGCCGGGATAGAAACGGTGATCGAGGCATTTGAGTTTCTATGGAATGACGAGAACATCTGTATGCTCATTGCCGGAGCGGGTTCTCGTTTGCAAGCATGCCAACAGTTGGTAGAAAAAAAACGCCTGCAGGATCGCGTCTTCTTCTACACCTCGCGGTCCAAAAAAGAGACGGGGACCATCTTGGGCGCAGCGGACGTTCTCTTGCTCCCAACACAGGGAGAGCAGTCCCTGGTTGCGGTTCCTTCCAAGCTCATCTCCTACATGCTATCGGGCCGTCCAGTCCTTGCCATGGTGCTAGGGAATTCCGAGACCGCAAAATTGATAACAGCAGCGAAAGCGGGCTGGGTTGTTCCCCCAGGGGACGCTGTGGGCGTGGCCTCAGCGTTGAAACTCATCGCAGCGAATCCACGCGAAGACCTCCGCGCTGCGGGAGCTCGGGGTTTGGATTACGCCCTGAGCCATCTGACGCGCGAGGCGAACCTTTCCAAGATGATTCGATTGCTCCTCCAGCTTGCAAAACCAGGGCCATCCTCTACTGCACTGAGTCAATCCGTCGAACGCATCGGATAGGAAAGTTTGCCACAAACGCGGTGCCGCGAAATCTGGAGTTTAGTGATCGCATGAAAATTCTAATTCTGACCCAGTGGTTCGACCCGGAGCCGACGTCCAAAGGGCTATTGTTCGCCCGCGAACTGGTTGCACGTGGCCATGAAGTCGAAGTGCTGACCGGTTTTCCAAACTACCCCGGAGGCAAACTCTATCCCGGCTATCGAATCCGCCCCTGGGTACGTGAATACATCAACGGTGTCAGCGTGTTACGCGTAGCGCTCTATCCGAGCCACAGCAACTCGGGTTTTCAAAGAGCCCTCAATTACATGAGCTTTGCACTCTCGGCGGCACTGATTGGAACAGCACTGATCAGGCAGCCAGACGTAGTCTATGTCTACCATCCACCTATTACCGTAGGCTTTGCCGGCGCGGTGATCGGGTTGTTTCGGAAGACCCCTTTCGTTTACGACATTCAAGACCTCTGGCCGGATACGGTTGCTTCTACCGGTATGATGTCTAATTCGACGGCACTCTCTCTGTTGGGAAAATTGTGTAAGTTCGTCTACCATCACGCCGCGCATATCACCGTGCTTTCCCGTGGCTTTAAAGAACAACTCGTCGACCGTGGAATTCCGGCAGACAAGATCGAAGTGATCTACAACTGGTGTGACGAGACGGGGCTTAAGGACAATTACGAACCCATAACACGATTGGGCGCCGCCAATCGCTTCTGCATCCTCTTTGCCGGCACCATGGGGTATGCCCAGGGTCTCGACAGCGTGCTCCACGCGGCGCAAATTTGTCAAACTACCGTACCGTCTGCCGAATTTCTGTTCATGGGGGGTGGCGTGGATCGCGGCCGGTTAGAAAGCATGGCTGCGGAAATGGACCTCGACAATGTCAGATTCCTGCCCCGGCAACCGATGCACGCCATGGGGAGTATTCTCGCGGGTGCCGATGCGTTACTGGTACACCTGAAAGATGACCCCCTCTTTCGCATCACGATCCCATCGAAGACCCAGGCTTATCTTGCCGCTGGCAAGCCAATCTTAATGGCGGTTCACGGCGATGCAGCAGACTTAGTGAGGCGGGCTAGCGCCGGTGTGGTCTGCCAACCAGGCAATCCACATAGCATCGCAGCGGCGGTGAAGGAGCTGGTTGATGCTGGCAGCGAGCAACTCGCCCAGATGGGGCATGCCGGTAAAGCGTTTTATGAAAGCGAACTATCCGTAGCCATTGGGGTGGATAAGTTCGAACGTATTTTCAAGGTCGTTGCCCCCAATGGCGTAGCTTCCTGGAAAACTGAACATACATTCGGCTCCTAGCTGATCGCGATGAGCACGTCGAAATTGCGTTCTCGAACCGTCAGAGCCTCTCGCATCACTCATCGCCGCTCACAATGAGGGCGAGACACAAGTCAGGACTACCTCAGATGTATCGTGCGATTAAATACCTGGTCGATGTTGCTATCACTCTGGCCGGCAGCATTATGATTCTGCCGCTCTCGGCTCTCGTCGCCTTATCGCTCTGGCTTACACAGGAAAGGGTGTTGTTCCGGCAGCGTCGCCCAGGCCTGCATGGAAAACCATTCACCCTGTATAAGTTCTGCACTATGACAAACGCTCAGGATAAAAATGGTAAGTTGCTACCCGACGAACAGCGAATTACCAAAATAGGCGCCTTGGTGCGCAACCTAAGCCTGGATGAATTGCCCCAGTTCTGGAACGTGATCAAGGGGGAGATGAGTTTGGTCGGCCCCCGGCCTTTGCTGATGGAATACCTTACGCGCTACACGCCGGAAGAGGCGCGGCGACACGACGTTACGCCAGGAATTACTGGCTGGGCGCAAGTGAATGGGCGGAATGCAATTAGCTGGGAGACCAAGTTTGCATTAGATGTCTGGTATGTCGACCACGCAAGCTTCTTTCTGGATCTTCGTATTTTGTGGATAACTTGTCTCCGCGTCATTCGGAGATCGGGCATCTCGAACCAGGGACACGCAACAATGCCACAGTTCATGGGTAACAAAAGTGAGAATTGAAAAGAGGTTGATTGTTTTTGGCGCAGGCGGACACGGCAAGGTGGTCGCCGAAATTGCGGCGAAAGCCGGATTTTTGGTGGCCGGCTTTGCCGACGATAACGCCCGCCTTCACGGATCGACTACCCTGGGGTTGCCTGTTCTTGGGGGTCTGGAGTGGCTTTGCCGCATACCTCCGGAGACCTACGCGATCGCATTGGCGGTCGGTGATAACTATATCCGCATGGCCGTTGCGCAGTCGCTCATTTCCCACCACATCGAGGTGGCGACCGTCTGCAGTCCGTCGGCGATCATCGCACCGTCCGCTCGCATCGGCCGAGGCACTGTGGTCATGCCCCGCGTCGTTTTAAACCCAGACGCCGTGGTCGGCGAGGGCGCAATTCTCAACACCGGGGCGATTGTAGAACATGATGCTGCCATCGGACATTATGCTCACATATCGCCCAGCACCGTGCTCGGGGGCGGAGCCATGGTTGGCGATCTGGCTCACATAGCGATTAGCGCCACGGTGCTTCCCTTTGTCCGAATCGGCTCGCGAAGCGTCCTGGGGGCGGGCTCGGTTGCCGTGCGAGACATTCCGGCCGGTGTTGTCGCCTTTGGATGCCCGGCGCGAGTGCAGCGAAATAATCTCGCAGGACGGTCAAAGATTCACGAGCAAATTCTATTGAGAGGATTGAGCAATTGAGCGCATCGTCGATAGCACCCTCCACTGCACACATCGCCCCCATCCAGAGTCCCCTACCGGCCGGAGTTTCTTCTTCCCCCTGGCCGTACTTCGATCAGGATGAGATTGAGGCAGCCACGCGTTTGCTTGCTTCAGGGAAGGTCAATTACTGGACGGGAACCGAGGGCAGGGAATTCGAAAAGGAATATGCCAGGTATGTTGGGACGCGGCATGCCGTGGCCGTTGCAAATGGAACACTCGCTCTGGAACTCGCACTGAAAGTCCTTGGGATCGGCCCGGGTGATGAGGTCGTGACTACCTCGCGGACGTTTATAGCATCGGCCAGCTGTATCGTATCGGTCGGCGCGCGTCCCGTCATCGCCGAAGTGGACCCCGAAAGCCAGAACATAACCGCGGAGTCGATTCGCAGGGTACTGAGCCCTGCGACCAAGGCGATTGTTGCGGTACATCTGGCGGGGTGGCCGTGCGAGATGGACGAAATCATGGATTTGGCCCGTGAATTTGGGCTCAAGGTCATTGAAGACTGTGCTCAGGCCCATGGAGCGACATACAAAGGTCGTCCTATTGGCTCGCTGGGAGACATTGCGGCGTTTTCCTTCTGCCAGGACAAAATCATTACTACGGCCGGCGAAGGCGGCATGGTCACGTTCGATTCGGATCAGATGTATCAGCATGCCTGGGGGTATAAGGATCACGGCAAGAGTTACGACGCGGTGTACCGTCAAGAGCATGGGCCAGGGTTCCGTTGGCTTCACGATTCGTTCGGAACCAATTGGCGGCTCACGGAAATTCAGTCGGCGATCGGACGGTTACAGTTGCAAAAACTTCAAAGCTGGGTGGACATACGCAGAGAGCACGCGGCCATGCTAAGCGCGGCCTTCATCGGCCTTTCGGGATTGCGCGTGACGCTCCCTCCTGCCCATATCGGTCATGCTTACTACAAGTATTATGCCTTTGTCCGTCCCGATTCACTTCGCGCAACCTGGAATCGCGATCGCATCGTGGCGGAAATCGTCGCACGAGGAGTTCCGTGTTTTGTGGGGAGCTGCAGCGAAATCTACCTTGAGAAGGCATTTCCCCTCGAATGGAGGCCAAAGGGCCGACTGCCAATAGCGCGTGAACTAGGCGAAACGAGCCTCATGTTCCTGGTACATCCGACCCTCAAACCTGAGGATGTGGCGCTTACCTGCGATGTAGTAAACCAGGTAATGCACCGGGCCACGTAGTTTTCATCGGCGGAGTGAGGCAGAGTCAAGTCGTATTAGACCTATGCTTTACTTGTCCGGTGTATAGCTGATGCAGCGCTATCCAAATTAGGTGACAAACGGCCTTTTGGACGGCCCGCCTTGGCATGAGTGGAGAGGGATGGACAGAGTCAACCAACCACGGTTTCCACCAGCCAAAAAGCTGATTTGGCCAAGTATGTTGCTGATGGGTCACGCGCGCATGAATACTCGTTCCTATCTAGTGGGTTGCGACATACGAGGACTAAGGTACACACATCGTGGCCGTTGTGACCTATGGGCAACATGCACGCACGCTAGTACGCCCTGTTGCTTATAAACAACAGCTATGGCGCAGGATGTAACTTAGTGAAAAGCGCCAGGTGAAGCAACATGCACTTATCACCGCAGCTGTGCCTCGCAAGGCGGTCAGCGATATGATACCTATCTACCACCTAAGTGTAGTTTATATGTAATGCTTAGGTGCGTTACGTTTGATTACTCGCAGCATAAATGTTTTACTAAGCGAGACACATGTTCCATGAAAGTATTGTTCACTGCTGCCGTGCCCGTTCTCCTCAAATCTGGCGTCTCGTTTCCACGGTGAACAGGGGTTCAAAATCGACCTTCGGAATAGTTTCCGGACAGAGCCGCTCAGGTGAGACAGAGAATCAGAGAATGACCATATACTTCTATCGTAGAAAGTATTTTCTTGCGCGTATTCCCTTGGCGCTCCTGTTCTCGGTCGCGGCATTCAGCGCGTCGGCCCAGGTGATTCCACAGTTCAAAGTCCCGGCGCGCACCGCGGTCTTTGGAAGCTTCACCGATGTCAAACCCGATTACGTGTCCTTCTCTGACTTTGCGGTCTATGGATTCTCGGTTGGAGGTTACCTCCAAACGCGGCACATCGTCGGGGCTGAGATAAGAGGATCTATAACGAGGTGGGGTGGTAACCAGCATCAGGAGTCGGCCTTGGCCGGTGCCAGGGCGCAAATGCACTTCGGTCGTTTTGCTCCCTATCTAGCCGTTCTTGGTGGCGGCGCCCACACCTGGTCATGGAGCAATCCGCCTAAGCCGGGGCTGCCGAAACCAGTTAATAGCGCAGAGACCAGTCCCGAATGGTCGATTCTCGGTGGCCTTGACGTTCACCTGAGAAATCGCCTCTCCCTCCGAATAGGCGAGTTTTCCTACTCGGAGATATACCGGCAGGAGAAGACGCTAACACCATTATCGGCGAGTGCGGGCATCGTCTATCGAGTCAACTGGCCGTCGCGCCGCGAAAGGTGACGAGGGGCTAAGATGCTCCCCGCTAGATACCGGTATTGCGATAATGCCCGCAATGGGCACCGGTAAGCTCAGCTAACGATTTAAACTTTGTCTTGCCATCCGAATCGAAGTCTCACCTGATCGTAGTTATTGCCGACCCAAATAACCCTCCACGGATCAGCGGTACGGTAAGAGGCTCCAGGACGAGTCGCTCAAGGGCACCCCTTATAGGGTTGCCCTTTTTTTTGGCCTAAGATCTCCAGGGAAGTTCCACAACCATGAGTAGCGATCGTATGAAAGAACAAACGAGGGTCGCAGTACCGGGCGACGAGGGTTCCATTGCCGCGGCTGCTTTGAAGTACTTACTCATGGCGACCGCCTCGAGTGCGCGAGACCATGGGACAATACCGCGTAGCCCAGGGACGATTCGACCCGTTGCCGGACAAGTGCACGCTGAAGCCGTGAGAGGCTGCTTCCCAAGGGCACTGGTTACTTCCGGAGGCGAGTGCCACGTCCTAAAGCCATAGCTGGAGCCGAGGAAGCTGAAAGTTTGGGCTGGTAACTAGACTGCGTGTTGACCTCGTAACCCGCTTGCTCGCCTGCGGCCCAATCATGGCGCGGCGTACGCCCACGCGACTTCGAAATCTTCGGTGAGATTAAACCTTGTTTTCTTAATAGGTTGAACCCCTTCGAAATAGCAATCGAAGGCCATGATCCCTTGCTCGGTAATCTGCCGGGCGGTTACGCGGACGCTGAAAAGGTGTCACCACGGAGAGTTTGTGTCATGGAAAAATCGTCGCGGAATGATCCAGGATTGCTATTCTCTAACCACGACAGAGACAAAAGTTAGAGAGGAAATGAACATGAAGGTTATTAATAAGTTTGCCATCTTATCCTTGGTTACCGCCAGCACGATGTTTGCACAGTCAACCCCGCAGGTGGGCGCCTGGTCCGTCTACTCCCCAGCCGCGAACGTTACTGGCAAAAATGTAGTGATGTTGCAAACCATGGCTGTTGGCCAGCATCAGGATGCCGAGGGCAACGCAGTCACCACCAAACTGGACGTCGTCTGCAAGAACAACAGGGTCGTCGCCATCGCAGTAGAAACAGGGGCGAGCATTGACAAGCGTACGGTGAGCTTCTCGCAGGCCGTTCCCACAACGAAAGTTGTTTTTGTTGCTGAGGGAAAGAGCGGTGTGGCCGAGAATTGGGAAGTGGCCGATGGAGGCCGCACCCTGTCTCCGTATTCGGAACTGTTCCAGACCAAACTAAATCGCACTTGGGTGGAGCGCATCAGTGCCACGCCGAAGATGGTTCTCCAACTGAATCAAAAAGAAGGCGATGAGTCTCTTGCGCCCGTCTTTAATACCGCACAACTGTCCGACGCGCTATCGTCTGTCGGCTGCAGCGAGTAGTTGCTGCACGACTTATACCCGTGGGCGAGCGCGACGCTCGCCCACGGCTTTCTGCTAAGACCGGACTTACCAATGCATTAGCACTCCAGCACTGATCGAGCGGCTGCTTCCACTGGTTTCGACAAATGGGTTATTTGCCTGAATGGGCCCTCCGGTGGACCACATGTTTGCCGATTGCGGCCCAATCCCATTCGATTCCGTTGCCGGGTTCCTGCGAGGCCATAGCCATTCCTTTTTCGACCCGGATCCCAGTCGACGTCACCATGTCCAGTTGCGGAATGTATTCGAGATAGCGGCCGTTGGGCACGGCGCAGCAGAGCCCCAGATGCAGCTCCATAAGGAAATGCGGGCAGACCGGAACATTAAAGGCCTCCGCCATATGGGCGACTTTGAGCCACGGCGTGATGCCGCCGATGCGGCCCACATCAACCTGCACGATCGAGCATGCGCTGCTCTGCAGGTAATCCTTGAATTGCGAAATACTGTAAAGCGACTCCCCAACCGCTATGGGCACGCTGGTAGAGGCGGCAAGTTGCTGGTGGGCGTGAACATCATCCGCATGCATCGGCTCTTCAAACCATGCCACGTCGAGTGCCTCGTAGGCACGGGCGCGCCGGATGGCCTCGTTCAAGCTGAATCCCTGGTTGGCGTCAGTCATAATTTCCCATGCCGGGCCCACCGCGGCGCGCACCGCTGAAAGCCGGCGCACATCGTCCGATACATGCGGCTTGCCGATCTTGATCTTGGTCCCCCCAAAGCCGCGCTCCTTGGCCCGCAACGCCTCCTCCACCAGCTCCGCGTCCTCTATGTGGATCCATCCGCCTTCGGTGTAGTAGCACTCGATCGAATCCTTGGCGCCCCCGGCAAGACGATGCAGCGGAAGTCCTGTCTTGCGGCCACGCAAATCCCACAGGGCCGAGTCAATGGCGGCAAGCGCAATCGAAGTGATCGCTCCCACAGTCGTTGAGTGGACGGAGAAGAAAAGGTCGCGCCAGATCCGCTCGATCTCGTCCGCCTCGCGATGGAGCAACAGCGGAACCAGGTGATCATCAAGCAGCCTAATGACAGACGACCCACCGGTGCCGATGGTATAGCTGTAACCAGTCCCTGTGACTCCGTCAGAGTCCGTGACGCGCACCATCGGCGTCTCCTGGCACTGGAAGCTCTGAATGGCGTCAGAGCGCTTCACCTTGGGCGCCAGATCTACTTGCAAGACCTCAACGAAAACGATTTTCGCCATCTAAATTTTCCTTTGTTCACGAGGAACCATCTTCATCGTTCCGCTTCTTTTTCGCGCTTAGCAGCCAATTCCATCAAACGTCGATCACGCCAGGCGCGGCGGCTGGGTAAGTCATCCTGACTGAGCAACTGTCTCCGTTCCGCCTCGACCTTGCGGATCAACTCTTGCGACCATGGCTCGTCATGAGTGCGCGATCGCGCAATTTCATGAATAAGAGGTCCCAATCGGGCTGCGTAATCTGCAACGCCACCGGCTGCGTTCAGATCGATCGTCTCGAAAGGACCCATAAAAGACCAACGCCAGCCCAGACCGTCGCGGATAGTTCGGTCGATCTCCTCGCAGCTGGCCACCCCGTCTTCCACCAGCGCCCATGCTTCGCGAAGGAGGGCTGCCTGAAGCCGGTTCAGCACAAAGCCCTGAACCTCCTTGCGTACATGGACAACACTTCGTTTGAGCGCGCGCATGAAAGAGTCGACAAACTTGATGGTAGCGGGAGAGGTTTCCGGCGATGGAACGAGTTCAACCACGGGTACGAGATAGGGCGGGTTCACAGGATGAACGATCAGCACGCGGGATGAGATGCTTAAGCCGTGCGTGAAGGCAGAGGCCGGAATTCCTGAGCTGGAACTGCCGATTATCAGATCCGGCGAGGCGGTTTGTTCAAGGTCCTGCATAAGGCGGCGCTTGACATCCACACGCTCCAGCACGGACTCCTGTGCATAAGCAGCACCGTCCACCGCATCAGCCAGGCTGTATGCGGGTCTCACACGTGTTGCGGCTTTATCGGGATCGGCGATGAGGCCGAAGGAACTTAATTCCTTCAATTGATCCGTTATCAGTGACAGAGCAGCATCGGTCGCACTGCGATTGGCATCGTATACGCGAACATCGAGCCCCGCTTGCGCAAAGACGATTGCCCATCCAGCGCCCACCAGACCCGCGCCGATCACCGCCACCGGTCGACCGCCAAGCAATTCGTTTGGTGTCATGCGAACACAAATGCCTACCCCAAAGTAAATGCATCAGATCAAGCGGCGCAAGTGCTCTCCAGCTTTACGCCGGCCCCCCTGCGGTATTGAGGACGAGGACCGTGGCAATCGGATCCAATGCTTTTGCCGGCAGTTGGACCTCAAAGCTATCCCCAGTCTGCGTGATCTTCAAAGGCCTGTGCGCGGGGTCTGCAAGCAGGTAGGCACTGGTGACCTTACGCGGCAGCTTGTCCAGGCGGAAGGAGCCGTTGGGCCAGGTGAAGATCTCAATGTAGATTTTGTCGGGGGTGGTGGTCGAGCGCCAATTCCACGAGGGGATGAACTTGGGATTGCCTTTCTTGTCCTTCTCCGTGGGGCTGAATGCGCCCGCTTCCGCGCCAAAGAGCGTGGGCTTGGTGCCGTAGATGGCTTCGCCGTTCACGCTCAGCCACTGGCCTATTTGGTGCAGACGCTCCACCTCGGGAGCTGGCACGACACCTTTGGAATCAGGCCCGATGTTGAGCAGATAGTTGCCGCCCTTGCTGGCGATATCGATGAGATTGCGGAGCAGGGTCTCGGTCGATTTGAAGTTGGTGTCATAAGACTTGTAACCCCAGGTGTCGTTCATGGTCATGCAGGCTTCCCAATCGCGGCCGGGGTAACCCTGGGCAGGGATGTACTGCTCGGGGGTTTCGGTGTCGCCCTTGTACGTTCCTCCGAGGCGATTGTTCCAGATCAGATTGGGATGCTGATTGAGAAGCGCGACGATCTCGGCCGCGCGTTCGGGCGTCATATTGGGCGTAGGCGTATCGAACCACACGACAACTGGAAAGTCCCCATAGTTGGTAAGTAGCTCTTTGATCTGCGGGATTGACTTGGTATGGAGATAAGTGTCGAAGTCACCGTCCTGCGCCTTATCCCAATGGTGGGTGACGGGATCATGATGATCTCGCATGATCGCGCTCGCGCCGGGCGCGGTCCAATCCTGATCCTGAGAATAGTAGAAACCCAGCTTCATACCCTGCTTCTGGCACTCTTCGGCGAGCTCGCGAAGCGGATCGCGTTTGAAGGGCGTTGCGGCGACAATGTTGAAGGAGTTGGCTCTTGGAGTCGAACATGGCAAAGCCGTCGTGGTGCTTGGCGGTGATGACGATGTACTTCATGCCGGCCGATTTTGCCAGGGCCACGATATCGTGCGCGCTGAAGCTGGTGGGGTTGAACTGCGATGCAAGAGCCTTGTAATCCGCGACCGGGATGGAGGCGTTGTTCATGATCCACTCACCGATGCCCGGAATCCGCTTGCCATCCCAGGTGCCCGCCGGAATGGAGTAGAGGCCCCAGTGAATGAACATGCCAAAGCGCGCCTCGCGCCACCATTGCATGCGAGCATCTTTTTGCGCCGGGGTCTCCGTGTCCTGAATAGAGGGGATTGGATGATGAACGGGTTGCGTATCCGGCTTGCTCCCCTCCAGTTGCGCATAGCTGAGAGACACGGCGGCAAACACGAGGAGGCTGGACAGGCTACTCTTCATCAGTTTCAACTTAGTTCTCCTAGGGGCAAAACCTGCTATTTGTTGGCTAACATCGCGCTGGGTGTGGTGTCCGCCGGCAAATCGCCCAGGACGAATTGGATCGCACCCAGAATCATTTGCGCCAGCGCGGGCGTCTCGAAGAGCGTGGGAGTATGTCCCATCGCGCAGTTGAAGACGCGGCCCTGACCATAGCTCTTGATCCATACCATACCGTAGTCTTTATCGGGACGCACGTGCCATGGCTTGAGGTCCGATTTTTCGGCATCAATGCTGATCAGGACATGCAGCTTATCGCGCGAATAAGGCCCGTCGGGCAAGAAGTGGTAAAACTCGTCGGTGTAGACGAAGCCCTTTCCTCCCAGTTGCGCGGTCAGGGGACTACCGGCAAATTGCCTGGTCAGAGGGCTATTGGGATCGTCAATCTTTAGCGTTGCAGTCTCGGTACGATGAGGACCGCTCTGCGCGCCGATGAGCGCGCCGAACTCTGGCACATCCATCGAGGCGTAGCTTGCGCCGTGCAGCCCGGCGAGGCCTCCCCCCTCATGCACAAAGCGGATAAGGCCGTTCAGCACTTCTGGATCAGAGAAAACCTCCCCGTCGCCGCTGTTCATAAATACAGCGTCGTAGTCCAGAATCTTCGGATATTTCAGGTTGTTTAGATCATTGCTGAAGATCGCCTGGTAGGCGCCCGTGGTCTCGGCCATCTTCTGAATGGCGAAGTTGGCATGCGCCGCGGTGTCGTGATAGTAAGCGCCCGCCGGAGCCACATCGACAACAAGAAGCTTTCTGGGCACCTTGGGAGTCACCAACGCCTGTTTGGGCAGCGCGGCTACGATCTTCTCTTTGACGTCTGCTGGAATGCGGTCGGTGCTGGTAATGGGAATTAATTTCGCATCCTGCTCGACACGATAACCCATCGCAGGACGTACCACTCTTTCAAACTCGTCGGCCTGCCGCCACAGTTCGGCGAAGGCGCCCCGCGATGTGCCCGGCTGTGGGTCGGCTGTGATAACCACTTGCCAGGGATCGACGTCCAGTGCGATAAAGAGGGGCTTTGTCCCACCGTAGGGACGGCTGCAATTGACGCATTTGTTCGGCTCCTCCTCCGGTTGTGGTTCCTGTTGAGCCACTTGCAGAAGGAATTTCTGCGCCTCCGCTACACCGGTTCCCAGCGGGACCTCTCGGCCATTCGGCCCGAGAACGTTGCGATCGCGTAACCGGACCACCATCAAACGGTCCTTGATCATAGCTAGTCCATCGACCGGCCTGATCCCCTGTTCAATCCAATTGCCGAATGAGACGCTGACGCCGATATGCGGGCTAAGACTGCCGATCGCGCTCATCACACTCTTCGGATCTCCATCGATGGCGATCGCTACATTCACGCCGGTATCGCCGGCCAGCTTATCCACAGCGGAAAGCGAGGCGGGCGTTGAAGTGGTCACGATGGTCTGCACGCCGAGTTCCTTGGCAAATGCAAAGAGCTTACCGGCCGAGCCCCCATCGGATGGGATACTCTCCACTTGGTAAGCGATCATCTTCAGACGCAACTCCGCCAGCCGGGCTTTGACCGCGGCGACACCGTCAGGCGAAAGTTGAAAATCCAGATTCTTGTCGATCTGCGGGCTTACCTTTTGCCTGCTATCCCCTTCAACGGTCGCGAGTCCTAACGCGTCCGCCAAGCCGGCGGCTTCAGAGAACGAGAGCGGGCCGAATACTGAGGATGAGATCCCCACCTGCCAGCCAAGCAAGGGGCCAACAGAGGTACGAACCTGGGGCGAGTTCGGGCGCACAGATTTGTTCGGGCCAAGATCGACCGGAGGAGCCGGCGCTGCGCTAGCGAGCTGAGCGGACAGCATAGCCACCGCCACTGTTGCAAGAGCTACGATATGCGTATTTCTAGTCATATGTTTGTTCCTCTTTGAACAACTTATGGGCGCTCATCGCGCATGCTAGCAAGAACTATCTACTTGAAGATCCACCCACCGTCCACGTGGATCGACTGGCCGGTAACGTATTCCGATTCCTCTGAGGCGAAGAAAGCAACTACTTTCCCGATATCCCGCGGCTGCCCCGCCCGGCCGACCGAAATCTGTGACACAACGTTGGAGAGGATGGCCGGGTCTTTTTGAATCCACGCCGTCATGTCGGTAGCGATAAAGCCGGGATGAACGCAGTTCACGCGAATACCCAATGGCGTCATTTCGGCCGATGTATTGCGTGTAAGAGCTTCGATGGCGAGCTTCGCCGGGGCGTAATGCGTTCGCCCGGGAAGAACCTTCGCCGCCTGTACGGAACCGACATTCACGATGTTTGCCTTGCGGCCTTCGGCAACTACTCGACGGCAAAAGACCTGCGAACAAAGCCAGGGGCCGCGCAAATCTACATCGGTCACGCGTGTCCACTGCTGGTCAGTGATCTCGAGAAAAGGAACGATGGTCTCGATGCCGGCATTGTTCACCAGGATATCGATGTGGCCAAGTTCGTTCCAAACCTTCTTGAACATCGATTCGACCGAGGCGCGGTCTGAAACGTCCGCCTGCACCGCCATCGACCGGCGGCCTTTTGCACGGATCCAGCGCACCAGGTCATCCGCCGTACATCCTGTGATATCGATATCGTTGACCGCTACATCAGCACCCTGTTCTGCGAATACCTCGGCGATCCCCCGGCCTATACCTCGGGCCGCTCCAGTCACCAGGGCTATCTTGCCTTCGAGTTTCATTTTGCTAACTCCGTGAAAGATAAAAATGCTTTGCGATCGAACCGTCAATGCGTGCCGGAGTCCGGCAAAGCGTAGACGTAATAGCCCTGAGCTCCCGGTTTGCCGGGTTTGAAGGCAATCGTTTCTTTCTCGCTATCCACCGCCCCGTAGAAGGCAATATATTGGCGGCCGGCCACCTCGTAAACCGCCGGAATTCCGTCAGGGTTTGCGTCCATTTCTGTCTCCCACAGCGTCTGGCCGGTGTCCTTATCGAGCGCGTGAATCATTCGGTCCGGACCTGATCCCATGAACAGCAAACCACCCGCCGTGACTACGGGACCGTTGCGAATAAACGCCGAGCTGCCGGTGTCTTTGATACCCTGCGCTGCCAGGCCGGGTGTCGTGCCAATTGGTCTGCGCCATTTGATGGTGCCATTATTAAGGTCGTAGGCCACCAGAGACGACCATGGCGGACTGAATGCGCTCAGGCCATTGTTAGCGCGAAAGGTAAATCCAAATTGGCCATAGAAGCGCGTCTGCCCTGTGGGTGGAGGAGGAGCCGAAGGGTTGACGTGCGGGTTCTCGGGGTTTCCTTCCCCTGCAACCGGATCTTTGAGGTAAGCCGCCAGCGACAGTATATCTTCCGGCTTCAGTGTGGATGCGGAGAATGCCGGCATCACACCGTTGCCCGCCCTGAGAACGGCTGTGAATTTGTCGAAGTCAATCGTCTTAGGGTAGGTAATGCGCTCGCGATTCGCTCCGTGGCAGGCGACACAGTTCTTTGAGTAAAGGGCGTAGCCTCGCTCTTCAAATGTGCCTGCGGTGGTGCTCAAGTGTCGAACCGGAGCAGCTTCAGTCATATTGTGGATGGTTGGCGCGTCGTACGTCTTGACGTACATCACCCCTGTATTGGGATCCGCGGCAGTGCTGCCCTGGTTGGCGCCCCCGTTTTCACCCGGCACTTCGATGGTCTGCCGGTTATAAGCGGGCGGAGTGTAGATACCATTGTTGCTGGCCTTGAGAATGATGTCGCGTATACGTGCTTTCTCTGCCGGATCAAGATACGGATTGATGTCGTCGACCGTGAACTTTTGCCGCGCGAATGGTGGCGGAGACGTGGGGACGGGTTGCGTAGGCCAGGAACTCTCATTCGGCATATCGCTCTTTGGGACCGGGCGTTCCTCAATCGGCCACAACGGCTTGCCAGTTTCGCGGTCAAACACATAAAGGTAGCCGAACTTTGTAGCCTGGGCAACGACATCGACCTTCTTCCCATCGTGCATCACAGTCAGTAGCTTTGGGGCTGCCGTCGGATCGTAGTCCCAAAGGTCATGGTGCACAAGCTGGAAGTACCACATCCGCTTGCCGGTGCGCGCATCGAGCGCCAGCAGGGTATCGCCATACAGATTCGTTCCTTTGCGGTCCGCGCCGTATAAGTCGTAGGTAGGAGAACCGAGAGGGAAGTAGGCGATCCCTCGTTTCTCGTCGAGCGAGATTTCCCCCCAGGCGTTATTTCCGCCCACACGTTTCCAGGCGTCTGGAGGAAACGTATCGTATCCGAACTCGCCGGGACGGGGAACCGTGTGAAAGATCCAAGCCATCTTCCCGCTGCGTACGTCGTAGGCGCGGATATCTCCCGGAGGTGAGCCGTAGGCCTCTCCCGGCGCTGAACCGAGAATGAGAAGATTTTCGAAAATACGCCCGGGAGTGCCGCTTTGTACTTCGGTAACGGAGGCGGGATCCCGGTCCAGACCTTCGCGAAGATCGACTTTTCCCTGGTTGCCGAAGGATGTGATCAACTCTCCGGTCTTCATATCGAGTTCTTGTAGATATCCATCCACGGCAAAAATCAGTCGCTGATCTTTGCCGTCTTTCGATATCCAATGGTTAAAGCCTCGATTGGTAGGCTGCCCGCCTTCGACCGCGTGGGCCCAGATCTGCTTTCCGGTTGCAGCATCCAGCGCATAGATTCCGTCGTCTTTGCCAACTACGTACATCACGCCGTCGATTACCAGCGGGTTGAACGAGAACCTGCCGGCCGGCCCTGGGGCTGGGACAAACCACGCCAGCTTGAGTTGTGTCACATTTGTCTTGTTAATCTGCCTTGCCGCAGAGTATCCCATGGAGTCGGGAGAGCCGCCATAGTCGTCCAGGAGGAGTAGGTCTTCTCTTGCGATCCGGCCGAAATTGGATCTGGAGAGTAGCCGACAGCCAACGCCAACAACGCAACCATCCCCAGGTGTCGCTTTTCCATAAGAACCCTTATCAGCATTTCTCGAGTACGTACTTATTAGCTGCGGAACTTATATCCCAGCTTCTCTAAGTAAGCCTTAGTCGTTTGCACAGTCTGGAGCGGTGTCATCGGCCCATCCGGGGAGGGATCCAGTTCGACCATGACGTCGTTGACCAGATCCACACTGTCCATCATGTCCAGAATGGTTGGAAGATCCACCGTCCCCATTCCCAGCGGGCAATATCCTGAGTACCACTCCCAACCCTTGTAGTCCTTCAAATGCATGTGTTTTACCAGCGGGAGAAAATCCTTTACTACCTTCGCCGCATCCGCACCGCCCTTCTGAAGCTGGCCAACATCAGGAGCGAACTTCAGGTTCTTGGTGTTCACGGCTTCCATCACCGCATAGACTTCATCGCGCGACTCGATGCAAGTGCCGGTGTGCTGATGCAGACCTGTTCCCAGGCCCAGGTCGGTGACGGCAGCGGCATAATCATTGAGCGCGGAGATGATGTCTGCGCGGTGTTCCTGAAAGTTGTAGGAGTCGCGTTTGACGCTATTGGGAGCCAGCACCACAAACGTCCCGTTAAACTTCTGGACAACTTTGGACAACGCTGTGATACGAGCGATCTCGTCTTTTCTTTTTGATGGATCGATCAAATTGCCGGTGATGTACCCGGACCGCAGCGGCACGCCGTACTTTGCGATCATCGGAGTCAGCAGGCCGCGTTTGTCCCAGTTATCCAGGACTTCCGGAAAGGTCTCAAAGGACCAGAAGCCTTCGGCCGAAATGTCCTTCAGCGCCGGTTCCAGAGTGGCATCGTCTCCCGGGCGCGGGAACGTGCCCCAGGTGATACAGGTGTGGCCGATTTTCAGCTTTCGAGCGGGCGGCTTTTTGGCAAAGGCTGTCTGCAACGAGGGAAAGGCCAAAGTACCCAAACCAAGGGCGGCGGTCTTAAGAAGGTTACGGCGCTGTCGCATCAGATCCATGGTTGACCCCTCTGAGCATTCCTGAATTATATTGGTAACGGTTGACCTTTCGTTTCCATGCCGAACGGTACCAGTAACAGTCCGAAGACAAACGCCAGCGAGCTCAATGCGACCGGTACGCCGATGCTCTTGTAGTGGGCGATCCCGGCGCCCACGATGAGTGTCGCACCCGCTGCTACAAATCTCCCGACACAGGTAGCAAAGGCCAGGGCACTTCCACGGCATTCACTGCGGTATTGCTCCGGCAACCATAAGAGCTGCACCGAGAAACTACCTCCGCCCACGCCGACAAAGAACAGGCACGGGATGAATGCCTGTAAGCCACCGTGTCCTGGGTAGAAGGTGTACCCGAAGGCAAGCGGAATCGAAACCGCCATGATGGCGTAGAAAAACGCCAGCGCCCCTCGGCGCCCCAGCCGATTGGCAATGGGCGCCATGATCAGGCAACCAAGAATCGTGCCTGTGGCTAACAGCATCGTGGCCCACGATGCGATGCGGGCCGCGTCCCCGGTACTGTACCCCTCGCGCAGCGCAACCTGGGTAACCGCGCCGGGCACGTAAACCGAGCCGGCCCAAAGGCCGATCATAGAGACCAACACTAAAAGACTGTTCAGGATTGTTCGCTTCCGATATTCCAGAGAGAAGAGGGCGAAGAGTGAGTCGCGCGCCGTCCATGCGCCTATACTCTCGATTCTCTTCTTCCAGCGCTCAGGTTCCTGGACGCCGTAGCGGATGAAGGCGACGAACAGGGCCGGCGCGACTCCGGCCGCGAACATGGCACGCCAACCCAGGCGCGCGCCTAGAATATAATTGAGCCCGGCGGCAAGAAAAATCCCGACATAGTAGCCTGAATTGAGGTAGCCGGCCCCGGATACCCGACGGCTACTGGGCAATTCCTCGGCTACGAAGACTGCGGCTCCTACAAACTCTCCTCCTACGCCGAAGCCGGCAAGAAAGCGAAACACACCGAGCTGCCAGACGTTTTGCGCAATGCAGCCTAAAAACGTAAAGAGGGAATAGCAAAGGATGGCAAAGATCAGGGCGCGGACACGCCCAAAGCGGTCGGCAATCGGCCCCCACAAAAAAGCGCAACCCCAACCAACCAGGAAGACGCAGAACAAAATGCTGCCATAGAACCCCAGGTTGCCAACGGTGGCCGGAATCCCCGAGGCAGGCAGCAGCTCGTGCATAGCAGGCACCAGCACGAGGGCGTAGATGAATGAGTCCATTCCATCCAGAGCCAAACCGCCCCACGCTGCCCAAAACCCCCGAACCTGATTCGGGGTGAGTGAGACGGAAGTCGCGGGTTGGTTGAGTGTCTTCAACACGGCCTTATCCATCACGCCTTGATCTTCGGAGGTTTTGTTGGTCTAAAGCCTCCATAAGGTTTTAGTGGAACCAGGATCAACTCCGTCATGCCGGCCCTGGCAAACGGAAATGTCTTCCACAGCTCGCGAATCTGTTCTTCGCTCTCCGCTTCCCATAACAGGCACGCGCCAGGAATGTCTGCACGATGCCAGATCTGGCGAATCAGTCCCTCTGAATAAAGCTCGCGGGCACGCTCCATCTCCTGCTCAGCTAAGTCCGCGTAAGCATCTTCCGCGAATCCTTTCCGGCGTTGCGAGATGGATAGAAACTGCATCGCTGGTCAGTCCTTCAGAATCGCCACGGCTCGAACCGGGGCGCCGGTGGTGTTGACCCACTTGATAGGGAAGAGACTCAGCTTGAATCCATACCCTGGCAGTTGATCAAGATTGGTCAGATTTTCCAGGTGGTAATACTCGCGCGTGAGCATCACCCGGTGGGCTTCCCAAAACTTCTTACGCTCGAACATCGCCCAGATAGGCGGGTCATAAGTAACCGCGTCGATACCGGTCATCTTGACGCCCTGATCCAGCAGCCAATTGGTTGACTCGCCCGTCATTCCGACGCTGTCCGTGAGGTATTTATCGCTATCCTGTAGCTTCCCGGCTCCGGTGTGGATTAACACGATATCCAGCGGCTTCAGGGTGTACTTGATCTTGTTCAATGCGTCCTTCATGTCTTGAACGCTGATGCCCGCGCCTTTGGGAAGATGGCGGAAGTCGAGACAGACCCCATCTCCATAGCAATACTCGAGCGGAATACCTTCCGGCCCCGGTGCATCGTTGCGCATGTGACGCAGCGAATCCATGTGAGTCCCGATGTGGTCGCCCAGCACCACGATGTACGATGCAGTCAACGAATCGACACCATACTTCGCTGCCCCAATCCGCTCCGCAAATTCCTGCCAGGTCTCAAACATGGCCATGGAGGGGCGGACGACGCGTGGAAACGTAACCATTTCGTTGTGTACCGGCATGCTCAGATCAATTAATTTTTCTGCCAAGTGCTGATTCCTCCCCTGTGATCGATACGTTATTGCGTAACGGTTATGCCGCCGTCCAGATAAATTGTTTGTCCAGTGATGAAGTTGGAGGCCGGCGCAACCAGGAACAACACTGCACCCATAACATCCGCCGGCTCGCCGATCCGCCCCAATGGTATGCGAGCCACAAGATTCGCATAAAAGGTTGGGTCAGCCAGCATCTTGCTGACCTGCTCCGTCCGGATAAATGTGGGAGCCACCACATTCACATTGATGCCATGAGGCGCCCACTCCGCGGAGAGTTGTTTACACAATGTAATCAAGCCGCCTTTCGCCGCACAGTAAGCGGCATAGCCGCGGCCGCGCAACCCCAACAGAGATCGCACCGAACCGAGGTGAACCTGCTTTCCTCCGGTACCTTGCTTGATCATGTGGCGAGCAGCCGCTTGCGCCTGAAACATGGCGCTTTTCAGATTCACGTCGTAAACGTGGTCGAACATCTCCTCCGTCACTTCTTCTGCCTTCTCTTCGCGGTTCAGCCCGACGCAGTTCACCAGGATATCCAAACGTCCGAAGTGGGCGACGACCTCATCCACCATCTGCTGCGTGGCAGAAACCGAAGTTGCTTCGAATGAGGCTGCCCATGCATCGGCGCCATCCGCCTGGAGCGCTTTCGCACATTCACCAGCGCGCACTCCATTATGCCCGGCTATGGCAATTTTGGCCCCCATCGACGCCAGACCACGGCACACGGCTTCGCCGATCCCGCCGTATCCTCCGGTCACCAGGGCAACTTTTCCATCCACTCGGTATAAGTTGTCTATCGATATCATTCCCGGGTCAGATCCTACCTTTCGTTTCGCTCCCAGAAGCATTTCCTGGATCGTTGGGGTGGGACGCCAGAGGACGGACGGTAATGGTCAGATAAGCGAAGAGCGGCAATGAGACAAGTGCATTGTGAAGCTGGTCGCAGTCATCCGCTCTCCAGATGCCCCAGTTCTCACGCCTTCCCGGCACTCGCCATAGACGCGACAGCACTCCTTCTTTCGCCAACTGCCGGGAGCGCGCCGCCTCTTGTTCTCGCAGTTGTTTTTCTCTTTCCTCGCCGCCGTCTATCGGGGCTACCTTCATGTGCACAAGAAATTCCATAACCATCTCTTCCGGCAGACTGTGAGTACTATGTCACTTACCCGCGAGCAAACGACGTGTTTCATCCATAACCTTCGCGGCGGTCGGAAGAAGTGCACGCTGGAGAATTGGCGAGGCAGGGATCCTCGTGTCGGGCGTGGCGACTCGAGCGATGTTGAGGGCCAGGTCGTGCTTGAAAAACTCGTGCAGCCGGGCAACCACCTCAGCGCCGAATCCGCCCGTGCGATTGGCCTCGTGCAAGACGATGACCTTACCCGACGCGCTCCTGACAGCAGTGCGCAAGCCGTCATCGTCCAGAGGACAAAGCCAGCGAAGATCAAGCACTCCGACATCCACCCCTTCTTCGCCTAGTTGCTTGGCTGCCTCCAGGGCAACGAGAACCATGGTGCCCCAGGTAACAATCACTGCATCCCGTCCCGGCTTATGCAGGCGAGATTTTCCGATAGGCTCGATCACATCCGTGAAATGAACTTCTCCGCTTGTCTGGTACAGGCCTCGGGCTTCATACACGATGCACGGATCAGAGCAGGCCGTAGCAGCGCGCAAAAGGCTGTAGGCGTCTTGTGGCGTTGCGGGAATAGCGATCCTCAGTCCCGGAATATGGGCAAGAAGCGCTTCGAGGCATTGCGAGTGTTGGGCGCACGAACCAGGTGTCGCTCCCTGCTGGGTGCGAACGACAATCGGCGCACCGGACCGGCCGCCCGTTATGTAGCGGACGTTCGCCGCCTGATTGATGATCTGGTCCAGCGCCACGAGCATGAAATCGCCCCACATGATTTCCACGATCGGCTTCATGCCCATCAGGGCCGTACCGACAGCGGAGCCTAGAATCGCGCTCTCGGAGATGGGCGTGTCGAAGACCCGATCCGCACCAAAGCTCTTCTGCAGGCCTCGCGATGCGCCGAAGATGCCTCCGGACTGGCCGACGTCTTCTCCATAGACCAGCACCTCAGGACGCGTCGCCAGCTCGCGCGACAGAGCTTCGTTGACAGCCTGAATGTAACTAACCGTTTTGGTTTGCCCACTCTCAGGCGCATTCGCCGGGGCTTGGGCAGACGAGGATTCGGCCCACACGTGCCGGGCAGCGGTGTCGGCATTTGGAGGCGGCGAGTTAAGAACGGCTTTTTGCACCTCGTCCATCTCGGACTTAACACTCGCCTCGAGCTCTTGAAAGGCCTCGTGAGTGAATACTCCGGCGGTAATCAGTTTGTTGGTAAAAGTGGTGATGGGATCACGAGCCCGCGCCTGGTCACGGTCTTCTTTGGAGCGGTAGTGCTCGATATCCCTGTTGTAATGCCCCCACAATCGCGGCACTCGGCATTCAATCAATACCGGGCCGCCGCCCTCTCTCGCCCGCTTGGCTGCCTGTGCAATGGTCTCTCGTACGATGATCGGATCAGCGCCATCAATCGTTACCCCGGGCATCCCGTAACCGCTCGCTCTTTGCGCAATCCGCTCTACTTTAAAAGTGAGAGAGGTCGGCGTCAGCTCTGACCACCCATTGTTTTCGCAGATGATAAGCACTGGTAAGCTGCGGGCGGCGGCGAAAGCGAGTCCTTCATGGGTGGATCCCTGGTTGAACGCGCCATCCCCGAGGGAAACAGCAACCACGCCCCCGTTGCCCGAAGCTACGTTGTACATCGCGACGCCGCAAGCAATGGGAACGCCGGCGCCGACGATCGAATTCTCGCCGATAAAGCGCCGATCCGGCGCCATCATGTAGGCTGAACCGCCACGGCCGCCGTTTACGCCGATGCTACGCTGGCAAATCTCCCCCAGGACTTCTGTCAAGGAAAGTCCCGAAGCCAGTGCCCATCCATGACCCCGGTAGGTTGCAATCACCTGGTCAGCCTCTTTCAGGCCGGCTATGGTTCCTACCGGAACAGCCTCCTGACCTGCGCAAAGGTGCGCTGAGCCGATGACCTGGGGCGGTGTTGCCGTGCTTAAATCGAGGGATCTCTGTTCCAGTTCCCTGATGCGGAGCATCTCTTTGAGAAGAGCGATGGAAGTAGCCTTGTCATACTTATCGACGCCAGCAACAACGCCAGGGACGGAAGTGGTCATTGATCATCCCCCACACATTCCTCCAATCGCCGCATTCAACCCATGGAAGGCGGCTGTAGCTGCGCCCTGTTTCTAAGCCTCCTCTGCTCTTCATCGCAGTGAACGCTACCAGGACGAATGTGGTACTTCACGTCTCTTACTCATCTACACGAGTGTGCGAAAACTTAAGAACCCTATCTTACAACAGGTGAATGATCCAACCATAGCTTAACGTTCATTGATTGCCGGCGCCAGGCGCCCCGTCTTCATCCGTCTTAGACAGTAAGTCGCCTCAGGGGCTTATGCTCCCTGACGCGACTTACTTACTCACTGAAAAACCGGTCGTCCGCTAAAAGCTCAATCTCAGGCTGAACTGAATCTGCCTTGGAGTGGCCCCGGCTGCAAGAGAAGTGATTACACCAAAGTCGTTCCCTCCGAATTGAACCCCTGGGGAGCCGTAGTTTTGGATATTAAAGACGTTGAAGAATTCGGCTCGGAACTGAACTGCCAAAGCTTCCCTGATATGCTGTTCCTTCATGAGCGAGAAATCAATGTTGTCATAGGGCATGGAGAACAGGGCGCCTCGTCCCGAGTTACCAAACTCGTTGAAAGGATGTGAAAAGACAGCAGTGTTGAAAGCCACGGATTTCGTCGGATGACCGACCTTCGGGCTCCCGCTTATATTCGCTCTGCAGTAGTTATAAAAACTTGTATTGCCGATGTTTGCCGGATCCTGCCCTGCGTCCGGGAAACCCAACGGGACTCCAGAATGGGCAGAGATGTTTGTATTGGCCTGCCAGCCACCCAATACCTCGGAGGCAATGCCGTGGCTTAGATATGGCTTGCCTTTGCCGAAAGGTAACTCGTAGATACCCCAGCCGTAGTAGATAAACTTCAGGCTGTTTCCTGAAATTCCATAGTTTGAGCTTATATCGTAATAGTTTTGAAAGGTCGAATAGCTCTGTGGCCCGTTTTCAACTCCATAAAAGCCGCTCCCACCATTGTCCATCGCCTTCGAGTAGGTAAAGCCAGTGCCGAATGCAAGGCCCGAGGAAAGGCGCTTGTCTACCCGTGCCTGGAACGCATTGTAATTCGCTGAGCCACGAGATGTAGCCATAATCGCAGTACCCGACCAGGGGAAAGGACGATCTAGACCGTATCCGCCGGGCTCGGGAGAATCATTATCGATGCCGGTTACGGGTAGGTCCCTGTCATAGCTCCCGACATAGGCGACGGTTGCTACGAGACTTGAGCTTAGCTGCTTTTGTACTTCGAGGTTGTACTGATTGGAATAATGGTTTTTCAGGTTGGGATCGTAATACCAGCCAAATTGATTGAAAGGTGTCGCGACCGCGGGAAGAGCGTTGGTGTTGCTGAGCGTTGGAACGATGGTCGTCATGGTCGACAAGGGCTGCTGACCGATGGTGTTGAAGACGAGAGGAAGAGAAGAATTCGACGGCCACGCTAACAGACGATCCCTGACGGTTTGGATGGAACCTGAGAAATTGTCATAGATCAAGCCGTATCCGCCTCGGATTACGGTCGTCGGATCGAGCTGGAAGGCAAAGCCAAAGCGAGGCCCAAAGTCTGTGTAAATAGGATTGGGACCCAGGTTTGGATTCGCCGCCACCGTAACATGAGCCGCAATGACTGCGTCATTGGCAGGAGTGGTCGATGGTAAGCATGGTGCGAATACCCCCGTTGCCGCGTTGCACGGCGGAGGCAGCTTTCCACCCGAAACGATCCAGTTGCCGGTATTCGGATCAAGCATGGCCGCCGTCGTTCCATTCAGCAGATGTGGCGAGGATTCTCCGTCCCAGCGCAATCCGAAATTCAAGGTCAGACGTGCCGTCGCTTTCCAGGAGTCCTGGATATAAGCTGAGGGAGCCACCGTGCGAACCGCGTTCACTTCTGATTGAAAGCGGCCGTTATCCGGGATGCCCATGAGAGCAGAAGCCATTGGGTTGCCGGTGTTCGATGCGCTTTGCGGGTTTGCTGTCTCTGGAGTCGAGAAAGTGAAGGTAGCCCCTCCGAAATGCCCACCCGAAAGGCCCTGTGTCATCTCCGGAATCATCTCTTCAAACCCGAAGCGTATTTGATGGTTCCCGTGGATCCACGTCATGTTCGCGGCGAAGTTGAATTGGTGGCTCTCGGACCCGGCTGGGCCATTACCGCCAATACCGTTATAGCCATTGCCGCCGGTTCCGTTCGCGTTATTAATGCTGCTGTAGCCGAAGTTCACAAAGCCGTAAACCGACTGCACTGAGGAATACAGCGAGAGATCCCCGATCGGCTTAGTCTCTGAAACCGTATTGAACCTTCCCGAATACCCTGCTATCGCGTCAAAAATGAGCGTGGGAGAGAATGTGTGGGTGTAACCGCCGCCAAAGTTTCTGTTATCTGCGCTGGTGACAGCTGTTGCATGCTCCGATTGTGGCAGTCCGTTCGTTCCGTTCAGAAAGCTATACCGGAACCACAATGTATTGTTCGCGCCAAAGTTTTGATCGCCACGCCCGGTGAACCCATTGGCGTTGTTAATACCAACTGCGTTCAGAATGGTATTGTTTCCACCTGGTGTGCTTGGAGTGAAGTTGGGAGTATCGCTGAAGGACTTGATAAAAGCCTGGGCCGTCGGGTCGATCAGGTTTGCGGGAACGTGAAGCCCGTCACCACCAAGCAACTGGCGCGTGTAAGTGCCCGCGGTTCCCGTGGTGGTGTAAGGATTGTAGAGGAGTGGTGGCAACCCCGTACTCGTGACCACCGATGCATTGGTGAAATCGCCGTTTAATTCGGCCGCGGTAGGCGATATGTAGCTGGCTCCTGCAGCCTTCGCGTACCGCCATCCCTCGTAAGCGACAAAGAAGAAAGTTTTGTTGCGCCCGTGGTAGAGCTTGGGGATTACGACCGGGCCTCCGAGGTCTCCGCCAAACTCGTTTTGCCGGAAGGACGCGGGCGCTGACGGCGCATTGTTCGTGAAATCTGTAAATGGATTTCGAGAGTCGAAAACATTGTTGCGCAAATACTCCCAGGCCGCTCCATGGAGCGAGTTAGTACCTGACTTGGTAACCAGGTTCACGACTCCACCCAACACGCTGCCGAATTCAGCCTGATCGTTGTGCGACTGAATCTTGAACTCCTGGATAGAGTCGATAATCGGAGGGACGTCATAGGAGCTGGCAAAGGCCGCAGTATTGTCGACACCGTCGAGATAGTAGAGATTCTCGCGGTTCCACTGACCTTGTGTCGAGGGAAAGGTATAAGTTGAGCCCGGGATCCCGGCGGACCCAAATCCAGTGCCGTAGCCGACAGCGCTATTTTGCGAGTAGTTCACCGGGCTGACGCCAGGCGCGAGGGTAAGCAGAGCCGAGAAACTTCTTCCATTAAGGGGCAAATCTGCAACTGGACGGCTGTCTACTACAGCCCCCAGGTTTGCAGTAGAAGCCTGGAGCAACTCGGCAGATGCAGTCACGTTGACTGTCTGCGAAGTCGCCCCTATTTGCAGCTTAAAGTCCTGGGTCGCGATCTGGTTCACTTCGAGCGTGAATGGTGGGCTGGTCGCGGTATCAAAGCCCGACTGGGTCACGGTTAGTTTGTACGATCCAGGCTTGATCAGCGGGAATTCATATAAGCCTTCGCCGTTGGTTTGGGTGTTTCGACTCAGGTTTGTCTGCATGTCCAGCAGGGTTACTGTCGCGCCGGGCAGGACCGATCCGTTCTGGTCGTAGACGTGGCCATTGAACTGTCCGGTTGCGGTCTGCGAACGAGCCACATTGCATAGCCCAATCAACATCACAAGGCATGCGAAGGCTCGCATCGCGATCCGTGAACGATAGTCCGCTTTTAGCGGATAGCAACGGGAATGCGTGTTCCCGAATGTATTGGCTCTCGATAGAAAGTCTCCCACGTCAGCCTCCTGGGCTCTTCGCCCGAAACTCCTCAAAGTGACCCGCGCGAATCTGTTTACTTGCTGCGATTTCCGGGGAGCATTTGAACCTGCTCTCCTCCCTCGGGACCAACCAGTTCCCTTCAAGCCGCATAACAGAGGGGCCCAACGACGGTTTCAGGGGCGTCGACAAGTGGATCGTGGAAATGGCTCCTGGATTACCGCCGTCCTGTATAGGTGTCGCGTAGATGGGTTGTCAAGTGAAAAATATCTCACTCTGAAGAAGGGACAACTATATGATGATTTTTGTTGCAAGACTGCCCGCGTTGACGCCGGTGCGTGGTCCGCCGAGATCGCTTTCGATGCGCGCCCAAAGCTGCCTTATTTCAGTTATTACAGGCGTTTAGGTCTACCTGGCCCGGATCCAGGCCGCAAAGAAATCGCGGTTTGCTAGATTTAAACTTTGCTTCGTCCGGCGGATCGTGAGACGACTTGACTATTGCCGTGTCTGATCCCGCTCCAGGTGGTCGCGCGAAGTGTTTGGGCAAACGTCTCGGATAAACCATGTCTCCTGTCACATTTCACCGCTCGCCGCCCAGATTCATGAACCAGCTCCGCATCACTGCGTTGGCGATTGCGGGCGCTTTTAGTCCGGTGATAGGCCTCGCTCAACAGCCATCCAAGGTGCCGCATGCCAGCAAAACTCCCTCCGGCACGTCTGCGCTTCTTGACCAGGCGAAGAAGCTGGTTCGAGAGGGCGATCCACAGAGCGCCTTGACGTTGCTGCAACAAGCCGATCTTCACGGCTCGACGGCCAGCGACGTACACGCCATGAAAGGAATTTGCTTCGCGCTGCTGGCCAAGCCAATTGAATCGGCGGCCGAGTTCGATCAGGCGATCAGCCTGCGCCCCAACTATGCCCCCCTCCACCTCTCATCCGGCTTGGCCTATGCGAGTTTCAATAACCTGGATCGCGCACTCGAACAGCTTTCCCTTGCGCTAAAACTTGATCCGAGTCTGCCTGGACTTCGTTATAACTACGCGCTCGTGCTGGCGAGGGCTGGAAAGTACGAAGCCTCAGAGAAAGAGGCTGATCTGGAGTTGGAGAGCAAAGCTCAGAAGACCGAATCTCCTCTCGACCTTTGGCATCTGAAAGCCCGTGACGCCTACTATCAAAAAAAGTGGCAGGACACGATCGACGCCTACGGGAAGACGCTGCAATATGACTCGAATTCGGCGGAGGCTTACGAGGCTATCGGAGAGGCGCTCTTCTCGCTCAATCGTACCCAGGAAAGTGTAGAGCCGCTTGAGAGAGCGGTCGCTTTAGATCCCGAGGATGGAGCCGCCCATGCGCTGCTCGGCAAACTGTATCAGGAAGCCGGCAACCAGGACAAAGCGATTACGGAATTTGAGACGGCGGATCGATTACGACCCAATGACCGGGAGGTCATCTATCGCTTGTACAGGATTTACAGCCTCAAAGGGGATGAGGGCAACGCTGCTCGCCTTCAGAAACAACTTGAGGATTTGCTGGCCAGCAACCGGGCCGAATCGGACAGTGAGGCGAAGGCCCTGGTCTTAAACAATGCGGGCGTCGTGCTCGAACAGAAGGGCGATCTTGCCGGCGCGTTGAATGATTACGATCAGGCCGCAAAAGTAGACGTCACCAACGTGATTTTTCAGCGGAACGCAGCTCTTCTTCTGTGCAAGCTGGGAAGAGCAGACGAAGCTATCCGGCGGCTGCGAGACATCCTGTCGATTGATCCTAATGACCCCGAGACACTGCAAATCCTCGCCGTAGCCAACGAGCTCGCCGCCGGCGACCAGGCCAGAAAGCAGACGCTTCCCGCACCGCAGGCCTCGCACTGAAAGGCAATGCGTTTCGCGGACGGAGGTCTAACCTGATTTTCTCAAAGACCTGCCTCTCTCTAACCCGTAAGCAAATGACGGGTTAGAGAGAGCGAAATCTGTGAGAGAAATTCAGGTTAATTGTCCGGGATTAGGACGAGTTGCCGCCGCGAGAGCCTTTCCACTGCTTCCCAGTCCACTGAGATTCCGATGCCTGGTTCGTGGCTCGGCTTCATTTGTCCGTCCTTCACAGCGGGCATGTCGCGCAGCATCCTCTCCAGGGGATCTGCGCCACACTCCTGGGTGATCCATTCCACTGCTTCTACGTTGGGAAAAGCGCACGCGAGGTGAACATGCAGTGGTGCGAAGACGTGCGGGAATACCGTCCTTCCTGCGCCGGCGGCGAGGTTGATGGCCTCGATCGCACCGGAAATTCCGCCAACGGTGGTCGCATCTACGCGCAGGATATCAATCCCGCTTACCAGTTCGGAGACGACGCGCGGCCCAAATGTATCTTCACCGGCGGCGATTGGAGTGACCAGGCCGCGCCGTAGTTCGTGGGTCAGCCGCACATCAGAAGCGGCAAAGGGATCTTCAAGGAAACCTAGCCCCAGCCCATCGAGTTCGCGACAGACCTTCCTTGCCTCCGTCAATGTATTCCAGGTCCAGTGGGCATCTGCCGCAACCTGGCCGGGCATCTGTTTAACCACGGCGGAACAGTATTTGTAATCGAAGACGGCGTCGTCGCCCTTGAGCATGACTTTTACGCGCTTGCAGCCCGCGTCCTGCAGCAGAGATACCTCGTCGACCACGGCTCCGATTCCGCGTTGATCTACGTAATAACCGGCAACTACGGTTACGTCGGCTGCAGCCCTCATGCCCCCGAGAAATTGAAAGAGCGGCTGGGCTGCTCGCTTGCTTGCGATATCCCAAAGAGCGATATCAATCAAGCTGAGACCCCGGGTCAAGGCAGCGCGGGCGGGGACATTCGATTGCTCAAGATGGAAGACTACCTGCCGCCGCATGCTGCTGTCTGCGCCAAGAATGCGCCGTCCCATGCCGCTCAGCGTTTCGAACAAGGGGGTCCCTCGCGGATAGCCTATCGCTTCTCCAAATACTCCGTCTGCGCATTCGACCCTCATTAAGACGTAGTCCCGGTTGCGGATCTCGACCGGACCCAATCGGAGAACGTAGGGAAGTGCTATAGAACACTCAGCGATTTGTATCCTTGAAATCTGCACGACTGTTTGCCCTCGATCATTTGGCGTTCATGGGGGTGGTTCATTGTTCAACGCAAGACCACTATGATATAACGGCCATTCTGACCGACCACCAGGACGCAAGAAACAGGAGGGTCACTTTGTCATCTCAATCCACCATTCTGTCTTCGAAGGGTATACCTGGTCTGCGAGGAACAGAACATGTAGGCTTCACCGTACCTGATCTGGAGCAGGCAACATCGTTCTTCGTGGACGTCATCGGCTGCGAATACATGTTTGAGCTTGGTCCCTTTGTGGCAGAAGACGATTGGATGAAAACGCATCTCAATGTGCACCCCAGAACGGTGATGCGCAGGCTGCGTTTCTTCCGCTGTAAGTATGGACCGAACTTCGAGATTTTCGAGTACGAGGCGCCCGATCAGAATCCCACCGAGCCGAAGAACAGCGACGTCGGGGGACATCATCTCGCCTTCTATGTCGACGACTTCGATGCAGCGGTCTCGTACCTGTCGGCAAAAGGAGTGCGGCTTCTGGGCGAGCGCACGGTTAGAACTTCAGGACCAAATGCGGGACAGACATGGATTTATTTTCTGTCTCCGTGGGGAATGCAGTTTGAGTTGGTCAGCTATCCCAACGGCAAAGGATATGAGAAGGACACCACGTCCCGCTTATGGCATCCAGCCAAACCAGCGGAGTAGGGAACCCCTGCGAGGGCTGTATCGCAAGAAAACTCGCACTCCGCTCAAGATTTCGCCCCTCTCTACGCGTAACAATGACGGGCTGCCCCATTGCCCCGATTTCCTGCGGAGGTTTGTGGTCCTGATATCCTTCATGCGCCTTTCCTTAATGAAAGGCGCACACGCGGACCTCTCTAACACCGCGTGGCAGGAAATCGGGGTCAAGCCCGGCTTTGGCTTGAGTGGGATTCGAAGGACCTCAATCGCCGACTCCACATGGTGTAGATGATCATGGACCTGGGGATCTGTTGCAGTAGAGAAAGCTGCTGGTCCAGCACGGTGGAATCCCATTCAAGCCACAGAACGGCTTGAATGGGGCGCCCGTCGTTTGTTGCCGGGAGAGAGAGGCAGGTCTGTGGGAAATCCAGGCTAGAAGAGAGCCCCGGCCACTTGCTCCGATATGTTTCGCGATTTCTCTTCCAGCGCTTCCCGTGGCATGGCGGGATCTTTTTTGGCGCTCGTAGTCACGGTTACAGTGAAAATCTGGTCTCGAACAATGCCGATGACCTGCTGTCCATGGCTCTTGCCTTTGCTGTCCAGAGCACAGGTCACCGCTTCATTCCCGATGCCGCGCAAAGCCGTTACGTGAGAGCCACATTGAGCCTGGTACGCCGTCATAGCCTGCTGCGCATCCTTCACTTCTTCGACCGTAATCTTTAGCTCACGAGACGCGATTGAATCATGGTAGGTGAAGTCGCAGGCCGCCTTGCTGCCCTCGGCGAGAGTGGCCATAGGCCCACTCTCATTGCTTCTGAGCAACCCCGTAGCTGTCGCCACGTTGAGCCACGGACACCCTGTATTCATCTGGCAGATCGCCGGCCAGGGTGCGAGTAGTACCAGCAGCGCTAAATATCTCATGTACGAGAAGCTATTGTGCCCCTGCATCTGGCTTTGCCTGATAAGGAAGATCGGTGTGCACATGCTGCGGAATGCTCTCAATCGATATCTCAGGATGCTGGCGAAGGAAATCGAACGAGTAGGTAGGCGCACCAGGATCGAACTTCTTGGTAACGAACTGGGCTTGTTGCTCTGCAGCTTTCTGATCCATTGCCATACGACGGTAGATGATCGAGAGATTGTAGTGTGCGGCTAAATCATCCGGGTCGATCTGCTGCAATGTCTCAAATTGCTCTCTCGCCGCGGGGTAGTTTTGCTGGCGATAAAGGGCGATGCCGAGATCGCGTCGCGCATCACGGGACTGAGGGAACAGCTCAACCACCTTTTTCAGATCGGCAGTCTCCGCCTCGTAGTTGCTTGCTCTTCTCTCCAGCAAGGCAAGGTAGTACAAGGCACGCGCGTTATCCCGCTTCAGAGACAATGCCTTGAGTATGCTGCTCCGGGCAGACTCATATTTTTCCCATTGAATTTCGGTCAATCCAATGTTCGTGTACGCATCGGCATAATCCGGTCGTAGTTTCGTCACTTCGCTAAAGGCACGCACGGCATCCGAGTATTGCTGCTGATCGAGGTAAGCGATGCCGAGGTTGTTCCAGCGCATCCAGTCCGGATTGTCGCCGGGCTCCGGTTGGGTGACGGCATTCTCGCCCACATTCAAGATTCGGCTACGCGATGCGATCTCTACCACCGGATACGCCGGATGATCTTTGCCAAACACGTTGTTCAGGTAGCTTTCACGAAAGTGCCGGTAATTCACCTTTGCTGTAATCGTGATCGGCCCCTTTGATTCTGGTGGAATCCTGAACTGATACCGAACCAACACCGACCGGCCCGCCTGAACGGAGTTGTCATAGGCGACAGAATGGATGGTCCAGACTTTATGATTGTCGACGAACCCACCATCGACGTTCACCGGTCGATTGGTGAAGCTGTGCGCGCGCTGGTCCAGCATTCCATCCGGCTTAATAAAGCCGCTGTGGTAGATTTCCTTGCCCGACGCATCTTTGGCCGTGAACTCAACCCACGCTTCGTAAAGATCGCGAACCTCGGGGATCAACGAGTGCCCGATGTTCTTATTCTGAATCACCACCAGGGCTTGCACCACTTCACCCGGCTTGAGGTTGAACGGCACTGAGCCAAGAGGAGCGATGATCTTGTCATCGGCCGTCTGTAGGGCAAAGATATCTACGTTCAGGTAGTTTCCTGCTTTGAGGAAGTCCGTTGTCTTGCGCAGTTGCTCATCGAAGCCGTAATAGAAAGGCACCGCCGTATTTCCAGCCGGCCAGCGATGCGAAGCGAAGGTCCCGTTCTTTGCTCCGTACTCAAGTAGCGTATTGGGCGCGCGCTTCATGTGGCAGCCCTGGCAGCTGCTGAAATCCGCGGTATAGAACGTCAACGGGTTCTGTTGCGAAAACTTCGATTGTTGCCATTCGTCATAAGTAGTGAATGCACGGATGAATTTATAGTCATTCAACGTATCCGGCAAATTCGCCTTGTGGCAGGCTGCGCAGAACTCCGGTGTGCGATAGAAACTCTTCATGATCGCCTGGGAATGGCGCATAGGATACTTCATAATTTCGCCGTACGGAACCTCGCCCGGAATGCGGTTACCTTTCTCATCCACCATCACTGCCGGGATTCCCATAACGAAGCCACCGTTGCCATTGGTCGATTTGAGACTTTGGATGGAGTGGCACGTGGTGCAGGTGAGACCATCCTGATCCATACTCCGGTCAACCTGCGAGTTTTGCGTTAAACCACCCGCCAATACGGCAATTGGATTATGGCAGCTATCGCAGTGGCGGGAGAACTCAATACCCTTCGTCCTGATAAGGATGTTGACGCTGGTCCGATAGAAGGGCGTGCGGAAGGAATTGGAATGCAATGCCTGGCGCCATTGGTGATAGGCCTCCTGATGACAATGCGCGCAATACCTGGCGTTGGGAAAAGCTCCAGGCTGAACAAAATCATCGCCTTCGACAGACGCATTCCCGGGCACAGCTAGCTTGTCTGAACCAAAACGGTAGTTGTAGGTAGCACGAACCTTGTCGGCGTATTCTTTGCGCGCTGTATCCTGGTCGGAAGCAGCCTCAATGGTGCCCATCAAAAAGCACAGAGCTGCGGCGAATACACTTACGAGCAGAAACGCGCGCAGCAAGTGAGTCTTCATAAAGTCATTTAGCGGTGCTCTTTGCGATAGCGTCGTAAACGCTGGGCACCACACCCTTGCTCTCTTCGATAACAAAAAAGCGATTTACGGTCGGCAGATTGACCTTCTCGACCAGGCCGCTCGGCCAATGAACCTCGACCGCATCGACAGTGGCCGCTTGGCCCAGGCCGAAATGAAGCCGCTGGTCATTCGACGACTCATAGCTACCGCCGCTCATCACGTCTCCGCGCTGCCGGATGCCCCCTGCAGTGACATAAACGCTGGCACCAACCGCATCGCGCGGGCTCTTGGGTCCTCCAATCAGCGCGATCCCAACCCAATGGTTCTTGTCGGGATTTACATTGCGAAGCAGAACCGGCGTGTGGTCGATGCAGTTGACGACCACGCCGATCTTGCCGTCATTAAAGAGATCGCCAAAGGCAGCACCCCGCCCTGGAATGACATCAGCCAGCCCGGTACCCTCGACTGCGGGAACAAGTTCAAAGCGCTTCCCCTTGTCGATGTTGTGAAACAGTAAAGGACGCTCCGGGTACGTCATGCCCCAATCATAGGGGTGCTTTTCCACTTGCGGAAACACGTGGCCACTGATGGACATGATGTCCTGCCAACCATCGTTGTCATAGTCGATGAATTCAGTAGCCCAACTCAGGAACGGATACGTGACCTGCGCGATCCCCATTTGTTCCGTGATCTCAGAAAAGTTGCCGCCGCCCTCATTGCGAAAGAGCGTCTTGTAGTCGTCGGAGAATGTTGTGGTGTACAGATCAACCCGGCCGTTATTCAAATAGTCTCCGACGGCCAGCCCCATGGAGGCCGTTTCGCGCGCTTCCTGGTTGAGAGCGAAACCTGAGAAGAAACTCGCATCCTGGAAGGTACCGTCCCCTTTGTTGATGTAGAGATAGTTGGGCGTCGAATCATCGGCGACGATGAGGTCAACCTTGCCGTCATTGTTCACATCGACGAAGGTCGAGGAAAAACCGAAGTAGTGGCGTTTATCGCTAACGCCGGCCTTCTCGCTGACATCTGTGAATGTTCCATCGCCGTTGTTATGAAACAGATGGTCAGGTTCGCCTGGTAATCCGCGGGGTCCGCACATCACAGGTGCCCCACGGTACTGGCAGAACGAATGGGCTACATCTCCACCGCCGGATGGAGGAGGGTTCTTGAAATCGTAATGCACGTAGCCCGGGACAAATAAATCAAGCTTACCGTCTCCGTCATAGTCACCAAAGCTTGCGCCCGTGGACCAGTTGCCGAGAGTGACTCCAGCTTTCTCTGCAACATCGGTGAAGGTCCCGTCATGATTGTTGTGATAGAGACGGTTCTTTCCAAAGTTAGTGACATAGAGGTCCGGCCAACCGTCATTGTCATAGTCTCCTACGGCCACACCATAACCCCAGCCACCATTCGTCACTCCGGCTTTGGCGGCGACGTCGGTGAAGGTGCCATCATGATTGTTGTGGAAGAGAGCCGCGTGCGGGGGCTCTGCTTTGCCATCCACGGCCTCATAGGTCGAGCCATTCACCAGATAAATATCGATCCATCCATCGTGGTCGTAGTCCAGCAGTGCCACGCCAGAGCCGGTTGTTTCGATAATGTAGTTCTTTTGCGGCGTTCCCATCTTGTGTTGCCAGACCGTCAAGCCGGCCTGTTTTGAGACGTCCTGGTATATGGTCGGCCCGGTCTTAACAAAACCCCCGGCTGTGATCGGCCTCTTTTCCGAGTCGAGTACGGGCGCGAAGGTGCCGCCCGTGGCCGAGCCTGATTGCTGCTGAGACGACGCGTTGCCGCCGTAGATGGGAGCTGTCGACTGTTCTGTCTGCTGCGCCTGAGAGTTCGCTTTGGAGACTACAAAGAAAGAAAGCGCGGCTAAGAGAGCGGCGGAGGCTGCTCTCGTTCGCGAGACATCAAGTCGAGATAAAGCCATGAATAGCCAACCGCCAGATAAACTGAGTTAGAAAACAATAGATTATCGGTGTGCAAATTGGCACTGTCAAGGAAGCGCTCCTGAGAAGCGCCCCCAAGCTGCTGTTAACGTTAGCCTTACATCTCTCGGTGAGCGACCAGTCGTAGTCAAGACTGAGGCCACGAAAGTCACGCCATGAGTCCTCCTATGGATTACGTTTCCAGGATTGCAGTTGTCCCTGGAGCCACTGCGGAGTTTTCTCACTGTGACAGAGTAAGCACGCGTTTGGGCTCTCTTCCTGGCCAAAGCGCAGGGTCATCTCCGCGTTTGGAATATCGTCAATCTGATGCAGTCGCACCCGGGATAACATGCCATTCATGATGCGGGGCATATGGCACGAGACGCAGCGGCTTGCCTCACTGTCGAGCGGATGGTGAGTGTGCGCCGCGGCCTTCGCTTTGTCTTTAAATTGGCTGTGGCAGCCCGTGCACATGAGATCGGGTTGGTCCTTGAACTTCAGCGAAGTCAGGTTAGACGATTCGTCGTGTCCATGCGGATCGTGGCAGGTACCGCAAGAGGCCTGTCCTCTACGAAAACATTGTGAGCGCTCCAGCGCCTCGACCATAAAAGTCGCCTGGCTTAATCTTCCATCTTTGAAAAACGCAGCGCGGGTAAACTCGCCCAAAGGCACGGCGGCGTTCTTCAGGAAAAAGGTGTCTGTGCTCGAGTAGTTCAGTTCTCCGTGCGGGCTGCCTTTGTGCACATTGGATTGCATGTGGCACTGGGCGCAAATGGAAACGAACTCCCGATTGCTTATCCGATTGAAATCTACAGGTGGATCGAGAGGACCCTTGGTGTAGGCCTTGCCGGTGGTCATCATGTCAACGTGGGCGGCGGACGGACCGTGGCACATTTCACAACCTATACCCGGTTCGCGAAAAACAATGTTATCCGGGCCAAGGCCCCCGCCAAGGGTGTTGCGTAGTTGGCTGGTATGGCACACCGCGCAGTTCAACTGATAGCTGGTGGAGGCGTCCAGCCTCTCCCAGCTATCGGGATTAGCTCGCTCGCTGCCTGCGGCGTCGATTACTTTCCAGTAGTTCAACCATTTTTTTTCAATGGAGCTGTATTGAATAGGGAAGACGTGAATCTGCCCGTTGGGCAACTGCGTGGCGTAGGCCTGCTGCCACTTGGAACCGATGGTGTAATCGACAGGATATGAGTGCCAGCGGCCGTCGGACTCCATGATGTTGAAGTAGTGGCGGCCACCCTGGATGACCATGCGCGCAAACAGGGTGCGATTTTCACCCCTACTGATTTGCAGTGTCCCATTGCGATAAGCGATATCGTCGCCGGTATAGAACTCGTTGTTCTTTTCGAAATCTCCAATGACATTTTCTGCTTGATAAGGGCGTAACATCTTTGCCATGCCGCTCTGCGACCACTGACGATAAATGTCGACATGGCAGCCGCCACAGGCCTTCGACCCGGCGTATCCGGGTAGCTTCTTCGTGGCCGGCGCGATCTCGACGTCGGGGGGTAGTGACGCAACGTCTGCCCGGCCCTGCAGACTGGAAACAAACGCGTCAAAGCTCGTCTGCGGGGCGGGTTTGGTTGCTCCATAAATGACGGACAATTGTTCCCGCGCACGCGGCGCGAGCTCTGGACTCTGTTGGTATACAGTAGCGAATTCGATTGCTGCCCGGGAGGCATCGTTCGCATAAAGATAAGCAACGCCTAAGAGGTAGACGATCTCCATGTCTCCCGGCTTGAGAGCACGGGCTTGCTTAAGCGCGGACGCTGCCTGCTCAAGGAGTGGTATTCGATGAGCGCCCGCAGGCGATTGCAGGGCTTCGTTTTCCAGTGCGCGTCCGATGACGAACCAGGCTGTCCCCTGTTGCTTCCTCTTGGTATCGGGCCAGTCCCGTTCCGGGATTCTGGCTGGGCGGTCGAATCGATCCAGATAGTCGAGCGCATCGCGAGCACTTGCGATGGCCGCCTCGTTCTGCTGCAGAGCGGCCTGGACATCGGCAACTGCGACCAACAGCAGTGGATTTTCCGGCAACAACGACAGAGACAAATGCGCGTAGTCTAACCCGGACTTGAGATCACCGAGATCAAAGCTTGAACGAGCACCCGCCTCTGCGGCGACGGAGAGAAACGCGGACCGCGGATATTTCAGGAGAAACGAACGTGCCAGGGCAAGAATCTTTGCCGGATCCTTCGTCTTCAGAAGCTCGACGAAAGCCGACCTCTCGACGGGATCCTTGATGTCGGCAGCGATGGTTGTTGGCGAGCGACTCGCCGACCCTACAACGGAATCGATGTCCTGTGCCGCCAGGCGCAGGTTGGCACAGAGGAGCATCCCTGCAACATAGATCAGCAGCTTGTGAACTACGGATCTGTACCTGCGCGGCTTGACCATGGTTTAGTTGCGGAACGCACTCACTGCCTGGGCAAGGCGAATGCGTAATAGCCTTGAGCTTCTGCTTTTCCTGCTTTCCATGCGAAGCCCTCTGCGGGCGCCGCTTCGGGCGGATGCCCCGAGGCGCAGAAAACAATGTACTCTCGTCCGTCCACTTCATACACCGAAGGCAGCCCTTCGGGATTCGCCTCGATCTCCTGCTCCCATAGCAGCTTCCCAGTATCCTCGTCGTAGGCATGAATGGTGCGGTCCGGCCAGGTCGCAATAAAGACCAGGCCGCCCGCGGTTACAATGGGCGCGGTTCGATTCGCGGCCAATGATACCTTCGCCGTCCCCGTATCTTTAATGCCTTTGGCTGCCAACCCAGGTACAACACCTATGGGCCTCCTCCATTTAAGCTCTCCGTTATTCAGATCGATAGCAACGAGCGAAGTCCACGGAGGACTGATCGCCGGCAGACCGTCACTGGAGAGAATGCGATTTTCGTAAGTGCCAAAGTATCGAGAAATTCCGGGTGGCGGCGGCAGCCGTTCCATTCCGCCGCCCGGGGATGCTGCCAGGGCCGGACCGCCCGCTGCAGGATTGGAAATGTACGCTGCCAGAGCATCCAGATATTCGGGCTGCAAGTCGGAAAATCCCGGCATCTCGCCTTCGCCGCTGCTGACGATCTTCTTGAACTTGTCGATGCCGATTTCCTTGGGCGACATCACACCCGTGCGATTCGGGCCATGGCAACCTTGGCAGAGCTGAGAGAAGATGGCATGACCCTGCATCTCAGCGGTCGTTCCATGCGGTACGCGCAGCGGGACTTTCTGTGACAGCTTGTACTTCAGCTCGGGTGAATCTGAGGTTCGCAAATAGACCACGCCCGTCTTGGGATCAGCCGCGCCGTTGCCCCAGTTAGCGCCGCCATCGTCGGCTGGAATCTGGATGGAATTACGCTTGTCTGTTCCCGGCGTAAAGATGCCTTGGTTATTCGCGGCTCGCAGTATCTCCAGGATGTGGGCTTTGTCTGCATCGCTGATGTACGGGTCGATATCCTTCTCGGTGAAGCTTTGGCGGGCGAAGGGCAGCGGCTTGGTGGGCACCGGTTGCGTGGGCCAAGACTCTTCGCCGGGCGCATCGCTCTTAGGCACGGGACGTTCCTCGATTGGCCAAAGCGGTTTTCCCGAGACGCGATCAAACACAAACAGGAAGCCCGACTTCGTGGCCTGGGCAACGACGTCGACAGTCTTGCCGTCATGCTGCACGGTCAGCAACTTCGGCCCCGTAGTTGGATCGTAGTCCCACAAGTCGTGATGCACGGTCTGGAAATACCAAAGCCGCTGGCCCGTTCGCAGGTCCAGCGCCAACAGGCAATCTCCGTACAAGCCGGCTCCGATGCGGTCACCTCCCCAAAAATCGTAGGTAGGCGACCCGAGCGGGAAGTAGCCAATCGCCCTTTTCGTGTCGATTGCGAATTCGCCCCAGGTGTTTACTCCGCCAATGTACTTCCATGCGTCCTTCGGCCAGGTCTCATAACCGAACTCGCCCGGATGCGGCACAGTATGAAAGCTCCAAACGGTCTTGCCGGTTAGTACGTCGTAGGCGCGAATATCGCCTGGAGGCGAACCGTAGGATTCGCTGGTGGCGGAACCCAGGATGATCATGTTCTCGAAGATGTGTCCAGGCGTGCCGGTTTGAATCTCCGGAATGGTCTTGGGGTCGCGGCCCAGTCCCTCGCGCAGGTTGATTCGGCCATCCATGCCAAAGCTGCGAATCGACGCCCCGGTCCTGGCATCGATTTCTTGCAGATAGCTGTCGGCAGAGAAGATGAGCCTGCGATCTGTCCGGTCTTTGCTCTCCCAGTAGTTGATGCCGCGATCGGTGGGAGTGCCCTCAGTCGGATGTGACCACATCTCCTTGCCCGTCGCCGCATCAAGACAAACAATCGTTTTGCCGCTGCCGAGAACGTACATCCTGCCGTCCACGATTACGGGGCTGTAACTGAATCGGGCGCTCACCCCGGGCACGGAATAGAACCAGGCCTGGGTGAGCCGGCTCACACTGGTCTTGTTGATCTGCTGCAGCGGCGAGTATTGCAGGGCGTCCACTCCTCCGCCGTAATCCATCCAGTTCGCTTGATCGGGAGACTTTTGCGCCCGCCCCGGCGGGACGGTAGCCATACATACCAGAGCCAGCCAGCAGATGCTTCGCTTTTTTGAGTTCATACGGGATCTAGCCCTTTAGCCGACGCAAAAAGCACTGGAATTGGAAACGCATCCTTATATATGTGTGTGATTTGGGCTTGTCAAGGAAAACATCTAATTCTGACAATACGCACACTATATGATGACTCTAGCGTTGGCGCTCACGCCCGGCGCAATATTATGAGGGGATCATCCGAGTGGAAACAGCGAACGAAACCGAGCGATTTCGAACCATCATTGAGAGTCTCTACACGCCGGTACTGGGCGATGTGTTGGACGTGTTGGGGTACACGCATCAATTCCTTCCGCAGCCCATTCAACCCATGAAAGAAAGCATGCGCCTGGTGGGACGCGCCATGACGGTCCAGATCGCCGACGCGTGGGGAAAGCAGGAAGATCCGTTCGGCCTTATGACGGAAGCCCTGGACCATATACTTCCGGGTGAGGTCTACGTGGCCACGGGAGGTTGTCACAACTGTGCCGCGTGGGGTGAAATTCTTACCGCCACCGCACGGACGCGTGGTGGTCTTGGCGCCGTCATCGATGGATTTCATCGTGACACCCCGCAAATCCTGGCCCAGAATTGGCCCGTCTTCAGCCGCGGGCGGTATGCGCAGGACGCAGGCATCCGCTCGAAGATTGTGGACTACCGATGCCCAGTCGAAATCGGGGCGGTCCATATTGAACCCGGCGATCTGATTTTTGGCGACATGGACGGCGTTTTGGTTGTGCCCCGTGCGATTGAAGAAGAAGCCATTGCTCGCGCGCTCGAAAAAGCACGCGGAGAAAAAGTAGTGCGCAAGGAAATCGAGGCGGGTTTGTCGAGCACCGAGGCGTTTCGCAAATATGGAATCCTCTGAGGTGGAAGGAAAGCATGACGGAACCCGCGAACACTGATGGCCGCCTCCTGTTTCTCAACCCCAGAGACAATGTTTGTACGGCGATATCTCCTATAGCAAGCGGAGTAAGTCTGCAACTAAATGGGACTAAGGTCCTTGTAGAAAAAAGCATCCCGCTTGGCTTCAAGGTAGCGGCCTGCAATATCGCCATCAATGAAATCATTGTCAAATATGGCGTTCCGATAGGTTCCGCAACGCAAGATATCACGCTGGGTGAGTTAGTACATCTTCATAACATGAAGAGCGATTACCTGCCGACTTATACTCTCGACAAGGAAGACGGCCATGACTGGCAGCACTGAGTTACACGGATATCTTCGCGCAGACGGACGCAAAGGCATACGGAATTACGTTGCCGTGTGCTACCTGGTGGAATGCGCCCACCATGTGGCCCGTGCCATTGCCCAGCCTTTTGAAGAGCGCGGAGTACACCTGATCGGTTTTGGCGGATGTTATCCCAATGCCTACGCCTCGCGCATGATGGCAAGTCTTTGCACCCATCCCAATGTGGGAGCCGTCTTGCTGGTGTCGTTGGGGTGCGAAAGCTTTGATCGCCATAGCCTCGAACAGGCGGTTCGGCGAAGCGGCCGGCACGTTGAGACCTTGATCATTCAACAGGCCGGCGGCACGCGCAAGACAATTGACAAAGGCCGCGCGTGGGTCGAATCCACGCTGGCCGCAATGCAGTCCGATGTCCGGACTCCAATGGATCTTAGAGAGTTGGTTGTCGGGACGGTCTGCGGAGGTTCTGATACCACCAGTGGTATCACGGCAAACCCTGCCATCGGCCTGGCCTTCGACCAGCTCACTGCGCAGCACGCCACCGCAATCTTTGAAGAGACAGGGGAGCTGATTGGTTGTGAACAGATCATGGCGCAACGCGCACTTACGCCAGAACTGGCGGATGAACTGGTTGCGGTGGTCGTCAAGGCGGCCAAATACTATTCCGCGCTTGGGCATGGCAGCTTTGCTCCGGGAAATGCGGATGGCGGTCTCACCACCCAGGAAGAGAAATCCATGGGAGCTTATAGCAAGAGCGGCAGCTCGAAGATCTGCGGCATCCTCAAGCCCGGGGACATCCCTCCCACCGGTGGACTTTATTTGCTCGACGTCGTTCCGGATGGTCCTGTGCGCTTTGGATTTCCTAACATCAACGACAACGCGGAGATCGCAGAGCTCATCGCCTGTGGTTCGCACCTGATCTTGTTCTCTACCGGGCGTGGCTCTGTGGTCGGTTCGGCGCTCTCGCCGGTGATCAAAATCTGCGCTAATCCACAGACCTTTCGCCGCATGACCGATGATATGGATATCAACGCAGGGCGCATTCTCGAAGGTGCGGCGACCCTCGACCAGGTAGGGGATGAGGTCTATGACCTATTAATGGCCACGGCACGAGGCAAGCAAACCGCTTCGGAATCTCTTGGCCACCAGGAGTTTGTCTTGACCTACAAGTACTTTGAGCCGACCGGCCCAAGCTGTCTGCCGCTGGCGTAAACCTGTGTCAGTCTAACTATTGATTTTGGCTACGTTCTGCAGAGCCGCTAGATACTTTTCAAAATTTGCGTCGAAGCGTTCCTTGGGCACGGAGATTCCCAGCACGAACCGGCCTCCCAGGCCTTCCACCGGCACGGCGAGACATTGAAGCCCTTCGTGGAACTCCTCGTGGTCGATAGCATAGCCATTGGATCGGATACGTTCGAACTCCCGCATCAATTCGTCGGGGTCGGTGATGGTTTTGGCCGTCCTGGCTTCGAGCGGATGCTTTGCCAAATAGGCTTGACGTACGGCCGGATCGACCATCGCCAGGAGCAACTTTCCCGCCGCGCGGGCATGGGCATAGCCGCTGTAGCCCTGGGGAACCTGGGCAGCTCCCACCGGAGATTCACCGCGAGCGGTAGCGAGGGCGACGATTTCCCCGTCAACCCAGCCGCCTGCGTAGGCGGTTTCTCCGGTCGCGGCGACAATTGCTCTTACCCGTCGAGCAAGATGCTCAGGCGGGGCCAATTGCCGGCGGAAACCTTCGGCTATAGAGACCGCCGCCAAGCCGAGCACGTACTTATTGCTGTCGTTCTTTCTGATGATTCCAGTCCCGTGCATGGTGTGAATGAGGTGGTAGGTTACCTGGCGCGAGAGACCCAACCTATCCATGATCTCTTTGGCTCTCAAGCCGTTAGGACTGTCGGCGACGGCCAGCAGAATGGCGACCGTCCGCACGGCGGATTGTATCCGCGGCTTTAGCTGGCTATCCTCCGTGGTTTGCGCCGATCCGGGCGAATCCAGCGTATTCGTTGCGTGTCCATCCACGGGTTAGTCTCCTCAGAAATCCTTGGCCCCGGAGATCGCAGCATGGGGTTTTTCGAGAACGAGTATCGCCTAATGATAAATGATGCACCCCAAGTATTTGACGGAGCAGCGGCCTCTTTAGCCGCACGCAAGGCTAAGTGATGTTAATGCAATAGCTTGGGACGCAAAGAAGACCCGTTGAGTGCTGTGGTATCCCACTCAAGCCAAAAGCGGGCTTGAATGGGGCACCCAACCGTGGGTTAGGGAAGAAAACTGCAGATCCTTCGGCTCCTCGGGGATACAGAGGGGGAGAGATGACCAGCTTGCTTCACCGGCAACGAAGGCTGGGTGCCCCATTCAAGCCCGGTTTTGGCTTGAGTGGGATACCACAGCACTCGACAAGTCTTCTTTGTCACAGGAGCGAAGCCCAGGGTCCTGCGGTTTCTCTTCCGGTTCTCACGCAGGCCGTTTGACCGAGCCCCATGTACTATGAAGCGGTTGCTCTGAAAGGATGCGTAGAGGACTCAGGATGGAATTGGAGCTTGCGGGAAGTGTTGCGGTGGTCACCGGAGGAGCCAGCGGCATCGGGTGGGCGTGTGCCCGCAGTTTGTCGCGTGAGGGCTGTAAGGTCGCCTTGTGGGATCGTTCGGCCCAGGTCAACGATGCGGCGGATGTGCTAGCTCGCGACTTTGGCGGCTCATCGCTGGGTATACCGCTGGATGTCACCGATTATTCAGCGGTCCAAGAAGCAGTTCGGCAAACCGAGAATGGATTGGGACCGATCTTCCATGTGGTTCACGCTGCAGCCGTAGGTTCGGGAAAATTTGGCTTTCCGTTTACCAATCTCCAACCTGCGGACTGGCCACGGGTATTGGAAGTGAATGTATTGGGAATGGTGAACGTCGCCCATGCGATCGTCCCGGGAATGATCTCGCGGAAAGATGGAACCCTCGTCTTTCTGGCATCGGTCGCGGGGCAAATTGGTTCCCCGACCGACCCTCCCTACAGCGCGAGCAAAGCAGCTAACATCAACTTCGCGCAGTGCATGGCGAAGGACCTCGGACCGCATGGAATCCGCGTCAATGTTGTGAGCCCGGGTATGGTGCGCACGCCTCTCAACGAGCGTGTCTGGAAGGCGTGGAACGATCAACAACCACCTGAGAAGCGTCGTTCGTACGAGGAGTGGGCCGGTGATAAGGTGCGGGCCATCACACCGCTTGGCCGTTGGCAGGAGCCGGAAGACATTGCTGACATGGTGACATTCCTTTCCTCGGCAAGAGCAGCGCAGGTAACCGGGCAGACCGTCAACGTCGATGGCGGCCACGTTATGCATTCGTAACTCGCTTCACTGGCTGGCAATGAAGCATGCAGCATTACCGCCAGAGCCAGTGCAAGAGAACCCGACCACATTCGAACCTCGGATCGGGTTATAAACCCCGACTGGTACCTGCTGAACGTATACATTGCCGGCGGCTTTAGCTGCTTTTGGACGAGACAGAGCGGCGCCTAGAAGGACCCCCAGCAGGACCGCGAGCATAGTCTTCAAGAAATTCATGTTGCTACCCCTCCAAATACTGAAAAGCGCTCTACCGTGAAAATTGTAGCCCCGCGTCCGGATGATCTCTGAGTAAGTTGAGCTAAGTGAAGACGTCAAGCGTGCTTCAACAAATCCTTGGGCTTTATTTATAGACCAGACAAAGCATCACCCATATGATTCCTGCTGACTGGAGTCGGCGCATGGACGATCGGAGGACAGCCCCCTTGCCACGTTTCAAGGATCAAGTCGCATTGGTTGTAGGTGCAGCCCATGGAATAGGGAAAGCCATCGCAGTGCGTCTCGGGCGCGAAGGGGCGGAGGTGGTGATCGCCGACGTGGATCCCGAGGGCATGGAGACCACTATTAACGAAATGCACAGTGAAGGCAGTCGATGCAAAGGCGTGACCTGTGACGTCCGCGATCAAGGCCAGGTGGAAGCTGCCGTCAAGCAGGCTATCGACTGGCATGGCCGCATCGACATATTGATGTACATAGCTGGAATCGCGGACGCAGTGCCCTTCCTCGAACTCGATGTGGCCATGTGGGACAACACACTCAACATAAACCTGCGCGGAGCATTTCTGACAGCCAGGGCCGTGGTGCCGCACATGGTGGCACGCAGAGCAGGCAAGCTGGTCTTCATGGCTTCTACCAACAGCTGGGACGGAGAGGCTCAGCTCGCGCACTACAACGTGACTAAGTCCGGCGTGTTTCTTCTGGCCAAGACGCTGGCACGGGAGTTCGGAAAATTCGGTATCCGGTCCAATGCGGTCGGGCCGGGCCCCATCCGCACCCGCTTATCCGGGCCCATCCTCAACGACCCCATCTACCTGCAGAAGTACCATCCTGAGACAGGCGTGATCCCTCTCGGCCGCATGGGAACGCCGGAGGAAGTGGCCGGCCCGGCTCTCTTCCTCGCTTCCGACGACGCAGCCTATGTCTCCGGTGTTCTGCTCTTTGTCGATGGTGGACAACTAGCCTAAGTCCCTAGAAAAACGCTTTGATTGCTATCTGACCGATTCTTGGGTCACGAGCGCTCGTTACCAGGCCAAAGGTAGCGGCATTGATGTTGCCCGTCGGGTTCTCGAACTGCGCGTGATTGAACACGTTGAAGAATTCCGCTCGGAATTCGGTTCCGATCCGCTCGTTGATCTTCGTTACCTTGTGCAGCGACATGTCCCAATCATTCAAGCCAGGACCGCTGAAGAAGCGCCGGCTCGAGTTTCCTGTTGTTCCGAGATCTTCCAGTGTGAAGTGAGAGGTATCAAAATAAGCGTGGCTCGGCGAATTTCGCGGATTGTACTTGGCGATCGGTTGGCCGTCGTAATTGGGAAAATCCTGGCCGCTATCAATGTTGGTGTAAAGAATTCCTCCCTCCCCAAAACATCCGCAGAGAGAATTGTCGTCGCTCTCGTACATGGTGATGGGGAAGCCGCTGGCAAAGCGTGCAATCCCGTTAATCGACCAGCCTCCCAGCAGCCTGGTGACTGCGCCGTTCTGAGACGAAGAGAGCTTTTGAAACGGGATCTCATATGCGTAGCTGATCACGAAATTCTGATTCTGGTTGAAATCGGAGAGCGCGTAGCTCCTGCTAATCCCGGGCGCGTAGGCATAAAACTCGTCCGCGGCAGAAGACCCGGTATCGAATGATTTGGACCAGGTGTAAGCAGCCAGGAACCTGCTTGCGCCGGCCCTCTTTTCGACCGTAACCTGCAGCGAGTTGTAATTGGAATTTCCAATGGAGTCATACCAGTCACTCTTGGAGAAGTCGAGAGTACCCTGGCTCAGGAATCGTCCTGAAGTGACCGAATAGGGACGAGTGCCGTTCACTGCCTGGCCGCCTGGTAGCTGGTAGATGACGTCTTCTTTTCCCGGACCGCAGCCGTTTGCGGGTCCAAGCGCTGCACGAACGGCCAGGCAGGTCGTCGGGTTCCCAGGATTGAAGGTAAGCTGTCCCAGCAGGTGATGTGCCTGCGTACCGATGTAGGCAACCTTCAACAGCGTGGAGCTGGAGAGTTGTCTTTCAATGCTCAAGTTGTATTGCATTGCATAGGGCCGCCTGTAACTGGTGATCAAACCAGGCGAACTTGATAGTGGTTGCACCTCGGCCCAGTTGAAGTTTTCACCAGGCGAAGGAATCGTAAAGGGAAATCGCTGGCCTGGATCGGGACCACTGCGGCGCCCTTTAAACGGCTCTTCGAAGTAAATTGCTGATGGGCTGCCATAGAACAGACCGTAGGGAGCGTCACCGGCCTCGTTATTACTGGTGACGCCAGCGTTGTTGCTGTAGAAAATCCCCCATGCCGCACGAATGCTCGTCATTCCCGCTCCACCGGTGATTTTAGCCAGCGGCCCACCGCTCAATGAAGGCGAATAGGCAACACCGATGCGAGGGGAGAAATTGTTGTACGGCGTATACGCCAGCGTGGAGGGAATCCCCTTGTCACCAGGGAACACCCATCCCGTCGGAGCCTCAGGAAATAGCGTCGATTGCTGGCCGGGAACAAAGGTTTCGAGTTTGTTTCCCTTGTCACGGTATGGGCCCGCTACGTCCCAGCGAAGGCCAAGATTCAGGTTTAGATTGCTACTCATCTTGATGCTGTCCTGACCATACAGCCCATACACTTTGGTTCGCGCGTCAGACAGCTGGTAGCTCGCCATGTAGAAATAATCAGGAGTCCCAATCAGGAAGTCCGCCATATCGATGCCGGTTTCACCACCAAGAAACTGAAATTGGCCGTTGGAGGCATACGCCTGTCGTTCATTGCTCTGCACGATGCGGAACTCGCCGCCGAATTTTACGTTATGTCTTCCTTTGGTCAGCGTGAAGTTGTCGAGTACCTGGTAGGTATTTCCATTCAACGGGCCGTCGGCGGGAGCCGCGCCGATGTTGACCCCCGTATTCTCCAGCTCGATGTCAGGCAGGCCCTCATTCGGGGGGTAGGTGGGAATGAGCCCCAGCCCTCCTTCCACAAACCCGAAACTGCCAACGTTGCCCAGGCCGCCCAGAGGAAGGTTGCGATTCGCGGCACTGCGCAGAAATACGCCCCGCAGTTCATTCACCTTGTTGTTGCCAAAGATGCGGGTGTTGCTGATGGTTGCCAACTGCGATCGGGAGAGGGTTTGGCCGCCGAAACCGGGAATGTTATCGAAAGACTGGTTGGTGTATGGAACCGACACGTTGGCGTCGTCAAAGAAATAATAGCCTGAGTATTGATCGTTCGCGGTTCGGTTGTAATCGATGCGTGTTCCGAACTTGTCGTCGTGCAGAGTCTCATTCTGCGGAGCTGCGCTGAAACCGGACGCGCCCGAATTCGGCGCCGGTATAAATTTAATACTGCCCACGGCGGCGGAAGACCATGCCGCCTGGGGAATGAGACTGCCAGGAAATACACACGCCGCCGTGCTGGTACAACCAGGAGCCGAATAAGGTTCGCCCGCCGTTACAGGATAACCAAGCCGCGAAGTAAGCGTCTGCGCCATGTGGCCAGGTTCATCGTCGCCTTGCACAACGCCGGTAAGTCCGCCGGCCCCGCTGAAGTCGCCGCTTCGTTCGGCGTTGGTTGGTACGTTGACCACTCCAATGGTTATACCCTGGGTTTCTCTTTGCCCCTCGTAATCCCCAAAGAAGAAAAGTTTATCTTTCACGATGGGGCCACCGATGGTTCCACCATATTGGTTGCGCGAAAATGTTCCCAGCGTCGTAGAAAAATAGTTCCTCGCGTCAAGCGCCTGGTTGCGCAGGAAATAGAAACCCGATCCGTGAATATTGTTGGTGCCGCTCTTGGTAACCACGTTGACGATGGCGCCGGCGGAATGTCCGTATTCCGCGTCAAAGGTATTGGTCAGCAGTCTGAATTCCTGAATGGAATCGAGAACGGGAACGATGGCAGCGCCATTGTTGACAACTTCCTGGGCTGAGGACCCATTGACCACAAACTCGTTAGCCGACTCTTGCATGCCGTTGACCGAGAGATTCCCTACGTTGCCCAGGCCATCCGCGGGTTTGGGAAAATTGAGCTGGCTTTGCCTCGAACCAACCGCCACTACGCCGGCCTGCAGGCCGAGTAGATCGATGTAACTTCTTCCATTGAGGGGCAAGGCGGTTATCTTGGTGTCCTCGATGACGTTGCCAATCTGATTGCTCGTCGTCTCTACCTGAACCGGTTGCCCTTGCACATTCACCGTCTGCGAAACGCTGCCCACGTCGAGCCGGAAGTCAGCCCGGTAGGTCTGGTTCACCAGAAGTGTTATGTCTGACTGGTTGAGTGGCTTGAAGCCGTCTGCGCGGATCTCGATCTGATAATGGTCGCCGATGGGAACGCTGGGGAACTCATAGAAACCAGTCGAGTTCACCGTCGTCTGGCGATCGTACCCCGTGTCGCCGTTTTTCAGCGTTACCGTGGCACTGGGGATAACCGCTCCGCTGCGGTCGGTAACTGTTCCACTAATAGTGCCAACCACGTCTGCCCTCAGGGTTGGGGCCGCGAAGAGGGCACACAATGCGAAGAGCGCCCAACAACCGACTGTCCTAACACCGCTCCTGTCAGACATACGGGTCCCCCTCAATTTTTGGATTGAACGTTGCGTATGAGTTATTAGGGGGGCGAAGCCGATTTCAATCTATGAGATTCGTCTATGCTTTTGTTGAATTCGCACGGTATGCCTGATTGCCCTTCCAGCCGTACCGGGAACGGGGCTTTTCAGCGTAGGATCTCCAGAGATAATCATCGAAATCCACTATACCTGTACAACAACCGGCTCAAACATAACAAAGAATCTGTTCGCTGAATCCCAATCGAGGAATCGGGACGAACGCGGGTTGCGGCTTCGAAGGAGGAGAAGAACCGTGAAGATCTTCAAGGCCGGGTTGATCGGATGCGGATTTTTCTCGCAACACCATCTCGAGGCCTGGCGGCGCATGGCAAACGTTCAGATCATGGCAGCATGCGACTACCAGATTGAAAGGGCGCAGACGGCCGCCCCGCGCGCCTACGCCTCTGCTGAGGAGATGTTGGAAGTTGAAGAACTGGATTTTGTCGATATCGTGACCCGGTCGCCGGCGCATCTGGAACTGATCTCGCAGGCCGCGGAAAAAGAGCTACCGATCATTTGCCAGAAGCCCATAGCTCCTGACTGGGAAACTGCCTGCCGCATCGTTGAGATGGTCGTCAGGCATCGCATCCAGGTGATGATTCACGACAATTGGCGCTGGCAGCCATGGTATCGAGCGGCGCGTGCGATCATTGCCCGCGGCGATATTGGTATGCCGATTGGTTACTCCTTCCGCTTCCGGCGGAAGGAAGGTGCAGGGCCCGAGCCCTACCCCAAACAAACTTATTTTCGTCAGCTTCGGCGTCAGATAATCGATGAGACGCTGGTTCATCATATTGACACAGCTCGCTTTCTGTTTGGGGACATCGCTTCCGTCTATGCCGAAGCGACGAGACGGAATCCAGCCATTCTTGGTGAAGATGATGCCATCCTGACGTTGAGACACGTCAACGACGTTATGGGAACGATTGATGGGAATCGCTTTCTGGATCTTGATGATGGTTCAGGAACTGATGAAGCTTGCTTTGAGGGAGAATCCGGATCCATCCGCATAACCGGGCGCGGTGATATTTGGTCGGGCCTCAAAAAGATTTGGACCAATGATGTCGCGGAAGGCTATCGCGGAGACAGCGTCTATGCCACCCAGGCTCACTTCGTCGATTGCCTGCAAACCGGCCGCCGCTGCGAATCAAGTGCCGGCGAATACCTGGAGAAGACTTTTGCCGTCGTGGAAGCCGCATACCAAAGCATCCGTCACCGCCGGTGCGTCGAGACCGCGGAGATTTTGTCAGCAGCGCGCCGATGACATCCCTTGTTCCCTCGCAGAGGCCGGGTGCCCCATATCTCGCTCGTTTTTCGCGAGATGTGGGATACCACTGCTCTTTCCCTCTGACTCTCGATTCATCCGAGGCACTTAGCGGTCAACATTGGTGGTATCCCACATCTCGCGAAAAACGAGCGAGATATGGGGCACCTGGCCTCTGCGAGGGAACAAGGGCCTCACGCAGACTCTAAGTCGATCCTCACCCTTTCTCTTGGAGGGAAGCAACAGGTCCACTTGGATGGATTCCGCCGCCGCCCGGCGGCAGCAGTAAGGAAAGCTTCCCTGACGACGCTAGGGCCGTGTGGTGCACCGCTCCGCAACCCGTGGAGCTTCTATCTCTGCAACGCCGGCGGTAGGCTGCGGGCGTCAAGCCGACAGTTTTGCGGAAGACCATACCGAAATAGCTCTGGTCGCAAAAGCCTATCTGCTGGCTGATGCTGGCCATCGACTCATCTGTGTTAGCTAGCAGGGTTTGCGCCCGTTCGATGCGATAGTGGGTGAGATATTTCATGAATGGCAAGCCAGTGGCCTGTTTGAAGAAGTTCATAAAGTACGACCCGCTCATTCCGCAGATCCGCGCAGCTTCCCGAACCTGAATCGGCTCGCCGCAGTTTTCTCCCAGATAGCGGAAGAGCCTGAGAAGCCGGTCGAGAGCGGCCTGTTGGCGCTGGAAGGTCTCTACCTTTCCTGCATAGGAGGCGTATTGATTTACCAGCAGGACGAGAAGCATCTTCAAATACGCCTTCACCGTAAGCCGGGCCCGGGGCGAGGAGGCGGGTAGTTCCGCCCGCAGGCGCAACATCAACTCCAGTACCTGGCGCGGGACGCCGCTCTCAGCCGGCACAATATGAGGAAACTCCGAGTCCTGCAGGAAAAACGGAGTTAGATATTCCGCGCTGTCGCTGGCGCCGTCGCAACGAATCATGTCAGGCTCGAAGAAGAGCCCCGCAATGGTGACCGGCGAGGAGGATCGCCACTCTATCCGGTGGTACACGGTGCTGCCGACCACCGCCAGGTCTCCCTCGCACCAAGGCAGCAACCGGTCCTGGATGTGGTAGTCCGCCGAACCCGAGCACAGGTAGCTAACCTCAAAGTACTCGTGACGGTTCATGCGGACACGCTGCCGGTCGTCTCCCCTGAAAAACACCACGTCCACAGGACAGAACTCGTCGAAGGGCCACTTATGGATCCCCTGAGCGTTGATCTGGGGTTCCAGAACGCTAAAGTGATCTTTGCACGACTTTTTAGGAATGTGAATGCGAGAAGGGGTTACAGAGGATCGGCCGGCTGGCCATTCGCTGCTTAGAACGTCATGCCTCGGAGGGCCTGTAAACGCTTCGGTATGGTTCTTCGATCTGCCCATGACGATCTCCTTGCGGGGGGAAGGATGTAAGTTTCATAACGTCGTAGCAGCCCGTGGTCGGAATAACGTCGCTTAAGTGCGGCGCAGGTTACAACTAGCCAGAGTCTACTGCCGAGCACAGGACGGGGCAAGAAATTTATAAATCCGTGTAACAGGTCAGCCTAGGATGAATGGGGAGTGGGATACGTGGGCCGGCTCAACTTCATCACGCAGAGCACATCGGAGGATGATCGATGGCTGTCAGCCGAATCTCCAACCTCGCATCGCTTACCCTGGCCGGGGCAGCTTCGCGGCTGCGCGGGCATCAAGTAACTTCCATAGAGCTGACGGAGGCGTGCCTGGAGCGGATCGACGTCTTTAATCCAAAACTCGACTCCTTCATCACTGTGACCAAGCCTCAAGCGCTGGCCGCGGCCAGGCAAGCCGATCTGGAAATCAAGGCCGGCAAGTATCGCGGCCCGCTACACGGGATCCCATTCGCGGCCAAGGACAACATCGATACTGCGGGGGTCAGGACTACCGGCGGCAGCGCACTTTTTGCGGATCGCGCGCCTGCCGAGGATGCGACGGTCATTGACCGCCTGAAGGCCGCGGGAGCGGTGCTCCTGGGCAAGACTAACTTGCAGGAGTTCGCCTTGGGCGCGTCCAACAGTTCCCATTGGGGGCCGGTGCGGAATCCCTGGAACCTGCTGCACTACAGTGGCGGATCTTCATCAGGCTCCGGCGCGGCGGTCACGGCCTACATGTGCTACGCGGCGCTGGGAACAGATACCGGCGGCTCGGTTCGCATTCCCGCAGCCTATTGCGGGGTGGTTGGTTTGAAGCCGACCTACGGGCTTGTGCCTGTCCGCGGGATTATTCCAGGGATCTTATCGCACGACCATTGCGGATGGATCACGCGGACGGTGGAGGACGCGGCGATCATGCTCAGCGCCCTGGCCGGCTACGACCCGCTTGACCTCACCAGCGTGGATCGTCCCCAGGAAGACTATGTCGCCGGCATGGAGCAGCCGGTTAACCTCTTTCACCTGGGCCTACCCGCGGGGCATTTCGACGGCTTGCAGCCGGATGTCGAGAAGGCGGTCATGGAAGCCATCGCACTGCTGGCAACCATCACCAGCGGTACAAAGGAGATGACCCTTCCTCCGCTTGGAAATGCTGTGAACCTTGAGCCCGAGATATTGGCCTGGCACGAGCAGTACTTCAAAGTCCAGCCTGATAAATATCGTGCTCCGGTGCGACGCAGCCTGGCGGTTGCGACTGCAATCAATGCCAGGGCGGAAGATTATATTCGCGCCCAGTGGGCGCTCCAGGAACTGCGCCGTAGGGTGGATAACTCGTTCAGCGAAGTGGATCTTGTGGTGCTGCCGACAACGCGTGTGGTCGCGCCACCTATCGGAGAACTGCTCCAGCGGGACGCGAACCCCAAGCCCGGGGATTCGCTAAAAGATTATCCGAGTTGCATATTCTTCAATGTGTATGGACTGCCTGCGATCTCGGTGCCTTGCGGCTTCAGCAAGACGGGATTGCCAGTCGGGCTGACGATCGCGGGACCGCATTTTTCAGAGAGCCGGGTGCTGGCGCTCGCCAACGCGTATGAGAAGGCCACTGATTGGCGCCGGCGGATACCCCCGCTGACACCGGACACGCCTGTGCCTCGCATCTCCGTCTCGTGATTTGCCCACCCGAGTTAGTTGGTAGTAACCCGAAATGAATAAGTGCCCGCGGGCAGTTCGTAGTTGGAGCGTCCATCTCCGCTACTCACCACACCTAGCTCTTGCTGTTCGCTAGCGCTTCTCCGTCCAGCGTGAACTTAACCCTGTTGCGTTACTGCCAGCGGTAGGCGGCCGGTCGTGTTGGGCGGAATTGTGAGCTGCCAGGTAACAGCCGTTCCGTTCATCGACCATGACGACCTTATCCCGCCGTACGAGGATTGGTAGCGAACGTCTAGACTGCCCAGGCGGGCATCGAAGTTTGGATGGAGATAGATGGTATGGAAGCCCGCCTCCGAGGGCGGGGCATCGATGCCGGCTGCGTAGCGGTATATCCAATCGGCCACAGCGCCATAGGCATAGTGATTGTAGGAATTCATGCTGGGGTCGCCCCGCATCTGGTCTCCATTCCACCGCTCCCACATGGTGGTGGCGCCGTGCTCTACCAGGTATCCCCAAGAGGGATAGTCGGTTCGCGAAGACGGCGATGTCAATAGGAAAGAGCTATTCCCTTCGAATCGCGGATCGTTCTCCACATCCCTTTTTCAGCACCTTCGCGAAACAGAAGATGGATGTGAATGCTAATCTCTCCACGATGGATGAGGCGGTTCAAAACAGAAACCAGTGGAGTGACTTATGCAAAGAATTGCTTTCCTTTTGCGGTTGCGGGAGGGGACTCAAGCGGCGTACGATGCAGCGCACGCCAACGTATGGCCGGAGATGCTCGCCCTGCTCAAGCGCTCGGGCATCTCGGAGTATTCCATCTTCCGCCGGGATCAACTGCTTTTCCTCACCATGCATGTCGAGGACTTTGAACAGACGTGGGCCCGTATCGAAGCTGATCCCATCAATACGCGCTGGCAGCAGGCCATGGCTCCCTATTTCGCTCCGCTCGATCCGCTTCGGCCGGGGGAGCGTTTCCCCATGATGCAGGAAATTTTTTATATGCCTTGAGCATATTTTTATGAAGCCGGTTCCATCGGGCCGGCTTTTACGCTTCACGGCGGCCACGCTGTATATTTACATTTCAATAGGGGATCGACACCTTGACCAAAGCCAGGATAAGCCGGCTCTATCTGATTCCGATTCTTTCCAAGGCCATGGACATCCTCGAGTTGCTGGAATCAGAGAAGACGGCCCTCACGCTGGAAGACATCTTTCAGCGGGTTCACATTTCCAAGACCAGCGTCTATCGCATTCTCAAAACCTTTGTCCATCGCGGCTATCTTGCGCAATCGCAGGACGGACGCTATCGCGCCGCAGCACGGCCCAAGAAGGTCCGCTTCGGTTTCGCCAGCCAGAGCGTGACCATGCCGTTTTCTGAGGCGGTAACCGCCAGCCTGCGCGCCGCCGCAACCAATTCGGGCATTGACCTGGTGGTGATCGACAACAAGTACGATCCGGACGTGGCTTTGCGTAATGCCGAGGATTTTGCCGGCAAGGGTGTGGACCTGGTCATCGAGTTTCAGATCGACGAACACATCGCGCCTTTGATCGGACACACGCTTTCGAGCGCAGGAATTCCGGTCATCGCCATCGACATTCCCCACCCCCACGCGACTTATTTTGGCGTCGACAACTTTCAGGTTGGCTTCGAGGCCGGCGAGCTTTTGGCGCAACATGCAATCGATCAATGGAAAGGCAAACCGGACTGGGTCGTTGGCCTGGACATTGCTGAGGCTGGATCCTTCGTACAGAGCAGGATCACGGGCGCCTTTCAGGGCGTTCGTTCCCGTCTGCCGCAGATCTCGCCGGATCGCTTCATCCGGCTGGAGGGCGGCGGATTGCGGCAGCGCAGCTACCAGGTGACGGGAGCGTTTCTGCGCGATCACAAGAAACAGCGCGTTCTGATAGCAGCGGCTACCGACACCAGCGTGCTTGGCGCGCTGCAGGCGGTGCGCGAACTCGGCGCGGAGAAGAATGTCGCGGCAGTCGGACAGGATTGTATTCCAGAAGTGCTGGAAGAGATGCGCTCCGGTGCGCCCAGCCTCATCGGTTCCGTTTCCCACGAAGCTCACACCTATGGTCCACGCTTGATCCAGTTAGGGCTTGCGATTCTTAGGGGAAGCGCCGTTCCGCCTTACAACTTCGTAAACCACAAGCTGGTGACGCCTGCCAGTCTCAAGTGAAAGCAAGGCGGGATAAGCTGAAGTACATTTCATTTTTTCAAGGATGAGTGCTTTGCCCTGCTCTCGTCAACGCTGAATCGGGAAGTTCTTCTAATCTCCTTCACTCCGAGATTGAGCCGTCGTCGCAGAAGGAGTCGCAACGTTCCACCGTCCCTGTACCCGACTCGTGTGGCAATCTCTTCGACACTTGCCTTGCTTGTTTTCAAGAGATGCACCGCGCGCTCAACGCGCAGACTTTGGAAATACGACATCGGAGATTTCCCGAGGACGGAATGTAGCCGCCGGGTAAGCGTCCTTTTGCTTGCGCCTACGGCTTTTGCAGCACTGTCGAGGGAAAATCCACGTGCGAGCCTGGCACGCGCCCAGCGTTCGAAGAGTTGTACAACCGGGTCGGAGTGCGTCAGGTGATCAGTAAGAGCATAAGCCGTCTGAGAAGGCCTGGAATCGACGATGAGATAGTTTGCTGTAAGCGAGGCGAGCTCGGGGCTGACACCACGTATAAGCCATAGGGCTAGATCCATATGGCCTAGAGCGGCTCCGGCGGTCACAACGTTTCCTGACTTGACCACCATGTCCGATTCGTCCAGCAATACCTCAGGGTATCGTTCGCGAAACATTGGCGCCAGCCACCAAGTGGTGGTTGCGCGCTGCTGGTTGAGCAGACCAGACTCAGCCAGCACAAAGGTTCCAGTGCAGGCAGCGCTCAACGTTGCTCCGTCGTTTGCCCAGTTTCGAACAGCCTGCGCGGCATCGCGGACGTCAGGCCTGGCTAGACCTGCTTTCAGCGTAACGGGTGTCTTGCATGCAAGTGCCGGGACAATCACGCATTCAGGCTTTTGTCGTCCAACTGGCTGAATCGGGATCTTTAGTCCGTGTGCGGTTCGGACCGTCTTTCGCATACCTACGATCTTGACTTCGAACTGTGGAACCGCGAGTCCAGTCATCTTAATCAAGTCGTTCGCGGTTTGGAATGCATCCAGAATGGCAGACAAGCCCAGATCGAAGACCTCATCGAGTGCCAGTACATAAACGCGCATGGCATATTTGATACCAAATCTGGCATTTCTGCCAATGGTCAACTTGCCCGCCGGAGCCTAGACTGAGAAAGAGGAGGGTAATTCAATGGAAGCAATCGGATTGCTAGTCACGCTCGAAGCACGCTCAGGCAAGGAGGCCGATGCAGAAGCATTTCTGAAATCGGCTCAGCCACTCGCGCAGAATGAAAAAGGGACCTTGAAATGGTATGCGATCAAGCTCGGCCCGGGGAGGTTCGGCATCTTCGACACCTTTGCAAATGAAGCGGGCCGCGATGCCCACCTGACGGGCGAGATTGCGAAGGCGTTGGGGGCGCGGGCCAACGAATTGTTCGCGACTCCCCCGCAGATCGAAAAAGTAGAGATCCTTGCCAGCACCCCTTTAAAAGATTGAGTGCGAGGTTCCAGCGACCCTATGAGCCGCATAGGGTCGCGAGCATCTCGCGGAAGAGCCACGAGACCATTGGGCCGATCGTGGATAAAGCCGTTGACACTCCTCTCCACAAAAACAACCCCGAGAATTTCCTGAAGAGCTTGTCTCCGATGGGCACGATCTCCACTTCGGAGGAGATCGCAAGCGCGGTGATTTATCTCACCGAATCGCGCCAGATCACAGGGGAGGTGTTGCACGTGGACGGCGGTGCGCACAACGGCAAATGGTAAGTAGGGGCAGCTTGGAGAGGACAAGATGTCCGTGCTGTCCGTGTTAGGAGTGTCCGATTTGCCCCTGGGTGCGCCGGTCATGCTTGAGGTAACATTTCAAGTCGAGGACAAAGAAGGCCGAAGCTAGCTCCGGTCTCTTGGTGAAAATAGGGGATCGTCATGGCAGATCGAGTGGGCTCAAAATCGTGGACGGACAATCGCCTGACTTCACGCTTGGGACTTCAATATCCAATCATCCAAGGGCCACTCGGAGGGTTATCCTCTCAGCGGCTTACAGCATCTGTTTCGAACTATGGGGGACTCGGGTCGTTCGGTGCTCATGGACTCAAGCCAGAAGCTATCCGCAATGTCATTCGTGAGATGAGAGGCCTCACAACAAAGCCATTTGCGATGAACCTGTGGGTCTCCATGGAAGACGAGGGAGCCTCGACCTCGACAAAGGAAGCATTTCATCGCAGCCTCGCCCCGTTGGCAAAGCATATTGAAAGTGTTGAAGGAGCCAAGCCCACTTATTTGCCGTACGAAGCCATTCGCTTCGAAGACCAGGTACAGGTTCTCCTGGACGAAGGGATCTCTGTATTCAGCTTTATTTATGGCATTCCGTCCAAACAGATTTTGGATGAGTTTCGCCGCCAGGGAACCGTGCTGATTGGAACCGCGACCACCGTGGACGAGGCGATTGCCTTGGAGCATGCGGGCGTGGACGTGATTGCGGCCTCCGGCTTCGAAGCAGGCGGTCATCGCGGCTCGTTTCTGCAATCGTCTGAAGACTCCCTGACAGGAACCATGGCGCTGGTGCCGCAGGTGGTCGATGCCGTGAAGCTTCCCGTCGTCGCCGCAGGCGGAATTGGAGACGCCCGCGGAATCGTGGCAGCCTTCGCCCTCGGAGCTGAAGGGGTGCAGATGGGAACAGCCTTTCTTGCGTGCGAGGAGTCGGGAGCGAACGCGCTTCATCGTAAGGCGCTCCTCAGCGGTCAAGCTAAGCAGACCGCTCTTACTCGCGGGTTCACTGGAAGACTTGCTCGCGGCATTAAGAACCGCCTGCTCGACGAACTCAATCAAAAGGATGTAGAGATCCTTCCTTATCCACTTCAACGTGCGCTCGTGCGGAACCTATCTATTCCGGCCGAAAAAGCAGGGAGACCAGACTTGCTTCCTCTCTGGGCGGGACAGAGTGCCAGCCTATCGCGGTGTACAGATGTGCGTGCACTACTCGACACGCTGGTGAAGGAGACTTCTGAGATTGGCAGTGCCGTGCAAAGTTGGAGCGCACATCGCCAGCTGCAGAACCCGCAAGGGTGATTGCGGAATAGCGCGAGGGGATTTCCACCTTTACAGCAGCCATTTCCTGGACTCCTTGCCCAAAGCACTGCTTTCTTGTGATCTGCAGTGTTTCACGGAAACGTTACGTCCTCAGAAGTCGAGGTGGGCGCGGAGCCCGGGAACCAGGACGGGGCCGCGGGCACGGTTAAAGCCAGGATTGTTGATAAAAGAGAGCTGGGCCGCGAGATAGAGGCCGCCAAATACGTGAGCCGTGTAGTAGGTTTCACTCGCGCTCTCGCGCCCGTAGCTGAGGGCCCCGTCCCCTAACATGAAGCCGATGCCTCCCAGTGCCAGATACTCACGATGGACCTGGCTGAGGCCGCTGTTGACGAAGGCGGAGCCGATGCGGTCGTATTTCCGGTGCCAGGCGTCGCCGGAGAGGTCCGCTCCGAAGGAGACGGTGTTGTTCATTTCGCTGTAGGTGAACGATTCGTAACTTCCATCGTTCCAGCCAGCACGGAAAAAAGCGCGGAAATTGGCGGGGAGGTCCTGTTCGAGGTTAATGCCGAAGCCGGGCTTGGCGGTGCCTGGATGACGGTGAGCGGTGATGTCGGGGGTTTTGTCCTCTCCATCCAGATAGGCGTTGTTAGCCTGCCTGTAGTTGCCCAGATCGGCGTGGTTGAGGAAGGCGAGCGCGCGCACATGACTGCCATAACCCTGAAAAGTATAGGTGGAGTAGTCAAACTCGAAATTGTCGGAGTGATCATGGAGAATATCAAAATCCAGATCGGTGCCGGAGTCGATTTTCGGCAGTAGCGCTTCGGCAAAACGCACACCTATCTTGGGACCCTGATAGTTCACCATGGCTGCCAGGGTGAAGCCGTGCACATCGCTGGGATATTCGTAGATACCGTTGTTGTCGATGGCGATGTTGGTGAATTGCAGGTGGCTGTCGCTGCCCACCTCATTTACGTCGAAGAAGTCGGTCGCACTGATTTTCCCGAAGGTTAGTTCCAGGCGCCGGCGAGGGATGGAAGACTGCAGATAGAAGGGGTTCGGATCCTCGTCAATGCGGTCGGCGGTGAGGGCTATGGTCTGGTGGATAAAAGTCCGGGAAAGATAGACCGACCGGCTTATCTGGGGATCGACGACATCCGCATTGACGTAGGCGGCGATGCCCAGGCCGTCGCTCAAGCCAGTGCCGCCGGCTTCATCGAAATTAGCGATTAGCTCGGTGAAGCGTAGGAGCCGTAGGCCGGTGTAAACGGTGAGGGAACGTGAGGTGGCGTTCTCGCCGTAGCCGTGGAAGCTGTTGGGGCCAGAGTAGGGCGAATGGAATGGCGTATGAGCCTGAAAAATGAAGTTGGACTGGCCGGAAATCCAGAATCGGTCGCGGATGAGGTGATCCAGGGCAAAGGCCGGGCTGGCCTGATCGTCAGACTGGTCCTCGATGCTTTGCTTTACCTGGGGGGCTGCGTTGGAGTATTCCGGGGCGCCGTTTATGCCCGTCAGACCTCTTGGTTCAGGCTCGGGCGCGTTGGGCAGGGAGCCTGTTGAGGGGATGACCTGGGCCGCGGCGGTTCCGGTCGCGAGGAGGAGGCCCAGGACGCAAACGACCGCTCTCCGGGGAGAGGGTCGCTTTGGGGAGAGCAGCTTCACCTGCAAGAAGTTACCGCTCCAGAGGGCTGGGAATATCACAGTCCTTTAAAAATTGGGGAGGGAGGGGAAGCCGGGTGACCTGGAGACGGTTTCACTGAACCTTCATGTCTTGCGCTGGTCGCTGGCTTAGTCTTGCGATGGAGGCAGTCACGTTGGCCTTGAACCTCGAAGTACTCCATCTACACACTTATTTCCTATTTCCCATAACCATCGACCAGGCTGCGGTGATGGACGAGCACCCTGAGATTTGGCGGGGAGCGCAGCCCTGGTTCGCGCAGCTCGATACATGGGTTACCGGGCATGCGGTGCCTGAATACCAGCCAGCCAAGGCCCTGCTGGGCGGATGGCGGCGGCACTCAGAGAGCTCGCTTGAATTCCACTCGCCTACTTATCAGGACATGATGTTCTTCCATCCCTTCGTCCGCCGGGCGTTTTTTGACACGGGAGATGCGAATCCGGAACACGAGGCGTTGATTCACCGCTATGTGATACATCCCGCGCCAGGTTCTCGCTTGGTCTACGAGGCTGAGGACGACGGCGGGGAATCTGCCCAGGTGGAAGTGACAGACCTGCGGCTGCTGTTGTTCGCCAATGGAGTGGGCCTTCTCACCATTGGCGTGGAGGCGCACAACATCCCTTATGCGCATGCGCTTTGGATTAATGAGATGATGCGCAAGGTCTATGCTTCGAGCCGCCACCAGATCGAGACGCAACGCATCCCGAAGCGGCTGGCGTTGGTGCAGGAGCGGGGTGAGGAACGGCGAGTGATCGCAGAAGAGCGATGGGACACTGGGCGGGGAATTGGGTATCGTCCGCAGCTGTCTGCGATTGTGCTCAGTTTGCTGCACTTCGCTAATTATGCGCACGAGGAATTCGAGGCTACGCTCGACGAGCGGATGATTGTCAACAGCTTTGTCAGCCTGAATCGGACGCGGCTGCCCGCGGGATTTGAAACTTCGGAAGACTACGAGATGGCGTTCAGCCGGTTGCTTTATGTTGATCGGGATGGTGGGGGCTATCGCTACGAACCCAGGTTTCTCGAGCAGCAGATGAGGAAGCAAGTGTATCGGCGATGGCAGCACGAAGGAACTCTTTATGGAATGACGGCGTACTCCAGTGTGACCAGCACCTTTGGGCTTCCGGACGCGGCGAGCCCCGAGGAGGTGGTTCATCGGATGTTCCGCGGGAAGAATCTCCTGATTACGGTGATTGCTTTGTTCTACCGAGCGAGCCTGCTGGGCTTTGCCGAAGAGTCAGCCCTGGTGTCGCGACAGCTTTTTCCGGTATTTTCCGGGGGAACCGTGCGCCACCGGCATATTCAGTTTGCCACCCGGTTGATGGCTGATTTTCACTACTTCAATACCTACTGGTTTCACCCCGAACCTACTACCAAAGACGAGGAGCTCGAACACTTCGAATTGCTGAGTGAGGCGTATCGGCTGGCTCCCATGAAGAAGACGATCGAAGGCCAGATCACCTCGCTGGCCAAATTCATCGATCGTCTTTTTGCCATGCGTAACAACGATGCGGTGAACCGGTTAGCCATGATGAGCGTGCTCCTCGGCATCGGAGCGTTGGTGACGGGGTACTTTGGCATGAATATTCCGCACCTCGAGGAACTGCTGAAGAACGATCGGACTTCGTTTTGGACGCTGGTGCTGACTTCGCTGCTGGGAGTGGCCTCGCTGTGGTTTGTTGTATATATCATCGGGTCGAATTGGCTGGATTACCGCGCTAGTATTTTGCCTCACCGCTATCGCAGGCCACTTACTGCGAAGGCTCTGCGCGAGTTACGTCGATATGGGGATGGGGATGCGGAAGCACCCAAATAGGGGATGTGTTAAACGCGGTGATCAGTGTCAGTAACTACAGATATAGCCGCTGCCTTCCTTCCGATAATTTCCATCCATCAAGCAAAACTGACAATTCTGAAAAGCGGCCCTATTGGAATCCTCTAGAGGGTTGAAACACCTTAAAGGCACCCGTCCTGACCTTCAGGTCATTTTGAGTATTAGTAGTGTCACCCGTCCTTTACCTCCAACTTTAGGTGGCCTTGTCAGCAACCAAAGTTGTTCCTAATATAGGAGCCCGCCTGTTAGATGAGGTGGATGATAGTCTTGTTCCCAGGGAGCGCAAAGCAGTGAAGCCATGGTGTAGGAAAAGTTTCGGATGGTGTTCGTGTCTACTGTTCATGGTTTGCGGAGCCATAGGGACTGCCCGCGCGTCTGCTCAGGAAAGCCGCTACGTAGTCATCGATCAGGATGCCGTAGGGCCCGCCGGCACCGACATGAACTCGATGCTGGTCTTTCTGCAGGACAAGCATGTGAACGTGCTGGGGATCACGGTTGTGACCGGCGACGGATGGCGCGACGAAGAAGTCGCTCACACTCTTCGTCTGCTTGAGTTGGTGGGCCGTACGGACATTCCGGTTGCGGCAGGAGCGGTCTTTCCCTTGGTACGTACCCAACAGTGGACTCATAACTGGGAACAAATCTACGGCAAGGTGATCTACCAGGGCGCCTGGAGTAGCTTCCGCCCAAGCCACGGCCCGTATGAAATCCCGAAATTGCCCGAAGGCTCGCCAACCATCAAGCCAATCGACGAGGACGCCGCCCACTTCCTTATTCGCATGGTGCATAAGTATCCGCACCAGGTGACGGTTTATGCCGCTGGACCGATGACCAACATTGCTCAGGCCATCACGCTTGATCCACAGTTTGCCGAGACCGCGAACCAACTTGTGATTATGGGCGGTAGTCTCAACCCGCATAGCGACGATAAGGAATTTATTGACAGCCCCCGTCACGAATTCAACCTTTGGTTTGATCCAGAAGCGTCAAGTATCACGCTCCACGCGCACTGGCCAAAAATTACCGTGACACCGGTCGACGTATCGATCGAAACCCATCTCACCAAGGAGATGCTGGAGAAGCTGAGCCAGACACACAGCGTTGCTGCCCAGTACATTGCGCGCTATACCAGGCGCCCTGGCGACTACTTGTGGGACGAACTGGCTGCGGCGGCTTGGCTCGACCCCAGCCTGATTACCCGTGAGCGCTACGTCTACATGGACGTAAGTCTCGACAGAGGCCTCAGCTATGGAGATACGGTGGTATGGTCGGACGGCGATAAACCCAATCTCGAGCTGCAAAAGGCTCATGTGCAAATGGATGTTGACTGGCCCAAGTTCCAAAGTTTCTTTATGCAGTTGATGTCTGCTCCCACTCCAAATGCGAAAGATCCGCAAATGCCGGATACACCCGGTGGCAAGAAGTGAGCCGGTGGTCAGCGGGAGGGCAATGAGATGAAAGCGAAACCCATCACGGTTATGGGAATCTTTGTGGTTGATCTTGCATTCCGCACAAAGGCACTCCCGGTCTGGGGTGAAACAGTGATGGGAGCCGGCTTCCGTTTGGGGCCGGGCGGTAAAGGGTCGAATCAGTCGGTTGCGGCGGCGCGACTGGGCGCAAAGGTTTACTTCATCAGCAAGGTCGGTGAAGACAACTTCGGCGATATGGCGCAGAAAACCTATGATGCAGAAGGCATCGATACCCGGTTCCTCATCCGGACGCAGGGGGGTGCAACCGGAGCCGCTGGGATCATCGTGCAGGAGTCAAGCGGCGAGAACGCCATCATCGTCGTTCCCGGAGCGGCCAACGCGTTGACGCATGAGGAAATCGACCGGGCTCGTGATCAGATCGCGGAGTCTGCCGTTTTCATGACACAGCTGGAACTCCCTGTGCCCACGGTTGAGCACGGGTTGCAGACGGCGCGTGCACTCGGAGTCCCCACCATTCTCAACCCGGCGCCGGCCTGCGAATTGAAAGACTCCATCTTCGAGTTGTGCGATTACATAACGCCCAACGAGAGCGAGGCCGCGACCATGACCGGCTATCCTGTCGTTTCCCTGGCGGACGCGGAGAAGGCGGCCGACTGGTTGCTTGCTCGCGGTGTGCGCAACGTGATTCTGACGCGTGGGGCGCAGGGAGCGCTGGTGAAGACGCCGTCGATCACGGAATACATTCACGCTTTTGATGCAGGCCCGGTGGTTGATACGACCGGCGCCGGAGACGCATTCAACGGCGGTTTCGCGGTCGCTTTGTCGGAGGGCTTGAATGTGGTGGAAGCCACCCGCTTCGGCTGCGTGGTGGCCGGCCTCTCCGTCACCAGGCACGGCACAGCTCCGTCGATGCCCAAGCGAGCTGAAGTGGAAAAGCTGATGGCCTAACCCAGCGGCATGAGTCAGATTTCGAGGGACAAAAGCTGCCACAACAGATGACTCATGCAGTGCAGGCGGCCGCGAGAGCTCGATCAAGAGCTATTGCCTTGAGGCTTCCGATTTGACTGCTGTGCGCGGACACGTATTTGCCGACGGCTCTGGCGATGTAGCTATTGCATGAGGGATTGGCACGGATGGTCGCGGTTCCACTCAATTCATCAATCATCTCGAGCTCCAGTTGATCCAGCCTTGGACGAAGCGAGGCCAAACTGACGGGCTGGTGCTCTGGCGCCTTGCCAATCCGCCGCCAATCCGCCAACAACGAATATTGGACCAGCTTGTTAGCTTCGATTTGGGCCCTGAAAAATTGTGCGACCTCGTCTGACTTCAGGCCCCGCGCCTCTCCGATCTTCACAGCATCGCTTATCACCTTGGCCTCTCGAGCCTCATCTTCGACAGCCGCTCCGCTGTCCCATTTGGCAAGTGCGACCTGTTCTGCGATCGCGAGCCTCTCAGCAGAAGTTTCAACCAATCGCTGAAGCTGATCTTCTGCGCGTTGCGAATAGTCTGTCGCCCCCGCATTGATTATTATCGACGCGGTCATCAGTGCCAGTAACTGTAGATTAAGCCGCATGCCTTCAAAGACCCATCTTGCCGCTATACAGGGCTAGTCCTTTCACTTTTCTGATGATTCTCATGGTTCCATTCGTCGAGCCTTTTCCCGAAAATGCTGTGTCTTTCAGCGCAGACAACGCGCTCATTTTTCTTCCTCATTTTTAAGGATGCCATACTGGGCGGACTCATTATCCGTCCCCGGCCCGGATATAAGCTTGTCCATAAAGCCGGAGTTTAACCTGTCTTCTGGCCGCGCACCTCGGTCAAGAAGCCACTTGATTATTTCTGGTCCTAAGAGTGGGAACATTTCGATGCCTCGTTGCCTTGATTGAATCGAATGTGGGTAGGCAGTTGTTGTCTGGAACCATCGGTGTTTTTTAAAATGCGTTCGTCCTATCGAGAGCGATTAGGATGACTAGTGCGGCTCTCGAGATTCCCAGGTGCGCGTCGAGGCGAGCGTTACCCTATGGGGTATTGACCGCGGTAGGCACGCCCTTCGCGCCGGCGTAAAAGACAATGAGTTCGACTGGGGCATCGCCCGTCCAACCTCGATGCACTGTCCTCACCATTTCGGGCAACACCTCGCCGGCATGTAGCGTGGCGTGGTGGCGACCGTCCTGGCTTTCCACGTTCAACGTCCCCGAGATCACGTAGCCGGCGTTAGGCATCGTGTGTGTGTGCCAAGGCAGTGTAGTGTGCGGCGGAATGACGAACTTCAGCACTGTTAGTTCCGGCTGCCCAGGTGGGTAGCCATCATAGTTCACACCATCCCAGGAGCGATCCGTCTTTAGCAGGACTGTCGAGACTGCGGCCTCGGGATGAGAGGAATCGTTTGCTTGTGTAATTAGCATGAAAATGCCGGCAGCGACGCTCAGCATTGGGTGTCTACCTGGGGAATACATCTGATCTCCTTTCCATCCACCTGTACGGAAAACGCAGCTTCCCATCGAAGGGCACCAGCGGCGGAGTATGGGAGCAGATGGCTTTCCTTGTTCAGTTAACATGACATCATTCATGGGTTCCCCACCAACAAAACACCTTGCGGCCTGGTTTATTCCCGCAAGGACGAAACAATTGGCAGGTTTTTCCTGCCCCTGGAGGCGCGGAGCCCACTGCCGCCAAATTCCCACGGTAATCTAGCGGCGGTTGGAGCAGGGTGGTGGCAGGGAGCAGAAGTTTGCGTATCATTGGCAGGTCCCAGGGCCACCCTGCTATATCCGCGGGAAGACAATGTCAGTTTGGAGATTGCATGATCGGCCGAAATCTTTGCATGAAGATGTTTTTGCTGGGCCTGGCCGCGTTGAGTGTAGCGCACGCTCAGGATGCGGTTAAAATCGCACCGGATAACCCTAAGTATCTATGGTTCCGGGGAAAGCCCCTGGTGCTGATCTCGGCCTCAGAGCACTACGGCTCGGTCATCAATCGGCCGTTTGACTACGAGAAGTATCTCGCGGATGCCGCTGACCATAAGATGACCATGACCCGGACCTTTCTCCTCTATCGCGAATTGCAAAGCGCGCGTAATCCTTCCTCTCCCTGCAAGCCGGAATCTCCAGACTACATTTCACCCTTTGCGCGCAGTGGTCCAGGCAAAGCCCTGGATGGTGAGCCCACCTATGACCTGGATAAGTGGAATCCGGAGTACTTTGAACGGCTCCATCGCTTTTTGGATCTCGCCTCTCAGAAAGGGATCGTGGTTGAGTTGACGGTATTCAGTAACACCTATTCCAACGAGACCTGGGCGCTCAACCCGTTTCGCGCGGAAAACAATCAACAGCACGTGGAAGCCATCGCCTGGCAGGACTATATCTCGCTCAAGGATCCGGAGTTGGTGCGCAGGCAGAGCGAGTACGCGCGCAAGATCATCCAGGAGACAGCAGGCTATGACAATGTGTACTACGAGATTTGCAATGAGCCGGGCGGTGGTGTCGCCGGGCATGCATCGCCGGCGGATGTGGATGCGTGGCAGGAGGAGATGGCCCATGTTCTGCGCAATGAAATGCGACGGCTCAACCGTCCGCACCTGCTCTCCGGGCAGCAAGCTTTCACGTACGGCGCAAAAAACGCATTTCCCCTGGACTCCACTTTTGCCGGCAAGACCTTTGACATCGTGAATGACCATCCGTTGCCCAACACGCTTTTCGATGGAAAGGTTTACGAGATGGGTAACTTCATGTCAAAGGAGTTGATGCTGGATCAGGTGGCGAGTTTTTGCCGGGACACGGATGCGCGCCCGAAGCCTACGGTGCTCGACGAGGACAATACCGCGAGCATGTACCGCGATACGGCCGGATGGACGATCCACCGCAAGCGTGCGTGGACAGCCCTTCTTAGCCGCTGCCATTACGACTACATTGATTTCTCGATTACTGTCGGCAGCGAGCGCGGGACCGCGGCGTCGCAACGCGGAATCCGGATTTGGATGCAGTATCTCTCGGAATTCATGTCATCGTTTGATTTCATCCATGCCAAGCTTGCGCCGGATTGGGTGGCAACCTATCCTCAACATCTGACCGTTTCGACCTTGTCTACCGGCGAACGCGATTACGTCGCTTATTTAGCTGATTCGCGCGAGGTGGCCGATCCCGCGGCCGGCGAAGCGATTGGCGGCAGCGTCTCACTCTCCTTGCCGCCGGGCAGCTATGATGTCCGGCTTTACTCACCGGTTACCGGTCAGTATTCCCCCGCGATCGAGTTTAAGGGCGGCGGTAAGAGCCCTTTGATGTTGCCCAGATTCAAGGAAGACATCGTGATACGTGCCACGCGCCGGGACTAGTGAGGAAAGGGGTTGCATCGCAGCCCACTCAAGCCAACAGAAGGCTTGAATGGGGCACCCAAAGCCTTGGTGGATGGTTTAGGCTCCCAATCTTCCGCTCCCTCAGCCGCAGCTGAAATGATCCTTCAACCATTGTTGCCAGCTACCTGATCACGAAACTTGCGGACGCCCTCGAGATATACGCCGATGTCGCTACCCAGGCTGATGGCACGGAAGCCTTTGCCGATCCAATGCACAGCTAATTCAGGGGAAGCCGGAAGGAAGCCCGGAGCAATACCGTGCCGGCGGCATGCAGCGACCAACGCGTCCATGGCGGCAAGAAATCGCGGATGCTCAAATTGCGCCGGAATCCCCAACGAGACGGTCAGATCGTAATGCCCCACCCAGGCAACGTCGATGCCGGGAACACTTACGATCTCGTCCAGGCTTTGGAAAGCCTTTTCGGTTTCCAACAGCAGGATCACGGCAATTTCTTCATTGGCCTGGGCAAAGAATTCTGCCGTCCCTGCGCGATAAAGATCGTGCGCGATGCCGAGCGCAGCACCGCGCCTGCCCATGGGCGCGTACTTGAGCTGGCTCACGATGTCTTCCGCTTGCTGTTTCGTTTCCACGCGCGGCACCATGGCGCCACGCGCTCCCACATCCAGAACGCGCGAAAGGGGTGCATACCCTAAATCAGGAACACGCGCGATGGGGACAATCTCGCTGCCCCGGCACGACGCGACCATCTCTGCGAGCAGGGTGATATCGCAACGCCCATGCTCCATATCGAAGATCACGAAGTCCATCCCGCACGCGGCCAGCATGGGGCCGATGCCGGGAGTAAATAACTCCAGGACCATCTGCCCCAGGAGCACGTCCCCTCGTTGCAGCCTTTGGCGAAAGCGGTTCATCGCATGCCCTCTCTAGCTGCCAGGGCAGCTTTGTGTCTTTCAAGTTTTTGGAGAAATGCCGGACGCGTCAGCACTTGAGGATTGACCACATGCTGAGGCGCCTCGCCGCGATAGACGGCCAGCGCTCCCTCGCAGTCGATGCGCCCCATATCACGGAATAACTCCTCGCTCCACGCGATGGAGTGCGAACTTAGGATGACATTGTCCATGGCGATGAGCGGCGAATCGATGCTGAGCGGCTCCTTTTCGAAGACGTCGAGCGCGGCGCCCCGGATTTGGCCGCTCTGCAGAGCCTCGATCAGGGCGGCCTCGTTGATAATCGGTCCGCGCGCGGTGTTGATGATGACCGCGTCGGGCTTCATCAGTGCAAAATGCGGCTTGCCCAGCAACCCGCGGGTCTCAGGGGTGAGTGGGCAATTCACCAGGACATAGTCCGATGCGCGCAATACTTCTTCCAGCGAAACCAGTTCCACCCCGAGGTGAGAAGCCCGTTCGGGCGATGCATAGGGATCGAAGGCAAGAAACTTTGCCACGTCAAAGACTTTGAGCAACCGGATAGCTTCTGCCGCAATGTTTCCCAGGCCGATGGTGCCGACGACACGCTGACGCGGCTCGCGGCCGAGGCGAACGGTACTTTGTGCCCACTGACCCTGGCGCACCAGCCGGTCTTTCACGATGAGGTTGTGGGAAAGCGCCAGCATGAGAAGCACGATGGATTCACCCACCGGACGGATCACACCGGCCGGTGTGATGTAGACCGCAGTCCCGTTTTCTGTGCAGGCCTCCAGATCGACGTTGTCGTAGCCAACGCCGCAGCGGCCAATGGCGCACAGCCGAGAGGCTTTTTGCAGGGATTGTGCGGTGACCCTCGGTTTGAGGGAGATGAGCACGTCGCAGTTTTCCAATTGTTCAGCTGCATATTCCGGGCGATATTCGCCCAGGAACTCATACGCGATCGCAGGAACGGCATCGAGCAGCGACAAGCTCAGGTCCGGGAAGATGGGCTTCCCTTGCTGGTCACAAAAGTCGGCAGAGAGCGCGACTCGAAATGGGTGGGATGAGTTTTCGCCGCTCATGCTTTCCGCTCAACCACGATCACCCAATCCTGAAAGATGGGGATCTCGGGTACTTTCCATGTGCCGTCGCCGTCGGGCGTAATGTCGCCGATCGGCTGCTCGCTCCCGTTAGCCGGGTTAAAGAAGAACGCCTTATGGACGCCGCTTTCGAGTTGGTGGAAGACTGCAGGTTTGGTGAACGCGGGGCAGAACGCGATGGTCACTTCGTCAGGAATTTGGCCGGCGAAGGGCTGCCAGTAATCTCCTTTGGTCCAGTGAGGCTCGATGATCTCCGGCTTCGCTTCGAGCTTCCACCAGGAATAGCGCATGAGCAGTTTCTTGGCCATCCCCAGTTGGCCCGAGCCGGGCAGCTGCGCCGCCACATTCCAGGGAGGACCGCCCCAGGAGTGGCCATGCGGCGAGAGCCCGTAGGGCTGTTGCGGAGTATTCACCTGCCAGATGCCGTTGGCTCCGTACGTGTGTCCACCATTACCGCTCAGGATAGCCGTCCAGAACATGAAGCGCTGCACCTCCTGGCGGCTTGCCTCCTGAATGCCTTCATAGCAGACCTCCCCGATCAGCACCGGCATCTGCGGGCTGGCCGCGAGTGAGGCTTGCACCTTCTCAATTGTGTTGGGCACACTCTGACGGTCGTTGTGGCCGGTCTGCAACATATCGAAATCGAGCAGTGAAGGATCAGTCACGCACAGGCGAGCGCTACTGGAGGGATGGATGGTGATGGGGTGATGATGGGCATCGATGGTGCGCACATAGCGTGCGAGTTCGGTTAGGCCCTGCTTCTGTGTCTCCGCATCCTGCTCCTTGGTCTTGGAGAGGTAGTAGGGCATGGTGCCTTCTCCGGCGAGACACCAGAACACTGGGTAAGCTCCCCAACGAGCCACCAGGTAGCGCCAATGCTGCTTGACCTTGGCCATGCCCATGCGGGGGATAAAGTAGCCCCAAAATCCCACGATGCATGCGGCGAGCCCATGGTCCGCCAGATACTGAATGCGCACGTCGGCCATATCGAAGTACGCCGGGTTGATGCGGGCGAAATCAGGCTCCCATGGATATCCCGCCTCGTTGGCCCCGCGTGGATCGTAGGGCTCCATGTCGGGGTAAAGTCCGGCCACGATCTGTACCACGGTAAAGCCCTTCGCCAGTCGATCGGCGGTCAGGGTTTCAAAGTCATCCGGCCAGCGCAGGCGGTTACAGAGAGCCATCCACCAGGTGTCGCCCAGCCAGAAGAAAGGAGTGCCGTTGGCATATTCGAAGTGGCGCCGGTCCTGCGCAACTTTGAGTACCCCATTCTTATAGTGTGGGTTCTCGCCCGTGTAGGCTTCTGCGTTCAGTACCGAGGTGACGTTGTGTAGATCCTTGTTGGCGGTGTCGCTGCATACAGAACGAAGCCGGTATGCTCCCGGCGCAGGGGGAGCGTAGCGCACCCGCCAGAGGGAGCCACCCGCCCAAAACGCGGGCACTCGTTCTTCGTGACCCTGGGGGGTGGTTACGATCACGTCCACGTCCACTTGATTAAACGGGTCAGAATATTGCTTTCCGCTGGAGTACGACCACTCCGTTGCAGTGCCAGTGGTGGCGACCTTGTCCTGCCCTAGTGCGGAGGTGGTGACGGCGCTGATGGCCAGTGCTTTGCAGAAGGATCGTCTTGACATCCCGTTCAGCACGGATCGCTCCCGGTGCTCGTTTATTAAGCCATCCGATAATCTGTCAGACGAAAAGACCTGTCAAGCATTGGCTTTGACCGCAGGCAGCTCGCTTCAAAACACTTACTCCCTGGCAAATTGTGGGATACCACTGCTCTTTCCCTCTGACTTTCGATTCCACCGACACACTTAGCGGTCAACCTCAGTGGCCCACCCGCAATTTGCCAGGGGTTTAAATGTTTCCGGAAGAGAGCTGCTGCGCCCAGTGGGCTACTGCTGCTGCATCCGCGCCGGCGTTTTCCTGCGCAGCCAGTTGCACGGCGAAGTTGCCTACGGTTGAGCTTTCCACTGCGCCGCAACGTACTTCGAGGCCGGTCGCGTTGGCCGTCAGCCAGTTCAAAAGGGTATTACGACTGCCACCGCCAACGATATAAATCCGCCTGAACTTCTTTCCCGTGATGCGGGCAAGGTCGCTCACAACTTCTCCATACTTGCCGGCCAGGCTGTGGAGAATAAGACTTACCATCGTGGGCGCAGCTTCCGCTCCTTCTTCAAACGTTTGCAGTCCGCGGCGTGTGAGCTGTCGATTGATACGCGCAGGCATTTCTCCCGGCAACAGCAAGTCGGGGTCGTCCACATTCAGCAGATAGGCAGGAGTCGGGAGTTGCTCGGCAGCTTGAATGAGTTCAGGGACGGTCCAATCGATCTCCGGTGCCCACTCGATCATGCACTGCCGCAGTAGCCACATCGCGTTGACTCCTTTATGAAAACAAATGCGGCCGCCAACGGCGCCCATATTGTTGAAGTCCGATGCGGTCGCGTGGTCTCCAATGATCGGCTGGTTGAGTAGTGTGCCAACGAGAGACCACGTACCGGAGCTGATGTATACCCAGTCGTCTCCGCTGTCAGGAATACTGGCGATGGCCGATGCAGTGTCGTGACACGCGGGCGCGATCAATGCCGCACCCTCCAGGCCGCGCATGTTGAGGTGGTCTCCGGTTAAGGTGCCAACGATGGTGCCGGGCAGAACGAGCGGAGGCGCTGCCGCCTGTGCCAGACCCGTCGCTGCGAAAATCTCCGGCGACCAGGCACGCTTCTCCGCATCGACCAGCTGGGTGTGGGTTGCATTGGTATATTCCGCCACCGCGCGTCCCCCAAGGCGATGCAGCATATACTCCGGCAGCGTGAGCCATGGTTGGTCGCGCAACTCTTCAGCTTCTGCGAAAAGCTGGTAGAGCGTATTGATGCGGCTCATCCCGATGCCGGTAATGGACCAGAGCCGCTGCGGCGAAATACGCTTGAACACCTCTTCCTGCGCATGAATGGTGCGCTCATCCCGATAGCAGAAAGGATCGGCGATGGTTTCGCCCTGTTGATTCAAGCGAACATAATCGACCGCCCAACCATCGACCGCGATCGACCGCACGCCCTCGCTCGCGATCTCTGCACTCTTGCGCAGACCGATGTCGACCTGCTGCGTAATCTGCTTTAGATCCCAGTGCAGCTCGCCATGCAAACTTACTGGTCCGTTGGCATGGCGGTGAACCAGCTCAATCTGCGGCACACCATCGCGCCAGCGCAACAGGGAAACGCGACAGCTTTCTGCGCCAAGATCGATGGCAATCATCGCCCGCTGGTCTTCTGGGCTCATCTGAGGAATGCCTCCGTCAGTCCTCCATCGATGGGGATGAGGTGGCCGGTGGTGCAGCGCGCCTGGGGGCCGCCCAGGAAGAGGATCGCTGCGGCGCAGTCCCTTGGATCGATAGGCTGATGGGTCAATGTTCTCTTGGCATAGAACTGCGCCAACAAGGTACGCAATTCGTCATCGGAAGAAGACTCTGCAAAAGGGATGTTGTACTTGGCCAGCGATGCTTTCACGCGGTCGCGCGGAAACATGGTCGAGCCCTTGACCACGGTCGCCGGACTGATACCGTTGACGCGCACCTTGGGCGAAAGAGTTACGGCCAGCTCGCGCACCAGGTGGCTGACGGCCGCTTTGCTTACGTCATAGGCTTCGCTGCCGCGCTTAGCCACTACTGCATTTGCCGAGCTCGTCAGCACAATGCTGGTTTCGATTCCCTGGGCCTCGAAGATCTTGGCTGCTTCGTCCGCGAGCAGATAGTTGGCGGTGACATTGATCTCGAGCGTCGATGCCCACTGAGCGTCGCTGACCGTGCCATCGGGCGAAGAAGGGAAGATCGCAGCCGTATTCACCAGGATGTCGATGCCGCCAAAAGCCGCGATGGTCGCATGGAGCGCGGATTGAATCGCGCAGCGATCGCGAATATCGATCCTGGCGGCGATGGCGTTTTCGCGGCCCACGATTGCCTGGGCTTCGGCCGCAACCTTTTCCGCCGGGCCGAGTTCACGGTCTGCGACAACCACATGCGCACCGCGTTCCGCGGCCAGGAGTGCAACTTCGCGGCCAATCCCGCTGGCTCCGCCAACCACCAGCACCACGCGGCCGCTCAATTCTTTGGCGGCGGGCTGGCGGCGTATCTTGGCTTCTTCCAATGCCCAGTACTCGATGCGGAAGGCTTCAGAAGGGGGCAAAGCAACGTAGTTGTCGTGGACCTGGAAGGCGCTCGTATCAGCCGCAGGCCCGGATTGCGGCAGAATCGGTGGACACTTGCCCTCATCGAGATGCCCGGCGCCTTCCATCACGTGGATGGCGTTGACATAAAACTCACCGGTGATGCGCGCCTCCGCCTTGTTCTTGCCAAAGCTGAACATGCCGATGCCCGGCACCAGCACCACGGTTGGATTCGCCTGCCGCATTGCCGGCGAGTCTTTCAGGGCATGCTTCTTGTAGTAGTCGGCATATTCGCTGCGATATGTCTCCATCGCTGTTTTCGCCGCAGCCTGAATATGTGAAGGATCCAAAGAATGATCCCACTCCACCAGCAGCGGCCGAATCTTGGTACGAATAAAATGATCCGGACAGCTGGTGCCGAGATACGCGAGCTTCGCAGCCGACTGCGAATTGACGAAATCCAGTACTTCAGGGATATCCGTGAAGCTGCCAATCATGCGCTGCTGGGTGGAGACGCTACCGCGCAGGAAGGGCATCAATTGGTTAGCGATCTTCTGCCGTTCCTGGTGCGGAGCGTACCTGGCGCCCCCAAAGGATTGGTTGTTTTTGCGGGCGCGGTGGCTCTCGATGAACTGGCCGATCTGATCGATGATGGTGATGGTATTGAGATACGATTCGCGCTGCGTGTTTCCCCAGGTAAAGAGGCCGTGGCCGCCGAGCACTACTCCGTCGCAGCCCGGCACAGCGTTCACAGCACGCTCGAGCATCATGGCAAGTTCAAAGCCCGGACGCTGCCAGGGGATCCACACCATCTTGTGGCCGAACTGGTGATTGAACTGGTCCATCTTTTCCTGGCCGTTGGCCGAGGCGGCAAGTGCGATGCCCCAGTCCGGATGAAGATGATCCACGTGCGGGAAGGGAAGAAAAGCATGCAGCGCAGTGTCGATCGAAGCAGCGACGGGATTGTTGCCAAAGGTGCAGAGCGGATACATGCCGACCATTTCGTCTTCCAGTTCGACGCCACGATAAATCCCAGCCAGTGAAAGCACCTTATCCAGGTAGAGGGTGGCAAAGCCTTCGACCTTGATGCTGCCCAGGTCGCCTCCGCTGCCCTTTACCCACAGCACCTGTTTCCTCTGCCCGTCCAGCGGATCAGTCTCGTCAAGCTTCGAGCTGGTGTTGCCGCCTCCAAAGTTGGTGATGCGCAGGTCTGATCCGAGCAAGTTGGAGCGATAGCGCAAGAGGGCTGGGGGATCGAGAGTTCTGGCGTGACTCTCATCCCAAAGATCGGCGAGATATTGCAAAGGCATACAGCGTCTCCTGACGGCTGATCGTAGGTGCTATCTGACCCCGTCTTGAACCAATAGGGCAAGTATTTCACAGCCCATATTCGTTTCAAGTGAGATGGGCTGAAGTGTCTGCGTGAGAGCCGGAAGAGGGAGACCTGCTGTTAAATTGCCGAAACGAGAGGGACAGCTTATTCTGTCCCTGTCGCGTTGCTGTTCTATTTGATCCAGATTGACGGAGGCGTGTGGGAAATCCCATTTTCATCAGCTATCGCCGCGATGATACTGAGGGAGAGGCCGGCAGGCTCTTTGATGATCTAACCCGTGAGTTTGGGTCCAACAGCGTATTTATGGACGTGGCCGGCATCCGTCCCGGGGTCGATTTTGTGCAGGCCATCGAGCAGAACGTTGCCGACTGCGGAGTCCTGCTCGCCATCATTGGTCCTACATGGGCGACCATCACCGGCGCATCCGGCCAGCGCCGCCTGGATGACCCCAACGACTTCGTGGTTCTGGAGATAGCGTCGGCGTTGAAGCGCGAGGTACCGGTCATCCCGGTGCTGGTGCACAACGCGAAGATGCCCAGCCAGGATCAGCTTCCAGAAAGCCTGAAGAGCTTTTCCCATCGCAACAGCGTCGAGTTGTCGCATGCGCGCTGGCCCTCCGACGTTCAACTTTTGATCGGGGCTCTGAACAGCTACGTCACGCCCACCAAGGCAACCGTGCAGGATCCGGTCCACGCCACCGTTCCGGTACAACTCCCCGCACCGCATCAGCCTGCGACGCCTGCCCAGCCCGTGGCAAAGAAGTCGCCTCTGCCGTTAATAGCTGCTGGAATCGGGGCTCTGGTGGTGATTGTTGCCGGAATAGCTACCTACCTGGTGATGAATCACGCCCCGGCAGCGCCCTCGACCGCAGGTACCCCGGCAGCGCCGACGGTCGCCAGTACGGTGGTGAATCAGGCCCCGGCACAGCCCACGGTCGCCAGTACGGTGATCAATCAACCGCCGGCATCCTCCCCCTCGATCGCCGGTACATGGAAGGGTACCGGCGCTGGTCACCTGGAGGATACTCTCAACTCCCTGGTGATTTCCGGTTCTGGAAACAGCCTCACCATGCACGCCTTCGGTACCTGTCAGCCGCCTCCCTGCGATTGGGGTACGCAGCCGGCGGTGGTTGACGGACAATCCGCGGCGGCAACCTTCCATCGCAGCGAGGAAGCAGGTTCAACCGATACCGATCGAGTCGCGTCGGTGCGCGTAACCCCTATTGGCGGCAATCTCGACGTGCTGGTCCATAACACCTTTACGGAACAGGGCAAGTCGCGAAGCAATCAGACTCATCGCACCTTTGTGCCCGGCCCCTAGGTGGCTGGTGGTTTATTGGAATAGTAACTGTATCGTAATCGGCGGAGGCGTGGTCAGGACGGTGTTTCCGGAGACAGCCTGAGAAATTCATACAGGCGGTCCACCTGGGGGTCAGTCTTTTTCTTTTTTGTCACGGCGGCCGCCCGCATTGCCTCCAACTCCGCACGCGCCTCAGGCAGCTCGCCTGCGATCCAATGCGCCCTGGCCCGCTGAAACGCCAGCGCCTGGCGCTGCAATTCGCGCTGCTCATCCGGTAGGTTCGAGAGCTGCAGCTTCTCCCTGGCCAGGTTGGCGACGCTCAGCATGCGGGCGGTTTCCCGCGTCTCGGCAAGGCTATCGAAGAGGATTTCAAGCGCTTCGCCCCACCCGCGCCAATTGGCGCACTGCACAAAGCGATTGGCGGCATCAACCGCGTGGTCGATCGCCTTACTGTAGCGGCCCTCGGTCAGGGCAATGCGGGCCGAGGTCGCGGTCGAGTACGCCAGTTCCAGGCGCAGGCCATGAAACGCCTGGATGGCTTTGGCGCGATGCAGCAGGTGGGATGCTCTCTCCAGGCGCTCGGGAAGGTCCGAGAGCAGATCCGCCCAGTCGCGCAGCACCGCCGGCAGAGCGAAGTACCAACGCGAATCCCGTTCCGTACTTGCTTCCAGATCCGCCAGCGCCAGCCGGAAAAGCGTCTCCGCCGTATCGCCCTGACCCCGGTCCTGCATGAGGTAGGCGATCTGGTGTTTCGCGCGGCCGGTTTCCCGCAGAGAGGGACCGTCCGCCGGCTGAGCATGCCGGGCGAGACGGTAGAAGTCTTCTGCGTGCCGGGGCTGGTCGGCCGGCGCCAGCGGACCGATGGTTGCCAGCAGACTGTCGGGCAGCGGAATCTCCGGATACCGGTTGACGAAGTTGCCCATCAGCAACAGTCGTTCCTGCGGGCTGTGGATGCGGGCGATGTATTGCAGGGCGTGCTCCGGCTGTTCGCCGCGAACGCAGGCGTAGTAGGCGGTATGCAGGTACTCGTCGCCGCAATCATCCGTCAGGCCGGCGCACGCCGCCAGCGCCTCCTGTAGCAGGTTCTGTTGCACCAGCTCGATCAGGCTCGGCTTGTCCGGCTGCGGGCCGAGGAGGAGCAGAAATGTCAGGCTGGCGTCGGGTTGGATGGTTTGCAGAAATTCCACGTGGCGCGGGGCGGCATTCGACCACACGATCAGCGGCGACCCGAAGCGCACGATTTGGTTGAAGAACCACACCAGCCGGTCGGAGGCATCGGTTTGCGGTGCATGCTCCGGCGCCAGGCCAAGCTCATGTAACGTGGCGTCGTCAGCCAACATGCCGGCACTCTCGTCAATGCGTATCACATTACCGCGCCACGCCTTGAACGCCGCAGCCGGGAGTTGGGTGTAGGCCACGGCGGACGCATCCGTCTGATCCTGCGCACCCGTTTGCAATTGGCTTACCTGGATGGCGACGTTACTCCAGAAAATGGCGGCCGCATCATCAGTAACCACCGCGGGTACATTTTCCGCCGCGTCCGGCTCCCCCAGCCAGCCTACGGCAGGCACTCTTGGACCGTTCAGCGGCAGCGCGGTCAGGTCCAGAGGATTGCACAGATACACGGTCATCGAAGCCCAGTTGGCAAACGCGAATTCCGTTGCCACCTTGGCGCACCGTATGCGCAACAGTGCCGACTCCGGATCCCGGCTGGCCGCCGCGCCGAAGACATCGGCATAAAACGCCTCCGCGATGGACCCCGCGTCTTCGTTGTGCAACTCGGCCAGGAACGACAGCACCATCCCCACCCCGTTGCGGTGCAGGCATAGGGCGGGCGATATGCCCCATGAGTCCGCCGCGCTTGAGTAGCAACTCCATAGCAGCGCAAGCTTGGCCTCGCGGAAAATCTCGCCCGTCGTGGTCGCCGGCACATCGCCGGTCTCGCTCAAAACGGCGTTTCCGTGCTCCTCGATGTGCAGAATGTCGATGTTGGTGACCAGCCTGCCGGCAGCAAACTCCGCAGCCGCATCCCGCTGGACGATCTCCGGTGTGCGCGCGAGCGCATCCAGCGCGGCGGCCGTTCTGCGGTTGGTGTCGCTGCCAATCACCTTGAGCAGCTGCAGATGGCTGCCGGTGGAGAGGGGCAGCTGGTTAAAGTCTTTCCAGCAGTGCACGACCGACAGGTCCTGAGCCGCAAGCAGGTTTCCCGATTCGTCGTAGAGCGCTCCCCAGGGCAGCAAATGCAACTCCGGGCGTGTGGTCTGGATCACCAGCCGCCGCGGCGTTTTCGCGTTGTTGAGGAACTCACGCAGAGCCGGGCTCAACTGTGCCAGCGACTGGTACAACATACGCGCTACGGCGCGTATGGCCGTGGCCGGGCGGTATCCGGTCTTTTCGTCGCGGTTTACGTTGCAGGCGCGCAACTGGCGCATAAACTCCCGCCACTGCTCGTCATTGATAGGTGACTGGAAGCTTTGCGCCGGATAGGTCCTGCCGGCGATGGATAAAATCACCCCGAATTCCCGCTCGCTGGCCAGCGGCAGGCTGCTCTCCATGGCTCCGCTGGGCAGCTCCAGTTGTACAATCGCAGTTTTCCGAAACACCGGCATGGAGACACGCTACCATACGGTTCCTTGCCCTTGCCGGATGGTGTACCCTTGCCGTGCTCCTACCTTCAAGTGGCAAAGGATGGATTTCCAATGACCGTGGTGAAGAAAAAAGATCCCAGTGTGACCTACCTGAACAAGCTGGGTTACAACGTGGTTAAGTTGCCGCGCACCGGCATAGAGCCCATGGACGTCATCGGTCGCGACCGGACCGTGCAGTGGTTAGGCCCACTCGACTCCATCTGGAATAGCGCCATCCCCAAGCCGCAGACCGGTCCGCCCAAACCCGCCTCTGCCGTGAACGGCCAGAAAAGCGACGCTCTCGATCTCTCCGTCGGGCTCAGCATCCTGGGCAATGCTCTGGCTGCCTTTGGTGTATCCGTGCCCTCGCTCGACGTGGCGTACAAGAGCGCCCATGCGGTGCAATTCAGCTTTACCAACGTCACCGTCACCTCGGTGGCGCCTTTCGCCGCCGGCAGTTATCTGGCCAAGGGAGAGCTGCAGAGCGATAACCCCGCGGTCAAGAATTACTTCCTGAGCGGCAAGGCGACGGCCTACCTCATCACCGAGGTACTCAAGTCCAACTCCCTTACCGTCACTGCCACCGACTCTCACGGTACAGCCGTTTCCGTGGACCTCACCGCCTTCCAGGGGGTCGATACCAAAGTCGGCATCAAGCCGTCGGGCGCGGGGAACTCCACCATCAGCTACTCCGGTCCGGAGGCCATCACCTTCGGATTCGCTGTGCAACAGATCGCCCGCGAAGGAGATGAGTGGACGCTGCATGGTGTCGCGCCCTCGGGGGACATTGCCTTTGGCCTCCCGGGCACCGGCGCAGGGCAGGGAAGCGGCGCGCCAGACCTCATCGTCTTCGACACTGGCGCCCTTGACTGCCGTCTGGAGATCTAAGGCCCATGAGCGCCACCCCACTTCCTGTCCCGCTGCTGGTCCACGCACCCACCGGCGCGCCTGCCCCCGCGCTGCCTCCGGAAAGCCTGCCGCACCTCAGCGGCGACCTGCCGGGCGCGGCACAGCGGAGCATCGACTCCACTCACCTGGGCACGGACTCAAGCGTCGGAGATCCCGACGATCTCACCCAGACAGGCTGGTGCATTCTGTTTGCGTCAGACGCTGATCCCGCGATCAAGGCTCAGTTGCAGCCGCTGATCGATCTTCGCCGCAAGCAGGTGAATGACGACCACTTATTTCAGGTCTTCGAGGGAAATGACAGCGGAGTCCGCCCTAACCAGACGGCCGATGATTGGGTCCAGTACCGGGGCGTTTCGCTTACGGCTAAAGTCGATCCCACCGCGGGCGTTCCCTACTACGTGCTGATCGTCGGTCAACCCGGCCGCATCCCTTTCGATTTCCAGAATCTGCTGAAGATGCAGTGGGCTGTCGGCCGGCTGGCCTTTGATGACATCGAGGACTATGGGCGCTACGCGCGCGCGCGTGGTTCAGTACGAGGACCCGGGCTTTGTTCCGGCGCAGCGCAAGAACGCCGCAGTCTGGGTCACGCGCAACGACAACGACGTGGCCACCGCCATGCTCTCCAACGCCATCTGTCCCAACTTCCTCGACAACATTAAACCTCTCGGCTCCGGCCCAGCCAAGTTCACGCTGGATGCGTTCACTTACTCCACTGCCAGGCAGGCCACTAAGCAACAACTGATCGATATCCTCCGCGGCAACCTGCCCGGCGGTCCGCCGGCCGTTCTCTTTACCGGCTCACACGGGGTCGAGTATCCGATGGGTGACCCTGCGCAACGCCGCATGCAGGGCTCGTTGCTCACCCAGGAATGGGTGCGAGACACGGCCGCCGGTCCCAACAACCTCTTTTCCGCGGAAGACATTCCCGCCGATGCCAAGCTCCAGGGGACCATGGCGTTTCTCTTCGCCTGTTATAGCGGTGGTTGCCCTGCGGACAACAACTACTATTTCAATCCTGACGGCTCAAAGATCCCGGTCGCACCGGCTCCCCTTATCGCGGCGCTCCCCCAGGCATTGCTCAGCCACGGTGCCCTCGCGGTTATCGCGCATGTCGACCTGGCCTTTCCTTATGCTTTCCAGGACGTCACCGGGACGCCCCAGCTTCAATCTCTGCGCGATCCGCTTACCTACCTCATGTTCGGCCGCCGCGCCGGTTACGCCGTCGATTCGCTGAGCGACCGATGGAGCCGGCTGTGCTCTCAGCTCATCGAGTCGGAGGCGCGCACCATATCCACCGGCCCGAACGCGACTCCGCCGTTAAGTCCTGCTGCACGCACTGTCCTGACAATTGCTCGCGACGACGCGCGCAACTACATCGTCCTCGGCGACCCAGCCGCGCAGTTGCGCGTCAAAGATCTTAAGTGAAACAGCCTTTTCGGGGGCGCAAGTTTGCGGTTGTGCAGTTCTTTCCATCCACCTTCACCCAAGCCAAGGTTGGCCACCGCCCTCCACTTGTGTCATCCCTACTGGAGCCAGCGATTCTCGTTGGTTGACTCTGTCCGTCCCAGCTCCCCCGATGCCAAGGTGGGCCGCTGCCCTTAACTTTAGCTTTGTCATCCCGACTGGAGCGTAGCGGAAGGGAGGGACCTGCAGTTTCACTTTCGGGCATAAGCGAATGTCCCCTACGCTACCCCGAATTTCCTGTTGAGGTTGGTGGCGTCGGCGAATTGGAGGGCCGTGGCCAACCTTGGCTCGGGTGGAGGTGGATAGACAGAGTCACTCTTCAGCTGACGTACTGCTTTCCAGCGCAGAGCTGATCTCTTCATCCATTCCGCGTTCCCATATTGGGTCCGCTGAAGTCCGGAGTCTCGGTCTCCAGCAGCAGCACATTCAACGGCCTTACGGGAAAGTGAGCCGGCGGCGTAGAGGCGTCTTTCTCGAAATACACGCTATAGGCGCCCGCCTCTGAGGAGGTAAAGGTGAATGCGAGCTTTCCCGCACCCAACATCGTCGGTACCTGCGGTGATGGCGAGAGGACCGGAACTGCTCCCGGCGAGAAGAAGAGCGCAACCTGCTTGCCATCACCGGTCGAGAATGCGATCGTATCGCCCTTTACTACGGGAACCTCGGGTTGGCTCGGCACAAATATGCCGTCCGCCTCTTTGAGAACAATGTCGGTATGCGCCATGGGCCCGAAATTAATTCAATTTCCTGGCGGTGTCTACAGGATTTTCGCTCTTCGCTTTACTCAGTGCTGACTGAAATGCCGGATCGCTGCGCAGCGCTGCCAGTTCCGGACTACGCTGGAACTCCGTCACGTGGTAACCCTGCGCTAGTGCTCTCGCAATCAGCGGAATCGCTTTGGCCCGCTGTCCCAGAATCTCGTAAGTCTCACCCGCGCGATAGGCGATTTTCGGGTCGTTAGGGGAAAGGGCCAAAGCCTTGCGAATGAGGACCGGACTTTTTTCCCCTTGTCCTGAGGACGCGTAATATCCCGCCAACAAAACGGCAAGCTGCGAATCGTTAGGACTTTTCGACTGTTGGGCGTTGGCCAATTCGGCTGCCTTGCGGTATGCCTGGGTGGCTTGTTCGTGATTGCCACCCCAGAGGTAGGCGCTGCCCAGATTGCCCCATGCCTCGTAGTTATCGGATTCGAGCTCGATCGCCTTCTTGTATAGAGCCGCCGCATCGTCGAACTTGCCCCCAAGCTCTGCCAGTGCCCCAAGTGCAGAGTAGGTATCTACGTACGGTTCGAGTCTCGACGACTCGCGAAGGTTGGCTTCCGCTTCACTCAGCTTGCCCAGTTGCGTGTTCGCAACCCCAAGATCGTAGTAAGCAATCGGATTGTCCTTTGATAGGTCGACGGCTCGCTGATACTGAGAGGCCGCTTCTTTAAGATTGCCTGCAGCAAGCTGAAAGTTTCCCAACTGTAGCGGCCATCGCCAGGATTCTGGCGCGAGATCGATGGCCCGCTGCACCGCTGTGAGGGCATCATTCGTCCGTCCATCCGCCTCATATACCTCCGCCAGCGCGCCATAGGCTTCCGCGCTGTGCGGGTCGAGCGCGGTCGCCTTCTGCACCTGCTGCAACGCCAACTGGGTTTGCCCCTGCATGACCGCCATGCGGGCCATCGTGATGTATGGCGAAGCGAGATTCGCATCGAGCTGCAGGGCCTTGGCCGTTGCCTGCTTCGCCATATCGAGCAGCTTGGCATCGCCGTTGTTCCGGTACTGCAAGAAGTAGGCCTGACCCAGCCCGGCCTGGGCCAGCGCAAAATTCGGATCTGCCTTAAGCACCTCTTGGAATCCGGTGATGGCTGCGGCAATGTTGACTTGCTTGTACGAGTGCTGCAGCTCGTCCTGCGCCTTTAAAAACTGATCGTATTGGCTCGCCGGCACTCCCGCCGTGGCTGCGCTATTCGCGGTGTGCAGCCAATGGGGTATTCCTGCCACCCACAAGGCGGAACCCGTCACGGCCAGCAGCAAGAGCGCGGCGATAGCCACCCATAACGTGGTCTTACTCACAGCTTTGGTAGGAGCGGAGACCATACCCGCTGCCAGGGGCGCGCCCAGAGACTCTGCCAGCGCCTCCGCCAACTGTCCTGCGCTGGCATATCGCTTTGCGGGATCAATTTCCATGGCCACCGCTACCGTGCGCATAAATGACTCCGAGAGGTCCGGCCGCAGATCGATCAGCGCTTTTCTCTTCGAGATTGCTGCTGCCGCCTCTCTCGCCGTCAAGCCACCCAGCCTGACCGGATGCTGGCCCGTAACCAGGTAGAAGAGGAGCACACCCACGGCGTAGACATCGCTGGCCACCGTCGCCTCGGTGCCGCTGAACAGCTCCGGCGCCATGTAGGTAGGGGTGCCGGCGACACCGGTTTGGCGTTGCGGCAGGGTGCTCAATCCGAAATCCATCAGCAGAATGCGGCCGCCCTCTTCGCGCATCACATTTTCGGCTTTGATGTCGCGGTGCAACAGCCCGGCCCGATGCACCGCGCTCAGGGCCTTTGCTACATCGAGGCCAATCAAGGCGGCTTCGCGATAGCCAAACGGGCCCTGGGCTAATACCAGGAAGGACAAGGTCTTACCGTGTACGAAATCAGTCCAGTAGCCCACTCGTCCGTCGTGCCGGTCCATGCCGTAGACATGCACGATGTTGGGGTGTTGCACTGCGGCCAACGCCCGCGCCTCGCGCAGAATGGCCCGATAATCCTCCTCGCCTCCCACTGAGGCGGGAAGCAGCAGCTTCACCGCCACCTCGCGTTCCAAATGGGGATCCCACGCCCGGTATACCTCACCGAACGAGCCGTGCCCCACGCGCTCCAGCAGGCGAAAGCTCCCCCATGCCTGGGACACCGGCGGCATTTCGGCCGAAGCGGAGCCCTCGTGGTTTAGCGGAGTCGTCGGATCGTCTTGCATAAGCGGCAGACGGAACAAAAAACCGGGCAAAGATCATCCAGAGCCAGTTTTGGAGGGATCCTCTCGAGATGGATTATATGACTGCCGTCTCAGTCTTCATCGCGGGGTGCCGTCAGTGCTGCGTTGCCCCCGCGCCCGACGGGAGCCGCTCGCGGAGGATGTCATCGAGATCGCAGAGCTTGTCGGTAACCAGGTTCAGCTTGCGGGAGAGATTTTGGATCTCCGCTTCGGCGCGGCGGTTCACATCGAAGTCCAGCTCGCTGCGCAGGCGGTCTTTTTTATCCTGCCGGTTCTGACTCATCATGATGACCGGCGCCTGGATAGCGGCCAGCATAGACAGGAAGAGATTGAGCAGGATGAAGGGGTACGGATCCCATGCCCGGCCGCGCAGGGCAACGTTGATGCAGGTGTACACGGCCAACACGACGGCGAAGAGGATGATGAAGGCCCATGACCCTCCGAAACTGGCGACCTTGTCGGCGATGTGTTCGCCAAAAGTGTATTCCTCCTCGATCACATCGTTGGCGTTGCGGTTGGCGCGAAGCCGTACCAGTTGCTGCGATGCGTGGAATTGGTGGCCCAGTACCGTCAGCATATCCATGCCGGCCAGCGGTTTGCGCTGCAGCAGCGTAGCAATGTCGTCGCGGCTGATCTCGACGCACGTGGTTTCTTCCATGGCCAGGGCGCTGGTCTGGTGGGGCGTTTGCTCCAGCATGGAAGCGAAGCCGAAAAACTGCCCATGACCCGGTTGGTCGACGATCACCTCCTGGTGATCATCGTCGACGGTGGTGACCTGTACGTCGCCTGAAAGCAGAATGTACGCGTGCTTGCCGGGGTCATCCATTTTGTAGATGCGCTGCCGTGGAGCAAATGTTCTGAGATCCACTTGGGCGGCCAGGACGGCAATTTCGTCGTCGTCGAGCAGGGCAAAGAGCGGGACGTGTTTTAACTCCACGGGGTCGCAGGGCATAGATCACCTCGTTGGCGCGGTATTGCTTTCGCAAGGAACTCCGAGGAAAGATAACAGACCAGGGCTACAGGAGGATGGTAATTTCTGCACCCATGAAGGGGGCGTAACTCAATTAGTGCCGGCGTGTCATCATAATCGGCATGAGCCTTGCTCGCAGCTTGCACCTGGTGGCAATGGCGGCTATCGCCCTGGCTGCCTCAGCACAGACGGTCGAATCCAGATTAAACCAGCCGGTGCCATCAGAGAGCACGGCTCAACTGATCGGGGTTTCCTCTGAAATAAGCCAGTTGAAAAAGCTATCGGCTGACCCGGTTGCAGCGGACCGGTGGCAACTCCTTTGGCTGCATCAGCGCATTTCTGAACAAGTGATGGCCGCGTCCCTCCAGGTCGATGCAACCATAGCCCAGATCGATAACGAGATTGCGCGCTGCAATGAAGTGCACGGCTTCCTTTCTGACCGCCGCGACCACGCTGTGAGCCGGGCAAACCTGCTCAGCGTAATCGTGGGCGGCGCTGTCGGTGCGACCAGTTCCGGCCTTCAACTTTCCTCCAACCTCACCAAGCCGGCGGCCGGCGTCGGCATCGCCGCTGGAACTCTTTCTGCCGGGCTCGCCCTCACTGGAATTCGCGATCAGAAAGGCCAGAGCGGTCGATTCGATTTCGAATCCAATATGCTGGCCGAGTTGTTCGATCGGCCCACTCTAGCCAATAGCCGCTACCCCGAGACCGTATGGATCTTCCTCAATGAACCCGTTCCGTCTTCACACACGGGTATCACCCGCAAGGAGGAATTGCTGCAAACCTGGGTTCAGGTGAAGCGAATCGACTCCTTGTCGAGTACAACAAAAATCGATCACCTTACCAGTCAGCCGTCCGAAGACCTGAAACTCAGCATCGACGACTTCGAAGATCGCGGCGCCATGCTGCAGGACGTTCGCGCCAGGATCTCCTATCTCAAGAGGGACCTGGGTCTATTCCTGGCCTCGCTGCCGACAGTGACTGTGAAACCCTGACTGCTTCACCGGCAGCCGGGATGACCAACTTACTTCACCGGCAACGAAGGCTGGGTGCCCCATTGCCCCGATTTCCTGCGGAGGCTCGTGGCGTTGATACACTCCCTGCGCCTTTCCTTAATGAAAGGCGCACACGCGGACCTCTCTAGGACAGCGTGGTAGGAAATCGGGGTCAAGCCCGGTTTTGGCTTGAGTGGGATGCCACAGCACTCGACCCGCCTTTTTGATCATCAGGACCGGAGTGGAGGGACAGGGTGATACGACATCACTTCTTATTGACGGCTTGATCCGGCTGAAGCATAAATGCGTGAATGGTCCGGTGAAAGTATCCGCGACCGATGATTTCGCCCTTGTCATTGATACGCCAGGCTACCAGCAGTTGCCAGCCGGAATTGGGCGGGATGAGTCTGTTTAGATTAATCATCTTGCCCTTCTCCCAGAGGAACGCCCTGAGCTTATCGTCGTCGTTTGAGGTTCCGACCACCTGCCCCTGGGAATTTATGTCCAACGGTGTGCTCGGGGAATCCTCACCGCCGAGCGTGCCCAGATCTTCGATGGAACCGTTTCTCCAGATCACACCGTGTGCCGTGCCGTTGGCCAGGTCGCAGGATCCAATGATGGCACCGTTATTGTTGAGGGCCTGGGCACTGCAGAGGGTGCCACCGGGCAGGTTGGGCAGCTGCTGCATCTTTTCTGCGTGCCAGAGAAATGCCTGAGGCTTGCCGTTCGGAACCAGGTTCGCTTCCCCTACGATATCGCCCTTATCGTTGATGTCCTGGGCCGTGCTGTAATCGCCCCGGGCGAGGAGTCCGAGATCGCGGGGCTGTTTCGCCCGCCACAAAACCGCATGTTTTTGGCCGCTGCTGATCTGTGCACTCCCCACCACGTCTCCCGCTGCGTTCACAGCCAATGCAGAGGAATAGGGTCCTCCCAGGGACTTGAGAATTTCCAGGTGACTCTCGGACCACTGGAAGGCGCGGGTGAAGCGTAAATCCTGTGCCGCTTGAAGAGTTCCTACTACCGTGAGCCGGTCGTTGATGTCGGAGGGGTAGACGAGGGGGAAATTCTTATCTCCCTCGATAGAGATTGTTTCCGTGCCGTGAAAGAGTACGCCGGGCATCAGGCTCGCGTTTTCCGAGTGCCAGATGGCCATGTCGCCATGATTATTCAACCCTGGAGTGTCGGTAAGCGTGCGCACCAGGGATGGCCCGCGATCCACAATCGTGTAGTGCGGAAGGTTCTCCTGGGCAAGAGTCAACCGGGCGAAGAGCAGTGCTATCCCTGCGAGAGGGACCACTGGGCATCCCCTGCGAAAAACCCTGGCCGCTTTCACCAACGTGTGAGACTCCGCATTCGACGTCACCGGACTACTGCGGCGTCATGCTAGTCATATTAACCGTTAGCATCACGGTCTGCTTAGTGACCACATTTCCTGAGGTTCCGGTACCCACGACAGTTACCTGGACGGTGCTCGGTGTAGCGCTCACGACACGCCCGCTCATACCGCAACCTGACAGACCGGCTGCCAGGGCCCAGGCGCCTGCGACCAGCAGGCAAAGCTGCCACAGGCGGTGCGTCCCGGCCAGCTTCCGTCTGCGAGCCATGACCGCCAATCCGGTCAGACCGCCCGGGCACCAGAATACCAGTGCAAACAGGGCCGGGCTGAAGGGGCTCTGAGGTGCGTTAGACGGGACATCTTTACTTGCTTGCTGCGCAGCTGTATTGATCGAAAGCCCGGTAGACACGTTCTGATTGGTGCCGCTCAGCGTGACCTGACTCTGGTCGAACGCGCAACTCACATTCGCGGGCAAATTCAAACAACTCAAGGCGATCGTCCCGCTATAACCGCCAGTCGGTGTGAAGACGAGAGTGGTCTTTCCTGTCGCCCCGGGGGCAATGGTCAGCGTGCTGGGGTTAGCGGCCAACGCGTAGGTAGCCCCTGGTCCTCCTGCTCCGCCAATGACGGTGAGTGTCACCCCTGAAGAGCTGCTCCCGGCAAAGTTCCCCGAGGCCGCATATGTAGCGATGGTAGTATCCGTTCCTGCTGGGAGAGTAGTGGTGGTGAGCGTGGCCACGCCGCTGCTGTTCAGCGCCGCCACGCCGAGCGAAGTGGAACCGCTCAAAAAGGTCACGCTTCCCGCAGGTACGCCTGCGGTGGAACCCACGGTGGCAGTCAAGGTTACGCTGGAGCCGTAAGAAGCATTGACCGGGGCGTTCAGTTTCGTAGTGGTTGCCGCCCCGGTAACCGTCAGCTCGCCGGCAACAGGGGTTACGATGTAGTTGGCTAGTTGAGCCCCGGTGACAGCAGGCGTAATTGTGTAGCTGCCGACGTTGCTGGTGGTTGTCGCTGTCGTGGTGAAGCTTTCCGTAAAGCTGTCGCTTCCCACTGCGCCACTCACCGTTCCGCTGAAGGCAGGATTGGCTGCCCCATAGCTCCGGGTCGCGTTATTGGCGGCGATGGTCAATGAAGCCGGTGTTACCTGGAAGCTTTGCGTTGCTGTGGCCGCGTTGTAATCGGAATTGCCGGCTTGCGTGGCCTGCAGCACCACGGTGCCCACACCCGTGACCGTCACTATGCCGCCGCTGATCACTGCCGGACCGGACTGTACCGTGATCGCGACTGGATAGCTGCTACCTAAGTTGGAACTTGCCGTCACGGCAAAAGGCGCGCTGCCATAGGCGTGCGCTCCGATGGCCGGGAAGGCGATGGTTTGCGACGCCACGTTCACCGTGATGCTGCTGGACGGCGATGTGCTGGTGGCAAAATTACCCGCTGCTCCATAGCTGGCCGTGAGCGTATCGGTGCCCACGGGAAGTATAGTCGTGGCGAGTGTGGCTACGCCGCTGCCGTTCAGCGTGCCCGTGCCCACGCTCGTGGATCCGCTATAGAAAGTGACGATTCCTCCGGGCGTCCCCGCCGTCGAGGACACCGTGGCCGTCAGCGTCACGCCGGTGCCATAAGCAGCGCTGCCCGGCGCACTCAAGGTCGTCGTGGTAGAGGCTGCACTCACGGTAAGAGCACCGTTGACCATGGCGACGGTGTAGTTGGACAGTTGTGGACCAGTGACCGCGGGCACAATCGGATAGCTGCCCACATTGCTGGCGGCGGTTGCGGTGGAGGTAAAGGTTTCGCTAAAGCTGTCGCTGCCCACTGCGCCGGTCACCGTTCCGCTAAAGGCCGGATTGGCTGCACCAAAGGCACGGCTCGCGCTGTTGGCGGTTACAGTCAATGCGGGAGGCGTCGCCTGGAAGCTCTGCGTCGCCGTGGCTGCGGAGTAGTTTGTGTCTCCAACCTGCGAAGCCAGCAGCACGACAGTTCCAGCGCCGGTGAGGGTTACCGTGCCGCCGCTGATCACTGCCGGGCCGGACTGTACTGCGATGGTCACGGGATAATTGCCGCCCGCACTGGATGTCGCAGTTACGGTGAAGGGCGCGCTGCCATAAGCGCGGGATGCGATTGCAGGAAAGGTGATGGTCTGCGTCGCTGCGTTCACAGTGACAGTGGTTGCGGTCGCAGTGCTGGCGCTAAAGTTACCCAGCGCTGCGTAGCTGGCGTTGATTGCATCGGAACCAACGGCTAGCGCCGTTGTGCCTACGGTAGCCACGCCGCTGCCGTTTAATGTGCCTGTGCCCAGGGCAACGGTTCCGTTATAGAAGGTAACGGTTCCTGTAGGCGTGCCCGCGGTCGAGGTCACCGTTGCCGTCAGGGTTACGTTAGCGCCATAGGCAGCGCTGCCCGGCCCACTCAGGGTGATCGTGGTCGCCGCTCCATTTACCGTAAGCGTGCCGTTGACGATGGTGACGTTGTAGCTGGCCTGGTTTGTTCCCGTCACTGCGGGCACGATCGGATAGCCGCCAACATTGCTGCTGGTGGTGGCGGTGGTGGTGAAGCTTTCCGTAAAGCTGTCGCTTCCCACGGCGCCGGTCACCGTTCCGCTAAAGGCCGGATTGGCCGAGCCATAGGCACGGCTCGCATTGTTGGCGGTCACGGTCAAAGCAGCGGGCGTCACTTGGAAGCTCTGCGTGGCCGTGGCTGCGCTGTAATCCGCATTGCCGACTTGAGCGCCTTGCAGCACCACGGTGCCTGCGCCTGTGAGGGTTACCGTGCCGCCGTTCATCACCGCCGGGCCGGATTGCACCGTGATGGTGACCGGATAATTGCTGCCCGCACTGGAGGTTGCGCTCACACCGAACGGTGCACTGCCGTAGGCGTGCGATCCGATTGCGGCAAAGGTAATGGTCTGTGTAGCCGGGTTGATGGTGATGCTGCTTGCCGTTGAAGTGCTGGGGGTAAAGTTCCCCGCCCCCTCATAGGTTGCGGTCAGGTTGTCTGTGCCGGCCGCGAGCGTGTTCGTAGTCAGCGTGGCCACGCCGCCGGCGTTTAACGTGCCCGCGCCCAGCGTGGTCCTGCCGCTCGAGAAGATCACGCTTCCCCCCGGCGTACCTGCGGTGGAGGTCACCGTCGCCGTTAGGGTAACGTTCGTGCCGTAGGTAGCGCTGCCCGGCGCGCTCAATGTGGTTGTGGTCGCGATCGAAGGCGCTGTGATGGTAAGCGTACCCGCGATCACCACCACCTGGTAATTCTTGGCCGAAGAGCCGGTCACGGTTGCAGTGATCGCATACGTGCCGGCCGGTGAATTGCTGGTAGCCGTGGTGCTGTAATTCACGAGGATGGTGTTGCCCAACATATCGCCGTTCTGCAGGCCGTTGACGGTTCCAGTCAATTGGGGCAGCGCGCTCCCCGCGGTCATGGTGGCGTTGGCTACATTCACCGTCAGCTGCGCTTGCTTCAAGCCGTAGACGACCAGGGCTCCCGAACCATCCGTCGTGCCCACGGGCCCAAAGTCGGGAACGTACATTTTCCCGTTGGCCACGATAGGCGGGCAATACTTTGAAAACATCCCTATGTCATCGCCAGGTTTGGTCTTGTCGGTCCACAGAAGCTTAAGCGTATCTGCGTCGAAAGCGTACAGAACCCCCTGTGCCAGCTGATGCGAGGCGTCGCCGTTGTAGGGGGTGGATGCCCACAGGATACCGTTGCTGTTACCGTTGGCCGAGATCGAGGTAAAGCCTCCGGGCATAGCGCCATCGTTGTTGGTCGCCGGCGCGGTCATCGTACTGGTAGCCCAGGGGTTTGTGTTCAGTTTTCCGGTGGTGCTATTAAAGAGGAAGGAGCGCAGTACGTCGTTTTCTCCCCAGACATAGATCGACGGACCATTCGCATCGCTATCGAAGTAGGTCGGGCTGCCGTGAATATGACTGGTTCCCACGCCATAAATCGCCTGGAACTCCTGCCGCACCTGGTCGTTCGAGGAGTTGAACTCTCCCAGGCCATTGGTGTTCGCAAGATAAAGTACGCCTTCCTTGCCCCCGCCCACAACATAGTTGGTATTCGGAATCAGCATTAATCCCGCCGAGCCCAAATCCATATCACCTGAACTCAAGGAAGCGGCGTCGTGCGGCGTGAAGTAATCAAGCAGCTGCAGACTGGGCGATAACTTGATCATGCTTTCGCCGGTCTGAATCAAGCCGTTCGGCGTTTTGCCGGAGCTCCCATTGCCGGTTAAAAGGTAGAGGTTGCCCGCGCTATCGATGGCAGGACCCTGTCCTGCCATCCAGATCCCTCCCTCTGAGCCAATCGTCGTAGTGGCGTACACCGCAACCTGCGCCAACGTAGATTTGTTGTAAGCGAGCACCCACCCCTCGTAGGGCGTTATGTCGTCGTGCGAGCCGAAGACAACGTAGATGTTCCCGTTGGCAAGAGCCAGGGCGGGGCGTTGGTTCTGCCGCTGAACGACCAGTTGAAGCGGGGTGGTGAGATCAGGAGTCGAGTAGGTCGCGGTAATATTCACCGGGCTTTTCACCGCAGCACCGGTCGCAATTTCAAGTGCGTTGAGATGGTCTGTGTAATACGAGGTTGCCGTTGACCACAGATTGGTTGGAGGAGACGAAGTACATGATGTTCGTGGACGGATCGATAACCGGCGTGCTCAAAATACCCAGGCCGGTAGACCAGGAAATATTCTGATCGTTCTGAATATATTGCGGCGTGATGGGTGTGCCGTAGTTCTGGGTCCAGTACACGTTGCCGTTATCGGCATCAATTGCGTAGACCGTGTTCCGCATACTGGCCACGAAGACAACGTTGTGCGTGCCGCCGGCGATAGCAAGGTTTGAAACGTACAGAGGCTGGGCGTAGACCTCCCCATCGGTGGGGATGGTAAAGAGCCTTCCGAAAGTGTTCGAGTTTACATTTGCCGGAGTGAGAATCGTCTCCTGCAAATTTTGGCCGGTTCGGGCAAGGTCATAGCTTCTCATATAGACGTTCACCTGCGCCATCGCCGCGCCATGGGCACACAGCAACAACAGCAGGAGCAGGAGAGGCTCGAGAGCAGAGACTTTGCGTATGCGTGCCCGGTCCTGGGACCGAACGACCCATTCACGTTTCGCCACACTGGTTCCAACCAAAGCTAGGTGATCAAAATAATTTGCCACAGGGCCCACCCTCGAAAGCAGCTAGCTTGGCTAGGCCACACGCCTGCCAAGTCCTTATTGGGGGAGGAAACCTAAATTCTAGGGGATCGATCAGGAGCTTTTTGGGGGGGGAGGCAAACGTTCCGACGGAAAACCGCTGAGGCAAATTGTACCACTCACGGCCGGGAGAACATTACTTGATAGCGTTAGTTCGCCTTAATAAATACGCGAAAGGACATGACCTTAAGGATTGCGAGGCGGCGCTCCTCACCCCGTCAATAGCGCTCCACGACCGTGTAGAGCGGAGTGAACGGCGGGTGGAGTTGATTCTTTTATGAGAGTCGATCCCGCACAAGAAGCTAAGATTGCCTGCAGGCAGGGGTTACCTCGGCAACGAGTAACGGTTACCAACAGAGTGGCAACGACGAGCTCCGGTCTTGCAGGAAGCATGGGAGCCCCCTGCTTGAACATCTCGGCAGAGGGGGTGCGAATATAGGTGCGGAATTAAACTACATGCCTTCCGGAGGGTACGGAGCTTCAGCCCGTACGTAAGCATTTTATAAAGCAATGGAAAAATAAAATTAAATTACGTTGCTTTAGCCGCTGAGGAGACGTGTTATCCGTCGAACCGACTTATTTTCAAAATTTTCCGCAGTCTCTTTAGTTCGTGCCGACTAATTATAGCCACGACTACTCGGACTTCTTCCGCCGGCCCTTACTGAATCATATTGAGGGTAAGGGTTACGGTCTGGGTCGAAACCACACTCCCGGAAGTTCCAGTCGCCACCACGCTCACCTGGGAGGTGCTCGGGGTTGCGTTATTCGCGGTTCCGTTCATCCCACAACCCGATAGACCAACGGCTAAAGCGGCCGTGCAGGCGAACAGCAGGAGAAGCAGTAAGGCTGGTTGCGTTTTTTGGAGCTTGCGTTTGCGTAGGAAGACGGTCAATCCGGTCAGTCCTCCGGGCCACCAGAAGGCCAAGGCCAGCAGTGTCGGATTGAGCGGGCTTTGCGGCGCCCGCTCGTCTGCCGTTTGCGCAGTTGTGTTGATCGGAAGCCCCAGGTTGATGCTCTGGTTATTGCCAGTCAGCGTGAGCTGATCCTGGGCAAATGTGCAAGTGGCATTCGTGGGCAAATTCGTACAACTCAATGTGATCTTCCCACTATAGCCGCCAGTGGGGGTGAAGGTCAGGGTGGTGGCTGCGGCGCGCCTGCCTGAACCGTCAGCGAGGTGGGATTCGCCGCCACCGTAAAGGTAGCTGTCGGCTCCACTGGCGCGGCGATGGTAAGCGTCACAGGTGCTGAGCTGCTGCCGGCAAAATTTCCCGCGGCCGCATAACTGGCGGTGGCGAGATCCGTTCCGGCGGGCAGCGTAGCGGTGCCGAGCGTAGCCACGCCGCTGCCGTTCAGCGTTCCCACTCCGAGGGAAGTGGAACCGCTAAAAAAGGTCACGCTCCCTGCCGGCACGCCTGCGGACGATGCCACGGTCGCCGTCAACGTCACGCTGGAACCGGAAGCCGCGCTGCCCGGAGCGTTTAGCGTAGTCGTGGTGGGCGCCGGCGTTACCTGGAAGCTCTGCGTCGCCGTGGCCGCGGAATATTCCGAATTGCCCGCTTGCGTGGCCTGCAGCACCACGGTGCCCATGCCAGTGAGGGTAACTGTGCCGCCGGCGATCTCGCTGGGCCAGACTTCACCGTGATGGTGACTGGATAGCTGCTGCCTAAGCTGGAACTCGCCGTCACAGCAAAGGGCGTACTCCCGTAGGCTCGCGATGCAATGGCGGGGAAGGTGATGGTCTGCGTTCCCCCGCTTACCGCGATGTTGCCGGACGCTGACGTGCTGGCGGCGAAGTTGCCCGCCGCCGCATAAGTTGCGGTCAAGCTATCGGCACCGCCGGGGAGTGTGCTGGTGCTTAGCGTGGCCACGCCGCTGGCGTTCAACGTGCCCGTGCCCAAAGCGGTCGTGCCGTTGTAGAAGGTCACGGTTCCACCAGGCGTGCCCGCGGTGGAGGCTACCGTCGCCGTCAGGGTTACATTAGCCCCATAAGCAGCGCTGCCCGGCACCGTCAAGGTGGTCGTGGTCGCGGCGCCGGTCACCGTCAAGGCGCCATTCACAATGGTGACGGTGTAGTTGCCCAGGTTTGTACCGGTTACAGAGGGCACAATCGGATAGCTGCCGACGGCGCTGGTCGTGGTCGCCGTGGTGGCAAAGCTTTCCGTAAAGGTATCGCCGTTTTGCGCCCCGGTCACCGTTCCGCTGAAGGTTGGGTTGGCCGCACCATAGGCTCGGCTGGCGCTGTTGGCCGTCACCGTCAGTACCTGGGCCGACGAGGCGAGATGGTGAGCGTGCCGGCGTTCATCACCACCTGGTAGTTGCCGGCGGAGGAACCGGTCACCGTCGCGATGATAGGATAAGTGCCGGCCGGGGAACCGCTGGTAGCCGTGGTGCTATATGTGACCACGATCGTTTTGCCCAGCGTATCGCCATTCACCAGGCCGGTGACCGTTCCCGTCAACGCGGGCAGCGCGCCGCCAACCGTCATGGTGGCGTTGGCTACGTTGACCGTCAGCTGATTTAGCAAGCCATACACAACCAGGTTGCCGGAGCCGTCGGTGTTGCCCACCGGCCCGAAGTTAGGCACGTAGACCTTGCCGTTCGCCACCACCGGCGGGACATATTTGGCGAACATGCCGATTTCATCCCGCGCGTCATTCGTCTTATCGGTCCATAGCAGACTCAGTGTATCCGCATTGAACGCGTACAGAACGCCCTGTACAGTCTTGATGTACAGCGTCGCCGTTGTAGGGCGTCGAGGCCCATAGAATGCCGTTACTGTTGCCGTTTGCCGAGATGGCAAGAAATCCACCCGGCATGGCGCCATCGTTATTGGTCGCCGGTGCGGTCATCGTGCTTTTGGCAAAGGGAGTGGTGGTCAGAAGGCCGGTGGTGGTATTAAATTGGAAGCCGCGCAGTACGTCGTTTTCTCCCCAAACATACGTGCTGGGGCCGTTTACGTCGCTGTCGAAGTAGATTGGCCCGCCATGGATGTGACTGGTGCCGACACCGTAGACAGCCTGAAACTCCTGGCGCACATTGTCGCTCGAGGCGTTGAATTCTCCCATCGCGGTGGTGTCCACCAGGTAGAGCACCCCTTGCTTGCCGCCGCCCAGCACATAATTGGTGTTGGGAATCAGCAGCACGCCGGACGAGCCCAAATCCATGTCGCCCGAATTCATCACGGCGCTGTTGTACGGGGTGAAGTAATCAAGCAGTTGCAGGCTAGGCGATAACTTGATGAAGCTGTTGCCGGTCTGCACCAGCTTATTGGGAGTCGCGCCAAAACTTCCGTTGCCGGTTGAAATGTAGAGATTGCCGGCAGCGTCGATCGAAGGCGCCTGGCCCGGCATTCCAAATCCCGCCCTGTGTGCCCGTCGTGGTATCCGAGTAAACGGCAGTTTGCGCCAGCGTCGACGTGCTGTAAGCCAGCACCCAGCCGTTGTAAGGCGTCTGGTCCTCGTGGGAAGCGAATGCAACGTAGACGTTCCCATTGGCCAGCGCCAGCCCGGGACGAGGATTCTGCTTCGCGGCGTTGAACACCAACGGAGTGTTGAGATCGGCCGTGGAATAAGTGGCGGCGATATTCACCGGACTTCCGCTTACTGGAAGTCCCGTTGCAATCTCAATTGCGTTGAGATGGAAGGCGTATTGCTTGGCGCCGTCTGCCGGTTGGGAGCCGGAGACAAAGTACATGATATTGGTGGCTGGATCGATCACCGGCGTGCTCAAAATGCCGAGCCGCGTGGCCCAGATAATATTCTGATCGTTCTCCACGTCCTGCGGAATGATGGGCGAGCCAAAGTTTTGCGACCATAGCACGGCGCCGGTGTCGGCATCGATGGCATAGACGGTGTTCAACATGCTCGCCACAAAGACAACGTTGTGCGTGCCCCCGGCAATGGCCAGGTTCGATACATAGAGCGGCTGTGCGTAAATCTCCCCGTCTGTATGTACAGTGAAGAGTTTTCCGAAGTTGGTCGAATTTACGTTCGCCGGAGTAAGAGTTGTTTCCTGCAGATTCGCACCGCTCCGTGCATTGTCGTAGCTCCTGGTATAAACATTCACCTGGGCCATTGCGGCCACGCTGCAGTACGCCAGCAGCGACAAGACAGAGACAAACCCGAGCGGAAAATCCGTGTCATCCGCCTCGGTCCGGGAGAGTACGGACCTTTTCTGCGGGAGGAAAATTATCTCTCAGTAAATGAAAAGTGTCTGAATACTTTGCCAACAGGCCCCAAAGAAACACCCTCGCATGACGCCTAAAAAAGCACACGCATGAAGCCGGTCAAACTCGGCTTTGGACCTCAACCAACCAGCGTTCCAGCTGGCGATAGAGTCGAGCACCCGGGGGGAAATGGGCCCAAACAACGCTTAAACAGAGACTTAAGTAAGATCCTTAAGGAAGGATCTTAATTAGCAGCTGCAAATTACAGTTGAATTATCGGGCCTAAAACCTACTAAGCCAAACGGTCACTTGCGGCGGGTAAATCCTTTGACAATGCCAGCTGAATTGACTCAATTGTCGACTAAATATCTCAAATGTCTCGGAATTGTAGCAATTAAACGCGAAAAGTGCACCCTTCAAATGAGCGAAGTGAACGGTTTCATTTGATAGCGACTTGAACAAAATGCGCGCAAATTAATAAAAATTAATGCTCCGTTATGACCTCGGATCCGAACTCTGGCCCCATGGTAACCGTTTCGTTGCCCCTCGCATCACCCTCCGCCACGATTACCTCTTGCTGGTAAAGCTGACCTATGCCGGAATCTGCGCCGTTGCCGCCATTCAGGCTTCGCCGACGTGCCGTACCTCCCCAGCGCGGCTAGCTCGCCCTCACTCCTTTGCTACGGTTCTTTGTAGCAATCACAACACGATCTGGTGGTCTCTTGCCGTGCACTGTTGCTGGCCGTCTCGAACGAGTTTCCCGAAATAGCAGCACTGTTCCCGAGGACACGAGATTGCCGGACCCGCTTGCTTGAGAGCAAGATCGCGTGGCTTAAATCCAATCCACACAAAAGAAGGTGGCCAGGTGGGAGTAACACGACGGGAATTGTTAATTGGCGCCGGAGGTCTGGCTTCTGCGTTCGTCTTTGGAGCCCCAGTAAGGAGAAGCCGCTTGGTGAAGTTCGGGCGGCTGCCGAGGAGCCTCCGAGCCGGAAACTGAAAGTCATCGTCGCCGGGCGGACATCCCGGCGATCCGGAATACGGATGTGGTGGCACCGTCGCTCGCCTGACCAATCTTGGCCACGAGGTAGTTCTGCTTTACCTGAACGACGGAGCGTGGCCTCCTACCGGCGCGTCCACAAGGATCGCTGAGGCAAAAAAAGCGTGCGAAATACTCAAAGCACGGCCGGCCTACGCCGGACAAATCAACGGCCACGCCGTGGTGGACAATGCGCACTACGAAGAGTACGCGAAGCTGATCGAGGCCGAGAAGCCGGACGCGATCTTTACTCAATGGCCGATTGATAACCACCGCGACCATCGCGCCATTACCATGCTCACCTACGATGCATGGCGGCAATCAAAAGACAAATTCGCTCTCTACTACTATGAGGTTTCCGATGGCGAGGATACCCTGCAATTCTCGCCCTCGCACTATGTCGATATCACGGAAACAGAAGCGGCCAAACGTGCTGCCTGCTATGCTCACGCCAGCCAGACGCCGGACAGGTATTACGCGCTGCAGGATCAGGTAGCCGCTTTTCGAGGTGTAGAAGGCGGCTACAAAAGAGCCGAGGCGTTTGTGCTCCAGCTGCAGAGCCCGAGCGATCCTCTGCAGGCGCTGGGGCGGCCGTAACAAGAAATGAGATAAGCTGAAGGGCCGAGGGGGATGCGATATCCATGGATCTGTCTACAGCGCATGCACCAATCGGCCACTTTCTCGAGCAGCCTGAGAGACTTGGAGGAGTGGCAGAAATTCCGCCTTTCCGAGGAACAGATAGCCGGTTTCAACGAGAAGGGATATCTTGCTGGAGTTCAGGTTCTTAATGATCGGCAAATCGATTTGCTTTGCTCTGAACTATCCGGCTTGATGAAGAAATCACATCCCGCCAATTACCTGTTCCATGAGTATCACTCCAACGAGTCGAAGGATCCGAATGCGGTTCTCTTCCATGCCCTGGGAGCGTGGCGAACCGGTCCCGCCTTTCACGATGTGCTCTGGAGTCCGGCGTTCCTGGTGCCGGCTTCGCAGTTATTGGGTGGCCCCGTCCGCTTCTGGCACGACCAGCTTTTCTGTAAGCCCGCGCATCACGGGGGCGTAGTGGCCTGGCATCAGGATTACTCTTACTGGACGCGCACCGAGCCGATGTCGCATCTGACTTGCTGGATCGCGCTCGATGACAGCGACCGCGACAACGGGTGCCTCTACTATGTCCCCGGAAGCCATCGCTGGAAGCTGCTGCCGGTAACCGGCCTTACAGGAAACATGGATGAAATCATGACTGTACTTACCCCTGAACAAAAGCAGGCCTTTCTTCCCGTTCCCATCGAATTGAAGCGCGGACAATGTACCTTCCATCATCCGCTCATGGTGCATGGTTCTTATGCCAACCGTTCGCAGCGGCCGCGCCGCGCGACATTGATCAATGCTTTCAGAGACGGAGTTCGATCTGCTTCGGACGATGCATTCTTGGCAGGGTGTTCCTCCTATCCCCAGCGGAGCCAAGATGGAGGGCCAGTTTTTTCCCTTGCTCTTTGATCCTCAGTTAACCAACAACTGATAACTGGAACTGAGCTTAGAAAGCTGCGGCTGACAATCATGGGCACGGAGAGAACATCCACCTCGGCGCAGATATTGCTGCACGCGCTCGCGCTCTTTGCTCGAATAGGCACCAAGCGGCGGGGTAAGGTCGGTGCTGCATATGCCCATCAGCGATAAGGCGCACTTTAGGCCGCGTAATGGATTCGCAGCATGGTCCGCGGAGCGATAGATGGCGTTATCGAATTGCACTGCCTGCTGGTGAAGCGCGAATACGCGGCCCACATCCTGAGCCACCGCAGCCTCATACAGTGCAACGAAAAGCCGCGGCCAAACATTAGAGCCGCCGGCCATGCCTCCATGAGCTCCCATCAGCACGGCTTCCGCCAGTAGATCGTCCGGTCCCACCAGCAGGCTGAAATCAGCCAACCCCCGAACGCCCTCTCGCACCGCGTGGAAATAACCCATGTTCAGGCCGCTATCCTTCAGCCCTACGATATTCGGTTCGCCGGCGGCCTGAATCACCGTCTCGATTTCAAGCCAGAGGTGGGTATTGTGGGGAGCGTTGTAGAGAAACAACGGTAAAGGTGATTCCGTTGCCAGCTGCCTGAAATACTGCAATAGTTCAGCCTGGGAAACCTGGTAGTAGTAGGGGGGCGCAGCCACCACGGCCACCGCTCCGCACTCATAAGACTTTGCCGCCATGCGCAGAGCATCCTGGTAAGAGGTGTCTGTGATGCCGACGATCACCGGCACGCGAGAGGCCACGCATTTGCAGGTTTGTTCAATCAGCGCTGAGCGCACGTTGTAGGGCAGGTTTGGCGCCTCTCCCGGTGGTGCCCAAAATGAAGATGCCATGAACCCCTCCGCTGATCAGGTGTTCGATCAGCCGCTCCAGACCTTTCTCATCCAGGGTAAGGTCTTCACGGAGCGGAGTAACCATGGCCGTAATAACGCCGCGTAGTGGGCGAGGCAATTTCGGGTTCAAGACAATCTCCTGACCACGAGCAGATGGCTCGAAAATGATAGCATCAGCCCTCGTGGTGCCCTGTCTTGAAACTGGTGAGAGGAATATAGTTCTAGTTGGCCGTAATCAATCAGAACATAGGAGCGCGAAGGAAGCGCATGAGTATCGAGCATACGGTGTTGGTGTTGGCGCAGGACGACGATCCGCAGCTAAGCATGCTGAAAGGCCTGCGGCACATTGTGGGTCGCGATGCCGCGGCATTTGCGAGCGCAGTGAACGATCCGGTGGTGATCCTTGCCTGGTCGGGACCCAAGAAGGTGTTGCGGGAAGTGTTTCTCATGTGCCAGGACGTTCGCTGGGTGCATTCCCGCTCGGCAGGATTGGACAACGTGCTCTTCCCGGAGTTGATTGCGAGCGATGTTCCGCTTACCAACGGCCGCGGTGTTTTCAGCCAGTCGTTGGGGGAGTTCGCTCTGGCGGCGATCCTCTACTTCGCCAAGGATTTTCGCCGCATGCTGCGCAACCAGATGGCGGGGGTGTGGGAGCAATTCGACGTGGAAGAGATCGACACCCAGACCGTGGGCATTGTGGGCTATGGGGATATTGGCCGCGCCGTTGCCAAGCGGGTCCATCCCATGGGCATGCAGGTTCTGGCCACCAAAAGACACGCACCACCGGGGTCCGATCCGAATGGTAGATCAGTTCTACAAGCCGGAAGATCTGATGGACATGCTCGGGCGCTGCGACTATGTTGTGGTCTCGCTCCCGCTCACGCCGGAAACCCACCACATGATCAGCGACGCGCAATTCGCGGCCATGAAGCCGACCGCGGTGATAATCAATGTAGGGCGGGGACCCGTGATTGACGAGGCGGCCATGGTCCGTGCCCTCACGGCGAAGCGCATCAAGGGCGCAGGGCTCGATGTCTTCGAGGTTGAGCCGCTACCGCCGGGCGATCCCATGTATAAGCTGGAGAACGTACTGCTGTCGCCGCACTGTGCCGATCACACCAAGGAGTGGCTGAACCAGGCGATGCGCTTCTTCCTGGAGCAGGATCGCCGCTTTGCCAACGTGCGAGCCGCTCGAGAACGTAGTCAACAAGAGCCTGGGCTACTAAGAATGGAAGACAAAGGCAAGGTAAACCGCGCGCTGCGCAGCGATCTATGGTTCGGCGACCAGGTAGAACCGGGCGAAGCAGCAGTCTACCTGGAGCGCTACGGCAACCACGGCATCACCCGTGAAGAGTTGCAGTCCGGCCGGCCCGTCATCGGCATTGCGCAAAGCGGCAGCGATCTGGTCCCTTGCAATCGCATCCACGTAACCCTCGCCGAGCGGGTGAAGGCGGGTATCCGCGATGCTGGCGGATTGCCCTTCGAATTTCCCACTCATCCCATCCAGGAGACGGGCCGCCGGCCCACCGCCGCCCTTGACCGCAACCTTGCCTACCTTGGCCTGGTTGAGATCCTGGCCGGATATCCGCTCGATGGCGTAGTGCTCACGACGGGCTGCGACAAAACCACTCCCGCAGCCCTGATGGCTGCGGCCACGGTGAATCTGCCGGCCATCGTGCTGTCGGGCGGTCCCATGCTCGACGGCTACGTGAACGGCAAGCTGAGCGGCACGGGTACTGTGCTTTGGGAGGCGCGTCGTCAATTGGCGGAAGGCCTGATCACCGGCCGGCAACTGGTGGATGTGGTGATGTCCAGTGTCCCCAGCGCAGGACACTGCAACTCCATGGGGACTGCGCTGTCGATGAATTCGCTGGCCGAGGCCCTGGGGATGTCTCTGCCCGGATGCGGCACCATCCCCGCTCCTTACGCACAACGAGCCAAGATGGCCTACCAAACCGGACGCAGAATCGTGGAGATGGTGAGGGAAGATCTCACCCCCAGCAAGGTTCTTACCCGGGAAGCCTTCGAGAATGCGATCGTAGTCAATTCTGCAATTGGCGGCTCGACCAATTGCCCACCGCACATCATCGCGATTGCTCGCCACGCAGGCGTCGAGCTGGACATTCGCGACTGGGAGCGAGTGGGCCACCAGATCCACTTGCTGGCCAACGTACAGCCTGCGGGAGAGTTTCTTGCTGAGGCCTATCATCGTGCCGGCGGGGTGGGCGCAATTTTTGGCGAGCTGATGCAGGCTGGAAAAATTCGTACCGGCGCATTGACCGTGAGCGGGGCGACTGCGGGCGAGAACTACAGAGACGCGCGCAGTCTCGACACCAACGTCATCCGGACCTATGACCATCCGCTGAAGCAGAATGCCGGGCTCCTGGTAGTTTCGGGTAATCTTTTCACTTCCGCACTGGTCAAGACGTCGGTCATCAGCGACGCGTTCCGGCAACGATACCTATCCGAGCCTGGCAACGAAGACTGTTTTGTTGCCCGGGCGGTTGTCTTCGACGGACCGGAAGACTACCGCGAGCGCATCGAAGATCCCTCACTCGCCATCGACGAGCATTCCATCCTGGTGGTGCGCGGAGCGGGGCCGGTTGGTTATCCGGGCTCTGCTGAGGTAGTGAACATGACTCCGCCGGGCAGACTCATCCGGCAGGGAATTCGCATGCTCCCCTGCATGGGAGATGGCCGGCAGAGCGGCACCTCAGACAGTCCATCGATTCTGAATATCTCTCCGGAATCGGCGATTGGCGGCAACCTCGCGATCCTCAAAACTGGAGATCAGATCAAAGTCGACCTGGCGCACCGGCGGGTGGATGTGCTGCTGTCGGAGGAGGAGATCGCAACCCGGCGCAAAGAACTCAAGCCTGCCGAAATAACCAACCACTCACCCTGGGAAGAATTTTACCGGTCGAACGTCGGGCAGCTCGAGACCGGCGCCTGCCTGGAATTTGCGGTGAAGTATCACGATGTGCGCAAGGTGGTTCCGCGGCACTCGCACTAAAGCGGCCGTTCGGGATGAACAAAATACCAACATCCCGCGCCGAGGATGTATAAGGCCGCAGTCAGATAGAGTGGTCCCGCCCACGAAGCGCTGGTTCGGGTCAAGAGTGCAAACGCAATCGGACTCAAGACACCGCCGATCTGTCCTGAAGTGTTCATCGCCGCGCTAATGGTGGCCGCGTGATTACCCGCCATATCCGCGCAGGCGCCCCAACTTGCTCCGAGTAGAAAATTCGACGAGGCGGCAGCCAACGCAATCAGTACGGCGGCGATCTTTCCTCCCGCCAGTGCGCCGCAAAAGAGAAATACTCCTGCCGCCGCTAAAGAGCCGAATCCAACCAGGCAGCGGCCCCGGCGTAATCCGAGTTTCAGGCTGAGCCGGTCGGTAAGGATACCGCCCAACAAATCCGCGGGAACGCTCAGCAGCAGAGGCAGGCCGGCGAGAATGCCCAGCACCGCTCCATGCAGTTGCTTTTCGTGCTGCAGATAGGTTGGCATCCAGGTCACGTATAAATTGAAGCCATACGTCTGGGTGAAATACATCGCGCACAGGAACCAGACTCCCGGCGTTCTCAAGGCCGCTTGGACTATGCCTGCTGTTGCTAAGCTCCTCCGGCATCGCCCGCTTTCCGCTCTCGATCCAGGCGACTTCTTCCGCCGAGACGGAGGCATGGTCGCGCGGCTCATCCCGGTACCAGCGAAACCAGGAGGCGGCCCACACAAATCCAAATACAGAGAGCAAGGGGAAAGTAGCGCGCCATCCAAGTCGCTCGGCGATAGCGGCCACCAGGATTGGCGTAAGTCCGCCGCCCAGGTGCGCGCCCATGAAGAAGATGCCTTGAGCGGTGCCGCGCTCCCGTTCAGGAAACCAGCGCGACAAGGCGCGCGCGACTGTGGGCCACGCGCCGGCCTCACCCGCGCCAAACAAGGCTCGCAGCGCAAGCAGTGAGCGAAAATCCCAGGCCGCGCCGGTCAACCCGGTGAACACCGACCACCAGATAACAATCCGTGTAAGGACGCGGCGGCTGCCAATGCGGTCAGCCCACCACCCGGTAGGTATTTCGAACAGCGCGTAGGCCGCGGTAAAGGCGCTGAAAACGAATCCCATCTGGATGGTCGTGAGGCGCAGGTCGCGAAGAATCGCCGGCGCGGTAACGGAAATACAAACCCTGTCCATGTAGGTGAGAAAGGCCAGGGCAACGGTCATGGCCAACACGCGGTATCGAACGCCGGGGCTCACCGTTTTCATTATGGTCAAGCATAAGCTCCGATCAGCAGCGATGTGTTACAAGGAATCTATGGAGAGATCAGTGCGGGTCGGGTTCGTTGGTGCGCGGTTTGCAGCCAAATTTCATTGGGAGGCCATCCGTCGCGTCTACGGAGTGCCGGTCGAGATAGTAGGCGTGACCTCAAAAACGCCGGAAGCGCGAGACGCCTTTGCCAAAGAGACAGGGATTCGCGCATTCGATACGTTTGCCGAACTTTGTGTTGCAGTGGATGTAGTGGATCTCTGCACTCCGCCATCTTCCCACGAAGAGCTCGCGGTGCAGGCGCTCGGTTTGGGCAAACACGTCATCATCGAAAAGCCGCTCACCGGATACTACGGTGCGGCCAGCTTTCCCAAGGAGCAAATGCTTGCCGAAGCCACGGCAAGTTGTGGCCGTATTCTCGCCGCGGCGAAGGCCAGTGGCAGGCGGGTCTGCTATGCCGAAAACTGGGTGTATGCTCCGGCGATTCAGAAGGAACGGGAGATCATCGAGAAGAGTGGCGGCCAGATACTTCGCATCCTGGGAGAGGAGTCCCATAGCGGATCGCACTCTCCTTACTACGGCCGCTGGAAATTCTCCGGTGGCGGATCGCTGGTGGGGAAGGGATGCCATCCTGTGAGCGCAGCGCTCTATTTGAAGCGGGTTGAGGGCGAATCGCGAGATGGCAAACCGATTCGGCCGGCCACGGTAAGCTGCCGCACGCATGAGATCACGCGGCTCCCCAACTATCGCGATGAAGGCTTTCTGCGCACTGGCTACGATGACATTGAGGATTACTCCCAGATTCACATCAAGTTTACCGATGGAACGATCGCCGATATTTTCGCCTCGGAACTGGTCATGGGCGGCGTTGCCAACTGGCTGGAAGTGTTTTGCAACAATCACCGTACCCGATGCAATCTGAACCCGACCGATGCGCTGGAGACATTTAATCCCAGGGAAGACATCTTGAAGGACGTGTATATCGTAGAGAAAACCAGCACCAAACAGGGTTGGAGCCGGCCGGCGCCGGATGAGGGTTGGCAGCATGGGTATCCACAGGAGTTCCAGGACTTCATGGAGAGCATCTACCACGATCGCGAGCCCCTCTCGGGAATAGACTTGGCGCGAGACACCATGGCGACGCTTTACGCCGGCTATTTGTCGGCGGAGCGGGATGGGGCGGAGGTCGCAGTACCCGCCTAGGTCCCTCTCAACCCGCAGCAGATCGACGGTTGCCCCACATCTCGCTCGGTTTTCGCGAGATGTGGGATTCCACTGCTCTTTCCCTCTGACTCTCGATTCACCGGACGCACTTAGAGGTAAACCTCGGTGGTATCCCACCCGTCTCTTGGTGAGAGAACCGGGACCGCCGAAGCCTTAATCCGCAGAAACCTGTTCTGCGGCAAGTGGCGCCGGCGCCCGCCATTGAAACGCAAACAGCGTGAGCAGATAAATGGAACCGGACGCGAAGAAAATCAGCAGCGCATAATTTGTCCACAACAGCCCCACCAGGAATGTGAACAGCACGCTGCCCGCGGCGCCAACCGCTCCGCCGATCCCCACCACCGTTCCTACTGAACTCGACGGAAACATATCCGAAGGCGTGGAAAGCAGATTGGAAGACCAACCCTGGTGTGCCGCCGTTGCCAGGCATAACAGGGCGATCGCCTGCCACAGTGAATGAACAAAGGGAACCAACGCCACTGGCATCACACAAAGCGCGCACACCATCATGGCAAATCTTCTACCCATCCGGACCGAGTGCCCGCGGCGTATATAAAAGCCCGCCAGCCAACCACCGAAAATGCTCCCGATTGTGGCGCCGATGTACACAATGATCAGCGGCAGCCCCAGATGCTGCATATCCACGTGGAAGCGCTCGTTGAAATATTTGGGCAGCCAGAAGAGATAAAACCACCAGACCGCGTCCGTGGTTCCCTTAGAGAGCGCGAACCTCCACGTATTCGGGCTAACCAGAAGAGACTTGTACGCCGCTGTTGGTGCGGCCGTGGCAGCGGATCGTTTCGTCGTATTGCCATACTTGGGTTGTAGCTTGTTGTAGGGAAACAACAGCCAGCCGATAAGCCACAGCAGTCCGAGGCTGCTCGTGGTGTAGAACGCGGCCTGCCAGCCATAACGCACCGCGACCCAGGGAATCATCATGGGAGCGATCACCGCGCCGGCGCTGGTTCCCGAATTGAAGATGCCAGTAGCCAGCGCTCGCTCCTCGGCGGGAAACCAATCGGCGGTAGCCTTGAGTGCCGAAGGAAAATTGCCGGACTCACCAATCCCCAGAGCAAAACGAGCGAGTCCGAAGCCCAGCGGTGTCCGCGCAAACACATGGCTTAGCGAAGCGAGCGCCCACACCGCGATAGACGAGGCATATCCTTTTTTCACGCCGATGCGATCGATCACCCGGCCGGCAATCAGAAAGCCCAGACCATAGGCAAAGATGAAGCAGTTAACGATGTCGCTGTAGCGCCGGTTGTAGAGCGCTATATCCTGATCCGCCCCGAGGACGTGCTTCAGCATGGGCTCAACCAGGCCCAGGGCCGTCCGATCCATATAGTTGATGGTGGTGGCCAGAAACAGCAGGCCGCAAACCACCCAGCGTAGATTCGATTTTTCCCGAGGTGAACTCATGCCTTGGTTTCTACACGTCCATCATGTACGGAGCACGTTGGGGACGGGATAGCATGCAGTTCGCGTCGTCGTCGTTTTTGAAATGCTCTTTGACCGGATCCCAATAGAGCCTGCGTTTGGTCTTCATGGCGATATGGTGGATCAAGCAAGTCGAGCAGGCCCGGTGACCGATTTCTGCCGGAGCAATGGGCGCCTTTCGGCTCTTGATACACTCCAGCCAATTGCCATGCTGATCGTCACTCTGATAGAGATGAACCTCGTCAGGGCCGATGACGCTGTCGAGTATTTTAGGATCGCTGGCAACCAGCGGTTTCGGAGCCACCGCCGCCTTACCACCCGGATCGGTAGGCGTAACCATCTCGTCGCGGGTGACAAAAATCCATCCCTCACTACCGTAAAACTTGATGCCGTTAGGAAAGTCGCCGCTGATGTCCATGGTGACGCCATCGGCGTAGATGGCATGGGTCAGGAACTTGCCATGCACATCCCACAGCCCGTGGGTAGGGAACTCAGCTGTACCCCAAACCTCAACCGGCCCGGTGTACTCAGTGTTCATACCCCAATGAGCCGTATCCACATGGTGCGCGCCCCATCCGGTGATCATTCCGGCGCCAAACTGCTCGCAGCGCAGCCAGCCTGGGCGGCTAAACCCATCCTGCGGATGCACGCGTATCTCGGTGTAGTAGACCTCGGGGGTTGAGCCGAGCCATGCGTCGTAGTTCAGATTCGGCGGAATTGGCATGGCAGCAGCGTCAGGCCCGCTGGGGTCGCCGGGCAAGCCGATCTCAACATGTTTGATCTGGCCAATGCGTCCATTACGCACCAGTTCGCACGCCCGGTGGAACTGCTTCCACGAGCGCTGCTGCGATCCAACCTGCAGAATCTGTCCCGATGCCATAACCGCGTTGCTCATGGCGCGTCCTTCGGCGATGGTCAGCGAAGCCGGCTTCTGCAGATACACGTCCTTCTTGGCGTGAACTGCATCGACGGCAAGGATCGCGTGCTGATGATCCGGGGTGCTGATCACCACTGCGTCGATGTCCTTATTGGCCAGCAATTCGTGATAGTTATGGTATCCGGTAACACCGTCATACGGCTTGCCTGTCTTTTTGGAGTAGTAGCCGTTAATCAGTACCTTGGCCTCTTCCACGCGCTTGGAATCCAGATCACAAGCCGCCATAACCCGCGCTTGATCGAACTGCCAGATTCCCGGCAGATCGTGCCCGCGGGAGATGCGGCCCACGCCGATCGCGCCCACATTGATGCGGTTGCTGGGAGCCGATTGCCCGAAGACACTCGCGGGCACGATAGAGGGGAATCCAATCGCGGCCGCCGCGCCCAACTTCAGAAAGTCTCTGCGCGAGTTCATATTCCTCCTCGCCGCCTGTTCAAGCGGTGAAGGTCAAAACCTTGGCATTCTTTTGTGCCTTCAGCACCAGCTCCGCAGCGAGCAATGCCTGTTCCTGGTTCTGCCCGGTATGGGTCCGATTGACAATGTCAGAGACAAACTGCGGTCCGAAGGGCAGCTCCACCTTGCTGCAATCCAGATAGGTCACTTGCTTCTGGTCCACCATGTACAGGTGGTTCCCCCCAGGCTTGCCGGCAATATCGATGTACTTGCGCAGCTCAATGTAGCCATCCGTTCCCAGGATGAAGAGCCGCCCATCGCCCCAAACGCTAAGCCCATTGGGTGTAAACCAATCCACGCGCACATACCCGGCTCCGCCGTTGCCGTGCATCATCATGTCGCCGAAATCCTGAAACTCGGGGTGCGTCGGATGATTCACATTCGCGATCTGCGACGCCGTCACCTCGGCCGTGGTGGAGCCTGTGTAATAGACGAACTGGTCGGCCTGGTGGGAACCGATATCGCAAAGAATGCCACCGTATTCCGCCGGATCCCAAAACCAATCAGGGCGAGTAATGTCATTCACCTTATGGGGAGCGATATTCACCGTCTGCACCACCTTCCCGATGGCGCCGGCCTTGATCAGATAGCCGGCCTGCACGGCCGCGCGCACTTCCAGCCGCTCGGAGTACATAATGGCAAACATCTTGCCCGTCTCCGCCGAGACTTTGCGGACCTCCGCCAGTTGCTCCAGTGTGGTGACTCCAGGCTTGTCACTCAGAAAATCCTTGCCTTGCTTCATGGCGCGGATGCCCAACGGGGCACGCAGCCGGGGAATCGGCGCGCCCGCGATCAGCTTGAGCGAAGGGTCGTCGAGAATCTCATCCTCACTCTTTGCCAGCTTAGCGTTGGGATACAGCTTCTGGAAATCGGCGACGGCCTTGGGCAGGTTGGAGTAAAAAGAGACCAGCTCGCCACCCCCGCGGATCACCGCCGCGGTCATCCCCATGATGTGGTAGTGGTCGAGACCAATCACCCCAAACTTGATTGAGTACTTTGGTTTTGTGGCCGCCTCCGGCCCCGCTCCGGCAGCCTGCGCCATGATATGTCCGCTGGCGGGATGCAAGCCAAACGCAGCCTCCGGCAGCAGGCTGGACGACACGCCGACGGCACCCATAACCTTAAGGAAAGAACGCCGATCTACATGCTCATCCTGCACTTGTCCCGCTCCTGGGTACGGCTCCTCGTGATAAGCTGCGGGATCATCCTACTTTGTTCGCATCTTGGAGTAAACATTGGGTTCCAGCCGGTTCGATCTCACAGGTAAGTGCGCGGTTGTCATTGGTGGTACGTCAGGTTTGGGTAAAGCAGTTGCCCTGGGGCTTGCAGAGGCAGGCGCGGATGTAGTGGCTGCCTCCCGCCGCCCGGAAGAGACGCAGAAGGTTGCGGCCGAGATTGAGGCCCTGGGACGCCGCACCCTGCAGGCGACGGTCGATATTCGCAACCGGCCCTCCATCGAGGCGCTGCAGCACAAGGTTCTGGAGACCTTCAGGAAGGTCGACATCCTGGTAAACGCCGCCGGCATCACGCTCAAGACGCCCACCCTGGAATGTACGGAAGAAGGCTGGAACAGCGTCATCGATATCAACCTGAACGGCACGTTTAGGTGCTGCCAGATCTTCGGCAAGACGATGGTCACCCAGGGCTTCGGCAAGATCCTGAACATTGCATCGCTCACCACCTTTGTGGGCTTCAACCAGGTGGCCGCTTATGGGGTCAGCAAAGCGGGTGTAGGCGCACTGACCAAGACGCTGGCCATCGAACTGGCTCCCCACAATATTTGCGTGAATGCCATTGCTCCCGGTGTTTTTCCCACCGCCCTGAATCGCGAGCTGGTTCTGCACACGGACCGCGGGCGCGAGTTGAAGATGCGTACCCCCATGAGGCGCTTTGGTGAGATGGATGAGCTCGCCGGAGGCGCCATCTACCTGGTCTCGGATGCAGCCTCGTTTGTCACTGGAGAGATCCTGGTCATCGATGGTGGATTCCTGGCCAGTGGAGTCAATCAATAGATGAAAATTCTCAGCGCAAAGGTGATCGTCTGCAGTCCAGGCCGTAATTTCGTCACCTTGAAGATCGAAACCGACCAAGGCATCTACGGACTGGGCGATGCGACCCTGAACGGACGCGAGCTGGCGGTCGTCAGCTATCTGGAAGATCATCTGCTCCCGTGCCTGATCGGGCGCGATCCTTTTCAGACGGAAGACATCTGGCATTATTTCTACCGCGGCGCCTACTGGCGTCGAGGGCCCGTGACCATGACCGCCATCGCGGCCATCGACATGGCGCTGTGGGACATCAAGGGCAAGGCGCTCGGCGTTCCGGTCTACAACCTGCTCGGCGGCAAGAGCCGCAACCAGGTTCTGGTCTATGCCCACGCCACCGGCCGCGATATCGCAGAGACAGTGGACGAGGTAGAGCGCTACCGGCAGATGGGATACACCGCCATTCGTGCCCAGAGCGGAGTACCGGGGCTCAAGTCGACCTACGGCGTGGCGAAAGATGACAAGTACTACGAGCCCGCCGAGCGCGGCTTGCCTTCGGAGAGCCTGTGGTCCACGGAAAAGTATCTGCGCCATGTTCCCAAGCTCTTTGAGGCGCTGCGCAAAACGCTGGGTGACGACCTGGACCTGCTGCATGATGTTCACCACCGGCTCACTCCGATAGAAGCGGCGCGCCTGGGCAAGGAGCTGGAGCCCTATCATCTTTTCTGGCTGGAAGACCCAGTCGCGGCCGAGCTGCAGGATGGCTTCCAGCTCATCCGCCGCCACACGACGACTCCGTTGGCCGTGGGCGAGGTGTTCAACAGCATTTGGGACGCGGAACAATTGATACGCGAGCAGTTGATCGACTACTTGCGCATGAGCGTGGTGCATGGGGGCGGCCTGACGGCGATGAAGAAGATTGCCGATTTCGCCGCTATCTATCACGTGCGCACCGGTTGCCATGGGGCCAGCGACATGTCGCCGGTGTGCATGGCGGCGGCGCTGCACCTGGATATCGCCATCAATAACTTTGGTATTCAGGAACATATGCTGCATAACACGCAGACGGAAGAGACATTCCCCCATGCGTATTTCTTTCGCGATGGCTCGATGTATCCCGGGGATGGGCCTGGTCTCGGAGTCGACATCAGGGAAGATGTGGCTGCGGGTTTTCCGTATCAACGGGCGTATTTGCCGGTCAACCGTAAGGAAGATGGGACGCTCTTTCACTGGTGATCGCCAGACTTTGACTTGAGGGGATGCTGCTATGTCTGAGGATGTTTCGAGGCGCAAGTTTTTAGGGGCTGCACTGGCTACGGCGGCGATCGCGCCGCTGGCGAATGCGCAGCAGGTGCGGTCGGACGATCACAGTAAACCAAACGAAGAGCAGCCGGGAGAGAACAATACTCCGCTCGACCAAGAGAATCCAAGCTCCGTGTGGTCGCCGGAAACAGACAACGGGACGGTCGAGCCCTTCAAGTATTCCTTTGCCCTGGCGCACAAACGCATTGAAGACGGCGGCTGGACGCGGCAGGTGACCGAGCGTGAGTTGCCCATCTCGAAGAGCTTGGCCGGGGTGGAGATGCGGTTGGTTTCGGGAGGGGTGCGCGAGCTGCATTGGCACACCAGCGCCGAATGGGCCTACATGATCTACGGCAACGCGCGTATCACGGCGGTCGACGCGCAGGGGCGCAGCTTTGTCAACGACGTGGGCAAGGGGGATCTGTGGCTGTTTCCCGGCGGTATTCCGCACTCCATCCAGGGGCTGGGACCCGACGGAGCCATGTTCCTGCTGGTCTTCAACGATGGAAGTTTCAACGAGTTTGAGACCTTCCTGCTTACCGATTGGTTCAAGCACACGCCCAAGGAGGTTTTGGCGAAGAACTTTGCTGTACCGGTATCGACCTTCGATAAGGTTCCGAAAAAGGAGCTGTTTATCTTCGCCGCCGAGTTGCCGCGTCCCCTGGAGGAAGAGCAAAAGGCGGCCTCGGCGGGTACGGGCGCGATTGATGGCGACTACGTCTTCAGGGCCAGCACGATGGCGCCGACCAAGGTCACGGCAGGCGGCGAGGTGCGCATCATATCAAAGAAGGATTTTCCGGCAACGGATATCGCCGCGGCGATCGTGCGCGTGAAGCCCGGCGGTATGCGCGAATTGCACTGGCACCCGCTCTCTGACGAGTGGCAGTACTACGTAAAAGGTAAGGCGCGCATGACAGTCTTTCAGGCCGGGGGCAAGGCGCGAACATTTGACTTCCAGGCAGGCGACGTAGGCTACATCAAGATGTCGCGTCCCCACTACATCGAGAACACGGGGACCGAAGATCTGCTGTTTCTCGAGGTCTTCCCCATCGGGACCTATCAGGACATATCCGCCGCGGAGTGGCTGGCCCACACGCCGGCGCGGCTGGTGAACCAGCACCTCTACACCGGCGAGGAATTCCTCGACAAGATCGCCAAGAAAGAAACAGTGATCACGCCCATTTAAAACTCGACGCCGTGGATGCAGGCTCGGAGGGTCGGCCGCCAAACAACGTGAGCCCACCCAGGAAGGGCTGGGGACCAATACTTTTGATGATGGCATGTCAGCATTCGCGTGCGGTCCGGGTTCCCCAGTGGTGGGAGCCCCCGCATTTATGCGGGAGGAGGAGCGCTTTAGCGCTCCGTGAAAGAGTCTCGACTCTCATCACGCGCTTTAGCGCTGGCAATGCTAATGCCGTACGACTCCCTGCGCGGGAGGACCGCAGTAGAGAACGCGTCGGCTTCCTAGGCCCGGAGGGCCGCCCCGCCAAACGTCAGCCCAGCCCGGAAGGGCTGGGAATTAATCCGGAAGATGATCTGAGCGCCGTAGGTGCGGAACCTTTTTGGTTCTGTATATTACCCAGGCTTCGAATGATTTGGACAGCCCTGATTTTCAGCGTCCCTGCGGGACTGATCGCGACCCACCTGCACGCCAAGCCCGATTTATTCGCTAACCTGGCAGCTCTGAGAATGATGGTCCTCAAATACCCGCGGGTTTATTGCTCAATCTCAGAGGGTTCCAACGGCAATCCCGGATAACTCACCTGTGTTCCATTGACCTGGGCCCACGGATGCAAACTGAACGGCTTGATTTGGGACGCGCTTGCAATCTCTCCCACCTCAATATCACGCGCCAGCAGGGCATCGGCTATCAGCGAGCGATGGCATCTCCATGGAACAGCCTCCGCACACATCACCGCGACTTGCTCCAGCCGCGCCATTTTAATCAGGTCGTCGATTTGGGCTGCAAATTCTGGAGTCTGCATGTAATCGGCGTATCCCCGGAAGCTCAAATTGCGCCAGCCCAGGTTCGTCATCGAGCCTTTGCGGGGATGACGAAGGCCGCCAAGTCCGGGCATGTGTGTGTAGCCCAGATGTTCGCTTTGCAGCGCCTCGGAAAGCGCGTCGCGCTCGTATTGCGGGTTGTGGCGTGAATGCGGCACCGTGCGCACATCGAGAAGTCGCTCAACCCCGTGCGATTTAAGCATCGCGATAAACTCCGCGATCGGTCGCGTCGAGTGGCCGATAGTCAATATGCGCAAGGCAGAGTTGTAATCGTTCTTAGTCGCCAGCTACAGCTTCCAAACTCTCAGTCGATTGGTTCCTAAGGGTCTGCTCGAAAGCCGCGAGCTGCGCCTCGATATCAACTTCCAGACCGCGACGCTTGACGATGTCTTCGCGATAGCGGCGCAGGAAATAGTCGATGGTCTCCACACGGATGCGAATCGACCCCGACGGTTTGTTCTCATCCAGATCCTTGAATGAGAAATAAGGCGTACCCGATTGCTCGATGATGCCTTCGATCACGCCGTAGATAGGAGCATCGTGGCCGCACTTGAAGCTGGAAACCTCCAATGCCACGAGGTTCGGATGGCGAGCAGTAAACTTCGCTGCCCAAACCTTGTGATTGGTGCTGGTGGAGTAGCGGTTCTTCCAGACATCCTGAATGTCCAGAGGATGCGTAATAAGCCCGGCACGCACCTCCTCGCCAAAGAGGCGATCGAGGATATCCTCATCGATCGGAAGCGTACTCTGCGAAAACACGGGATAGCCAAGCTTCTGGAACTCCTCCATGATCTCGTGGTTCAAACCCGGGTCATGGTGATAGACGCGGCCCAGCATGACAATGCCAATCCGGTCTTCACGCTCCAGCTGGTCGAGCGTCTCCCGCGCCTGGCGGCGAATCTCCGCCTCGCAGTCAAGCAGCGCTTTGAAACCGGCTTCGATGGCCCGTTCATTCTCCTCACGAGAAAGCCCCAGTACCGGTCCCCATGCTTTGAACATCTGGTCCGGCGCAAATTTTCTTATCCTGCAAATCCAAAATCGGATCGATATAGCTAACGTTGTTCTCGGTGAAGATGTCGCTTTCCTTGGTGAAGGCAGCCTTTACCACCTCTGGAGTAGCGGTGACCGTGGGGCATGCATTCGATCCAGTCAGGTTGACCAGCGACGTATGCAGCCGGTCGTACATCGGGAACCAGATAGCGTTTAACGGCTTCTTGTTGTGCTTGGTCGTCAGGAGGTTATAGACATGCGCGATGCCGATTTTTGAGGGATAGCAGGGGTCGATAGCGCCCCGGCTCGCCCCGGCGCGGTAAAGCTCCGGCGTCGTGTAATCGGAGTAGATTAGATTTTCAGCCTTAAGCCCCAGGCTCGCGAAGTAGGCATTGAACATGCGGCGCATAGGTGTAGGTATTGAGCAGCCGAGGCATGCCGATGCGAAACTCGCTGCGCTTCTGCATGAGAGCCACGCGTTCCTTTACTGCCTTGCCAATGAACAGTCCCTTGGTGCTGGGAACAGCATCGGCAACCAATCTCCACCTCGCGATGACGGAAGACGTCGCGCGCCGCGATATCGACAAAGTTCGGATTCGCCTCTTTTATCTTGTCGATGTCCGCCTTGATGTCCTTCATGTCCGCGAGATCTTCCACCGTGCCTTTTTCGCAGGTGGCGATGATCAGCCGTTGTTCGCCGACGCGCAGAGGCACCTTGGTCTTTTTGGGCTGGAAGTCGACCGGCTTGGGAAGCTCAACCACCTTGCTCGATCCTGGAGAAATTTGGATCTGGATGAGCGGTTCGACCTTCGCCTTGAAGGATCCTTTGCTGCTGCCAGTACTGCAGGAAGAACCGTGGCCGTCAGCATTAGCCTGAATTTGCTCGAGACTCGGCAACTGCGTCACAACCTTAGGTGACTGATCTTCGGCAACCGCGAGCGCGGGTGCCGAGGAGTGGTCATGATCATGACTCGGCTGGGCAGCGGTCACATCGACGTCGATAAAGGTACGCAGGCAATTATTTTTGCAGAAGTAGCAGCGTGTATCTTCATTGCGCGTGGTGCGATAGCGAATGTTAGCCACCGCCTCCAACCCAATAAACGTGGTCTGCTTGCCGTTGGTCCACAGACGCAACGCCTCTTGCGCGGCGCCGATCGCACCCGACTCGCCGCAGTGCTCGTGCACGATAATCTCCGGCACTTTGCCCTTGGCGCGGAAGCTCGACTTGATGAAATCTACTTCGGCCTTCACCACCGCCAGGTTGTTCTGCGTGCCGCCCTGCAGAACGAAGCGCGACCCCAGCGAAGCCAGGTTGGGGATGCTGGCGACGTAGAGAAATACATTTTTCGGCAGCACATCGGCCAGGCCGGCAAGAATCTCCTCGGCCCGCCAGCCCTGTCGCTGGAAATTTACAATGTCCGACTGCATGAAGACGGCACAGCCATATCCAAAGGAAGGCATGGATGTAGCGGAGAACGCGATATCCGCGAATTCCTCCACCTTCTTGCCGAAGCCCTCGGCCGTCGATTGCAGAAAGTACCCGTTCCCAGCAGAGCACTGCGTATTCAGCTTGAAATCTTTAACCCGGCCGTCCTTAAGGACAATGAGTTTGATGTCCTGGCCGCCGACGTCGATGATGACGTGAGGATCGTCATAGAACTTGAGCGCGGATTCCGTGTGCGCGACAGTTTCCACCAGCGCCACGTCTGCGTGCAGCACATCCTTGAGGATGTCCTTGGCGTATCCAGTAGTCCCTACCCCGAGAACTTCCAGCTTGGCGCCTTTGCTCTCGATCTGCTCATTCAGCTTTTCAAACATCTCAATGCCATCCTGGATCGGATTGCCATTGGAAAGCTGGTAAGTCTTGCAAAGGATTTCGCCTCCCTTGCCAAGCAGGACCGCCTTGGTGGAGGTAGAGCCCCCATCGATGCCGATAAAACCTGAGACCGTCTGGCCGGGCAGAAATTCCGCGGGAATGAACTTCTTCCTGCGGAATTCTTCGCGAAAGAGTTCAAGCTCGGACTTATCTGCGACCAGGCCTTTGCCACCGGAGACTGCGCCTTCTCTTCGGCGCGGCCATAATCGATGTAATACAGAAGCTTCTCTATCCCCTGGTAGCTGGCCAATCTCCGGATCTTCATCCTTGCCGTACTCTACTGCGCCCAGAGCGGCGAAGTACTGTGCGTTTTCCGGGACCTTGATCAATTCCTCGGGCTTCGATCCCTCGGGAATTTCGACCTTCCGTTCCTTCCACATGCGAGGGATATTGACCTGCCAGGCCTCGCGCATGCCCTGGATGAAACCGTTGGGGCCGCCAAGGAGCAGAACATGGGGACGCAATGTATGTCCGCGAGTTAATACGCTCAAGTTCTGCAGGACGATCGCTTCGAACAGCGAAGCCATGAGCTCGTGGGAAGGAGTCCCCGTCTTCTGCAGGCCGTTGATATCCGTTTCGGCAAACACACCGCACTTGCCGGCAACTTTATGCAGCTTGACGCCGTGGTAAGCCTGGTTGGCCAGCTCAGCAGCAGGGATCTTGAGCTTGGCGTTGATCTTGTCAATGACCGCGCCCGTACCGCCGGCGCACTTGTCGTTCATCGAGGGAATCTTCTTCTTCCGTCCGGTCTCTTCATCATCTTTGAAGATGATGATCTTCGCATCCTGCCCGCCTAACTCGATGACCGAGTACACCTCGGGATGGAGCTTCTCGACGGCGAGGGAGACAGCGTGCACTTCCTGGACGAATTTGGCGCCGACCATCTCTGCGATGGTGCCGCCGCCCGATCCAGTGATGAAGATCCGCGTGTTCCCCGGACCAATGCCGGTGTCGGCCTCCATGCGGCGCAGGAATTCGAGACACTTTTCCGGCTGTCTTGTTTCGTGACGCTGGTAGTCCTGCCAGATGGTTTTATCTGTTGCGGCATCCACCACGATCGCTTTGACCGTGGTGGACCCAACATCCAAACCGACCAGAAATTGCTGCATACACTCTCCCCTGAAAGGCTGGCTTCGACGACGGTGAGCGAGCGGTTAAGCTACTTGTGCTTTGGCCACGGAGACCCGGGGACGCCGGGCGTATGCTCGATCCTTTTTCATGAGATCGTTCACGTGCCAGGCGAACTGGGCTGCCGTTCCCGCAAGACCGTGCCGATGGGGGAACTTGTAGAGTGCATGCTTAAGCTCCGGATGCTCATCCACATAAGCCCGGAGTTCGTCCAGTGTCCTCCCGGTCTCGCTGAGGACACCGTCAAACTCCGCCCGAGCCTTGGCCTTGGCTTCCGCCAGCGCCATCTGCACGCGGCTGTGAGCATTGACTTCGCCTTCGCCCGAAGTTTCAACCGGCAGGAAGATCATGTCTTTGAATTTGTTAACCACCCGCGATTGCACACCATCCGATTGCGTGGAGGGCATGCAGCCGAAGGGCTTGAGCGCCAGCACCATGTGGCAGAGATGGTTCACGGTGTAGTAGACGTTCTTTCCCACTTCCATGTGGCCTTCGCCGCCGCGCGCGAGCTGGTGGTAGAAGGGATGAGCCAGCCGGGCGAGCTCTTTTTGCGGAATCAGGTGATGTGCTGTGTCGCCCATGTGGCGGATGGTGCGATGGTAGAAATGGTTCCACATCACGGTACCAGCGCTAAGCCCACCCGTCTTCTTGAATACTTTGAACCGGTTGGCGAACTGCTTTTTCACTTCGTACCACTTAGGGTCTTGATACGGAGCCTCTGCATTCGCACGAGCTCTCGCGCCTTCCTTCGCCACGTGCATCATGTAGGCGATCCAGGTGGCGATTGGTTCCACCAGGACTTGCGCACCCTCTTTTTCCAGGAAAGCGAACATGTTGAAGTTGCCGTCGCCCTCGGTGGTCTGCGCCCAGAACTCGCCCGTGATCTTTACCACCGGCTTCACCCGCAGGCGATCCACTTCGATGGCGTTGATGCTATCCCGGCACAGCGTGCAGAGCACTCACGTATTCCTTGCCATAAAGGTTGTGGGCGATCTTTCCCAGGGTGCAGCCAATGCCCTTCGATCTTTTTATTCTTCTCGATGTATGGCTTGGCCCACTTTGGGGCGGCTTCGAGGATGTGCCAACGTTTGCGATCGCGCAGCGTGTCCGTCAGCGTTTTCACTGATTCCCGAATCACCCGGTCGGTCTCCCCCTTGTTCACCTCAAAGGGACGAACCTGGTACACCAGCTCATTGATCACGTCACCCAGGTTAAGGGCATTGAGCATGCCCATGCCGAAGTCGACTGAGAACTTCAGTCCTGGTTCGCCGCTGGCTGCCTTGATGCCGTCGGTCTGCTGGAAGAGCAGTACCCGGAAGCCCTCGAAGCCTGCGTTTTGCAGCGCGAAGCGGTATTCCGCTTCGTACATGCCGAAGCGGCAGGGACCGCAAGAGCCGGCGGTGAAGAAGACGTAGTTGTCGATGATCTGCTGGCGCGTCTCTCCCTGTTGCTCCAGCTTCTGCAAGTACCGGACCAGGTTGCCAACCGTAAAGTAGGTCGGGTTGCACTGGCCGTTGTTGCCGAACTCTTTGCCCGCCTGGAAGTCAGCAACTTCCGGGGTGGGAATGTTCTCACACTTGTAGCCGCTGCCGTGGAACACGGCCTTGATCATCTCTTCGTGTTTCCACGTGAGACCGCCGAACAGGATGGTCACATAATCCCGCTCCGGCCCCGTGAACGTGCGCTCTACTGGTTTTTTGAACTCGCGCATGCGGGCCAACCCGGCTTGCGCTCGGAGACGCGCCCGTTCGGCGTCGATGCGGGCTTGAATCTCTACTTCGAAGTCGGTCTGCACAATCTCGTTCACCACTACCGCCATGGGGGATCTCCTGTTCTTCTTAGCTGGTTCCCGGTTTAGATACAAGTTAAGGGTTGTCCGGACTACATCTGTCCGGACATTCCCTGGAATCCATGTGCAAGCTGTTTGAAGAAGTACTTGATGACCCGTTGATCGTTGTAGCACCAGCCCAGAATGTGGTTAAGCGTGGAGAAGCAGTGGGTCTGGCATGTTTCTTTCTGGTGGTCCAGCTGCTTGGTCTCGAATTTATGATCGCCGACTACACCCCAGTCATAGCTCGCCGTGTACATAGGGAAGCACGGGGCTAGAGTTCCGTCGACGCGGATGATCATAGAATTCTGGCCGGCACGGCAGTTCCAGGGGAAATGATTCCCCTTCATAAAGTCGACCATCTGCCACAGCCGAGTATTCGAGTTGACCATTTTGTAACCGCTATCCTGCTTCTCTGTCAACCACTGGATGGTCTCTTCCACCGCCGGCCAGTCGTCTTTCGTGATGTAGGTGACGTTGTTGTCAGCGTGCTTGAAATGCTCGTCCTGCTCCAACAGAGGTGACTCGTTGATGTGGTAGTCGGTGGCGATACCACAGTCATGGGCTATCTCCGTCAGCTGCCGCACATCGTCGAGGTTATTGCGGCAGATGTTAATGTTCAGGAAAACTGAATAGCCGTACCCGTACTGTTTACGAACCAGGTAATCGAATTGTTTCCGAATCGGGACCAGTGCCTTGGGAAGGCCCTGTTTGATATCTACCGCATCTACGGCAATATTGAAAGTGGAAATTCCAGCATCCGCTAATTTATCTATTACATCGATGCGTAGCAGGCGGGCATTGGTGGGCAGGTAGATCCAAAAATCCTTCTTGGCCGCGTAGTAGGTCACGCGCTGGATCAGGTCAGGCCGCAGCAACGGCTCGCCGCCCATATAGGCAAGCACCCGGCAACCGGTGCCATGCAGCCAGTCAATGGAACGTTTCGCCGTATCTTCGGTCATCCCTTTGACTTTGTTATCGAAGGCCCAGCAGTAGTGGCAATCCAAATTGCATTTGAATTCCGTGAACAGATATGCGATCAGTGGATGGAAGTCGCCGGCGGTCACCCGGGAGCGGATGTAGGGAAAGAGCCAGCCGCGCATCGCGTGGTAAATCTGGCCTGGTTTCCAATGGCGTTTGTCCGGTGGACTCCATTCGGATTCTTCATCGATGGAACCCAGCAGCTCGGGATGCTGCGGGAAAACTGGATCTGGAAACCGCTGTGGCTCCCCGACCGGCTGCAAGCCCGGCAGAGGAGCTTGAGGTTTGGTCAGAAGGCTATGCAGCGGAACATCGAGCCGGAAACTCGGAACTTGTTCACTGCTTTCGGCGATATTCATCACACCCCCACGAGGATCAAAAATGAAACCAGTTGAGTCCAGGCGCCGAGTAGCGGCTCGAGGATTGTCACGGAGGGCTGTGCAACTTTCGTGCCATATCGCCCTTTCCCCGTCGTCGCCCGCTAAGTGCTTGATAGATCGTGAATTCCGGTGTGGAGAGTCAGTTCAGAGCTGGGGCGGTCCAGGGGATGAGTGCCAACAAAGTAAATCGCGTGTCAGCCCATTGGCACATTTCTTAATGCATTAGGATCTGCGCGAACGGAAATAAGGGCATTTTCACTCCGAGGGAAAGGCTGGGTACCCCATTCAAGCCAATTAGGGTAGGCGTCAAATGTCGCCATTCGATCTCAGCTACTTCTTGTCTTATGAATCATCTATGAAACATCACACGAGAGGAGTTCGTATTGCCGGATATGCAGAGGACGCAAAACACGAACCTTCATCAGTTGAACGGCATGCCCCCCGGTGCAGAGCAGGTGGAGGAGGTTCTGCGCTTTGCACGAAAACTGGAGATGCACAGCGATCATAAGCAGCTGTTGCGCGCCCTCCCGGCTGAGCTTTGCGTCCTGGTGGACTGCGCTATGGCCGCCCTGGTTCACTTGAACGAGGGCCAGCTCACGACCCACGTGGTCGATAGTGAGGGATGCTCGCTGGCCACGGATCATTCGGCCTGGAAGTGGCCGGAGGCGGTTTGGCAAACCATCTCGGAGCAGGAAAAGCCGCTCGTTCTACCCGCGCTCGACCAGCTCCCGGCTGACGCCGGCCAAAGATTTCCCGAGGCTGTCCGCTTTTTTCGCGAATGCGGGAATCAATCTCTTTGTGTGCTCCCCTTAAATACCGCCCTTCATCGCCTGGGCGCCCTCTGCATTGGACGCAAGCATCCGGACGCCTTCTCCGAGAGGGAAGTCAGTCTTCTTTCGTTGGTGAGCCACTACGCCGCCCTGGCCATTGACGATCGGCTCAACTTTGCCCAATCCGAGCAGGTGCGGGCTCAGCTGGAGAAAGAGAAGACCAAGCTCAAGCTCATTCTCGACCTGAACAACAGCGTGGTCTCGAACCTTGAACTGCGCGATGTTCTCCAGTCCGTTTCCCCTGGGATCCGGAAGGCGTTACGGGTAGACGGGGTGGCGCTGATTCTGCCCGATAGGGAGGGTCAAGAACTCCAACTGTGCGCGTTGGATTTTCCCGACGGCGATTCCGCCGTTCGCCAGAACTTGCCCGCTCCGCTTTACGGTTCCACGGCCGGTCAGGTCTTTCGCTCCGGAAAGCCATGGATGGGGGATATCGGGCAGTTGCAAAGGGCTGGCCTGGACCACAAAATCGCGTCCGCGGCGGGCGTGGAGACCCTATGTATGTTGCCCTTGCTCCGCGGCAGCCGCGTGCTGGGCGTGCTCTGCCTGGTGCGGATGGAGAAAAACGACTTTAACCCCCTGGAGCTGGAGTTCTTATCCCAGATCGCCGGGCAGGTGGCCATCGCCATCGACAACGCCTTCGCCTATCGTCAGATCACGGAACTCAAGGACAAGCTCACGCAGGAAAAGCTTTATCTCGAGGATGAACTCCGCAGCGAAATGAATTTTCAGGAGATCATCGGCAACAGCCCCATACTGCGGCAGGTTCTCCGCCAGGTCGAAGCGGTAGCCCCGACGGGGTCCACGGTGCTGATTCACGGGGAGACCGGTACGGGTAAAGAACTGATAGCCCGGGCAGTTCATAATCTCAGCCAGCGCCACGCCAACTCGTTTGTCAAACTGAATTGCGCGGCTATCCCCACCGGCTTGCTGGAAAGCGAACTCTTCGGCCACGAAAGAGGGGCCTTCACCGGAGCGGTCACGCAGCGGATTGGACGTTTCGAATTGGCTTCTCAGGGAACCATCTTCCTGGACGAGGTGGGTGAGATCCCTCTTGAGTTACAGCCCAAGCTGTTGCGCGTTTTGCAGGAGAAGGAGTTCGAGCGTTTGGGCGGTTCGCGTACCCTGCGTACGAACGCTCGCCTGATCGCCGCGACCAATCGTGATTTGCACTCCATGGTCGAAGAGCAGAAGTTTCGCTCCGATCTGTTTTATCGATTAAACGTCTTTCCCATCCATGTTCCTCCACTGCGCGAGCGCACGGAAGATATTCCGTTCCTGGTCCGCCACTTCGCGCAGTACTTCGCTTTCAATATGTCCAAGCAGATCGACACCATCTCGTCTGAGACCATGAACGCGCTGGTTCGTTACCCTTGGCCGGGCAACATCCGGGAATTGCAGAACGTGATTGAGCGGGCGGTCATTCTTTCCAAGGGCCCCCTGCTGAAGGTCCCGCTCAGTGATCTCAAGCCCCGCTCGGCGGACGGGGCAAATGGGAATGGGAACGGAAATGGCTTGTGCCACGCTTGAGGAAGTGGAGCGGAGGCATATCCTATCGGTTTTAGAGCAAACCAACTGGGTCTTCGCTGGCCCCAACGGGGCGGCTGCGCGCCTCGGCATCAAGCGGCCAACGCTGCAATTTCGTATGCAAAAGCTGGGAATTTCCCGCCCGGCGAGACCTTAAGCACTTCGGAATACTCGCTGGGTGAAGGGCACGGCTTCGGAATCTCCGTGAGAACGAGTCTCTCCAAATTAAGTCCCGGAGGGACGGCTGAGAGTCAGACTTGTCCAAATTAGCTCTCCTCGATCGGCCCGATTTGGACTTCACCTGTTGAAGAACAAATCAGCTCTCAGAGCATATCGCGATCAGTCCCGCAGGGACGGCTGAGAGTAGCCCAGGACGCTAGTCCTGGGTTAGTAACATGACAAAGATCAGTCCCGTAGGGACGGCTGAAAATTCCCCAGGATGAAATCCTGGGGAGCCTCTCCCTCTGAAATGGACTATTCGCGATACGGTACGGGACACACCTTGGAGGGAGAATAGTTCTCGCGAAGAGCGCGTACCCCTCCCAAGGTGAAGTTCCTTCCGGAACCCGTTTTTTATAACGGCAATCGTGCCAACAGGCTGGCAGAATGCCAGCCGTTTGGCGGCACGCCAAGTTGCAACATTCCCTGATCTTGTGGACGACCCCCCGTTCTCACTAACAGAAAGCTCAAGCGAATCATCATTCACCGTTAAGGCACGCGGATTGCATATAAACAAATTTCACGCAGGAAATACAGCCCGGCACTTTGGGCTGTTGAGTCGAGGATCGGAGGAATCGCCGTCGGGCACAGACGGCCGCTCTAAAGAAGGAAAAGAGAAGATGTTGAGAATCACCGTGGTGGAGAGTCCTGCGGAGGAAAGATGGATTCTTCAAGGCAGCCTGACCAAGTCCTCGGTAGCCGAGTTGATCTCCACTTGGAGATCATCGAGCCCCTGTCCCCCAGGCAGGCGGCGCATCGTGGATCTCAATAAGGTGACCTCCATCGATAAGAGCGGCGAAGACGCGCTCTCCATGATTATGCGCGACGGAGCGACCGTGGTGGCGTCGGGTGTTTACACCAGGCATTTGTTAGACGAGCTGCGATCCCGTCCGCCCGAGTGAGTTTACGTAACAGCCTCTGGACCTTACCCCAGCACCGGGAGACAACCATCACGCCGGTGCTGGAGCAAGTCCGCAAACGGCTCTCAGCAGGGGATGTTGAGAGCCAGTTGGACATCAAGCCTGTTAGAAAATAATCTTTGCCGCCAGGTTGGTGTTGAAGGGTTCGCCGACACCGATACCAGGTGCGCCGGCATACGCTCCAAAGGTTGACCCGATAGTGCCACCCGTATCGCTGGTGCTTGGCTGGCCGGCAGGAGCAAGGTTGGTGTGGTTGAAAAGGTTAAACATTTCCGCGCGCAATTGAAGGGTGAACCGCTCCGTGATTTTAGTGTTCTTGAATACCGAGAAATCGACATCCTCAAAGCCCGGATTCCGATACTGGCCACGTCTGCTGGTGCCATAGGTGCCCAGCGCCGGATCTTCAAAGGCCGCGGTATTAAACCATTGCACGGTCCCATTTACGATGCTGTGATTGACCCCCGCAAAAGGATTGCCAATCTGGTTAGCGCGGTCGGCACTCTCCCCGTTGCCGCTATTTTGATTGCTGGCAAGCACGCTGAAGGGCAACCCACCATGGAATGACAAGAGCGAATGCACCTGCCAACCATTGCTCAACCATTGCGGACCGTGGGAAGAGCCGGGCACGTCGTAACTCGCGTAAGCCGAGAAAGTATTGGTGACGTCGAAGTCGGAATTACCGTACTCGCCCTTAAGGTTGAAACTGTTCTGCGGCATATAGGGGATAAGTCCAGATTCTTCGTCGAGACTGTGAGACCAGGTATAAGTCATCTGAGTAGATATCCCGTGCCAGTTTGTCGTTCTGAGGAGTGCCTGGAGCGAGTCGTAGTTAGAGGTAGCCTGGCTTTCCACCTGGTTGATTACGGCGTAGTTTGGAAACTGATTGAAGTAAGGCCGTGTGGTCTGCTGATAGGTGTATTGGTTGACGTCGATATCCACATTGCCGCTGCCCAATGCGGCCTGGTTGATGTCGCGAACATCAAGCAGATGCCGGGCGTTTGTCCCCACGAATCCAATCTGGGTGATGATATTCGGTCCAAAACTCTGCTGGATGTTCAGGTTGTAGCTATAAGTGTAAGACGGCCGGAACTTATAGTTCACCGCAAACAAGTTGATAACCCCGGCCCCCGCAATCGCATCCGCCAGGGAGGGGTAGATTTGCTCCCCAGGAGACCAGATCGACACCTGGGCATTCGCGCTGGCCACGGGGTTCACGCCGGCCGGATTGTCCTGCACCCCAAAAGGCCCACCGTTCACCGTGCCGCGCAGGTTGAGGAAGGGCACCATGTAGGGCGCATCGTAGAACATACCGAATCCGGCCCGAATGACCGTGTTCGCGTATCCCTTTGGCTGATAGGCAAAGCCGACGCGGGGGCTGATGCTGCCCCAATATTGCTGGTAGATGTTGGGCCGGTTGACGCCCGCCACCGCAAGCCCATTGGGCGCGGTGGGATCGAAGGTTGTCAGGTCGTGGTACTGGCTATGAATGGGGCCGCTGTAGTCGTAGCGCACTCCATAGTTGATGTTCAACTGGTGGTTTATCTGCCATGCATCCTGGCCAAAAATGTCCCAGGTATTCTCGAAGACCTGGCGCTTGGGGTCTCCTTCCACAATATTGGTGGGCGAGGTGAAGCACCCCGCAAGGAAATCCGCTAACGAAAGAACGTTGCTGTCGTATCCGGAGGTCGGTGTATATCCAGGAGCAGTGGTGCCAAGATTCTTGGTCGCCAGGGCATCGCAAGGTGTGGCGCCTGGAGCAGCGCCGTTTGCGGTTTGGATGCCATAAGTCCATGGGCCCTGCGAACCATCAAAGTTGAACAGCCCGCGTTGTCCGCTTTGGTAAAAGTCATCCACCTGGGCGTTCCGATATTCCCCCCCAAAGCGAAACTCGTGTGCTCCTTTGGTCCAGGAGAGGGCGTCGTCAATGTGGCCGGTAATGTCGTTGCGGCCGGAATCAACCGTGGGACCGACAGGGTCAAAGCCGCTATTGCTGGCCGACAGTCCCGAACTTGCTCCTGCTGCCGAGATATTGATGCGTGGAGCACCGGACAGGCTAGGCGAAGTAACCCCGGTGTTTAGCCCCAGCGCCACCGGGTTGAAACTGCTGTCGGCGTCAGAAAATGACTGGTTGTAGTAGTTCACACCCAGGAAGAGCTGATTCACGATCGAGGGTGAAATGACCCGATTGTAGACGATCGAATAGTTATACACATGGATTGGCGCTTCCTCATAGTAGGGAGCCAGAAAGGAAACCGTGGGAGCGATCTGGTTCCCCTGGCCCATAAACGCCTTCACAGAGAGGTGATCTTTTGCGGTGAAGTTCTGGTCGATCTTCACAATTCCATTGAAGCTGTGCCCGGTGAGCGGCGACGTGTTGTAGTAGTTGTTGGCCTCCGCACCCCCGGTTAAGGCGTTTGCCGGCCAAAGATTGGCTAGCAACGTCGTGGACAAGGGGTTTACCGGAATTCCGTAATACGCCAGCACACCTGCCGAAGCTGCCTGGTATGCGGCGGAGGGCTCTGTCGACCGGCTTTGGTTGCCGATGACGAAATTGTTGTGCTCATAAGTCACGAAGAAGAAGGTCTTGTCCTTGAAGATCGGACCGCCCACCGAACCGCCGTAAACGATAAAACGATCCTCGTTCTTTGGTGAGCCGTTAGCAAACGGGGTGTTGGCCGCCAGAGCCTCGTTGCGGTTGTAGTAGTAGCCCGTGCCATGGAACGTATTGGTGCCGGATTTGATGACCAGGTTTGCCGTGCCGCCTGCATTGCGGCCGGTCTCCGGACTGGAACTGGTTACGAAAGAAAACTGGTCGATGGCGTCCAGCGGCAGCACGATACCCGCGATTCCATTTACACCGCCCTGATTAACGGCTGGAATGTTCCACCACAGGTCGTTGTTGTCAGTACCTTCAATCTGCCAGTTCACCGAGTTGGTGCGGGTTCCGTTTACCGAAGCGAAACCGGCTCCGCCATTTTGGTTATAGCCGGCGAAACCGGGGGTCAGCCCTAGGAACTGAGTAAAATCCCGTCCATTGATCGGTGAGTCCTGAATGGTCTGGGTGGGCAGGACCGTAGTCTGCGTGACGGAGGTCGTATCGAGCGACACACCCGCAGCATTCACTTCCACGGTGGTTGCTTGTGACGCCACTGCCAGCTTGATCGGCAGGCTGTAGGTACTTCCGGCGGAAACCTGAACCTTCTCAACTTTGACCGTTTCAAAGCCTGAGGAGGTGGCGGAAACGGTATACAGGCCAAGCGGAAGATCGGGGAAGCTGTACTCGCCCGCGCTGGAGGAGACTGAGGTGTGAGTCACACCCGTTGCGTCTTCAGTAATCTCAACTTGTGCGCCTGCGATGGCAGCGCCACCTTGGTCCGTTACCACGCCGTTGATGCCGCCGCGAAAGTTTTGTGCTTCGGCGAATGGGGTGAAAAACAGCGAAAGCAGCAGAGCGATTAGGGGAAAAGACCAAATGCGGGCAGCGCCTGATGACATGTGAAATCCTCCGAAGTTGCAAAAGAAAATATCTTCCAGACCCTCAGAAACCCGGGGCCGGATGAGTAATATCGAGACTTCTCTTCGACTTGGAAGGGTATTACAGGCCTAATCCGACGAGACAGGGACGGACAGGGTGAAGGATTCGCGCTTCGACAGAGAAGGCGTTCACCGCCAATACTGCCTGTCACCGCGAACGGAAGCGGTATCCGTTCAAGGTAACTGCATCGGCGGTGGAGCGCAACCACAAAATGAACGGCCTCGGTTTAGCCGCCATATAAATAATTTTTAATGTTGGACCCTAACTCTTGATATGTTGCCAAGGGCAGATCAGGGGCTAAGGTATCTGGGTGAGAACCCAAAAAAGAAAGAACAGCAAGTTCCAAGCCCGTAGGGCCGGCCCGCCAAACGTCAGCCCAGCCCGGCAGGGTTGGGACACGGTAACGCAACATCCCTGAGCTCCAGAGGTGCGGCACTTATGCCTGCGTCATCACGCAGACTCTGAGGTGCTGCCCTCCGTACAGAGTTGTTATACCGTCTACGCCACCAGGCGGCGCCGAGTCAGGTGATAGTACACCACCGGGGTAACTACCAGGCTGAGCACGATCGAAATCGAGAGACCGCCGATCACTGCAATGGCCAGGGGTTGCAGCATCTGTGACCCGGCGCCCAGGGCCAGCGCGAGCGGAAACATGCCGCAGATAGTAGCGATGGCAGTCATGAGGATGGGCCGCCTGCGTCGCTCGGCGGCGTGGAGCATAGCTTGTCGAGGGTCCATTCCTCCGGAGCGCAGTTGCTCATCGGCATCCAGCAGCAGGATGCCGTTCTTGGCCACGATCCCGATCACCATGATGAGCCCCATGAAGCTGGCCACATTGAAGTTTGTGCCCGTGATGAGCAAAGCGAATACAACGCCCGCGAGCGAGAGTATGGAACTGGTCAGGATAGAAATCGGAGCGGCAAAATTGCGGAACTCAGCCAGCAGCACCCCGAAGACCAGGGCCAGTGCCAGCACCAGAACGCGGGCCAGATCGGAAAAGGACCGTTGCTGCTCCTGGTAGGTACCCCCGTACTCCACGCGCACCGAGGATGGAAGCTGCAAGCGGTCAACCGCAGCTTTGACTGACTTCATGGTTCCACCGAGATCGGAGCCTTCCAGGCGTCCGCTCACCAGGATCACCTGTTGCAGGTTCTCCCGGCGAATCTCATTTTGTGGCGGTAGCTGCGTCACCGCGGCCATAGCGCTCAGGGTAGCGGTGTGCCCGCTGCTGCTGTTAAACACGGTGTTCTCGATCGCTTCGAGAGAAGCGCGATTCGCGTCAGGCAAGCGCACCCGGATGGTGTACGGCCTTCCACCGGCAATCAGCGGATCGTTCGTGGGCAGGCCATCGAGGATGGACGTAGCATCCTCGGCAACTTCCGTCGGAGTGAAGCCGAGCCGCCCGGCAACCACCGGGTCAATCTGGAAATTCGTGGCTGGCCCGCTGATGGTATTGTCGACCCCATTCTCGGTATCCACGACTCCCGGGATTTTCGCAATGGCTTGCTGAACCCGCGGGCCCAGCGTGAGCAGAAGGTTCTGGTCGTTGGAAAACAACTTGATCTGGATGGGTTCAGGCGAGTTGGAGAGATCGCCAATCATATCCTGCAGAATCTGTGTGAACTCCATATCGAGCGATGGCTCAGCCGCATGGATCTGCGCGCGTGCATCGGCGATCACTTCATCGATGTCGCGCGAACGGTCGGTCTTCAGGCGAACGGTGAAGTCCCCGGTATTGGCTTCTGTTACCGCAGCCAGCCCCATCTGCAACCCGGTGCGGCGCGAAGTAACGGACACTTCGGGGATTCGACGCAGAATCTGGTCCACGTGCTCGAGGATACGGTTGGTTTCGCTTAAGGAGGTTCCCGCAGGGGTGAAGTAATCCAATATGAATGCGCCCTCATCCATCTCCGGCAACAGATCGGAGCCCAGGCCGCGATAACTGAAGTAGCCCGCGAGGATGAGCACTGCACATACCGCCACCAGGGCAAGCGGGCGCTGAAACGACCAATCCAGGGCGCGCTCGTGGCACTGCAGTAGGCGTTGGAAGGCGATTCCACCTCTTCGTTTCATAACCGCAAGAAAGCCGCTTCGCTCGTCGCGCACCGCGGGCTGACCATGAATCTTCTTCTCCAACCTGAGAGAGAGCGCCGGGGTGAAGGTAAGGGCGAGCAGAAGAGAGGTGAGCAACGCAACCGTCATGGTTACGGCAAGGGCGCGGAAGAAACTTCCCGTGACCTGGGTGACCGAGACCAGGGGAAGAAATACGATCACTGGCGTGATGGTGGAAAAGACCAGCGGCCGGCTGATTTCGTGGATGGCTTTACGCACAGAAGCGGTCCGCGACTCACCTGCTTCGCGATGCACCGCGATGTTCTCGACCACCACGATCGCGTCGTCGATGACCAACCCGATAGCCGCGGCCAAACCGCCCAGGGTCATCAGGTTAAAGCTCTGGCCGGTGATGCGGAGAAAGAGAATCGTCACCGCGACGGTGACAGGGATGACCAGGCCGGCGACGAGCGAAGAAGTCCAGTCATGGAGAAAGAGGAACAGGATGATGCAGGCCAGCACCAGGCCGATGAGAATAGCGTCGCGGACGCTGAGAATGCTCTCGCGCACCAGCTCCGACTGATCATAGAAAGGTTCAATATGAACACCGGCGGGCAACTTGGATCGCAATTGGGCCATTTCCGCCGCGACCCCATTGGCAACTGCAACGGTATTGCCCGAGGGCTGCCGGGTGATGTTGAGCAGCACGGCGGGTTTACCGTTGGACCTGACCGCGGTATAAACCGGCATGGTCGACGGTTCGACTGTTCCGATATCGCCCACGCGGATGGCCACTCCGTTGGGCGAGGTCTTCACAACAAGGTTGCTTAGCTCCGCGGCACTGTGCGCCTGGGCTCCAATCAGCCCGAGGATCAGTTGATGGTTCGCCTCGTAAAGCCCGGGAGAGTCGATGATGTTCGATTCCTGCACTGCGTTGACCAATTCGAGCAGGGTTACGCCGGCGGCTTGAAGCCGCGAGAGGTTTGGCACGATGTGGAACTCGGGAATCTGGCCACCCTGCACCAGTACCGTGCTCACCCCATTGACTCGGTTGAGGGGTGGTTTCAGATCGTAGGTCGCTATCTCCCACAGGCGGGTCTGAGGGACCGTGTCTTTGCCGCGATCATCGGCCGTGAGCGCGTAGCCGAGGATGGGGAAGGTGGCAAAGGTGAGACGGTTGGTGGTAATGCGGGCCGTGGCGGGGAGCGTTTGAGAGACCCTGGCCAGCGCTGCGTCCGTCAACTGCAGCGTGCGAAACATGTCCACATTCCAATCGAAGAAGAGGCTGACCTCGGCCGAGCCGCGGCTGGTGTTGCTGCGCACGGTAAGCAGGCCAGGAACGCTGTTGACCGCATCTTCAATGGGCTTGGTGATGGTGACCTGCATCTGTTCCACAGGCATCACGCCGTTGTCCACGCCAATGACCACACGAGGAAAGTTGGTCTCGGGAAAGACGGAGATCGGCACCTGGAACGCCATGTAGATGCCGGCCAGCGTCAGCAGTGCCAGAAAGAAAAAGATGGGCTTGGCCGCGGCCGCGAGCCAGAATGAATCCTCGTCGTCGGTGCCGGGCATCACTCCTTCTCCCCTCCGGCTTCCGCGGGAGCGGCGCCCACCTTGACCTTGGTGCCAGGGTCCAAGCCATATCCGCCGCTGGTGATGACGTTATCGCCGGGGGTGAGCCCGCTGAGAATTTGCGCTGACTCCGAGTTACGCAGGCCGAGAGTCACCGGGTGTTTGTCGGCGCTACCGTCGGCCTTGACCACCAGGACAAATTTGCTTACGCCGTCGGCTTCGGTTTGTACCGCTTCCGTTGGAATCAGCAGCGCATTGGCAGCGGTGCGGCCGGTAATGGTGGTATGGACGGGCGTACCCGCTTTGAATGTTCCCTTAGCATTCTCTACTCGCAGCCACACCTCGACGGTCGTGCTTCCAGGATCGAGAGCAGGACTGATGAGAGAAACCTTGGCCGGCACCGGATCGGCCAGCCCGGGAACGGTTACGGTGGCGGCCGCTCCCAGCGAAAGCTGTTGTGCTTGTAGCTGGGAGAGGTGCAGTTTGGCCAGCAGTGCAGATGTATCCATTACGGTAATCACCGGGTTGCCGGCAGCGGCTGTTTCCCCGGCGAACAAGGGCCGGTCGGTCACCACGCCGGAAATGGGGCTGCGAATCTCCGTATAGCTCAGCTGGGCTTGGGCGCCGAGATACTTACCCTTGGCGGAAGTGAGTTGGCCTTCCGCGCTCTCGAGCGCAGCCTTGTGGCTGATCTTCTGCACCGCTTCAAAATGCTGTTTGGCTATTTCATGAGCGGCCTGGGCCTGCACCAGCGCCGCCTTGGCCGTATCCAGATCGCGCCCCGGGATCGCTCCTTCTGAGAAGAGTTGGGTACGGCTGTCCACAATACTTTGTGCCAGGTTCAGGTTGGCAGTCGCCTGGGTCAGGTCCAACTGTGCCTTGACCGTGTCTTCGGGTACGGTGGCCCCGGTGGCAATGTCGTAAGTACCCTGGGCGGCGCTGTAGGCGCCCTTGTTGTCAAGCGCGGCCGCCTGGAGGTCCTGGTTCTCGAGGGTGGCCAGAAGTTGGCCGGCTTTCACGTGCGAACCGCGTTGCACGTAGAACTTCTTCACCGGTGCCGTGACCTTGGGAGAGATGGCGGCCTGGGCCAGTGGCGCCAGCGTGGCGTCGGCAGTGATCTGCTCGGAGATTTCACCCTTCTCCGGATGCTCGGCCTGCACGTAGACCGCCGTGGGCGCAGCCTCCTCGGTCTTGCTGCAGGCGACAGGGAGCAGAGGCACACTTAGCAGAAGCACCCTCGTGAGAATTTTCCACCGACCACGGACAGGGGTGCCCCACATCTCGCTCGTTTTTCGCCAGATGTGGGATGCCGCGGCGCTGTCCTCAAAACTGTTGGCAACTGGAGACGGCCGATCTAGATTCGTGGCATCCCACATCTCGCGAAAAACGAGCGAGATGTGGGGCACCCATCGATTTGTGGCCGGGACAGGGCTATGTGAGGTCATTGCTCAGATCGCTCCCGTCAGCAGTTGCAGATTGGTAAAAGCCAATTGGTAGCGGATGGTGCCATCCTCGCGTGCGATCTCGGCTGTAGTTAAGGAGTTTTGCGCGTCGACCACCTCGAGCACCGTCGCTTCTCCCGCGGTATAGCGCAGGCGGGTGAGGCGCAAACTTTCGGTCGCGGTTTGAACGCTTTGGTCGAGCGACTGGAGTTGGTCGCGTGAGGTACCGGCTTCGGCATAAAACTCATCCAGTTGCGCGATAAGCCGGCGTTGGGTCGCGGTGAGCGCGGTGTGCGCGGCATCGCGCAGAATCTCACTCTGGCGAACACGGTGCTGGGTGGAGAGCCAGTCCCACACTGGTATATCGAGCGTCGCGCTAGCTGAGTAACCGAGATTCTTTACTCCGTCACGGCCGTTGACGGCGAACTGCACCGCATCGATGCCGTAGGTGAAGTTGAGACCAAGGTCGGGAAGATACGCGGCCCGAGCGGCGGTTACGTCTAATGTGCTCACGCGGAGCGAGGCCAGAGCCTGATGCAGCTCTGGATTCAGTTTCATCGCGGCCGCATCCACATCAGCCCGCGCCGGCAGCGGCACCACCGCGCCCGGCACGAGCGTGTAAGCCGCCCGAGGATCGGCAAAGAGGAGCACCCCCAGATCCAGATGAGCTTTCTGTTGCTCCAGCAGAGCATCAGCAAGATCGCGGTCGCGCTGCTGTTGTTGCAGCTGCGCTTTCACTACGTCGGCGTGCGCCGCCTCGCGGGCACCCTCGCGCTGTTGAGTCAGGTTGGTGAAACTGGCGGATTCTTGAGCGGCTCGCTGCGCCACACCGACCTTGTGATCGGCGGCCAGTGCCTGGTAGAAGAGGCCAGTCACGGTGGCAACTAAACCGCGGCGGGTAATCTCCAACTCTGCCGCAGCCACCGCATCCGCCGCCGAAGCGCGCGAGACCGCGGTCAGTTGTTGCAGTCCGAAGGTTTCCGTGATCACGCCCTGGCTGGCGTACTCGCGCACCGCATTGTTGGCGATAAATCGCGGAGCGGCCTGGTTTCCCACCGGGCCGCTGCCATTGAACGCGCCATTAGGTTGGGTATACAGCACCTGGTTGTGGTAACTCACATTGGGCAGGAGCGCGGCTTGGGCGATGGAGTGATCGATTGCGGTCACCCGCTTGTTGGCGGCCGCAGCGGCGAAGTTGGGCTCGTTGGCCCGCGCCAACGCGAGGGCCTGCTCCAGGGTGATCGAGGCCGGTGGCGCAGCAACCGTCTGCTGCGCAAATGCCGCGGCCGTTATCGACAGTGCAAGGGCAAGAAAAAAGATTCTCTGCATGGCACCTGAAAGACGCGGAACCACCAGCAACAGACTCACTTCTGGCCGACCACCAGTATTGTGAAACTGCCAGGGACAATCGCCGGCCGCGGCCGAGGATTCTCCGCCGTCGGGGCGGCCCGCTCGCCGAATTTGGCGGTGGCCAGGTAGATGCGCCCGGTAGCCGTGTCCAGGGTCAGGGTCCTCGCTCCCCGCTGCGTAGCCAGGTTCTGCAGCACCGGGTAGCCGTCTTTGCCGGCGTCAATGATGGTCAGCGTACCGCTGCCGCCGTTGGAGGAGAAAGCCAGCTTGCGCGCGGAATCGTAGCGAGCCGCGTCGGGACCATCACCGATGGAGGGATTAGCCAGGGTCTTTCCCGAGTTGGCATCCACCACCGCCATCTTTCCGCCGTCGCACACGGCGAAGAGCCGGCGGCCCGCAAGATCGATAGCCAGACCAGAGGGCGATTCGCAGTTGGCCAGCGGCCACGTCGCGGTAATCTTCCTGGCTGCTGCATCAAAGCGGACGATCTCATTCTTGCTCTCGATATTGGCGAAAACCGTGCCCTTGCCGTCTGCGACCGGGAACTCAGGCTTGCCGTCGAGCGGGATGGTCGCGACTACTTTCTGTTGTCTCGTATCGATCACGGTTGCATTGCTGCTCCGGCCGTTGAAGGCCCAGACTGTTTTCGTTACCGGCTCAAACGCAATCCCGTCCGGGTTTGTGCCTGCGGGAATCGAAGCTACGGTGGCCAGCGTGGCGCGGTCAAAGACCACCACCACATTGGCTCCGCCGTCGCTGACATAACCGTACTTGCCGCTGTCGTCGAGAGCCACGCCGTGGGTGCCTTTCAACCCCGTGATGCTGCCCACCACCTTGCCGGAATCGGTGTCCAGCACTTCGACCCGCGGGCCGTGGGTCACATAGAGTCGGTGCGCCTTGGAGTCGGCGGTGAGGTAGTCCCAGCCGCCCTCACCGCCAACCGTCCACCGGGTCAGGACGCTGTACGGCTTCTGTGCCAGCGCAGCGGAAGGCGCCAGCAGAATCGACGCGGAAAGGGCTAGGGTCTGCAAGGCATTTCTAAGGCCACTCGGTCTCATTGGATCTCCCATCAAACTCGGCTTTCAATCTCGCACAGCCACCTTAACCTAAGCTGAAGGAGGGCCAGAAACCGGTAGGCGCACCATTACCCTGGTCCCCATCCCTAACTCACTCGTAATCTCAATCGTTCCTTGCCGGCGGGTTACGATCGCTTTACAAATAGACAGCCCCAGGCCGGTTCCGCCCGTGTTGCGGCTCCTCGACGGATCTCCGCGGTAAAAGCGATCGAAGACGTGGGGTAGATCCTCGGCGGCAATGCCGTCGCCATCATCCTCGATGACGAGTTCTCCATTTTGCCGCACCATGGCGCGTATCGCAGAGCCGGCGGGACTGTGCTGCAAAGCATTCAAAAGCAGATTGGAGCACAGCAGTTGCAACTGTTCCGCCTCGATATCTACCATCACCGCGTCTTCCGCCGACACCAGGATGCGCAGCCGCTTCAGCTCCGCCATAGATTCAAATTGCTCCGCCACCTGGCGCACGGTTTGCGCCAGGTTAGTTTCGAAGTGCGGCGAAAGCGATTCGGTATTGGTCTCCACTTGCGCGAGGGTGAGCATCTTGCCTACCGCCTCTTCCATGCGATCGCAATCCATCTGGCAGCGTTCGATACCGTGTTCATACTCGATCGCCGTCCGTTGTTTCAGCGTGAGCAGTTGCAGCGAAGATTTCAAAACCGCGACCGCGGTCTTGAGTTCATGCGCGGCATCGCCGACAAATCGGCGTTGCTGCATGAATGACCGCTCCAGGCTGGTAAGTACTGTTTCCAGAGCGAGCGTGAGGGGCGCCAGTTCCCTGATCATGCGGGCACGTTGGGGAGGAAGGAAATTCCATGAATTCACCGAGACGCCGGCTGCTTCCGTCGCCAGTTCGCGCAGTGGAGCCAGGCCGCGATTCAGAAGCCAGAAAATCAATAGTCCCGAAACGGCCAGCAGAGATAAGCTGGTGATCGCGTAAAACGCGACCGCCCGCCAGATGTCTTTCCACACCCCATCGATGGGCGAGCCATAAAAGATGCTTACGCGCCGCGGGATGCCTCCCCCTTTGTCGCCAGGGTCAACGATTCTCAGGCCCTCGATTCTGAGCGCCCGATAATAAATCCCGTTGACATGGACTCTGAGGAACTTGCCGGTTTTTGCCGCCAGCAAGCTTGAACCTGGTCCGCTCCAATTGGGCGAATGGCCCAGGACGCGCCCGCTAGCGTCCTGCACCTGGTAGACATCCTCTGCCGGAAGATTCACTTCCGTTCCATCGAGCATCACGTTGTCGTTTTTATCTTCGGCATCCTGCACCGCGCCCAGCAAAGAATCGGCCCGGCCCCGCAGCATGATGTCAAAGGAATGAAAGCGCTGGTGCCGCTCATAGAGCATCGCCGCGGTTGAGAGGGAGAGCGCGGCGAACAGTTCAATCAACAGAACAGTACTGATCAGCCGATGGGTGATGGAGTAGGACTTCATCGGCTCTCCTCGAAGCCCATCAGCAGGCGGTAACCCCGGCCGCGCAGGGTTTCGATGCTCGGCTGCTGGGTCGCTGCCTCGAGCTTCCGGCGCAGGTTCGAGATGTGCGCTTCGATTACGTTGGAGTGGTGTTCCCAGTTGTAGTCGTAGAGATGCTCCAGCAACTCGCGCTTGGATACGATTACCCGCGGCCGATGGATTAGATACTCGAGAATGCGGTATTCCGTCGGTGAAAGATCCACCAACTTGCCGGAGCGCCGCACACTTTGCTCGACGGTGTTGACTTCCAGATCGGAGAGGCGGAGCAGGGGATTGGCCACTCCTTTGCCGCGGCGGATGAGCGCCTTGGCGCGGGCGATCAATTCACCCAGGTCGAACGGCTTGCTCAGATAGTCATCCGCGCCCGCATTGAGCAGGGAAATGATGGAGCTGGACTCGCCCCTGGCGGTCAGGATGAGCACCGGCGTTCCATCTCCGCCGGCCCGCACCTTCCTTAGCAGTCCGAGGCCATCTAATCCCGGCAGCATCAAATCCAGAATGATCAGGTCATAGCAACGGTTTTCGGCGAGGTGCAGACCGGTAAGCCCATCTTCAGCACAATCGACGGCGAAGTTCGGCCCCTCGCGCAGCGCGGAAGCAATATTTTCCGCCAGGCGCACCTCATCTTCGACCAGCAGAACCCGCATGCTTGCAGTATCGCCCATGCAAGGTTAAGGGAAGCTGAAGCGTGGAACTTAGTTCCCTAACAGCGGGACGGGACTCCACATCTCGCTCGTTTTTCGCGAGATGTGGGATACCACCGATGTTGACCGCTGAGTGCGTCGGGGGGATCGAAAGTCAGAGCGAAAGAGCAGTGGTATCCCACCCGTCCTTGGTGAGGGAAACGAGCCTATGAGGCTAAGTCCCTTTATCTCTCCCCCGGAGGCGGAGCATTCACCGGAGCCCCGCTCTTCGCAGGCTGCCAGCCATCATTGGATGGGCCATTCTGAAAGAAAACGGAATCCTTGCTGTACGGGCCGGTCGCATACATCGCGTTGGCCTGCCCGAACAACTTTCCCGCCCGCAGCGTATCTGCGCGAACCTTATCCACCAACTGGTGGTAGCGTTCGTCCGTCTGTGCGTATCCAGAGAACCAGCTCAGGTCGTTGTTTCCGATAATCACCACATCCACCCCTGGAACCGACGCAATGTCATAGGCATTGGCCACGCCGGTCGGCGTCTCGATCATGATCACCACCAGCATGTTGTCGTTGATGGTGTGGTGGTAGTCGATGCCGTTGACGCCCCAGATGCTAGCCGCCTGGCCCTGGCCCGAACTCCGTCGTGCAACCGGGGGATAGCGGGCCCACTTGGCTGCCTCCCGCGCCCGATCAACATCGTCGACGGTGGGAATCACCACACCGAGTGCCCCAATATCGGTCGCATGCTGGATGTGCCATTCCTGTGCGTCGGGCAGCCGAACCATAGGCGTCGCCTTCACGTGCGGGCACGCGGCAATCATCTTCTCAATGTCCGCGAACTCCAGCGTGCTGTGTTGCATTTCGAACCACGTGAAATCGTAATGCTTGGCCCGCTCGCAGTAGTCGGCGATATCCATCTTCGATTGCGTGAAGCTGAAAACCTGCTTGCCATCGAGAAGCTTCTGCTTGGTGGTGTTGTAAAGCTTCGCTTTCGCAGTGCCGGCATCCGGGCTTTGCGCCCCCAGGTGTACACCAGCCGTCGCCAGGGCCAGAAATGAGCAGACAAGTATTTGCGTTGCCGACCAGGTCTTCATCCGTGCTCCTTAGAAAACAACAGCCATCCTTTATAGCGCTAAACTCCGTTCTGTGGCGATGGGGTATAACTATCACCGGGCTTTCGTACCAGGAGATTTCAGGTGATCGCATTGAAAGCGGAGTTGAAAGCGAATATGAGAAAGCGTTGGCTTCTGGCCCTTTTCCTCCTGGTAAGCCCATGGCTCCGGGCAAAAGCAGACATTCAGTATTTCCCCGAGCGCAAGGTTTGGGTGCTGCAGGCCGGCGAAACCACCTATGCCTTCGGGGTAAATGAGCGCGGCGAGTTGCAGTCGATCTACTGGGGGCAACAGGTCACGCGCGATGCTGACTTCCAAACCCCCCATAGCAGAAAAGAGGTGGCCTCGTTTGACCTTTCGACCACCACCACCCCGCAGGAGTATCCGGGATGGGGCGCGGAACTGTACACCGAACCTGCGCTGAAGGCTACCTATGCCAACGGGAATCGGGACGTGGTCTTGCATTTCGTGGAGCAGCACCTCGATGGCAACACGCTCGAGATCGTATTGAAGGATATTGCCACCGCCCTCGAGGTCCATCTTTATTACCGTGTTTATCCCGAGACCGGCATTCTCGAGCGGTGGTCACGCGTTGAAAATAAGACCGATCAGGCCATCACGCTGGAGAGCGCGCAGTCGGCCGCCTGGACCTTGCCTCAAGGCGAGGGTTACGGCTGGCACTATCTCACCGGTCACTGGGGGGCGGAGTGGCAACTGCACTCCGAGCCTCTGCAAACCGGGGCGCATGTGATCGAAAGCCGCCGTGGCAGCACTTCGCATCAGTCCAACCCATGGTTTGCCATCGACCGCCCGCAACAGACTACGGAGGAGAGTGGGCCGGTGTGGTTCGGAGCCCTGGGCTGGAGCGGCAGCTGGCGCATCACGGTGGAGCAGACCGCCATGCAGCAGGTGCGCGTGACCGGCGGCTTCAATCCCTTCGATTTCGGATACCGGCTTAAGCCGGGCGAGCAACTCGAAACCCCGCCCTTCTACGGTGGATTTACCAATGGAGGCTTCGGTGAGGCGTCGCGCATTCTGCATCGCTTTGAGCGCCAATCCATTTTGCCCGGCGGAGAGAAAGCGGCGTTGCGGCCCGTCCTGTATAACTCCTGGGAAGCCACGGAATTCGATGTCAGCGAGGCGGGGCAGATTGCCCTGGCCGAGAAGGCCAGCAAGCTGGGCATCGAACGCTTCGTCATCGACGACGGATGGTTTGGCCAACGCAAAGATGACCATGCCGGCCTGGGTGACTGGTATGTGAATCAGCAGAAGTTCCCCCACGGGCTGAAGCCGGTAATCGATCGCGTGCACGCGCTGGGCATGGACTTCGGCATCTGGGTGGAACCGGAGATGGTGAACCCCGATAGCGATCTCTATCGCAAGCATCCCGAATGGGCGATGAATTTCCCCGGGCGTCCGCGAACCGAAGCCCGCAATCAACTCCTCCTGAACCTGGCCCGTGACGATGTAAAGGAATACGTCTTTAACTGGCTCGACCAGCTGGTCACCAACAACGACATCGCCTTTCTCAAATGGGACTACAACCGCAACTGGGCAGAGCCCGGCTGGGACGCGGTTGCTCCAGAGGATCAGAAGAAGATCTATGTCGCCTATGTTCGCAACCTGTATGACATCCTCGATCGGCTGCGCGCGAAGCACCCCAAATTGGAAATCGAGTCCTGCTCCGGTGGCGGCGGTCGGGTGGATCTAGGCATCCTGCGCCGCGTCGAAGAGGTCTGGACCTCGGATAATACCGACGCGCTGGACCGGCTTACGCTGCAGGATGGATTCACCCAGGCGTATACGCCAGGCATCATGATGGCCTGGGTCACCGATGTTCCCAGTGGCATCGATGGGCGCGTTGTCCCGCTGAAATTTCGTTTTCTGGTGGCGATGACCGGCTCCCTGGGGGTGGGTGGAAATCTCAATAAGTGGACCCCGGAGGACATGCAAGCGGCGGCCGGGTTCGTCGCCTACTACAAGCGGATTCGCGCTACGGTGCAAAGGGGCTGGCTCTATCGCCTCATTGCGCCCGAGGGCAGCGAAATTTCCGCCACCGAGTACGTTTCCCAGGATGGCCGCCAGGCGGTGCTCTTTGCCTTCCTGCATTCGCAGCAATTCGGGACGCCCTTCCCAACTGTCTATCTGCGCGGCCTGGACGAAACCGCCATGTACAAACTGCAGGCCATCGATCCCACGCAAGTGACCGAAACGGGGAGCGTAAGCGGCGCCTACCTCATGCACCACGGCATCGACCTTAAGCTGCGCGGCGACTACGACAGTACTTCGGTAATCCTCGAAAAACAGCCCTAAACGGAAAAAGTTCTCCTTTACCGGTAACGAATGACGGGTGCCCCATTCAAGCCTGGTTTTGGCTTGAGTGGGATTCCACGGACCTCGGGGTGGGTGCCTCAGGTTCGCCAACCTGCCCCGGTTTGCCGTGGGAGCGTACCGGGCCGAAAACGATTTTTTCGAATGCTTTCACACGATGGGTGACCGAACCCAACCCCGGAATTCGGCGTTTACTTTGAGCGTTTCCTGGCCTCAATCAAGGACTGATAGAGATCAATCGTTTGGTCCCCGATTCGGGTCCAGCTAAACTTCTCTTCGGCACGTTTCCGGCCCGCTTCTCCAAACCGCTTGCACTTCGCCGGATCAGCCAGTAGATCGCTCAGTTTCGCAGCCAGATCCCGGGCAAACCGATCAGGATCCAGCGGAAAACTGGTGACCGGATCCTGATCGAAGGGGACCAGGAATCCCGTCTCACCGTCCACCACGACCTCTTTAATCCCGCCCACAGAGCTGGCCACCACGGCGGCTTTGCAAGCCATGGCTTCCAGGTTGATGATCCCGAACGGCTCGTACACCGATGGGCAGCAAAACACCCTGGCATGGCTATACAACTGGATCGTGTCTGCCTTGCTGAGCATCTTGTCGATCCAGATCAGCCTGGGATTGAAGCTGCGTGACTCCTCCACCTTGCGCTGCAACTCGGCGGCAATCTCAGGGGTATCGGGAGCACCCGCGCACAGCACCACCTGGGTCCCGGCAGGCAGATAGCGAATCGCGTCCACCAGGTGGGTCACCCCCTTCTGGCGGGTGATGCGGCCCACAAAAAGCACGTAGGGAATGGACAAGTCGACACCGTGGGCCGTTAATGCGGAGGTCTCCGGCGTCGGCTGGTATTGCTCCAGATCGATCCCGTTGTAGATCACGTGTATCCGCTCAGGATCCACCGGGTAGGCGCGAAGGATATCCTCTTTCGTCCCACTGGAGACGGCGATCACCGCGTCCGCATCGAGGATCGCAGTTCTCTCCATCCACAAGCTCATGGCGTAACCGCTACCCAACTGCTCCGCCTTCCAGGCGCGCAACGGTTCCAGGCTGTGGGTGGTCAGGACAAACGGAATGCCATACAGTTTCTTGGCCAGAAAGCCGGCCATGGACACGTACCAGGTATGCGTATGGGCAATGTCGATTCCCGTGAGCGCTTTAATCTGCGTCAGGTTCAGGGAAAACGCTTCCAGCGCTCCCTTGAACTTTTCCTGGGTGCCCTGGGTGATTTCGCTCCACGGCTCCTGTCCGCGCACATGAAGGTTGCCTTGATCGGAATGCTGTTGACCCCAGCAGTGCACTTCCACAGAAACCTTGCGTGCCAGCTCACGGCTTAGATACTCCACGTGAACACCGGCGCCGCCGTAGACGTGGGGTGGATATTCCCGGGTAAAGAGTCCTACTTGCACTGCTTCCTCCCCCGCCAATCTCGTACATACAGTAACAGCTAAAGATAAAGAAGCGGCTGCAGACCATGGCCGGCAGCGGACTTGCGCCATGGGCACAGAGCCCTCGGGTCGCAGGGTCGACTTACAGTAGTATGGCGAGGATGGAGAATTCAAGTCGTCGTTCTTTCCTGGCAAAACTGTCGGCCCTGGCCTTTGCAGCACGCATCCCCGGATGGGCCGCCACCCCCAGCGGACTCATCTTTGCCGGCACCTACACAGACAAGGGCTCCAGCCGCGGTATCTATGGCTTTGGTTGGGATGCAGATGCGGGCACCATGACGCCCCTCGGCCTGGCAGCGGCTACCGTCAATCCCAGCTTCCTGGCCCTTTCCCCGGATCGCCGCCATCTCTACGCCGTCAACGAGGTCGATGCCTACCACGGAGAGAAGAGTGGTTCCATCTCGTCCTTCGCGGTCACAGGGGACAAGCTGCGCCCCATCAATGTTGTTGCCTCCATGGGCGGCGGACCGGCCAATGTCGCGGTCGATTACACCGGAAAAGCCGTCTTCGTCGCCAACTATGGCGGTGGCAGCGCCGCATCCTTCCGGGTGCTGCCCGGCGGGGGTCTCAGCAAGGCAGTCTCCACCTTTCAATACACTGGCCAGGGCGCGGACCCCAAACGCCAGGCAGAACCGCACGCCCATTGCACCACCGTCTCCCGCGACAACCGCTACGTCCTGGTCAATGACCTGGGACTGGACCGCATCTCCGTCTACCACCTTGACCCGGTCACGGCGAGCCTCACCCCGAACACTCCCCCCTCCTATCAGGCGCTGCCTGGCTCAGGTCCACGAAGTCTTGCCTTTCATCCCAGCGGACGGTGGGCGTACTCGCTCAACGAGATGGCCAGCACAATCGACGTCTTGTCATGGGACCCCGAGCAAGGGACCCTGAGCAGAATCCAGAACATCTCGACCCTTCCCGAGGGCTTCACCGGATCAAACACGGGGGCTACGGTCGCGGTCGATTCCGAGGGCCGGTTTGTCTATGCTTCCAACCGCGGGGATAACAGCGTGGCAGTCTTCTCCGTCAGCGACGGCCAGGGAACTATCAAACCGGTCCAGCATGTGGACTGTGGAGGCAAGAGCCCTCGCCATTTCGCTCTCGATCCGGGCAATCAATGGCTGTTGGTGGCCAACCAGGACTCCTCCAACATCGTCGTCTTTGCCCGCAACTCACGAACCGGCTTTTTGACGCCAAGTGGCAACCAATACCCGCTGAGCTTTCCCGTTTGCCTGCTCTTCCGCTAAGCAGAGCGATCACGAGAACCTGCCGCTCCTGGTACAGAAGTAGGAATAAACGCCGGTTGACCTATCCCATGAGTAGAATGCCCGTGGAGCCGCTTTTGCATGCCGGAGAGCCCACTCTTAAGCTATTAAGGAAGCTATGCGATCCAACCCTTTTTCGTACTCGAAGTACAGATTCTCGTCGATCCTGACGCTGCTGATATTCCTTGGTGCAGTCCATTCCATCCTGGCGCAGCAGGCGGCGCGCCTGACCCAACCGGTAGATGATCATGCCCGGGTCATGCTGCCCGCTACCGTCCATCCACTGGCCAACGCCCGCAACGACCGCGGCCCCGCTTCGCCCGGTATGCAACTAGATCGGATACAGTTGCTTTTGAAGCGCAGCCCGCAACAGGAAGCCACTCTGCAGCAACTGCTGCGTGACATGCACACCCCGGGCTCCGCGAGTTTTCACAAATGGCTGACCCCCGAACAGTTTGGTGACCAGTTCGGACCCAGTGACCAGGATGTACAGACCATCGAGGACTGGCTCCAGACCCAGGGTTTCCAGGTACTCAAGGTAAATCCCGGTAAGCAGACGCTGGAGGTTGCCGGCACCGTAGGCGCCTTGCAGCAGGCATTCCATACCGCAATTCACAAGTATGAGGTCAATGGTCAGCAGCACTATGCCAATGCGGTTGCTCCGGAGATTCCCGTCGCGCTGGCGCCGGTATTAGGCGGCTTTGTTTCGCTGAATAATTTCCATGTGCGCCACTACAGCCGTTTTCTGGGAAGCGCGCAATACGATCCCAAGACTCATCGCGCCATTCCAGAATGGACCTTACCCGGCGGCTCCCTGGGCAATACCTTCGCCGTAGGCCCCGAAGATTTTGCCACCCAGTACGACGTGACCCCGCTGTACAACGCTGCCAAACCGCTCAACGGCACCGGCCAGACCATTGCGATCGTCAACGAATCAAATATCAACATCAACTTCGTCAACAACTTCCGTACCCTCTTCGGGCTGCCGGCTTCCTCCCCGCAGGTGATCATCGACGGCAATGATCCGGGGATCGATGGCGCCAACAACCCGGATGGGTTCAACGGCGCCTCCGCCGAGGCTTACCTGGATGTGGAGTGGTCGGGTGCCGTGGCTCCCGGCGCCACCATCGACCTGGTGATTGCCGGGGACAGCAGCGTGGCCCCGGGGTTGTATCTGGCCGCGGAGCGGGCGGTCTATTCCAACATTGCCCCCGTCATGAGCATCAGCTTCGGCCAATGTGAATTTTCGCTGGGCGCGGAAAATGCCTTTTGGAGCACACTTTGGGAACAGGCCGCAGCCCAGGGAATCACCGTCATGGTTTCCACTGGCGACGCCGGTTCGGCGGGTTGCGATGATCCCGATACACAAACAGTGGCCACGCAAGGCTTGGCGGTAAGCGGCTTTGCCTCGACGCCGTACAACGTGGCTGTGGGCGGCACCGATTTTTACTACGCCAACCCTGCCGCGCTCACTACTTATTGGAACAGCACCAACGACAGCAAGAACGGCTCGCTGAAGAGCTACATCCCGGAACAGGTTTGGAATGACAGCCAGTATGGATCAAATCTCTTGACCCTAACCGGCGGCTCCATTACCGGCGGAAGCGGCGGGCCAAGCACCTGTGGCAATCCAACACTGGACTCCAGCAGTAGCGCGGTCACGGCTTGCGCTCCCACCCCGAAACCTTCGTGGCAGGTGGCCACCGGCGTGCCCAGTGATAGCGCCCGTGACATCCCCGATATTTCGCTCTTTGCCGCCAACGGATTAAACGGCAGCTATTACGCCGTCTGCGCCGCGGATGGCGACTGCCAGAGCACCACCAATCCTCAAATCAGCGGTTTTGGCGGAACCTCGGTCTCTTCGCCGGCCTTTGCCGGCATTATGGCCATCATCAACCAGGCCTACGGACCACAGGGGCAGGCGGACTACGAGCTTTATCCCCTGGCGGCAAAGGAGCCCAGCGCCTTTCATGACATCACGCTCGGCACCAACCAGATGCCTTGCCAGGCCGCATCGCCCAATTGCACCAACGGTGAACTGACCGGCTACGCCGCAACTCCAGGCTACGATCTGGCCACAGGTCTGGGCTCGATTGACGCCAATGTACTGGTCACCAACTGGAACAGCCGCAGTAAGGGAACCGCCACGACCACGACCCTTACCAGCTCTTCTTCTTCGTTTGCCCACGGTACGGCGGTCACTCTGAAAACCAGCGTAGCCGGCAGCGGCGGCACGCCCACCGGCGATGTGGCGGTCATGAGCGACAATCCGCTCATCAGCCAACAGGGGCAATTTTTCTTCAATCTCACCAGTGGCGCGGCTTCCGGAGGGGTCACCTTCTTGCCGGGCGGCAGCTATAACATCTGGGGCAGCTACTCCGGAGACGGAACCTTTGCCCCCAGCGTGTCCACCAAGATCCCGATCACGGTGACACCGGAAGCCAGCACGCTTGCTCTTCAGGTAACTGAGAACTTGAACGGGCAGTCCAGCAATTTAAGTGGGCAACAGGTGCCTTATGGTACCCCCGCTATCCTTAACGGAGATCCGGTTCCAACCACTTACTACAATTGCTCTTCCAATTGCAACTCCTACACGCTTGCCACTGGCACGGTGTCATTTACCGACAACGGCAGCCCATTAAACACCTTAGTCCTGAACTCCTTTGGCGATGCGGAGTACACCACCGGCACTCTTCCCGTGGGCTCGCATTCGATCGCTGCCTCTTATTCGGGGGATGCCAGCTATAAGAAATCGTCGAGCACACCGGGGACCGTGGCATTCACGGTGGTCAAAGCAACCACCGCCGTGGTGGTGACCGCGGCCATTTCCAGCATCGCCCAGGGACAGACAACGACGCTCAGCGCGCTGGTGGAAACACCCGGAGGCGGAATCGCCCCGACGGGATCGGTGACCTTCATGGCGGGGGCGGCCATGCTCGGATCGGGGACCCTCAGTCCCTTTCAAAATAGCTACGCGGTGGCGACGTATACCATCACCGCTGCGCAAAGCACCGCGTTGGCGGTAGGTTCCGTGGCCGTGACCGGGACCTACTCTGGTGACAGCAACTACTCCACGGGCAGCACAACATTGCCCGCGACGCTGACGGTCACCGGGCCCAGCGCGCTGCTGGCCTCGACCACCGCGGCCACGGCAAGCGGTTCGACAACTTCGCCCTCCGCGTCCATCAACATATCCATCACCGTGACTGGAAAGACTGGATCCGCGGCGCCCACCGGCACGGTCGACCTTCAGTCAGCGGGGTTTGACCTGACCCCCGGAGGCCTTAAGCTCTTCGCTGCGGCATCGGGTGACACCTCGATGGCGAACTTTTACTTTGACAACGTGAATCACTCTCTGCCCCAGGGCAACAACACTGTGTTGATTACGTATTCTGGAGATGCCGTTTACACTCAGTCCCAAGCCACCGTCTCTGTTTCCAACCCTCTGTCCGACTTTTCCATGGTGGTGCAGACCCCGGTGGTAAGCGTCGTCTCGGGCGCGACCGGGACGGCAACGCTGAACCTCGGTTCCATTAATGGCTTCAACGCCTCCGTCGGCCTCGCTTGTACCGGTCCCACGGGATTGACCTGCAGCCTGAATCCCACCTCGGTCACGGTGAACGGAAACACCACGGCGACGCTTACCATCGTTGCCTCCACCCCTGCCGCCGGCTCAGTTAAGTCTGCCGGTCTTTCTACCCGGGGCCTCGGGTGGTTCGCCGCCACTGGGGGAGCTACTTTGGCTTGTGTCTTCCTGTTGGGTCTTCCCGCACGGCGGCGGAGCTGGCGCGCCTTGCTGAGCCTGGTCGTTCTGGCGGTACTCGCCGGCGGCATCGGCTGCGGCGGTGGCAGCAGCAGCAACACGCCACCGCCAACCACCCCTCCGACTCCTCCACCCACTTCCACTTCTAATCCAACTGCGGCAGGCACCTACACCATCCTGGTGACGGGCACGCAAGGCACAACCATCTCGCACGCAATACCGGTGACCGTGATCGTAACCGCGGCCCCCTAGCGCTGGAGCACCGAAGGGGAGGACATCCTCCCATAAGCGCTAACTTGGCTAAGGATGTTTTCGTCAAAACTCTCACAGTCATCACTTTTAAACGAAATTGTCATCCCGACCGAAGCGTATCGAGTGGAGGGACCCGCTCTTTTCTGTCCATCCAATATGACGGCACCTAAGAAAGGTCACCACCCTCAACTTGTCATCCCGAGCGCAGCCGAGGGACCTGCGGTGCGCCCGGCTCCCGCACAAAGATCTCCGTTCCGCTAGTTCTGCCACAGAATCGTCATCCTGAGCGAAGCGCCTCGCAGGTTTATCGCGTGATACAGCGCTTGGAGCGCGGAGTCGAAGGACCTCGGCGGTCCTATCTTACCCATGCTGCTTGGAGCTTTTCGATCACCGAAGCTCGACGATTGGATCTTGCATCCCCGGGGTCTCTTGGCTCTCGGCCCCGGGGTCCTGGACTACTCTCATCTGTCTCTTCACGCAGACATCCTGGCCCCCCGCGCTAATCCTTGATCGCTTTCTTATCCGGGTCGTACTGCAGCAGAAATCTGCCCACCGAGAAACCGCGAGTGAGCGCGATGTGATGCGAGCGGTTTATATCCGGCCGTTCGAACCCACTGCTGGGCCAGTTCTCAATCAGTGAGCGCATGCGCGCCAGGTCAAGCATGCGGCTTGCCAGTGGAGAACTCCGCAATCGCTCCACCTCGGCCGCCATGCGGCTGCGGACCGCTCCCACATTCACGTACCAGTCCGCGGATTGACGGCCGCGTTGCGTGCGTTCCAGCGTGCTGGCCGGCAATCGACCCACCATGGCGCGGCGGACGAGGGAGCGCAACTGACCTCCGCGGAGAAACTCTTCCAGCGGCACGGTAAGGCAGAACTCAACCACCCGGCGGTCATATGTAGGATCGCGAAAATCCAGCTGCCATCCCCCCTGGGCCGCGATCGGAGTGTCGGCTATATCGCCATACTCCAGCAGCGTGCGCAGCATAGTGCGGCCGTCAGGAGAATTCCTGTTGTGATCACGAAAGGCAATGCGCTCCAGATCAAGACGCCGGGCTATCTCAGGATGCAGGATGCTGTAGTCGAGCGAGAAGCCACGCATATGAGGATCGGTAACGCTGCGCAGCCAGAAGGGAAGCGACGGCCACACCGCACTACGAACAATCGAGCGCAGGGAAGCGCTTCGCGTGCTCGTGACTTCCCGCGCCACCCGCGCCAGTGTTCCCCACTGGCCGGAGCGAAACCAGGTCGAGAAGGCCGCCATGCCCTCATAACTGAGGGTCGAATTACCGCAGTTTCCATTGAGCAGCACGGTAACTCCCCTCGCCCGCGCCTGGTCGAAGATGGCGTTCAACCAGACCTCGTTACTGGGGCCGAAGCAGGGATGGTCGTAGAGATTGTTATTGTGATCGAGAATGTCTAGAAACGATGTTCCGCTCGACTCCACCAGGACGTGGCGCATGTTGGGATAGAGCGCGGCCACTGAGGCCGCGGGCGCTCCCTCATCCTCAAAATGAGTCTTGCTGCCCGAGCCGGCAAAGCCCGGACGAGGCACGGCGGTAAAGCAAGTGAGCTCGCGGCCTTCGGCCCCCAGCAATCGCGCCGCAGTGGCAGCCACCGCTCCACTATCCAATCCGCCGCTTAACTGTGCGCCAACGCCCCCGCGGGTGCGCAGACGCGAGCGTACCGCAGCATCGAACCGTTCCCGGAAACAATCGAGATACTCTTCCGGCGAGCTCAGACGAAGATCCTGCAGTTGGCCGGTGCGCCAGTAACGGGTGAGCTTGGTCTTCTCACGATGAATGCTGAGCGAGCACCCGGATGGCAGGCGTTGCAGGTTGCGAAAGACGGTTTGTTCGATCGGCATGTTGACCAGGGCGAGATAGCGGGCGATGTAATCCTCGTCCACCTCCGCGCCCACAAATGGCAGGCGGTGGAGGCCCTTGGGCATGGATGCGAAGGCAAAGCAGTTGGCCGTGGAAGCGTAGAAGAGCGGACGTTCGCCAGTGTGATCGCGGGCCAGGAAGAGATGTTGTTCCTGCTGGTTCCAGATCGCGAAGCTGAAGGCGCCGGAAAGATGGTCCACGCACTGTTCGTGCCAACGCTGCCAAGCCGCTAACAGCAGGTCGCTGTCGGCCATTTCCGCAGCCTGTTGCTGGGAGAGACCTAATTCAGCCTCCAGCTCGGCGCGATTGTCCAGACGTATATCTGCCACCAGCGATGTGACGAGGCCGCCCGAGAGTGGCTGCCGATCGAAGCGATCTTCGGGAAGAAGCCGCAGAAGGCAGCGGCCCATGGCCAGCGACGGGCCGGTGAACTGCGCGCAATCATCGCTGCCGTACACGCTGAGCGCCTGGAGCATGTCGCGACAGGCCGCGGAGACGCCCACTCCGCCCTCAAACGACCAAATTCCCGCGATTGCACTCATACGACGAAACTAGCGCATCTTTCCGATCCTGATTGTCCTGGGATCCGATCGGATGGAGTGATCAATTTGGGGTTTTAATTCTGCGGTAACTTCTCGAATGAGAAGCCTTCGAACGAAGGCGACTCTCCATACCTATGGGAGTCCAATGACCTTAAGATTTAGGACGGTTGAAATGACCACCGCCTCCATCGGAGTGCGAAGGCTTCGTACCACCCTCGGCACTTTCTAGGGCGATTATTTCGAGCGACGGAGTGACCCACGGCTTCTTCGCCTGGCCCGCAATCTGGTCAGATGCGCCGTGATCGTTAGCGTCGTAGCTCATCATTGAATACTCCCTGGACCCCGTGAATTTGAAACTTACGCCCCTGCCACCCGATACAGCTAGAGCGTAACGCAGGAGGTAACCAGCGTCAATGCGTTCCTCCACGTGATAGTTACTAGAGTAGATACTAAACCCTGCAGTGCCGGTTGGATACCACCGAAAGGTTAACTCGCAAGGGACGTGGCTGACTCTTTCTGGGGATAGTGAATGATAAAGGTGGCTGGAGTGTACCTCCTCGGTGGTATTACCTTTTTCTCTGAAATAGTGCTCCCGGAATTACCCCTCATTCAACACCAGGGAGCCACCCCGCATCCGGTCAGGATTCGATTGGGCGCGGTACCGGATCATTTACCTGGCGCCGTCGAGCTCGATCCCGACTGCTTCGCGACCCCATCGCAATACCTCCTGCGCATCCATGGCGTCGCACGTTATCTGGTCACCAATGGGCAGGAGATTGTCGTGAGCCCGGAGGCCGGTGCTTGTCCACTCGACCTGCGCGCCTGGCTGCTGGGCACCGTCTTCGTAGTCTTGTGCCAGCAGCGCGGATTGCTTCCCTTGCACGCTAGCGCGGTCAGCAGCGAGCCGGTAAACGGCCGCCAGGGGGTTACCGCCTTTCTGGCTCGCTCCGGCCAGGGAAAGTCATCCCTGGCCGCGCACCTGGCGCAACGGGGGTGGCGCGTGGTAGCGGATGACGTTTGCCTCATCGATCCTGCTCCGGCAGGCGAGTTGATGGTGATTCCGTCCGCTCCCTGGCTGAAGCTGTGGCGCAATTCTTTGCAACGCCTGGGACGGCCAGCAGAAGGACTGGAACGGGTGTTCACTGAGGAAGACAAATATCGCCTGCCGCTGGAGACTGCGGGGAAGCGAGAACCAATTCGCAAACTGGTCTTTCTTGAGGGCAATCAGGAATCGTCTTCGCTACGAATCGAAGAGATGCCTCCCGTGAAGGCACTTCCATGGTTGCTGAATCTCACCCACCAGGCATACGTGCTGGAGGCGACGGGCCAGCGGCAGGAAAGTTTTCTGCGCTGCGGACGAGTGCTGTCGCAGGCCAGGGCCTATCGACTCATCCGTCCCTGGGGACTCGATTACCTTGAGTCGACCGTGGACGCAGTGGAGAAATGGTTGCTGGACGGGTAGACCATTCCGAGTCTCAGGGGAAGCTGGTGAGGACGGTGAAGCGCGACTCCAACTCGCCGCCCACCACGGTGCGATCTCCCACTTTGACCCAGGTGTGAGCCTTGAGCTGATCCGCATCGCGTGTAACCCCATAGAAAAGCTTGCTGGCGATGTGGCGGCGGCGCAGCATGAAGTACGCGGCCAGACATTGAGGAAAACAGACGAAGGTGAAAGGGACATGACGCACCACTGCGTCGATAGACCACTCAATGCGGCGAAGCGTCTGCGCCGGCTCCCCTTGTGCAAGTGATGATTGAGCGGCGTTGCCCATCCAGGCAGTGAGCCTTTGCACCGGTAGGAAATTGAGCGCAACGCGAAAAAAGGTGAGCATGCACACGGCTTCGATTGCCAGGGCAATGTCGGCCGCCGGCAGTTGCATCAGGCGGCGGAAAAGCGCGCGCGTCCACGGAGTGCGCTGTGCTGCATGCGCCGCGAGATCTCGTTTGCGCCCCAGGGCCCGGTCGAGCATAGCCATACGATGCCGCAGGTGAAAGGCAAACCACTCAAAAGGGCTGAGCAGTCCGTAAACAGGGAAGAGCGCGTCCGGCAGATCAAACGTGTTCCAGATACGCGGACGAAAGAGAGATCGTTGGATCAGATCCAGGCGATAACGCGGAGAAGTGTTAAGACGGAATTCGTTCAGAAACCATCGTGGGGAGGCTATCCGTTCTCGTATCGGACGGTATTGGTTTGAGGTGATCAGCTGTTTTGCGAAGCGCAGACTGTGCGCAACTCTGCGATCGTTCCGGTCAAGAAGCCCCTGGGGTAGCGCCGGTGGGTCGTATCCCAGCAAATCCTGACAAAGAAGCACAGCGGCGCTGAATTGGGGCAGCGCTTGCTGGTCCATCGCGGCTGTCGTCGCCGAGGAAAGTTGCTCCGGGGTCATGGTGTTCAGCAGGGCGCCGATATCGGTCAGCCATTTCAGTCGCAGCCAACCGTCGAGTGCTCCATGCACGCAGAGATAAAGCAACAACCGTTGCGCGGGCAAGGTCGGAATGCGCTCTGAACCCAGGTGGATCCAGTCCTCACCAACCTCTTCCAGACGGGCGTTGGCAGGCAGGAACGAGTTTCGGAAAAGCCGCCAATGGAGATCGATGACCAGGCCGGTGGTGGGGTGTTCATAGGAAAAATCCTTCTGGTGTGCCAGGTACGACTGCAGCCGCCGCGGGGTCAGCCGCGCCTGCGGATCGAAACGCATGTAGCCTTGTGTTTCGAGAATCTCCCCGGCTCTGAAGATGTCCTTCTCCGCGACCAGCAGATCGATGTCACCGGCATCGCGCAACGCCGGATCCTGAAAGGCCGTGATGGCCAGAGGAATGCCCTTGAAGATTCTGAGATCGATCTGTTGCTCGCGGAAGAGCCGATGCAAAGCGACCAGATGCGCGGTACGGGATAGGCAAAGGTGGGCGTTGGCCACGCTGCGGGCACGCAATCCTGCGGCTTGTTCGTCCGGCATGTATCCGGGCGCGAATCTGTCAAGGTTACGAGAGAACAGCGGGACCACCTTATGATGGTCGACGATCTCGAGCAGGTGAGACCAACGGATTGGCTGCTGGGCAAGAGTCCGGATGCGATCGCCGTCGACGGCTTCTTGCGGCCAGCGAAGGCAAGCCAGCACAAGATCAAACTCAGGTGAATAGATGGCCCCGCCCGGCTTCATTTGCTTCATCCGTATCCACCAGTATGTTGGAAGCACAAGCCTGCTACAAGTCGTAGAGGGGTAGTCCCATTGACGAAACGGAGACCTGCTGTGCGCCCCGGCTCCCGCACAAAAGTCTCCCTTCCGTTAGTTCTCCCAAGGAATTGTCATCCCGCCAGTCCCGGCGTGCCGTGGAACCGGAGGGTACCCGGATTTCCTGCCACGCAGCACACCCCAGCAGCCACGTGGGCCGCTTTCAGTAAAAAAAGCTGCATGAAGTTCGCCAACGCGATCAACCTCAACAGGAAATCCGGGGTCGCGTAGGGATCTGCGGTTCGGCACACAGACCTCCTCAGGCCGTACCCTTCAGGAAATTACTTTTACCGCGCGCCCAGCGCTGCCGGCACATGGGGCAGGAGCCGGAAAGGAAGCCCGCCTGGCAATCCCTGGCTCACCACGACCGTAGCCGGGGCCGATTGCGATCCATAGTAGGTTGCGGTTTGCCGCCGGCACCTCTGCGTGCCTCCGGCGTATGAGGCAAATATGTTTGGGTAGGTGCCGTCGCCTCCCAGGGTTGACCCGTTCACCTGCAGACCAAAGATCCCGCGCAGCGAGCATTGGTTGGTCACCGAACCCAAAACCTGATTCCCCGAGTAGAAGGTAACCGTGCCGCCCAGGACCGGCAGGCGCCCCTGGTCCTCTACGGTCGCCAGCAAAGTTACACTCTGTCCCGCGTCGATGATCGGTTGGTTTACCGCCAGAGTGATATAGGTTGCCAGGCCACCGCCCGACCACTGCGGCGCGTTGACTAAGCTATAGACGTTGGGGCTACCCAGGCCAGTGGCCATATCGTAGCCCGGACCGGCCGTGAAGGCAGGAGAAGCTCCATTATCCGCCGTGCTCAGCACCCCATAGTAGTCCGGTGTGTTGGTCAGCGAGTCGCCATTGGCGGTGACAGTGATTTGGTATCCGTAACAGTTTGCATTGTTGGCAGCCGGATTTGTGCTGCTGTCAGTGAACGTCCCGGCGCTGGTGGCGGTGCCCGTGCAGGGCACAGAAGTAGTCCCGGTGATGAATGGGGTGGACGGCGAAGCCCCCGGGTTCGGCGTGGCGCTGATGTCATGGAAGTAGCACCCACCGAGCGCCTGCGGGCCCAGGTAAGCCGCACAATTGGCCAGGCTGGGCTGGGTGGAGCTGCCATAGCTGACATACTGTTCCGCGGCCAGCGGGTAGAGGACATAGTTGGCTTGCCCCTGGCGATCCCCGCTCTTTTGGTTAATCAACGCCATGATGCCGGCGAAGGCGGGAGCAACGAACGAAGTACCCCCTCCATAGTTGGCGTAGACGTCATTATCGTTAGAGTAATCGCACGCGGTGCCCGCCGGCATTCCCGCCAGGGCCGAATCGCACAGGATCAGTGTCTGGGACCAGGTCTCGCCGCCGGAGGCAAACATGGAGATATCCGGAACCGCCCGCCCGCCCTGCTGCGGAATCCCTGGGACGCCGGTCTGCCAGGCTGGCCGGGCCGACACCGTGCTCTGTCCGCCGCTCCCCGCCCAGGCATTCGCGAAGGGGGAGAAGCCGGTAGAGGGATCGTACGGCTGTTGCGCCGCCCAGGTACAGAATCCGTTGGGTCCGGAGCTGCTATCGAAGCCCTGGCCAAAATAGGCCAGAACCAGGGGGCTGGCGCAGCTTTCGTTCCACGTCATTTCCGGAATATACGATTGCGCGCTCACGAAATTGGGGCCGTTGACCGCGGACCAATAAGTGCTGGTGGTTCCGCTGAAGACATCGCTGAAATCGGTTCCCCCGGCGGCAATGTTGTAGGGCGTAGAGGCTTCGTTGACCACCGAGATGCCGTCTGTAGCGTAGGCTCCGACATACTGGCAGCCGTCGCCGCCAGTATCGCCGGATGCGACCACCACCGTGATGCCCTCGGCCGCCGCCTGCTGCCACAGGGAGACGTAGAACTGGTTGGCCTCACTCTGGGGTTGGGCCTCGCAATCGCCATAGCTGGTGCTGAGCACGGAGATCCGTTTCACGTGCGCCGGGTCTTGAATGATGTAGGCCGCGGCCAAATCGGCCCCCGAGGTGACGCCCTGTCGTCCGCAAGCCACAAAGTCCACCGTAGCGTCCGGCGCCATGGCCCCGGACCACTCCGCGTCGAGATACCCCTCCGGTTCGTTATCGCTGGGGTCAGGCGCCGCGCATACGCTCGCGGGTGGATTCTCCATCTGTACCGAGCCGTGGGGGCCCAGCGCGGTGATCCCGAACGAATCGCGAAAGCTCTGGATATCGGCGCTATCCAGGTTGACCTCGCCCACCACGCCGATGGTCTGCCCGGTACCGACGAGTGGCGGCGCCCACGACCGTGCATCCACCCGTTCCTTCCACACCTGGTCGACCCCGTAAATTTTTGCGAAGTCCAGTGGCCCGGTGATGTACAGGGCGTTTGCCGCCGAGGTCAGATGCGCTCCCTCCGCGTTTGAGCGCGACCACCTTCTCGTGCTTCGCTCCAGATGGGCCACACCGACATGGTGAACCGACGGGTGGGGATGGAAGTCATTGAGGGCGCGGAAGCCGGAGACAATCGGGGCCAGGGTAGCCGGAATGTAGGGATCGCTGGCGTTGGCGTAATGGTCTTCTCCGTGGACGCGATAGTGATGGATCTCGGTGTGGAACGCCTGCGCCACCTGGCCCGCGGTGCCGCTGAAGTCCACAAAGAGGCCGCCCGCGGGTACGCTGTTTAGCCGGAACCCCTGCTGCGTGAGCCACTGGGTGACCTTGCGGATATTGCCGGTCGAAGGCCCGAACTCCGCCCCGAATTGCTGCGGCGTAAGCCAGCGGTGAAAGTCAGGTGAGTGAGGGTCGTACTGCCGGCCGATGAACTGCTCCAGCGCCTGTTCCTGCGGCTCACTGCGCCGCAACATCATAAGGATGTGTTCCTGGGGCAGGCTATCGGGCGCACGGCCCTGGTCACGCTCCGGTCGCGCACCGCGGCTGGTGTTGCCCGGGAGCCGGGCCAGGTTGTCGCCATCCGCCTGCGCGGCGCCGCAAAACAAAGCCACTAGCACAGCCACTCCAACCCACCTGGCGAGGGCCCGCGCCAGGCTCGTTTGCACCATGCTTGGAAGGGTTCCCACGCCCTATGAAGTCTATTGGAACCCCTCGCAGCAGGATGTTGATCTTTGGTTATGGGTAACGCTGAAGATAACCCTTGACCCCGAACTTCCTGTGTAGTTGGTTGGCGTTGGCGAACTTCATGCGGCTTTCCTTAATGAAAGCCGCACACGTGGTTGCGTCTAGTGCGGCGTACAGGAAGTTCGGGTGACCGGATGCCCTGCTATCCTGCCCATATGTTCGACCCAGCGGCAGGCAACACCTCAGCTCTTCTGATTACCGAGCAGGTGCTGGTCTTTGCTGTGTTCGTCGGTTCAGTCGCCGCTTTGCCGGCATTCATCGAGTTCATCACCGAGTATCGCAAGCGCAAGGAGCGCATCGATCTAAGCCTGGAAGACGAATTGGTGAGCACCCTTCGGCCCAGGGTGGCGGGCATGGACGAATTGCTCAGCAGCATCGCCGACCTGATCGACCGCGCGCGTAATCCCGCGGCGTATCAGGACCTGAAGATCGGCAACGAGGTACTGATCATCGGTCCTAACCAGACCGGCAAGAAGAGCCTGGCGCAGAGAATCGCGCAACTGGCCGGGATGGACCGTGTGGTCACGGTGTTCAATCCCCGGGACAGCGATGCCTTAGCCAAAGCAAAGAGCCTGGTGCGCAGCTACAAATGGCAAAAGGTGATGTTGTTGCTGCCCCGGATCGACCTTGCCTACCAGCAGGGCGACCCTGAGGTCCTCACCGAGCTCGACGCGCTGATTGAAACCACCTCTGAGCGCCAGAATGTTCTGGTCGCGGCCACCACGGTCTCCTTCGAGGCCAACAGCGAGCTGGACAACATCTTCGGCATCAAGCTGGTGCTTCCCGGGGCCAAGGTGGGCAAGGCCCATCGCGAGGAGATCCCGGAGGACGCCCAGCAAATGCTCGCCGAGGTGACCAGCTTTTACCTTTCCGAAGCCAAGCGTCGCGGTTTCATCCTGCACGGCCTCGACGAGAGTTCATTCTGCGAGCGCATTCTAGAAAACGTGATCAACCCAGCAGAGGTGGAAGACATCGTAGCTCTCTGCGAGACCACAGCGCTTTACCGCAAGCGCAGCAAGCAGACCACCGACCTTCTTTTCACCGGCGAGATCCTGGAGTTGGCAATGGCCCGGGTTGTCGTTGGCTGAACCAGCAGCGCCCGCTTTCCGTCCGGGAGTAGCCCTGTGTTAACTTTGGGCGTGCGACCGGCATTGCCGGTTTGCATCCAAACTATGCTGATCCGCCCCGGTTCGAGACGGACCACAGAAACCGGCGGAGTTCATACTTCATGGTTCAAGCAGCCGTAACCAAGACCTCAGTCACCAGCAGCGACCACCCGAGCAACTACCGCGCCATGGCGATGGTGACCACATTGTTTTTTGTGTGGGGGTTTCTCACCGCGCTGAATGACATTCTCGTTCCCCATCTGAAGTCAATTTTCGAGCTGACCTATGCGCGGGTGATGTTGATCCAATCTGCATTCTTCGGCGCTTATTTTGTCTTTGCCATACCCTCTGCCATGGTGATCGAGAAAATCGGATACAAGAAAACCATGGTGGTCGGATTGTTGGTGATGGCGGTTGGGGCGTTGCTCTTTGTGCCGGCGGCCAACGTGCCATCGTTTGAACTCTTTTTGGCTGCGCTGATCGTGCTGGCTACGGGCGTGACCGCCTTGCAGGTGGCGGCCAACCCGTACGTCACCGTGCTTGGTCCTTCGCGCACGGCATCGAGCCGTCTCAACCTTACCCAGGCATTCAATTCGCTGGGGACCACAATTGCCCCCTATGTGGGGGGAATACTTATTTTGGCTGCGGCGCCGTTGTCGTCGAGCCAGCTCCAGAAACTCTCCGGCCCGGCGTTGCTGGCTTACCATCAGCAGGAAGCCTCTACCGTGAAGGTTCCCTATATCGGCATCGCTCTAGCGCTCACCGTCCTGGCGCTTGCGATCGCGATGTTCAACCTGCCCAGGATCGAGACCACCCGGGAATTCCGCCCCCTGGGGGACACCGATACGGCCGCCAGGGACTTGTGGAAGCAGCGGCAGTTGGTGTTGGGCGCCCTGGGGATTTTTCTGTATGTCGGGGCTGAGGTATCGATTGGAAGTTTTCTCATCAACTACTTTACCCAGCCTGAGATCGGCAACATGAGTGTCAAAACCGCCGCCGGTTTGGTCTCACTTTATTGGTTGGGGGCGATGATCGGTCGTTTCATCGGCGCGGCCGGACTGCAGAAGTTACCTACGCGAGCGGTATTGGGCACGGTTGCGGTGGTAGCCTGCATCCTGGTTATTATTTCCATGCTGAGCACCGGCTGGCTGGCGATGGGCTCCATCATTTGCGTGGGGCTATTCAATTCGGTCATGTTCCCCAGTATCTTTGCTTTGGGTGTCGATGGGCTGGGGCCGCTTACCGCCAAGGGTTCTGGCTTGCTGGTGCAAGCGATCGTCGGTGGAGCGATTATCCCCTTGGCCGAGGGCGCGCTGGCCGACCGCATTGGCATTCACCACGCTTTTATTCTGCCCGTGCTTTGCTACATATACATCGCCTATTACGGGTACCGAGGCTCGGTGCACAAGGAGTTGCCGTCGGCAGCGCCTGCAAGCTGACCTTCCACTCATTCGCGCGGCAGCGCACTCGCTCTTGTATTAGGCTACAGGTTGATCGTGCCAGCCCCGGACTTCAGTCCGGGGTAGCGGGTTTTCAAACCCGCGAAAAGACTCTATCTTCCAACGACCGGGCTTTAGCCCTGGTGACAATACTCCAATTTCGCAACCGCAGTCGGACGAGCCAACTTTCTCATGTTTTGTGTCAGGGCGCGACTTTAGCAGCGGACGCCAAACCCTGTGCCTGCTGTGTCTGCAGAATGCGCCACATCGTCCCCGAAAAAATCTTCTCTTGCGCGCTTTGCGGCACCTCGCAGGCGTCCAACATCGCATGGTAGCGTGCCCGCGCACTGTCGAATTCCTGCAGATCTCCTCCAAAAACATCCGACCCAAAGACCAGCTTCTCAAAGGCGCTGGAACCGCTGGGCGGAGTATGAGGGCTCACGATTCCTGTCCACCAGAAAATAGAGCGGAAGAACCTGTAATCATCCTTCTTCTTGATGAGAGTCGTTCCCGAAACGTCAAAATAAAGATTCGGGTCCCATCGTCCGATTTCCCCTGCTTCCGCATAATCCGGATTTCCCAAATGCGCGCCGATAATAGTCAGCTTTGGCCAGTGCCGCGCAATCAAGTCAAGCCGCGTAACCCGGCTCCGATCGAAGCTGATGTTCGCAGGCTCTTCGGGCTGCAGTCGATTCACGATCCCGGTATGAAAAAGAAGAATCATGTGATACTTATCGGCGCGATCGTAAAGCGGCCAGTATGCCGGGTCATCGTAATTCTTCAGCGTGGTAGTAATCTCACCCAGTCCTCGAAATCCCGCCTCATGAAACCGGTCAATTTCGCTAAGAGCATTCGGATCGTCCAGCCGGATATCCCCAAAACCTATTAAGCGGTCCGGATGTTCCTGTATAAACTTACTGGCTTGGGGAAAGCCATTTGGAGTTGTCAGCAAAAAAGCCAATCCATCGGTCGCATTCAATCTGTCGAGCAGCTGTTCCAGAAACCCCGGCTCGCCATTGTAGTGCACATGCACGTCGATAAGTTTCGGCGCATGCGACTGTGCAAAGACGGACGACGACAGGATGAGCAATCCCAAAACAGCTATCCAGCTAAAACACCGCCTCATAGTTCCTCGCCGCTATTCTCCATGTGTTTGGTTTGGGAAAAGGAAATCCGGCGCATCACAGAGTGCCGGCCTCAAGGTACGGCAGCATCGCTGCTCCCAGCAACCCGGCATCGGGGCCAGTGGCCGCGGGGACAACGTACGTCTTACCCGGCGTGAAGCTCTGATCCGCTCCGGGTTCGGTGAGCCCGTAGATGTAGCTCAGGCGGCGCAGTTCTTCGAACATCCGCGGAGCAAACAGGTCCCAACCACTCACGACTCCGCCGCCGATGACATAGAGCGGCAAATTGAGCACATTCACCAGCATAGCCAGGCCCATACCCAGAAATTTGCCCGCATCGGCAAAAATCTGGCGTGAAGGCTCGTCCCCTTCGCGGGCCAGACCGGCCAGATCGCGCGCGGTGAATTCAGATTTGTCTGCGATGCGGCGGGCGATCAGTTTGGCGATACGGTCAGCCCCGCCGCGAGCGGCAGCCCGGGTCGCGGCCCGGCAGATGGCGGTTGCAGAAGCATATTGTTCCAGGCAGCCGCAGCCGCCGCAGCCGCACGCGAAGCCATTCTCAACCAGCGGAATGTGTCCGCCCTCCCCGCCCATCCCAATCATGCCGTGCCAGATTTTTCTATCCAGAACGATGCCCGCGCCCACGCCTGTGCCCAGAGTCAGCATGCACATGGAATCACCCGGCATCTCCTTGCCCACCCCACTCTTCCACTCCGCCAGCGCCGCTGCATTGGCGTCCTTCTCCACGATCACGGGAGTCTGCAGCTTCGACTCCATAGCATCCTTAAGAAGGAACCCATCGAAGCCCGGCAGATTTGGGGGGCGGTGGAATTTTCCGGAGGGCAGTTCGAGCGGGCCGGGGGCCCCGATACCGACACCCGCCAGCTGCTGGGGGCACTGCTCCAGCACGCGGCGGATCGCTTCGCACATGTCGCCCACCACTGCATCGGGACCTTCGCTGACGCGAGTGGGCAAATTGATATATGCCAGGCGGTTCCATGCGGAATCGAAGGCAGCGATGCGCAGGTTCGTGCCCCCTAGATCGACGCCGATGGTGAGCCGGCCCTTCTGTTCGCTGGAAGCGGCCGCCGGGCTCGCTGCTGGTGGAATCTCCTGTCTGTTCAAAACCTATGTCCCTTCGCTGCCGCTTGGCCTGTATTCCTTTATAAGGTTAACAAGCGGAGGCGACAGACGCCTCAAGACAGGGGAGCAAGCTCGGCCAGCTTGAGAGCGGCCGAGCTCCCAGGTTCGACGTCTAGGCTTTGTTGCCGAAGATTTTGGACGCCAGGCCTGCCAGGCCCCCTGCTTCCGCGGTTTGTCCACTATTGCCAGAGAAGTGGGAGACGACCAGCGGAAGAACCACGGCGATGATCCCGCTCGCCACCGCCGGGGAGATCCCTGCGCGTTGTGCAATGGCTTCCACGGCCTGGTTGCCGAAGCCCTGCTGCACCTGGTCGGGGCTGATGGCTTTGTTCTCTCCCGGGCTCACCCAGGACTGCACCTGATCGGCGAGGCCATTTTGCTTTAGCTGATTCAGGATGCCATCCATTCCACCGGGATGCTCCTGCATCACCTGGCTAAGTGCGTCGGCTATACCGTGGTGTTCCGGGGAAGCTCCACCTGCAATCGATGTCAAGGCGCCAAGTAAGCCCATAGTCGCTCCTTAATGTTGTTTAGTTAGGTTCGGCCCATAATACGCTGATCGGGTTGTCGTTTGTGTAATTAAACCCAGGCCGGCTTTGACCACATGCAGGCTGTCCGCCTGATTCGTGATCGTGTTACCATCGTTCCAGTTGGGCGGCTAGCTCAGTTGGTTAGAGCGCCTGCCTTACAAGCAGGATGTCGGGGGTTCGAGTCCCTCGCTGCCCACCAACTACATCCGGACTGCCATCCCCCCCAAAAAGTCCCGTCCTGGCTCGCGAACCGCCCAAAAGAACCAAGTCAGCCTATCCAGCCGATCGATAGCCATTCACAGTTCATTCTGTGGCTAGCTCAATACAACTGGGAGCAGCATGCCCAGTCCGATGGCGTACGTCCATAATGCTGGGGCGGGAGTGCCGCTCTGACGCGCGCGAAGCATTTCCTGGCTTGCCAAACGCGGATTGAGCATCAGGCGCCGCGTGTACAGTCGATCCAGCAGCAAGAAGACAAACGCTGTGGAACCACCATAGAGCAGATGGCCGATCAGAGTCGGTATCAGCCCAAAAACGCATCCCCACAGCACCCCGAAAGCCAGGTTCGACGCCTCGTCACGAAAAAGAATTCCAAAGCTCATGCCGATCAACGTGCTTATCAACAAATGTATGACCAGGCCACTGGAAAGCGAAAGATGGGTATCTGTTCCCGCCACTCGTGAGAGCACGCCGGTTGCAATCATGACCGGGCTTGAAACCAGGCCGCCTGCGAATCCGGCGGTTGCGCCCCATTGCAGAGACCTCAGAATATGCAGACCAGGTCCATCGGCGGGTCTGTTCAACGGATCAGACTGAATGAACAAGCGTACCCAGAATCGATCAAAGGTGGCGTAGCTGACGCCGAGAATCAGTCCATAGAGGATATGCCCGATAATGGTCCGAAGAGATCACCGGCTTTCTCTGCCGACCAATCTTCCTGAACATCGATACAAATCCAAGCGGATCCACCGGCTCTAGGTGGAATAAGCGATCATTGGAGCCGGCGAAGCCAGGAAGGTTACAGAAAGCACGTAGGCAGGTTTTCTTACTTGTGTTGCATGGCTTCAGGCACACGGTCGTCATCAAGCTGCCGCAGATGAATGTTCCATGCAACGGGAACGGTCACCGGAGGAAAGCAGACCTTCGGCGTGCAGGACTGATAATTGACCGTGCCCTTGATAGGTAAAGTGGGATCCGCGGCAAAAGCCTGCAGCGTCTCCTTGTTAACGGTAGCGGCTATCGAGGTCGTAAGGACCGTCCTGCCGGTGTAGACGGGTACGGTCTGGGCAAGTTCAGGAAACGTCATCATTTCTGATTTGGGGTAGCTTATCGCTCTCACGTTATACAGCGTGGACGGAGTAATCGTGAGTGAAGCGACATGGTAGTTCAGCTTTTCCGCGCCGGGCGCATAAATATGGGTGTTTGGCCCCGGCATGATCGCCACGGCAAGTTGGAAGACAGCGCCGGGTGTGACCTCGACATCAGACTGAATGGTCTGGATGGCTACATAGGGTGTGGAGGGTAATGTTTTGGAAGGTGCGGGAAGCGCATAATCGCCGAAAAGGCTGTTATATAGGCTGCTTGCCGTTAATCGATTGTAGTAGGCGCTTTCGAAGAAGCGTTTCTCGATCATTCCTTGCCGATCGATGAGGTAGTAACCCGGGTAAGGAATACCCTTCTGCATCCCCGTGGCCTCCTCGTTGCGAATTCCAAAGGCATCGATGACCGAAGAAGAAGTATCGGAAAGCAACGGGTACGTGATGAGACGGCGCTTGGCGAAATTCTCCAGAATTGCCGGCGAGTCATAGCTTACGGCAGCAACGTTGATCCCCTTGGCAGCGAACGCCTTTTGCATGCCTTCAAGATCAGCCAACTGTCCCTTGCAGAAGGGACACCAGTCCGCCGAGCGAAAGAAAAGCAGCAGCAGACCGTTGCGTCCTGCGAGCGTAGAGAGGCTTTGCTGCTTACCCTCCTGATCCTGAAGTGCGAAACCTGGTGCCTTTTCGCCTGGCTGTAGACCCTTAACCGTCTGAGCGAAAACACTCAAGCTCGAGAATGAAGCTGAGATGACGACAAGCAGGAGGTGCCTGAAAAGCTGTTTTGATCGCAAGGTGGTCTCCATTTGATTAAACCGTGAACGCTGAGATCGCTAAAGCGCGATCGCGCCTGCCTGGGGAGGGCCCAAAAGGTTGAGGGAGCCAGGGACCCTCTCAAATCGCTAAAATTCATTCATGAGAGTCGAACGGAGCCAAAAGGTTACGCATTCCAACGCTCGACTGAGAATCTGTGCCGCGCTGGATAACGGCGAGCGGGATCGCCTTGCGCGCTATAGTTTCGACGCTGGGTGGGAGCTACAGATTATGGAACCGGTTCATGTGTAAGCACTCTTCGATTGCGATGAGAATAAGAGTTGCCAACGACAATACCCACTGGATACGTTCCATCCGGACCTCTTTTGAGCTCAACGGGCGTTGGCGCCAACGTGAAGCCGGACGGTTGCGCAGGCTGCGGAGTTGCAAAAGAACTGCCACGTTCAATAATGAACCCAGAACCGCGAGGCTCATCATCGGTAATCGAATCCAGTTTGCGTGGAGTTTGTCTAAGGCCGCCACAATGCCGGCACTCAATGCCACCGAACCTATCCCAATCACCAAACGGACGCCGCTGAGCGCAAGAAATAGTGTGCAAATACTTTGCAGAACGGCGAAGAAGAAGCTGGACCAGGCGATGACGCCTCGAGTACGGCCATCTTCGCGAGGGAGGATGTGCCGCAAGTCGCCTTTGGAATGTACCGGTTTAGAAGAAGAGCCAGACATCCGACAACAAAGTCCCCACCACAGAGGCGACCGCTTGCTCGTTGTATAGCATTATAGAGACTAGTGGTGGCTTCTTCTCGGATTCCGCCAAGAAGGACGTTTCCCTTATCCGGCGCCATCCTACCGCGTGGCGTGTAGGAACAGAGAATCCGACGAATAGCGGTTATAGCGAATAAACCCCAGCAAACCAGCGTAGAGGACCGCGTAGATCAACTGTAGACCGCAGTCCTGGCGAAGGGTTGAGCCGAAGGTAGTGCTCTCTTATAAGATTCGCGCGTGATTTGCCATGGCAAATCGTGTCACACCGGATACCCGATGGGGAGTTTTTCTCTGAGAGGTTGTGATCGATCAGCTGTGTAGGCAGAACCAGCCCAACTCGGATGCGTGCGCGAAATACTCCTGAACCGTGCTTATCTGCTTATCAGGGCCAAGCCTGCTCCGCGCGAAGGCGATGCTGATTGCCGTCGCGATCGAGTCACCCATGCTGAGTGCACTCAGGAGCAAGAATGCTTCGCGGTCGATACGCCGATAGTAGACAGAATTATCATACCGATGCACAGCGAGGTGAACCGTAGAGCGACGCATGCGAGGCAGGCCCGCGCGCCAGGTCTCCTTCCGCTTGAGCGCGGCGTTGCTTACGATATCCCCCTCCGGGGTCTGTTTGCGAACTGCAAGTACAATCTCATCTACCGGATAATGCAGCTGCAGCAGTTGCAGGTGCGGCTGCAGACGCAACCTCCAGTCTGCCCCGATGCCGGCGAGGTCAGCAGTGCAGACAGGAGGAAGGCTCGCACCATCAAATGCCTCGACGTAAGCCCATTCGAGGCGGGCGACATCCACGGCAAGTTGGTGCCGCGCCGCGGCGAATTCTGGATGATTTACCAGCCAGTCCGGCAGCTTCGCTCCTAAGTCGCGGAGAGTAAATGAGGTCGAGGGATTCTCCCGCAGATAGGCCAACACCAGCGCATTGAACCGCGTCGAGCCGAGCACCGCTTCGAGAGCCGGGAAGTCTTCGGATACCGAGCCAATGACACGAAACCAGTACTGCCGGTTGTAGATCTCAAGGCGTTCAAGCGAGGTAAGGCGGCCATTGGGCTTCACATAACCGGCGGCGATCTCGCCCATAGTCAATCCCTCCTCCGTCGTCGTCTGCATCTGAAAATCAGGGGTGAGCGGGCGCCTCACGTCCTCCGACATGCGTCTTTGCAGTTCCAGAAGGTTCATGCCCCGACCTCCTCAGGCTGTTCATCGTAGGCGGTGGTCTCTGCAGTAACAAGGTAGCGGTTCGCTTTCAGCGCTTCCGCATGCACCTCGTCGAACGATGGAATATTGTCGTCCCACTCGAGCAGCGTCGCCGTAGGGCCCACGCGTTCAATGGCGCGCGCGTATAACTTCCACACAGGATCGAGCACCGGATGATCATGCGTGTCGAGCGTGTACTTCTCAAATTTGGAATGGCCGGCCACGTGTATCTGAGCCACCCGGCCCGCTTGGACACTGTTCACATAATCCATAGGATTAAACCCATGATTCTGCGAGGAAACGTAGATATTGTTCACATCCAGGAGGATGCCGCAATCGGCCGCGTGCACCACTTCATTGAGGAACTCCCATTCTGTCATCTTCGATTCATGGAACTCGGCATAGCTGCTTACGTTCTCAACCGCGACGGGGATCTCGAGAAAGTCCTGCACCTGGCGTATGCGCGCCGCGGTATTGCGCACCGCTTCAAACGTATAGGGTAGAGGCAGTAGATCATGAGTGTATCGTCCATCCACGCTGCCCCAGCACAGGTGATCAGAAAGCCATGGCGTCTTGGTGCGCCTGGTCAAAACTTTTAGACGTCTCAGATGCTCGCGATTGAGAGCCTGCGCCGAGCCAAAGTACATGGATACGCCGTGCTGAACCACCCTGTACTGCTCCAGAATCTGGTCGAGCATCTTGAGCGGACGTCCGCCGTCCACCATGTAATTTTCCGAAATGATCTCGAACCAGTCGACCACCGGCTTTTCGGAAAAGATGTGATCGTAATGAGGTACGCGTAGTCCGATACCGGCGCCATAGTTAGTAAATCCATTGAATCGGTTGGCTGGCATCGTAAACTCCCGGAGTGAGGCAGACAGAGACGTTGGAGGCTTGAGAGATTTCAAGCCTCCAACACAGATTGGTACTAGGCCGCGTGCGGAGCAGGGGCAGGCGCCGGGGGCGTGCTGCCATCGGTGGCGCAGCCACCTTGGCCCTTGCAAGCGTTCTTGCCGGGATCCGCGCCCCCACCCTGACCTTTGCAGTCGTTCTTGCCTTTGCATGAGTGCTTGGTGGTATTTGGCGAGCTGCTCTGCGCGATCAGCAGCACACCGGCTTGGGAGGATGCACTCGCGGTAGAACTTTGCTCAGCCGGCTGCGCATGCAGGCGGGCTGTCGTGCCGCCGAGCAAACCGGCAAACGCAGCGGCGAGGGCGAGGCTATGTGCGGAATTGTTCTTCATGATCAAATACCTTTCTTGGTTGGGGCCGCGCACCGGGTGCGCTGGACGTTGTAAATGCCGAGTGCCTTCCCAGAAAAACTTCTGGCGCGGGTGGAGAGTCTTGCCCTGCGAGACCGGGTGAGCCGTAACCCTTCATCTCGTAGCGCATGTTTGAGCAAGTAACGGTGCGAAGGTTACAAACTTCTGTCGCTGCTTATTTGTCGCTGATCAGAAAAAAACAATTAGTTGGAAGGATTGCGTGGAATCTCACTTATTGTGTGGGGCCGCCGTGATGCCAAGCCTAAGCCTGGCCAGAGGCGCAGTATTGTTCAATATCACCTTGCCGCTTTCCATTTGCACTCCCACCTGCCCCCAGAGATCCTGCAGATCTACCGCAACCGGAGCTATGCTCCAGCTGGTATAGAGGTCCTGTAGTATCGATGTGCCCGTCCCTCGATCGCCGATAGCTAGAATACGGCTGATTGGCCAGTCCTTATCAATGGTGCCGCCGGCAGCGACGATTGCCCTGAGGGCATCCTGTAGTCCGCTGGCGTTGTCCGTCTGTTTCCTTATCTCGATATCTGCGACCAGGCAGAACAGCGCCCCTCCCCAGTAAGTGCGCCCCCATGTGTGGGTTCGATCCAGGCCGCGGTCGCCCTCCCGCGGTTCCCCGTTGTGCATGCCCGCTACCATGTCACCCCAAATTCGCTCTGGCGTCAGTTGCCCTGCCTGCACACGCGCGATGGGTTCGACGTAGGTTGCGATCCCTTCTTCGAGCCAATGCTGCGCATCCGGCAACGAAGCGAGCGACATGTGTACTAACTCATGGGTCGCGATCCAGTCTCTGTTCAGTTGCTGCTCCGTGGTGTGCTGGCCCAGGCGCAGACGGGTCACCGCAGGGAAGCCGCCGACATCACCCCAGGTGGTTCCCTGCAGCATGCCGTTCTGCCCAGGCGAGACATCCACCACGATACGGGCCGAAGGAACCGGGAAGTGTCCATAGTAGAGAGCGACCGCCTGCGCGGCCTCTCGAATGTGCTGCTCGATTGCGCTCTTAGGCAAATCCGGCGCCGCGCCTTCCATGTCGATGCGCAAGCGGCTACCCCCGGCCTCAATTGACGAATCAGCGGAAATTGCGGCGTGGTTTATCGATGAGTCATGAGACTCCGCGGCCATACAGAGAGCGGCTTGGTTGAGCAGGAGAATCAGAACGGTTCCGGCGAAGGATAAAGGGTTCGGTCTCGCCTTGCAGTAGATACAATCTCTCTCCCCGTGCATCTGCGGACCTCTCGATACGTGCAAGTGTGGAGCATGTGCTTGAACCGTTCGAGTATATAGACGAATGCCGCAGGCACTTTGTGTTATTTCGAAGCTCTTAGCCTGGATCAATCGTCTCTTGTAACTATTTCCGTTGCAGCTTCTCTAATGCCGTGAACGGTGTTGGTCACGGGCGTCGCTCGCGCAAATCCGGAAGGACGAAATGAAACTACTCATTCAGCTCTATCATGCCACCTCAGAGAAATTGTCAAGCCTGCAATCACCCTTTCTCCTGGCAGTCCGGCTCTACTGGGGCTGGCAATTTATGGGTACGGGGTGGGGCAAGATGCACCATATCGCGAAGATCACAGGGTTCTTCACCAGTCTTAACATTCCGTTTCCCTCCTTGAATGCCCACTTCATCGCCGGGCTGGAATTCTTCGGTGGCTTATTGCTGATTCTCGGGCTCGCGTCTCGTCTGACAGGCTTATTGCTGGCTGCAAACATGTTTGTTGCTTATTGGACAGCCGACCGTGGCGCGCTTGTTTCTATCTTCTCTGATCCGGGAAAATTCTATGTCGCTGATCCCTACACCTTTCTCTTTGCCTCGCTCATGGTGTTGATCTTCGGGGCGGGATTGTTTTCGCTGGATGCTCTTTTCTCCAGGGGTTTGAAGGACCGGCTGGCAGAGTTGCCTGATCAGATCATTCCTTCGCACGCCCATACGGTGTAGTTTGTAGCACGATGTTGTGGGACTTATATCCCTGACGCGCAAAGGTAACTATGGGTGATCCTTGTGCGATCGTTTCCAGGCTTAGTCCTTGAAATGGCAATCGATCTTGGTCGCGGAGAAAACGGACCGATTCCCGCAACTCCTCCATCCCATCCAAACCATCTTCGATGGAAACCCAGGAATTAAATCCAACCGAATGCAGTACGGAAAAAATCTTGTCGTAATCGTTCATGCCTTTGCCGATAACTCCATGGGAGAGGCGGCTGGCGTAGCCGACGGAGTTTTCCTCTTTGCGCAGATCCTCAATGGTTCCGCTCTTCAGATAGCGGTCGCTGGCATGCATGGTAACGACCCGGTGCTTCACCCGTTCCAGCAGCACCAGGGGGTCTTCGCCGGCCAGGATGGTGTTTGAAGGATCGTAGTTGACTCCAAACCAGGGCGAATCGATCTGGTCGACAATCTCGGCGAAGACATCCATCTTCTGCGCAAATTCCGGGTACTGCCAATAGTTGTCCTTGTAGTGGTTCTCCATGGTCATGACCACGCCGTGTTCCTCGGCAAAGGGGAGTAGGCTCTTGATCACCCGGACAACCTGAGCGACGCCCTTTTCCCGCGTGAGTTCGGGCCGGCGCTGACCCGAGAGGACACGGCAAAACCGTCCCCCAAAGAAAGCAGTAATCTCGATCATCCGCTTCTCGCGCTCGATCTCTGCCTGTAACAGAAGGGGATCGGGCTGAGTGAAATCGGGTGAGCAGCAAAGCATCGGCATGGCAAGATGGTGCTTCTCCAGCGCGGCCTTGACCTGCTTGAGAAAGGTCTCATCGTCTTCCACGAAGCCCGCGTAGAATTCGAGTCCGTCGACGCCCAGCGTTGCCGCCAGCTCGATCCATTCGAACACAGTCATCGTGCGATGAACGCACAGCTCATCCATGTAGCATTTCGGAAATGCGGCTAGCCGGGGCTTCATGAAAGCGTTCCGTCAGCGCTTTCCTTTACCGGATTCCGGCCAATGACGGGGTATTGCTCCACATCGAGAACCGCGCCGTTAATCAGTGCGGCCTCATCGGAAAGAAAGTAAACCGCAGCCCAGGCGATGTCTTCCGGCGAGAGCAGCCGGCCTGAGGGAGCAAATGTCCTGGATACCCTGCTGGGCCAATCCTCGGGCAAGCCCTCTTTCATCTTCAAGGCGAATTCATTCGGGGTCAGAGTCCAGCCGACGTTCAACTGGTTGACCCGGATGCCTTCGGCTCCATGTGCGTCTGCGAGGTTTCGTGTCAGCGTCATCAAGCCACCCTTGCAGATGGAGTAGATAAACTGATTGCGCTCTCCGCAATAAGCATTAATGGACCCGATATTCAGCACTCGTCCCGTGCCCTGTTTGCGGAAGTGGGGAAGCGCGGCCTGAATAAGAAGAAATGGCGCCTTCAGGTCGACCGCGACCGTCCGGTCGAATAATTCCGCATCGGTCTTCTCGATATTTCCCCGGACGATTGCGGCGGCATTATTAACCAGGCCATCAATCCGTCCAAAATGGCCGATCGTTTCTGCGATGAGCCGCGCGGGTACCTGCGGATCGTCCAGGGCCCCGATACTGAAGGACGCTGCTTCACCCAGTTCAGCAGCCAATTTTTGCGCCGCATCTTTCCGTCTTCCATGGATCATGACCTTCGCGCCTTCGCGCGTAAAGATCCTCGCCATGCCCTCCCCGATGCCGGTGGTCGAGCCGGTCACCAGGATCACTTTATCTTTCAGTCGCTGGCTCATGGCTTAAGCACCCCTTTGACGATTACGCCGGAGTGCATCTCCTCAAACGCCTCGTGCCATTGGTTGAGCGGGGAGACGCGATTGAGGATCGGATCGAGATCGATCTTGCCGCTTGCCAGCAGCGAAATGACCTTCTCCCAGATGGGCCAGTTGTGAGAAAAGCTGCCCTGCAGAGTGGCCGCTTTCTGCACCAGTGGATCGAGAGAAAAATTGAGCGGCTGTGGTCCCCATCCAACTTTGGTGATTTGCCCCGCGGGACGCACCATATCCAGCGCCAGCTTCAGCGATGCGGAAACGCCGGCAGCATCGATAACCAGGTCGAGACCATAGCCGTCGCCGAAATTCCTGACCCATTCAGCAATGTCTTCGCCTTGCGCGCCCAGAACCGTGTCCGCCCCGATTCGCTTTGCGACCTCCAGCCGCTTGGCGTCGGCAGGAATGCCGATCACGATGAGGTGTCCGGCTCCAGAGAGCTTCGCCATCATCGCGCACAGCAGTCCGATCGGCCCCGGCCCAATCACCGCGACCGTATCCCCCGGCCGCAGGTGGGAATTGACGCACACTGCGTTATAGGCAACCGAGCATGGCTCGGTCAGCGACGCCTTCTCCAGTGCCAACGAGGCAGGAACGCGGTGCAGGCAGCGCGCAGGCACTCGGACAAAGGGCGCCATCGCCCCATCGACGCCGTATCCGAAACCGAGCCGCTTCGGATCCAGGTTATAGAGTCCCTGGCGGATGAACGCCGAGTCAGGCGGCAGCAGGGCGGCAGTTTCGCTCACCACGCGGTCACCCTCTTTGAAGCCGCTTACGCGGTTACCGGCTTGAGCAACGTAACCAGCGAATTCATGCCCCAGGACGACGGGGTAATTGACCGGCCAACTCTGCTTGCCGGCGTATTGATGCAGGTCGCTGCCGCAAATGCCGACGGCCTCCACCTTGAATAGAACGTCTTCTTCACCAATGCCGGGAACGGGGAGTTCACGAAGCTCGACCGAGTGGGGATCCTTTGCGTAATTGACCAAACCGACCATAGTGAACCATTTTGCGTAATCGGTAAGGCACAAAGCAACCAGATGGGGCAGATTTTAAATTTCAAAGGTCGAGATCGTCAGCCTTCTCCTGCTATAGCCGGCCATGTAGCGGGAGTAGGCAGCGATGCCCAGGTTTCCGTAGAGAGGAATCTGGTAAGCCAGCGCGGTGCTGTGAAGGAACTCGGCGAGCAAGCCCATCAGGGGCGTCATGACTGCTCCGCCAACGATCGCCATCACCAGAAAAGAGCCGGCGATGTTGGTGTTGGGGCCGAGATCCTTCAGGCCCATGGCGAAGATCGTGGGAAACATGAGGGACATGAAAAAGCTGGTCAACAGGATGGCCATGAGCCCCATCCAGCTTGGCGAGCCTATTCCCACCAGCAGCAGAGCAACATTGAGCAGGCCGTACGCCGTCATGATCTTGCTGGGTGAAAGCCGGCGCATCAGAGCCGTGGATACGAAGCGGCCGATGGTGAAAAGACCCATGCTGCACGCCAACAGAATTCCGGCGATGCGGTCGGTCGTTTGGGCATATTCCTTCGCGTACGGAATGAAGTAGCTCCAGGTGCACACTGATGCGCCCACGTATAAGAACTGCGCGAGCACGGCGAACAGGAAATGGGGCTTGTGCAGCAGCTCGCGCCAGTCCCCGCTTACTTCGGCCGCGTGCGATCGCGCCTCCATAAAAGCAGGGAACCGTGTGACTCCGATCAGGATTGCCCACAGCAACGCGAGTCCGCCCAATGCAAAATAGGGCGCAACCACGCGCATGGTTTCTTTATGCAGATACGCGGCATACGTGCCGGCAGCCTGCATGGCGGTGACCTGCGTGTGAGAGAGCTCCACGCCGGAGAAAATGAAGGCGGTGCCGGCCAGGATTCCGGTGATGCAGCCTAGCGGATTGAACGCCTGTGCCAGGTTCAGTCTTTGCTCCGAGCTCGCCGTCGGGCCAAGCTGGGCAACGAAGGGGTTGGACGCAGTCTCGAGAAAAGCGAGTCCGCTGGCCATGACAAAAAGCGCCGCCAGGAAAAATCCATATTTGCCGGAGTATGCCGCGGGAAGGAAGAGAAAGCAGCCCGCCGCAAACAAGAACAGGCCGGTCAGGAATCCTGATTTATAGCCGCGGCGTTTCATGAGGAGGCCTGCCGGCAGAGCGAGCAGAAAATAGCCGAGGTAGAACGCCGACTGCACCAATCCAGCCTGGAACCGGCTAATCTCGAAAGACTTCATGAACTGCCGGATGAGCACGTCGTTCAAGTTATTGGGAATGCCCCAGAGAAAGAACAGCCCGGTAATCAGCACGAACGGGCGCATCACTCCGGGCGGTAGCCATGCCGCTGCGGCGGTGGGCTGCTCATCGACTTTGGTAGGGATAGCCAATGACTCTATGAGCTGTACCGGTTGATGCTACTCCGGAAAGGCCGTGGATTCTACCGGGGCTTAGTTCTTTGATGTAGCTTATACAGGGCGTGATAAAGATGACTCTGGAATTCACGAATCTGCCGGGGAAAGAGTGAAATGATGAGGCTGGAAAAACTCAAGATTACATCTCTCTGCGCGTCACTGGTGTTTGCCCTCAATCTAACTGCGTTCGCGCAAGAGGCTACCTACTTCACCAACTGGCCTGCCGGGCTCTCTCCCCAGGAAGTGGGCAAACGAGTTGCCGAGCATTTCGTCACCAGTCCGCACCAATACGGCGCAACCATCCATTACTCCGAAGTGGGCACCTGGTATGGCGGCTTCACCTTTGCGTCGTTGACGCATGACGACGCGCTGCGCACAGAGCTGATCCATCGCTTTGAACCCCTGATGCCTGGCGGGGCAGAGGCGGCGCGTATTCCGGTGCGCCACCATGTGGACGACTCCATCTTTGGAGTGGTGCCGCTGGAGATCGCCATAGAGACCAAGGATCCGAAGTATCTTGCGGCTGGCAAGGCGTGGGCCGACCGGCAATGGGAGAATCCACGGCCGGACGGATTATCAGCAGAGACCCGCTTCTGGATCGACGATATGTACATGCTGACTATCCTGCAGTTGGAGGCGTATCGCGCGACCGGAGACAAAAAGTATCTGGATCGGGATGCGGCCGAGATGGTGGCCTATCTCGATCAGCTGCAGCAACCCAACGGACTTTTTTATCACGCGCCGGACGTCCCGTTCTACTGGGGTCGTGGAGACGGCTGGGTGGCCGCCGGCATGGCGGAGATGCTGCGCGATCTGCCCCGGGATCACCCCCAGCGGGCACGCATTCTCAAAAGCTACCTGGCGATGATGAGTGCGCTGCTGAAGTATCAAGGGAAGGATGGGATGTGGCGTCAACTGATCGATCACGATGAGGCGTGGCCGGAGAGTTCCGGCTCGGCGATGTTTACGTTCGCCCTGATCACCGGCGTGAAAAACGGCTGGCTCGATGCCAAGACCTACGGGCCGGCCGCGCGCAGCGCATGGATTGCCGTCGCCGGCTACATCGACCAGAATCAAAACATTACCAGCGTCTGCGAAGGCACCGGCAAAAAGAACAACTACGAGTACTACATGGAAAGAAAACGCATCACCGGCGACTTCCACGGACAAGCTCCTGTCCTGTGGGCTGCATCTGCCTTGCTTCGGTAGAAAGTATGTTGCCCTAATAACGTCTGCCGCTGGTCCCCTCACCAAGGCTGGGTGCCCCATATCTCGCTCGTTTTTCGCGAGATGTGGGATTCCACTGCTCTTTCCCGCAGACTCTCGATTCACCTGATGCACTTAGCGGTCAACATCGGTGGAATCCCACCCAGCCTTGATGAGGAAACCAGCCGAAGGAACTACTAATTGATCCCACAGGCTCTGCTGCTATAGGGTTGTTTTGGAGCGGCGCCCTGGACATCCATTTAATCGACGGCACATACGAGCTATTCCGGCACTACTACGCGATGCCTTCGGCACGCGATTCCCAGGGCCGGGAGGTAGGGGCTGTTCGTGGAGTGCTCGCGTCCTTATTGGGCCTGCTCAAGGAAGGCGCCACCCACGTAGGTGTCGCGACCGATCACGTAATCGAGTCGTTTCGCAACGGACTCTGGCCCGGCTACAAAACGGGCGAAGGCGTCGAACCCGACCTGCTGGCGCAGTTCCCACTGCTCGAGGAAGTCCTCTCCGCAGCGGGAATCGTCGTCTGGCCTATGGTTGAGTTCGAAGCCGATGATGCCCTCGCGGCCGCCGCGGCGTTGGCGGCACAGGATACGCGAGTCGATCGTGTAATCATCTGCACGCCCGACAAAGATCTAGCGCAATGCGTTCGCGGCACGCGTGTCGTTCAGTTGAATCGCCGCACCCGCGTAACGTTTGACGAAGCTGGCGTCATACAGAAGTTCGGCGTATCGCCGGAGTCCATCCCGGATTACCTGGCGCTGGTGGGCGATTCGGCCGATGGCTATCCGGGGTTGCCTGGCTGGGGTGCGAAGTCCTCGGCTGCCCTCCTGGCCAAGTTTGTTCATCTGGAATCCATCCCCAAGGACCATCGTGAGTGGCGCGTGAACGCGGCCAGCGCGGGCACTCTCGCAGCCACCCTCATTCGCGAGTGGGAGCACGCGCAGTTGTTCCGAACCCTGGCTACTCTGCGCACTGACATCCCTCTCTTCGACGATGTGGACCAACTGCGATGGAACGGACCCACTGCGGCCTTCCCGGCGATCGCAGCACAATTGGACGCGGCGGTCACCGAGACCGCCCGTCGCTCTCCGCGCCGCTCCTGATTATGGTTGCGCCGGCCCTTCGCTAGTCCTGACGGCCTGCATGGCCTCAAAGAAACGCACCACCGCCTCAAGATCGGCCTGCGGCAGCGTCCCAAGCAGGCGACGGGTCTCGTTTTCTACTCCTTCATACATGGCGGCAATTTTGGATAAACGGGTGGGTATGAGCGTAATCAGCAGGCTGCGCCGGTCTGCAGGGTTGGCCTCGCGGCGGAGGTAGCCGGCCTTCTCCAGCCGGTCGAGCGCAACCGTGATACCGCCGCTGCTCAGGCGCGTCCATCCTGCCAGGCGACTGGGCGTGGAGGGACCGTAGAGCTGCAGCATATGGAGCAGTTGCATGTCGGTGAGGCCGAGGCCGGCCTTTTCCGCGGCTTGGGCATTGAAGAAGATGCTTGCCGCGATGAACTTGCGGATCTCGAGGACAACGCGGTCGGCGGTAGTGACCGGCGCCGGCAACTTGGTGAGGTCCGCTTTGGTAGCCGCAACGCGGCGCGATTTGGCTTTAGTGGATATAGACATGCGCACTCAATATGCCTTACTATCCATGTATCTTATTTTATAAGATACATGGAGGATGAACAAAATGACCATAACAGTCAAAGCTTACAAGGGAATGGGCATGGAAGGCAGCACGGCGCGCTGGTATGACCGCACCACGCGCAAAGACATGTCAGAGTTCAAAGCGTTGGCGCTGCGCATCGCGGCAGCGGTTCCCTCCGGCGGCGCAGTACTCGAGGTAGCGCCGGGCCCGGGCTTTCTTTCGATCGAACTGGCCAAACGGGGATTGCAGGTGCGCGGGGTAGACATCAGCAAGACCTTTGTCGACCTCGCACAGCGCAACGCGGCCACGGATGGTGTGCAGCCGCGGTTCGAAGTGGGCAACGCGGCGGCTCTGCCGGTAGAGGATGGTGTTATGGACTTCGTCGTCTGCCGGGCGGCGTTTAAGAACTTCACTGAGCCGGTGAAGGCGCTGTCGGAGATGCGGCGCGTTCTACGTCCGCGTGGGACGGCCCTTCTGATCGATATGCGGCGGGACGTAAAGGTCGGGGAGCTGAAGCGGTATGTGGATGGGCTGAGCGTAAGCCGCCTGAACCGCTGGTTCATTATGTTGGTCTTCCGCGGTATGTTGATCAAACGCGCCTATCGGTTGGAAGAGATCCGGCGCATGGCCATCGAAGCAGGCTGGGTCGAGCCGCGGATTGACTCCTCGCCCATCGGATTCGAAGCCTGGTTGACGAGATGATGACGAGGTGACTTTGCGCCATCGCAACCGGTACACTCGGCAATTCCGGATTTCCTGTCAAGCAGGGAGTACTTGCGTTGCGAATCATCGCCTTCGTCGTCTTCGTTTCTCTCTTGCCCGTGCATGCCCAAACAGGCTGGCCAGATGTCGGCCACGATCATCAGGCTCAGAGATATTCACCGCTCAAGCAGATCGATGTGCGGAACGTATCCCGGTTGGCGCCGGTGTGGACCTACAGGCTCACTCACGAAGCCGATGGCACCGGCAGCAGGACGATAGAATCCGTGCCCCTGGTGGTGAACGGCCGCATGTACGTATCGTGGCCCTTCTGTCACGTCGCTGCGCTGGACCCCGAAACCGGTCAGCAGTTTTGGCGATATACCGCACCCCGTTGTCCTTACCGGGGCCCTGGGTTGTCGTCCATGCGAAGTATGGCCTACTGGCCAGGCGACAAGGCGCGGGCAGCGCGCATTCTGTTCGGTACGGAAGAGGGCGAACTCTATGCGCTGGACGCGAAGACGGGTACCCCGGTGGAAGAATTCGGCGCGCATGGCATCGTCAACCTCAAAACGCCGGAGGTGATGAAGGGCTATCCGATCGCATGCACTACGGGCTCACCTCCGCGCCGCTGATTTATGAGGACCTGGTAATCACCGGCAGTCACATTGACGACGAAACCGGCTCCAAGGGCCCCGCCGGAGACGTGCGCGCCTGGGACGTGCGCACCGGCAAGTTGGTGTGGACCTTTCATACCGTGCCCCGGCCTGGCGAACGGGGACACGAGAGCTGGAAAGGCGATGCCTGGAAGGACATTGCCGGGGGCGATGTCTGGTCCTTCTTCACGATCGATGAGAAGCGCGGAATCCTCTACATGCCGGTGGGCTCGATCAACAACGATCACTACGGCGTGGATCGTCCGGGTCCTGACCTCTTTGCAAATTCGCTGGTTGCCGTCGATGTGAATACGGGGAAGTTGAAGTGGTATTTCCAGGCGATCCATCATGATCTCTGGGATTACGACATGCCCGCGGCGCCCATGCTCTTCGACGTTGTTCATCACGGTGAGAGAATCCCCGCTGTCGCGGTCATCACCAAGAATCCTCTGCTATTCATTCTGAACCGGGTGACCGGGCAGCCAATCTACGGCGCCGAAGAGCGCCCCGTGCCCGCAGGAGACGCACCCGGCGAATGGTATTCACCGACTCAGCCGTTTCCTCTCAAGCCTCCACCGTTATCCCGGCTAACCTTTACCGAAAATGACTTCGCCAGGATCACTCCCCAACACGAGGCCGCATGCCGCGACTGGTATGCAAAATTCCTGCAGCGGGGTGGCGTAAACAAAGGTCCGTATACGCCCTCTTCCCCCAATGGAACTCTGCAATTTCCCGATCATTGGGGGGGAGCCTGGATGTGGGGCGGAGCCTTCGATCCCGAACTCGGATACTACATCATCAATACCACGGATTCCGGTGCGCTTCACTTCATTGAAAACCAGCCGAATCCAAAGCCCGCACCGCTCTACGCGGATCCGGATGGTCAATCGCCGCTCTTGTACAGCGCCAAGCCGAGCTCGGCCCAATCGGCGATTTCGTTTTCGGCGTACTCGTTTTCGGCCAACGGTTGGCCTTGCTGGGCTCCGCCCTGGGGCCGGCTTACCGCAGTAGATGTGAACACCGGAGACATTGCCTGGCAGGTGCCTTACGGCACCATGGCCGGAATTCCAGCGGATATCAAAACCGGAGCACCGAGTTCGCGCGGAGGTCCTACGACCACGGCGGGTGGTCTCATCTTCATGACCGGCACACTCGACCAATATTTTCGGGCTCTGGAAACGAAGACCGGCAAAGAGTTTTGGTCCTTCAAATTGGACCAGGCACCCTTGGCAATTCCCATCGTGTACACCGGCAAGAGCGGAAAAGAATACGTCGCAGTCGCAGCAGGTGAGAACCTGGTAGCGTTCGCGTTAGACGGGAAAGGGTTGCCAGGGACAGGCCCGAGCATTGCGCATGTTTTGCCGGAAGGCAACGGCAGGGACCTGGTGCAGAAGGTTTGCAATAGCTGCCACTCAGTTGACCTGATCACCACCCATCCCCAGACTCGGGACGAGTGGACAGGGACGGTGCAGAGGATGGCGCAGCATGGAGCCTCCGCGACCGATGAGCAGTTCAATGAAATCGTAGACTACCTAACCAACAATTTCGGCCGCACTCCGGACCCCAAAGAGTAAGAACCTGTCATATTGGATTCTATGGAGCACACGCCCCAATGGAGTCGAAGGAGCTTTGTGCGCAACGGCGCCGCGCTGGCCGCCTCGCTTCCTTTCCTCAGTTCCTGCAAATCTCTGGACCGGCGAGACCTCATCTTGGCTCTGGGCTGGGTCCCCAACGTGGAGTATGCCGATCTGTGGGTGGCCCTGGAGAAGGGATATTTCGCCCAGGAAAAAGTTGCCGTGAAGGTGTGGCCCGGCGGCCCCAACGCGCCGCAGCCAGTTATCGAAGTGGCCGCGCGCCAGGCCCATATCGGAGAAGCGGAGTGGCTGCCGCTGCTCGATGCGTGCCTTCGCGGCAATGACTTCGTGATCATTGGTTCCATCTTTCCTGTGCACCCCGCCGCGTTGATGTCTCTGCCCCGGCGGCCGGTCCGCACGCCGGCCGACCTTCCTCATGCTCGCTTTCTCGTACAAGGGCCGAGCGAGCGGACCGCCATCGAAGCCATGTTCAAGCTGAATCATCTGCCGCCCGACTATCAACTGATCCCCGTCGGCTTTTCCCCGGAAGCGCTGCTCAATGGCGCGGGAGACGCGTACTACTGTTTCATTACCAACCAGCCGCTCATGCTTGAAGACATGGGCATGCGTCCCGGCGTGGATTTTATTGTGACCAGGCTCGACCAATTCGGGTATAAGGTCCCATCGACGCTGCTGTTTGTCGACCGGCCAACGCTGCACGCGCGACGAGCTGAGCTGGTCGGGTTGCTCAAGGGCCGCCTCCGGGGCAGGGCAGCGAATGATGCTTGATCCGGCCTATGCAGCGCGGCTTGCGGTGGACAAATTCGGTGTCGATCTCGGCCTCACCTTCCAGCATGAGCTGCGCACCAACCAACTGCAGTTGCCGCTGTACCAGACGCCCGGATCCCCGGGTCCCTTCTGGATCTCGGAGCAGGACCTGGTCAACAACATGTATGGCGCGGCGAGCGCCGCCGGTCGAACCAACCTGCCCGATCCCTCGCGGCTGATGGACATGTCATTGCTCCAGGAGGCCTACCAAAGCCTGGCAATCGAAAGGAAAGAAGCATGACTGATGTAAGAGAGGCCGACCTGCTGATTCATCACGCCAGCATCGTCGCCTTCGATGATGACGGCACGGAACTCGGCGACGCGTCCATTGCCATCGTGGGCAACAGCATCGCCTGGATGGGGCCCACGGCGGAGAGCGCGCAAACATTTTCATGCCCGGGAGACGATCGATGCCAGCGGGCTGATCGCCATGCCCGGCTTTGTCGATGCGCATGTTCATACCGCACAGCAGTTTCTGCACGGCAAGATCGCCGCCATTCGCCGCCGGGGCGAGTTGAAGAGCCCCATGTGGTCCCGCTACCTGATTCCGTTTGAAAGCGGGCTCGAACCCGAGGATGTCTACTGCAGTGGGCTGGCTGCCTACGCCTCGATGATCAGCAGCGGCACCACCTGCTTTCTCGAAGCAGGCGGACCTTTCCCGGATGAGATGGGACGGGCCGCGGACGAGATCGGCATCCGCGGCCGCATCGCGCTCTCCACCATGGACATGGATGAGAGCATTCCCAAAGGCTCGCGCTTCACTACCGAAGAAGCTCTCAAAAGAAATGAGGAGCTGGTCAAGCGCTGGCAGCATCATCCGCGTGTGAATGCCTGGCTCTCACTGCGCCAGATCATGGTCAACACGACTGAGCTGACGCGCGGCATGAGCGCATTGGCTGACGCAGCTCGACACGCCCATCCACACCCACCTGGCAGAGGGAACCTATGAGGTGGACTATGCCATCAGCAAATGGGGCCTGCGGCCGGCCGAGTACATGGAGAGCATCGGAGCTCTCGACGCCAATGTCCACGCGGCCCACTCGGTGCTGCTGAGCCTGGACGAGCTGGACCTCTACCAGGCACGCAATGTATCGGCCTGTCACTGTGCGTTCAACAACTACACCATGGGCGCGCCGCGGGTGCTGGAGATGCTGCAGCGCAAGATCCGTCTGGGCCTGGGCACCGATGGCGCGGCGACCCGCGGCAGCCTGGATATGTTCGAGGTTGTGCATGCAGCCACAGTCGGACAGCAGGCGGTGGGAGGAACCCCGTACCACATCGATCCGCCCGATCACGCATGAGCAGATGCTGCGTGCCGCCATACGCGGAGGGCCGCGCGCGGCGCGGCTGGAGCGGCATATCGGGTCGCTTGAAATAGGCAAGCTGGCCGACCTGATCCTGGTCGAGTCCACCGGCCATGCGCAGTTTCCGAATTACGATCCCATGATCACGCTGGCGGAGAGCACGGTCGGCCCCAACGTGAGGACTGTCATCATCGATGGCCGGGTGGTGATGAAAGACCGCGTTCTGCTCACTGTCGATCTGGCGGCCATGAAGGAGCGGCTGCGCCGGCAGTACGGCATTCTCATGGAGCGCTTCGAGAGGGCCATCGCCTGACCTATGGCCAAGGTTGAGATCCATGGCGTCAGCAAAGCGTATGCTCTCGATCGACGCGACTCCGTGCTTGCGCTCAAGGACGTAAACCTGACCATCGAGGATGGCGAGTTCGTCGCTCTCCTTGGCCCCTCCGGCTGCGGAAAGAGCACGCTGCTGCACCTGGTTGCTGCTCTGGAGCAGGTATCGACCGGGTCCATTCTGGTGGATGGCGAATCACCGGCGCTGCTGCGCGACCAGCACCGGTTGGGAATTGCCTTCCAGGATCATGCGCTGCTGCCCTGGCTCTCGGTGAAGGCCAACGTCGCCCTGCCGTTCAAGATTGCCGGCCTGCCCGTTGACTCACGCCCGGGTGCAGCACTTGATCGAGCTGGTTGGTTTGCAGGGCTTCGAAGAGGCGCGGCCCAGCCAGCTCTCCGGCGGCATGCGCCAACGCGCCGCAATCGCCCGCTCGCTCTGTCTTGAACCCACGCTGCTGTTGCTCGATGAGCCCTTTGGCGCACTCGACGCCGTCACCCGGCGGCGCATGAATCTGGAGCTGCAACAAATCTGGCTGGAGAGAAGCCTGACGACGCTGATGGTGACTCACTCGGTGGACGAAGCGCTCTTTCTGGCCGATCGTGTGGTGGTGATGAGCGGCCGGCCGGGCGTGATCGTGGAGGCGATCCCTGTGCCTTTCCCCCGGCCGCGCCGAATCGATTGCATGCGCTCGGAGCAGTTTCACCAGCTGATCGATCACCTGACTTTACTTCTGGAGCACTGACGTGCAGAGCGAAAAGAAACCGATCGTCTATGTTGTCCTGGCGCAGATCGGTCTTCTGGCTGCCTGGCAGGTGTTGGCCCATTCAGGCGCCGCCGGGCTTACCGTTCCCACACCGGGCAGCGTCTTGCGGGTCTATCTTCAGCCCCGATTCGCGGCCTTGCTCTACCGGTCCGCTGTTGCGACGGTAAGCTCGGCCGCGGCGGGCTTTGCTGCGGGCGCCCTGCTGGGAACCGCAACCGCAATGGTTTCGTATCTGCTTCCCCCGCTGCGGCCGGGACTGGATCGCCTGGCGGTGACCGTCAACGCGATTCCCGCGGTTGTGTTGGGCCCGATCTTCATCCTGCTGGTGAGCCGGGAGCTGACCCCGGCGTTGCTTGCGGCCATATCGGTTTTCTTCCTCATCTATGTTGCCGTGGCCGCTGGTCTGCGCACTGCCTCCGCCGGGCTGAGCGCGATGATGACGACCTTCGGGGCCGGCCGTTGGCAACGGTTGCGCTACCTCGATCTTCCTTCCGCGGCGCCCTCCTTTCTCAGCGGAGTCAAAGTTTCTGTCACCGCTGCGATGATCGGCGCCGTGGTGGGGGAGTGGTTCGGGGCTCCCACGGGGCTAGGCATCGTTATTTTGAACACCATGCAGAACTTTGAGATACCGCTGATGTGGGCGGCCGTGCTGCTGGTGGCATTGATCTCGCTCGCGGGTTATGGGGCTGCCCATGCCGCGGAACGCTATGTCGCGCGGAGATTTCTATGATGCGGCGCTTCTTCATCCCAGAGTTGGGGACTGTTGCTGATCTTTGCCGCCTGGCAGTTGTGGGTTATGTCGGCCCACTACAACAGCATCGTGGCTGTCTCGCCTGTCGCCGTGGTGCGCGATATTGTGCTCCATCCAGTGGTGTATCTGATGCCTGCTTTGTGGACGCTCGGCTTCGCTCTGAGCGGACTCGCCGCGGGGTTAATCCTGGGGCTGCTGCTGGCGATGGCCGGTTGGAGATCCCAGATTCTGTCCGCCACCATCAGTCCTGCCGCGCTGCTGCTCAGTTCGACTCCCGTGGTCTGCCTGATACCGCTGTTGGCGCGCATCTTTGGCTACCAGAGCCGGACTGAGTTTGTCACTGTGGCCATCATGACTTTTTTCCCCGGCTTTGTTTTTGCCAGCAAAGGACTAAGAACGTTGCCACCTGGGTCGGGCGAGTTCTTCGCGGTGCTGGCGGCAACCCGGGGCCAGCGGCTGGTGTGGCTTGCTCTGCCCGCCGCTGTGCCTGGCATGGCAGTTGCGTTGCGCATCGGGGCCGCCTACAGCGTCATGGTGACCATGATCTCGGAATACCTGATGCAGACGGGAGGCCTGGGCAATATGTTCGCTCTCTACCAGCCAGGCCTTCGAGACCGAACGGGCCTGGGGAGCGAGCCTGGTGGCCATGACGCTCTCGGTCGCGCTTTACAACGCTGCCGGCGCGGTGGAGACGCGGGTACGCGAGCGCTACCGTTGACCTTCCGGCTCCGGATCCTTTCGTCCCATGTAGAGATCGTCCAGATACTTGCCCCACTTGGTTTGCGCCGGGTCGAGCCTGTTCTCGAGTTTTGCGCCTTGCGTCCACCAGTGGACGACGTCGCGACCCATCGCCGCGCCCCGGCGGGTATGCATGTCGACCTGGAAATCCTGTACTTCGACCCGGCGCTCTCCGCGGGCGACGGCAAATTGGGCCCAGGTGGCGAGTTCCATGGTGGTGTTGTCCTTCTTGGCGGTCGCCAGCAGGCGCACGGCATGCACGGAGTACATCCACCGGTCGCCACGATCGGCCATGCGCAGACGCTGGGCGTTCAGAGCCTCGAGGATGGCGGGGGCCTCCATCAATCCAAAGCCAACATCTTCGGTGGCAATGATCTCCAGCCTGCGCCATAGCACCTCCTCGGCTTCGGGGCCGCTCGAGAAAAACTCATACGCGGCGAGCACCGCCTCTTCCACCCAACCACGGCGGATTGACTTCTGCAGCACAGAGCGGAGCTCGTCGAAGGCATAACCGTTGATCGATGTTGCCCGGCTCCATACATCCTGACTCTGGTAGTTTTGCGACATGACGCTCCTTATCCCGCGAGGGTTTGTAGTTAGATTAAAGCCTACCCCTGCAAGTTCGGTGGTTTACACTCGGGCCGAGGTCAACTAGAGTGAGTTGGCAATGTAGGGAGGCTTAATTTGAAGTGGCTGCTCACGTTTCTGCTGCTCAACCTTTCCGTCTTCGCGCAACAGGCATCTGTGCCGGTGATTGACTACACTTCAGTGCCAAATTTTCTCAAGCTGCCGCCTGACATGTATCTGGGAGAGATGGCCGGCGTGGCGGTCAATTCCAAAGGGCATGTTTTTGCTTTAACGCGCGGCAATACGACTGGTCCTGCTTATGGGGCGGCCGCATCGCAGCTGCTCGAATTTGGTTCCGACGGCAAGTTCATCCGCGAGATTGGCCACCATCTCTATGCGTGGTCTTTCGGGCACTCGGTAAAGATCGATCCGGAAGACAATATCTGGGTGGCGGACAAGGGTTCGGACATGGTGATCAAGTTCGATCCCGAGGGCCGGGTGGTGATGGTGTTCGGGCGCAAACAGGAGGCGTCGGACGAGGGCACCGAACCGCTCAAGCATCCCAAGCCGCCGTTGCCGCCGGTAGATGGAATGTTTCGCCAGGTGACCGACATGGCGTGGGATGGGGAAGGGAACACCTACATCAGCGATGGCTACATTAACTCGCGGGTAGCGAAGGTGGATAAGAACGGCAACTGGCTTAAGTCCTGGGGCGAGCCCGGAGACAAGCCCGGTCAATTCAGTGTGCCTCATAGCATTGCCGTGGATGCGACGGGAAATATCTACGTAGCGGATCGGGGCAACCGCCGTATTCAGGTCTTTGATGTGGAGGGCAAGTTTCTTCGCCAGATCACCATTGATGTGCCATTCGATCCAAATACTCGTCCCGCGATCGGGCCGGTGCCGAGTCAGGCCACTTCCGCCAATGGCACCATGAAGGCGGGATCTCCCTGGGCACTCTGCATAACGCCGCCTCCCCATCAAGTGCTCTTCAGCTCAGATGCCTATCCAGGGCGGATCTACAAGCTGAGTCTCGACGGGAAGGTACTTGGGTATTTGGGCGAGTCGGGTAAGCAGCTGAAGCAATTCGGATGGATTCACGAAATCGCCTGCCCTTCGGAGAATGAACTTTACGTTGCCGAATTGCTGAATTGGCGAGTGCAGAAGCTGGTCCTAAAGCCCACGCGCTAACTTCGCTCGGTGCGTCGTATGAATCGAGAGTCAGAGGGAAGGAGCAGTGGTATCCCACATCTCGCGAAAAACGAGCGAGATGTGGGGCACCCGTCCCTGGTGAGGGAACTAAAGCGGGATTGGGTCGGGGGCAGGCGGTCGTAAGCGCCAACCGAACACTGCCGCCATCCCGGCAATGCATAGGATCCCGATGACCAGCGCGACACAGCCCAGCCAGCCGCTGTGTTTCCACAGCAAGCCGGGGAGGATACCGCCCACCGTACCGCCGATGTAGTAGCTGCTGATGTACATTCCCGCCGCTGAGACGCGGCTGCCGGCTGGGGCGGCATCCCGCAGGAAGCTATTGGCGCAGGTCTGCGCTACGAAGACCCCCGAGCCGGCAATCGCCAGCCCCAAAGCCACGATCCACAAAGAAGGAACCAGCGTCAGGCCGACACCTATGATGCACGACGCTATGGCCGTTATCATTCCGTGGCGGAGCCCTACTCGCGCCAGCAACGTCCCTGCAACCAGCGTTGTGATCAGCCCGCAAAGATAGACCGTGAAGAGGTAGCTTAGCTGTTGTGTCGAGAGGTGAAAGGGTGCAGCCGCCAGATAAAAGGTTATGTAGCTGAATGTCGCTACCAGCGCGAAGAGCATACAGAACCCGATCGCAAAGGTGGCCAGCAGACGAGGATTCCGCAGGTTATTCAGCAGGGGCGCCAACTTCGATTCCGGGCGTGGCAGTGTATGCGTTTTCTGCGCCGGTGGCAGTAGCCGCCGCGTCAGTGTAGCGCCACCCAGCCCCACGAGGCCGAGCACCACAAACACCGCATGCCAGCCATAGTGGGCGCCGATCACGCCACCCAGGATGCGCCCCAAAAAACCTCCGAAGACTGTGCCGGCCACATAAAAGCTCATCACCCGGGGTACCAGCAATGCGGGCCACTCCTCGGTTACGTAGGCGATGGTGATGATGAAAATCCCCGGAGTTACCAGGCCCTGCAGAAACCTCCACACCGCCAGCGCGGGCAGACTTGTAGCGGTTGCGGCCAGCAGCGTGCACAGCGCAAGCACCGTCATGGAGCCCACGATCATCCGTTTGCGGTCGACTCTTTCGGCAAAAATGGCCAGTAGGGCCGCCGACAAGGCGACACCGAGCGTCGAGGCGCTGATGGTGAGGCTGACGTTGGCCTCTGATGCGTGGAAAACAGTTGCCAACAGGGGTAGAAGCGGCTGGGTGCAGTACAGATCAATAAACGCGAACATGCCGCACAGAAATGGCGCGAATACCTGGCTATAGGGTCTAAGCCCCCGTTCATGCAGGAGCCCTGACGCCGTAGTCATCGGCTCATTGAGTGCAGGGGCAAGAGGCATGAAATATAGATGTCCCCTGGCAGTAAGCCGTTGCAAATTGATAATGTGAACCATGCAGCTTTGCCGCCAAGGCGATGGAAACAAAAGACCATAGGTTTATTGTGACGCGAAAGGGATGGTTCCACCATCCTCTCTCTGAGAATGAACCTTGTGCATGTATTCTTGAACCCGCGTCCTGCATGAAAATCTGGTTCTTAACAAAAGGGGAAGGAACACTGTGCACACCTTTGTCCGATCTGCGTTGTTTGTGGTCAGTGCCGTTCTGGTCGCACGAGCCCAGAGTCCTGGATGGCCTCCGGACGTAACTCAGGACCAATCCTATGTTCTGCATCGGGCGTCGAGCGCCGACCCTACCGGGGGCAATGCGGACGCTCGCCCCATACCCCCAGGGCAAACCTTGACGGTTCTCGATACGGATGGGCCGGGGATGGTCTCACATATATGGTTCACCATTGCCAGCAACGAACAATTTCATCTGAAACGCATTGTGCTGCGTATCTTTTGGGATGGTGAAAATACTCCCAGCGTCGAAACTCCCGTGGGAGACTTCTTCGGGCTCGGTCTTGGCGAGTATCACAACTGGCAGTCCGAGATGCTGTCGGTGGGAAGCATAAAGGCGCTGAACTGCTTCTTTCCCATGCCCTACCGGCGGCACGCTCGCATCACGGTTACGAATGAAGGACAAGAACCTGTACGGTCCTTCTACTACAACGTTGATTACCGCACGTATGCGCACGTCCGTCCCAAGGACGTTTTTTATTTCCATGCGCAATACCGGCAAGCACAGCCAAACCACGGCTGGACGAACGATTGGAAGTCCAATGGCGAACCGCAGATTAATAAGAAGCCTAATCTGGACGGCGCGGGCAACTATGTTTGGATGGAAGCAAAAGGACGGGGACAATTCGTCGGCGTGACCATGTCGGTCCTGCAAAACCAGGACAAGTGGTTTGGAGAAGGGGATGACATGTTCTTCATCGACGGTGAGACCAAGCCGTCGATCGCGGGAACTGGTACCGAGGACTACTTCCTGGGTGCGTGGGACTTCGGCGGCCAACCATTCTCATACCAGTTGTACGGAGCGCCGGTGGTGGGGCAGGAGGTAGCGGGCAGCAAATCCAGCGTCTATCGATTTCATCTGGATTCGCCCATTCCATTTCAGCAGTCCTTAAAAGCCACCATCGAGCACGGCCATGCCAATCACAGATCTGACAATTACTACTCGGTCGCGTATTGGTATCAGACAGAGCCGCACGCTCCCTTTCCGCCTCTTCCACCGGTAGATCAGAGGATTCCAAGGATCCAGGCAGTCGGCGGACCTGGGAATGCAGGTGCTGTTAGCGCGCAGAAGTAGGGGCTTGGCCAATCCGAAGATAGGGTTTGACAAATATGAGCGCTAAAAGAGCTATAAGCGCTAAAAGCCCCCGCTGATCTTTTGCCGGTTCCGTAGGAGGGGAAAGGAAAGCCCGTGCAGAACATGTGCGAACAAAGCGAACTAAGCTAACTAACTCTGCTCCGTCTATCCCCCGGCGTTGGTATCGTCTGGCCTCGGGCCGGTGTCCGGTCCCACGGCAAGCCGGGGCAGGTGGGTGTGATGTATCCAAGTTGTCAAAGCTGCTCAATCAAGAGGACGCACTGAGCGTACCCCTGTATCGTTTGCTGCACCCAAGTCGACGCGCGGGCAAGCGCTGATGACTTCCCGGGTGGTTGGCGGCAGCTGCACGGGCAGAGTGCGCCGGTGCAAGGCCAGGCAGGGCTATCGTGGCAAGACGGCCCTGAGATGTGTGGATACTTACTTCCACGGTAGTACGGTTTTTGGACGACGTCGAGAGGGAACTAAGATTTCTTTGGTAACCATAGCTGCGCTGCCGGCGCCTTCAGCTTGGCGCGATCAGCGGCAGTTTGGGAAAGTAGGTGCGATAGCGACCTGGGTCGCGCGTGAGCAGGCTGTATCGGGCGATCGACGCGTGAGCACCGATGAAGAAGTCTGGCAGGGGAGATCGCTTCACCCCGCTACGCCTGCGATAAATGAGAAAAGCCTTTCCAGCGAGGAATGCGGCCTCGTAGGGGAGTGGTTCTCGCTCCAGAAACGTCTGGGGCAGCGCATGGTGCTAACACTGTGGCCCGGTGGGATGAGTTCGCGCCTCCAAATCGAGGGTTTCGAGCAAACAAGGCCGCGAGCGTCTTTGGCAAGGTGACTGAGTGCGGATCAAGCCCCGATCATTGACCTGGTGAGGGATGCCTGTCCAGGGTCTCACCGATGCTTTCGAGCAACGCGTTCACTTGCCCGTCGACGGGTTCCGTTTCCCGGAGAATGAGCACGTAGTGATCCATGTAGACCGGGACTCCATTCAACGGAACAGCCAGCGCCACCGCTATCACGGAAGCCTCGCTGCGTCCCTCAGCGTTGACGAGATTTAAGGTTGTGATGTAGAGGCCCAGATGGGCATCGGTCATCTTGTCAACGACGCATCCCTGATGTTGCGTCACCGCTGATTTGAGGCCGTAAAGAAACAAGTTCACTGTATCCGTGGTTGCATCGCCCGGGGCGTGCGGCGCTTGAATGTACATGGGTAATTTACAGGCGACCTTCGCTTGGCCAGACGCGGCGCCAGCCATCAGAACTGCAAACAGCAAAGCGATCGCTCTCAAGGTGGCTCCCGGGACAGAATGCTGATGACCGTCCTTTGATCCTAGAGGAGGAGGCCGGTCTCCCCCCTGCACCAAAAGAGCCAGTGCCTGTCACCTTTATTTGTAATCTTCGCGGTTTCGGCTGCCCTTTCTCTGCATGGCTCGCCTTCACAGGCGTACATCGGCTGCAAACTGGCTAAAGAAGAGTGCGAGCTCGTCCTGTCGCAGGAGGTGTGTACTACGCAGGAACCTGGTCAAGTTATGAGCAGCACGCTATTCGAAACACTGACAATGGCAGAAGTGCATGAAGGCAAATAACTTGCTGCACGGACTGGAAGGTTTGAGCGGGCTCCCGCAGTCAACTCCTGCGAGCTCTCATTCCTCGGATGTGCGTGGTTTTTCGTTCCTCTGACACGAAAGATGCACTATTATCCCTGAAAAAGATCTTGCTCCTGTTCATTTTCTGTGTGCAGAGAGGGAGAGAGGCAGGCGCCTTCCTCGTGAGGAAGACCAAGCCCGCCCGAGGACTTCATCAGCGACGACTGATCCATGGCGAGCGGATTGGCAAAGACAGGTCATCTCCGCCGCTCGATTCAACTTCAAAGTAGAGGGAGGACAAACTAATTGAAAACGACACCTGGCCCGGGCATGATCGCAGGGCTCTTCTTGCTCAGTGCGCTCTCTGCGACTGGTCAAACACAGGGCGCCGCACTGACCCAGTCTTCAGCGCTTCCAACCTCAGTTCACAACGCGCTTGAGAACACGACAAATAAGTATGACTATGACTTCATTTCCAAGGGCTACGTGTGGAGCAATAAGCCGCTTAAATCAACTGCCGGCAAGGTTTGCCAAACCATGAAAGAGCACGCCTTCGCCGAGACTCCCTATGGGATCAACGACGACCAGGACTGGAACGACTGCCTTGACACTCAGATCCGCAGTATTGGCTACTTGCGCTGGTTGCGGAACGGCGGCTTTAAGCCCAACGAAAAAAACCGTAAGAACGCTCAGGAGTATTTGAAGAAGACTTACACCATGGGTCCCTGGGGGAGCTACTCCTTTGCCCAGCTGAGCGACGCGGTAAAAGCCACAACAGGCAAGAGTATTCCCTAGCTGTTCAAATTCTATCTGCCGCGATTATCGCTGCTGGCTGTGCGGGAGGTTTCCGGGAAAAGTAGGACGAAATAACCACCATGCGTTCAGCCTTTGCAGGCGCGCGACATTTTCTTTGGTGGTTATTTCAGTCTGTTCTTTCAATGCCCAAATTTTGGGCCTCGCCGCGCTTTTCGCGCTACATCATCGCCTATGATCCCGTCCCTCCAAGCCGCTACGAATATACGCATTCTCCATGGGGCCAAAAATTTGGCAGGCGAGCTGCCCTGGATCCGGATTAGCGAACGTCCTGTCCCGTCCCCGGGTTCTCCGTCCGAAGCCACACCATTCTTGACCGGCTTCGTGAATGTGAGTATCTCAACTCTGGGGACTTCGAGGATGCCCATCCACAGGGTCTGTCGGCGCCAAGAAGGTGTAGCGACCGGCGAGATAGGCCGCCCACGGGTCTTCCGGCATCTCCGCCATGAGGGGGCCGAACACTTCCTCAATGGTTCGGCCGACGAAGGCGGCGGGATCGACCAGCGTCTCGGCGAACACGGCGAAAGCATCCACCCCAAAGCGGTTCAATGCCTCGGATGTCACGGCATGGAGACGCCGGTTTTCCGTCGGCGAGACGTGCAGGACCCGCACGCGGTCGGTTTTGGCCTCGCGGGCCTTTTCCATCTGGAAGGCCAACATCTGCTGGCGCAGGAGCTGGTAGAAGGGCTCCCAGAAAAAGTCTTCTAGCTTGAGGTTCAGATCGTCCCTGATCGGGCCGTTCGGCGCAAATATCAGTTCGCGATAGCGGTCGGCGCGAACCTCGTTGGGTGTGCGCGCGGCGCCTTCCCGTACCTTATTGGGAATAGGCGCACCATAGGCCTCCGTGTACTTCCATTCGATCAAGAGCGTCTCGATCCGGCCCGCATGGCGAAACCGGAGGATGGCGTCCGAACTCGTAGCATTAGCGCCGCGCGTGCGCGACGATGACGCCCCACCCTCGTTCAAATAATCCTTTTCGCCGATCCATTCGAAACCGATGAACCAGGGCTCGCCGTTCGGCCCGCACTCGATCTCCAGCATCTCCGGCGGTTCGATCCCTAGCGCATTGGCGATCACCCGCGACAACGCGCCGGGATACGTGGCCAGGGGCATTAGAAAGTTGAGGCAGCACACCTGCGATGAGAGCCCGTGGCTGGCGTGGATGTGCCAAGTGATCCGTTTCTCGTTAAAATAGGCCGGCGCCGCCTCGCGGATCGAGGGCGCTAAGTTGAATTCCCGACGATGCGGAGCGAGCCGGTAGGCTGATCCCTCGTAGCCCGGCTCCGGGCAGACAGCGGTGAAATGGGCGGCCTGCGCCAGCCTTTGCGCTTGAATGAACCCGCCAGTGCGTTGCTGTCGTTCAGCCACTATGCCGTCTCCTTGATGGTCAGGGGATACTCGATTGAGAATATCACCGCCCGGCTGATAAGGATTTGCGGAACAATGAGAGCGGGGCGCAGCCGCAGCAGTTGTGAGTGTTGCCTGCTCGAGGTCGAACACCTTGAAGCGTCGCCGCGTGCGTGTAACAGACCGTGTGCGGTGAAAGTAGGCGGTTGAGCACTCGCTATGCGGCGCCTGAATTTCCGCTGGCGCGAGTTCTCTGTGCAATCTAACTCCGAGACGCGGACGGTTGTATCGCCGAAGCAGGCTTGAGTAATCATGGAAGCTTTTGGGTCGCAATTGCGACCGGGTGCAAATGCTGAGCCAGTGATCGAGGTAGCATTTGCAGGACGCATGTTACTGGCGTGTGGTCGCCAACCCGGACATTACACCCACTTTGGAGTAGCTTCCGGGCGGGCGGTCAACCGCCCGGAACACGGACAGTTGGAATTTGTGCGTCAGACGGGACTGGTACTTTGGAGAAGTAGTTTTCTCAAAGTATCAGTCCCATCTGACGCATAAATTTGACGCATAAATTTCCAACCTGCAACTAGCGGAGGAACCTCAATCATTGGAGCTTCGCATACTCCGCCTTGGCCTGCTTTAGCATTGGAATGTCGGGGTCGGCGTCTATCCAGATGGTGAGGAAATAGTGATAGGCGGATTTTGCCTTGGTCTTATCTCCCGACAGCGCGTAAGCCCGGCCCAGGCCGAGATGTGCAAGAGTCCCAATGGGCGCATTGACCACAATCCCCGGATGGTCGTGGATTTTCTGAAACTCTGCGACTGCTTCTTTTCCCTTATGCGCAGCGAGGTAGGCTTGCCCCCGGACATAAACGGGATAGAGCGCGCCCGAATCACTCAGCTCGTACGGCACCGCAGCCTGAAGGATCTCGATGGCGCCTGAGGGATCGTCGTGACTCAACGCCAGTTTGGCGCGAATGGTTGGAACCTCATATGACTGAACAATCGTGTGATCCGGGAACCGGTTGGCTAAATCATCGGCAAGAGTGCTCGCTCGCTCCGTATCACCTGCGAAGGCCAGCGCCAGAGCTGCTCGAGATTGAACACTCCAACTGTTAGATAGGCCGAGAGCATCCGCGGCTCGCTCACGGGCTTCGGCTGTATTTCCAAATAGGGCTTCCCGAAGAGCGGCGTTGGCTTCGCGCTCCGCGGCCACCTCCGGCGTTTCGGCCCGTTTGGCCGAAACCACTGCCTGACGGGAAAGATTCCGGGCCTGTCCAAGCCTCCCAGAATAGGCAGCGGTATCCGCCGCCAAGCCTAGCAGCCCATCTTCCACTCCCAACTTGCCCGTAGCCCAGGCCACCTGCTGAGACATTCCTGCCGCATCATTCTGCAAGAAGCGAAGCTGGTACGCAAGGTTGCGTATGGAAGGGGAATCGAAATTTTTCGCCTCTGCCTCTTCGAATGTGGACTGGGCCTCCTGCAGACGATTCAGCCTCAGATAGAAGTAGAGGAGGTCATAATAACCATCGCCGTTGGGGTTGAGGCGGAATTCCTCGCGGGATTCGATAAGGCCTTTATCGTATCGACCCTGCATAGATGAGACAGCAGTCTCGGCGCTTGGCCGTGCCCAATCTCGTGGATAGCTCTGTGCCCAAAGTTCGTAGACCTCGCGCGCCTTTTCCAACTCTACGGTGGTCTGCTGATAATAATGAGACTCGATGTAGAACTTCTCCAACTCACTCACGGGTTCGCGCAGTTCGTAGGCCTTCCGAGTGTTCTCCGCCGCCAAGATCGGCTCGCCCAGCATACGATAGGAATTCCCGAGCCTGGCATAGGCCATCGAGAAATTCGGATCGAGGCGGATGGCGCGCTGATAGAACGGGACGGCGGCAGCCCACTCGCTCGCAGCCGATGCCTTCCGGCCCAGGCTGTAAGCCTTAAGGGCCTCAAGCGACGTCGTAGTCGCCTGTTCAAGAGGAGTATCAAACCTCCGCACAGTGCCAAGCGACTCGCCCAGCTTGTTCCGCATCGCGGAAGCTGTCTTTCCCAAAGCATCGAGCACATCGTTCTTGTCGCTGGCCTGAACTTCCGTGCTCGCCAGCGAATCGCCACTCGAGCAGTTGACCGCCTTGATGGTCAGCAGGTAGCGCCTGCCAATTTGGGCAATGGAGCCGTCGAGCACGGCCGCGCTGCCCATCCTCAGGCAGAGTTCCCGCGCTATCGCCGGCGTAAGTTTTGCATCAGCAGGCTGCCCCATCATCTTCATTGTCTGCTGGATACGTCCCTCAGAGACCATGCTCAAGAAGGGCGACTGCTCCAATTGAACGGACAATCCCTGACGCAGTGTCCCATCGAATACAGGATCACCCGTGGAATTCACGAAGTCGGCGAGGACAACTGTGTCCTTTTCTGTCAGCACCTTCGGGTGGCGGAAGGTGCGGAACGCTACGGCGATGCCGGCGACGGCGATGAGCAACCAAGCTGCTGTAAGCATCCACCAGTGGTACCAGATCGAGCGGTGCATAAGGGGTGCGCCAGTGCGGCCGTCGTCAGGCGCGACGGTCTCGGCGGATAACGGGCTCGCACCGAGTTCTCCGATGCCGCGGGTGGCGAGTTCCGGATAGGACTCCGGAGCGAGAAAGCGATACCCGCGTTTGGGAATGGTCTCGATGTAGCGGGGATTCTCGGCATCATCGCCAAGCGCCTCCCTCAGCTTGCCGACTGCAACGCGGAGGCTGCTGTCAAAATCAACGAAGGTATCGTCAGCCCAGAGGCGGCTTCGAAGTTCTTCCCGGCTGATTACCTCTCCGGGATGTTCCAGGAGCGCGACGAGAAGTCTGTGAGGGAGTTGTTGTAGCCTAATACGCCTTCCGCTCTTGAGAAGCTCGCCAGCCGCAACGTTTACCTCAAACGGACCGAATTGATAGACCACTCGGGAATCTGTCCGCACACTTTGGCTCCCAAAGGGATAGAAGGGTTGATCCCGTATGGAGTCTACGCTATTTCATCGTTTACGGTCTGCCCTATCCACCTGAAACGTTTCCACTTAGCCGTTAACAAGAGCTTTACGATCAGTTTCTTTGACCTTAAGGACGGTTTCGGTTCTGATGACCGTGCTCGATCCAAGTTGGAAGGCTTATGCTCGGCACCAAAACGGAGATCAAGTGGTTTTGAACGCGCTTATTTAACGACCAAGCAGTTCTGACAGGTATTCAGAGAAGGATCTCACATGCAAAGCAAATCAGTATCAAAGCTATCGGTGATCGCGGCGCTTCTAGCCATGGTCTACGGATCTTCGGTTATAGCACCCTCCGCCCGGGCGGACGATGAGGAGGGGAGAGGCAGAGGATGCTCGAATGCAACGCTTAACGGCGCTTATGGTTTGACGATTGACGCTACTACCGCGCCCGGGCCGGGCCTTCCATTCCGCGGTGTCGTCCTTCAAACCTATGACGGAGCCGGACATTTGACCATTCGAGACCATATCGTTTTCGACGGTACGCCGGAAACGGATTCATGGACACCCGGCACCGGTGTTTATCTCGTTCATCCTGATTGCACCGGAGTAGCTACGTTTAGCCTGCCCTCAGAAGGTCCCCCGCTTAAAGTGCATTTCGTGGTAGTGGAAGGGGGCCGCAAGCTTCGCGAGGTAATTGATGAAAATGCCATCACGGTCACTGGTGAGAAAGTCGACACAATGTGAACGATAGGCGGCCGGACTGTTTGCCCTCAGTGCATGGCGTTTCAAGGATTCGGATCTGGGAGTATGGCGAACAACGTTCGCCACACTCTCAATGTGCGTCTAGAACGAGTCCCGCTACTTCCCCATAGTCGCCAACCCGGACAGAACTCCATTCTTGGGTAATTTCCGGATAGGCGGTCACTCCACCGCGATGCTTCCACAGTTGCCGTTATTCCCCTGGTCGAAATCATCCAAACCCTCGCCGGCCTGTGCTATCGCACAACGTTCGCTGGATTGGTCTCCGCGATCGGCAGCCTGACGCGAAACTCAGTCCGGCTCGGGTGCGATTCGAAGTCGATCATGCCGTCGTTGTGACGCGCCAGGCGGCGGGCGATATCAAGGCCGAGGCCGGTTCCATACCCAACGGGTTTGGTGGTGAAAAAAGGATCGAAGATGCGGTCGCAAAGCTCCGCCGGAATGCCCGGCCCGTCATCGCGGATGCGCACCACCACAGTTTCGTTTTCGCGGATCGCCAGCACCTCGACGCGGCCTCCATGGTCCACGGCGTCCAAGGCATTGTCGATCAGGTTTCCCCACACCTGGCTCAATTCGGCAGCAAAGCCTCGCACCCTTGGCAGCTCCGGCTCCAACTCCAGGGTAACGGTCACCGACTTCTCACGCGCCTTCCACTTAAGCAGTGTTACCGTGTTGGCCAGGCTCGGACCCAGATCCACCGGCTCGGCCACGTTGGCCTGGTCCATGTGAGTGAATCCCTTCACCGCGTATACCAGACTCGAGATGCGCATGGCAGAACCCTGAATCATCGAAGTCAGGCTCCGCATGGCACATGCCGCGGCTGCCCAGCGAACTACCGTGTTCAAGGCAGACCCCTCGACGGCAGCAGCCAGCCGGTCCAGCGCGGCCAGGGTCACGTCGGTGTCGGCGAGCAGGTGTGCGTTCACCCTGTCCAGCCCATGGTTGGCAAGCCAGGCCTCCATCTCCTCTTCGCGATCTCCCTGCTCCAGAGAGGACCGGACCTGACGGTTGTGTTTCGCGATGCAGGACATATGAAAAGCGTCGACGGCGGTGATTTGGGCGTCGCTCAGAGCTACCGCCGCCAGGCAGCGGGTAGCCTGTTCGGTGTCTTCGAGGCAATCCTCGAGCATGGCTACGCCGCGCTCCATGGCGGCGACTGGATTGTTGAGTTCATGGGCCAAACCCGCGGAGAGTTTACCGAGCGAGATTATCTTTTCGTTGTGCAGATCGCTGGAGGTAAAAAGCCGGGCGCGATCGAGCATCACATGAACCAGGGTCGATGTGATTTCGCAACACTCGCGTGTCATCGCCCTGAGACGGTCGCGGGGGACCTCCAGAAGTTCGGATGGTTCCAGGGCGATCACATCTCCTGGCGGAGCCACCAAGCGGGAATATGGCAATACACCAAGGACGTCGCCTGTATGCCACTCAAGGGCTTTGTTCGGCCCGGAGCCGCGATCGACGAACATAGCCACTCGTCCGGAAAGAACGACGTGAAGGCCCTGCACTGGGTGATCCTTGGGACTCAGCACGTTGCCAGGATTCAGCCGGAGCATGGATCCGTGGGCTGTCAACCACTCGAGCTCCGTCCGGGGCGCTGCAGCGAGGGTTCTATGTTCAGCCAGCCGATCGATCAGGTCTTGTGCTATCACCGGCGCGATCTTATTCATAGCATCTCCCTCGAGAGCAACGCCGCAATGCCTCCAAATGCAACGAAGTATTCGAGGCTGCTCAGGTTGATCAATGTGGCCAATGATAGGCCCAACTTCGCCGTATTGACCAGATTGATGTGCGGTGCCCTTCGATAACGAAAGCTCGATCGTCATCGTTCACCAACAAAGTGCCTGTTAGATAGTGCGATCGTAGAGTTGCTGCTGGTAACTCTTGACCCAGTCTTCCGTCTCAGGAGGAAAAATATTGAGAAACTTTCCCTCGCGGGAAGGGATCACTTCAACCATCTTTGCGATCATGTCCTTTGGATCGAGTCTCCCCTCTGGTTTACCGAGCAGCCCGTCGACCACTTTCTGGAAGGCTTCGCGCTTGATAAAGTTCACGTCATCGCTGAGCCAGCGTAGCCCGGCTTCAACCACAGTTTCGTTGAAACCGGTAAGGTAGGGCCCGGGATTGATCGTTTGGACCTGAATTCCGAAGGGTTTCAGCTCCTCGTAAATCGCTTCAGCGATAGATTGCACGGCATGTTTGCTCGCGGCATATGCGGGAATTGGCGGGACCGTGAGAAGTCCAACAGCTGAGGAGACGAATACCACCTTTCCGTGGATGCCCGTGCCTACCCAATTCCTCACCACGCGCTGTGTAAAATCCAAAGCCGCAAAGACATTTGTTTCAAAATTCTTCCGCACCAGCTCAACGGGGATCTCAGACATGGGTCCCCCCTCGCCGATGCCGGCGTTATTCACCAGAATTTCAAACTTCAATTTGAGGGCGTGCGCCACATCATAAGAGTCGAGCAGGTCGAGCTTCTCGACTCTTAGTGTTTCCAGGCTGAGAGAGCGAGCCTTCTCGCGCAGAGCTGTCACTTGCGGCCAGGTCTGAACAGCTGCTATGACGCTGTGCCCTTTTTGCGCCAATCCGAGAGCGGCTCCTTCACCAAATCCAGAGCCTGCTCCGGTGATCAATATTTCCTGCATGTGAGTGATCTCCCCTTTCTTTTAGCTAGGCCTTCAATGCTGATTCACCGCTTTGAGCGACTGCATAATCTTGAGCTACCTGGCCTCCGGACACGCCGATACTTCCGATGATTTGCCCATCGGTGTGCTTAAGGGGGATTCCACCGGCAAACGTTACGAGGTTGCCATTGGTGAGCTCAATTCCATGCGCATCTGCCCCTGCTTTGCTGTAGTTGTCGAGAGTTTGCGTTTCCATTTCGAACAAGGCGGATGTCTTTGCTTTCTTTATGGCCACATCGATCACCCCAAGCCAAGCTCCATCCATACGATGAAATGCTTTCAGGTGGCCTCCCGAATCAAGAATTGCGATGCAAACTGAAATTCCGAGTTCGCGCGCCTTCAGTATGGAGGCCTTCATGACTCGATCCGCTTGCTCCGCCGTAATTTGCATGCTCCTTACTCCTTTGGGTCAACTCGATGAATCGGCGACCATAGTATCAAGGGTGGTCGACCAGCAGGTCCCGCGGCAGCGGAATTCGGGAAAGCCTTTCCGATGTACAACTGGAATCACGATAAACATGAATCTGGTTGTTCGCGTTTATCTGGATCAGGCCCGGGTTAACTGCTCTGATTAAAGCCTGAAGCGCAAAGGCAAAGCAATTGGACGAAAGTATCGATCGATACTTTCGTCTCGGCCAACGCCATTCGTCCAATAGATTTTCCCCGCACGCTTGTGGTGTCATTCCCTAGGAGCCGCGCAACTTTTCACTTGCCCGCCGTGATTCTAGCCATTGATAAATCCAGCCTTGTGACCGATTGCAGTCATCACCTTTGCTTGAATAGAACCGAAGAGAAGACGCGCCTCGGGATCGAATAGCAGTACTAAGCTCTTCTGGTCGTCTGCAATGATCGATTCCGGGTTGGGTGGTCGCCTATCCGGACAGAACCGCATTTTTTGGGGATTACTTCCGGATAGCCGGTGACCCGGTTGGAATTGTGTGAGCAGCACCCGATCGTCAGGACGCGAGCTGGCTGGTCGCAGTGTTCAGCTGATTCTGCACCGCTAAGATCGCCGGAAGTGGACGCCATAACACCGTCATCTCCTGGATCAGGCCTTCTTCGTCGAGGCGCCAGTAATCCATGCCGTCCAGCCTGAGCGACCCAATCGTCACTTTGAAGAATTCGGATATGTGCTGCGCGCCCTCCATCAGTTCGAGGAACTCGAAGCTATCGACCGCGGCCAAAAGGGCCTCAACCACTGGTCTGATGGAAGCCTTACCTTCAAAGGCCTCAGCAACAAGCGGAGTCAGAAGACGTACATCGTCACTCAAATGAATAAGCATAGCGTCCAAATCTTTGCGCTGCATTGCAGCAGTAAATGCGTGAATGTGAGTCAGGTTCATAAATCACTCTCCATAGCAAGCCGTTAACGCTCCATTATGGACGGTCCGAATTGCCCAGATGACTACGCGGGAAGCTACTCACCGCCCAGTGGTCTAGAATCCGGAAATGTGAAGTTGTCGATCAGTTCGCACAGGTTGGGGCTCACGTAGCCTGGAATGTACCTCTCGCACACATGGGCCATGACGGTTCCCCACGTGCATCCTGGCTTGTGTGCAAACCCGCCAAAGAAGGCCTGATTGATTCCGGCTTTGAAGCCCGTCCGGGGAAAGGCTTCGACGATCTCCTGTCGCAAAGCTGCGGGAAAGTCTTCCAATCCTAAGCCGAGCACATCCAGGCTCACTCCGGTGAAGAGCAGCGCGACCTCCGGCCGCATGTACTGGGTCACACCAGGGGTCGTGTGGAGCGCAATGGCCTCCCACGCTGTCTGTGCCTTCTCCTCCGGAATGTCGTGTGCCAGAAGAAATTGGCGCACAGCGTTCGCTCCATCAACCTCAAAGCGCTCCGTCTCGCTCGAGTACTCTGAGAGAAGCCCCAGATCGTGGAATGCCGCACTCACGTAAAGGAGCTCGGGATCGAAGTCCATCTTCCGCTGCCGGCCTTGCTGGGCAGCAAAGAGAAAGGTGCGGTTGGAGTGGTTGTAGAGAAGCTCAGTCGAGAATTCGCGCAAAATGTCGTGCGCCTCTTTCGCAAGCCTCGTGTCGGGAATCTGGATAGTTGCCAGCGCCATGTGCATGTGCTCCATCTGGGAGATCGCTTACAGGAATAACAGTAGGCCTGGGAGCGAATCGACGCCACGACATGGATACAGCAAATTAGGACAGCAGATTCACTTCCTGCGGCTAGAATTGCGGGATGCGAAAAGTCGTGATCGTCGGTGCTCCGCCCGTGCAGATTCTTGACGTGTCCGGTCCTCTTGAAGTGTTTTCAAGGGCGCCCGGGTATGAAGTGCAGCTAGGCAATCCGGGGCAAGACCGATGCCTGCAGACAAATCGAGGAGTGTCTCTCACGGGCGCGACGCCGATTGAGGAAATTGACGGCCCGATCGATACGCTCATCATCACTGGTGGATCGGGAGCCGAGACAAGTGTCTACGACGAGAGGTTCGTATCGTGGATTGCAGCTACGGCTGGGCAGTCCCGCCGTGTGGCTTCGATCTGTACCGGTGCATTCTTGCTGGGGGCCGCCGGCCTCCTTGATGATAAGGAGGCCGTGACTCATTGGCACTATTGCAATCGACTCGCGACGGAGTTTCCAAGAGTGAAGGTGCGGCCAGAGCCAATCTATCTCAAGGATGGTTCCGTTTACACTTCCGCAGGGATCACAGCGGGAATCGATCTTTGTCTTGCGCTTGTTGAGGAAGACCACGGACACCAGGTAGCCCTCAATGTGGCCAGATTTCTAGTGATGTTCCTCGTTCGGCCAGGCGGCCAGGCGCAGTACAGTCATATGCTTCTGCGGCAGGCTATCACTTCCAGGCCTCTACGAGAGCTGCAGATCTGGATGCTTGAGAACCTGCGTGAAAATCTAACCGTCGAAAGGCTGGCCAATCGAATTGGAATGAGCGCGAGGCAGTTTACTCGGGTTTGTCTTCGGGAAACGAAGATGAATCCTGGTCAATTCGTGGACCGCATGCGCGTCGAAGCCGCCCAACAGTGGATCGATAGCTCCTCCATGGGCCTCAAGGAGATCGCCGACGCCTGTGGCTTCCAGTCCGCTGATTCTATGCGCCGTACGTTTTTGCGGGTGCTCGGGGTCAGCGCCGCTGAGTATGCTACCCGGTTCAATCGCCACCCCAGATCTGGGGAAGAAGCTTCAAAGCGGACCGTCGGAAAGGGACCATTGAGCATAGCGGGTGCTTAACGATAAAGCCGACCAGCGTCCTCGATCGCATTGCACACGATAGTCGGTTGATGTTAACAAGCAACGCGGTCATCCAGACAGGTTGAAGGTCAAATCGCGGGGCTCAGGTAGGATGGTCGCCGATCCGTCAGTGTCGCCAATCCGTCAGTGACGGTTTCATTACTGACGGGTGGCCGGTGATCCGACCGGAACCGAGAATTTCCGCACTGAACGACTCGATGAGTACCTAGGCGATTGTCTGAATTCAACAGCATTCCCGGCGACATTGGCGTTTGTCGATACTAATCCGACGGACAGACCGATAACTTCCGGCTTGTCCGTCATCCGGCAACAACCCGAGATTTCAGCTTGCTACGAAACCTGAGATGGGGACTCTGAAATTGCCCGCGTCGTATTCGATATGAGGAGTGACTGCCAAGCTTTTTGAAGTCGAGGAGAAGCGGAGCTCCGCCTCCCGTTGGAAGCCAACATCCATTTGCGGGAACAGTGCGCCTGGCGCCGTCCACGAAGATTGAGTTAGGGCAAACGGGCCAGCCTCGAAACAGGTTTCAAGACTCTTGAGTGTTGTAGGCCGCTGCGTTAGGCACGGGGCTATCAGGCGCTAGCACGCCCTTTTTCGGATCGCGGCTTGGTGTTTCTGAAAGTCCTCCCTCGAATTTCGCGATCAAGGCCGCTAGGGCTTGCGGCTGCTCACTCGTAGTGAAGTGACCGCCGGGCAACCGCTCGATCCGAAGGCCGAGTTTTCCCAGCCGTTCCTGCGCGAGGTTTACCTGCCGGTGTTCAAATGGATCTTCGTCGCTGCCGCCCACCAGGAACGGGAACTGATCGCGATAAGCCTTGAACAGGCGGCCGAAGTCGAGCCGATCGCCTTGCGCCTGGTGATCGGCCACGAAACCTGCTGCGGCGGCAAGAAAGAACAGGCCATCGTGGCGATCCAAAACGCTTTGGAGTTCGCGCACCTCGGCATCTGTCACCTGATAGTCTTTGGACCAAGCCACCCCTATCAACGTCTTGAACAGAGTGAAGGAGCGGCCCGGCCCCGTGAACGCCCAGTTCGGGAGGAGGCGTAAAAATGGCGTAGTGAACCACGGATGGGTATGTCCGTCCGGAAAGAGCCCGCCATTGAAGATGAAGACGCCGCGTATTTCCGGCCCGCCAGAAGGCTCGCCCCGTTCAGCGCGCTCAAGGCGGCGTCGCAGGAGTTCCGAGATAACAATCGCGGAAAAGTCGAAGGCGACCAGCGTTGTGGACCGGACGGCCAGTTCGCGCCAGATCGCCTCTACGAGATCGGCGCGTTCGGCAGTGGAATAGGCATAGTCCTTGGGCTTGTCGCTATCGCCCATACCGACATACTCGACGAAGAGCTTCGGCATCTCGGCCGCATTCGGTAAATGCGGCAGAACTTTCGCCCATCCAAACGAGCCATCGGGAAATCCAGGCAGAAAGGAAACGGCGTGCGCAAGTTCCCCCTCCCGCCTGAAGAAAATCTTGAGGGGCGCGTCTTCCGCGACAACGATGGCCCGGGTTCTGGGGTCGTAGCCGACACGCTCGCCACCGGCGAACCAAGCTTGGGCAGACGAGGTTTGAATTCGGGAGAGAGTTTCTGGCGACATATTGGCCTCTTTGCTCGTGGAGGATCATTGCCATAGTACCATGGGCTCAGATCTTCGTCGAACTAGCCAACGACCTCATTGACCACCGGCGACAAAGAATTCGGCATTCTCTCGGAAGCACCCCGCTCGGGACACAGGGTCATATGTCGTTCTGGGTGAGTCGCCAATCCGGACATAACCCCAACTTTCGAGTTCTGTCCGTGTAGCCGGTGATACGGCCGGAACGAACCGCTGCGGCGCTTGGTTGTGGTTCCTTACCAGCCTCCAGTGCTAGTACTCGCGTCTCTGCGGAATCTTCAGCGCCGCGAAGCCGCCTTTCCCAGAAGGCGCTCCTGGAGGTCTATAAGTGAATCGGCGGTACACCTCAGTCGAGGATCTTTCCTCTTGGCAACCGGCCCTCGTACTCTTTTTTCCCCGGCACATCGTGGCCGCCTTGATGAAAAACGAGCCCCGTCACCTCGTCCGCGGAATCCTCCTCGAAGCTGATCTGCGCATCCACCGCCTTCAGGAAAAACTCCGTGTTTGATTCGGGGAAGATGGACAGGCCTTTTGCCCCGTCGCCTGTTCATAAAGCTGATCACCGGCAAGCGTAATAGCAATGACAAAGTTCGGAGCGAGCTGATAATTCCCCACAAACTTCCCCAGCGCGCCCGCATCAAGGGCAATCTCTTTATGTTCCTGCGGAACCTCGTACTTCTGTCCAAAGAGGATGGCGGCCAGCGCGCGGCTGATCCCGTGCACGTCAAGAGAGGTCACGTTGTCGAGCACAATTACGTAAGCGTCATTGTCCGGAAACCAGCTATTGAGCGATGTGAACCCCTCGAATCCACCACCGTGCCAGATTACCCGGTGCCCGAATTCGGTAGAGATCATCCAGCCGAACCCGTATTTGGGGCCGCCCGGTTCGTCCGTGGCTACGTGTCCCGTCAGCATCTCATCGATCAGGGTTTTAGGTATGAGCTTACCCGCGTTCACCGCCTGATCCCATTTGTAAAGGTCGAGAACAGTCGAATACAGCGCGCCGGCGCTGAACGGCACCGACATGTTTAGAAATCGCACAGGCTCGTATCCGCTCGGAGAATATCTGTACCCTTGCGCGTGATCCTTTGCCGTGGAATGACTGTTGTCGTAGCCGCTGTCCGTCATATCCAGTGGGCCGAAGATGCTTTTCTCGAGATACTCCGCGTAGCTCTCACCAGAAACTCGTTCGATGATATAGCCCAACACGTCGTAGCCTGAATTGCTGTAGCTGAACTTCGTGCCCGGCGCGAAATTCAGTGGCTTGTTCTCAAAGTCCGCCAGAAGTTGCGTGGGTGTAAGCTGCTCGGCCTCAATCGTCCGGTAATTGGGAAACGAAGTGAAATTGGGAATGCCCGAAGTGTGCGTTAGCAGGTTATAAATCGTGATCGGGGCCCAGTGTTTGGGGCAGTCGGGCACATATTTGCACACCGGATCCTGAATGTTCAGTTTGCCCCTGGCCTGCAGCTCCATAATGGCCATGGCCGTGAACTCTTTGGTCACGGAGGCGATGCGAAACTTCGTCTCCGGTGCGTTCGGGATGCCGGCCTTCACGTCGGCCATCCCGTACCCCTCGCTAACGATGATCTTGCCGTGCTGCGCCACCAGGATTGACCCCATGAAATGGTCGGCCTTCACGCTCGCCTGCATGTACTGTTTAATCTTCGCCTGCGCGTCCTGCGCCACGGCAGCGGAACAAGCTGCGCTCAGCGCGAACGCGAAGAACGAGAGCCATAGTAGTGATTTTCTCATTTTCATCCCTCCACTACGTCTGCAAGTGTTAGTACTCGCGTCTCTGCGCAATCTTCAGCGCCGCAAAGAATAAGATTGCGGACAGTCCAAGCGAAAACGCCATCGCATTCCATGGAATTGTGTGCGCAAAGATGGGCGAGCGCTCCCCCATAGCGTGAAAAATATTGGCAAAGGGAGGGAGCGAGAATTGTGTGCACAGCAGCCAGATTCCAACTGCGGCAAGCAAGGTGCCCCACACCCGCCATTGATCGTCAAGCACCGTCCCTAGTAAAACCGCCAGGAAGTAGAGAGTTGAGCTGCAGGCGATAAGCGTGGCCGCCTGTTCGAACATCTCAATTGGTGTCACCCCTGCCCTCTGCAGCGGCATTGCCAGCCACATCTCGCAGCAGAGTATTCCAATCACCGCGGCTGTCTCCAACCATCCGATGCCCGCGCGTACGACCAGTAAGCGCAGTCGGCTCACCGGCATCGACAGAGTGAACAGAGTCGAGCCATGCAGACCTTTCGAGGCCTGAAAAGGCGTCTGGGTCGCGATTCCTGCGCCCGCAAGGAATGCACAGATAAGTACAATGAAAAATGGAATCACGTGGGACGCAAGCCCAATGGCAAGACCGCTCACGCTGCGCGCAGATGCGTGAGCGCCAGCTGAATGCATGCCATAGAGAGGCACGGCCGTGAAGGCAAGCATGAACAAAAGCCGAAACCGGGTTTCCAACCATCCCTTGAGCCAAAGCATCTCATTTACTCCTCACATGTTCCAGAAAGATCTCTTTCAACGTCACCGGAAATCGCTCCACAGTAGCTCCCGATATGGATTGCGCTTGCTCGACAATGGCATCGGCGTTTTGACTGCAGAGCATGGAGACGACCCGGCCTTCCTGGCGGATTGACTCAGCACCCTCCGGCCAGCGTACCGGCGGTTCCGCCCCGCTCTCAAGGACCACGTCAACCCGCTGGTAGCGTGCCTTCAAGTCGTCCAGGCACCCCGACACCACCATCCTGCCGTGATCCACAATTCCGACATAGTCGGCGATCAGCTCGACTTCCGACAGCTGATGCGAAGAAAAGAAAATCGTGATCCCCGATGAACCTGTGACGGAAACCAATTCGCGCAGCACATCCTCCGTCGCAGCTGGGTCCAGCCCATCGGTCGGCTCATCCAGAATCAGCAGCTCAGCCCCACGGGCAATCGCCAGCAGGAGCATCAGCTTCGACCGCATTCCTTTGGAGAGATCAGGAATCTTGCGGGCCTTTGGAAGTTCAAACATCTCCAGGTAGCGCTGCTCCAGATCGCGGCGCCACTTGGGAAAGAAGGGACGCGTGAACCGTATGATCTGCTCCACCGTCATATAGGGATAAAGCTCCTTGTCCTCGGTCACGAAGCCGATCCGGCGGCGGATTCCGGCGGCGCTGTCTGCGTCCGTGACAGGCACGCCAAATACGTGGGCGCTTCCGGTATCGGCTCGCAATAGACCCATGAGTGTCTTGATGGTGGTCGTCTTGCCTGCGCCGTTGCGCCCGAGGAAGCCGAAGATACTTCCAGCCGGCACGTGGAGGTCGAGACCGCGCAGCGCCGCCTGGTCTTTAAACGACTTACACAGTTGATGAGTCTCTATGACAAAGTCGGTCATGGCTTGTCTACCACTGCTCCTTCCTTCCGCTCTTTCGCGCCGGCCTGTGCCAGCTCGTTTTCAAATACTCGTCGTAATTCGTCGTTGCTAAGACCTCGAGAGATCAGCCGCTCCACGGCGGAGTGCATCACTTTTTGCGCCTCGTGAAGCAGGCGGGCGCGCCCTCCTGCGGTCGCTTTGATAAAGGCTCCGGAGCCGTGTTTTAACTCGAGTACTCCTTCGTGCTCCAGTTCCCGGTACGCGCGGACGACGGTGTTCGGGTTCATCACCAGGTCCTCGGCCACTTTGCGGATCGTAGGCAGACGATCCCCCTCGCGCAGAGCGCCGGTTTCTACCGCGTGCTTCACCTGCTCCATGAGCTGTAGGTAAAGGGGAATGCCACTTGATGGATTGACTCGAAACATTCAAAGTGTACTACTCAATGGATACACTACACACTCTGCGGAAGTGCGTCAAGGGCTTTGTAATGCGGGAGGAAAATGGGCTGGGAGTCTCGCGGGCACCATGCTGTTTTCAAGCTGAATCTTGAAGGGGCCCGCCTTACTGAAGTGCGTTGAAAATGACGGGACGCTGCGTGCTTTTTCCGCTCCGATTCGGCATCGTTTTGCGAATTCAGGGAGGACGTCGCCTATCCGGACAGAACCCATTTAGGCGTTACTTTCAGAGTTGGCGATCATCCGTCAGGAACCCTATTCTGATCACTATTGCTCACGGGGGATTTAGCAGCGCCAATACGCCCTGACTGGTCGCCACGAAGCCGGGGATTGGCCGGGAGCCACCGCCAGAAAATTCTGCACCCGTCGTTATCTGGAATTCTCTGGTAACCAGCAGCCGGCTTCAAGCAACTCTTCGCCAAGGTTTCCATGTCTTAATCCATTGAGACTGGAAGCGGGTGATTCCAGACTGCGGGCGAGAGTCCCGAACCAAAGGGGGGCGAAGGGACTCTCGTCACTGCCTTGCGAGGCCTATCCCATCTGACGATGCAGAAGGGGATTCATTGACAAAGTACGGACTGTTCAACCAAGGTGACACAGAACCCCTTCAGGTTTATGAAGGTGACTGTTTTGCATCAACTCCGCCTTACACGACGGTCATTGTCTATTCGAAGGATGGCGGAGGTTTGCGCGAAGTAGCGTTGATTGACGTCGCCGACGGGCAGAGCGTGAAGGAATTCGACCCGCGCAGAGTATAGGCCCGGGAGACTGAAAGGATCTTAGGTAGCGCGCGCCGGCCTGGCGCCTTCGTCCTGCAACGCCTAGCAATTGGGAGGCACCCTAGCCTACCCTCAGGATACGAGCGACGGCATCCCGAAGGAGTTCCGGCTTGTAAATATCAGACGTGAACGTGGTTGCACACAAGCGGCGCCGCTCTCCGTCGTAAGAGAGAGCCAAGACTCTGATGTCTGGTTGGAGCTTAGCGGCCAGAGCGATCAGTGTTTCCGCCGTGGAGTCGGCCACGGACTGACAGAGAATCATTAGATGGTAGGAACGTTCCCTTAAGGCGTCGACCGCGCTTCTGGGGTCGACTGCGACAACCTCCCACCTTGACAGAAGCTGGGATCGTGAATCGAGAAGAGGCTGGTACTCTCCCACCAGCAGGATCGCGGCTTGCATTGCATCCTCCTTTGGAATATTGCCAAGGCCCAAAAGAAGAAGAGTCACGCTGAATAGATGTGCAGTTTATAAGCGTGGTTTCCTCGGCGCGGACGTCTTTTTGTGTCATAACCTCCCTCCGGTCGCAGGCCGCAGCGGCCGGGCAACGAATTCGCGGAAATCTTCATCAGCATTGGTCGAGTGACACGTTTTTACTGAGGCCGAACCGGTGACCAGCGCCAACAAAAAACGTGTCCTAATTGTGGATGACGAGCACACCATTGCTAACACGCTCGCGACTATCTTTTCTAATGCCGGATACGAAAGCCGGGCTGCCTACTCTGCGGAGGGAGCACTCGAGTTAATCCCACGTTGGCTGCCTCACTTGGCAATTGTTGATGTCGTCCTTCCTGCGATGAACGGCATCGACTTCGCCATACTCCTAAAGGCGATAAGCCCTGACTGCACAGTTCAACTGTTCTCCGGGCAAATTGACACTGCCTCCCTGCTGGAGGCTGCACGGGGGAGAGGGCATACATTTGAAGTCTTCACAAAACCGGTCCACCCTACCGAATTTCTCGCTATAGCGTCCGCCCTTTTTCCTCCCGGCCGCGTGGTCAATTGAAGCCCCTCGGCTCTAAGGGTTATTCACAGTGAACAGGTGGCGTGAGACCTGGGCACCATGCAAAGAATTCTGAGCGGGGGACGGATCCGGGCCTCCTTAAGACTCGCCAGGCTTTGCTTGCCTCGCAGGGCTATGATTCCGCGATCGCCACGCCTGAGGATGCTGACGAGAAGTTGCGGTCCGGTACTCTCGACCTCGTCATTATTTCGCTGACGCTGAGCGAGGAGGAGACGCGCCGAATTCAGGGCAAACTTCCTGCCGGCACGCGCCCGCTGGTGCTGGATACATTTGTCTGGCCAAAGGACCTGCTACACCTGGTGGCCGAGGCGCTCGGATATGCGTTGGGATGCGCGAGGCAGCTGGCTCGAGGCGCTGGTTGGGGGAAATCCGTCGACATGATACCTATTCCCCGGCAGGCCGGGGACAGGCAGGACGTACCGTTGGTCATGCGGAGACAAAGCCCCTGGATATCTCTTCAAGACTTCTCACTCCGGAGGAGGCGAAACCCCACACACTGAGGGATGCCGCGGCAAAATGTTTCAGGTCCCCCGAAGGAAAAGCTATCTTTTGGAGTGCAACCGCAAGAGTGATCACTTCGAGGGCTAATCCGGTGACAGCATGTGTGTTGCAGAAGCACGGAAGGAGTAGAACATGAAATGAATCCGTGTTGTAAAGCTGCATAGAAGATGAGGGTAGGCCCCTCGGGATCGGCTTTCAGGAGCAGGTCTCAAACCAGCCCGAGTTGCTGCGGTAAAGAGCCGTGGTGGTGAGCGTCGGGTGAGAGTCCCGGGCAAGACCCGGGGCGGGTGAGTGTCGGAAAGACGAGCGCAAGCAAACCCTTCGATGACGCGTCGTTAAGTATTAGGTGCTGTCGAAACCAGAGGTGATGCTGTCTTCTGGGACAAGCCCGCTAGGAGCCTGATGACGGGGCGGGTGGCAGTCGGCGTATAGGGGGCGTGAGACCGACACAGGCTTTTGTGCGGAACTGCAGGAACCAGGTCATCGATGCCAAGGGAGAAGCACAAGGGAAGAAAACCACGAGGCGAGAGTACCGATGCGATGGCCTGGGGCGGACCGGTCCGTAGTAGCGATGAAGGCTCTGTAATGGGGCTGGAGCGAAGGGATCGGGTCAGACAATCATAGGTTCGAAACAACTGGAGACAGGATGACGTCGAGCGCTATGAAAGACAAACCGTTCAAGATAGATAAGCGTCAAGTGTACAAGGCGTATAAGGCGGTCAAATCCAATCATGGTGCGGCGGGAGTGGATGGTCAGACCCTCAAACAGTTCGAGACAGACTGGAAGCGAAATCTTTACAAGATCTGGAATCGAATGAGTTCGGGGAGCTACTTTCCGCCCCCTGTTCGTGCTGTCTCCATCCCCAAGAAGAGTGGAGGCGAGCGGATTTTGGGAGTGCCCACTGTGAGCGATCGCATCGCACAAGTGGTGGTCAAACAGATGATTGAGGCGGAAATGGAGCGCATTTTCCTTCCGGACTCCTACGGTTACAGACCGGGAAAGTCGGCTCTGGATGCTGTGGGTGTAACGCGGGAGAGGTGTTGGAAATATGACTGGGTTCTTGAATTCGATATCAAGGGTCTGTTTGACAACATCGACCACGCGTTACTGCTCAAGGCTGTTCGGAAACATGTGACGTGTGATTGGGCGCTACTCTACATCGAGAGATGGCTGACGGCTCCCATGGAACAGGACGGCATAAGAATGGAGAGGACACGCGGCACTCCGCAAGGAGGCGTAATCAGCCCCATCTTGGCCAATCTGTTCCTGCATTACACGTTTGACCTGTGGATGAAGAGGACCTATCCCAACCTCCTTTGGTGTCGGTATGCAGATGACGGACTGGTTCACTGCCGGACGGAGCGGGAAGCCGAAGCACTCAAGGCTGACCTTCAAGCCCGACTGGCGGAATGCCATCTGGAACTGCATCCCGTCAAAACCCGGATCGTCTACTGTAAAGACGTAAAACGCAATGCGGAGTATCCGAATGTCACGTTCGACTTCCTCGGTTACTGCTTTCGGCCTCGCTTGGTCAAGAATACGCGGAATCGGCAATTATTCTGTGGATTCAACCCAGCGGTCAGCCCTGCAGCGTTGAAGGAAATACGGTCGACGATCAAGAGCTTGAAAATTCGCCGACAAACGCAACTTACGCTGGAGGAAATCGCCCGCCGTCTCAATCCACTCCTGCGGGGATGGATCGAGTACTACGGACGCTTCACGCCTTCGGCGTTAGAGCCCATCTACCGGCACGTCAACTTGACGCTGCTGCGTTGGGCGCGACGAAAATTTAAGCGCTTTGCGGTGCGTCCTACCCGAGCTGGCCGCTTTCTAGAGCAGCTAGCTCGGAAACCGGACGCAGCCTTCGTACACTGGCGTCTCGCAACCAACGGTTGGTTTGCCTGATGGGAGCCGTGTGAGGCGAGAGCTTCACGCACGGTTCTGAGAGAGGCTGGCGGTGAAATCCCGCCGGCCTACTCACCACATACCTCCAGGTGGGTTACTTCCGGTTAGTCCGTCCACAACGATTCCCCGGACGGGGATGCAGCTAATCTTTTGCGGGGCGACTAGGAAAACTGCTAGTCGACCCGCAACTTGCGACAAACATATTCTTGCGTCAGAAATAAATGCCCTCCAAGCCCGAGGAGAATTTCGCGTTTGCAAACCCAATGGTCTTGGTGCCAGCCTGACCCAGGGTTTAAAGGAAATCCCAGATGAAACAAGACGAGAGACTTGCGGAACAAAAGCCCAACATTGTCTTTATCCTGACGGACAACCTGGGGTACGGCGAGTTGGGCGTTTATGGAGGGGGCGTGCTCCGTGGCGCGCCTACGCCGTGCCTTGACAAGCTAGCCAGCGAGGGGCTCCGCCTCACCAACATGAACATGGAGGCGCAGTGCACGCCGAGCCGCTCCAGCATCCTGACCGGCCGATTCTCCATGCGCTCGGGTACGTATGCAGTGCCGCTTGGTGGCGTTCCCGAGGGATTGACCCAGTGGGAGATCACGATTGCTCAGTCGCTGTCGAATGAGGGCTACGCCACCGGTATGTGGGGCAAATGGCACCTCGGCAGTCAGGAAGGACGGCTGCCGAACGATCGGGGCTTCGACGAGTGGTACGGCATCCCGCGTACTACGGACGAGGCCAGATGGCCATCCTCGGCCGGCTACTCACCACAGCTGGTCCCAATGCAAAAAATCATGGAGGGCAAAAGGGGAGAAAGAAGCCGTGCCATAAAAGACTACGACCTTGAGCAACGTCGGCTGATGGATGCTGAGATCACTACAGCGCTCGGTCGCGTTCATCGAACGGCAAGCCAAGACGGGCAAGCCGTTCTTCGCCTACCTGGCTCTCACCCAGCCACACTTGCCTACTCTGCCGAACCCTGCCTTCGCCGGCAAAACCGGCAACGGCGACTGGGCGGACATGCTGGCCGAGATGGACTACAACGTCGGGCAGGTGCTCAATGCCGTAGACCAAGGCGGTATTCGTGACAACACCATTGTCATCTTCACCAGCGACAACGGCGCGGAATTCTTCAAGCCCTGGAACGGTTGGGCAGGCCCATGGCGCGGCACGTATGTCACCGCACTCGAAGGCGGTCTTCGTGTGCCCTTCATTGCACGCTGGCCCGGGAAAATTCCAGCTGGCCGCACCAGCGACGAGATCGTGCACGGAGTAGATATGTTCGCGACCCTTGCCGGGTTCACGGGCGCCAAAGTGCCAGAGGACCGTCCCATAGACAGCCTGGATCAGTCTGATTTCTTCCTCGGCAAATCTGAGAAATCAGCCCGCGAGGGGTTCCCCATCTGGAATTCAAATATCCTGATGGGCGTGAAATGGCGTAACTGGAAAGTGCATTTTGTTAAGCAGGACACGCCAATCGATCCGCCTCTGAAGCTTTTAGTCCCCTTCATCATCAACCTCTACAGCGATCCGCTCGAAGAGACACCAACACTCGACACCTGGGTGCTGCATGCGGCGCTAAAAATCATCGGTGGCTTTGAGCAGAGCGTGAAACAGTATCCGCTCATCCCGATGGGCACACCCGATCCTTACACGCCCACGGTGAACGAACAAAAAGCCCAGGATTTGGGTTAACGCAGCGTGGGCGGCGAGCCAGGACCAGCTGAACGTCGACTTTGCATTAAAGAGGACGAAACAATGGAGCTCAAGGACCAGACTGGCACCCCGCTCACATCACCGATGAGCGGGTCCCCGGCATTTGTGCAACCTGGCGCCGCTGCGCCGGTGTTGGCGCAAGATCCTCAGAATCGACCAACGCGGTCCATAAAAATCTCAACCAAAGAGGTCACTGATCCCGACGTGGGGGTGTCCTCTGACGGAAGCTGGCTGGTCTTCACCGCGCTGGGCCACCTGTTTCAGCTGCTTACAAGAGGGGGTGTGGCCAAGCAACTGACCTTCGGTCCTTACTACGACTCAGCGCCCGCGATCTCACCTGATGGCACGCGAGTGTCTTTCATATCCGACCGCGATGTGAGCAGCCAGGGCAACGTCTTTGTGCTTGATCTCGCGAGTGGTCAGATTCACCAACTCACCAACGAGGCGTGGGTTGACCGGCCAGTCTGGTCACCGGACGGAAAGAGCCTTGTCTTTCTGAGTTATCAGATCACTGGCCCGGCGGGCAACTTCAAGTTCGTCGGCCCCATGACTATGAACACCCAGGTTCGCAGGATCAGGCTCTCTGACAAAGCGCTGGAGACTTTGACCGAGCCCGGCTTTGTGTCCGCCGCCTCTTTTCTCGCCAATGGGCAGCCGGTGTGGTCGGTCCTGGCCATGGAGACCAAAGAGACGCCCGCCATGAGCCAACTTAAGGTGTCGAACGAAAAGGGCGACGTAACGACTGCGCTAACGGTGGAAGGTGTAGTGGACTACATTGCGGCTGACCCCGGGGATCCTCGTGGCATCTATCTCCGGCTCTACAAGTCCGCCTCACCAATGGCAGGGATTGTCCCGCAGCCCGAATACTTCGCTTACGTCACGCTGCCCCACAGTGGCGAGGCCACCGTCAAAGGACTGTTGGGCCGTCCAGCAGACTTGACGCAAGCAGTTGAAAGCCGCGGCCCAGGTACGCGCGTTTATTTGTCCCAGCTTGCAAATCCGAAACCGCGGCCGCTGTTCGGCGCCGCCAAGGACGCGATCTACTTTGGTGAAAAGGGCAAGCTCTGGCGTATCGATGCAGCGACAGGCAAACGCGACGAGGTGAAGTTCTCCGCAGAAATTTCCTTCGAGTTCTATCCGGGTTCGCCGTTACCCGCGTATTCCGAAATGCGCTCCGCCTCCCCCACAAGCATTTTGACTCCGCGCCTCGCTCCCGACGGCAAGAGCGTGATCTTCACGGCCGCGGGCTATCTCTGGCGGCAGCCCATCTCAGGAGGCGTGGCCGAGCGATTGCTCGACACCAGCGGCTTTGAGTGGGGCCCGGCGGCGCTCTCCCCCGACGGCAAGAGGCTCGCCTATCAACTCAGTGAAGGGGAAACGCAGCAGCTTAGGATCCTAGACCTGGCGACCGGCCAAAGCTCCACGTTGATATCGGAAGGGCGTACCGGACGGTACGAGCCTGCCTGGAGCCCCGATGGAACGAAGCTCGTTTACACATATTTCGAGCCGCCCGCGGGACCTTTGAAGCCGAAGATGCCGTGTGTCTACCTGGCCGATCTGGTTAGTGGCAAACAGCAGAAGCTTGTGGAAGGTTCGCCTCGCTGGCAGCCAGCCGCCCAGTTTTCGGGCGATGGCAAGTGGGTGTACTTCACCGCCAACGGACAGGTCCATCGCTACCCGACCGAAACGACCGGCCCCAGCGAACCGATCACCGCGCTTACAGCCTTCGCTGCCAATGGAAAGGTTTCGGCGGACGGCAAGTGGCTTGCCTTCCGTCGCAACGACGAGATCTGGCTAGCGCCGCTCACCTCGCAACCAATAAAGGAAGAGACGCCGTTTCGCTTCTCCCCTTTGGGCGGGCACAATTTCAGCTTCACGCCGGACGGCGCCTCGCTCATTTACTCGACGGGAGCCGAGGTGTGGCTCCATCCGCTTAAGGATGGCGGGCAGAGACAAGTGCCTATCCAGCTTAAATTGCCGACAGAACCGCCACCACCGGTATTGCTCCGCAACGTGCGCATTCTCGATTTCAAGACTGGTGGTTTCACTGAGGACACCTCGCTCCTGATCGAGGACGGGCGAATCAAGTGGATCGGAACCGAGGCGAGTCACGCGCTACCGGGAGACCTGAAGGTGGTGGACGGCGGCGGCCGGTTCGCTATTCCGGGCTTGTTCGACATGCACACGCACACCGCAACTCCTATCCATTCCCAGTCGGCCCGTGATGTCAGCCAGATGGAGCTCTGGATTGCGTACGGCGTCACCTCGGTGGCAGACATGGGGAGCGACACGGGCACGCTCCAGGCTTGGGCAGACCGCCGCAAAGGGTTCGGAGCGCCTGTACCCCGGGTGTTCCATTATGGCAGCATGATTGAGGCAACACCCTTCATCTGGGGCGGCTCGGCCTATGGCGCCTCAAATGAGCAACTGCGAGACATTGTTCACCTGGAGAAAAAAGAGGGCGTGGTGGGCGTGAAGTCTTACTTCACGTTGTCGTGGCCGCTCCACCGTGCGCTTGCTTCGGAGGCGTTCAAGCAGGGGTTGCCGGTGTCGGCTCACGGTCTTTTCAGTGAGGAGATTGTCCGGGGGGCTCTCATCGGCCACGCGATGAAGGCGCACATGCTCCCCGTTAATGTTTACTACGACGATCTCCTGCAACTGCTTGCCGCAACTGGGACTTATTGGACCCCAACCCTTGCCGTCGTGTTCGGGCTGTTCCCGGACGGGTCACCGCTTCGCATGGCTATGATTGCCGAACTGAAGCGTGCTTATCAAGCGGGCGTACCTCTGCTTGCGGGCACCGATTCACTCAATCCCAAAGACAACTACGGCCAATCGCTGCATGCCGAGCTGCAGTATTTCGTGCGCGCCGGCATTTCACCGATCGAGGTACTACATATCGCCACGCAGCGCAGCGCTTCAGCGGTGGGCGCGGGAGATCTGTTGGGTAGCTTAGAACCCGGCAAAGTAGCTGATGTCGTGCTTCTCGACGCGAACCCGCTGGATGACATTTCGAACACTCTGACCACCTGGCGAGTTGTCGTGGGCGGGAGGGTGTTCGCCGAACCTCAGCCACTCACCACAACCGATGAACAGGTGCACAACCCTGTGCAGTGAAGCGAGCGGGTAAATTACTCGAAAGTTGGGCTTCTATCCGGTTGGCGGTGACACGGCCGTAGCTAGAAACGATCAAAACTGGCAGTACCGCGCACAGTCACGACAAGCAAGGCGCGCTTGGCGCGTGCTGCGCTGAGTCGGCTGCGTACACAGGGTTATTGTGCCTGAGTCCACTGAACGACTTGGGCCGTCGTGATTACATCCGTCCGCTTAGCGAGCAGGCGATCGAGAAGACAGGCGTGCAATTCAGGGTCGCTGTCCACGCAAGCGTCACGGACAATCAGAACACGGTAGTCCTGGTCCATCGCCTCCAGGGCCGTCGAGAGCACAACGCCGCTGGTGATGATCCCGAACAGAACGAGCGTGTCTATGTCTTTCGATCTGAGCAAAACCTTCAGGTCAGTGCCTTCAAAAGCACTGATGCGGGACTTTGCAACGACTGGTTCTTCAGGACGCGCCTTCAAAGCGGGATGCAGATTAAGCAACTCAGTGTTCAGCATTTTGGCGTAATCGGGATTTTTGGTGAGAGATGAAAAGAGGCGGTTCCTCTCGCTGACCTCGGGAAAACCCGGCCGGAAGCCGACTTTGACGTGAATTACCGTGGCATTCAGGTTACGCGCGCAGGCTAGGAGGGACGTAACCGCACCGACAAAGTCCTCTTTGGCGTAAAAGCCAACGAGAGCGGTCTGGACGTCGAGAGTGAGGAATGCGGTTCTGCGCGGATCAAACGTGGAAAGAAGTTCGCTCATTATGCCTCAGCATTTTATGGGCTTCGACTCCGAATTGTCGCGCACCCATAAGTTACCGCTCGGTCGACATGAAACGTCATCGGGGCGTTTCCGGAATTGCTCAAAGGTTAATTGGCCTTAGCTGTCGTCGGCGAGACGGGACCGATGGATCGAAATCCTCACGCAGCTGGTGGTAAATGCTAACAAAGCGAGATAGATGTGTGTGGCGCTTCGGCGCCGGGGAAATCAGGGCACAATTGGAATCCAGATTTCCAGTCCACCCAAACCAGTACGTCCGCTGAACTCCTCGCCATAGCGCTCGAACCAAGGGCCATCAGCGGCTTTGTAGCCGGAATCCGGAAGACCCTGATTCCAGATCGCGCTGCAGGTGGCACCGACCGTAGAGATGTGATCGGTGTGCAGGAACACAGCGTAGGTCTGGGGTGAAATTCGCAGACGCGTAAATTCGCGCGGGTCAGTGGGGAACTCGCTGACTTCAACGCCGCAGAGGTAGTTGCAATTACCGGCGTCGTCTGAGTTGTGAATAACTCCGTAAGCGATTTTGTCTACCTGAGAAGGGATATGACGGAAGTGGGGCAGGAATTGCTCCCACTGCGATGGAATTTCGCTCATGGTTTGGGGGGTGTAATGCTGGCTTAGTCCGAAAATCAGCATGGCGTCTCGCTTGTCAATGCGAGCAGGCGCGATGTGAGCAGCGGTTGTGTTGGGCATTTTCATTGGCTCCTGAAGTTTGAGATCGGTCATGTGCTGCGCACGAGCCTGCTCTGGCGTGAGGCCGAAATGCTGTTTGAAGGCGCGAGTGAAGGCTTCATGCGAACCATAACCGGCATCGAGCGCTACGGATAAAATATCTGGAGCACCGTCGATCAGGGCTTTAGCGGCCTTGCTCAGTCGTCGACCACGGATGTAGAGTGCGAGCCCGTAACCTGTACTGGTGCTAAATGCACGCGACAGATGGTAACGGGAAACCCCCACATCCTGGCCAATCGCTTCAAGCGAGAGGTCGCTTCCGAGATGGCTTTCGATGTACCAGAGTGCCTTAACTGTAACGTTCATGCCAGTCCAGAGTAGGGTACTTCGGGACTGTGCGCTTGATCGTTGTTGCGGTTCCCAACTTGCTTTTTCATGTTCCGAGTGGGTTGTCGCCCACCCGGACATTACACCGGTTTTAGGGCAACTTCCTGGGTGGGCGGTACCGGGGAGTGCGGAAGGAACCATGAAGGAAACCGTTTACGGAACCGTGGGCTGCGATTTTACGTAGTCCCCTTGAATAGTCACTGGACCTGACGGAGCAGCCAATCCTATAGTTGCGTCCAGCCAATTTAGGAGTGATCATGTCGACAGTTCTTCAGGATCTCCGTTTTGCGGCGCGGCAGCTCTACAAAAATCGCGGGGTGACTCTGACGGCGATTCTCTCCCTGGCCTTGGGGATTGGCGCCACGGTCTCAGTATTCAGCATTATTTATGCGGTGCTCATGAACCCCTGGCCCTACCAGGGAGCGGATCGCATCGCCAATATTGCCCTGATGGATAAGTCCGGGAAAGAGACGGACTACGGACTCAACGGCCCGCAGACACGGGAATTGGCGAAAGCGCATTCCCTCGAGTACGTCGTGGCGGTCAATGGCTGGAACCTGACCGTCACCGGCAGCGATGTGCCGGAAGATGTGCAGGCGAGGTATTTCACCGGCAACGTGTTTCAGATGCTTGGGGTTCCAGCGATGCTGGGCCGGTACTATGTCCCCTCCGACGCTCCGGACGGCCAGGACCCGCAGCCCGTCGTGGTGTTGAGTTACAAGTTCTGGAAGCATCATTACAATGGCGACCCGTCCGTCGTGGGCAAAACCTTGCAGCTGGTGCACAAGCCTTACACCGTGATTGGCGTGATGCCGCCACGTTTTGGATTTACTGGTCCTGATGTTTATCTGCCGTTAAAACTCTCTGGTGCTGTCAACGAGCAGTACGGTACGTTCGTTAAGCTCAAACCCGGAGTCAAGCCGGAAGCCGCCGCGGCAGAACTGCAGACCTATTTCCAGGAATTTGCAAAACAAACACCCGATCACTTTCCAAAGCACTACCAGAGGATTGCGATCGAGAACCTGAGCTATTGGGTAACGCACCAGATAAGCAAAACCCTCTATCTGCTCTTTGGCGCCGTAGGGCTGCTGCTGGCGATTGGCTGCGGCAACGTCTCCATTCTGCTGCTCGCGCGGGGCACGGCTCGCCAGCATGAGTTTGCCGTGCGCTCTGCCGTGGGGGCGAGCGGGGGCCGCATTGTGAGGCAGCTGCTTACCGAGTCGGTCATTCTTTCTTTCATTGGGGCGGGTCTCGGCGTGTTGCTCGCATACGGGAGCCTCGGGTTGATGATCGACCGGCTCCCCAAGCAGTCTTTCCCCAACGAAGCTGATTTTCACATCCACGTGCCGGTACTGTTATTCAGCGTCGGGCTCGCGCTGCTCACCGGAATTGTCTTTGGACTTTTTCCGGCGCTTCAGCTAGCGCGGCCGGACATTGGCCAGATCATGCAATCCAGTACGCGCAAAGTTGTAGGCAGCGTGCGCGGGAAACGCCTCCACTCTACCCTGATCGCCGGGCAAATCGCCCTGACGTTGCTTTTGCTGACGGCGGCCGGAGTGGCGATCGAAGGCTTCGTTCACATGATGCACGTGGATCTCGGCTACAACCCGCACAACATCATGTCGGTGGGGATTCCGGTTCATCAAAATACTTTCACCACGTGGGCGGAGCGGTCGAATTATTTCACGCAGCTGCGGGACCGGATCGCAACCCTGCCGGAGGTTGTTTCCACCGGCATTTCCACCAACGCCACTCCCCCGGACAGCGGCTGGGAGCAGCCATTTGAATTGAAGGGCAAGACAGCGTCGGAGGACCAGAAAGCAAGCGTCAACTTTGTCGATTCGCGCTATTTCAGCACGCTGCAGATTCCGCTGCGGAAGGGAAGATTGTGGGACGAAACAGAATTGCAACACGGCGCTCTGATGGCCGTGGTCAATGAAACATTCGTGAAGCGCTATTACGCCAATAGCGATGTTCTGGCCGGTTCGGTAAAAGTCCCGTCGATCAAGAGCACGTCGCAGGAAACGTTAGTTGCCCCTGGCAGCAATGGTTGGTTGCAAGTGATTGGAGTGACTGCAGACACTCTCGATGACGGCCTGGACAAGCCCGTAAAACCAGCGATCTATCTGCCCTACACCGTCAATATGTGGATGTGGTCGCAGATTCTGGTGCGGACCCGCGTCGATCCACGCAGTGTAACCCACAGTGTCAAGCAACAGATTGTCTCGGTGAATCCTGACCAGCAGGCGACCATGTGGGACGATGGCGTGCTGGAAACATGGATCAACAATCAGCAAGCTGTCGCCAGAGGGCGCCTCGTTTCCGTGCTCTTTGCCGCTTTTTCTGTCCTCGCGCTGATCCTGGCAGCCATCGGCCTATACAGCGTCGTTTCCTACTCTGTAGTGCAGCGGACTAACGAGTTCGGTATCCGCATGGCACTCGGTGGGCAGCGGTGGGATGTGCTCAAAATTGTTTTCGCCTCCGCGGGCGTTAGTGTTGTTTTTGGTATCGTCGCCGGTCTTGGGTTGAGCTTCGCGCTGAAGCAACTCATTGCTCAGTGGGTGGAGAATGCCTCGACGAACCCTCTCATTCTTTTGGGCGCCTCCCTTTTGCTACTCGGCGTGGCGGCTCTGGCTTGCCTGGTGCCGGCAAGACGAGCGTCTGCAGTCGATCCGATGACAGCGTTACGAAGCGAATGATTTCCGTGGCTCAGGATGATCTGGATTTTCTGCTCCCGGCGAGGTGTCGGCCGACAGAAGGGCGACCTATTCATCTCGCGGTCACCGGGTTTTCCCCGCCGGGCGAAACAATTCCCGGAATTTTGCGTGGGCACATCGGGAGTTGTTTCGTCTGACCCCCATCTAAAAAGACAGACCGCCTGGCGACGGTCTGTCCAAATGAGGTTGGTAACGCCCTAGGTTGTCATCTTCTCTTGTATTGCTTTTGTAGCGCTGCGGATCACCTCGATGACTACATCCGGCTTGGAAAGCATGGGGACGTGGCTGCTCTCCACCTCGACCACAGTCGCTCCCATACGCTTTGAGACCCACCGCTGCAGATCGGGATGCACGGTGTGATCCTTCGTCGTCAAAATGAACCAGCTGGGCTTCGACTTCCACGGGGTGCTCTTGATCTTCTGTTGCTGGAACAGATCGGCGACGGGCGCGTAATGGGTGGCCCAGACGAGCTTCTGCTCTTCCGGGGAAAGGTCTCCGCAGAAGAACTCAGTCCCGTTAGGAAGCATCCAGGCTCGCCCGTCCGCGACCTCGACGCGAGAGAAGATATCCGACGGATACTTGTCGAGCTGCTGCTGTACAGTCTCACCTACATCCGGGGCAACGGCTCCGATGTAGACGAGGCCGGCCACGCGATCATCGACGCCCGAGGCCGTGATGGTAGCGCCGCCGTAGGAATGGCCCACGAGAAGGACGGGACTGCCGACGCGGTTGAGCGTGCGCTTCACCGTAGCCACGTCCTCTTCAAATGAGTCCAGGCCATATTGAACTGCGATCACCTCATGCCCGTCCGCCTGCAATGGGGGGATCACCTTGCTAAAGCACGAGCCATCGGCCCAGATGCCGTGGCAGAACACGATGGTTGGTTTACGTTGCGATGACATATTGCTACTCCTCAGTTTGAATTTCGGACGACCTAAGAGCGCTATCCGTTGGCTATAGATTCCTCCGCATCCGGTGCTTGCACAAATACTTTGAACGCATGAGTTATGCTTAAGAAGCATAGATGGGGATTGGATGGAACTTCGTCATCTCAGGTATTTCATTGCGGTCGCGGAGGAAGGCAGTCTTCTGCGCGCCGCCGAGCGGCGACTCCATACTGCCCAGCCGTCGCTAAGCCGCCAAATTCGTGATCTCGAACTCGAACTAGGCGTGAAGCTGTTGGAGCGGAAAGCGCGGGGCATTGAGCTCACTGCGGCTGGACGGGTATTCCTCGATCACGCGCGGCTCGCGCTGATGCAAATTGAAATTGCGTGCGAAGCTGCACGGAATACGGAGCGTCCGCACAAACTTGGTTTCGGCCTGGGTTTCTTGCCCGGACAGGAAGTTATCTGGTTGTCAGGGGCACTGCGAATCGTGCGTGAGGAGGCGTCTGATGTTGACGTTACGATCATGACGAAATCCTCACCTGAACTTGCCAATGCATTGATGCAGGGTGAAATTGATGTGGCTCTGATGAGGCGCGAGACGCGGACTGCTGGTCTGGATTTTAGATTTCTCGTCAAGGAGCCTCTCATCGCGATCCTGCCTTCTCGCCATCGCTTGGCTCGGCACAAGACAGTACGACCGGAGGACATCTGTCGTGAGGACTTTATCAGCACAGCGGGCGCCGCACCGGTGCTTAGAAAGATCATCGAGGAGTACGCGGCGAAGATTGGTATCAAACTGAAGCAGACCTATGATGCCGAAACGTTATCTGCCGGAATGTCGTTGGTGGCATCCACTGGCGGCTTCACTTTAGTGCCAATCTACGTGCAAAATTCGCTGCTCCCATCGGTAGTCGCCCGGCCTTTGCACGGCGATGTTCCGACCATCGATCTTGTGATGGGATACAACAAATCGAATACCTCTCCGTTGCTCAAGAGATTTTTGCTTCGGGCAGATGAGCTAGCCTCCTATGAGCCTCGGATACAAAGAGGCTCCCTCTTAAAAATGGAAGACCTAAATCGAAGGCCGAATCGCCAGGAGCCTCATTGACACGGTCGTTCTTTCTTCCGCGGCATGCATCAGTGGCCAAAGTCAGGAATCTCATTCGGATCCAGAAAGGCCGCAATGACATCCAAGAGACGGCCTACCGGCTCGCCCTTGTTGAGACATTTTGAAAACAAAACACCGTCCTCGGGGCAGAGGGTCGAAGCACAACCGCTGAGCAGCAGGATTGGGAACCGAGCATGGAGCGCTCTCATGCGCAGGAACAGATCTCTGCCGTTCAGTCCGGGCATATCGAAATCGAGGACCGCAAGATCGAAGGCAGAAAGATCGCAGCGCAATGCCTGTCTAGGGCAACTAAGCAATACAACTGAGTAGCCCTGCGACTCCAGAATCTTCCCGCGAAGTGTCAGTTCCACTACGTTATCGTCGACGCACAGGATCCGCTTTTGTGCGAACTTGGGTTGCACGCGATCTGCAAGGATGGCCCGCTTCTCCTTTTTTGGCCGCGAGGTGACGGCCTGATGCGAGAGCGTGTGGCTGTCTTGCGCTTGTCCGCCCGGGCGCACGGGGAACATGACGCGGAAGCGCGCGGTTTTGAAAGCCGTTTCGTGCCCATGATCTTCTCCGACCAAGGCGAGCGAGAGGTCAATGCCGGCAGTGGTCCTTGCCGATTGTCTAGAGGGGGCCCGTTACCGCCGAGATACGGAATAGCTTCTGCTCTTCGACCACTTCAAGAAACATTCTCCCAATTAGAAACACGCCGCTGCACACGTAGTATTAATAATTGTTAAGCTCGCGACACCTCCCGAATCCGCCGAATCGTGCGAGCTACTCACAGGGATTCCCCACGAATCCCATAAAGAACCCGTTTGTCCGCCCCGAAAAAGCCGCCGAAAACTCTCTGCAGGAAGGCACGGCTTAGAACAGGTGGGGCGGCCGCTGCTTGCGGCTGTCGCCTGAGCGGTACACGAAGCTGAGGCCGGCTAAATTTTGGCTTTATCGGCGAATCCAAATCGGACAGTAAACACGTTCTCCGTTTAGGAGGGATGTGTGCTCAATGACGAGCTCGCTACTGTTGTTATCGCTGACGACAATCGAGAAATCCTGAAAGTACTGGCTAAATTGCTGCGGCCAAGGTACAGAATTGTCTCCGCAGCCGAGGATGGTGGAACGGCCTTCCGAGCCATCCAAACCCATCAGCCCCAACTGGCTATTCTGGACATCTCTATGCCCATAATGAATGGCCTTGAGGTAGCGGGGCAATTGAGGGCTATTCATAGTTCCACGAAAATCGTTCTGCTCACGCTTCAAACATCGAATGAACTCGTTCATGAAGCCAGGCGCTGTGCGAATGGGTGCGTCGTCAAGATGCTACTTTATAGCGATCTGTTCCCAGCCCTTGACGCTGCTCTCCGCGGTGAGTTTTTCGTGAGCGCCTTGCTGACCAAACCCGGTGACAAACGAAATGACTGAAACCCTTCTGTCCAATTGTCAACCCCTTGGCTGATCAGGCAGTCGCCTCTTCCGGGATCGACGAGGAGTGCCGGAAAGCGACTCGATGGGCAAGGCGCCGAATCGGGATCTCCATCCAGGTCGTTGAAACCCACGCGCACAGGTAGGACGCTGCGATCACAGCGATAGCCAACAACAAGTGACGTCCGTCCGGAATATGAGGGACGTCCGCGAACGCCCACCCGTGGAACAGGCCGTTGATAACCGGGTGATACATATAGAGGGAATATGAAATCAACCCGGTGAACGTGAACAGCCGGAGGTTGAGGGCGCGGCGGTAGCGCGATGTCTTGGGCACGACGAAAACGCGTAGGATGCCCCAGCCGAACAGAACCGACCGCAGCGTGAAATCGGCGTTAGCGGCCAGCAGGCCGCCAGGCGGAGGCAACACTTTCGAGAGCAGGATCAGGCCGTTCCCAAGCAGGAAAAGAACAGTCGCGACCGCGAGCCCATCGAGCAAGGGGCGCAACCGCCGGACGACAGCCATCCAGGCAGGGGTCCGGAGGGCGATCGCCGCCAGGAGGCCGGCGCCGAGGCTGTCCATACGCCCGGGAAGCAAAAAGTATCCATCCGTCCACGTTCCCGTCTGCACCTGAAGCAAGGTGCGTAACGGCCATGCGCCGAGGACGCAGACGACTGCGAGGATGGTAATTCCGCGGCGGTTCAGCAGCAGAACGAGAGGGGGGAGAAGCAGGTAGAACTGCTCCTCGATGGCGAGCGACCAGGTGCTGGCGACCCAGCGTGCCCCGCCGTCCAGGCCGCTGGCGCCTTGCGCAAAATTCTGCAGAAACGTTGGATATGTCCAGAGCGGCATCGCGTCCTTGAGCAGGAACCGGTCTAGCCAAGGCCAGGGGAGCATGGGTCGCGCGACGACGACAGCGAAGAAGGAAAAGACCAGCAGGTAGTAGACCGGCCAAATGCGTGCGATCCTGCGAATCCAGAAGGCCCGAAAGTAGTTCGTGGCGCTCCGGTTATCGAGCAGGATGCCGCCAATCAGGAAGCCTGACAGCACGAAGAACAAGTCGACGCCGCCAATGAGCCAAGGGACGATGCGACCGGGCAGAATTCCGTGCGGCAAGCCGGATACGATGACGTGATCCGCGATCACGAGCAGACAGGCGATGCCGCGAACCCCGTCGAGTTCCGAAACCCGCTCGGACATTTTTGTATCTCTGCTACCTTTGCGCCGCCCGTCTGCCGTCCGCACAGACTTCTCCGGATCGTCAGCCGGCGGTCCATGAACGCCTCGGAAGGCGGTGGTGAGAGTCCCTCACCCCCGGTTAGGGGACTCTCGCCGGCAGTCTGGAATCACCCGCTTTTAGTCTCAAGGGATTAAGACATAGAAACCCGGGCGAAAGGTTGCTTGAGTCCGCAGGGCGGATGAGCAGTTTCGTGCGGCTTCGTGGACAGGCAGGCCTGACACTTTGGGCAGACAGAACCACGCTAAGGTTTAAAGGTGAGTTCGCCTTGGCTGCAATCGGTGACGATCTCTTCTCCGGGTCCTCGCTCTTGCGGGACTAACGTTCATTCTGTTTTGGGCTCGACCAGGAAACCGCTGGTAAGTGGAACTCCGGCAGGCTCGATCCTGGGAATCAGAAACAGAATGAGCAGGAATGCGATGGGATGCAATAAGCCGGCGGAGAGCAGCACCAGCGAATAACTATGGGTATGCGTGAGAGCCGAGCCCACCATCAGGTCGAACAGCATGGCTCCAAACGACCCCACTGCGCCCATCAGCCCGGCGACCGAACCGACGACCGCGGAAGGAAAGATATCTGCAGAGAGAGTCTGCAGGATAGTGGACCAAAACTGGTGGGCAAAGAGAGCCATGCTGAAGATAGCCAGAGCCAGGCCCAGGGGAGATTTCGCGATCAGTAGCGATATGGGCATCATCGCGGCGCTCAGCCCCAGGCATATCTTGCGCGACAGATTGACTGTCAGGTGACGCCGGACCAGCATGCTGCTTAGCCAGCCACCAGTAAAACTCCCAGCGCCGGCCAAGGCATAAGGGATCCAGGCGTAGTAACCGATTTGTTTTATGTTCAGGTGCCGCACGTCGCCGAGATACTTGGGCAGCCAGAAGATGAAGAAGAACCAAACCGCATCGGTGAGAAACTTCGCCGCCAGCAAAACCCACAACTGCCGGTATCGGAAGAGATCAATCCAACGGATGCGATCTTTCGCCGCGGCCTCATCGTCGAGACGTGCGCGCGCCAGCGACTGCTGAATGTACTCGAGCTCCTCCGGGGTGATGAAACCTTCTTCCGCCGGAGGATTGTAGACGAGCCACCAAACCAGCGCCCAGACCAGACCCGCTGCGCTGGTCAAGAAGAAGATCGATTGCCAGTTGAGGGTGATGATGATGAGCGCGATGAGAGGAGGCGCAATCACGGCTCCTACACTGGACCCGGTATTGACGATGCCGAAAGCGAGCGCCCGGTCCTTCGCCGGAAACCATTCGGAGATTGCCTTTGCCGAGCAGGGAAATCCGCCGCCTTCTCCCAGGCCCAGCAGAAACCGCGCGATCCCCAGTCCGAAGACGCTACTTACCAGGCCGTGCAAACCAGTGGCCAGGGACCAAAATAAGATCAGGATCGAGTAGCCGTTACGGGTGCCTAGCCAATCTGCGATCTTGCCCCCACCCGCATACATCACCGAGTAGGCAAGAAGAAACAGCATCTGCAGCATTGCGTACTGCTGATCAGACACCGCAATATGCTTTTGAATTTCAATACTGGCGACGGGAAAACTCTGGCGATCGAGATAGCTGAGCGCGGCGGCGCAAGCCAGAAGGCCGGCAATCCACCAGCGAAGCTTAGGAATGCGGGTCATAGGCAGGATTCAACGCTGGAGGATTTCGGTGGTTTCCACCGCGCGATGCGAAGCCATACTCGAGTAGGCTGCCTCGACCACCGCGAACGTTTTTTCCAGGTAGTCACGAGCCCCGGTCTCAAACGGGCGTCCGCTCTGCAGGCAATCGATGAAGTGGAGCTGTGTGGCATACACGCTGTCTCCACGGTATCCGACACCTAAATCGCGCCAGATTCTCTCGTCTCCGGACCAGATCTCGCCCAGTTTGTTGATACGGATGGATCCTGCGTCTCCCTCGAACGTAGCCTCGTCAAGGGTTGACTGCGTGTTGTCGTGTTTCATAAAGCTGTGACCCTCAATCCACCCCGTCGCCCTATCGGCGTGCCGCAGCGTCAGGATCACATGGTCTTCGCCGGCGATGTGAGGGTTTCTTCTCGCACCCTCGGCGTAGACGGAAACAATGTCTCCGAAGAGGAAACGCGCGGTGTCTATGTGGTGCACCAGGACCTCATCGATCAGGAAACGCTGGAGCTGGCGAAAATAGGCCTGCCTGGGATACGGCTCATCACCCCAGCCATGGCTGACCCGGGTTCGGAATCCGTAAGCCAGCGGGGTTCCGATATCGCCCAGGGCAATGAAGGTCCCGGCAGCGCGGTACCAGGACTGCCACCTCCAGTTGTCGTGAATCATGACCCGGACGTTATAGATCTCAGCGATCTCGACCATGCGGCGAGCAGTCTCCCAGTCCGGCGCCATCGGCTTTTGACAAATGATCGCCAGCCCGCGCTTCGCCGCCATAGAGACCAGCTCCAGATGCGTGGTCGAACGAGTGGCAATATCGACGAAGTCCAGCTGCTCCACCTTCAGCATCTCTTCCACTGAGGTATAAGCGCGCGGGGCCACAGCCTGGGCCCTTTCGATCGATAGATCGCAGGCGGCTACGATTTCGGCATTGGGTATGCGGAGCCAGGCCGCCTGGTGATGCTGGGAGAAGAATCCGCACCCGATCAAGGCACCCTTGAATACCTTCAAAGTGGCCCCTCGGTGGATAGCAGGTGAGCTGGATTGTCACACATCATCTGGCGGATGTGGTCGACGGAAAAGCCCGAACTGCGCAGCCGCTCTGCGTAAAGCCGCAAGCCTTCCGCCGGCGGAGGTGTCTGCGGTTGGCCGAGGTCGGTGGAGAGGATGGTGGTGTCCACGCCGGCTTCGATAATCGCTTGTTCAATCACCGGGAAGGGCACGCATCCGCAAAGATGGGTGGTGGAGACAAAGCACCGTTCGAACCACACGTGGCCCATCGCCGCGAGTTCTTTTTGCTGTTCAAAAGGGTAGAAGGTGGGCGCCCATTCGGGATGGGTCACCAGCACTTTGCGCACCCCGCATTGACGCGCCTGGTGGATCAGCACCACCGCCTCACGCGGACTCAGGTGCCCCGTACTCAGGATGCAATCGGTCTGCGCCACCGCTTCCAGAATGGCTTGTGCCGCTGGAACCAGGCCGCCCTCGGCATCGAGAACAGTAATGCCGCCCGACTCACCGTGAAACAAACGGTGATTCAGCGCCGACCGGGTGGGCATCCAGATCTCCTTCGCGCCCATGGCGAGCGCGAGCTTCACCGCGGCAACATTCAGGCCGCCCACGGTCTCGTTCAGAACCAGCCCCCCGAAGACCTTGATGCCGGTGACTACTTTCGACACCAGCCAGGCGCGCTCCACCGTGGAGTTTTGATGAGACTTGATAAGAATGGCGCCCATGCCGGCGCGCTCGGCTTCGCGGGCCAGATCCAGATCGTTGAAGCGCCGCACGTCCACGTCCGGTGCGCTGTGCACGTGCAGATCGATGGCGTCTTCAAGGAAATCGGGCAAAACATTCATGAGGGCTCAACTCTCGAAGAGGAATGTCTCTTCCACTCGTCCCGCGCGCAGGCCGTACATATGGCGGTGGAGATTGATCGTGGCATCGCTGTAGTGGGCCCAGATCTCTAACTGGTCGCCTACCTGCGCGGGAAAACTTGGATCGACGATCTCGACGATGGCGTGCTCCGCGTTCAGCCTGCGCAGAATCGCTCCCTCGGCATTCTTCAGCACGGGAAGTCCGCGTTCGCCGCTGATCTCCTTCAGTCCGATGTCGAGAACCAGGCGCTCATTGCCGCTTCTGCTGATCACGGTTCCCAGCACGCTGAGCGCCAGCTCGAAGTCTGGGCATACGGTTTGGTAGTCGGTATCCCACAGCATGTACGATCCTCCCTGGATCTCGGTGACCCCGGGGAATCTCCCGGAAATGGCGTAGGTTCCAGTTCCGCCGGCGCTGACAATTTCCAGCGCAATGCCGTTGGCGCGGACCAGGTTGGCGGAGTCGACCAGTTCGCCCATCGCCTGGTGTATAGCTTTGACCTTGTCGGGCCCGGGCGCCAGGCGGACGCAATGCCCTTCATAACCGATCAGGCCGCGCAAGCGCAGACCCTGGGCCACGGCAAGTTTGGCCAGGGCCAGAACCGGCTCTCCGGGGAGTACTCCACAACGGCCCATCCCGGTGTCGACGTCGATCACTACATTGAGCGGCACCTTGGCGCGCGCCGATGCTGCGGAGAGCGCTGCGATGGTCCGCTCGTTGTCGACCCCCACCATGATGTCGGTGACGCGCGCGATCTGCACCAGGCGTTCGATCGCGGTGGCGCCTGCGATCTCATTGGCCAGCAGGATGCCCTCGATTCCGTTCCTGGCCAGGGCCTCCGCTTCGCCCAGCGTGGCGCAGGTGATGCCGATGGCGCCGGCGGCTAATTGGCGCCGAGCAAGGGCCACGCACTTGTTGTTCTTATAGTGCGGGCGCAACTTGCATGGACCCTCGGCGAAAAAGGCCGCCATGGTCTTGATGTTGGCTTCCATGGCGTCCATATCGACCACCAGGGCCGGTGTTTTTATCTGCGCTTTCAACAAAGGAATTGCCCTGCTTTCTGATGAGGATAGAAACGCTATGTTAACTTGCATGTCCGGCTGTATCCACCAGGTAGAGCACTGCGTCGCCGTTGAACGGCGCGGTGAACGGTTGGGCGGAGGAGCCGGAGTGAATCGGAGGCTTGACGATGGTCGCGCCGGTTGCGGGGTTGAACCACTCCACCTTCAGGCTTCTCGATTGCGGCATGGCGGTTAGATCGACGGTAAACGATCCTCCGGAAGGAGAGTACACCAAGTACTCCGCGCCTGCCGGCGGGGTTTGCGCCAGGCAATAGCCAGTCGAGGTAAGAGCTGGATGAGGGGTCACGTTCACCAGGTTTAACTTGCGCGAATAGTTCACCGTGTACCCGAGATTATCTCTGAAGTTGTCATAGCGTTTGTCTACATCGGCGCAAATTCCCCTGGAGGGAGAGATACACAGGTTCCTGTTCTCGCGCGGGTAGTAGAGCAGGTAAGGATCCATGAACAATACCTGGCTGCCGTTGGCGAAGTTTTTCCAGACATAGTTGCGATTCTGCTGCGGTGTGTCCTTCCAGGCTGCGCCGAAGTAGGAGTGGTCGCTGTCGTTGATGTTCACCTTGCAGGCCGGCGTGCCGCTTCCGCAGGTGGTGATTGAGGAAATGGTGCTGTTCGGCGCCACCCAGTCTGCATTGGAGTTATAGAGAGTCGCATCGGTGGCTGCATTCGCGGGCAAAAGGCCGGCTAACCCGATCGGATGTTGGTGCGGCTTTCCAGCTTCATATTTTCGAATGTGCGCAATCTGGTGGTAGTTAAACCACCCCGTATCGCTGGGAGCTTCCTCGGAGACGATCCACAGCACATTGGGCAAATCGTTCAGGGTGTCGATTACTTTCTCCACGTAGGCGTCTTGAAAGCGGGTGATGTCGTTGGGCGCTGTCATGGTCATGGACGCCGTACCTTTGGGTCCACTGATGTAGCCGTCGTCGATGCCATTGATGTTGTTCGCGCCGGTAAAAGGGTAGCCATCGCCGGCGCAGCGGAATATGTTGATGAACTCTCCGGTAAAGAGATAGATACCCGCATAAATGCCGGCGTCATTCAGGGCCTGCGTTCTGGCCCGCAGGCGATCGAAGTAGCCCTGGTCGAACTTGGTAAGGTCGAATTTCAAGCTGCCGTCGGTGGCATTGCCGGGACCCGTCCTCTGCCAGGGTTGCGGACTCACTGTAAAGTCCGGGGGCGCAGTGCTGGTGGAGGGCAAAGAGCAGAATTTCGGCATTTCCACCCGCCACAGCAGGGTGAAGTTTTGTCCGTGGGCGGTGAGGAACTTGACGAAGGCAGGGAAGTCGAGGGCTTGGGCGGACCCACCGCTCCCCCAATCCTGGAGCGTGTTCCAGGTCTGCGATCCGGCCAGGATCAGAGCCGTGCCATGGGCGTCTTTAAAGTAGTGAGGGTTGCTGGAGACTACCAGCGGCCCGGCTATCTCGGCAGTGTTTTGGGTATGGACGGTCTGCGCAAGGCTCAAGAGAAGAGCAGGGAACACGGCAAGCTTCAACCGGCAATGCGACATCGCTTCCTCTCCACATTACGGGGCCCAGGTTGCAGGAAACGTCGGGCAGTGAAGGGTACGGGCTTCAGCCCGTACGTGAGCCACTCAAAGCAGGAACGGCTTTAGCCGCTGAGGGAAAACTTTTGATGACCGAAAAGCTGCCCTCAGGGGCTAAAGCCCGTTCCTTTTTGTTCCTCTTACGTACGGGCTGAAGCCCGTACCCTTCAAAAACCAAGTCCGGTTAACCGCGCCCGATGTAGGGCATGTTCGTTGCCATTACGGTCATGAACTGAACATTCGCGTCCAAGGGCAGGCTCGCCATATAAACCACCGCTTCCCCGATGTGCTTTGCATCCATTCTCGCTTCAACCACCATCTCGCCGTCCGGCTGTAGAGAGGGAGAGCCCGGTTTCCCGGTCATTTCCTTGCCTGCATTGCCGATATCGATTTGACCGCAGGCAATGTTGTAAGGCCGGCCATCGAGCGAGATGGATCGGGTGAGGCCGGTGATGGCATGTTTGGTAGCCGTGTAAGGAGCTGAGTGCGGCCGCGGCACATAGGCCGAAAGCGAGCCGTTGTTGATAATGCGCCCTCCTTGCGGTTGCTGTGCCTTCATCACGCGGAATGCTTCCTGGGCGCAAAGGAAGGAGCCGCTAAGATTCACGTTCACTACCTCGCACCATTGCTCGTAGGTCAACTCTTCGAAGGGAGTTACCGTGTTTACACCGGCGTTGTTGAAGAGAACATCCAGCCTGCCGAATTTCTCCTTTGTGCTGGCAAACAAGGCGCGGACCGAATCGGGCTGGCGCACGTCCGTGGATACGACGTGTATATTCCTGCCTCCGGCCAAGGCTGCTGTTTTTTCCAGTTCCGCCAGGCGACGCCCAGCTAATGCCAGCGAAAAACCGGCAGAAGCCATCTCCAATGCGACCGCCCGGCCGATACCGCTGCCCGCTCCGGTAATGATCGCTACCTTGCCCTGCCCAGCGCTTTTTCCTGCGACATCCGTGCTCACTTGTGTCCCCTCCAATTTATCTGGCGTAAAAACGATAGCGGATGTTCCAATGCGCCGTTTGTCCCGGTGCGATCACCAGGTGAATATAGGCCTCGGGGCAAAGGGTGGTCCGAGGAGACCAGAAGTTGAAACGCGACATGGGTACATCGCCGGTTTGCTCGACCCCTACGCCCGTCTTCTGATTCTCGACCGTGATGTCGTAATCCGCGGGGCTGCTGGAAAAGCCAGTGAGAAAGCTTTCCACGTACTGCTCCTCTTGCAGCTCCTGGTGATAGACGATTTTCTTACCCTCAATCCCGGCCAGCGGCTCCAGCGATTTCTCCGCCCTGGGCTCAAAGCCCAACCGGACACTCATTGCCGGCCCGCTCGGAGCGCCATCGAGCATGAAGAAGTCGTGATCGTAGACTTCGGTATCGATGGTCTTGGTCCCGGTGTTTTTCAGGTGGTGCTCAAGGATGAGAACGGGCTCGTGCGGATCGAGCTTTACCGTCTTCTCATAGTCATAGGCGATGCCAATGGGCGATTGCAGTTGTTGCCGGAAAGACACTTCGCTGGGCCGGGCGTGAATGGTCCACTTGCCGCCGTCGACCAGCGGATAGGTGTACATGAATTGGTAGGCGGAGTCGTCCTTCTTTCGCAGCACGCCGACGCCCAGCTTCACGAACAACTCGCCAGGTTTCGCCTGGGCGTAGTCCAGAGCGCCGTCGCTGGACCTGAATTCTTCGACCGGGCCGGCAATGGCGTCAGCCAGCAGCGGGTCGTAGTGGGGAAACCAGATACCAAAGTAGGTGTGACCCTTATAGGCCAGGCACGGAATGACCCCCGACCAATCAAACCGTGAAGCGCGGTAGTAGCCATTCTTCGCGTCCGGCAGGTAAAGGACGGCCTTCACCTGTCCGTTGGAAATGGTTGCTTTGGGGTAGTTTGCCTGCTCCTGGGAGGAGCACCCAGACGAGCCGGTCTGAGCCTGGGCTGATAGAGCGCATAAAGCCACAAGAAATCCCGCACTTAGGAGTGCTTTCAACGCAGTCGTCCGCCTTCCTTACCGCCGACTGCGTCTGCAGCCCGGTGCATGTCAGCGAGTATTTTAGTATCGCCGTCGCCGGTAACGCACAAGGTGAGGGCCTCCATACATCCAAAAAGGCGAAGATTGAATCTCCATAAGTGTTTTGGTGGTGCAAAATCGGGCTTGATTGCAAACGGTGATTCGGAGTCCCGCGTGCAGCAAGCCTTTCACGCAACGTGGTTATTACGCGGTGGAACGCGGATTCCCTCGCCGCGAAGGAGAAACTATGCTGATCGTTCTCATCATTTTGCTGTTGGTTTTCGGATTTGGCGGTTATCGCCTGGGACCAGGGCTTGGCTATTACGGTGGCGGCGGCATCAGCTTGATCATTCTAATCGTGATCATCCTCTTGCTCTTAAAAGTCATTTGACAATTCGCGACCCCCCTAGCATGAGAAAACGGTGATCTTCTCAGAAGTTCACCTGGAACCTCCCCCGAGGAACCAGATCAATCATCTGCAGAAAATCACCGTTTGGCCAAACAATACAGGGTTTTGCGTGTGGATCGGGGTACGCAGTGGTAACAACTTCGTAACCGGTTTTCGCCGGGCAAAGTAACTGCACTTTTTGCGGTGCGCCTAGTGTCAGGAGTGAGCTGTTCTGCCTCCATAGGGGGGTGCGTTCGATCCGGTGAGGCGTTAGAGTAGTCGCATGGAGCAGCCCTACTCTGACGCTGTGGTTTTCTTTGGCGCTACTGGCGACCTTGCCTACAAACAGATCTTTCCTTCCCTGCAAAAGTTGGCAAAGCGCGGGAAGCTCACGGGCCCGGTAATTGGCGTGGCCAAGGCGGGCTGGAACCTCGAACAGTTCAAACAGCGAGCCCAGGATAGCGTCGAAAAACATGGCGGACTCGACCCCGCCGGCTTTCCCATTCTGCTGGACAAGCTGCGCTACGTCGACGGCGACTACGCGGACGCTCAGACCTTTGCCAATGTCCGCAAAGAGCTGGGCAGCGCAAAACATCCCATCCACTATCTGGCGATTCCGCCCTTTCTCTTCGGCAAGGTCCTCGACCAGTTGAAGGCATCTGGCTCGTCCCAGGGCGCGCGGGTGGTGATCGAAAAGCCTTTTGGCAACGACTTGGCGTCTGCCGTGGCGCTTAACAAAACAGTTCACGATGTATTTGCCGAGGAAGACGTCTTTCGCATCGATCACTACCTGGGCAAGAACACGGTACAGAACGTGATCTTCTTTCGCTTCGCCAACTCCTTTCTGGAGCCGATCTGGAACAATCTCTACGTGGAGAGCGTGCAGATCACGATGGCGGAGCAGTTCGACGTGCTGGATAGGGGCAGCTTTTACGACGCGGTGGGAACGGTGCGCGATGTGGTGCAAAACCACTTGCTGCAGGTGCTCTCGAACCTTGCCATGGAGCCTCCGCCGTCGGCGAGTATCGAGAACTTGCGCGACGAACGGGTCAAGGTGCTCAAAAGCATCCCGCCACTGACCGCGGAAAATGTAGTTCGTGGGCAATACACCGGCTACCTCGAGACGCCGGGGGTCAAGAAGGACTCGAAGACCGAGACTTACGTGGCCCTGCAGCTGGCCATCAATTCCTGGCGCTGGAAAGGGGTACCCTTCTTTGTCCGGGCGGGCAAATCTCTGCCCAAGTCGGAGACCGAGGTGGTGGCTAAATTGCGGCCGCCGTGCCCCATCTTTGACAGCGAGGTTCCGCCGGCCAATTACGTGCGCTTCCGGATCAGTGGCGATCCGGTGATCGCGATTGGAGCCTCAATCAAAACCGCCGGGGACCAATTGCGCGGATGCCCCATCGAGCTGATTGCCGACCAGGAATGCGGGGAAGACAATTTGCTGCCCTACGAGGAGCTGTTGGGCGACGCCATGGCTGGAAACCAGACCTGGTTTGCACGCGAGGATTATGTAGAAGAGGCGTGGCGCATCGTGGACCCGATCCTGGACGACAAGAAGGTTATTCCGTATAAGCCCGGCAGCTGGGGACCTGCGGAAGCCGACAAGCTGGTTGCCTCCGTTGGCGGCTGGACTGAGCCTAAATAGCGTTCAGGCCAGCACATCGTGTAGCCGGAAGAGCGAGCCGACCCGATGGGAAGGCCCGCTGCTGAGGCTTTGCCAGTCGCCCCACTCGGCTACGCTTCCGTTGTCAAGGACGTAGATCATTTGTGCGCGTTGGATGGCGGAAACCCGGTGGGCGATCAACAGAACCGTGGTCCTGCCTTGCAGGTGTTCGATCGCATCCAGGATGCGTTTCTCGTTGTCGAGATCGAGGCTGCTGGTGGCCTCGTCGAGAATGAGGAGCCCGGGTTTGCGCAGGAGGGCGCGAGCTAGCGCGATTCGCTGCCGTTGCCCGTGAGACAAAAGCATTCCCCGGTCGCCCACCGTCGTATCCAGCCCCTGCGGTAAGGCAAACACGAACTCGGCGGCGGCCAGGCTGAGGCTCTCTCTCATCTCCTCTTCTGAGGCCTCCGGCTTGGCCCAGCGCAGGTTGGCCCGCACGGTGTCATGAAAGAGCACGGTGTCCTGGGCGACATAGCCAACGTGGCGGCGCCAGGCGCGTGCGCTTTGCGCTGTGAGTTCGGCGCCATCCACCAGAACCCGGCCGGTGAGCGGGGAAAGCAGGCCGTTGACCAGGTCGGCGACGGTGCTTTTTCCTGCGCCGGAAGAGCCGACGATGGCGGTGACCTTTCCCGCAGCGATGGTCAGCGACAGATCCTCGAGCACCATGGGCCGTTGCGCGTCGTAGCGGAACCCAACCCGGTCCAAACGGATTTCGTGGGCCAGGGAAGGCCCCGGGCCGGCAGCGCCAGGGACTTCCGCATTGGCCACGCATTCGCGGTAAATCGTCATCAGGTTTTCGAAGGCGGGAAGCTCGCTGAGGAAGGCTTGCAGTTGACTTTGTCCGGCGGCCAGCCGGGGGAGGAGGCGGGTAAAGACCGCCAGCAACAGAAGAATGGACGCCGGGGCCACATTGAGAATCTGCAGCGAGGCGAAGACGATGCCGCCCAGCACCAGGAGGGATCCGGCTTCAAACCAGAAGGCGGCCGCTGCCTGGCTCCTGGTGCTTTGGAGGCTTTGCTGCAGGGCCGAGGACTGGAGCGTGGAAAACATCGCCAGGTCGCTGCTCTGCGCGTCGTAGAACTTCATTGCTTTGAGGTTCTGCAGGTGGTCGGTTGCGGATGCGTAGACTTCGCTGACGCTCTCCGATACGGCGGTCCCGCTGGCATGCACCGCGCGCATCCAGCGGCGCGAGACCAGCAAGAGAACTGCCCCGGTGGCCAGCACAAGGCCGGTCATTCCCGCGGAGAGCTTCAGCGCCAGGGCGATATAAACCAGGGCCAGAACGGCGTTGGACACAGTGCCGATGAGTAGATACGTGCAGGTCGCCACCCGGGTCAACTCGGCAGTCAGGGCGTGGGTAAAGTCAGAGGAGCGGCGGCGCACCAGGAAGGGCCAATCGGCGTTGATGATGGCCTGGTAGAGGCGTCTGCTGAGGGCCAGTTCATAGCTCAGCACGATGCGAAAAGTGAGCACCGACTGCACCCGGCTGAAGAGCGACCGCAGGGCCATGACCAGCATGAAGATCAGCAGCAAGGTGGCCAGCCACAGGGACGGAGATAATCCGCTATTGACCAGGAGGGCGCGCACCTCCCCGGTGTAGTGCCCGACATGCCCCTGGTTGGCCAGGTTGAAACCGGCTACCTGCAGGATAGGGAAGAGCAAGGCTACGCCCAAGCCTTCCGTCAGGGAGGTAAAGGTCATGATGAGCACGGCGGCCAACAACTGCCAGCGCGCAATGCGTATCAGGCTGGAAACATACTCCAGAATAGGGCGCCTGGAGGCGGCCAACTGATCCGCGGAAAGCGCGGCGAGGGTCCTCTGCCCATGGGAAGTGGCAGGGGAATCGCTGCGGGGGGCAGGCATGCCTCAAACGATAGCAGAGGCGGTCCGCGGTGCAGATTGTCAACATGGGAACGGGTACGGGTTTGAGGGGGCGTGGGGTGCCGCGCCTACAGCGCTCCCACAATCTGGGCGATCGTCTCCCAGCCCTTCCGGGCTGGGCTTACGTTTGGCGGGGCGGCCCTCCGGGCCTAGGGAGCGGATGCGTTTCCTTATGCGGTTCTCTTGTGCAGGGACTACCAGCGCTAAAGCGCGTGATAAGAGTCAGGACTCTTTCACGGAGCGCTGAAGCGCTCCTCCCCCCGCATAAATGCGGGGGCTTCCACCACTCGACGCGCACGGGTAAGCGGTATATTGCTAAGCATGACGGAGCTGAATCTGGCGTCGATCGTATGTCACACGCCGAACCCGGTGGCTGCGGACGTGGCCGGTGAAACGGTGCTCATGAGCCTGGAGCGCAGTCGCTGTTACGGACTGGGTGGAATCGGCAGTGAAATCTGGGGCAAGCTGGGATCCCCGATCCGGGTGTCGGACCTGGTGGAGGAATTCAGCGGTCGCTACGAAGCTCCTCCCGGAGTGATCGAGCGGGATGTGCTCCAACTGCTGACGCAACTGGTGGATGAAGGGCTAATCAAAATCTGCTGACCGTGTTGCACAAGAATCACTCGTTTTGCAATCCGAGCTAAAGAAATGAAGAGGAGTACGGGAGCTGCCGCCGGATGAGGTGGCGGCGCGAGACCCAGTAGATACCTTGACAAAAGAGTAGCCGAAACGCCAGACTACCGGCTGATTTGCTTTTTCAATAAACGGCATGCCATCTCACAATGCGGTACAGGGAAGCAACGGCGTTTACAAATTGCAGGCGCTCGACCGGGCCTTCGCGGTGCTGGATCTGCTCTCCTGCAGCCCGGCGCCGATGGGCCTGGCGGAAATTGCCGCCGCCCTCGATCTGCACAAGAGCACCGCGCATCGCTTCCTCATGGTGCTGGAACGACACCGCATCGTGGAGCGCACACCTGCAGGCAAGTTTCGTCTGGGCTTGCGGTTGTGTGACTTTGGCAGCCGCGCCATCGAGCAGTACGATCTGCGGGACCGCGCCCAACTCCATCTGAAGACGCTGGTCGCCGAGGTCGAGGAGACCGCTCACCTGTGCATTCTGGAGAAGACGCACATGGTGTACATCGACAAGCAGGAGCCGGAGCGAACCATCCGCATGATCTCGCGGGTGGGAGCCAGCAGCCCACTGCACTGCACGGCCGTGGGCAAGGCGATATTGGCCACCATGGCGCGCCCCCGGGTGGAAGAGATACTGCAGGCGTTGCAACTGGAAAAGTTCACCCGCCGAACCATGACCAGCCGGGAAGCCTTGCTGAAAGAACTGGATCGGACCAGCCGCCGGGGATACGCGGTCGACGATGAAGAGCGGGAAGAGGGCGTGCGCTGCGCCGGAATGGCGATCCTCGATGGACGTGGAGAGGCCATCGCCGCGGTAAGCATCTCCGGCCCCTCGTTTCGCGTGACCATGCAGAAGATTCCCGGGATCGCCGGTAAGCTGATGACTTGTGTGAAGGGAATTCAACACGATTTGGGATTCATACCGTTGGCCCGATAGGCGCAACGGAATCGATGTAAATAAGGAAAGAGGCCAATGGAAGAATTATCGATCAAGGGCGCAGAGACCAGTCGCTGGGACTGTGTGAGTTTAGGGGAGGTCATGCTGCGTCTCGATCCGGGCGAAGGCAGAATCCATACCGCGCGGCAATTTCAAGCCTGGGAGGGCGGGGGAGAATACAACGTGGCGCGCGGGTTGCGCCGCTGCTTCGGCCTGCGCAGCGCGATCGCCACCGCGTTTGCCGACAACCCGATCGGCAGGCTGGTGGAGGACTTCATCCTGCAGGGCGGGGTGGATACCTCGCTGATTCGCTGGGTTCCCTACGACGGTATTGGGCGCACGGTGCGCAATGGTCTCAACTTTACCGAGCGCGGTTATGGAGTGCGCGCGGCCGTCGGCTGCTCCGACCGGGGCAACACCGCTATCTCGCAAGTCAAGCGCGGCGATTTTGATTGGGAGGCCATCCTGGGGCCGAGCAATGGCTCGCGCTGGTTGCATACTGGAGGCATCTTCGCTGCGCTCTCTCCGTCCACGCCGGAGGTTGCTGTCGAGGCGCTCGACACCGCCCGCAAGTATGGGACGATTACTTCGTTTGATCTGAACTATCGCGATTCTCTTTGGAAATCGATTGGCGGCAAGGCGAAGGCGCAAGAGGTGAATCGAGCGCTGGTGAGCAAGCTGGACGTGCTCTTTGGCAACGAGGAAGACTTCTCCGCCATGCTGGGGATCAAGCTCGAAGGCGTGAAGGAAGATTTCGACGAGCTGCCGGTTGCCAGTTACGAAACCATGCTGCGCGAAGTGGCTGCTTCGTATCCTAACCTGAAGCTGGTGGCCACCACACTGCGCACCGCGCAAACGGCGTCGCGCAATGCCTGGGGCGCTATGGCGATCTACAAGAATGAGATCCTGTATGTGCCGCAAAGGGATATCGATATCCTGGACCGGGTGGGCGGTGGAGATTCATTCGCCTCCGGGCTGGTTTATGGAATGCTCATGGGAAAACCGGCGGCCTGGGCGGTCGCTTGCGGAGTGGCCCATGGAGCGCTCGCCATGACCACGCCTGGGGACACCAGCATGGCTTCGCGCGCAGAAGTAGAGCGCGTGATGCTGGGCGGCTCCGCGCGCATTGCCCGTTAACATCTGATTGGGATCAAAGGAAAAAAGAATGTCGAAGGAAGTGCAGCAGCAACTGGAGGAAGCAGGAATCATTCCTGTTTTGCGGGCCCGCTCGGCGAGCGAAGCCATGGCGGTAGTCGAGGCGATGGTCGCCGGGGGAATCTCGGTCATAGAAGTAACCATGACTGTGCCCGGTGCGATCGATGTATTGAAGGAGCTGAAACGTGTCTATGGCAGCAAGCTGCTGCTGGGGTCGGGAACCGTGACGGATGGCGCGGAGTGCGCCGCCACCATCGAAGCGGGGGCCGAGTTTGTGGTGAGTCCGAGCCTCCACATGGACGTGATTCAGGAGACCAAGGCGCGGGGCAAAGTCTCGTTGCCCGGCGCGCTGACGCCCACTGAAGTGATCACTGCGTGGCGGGCTGGCGCGGATTTCGTTAAGGTGTTTCCTTGCTCAGCGATGGGTGGGGCGAGTTATTTGAAATCGCTTAAAGCGCCATTTCCCTACTTGCGATTGGTGCCCACTGGCGGAGTAACGCTCGAGACTGCCGCCAGCTTTCTGGAAGCCGGCGCCTCGGCCCTGGGCGTGGGCGCTGACCTGGTCAATGTCGCAGCAATCGCCAAGGGCAAGCCTGAGGTCATCACCATTGCCGCCCGCGCCTATCTCGACGTCATCGCTAAAACCCGCGCGACGGCCAAAGCGTAAACTGCTTTTCTCACCCATGCCGCATTGCGGCAAGAAAGAACAAGGTATCGATCGAATGACCGCAAAACAGAGGAAGTGGGCAGTCCCCGTAATCTTGTTGGCGATGGGCTTGGTAACTGGTGGAGGGAGAGTTTCACTGGCGCAGGACGCTGGAGCGGCAGCCTCTCCGGACGTGTATTCGCAAGAGGACTTGGCCGGCATGGAGAAGAAGCTGAAGGAGAAGGTCGACGCTTCCGGCCTGGCCACGGAGACGATCAAGAAATATTCCACTGACTACTCGATGCTGGCGTTTCGTACGCAAAGCGGCAAGGCCGAGCTGCACGAGAAGTTCGCGGATTTTTACGTGGTGGTCGAGGGCAAAGCAACCTTGGTCAGCGGGGGGAAAATGGTCAACGGCAAAACCACCGCGCAGGGCGAAGTGCGGGGTGATTCCATTCAGGATGGCAAGGAAACCAAGCTGAAGAAGGGCGACATTGTTCACATACCAGCTAATATCCCTCATCAGTTGTTGCTGAGCAAGGGAGATAGTTTCCAATACTTCATCGTCAAGGTGCAGGAAGTGGAGTAGCGGGATCTTGGCTCGCGAACGCACAAGTTTCGCTGTGCCAGCCCTGGATCCTGTTGGATGAATGCACAAGTTAAGTGTGCCAGCCCCGGACTTTAGTCCGGGGCTGGCACAGTTCGATAAAGTTCGTCTCTAGAACAGCAGGTCCGCAGCCTCTGAAGCCCGGGGCTGGCACGGTTCGACAAAGTTCGTCTCTCGGCAACAGCAGGTTTCTCCGCAGCCTGTAAAGTCATTGAAGAACGTACGGGTTGATGGAGCGTCTTGGAGCATTTTTCACCAGGGCTAAAGCCCAGTCCTTGCAAGATGAGCGTTTTCGCGGGTTTGAAGTCCGGGGCTGGCACAGCTTCTTTTGCTTAAATCCTTTCACCTCTCAACCTCTGCCAGCGCGCGCTCGTAAACCTCGATGGTGCGCGCGGCCATATTGCTTGCTGTGAAGTGAGCACTCCAGAGGCTCCGGCCCGCGGCGCCTAGAGCAACACGCAATGCAGGATTACTGATCATCCTGGCGAGCGCGTCGCGCAGGCCGGCAATGTCTCCCCGGCTAACCAGCAGGCCGGTCTCCTCGTGCCGCACCGACTCTGCGATGCCTCCTACGTCGGTGGCTACCACCGGCAAAGCAGCGCGCATGGCCTCCAGGATGCTGATGGGTAAGGCTTCGAAATTCGTGGAGAGCACGAAGATCTGCGCTTCCATGAGCAAACGGCTCACATCACTCTCCGGCGGCAAGATGTTGACCCGGCCACCAAGCCCAAGCTTGTCGACTAACACGCTCACACGCGGTTTCAGTTCGCCCGCCCCCACCAACAGCAGACGCCATTCCATGCATAATAAGCCGGAGAGTGCCTCCAATAAGGTGCCGTGATCCTTTTGCGATGTGAAACGCGCTACCATGATCAGCACCGGCGGCTGGGCATCGATCGCCCGCACGCGGCCGAGCGGGCTCTCCGCTATGCCGTTATGCACCACCTCCAGCGCCTCTGCCGGGCAGACGCTGAATCGCTGCGCCAGCAGCCGCTCGTACTCGCATACGTTGATGACCCGCGTACCAAGCCGGCCGGCTACGCGTTCCGCCCAGCAGAAGAGCCGATTTGTGCGCAGCGAGCTGCGATCAAACATGGACCACCCGTGCGGCGTAAACACACTGGGGATGTGGTGCAGCCGCGCCGCTGCGCGAGCCAGCGAGCCGGCCTTGGCGGTGTGAGCACATACCAGGTCGGGTTTCAACACGCGCAAGGTGCACCAAAGCGCAACCAGCGCCGCTACATCGCGGTGTGGCCTCAGCGGCCGGACCAGGCTCCTCACCGCTAACCAGGGGATCCCTGCCTGGCAGAGCTGGTCGGTGAAAATGCCGGGCGCTCCGGTGATCACCGTGACCTCGTGGCCAAGGTTTCGCAGCTCGAGCGATAGCTCGCGCACGTGACTCTGGGCTCCGCCAAGAACGTCGCCGCGGGTGAGCACATGAACGATCTTCATGCTCGCCCCCGCCCGTCCTTTTCGCGCGTCAGAAGCGACGCAGGGCGAAAGGTCTCGCTCGATGGCCGTCCATACCACGCGGCGAGCAGGTTCCATAGCGTGTGCCATTGCGCCAGCTCGGCTGTGGAAGGTGCTCGCGCAGCCTGGTGACCAATGCGGTGCTCGAAGCCGGCGGAGACTGCAACACAGTTAGCGGCAAACCTCGCCGCCGACACACCGAGTAACTGCAACTTACCCCACAGACCACGACTGACCCCGGGCTGCTTGCAGACATACCGGATGTGCAGCACTTTATAGCGCAGGAGTTTTTTGAGTGTCATCCGTTCCCTCCGGTATCCCAGCAAGACCTGGGGCAGATTGGCAAAGCGGCTAAGCCGGTAGCTGCGCAGCAGCAACTCCTGATCCTGGGCCAGCCATGCGGTTTCCTCGTAGCGCCAACGGCGGAACCATTCAATGTGCCCCATCCACAGCGGATGCCATAAGGGAAAGCCGCGGAAAGGAGAGCGGGTGATGGCGGCATGGTCCGTTGCCGGGTTAAAGCGCCAGAGCGGGCGGCCGTGTTTGCCGAAGACCATGGCGCCGCCCGCGCACAGGTCTATCTCCGCATGAGCAACCAGGAAGGCCATCTGCCGCTCCAGGCGGTCGGGATAGGCGATATCGTCGGCATCCATTCTGGCCAGGTAACGCCCTTGCGCCCGGTCGATACATTCGTTCAAGCGCGCCGCCAGCCTTAGGCGGCGCCCGTCGCTCCAGCAAATCAAACGCGGGTCGCGGAAACTCTGTGCGATCGCCAGGCCGCGATCGTCGGAACCGTCGTCGCACAGTAAGAGCTCAAAATCGCCGTAGCTCTGATTCAGGAGCGAGCGGATGGCCAGCTCCAGGGTGGCGGCGCTATTAAAGAAAGGCATCGCGATGGTAATGACAGGGTTGGTCATTGGCTGTGGGCAACTATTCTCGAACCGGAACCCCGCGGCAAGTCTCCGCCCAGGGAGTGAAAGACAGCGGCGTACTGTTGCGCCAACCGCTGCAGGCTAAAGCGCTCCTCAACCACTAAGCGCCCGGCGGCGCCCATGCGCAGGCGCAGGTCCGCATCGCTTAGCAGTGCGGTGAGCGCATCGACCCACTGCTGCTCGGAGCCCGCACTCAAGCCCACATCGCCCATGGCCAGTACTTCGCGATTCATGCCCGCCGCGGTGACCACCACGGGCAGTCCGGCCGACATATAGCACAGCATTTTGTAACTGCACTTGCCGTTGCACCAGACAGTGTCGGCCAGCGGCATCAGTCCGATCGACATGTGCGCGAAGGCGGCTAACTCGGTTCGCGGTGTCCATCGTTCAAACTCGACCCGTGACTCCGGGAGGCACTTGAATTGCGGTGGCCGATCGGCCACGACCAGCAGCTTCGCCCGGCTGCAGTGCTGTAACACGCGCAGCAGCGCTCCCTCGATCGAGTAGAGGAAAGGAAAATTGCCACTGGTGCCGGTCCAGCCCAGCACCAGGGTGGACGCATTTTCCCGAGGATGGCGGGGACGATACCAGGACGTGTTGACCGCGGTCGGGATGATGGTGACATTTCTGTTCCAGCGGGAAAATTGGTCGGCCAGAAAGCTGTTGCCGCACACCACCAGGTCGCTGGCGCGGGCCAGGTCCTGAGCGCGGTGGCCACCAGTATTGAGCCAAACCGCGTCATCCACGTCGAGGATCATGGGCCGTTTCGCCAGGGCCTGGAGGGGGGCAAAGGCGGGCAGGAGCTGGCGAGAGATCCAGGTCACATCGGCCTTCCAGGAACAGGCCAGAGCCGCCGTGCGCGAGGTCGCCGTCACCGCCATCCATAGCGGGCGCAGGCCGCGTTGCCGGGGTAGTATGTTGCCCCACGGCAGAGGGTACTCGCGCACCGTGATGCCCAGCCTGCCCAGCGGGTGGATGTATTGCCGCACCCGCGCCCTGGCGCTGGGTACCGCGACCCCGCCCGTGTACGCGGCTACTCGCATAATGGGGACCCGGGTACATGACTATCCATCGAGCGTGCATGACCGCGCAGGGTAATGCTGGGAGCGAAATAAACAATGGTCGGGACCGCCCCCGCCTTGACCCAAAACATGATCTGAGCGAAGTATTCCTCGGAGAAGACGGTCATGACCGTTGCATAGACGAATGCTCCCAGGGTGAAGACCGCCCAGCACTTGCCCCGGATGGCACAGCGATAGACATAGGCGCTGAGAAAGCCCACCAGGAACATCAGCCAGCCGACCCCGAACATTCCACCATGATCCATGTAGTAGGGCAGGAACGCGGTATAGACGTTGGTTATCTGGCTGGGCGAGATCCTGGTGTATTCCAGATTGCGGTCGCGCTCAGAGTAAGTCGCGCCGAACCGGTTTGCAATCCGCTTGGCGAACTTACCCAGATCCCAGCCGTAACGCAGCTCAGGATTTTGCCGATTTTGGTCGAAGGCAATGATCCCCCCCAGCCAGTACGTGCCGAAACCCTCGGCGACCCGGGGAAGATTTTCCGTGAACGATGCTCCAGTACTCGCGCCATATTTGTTCATGGCCACTTGTCCGGCGGAGAAGACCAGCAGAAAGGTAAAACCCATCATCCCCAGCAACCGGAAGGGAGCAACGCCCTTCTTCAGCCAGAGCATCACCACCGAGCTGATCAACAAGAGCAGCACCTCGGAGCGGGCGCCATTCAGTAGTTGATATCCTCCGGCGAGCAGGACGAGAAAGAGCGTGCGGGCCCTGCGCCTGCCCGTATCGGCATACTCGTACACCGCGATCAGAGCAATGATGCTCAGCAACGGCAGGATGAAGGACTCGAGCGAAAGCGCATTATGGCCGGATATGTTGGCCTTGTTGGACGCAATACGAATTTGTCTCCACATACTTGTGCGCGGAGCAATGGTTTCGCTGAGTTGTTTGAAATACAGATAGGAGAAGGGAATATTCAGCAGGAGAAGCACCCCCGCGATGGTCAGCCATCGGTCGACCTGGGAATGGCGCTGTGCGCTCACCGCGGTGAGTGTTTGCCCTGCCCGTAAGGGAACAACGACGGCGCAGATTCCTCCCAAAGAGAAAGCGAGAACGCCGGCAAGCACGATTTCATTCGCCCTGGTGGTAAGAGGAAAGTACAGATCTCCGCACATCCAGATGGCAAAGAGCGTGATGGTCCACACGATTCCCAAAGATGCCGGCGGAAAAAGAACGGAGCGGCCGTAGCGATACATGGCCATACTCCAAAAGGCAAGTAGCGCAATCGTGAAAGGCAGGGTCACGGGGCCGCCGATTCCGGCAAAGGGGTGGTGTTTGCCAAGAACCGGAGGGCTATTTCAGTCGTGGTATCCCATGCTTGAACCGAACAACATTCCAGAATGGCGCACCAATCTTTCGCGACCGGGTTTAAGTTATCCGACACGGTGTCTCTTTCTTCTCCTCGACCAGTGGGTGGAGTCAGGTCTAGGCGCTGCCCAGCGCGGTGTAGTAACCGGCATAGGCTTTGTAGGTTGCATCCGTGGTGATGGCCGACTCATTCAGAACGATGCCGGCGATGGGTACATTGATGCGGCGAAGAGTTTCCACCGTTGCGCCCAGCGACTTCATGGGAGTATGTCCGCTGCGCACAGCCAGGACGGTTACGTCCGCGGCCGCGGCTAGTTCCAGGGTTTCCGCGCAACCCAACAGCGGGGGTGAATCCAACACCACCAGGTCGAACTCCTTGATGGCCTGGGCCAAGATTCCCCGCATCTGTGGCCCGATCAGAGACACTGCCAGGGGCAAGGGCAATCCGGAGCCAAGAACGAAAAGATTGGGGCGGCCCGGCCACCGCGCGCGTGGCTGTTCTCCAATGAGTGGTCTGTGCCAGCACGGCGGCCAAACCGGCGTCAGGATCCAGGCGTACCAGTCGTTCAATCACCGGTTGGCGCAGATCTCCGTCGATCAAGAGCGTGCGCTTGCCCTGTTCCGCGTTGGCCATCGCCAGCGAGAGCGCGAGGGTTGATTTTCCTTCGCCCGGGAAGGCGCTGGTTACCAGGACGCTTTTGGGCACGTGCGCCTGGGTGGATAGCATCAGATAACCCCGCAAGTGGCGTACGCCCTCGTCGAAAAAGCCGCCTTGCATGCTGCGCCAGCGGTTTCCTGCAAAGCGCATGCCTTCCGTACCAAGAGCCAACCGGAGATGCATGTCCGCGACCGCGGGCAATGCGCAAACCACGGAAATGCCCAGCGCCTCTTCAAGCGGCTCGATCTCTTTCGCAGTCACGTCTGTTAGTTCCGCGGAGACAAAATAGGCGGAGCACGCAAGCAGGAACAAGACCATGCAACACCCGATGATCAGCGGCCAATTAGGAAAGATCGACTTGGCGGCGGGACGGGCGGAATCCGCCAGCCTGATGATGTTGTTTTGCAGCTCGGAATTAATGCCGGACTGCTTGATCTTGGCAAACAGGTCTTCGTATACAGTTTCCGCCGTGTCGGCATCATGCTTCAGCTGCAGGTAATCAAAAGACTGTGAGGTAAGATCGTCGACCTGCTGTTTGGTTTCGGCGACTGCGGCGGATAACATGCGCTCGCGCACCAGTGTCTGGCGGTAATCCACACCTATGCGGGTGGCGACGTTGCGGCGGCTCTCGTCCAGCGCAGTGTTCGCTGCTTCCACCTGGGCCGCCGCCTTACGGTACTCCGGGTGCTGGTCTCCATAGGTTGCGCCCACCAGAGCCAGGTTTGCCTTGGCCACCTGCAGCTTCTCCACATCTTTGGAGAGATCGGTCGATTGGCTGGAAACCTCGACTTCGGGCAGGGAACCGTCTTTCGCTTCGCGGTACACTGCCTCTTTGGCGATGCGGTCCGCTTCGGCCACGCTGTTCTCAGTATTCAGCGCCTGCAGCCTGGCGACTAACACGCTTGTCTTCTGTTCCGGATCGGCGGTTCCCAGGTCTCGCTGGTACACCATCAACGCGTTGTGCGTCGACTCCATCTTTTGCTTCAAGTCAATCAGTTGCCGCTCCATCGAGGAGGTGAGGCGGCCGGCCTCCTTGGTGCGGGTCTCGAAAATCTCGCGCAAGTATGAATCTGCAATCGCGTTGGCCACGTTGGCTGCGACCTGGGGATTTGTATCCCTGTAAGTAATGGTCAATAAGTACGTGTTGGGATTGCGACTGACCTGCAGATGTTTCAGCGCGATCGGCGCATTCCTGATGGCAGCTTCCCTTTCCCGCGAATAGTGCCAAAAAAAGTAACGCCGCAATTGGTGTTCGCGCTCCAGCAGGTTGTAGTGTTCCGCCACCGGACGCAGAATGGTGTCGGCCTGGAGCAGACTTAGTTGCGTGGCCATGAACTGGTCGTCGCCGGTGGTCATGAGATGGTCGGATCCAACGGTCTCAGGCATCGCCTGGCGGTCGATCGCTATCAGCGCCGACCCCACATTGACGGCGGGGGCCAAGGCACATCCGAGGGCCACGAGGGCGGTCAGCGCGATGCTGATGACAACGATCATCTCCCAATGGCTGCGTAGGATCGTCGCGTAAAAGGTGAGTGGCCGCTGAAAGTCAGCGGGATCGCTCAGCCTGAGATGCGGCTTGCGTATCGCTATCGAATCGGGCATACGGTTAGCTCCGTTCTCGCGGCAGAATTTTCTATCGGACGATCGGGCGGCAGAATTGCCGGTAGATGGTTCATCGTGCGTGGCCCGGTTTGCTTAATGGCTCCAAATGGCTGCTGACACCGCTGCGTTGCCCATACCGGTCACATGGTTTACCACGCTCGCGCTGGCCTTCAATTTTCCATTGGTGGGAACGTAGAGAATGTCGTTGGCGACGAGTTTTACGTCTTCAGATTTTCGGTCCAGAATGCGTCGCAGCGGGACCTCAATCTCAGTTTTCTGAGCGCTCCCCGGGTCTGACCTGTAGATATAGGCCTTGTTACGGCTGAATGAGTCGAGACCGCCGCTGAGGGCCAGCAATTTGAGCACCGTGGTGTCCTGCATATCCTGAAAAGGAAATGCTCCCGGGCGCTTCACATCTCCTACGACAAACACTTGTTCGCATTCCGGCACCCGGATCTGCGAACCCGGGGTGACAGGGATATTGAGCTGAGAGTGATGCCCGTCGAAGAGTGAGCGAACGGAGAGGCGTTGCTCGCTGCCGTTGGCTTGCTCGACGATGATCTCCGGGCCGGCTTCGGGCAGCAGGCCCCCCGCCTGGCTTATCGCGCCCAGTACGCGCAGGCCACCCAGTTCCTGAATCGTCATGGGTGTCTTGACTGCCCCGGCAATGGTGACGTCGCGGCTGCGGTACTCCACCACGGAAACATCGACGACCGGGTTCACCAGCAGATGGCGGGTCTTTAGAGTGGCGGCAATCTGGTCGCGCAGCGCATTGGGCATCAAGCCCGCGGCGTGTATGGGCTGGTTGATCAGTGGCAGATCCAAATTTCCTTGCTGGTCGACGCGGAAAGTCTGCGAGAGTTCCGGAGAATCATCCACGGTCAGGCGAACAAGATCGGAGGCCCCAATCGGCTGAAAGGGCAGATTAGAGCCTCCAATGGCTACAGGCGTTCCAGGGGAGACTTGTCCGGCTTGGGGGGAAGACAAACACTGCGCCGTGGTGGCGATAGAGATCAGGACCGAAACCGTCACTATTGCCAGGGTAAGTTTTTTCATGGCTGCACGTTTGTTGAATCCAACTTAATGCGATGGGATTAAACGAAGGTGGAGGCGGAGATTAATTATTTCTCAGGCCGCCGAATCCCTGATGTGGAAAAGAATCAGTGTCGATAACTAATAACCCTTGCCGGCACGCCGGCGCAGATCGACATGGGAGGCAAATCTGTCGTAACTACGGCTCCTGCCCCGACCACCGCGCCATCCCCAATAGATACACCCGCCGTGACGACCGAGTTGGCGCCGAGCCAGACATCATCGCCAATCCGGATCGGCGCATCCCTTCCCGGCTGATTGCGAATCAGCTCACCCCGGGCTATTCCATGATTGGAGGAGAAGATGGATACGCACGGGCCCATCAGCACGTTGTTTCCGATCGTGATCGGGCCGCCCGGCGAGGCCCATACAGAGCAAAGATGATTGATAAACGAATGGTCACCGATCTGGATCATCTCCGGATACTTGAAGATCACGGTCGGCGAAATCTTTACTCCCTTACCTAGCCGTTTCAATCTTGCCTTGCGCAAATAGCTACCGCCGGTGATAAAGGCGAGCAGGTAGAGCCAACCCCTCAATGCCTCTGCGAGCGATCGAATCAACATGCCCCCCACAACGACGCTGCCATGGGTAGCCTAAGGCGACAGCTTAAACCGGCATTACCATCGGGATTAATTATTTCTCAGACTCGTTCTGCCTCCACTCTCGCTCGCTCACCAGGATTTCCATTACATCAGTAATGCACACCAAAGGTAATTGTTACCACCGGCGCAACGTCAGATATTGGCCTTCAGCTTAGATAACGACCTACGGCTATTCGACTTACCGGACCGCATTTGCCGCTGCAAGCAGTCCTGAATACCGCCGTACGAGGGCTGCGTTCACAGATCACCGCTCCAGATTGCGGAGGCTCGATTGAACAAGTTCATGGCACTGATGGTTTTCCGCATGGGCGTACCGGGGCAGGCTACGACCCACATGGTCCAGGCCGATTCCAGCCCTCTCGGAGCACCCCACAGTTTATGTGGAAGTCTCCGCCGAGTACGCCGATCCTTTCCCCGAATACTACCCATCCTAGTGGGCCTGATGTTGTGCGCTTTTCATGCACACGCTTCCACGTGTGCCATCTCCTCGGGCGCGTCTGAGTCGATTATCCAATCGACTTTGAACGCATGCGGCAGCGGCAACACAGCTAAGTTCGCGGCGGGAACGTATTTACTCTCATCGATGCTCAGGGTGCCTTGCGGAGTGTCCCTGGCGGGCCCTGAAGTAGCCTGGTCGAATCCCTCCACATATACAGCGACGCTCCACTCAAATGTTACGGGTGACCCGGCGGTCGTGTTTAGCGGCTGTTCCACCGCGGCCTCTGTTCAGTATCTAAACTGCGATGGGGGCCTGCCTTCACCGGACGGTGGGCAGTGCTTCTATTTTCCCGCCGGCACCAGCAACATGACGGTGAGCTACAACCACTTCTATGGGATCCAGGGCAACGCTAATAATCCGAATTGGTACGACGGCCTGGTCCGCTTTGACGGCTATGCAAGTGCGGCGGTCTCCAGCAACGACACGGTGGCGTGGAATATCTTCGGCAACCCCAGCCTCGGTGACTGTTCGAATATCATGACCAACTACACCTACGCCGGACTGGGCGGCGACGGCGGGTATTGTAACGGTCTCGGTATCCATAACGGTATGGTGAATTTAGTGGTGGAAAACAACATCTTCCAGTTTATGGAACAGGGGATGAAGACGTTCGAGGGGGCGGGCGAGTGCGTGAACTGCACCATCGCCTACAACGATTTTAACAACATCCATCGCATCAACTACGAGACCCAGGCGAACATCGGGGGAAGCCAGCCAACGTCGATGTACATTTCCTACAATTCCATTCATGATCAGTTTGCCACCAATTTCGGTTCGTGGGGATTCTCGGCGGCCAACGGGTGCAATTCAGGTTGTGTCACGGAGACGAACTACAACGTACTGATCAACAACGTCGAAGCAACCTCCGCCGGGCAATATACTCCCGGCGCAATCGAGGTGTGGGGATCGAGCGGCACCACCGACAGCTACAACCTGATTCAAGGCTATTGGGCAAATGGCATCATGACCTCGACCACCGGGCAATTTGTTTATACGGGAAACAATTTCTGTATGAGTAATGGCGGGAGCACGACGACACCGGGAAAGGGAGGGTATTTCAACGCCGAAACTTCCAATTCCTTGCCTTACACCGCGTCAGCTACAGCAAACACCTTCAGCGAGTCGAGCACCTGCGCGCAGACCAGCGTAGCGCCGGTGATTTCGCCTCCCAGCGGGAGCACCAGCGGATCGCAAACCGTGACTTTCACGAATCCAGGGCAGAACAGGGATAAGAACACCGGCATTTGGTACACGACAGACGGCACCAACCCGGTTCCTGGCGCCGGGACAGCGAAGTACGTGTCGAGCGGCGGCACGATAACGGTGGCGGGAACAACGACGGTAAAGGCGGTCGGTATGTGGGGAGGAGCCAACCAGCCCACGAGTTACCCGGCCGGGTACGGCTATGTACCTTCAGCGATGGTCAGTGCGACCTATACCGGTAACATGAGTGTGCCGCTAAAAACGGTGGTAGGCGGATATCTACGCCCTAAGTCGGGGGTAAATACCATGACGCTCGGGAGCACCATGCAGATGACCGCATATGTGACTTACTCCGACGGCTCGACGGGGACCCTGCCGGATGCGCATGGTAACGTGGTGACGGCGTGGAATACCACCAACCATGCGGTGGCCAAGATCAGCAGCCTGGGTCATGCTACCGCGTTGGCGGTGGGTTCGATAAATATGGAGGGCATGGTTGGTCCGGTGAAGCTGACTCAGTGGACGGTGAAAGTGGGCGCAGCCCCGGTTCCCGCTCCCGTCGCTGCGACTGCGGCCAGCCCTGCTGCTAATGTTCAGCCGGCTCCTGCTGCCAATGTTCAGCCGGCCGTTGCTGCTCAACCTGATACTTCCCCTGGCGCCGATACGCAGCCAGCTGGAACGCCGGCCACCCAGACTGGGGTTACGGCGCTCACTCCCGGACCGTCACCGGCCGCTCCCGCAGCTCCTCTAGGGGATGCCTTCCTGGGACCATTCTGGATGGTGGTGACTCCAGCAGGCGGGTCGGCTGCCATTTCGAATTCTCACCTTTTTATCGGAGTGCCCGGAGGCGAAAACCATGACCCTCTGCTTCCGTCCAACCAGGCCGTACGTGTGGTGCAGGCGATCGGCAATGAGGACTTTGATGTTGCGGTGAAGATCGACTCTCCGCTCGTGGCTACAGACGGGAACACCAGTCAGGGTGTGATGGTGCTTTCCGGCAACGGGAACTTCATCACCTTTGCCCTTACAACCGACGGGACCAGGATAGGCCTAAGCGCTCGCACCGTTGCCCGCGGGGTCGCGACCAAGGTGCTCGACGATTCTGATTTCAGCCAATATCAGAATCCGATGTACCTGCGCGTCACGAAAGCCGGCAGTGCTTTCGTCGCACTTTATTCGGTGGACGGGGCGAATTGGACACAGGCCACAAGCTTCACCGATACCACCACGTTCAATTCCATTGGGCCCTTCGCCAGCAATTACAGCGACACTCCTGCCAACGCTGCTCCTGTCGTCATGTCAGTGAACTGGTTCGACGTTCTGCAATAAATGGGAATGCCGCCGCGACTTACACGCGGTTTATAAGTCGTGGATGTTAGCGGTCTCTGTACACCAATCGGCATTGACGAACGAGTGCTGTGGTATCCCACTCAAGCCAAAGAACGGCTTGAATGGGGCACCCAGCGTTCGTTGCGGGTTTTGTAACTTGAGTAATGCACATCATTGGTAATTGTTGCTAATAACGGTGCGGAAGATAGTGGCACAGATAGCAAAGAGTCTTCCGTGCGCAGCCGGGGGTTATATAGATGTATCAAAACAGATCACAATATCTCTTCGCTGTCGTTTGCTCGCTGGCCATAGCGGTGGTGGCGCCCTCCGCCTTCGCAGCCGGGCCGCTCCCGGCTGTTCCAGCATCGCCATTATCAAGCAGCTTCCCTGGCCCGCTCTGGGAGGTGGACGCGCCGCAGGGCGGAACTGCCTCCGTCTCCAACCGACATCTCTTCCTGAACGTTCCCGGTGGAAGCAACCACGACACGTTGCACCCGTCGAACGAGGCAGTCCGCGTAGTGCAGCCCATTGGCGACCAGAACTTTGATGTCTCCATCAAGATCGACTCACCGGTCGTAGCAACGGATGTTGGTACAAGCCGGGGTCTGATGGTGCTCGCGGACGAGGCGAACTTTATCACCTTTGCCCTAATTACCAATGGAACGAACCTGGGCCTCAGCGTTCAAACCATCACCGATGGGGTCGCGACCACGGTTTTCGATCAAGCCAGTTTCAATGAATATCAAAACCCCATGTATCTGCGGCTTACCCGGGGCGGCGTTTCCTATATAGCTTATTACTCAGGCGATGGAGTGGTCTGGACGCAGACGGCCAGCTTCACCTACGTCAGGGTTCCGACCTTGATCGGACCCTTTGCGGGCAATTACAACCCCACTCCGTCCAGAGCTATTCCTGTCGTCATGGCCATCAATTGGTTCAACATTCTATGACGTGTATTCGGAGCGTCGCTGTTCGTGTGTGTTGTGGAGAAGTTCTCTTATGAATAAAAAACCGCTCCAGGTTCTTCTCGTGGAGGATAACGCGGCGGATGCCCTTTTGTTGCGCGAGATGTTCAGCAAGGAACCCCGAGGCAGCTTCGAATTGTCGCACCTGACGCATATGCGTGATGCCGAGGCGCGGCTGGCGAAAGGTGGAGTCGATATTGTTTTGTTGGACATGGGATTGCCTGATGGGCATGGTCTCGATACCCTGCGAAGGGCGCGCGCGGCGGCTCCCGATGTGGTGATGATCGTGATGACCGGCCTGGAAGACGAAGCACTGGCCGCGCAAGCGATGAAAGAAGGCGCGCAGGATTACCTGATTAAGGGCCAGATCGAAAATCGAGCGCTTCCAAGGGCTCTTCGCCACGCGATTGAGCGGCAGCGCATGCAGATAGAAGCCGATCTCATGCGCAAGCACCAGGTTCAACTCAGGGATGAGTTCCTCTCCCATGTGTCGCACGAGCTTCGGTCTCCTCTGACGTCTATCTATTCATTCAGCAGCATCATCGCGGATGGATTGGCGGGAAAGACGAGTCCGCAACAGGATGAATATCTGCAGATTATTCTGCGCAATGTGGGCCAACTCCAAGCCATGATTGAAGACCTACTCGAGGTCACGCAAGCGCAAGCGGGTAAGCTCAGCGTGGAGTTGCAGTCCGTTTCTGTGAATGAGGCTATCAGTTACGCCGTCGATACACTCCTGGGAACCGCTACGGCGAAAGAGATTACGCTGTCCTTTGATCCTTCCGCGGATCTGCCTGCGGCTTATGCGGATGCGATGCGGGTGCGGCAAGTCTTAACCATTCTGCTGGATAACGCGATGAAGTTTACCCCTGCCGGAGGCGCGGTGAAGGTCGCAGCCAAGCCATACGAAAAAGACGCGAACTTGTTGCTGGTGGAGGTCTCAGACACTGGATGTGGCATCGACGCGGAGGCGGCGGAGCACGTTTTTGAGCATCTTTACCAGGTAACGGATCCCGGCCGTGCCGGGCGCAGGGGCTTAGGGCTCGGCCTGCATATTGCCAAGGATCTGGTGACCCGGCAGGGCGGGGAGATCTGGGTTGAGAGCGAGCCGCAGGTAGGCAGCCGGTTTATGTTCACCTTGCCCGTTTTCTCCCTGGCGGGCCTGATTCGGCCGATTCTGAGGCATGAGAAAAAGCCCGGTGAGGCCATGGCGATTATTACGGTGGCGATCGACTCGCGCGACGGTTCGCCGGATGTGCCGAGAGGAATCCGGGATCTTGCTCGCTCGGTTCTGCAACAATGCCTGCGGCCGGACACCGACGTACTACTCCCCAATATAGGCCCGGATTCCGACCACAAGCTCTTCTTCGTGGTTGCCTACACCCAACCGCAAGGGGCGGAGATTATCGGTTGCCGTATTCTGAATCAACTTCGCCAGCATGCAGAGTTGCAATCGAACGAGTTCGCGTTCACCGTTTCGCACAGTTTTCTGCCTCCGAAAATACGAAGCACAGGGGAATCGATGGAGATGTTTGAGGAGCAGGTGGCGGCTGAGGTACGAGATCACATCAATAATGGTTGCTTACAGGGAGAACTCTAGCCATGGTTCAAAAAAAGATTCTGGTTGTGGATGACGATCCTGACGTGCGATTGGGCCTCCAACTGCGGCTCAACGCAAACCACTACGATGTTATTTGCGCGTCGGATGGAGTGGCCAGCATTGCGGAGGCGCGGAAGCACATGCCCGACCTGGTAATCCTGGATCTCGGGCTGCCCGCGGGCGATGGCTTTAGTGTGCTGGAAAGATTGAAGGCCAACGAACAACTGTCCTCGATTCCGGTGATTGTCCTGTCGGGGCGCGATCGGGTCGGCAACAAGGACCGTGCGCTCAAGGCAGGGGCGAAGACATTTCTGCAAAAGCCGATGGCCAATGACAAACTCCTGGCGGTCATTCGATTAGTCCTGGAGGGGGAGGGCCATGCTCCGCAGACGGTGTACGATTTGGCCGACCCCGCTCGACACCTGTGATAACTGCCAGTTAGCCAGTACCTATCGAATCCATCTTGCTCTCGACTCCAATGTAGTGCAGCATAGTCGCTGCAGCTTTTTGGAGGTGTACGTGTCTCAGCGGCTTTCCTGTTGGGTTGTGCTCACCCTGTTCTTTGCCGCCGGAGGATCGGCGCAAGAGACGCGCGTGGTGCTGGACCGCGGTGGTAGCACCATCGTTCTGGAGCCCTACGCACCCAACATCCTCCGCGTCACCCTCAGCTTGCTTAAGCAGCCGGCGCTCGCTCCTCCTGGATATGGTTTTACCGCCACGCCTTCCGCTGCTGGCTGGAGCCATCGACAAACTGAGCAGGGAGATGTGTACCAATCCAGCCGGCTCAGCGTGACGGTCGCCGGAAACAGGCCAGGGACAGGCAAGCCCCTGCCCACGCAACTGGATATCGCCAAGTACTTCGTCGGTTCGGCTCCCGGAGCCCACATTACGTTCAGCACCGCCGAGGGAAGCAAGCTGCTGGATATGCAGGGCTGGGAGATGGCGGTGCCCAACCATAAGGACGGCACAGCCGGCGTGCTCAACGACAAGCGGCCCGGGGATGCAGATTTCTACCAGGTCGGCGCGACGTTCGCTTCGCCCGATGACGAGCACTATTACGGCCTGGGCCAGAACCAGGAGGGCTTTCTGGATCATCGCGGGCATACCGTCGAGTGCTGGAACAATTACACCGCGACCGGCGGTCCCACGTTCTGCGTGCCCCTGCTGGTGACGAATAAGGGGTATGGCGTGCTGTGGGACAATCCCTCGCAGACCACCATCGAGCCCGGCTTCAACGAGCAAACGCGGTGGACTTCGCAGGTGGGCGACCGCGTTTCCTTCTTCGTAATCGCGGGCAGCAGGACGGATGAAATTTACTCCGGCTACCGGCTGCTGACCGGCGACACTCCGATGCTGCCGAAAGCGGCGTATGGATTCATCCAATGCAAGCAGCGCTACAGTACGCAAGACGAAGTGCTGGCAGTGGCCAAAGGGTACCGGGAACGGCACCTGCCAGCGGATGTGATCGTGGTCGACTGGTTCTACTACAGCAAGATGGGACAGATGGATATGGTCCCCGCCAATTGGCCCGATCCCGTGGCCATGAACAAACAACTGCACGCCATGGGCTTCCAGACCATGATCAGCGTATGGCCGCGCTTCGAGCGGGGCACTCGGTATTACGACCTGGTTTTGAAGAATGGCTGGTTTGAGCATCTCGCGGATGGCACACCCATGGATGGTCTTCCCTATGACCGTGCCGGCTCCGACATCGACACCACCAATCCCGCAGCCGCTCGGTGGTTTTGGGATGTGATCCGGGAGAACATCCTCAGCAAGGGCTTTGACTCCATCTGGGCGGATGAAACCGAACCCGACCTGCCCCCCAACGGTGGTTATTTTTCCATCGGGCCGGGCACACGGTATTACGACGTCTATCCGCTGTTCCATACCGCGGCACTGTATCAGGGCTTCCGCCGCGACTTAGCAGATCATCGCGCGCTGATTCTATCGCGTGACGCTTATCCCGGTGCGCAGCACAACGGCGCTATCTTCTGGTCTTCGGATATTTATCCCACCTGGGATACGTTGCGGCGCCAGATTCCTACCGGGCTCGACGTGACTGCATCGGGTATCGCCTATTGGGGAAATGACATCGGAGGTTGGCAATATCTGCCTGCGGTGCACCACCCTGCTCATCCTCCGCTGCTCGACCCTTCCGATGCGCGCGACAACGTGGGAGGGTACGATGATTACCCCGAGCTGTACACGCGTTGGTTTGAGTACGGGGCGTTCCAGCCGAATTTTCGTACCCACGGCAGCCGGAGGTACAACGAGGTATGGTCCTACGGGAAGCAGGCGGAGCCGATCCTGGAAAAGTATCTGCGCCTGCGGTACCAGTTGATGCCTTACATCTATTCGCTGGGTTACCAGACGCACCAGACGGGCGCTCCGTATATGCGGGCGCTGTTCATGGACTTTCCCCAGGACGCGAAGGTGCAGGATATCGGCGATGAATATATGTTCGGGCCGGCATTTCTGGTTGCGCCGGTTACGGAACAGGGTGCGACCAGCCGCATGGTGTACCTGCCCGCGGGCACGGATTGGTACAACTACTGGACTAAAGAACGCGTGACTGGCGGGCGGTCCATCCGTGTGGATGCGCCCATCGATACGCTTCCGCTTTTTGTTCGCGCGGGATCGATTCTGCCATTGGGTGAGCCGGTGGAGAATACAGGCGAGGTACAAAAACTGGCCAAGGTTCGCGTGTATCCTGGCGCCAACAGCGACTTCACCCTTTATCAGGATGATGGGAAAACCTATGCCTATGAGAAGGGAACCAGCAGCATCACGACGCTGCACTGGGATGATAGTGCGGGCAAACTTACCCAACAGGGAGTATCGGTGGGAGCGGTGGACGAGCTGCTGGAGGTTGTGGGTCATTAAGTGGGTGTTTCTCGTTCCCTCACCAAGGACGGGTGGGCCCATATCTCGCTCGTTTTTCGCGAGATACGGGATACGACCGATGTTGATCACTCAGTGCATCGGATGAATCGAGAGTTAGAGGGAAAGAGCAGTGGTATCCCACATCTCGCGAAAAACGAGCGAGATATGGGCCCACCCGTCCTTGGTGAGGGAACGAGAGGGGAGCGCGCGATATAACATGGGGCATGCAGCTTCCTGTGAACCCGCCGGTCTTGCCCATGCTCGCCAAGCGAGTGGCCGAATTACCTGTCGGTAAGAGCTGGATTTTTGAGCCCAAATGGGATGGCTTCCGCGCTTTGGTCTTCCGCGATGGGGATGAGATGCTCATCCAAAGCCGTGATCAAAAATCACTGAATCGCTATTTTCCTGAGCTGCTCGACACACTACACACCCAGTTGCCTACCCGCTGCGTGCTCGACGGCGAAATTGTAATCGCCACACAAAGCGGTCTGGATTTTGAAACACTCCAACTGCGCATTCATCCCGCCGCATCCAGAGTGAAGCTGCTGTCCCAGCAAACGCCGGCGTCCATGGTCTTCTTTGACTTGCTATGCGAAGGAGATCGCGATCTGTCCGGCTGGCCATTCGAAGACCGGCGTGCGGCGCTGGAGGCGCTGCTTTCTTCTGCCTCGCCGCCGATTCACATTACGCCGGCTACCCACGAAGCAGACGTCGCGTCGGACTGGTTTCTCCGCTTCGAGGGAGCCGGTCTTGACGGGGTCATGGCCAAGCCGCTGGCAGGCACCTACGAGCCCGACAAGCGCGTGATGCTCAAGGTAAAGCACGAGCGCGATTGCGACTGCGTGGTTGCCGGCTTTCGCTGGCACAAGACCGGTCAGGGAACGGCGATCGGGTCGCTGCTGCTGGGGCTCTTCGATGACGCAGGTGCCCTGCAACACGTCGGAGTTTGCGCCAGCTTCACACAAGATAAGCGCCGCGAGCTGGTGGAATTTCTCTTGCCTTATCGAGAGAACGCGCTCGTGAACCACCCCTGGGGCGGGTGGGCGGATCCTTTATCCGCAAGCGACGGAGGCCCGCAGCGCATGCCGGGCGGGCAGAGCCGCTGGAGCCAGGGCAAAGATCTGTCATGGGAGCCGCTGCGGCCGGAGCTGGTCGTCGAAGTGGCCTACGAGCATATGCAAGGCAGCCGCTTCCGCCATATGGCGCAGTTTCGCAGATGGCGCACGGATAAGAAACCGAGCGACTGTACTTATGCCCAGCTCGAAGTGGTTCCACCGCAGGAGCTGATGGAGATCTTCGCCGTCAAACGCTGAGCAATGCTCACGCCCTTTTCCGCGATGCACGGCCGTTCCTCCACTCCCGCGTCGGATCATCGTCAGGGTCGGGAGTTTCCTGCGCCGGTCTTTGCTCTTCGGGAACATGACGCAGGTTGATCCGGATGCGTGTCCAGGTGGAAGAGGTGCCCCGCATCGAGTCCACCAGCACGTCATCCACGGCCAGCAGGGTGGACACCTGGGGATACTTGCTTTTCCACCTCTCCAGGCCCGCCAGCGCAGCTTCTTTGTCCGGGGAGTTCGCCACCACGATCAAGGGCATCTTTGTCCGCGGCGCCTTCCTGGCGCGCGAAGGCGCCACCCGCGGTGCTTCGCCCTCCATCTTGCGGAAGTGGGGCGGCCAGGGCGCATCGCCCAGGCCTGCGGCCTCATCCTTTGCCGCCAGCTCAAGCAGCCCTTCGAGCGAACCGGCCTCGCCATTCATGGCTGCGTGCGGATCGCCCATCTCAGCAAACCGGCTGGGCATCGTGAGCACGGTAAAGTCCGCGGGTTCGCAGTCCGGGACCTCGTGCCAATAGAGGGGCGCTGAGACCCGGGCGTCCGGGAGTGGGCGCACGGAGTACGCAGAGCACGTGGTCCGATCCTTGGCGTTCTGGTTGTAATCGAGGAAGACTCCGTGACGCTCCTCTTTCCACCATTTTGAGCTGGCCAGGGCGGGCACGCGACGCTCCACAGCACGTGAGAGCGAGAGCGCCGCGCGGCGTACCTCGCTGAAGCTCCAGCGCGGTTGGATGCGCACGTTCACGTGCATTCCGCGCGAACCGCTGGTCTTGGGCCACGCGCGAAGACCGAGCTCCTGCAGCAGCGCCTTCACTTCCAGGGCCACGCTGCGTACATCCTCCCAGGCGACGCCAGGGCCGGGATCAAGATCGACGCGCAGCTCGTCCGGGTGATCGAGATTGCTCGCGCGTACCGCATGGGGATGTAGCTCGAGGCAGCCCAGGTTGGTGATCCAGGCGAGGCCGGCCGCATCATCCACCACGATCTCTTCGGCAGTGCGGCCCGAGGGGAAGGAGAGCGTGACTGTGCGCATCCATGAAGGGCGATCGGTGGGGGCGCGCTTCTGGTAAAACGCCGGGGCCTCGGCGCCATTCACGAAGCGTTTGAGAACGATGGGGCGATCCTGGATTCCGTTTAAAGCGCCGGGCGCGACCGACAGGTAGTAGCGCACCAGGTCCAGCTTCGACAGCTTCGTCTGTTGGGAAAAATAAAGCTTGTCCGGGTGGGTCACGCGGACTTCGCGGCCCTCGATGGAGAGCACCTCAGCGGCTTCTTCTTTGCTCACGAAAACAGGCTACACGTTGGCTCCGGATCTTGTCGAAATGTCTGCGAGCACGTACTTATCTGGCTGTTTATCGAAGGTCTGTTTGCAGCCGCCGCAACAGAAGTAGAAGGTTTTCCCGTCAAACTCCGATTGATGCTTCGCCGCCGTGACGTCTACGGTCATGCCACAAATTGGATCTTTCGCTTCTTCTTTCTCTCCGGGCGCAGTGGTGGTCTGGCTTCTGCTTAGCTGGACAATTTCGGCCAGGATGCTCACTGCGATCTCCTCCGGCGAACCCGCGCGGATATCCAGACCCGCCGGCGCCCGCATTCGATTCAGTCTTTCCGGGCTGATCCCTCGTTCGGTGAGAGATTGCAGAACCTTGGCCGCCTTTGCCCTGCTGGCCACGAAGGTCACGTAGGAGGCATCGGTTTTGAGTGCTTCTTCTAGCGCCTCCTCGTCGCACTCTCCCTGGGTGGACACAACGATGAAGGTTCGCGGCCCAATTCTCAGCCCGTTCAGGTCAAGATTTGCTTGCACTTGATCCGCATCCGCCTGCGGAGCGGCGATGGAAACCGTGTAGTGGATGGTCTTGGCGAGACTGGCCAGTGTTCGTCCCACGGGGGAGCGGCCCATAATCAAAATATGAGGCTTGGGCAGAACTGGCTCGACATAGATGTCGAGCGTTCCACCGCTGTGACAGCTCATGTTGTAGGCCACGATGCCTTCCTCCTGAGACCCAGATGGACTGATGCGGACCAGCCGCGGCCGTCCATCCTGGAGCGATTTCAATGCCTCCTTGACTATCGCCGGCTGCGCACAGCCGCCGCCAATCCAGCCCCAAAGTGTGCCGTCGGCCAGGATGATCGCCTTGTCGCCAACTTTGCCTGAGATCGGCGACAGATAGCGCACCACTTCCGCCACCGCGAAGGGCTCACCTTTCGCAACCAGTTCGCTGGCCTTACTCAGAAATTGATCGAACATCCTACAGGTACCTCTCCAACGCCAGCAGGCTCTCCAGGTTATGAGCTGGGGCAAATACATCCACGTGCGGGAGCGCTGCGGCCATGCCCCGAGTGATGGGCTGATAGCCCTTCAACCCCAGCAGGGGATTCAGCCACAGGACCTTTTGCACGCGCCGTTTGATAGCTCGCATCTGCGCCGCCAGCAGCTGTGGCTCTCCTGTATCCCAACCGTCGCTGAGAATAATGAAAACGGTATCGCGGGAGAGCAACTTTCTCCCCTCGTGCTGGTTGAACTCGAGCAGCGATTCGCCAATCCTGGTGCCACTCGACCAGCCCGCGGCCCGCTGCGAGAGCCGGCGCAGAGCGTCCGGCAGGTTGGTCGTGCGGAGCAGATCGCTAATCTCCACCACGTTGGTGCTGAAAAGGAAGGTATGCACGCGCTCGAAACGAGCCTGCAGCGCATAGGCAAAACGCACCAGGAACATGCTGTAGAAATTCATCGAGCCACTGATGTCGAGAAAAATGACTAACCTGTTCTTTCTGGGCTTTCTTGCTTTGTAGGCCAAAACGATGGGCTCGCCGCCACGCATGATGCTTCGCCGGATACTTCGGCGAAGATCTACGCGCTCGGCGAGCGTGTTGATGCCAAATTTCCGAGAGCGGTGGAGGGTCATCCGGCGCAAAAGTCGCAGAGAAAGCTCTTCCAGCGAGGCCAGGTCGTGGGACGGTACTTCGGAAAAATCTACTCTCTTCAACCGCTGTTGCGTGCTCGCGCCGTAGACTGCTTTACCGTTCCCGTCTGGCGCCGCAGCCGGGTTGCCGGGTTGGTCGAGAAACACAGCTCCACTGTCGTCCCGTTCCTGGGTGTTGCTCCTGGAGGATCCCATGTGCTCGCCGGAAGCAGACCGCGGCCTGGATCGCGATTCGCGCCAGAAGCTATTAAATAGCTCCGGGAACAGCTCCCATTCCTCTTTGGTCGAACACAGCGTCGATTGCAGGGCAAAGGAGAGGGTTTGCGAGTTTGTGATGTCGATGGTTTTCGCAGCTTCCAGCGCAGTGATTGTCTGGCTGGTGCCGGCGGATAAGCCATTGCTCCTGAGGAAGCGCGAAAACTCTATGATCGATGCCGCCACGTGTTCGGATTGCTCTTGACGCATCGTGCCTCCTCTCAAGAAATCTGCGGAAGCAGTAAGTCGATCCCTGCATCCTTAAGCTTGGCGCCGTCTTCCATGGATTTCGCCAGGCAACCTGTCGTTGCCTCGATGACTTCTGCGTTCAGTCGCTGGCTTCCCAGAGACACTACGGCCTGCGCGCAGTCCAGGGTCTCGGCCACCCCAGGCGGCTTCGCCAGATCGAGACGCCGCACCGCCTGCACATATCTCACTATCTGGCTGCCCAGTTCCTCCTCGATGCCGGGCAGCCGGGCGCGCACAATGTTCATCTCCCGTTCGAAGCCTGGGTAGTCGATCCAGTGATAGAGGCACCGCCGCTTCAGGGCATCGCTCAGTTCGCGCGTGCGGTTGGAGGTGAGAATGACATGAGGGATATGCCTGGCATGGATGGTGCCCATCTCAGGAACGCTGATCTGGAAATCGGAAAGCAGTTCGAGAAGAAAGGCCTCAAATGCTTCATCCGCGCGATCGATTTCGTCGATCAGGAGCACCGGGGAAGCGTCCTGGGCAAGAATGGATTTCAGCAGCGGCCGCTCCAGCAGGAACTCACGGCTGAAAATGTGCCGCTCCTTTTCTTCAACCGTTTGTCCTGTTCCTTCCTGAATCCTGATGGCCAGTAATTGTTTCTGATAGTTCCACTCGTAGACGGAGGAACTGATATCCAGTCCCTCGTAACACTGCAGCCGGATCAGTTGCGTTCCCAGCACCGATGCCAGAGTTTTGGCCACCTCCGTTTTGCCCAGGCCGGCATGGCCCTCAATCAGGAGAGGCTTGTGCAATCGGATGCTGAGATAGATTGCGGTGGCCAGCGAGCGATCGGCTATGTAACCCAAGCGCTCGAAGCTGCGCAGAAGAGCTTCGGGATCCTTCACTGCTTCATCGCCGGGCTGCGCTGCTGGGGCTGGCATGTGATTTCGTCACCGCAGACTTCAGGAGCTGCGGTGCAGCGCTCCCTTGGCTGCCGCCCAGGCCACGGAAGCGGCGCTCAGCGGTTTGGCCTCCTCCACGGGGGCATCGGCCGGTTGTTTCAGTTGCGCTTCAAAGTTTTTGGTGAATTGGCCAAACATGATGTTCGAGACTTCGCTGATCACCCGCGATCCCATCTGGGCCAGAATGCCCACCACGTTGACTTCGGCAACGCTGGTGACCTCGGTGCCTCCATCCTCGAGGGAACGCAGCTTGCTGGTCATCTTCATCGACGCGCTGCCGCGGCCTTTCACGTCTTGCCCTTTGCCGAGAATTTCCATCTCGTGGTTTTCCGCGTCGAGGCGAATAATCTGCAGCTCACCCTTGTAGTCCGTTGCGCTGGGGCCCACTCTCACACTGATGGTGCCTTTGTATGTCTTCTCATCCACCTGCTCGGTAATTTTGGCGCCGGGCACACAGGTGGCGACTCGCCTGGGGTCGCTCAATAGGCTCCATACTTGCTCCACCGGCTCTTTGACTTGAAAGGTTTTTGTGATCTCGGTTGCCATTTAATTGACCACGCCTTTCTCTTTGAGGATGTTCCATACCTTCCACGGAGCAATCGGCATATCGATGTGCTTCACGCCCAGGTGGGCAAGCGCGTCGACCACGGCGTTGACGAAGGCCGCGGGCGAGCCGACGTTGGGCGATTCGCCCACGCCCTTGGCGCCGAAGGGATGATGCGGCGAGGGGGTGCAGGTCTTGCCCGTCTCCCAGTGGGGAGTCTCGACCGCCGTCGGCAGCAGGTAGTCCATAAAGCTGCCTCCCTGCACGTTGCCGTTCTCGTCGTAACCAATCTCCTGCATGAACGCGATCGCCAAGCCTTCGGTCAATCCACCATGAATCTGACCCTCCACGATCATGGGGTTGATGATGTTGCCGCAATCGTCCACTGCCACGAAACGGCGAACCTTGATTTCGCCGGTGCCCTTGTCAATGTCGACCACGCAGATGTAGGTGCCGAAGGGGAAGGTAAGATTCGGCGGGTCATAGTAATCCACGGCCTCAAGTCCGGGCTCCATCCCTTGCGGCATGTTGGTGTATGCGGCGAAGGAAATGTCCTGGATGCTCTTCGATTTGCTGGGCGCGCCTTTGACGAAGAATTTGCCCGGCTCCCAATCCAGATCTTCCTCGCTGCATTCCAGCAAATGAGCGGCGATCTTTTTGGCCTTGTCGCGGATCTTGCGCGCTGCCATCGCCGTAGCCGCGCCGGAGACAGGGGTGCTGCGGCTGGCGTAGGTTCCCAGGCCGTAGGGAGCGGTGTCGGTGTCGCCTTCTTCCACCGTCACATCGGCTGCGGGAATACCCAGCTCCTGGGCGACGATCTGGGCATAGGTGGTCTCATGTCCTTGCCCCTGGCTCTTGGTGCCCATGCGGCAAATGGCCTTGCCCGTGGGATGAACGCGAATCTCGCAGCTATCGAACATCTTGATGCCGGCGATATCGAAGGTGTGCGAAGGGCCGGCGCCCACCACTTCTACGAAGCTCGAAACACCGATGCCCATCAGCTCGCCACGCGCGCGCTTCTCCTGCTGTTCCTTGCGCAACGCGTCGTAGCCAATCGTATCCAGCGCCACTTTCATGGCCGCATCGTAATCTCCGCTGTCATAGGACCAGCCTAGCGGCGACTTATAAGGAAACTTCGCCGGGGCAATAAAGTTCTTACGCCGCAACTCAACCGGGTCGGCTTTCAACTCCTGGGCCAGAACATCGACCGCGCGTTCGATCAGGTAAGCAGCCTCCGTCACGCGGAAGCTGCAGCGATAAGCGATTCCGCCGGGAGCCTTGTTGGTGTACACCCCATCCACTTCGCAAAAGGCCGTGGGATAGTCATAGGCGCCGGTACAAATGCTGAACAAGCCCGCGGGAAACTTGGTCGGTTGCGCGGCGGCGTTGAAAGCACCGTGATCAGCCAGCGTCTTGACCCGCATGGCCTGGATTTTGCCGTCCTTGGTGGAGGCGAGCTCGGCCGTCATGTGGTAATCGCGGGCGAAGCCGGTGGATTGAAGGTTCTCCGAACGGCTCTCGATCCACTTCACCGGGCGCTTAATGGTCAGCGATGCGACCACCGCGCAGACATATCCCGGATAAATAGGAACCTTGTTGCCGAAGCCGCCGCCGATGTCCGGCGAAATGACGCGGATATTCTGTTCCGGAATGCCGCCAACAATGGAGAAAAGCGTGCGGTGCGCATGCGGGGCTTGCGAGGTGAGATAGATGGTTAGCCGTTCGGTCGCGGGATTGAAGTCGGCCACGCAGCCGCAGGTTTCCAGCGGCGAGGGATGGCAACGCTGGAAGATGGCGTGCACCTTGGCCTGCACCTCCGCATCCTTGAACGCTTTATCTGTGGCTGGCCGGTCGCCGACTTCCCAGTGAAAGATGTGGTTATCCTTTTGTTCGCGGTCCTCGCGCAGAATGGGCGCAGTGGGATCGAGGGCTTTGTGTGGATCTACCAATACCGGCAGCTCCTCGTACTCCACCTCTACCAGCTCGGCAGCGTCGGCCGCAGTATAAGCATCTTCCGCAACCACGAAGGCTACTTCCTGCGACTGGAAGAGCACTTTGCCGGTAGCCAGCACCATTTGCTTATCAAAGAAGAGGGTAGGCATCCAGGCGAGATTGGCCTTGGCTAAGTCTTCTCCGGTGATCACCGCCAGAACACCCGGAAGCTGCATCGCGGGTTTTATATTGATGCTCTTGAGCCGGGCATGCGCATAGGGGCTGCGCACGATGTGGCCGTACGCCATATCCGGCAGTTGCACATCGTCCACATAGTTGCCTTTGCCCTGGATAAAGCGCAGATCCTCCTTGCGCTTGATGGGGTGGCCCATGCCGCCGATCTCAGGCGATGTTTGGAAGATCATCTTTTTTGCCTCCCTGCTCCAGCTTGCCGGCGGCATACTGCACGGCTTTGACAATGTTCTGGTATCCAGTGCAGCGGCATAGGTTCCCGGAAATTCCCCAGCGAATCTCTTCTTCCGTGGGATTGGAATTTTTATTCAGCAGGGCATAGGAGGAGATGAGCATGCCCGGAGTGCAGTAGCCGCATTGCAGGCCGTGCTCTTCTTTGAAGCCCTCCTGCAGTGGATGGAGCTTGCCGTTCTGCATCAGGCCTTCCACCGTGAGTAGTTCGCAACCGTCTGCCTGCACGGCGAAGACGGTGCAGGATTTCACCGCCTTTCCATCCAGCATCACGGTGCAGGCGCCGCAATGGGTGGTGTCACATCCGACGTGTGTACCCGTGAGCCCGGCAAAGCTGCGGATAAAGTGGACCAGCAACAACCTGGGCTCGACCATGGCCTCGCGCATACGGCCATTTACGTTGACTTGGATCGCCTGTTTCTTCGCCATCGAGGAATTCCTCTGCTGCCTTTCCCAATCGCTATTTGCCAATTCGTTCGTATGCACGAGCCAGGGCGCGCCGGGTCAGTTCTTTGACTAAGCCCTTCTTGTATTCCGCCGGACCGCGCAGATCGGAACTCGGTTCTGCGGCGTCTGAGGCTAGTTGCGCTGCCTGCGCGATGTTGGCTTCGTCCAGCTTCTTTCCCCGCAGAAATTCCTCTGCTTTGCTGGCCTTGATTGGAGTTGCGCCAACATTGGTGAGACCGATGCCTACCCTTTGGCAGCTCCCTTCGCCATCCAGGGTCAACTGCGCGGCTACGCCGGCGGTGGCAAAGTCGCCCACTTTCCGTTCCAGCTTCAGGTAAGCTCCCGCGCTCCGTGGCGGCGGCGTGGGAATGCGCACCTCGCTCACGATCTCGTCATGCTGCAGTTCGGTGGTAAACAGGGTGACGAAAAAGCTCTCGATGGGCAGTACGCGCTCGCCCTTGTGGCCCCACGGCCACGACCTGCGCTCCCAGGGCCAGCATGGTTGCCGGATGATCGTTGGCTGGATCGCCGTGGGCCAGGTTGCCGGCCAGGGTCGCCATGTTCCGCACCTGCGGGTCGGCGATCACACGGGCGGTGTCGAAGAGAATGGGATATTTCGCGTGGATGAGGGGTGAGTTTTCCAGTTCGGCTTCGCGGGTGAGGCCGCCGATTTTCAAGTAGCCGTCTTCTTCCTTGATATAGGAGAGGCCGGCTATGCGGTTGATGTCGATCAGATAGCCGGGCCTGGCTATTCTGAACTTCATCATGGGAATGAGACTCTGTCCGCCGCTCAAAATCTTGGCGTCGTCTCCGTACTGCTGTAGAAAGGCAATGGCTTCAGGAATTGTTTTCGGGCGGAGATACTCAAAGGCCGGCGGGATCATCTTCGCGTTACCTCCATCCGGGATTCCCGGATGCGGACTCCAACGAATACGGAACCTGCCAAACCGTAAGGATTTCAGGCCCGGCAACCTTATATTCCTCGGGAAGCTAGATGGTCAAACACGGCGCAAGAGCCGCGGGCTGTGCGGCTGCGAAGGGGTGGGTCGCGGCAATAAGCAGGCTAACGAGGAGGCGACTAATTTCGTATTACAGGTGAAGCATTCTTTTCGTAATTCGTAGGACCATTCGTAGATTTCTAACCTATGACTTAGACCGCTTCGAGCGAACGCTGCGCAGACCCTCGAGCAGTGTAGAAGCGAGCGAAACAATTGCGCGCTTTCTGTCTGCTCGAGGGCCTTTCTTTACTGCGATGCTACGATGCCCGCCCGCTAAGCTCTTCCAGCTTGTCCAGGCACCCGGTCCAGCCGCGCTCGTGCCTTGCCGCTGCTTCCGCTGAGCTGAAGCGTTCATGGGTCAGGATAAGCTCTGTTCCATGCTCAAAGTCCCGAAACGTAATTGTTACCAAAGTCTCCTTGCCTGGATCACAACCGGCGGCCCACGTGAATGAGAGCAACTCGTTGAGAATAATTGCCCGGTAGATCCCAGTCGCCACATATTCGGCGTCGTCTACGCCGCGCATCTCAACCCGATACTCGCCTCCTACACGCAGATCGGCGCTGGCTTTTGATTACCCGCATTCCGTTGGGAGCGAACCACTGCTGCATCAATTCCGGCGTAGTCCATGACTCGAAGACACGGGAACGCCGGGCTTTGATCACTCTGCGGATCTCCAGTTTCAAGTCCTCACGGGTTTCTTGGTCTTGCACTGCTGCTTGCTCGGCTCATGTTCTTCTCCTTCCAGGAAGTGCTGGAGAGCATCGAGTTGATGCTCCCAGAATTTTTGGTAGTAGGCCAGCCATTCCTCTGCCGGCCGAAGGGGGGCGGGATTGAGACGGACGATTTGAAAGCTGCCACGCCGTTCGCGCGCGATCAGTTCCGCGGATTCCAGGACTTTGAGGTGCTTGGATACCGCAGCCAGGGAGATACGGTACGGCTTGGCAATCTCGCCGACGGTCTTTTCTTTGGCTGTGATGTCGCGAAGAATCGACCTGCGCGTGGAGTCGGAAAGAGCGTGAAAGACGGAGTCCAACCGGGCCGTATTAGATTTAACCATACGGTTGAATGTACGCCAGATGTCGCCGTGCTGTCAACCGATTGGTTAAATGTTTTTGCGGGCTGTGGCAGCCCCCGCATTCATGCGGGGGAAGGAGCGCTTCAGCGCTCCGGGGAAAGAATCTCGACATTGATCATGCGCTTTAGCGCTGGGGCTTTTCCCGGTTCTCACACATGCTCTTTGGCCCCGGCCCCCGCATGCATGCGGCCGATCGCTCAGTTTTGGGGACGGACTACGCAATCGAAGGCGATAGTACGTTTACGGCTTGTGGGGTGGAGGATTGCTGGCCAACTGTCAAACGAGTGAGGGGTAGGGGGATGCAGCCGGAAAAAGTGCACCCCCTGCCGAAAACACGGGAAGTTACCGGCAAGACTTTTCAGGCACATCTCCGCGAAGCCGGTTTTCGGCCAAGTGCGGGAAACGTTCGAACAAATCGCAGTAGTCTACGGTAAACGTGGTTAACATCTCCAGGGCGAAGGGAGAATATCAAGGTTCCTCCTCCTGCACCTTCCCCTGCCAAGCACGAAAATAAAGCGTTCCTCATCGCCAAGCTCGCAAGGTAAATTGGTTGCGAGTGCACTGAGATGCCGAACAAAACGTTTAACGGAAGAACGGATTCGCTCCATTGAGAAGGAAATCGACGCTGCGTTCGTGGAAGCGCTGAATCTTGCCGGTATCTGGAAGAGCACCCTTCGCAACTATGCCATCGATATGACGGAGGAGTTGCTGACAGGACATGGAACGGTTGACGACTTCTCTGGGCCCTCTTCTGTCGGGTTATACCCTGAACGTCGTTAATGGCTGCAACGTCCTACTACGCCACATCGAGGCTACCGGCGCCGATGCACAGACATCACTTCCTCGTGATCTGGAGCCTCCGATGAAGCGCGCCATCGCCGCAGCCAGCCTGTACCAACCGTTGAGGACGCGTACGTTTCTTATTCGCACGGATATGCCAGCGCGAGCCTGGCGGGAAAGAATACGATTTGCTTCAATCCACCAGGAGGGGAGTTGGACGCAAGGTTGCGATATTTCGGCACAGTCTCTTCTCCGAGCGACCGCCTTGAGAATACGAAGTTGCCGCCTCTGAAGCTCCCCAATCTGATGACAAAGAAGCACGGCTCAAAGTATGGCAAAACTCTGGCGAACGCAAAGCTGGAGCAGATGGTGCGCTCGAGTTACGTTATGAACGGAACTCTCCTGCGCGATTTTGCGGAAGGCTTTCGGACCTTCTTCGCACGCCGAATCGCAGTGCCGACGGGAACGGTTTTGGGAGCGATGACACTGGACGGAGTCGTCCGCGCCTACTCAATAATCTGCGCCGCCGCTCGCCTCCATAAATGGGTGAGCTTCTTGTCCAAGCCCCCTGAATTCGAAAAAAGCGTGAATTGGCCCAGCCTTTGGCGAACCGGAGCAGAGTGGAAGAAGATGTTCGGTCTGTTCTGTCCTTCAAATCAGATCGATGCACTCCTCGATCTCTTCCGATTCGACCCACTCCGCTCGGATGCCGACATCACATTGACGCCTTTGGTTGACCTTGGCCGCGGGTATCTGGCGATTTCACCGACTGCGGTGCTGCGCTCCAACTTCTTTCGCAATGTTCTGGCCTTGTTGATTCGCAAGTTCCCCAAGGAATACTCCACCTATACGAGTGGGAGAGAAAAAATCCTGGCCGCGACTACCCAGAAGACTCTGGGCAGTTCTGCTGGATCGCGGGTGAAACCCGGCTGCCAAAATGGAAAGGCAAGCAACTCCCGGACATCGATCTCCTGCTGGGGGGCGGTCCGGGAACCCGCTCATCATCTGTGAAGTAAAGTGGCAACTCAGCGGGAGTGCTACCCGAGAGGTCATCGACCGAGACGAATCTTAAGAAGGGGCTCAGGCAGCTTGAGGCAATTCGCGAGTTTCTTGCAGCTCATCCGAACTTCCTCCAGTCGAGGCATCTTTCGGACCGACTGACCAAGCCTTCAGAGTCTGTATTCATGCTGCTTCTGACAAGGGACACTTGGGTTCAGAGACGATCCAGAGCGAGGGAATCTTGAAATGTGACTATGACATCTTCCTTCAAACAGTGCGCCGGCAAAATATCAGTGCCGCGCTTCAACTCGCCCGTGAGCATTCCTATCTGCCGAGACTCGGTGCCGACTTCACCATGGAACCCATCGCTGTCAGATTCGGACGATGGCGCCTGAAGTGGTGGATGCTGTTTATCCGCAACCTGCCGGCGGATGACGAGAGCAAAGTCGTGGTCGACTTCTACCTGGACTCCGCTGAGTTCTTGCGCTAGCCGGCTGGACCGGTAGTCTCGACCTCGCCATTGTGAGCAAGGTTGGGTCATGTCCGTCTGTCACGGGTACCCGTCACAGGCTCTCGGGCAGTTTTGGATCACCTACCCTCCCAAAGAGCTTGCGATCATCTCGGCTCCGACCTTAACAGTAAGATCCTTGGCCGTGTCGAGTACCCACTTTCCCGCCCCCTTCAAAATGGTTATAGCCTTATTGCTATCGCCAGCTTTGGCAGCATCTGCCGCCGCGGCGACCTTTGCCATTGCCTCAAATTCCTGTGGCGTTTCCGCCTTCTTCTTCAGCTTGGCTTTGAGTCTGATGATTTCGTCGTAATCTTGCTGCGCTGAGCCTTTAGGAGCAGCTCCTGCAATCAGTGTGCCGCTTCCGGTGTTGTTGTTTTGGGTGCCATCTCCAGTGTTGTTATTTTGAGGGCCGCTCCCGCTATTCGTGAACGTATTGGTTGTTGCCACTGTGTGCCTCCGTTTTGACTTGCCGCTTTCACGTGCCTAAACCACGTCGCTTCCGACCTTATTGTTTTGGGTCCCTGGTCCTGTGTTGACATTCTGAGGTCCGGGACCGGAGTTATTGAAAATATTTCGAAATCTGCTCGATAAAGTCACCACGAAAAGTTGGCCCTTTCGGTGAATCTGGCAATGTTTCTTGGACTGTGCGCCCGATTCGATAAAGCGCTTTCTCCATTCCTCGGAGCCGCATCCCGCCAGCACCCGGCGGAAGACTCTTTCGCGAGATCGATAACGTTAAGGCTGCAAGAAAGCATATCGTCGGTAGCAACAATGCCGTCTGTGAGATCACCCGGAGCGCGTCAAGTACTTGATCCCACATGCTCTTGTCTTGTTGTCTCAACGCCCTTACGACTTCAGCTAAATCCGCACCGAGGACACGAGATGAAGTCGCCACAGCGGGGGGGTCTGCTGCATGAAATGCAGCAGAAACGGGAGTATCGCCACGATAAATAGGAAAACGATCAGTCTTGCATCCGTCAGAGGGTACATCCAAAAGTGAAGTAGCCGGCGGCAAAGCCCCTTCATTTCGAGAGATGCTTCTTTAATTTGTGTGACGAGCTTTATGACCGTTTCTTTTGCATCCTCATGAGTCAACTCTTGCTGAGCTGCTTCGTTTACCGAATGCAGGATGTTGTACTGACCGTCGATTTTTTTAATTATTTGGGTAAACACCTCTTCGAATATGCCGTGAGTTGAGAATGAGCCTTCGCGCGCGCTAGCAACGAGACTGAAGTCGATCTTGCTCAAAAGCCTTCGTATATCATCCAGCGCGCGGGCGATCCATTTATAGTAGAGAGCGTTCGATTGCTGCAGCACGCGCTCAACGGTTTTAAAGTCGCCAGCAGCTTTCACAGCTTCATCTAAAGTGGTGACGTCCGTATATCGACCGGCAAGAATCGCCGCTACTCCCACTTTGCCACGGCATAGCTGGGCAAGATCATCGATCCGCTTAGCGTCTTTCTGCTTCCTGGACAGGTACATTTGCTTGGGCACCTACTCTGGTCATTCCGGGCCCTTTTCTCGGTCCAAATCTAGCGCACTTCCTAGCGACGAAGCACGGAAAATCGGAGGTTGCCACGGGAGTGGTGCAGTTGCCGCTGCAAGTTGCTCGGAATGTGGAGTTGGCGATTAGGTTGCGGTTTTTCTTGGGATGTTTTTGCGGTTCCTCAGAAGTCTTCCTAACCAGCGGCGAACTGGCCGGGCTTGGAATATCCGGTCATTCTGGCCGAGCTAGGCACCCAATGGGTGCCGATGCACTCAGCCTGGTTCAATCCCAAGTTTGTCGTTTATAGCGACCCTGAACCGTTGCTTACAGCCGATGTAGCGTTCCGTAGTCTGCACCGAGACATGACCGAGAAGGAACTGGATCTGTTCGAGCTCTCCGCCGGAGGCATGGCAAAGCCGCGCACAAGATCGGCGAAGGTCGTGGGGTGAGAGCTGAGGGATTTTCATGCTCGCGGCGACTTTCTTAACAACGTGCCAAACCGTCTTCTCGGAAATCCCTTGACCCCACAGTTTGTCGGCCCGGCAAACACACCGGAACAATGGTCCACATTTGATTCCGGCGGCGGACAGCCAGGTATCCAGCGTGTCCTTCACCCAGGCTGGCACAGGGACTGTGCGGATGTGCCTCCCCTTTCCCACCAGATCTACGATTGCCCAGCGTTCCTCCCGCTTCTGAATACTCTCCACTGTCAACTCAGCAAGTTCCCGGCGTCTCAGGCCACAGCCCAGCAAAATCGCCAATATAGCTCGATTGCGCTTCCCTATGAGAGTCTCTCTGTCGGGAAGCTGCCAAAGAGCGGAGGCCTCACCCGCCGTCAGCCAGTTGCCCAGCCGAGATCCAAGCTTGCGCACTCCTTTGACGCGGTGGATGCCGGCAGCCAACTCGGGGCTCAATAGGCCACAATCGGCAGCCTCATATGCCAGTCGCCTTACGGCCGCCATGCGTACGTTGATGGTGCCTGGTGCCAGGCCCCGCTCCTGGAGGTTGGCAAAGGCGTGACAGACGGGACGTAAATTCCAGTTCGTACCCTGGAAGCAGCCTGGACTGCTTCGGGAGTGGTAAACCTTGTTGTTTGTCACTTGTTCCAGTCTGGCACGTCATTCTATCCTGGATGTCCCTCTTAGGTTATTAGGAATGTCCAAATGCCGATTCCCGGCTAGTGTCTGAGGCCGCTAACGTTCACCTGCGCAAACCGATAAAGCCAATAGAATGCTACGATCGAGGCCAGCAGCCCTAGAGATCCGAGCGCCCCCGCGAAGCGCGAGAAACCTTTAGCCTTTGAACTTAGCCAAGGCGACTCAGAGACTATCTTGGACGAGATCTCCAGGTAGTCGGCTCCCGGTCGGTTACCCCGCGCCAACATTTCGTCGGCTGACCTGTTCAACAAGGAAAGCACACGCATTGCGGTGTAGTGTCCTGATATGGCAATGGCCCCGGGTATCGCTATCGACTGTGCAAGTAGGCACGACGAGATCCCGCAAAACAACAGCTTCCAGGCAGCCATTAAGTATCCGACCCCGCCATCCCCGATCATATGCTCGCGAACAATGCCGCTGGCGGTGAACGACGCGGCTAAGGTTGCCGCGTCCAAAACAACCAGCTTCTCCCAAAAACCTAATTGCATCTTGACGAAATCTAGGCTAGGGGTAGGGTTTGTGTATATCTCGTCCACCGCGTGAACTGGTTTGATTGGTCGCTCATAATGAGAGAATATCAATGTCGAATCCCGGCGACGAATCCCGGTGACTGGAAGGTGTGAAAGATTTCAGCCGCCCATTCTCTGCCCGCTGCGCATTTCCATGGATTTACGTTCCCCCGCGCCGGTGGTGTCACCGATCCTGCACGACGGACGTCTCACCGCGAGGGTAGGTTTGGACTGTCTCCTTCATTCGATCCCAAGGTCCTGCGCGATCTACGAGCGCACTATTCGATGGGTTCGTCATTCCACCAGTCCAAGTTGACTCCCTGTGAGCGAAACCACTCGGATCATCCGGAGGCATCAGCTCCTTCGGGATTGCAGCTAGAGGCGTGCCGAGCTCGCCCGTCGCAATGCAGGCAGCATAGACGTTCCGCATTGATGGGATCATCCCGAAAGTGTTTCCCTGTTCTCGGGCTTCATCCGCCGGAGTGCATAGCACATGACCTGAAACTTTTCCTTAGACGGCAGATGATCCAGGGTCGCAGCGTGGATCTGCATGCCCCTGCGAACTTCATGCTTGAGAGCCTCTTCTTTGATGGTGCCCAAGCGATCAGTTTCATTCCGAAACAATGCAAGGAAAGAACCCCTCGGAGGACGGGGCGCATTCGAGATTGTGCGGTCGGCCTCCTTGTACATCTCGTAGGCTAGGAGATCAGCGCATTGGAGCGCGGGGACTGTTTCACTGTCTCCGAATTGGAGAGAACCAAGTCTGTACTTCTCACGTAAGTCCCGGCATTCCTTGGACATTTGAAAGCGTTCGTATACATATCCGCGGACACTGCACCCAGAGTCGAGAACGTAATCGATCATGCCGGGAGTTGCCGACGAATCCGCCCATTCGGCAGCTTGCACAGTGCAATGTCGAAAACACCACTCATACGGACTCTGGACCAAATCAGGAGATTTCGAATTGGCAAATGAGTGTGTGCCAGTCATGAACTCCGTCATCTCTCATGCCGCCCCAATTCCAACTAGACTGTGACGGTGGATAATGCCAACCAATACCTCCAACAGTTCCCGCTTTTTTTCTGGTTCCCAATGAGAGTACTTTCCATGCGGCGGGACCATTTCTTTCATATGAAGCTCATCCACACCAAAACTGCTTAGAGAACAAATCCACTCAGCCTTGAGGCTGGCCACTGCACGATCATCAACGACGTATCCCGCCATTGCGATCACGCGAGAGTTGGCGTGCGTACCGCTTTCATCTAAATATGCCCGCATTGCAATCCTCCTAAAAAGTTAAGCACGGCCGCGCCTCCCCCGCCGCCATCGACGAGAACATCGCACTCTTCTGACGTTTTCCCAGAATGACAAGGCGCAAGCCCAAATGCTTCAGACGTCAAGTGACTTATCGATTTGTGCTTAATCGCCATAAGCGGCCAATCGCTTCCCCGTTCTGAACGTGTGTTCGTGAGGGCCAAACTTCTGGACCCGCTGGCCCCGAAACCGCACCAATCTTGCGCTCGCACCAATGAGCCGTGCTGAACACGGAACATGTTCTGGCCCGCGGGCTTGAAGGTAAGAAAATCCGGCTGAAGAATAATAGACTACGTCCCTCAGCCGCGCTGCATCGAGCGATTCACAATTCCATTTATCAAAACGGAATGGTCGGTTATCTTCGCCAAGTCACTCATTTACGTCTGTCGGGTCACTTGGCCGAGTAGTTGGCTAGGCACCCAATGGTGCAGGTGCACTCAGCCTGGTTCAATCCCGAGTTTGTCGTTTACAGCGGTCCTGAACCGTTGCTTACAGCCGATGTAGCGTTCTGTAGTTTGCACCGAGACATGACCGAGAAGGAACTGGATCTGTTCGAGCTCTCCGCCGGAGGCGTGGCAGAGCCTTGCGCAAGATCGCCGAAGGTCGTGGGGTGAGAGCTGAGGAATCTTCATGCTCGCGGCAGCTTTCTTAACAACATGCCAAACCGTCTTCTCCGAAATACCGTGACCCCATAGTTTGTCGGCACGGCAAACACACCGGAACAGGGGCCCACTTTCGATTTCGGCTGCTGATAGCCAGGCATCCAGCGTGTCCTTCACCCAGGCTGGCACAGGAACTGTACGAATGTGTCTCCCCTTTCCCACAAGATCTACGATGGCCCAGCGCTCCTCCCGTTTCTGAATGCTCTCCGTGGTCAACTCTGCCAGTTCTCGGCGCCTCAGTCCACAGCCCAGCAAAATCGCCAATATAGCTCGATTTCGCTTCCCAGTGAGCGTCTCTCTGTCGGGGTGTTGCCAAAGAGCGGACGCTTCACTCGCCGTCAACCAGTTGCCCAACCGATTTCCAAGCTTGCGGACTCCTTTTACGCGGTGGATGCCGGCAGCCAGTTCAGGGCTGAGAAGGCCGCAAGCGGCAGCCTCATATGCTAGTTGCCTTACGGCCGCCATGCGTACGTTGATGGTACCGGGTGCGAGACCCCGCTCCTGGAGGTTGATTCTGTACCGCAGGACAACCGTTTTATTAAAGGCCAGTCGCGGCTCGGAGCAATACCAAGCGACAAACTCATCAATGGCGTGCTGGTACCCCCGCCTCGAATCAGGCGAGCCAAGACTCCGTAGAACAGCGGCTTTGGACATCTCCAGATCAGGAATACCGAGCTTGGTCTTTGGCCGGCTCTTCTTCCTTTTGGAATCGGCATTGGGCTTCTGCTTCATGATCGCCACCCTCCTGGTGGTGGACCATGAGCTTAGTGATTGCAGCGAATCAATGTCCGCAACAGTCTGCTCCCGGTGTCATGGACCCGCCAGGAAGCCGGTTTTTCGGCCAAGTGTGGCTAGCAGGGCGGAAGTGCTTCTCGGTTCAGCAAGCTGGCGGTGTAAACCGCTAAGCACGGCCACTCCGTGTCCAGATTACCAACCAGCGGGCTCGCTCGGAGCCTTCAGGCCCTTCGATTTTCGGGAGTTGATGGAAATAAAGAAACCAGGTCCACGGATTGCCCCAATGCGAGTTTTGTCGCGATATCGCGCAGTGGTCCGTTCATCACGAACGCGCAGCCGAGTGCATGTACGATCAGCTGAAATTGGCGCGCATCGTCTTCCGTAAACCGATCTTCCTTCTGTGAAGTCAGGATCTCATCAATGCGCCCATGCATGACGCTGTTTCTCGTTTTGTACATTCGCTTCAGAACTCGAAAGCAGACCAAGCGTTCTGGTCCTGGTTAAAGCATTCAGAACGAGTGCGGAATAAAGTGCAATGTATTCGCTTCCGGCGGCAGGAACAATTGCCTCCAAAATTTGAAAATAATCTAGCATTTGGTCCACTGCTACTCGCAATGCCAGTCGCTTATTGACCGAAGATCTTCCGCCTGCGGCGCAACGCGTCCTCGATTTTCGTGTCAAGGACAGCCAACGGTCCGAAAGGCTTGCTCGCCATCACTGGAAGCATGACGACGGAGGCGAACGCCGTCGTGTTGCTGCAATTCGAGAGAGAGGCCCCCCTCTATAAAATCTTCGGGGAAATGCATCAGGTTTAATGGTAACTGGCAGAGTCACTAATTCGTGCGCCACCCGCGATAATCGAAAAGTGGAATGCGGCACTCGATTTCAGAAGCCGGACACACAAAACAAATTTGCGTGTGACCTCGTCGCGCAGGGCGTACAGACGATCCACCGAGCTTCAGGTCTTTGGGAAGAACGCAGCTATGAAGAGAAGACAAATAATACTACGCCTCCCAGCATCTCGCCCGTGCAATGAGCTTGAAATCTCGAAGTATGGCACTGCACGGTCCGCGATTCCAACGATCCGCAGACCGATCGCCGATTGGCTTGTTGTAATAAGCGATAGACAAAGCCCGGAGGCAAAAAACAGCACTCGTGAGTCCGTTATCGGAAAACATTGCTCGAAGATAGCGAAGACAGTAACAACGCTTTCCCTATTCCCATAGACGCTTTTGTCAAATTGTTCGTACAGGCCTCCAAGACAGCGTCCCGGTCGGGCAGCCCCCGCGCAGCGTGGGATGGCATAGTTGAGGAAGTCTTCGACAGCCGAGGCGAGGTACAGATCATTGTCACCGGCGAAATGGTCCGAAAAAGCAGCTGAGATAGCCTTCTCGACTTCTGCTCTGAAAGTAGGGACGAATGCCTTTTTGGAGTACCCGCTGTTTACGATCGAGTCGATCATGAGTGAGAAAGAGGTAGTTAAAGTCCGATAGGAACTGGTTGCTACATTTGAGGTCTTATTCCGTCTGCCTCGAATTCTGCTGTGATCTCGTAGCTCAGCTGACTTATGACTATAAAGCGATTCGTTGATCACAATTCTGCACCAGCCTCCGTTCAGGCCCTCATGAGTTGTGTGGCAATAGGTTATCAGGGGGCAATTGGAAAACACGGTGTGTGGTGTAATAGAAAGGCGTTGACACGAGCATGGCTTCGCTCTGACTGTGCAATATCTGATCAAGGGCACGTCTTGGAAAGTATTTCGGTGACTATGGTGGGAATAACGAATGATGCAGGTTGACCTTAACGGAGATCCAGATCGTGTGTCTTTCGCGGCTCGTCACACACTCCGTTGACCCCCAAGACGTCTTCAAGAACTGTCGAGATGAGGAAGATACTGTGAGGGCAGTCCCATAGCCTCCGTCGCAGCCCCCAACCATGTTTGTCGCCTGTACCTTTCACCCGCGTATTCTTCACGGCTCTTTGAAACAAGTCACCCCCTCGGCGCCCTGAAACTTGCACCCACCGCTCACCAGAATCTCGAACATCGGTGTTGTTTGTAGTTCCTGTGCCGGACTGAAAATCGGCGGCGCCATGCCGATCTGCCTTTTGCTGAAGATTGACTGCAATACTTTGTCGATAGCGGGGTCGCATTTATGCCCGCGTAGCAATACTTCGTGGCGAATGCGGCTTGCGCGTGGTTTATTTCATTTATCCTCGGCTGCTTAACCCGGCGGTCTCGCTGCACGTCAGGTAGCACCTGGATGTACTCCTTGTTGAACTGATAGGCAGTAAAACCTCAACATTCGGAGTATTAAATCCCACGCCCTTAATCTAGCAGGCCATTTTCGCGCCTTTGCCAGGTTACAACTGGGGCATCTCCAATCACGAACGGATGCTCAAGATCAGTCTGTATGGTATTCCAATCGCCGTTTTCAAGAACTGGCTCGGTGAGTGCCATCGAGCGCTCCATGCTATCGACATAGGTTGTCTGCTCGTGTTCCTCCGTCTGCATGATGGCAATCATCTTCTCGGCTGACGCCCGTACATCCGCGGGAGTGACGGCACGATCAAGCTTAACGCCTAAACGAAGAATCTCCATGGTCCAACGGCCCGCGATCCTCGACAATTTCTGTTCGTCAGCGATATAGCTTCGTGTCACTTCAATCGCGATCGCTATTTGCTCTTTCGTAGCCTGTTGGCGGTTCTGGGAACGATTCCACAGCAATGTGATGTAGCGAGTCATCCGCCGAATTTGGAGGCGTGAAGGAGCAAAGGTCCGGAAGCGAAACAAGGGAAGAAACTGATGAACCGGATTCTCGAACTCATCATTAAGCCGCGCCTCAAGCATTGCTTCTCGTTCAGCATTTGCCGGGACGGCAAAGTGTCGCTCTACCCGCGTTGCCGACCTCGGAGAAGCGAAACCTGTCGGTAGCCTTCCTTTCGCATACTGCCAAAGCCGGCGGGAGTTTGTAACGGGGTCGTCGTAAGCAAACTGATCCAGTAGAAATCGTGGTACAGTATGGGATTTCATGAGCGGCCCGATGATACCGCTTTCTACGCCGCCCTGCCAGTCAGGCCCAGCAAGCAAACCTCCATTGCGCCGCACCCAACTATACTTCTTACCATAGAGCACGGCCCCCAAGATAGGAGCCCATGATGATTGAGATGTCGGATGCCGACCTTCTCTCCCGGCTGGTTAACTTCGAGGATCATTTTGTCGAACGCAAGACCGTCGCTGACCTGAACGATTCGCTGAAAACTGTGGTAGCCTTTGCGAATTCAGCGCCTATAGGCGCTCGTGCATCCTCTATATCGGCGTCAGGGATGACGGCCAATTCGAGACAAAGGCACATGATTTCGACTCGGTTAAAAGACCCTGAACCGCATCTTCCAGAAAACATACCCCCGCGTGCCGTACTTCCGAAGATCATCACGAATGGGCGGAGCACAGCACTAGCCGTCATCGTCTACGGCAGTGAGCAGCGACCACATTTTTCCGGGCCCTCCTATATCCGCCAGGGATCAGAGACATTTGAAGCATCTGTCGATCAATTCGCTAGGCTGATAGCCATGAGAGACACGAAAGTGTACTTTCTAACGCAGCATATCGGTGAACTTGTAACCGTGGTGATTATCAGCGTATTAGGCAATGGCACCATTATGCGCGGCAGTTGGGGCACCGTCCCAAAATCGTCGATTGCAACCAGTTCTGGTTAACGCTTCAAAGCCCCGGCGCGCAGCCCCAGTGTTTCATCCTCCGCGATGTTGACATCACCTATAGCCACGCGCACAAGCGAGTGGAGCTTGAAATCACGACGAGGCAGCTTTAGGAGATCGGGGAGATCTAAATCAGACGAAACAATCACCGGGGTCTGTGGTTGCGGAGCTTGTGGTGACCACCTTCGCTCGTCCCGAACGGCCCCTAGCACAAGTAGGCTGTAACTTTAACCCCCGATGGCCCGTACCGCCTTTCTCTGCTACCTCAGCCGCGGCAATCAGTTTCGACCGCTTTGCGGTAAGCCCTTCCAATCAAATACCTGTCCTTGTCGCGTAATGACAAATCAGACGGCGCCGCCTTGATCACAGCCTCCTTATAAGCCTGATAATCGCTCCACAGCTTAGCCGAAAAGTAACGGTCTGGGTGGTAATCCCACTGCAACTCTCTACATACCAATACGTCATAAACAGTGAAATCGTCTGGGTACAAGAGTGTCAGGACGGCGGTTGCGGTCGGCAAAGCAAACTCCCACGCCACCATCAGGATTTCAAGCTTCTCACGAAGCCCTGAGCAACCATGTAGCTCAGCCGCAATTTGTGAGACCGCGTATTCAAATGGGCTTTTGGATAGCCGCTTCAGACGCTCTCGGTGGTAGTTCTTGGCTCTTATTAGCCTTCCACGCGAGCATCATGTAGAAGTCCACAGGATCCAGTGTTCCGCTCTCCCGGAATCGCTGTCCCACATCGAGGAGGTAGGTCTCGTCGTCGTAAAAAAGTCTGTAATCGATATCGTCGGACATAAGCAGTTCCTGCTGCCGAAAGCTGGGGCGTAGAGGTGCGCAGGCCCAGTCTTGCCGCCGCCCCATTCTACAGATTAGGAATTAATGCCTCGCCCTAGAAAATCCAGGAAATTACAGACTCACGGGATCACTGAGACGCGTGGCTTCCGTGTGTCCGATTCTCTTCCCATTTTGCAGAGTTGGTCCCGCATTTGGCCGAGTAGTCGGCCTCTCGTACATTGGACGCCTGCCACTTTCCGGAGAGCCGGTTTTTCGCACAAGACCTTACCAGATGACCGAGAACGCTTTTGCTTTTCGAATCATCTTGTCTTTGGTTACCAGAGGAACGCCACGATCCAGTGCGGTCGCTCCGATAATCCTGTCCATGGGATCGAGAGGGTAAGGCGAAGGAAACTCCATGGCGATGCGCGTGACGGCCGCTGTGATCGGCAGGATGACGAAGCGCGTCTCCACCTCAACCAGAAATGCCTCAAGGGAAGTCTTTAGCACGATTCGCTGATTCCTGGCCAGCCACCCCAACTCGAACAGCGAGATGCAGGAAATACCCACCCCGCCGTTCTCTCGAGCAGTTCGAATCGCATCGGTCGCAGCCGGCGAAAGCAAACTTGGATTCGAAGCAAGCCAGATCACTACACAAGTATCGACGACGATCACTTGAGGCGTTTCCAATGCCCTGGCGGGACCGAAGGAGCCTCGATATCGCCGGAGATAGCCAACTTTCCCGCATAAAAACCGAACAGGCTATCCTCAATCTCTTCGACCGGGATCATTTGGGCAACAGGCTTTCCGTTTTTCGTGATAACGAATTTTGTCTTTCTGGCCTGCACTTCATCCATAATTGCCAGACACTTCGCTTTGAACTCTCCCGCCGCGATTGTTTTCAAGAATGGCACCTCACCATGGTCATCATACCATGGTCACATAGTTTCAAAGTGTGCGGAAACTATGGGCGCGCGCCCAACTCTCGCACCGCGAGAACATGGACCTCTATGGAGTGGCGCTCATCGGATATTGCCTCATGTCCAACCACGTTCACTTGATTGCTAAAATGGCCATGGACCCGGAAATCGAGGAAACCGCTCTTGTGAGCGGATGGGTACGCTAAAAATGGCCCGGAAACTTGCAATGGCACTGGGAGAAGCACGCTGAATGTTACACCGCTTTCTGCATTTGTCCGGCTTGAGGCTGACGAAGGTGGGGGCCACGCGACGTTCTGGGAAGGTCCTCAGAAGTACAACGACTCACTGCGCACGTTCCTGAGGGCCTCCTAGGTCATGAACGATTCGGGGAAACCCGGGACAGGAAACCGGGGACCACAAGATCACCACTCGCAGAGCAGCTACGCTCACAAGTTACCCTGGACAGATAGGGGTGTCGGGCAGCTCGATCAAGGCGGCCCTCGGAACCACCTCGGTAACCGCTCCCTTGCGCGATGGTGAAGAGACAAAGCGCAGTAATGGTTACCAAAGAGCTTTTCTTGTTCTCTCGACGTGCCCCTAAAACCGTGCTATTGTGCAACCAAGAATCGATATCCAGCGCCGTCTTCACGACGGCCCTGCCTGGCCTTGCACCGGCGAGCTCTGCCCGTGCATCTGCCGCCAACCACCGGGAATTGTCAGCGCCTGCCGGCGCGATGACTTAGGTGTAGCAAAGGCTAATGTGACAGTGAAACGGATTACGCCTTTCCGCAGCATTCCTGCGGTCCCGCAAGGCGCACCAGGGAAAGCATCCCCGGCGCCTGGTTTGGGAACTGCCGGAAAACGAATCAGCTGACTGATCAGTCCCCTAAATAGCTTATGGGGGCGGGAAAAAATTAAATTTGATCATCTTGGGAAAACAAAGGACTTAGCCGCCACCACGACTGAAACAAGGACGGGAACATCGCATTCCTGAGCCCCAAACCCCAACCCAGGGCCGCCGCCCCTGGCACGCCCCAAGGGGCGGACAGACAGGTCTTTCTCATCTAAACGCGCTTCTCAAGGCCCCTACCGGACCAGGTCTCGCGGCTGGCCACCCCGGTTGGGCGCCTTCCGCTCCATCGCGCCGGAACAAAACTGCGCTCTTCGTCCCAGCCGCGCAGAGTTTTGATGGCTTCACTGGGGCCAGGTACCGGCCAGGGTCGCCATGTTTCGCACTTGTGGGTCGGCGATCACGCGGGCCGCGTCGAAGAGAATGGGATATTTCGCCTGAATGAGAGGGGGGGCCAGTTCGGTGAGGCTTCTCCCTTACCAGATTTTCACCCGCTCCGGCGGGGTGAGATAGAGGGTCTGTCCGGGCTGAATACCAAAGGCCGTATACCACTCGTCGAGATTGCGCACAGTATCGGCACGATACTCCGCCGGGGCGTGAGGGTCGGTCAACACCTGTTGGCGTAGGGCCGCAGGCCGCTCCTTCGAGGCCCAATTCTGGCCGAAGGCGATGAAGAATTGCTGGTCTGCCGTAAAGCCATGCTCCACGGGAGCGTTCTTGCCGCGAAGCGAAGCACGGTAGCCATCGTATGCGGCGGAGACGCCGGCAACATCGGCAATATCTTCCGCCAGCGTTTGCTTGCCATTTACGGCCAGGTCGGGGAAGGGTTTATAGGTGTCGTATTGCGCGGCGAGTTTTGTCGTCGCGGCTCGGAAGTGCGCGAAATCCGCTGGGGTCCACCAATCGCGGATGCGTCCTTTTGCGTCGAACGTGCTGCCCTCGGTATCGAAGGTGTGGCTGATCTCATGGCCAATGATGGAGCCGATGGCGCCATAGTTCGCAGCGGCCGGCGCGGCGGGATCGAAGAAAGGAGGCTGCAGAATCGCGGCAGGGAAGTTAAGCGCATTCTGCAGCGGCAAGTTCACAGCGTTCACCGTCTGCGGCGTCATCGACCATTGCTTCCGATCTACGAGCTTGCCGATGCGCGCCACGTTGGTGTGGAAGTAAAAGAGCCGGCCGCGCCAGCGGTTGCCGAAGAGATCATCTGGCTTTACCTCGTAGCCGGAATAATCAAGCCAGGATTCGGGGTAGCCGACGCCCACGTACAGCGCATCGAGTTTGGCAATGGCTTCAGCCTTGGTCGACGGCGCCATCCACGACAGGGCGCTCAGCCGCTCGCGATAGACACCAACAATGTGGGCAACCAGAGCTTCGGCCTCGGCTTTGGCTTGGGGTGGAAAATATTGTCGCGCGTAGATACGGCCGACGGCATCGCCTAACTCTCCATTGACAAGAACTACGCCGCGTTGCCAACGGGGACGCTGCTCCGGTGTCCCGGAAAGAATCTTGCCCACGAGGGCAAAGTGCTCGTCGGCAAGATTCTGGGGGAGTGCAGAGGCGTAGGTTTCGATCAGATGATAGGCCAGCCAGTCTTTCCACGCGTCCAGGGGAACGGAGCTCACCAACGCCGCCTCGCCGATGAAGGCCTTTGGCTGCCACACGATAAACGACGATTGGCTGCCAAGGCCTGCGCTGCGGAAGTATTCTGCCCAGTCGAGTCCAGGAGCCTTTGCCGGAAAATCTGCTCGCTGCCAGGGGTTGTTCGCCTTCGCGACTTCCTGGTTGTCGGACAGGCTCAGGTGGGTTTCTGCGATGGCATGTTCGAGCGAGAGGATCCGCGCGGCACGAGCGTCTCCATCGGAGAAACCGGCCAACTTCAACATCGCCGCGACATGGGCCTGATACTTCGTCCGTATCGTGCGCATGCTGTCGCTATTCGATAGGTAGTAGTCGCGATCGGGCAGCTCCAGGCCTCCTTGCAAAAGATAAGGAGAATAGTGAGCCGAATCAGAAAAGCCCGGGGCTACCCACAACCCAAAAAGATTAGGCGTATGGAAATTGGTGTTGTTGAGCGGATCGACATCCGCCCGCAGGCTCTCACCCAAGGCTTGCGCTAGTTGGGTCTTATTGCTAATTGCCGCGATTGTTTTGAGGTGTGGCTCAATGGGCGACAGGCCCCTGGACTCGATGCCTGGCTCGTCCATGTAGGAGTGATAAAGATCTGCAATTTTCCGCGTGTCCGAGCCCACAGGCGCGTGTGCCTTCTCTGCATCTTCAATCAAGCCAAGGACACGTTTATCGCTCACGTCAAGCAACCCAACGAACACGCCTGTTCCGCTGCGGTCGGGAGGGATGACGGTGCGTTTGATCCATCCCCCATTGGCGTAGAGATAGAAGTTGTCGCCGGGCTTTACCGAGGGGTCCATATTGGCGATGGCGATGCCGTGATTTGCCGGGTTTGCGGCTGGCTGTGCAGTGGCGAGCAACGCCAGTGCGAGCATTCCGCCGGCGATGACGCGAAACAGAGAGAGTCTGGATGCAGGTTTCATCGAATCCAACCGAGAGAGAGATTAAACCAGTGGGACCTGGTGTTGCACATGTATTGGACTGCGCAAGGGGCGGACGCGGTGCGCGGAGATTGATCAGGTCGAAGTTAAGGTTATAGGAGAGGAATCACTTCGACCAGGACATCCTCTTGCCGCGCCACTTGCACCGGGTTACGCAAGGGGCGGCCGAATCCCTCGAAGTGAACTTCCATCACGTCACCATCCTTTAGTTCAACACCCTGCCCAAAGCTGAGCGAATGCGCGCCCAGAAAATGGATGTGCACGTCCCCGGGCCGGCGATGCAGTTCGAACTTGAAGTGGTGATGCTCCAGGTTGCGCAGGCTGTGGGACATCTCCTCTTCTCCGCTGGCGATTGGCTGTGACCAGAAGGTCTTGCCCTTGCGGGTGATGGTCACCGTGCCCGGCACGGCGCGAAAATCAGGATCGACGACCAGCTCAGGACCGATCGCACACGTGCGCAACTTCGATCCAGCCAGGTTGAGATAGTTCCTTTTCTCGAAGCGATGGTCAGAGAACTCATTGCCCTGGGCCATGCCAACTCGATAGGGTTGACCCTGCGGACCGATTACATATACGACCGCGATCTCCGCTTCTTCACCACCGTCCTCCGCGTAGGAGGGAACCAGCAGGGATTCACCCTGCGCGTGCACGATCGTGCCATAGCCCTTGTGAAACCATTCCGGCGCAATGCCTATCTCGCCCGTTTTGGGGCGGCCGGCTTCCATGCCCCAGTTAAACATCTTCATGCTGTCAGTCAGCTCTTGCTCCTTGGCCATGTGCATGGACGCTCGGTCGCGCGCGCTGCCCATGTGAGTCAGGCCTGTGCCGGATACCAGGCAGCGAGCAGGTTCCTGGGGATGATCGATAGGAGCCAGCAGCTTCCACTGTGCGCTCCCACTGTAAATCGGGTCATAGTCGAGAGACTCATCTGTAAGATGGTCAGCTACCACGCTGGTAAGTTTGCCGCCGTGCGCGATGGCCGCCTCGGCCAGTCCATATACCGAATCGAAATCGCGCAGCAACCGCAGCTTTGGCTCTTCCACTACCGCTACCCGGCGCACATTGCCGGCCTTCAATTGCACCAATCGCATCGTATCCTCTCGAACTGCTTCAGTTGGTTGGCCACGACACGCGTAAGAGCGAGAGACCCATGCGGGGCAGTGGCACGTCTATTTGTAGCGTCCCATTCTCCGGGGTGATCCACCGCGGAGAGTCGAGCAGTTGCAGCTGGCCGGCAGCTTGCAATTGGGCATATTGCTGGGGCGTAGGTTCCTGCGGCGATCCCATCTCCCTCCACACCGCGTAGGCATTGCTGTGATGATCGTCAATGCGATACTGCTGCAGCAGCACGCGCGACGCGGAGCGAGGGATGGACTTTATGGACACTACGATGTCCGCGCCGGGGGCAGCGACGTCGTCGTCGTGATAATTCCACAACAGCACAGAAGCGTGGCCAGGAGCGCTGGTCGCCAGGGCGTCAATGTCCGGAGCCTGGCGCACGCTGTTTTTCAAAATGCTGTCCAGCGGCGCCGCACCGGTGCTGGTCGTCGCCACCCGATCGCCGCTCATCAATCCAGCCATGCGGAAGAAGTTTAGTATCGGCTTATCGACGCCATTGGTGGCCAGCGTGCGATAGCCGTCGAAATAAGGCTTTCCTTCAAACTCGAAGGCCCAGGTCAGCATACCCAGCAAGTTGACGTGATCGCGATCCGCCAGCTCCAGCAAGCCCTTCATCGCCGCCGCGGTATAGCTGGGATACAGCGGTCCGTTGCGATAAGCATTGGGCGGATAGAGCCGCGCGGAGCAAGCTGCACACCCTTCCGGGTCCGCTTCACTCAGGATGATAGGAAGCTTTTGGAATTGCGAAAAACTGCGCACGATGGCGAAACCGTCTGCGGCATTGTTCAATTCGTGGTCGAGGCCCATTTGCACGTGACCATCTACTACGTTCGGGCTTCCCTTAACGTGGAAAGAGATGAAATCCAGCGGGATTGGGCCGCCGTTCGCTGCACTCTTTTGCGTCGCACAGTGCGCGAGAAAAAGCTGCAGATACTGTGACGCATTGCCCTTGGGGCCGGGGCCGGTGGTTGCTGGTCCACCCACACGCGCATTGGGAATCGCCTGGCGTACGCCGGCTACCGCGTAATCGTAAAGCTTGTTGTAGTCCTCCTCGGTTCCTTTCCAGTAGTACTTGCCGTCGGGTTCGTTCCACACCTCCCAGTACCAGGTGGAAACCGTTTCCATTCCATAGCGCTGGACCATGTGCGCGGCCACTTGATGATTCAGTTCCTGCCAACGCTTCAAGTCTTTGGGCGGAAACGACCAGCCCTCTACCTCCCCTGGCTTGAGCGGCCATCCTATGTGGTAAGGATCGGGATGGGTGGAAAGCGCCTGGGGCATGAAGCCCAGCTCCACCATCGGGCGCACATGGGCTGCGGCATAGGCATCGAATATCTGGTCGAGGATGGTCCAGCTGTAAAGCGGATTTCCATGCGCATCCTCGGTGTAGACGTTTGAGGAACTCCATTTGAGATCGGGCTTGCCGTCTCCCGTGGCGAGCAGGAAATGGGCGCGAATATAGACCGGAACCGGGCTCAAATCGTGTAGTTGGCCAAGCAACGCCTTGCCGTTTGGAGTGGCTGTGTAGCCGGATTCGTCATAGCCAAACCAGTTGTATATGGGGGTGAACTTACCTGCGGAGTTTGCCAGGTCCACATCGATATGAACGGGGCTTTGGGCCCTGGCGACCGGCGTGGCCAGCAGAAGCCCGAGGAAAGAACGATAGGCAAACCATCTCAACTGGGCGAGGCCCACTCTGGGCTTCCTTATGTTGTTCACGACAAACAGGCTACACCTTTTGCGCCCGTGGTTTCTGCAGTCTGCATCTAACCGGCTGTACATGGTTAGGAGAAACACCCTATGCACCCCAGGTTTTTAGCTTTAATCGCCGCCCTCGCCCTCACTTCTCCTGCGTTCGCACAGACCTCCGATCCCGGTGTAAAGCAGGATATGAAGAATGCCGGAAGCGACACCAAACACGCGGCGACCAGCGCGGGGCACGGCGTAAGCGAAGGCAGCAAAACGGCCTATGACAAAACCAAGTCAGGCACCGAGAAGGGTTACAACAAAACCAAGTCGGGTACCGAGAAGGGCTACGAGAAAACCAAGTCGGGTACTGAGAAGGGTTACGACAAAACCAAGGCAGGAACCGAGAAGGGCTACGAGAAAACCAAGTCAGGAACCGAAACTGGTTACCACAAGACGGTGCAGGGAACCAAGACCGGTGTCCACAAAGTCGAGGGCAAGCCGGATACGCCAGCTAACAATCCTCCTCAGTAGGTCCCGGTTGTATCAGGGACTGCAGGTCGAGAGGGCTTTTATAGCTCACGGGCGGCCCGGTGCTGGGGAGGTCCGGGCTTTAAGCCCGGATACCTAACTGGGAGTTTTTCCGCAGCCTCTGAAAGTCCGGGGCTGGCACGGTTCGACTAAGGTTCGTCTCAACGCAACAGCGAGTTTTTCCGCCAGCCTGTTTCGCCCCTGAGGTCTTTAGGGTTCACGGCTCCAATCACAAAGGATCGTGGAACCGCTGCGGCTGCTCTCCAGGGCCATTTCCAGCACCCGCATGGTTCTCCAGGCCTGCAGCGGTGTGACCTCAAGAGCAGCGTTGCCATGGATGGCGTCGCGCAGGTTGATGTAGTAACCGCGGTAGTCTCCGGGCTCAGTGGGGACGCGCGTGTTTATCGGCTCACCGCCCTCATCGAGGGTGAGCGTGCCCCAGTGCTCGGGACCTTCCACACCCCAGGGCTTGGAGGAAAATATGTCTCCGGCCAGTAGATGGGCCTCCTGGGGATCGAGGCCGAATTTGCGATAGGTGCCAAGCGTGCCATTGAGCGTAAAGCGCGCTCCCGGCTCGCGCACCAGACAGCTGGCGCGTAGCCACACACTCAGGCCCGGGTACTGCAAATAGAGATCGAATGCATCATCCGACCGCGCTCCCTCCCGCTCCACCCGCACACTCGCCCAGACAGATTGGGGAACACCAAAGAGCACGAGTGCCTGGTCTACCAGGTGTGCTCCCAAGTCAAGAAGGACCCCGCCGCCGGGGGAGCCGTCCTCCCGCCAGGCGTGCAGCCTGGGCGCCTTGCGAAAACGGTCGTAATGAGACTCGAATTGGACTAGCCGGCCCAAAATGTCGCCGTCCACCAGCTTGCGCACCGTCAGGAAGTCGCCATCCCAGCGCCGGTTTTGGTAGACGCTGAGCAGCCGCTGGCGCTGACGCGCTAGCTGGATCAGCTCCGCCGCCTCGTCTGAGCTCAGGGCAAAGGGCTTATCGATGACCACATGACGGTCGGCCAATAGGCATTGCCGGGCAATGGGCAGGTGGGTGGCGTTCGGCGTAGCCACCACCACCAGCTGGATAGTCGCATCCTCTAATAGGGCGTCGACCGAAGGCAGGATCGTGGCATGAGGAAAAGCGGCAGCCGCCTCACCGCCGCTGCGCTGCACAATGGCGGCTAACTCCAATCCCTCCACGGCCTCGATGACGTTCGACTGGAAGACGCGACCCGCGAATCCAAAGCCAATCAGGCCCACCCGTACACATTTCATTGAATCCCCCAGCGCTCCTATGACTCTTTATACTTGAAGGGGAAAACGGAACCTTCCGGAACGCCCCGAGGTTACCCCTGAGCTTGACAAAAGGGCGGCCAGGAAAGAGTATTAAATCCTATGCAGGCAATACATTATCCCGCTGGTTGTTGTTGCTGTGACAAGTGTTGTTCGTTGTCACGGACAAGCGGGTGTGTGTGTTTCCAGCTGAGAAGTAGGGTCTTCTAAACCAGACTTTCGCGTAACTCAGACGAATACCACAGCCGCTGCCAGATCTCTGGCGAGCGGTTTTTTTATTGGGTCAAAGAAGGAGCTCGAGTGGCAAGCTTGGGAGTCCAAATGATGGAAGCAGGCGTCGCGCCGAAGCTGAGCCATCTACAGTTGTTGGAAGCGGAAAGCATCCACATCTTCCGCGAAGTGGCGGCCGAGTTCGAGAAGCCGGTCATGCTGTACTCCATCGGCAAGGATTCCTCCGTTATGCTGCGCCTGGCGCAGAAAGCCTTCTACCCCGGGCCGATTCCGTTTCCTTTGTTGCATGTCGATACCGGCTACAAATTCAAAGAGATGATCGCGTTTCGCGATGAGTACACCCGCCAGTTGGGAGTCGAGCTGCTGGTGTGGCGCAATGAAGAAGCCCTGGCTGCGGGAGCCAATCCGGTCGCCCTGGGAACGCGCCGCTGCTGCGGATTGCTGAAGACCACGGCCCTGCTCGATGGCCTGCGCGCCCATGGCTTCGACGCTGCCTTCGGCGGAGCGCGCCGCGATGAAGAGAAATCCCGCGCCAAGGAGCGCATCTTTTCCTTCCGCGATGGCGCCGGACAGTGGGACCCGAAGAACCAGCGGCCCGAGCTGTGGAACCTCTATAACGGGCGCGTGAACCCGGGCGAAAGCATTCGCGTCTTCCCCTTGTCGAATTGGACCGAGCTGGACGTTTGGCACTACATCCACCAGGAGAAGATTCCCGTGGTGCCGCTCTATTTCGCAAAGGAGCGCCGGATGCTTGTCCGCAGCGACAGCCTGATTCCCGTGGAGCAGTCGTTCGTGCAGGGCCTGCCCGGGGAAGAGCAGTGGGTCAAGTGCCGCCTCCGCTCGTTGGGTTGCAGTCCGTGCACTGGAGCCATCCGCTCCGATGCGGACACGATTCCCAAGATCATTGCCGAGCTGGTCGCGTTTCGCTCGTCCGAGCGGGCCAACCGGGTCATCGATCACGACCAGGACGGATCGATGGAGCTAAAGAAGCGGGAGGGATATTTCTAATGCCTCTATCCCTCGATCGCGGCGCTATGGAAATGGAAGATATGTTTTCGATGGAGGACTTTCTCGCCGCGGAGCAGGCCAAAGACCTGGTGCGCTTCAGCACCGCGGGCAGCGTAGACGACGGCAAGTCAACACTGATCGGCCGCCTGCTGTACGACTCACAGAACGTCTATGAGGACCACGTTCGCGCGGTCACCAAAGCAGCCAGCGGGAATGTGGCTAGTGCGATCGATTTTGCCCAGCTTACCGACGGCCTGCGAGCGGAGCGGGAGCAGGGCATCACCATTGATGTTGCCTACCGCTACTTCTCCACCACCCACCGCAAGTTCATCATCGCCGACACCCCTGGTCACGAGCAGTACACGCGCAACATGGCTACTGGGGCATCCACTGCGGACGTGGCCATCATTCTGGTGGACGCGCGCAAAGGCATTCTGACCCAGTCGCGCCGTCACGCCTACATCGCCTCGCTGCTGGGCACCCGCCACATTGTGGCCGCGGTCAACAAAATGGACCTGGTGGATTATTCAGCCGAGACCTTTGCGGCGTTGGAGCGCGACCTGCAGCAGCTCGCGTCCAAATTAGGCATCGACGGATTGCTCTCCATTCCCATCAGCGCGCTGCACGGAGACAACGTGGTCGACCGCGGCACCAGGATGCCGTGGTATGACGGCCCCACGCTGCTTGAATACCTGGAGACCGTGCCCACAGGCCACGACGCGGCCGGCGCGCCCTTCCGCCTGCCGATTCAGCGAGTGATCCGGCCTGACCAGCACTATCGTGGCTTTGCCGGGCAGATTGCCGCCGGCTCCGTGTGGCCGGGCGATCGCGTGGTGGCGCTGCCTTCGGGCCGCACCAGCCGGGTGAAGAGCATTACCACCTTCGATGGCGATCTGGACCGGGCGGTGGCGCCCATGTCGGTGGCGCTCACGCTTGAGGATGAGCTCGATATCAGCCGCGGAGAGATGCTGGCCGCCGCGCACCAGGCGCCGGCAGTGGCAGCGAACTTCCAGGCAGCGCTGGTTTGGATGAATGCTGAGCCTCTCGATCTGAGCAAGACCTACCTGCTGAAACATACCTCGCAGACCGTCAAGGCAAGCATCCGGGCCATCCAGCACCGGGTCAACATCCAGACCCTCGAGCCGGAGCAGGCAGCCACGCTGGAGCTCAACAGCATTGGCGTGGTCGAAGTAGAAACCACCCGCCCGTTGTTTCTGGATACGTATGCCGACCAACGGACCACCGGCAGCTTCATCCTCATCGACCCGGCATCGCACGCGACCGTAGCGGCCGGCATGGTACGCGAGGTTCTAAGCGGCCGTGGCGCCAGCGACAAGAAAGCTGTTGCGGCCGTGGCCATCCGTGATCTTGAGTTGCTGCGCCAGGTCGAGACCGCTTTGGGTAAGAGTGGCGTCGACGTCGTGCGCACCCGGATAGCGAATCGAGCCCTGCTTCATCGGTTGTTCCAGGCGGGAGTCACGGTGCTCATCGAGGCTAATGATCTGGATGAGTTTTCCAGCGAAGTCTCGCTCGCCCTGCCCAGTACGGATGCGTCCTTCGTACCCATGACCGGATTGCCCGGCGAGCCCGCGGAGAAGCTTGCCTTCATCCTGCGCGCGCTGGCGGCGGAAGGGAGCAACTAATGAGCACCTCAACCCTTGCCTCTGCTCACCAGGCGGCACTCGAAGAGAAGATCGCCGCCGCCCGCAGCCTGGTCAACGATCAGATCGCAGCGGCCCGCGCGGACGACGTCTGCGTGACCAGCAGCTTCCAGGCCGAAGACATGGTTGTGGTGCACCTGGTGCGAGCAGAGCTGGGTAACGTGCCGGTGATCTTTCTCGACACCGGCTACCACTTCGCGGAGACCTACGAGTATCGCGATCGCCTGAGCAGGGAGTGGGGCTTGAACCTGGTGAATGTGCTGCCCGCCCTTACCGTGGCGGAGCAGGAATCGCAATTCGGCATTCTGAACCAGACTGCGCCCGACCGCTGCTGCGGCATGCGCAAGGTAGGTCCCTTGTTCGCGTCGCTGGAGCCTTACCGCCTTTGGTTTACCGGGCTGCGCCGGGAGCAGGCAAAGACCCGCGCAAACCTTCAAGTAGTGGATGCGTTCACCTTACCTACGGGGAAGCAGTTACAAAAGATAAGCCCGTTGGCGGATTGGTCGACCAGGGACGTATGGCAGTACGCGGAACAGCATGACATTCCCCTGATGTCGCTTTACGAAAAGGGCTACACCAGCATCGGATGCGAACCATGTACCAGCCTGCCTTTCGATCCCAATGACCCGCGCTCGGGCCGCTGGGGAGGACGCAAGCAGGAATGTGGTATCCACGTGCAACCGGAATAGAAGAAAGCCTCCATGCTTCAGTTGCTGATCGGGTTTGCTATCGCGGTGTTGATCGCGCTCACGGGTGTGGGAGCGGGCGTGGTTACGGCACCGTTGTTGATTCTCTTTCTTCATGTGCCGGTAGAGATCGCGGTGAGCACTGCGCTGGCCTATGCCGCGGTGGTCAAGCTGATCGTGGTTCCGGTGCAGATCTGGCGTAAGCAGGTCTCCTACCGGATCCTTGTATGGATGTTGCTGGGCGGCATCCCGGGGGTCATTGTCGGGTCGCTGATTTTCGGGCACGTCGCGCAGCACGGCCCCAAGGCGCTGCTCTACATCGTGCTCGGCTCCATCATCATCTTTTCCTCCGGCTGGCAGATCTTTCGCCACTTTCGCCCTGACGCAATTACCAGACCGACGACGGACCGTCCCAAATGGATTGGCTGGATCACCTTCCCCATTGCAGCGGAGGTGGGCTTTTCTTCCTCCGGCGCAGGGGCTCTGGGCACGGTTGCGTTGCTGGGACTTACTTCTCTGAGCGCGGCGCAGGTGGTGGGGACCGATCTTACCTTCGGCCTTGCGCTTTCTGTGGTGGGAACCGGCGTCCACATGATCAGTGGCACCTACGACTCAGCGTTGTTGTGGAAGCTGTGCATCGGCGGAGTCTGTGGCGCGCTTGCCGGCAGCGGGGTGGCTCCGCGCATCCCCAACCGCCAGCTGCGCTTTGCGCTTTCGCTGTGGCTGATGGTCATCGGCTTTCAGTTTGTCTATCAGGCGGTGTTCGCGGTCCGGTAAGAAACTGCAGATCCTTCGGCTTCGACTAATGAAACAGTTGGGGGCGGGCCGAGGTTTAGTGCCGCGCCTACGGCGCTCGGGATCATCCTCGAAATGATACCCAGCCCTTTCCGGGCTGGGCTGACGTTTGGCGGCCGGCCCTCCGGGCCTCGCATCGATTATTCAATGTCATTTCTTTCTCAACTTGCCATAGCTAAGTCGGCTGCTGCTAATGACAAAAAAAAGGCGCGTCGTGGTATCCCGAGGGATCTGCGGTTCTCTCCATGGGATATAAAATGGGCGGCATCATGAAGATACTTACTGGCGAGAAACGCGGCTGCCGCAAAGGTCCTGAGGCGTGGTTTACCGGAACTGTGTGGCTCAATGAAATCGTCAACCCGGCGGCGCCCTCGCGGCTTAAGGCAAACCATGTTTGGTTTGGGCCGGGAAGCCGCACGGCGTGGCACACACATCCCGTGGGACAAACACTGCACGTGTTGGAAGGGCTGGGAGTGGTGCAATTAGCCGGCGAACCGCCGCAGACGATTCGCCCCGGAGATACCGTCGTGATCGCCCCGCAGGAACGTCACTGGCACGGCGCGGCGCCGGGAAGGACCATGGGCCACATCGCCATGCAGGAAACGGACGAGCAGGGCGTCGATGTGGTCTGGCTCGACCACGTCACAGACGAGGAGTACACGGCTATTTGATCGCCCCATGCTTGGTGGGGATATTTCGGGTCTGCTCCGCACTCTTCACCGGATCGCGGTCTTGACTCTTCTGCCGGGGCGCGCGATCAAATTCGGTGGTGTCATCCTTCTTTGATCGTGCACTGGAATCGCGGGGTTGGGCCTTGTCCTTTGTGCTCCTGGGCATCGAACACCTCGTCGTTGTGAGATGGCGATCGGAAGAAGTGCGTTGCCCGCGAAATAACTTTAGAGATTGCGGGAAACGTGCCCAGTTGGAGTGGAAGACGTCCCTCAGGGGCTCAAGAGTCTGCAGAAAAACTCTCTGAACGAAGGGCACAGGTTTAGCCGTGCCATAAATGTACTCCGCAGTGGCGGCTTTAGCCGCTGAGGTACGGTTTGCGCGGTAATTTCCGTGCAGGTGCAAGCGAGAAAGCGTACCTCAGGGGCTAAAGCCCTCATTGCTGTGGCTTTTGTGCGAACGGGGATGTCGGTAACAAAAGGTACCGGGCATGTAGGTAACACTTTTCGTTAAGGTTGAAGTTAAACGAGCTTGGAGAAAAAGGAAATTCCAAGTCGTCGCCGAAGCTGTGGGAATGTGGGAAGCTCGCGTTCTTTGCGAGCTTTCCAAGGCAGTGTGGGTAAAGGGGGAAAGGGCTTTTACTTTTCCCCTTTACCCACACTGCTGTCATTTCCATAGCCATTCACTCCAGCCTGTCCGGCATCGGTTGCAAGACGAGCTTGTGACTATCGAATCGCGCCAGGGGGAAGGTGGCAAAATGAACGTGCCAGTAGCGATCGTCGGTCTGCTCCATGCCGATGAATTCTCCGCCCAGGCACTTGCTGATAAAGATCTGTGTGCCTTTCCAGAAGAAGGTTCCATCCGGATAAACTCGCTTAGGCTTCATGTTGGTGTCGTATTCCGCTTCAGGAACTCGATCCGGATAGAGCCGCGGCGAACAGTGGTAGCAAGAGGCCGGTGTCTTCTGCTCCAGTGCCTCATGCGGGCGTTCCTCGTTGAACTGTTGCCGGAACCGATCAAAAGCTTTTTGTTGCGCTCTCCGGTTGGCAGCTGGTGGTTTCGCTGTCTCGGCCTTCAACGTCCGATGCATGCGCTCGTGTCGCCCATTTTGCTCCGGGTGACCTGGCTTGATCCGCTCCGGCCTGATGCCCAGCTTCATCCAATAGACCGATAAGCGCGAAATGCCAGCGATGGCTCTAGAGGCAAACGGAACGCCGTTATCGGTTCGGATCGTCTGTGGCATGCCATATTCGCGAAAGGCGGCCGCAAAGATGGCTTGCACCTGCTCCGTATTCGTCTTCTCCACGCTCTGACAACGCAGCAAGTAACGGCTGTGTGCATCACTCATCGTCAACGGGTCAATCCGCTCTCCGTTTCCAGTCAGGAACCAGCCCTTGAAGTCCCCACACCAGGTCTGGTTAGCCTCTTCTACCTTCTCAAACGGCTTGCTGTACACAGGAGTCTTCAAACGCTTGTGCTGCGGTGCGCTCAACCCTTCCCGCCGCAAGATCTCTCCAAAAGTGCTCACCGCGGGCCAATCAACACCCTTTTTCGTCACCAAAAGACGGGCCCGTAGCTTCTTGGCTCCCCAACTTGGATGCGCAAGCTTCAGTTGCACAATCTGCTCCTCGGTCCCCCTTTGGGTCTGATTGGGATGATGGCTTGCTCCATAGCGGCGGTCCTGCAATCCAGCTAATCCCTCCTCCTCATACCGCCCCACCCACAGGTAGCCGGTCTTGCGAGCGATATCATAGATCCGGCACAGCTCCGCCATCGTGAAACTTCCGCTGTCATACTCCAGAACAAACCGCGTCCTCTCGTCCACCACATCCGTCACTTTCCAGGGCATGCTCTCTTCTACCTGCCCTGCGCTGTGAACGAAAAGTGTTACCCACTTGCCCGGCACCTTCTGTTACCTACTTGCCCGGTCCGTACCCTTCTGTTACGGCACGGCTAAAGCCGTGCCCTTCGTTCAGTGACTTTTTCCGCTGCCTGTAAAGCCGGATTCAGTGCAAAGCATTCCCGCGCGCTTCAGAAACATGCCAGTTGGAGTGGAAGGCGTACCTCAGGGGCTAAAGCCCTCATTGCTGTGGCTTTTTACGGCACGGCTAAACCCGTGCCCTTCGTTCAGTGACTTTTTCCGCTGCCTGTAAAGCCGGATTCAGTGCAAAGCATTCCCGCGCGCTTCAGAAACATGCCAGTTGGAGTGGAAGGCGTACCTCAGGGGCTAAAGCCCTCATTGCTGTGGCTTTTTACGGCACGGCTAAACCCGTGCCCTTCGTTCAGTGACTTTTTCCGCTGCCTGTAAAGCCGGATTCAGTGCAAAGGATTCCCGTACGCTTCAGAAACATGAGTTTGAGTGCGCAACCAATCTTGCTTATCGTCCCGCGTGTGCCAAAGCAGAAATAGATAAGGCCAACTCGACCGCCTGGGCCGAACTCTCCGGGGAACATTCGACCGGAGCATGGCCGTTGCGGCAGCAGTCGAGAAAATAGGCGATCTGGGTGGCGTAAGGATCCTCGTTCGAGAGGGCGATCTCGGTGGGCGCTAGCGACGGACGCAAGAGCTGCAGATGATCATTGGCATAGCGCAGCTCAGCCTCGGTCGCCTGCAGATCGAATTCCATGGCAAAGGGAATGTCATTGGAGTACCAGCCCCCATCGATAGATACCTCCAACCCGGCCGGGTAACGCAACGAGCACGCAATCACGTTGTCAGAGCCCACAGTGCGCGCGGTCGCGCTCTCGGGCGCGCCGAAAAGCCACAGCGCCTGATCGTAATCGTGCACCAAAAGATCCAGCGGGGCGCCTCCACTCTCCTCCGGCCGCAATAGCCATGGAGCCCAATTAGGCAGACCTGATCTGCGCGCGAACCTGGCCGAGCGAATCGCGCCGTAAGTGAACCCGGCCACCGCTTGGTGAAGCACGCGGTAGGCAGGCCAAAAGCGCAGCACGTGGGCCACCATCAGTACGCCCTTATTGCGCTTGCCTGCTTCCAGCATGCGCCCACAAGCCTCCACGGTGAGCGCCATGGGCTTCTCGCAGAGCACGTGTTTGCCGGCGTCCAGGGCGGCGATGGTTAGCGGAGCATGCAATGCGGTGGGGAGGCAGATGTCGAGGGCATCTAATTCGGGATCCCCAATCATCGCCTCGTAGAGGGCATCAGGGTCCTGCAGGTGGGCGAAGCGGGGGCTGGTGCGCGTGAGCACTTCCACTCCGGGCAGGGACCGGTAGGCATCGAGATGCCGCCGGCCCATGAAACCCAGGCCCAGCAATCCGACCTTGAACGGATTTTCAGCCATAAACCTCCACCCACTTGTGCTACGTGTCCAGGCGAAATTTGGTCTCAGCCAAGCGGAACATCGGCCGCCACACCAGGCGATTCACCGTCACCACCATGAGCGACATGATAATCGTAGCCAGCAGCAGAATAGAAAACTGACCATGATCGCTGGCTGCGCTGATCTGTGCGCCCAGCCCTAGTGTCTGCAGGGTGCGATCTTTCAGGTGAAAATACTCGGCGATGATGCTGGCGTTCCACGCGCCTCCGGATGCGGTCACTAACCCTGTGACAAGGTAAGGAAAGATTCCGGGCAGAATCACGGTCTTCCAGCGCTGCCACCGGGAAAATTTGTAGAGCGTGGCGACTTCCTTCAGATCGGAGGGAATGGCCGTGGCGCCGGCGATCACATTGAAGAGGATGTACCACTGGGTGCCCAACAGCATGAGAGCAATCGAACCGATGCCCAGGCCCCCGCCCCAGCGGACAAGAGCGATCAGCAATATAGGAAAAATCGCCGTTGCCGGATACGAGGCGGCGATCTGGGCCAGCGGCTGCGCGATTCTCGCCAGGCGGGGATGAAACCCAATGGCAACGCCGGTGGGAATGGTCCAGGCGGAAGCGATCAGCAGCGCAGCATTTACCCGCAAAAAGGTCGCACCCGCGCCCTTAAGCAATTCCACAATCTCCGGCCCATGCACATAGCGCAGCAGCTCGAGCGCACGAAAGGCGGCAAAGGCTACCAGCAACGAAACCGCGGCGATGAACACCACCGATCCCAGCCCGGACCGCTTGCGCCGTCCGTGGATGGGGCGTGCGATCAGCTCTCGCCGCCGCCGCGCAAGCGCCCCGTAGATACGTTCGCTCGCCGGCACCAGGGTCACCTGCTTCAACCAACCCAGCGCAGCCGAATTTTGCAGCATGTAGAGGATGGGCGAGGTCTTGCGGCTGGTGCTCTCTCCCTGTTCGAACTTGAATTTATCGGCCCAGGCAATCACCGGCCGCCACACCAGCTGATCGGTGGCCACAATAATCACGATCATGGTTACCGATCCCCATAACATGCCATGGGTGTCGCCGGTGCTGGCCGCCGTCTGCAGATAGGAGCCGAGGCCGGGCAGACGGAAGTCGCGATCGCCCAATACGAACATCTCGCAGGCCATGAGGAAAAACCATCCGCCCGCCACTGAGACCATGGAGTTCCACACCAGGCCAATGGCAGAGTACGGCAGCTCCAGCTGCCAGAAGCGCTGCCATGCGGAAAAGCGAAAGACGTTGGAGGCTTCACGCAGCTCCCGCGGCAGGCTCTTAAGCGAGGAGTAGAAGCTGAAGGCCATGTTCCAAACCTGCCCGGTAAAGATCAACAGGATGGCGCCCATCTCGATACCCAGTTGGCGGCCGGGAATCAGCGATATCATGGCCAGCATCACCGCCGGCAGAAAGCTGAGCACGGGAATCGATTGCAGGATATCCAGCACCGCGATCATGAAGGCTTCGACGCGGGGGTTGTAAGCGGCGATGTAGCCGTACCCCACTGCGAAGGTCAGGCTGAGCAGATATGCGACGCCGATGCGCACCACGGAGTAGAAGGCGTACAGCGGCAGCATCTTTGCGGAATTGGAGATGGCGACCGCGGCTACCGGATGCCCCATCCAATATTGCGCAATACGCAGCACTGCGTAAAAGAGGGCCAGCCCACTTGCGGCCACGCTGAGGTCGAGGAAAAAAGGCCAGGTCCGCTCCAATACCAGCGAACGGGAAAGCGTGGGATAGCGGGAGAGCGGCTCGCTCATTCCGTCTGCGCCTCCTCGACCGCTTCGGGCGTCTCTTCCTCCTCCGGCAACACGAACCTTCTGCGCGAAGCGTCGAAGTCGAACAGCTCCGCATACCGGCCCCAGCTGATCGCTGTCTCCAGCTGGCGCAGGGTCTCATCCGCGCTGAACTGCTCATCCAGCATGTCGAGAAAGAATTCTTCCGGGACAGTGTGGTCTGACTTGGTATCGAGCGCCCGGGTAATCTGCCGCAGCAGCAGCACGTTTTCCACCGCGGCTTTGCGAAACAGCTCTTTCTGTTGCTGAATCTCCGATTCGGCATACTCCCGTCCAGCGGGAGTAATCGCGGCATCGCCCTCTTCTACCTTGAGGAAAGCGAGCAGTTGGGCTGCGTCCACAATGGGCAGCAGGTCATCGATCTCGAAGGCCAGGTCGTCGGCCAGGCGGTAGATGTCGGCTCGGCCGGTGTAATCGATCAGCAGCTCGAGCAGGCCGGCGATTCCACCGGGGCGGGCGTGGGGAAGCATCTGGTAGTGCATCTGCCGTTGGTCCCGCGCCGCCAGTTGCTGGGGCACTGCGGAAGGAGCCACGTCGGGCCGGGTAAGCACCTTGTAGATGTAGTCCACCAGTTGGGTGAAGGCAGCGCTTTTGCGCTCGCGCGGCTGGGTCAGCGTTACTGGAAAATCCACGCGCACATGGCCCGGGTTGCGGCCCAGCACGATGATGCGATCGGCCAACAGCAAGGCCTCTTCAATGTTGTGGGTCACGAGAAAGATCGATTGCGTAGGGATGGTCTTTTTGTGCCACAACTCGAGCAGTTCGCTGCGCAGATTCTCTGCCGTCAACACGTCGAGGGCGGAGAAGGGCTCATCCATGAACAGCACCTCCGGCTGGACCACGAGGGCGCGGGCGAAGCCCACCCGCTGCCGCATGCCCCCGGAGAGTTCCTTGGGATACGCCGCCTGAAAGCCGTCCAGGCCAACGGTGTTCAGGATCTTAAGACTCTGTTCGCGCCGGCCCTCACTGTCGATGCCACGCGCCATCAGCGGCGCCTCCACATTCTCGAGAACGGTGAGCCAGGGAAACAGGGCAAAGCTTTGAAAGACGATGCCTACATTGACCTCTACCTGGGAAATCGGCTTGCCGTGCCAGAAAACCTGGCCGCCAGAGGGCTGCGACAGACCAGCCAGCATGCGGAGCAGCGTAGATTTGCCCGAGCCCGACGGACCGAGCAGGGCGACGATTTCTCCTTGCACAATCGCGAGGTCAGTGGCCGCGATCACCTGAATGCGGTTTTCACTCGGTTGCGCGTAGTATTTTTCCACCTGCTGGGCGCGAATGATCGGTTCAGCCATCGGCAAACGTCCAACGAACAAAGGTTTATGGTCAGATCAATCTTATATGGAGAGCGGCCCCCGGATCGTTACAGCAGTTTGCCGGGAAGGCCGCAACATCCGGCCGGGAAACAGCATCAGACACATGAGCGTATGATTCCAGTAATCCCCACTGGCTCAGCAGGTTCCGTCTATACCACCTTATCGCGATTTGGCTAAGCGGGTTAGACTATCGGAGCGCAGCGGGTGAGCGTCAGAACGACTTAGGTCGTCATTCAGGAGCAAATGACCAATCAACAGGTAAAGCCCAAAGTGCTGGTGGCCGATGACGAGCGCGTAATCGCGGACACACTGGCCATCATCCTAAATCAAAGCGGGTTCGATGCCACTGCCGTCTACAACGGCGAAAAGGCTGTGGAAGCCGCTCGTACCCTCAGGCCGGACATGCTCATCTCCGACGTGATCATGACCGATATGAACGGCATTGACGCGGCGATCACCATCCGGACCATGCTGCCTAACTGTAAGATACTGCTTTTTTCCGGCCAGGCAGCCACCGCGGACCTTCTGGACCGCGCCCGATCTCAGGGACACGAATTCGAAATCCTGGCCAAGCCGGTACACCCCCAGGATCTGCTGGCGCGTCTGCGCAGTTAAGGGTTTTTTCTTCCGTGCCCAGGCGCCTCCTCCGGAGGCGCTGGTACGTCTGCAAATTCGTTCAAAACTCGATGACCTCGAACGAAAATCATTATTGGGAGCGCCCAGGTTTAGTGCCGCGCCTACGGCGCTCCCACGGCAAGCCGGGGCAGGCAGATCATCTTCGGGATTGATCCCCAGCCCTTCCGGGCTGGGCTGATCGTTTTGGCGGCCGGCCCTCCGGGCCTCGCATCTATCGCGATTTTTGCAGTGCCATTGCAGTTTAGCTTCGGTGACTGCCATGGGAAGATCCCAGCGTTGCTCCGACGGAGAACGGAGGGAACCGCCGCCCTCGCCGTGGCTTCCTGTGTCCGTTTTTTTATCGACAATTCATCTAATCTGGCCGACACGAGTCTCCGTGGCGACTCGGATCATCGCGGCCACGCTGCGCTCCACATCCTCATCCGTCGTGGCCCAACTGGATACGCTGATCCGCATCGCCGCCTGCCCGTGCCACCGCGTTCCGCCACACCAGCAGGTCCCATCCTTCTGAACCTCCGCGATCGTGCGCAAAGTCTCTTCCTCACTGCCGAACGAAACCAGTACCTGGTTCAAGACCACGTCATTCAACACCGTGAAGCCCGCCGCCTGCAGCCTCTGCGCGAACAATTTCGCCTGCCTGCAGTTGCGTTCGATCATTTCCCGCAGCCCGCTGCGACCCAGGGAGCGGATCGCGGCCCACAACTCGACTCCGCGCGCGCGCCGCGAGGCTTCCGGAGCAAAGTTCCACGGTTCGCGGCCCGCGCCCGGCGTTAGATACGCAGCGCTGATCGACATGGCGGTGCGGAGATGCTCCGCTTCACGCACCACCGCAACCGCGGAATCGTAGGGCACGTTCAACCACTTATGGCAGTCAATCGCCCAGGAATCAGCATCTCCGGCTCCTGCCAACAGAGGTGCGTATTGCGGGGAGACGGCTGCCCAGAGCCCGAAGGCGCCGTCCACGTGCACCCAGGCGTTTGCCGCGTGCGCACGGGCGCAGATTTCCCCCGCGGGGTCAAACCCGCCGGTATTCACATTTCCTGCCTGAACGCAGACCAGGGTGTGAGCGTCGAGCGCCGGCAGTTTTTCCGGCCTCATCTGTCCCTGCGCGTCCGCCGCAACCCGCGTCACTCGCGAACGCCCGAGTCCGAGCATGGAGAGTGCCTTCAACACCGAAACATGCACCTCATCGCCCACCACCACGTGAATCGGCGGAGCTCCGAATAATCCATCCTCCTCGACATTCCATCCGGCACGCTGCAGCAGTGCCGTCCGCGCTGCAGCCAAGGCGGAGAAGTTCGCCATCGTCGTGCCGGTGACAAATCCCCCTCCTGATGCCAACGGCAAACCAAGCAGCTCGAGCATCCATGCCAGGACAATCTCTTCCAGTTTCGCCGCCACCGGAGACATGATCTGCAGGGCCGCGTTCTGGTCCCACGCACCCGCCATCCAGTTGGCCGCCAGCGCCGCAGGCAGGGAACCACCGATAACGAATCCGAAATAGCGCCCTGCCGCGGTTGCCACCGTCGCCGGCGAACCGATGTCATCCAGCAAAGCCAGAACCGCGGCGGGATCGGAGGGCAACTCGGGCAGCGGGCCGCCCAACGTCTCCAGTCGCGCGACGTCCTCGGGCAACGGTGCGACGCGCCGATCGGCAATTCCTTCCAGGTAGCGCGATGCCCGTTCTGCGGTTTCGGTCAGCAAAGCTTTCATGGATGGCTCTCCTTCGCCGGCGCTTCCCCCGGAAACCACAGCGCGTTACCGGCGGGAATATGCTCTACCTTCATCGCGGGAAACACCAATCGCAAATCCTCTGTGCACTTTTCCATACCCGGCTCTTCCGACACTTCATGCCCCAGAAGGATGAGCGCCTTATGCCGGCCTTGCGCGCTTGCGTCGCGCACATACTCCACCGTCTCCCACTCCGACGCTTCGCCGGCGATGAGCAGTTCCACGCCTTCCGCTCGCAACGCCGTCACCTGTTTCTCCAGTCCCGAGGCGCCCGGTCGCAGCGCTACGTGGGTAATCACCAGGTTTGGATCTCCCACCACGCGAAGAGTGTTGGCCTTCAGCTTAGCTTGTAGCTGCTTGGCCAGGGCCGCGAGGCTGGTAGGAGGAATGGTCACGTGGAATGGATCATCCGGCCGGGCATAACTCTGCCAGCCCAGAGCTTCCAATAACCCCAGTGCAATATGATCGGGAGCCGTTCCGTGGATCTCATCATGCAGTCGAAAGACCACCATGTGGTGTTGCTGGATGAACGCCAACTTCTCCTGGTAGACAGGATCGTTGGAGAAGAACGCCGTGTTGTCGCGATGATTGTAGAAAGTTGGTTCGTGGGTGATTACCAGGTTCAATCCACGCCGGTTTGCTTCGCGCAAAACGTCCATCGTGTCCAGGAACGTCGTAGCAATCCCGGTCACAGGAGTGGACGGGTCTCCGGCCTTTATGGTGTCCACGGTGTCGGCTACGGGAGCGGGATATCGCTGCTGAATACGATGAATCACATCGGAGGCCGTGGAGGTCTGGGCGACTCCGCGGCTAGTGAGCAACGCGGCACAAAACAGGATCACTACTAAGCGCATCTATGAATCATGCGGGAAGCGACGGCTGAAACGCAATCTGCGTGAGAACCCACTTGCGAACTCAGTTCCCTCGCAAAGGACGGGTGGGCCGCAGATGTTGACCGTTAAGTGCGTCGGATGAATCGAGAGTCAGAGGGAAAGAGCAGTGGTATCCCACATCTCGCGAAAAACGAGCGAGATGTGGGGCCCACCCGTCCTTTGTGAGGGAAGCAGGGGCAGGAACCGGCACTCGTTCTCTCATTCCTGGTGTTCAGGATGAGTACAGGGTGGAAAAGCACCGAGGTAAGCGTTGCCGACGTATTGCATGTCTTTGTGTATGCCGATCTCGGACGTATAGTAGCCGTTGACAGTCATCTGCTTCAGCAATACGAAGAAGTGTTCCAGAGCGCTGGTTGGATTTTCCTCCTTAGCCGCGGCTCGCTCCAGAGCCTTGGTCAACGATGAGCGATTGGCCTCCTCGCGCATCAGGCGAATCCCGTTTCGCCATTGCTTCTTGACCGCGTTGTCGCTGGTGGCCACCATCAGGTCGGCAAAGAGGTTGGTCTGGGCCACGTGCGCGCCCGGAGAGTGTTCGTCGGCGGGGATAATTATTTCCATGAGCTGATCGAGAACGCCGCTCTCCTCCTCACTGAAGAACTGCAGCGTATACGCCGGAGCCGCAGGGGCGGCCTCCATATGGCCCATGGCGGCGCAGGGCAGCGCGTTCAATTTTTGCGATAACGCGGTGAAGGCCACGATTTTGAGCACCGCTCTTCTTTCCATATTCTCCTCACTAATTCGCCTCTTTTTCGTTGCTCCTTAATATGATCGGCAGCGCGCAACGAGAGGGCCATGATGGTAAGCGTGGGATTCTTCTCGCTGGACGTGGTGAAGCAGCTTCCATCGGTGACGAAAAGGTTTTTCACGTCCCAGGCCTGGCAATAACTGTTGAGCACCGATGTGCGCGGATCTTTTCCCATGCGAACCGTCCCCACCTCGTGGCTGGCAAATCCGGTGGGGCCGTTACCGAAGCTCGGAAATACTGTGCCTTTCATGTGCGACGAAACTTCCAGCATGCTCTGTTTGGATGCCTGCCACAAAGCATGATCATTGTCGCTGAAGCGAAAATGCACGACCGGCGTCGGAATGCCATGGGCGTCCACGCGGGTTGGATCGACCGAAACATAATTCCGGTAATCGGAGGTGACCTTGGCCCAGCTCCCAAAGGACAAATATCCAGGCTGCATTCTGCGCACCTGCTGCTTAAAGGACACCCCATAGCCTGGCAGCCTGGTCGCCTGGTGGGGGAACATGTAGCTGGAATAGTTGACTTGAAACCCCCAACCTCCGACGTAATCGGTCTTGCCAAAAAGTTGGTTGTAACGGGGCACGTAGACGTGATCGGTGGCGCCATCCTGGTTCGAAGGCTTTGCCCCTGCAAGTTCTTCCAGATAAATGCTCACCGACTCATTCAGGTGACCATTGAGATGATGCCCGACCCTGCCGTTGGAATTGGCAAGTCCTGCCGGATATTTCGCAGAGCGTGAATTGAGCAATAGTCGCGCCGACTCCACGGTGGAGCAACACACCACGACGATGGCAGCCTTGACCTGCTGTTCCGTGCGCGTCTCCGTGTCGATGTAGGAGACTGCGCTCGCCAGGCCCTCGCGGTCAGTCAGGATCTCGCGGGCCAGCGCATTTTGCCGCAGGGTGAAATTGCCCGTCGCCCGGGCTTTTGGCAACATGCAATCGGGAGTGCTGAAGATCGAGGCCACGTCGCATCCATCCATGCAGTGCCCGCAATAATGGCAGGGCGGCCTGTTGTCGTAAGGCCGGGTGACGACTGCTTTGCGCACCGCGATGAGGGGAATGCCCATCGCGTTGGTGGCGCGCTTCATGATGTGTTCGCTACAGCGCCAGGGGATGGGGGGCAAATAATTCTTGCCCGCAGGCAGGATTTCAAGATGATCGTCGTTGCCGCAAACCCCGATTATCTGTTCGATGCGGTCGTAGTAGGGTGCGAGTTCCTCATAGCTTAGCGGCCAGTCTTCCTCGATGCCCTGCAGCGACCACTCTTTGAAATCTCGAGGGGCATAGCGCAGGGTAACGGCGTTCCAATGCAGGGTTCTGCCGCCCAGGGCGCGGACTCGATCCACTGAGATGTTATCGGAATCGGCATAGGCAATTGATTTTGCAATGTCCCCTTGGTAGAAAGGCGCCTGCTTTTCCCCTCGAAATCCCCGAAAAGGCAGCTCGTACGGCCACTTGTGGGAGAGCAACTCGGGCAGAGGGACTCCACGTCCCGCTTCCAACAGGATGACTTTGGCGCCGCCTTCGCACAGTTCCTTAGCCATCACGCCGCCGGCGGCGCCGGAGCCGATGATGCAGACGTCGAAGTTTTCCTCTTTGCTCAATAGCCAAATTCTAAAACAGGAATTATCAAGGCAGCAGACCAAAGACAGCCACACTGGTCTGCGTCCCCACGAACACCTTGCCATTGGCGATCGTCGGGGTAACAAACTTGTTGTCGGAAAAATGATCCCGTCCATTGGCCGCTTGATTGCTGTCATACAGCTCAGTGCCAAGGTTGGTGGGATCGTAGGCGTGCAAGACTCCTGCGCCATTCTGGTTTTCGATCGCCCACACAATGCCGTTTTGTGAACCATTCGAGCTAACGCCGGGAGTCGAGCCAGGATAGGCGAAGGTATTCGCAGACTGGGCCGCCGGAGACGTGGCCAGCAGCGCGTTGGTGATAGGAAACGCCTTCAGGTGGTCGCCAACGCTCGCGTAGTAGACGGTACTATTGAACAGCGCCGCCATCGAAAATGCGCCCCCGGGAAGCGCATTTGGAATTTCCTGGTAAATCGCATTGTTGCTGCTGGCATTGAACTTGCCCATGTTGTCGCGATTGACCACATAAATATTCGTGTCTTTGCCAGCGCCCACGGCGAGATGACGCGTGACCCCGCCGGAGTCTGTTTGATCGGGCAGCAGCATCGCTCCGCCTGAGCCCAGATCCTGATCCGCGTCGCTCTCCGCTTGCAAATTGTAGGCAGCGAAGTAGTCAGCTGCAGTGAGCTTATTTCCGGTGGTCGATACTTTCATGAAGGAATTGCCGAAGTCCCCGCTGGAAGGGAAGCCATTGGTTAGGGTCGAGTCGAAGGTTCCGTTTGCGTCCAGGAAATAAATATTTCCCGACGTGTCCCCGGCAAGGCCAGCGCCACTCATCCATATCGAGCCTTCACCATCGCCAAAGTGGGGAGTCGTTGGACCGTTCGGCGTCAGGTTCAACACGCTGGTTTGCTGCAGCGTCGTTTCACTGTAGGCCATGAGCCATCCGGTATAGGGGTCATCGTCGCAGTGCGATGTCCATCCCATGTAGATCTGCCCATTCATCAGGAGCAGCCCAACCCGCTCCGCGTATTGACCCGGCGCGAAGACCTGCGACCCATTGGTGGAGCCGTACCCGTTCCCCGGAAAGCTGGCCTGAATTTCCGACGGACTTCCGGTCAGCTCCGCGCCCGTGGTCAGGTCTAACGCGTGCAGCCGCTGGTGGTAATTACTGCTCGTGTCCTTCGACATGGCTACGAAAAACAGCGTGCCGTTGGGGCCGTTGGTCCGGTCGATCACCGGGGTGCCGGTGATACCGATTTGCGGCGAAATCTGACCGCAACCATGATCGTCACTGGGGGTCTCATTGGCGCCCAGTGACGTGACCTTCCAAAGCTGCGTGCCTGAGTCGGCGTCGAAAGCGTAGGCGCTGGCGTTTTCAGTAACAACGATGAGCACATTATGCGCCTGCCCGGAGATGGAAAGGCCGCTCACATACAACGGTTGCGCGTCCACCTTGCCGTCTACCGCCAGCTCACGCAGCTTGCCAAACGCGGTGGCGTTGACGTTTTGCGGGGTGAGCGTGGTTTCCGAGGAGTTCCATCCATCGCGCGCATTGTCGTTGTGATACGTGGTCACGTTCACTCCCGCGGCAGCGGCCACCGTGAGCGCCAGGGTGGCGGTGTGGCTGAGTGAACCTGAGGTTCCGGTAAAGACCACGTTGGCGCTCCCCGCCGCGGCATTGTTACCCGCCGTGAGGGTGACACTTTGCGGCGTGCCCGGAGTGACTGAAAGCGAGGCTGGGTTGGCGGTTACCCCGGCCGGCAATCCGCTCAGGGCAACGGTGGCGGTACCGCTAAATCCGTTGAGCGCAGTCGCGGAGAGCTGCACCGGTTGCCCCGCCCCACCCACAGTCAGGTTGAGCGACGCAGGAGAGACGGCCAGCGAAAAGTCCGCTTGCGCCGTCTGCGGAGCCACCACCGTGATAGCCAGTGAGGCAGTATGGGTAAGGCTGCCTGAAGTTCCGGTAAGCATGGCTGTCGAGGACCCGGCCGCTGTTCCTGCGGGCGCGGTCAGAGTAAGCGTGGCGGCGGTTCCGGGAGTTAACGTGATCGGCGAAGGCTTGGCGGTTACTCCGGCCGGTAAGCCGGCGATGGCTACCTGCACGTTGCCGGAAAACCCATTCTGCGCAGTCGCCAGCAGAGATACCGTGGCCGGCGTGCCATCGGCGGTCACGGTCACTGTCGCCGGCGTGGCGCTCAGTGAGAAGTCCGGTGCCGGCGGTGTTGCTGCGCTTACCGTAACCGAGGCCTGGGTGCTGGCTACCTGTCCATTCACCGTAGTGGTCAACGTGACCATCGCGGTCGCAGCGGTCGCCGATGAGGCTGCCGTGAAAGTCAGCGGCAGCGCCGTTCCGGGAGTAGCCGACAAGGTCGAGGGCGAGATCGTGACCCCGGTGGGAAGCCCAGATACCGTAATCGTCGCCGCGCCGGCGGCTGCCGGGGCGGCCAGCAGCAGGGAAGCCGGCTGTCCGGTTGCGCCCGCCGTCAGGCTGACGGTCGAAGGTGTGAGCGTCAGTGTGGGCGTGGTCTGAGACTCGCTATTACTGCTGCTACTGTTGCAGGAGGCGAGACCACCGGCAAGCAAGACGCAGGCGAAGAGCGAAAGGGCGCCCGTTGAGATCCGGTGGAGGCGCTGCAGAGACTGGGACATGGTTGCTCCTGGGTATGGGCCCGCCTGCCAAGCAGGCCGATCTTGAGATCTGTGCGGCTCCGGTTTCGACTGAGAGCTCATTACTAGCCCCTGCGTGTTGGGTGAACATGGCACTACCATCCCGCCTATAGTGTTAGGCCACAATCACACCTTAGGAACATATCTGTTGCGATAGCAAGCACCATGCCTGCTGCAACCCGCCTCAATAGACAGATGGTTGGATGCGGGCGGAGACATAGACGCCGGATCACAGCCTCATGGGCTGCGGATTTGCGGAATAACTCTGTGTTAACTGCGTTGATGTTATGCCAAAACTAGGGAAAAGTTCTTGACATCATAAAATCAGCCATGATATTGCTCATGCACCATGTAGCGATTCGCTTGTGGTTTTGTTATGCGCCGCGCCTCACGTCACGCAGAGTATCGAATCCGCGGTTAGTGGAAAATGTGCGGCCTGCCTTCGCAGGTGCCCAAAGGGCGCTCTTAGATTTCCTTCGCAATCATTACATTAAGGTGCCAAGGATTCTCCACCATGGGTGCCAGGGTATCTAGAGTCTTATTGTGTTAAGAGGGACATCTTTGCCGTTCAGTAATGGCTGACGCGCTTTTCTCCTAACCGGTTCTTTCGCCTTTTTGATTTTGGAGCCACACATGAGAGTGCTGACCTTCGTCCCCCGGTTCGACCTACAAAGACGCGTTGCCAAGGCGCTCAGCTCGGCGCAGTTTGTCGTGGAGCTGGCCGTCTCCGCAAAGGATTGCCTGCAGTTTGCCCAGTTCGCCCAGTATGAGGGGGTTCTGGTCGATTCCGATTCTCTTGTTTTTGCCGATGCCCTGGCCCTGGTAAGGCTGCTGCGCCAGGAAAATCCCGGTGCAGCCCTCTTTATCCTTGCCCGTTACCTGGATCTGGAGCAACGTTTGCATCTGTTCGAAGCCGGGATTGATGACTGCGTAGATGAGCCGTTCTTTGCTTCGGAGCTAGCGGTGCGCCTGGGCCTATCGATACGGCTGCGCCAGGCCGCCTCCGACGTGCTGGTGTTGAATACCGTCAATGTGCTGCGCTCCGGTGACTTGGAACTCGATCTGGTGCGGCGAAGAGCCGCCCGGCTAGGCAAGGCCATCGACCTGCGGCCCAAGGAGTTTCTGTTGCTCGAATACCTGGTGCGCAACGTAAACCGTCCGGTGACCCGCACCATGATCCTCGAGCATGTGTGGAATTCCTCCTTCGAGGGTCTGACCAACGTAGTCGATGTGTATATCAGCGCTCTGCGCAGCAAGCTGGATCGCGACTTCCCCCAGAAGTGGATTCAGACCAACCGCGGCATAGGCTATACCTTTACCTGTATGAGCGCCCCGGCCACCGGGCGTGGCGGGATAGTTGATAAATGTACAGCTGCTTCTTAAGCTGTAGCATAATGAATCTTCTATTCATGACACGTGAAACGCAATATTATCGGCTTAACTGATCTCAGAGATGAGGTTTCGCCGGCGGGCCACTTGGTGTCCGCGGCATTATGTTGCAGGAAAGGTTTGCTGGATGGCAGGGATAGGTTTAAGGCTTCGTACGATTCGCCGGCAGTGGCAACTCTCTCTGCGCGAAGTCGAAGAACGCAGCCTCCGTTTTGCGCAGCAGAAGGGCAACCAGTCCTACCAGGTGTCTGCCAGCTGGCTGGATCGGCTGGAACGCGAAGAACATGAACTGACGGTTAACAAGCTCATTGTTCTGGCTGATATCTACAATCTTCCCATTGAGCAACTGTTACGCTCCATTTATCCGGGAGAGGCGCAACCCATGTCTCTGCGCCAGCTTTCCAGTCCAAATGCCACCATGCTGTTGAGCGACGGGCCGCTGGAGGAGCAGGCAAAGTATTTACTTCCGGATGCGCTTGGTGTCGAACAGCCGCCGGACGAGACCACGCTGCTTGCGGCGGAGAACAACTCCGCCATGGTGCCGTACAGGCGAGGCATCATTGGCAAACGCGACCGTACCCTGGATCCTATGATTTCGGCCGGTTCGATTGTACAGATCGACACCCAGAAGCGCGCTATCTCGGCTCGGAGAGACTGGACCCATGAGTTTCAGCGGCCCATCTATTTCCTGACCACCCGGGATACCTACGTTTGCGGTTGGTGCGAATTGGACCGGGAATCGGATTGGCTGACGCTTATACCCCACCCGCTGTCACCGGCTTCCAGCCGGCGATGGAGGTACCGAAAAGAAATAGAAACGATTGGCCGTGTCAGTTTTGTGGCCATTCGCTTGGTCCCGTGAGTTTTCCGGTGAGCCGGTCAGCCGTGGGCGGGTTTAAGAGACAGCCGTGGGCCGGTTGGAAGGGCTGGTTTTACAGCGCCTCCTGTAACTTTGCCAGCATGGAAAAGTTCACCGCCTGGTAGAGGTCGAGCACACGGCGGGTCATGAGGTAGTAAGTTACCACCGCACGCTGTGCATAAAACGGAAAGGAGATTTGCAGGTTCCCGGTCTGGGCTGCCCCCTTCAACCGAGCCACATGCCATTTCAACTCCCGGGCATCCAGGCGCAACCGTTCTGCAATCACGATCGCCTCTGGATACCACTGCTGGAGGTAGAAGGCCAGTTCGATCAGTACGTCACTATTCTTCTCCAGCACTTCAAGGCCCTGGAGTCCGCCAATCAACTTCCAGAGTTGCTCTGGCTCAAGATAAGCGGCATCCGCGGATTCTTTGGGCGCGCCGGATTCGTCCACCAGGTCGAGGGCGACCTGGGCGATGGTATTCCGGTCGATCCAGGTCAACTTTTTAACCAGTTCTTCCCAGCTGACCGGGGGGGATGGGCGGCCCCGGGAGTAGTAGTACCCCACAATCGAGATGAGTGCACAGACAAAAATCCCGATTGCAGATAGGAAGTAGAAGTTATGCGTCGTCACATTTTTTTCCGTGATCGCAGGTTTTGAAGATCGTATTCCACCCGTCTCTGCAAAGTAAACAGCCTTTCGCGCATTTGCTGGGTCATTTCCCGAGACGGTTCTTCCTTACGCCATAGCATGACGGACCAGTAACTAACACAGGCTATGTAGGCGGCGATACGAATATGCGACAGGAAAACAAACGCTCGTACTTCCCGTCCGACCCCGAAGTAACTGTGACCGGTTTCGATCAACATACTCACCAGGGAATAGGCGCCCAGTCCCTGGGCTATCTTGGCGACGTGGGTTCTCCAGGGAAGTGTTGCACTTATGGAAAGCGCCATCATCAGAACGAAGAGTTCACTTATCAACGCGGCTGCAAACAGCGTGCCTTTGGTGACAAACGACTGCGCCCAGGTGCGCGCCGGCGGGCTTGCCAGCCAGCTCAGTCCCAAAGCTACGGTTACGCTCAGGCCTGCCATCCACAGGAAACTGCCGCGCACGTCCTGCGCCCATACGCCGACGGGCCGGAAAACTCGACTGGCAATCTCGTACACGATGCCTAGCTCCAACACGGTGTCGATTACCGCCAGGGACCAATAGGTAACAAAGTAGGCTTGCTTGCTTCCGTGGTTGAGCACGAAATACATAACCACGGCTCGGATGACGCAGAGCATGGCAAGCGACGTGAAGAGCGGGAAACTTTTAGCCAGGCGTCGATAGAAAAGGACGAAAAGCAGCCCGAGATTGGCTAAGAACGAGACCGCCCACAAGAAGAAATCTAGACCCGTCAGATGCATTGTCTGGAGTTCCCCTTCAAGGGCGGTCCCGGGAGAGAGCAGCGTGAGACTATTCTACGCCAAGCCCAGGTACACGAGGATCGTATGCATCACTCCCGGCTCCGGCTCTCCACCGGTTTGTGCCATTGCGGCTGGGGTAACGAGCGCCAAGAGTACTGCGCCGATGGTGAGTTTCGAAGCAAGGTGCTTGAGCATGGTCTGTCTCCTCATAGAGCGCATATGTGCGCTGCACGGAGGCTACGAAACTAAGTCAGAAAATCCGAGATATTAGGCTCATGTGTTGTGGATCGAGAACATGGTTCGACGTTCCATCGCGGGAAGTATCTTTTGGTTAGATCGCCGATAACTTATGTGATTTGAATGGCTCCACGCGTTTAACCCCGGTTACAGTTTCCGATCCGCAACAGTTGGCGATGTCCAGTCGCGCTTCCGCAGGCTGCTGGTTTATTGATTTGGTGGGGATATTACGGTCATCGCAGAGCAGCAAACATTTGATATCCGACCAGCCTACGCAGCAAACGGCGTTGGCTGCCGGACCTATCAACACTGGCCCACCCGCGCTTTCAAAGAGCTCGCTGCTTATTCATTGGATGGTTCCGTTTTCTTTTGTAGTAAGTGTTTTGCTGTTGCTGAATAAATAAGACACAGTTATTGACAGATAAAAGGCGTTCTGGTATTGCTGAGTAGCTGCCTACTGTTTTATTTTCTGTCTTGTGTCTGTGCTTCGCGCCTCACGTCAGGCTGAGTATTGGGTATGGCGGTTGAGTGGAAATGTGCGGCCTCCATTCGTAAGCGCTCACCGTGCGCTCTTTTATTTTCCAGGCCAGCTCTGCGCTTCGCTTGCATGGTGCCTGGAACTCATCTGACGGTTAAAGAATTCTTGCGTTGCCGTCTCTCTCGGGCCCTTCACCGCCTGTTCAATCTGGAGCCACTCATGAAAGTGCTCACCTTCCTCCCCCGTTGTGATCTGCAAAGACGCGTTGAAAAAGGGCTCAGCTCGGCGCAGTTCGTCGTGGAGACCGTCGTCTCCGCAAAGGAATGCCTGGAATTTGCCCAGTTCGCGCAATACGAAGCGGTTCTCATCGATTCCGATTCTCTTATCTTTGCCGATGCCCTGGCCCTGGTGAGACTGCTGCGTCAGGAAAACTCCGACGCGTCGCTCTTCGTTTTTGCCCGCTACCTTGATCTGGAACAGCGTTTGCTTCTGTTCGAAGCCGGCGTGGATGATTGTGTGCGCGAGCCGTTCTTCGCCTCCGAGCTGGCGGTCCGTCTGGGCCTTTCCATACGGCTGCGTCAGGCAGCCTCCGATGTCGTGGCAGCCAACGCGGTGAATGTCTTGCGCTCCGGCGATCTGGAACTGGATCTGGTGCGCCGAACCGCCGCGCGGCTGGGCAAGACCATCGATCTGCGGCCCAAGGAGTTTCTGTTGCTCGAGTATCTGGTGCGCAATGTAAACCGCCCGGTGACCCGCACCATGATTCTTGAGCATGTCTGGAACTCCTCCTTCGAGGGTTTAACCAACGTGGTGGATGTGTATATCAGCGCCCTGCGTAACAAGGTGGATCGCGACTTTCCTCAAAAGTTGATTCAGACCAACCGCGGCATCGGCTATACCTTCACCTGCGTGGCGCCCTTCCCGGTGAGCCAAATGGCCGGGCAAGTCAACCACGCCAACGGCTTTCCCGTGGCTTCTATGGGAGCCGGCGAAGTGGACAAGCGGCGGGTTGAGAAAAGGCAGAGAGACCGGCCGCCCCACCTGGCGTTTAACACCTCTCGATGAATCATTTTTAATCTCCTCCCCCATAAAGCCTTCAGCTTCCCGCAATACATTCGCTGCATACCAGCACCGCCTACGCATTTTCACTTCTGGCGCATACCAGGCAACCGCTCCCGGCACGGCTTTTCCCCAGGAAAAGCCGTACCTCTCGGGCGGCACAGATACGAAATGAAAATCTTCAGGCACTGGCTCGGAGGCGGAGATGGCTTCAGTAACTGTAATTGCTACAGAACCCACGTTCCCGCTCGTTGGCCTGCCCAGGATTTCCTGCAACCCGTGGTTGTGTTCTGTGGTGGTCCTCGCCTCCGATGCGATGGCCCTCACCTTTACCGCAAGCCTGGTGTTATTGGGCAAGCGTGCCGGCGGCGGAGGCCTCGACATCCATCGTTATTTCGCTCTCTGGCCGGCTCTGGGATTGTTTTTCGCCATCTTTACTGCCTCCAGCCTCTATCCCGGAATCATTCATAACGCGGTCACCGAACTTCGCCGTCTTGGCCTTGGACTTACCACCAGCTTCCTGGTGATGGGCGGTCTGATTCTTGTTACCCGAAGTGCCGATGACTATCCCCGCCGCGTTCTTTTCCTATGGTGGTTGATGGCCATGATTGTCACTCCGCTGCTGCGCTCCGTGGTGCGGGAGTTAGCTTGCCATAAGCCCTGGTGGGGAATCCCGATTGCCGTGTTTTACACCGGCGTTGAATCGGCCGACATCATCCGCGAACTGGAAAAGCATCCCGAGATCGGGCTGAGGCCAGTGGTCATCCTGTCCTCACCGCACGCCGTCCGGCCGCGGCACTCCCTGCCGGTGATCGATATGCGATTCGCGGCCGCGGTCCGAGCCTGCGGTGTGGACCGCGCGCTGATCGCACTGCCCGACGCGGGTGGCGGAAAGTTGCTCCAGGATCTGGAGGTCTTTGAGAGCCTCTTCCCGCGTTTGATGATCATGCATAGTTCGCCGGCTCTTTACAGCCTTACCGTCGATGCACGGCAAATTGGTGGTTTGCTGGCGGTCGAGGTGAGGAGAGATTTGCTTCTACCTCTTCCCCGGTTCGCCAAGCGGCTCATGGATCTGTTGATCATTTGCCTGGCGTTGCCGGCCGTGGGGTTCACCGTTCTTCTGCTCGGCATCCTGGTAAGACTCGAATCACCGGGACCGGCCTTTTTCGGTCATCGCCGCATCGGCCGCGATCACACCTCATTTCGTGCCTGGAAACTGCGCACCATGCGAGTCAATGGAGACGAGCTGTTGCGCAAGGCCCTGGCCGAGGATGCCACCCTGCGCCAGGAATGGCTTAGCTATCGCAAGCTCCGGCATGACCCACGCATCACGCGTGTAGGCCGGTTTCTCAGGAAGGCCAGTCTCGACGAACTACCCCAGGTGTGGAACGTCCTGCGGGGGGAGATGAGCCTGGTGGGGCCGCGCCCTATCGTGGAAGAGGAAGTAGACAGCTACGGCCAGAATTTTTCGTTGTATTGCAGAGTTACACCGGGCCTTACCGGCCTATGGCAGGTCTCCGGACGGAACACAGTAAGCTCGTGCGATCGTGTGCGCCTGGATAGCTATTACGTTCGCAATTGGTCTCCATGGCTTGATCTGCACATCCTCGCGCGGACCGCGAAGGTTGTTCTAACCGGCCAGGGCGCTTACTGATTCACCCCAACCAACGGAGGCAGGTTAGCAATGATAAAGAGAACGAAAGACAGCCGGGTTCTGGTCACCGGCGCGGCTGGTTTTATTGGCGCCCATCTCGTCCACCGGCTGCTTGCGGATGGCTTTGAGGTGGTTGGGGTAGACAACCTGAACAACTACTACGACCCCCGGCTTAAGGATGCGCGGCTGAGAAAGCTCTGCATTGGGCCGCGATTCTGGTTTATCCCGCTTGATCTGGCGGATAAAGATGGCGTGGAAAGCCTCTTTCGCAAAGGCGAGTTTGAAGCCGTGGTTCATCTGGCTGCGCAAGCGGGCGTGCGCCACTCGATTACCAATCCCGACGAATATGTCGCCAGCAATCTGGTTGGCTTTGTCAACGTACTCGAGGGCGTTCGGGCCTGTGGGTGCCGAACATTTCGTCTTCGCTTCTTCCAGCTCGGTTTATGGGGCGCACAACAGGATCCCTTTTGCCGAGGAAGATTCCACCGATTTTCCGGTCAGCCTCTATGCGGCGACGAAGAAGAGCAATGAGGTTCTGGCCCACGCCTATAGCCACATGTTTCATATCCCAACCACAGGACTGCGATTTTTCACCGTCTATGGTCCGTGGGGGCGGCCGGATATGGCGATTTTTAGATTTGTTGATGCGGTCATGGGCGGGCGCGTGATTGAGCTTTATAACTTCGGCCATATGCAGCGCGATTTCACCTTCGTCGACGATGTGGTGGAGGGAATGGTTCGCCTCTTGCCCCTGCCGCCCAAATCCGACAGATCGCAGGGAAGCACCGCGCCAGCGCCCATGCGTCTTTGCAACATTGGAAACCAACGGCCGGTCGAGCTTCTCCACTTGATTCGCACCATCGAGCGATGTCTGGGCCGATCCGCCGTCATTCGCCTGGTGCCCATGCAGCCAGGGGACGTTTATGAAACCCAGGCTCGCGTGGATAAGCTTGCTGAAGTCACGGGATATTGCCCACGCTTCTCCATCGAAGAAGGCATACAAAGATTCGCGGAGTGGTATCTCTGCGAATATCTTCCCCTGGGCCTGGCGGATTCTCCCGCCGGTCATCCGCCGTTGCCGGTGCAAGACGGCTACCACCGCCCTTGCTTCCACTGCCCGGGAAGGATAGGCCGTCTATGGATCCAATCATCGAATATGTCATTATCAGTCTCGGCTTTGTCCTTCTGCTCTTACTGTGGATGAAGCTCGCCGAATTGGGCCGCAAGAGCACCGATCTCCGCCCCATCCTGGATACGCTGCATATCTTACAAAGCGACCGCGGACTGCTCGATAGAGGGATGCGCGATGAAAATTCGCGCATTCGCCAGGAGCAGGCCAAAGAGTCCCAGGCATTGCGCTCAGAAGTGGTGGCTACGCTCATGGCAGTGGGCGATTCACTTGCCGCCAAGGCGGGCGGGGTCAGCCAATCCAACGACCAAAGGGCCGAGCTGCTGCGCGCGGCGTTGGAACAGCGCATGGATTCGTTTGCGTCCGAGTCGGGGCGCAAGATGGAAGGTCTGACACAATCGCTGACTCAATCTTTAGCGGCTTCCTCGGCACTCTTTCGGGATGAGGTATCCGCGAGACTGGCCGAATTCAAGAATTCGCTTGAAGTCACCGTGAGAGAGGCGCATCAGCTCCAGTTGTCGCAAACCGAGAGTATCTCTGCAGCCATTCGGAATCTGGAGTCCAGTGTGGAGCAGAGGCAGCTTCGGCAGCAGAGTGCTATCGACGCCAAGCTCGCGCTGCTTGGCCAATCTGTCTTATCGACCCTAACCGAGATGTCTCAACTGCAAAAAGCTGAGATGCAGGATCTGAAGGCAACCGTCGATGCACGGCTATCGACCATCCAACACGAAAACGAGAAGAAACTGGAGCAGATGCGGCAGACCGTGGACGAGAAGCTGCAGGGTACCCTGGAAGCCAGGTTAGGACAATCCTTCAGGCAGGTGAGCGAACGTCTGGAGCAGGTTTATTCGGGGCTGGGCGAGATGAAAACGCTGGCCAGCGGAGTTGGCGATTTGAAGCGCGTTCTTACCAATGTCAAGACCCGAGGAACGTGGGGAGAGGTACAGCTGGGTGCGATCATGGAACAGATTCTTGCCCCCGACCAGTTCGCCAGGAACGTGGCCACTTCGGACACCGGCGAGCCGGTTGAATATGCGGTCAAGTTGCCCGGCCGCGACCATGGCGGCGTGCCGGTCTGGCTTCCCATCGACGCCAGGTTTCCCATGGAGGATTATTCGCGTCTGATCGAAGCCTTGGAGAGGGGTGATGTCGAGGCAGCGGACAAAGCCTCCCGCCAACTGGAAATGAGCTTACGGTTATCGTCAAAGAATCTTAGCGAAAGGCACCTTGCACCTCCCTTTACGACCGATTTCGGCATTCTGTTTCTTTCCACTGAAGGGCTCTATGCGGAGGTGATGCGGCGCCCCAGCCTCGCCGAAGCGATCCAACGGGAGTACAGGGTTATGTTAGCGGGGCCGAGCACGATCGCAGCCTTGTTGAACGCCCTGCAGATGGGGTTTCGCACCCTTGCCATCCACAAGAGATCGAGCGAGGTGTGGGAGACGTTAGGGTCGGTAAAGACCGAATTCAGCAAGTATGCCCAGGTCCTGGTGATGGTGAAGCAGAAGCTGAGCCAGGCGCAGGATTCGATCGACAAGGCGGAGACTCGCACCCGGGCCATCCAGCGAACGCTTCGCGATGTGAAGGCAGCGGATGCACTGGAATTGCCTGCTGATACTGAGATCGAGGACGCTGAAGCGGATACCATACCAATACTGGCCGGCGAGATGCAGGAAACATAGAAGATTGGCGCAACCTTGAGTCCCCGGCCGCGTCCTTCCGCCCTGGAGGATGCCACCCATGTATCTCCCTCCATTAGTTCCGCATCTAAATGATTGAAACCGGCAATGATTTAGTTGTGCGCCGACTCTCGAAGGGAAATCATGTCTATTCGCACGCCTTTTGCTTTGGCTCTTCTTGCTCCAATGCTATGCACCGCCGCGCTATCCGCTCAGCAGGAGAGGCCCTCCATGCCGGCCGCGGCGTCCAGCATCACCCTCGATGTTGTGGTGACGGCGAGGTCCGGGCCGCCCGTCGCCGATCTCCGACGACAGGACTTCACTATTTTTGACAATAAGACTCCCCGCAACATCACGTCGTTCCGGGCTTTCGCCGGCAGCCAGGCTCCCGTTCACGTCCTTATTGTGCTCGACGCGGTGAACGTTCCTTACCAGAGCATCGCCTATTCACGGGGAGAGATTGACAAGTTTCTGCATGCCAATGGCGGGCGGCTCGCCTACCCTACCCAACTAGCCTTTTTTACAGACAAGGGGATGCAGATCCAGCAGACCTTTTCGACCGATGGCAATGAGCTGAGTAGCTCTCTTGACCAGTACGCCGTTGCTCTCCGCGACATACGCCGTTCTTCACAATACGAGGCGAGCGATCGCTTTAACCTTTCCATCGGCGCCCTTCATTCGCTCTCCGAGAGTCAGGCAAAGATTCCCGGCAGAAAGCTGATCCTCTGGGTCTCACCCGGCTGGCCCCTTCTTTCTGGTCCTCGTGTTTTTCTGGACGATAAGCAAGAGAACCAGCTCTTCTCCATGATCGTCGGCCTTTCTACGCAGATGCGAGAGGCCGCTGTCACCCTCTACAACATCAATCCTTTCGGCGCCGCGGAGGGGGTCGGGCGCCAGTTTTACTATGAGAGTTTCCTCAAGGGCGTCAATAAGCCGAATCAGGCCCTGATCGGAGACCTCTCCTTGCAGGTGCTTGCTGCTCAGAGTGGAGGTCTTGTCCTTACCGGCAGCAACAACCTCACGGCGTTATTGGAGCAATCCGCGGCCGATGGCCAGGCGTATTATGAGTTGTCCTTCGCCCCCCCTCGCGCGGAACATCCCGACGAATATCACCATATCGAGGTTCAGGTGGCTAAACCGGGGTTGACTGCCCGCACGCGGGAGGGTTATTACCAGCAACCCTAGGCACGGACTTCGGTGGTCGAAAAGCTCCGAGCAGCATGGGTAGATAAACACCGCCGGGGTCCTTCGACTCCGCGCCCCAAGCTCTGTGTCACGCGATCAAGTTGTGAGGCGCTTCGCTCAGAGGCTGTGACTTTATTAATTTTCACGTGAAGTCACAACTTTTAAACGAAATTGTCATCTCGACCGGAGTGGAGCGACCTGCGGTTTCTTTCTGCCAACCATCTGACGGCTCCTAACAAGAGTCACCGTCGTCCCCTTTGTCGTTCCGGGCACAAAGAAAGGCCCGTCGAGTGCTGTGGTATCCCACTCAAGCCAAAATCGGGCTTGAATGGGGCACCCAGCCTTCGTTGAAATTCAACAAAGTCACAACCTCCGAGCGGAGCGCCCGGAGCTACCCGGGCTTAAGAGAGAGTGTGTGTGAACTAGCGAAACCCGGACCTTTGAGCGGGAGCCGGAGCGCACCGCAGATCGGCTGCCCCAGATTTCCTGTCAAAGACCGTAGCTTCGGTGGATTTCATGCGGCTCTCTTTACGGAGAGCCGCATACGCCGCCGCTGTGAGAGCCGCGAAGTAGGAAATCCGGCTTCGCTCGGGATGACAGGTGGAGGGTGGTGACTTTTATTAGGGGCCGTCAAGTGGGATAGACAGAACCACGGCAAGCCGGGACAGGCGGGATGACAATTTCGTTTTAATGAAGTCACAGACTCTCAGGATGACGATTCTGCGGGCGTTTTGCGAAAACACCCTAAAACAAGTTAGCGCTTATGGGGCTGCGCCCCGCCGTTTTCGTTCCAGGTACGCTGGCGCGAACCCGGGGCACACGTCCAGTTCCTTGAAGGTGGTGGGGGTGTCCAACTACGTCGCGTAGCGGTTCGTTAGGCAACCCGCGGAACTGGCTCCCCGAAGCCCTATCCGATACGATCAAGTGTGTGGCCTGCGTATCGGATTAATCGCCAATGAATAAGATCTCTTTGCTGCGCAGTTACGGGCTGGCGGCGATCGCCTGCGGAATCGCCCTGCTCGTTGCACGTCCTCTAAATGCAGAGTCCTCGTCCTTTGTGCTGGCCATTATCGCCAGCAGCCTTTTCGGCGGCCGGGGCCCTGGGCTTTTAGCGGTTGGACTTTCCGCAATCGCCTTCGACCTATTCGGTCTCCCGTCCCCACTCTCGCTATCGAGTCCTCCGTCCTCCTATTTGCGATTCGGAGTGTTTCTCGTAGTGGCCTTTACCGCAAGCGAATTGATCGAGACCAAGAGGCGCAGCGAAGAGGTTTTGAGTAGAACCCAGGCCCGGCTTTCGCGGGCAACGCGGTTTGCCACTGTGGCCGAACTAGCGGCGTCCATTGCTCATGAAATCAGTCAGCCACTAAGTGCAGTCGTAGCCAACGGCCTGGCATGCATGCAGTGGCTCTCTGCCGAGCCCCCCAATGTTACCAACGCAAAAGTGGCCGCGGAGAGAATCATCCGCGACGGCAAGGATGCTGGTGAGGTTGTACGGCACATACGCGCACTCTTTAGAAAGACAACTCTGGAAATGGTCGATCTGGATGTCAATGAAGTTATCGCGGAAGTGCTCCGTCTGATCCACAAGGAGACTCAGGACAAACGAGTCGCTGTCGAAACCGATTTGGAAAAGCCGCTGCCCACGGCATCAGGCGATCGCGTGCAGCTGCAGCAGGTGATTTTTAATTTACTCGTCAATGGAATTGAGTCCATGGACGCGGTGACGGATCGTCCAAGAAAACTTTTCATTCGCTCGAAATTGCAGAACGCAGATGCCATCCTGGTAGAGATTCAGGATCATGGCACTGGCTTAGAGGATGCGGAGAAAGTCTTCGAGCCTTTCTATACCACCAAGGAGAAAGGGATGGGGATGGGCCTGTCCATCTGTCGCTCGATCGTAGAAGCGCACGGAGGACGCCTCGGGACAACGCCCTACGAGGGTCCGGGCACCACCTTCTTTTTCACCTTGCCGCTGGCGTCGAAGGTAACCGCATGAATCACGAGACTCCTATCATCTACGTCCTGGATGATGACTATCGGGTACGCGAGGCGCTATCCAGTCTCTTCTTATCCATGGGGCATCGTGTGGAAGTGTTCGCCTCCGCTGCGGAATACCTGGTGTTCAAAAAACCGGACTCTCCGGCGTGCCTGGTTCTCGATCTCGACCTGCCGGGCATGAGCGGACTAGAGCTGCAGCGGGAAATCGCCGGCCCCGATGGGCCACCGATTATCTTTCTCACCGGGCACGGAGATGTGCCCTCCTCTGTGCGTGCCATGAAGGCTGGGGCCATCGAATTTCTGCTCAAGCCCTTTGATAATGAGGAGCTCTTGAAAACCATTGACGCCGCAATCGTCCAGGATCGTGCGGCACGGGTCAAGAGAGCAGAGACTGCGGAGTTGCGTCGGCGCTATGCTCTGCTCACCCCGCGTGAGCGCGAAGTCTTACCATTCGTCGTGGCCGGCCTGCTCAATAAACAAACCGCCGCCGAGCTGGGCACCAGCGAGATCACTATCCAGGTTCATCGCGGGCAAATCATGCGCAAGATGACCGCGTCATCGCTGGCGGAGCTGGTCAAAATGGCAGGAAAACTCGGGATTTCCTGAGTAAAGCCGACGTCTTATATAAAGACATAATATCCGGCGATATGAAGACATAATAGCGCGCCGCCCATCTTCCCCCTACTATCGAAATGTGGATGCAGGGGGCACTTTCCCGGTGGACGTTATGGCAAAACCCATGGTCGCTGTCGTCGATGACGACCCGAGAATTCGCCAATCTCTGGAGAGCCTCATCGAATCCGCGGGGTTCGCCGCACGGGTGTTTTCTCTTGGCGAAGATTTCCTGCGCGGAGACCATCTGGCAGAAACAAGCTGTTTGATCACAGACGTCCGCATGACGCCCATGGATGGACTCGATTTACAACGTCGCGTCCGGCTGGCGCGGCCCGAACTGCCGATCATCTTCATTACCGCGCACCACGAAGAGGAAGTAGAACGCAGGGCTTGGGCGGAAGGGGCCGCGTTCTTTATTCGCAAACCATTCGATGCCGGGGAATTGCTTAGAGCCACCAGGTGCGCTCTGGGCAAATCCTTGAAGAACAACCAATAGACTCCATAACGTAAAGGTGCAACCATGGCTATTCTTGACTTGATCGGCTCCAGCGAGAAGTTCCAGGATGTGCTCGACGAAGTACGGGTCGTAGCCCAGGCAGATTGCTCTGTTTTACTTCACGGCGAAACAGGGACGGGCAAGGAAGTGATCGCACACGCAATTCACGACTCCAGCCCCCGTCAAAGAGGACCCTTCGTGGCGCTCAATTGCGCGGCGATTCCGGGCCCCTTACTTGAAAGCGAACTGTTCGGTCATGAGAAAGGCGCTTTCACCGGCGCCATCGCGCAGACCATCGGGCGTTTTCAAGCTGCGCATGGAGGAACGCTGTTTCTGGATGAAATTGGAGACCTTCCCCTGGAGCTTCAGCCCAAGCTCTTGCGCGTGCTCCAGGAGCAGCAATACGAACGCCTGGGTAGCACCCGCAGCATCCGCACCGACGTCCGCGTCATAGCAGCTACCAATCAAGATCTTTGCCGCATGGTGGAGGAGAAGACTTTTCGCGCCGATCTCTACTATCGGCTGAGTGTTTTCCCCATCCATCTTCCACCGTTGCGGGAACGGAAGGATGATATACCGTCGCTCGTAAACTACTTTATGCGAAGATTTTCCCGCCAGATGGGTAAGTCTATCGATCAGGTGCCAGACGGTGTGCTGGAAATACTCCAGAGCTACCATTGGCCGGGGAACATACGCGAGTTGCAGAACTTCATCGAGCGTTCAGCAATTGTGACCCAGGGCCGTGTACTCTCTCCCCGAAGCAACGAACTCAAGCTTTTGATGCAAGCGGCTATGCCAGGGCCGCCCCAGACGTTGTCCGATGCGGAGCGTGCGCACATTCTGGGAATTCTGAAGGAAACGAAGTGGACCATCGGCGGACACGATGGCGCCGCGGCCCGCCTCGGTGTTCCGCGGACGACTCTCATCAGCCGCATGCAAAAATTGGGAATCGCGAGCAGGCCAGGTGGTCTTCCGCTGGATCGGAATCGCGATACGCCGCAGCTGTTAGCCAGCTAAGGCGAATGGCTGAGGAGGACACTCGAAGACCCGGGCAAATTCATGAAACCTCGACCGATCCTCAGACAGAATGATGTTCGAAGTTTGTGGCCGCGGATAAATGTCTCCGCCTAGTAGTTCTTGTATGCCTGGTTGAATTTGGGCCGTGGCATGGTATGGATATAGGCCGAGACATCATAGGCCTGCTGTGGCGTAAGCGTACCGGGGTGGTTTTGCGGCATGTTGTGAATGACGAAGGCCGCCATTTCGCCTACGTTGTTCATGCCGGCCCCATCGTTGTACGAATCGGGACCCCAGACTGCGGGCAGCACAGGCGGAACTCCTGCTCCATTGCTACCGTGACACCGGGCGCATTGCGAAGCGTAGATGGACTGACCGCTCACCGGGTTTCCCGTAAGAACAGGCAGCGTTACCAAACCGCGCCCCTCATAAGCTTCGCCTTTCACCCCATCCCGCGAGAGCCAGTTGATATATGCCACCAGCGCCAGCATCTCTCCGCTGTCCTCAGGCAATGGACGTCCGGCCTCACTACGGGAGAAACACTCCTGAATGCGGTTTTGCATTGAGATGACATGCCCCGCCCTTTTACTGAACATGGGAAACAACCCGGAAAGATCAATCATGGGCGCAGCATAGGGAGCGGTGCCGCTTTGGATGTGGCAGTCGCTGCAGGCAAGCTTATTTCCCACATAGCTGCTCGCATATTTCGGAGTTTCATCAAAGATCAACTTTCCCTGATGTATCAGGGCCGCCTGTTGCGGATTTGCAGATTGCGCTTTGGCTGCCCGGGCGGGTTGATCGCAAACAGCCGGGAGCGACCAGGCAAATAACTACGAACGCCGCTCCGGCGATTGCAGATGAAAAACTTAAGCATCGCGTACTGCACATAATGACCACCCGTACTTAGCCGCATAGGCCCGGCCCGCGTCATGATGGATGATGAGCAAGTTCGCCGTTGTCGAAAATTCGGTGGAGTAGAATGACGGCCGAATCCAGCCTCGTACACGGCCGGCGACAGATTTCGGCCGGGAAAAGCTTCGCCTGTCTCTTCAGTAGGGCTGAAGTAAAACACCACAAGAGCAGCCAGAAGGACACTTAACACCCCGAGTACGCCGATAAAAATACGTTGTTTCATGGTGAGGTTTTCTGCTTCGGGAGTTGCCATCGACATTGTTCTTCACCTTTCACCTCTTTGGCCTAATCAAGTCACGGCCTGAACCGGAGGATATGTATTGCGGGTTTTCCAACTGATGGCGGCACACGTACAATTCCCGAGGCCTCCACCTAGCGTAAGTGCAATCGAGATGCCATCCCTAAACGCTTGAAGAACGCGCAGCGACCTCGAAATAGTGTCGTTATATCGACAGCTCAGTGTCAGCATGTCAGGGAGATCACGTCCCCGCTCCGAATGGCATGAGTAAATTAGGTGTTGCCGGGGTCCTTCGACTCCGCGCCACACGCGTTCTGTGACGCGATCATCTGTGAGGCGCTTCGCTCCCACGGCAAGCCGGGGCAGGCAGGATGACGATTCTGTGGGAGAACAAACGGAACGGAGGCCTTTGTGCGGGAGCCGGGGCGCACTGCAGGTCCCTCCCCTTCGGTTGGGATGACAAGTAGAGGGTAGTAGAGGGTGCTGACTTCTATTAAGGGCCGTTAGATCGGATGGGTAGAAGGAAACAGCAGCCGCCCGGATTTTCCTTGGGGTTGGTGGCGTGGCGCCGGCTGCGTTAACGCTTTTCTAGAGTCTAGAGCATCTTATGCGTGAGCCTGTGCTGAAGTCATTGCGAAAGGCGGTTGAAAGGACAGAGTGATTAACGGGGCCGGCAAATGAAAGCGCTCTTCCTCTCATTCGTGGTCGGCCTGTTTGTGGGCGCCCTATATGGAGTCATTCGGGTGAAGAGTCCTGCGCCGCCCATTATTGCTCTACTCGGACTACTGGGGATGGTGTTAGGGGAACAAGCTGGAGAATGGTTTCTTGCCAAGAAGGCTCAGGCTACCCACGTAGCCTCCTCTCACCTTGTCAGCGAACGCCATCCACAGCATCCGACGTCCAATCTCTAACTCCATCGGAGTCACTCATGAATTCTTTTCAGCGATATGTTCTAGTTTTTTCTCGTGTTCTCATTGCAATCATATTTCTGCTGAATGGTCTCGGAATCATCAGCCAGGCCATGGCTGCGAAAGCACTCATCGAACATGGCGCACCCGCCAGCCTGGTGCCCTGGCTCATGCTGTGCGCCAGAACTATTGAGGTAGTTGGGGGCCTTAGTCTGGCCTTCGGCATCTACCCGCGACTGGCAGCCGTGGCATTGGTGGTCTTCCTGGTTCCCTCGACGGTCATAGGGCACGCCTTCTGGCAGGTAGACGGCACAGCCTCCTTTACCGTACAGCTCATCAACTTTCTCAAGAACACAGCCATGGTGGGTGGCTTGCTGTTTATCGGAGCAACGCAATCCCAGCCGACATTGCTTCCGCATACTTCCCGTTCAGACGCTCGAGAACAAACAGGAAGCGAGAGGGCTTCTCGCAGTCCCGCGGCTGTGGCTTGATATCAGAAGAATGCGGAGTTCGAAAAGAGGACGAAAAATGGATTGGGCAAATCATGGAGTGAAAATCGTTCATTCAGATGAACTTGATTTGAATACGCCACAGACATCGGGCATGACGCGCGCTGCTGCCATCACCCATGCGAGCGCTGGAGCAAACAAATTGTGGGCCGGTACGATGTTGGTGCAGCCGGATGCCAAGACCGGCCCCCATCACCATGGTGAACTGGAGACCGTTCTCTACGTGGTCAAGGGCCGAGTGCGCATGCGCTGGGGCGATCAACTGGAATTTAGTGAGGAAGCCAGGCCGGGTGACTTTATTTACGTTCCGCCTTACGTGCCGCACCAGGAGATCAATGCAAGCCCAGATGAGATTTGCGAAGCTGTAGTTGTGAGGAACGGACAGGATCCGATTGTTATCAATTTAGATCTGCAAACTCCAGAACCCGCCAGTGCGGGGCATCCGGGCATGCCGTTTCATCCCGGTCACTGAATCTTACTCAAACCGTCGTCGTTCGAGGGAAGGCCGTCTGCGGGTCCACTGCGATTTTGCCCCGCGCGGATAATTGTCCGCGGCCCACAAGCGGCCAGCGTGCGATTCAATGATGGAGCTTGCCTTTGTTCCAGCTTGCCAGTCTTTTACTAGTTCCAATCCAGAGAGTCCCGTTGCGCGCGGCGAGCAGCCTTTGAATAGGGCCGCTGGGAAGATGGTCAGCCGATGGAGGCTGCCACGGGACGGCCCGTACGCCATCGAAGCGAAACAAGCCGAATTCCGTACCGAGCCAGAGATAGCCGTCTGGCGTTTGAGCAATGTGTAGATGATGCCTTTGGAAAAGCCGTTAATGCGCTGTTGACTTCGAAGGCTGCAGAGAAAGTGCTGTTTGCAACGGAAAGCATCCCTCAGCGGCTAAAGCCGAATTTATTGCAATGCATTTACGCCCGTACCCTTCAGGAAGATGAGTTTTTCAGCAGCCTGTTCATCTCGCGTAACTCATTGACATATATCTCCCGTGGTTGGGTTAGGTGTGCAGCACACCCCCTTGGAGTTTTGACACATTTGACCGAAGTTTCCGCCTGCGGAACTGAGGTTGCAATTCTGCACGGAGCGGAAGAAGTTGCTGCCGTTGACGGCCTGGCAGGTCTGCAAAATATTTCCTACGCAGCGAGTCTCGGCGGTGGGAGTAACGCACGGAGTGTTCATGAGCACGTCGTTCGAAGCACTGCGGTCATCGACGGGCGAGAGGTAGGTGTAGGCCGGAGTAGAGAATTGCGCGGAGTTGGGATTAAGGTTCGCCGGCTGATTGCCAAAGTTGCCGACAAAGACATTGACCATACCGCACAAGCCCATATGGTTGGGCGAGGAGTATGGCGGCATCGGGTTGCTGGTTTGGGTGATGGGCGGCTCGCCGGTAGACGACTCCGGACCCGGACGGGGGGCTATCAGCGCCTGTATTTCGAACCACTTGTTGCCCTTTCCGTCGTCGAACGCCTGCTCGCAATCCATGTCGACATCGAGCATCCAGTAGTTGGCGCCAAAAGTATTTTGGTCCGCGATGCCGTAACCAGCCATGGTTACATATGGCTGTCCGCTTCCTTGCGCCAGGCTGGTGGTCCATTCCATGGGGGAGCCTCCGCCAAATTTTCCCGGCGGCGTTGCCTGGCCAAGCTCGGCTACACTCCAATCGAGATTCACATCGCCCCAACGATAGACATTGGTGGCCGGGTTGAGCCAATTGCGATGGCGGATGCGGATCGGCGTCTCTGGTTGGCTGCCGCCGTTGCCGTTGCCGCCGCGGAGATACACATTCTGACCGGGAATCGTCTGGGCGTAAAGAAATACGACGGTGCGGCGAATATCGCGCGTGGGCGTCTTCGAAGCGCTACCCAGACCGTAGACCACGACCTGGTTGTCGTAAGTCGCCATGTAGACCTTGCCGTTGGCTACCAGGGGAGGGGCGAATTTGGTGGACGCGCCAACGTGGTCGTTGGGCTCCACTTCGCTGTCCCAGATGGACTGGAGCGTGCCGCTCGCGGCGGTCGAGACATCGTAGGCGCGCAGGATGTCGGGAGTGGGGGCCTGGTTGGCGTCAGGGTCGCTGGGAAGATTTCCGAAAGCCTCGTTGGACCACAGGATCGCGTTCGACGTTCCGTTGGCCGATAGCGCCAGGATGCCGCCCGCCATGCCTCCGGGGGAGCCCGAGCCCCAGGAGGCAGTCGACGTTCCGCGCGCAGTTGGTTGGGCAGCAAAATGTCCACCGGTCTTGGTGAAGACGCGGACTTTGTTGTTCTCGCCGTTTACGAAGAGCTGGTTGTTGAAATAGACGCCTGTTCCATGGATGTGGGCGGTGCGGCCGCTGGTGGCGGGGCCGATGGTGAAAGGGTCGGTCGAGGTCACCTGGTTGAGGTCGTCAAAAAGCGACGTGTGACCGTTGGTGGGCTGGTAGTCAAAAGAGGCGACGAAGGGGCTGTCGATGAGCTGGGTGTAGTCTGTCTTGCCCATGTTGGCGCGGTTCACGTGGTAGTAGACGCCGTCCTTGCCGCCGGCGATCAGGCCCATCTCATCGGGCAGAGCGATGATTCCTCCTGAGCCGAGATCCTGATCTTTATGGCCGCTATCACGACCCGCATCGTTGAACGGAGTGAACCAGTCGCTCAAGGTGAGCGTACCTGGGTTTCCCGGTTTCCAGGTGAGGTGCACGATGCTTTCTCCCATCTGATCGAGCCCGAATTGCGGACTATAGGGACCATTGCCGGTCGCTACGTAGATGTCTCCGTTCTGGTCGATGGCCGGGGCCGCATTCGCCATCCATATACCACCGCCACCGCCGGGGCCATTGTTGTTGGGCGGATTGCTGCACCAGACGTCTGCCTCGGGGGTGTTGTGCGCCAGCTTGGCAGTGTCGTAGGCGATGACCCAGCCTGGGGCTCCTCCACCCTCTCCACCGCTGAAGGCGACCACCACGGCTTGCGGGCCGCCCGGCTTGGCGGCCAGCGTCAGGCCCGATCGCTGTACCTGAAGGTACCGGTTGAAGCCGCCGCCGTTGACATTGAAGCTGTCAATCAGGACTGAGTTGAACTTGTCATTGCTCAGGTTGGTCATATCCAGACCGAAGAGGCGATAGGTCGGGCCGCTGGTGCCGTTTTCGTAGCCCCAGCGCACGACGTAAAGTGTTCCCGTGGCCAGATCGATCACCGGGGTGCTCAGGATTCCCCACTCGGTGTGGATGGTGGCCGGCTTGAGAGTGCGCAGGTCGAAGCCGGAGACCGGGTTGCCGAGCCAGCGCGCAGAGAGCTGGGCGCCGGTATCTGCGTCAAAGGCGAACACGGTGTTGTGCATGGTGCCGACGTAAATGACGTTGTGGGTTCCGCCGGCGATCTGGACACTCGAGGCGTAGAGGGGAGAGCCCTCGATTTTGCCATCCACCCGCATGACGAATTGCTTGTGAAACCGGTTGGCGGTGGAGCTGACGTTTGCCGGATTTAGGACGGTTTCTGTTGTATTTGCGCCGGTGCGGTTTGGATCATAACTTCTTTGCGTTACGTTGACCGCGGCATACATGGGGATGGAGCCGGAGAGGGCCAACAAGGTTAGTAGCGAATGCAACCGGTGGCGTGGGGTTAGCCGGGGCATGGATCTCCCTCCTCTGCGCTGTCTTTTTGAGTGATAGTGCTTCAGGCCAACAGGGTATTACAAGGCAGTCTCCAATTTGGGTCCAAAAGGCTACCTCAGGCAGGGACTAATGAGCCTAGCATCACCAGCGCTAAAGCGCACCAGCGCTAAAGCGCGTGATTAGCGTCGAGGCTCTTTCACGGAGCGCTAAGGCGCTCCTCCCCGCATAAATGCGGGGGCTTCCACCATCAATTTGGACCTGTGTGCGCTAATCCTCCAGGTACCGCGTTGCCCGGCGGAGCAGGTCCAGTTCTACCTCGAGTTCAGCGATAACCATGTCGAAGCCGGCCAGCTTTACCCGCTGCAGAGCTTCCATCCGCTTCTCCAAGCGAAGCTGCAGCCGTTCCAGGACCTGAACCGGCGTTAGTTTGGGTCGGACTGCCATGAGCAGCAGTGTAGCATTTTCGCCTTTTGTTCGCCATTGAGCGTTTCTGAGCGCCTGGCCATGGTCGCAAGAATTTCTCTGATCCACGTGCACTCCGAGTTATAGTACGCACGTAATTCCCTTTGCCATTCCAAATTTCCGTTTTCCAAACTATCACGCCGAAGGAGGTTCATTCGACGGAGTGGACAGCATTGGAATTACGGCGAAATAGCGAGGATGTGATGGACGTTACTGTGGGCGAGTTGGAGCGAGAACCAAACCAGCTCGTTCCGTATCGAAAGACTTCTCCCACTTCGCTATGACGATGGTGGCTACGCAGCTCCCGATGATATTGACTACAGCCCGGGCTGCATTCGTTAAGCGCTCCACGCCGAGCAGCAGAACGAGGCCGGCAACTGGAACCTGGTGCAGGGAGGCCAATGTAGCCGCCAGAGTGACAAATCCAGCCCCGGCTACCCCCGCCGACCCCTTCGAGGTGAGCATCAGCACAATCAGGATCACAAATTGATCTCGCAGGCTGAGATGAGTGTTCGTTGCCTGGGCGATGAAGATCGCGCCCATGCCGAGGTAGATTGCAGTTCCATCCGCGTTGAAGGTATACCCAGCAGGCATGACCATGCCGACCACCGGCTCGGCACAGCCAAGCTGCTCGAGCTTTAGCATCAAGGGGGCTAGTACAGCCTCAGACGAAGAAGTGCCCAGCGTAATCAGTATCTCTTCGCGGATATAGCGCAACAACCATAGCAGACGGAATCCACAGAAGTGCGCAATGCTTCCCAGAACAACCGCCACAAAAACGGCGGATACCGCCCATACCTCCGCCGTGAACTTCATCAGCGGGATAAGGCTGGCCAGCCCGTACTGGCTGACGGTGTAGGCCATCGCCCCGAATGCCCCGATGGGCGCCAGGTACATGATGAACTTCACCACCCCGAACATGCCGTGCAAGAACAGATCCAACATCTCCACCAGCGGCCGCGCACGGTCGCGAAATTGTGAGAGCGCCAGTCCAAACAAGACCCCGAACAAAATGATCTGCAGAATGTTTCCGCTGACGAACGCCTCCCCGGCGCTGGCCGGAATGATGTTCAGGAGGAACGCCGCGAATCCGGGATGCTGGGCGCTGCTGGTATAGCTGGAGATCGCCGTGGAGTCCAGGGTCGCCGCATCGATGTTCATACCTTTGCCAGGTTGCAGCACATCCACGGCAAGCAGTCCCAGCAACAACGAGAGGGTGGAAACCACTTCGAAGTAGAGCAGCGCCTTCGCGCCCACGCGGCCCACTTCCTTGAGGTCGCCCATCTTTGCGATGCCCACAACGATACTGCCAAAGATGATGGGCGCCAGCGTCATGCGAATAAGTTTGACGAAGCCATCGCCCAGCGGCTTGAGCGCTGCACCACTGTGCGGGAAGAGGGCGCCCACCGCTACACCGAGCAGAATCCCGATGAGCACCCAAAGCCAGAGCGGCCCTAAAAGGGAGCGGCGGCTTGTCGTGACGGTAATCTCCGCGGGTCTTTGCAGCAAAGTGATTACTCCGCCAGCTGGCGCATCACACGAATAAGGTCGGACTTGCCCTCAAAGCCGATTCCCGGCAGTTCGGGCATAACGATGTATCCATCGTCCACGCGCACTCCATCGGGAAAACCACCATAGGGCTGAAACAAGTCGGGATAGCTTTCATTTCCCCCCAGCCCCAGGCCTGCTGCAATGTTCAGAGACATCTGATGTCCACCATGAGGGATGCAACGGCGGGGAGACCAGCCGGCTATTTTGAGCACTTCCAGGGTGCGCAGATACTCGCAAAGCCCATACGACAACGCGCAGTCGAATTGTAACCAATCACGGTCGGGACGCATGCCGCCATAGCGCAGCAGATTGCGCGCGTCCTGATGACTGAACAGATTCTCACCGGTGGCCATTGGGCCGGGATAGAACTCCGCCAGCGTTGCCTGGAGCGCGTAATCCAGTGGGTCCCCCGCCTCCTCGTACCAAAAAAGAGGATACTGACCAAGCATCTTGGCGTAGGCGATGGCGGTCTCCAGATCGAAACGGCCATTTGCATCCACTGCCAGCTGGGCGTGGCTGCCAATTTCCGCCAGCACGGCCTCGATGCGCCGGCGATCTTCCGCGATATCGGCTCCGCCGATCTTCATCTTCACCACGGTATATCCGCGGTCGAGATAGCCGCGCATTTCCGTACGCAGCGCCTCCAGATTCTTTCCCGGATAGTAGTAGCCGCCGGCGGCGTAGACAAAGACACGAGGATCGGCCTCTGTGCCATAGCGTTCGGCAAGCAGCCGGAAGAGCGGCTTGCCGGCAATTTTCGCCACCGCATCCCACACCGCCATATCGATCGTGCCGACGGCTACGGAGCGTTCGCCGTGCCCCCCCGGCTTCTCATTGCGCATCAATGTTTGCCAGATTCGATCCGGGTCCAGGTTGTCGCCGGCATCGTTCAGCAGGGAATCCGGCTTGGCCTCCAGCAACCGGGGCGCGAAGCGCTCGCGAATCAAGCCGCCCTGGCCATAGCGGCCGTTGGAGTTGAATCCGTAACCAACGACCGTTCTTCCATCGCGTACGACATCGGTGACCACGGCGACCAGGGAGCAGGTCATCCTGGAAAAATCGATATAGGCGTTGGCGATGGGCGATGCGATGGGTGCGGTTACTTCACGCAAATCGGCGATACGCATGAAATCAGGTCCCTTCTTTGGCGAGTGTATCCCGGAGATACGATGGGTGATTTTTCGGCGGGACAACAGCCGAGCGAGGGGCTGGACCTTCAACTTTGTCTCTCTACCGGTAACAAATGACGGGGTGCCCCACTCAAGCCAAAACCGGGCTTGAATGGGGCACCCCGTCATTTGTTACCGGTAGAGAGACAAAGTTGAAGGTAGCGTTCTTGGGTTCGCGGACACCACAAACTCAGAGAGAGTTCCTTACCACGTCCATGCTTATGGGGTCAGGCTCATAGCCCTCGTCCTGCAAGGCTTTCTGGACCATGGAGCGGAGTGTCTGCTCGTCAGCATCCTTCGGAAGCTTGGAATGTCGCCGAATTACCTCTTCACCGCTGATAATTCGGATTAGCCAATTTGACTTGCTCTTATCCCAGGTGACTTCTACCCGATCCGCACGCATGGCCACCTCCGGCTGGAAGCTTATGACACAGAAGTCCAAGGTACAACCGAAAAGCGCATTCGTGAAGCCGGTCACTTCTTCCGTAGAGCGGTCCATTGCCCATCCGCGCGGCCCTCCGCTTTCATTCGCCCCTTCGCTGAGCAAGGCGCGTCTGGTTGGTGCTCCTATATAGTTGCTAACTCGCGGGTAAAGTGAAAGGATGCTCCGGCTTGAGATTTTCGCTATTCCCTGGAGGGTTGGTGTGGCTCGTCGATTAAGCATGGTTGCTGTCAGCTGCGCGGCCTTGGTTCTTCTCGTTCATCCCGCGCTTGCGTGGCAAACAACCAAAGAGTCCGCCGCGCAAAAGGATTCCAGTTACATCGACGATGATGGCACGGCGCACATCACCCGCGTCGTTCCTCCACCGGCCACCATCAGCCCCGAGGCTTTGAAAGGATTGGCTCACCAGGTTTCGGATGCCAACCCAAACCAATCCCTGGCTCAGAGACGTACAGAGACCGACGCTGCAGCAGCGGCCGGAGCCAAGGCAAACCAGGCCGTGTATCCAGTCAACATCACCTCGTCGACGATCGCCGGCATCCCGGTTTGGGTGGTTACTCCTGCCGACGGTGTTCCCGCAGATAAACAGGCTCGGGTCTTGATCAATGTCCACGGGGGCGGTTTCAACAGCGATTCCGGTTCCTTGAACGAGTCCATCCCGATTGCCCACCTTACCCGTACCAAGGTCATCTCGGTACTCTACCGGCTCGCTCCCGAACATCCGTTTCCTGCGGCTGTCGATGATACGGTGGCGGTGTACCGTGAACTGCTGAAAACCTACAAGCCGCAAAATATAGCTCTGTACGGTACTTCGGCCGGAGCTATTCTCACCGCCGAAGCGGCTGTTAAGTTCAAACAGCTGGGGCTGCCATTGCCTGCGGCGCTGGGCATTTTCACCGGTTCAGGAGATTTCAGCAGGGCCGGCGATTCGCATGCCATGTACACAGTGCGCGGCCTGGCCGGATACCTGGAGCCGCCCGCTCCGGGCGTGCAATGGTTGTCGCAGTATGTCGGCTCGGCCAATCCAAAAGATCCGGTCCTCTCACCCGTCTACGCCGATCTGCATGGGATGCCACCGGCCCTCTTCGTAACCAGCACCCGCGACCTGCTCTTGAGCGATACGACGACACTCCATCGCGCCTTTCTGCGCGCCGGAGTGGAGGCGCAACTGGTGGTCTTCGACGGTCTCAACCACGCGTTCTGGTATAACCCGAGTACCCCCGAATCGCGCGAGGCCGACTCCATTATGGCGCGGTTTTTTGATACTCATCTTGGCAAAGCACCGGCGCACTGAGCCGGTTGCGCCCGAGTCGTACCACAGCCCTGCTTTAGGAAACAGAACCGGTGCCCCAGGTAATTCATGAAAGGATGTGCCCATGACCATCAAATGCGTATCACGGCAGATCCTGTTGTCGGGTTTCGGCGGCCGAAAAACTCCGGGCAGCGTGGGTAAAATAAGCACCGCCGAGGTCCTTCGACTCCGCGCCCCGAGCGCCGTGTCACGCGATCAATCGGTGAGGCGCTGCGCTCAGGATGACGATTCTGTGGGAAATTGACGAAAAACACCCTAAACAAGTTAGCGCTTTTGGGTATTGGTCCGCGGGTTTCGCGCAACGTTCAGGGCAAGCACAAATGCTAACCTGACGTTGGGATCAATATTGCATGGGATTTTTGAGCCATCTTCTATTTCCATGGGGTTTGCTGCTCCAGATATTCGCGATCGTCCACTTCATCCGGCGACGGCCGGACACGTATTGGTTTTTCATCATCCTCTTTCTCGGTCCGCTTGGCGCGGTGGTATATATCCTCGTCGAGGTGATACCCGATGCTGGATTGCTCCGCCAATCCTTCAAGGTGTTTCCCCGCCGTAAGCGGATTGGCGAACTCGAAACCATGGTGCGAGACAATCCGTCGGCAGGGAACTACGAGGAACTGGGCGACCTTTACATGGACGATGGCCGGCTCCTATTGGCACGGGCCGCGTTCGATAAAGCCATTGCCGCCCGTGCCGACACCCTCGATCCCTTTTACCGGCGTGGGGTTTGCGCCATCCTGTTGGGCGACGCAGCAGCGGCGTTGCCTGACCTGAAACGAGCGGTAGACAAAGACCCGGAGTACGATTTTCATCGCGCGGCCGGATTGCTCGCCCACGCCTACGCGCAGACCGGAGAAAAAGAAAAAGCCGAGGCGCTCTTCCGGCAAACGACGATCATCTCGACATTGTCGGAGACCTATTTGAATTTCGCGGCTCTGCTGGCGTCCGAGGGACGCAACACGGAAGCCCGTGCATGGGCGCAAAAGGTGCTCGATAAAAAGCCGACCATGCCCGACTACCTGCGCCGCCGGGAGCGGCCGTGGTTCCGGAGTGCGAACGCGATGCTGAAACGGTTGCCCGGGTGAAGTATGGTCTGCCCTGAATACATGCGACTAGCGGGCCTGTCTGAGAGCAAACAGAGGGCGTACGCATACATTCGCTTAAATGAAGGAAAGGTACGTGTTTCAAAACGCCGGTATGACGAATTGGTCAAAGAGGGCTACGCAGCAATGACGGCCGCCATCAAAGATTTAAGGTGGCACGAAATGAACTGTCCTGTTTGCAAAAACCGGTCCGTGAAATAGTTCGCCATCGGCGGCAACGTGGCTCTGTCGCCTGCTTCTACAGACCCAGCGTCTTCCACTCCGAAACCAGATCGGATACCAGCATCTTGAAAAAATCGTAGCTTTCATTGTCGACCTTGCTCCCGAGTTCGAAAAGACCGCAAGGCGTTGGGAGGGGTGCTTTCACCGTGGGGAGCGCCGGCGGCGGAGTGTAGGCCGCCTGGAAGTTGAGCGCCAGGGCAAGATTGCTAATTTCATCCGAGGCATCCCGCGGAGTAAGCGGCGGTAGATCGTAGCGCCACTCGATCAGCTTCAGCACCGAGGTGTGATCGTAAAGCGCGGAGTGGATGCGGGGCGCCGCCGGATTGCCGGCGCTGAACGGGGACACCACGACCGCCGGTACACGGCAGCCGAGCAGCGCATTTCCGTTGACAAGATCCGTATCGACGTCGTTTGCGGCAATGACGCGCGGCGGCGCAACGGTGTCGTAGAAACCACCCCACTCATCACGGTTGATGATCAGAACCGTGTTCTTCCACCCAGGTCCGTTGGTTATAGCTTTATATACCTGGCCTAAAAACGCCTCCCCGGCACGCAGGTCTGCGTGCGGGTGATCGTCGTTGCCTAAACCGTCATCCAGGAGGGTGAAGCGCGGATCGACAAATGAAACCGAGGGCAGCGTGCCTGCCGCCGCATCGGCCAGAAAATTAGCATACTTTGCGGAGATGCCGAGGTACTTCACTCCCCAAAATGCAAGAATGGGCACGTTCGAGTAGTAATACTTGCTGCTGACGCCCGCGGCAGCAAGGTTGTCCCAAATGGTCGGCAGCGTACAGAGCTCAACCGTGTTCGAAAGCCGATCCGTCTGCGCCGCATGCTGAAAAATACGGTTGGGAAAAGTAGGTCCAAGTATGGAAGCGAAATAATTATCCAGCGTCGTGTAGTTGCGAGCCAGCGCGCTGAAGAAGGGTAGATCCGCTTCCTCGTAGTAGCCGATGCTGAACGTGTCGTTGGTGGTGGTGCGTAGCCACCCATCCATATTGCCGTTGTCGTATTCACTGCGGCCTCCAGCATACGAGTGGTCCGGATCCGGATGGGAACAACCGACGAATGTCGTTAGCCGGTGCGTAGGGTGAGCCTCTCCGTTCTTGTCCAGGTAAGCGAGGCCCGCCTGCTGTCCGTTCGCTCCCGGCAACCAACCCAGCAAGTGATCGAAGCTGCGGTTCTCCATCATCACCACGACGATGTGCTCGATGCCGGAATCTGCCGGAGAAGGGAGGGCCGCTGTCTGTGCGGAAACAAGTGAGGATTTGCCTGCCCATGCGGCAGCCGAAGCCATCCCAGCCGCCCTGCGTAGAAAGTCTCTGCGGTTTACACTCATGGCCTGTACCTCCGCCCCAGAATGCTACCACGCGTGGGAGAGAGCGTACATCAAAGCATGAATGTGACTGTTATTGTGACTAGTAATGTTCGATAGGATGAAATGGTCTTGAAGCAGGCGGTGGAAGATGCTTTCCGGAAACTGCCTGAGCAGCCACCGTCGCTACGAGCTCACACATTCCTAAGCGCAAAAGCTCGTTCGTCGCAAGAATGAATCTATCCGCTATCTCTTGAGCACCTTCCCGGTGTTGGCAAGCCAATGGTGTGGGGATGGCCACCCTCACCTGACCGGCGCTCGTTTAGGAAACCAGGCTGGCCTTATGCGCGGCATTACCACCACGTGCCACCAGATCAATAGACGGTCCCAGGGAGTACCCACCCGCCATGCCAATGCCTCTGCTGCTGTGGGGGAAGGTCTGTCCGGGAACCTGCGCTCATATTTGTCTATAGAGGACTGAATCGCCAACATATCTGAGGGACTGAGAGTCATGTGCTACCCACCCTGCCGTCCAATCGGCGGCCCATAGGTCGAATGTAGTCACACGGAATATGGAAGCCTACGCCATTGCTTCAGCAAGCAGAGCAATGGTAACCGGCGATCGAGTACTCATGGTGTCGGGGTTCCCTCAAAACGACTTAGGGATGACGGCCTCCCTAAGTGGGACAAAAAGACAGGCCGGGCGGCATCAGCCTCCAGCCTGTTCTATGCCGCTACTTGTCTGTTGCCTGTGCAACTACGGTCATACTAGTCCATTACCAAAGTCCGTGGATGCATCACTACGGGTGTCTTAAAACACTAAAGGAATCAGGAGCGGTTACGAACGTGTTCGCGTTTTCCGGCCTTCGCCCTGGCCCCCGCGCGAAGTTATGCTAGGCCGGCGCGGTCGGGGATTGCGCCTTCGGCGCCGGAGCGCTAAAGAGCGCGCAGCATGCGTACCGGAAGCGAGATCAGGGCGACCACCAGCTCCAGCGCTCCGTGCACGGCGATGCCGGCCAACCGGAAAGGCAATAGAACCAGCCATACTATTGGATACAAGACGATCGCCATCACGGCCAGTGGCCAGCAAAGGATGAAGAGAATACACCACAGCAAAAACTTGATCATGATTCCACCCGCTCCATCGGGGCAGTCACCACCCTTGATAATGGATACGCAACTCGGGTCCCGCGGGTTCCGCCGGATGCTCTCTCCCGCGAAACTTATCAGGGAGCGGCACATCCAAGAAAATCGAAAGGGAGAAAAAAGCCGTGTCCGACAATGGAATCGTTAGTAAACCCAGCAACTATTCGGTCGATGAAACCGTGCGCAAACTGCAAGCCGTCCTCGCAGCCAAAGCAGTCACCGTTTTCGCCCTGATCGATCACAGCGGGGAAGCAGAGAAGGTGGGGATGCAAATGCCGCCGACCAAGCTGCTCATCTTCGGTAATCCCAAGGGCGGCACTCCCCTGATGCTGGCTGCGCCGAGCATCGCCATCGACCTTCCGCTCAAGATTCTGGTTGCAGAGGACGATCAGGGGAAAGTCCATGTCTCCTACAACAGTCCTGGATATTTGGGAGAGCGGCATGGGCTGCCGGAAAACCTGCTGCAGAATATCGCCTTGGTGGAGTCGCTGGCTGCGAGTGTCAGCGCTTGACCATTCACGAACAGGTTGCCGTGCTGGCCCGGGAGGCGGGCTTTGCCAAGGCCGGCATCGCTCCCGTTCCGCCGCCCGGCGAAGAGCCCTCCGAGCTCAGTCACTTCGAGCCCTGGATCGAGCGTGGCTATGCCGGCGAGATGGAGTACCTGAAGCGCCGCGACCAAGCCAACCGCCTGCTGCGCTCTTCTCTACGCATTGCGGTGCCGTGGGCGCGCTCCGTCATTGTGTGCGCCGCCAATTACAACACCGACGCGCCCAGATCCATCGATCCGGCCTCGCCCGAAACCGGCTGGATTGCCCGCTACGCCTGGACTGGCGATGGTGGGCAGCCAACCGATTACCACGACGTACTGCTTCGCCGCCTGCAGCAGTTGGAGCGCAGCCTGCAACAGGAGCTCGGCCCCTTTCAATCCCGCTGCTATGTGGATACCGGCCCCTTGGTCGAGCGCGTTTACGCCAAGTACGCCGGCATTGGCTGGATCGGAAAGAACACCTGCATCCTCGATCAGGAGCTCGGATCCTGGCTCTTTCTGGGCGTGATTCTCACCGCGCTGGAGCTGCCGCCCGGCGATGCCCCTCCGGGTGGCGGACGATCGCTGCGGCAGCTGCACGCGATGCATCGATGCCTGCCCCACCGGCGCCCTGGTTGCGCCCTACCAGATGGATGCGAGCCTCTGTATCGCTTACCTGACCATAGAAAAGCGCGGCCCTATCGCTGAGCCGCTCCGTGCCCACATGGGTCGTCAGGTCTTTGGCTGCGACATCTGCCAGGATGTGTGCCCCTGGAATCGCCGTGCCCCGGTAAGCGAGGATGCCGAGTTGGCGGTTCGTGCAGAACTCGTCAACCCCGCGCTTGCCTGGCTTGCGGAGCTGGACGCGGAAAGCTTTCGTAGCCTGTTCCGGCATTCTCCTGTGCAACGCACCAAGCTGAGTGGCTTGTTGCGCAACGTTGCCATTGCCATGGGAAACAGCGGCCTTGCGAGCTATGTACCCAAGCTACAGGAGTGGGCTGCCAGTCCGGAACCCGTGCTGGCAGAGGCGGCGCAATGGGCTCTTGCCGAAACTGCTCTAAAAAATCAAGCGCTACGCACAACGTTGGCGGCGTTGAGTCCCTTGGGGCCTTGCTGGCATTCGAACTCCACCGCATCGCCCTCGTTCAGGGTCTTGTATCCGTTCTCCTGGATAGCGGAGAAATGAACGAAGACATCCTCTCCAGTTGAACGCTGGATGAACCCGTATCCTTTGGCTCCGTTGAACCACTTCACCACGCCATTTTCCTTCAAGCGAACTCCTTTTCCCAACCTGATTAACCATCTCCAGCGTTCCGCAGGCACACCACGAGCAGCCGTTAAGCACACGGCAAATCCGGGGGGTCACCTGGAATGCTTTGAGAGCGTGAAACAATTACACCAATTGGCCTTCCGAGCGTTCCGAACAGGGAACTTTTGTTCGAGCTTGTTGATGTTATGGCAGGAATTGGAATCCAGTGCAAGCAAAATTTGCCTGACGGCACCATACGGCAACAGGCGGTGATCCCTCCAAACCAGACGGGTCTGTTGTCACCAAAATCAACGTTGTAGTTACCTCGATCATGCGGGTCATTTCTAGCTCGCCTTCCCGGCTGCTAGCATGAGGGCTATGAGCGCTCGGCATATCAGCTCTTCCCCCAGTTTCGGCAACGCCAGAAGAAGAGGCCCTGGTCGGTGTTCCCGCCGGAACCGCAGCCGCCGGCAAGATTAGCCGCGAACGCCGGCCTGGTGGATGAGGTCGTGAGCCTGGCCCGCTACATGGCGCAGACTGAAGTGCACACCTACGCCTTCAGTGTTGCCGCCAATGCGATTCTGTCACTGTTTCCCTTTATCGTCCTGATGTTCACCATTGCGCGTCTGGTCTTTCATTCCTCCGCCATGGAGAGCGCGATTGCGGACATGATCCGCTACTTCCTGCCGACCGGGCAGCAATTTGTCACCAAGAATATGGAGATCGTGGCTCACGCGCACAGCGGGGTACGGGTCGCTTCAGTGGTCATGCTGTTGATCTCTTCGACCGGCGTTTTCCTGCCCCTGGAAGTGGCACTTGAACCGGGTCTGGGGCGTAACCAAAAATCGCTCCTACTTCAAGAACCAGCTGGTCTCACTTTGCCTGGCGGCCGGCATCGGCACGTTGGCCCTGATCAGCGTGGCCATCACCGCGGCGCAGCGATCGCTGTTGCAGGCCTTGTTCTTTGGCCACACGAACAACATGGTCTTCAGCTTTGTCTCCCACTGGCTGTTACAGATTTCCGCGGCCGTCGCCAGTGTCCTGCTCTTCTTCCTGGTCTATTGGATTCTTCCCAACCGCAAGCTGCCAGTCCGCGCGGTGCTGCCGACCGCCATTGTGATCGGCCTCTCCTGGGAGCTGGCCAAGATGTTGTACGTCTCGGCCTTGCCCTGGATGGACCTGCAAAAGGTATACGGTCCCTTCTCCGTCTCTGTGAGCTTGATGTTGTGGGCATTTGTCACCGGCCTGCTGCTGCTTGCAGGCGCGCACTACTCCGCCTCGCGCCACGCCCTGCGCATTGCCTACCTGGCAGACCTGGAACGCGCTAAAGAGGAAAAGGCATCCGCTCTGGACTGAATTCCTCACAGACCGGTAGCAAATGACGGGTGCCCCATATCTGCCCGGTTTTGGCAGATGTGGGATTCCACGGACCTCGATTCCTGACTGTACAGGGTGTAGATGCTCCTGGACCCTGAGACCCGGTGCAGTGGAGAAAGCTGCAGGTCCAGCGCGGCGGAATCCCACAGCTGCCAAAACCGGGCAGATATGGGGCACCCATCATTTGTTATGGGTAAAGAAAGGCAGGTCTGTGAGAAATCCTGCCTAGCGGACCAGGAAGGCTTTTACCACGATGTCGTTGGGCGAGCGCCCGGCAGGGAATAAGGTGAGCAGGGAAGCGGTGTTGGCGTCGAGGCGCACAGCTGCAATGTCTCCCGATTGCGCATTGGCCACCAGGAGCATCCTTCCCGAGGCGGAGAAGGCTAAAGCGTCAGGACCTTCGCCCACCCGGACCCCCGGAGGAACCAGCTTGCCATCGTCAATGCTGTAGATCACGACTCTCCCGGCGCTGAAATCACTCACATATAAAAGAGAGTTGTCCGCGCTCACCAGGCCGCGTACCGGGTGGGCGCCCACCAAATACGCTCCTCCGACTTCGTTTGAAGAGGTGGTGAGCTCCGAAATGGTATCGCTGTCGTAATTGGAGACGAACGCCTCTCCCCCATCCGGTTTCAGGGCGATGTGCATGGGCGTCTTGCCCACATCGAGAAAGGCCAGCAAAACGTCGCTGGGCGCGGGGTTGCTACCGGTGGCATGAGCCAGCCCGATCACCATGATCTGGTGCCCTCCGGAGCAGGCTATGAATGCCTTGGAGGAGTCGGGCAGGATCATGACATCGGTGGCGCCCGGGCAATGATCGAAGCTGCTTCTCACCTTGAAGGAGCCCGCATCGGCGATGCTGACGCTGCCGCTGGCGCGGTTGGAAATCACCAGCGTTTTTCCGTTGTTCGCAATACGGGCGATACCGGGCGACTCGCCGGCGCCAATCACGCCGATCACACGGCGTCCTGCGAGATCGATCACCGAGACATTGTTGGAACCGGAGTTGGCGACGTAAGCGCGCTCACCCTGCGCATCCACGTCGATAAAGTAGGGCTGCCGTTGCACCGGAATGGTGGCGGCGACGGTGTTGGTCTCGGCGTTGATCACGCTCACCGTGCCACTGCCGGAATTCACCACGTAAATCTCGTTCCGGCGAGGGTTGACCGCCAATCCTGAAGGACTGGCCCCCACGGCGATGACGCGGTCTTGCCGCATGTTGACCAGGTCGAGAACAGTTACGGTATTGCTGCCGCCGTTGCTGATGTAGGCGTACTCGCGGTAGTTCGCCGGGTAGCCGACATCGCGTTGGCAACCGGCTGCGCAGAGCGTCAGCAGGACAAGCCAAGAGAGCCAGGGGCGCAAACTCATTCGTCGCACTAGACTTCTACTCTGCACTGGAACCGGCAGTGGTTGCTGTGTGTACACCAGAAGTCAAAATGCGTTAACCCCTCGCGGAAGGGATGGGCTCAGCGATCTTGATTCCCCGGGGGAGAGACCGGTGGACGGCGACGGCGATCGGGGAAATCTCGTCCATCAGCTCGAGGAAACTGCTCCGGATAGAGCGATTGCGCGCCGTCGGAAAGGGCCTTATCCGGCTGGTTGTGCACTTCGATGATCAGGCCATCGGCGCCCACAGCGGCGGCCGCCCGAGCCAGGGGCAGAACCATGTTGCGTTTGCCCGGTGCCATGGCTCGGATCCACAATGATCGGCAGATGGCTAGCCCGCTGCACCGCTGGAACGATACTCAGGTCGAGAGTATTGCGGGTGTGATCGGCGAAGGTTCGTACTCCGCGCTCGCACAGAATCACCTGGTAGTTGCCTTCGCTCATGACATACTCGGCAGCCATCAGCAGTTCGTCCAGGGTAGCTGACATACCGCGTTTGACCATGACCGGCTTGCGTGTCCGCCCGGCGCGCTTCAGCAAGGAGAAGTTCTGCATATTCCGGGCTCCGATCTGAATGACATCGGCGTAATCCGCAACCAGGTCGAGACTCTCATTGTCCAGTGCCTCGGTAACAATTCGCAGGCCGAACCGGTCGCGTATCTCAGCCATGATCTTCAGGCCGTCTTCGCCCATCCCTTGAAAGGCGTATGGAGAAGTGCGTGGTTTATAGGCGCCCCCACGAAAGAACTGGGCTCCTGCGCGAGCGACCTGCTCCGCGATTGCGAACGCCTGCTCCCGGGATTCGATAGAGCAAGGACCGGCGATCACTGCCAGCTCCCGGCCGCCAATGGTCGCATTGGTGCCGGGGAAGTTAATCACCGTGTCCTCTTGCTTTACATCGCGGCTGACCAACTTGTAGGGTTTTGAGACCCGGATCACCTCGGCCACGCCGGAGAGATCTTCGAGGTCGCCCTGATCCACGGCGCCGCTGTTGCCGGTGATGCCGATGGCCGTGCGTTGCGCCCCCGGCATGGGATGAGCACGGAAGCCCAGGAGTTGAATCTGTTCGCAGACGGCCTGAATTTCTTCCGCGGTAGCCTGCGGTTTCATCACCACGAGCATGGGGTTGCGCAGCCTTTCCTTGCACATTAAGTGTACTGGCTACAGTGAGCTGCGGCAAACCTCGCGGGCCTCCATGCGCTTCCACGGGTAAAAGGTACGGCTTCAGCCCGGTTTTGTCTGGGGGACCACCGCTGGTGGCAGCTTCTCCTGTCATCAGCGTTTGAGGTCCGTGGAATCCATCAAGCCTAAAACCGGGCTTGATGGGCACCCACCATTTGTTACCCGTAGAAAAGGGACTGCAGGGAGGGCCGCTCTTCATCGGCTAGCAGACCTCCCTCGTCCAGATTTTTCCGCGGACGGTTCAGTCCTGATATACCTGAGCAGATGGATCACCTACGAAGGCTCCGCTCATTGCGCCGGCAGATGAAGCAACGGGGCATTGACAGCTTGCTGGTCACCCACTTGCCCGACGTGCGCTATCTTTGCGGATTTACCGGCTCCAACGCCTATCTCGCCATTACCGCGAATCGAGCCGCCATGTTTACCGACGGCCGGTACACCACCCAGGCGGCGCAGGAGACCAGCGCAGCCAAGGTGGTGATCGCGGCCAAGTCAGCCCGCGATGAGGCATGCCGGTGGCTGGCTCTCCAGCGGAGTCGACCATTGTGCCTTCGATCCCGGATCTACCACGGTTACCGAGCTGGCGCTCTACCGCAAAGCCTTGCCTGCCGGGACATCGCGGATTCTTCCGCCCTCTGGCCGAATCCCTGGTCCCCCGGCTCCGCCTCATCAAGGACCAGGACGAGCTCCGGCTCATGAAACAGGCCGCTCATCTGGGCGTCGACTTGTTCCATGAGCTCTTGCCGCACCTGCAGCCGGGAGTTCCCGAAACGACGGTTGCGGCACAACTGGAGCACAGCGCGCGGCTGCGTGGAGCCGAGGCCATGTCCTTCGACAGCATTGTCGCCAGCGGTCCACGTTCGGCGTTGCCCCATGGCCACGCCACCTCTCAGCGGTTGCCGCGCAAGGGATTCTTAACGCTCGACTTCGGTGTTATCCTCAAAGGTTATTGCTCAGACATGACACGTACCGTCTTCCTGGGCCAGCCAACACGCCGGGAGCGCTTCACGTATGATGCTGTGCGGGAGGCGCAACAGGCTGCCGTTGCCGCGGTCAAGCCCGGGGCTTCCTGTGGAGAGGTAGACGAGGCAGCACGCAGCGTCCTGCGCAAAGCTGGCTTGGCGGAGTACTTTACCCACTCCACCGGTCATGGCGTTGGGCTTGAAATTCATGAAGGACCCCGCATTGCCGCGGAACAGTCGCAGTCCCTTTTGCCGGGGATGGTGGTTACCATCGAGCCCGGCGTCTACATTGCAGGTCATTTTGGAGTGCGCATCGAAGACATGGTTGCCGTAACCCAGGAGGGTGGCCAGGTTCTGACACCGGCAACTACCGGTTGGACGCAGCTCTGAGGCCATTGGTATTAAGCAGACGAGAGATTCATGACGCCTGACGAAATCAAAGAGTTAAAGGAACTGATCGAGTTCCTGAAAGAAAACGACATTGGCGAGTTCGACCTCGAACGCGACGACCTCAAGGTACGCATAAAGTTCGGGCATCCCTCGCAAGCAACGGCCGCTTCGGCTCTCGATATTGCCCGCCTGGGACAGTTGTTGTCCCCTGGGCAACATCGCGCCGGCCGCCCCCTCGCAAGGCATACACGCGGTGGCGTCCGCTACGCCTGGCTCCGCCACAGATGCCGTCGCCGAGGAGGAGAAGCTGCATATCGTAAAGTCGCCCATCGTGGGCACTTTTTACGAGTCTTCTTCGCCCGGCGCTGCCGCCTTCGTCAAGATTGGGGACGAGATCGAGAACGGGCAGGTGCTGTGCATCGTCGAGGCCATGAAACTGATGAACGAGATCGAATCAGACGCAGCCGGAGAAGTGGTCAAGCGTCTGGTCACCAATGGCCAGCCGGTCGAATATGGCCAGCCGCTCTTCGCCCTGCGGCTCCGCTGAGCATGCTGACGGTCTCCCATTGATACCTATGTTTCGTAAATTGCTCATTGCCAACCGTGGCGAAATCGCGCTTCGCGTCATCTGCGCCTGCAAAGAACTCGGCATCCGTACGGTCGCCATCTACAGTGAGGCGGATCGCAACTCGCTGCACGTCCGTTTTGCTGACGAGGCGATTTGCATCGGGCCGCCGCGATCGGCGGAGAGCTATCTGAATGTGCCCGCCGTCATCTCCGCCGCGGAGATCGCCGACGTCGACGCCATCCATCCCGGCTATGGACTGCTGAGCGAGAACGCCAACTTCGCCGAGGTCTGCCGCGCCTCGAACATCAAATTCGTCGGGCCCCCTCCCGAAGCCATGCGGCTTATGGGCGAGAAGGACAAAGCTCGCCAGGCGATGAAGAGGGCGAAAGTCCCCATCCTGCCCGGGTCAGAGGGTGTGCTGCAGAATGAGGAAGAGGCGTTGGCCTGGGCCCGGACGGTCGGTTTTCCCGTCATCCTCAAAGCCTCCGCCGGCGGTGGCGGACGCGGCATGCGCGTCATCCGCACCGAGGAGGAACTGCCCCAGCTCTTTCAGGCCGCGCACACCGAGGCGTCGAATGCCTTCGGCAACGGCGACCTGTACATGGAGAAATTCATCGAGCGCCCCAGGCACATCGAGTTCCAGATCCTGGCCGATGAGCACGGCAACGTGGTCTCCCTGGGCGAGCGGGAGTGCTCCATCCAGCGCCGCCATCAGAAGCTGATTGAAGAGGCGCCCTCCCTTCAAGTCACACCCCGGATTCGTGAGGACATCGCCAAGACACTCAAGCGGTGTCTGACCGCAATTGGCTATCAGAACGCCGGCACGGTGGAGTTCCTCATGGACGAGGACGGCAAGCTCTACTTTATCGAGATGAATACGCGCATCCAGGTGGAGCATCCGGTGACCGAAGCCGTGACCGGCATCGACCTGGTGAAAGCGCAACTTCGTATTGCCGCGGGCGAGCAGCTGAGCAGCATTATTCCGGAGGTGGTGCCCATCCGCGGCCACGCCATCGAGTGCCGGGTCAACGCCGAGCATCCGGAGAAGTTCACGCCTTCCGCCGGCCGCATTACCGCCTTCAATGTGCCGGGTGGCAACGGGGTGCGGGTGGATACGGCGCAGTACGCCGAAGGCATCGTGCCTCCTTATTATGATTCGCTGATCGCCAAGCTCATCGTCCACGGCAAAGACCGGGCGGAGGCCATGGCTCGCATGTCGCGTGCGCTCGAGATGTTCGTCGTGGAGGGTATTCACACTACCATCCCCCTGCACCGCCGCATCCTGGAAGACCAGGAATTTCGCGATGGGAACTTCGATACCAAGTTCATGGAGCGCTTCTTCGAGCGCGAGAAACTTCGCCGCGAACAGCTTCTCGCGGGGGGATAACCATGGCGCGGCTCGATCTGCCCCGCTTCTATCCCATTCTGGATGCTGGTCTTCTCTTACGGTCCGGCCTCTCGATTGAGGGTTTCGCCCGCGAATTGCGTGCGGCCGGCATTCGCTTTCTGCAATACCGCGATAAAGACGCTTCGGATGAGGTCTTGCTGCAGCGGGCAGCGATTCTCCGGCGGATCTTTCACGGACTGCTGTCTCATCCTGAACGACCGTGTACCGCTGGTGCTCTCCGCGGGCTACGACGGAGTCCATGTGGGCCAGGAGGATCTCTCTCCCGCGGATGCGCGGGCTACGCTCGGATCAGGATTGATAGTCGGCGTGTCGACCCACGGCGAGAGTCAGTTAGTCCGCGCCGCAGGTAGTCCGGTGGACTACGTGGCCATTGGTCCCGTATTCGCGACTTCATCCAAGCAGGTTCCGGATCCGGTAGTGGGCCTGGAGGGTGTCCGGGCAGCCCGCGCCCTCACCGATAAGCCGCTGGTTGCCATCGGAGGCATCACCCGGGCCAATTGCGCCGCCGTGATCGAGGCCGGGGCCGACTCGGTGGCGGTCATCTCCGATTTGATCCAGAGCCCTCGCCAGAGTGTAGAGGAATTCTTCAGCCGCCTGGGCAATCATGGGGAAGTTTCAGGTTGAGTGCCGTGTTATCCCACTCAAGCCAAAACCAGGCTTGAATGGGCACCCAACTTTTGTTAACGGTCCGTAAAGTGATTTCAACCTTTGCTGGACATGGTTACGGGAAAACGGTATAGAACATAGAACCACTGATGCCTAGACTGCTGGCAACCAAGCCCCTCTCGACGCTTACCAAAGAGGCCAACGAGGTAGGAGAAAACACTCTCCGTCGCTCTCTCGGCCCGGTCAACCTGATCACGCTCGGCATCGGCGCCATCATCGGCGCAGGGATCTTCGTGCTTACCGGTCAGGCGGCTGCACTCCACGCCGGTCCAGCGGTTGCTCTCAGCTTTATCTTTGCCGGCATCACCTGTGCGTTCGCCGGGCTCTGCTACTCCGAGTTTGCCTCCATCATTCCCATTGCCGGCTCCGCTTATACCTACGGCTATGCCACCCTGGGCGAGCTGGTGGCCTGGATCATCGGCTGGGACCTGGTGCTGGAATATGCCTTCGGCGCTGCTACCGTGGCCTCCGGCTGGTCCGGATACTTCGTGAGCCTGTTAGAGGAACTGCACATTCACCTGCCGCCGCAGTTCACCACCACGTATGGCAATGTGCTGTATCTCTATGGCGATCGAGTGGCAACCCGCGATGTCGCTTCCGTCGACCGTCAACGCTCGCGGCTCTGCCCCACGTTACCGGCTTGTGCAACCTGGTCGCTTTCTTTGCCATTCTGATTGTCACCGCGGTCCTGGTCATCGGTATCAAGGAATCGGCCAATCTGAACTCCGCTATCGTGATCGTCAAACTCGGCGATTGTGGGCATTTTTCTTGTTCTCGGCGGGGCGTTCCTGCTTCACCATCCTGAGGTAGCCAGGGCTAACTGGCATCCCTTCATTCCTCCGTCGCAAGGCCCGGGAGCTTTTGGCTTCGGCGGTATCACAGCCGGTGCGGCTTCGGTCTTCTTTGCCTATATCGGCTTCGACGCGGTCTCTACTGCGGCGCAAGAGGCGCGGAACCCGCAGCGCGATATGCCGATCGGCATTCTCGGTTCGCTGGTGGTCTGCACCCTGCTATACATCCTGGTCTCCACGGTGCTCACCGGCCTGGTGAACTACCGCAGCCTCGATGTGAGCGACCCGGTCGCGGTGGGCATCGACGTGACGGGCGTCACCTGGGGCAGCCTGTTGGTGAAGATCGGCGCCGTCTTTGGACTGGGTACCGTCATGCTGGTGATGTTGTTGGGCCAGTCGCGCGTCTTCTACTCCATGTCGAAAGACGGTCTGCTATGGAAATGGGCTTCGGCGGTTCATCCCAAATTCCGCACGCCCTGGATATCGAACATAGTCGTAGGCACGATTGTTGCGTTTCTTCCCGCACTGTTGCCCATCGATAAACTCGCCGCCCTGGTCAACATGGGAACCTTGTTAGCGTTCACCATTGTTTGTGCCGGTGTCTGGATTCTGCGCCGGCGCCACCCAAACATGGAGCGTCCGTTCCGCACGCCTCTGGTTCCGCTGGTTCCGATCCTGGGCATCTGTAGCGCCTTCTATCTCATGATCAAGCTTCCATTGCTCACCTGGGAGGTTTTGGTGATCTGGCTGATCATCGGCCTGGGGATCTATTTCGGATACAGCATCAAGCACAGTAAGGTGCAGGCCATGAGTCCCGCGGAGACCACTGGCCGTACCCGCTAAATTGCTGGTAAAAGTCCTAGTATTCACACGTCCCAGAATGGCCGTATACTTCTCGAACCACGAGCATTTTGCATTTTTCTGACCGTTCGTGGAAGGCCCTCGCAACAGCAGATTGCTTTAAGAGGAGGCGTCCATGAACAAATATTTTGCGGAATTGGTCGGTACGTTCGTCCTGGTTTTCGGGGGCGTTGGGAGTGCGGTGCTTGCGGGGAGCCATATCGGCTTCGCCGGCGTCGCCGCAGCCTTCGGACTTTCACTGCTCGCCATGGTGTATACCATCGGGCCTATTTCCGGCTGCCATGTGAATCCGGCGGTCACCCTCGGGGTATTTCTGGCCAAGAAGATTAGTGCCAAGGATGCAGGCGCCTACATGGTGGCGCAAGTCATCGGCGCCATCATTGCTTCCGCAGTGATCCTGGTTATCGCCAATGGTATTCCAGGGTGGTTATAGCGCGTCTGTCAGCGGACTCGGGGCAGATGGGTACGGCCTGCACTCTCCCGATCACTACTCAATGGCGGCCGGCTTTGTTGCTGAAGCCGTGCTCACCATGTTTCTTGTCCTCGTCGTGCTGGGGTCAACCGACATCAGCGCCCCGGTTGGTTTTGCGGGCTTGGCCATTGGCCTGGTCCTGACCCTGATTCACCTGGTGGGCATTCCCATCACCAACACTTCGGTGAACCCCGCCCGGAGCATCGGTCCGGCGCTCTTTGTGGGCGGTTGGGCGCTACAACAGTTGTGGCTGTTTATTGTGGCGCCGTTTGTGGGTTCAATCGTAGCCGCGATCGTCTATGCCGGCCTTCGCTACCCTTCCGTCCTGATCACCACGCGCAGGGCAGAGCAAGCGCTACCTGGGGAGCAGATCGACAGGATCGCCTAAGGGAACCAATGTCTGCGGCCGGTCGTGGAGACCGGCCGCGGACTGCAGTCGTTACTGTTCACTAGATGATCTTTCGAGCCACGCGGCGGACCAGTTCGGTGGTGACGCCGTAGATGGCGTGCGTCACCAATTCGCTGGCATGCTCACGCGCCGGCTGATTCTCCGGGCTTTCCGTCAACCCCATGATGGGTAATGCGGATGCGTGGGTGATGCCGCAAACGGTCAAGCCGAAGTTGGCTCCCAGACGCCCGGTTACGATGGGCTGATACTCCGCCAGCGCACCATACACCCCGCCTACCAATGCCCCGAAGCCCCAGTGGATGGCTTGCGTGGAGACCTCCTCTTCCGTCTCCGTGAGGCTACGTCCGGCCATGCGATTGACCAACACTACGGGTGGAGGGATTTGCCCTTGGGTACGCGGCGGATACACTGCTTCCCCCGCAGCCTTGGCAGCCGCTCCTACCAAGCCCCCAATGGCTCCGGCGAGAAACCCCTTCAACAGCGATCGCTTGCGGCGAGGAGGTGCCGTTTCTTCGGTTGTGGTCATATACCGATCCTATAGACGCCTGGATGATTTGAGGTGGTACGGATCGAACGCACGCGGTACGTGTGCGTGTAGACGGGGGCCCTGTCCTGCTAACCTATAACGTCATCGTAGGCAATGCAAGGCTGGAGAGACATGGCCATTAGCAGACAATGGACCGAATGGCATTTAACGCCGGCCGGTTGGGTTTCGGGATCCAGCCGCCGCGACGGAGAAGGGAACGTCTGGCGCGATGAGCCCCAGGATCGGGTAGTCACCTTTGTATACCAGGAGCAGATAGATAAGGCTCATCCGGCGCCGCATGCCACCGTGCAGGAATCCTGGCGATCGAAGGCCGCTGGCGCCTCCGCGAATATCGAGGCTCTACTCGCGCAGCATGGTGCCTGTCCGAAAAAGTTGTAGGCGCGCCGCGGGAAAGTGAATCCATCACTTTCCCGTCTGCGTGTATCTGCATGATTAGGCAGTGGTCTTGCTGCACAGCTCATTCATGGCCCGGGTTAATTCCTGGGCGATCATGGGAGCCGTTGCGGTCTCGATGGCCGAGCGCTGCATCAGGTAAACCAGCTTGCCGTCGCGCAAAATAGCAATGGCGGGCGAAGTCGGAGGATGGCCCTCGAAATAGGAGCGGGCGCGTTCTGTCGCTTCGCGATCCTGTCCGGCGAACACGGTGATCGCCTGGTCGGGCAGGTTCTTGTTCTGCATGGCTAGCCGGACGCCCGGGCGCATCTTGCCGGCGGCACAACCGCAGATCGAGTTGACCACCAGCATCGTGGTGCCTGGCTTTGCCAAGGCCGCGTCGACTTCGTCCGCGGTCCGCGCTTCTTTGATGCCTGCGCGGGTAAGCTCTTCGCGCATCGGTATGACCATGATCTCGGGGTACATGCTAGCTCCTCCAGTACTCTGGTGTGTTGCAGATTTTGACACTATCTGGAACACTCCACCGATTGTAAAGATTCAACCCGGGTTTCGCCAGTGATATACCCTGATGCGAAATGCAGTTCCTTGAGGAAGTACCGCTCGCGCCCTACACCACCTTTCAGATTGGCGGTCCAGCCCGTTGGTTTGCGGAAGCGGCGAGCGAAGACGATATCGCCGCCGGCATCGCTTTCGCCGCCGAGCGCCAGTTGCCGCTCTTCATTCTGGGCGGGGGCAGCAACCTGCTGGTTTCCGACGCCGGCTTTTCCGGCCTCGTGCTGCGCATCGCCGTGCGCGGCATCACGTCCACCGGGGCGAACGGCCGGCCGATCCTCTCCGCTGCGGCCGGAGAGGATTGGGACGGGCTGGTCGCCTATGCCGTCGCCGCGGGTCTTGCGGGGGTCGAGTGCCTTTCCGGCATCCCCGGCACGGTGGGCGGCACGCCGGTGCAGAACGTGGGCGCCTATGGGCAGGAGGTTTCGCAAACTATCGTCACGGTACGGGCGTTCGACCGCAAGACGGGGCAATTTGTGGACTTGCCCGCCTCTGACTGCGGCTTCTCCTATCGCCGGAGCATCTTCAACAGCACCCAGCGGGACCGGTACGTGGTGAGCCGCGTCCACTATGCGCTCCACAAGCATGCTCCCGCCAGCTTTGCCTACGCCGACGTTGCCCGTTACTTTGCCGCCCGCAACGTGACCGCGCCCACGCTTGGCTGAGGTTCGCGAGGCGGTGCGCTCCATCCGCGCGCAGAAGGGGATGCTGCTGATGTCCGGGGATGCGGACTGCCGGAGTGCCGGTAGCTTCTTCAAGAACCCGGTGGTTCCGGCATCCGTGGTGGATTCGCTGGCGCAGGAGCTGGGGGTCGACAAGCAGACCATCCCTGCCTACCCGGCACCCCAGGGCGAGGTAAAGCTCTCCGCTGCCTGGTTGATCGAGCGGGCAGGTTTTGCCAAGGGTTATGCGCTCGGCAACGCGGGCATTTCCAGCCGCCATACCCTGGCTCTCATCAATCGTGGCGGCGCCAGCGCCAGCGAGGTGACCGCCCTGCGCGATCAGGTCATCGCCGCGGTGGCATCCCGCTTCGCCGTCCGCCTGGAGCCCGAGCCGGTCTGGCTGGCTTAGGAGCAGCCTGAGATACAAGGTATTTCAGGAGAAGTTCTCATGCCCTCGACAATGGTTCACGTGCGCGTGGATGAAAAGGTCAAAGAAGAGGCCAGCGCAACCCTGGCGAAGATGGGAATATCTGTTTCCGACGCTGTGCGCATAATGTTGATCCGTATTGCAGAGGAGGCGCTTCCTTTTGAGGTGCGCGTTCCAAATACCACGACAGTCAAGGCCATGCAATCCGCAGATAAGAAGCAAGGCAAGCGGTTCCGATCCTCAAAGGCATTGCTTGAGGATCTAGGCATATGACATGCGCGTAACCCAGGCAGGCCTAACCTGAATTTCCCACAGACCTACCTCTCTTTACGGGTAACAAAAACCGGGCTTGAATGGGGCACCCAGCTTTTGTTACCGGTAGAGCGACCTCTAGCTCGCGCCCAGTTGCCGCAGCAGTTGTTCCCGGTGAGCGGCCAGAACCACCGCCGCCGGGCCATGAGCCTGGATCTGGCCGCTTTCGATCACCATCACATCCGCTGCGGTCTGGAAGACTTCCGCTACATCATGCGAGACGTAGAGCGCGGGGATTTTTCGCTCCGCAAGCCAGGCGGTCAGCGCTCCAGGATGGAAGCCTTCAGATCGGCGTCGAGACCATTGAATGGTTCGTCCAGCAGCAGCAAGCGCGGCTCGGGAGCAAGGGCGCGGGCCAGTGCTACACGCTGCTTTTCGCCTCCGGAAAGATCGGCGGGACGCCGCTTGGCCAGGTGCCCGGCCTGAAAGAGTTGCAGCATTTGCCCCACGCGCTCTGCGCTCGAGCGCGGGCTAAGCCCGGAAAGCCCAAAGGCAACATTGGCGGTTACATCCATATGCGGAAACAGGGCGGGCTGTTGCGTAACAAACCCGATGCCGCGTTCTGCAGGGGGAACCCACACTCCGCTTTCTGTCTCTACCAGTGTTTTTCCTTCTAAAACCACCCGGCCGCGTTCCGGCTTGGTCAAACCCCCAAGGACGCGCAACAGGGAGGTCTTGCCCGCACCTGAGGGGCCGAAGAGCACGGTCCACGGGGCCGACAGCGCACAACTGACGCGCAGCGAGAGATCGCCCAGGGTGTGCTCGATGTCAGCCTGCAGGTAGGCGCTAGACACCGGCTCTCCCCCGGCGTCCGTAGATGATCAGCAACGCCAGGAAGGAGAGGCTCAACAGCAGCAAAGCCGTATGGTTGGCCTGCGCGTAGGCAAAGTCCTGAACCTGATCGTAAATCGAAATCGACAGGGTTTTGGTTACCCCCGGAATTCCTCCGCCAATCATCAACACCACGCCAAACTCGCCCACGGTGTGGGTGAAGGCCAGCACCGCAGCGGTGAGCAGGAACGGCCGGACCAAGGGCAGCAAGATACGGGCCAGAATCCTGGCCGGGCTAGCGGACAGAAGCTCGGCCGCTTCCAGGATCTCTCGATCCACCGAGCGAAAGCCTGAGGTCATCGGCTGCACCGCAAAGGGAAGGCTGAAGATGACGGAGCCGACCAGGAGGCCGGCGAACGAGAAGGCCAGGGGATGACCAAAGACCGCGATCAGGGCTCTCCCGGCCGCCGTTCGGGGACCCATCAGCACCAGCAGGTAGAAACCCAGAACCGTTGGAGGCAGCACCAGAGGGAGCGCCACTGCGGCTTCGACCAGCGGCTTCCACCGGGCCCGCCCGTAGGCCAGCCAATATCCCAGCGGGACCGCGACGGCGAGCAGGATCAGCGTGGTCAGGGTGGCCAGGCGAAAGGTGAGGAATAGGGCTTGCCGATCCATATAAGCGCGAGGGGAACGTTCTTAAGGTGCTTTCAAGCCCCGCTCAGCCAGTTGCTTTCTGATTGGAGGCGAAAGCAAAAAGTCGAGGAATTGGTGGGCCACTGCCGTATCGTCTCCATTTTTGAGCACAACCGCGCCCTGCAGTATCGGAGAGTAATCGTCCGGTGGAATCTCGACGTATTTCCCGGATGAACTCAGGCGCGGCGTCAGTGCCGAGGTAAGCGAAATCAAGCCCGCATCCGCATTGCCCGAATCGGCATATTGGGCAGTTTGCGCGATGTTCTCCGCCACCACGCAGCTTGCTCTTCAAGGCGTCCGTTAATCCCAACTTCTCCAGTGCGGCCTTGGCCGCGCGCCCGTAGGGTGCGTGTTCCGGATTTGCCACTGCGATGGTCCGTAGCGCCGGGCTATGCAATGAGTCGAGGGTGAGCGGTTGTGCCGGGGAGTCATTTCGTGCCCAGAGCACCAGCGTTCCGCGAGCGTAGGGCACTGGTTCAGTACTGTCCGCCAGGCCGGCCGCGACCACCTTCCGGGGAAAGGACAGATCCGCTGACAGGAAGAGGGAGAAAGGTCCCCCATTCAGGATTTGCGTGGCCAGGGTGGCTGAGGAGGCATAGGAAGCATCCACTTTCTTGTTCGTCTGCTTCTCAAACTGATCGATGAGTGGGGGTAAGACCGGCTGAAGGTCGGCGGCCGCGGCTATCTTGAGCGAGCTGTTTTTCTGGGCGAAGCAACTCGGTACGGCCAACAGCAGAAGGATGAGAAAGCGTCGTCTAAACACGAAGCACCATCACTTCGGTCGATTTGATGAGTGCGGCTGCGGTTTCGCCCACCTGGAGGCGCATTTCCCGGGCTGCCTCGGCGGTGATGATCGAGGTAATAATTTGCCCGCCGATCGACAGCTTGACCTGGGCCAGTAATCCCTCAACCTTCAATTCGACAATGCGGCCGGTGAGTTGATTGCGTCCGCTGAGTGTACGCAGCATCTCTCGCTTGGGCGTCTCAGGACGTTTCGCCTGGTGGAGCAAGCTATCCAGCTCAGATTCTGGAATGCGGTAGTGGCCCCCGGGAGTCTTTACCGCCTTCAGCTTTCCTCGATAGAGCCATTGCTTGATGGTGGCGTAGGAGATCCCCAATCGCTGAGCGGCTTCGCGGGGTGAGAGCAACATGGCGAAAGTATACGATGCGTTGCCCCGCACTATACGAATTTAAACGAAATAGACGCGCAATTCGCAGGCTGCGGAAAAACTCACTGGACGTACGGCACGGCTTTAGTCGTGCCGTAGGGTCTGCGATAGGAGAGGGCTTCAGCCCCTGAGGTACGGTTTTTCAATGATGTCCAGGGAACTTCTTGCTGACCCTCAAAGACGTACCTCAGGGGCTAAAGCCCTCATAGCTGTGGCTTTGTACGGCACGGCTGAACCCGCGCCCTTCGTTCAAAAAGTTTTCCGCAGCCTCTAAAAGCCCGGACCTACCCAAAAACAGCTCTTCCACGGCTCGTTATGCCGGCGCCACTGGCATGCCTCGCCGGTATCGCGCGCGCCCCGCATTCGCGGAATCGGGAATTGCGATGCTAGGCTAGGTTTAAACCATGCACGAAGCTTCTCATCAACTGCGCTGCGTCGGATGCGGCGCCGTGATCCTCCCGGATACCGTAGAAAAAGACTTTCGTTGCGTCGACTGTGCCGAGCTTCTCGAGGTGGAATACCCCTCCTGGAGCCAGGCCGGCGCGCCTTTTGCCAGCCCACGCCGTATGCCCAATCCGGGCGCTCTGCGTTGGCTATGGCAGGAGAGACTCCAATCCAGAGTGCCCATCGATCAGAGCGGGGTGTGGCGCTTTCGCGAACTGCTGCCAATTCTGGTCCATCCCGACCAGGCGGTCACGCTGCGCGAAGGCAACACGCCCCTCTACCGTCTGTCACAAAGCGCGGAAGAGCTTGGCCTGGAGCATCTTTACGCCAAACACCAGGGCATGAATCCAACCGGCTCGTTCAAAGACACAGGCATGACGGCGGCGCTCTCGCAGGCCCGCGAGCGGGGCTTTCAATGGGTGGCATGCGCTTCTACCGGCAACACCTCGGCCGCGATGGCGGCCTATGCCGCCCGGGCGCGCATGAACAGCCTGGTTTTGCTGCCCGAAGGTAAGATCTCCTGGTCCAAGCTCTCTCAGGCCATCGACTACGGCGCCGTTACCTGCCAGCTGAATACCGACTTCGACGGCTGTGTGCGGGTGCTGGCGGAAGTGGTGCGGCGCGCCCCGGTGTACCTGCTGAACTCCGTCAACCCCTACCGGCTGGAAGGACAAAAGACTCCCGCACTGGAGATTGCCGAGGAGTTCGACTGGCAGGTTCCTGACCACGTGATCGTTCCCGGAGGAAATCTGGCGAACGGCTCCGCGCTGGGCAAGGGCTTTGTGGAAATGATGCATTTAGGACTCACTACCAAAGTGCCCAAAATTACCGTGGTCCAAGCCGAGGGAGCGAACCCTCTGTACCTGAGCCTCCTCAATCACGACGGATGTGAGATTCAGCCGGTGCAGGCTAACACCCGGGCCACCGCCATCCGCATCGGAAACCCGGCTTCCTGGCGTAAGGCAGCCCGCATCATTCGCCAGACCGGCGGTTACTGCGAGCAGGTCAGCGAAGCCGAGATCGCTCTGGCCAAGGCGCAGATCGGCCAGGAAGGTATCGGTTGCGAGCCGGCATCGGCCGTAACCCTGGGCGGCCTGAAAAAGCTGGTGCGGCAAGGCAAGATCAATAGCGGCGAATCCGTCGTGCTCCTGCTCACCGGCCACACGCTCAAGGATTCTGAATACACCATCGATTTTCATCGCGAGAAGCTGTTGACCGCTGAGGAAAGTGCCGGGTTGGAACGGGAGCTGGGCGAGAAGCGCCGGGCGACCCTCTCCCTCGAGGCCTCTTCCGATGCCGTGCTTCGGGTGCTCGAGGCGGCTATTCAAGCATGAAGACGGTACGACTGCGGCTTCCTGCCACCTCGGCCAACCTGGGCCCGGGCTTTGACGCCATGGCTCTCGCCCTGGAGTTGTTCCTGGAGATCGAGGCCACGCCCGGACCCCAGTTCTCCATCCACGCTACCGGCCGCAATCAGAATATCTGCGCCGGACTGAACAGAAACCTGCTGATTCAGACCTATGAGTCGGTGCTGACCGCCCAGCTGCGCCCGGTGGTGCCGCTGGAAATTCACATGCGCAACGGAATTCCTGTAGGCATGGGTTGCGGGTCATCGGCGGCGGTGCGCCTGGCCGCAGTCGCCCTGGCCTCGGCTTTCGGGGACCTTGATTGGGATGCCGCGAAGATCGTCGACCAGGCGGTGCGGATCGAAGGCCATCCCGACAATGTGGCGGCTTGTTGGCATGGCGGCCTGACCATTGCGGCCAATGCCCAGGAACTCGCCATCGTCTCCATTCCGCCGCCCCCCCACTGGCGCGCTCTCCTGGTTCTTCCCGAGACTCCGGTGGCCACCGCCAAGGCACGCGGGATGCTGCCCCAGAGCTACGGCCGGCAAGACGTGGTTGCGAACCTGCAATGCGCGGCCTTGCTCACCGCCGCCTTCGCCCTGGGCAGAGCGGACTTGATGCAGTTGGCCACGCAAGACCGCCTGCACCAGCCCTATCGTTTGCAGCTATGCCCGTTGCTGCCGGCACTGCTGCCCCTGGCGGGGAACCACGGAGTGATGTCGGTTACGCTCAGCGGGGCGGGTCCGTCGGTGTTGCTGTTGACGCAAGAGCCGGAAACGCTGGAGGAAGCCCTGAAGGAGGCAATTCTGGAGCTTGCGCAACCGGTGTGTCCGGTGGAGATTTTGTCCACCCAGCTCTGCCGCGGGAGTGCTGAAGTAAGCCTTGGAGAGCAAGCCCCCACCATGATCAAAAGGTAACCGTTCATTTTCTCGCCTATTACTTCAGTGTTACCTAAGTTTTGTTTACAAGAGTTGTGCCAAGCCCTATTTTGACGCCGTGAGCAGTTCTGGGGGAAGGCTGCTCTAGCGCCTGCGGCCGCGAGGTCCCAGGCGCTTTGGTATTGGTGGCATCTGAACCTTTTCCTTCCTGGCCGCATCAATAGAAGGGCTGGGATGTGAGCATGGATGTTATCCTCAGCCAGGAAGTGAAGGAGGAACATGGCAGGACCAGGGGTCTTTGAAGTAAACGATGCGACATTTGAGCAGGAGGTGCTGCAATCGGAGCAGCCTGTTCTGGTCGATTTTTGGGCTGCCTGGTGCGGGCCGTGCAGGGCATTGGCGCCCGTCGTGGACGAGGTCGCGGTGCAATACAGCGGCAAGCTCAAGGTGATGAAGATGGATGTGGATCGGAATTCGGCCACGCCGATGCGTTACGGTATTCGCGGCATTCCGGCCCTGCTTCTCTTCAAGGGTGGCAAGGTAGCGGAGCAGATTGTCGGGTTCGTTCCGAAAGATCAGATTGATAAGAGCATCAGCAAGCTGATCGGTCAGCCGGCTGATCGCATTGTAAGCGCCTGATTCGCGCATAAGAGGAGAGAGCCCAAGGCCCCGGCGGGAACGCCGGGGCTTTTTATGCTCTAAGCGTATCGGCGCAGCACACCAAGTACCCGCCCCTGGATCGCAATTTGCGAAAGCGGAACGTAGATGGGTTCCATCTCGGCATTTGAGGGCTGCAAGCGGACCATGGTTCCCTCAATGTAGTAGCGTTTTAGCGTGGTCTCACTTCCGCGGACGAGGGCCACGATGATTTCCCCCTGGCGCGCGGTGCTGGTGTGCTCCACCAGGACATAGTCGCCGTCCACGATGTGCTCGTCGCGCATGGAGTCTCCGCGCACCTGAAGCGCAAATACCTCCCGATTTCCAATCACGTCCCCCAGCGAGATGCTTTCGCTGGTTTCCGGGGCCTCGACCGGTTGCCCGGCGGCGATCCGCCCCAGCAGCGGAAGCCGATCGGAACGCCTGGTCTTGCTGCGTGGCGGCAAGACGTCGATGGAGCGGCTGCGGTTGTGCGCGCGCTGCAGCAGGCCCTTCTTCTGCAGATTTGTAATGTGTTTGTGCACGGTGGCCAGCGATTTGAGACTCAGGCCGCGAGCAATCTCCTCAAAGGAAGGGGAGTATCCATTGCGCTGCACAAAGTTGCTGATGAAGTCCAGCACTTCTTTCTGTCTGCGGGTAACCGACATTTCCGGATTATAGCGAACAAAAAGCGAATTAGGAAAAAAGTTTTTCCTCTTTCGGTTATGGATGGTGCGGACACTCGATAAGAGCAGCTTTCGGGTGTCTCATTTTGGTCCTCATTTCGGCTGGGGCTATCCCGTTATGAGAATGGAGAGCAACTTATGTCGATGCGGCGCTTGTTGTCGCAGTGAATCGGATGCACCGTAGAGATGCGCCCGAAAAAGCGGCACTTCCCGATGGTTAAGAGCCGGCAATTCTCGGCGTTCTTGGCGGGCAAGGTCACTGGAAAGTAAACGGGTTGCGGTCGAGTTTGCTCTAGAGATGCCGATACCACCACAAAGATTTCCTTTATCGGCCGAATGAAATTGGTCAAAGAAGTCGGGTCTTTCCGTCACAAATCAATGGTCTTTTGCCGGCGCTTGACGGGTCTTCAACAGAACTCCGCTCCGCTTTATCAGAACGGGTCTTCAACAGAACTCCGCTTTATCAGAATGGTGATTATGCAGGAAGCAGGAAAAGGTCCGAGGCGTCCGCGACGGAATGGAGCACCGGCACCAGAGGTGAGCGCAGTGAGCGGGGCATCCTCCGAAGACGTGCCGAAGGAAGCGCCGGCCGACCCGCCTGTAAAAGCGTTGGTGCCCCGAACAGGCGATCTGCTCACCGCCGAGCAGGAACTGCGCATGGTCGAGCATCTACCCATCGTGCGTTTCATTGCCCGGCGCATCCATGAGCGGTTACCCCAGCATGTGCCGATCGAAGACCTTTACAGCGCGGGAGTGGTCGGCCTGCTGGATGCCTTCGGCAAGTTCGATCCGTCCAAGCAGGTCCAGTTCAGCAGCTACGCACAATTTCGCATTCGCGGCGCGATTCTGGACAGCCTGCGCACCCTCGACTGGAGCCCGCGGGAGTTGCGCCGCAAAGGGCGAGCCATCGAGCAGGCAATTCAAACCTTGACCGCGCAGTATGGCCGTTCCCCGACCGACATCGAGATCGCTCATCAACTGCACATCGAGCTGGCGGCCTACCAGCAATTGTTGGGGGAACTGAAGGGCCTGGAGATAGGCACTCTGCATTCCGAGCGTTCAGAGGACTCGGGTGAAGAGGAGCTGGTCTATCTGCCGAACCGGCCCGAGGATGATCCGCTTTTTCGCTATCTCCACGCGGAGATGCGGGAGCGGTTGACGAGCGCAATCAGCGACCTGCCCGAACGCGAGCGCCTGGTCATGACCCTTTATTACTACGAAGAGACGACCATGAAGGAGATTGGGCTCATCCTTGGCGTTGTGGAATCCAGGATCTCGCAAATTCATGCCTCCGCTGTCTTGCATCTTCGCGCCCGCCTGGCTGATTTCGGGGTTCGCCGGGAGCCAGCCATCGGCCCCGCCCGGCCGGAGCCCTCTTCCAAGCGTCCTGCGATCTCCCAGGAACCCAGTTAACGAGAGAGAACGCTGGCAAACGAAACCGGGTCGGTTGCTGTCGGTGTGAGCCCTCTGCTTCCGCAGGGGGAGCGACGCTTTAGCGTCGCGGAAAGATGCGCACTCCGATTCTCACACATGCTCTAAAGCCCCGGCTTCAAAGACCCGCGGCTAAAGCCGTAAGAGAATAGTCCTACGCGAAGCCGCTCGGCTTGAAAGCCGAGTTCCCCCGCATGAATGCGGGGGCTCCCACCACGCAATTTGGGCAAGTCTGTCCTTCATTCGGTGGTCAATCCGCAGGCTGTCGAGCCCTCGACTTTTGTTGTTACCATTAGTTCCTTTTTATCTGGTGCTGATCCTGCTAGGCTGAAACTCGATCATGGACCCCTTCGACAACCCGCGGAAGGGCAAGCGGCCGAGCGAAGTTCCAGGGCAACCAACCGAGTCGCCCGCGAAGCTGCCCAACGAGTCGCCAATCGATGCGGCGCGGCGGGCAAAAATCGAAAAGCTGAAGCAGGCCGTGGCCGACGGAACCTATAACGTCAGTGCCGAAGAGGTCGCAAACAAACTGATCGCAGCACATGCTGAAACCCAAAGAATAAAACCACTCGATATACTCTGGTTAAGGGGCCCCCTGGTATGCCGTTTCGCTTTTTGTGGAATGCGACGCGAGGCCATCGGCTCATGCCGTGGCGGAGCGAATACCTCAAGTGGCGTATCGAAACCTACTCCGGCCGCAAAGCTGACACCATCGACGCAACTTTCTTCTGGTTTTTTCTCTGGAAGGAGAGGGCGCAACTGATGCGTTTCCTCGGGTGGACGCGGAATTTTGGCACACGGCGCCGGCAACCCTCTTGAGTCTTTGCTTCCTTGATCATCGCCGTCCCTACCGCTTTCGCCCGCTGATTGCCTGCCTGCTGCTCTTTGCCGTGCAAGCGCACGGCCAGCAAACACCCTCACCTGAAACCACGATTCGCGTGCAAACTTCGGAAGTGCTGGTGCCGACGCTGGTCGAGATGCCCTCGGGGGAGATTGTCTACGGCCTGGGGCCGGCCGATTTTCAATTGACCGACAACGGCGTGCCGCAGCAACTCCACGTGGACGATGACCTGGACAATGAACCCGTCTCCGTTGTGGTGGCCGTCGAGAAAGGGCGCATGGCGGCGCTGGAGTTCGACAAGATCAATCGACTGGCGCCCTTGATCGATCTTTTTCTCGGAGATGGGTCGAGCGAAGCGGCGTTCGTGAGTTTCGATTCCAAGCCGCAACTGGTGGTGCCGTTCACCAAAGACGGTGAGCGTCTCGGTCATGAGCTGAAGCGCATGGAGCCGGGCGACGGCGGAGCCGCTATTCTCGACACTATCGGCTTTTCCGTAAAGCTGCTGGAAGACAGGCCGAAGGACTACCGCCGGGTGCTGCTGTTGATCAGCGAGACCCGCGACCATGGAAGCCGGGATGTGGACGCACGGCGGGTGGTGGAACAGATCGGCATCAGCAACACGCTGGTGCTGAGCGTCGCCTTCTCTCCCTCGAAAGCTCTGTTGTTGCACGATCTCAAGAATGGCGGGCAGACCGCCGGGCTAGGAGATCTGCTCACGCCCCTGATGATGGCCATCCAGGCGGTGCGCACCAATGTTGCGCGGCAGATCGCCGTGATGAGTGGCGGGGAATATGCGCCCTTTACCACCGAGCGCGGCTTTGAAGCCCGCGTGCAAGAGGTGGCGAAGCATGCTCGCAATCGATATCTGTTGAGTTTTCGACCCACGGATAGCACTCCGGGATTGCACGTGCTGGAGGTTCGACTCACCCGCGACCTGGGGGCCAGGGTGGTGGCCAGGAGCTCCTATTGGGCGCTGGAGAAGCAGGCGACATCCGCCACTCCTTAAATCTTCTTTCCGCGCCACGAACCCGATCTCATGGCAACGTCATGATCGAACGCTGGAGCGCATGTACCCTACAGAAGTGTCGCTGGATGACTAACCATTCGCTGTCCAAGCATCGAACGACCAAGAGTCAAAGCGGAGGAGAAGTATGAGCAAAGTAGTAAAGTTGCGGGCCAGTGACGGTCACGAACTGGATGCCTATGTGGCCCAACCGGAGGGAAAGCCTCGGGCGGGACTGGTTGTGGTGCAGGAGATTTTTGGAGTCAACAAGCACATCCGTTCGGTGGCGGATCGATTTGCGCGTGAAGGCTTTTTCGCGGTGGCCCCGGCGCTGTTTGATCGCGTGGAAAGGAACGTTGACTGGGGCTATGACGGCGAGAGCTGCCAAGAAGGGGATGGCCATCGTGCAGAAAATCGGCATCGACAATTCGCTGAAGGATGTGGATGCGGCGCTGCAATATGCCGGCAAAGAGACAGGGAAACCAGCCGGGGTGGTGGGCTACTGCTATCGGAGGAACGCTGGCCTGGTTGAGCGCGACCCGGCTGGCGCCGGCCGCCGTTGTGGGCTACTACGGGGGCCACATCGCAAGTTTCGCTCAAGAAAATCCGCGGGTTCCTGTCATGCTTCATTTCGGGAAGCAGGACGTTCATATTCCGGCGACCGATGTCGCCAAGGTGCAGGAGGCCCATCCGGAGGTCGAGATCTATTGGTATGACGCCGGGCATGGATTCAATTGCGACATGCGTGGCAGCTACAACGAAAAGGCAGCGAGCGAAGCCCTGGCAAGGACGCTCGAGTTTTTCAATAAGCATCTTTGATGGCCGCTCGCGCAGAAATGGCGTCGAGGGCAATCGTGCATCTATCTGACTGATTCAAGGAGAAGGATGGGGACCACCACTGCCAACGCGTCCGCCGCAAACGCGGCGATGTACGCCTGGAAGCCCAAGACCAATCCGTGGCTCATTGCCGCCACGGTGGCTCTGGCGGCCTTTATGGAGGTGCTCGACACCTCCATTGCGAATGTGGCGCTCCCTCATATAGCCGGTAGTTTGGGTGCCAGTGCCGATCAGAGCACCTGGGTCCTCACCTCGTACCTGGTAGCCAACGCAATCGTTTTGCCCATGGGCGCCTGGGCCGCGAGCGTGATCGGGCGGAAGAACTTCTTCATGCTCTGCATCGTCATCTTCACCGCCAGTTCCTTCTTGTGCGGCATCGCCCCCAGCCTCGGTTTGTTGCTGCTGTTCCGGGTGTTTCAGGGGGTGGGTGGAGGCGGCTTGCAGCCCATGGCACAGGCCATCATGGCCGATTCCTTCGAGCCTGCGAAGCGCGGCCTGGCATTTTCCCTTTACGGGTTGGTTGCGGTCCTGGCGCCCTCCATCGGGCCTACACTGGGCGGATGGATCACCGACAACTACTCCTGGAACTGGATCTTCTACATCAACATCCCTGTTGGCATCCTGACGCTGTTCCTCACCAATCGGCTGGTTGAAGATCCTCCCTTTCAGAAGTCGGACCGGAACAATCTTTACCGCATCGACTACATCGGCGTCAGCCTGCTGATCGTCGCCATGGGAGCGCTGCAGATCACGCTGGATAAGGGTGAGGAAAAGGACTGGTTTGGATCGCATTTCATCGTCGTCTTTGGGACCTACCTTCATCATTTCCTTCATCGCCTTGATCCTTTGGGAGTTTCATGCGGAGAGGCCGCTGATCGATCTGCGCCTCTTCAAGTTCAGGAATTTTGCGGTGTGCGCCTTTCTCATGTTGCTGACTGGCGGCCTGCTGAATGCAACCACGGTGCTGCAGCCGCAGTTTCTGCAGCAGCAACTCGGCTATACGGCCACCATCGCAGGACTTTCCCTCTCCGGCGGGGGACTGGCTTTGCTGGTGGTAATGCCCATGGCTGGTCAGGCGGTAAGCCGATTCCCGGCGCGAAATTTGATTGCGATGGGTTTTGTGCTCTTCGCCATCGGGTATTTCTATACCGCGACGAACATCAGCCTGCTCATCAGCTTCGGTTTCGCGTCCAAGCTGCGCGTGTTGCAAATTGTCGCCATTCCCTTTGTTTTTATTTCCGTGACCACGGCTGCCTATTTCGGAATTCCTCCGGAAAAGAACAACCAGGTGTCGGGACTCATCAATTTCGTCCGTAACATTGGCGGAAGCATTCTCATCTCGCTGACCAACGCCCTGGTGACGGAGCGGGCGCAGTGGCATCAGAGCGTGCTTGTCCAAGAACACCTCGCTGGCGGATCGGGAATTATCAGCAGCAAATTGACGGGCTGCGGCACACCTTTGACACCTCGGCAGGGAAAGCCAATGGGCTGCACCTGGCCCAGGGGCAGTTGTACGACCACCTTCAGGCGCAGACCCAGGCCCTGGCTTATGTGGATGTTTATTATGTGCTTGGCTTTGCTGCGATCCTGATGGTGCCGCTGGCCTTTCTCCTGGATCGCAATCAGCCGGGCGGCGGTGTGCGGTGATGATGGAATAAGGGCGTCCCGGGGCTTTTGCCGTCCCGCACTAAGCCACAAGGAGTGAGGGCTTTACACGGGGAAAACCGTTGCCTCAGCGGCTAAAGCCGTTCCTGCTTTTAATCACTTACGTACGGGCTGAAGCCCGTACCCTTCAGAAATCGGAGTTTTTCCGCAGCCTCTGAAGCCCGTACCCTTCAGCGGGAATGAGTTTTCCGCAGTCTGTTTAGCCCCTGCGATGTCTCTTAGTGTTCCCATGCAGACTCTTCAGCGCCGGCGGAAAAGCTCTGGTTTTCGAAGGGTACGGGCTTCAGCCCGTACGTAAATGCTTTGCAATGAACCCGGCTTTAGCCGCTGAGCGAAGCCTGTTTCGTTCAGAAAGTCCCGTTCCAAATGGGCGCCGAGCGCACACCCTCGCATGGACGCACAATCGAAGGCATGTTATTCTTAGTCAGACACTTAGAGAGTGGACTCGATTTAAACGTAGAGGAGTAAAGCGCTGCCGTGCTGGCAACTGCAAAGAAGACCGAAGTTATTACGCGCTTTCGCACCCATGACAGTGACACGGGTAGCCCGGAAGTGCAGATTGCGATTCTCAGTGAACGAATTGGCGAGCTGACTGAGCACTTCAAGCTTCACAAGAAAGATCACGCCTCAAGGCGGGGTCTGTTGATGCTGGTGAGCAAGCGCCGCCGTCTACTGGATTATCTCAAGACGAATAATTCTGACCGCTACCGTGATGTGATCGGTAAGCTGGGCATCCGCAAGTAACAAGCGAGCAACTTGTACCTCACAATTAGGCGAAGAGGCTGGATCGGACTGAACGCTGAGACGGCTGGTGCACACGTGGTAGCACCAGATGGAAAGCGCGCGTCAGCTGTCTCGGTCAGATCCTCGTCCTTTGCCTTTCGCGCTGGTGTGATTCCCACCCATTGCCCCGCCGATAATTCGCTCAGAGATATCGCCTCGCGCCCCGCCCTATGTGCACATACGAAATGAGGATTTTATGAAGCAGGAAGTGACTGTCGAGCTTGCCGGTGGCAAGCGATTGACTTTTGAAACAGGCCGTATGGCCAAGCAGGCCTCCGGAGCCGTGCTCGTGACCCAGGGTGACAACGTGGTCCTGGCGACCGCTGTAGCCGCACCGGATCCCAAAGAAGGCCTGGATTTTTTCCCCTTGACCGTGGATTACCGCGAGTACACCTATGCCGGTGGACGCATTCCCGGCGGTTTTATCAAGCGTGAGGGCCGTCCCAGCGAGCGTGAGGTTCTCACCTGCCGCCAAATCGACCGCCCCATTCGCCCCATGTTTCCCAAAAATTTCCGCAATGAGACCCAGGTGATTGCCCTGGTCATGTCCGCGGACAAAGAAAACGATCCCGATGTGATCGGCATCAATGCCGCGGGAGCGGCCCTGGCGCTTTCCGACATCCCCTTCGGCGGGCCCATCGGCGCCGTGCGCGTGGGTCAGGTCAAGGGTGAGTTCATCGTCAACCCCACCTATGCTGAGCGGCTCGAGAGCACATTGAACATCACCGTCGTGGCCACCAAGGATGGCGTGGTGATGATCGAGAGCGGCGCCACGGGCGTGAGTGAAGATACGGTCGTCGACGCCATTGAGTTTGGCCACGCCGAGATCAAGAAGATTTGCGCTGTGATCGACGAGTTGGTTGCCAAGGCTGGGAAGCCCAAGCGTGTCGTACCTCCAGTCGAATTCGATGACCAGTACCTGGCGGGGCTGCAGGCCAAGGTGGGCGACCGGCTAAAGGATGCGCTCGACACCAAGACCCATCCCAAGGCGGAGAGCTACGCGCTGGTCAAGGCAATCAAGGACGAGCTGGCGAAGGAACTGCCCGAAGGGGACGCAGACGCCAAGAAGAAGCTGGCGAAGTATTACGAGATCGTGCGCGAGAGAATCTTCCGCGAGCAGGTCACCAAAGATCGCATACGGCCGGATCGTCGCAGCTTCGATCAGATTCGCGAGATCAGCATTGAAGTCGGCGTGTTGCCGCGTGTCCACGGCTCCGCGCTCTTTACCCGCGGGGAGACCCAGGCATTGGTTACCGTCACCCTGGGAACCACGGATGATCAGCAACGCCTGGAGACCTTCCAGGGTGAGCAACGCAAGCGTTTCATGCTGCACTACAACTTCCCCCCGTTCTCGGTGGGCGAAGTGGGCCGCATGACCGGCGTGGGGCGGCGTGAGATCGGCCACGGCGCACTGGCGGAGCGTGCAGTTTCCGCAGTGTTGCCTGGAGAGGACGAGTCTCCGTACACCATGCGTGTGGTCTCCGACATTCTGGAATCGAATGGTTCTTCCTCGATGGCCAGCGTCTGCGGCGCGAGTCTGGCCCTGATGAATGCCGGCATTCCCCTCAAGGGAGCTGTCGCTGGTGTGGCCATGGGCCTGGTCAAGGAAGGCGATGACTACGCCATCCTGACGGACATCGCTGGTGCAGAAGACCACTACGGCGATATGGACTTCAAGGTAGCCGGCACGCGCGAAGGCATCACTGCGCTGCAGATGGACATCAAGATCAGCGGCGTCACCGGGCAGATCATGCGCGAGGCGCTGGAACAGGCCCGTCGCGGACGGCTGTTCCTGCTGGACAAGATGGACGAGGTACAGGCGACTTCGAATGTCGAGAAGTCGAAGTTTGCTCCCCAGATTCACACCTTGCAGATTCCGACGGACAAGATTCGGGACCTGATCGGGCCGGGCGGCAAGACGATTCGCGGCATCATCGAAGCCACGGGCGTCAAGATCGATGTCGACGACACGGGTCGCGTGAATGTTGCCTCGAGCGACGAAGAAGGCCTGAAGAAGGCGCTGGCCATGATCAGCGATCTGACCGCAGTGCCTGAAGTGGGCAAGACCTACCTGGGCAAAGTGGTTCGCCTGGCAGAGTTCGGCGCCTTTGTCGAGATCTTCCCCGGCACGGATGGCTTGTTGCACATCAGTGAGATTGCTGAGCATCGGGTGAAAGACGTGAAGGACGAATTGCGCGAAGGGGACCAGGTGCTGGTTAAGGTTCTCGGCATCGAGGGCAATCGCATCAAGCTTTCTCGTAAGGCCCTGCTCAAAGAACAGCGCGAGAAGCTCGGACTTCCAGAGCCATCGCGGGGTGGGTCGGGAGACAACGGTGGCGGCGAAGCGCCGGCTCCGCGCGCTCCGCGGGCGCAAGCGCAATCGCCGGTGGAACGGCAGCCGGCGTCGAACGCCAGCACCATTACTATCGAGGGCGGGGAAGACTTCGATGATGATGAGCCCTTTGTCGAAGGCGGCGACGAGCCCAACTTCAATCGCGCGGATGGTACGCCTGATCCTGTAACCACAGAGGCGCGCAGGCCGGCATCCGGTGGTGGCCCAGGTGGTCCCGCAGGGCAGCGGCGGCGGCGGCATCGCAGCCGTGGCCGTGGTCCGGGCGGTGGCTCCGGCGGTTCCGGTGGTGGCGGAGGCCGCGGACCGCAGTAATCGGTCTGAGAGCTAAAGTAAGTGGAAGGGTTGCGTTTGCGCGCAGCCCTTTTCTTTTTGCGGTGTACAGAATGGATGCGAGAGCCGAAGCGACTGGCTAGCTTTCGCCGCGCTGGGCATTGTGTGGGGCACCACTTGGGTGGCTGCGCAAACTTTGGGCGAGTACGTTCCGCCCTTGCGTGGAGCGGCTGTCCGCTTTCTGCTGGCCGCGCTGCTGTGGCTTCCGGTGATTTTGTGGAAGCGGCTGAGATGGCCTCGCGGCCGCGCGCTGGGGATCGTACTCCTTCTCTCGGTCAGCCTGATCGCGCTCCCTTCCGTGCTCCTCCTGTGGGCCCAGTCCCGGGTTTCATCAGCAACCGTAGCAGTGTCGTTCTCCGCTATGCCGCTGCTGATAATATTTCTGACTCCTGCTCTTGCCGGCAGGGCAGTGCCGCGCATTGCCATGCAAGCCTCGATCGTAGGCCTGGGGGCGATGGCCTTGGCTCTGGGCGCGACGTTCTCCGCTGGCTCAGGCGGCCGGCGCCGCGCTCGTGCTGCTCGCTGTCGGTTCCGTGGGCGCCTCTGCGATTATTGCCCGCCGCGAGCTCGGTAGCGTGCATCCCATCGTAGTGACCGCGTTGTTGCTGGGCGTGGCTGGGCTGCTGCTATTTTTTGCCAGTCTGGCATTGGAGTATGGGCAGCCGGTGGAATGGAACCGCAGCGTCGTGGGTGCGGTACTTTTTCTGGCGGGCGTGGCCGGTGCTCCGGCGTATGCCACCTATTTCTGGCTGCTGCAGCGGCTGGAGGCGTACCAGGTTGGGACGGTACAATGGATCGAGCCTCTGGTCGCGATACTCGAGAGTGCCCTGGTTCTGCGCATCGGACTGTCGTTCAACATGATCGCCGGTTCACTGGTTGCTTTGCTTTGCCTGTTGCTGGTGATGCGCGCGCGAGCAGAAGATGACGATACTGTTTCCCTTCTTGGTAATTGATCGAGCAAGGAAGCCTAATCTGGCATAAGGATGGGATAAACTGCAGGCGATGGGCGCAACTTTATACATCGTCGTCGAAGGCGAGGACCCCGGCTTCGACATCTTCGTAAATGGCAGGGCGCTCGCTCGCAACGAGGATGCTCTGGAGAAGATGGCACAGCGCATTGGGGTCAAGCCGTTGTTGGAGTTCTTCTCCGCCGATGAGAACTCCATGGCCTTGCTGCTGGAAGAAGGCGCAGGCGACCCGGAGTGGGCGAAAACGTTACCTCCCCCGCAGTGGTTTTCGCCTGAGGATGGTCTGATTACCGTATGTACCCTGCTCGATCATCTGAAGGCGTCGCCGACCGCGCTAGGTACAGAGACCCCGGCCGTTCTGCGCGAGATGGAAGAATTCGAGCGTGTCCTGCGCAAGACAGCAAAGCGTCAAATGCGCTGGCAGCTCGCCGTCAGCTGGAAGTGAGAGAAAGACCACCTAAAGATTTAAATCGTGCCACATAGGACGGGTGCCCCACATCTCGCTCGTTTTTCGCGAGATGTGGGATTCCACAAATCTCAATATCCCCTCTGCCAATCGACACACGCATGCTGAGGTTCGCGGAATCCCACATCTCGCGAAAAACGAGCGAGATGTGGGGCACCCGTCCTATGTTGTTAGGACAGGGTTTAGCTGAAAGAACCGATCCTCAGCGAGCGAAAGCCCGAAAGAACAGATTTTCAACACCCACGATCCCTGGCCAGGACAGAGTTTGACCTCAACCTTTCCAGGCGCCCAGCAGGCGGCGGAGGAATACGAGCTCGCCGGTGTGATAGCTGTTGTGATCGGCGGCTAATAGTACTTCACGCAAAAGGGTGTGCTCTTGTTCGCCCCAGGGAATTTGCGCATACAGATTGCTGTGCGGATCCTTAACCAGCTTTTCAAAAGCTTTCAGGTCCTCCGCGAGCGCTCTTACTGCGTCGTTCCACGCTTCCTTGGATGGGGGCTCAGCGGATGCCGGCCAATAATCCTCTGGGAACTTCTTTTCCACGTACTTATCGTTGGTGGAATAATCCAACAAATCATGGAGCGTGAAACGCATGTGTTCCAGAAGCTCCCACCCGGAGTGAGGCGCATTCTCCGGCTTTGCGCCGTGGAGCTTCGCGGGAAAGCCCTTCAGTGCAGTAAGCATGTCGACGTGCGCACTGCCGCCGCGGAGGAGTTCTACTAGGTGATCACGAAGAGCTGCGTCTTTGTCTGGCATAGTGCATCGGATGCAGGAATGCCAGACTGGGTCGCAGGAAAGGTTTACGAGACCTGAGCCGCCATTGCTACATCGCGCTTGCCATCAGGGAAGAGGTCACCCATGCGACGAATCTGCGCGCCAACGCCGCGCAGCTTTTCCTCAATCCGCTCGTATCCGCGGTCGATATGGTAGACGCGGTCGAGGATGGACTCGCCATCCGCCACCAGTGCGGCCAGCACCAGCGAAGCTGAGGCGCGTAGATCGGAGCACATGACCACCGCCGAGGAGAGCGGCGTTTTCCCTCGCACCGTTGCTGTCCGCCCATCCACCTTGATATTCGCACCCATGCGCACCAATTCGCCCACGTGCATGAAGCGATTCTCAAAAATGTTCTCTACCACCGTGGTGGTGCCTTCAGCTTGTGTAGCCAGCGCCATGTATTGCGCCTGCATGTCAGTGGGAAAGCCGGGATACTCTTCGGTAGAGATATCGTTCGCCTGCAGATTGCCCTCGCTGCGCACGCGCAACGAATCGGAACCCATGGGCGTGACGCGTACTCCACAGGCTTCGAGCTTGCCAACCAGGGCGGAGAGATGCGCCGGCTGACAATTGGCCACCACCAGGTCGCCGCCAGCTGATAGCACCCGCCACGAGAAAGGTTCCAGCTTCGATGCGATCGGGATTGATACGGTGTTTGGCGCCGTGAAGCTTGCTTACGCCCTGCACCCGGATGGTCGCCGTGCCCGCGCCCTGAATATTCGCCCCCATGGCCACCAGCAGAGCAGCCAGGTCGGTTACCTCGGGTTCGCGCGCGCAATTCTCCATCACCGTCTCGCCCTCAGCCAGAACAGCTGCCATGAGCAGGTCTTCGGTGCCTGTGACTGTGATCTTGTCGAAAACTATATGCGCGCCACGCAACCGTTCGGCGCGCGCTTCCAGATAGCCGTGTTCCTGCACGATGACTGCACCCATCGCTTCCAGGCCTTTGAGATGCATATCGATGGGGCGATCGCCAATGGCGCAACCGCCAGGCTGGGCTACGCGGGCGAGCCCGCAGCGCGCCACCAGGGGACCCAACACCAGCGAAGACGCACGCATGGTCTTGACGATCTCATACTTGGCAGTGGGGTCAGAGAGCACGCGGCAACTGATCGTGGTGCGGTGTTGTGCGCGGCCATAGCCGAGTTCGACCTCGGCGCCCATCGAAGTCAGCAGTCTGCGCTCGGTCTCGATGTCGCGGACCTGGGGGATGTTCTCCAGGACCACTTCGTCTTCGGTGAGAATCGCGGCGGCCATGCAGGGCAGGGCGGAGTTTTTGGCTCCGCTCACCCGAATCGTTCCTAGCAGCGGGTTACCGCCGCGAATAACAAACTTATCCATGATGGCCCGGTGGGGGACTCCTTGCCTGTAACTTGCGCTGGGTAACTCTTAAGTGGTGGTGCTATAACTCGAGCGTTGTATCTTCGATCGCCAACCGTACATTTCCGTCCGACTTAGCCAGGCGGCGCACTGCTTCGGGCTTGTCGACTCCCGCCTTGAGCATCACCAGGGCGACGGGCACGCTGCGTCCGGCGGACTTGATGGTGAGCACGGCCTGGTCGCGGTCGATGTTGCAGGCGCGCATCAGAATACTGATGCCGCGCTCCACCAGCTTGGTGTTCTGCATGTGCACATTGACCATGAGATTGTCATAGACATAGCCCAGGCGGGTCATGGCGCCGGTGGTGATCATGTTGAGCACCATCTTCTGCGCCGTGGCGGCCTTCATGCGGGTCGAACCGGAAACGACTTCCGGCCCCACTTCAGCAACGATGCAGATGTCTGCGGCGGAGGAAAGCGGCGTGTTGTGATTGCAGGTGACGGCGGCGGTCTTGGCGCCACGGGCGCGGGCATACTCCACCGCGGCTACGACGTAAGGCGTGCGGCCGCTCGAAGAGAGCCCGATGACCACGTCTTTGCGAGTTGGGCGACGGCGGGCAATATCACGCTGTCCCAACTCGGTTGAATCTTCATTCACTTCCACTGCCGACGCCAGAGCTTTGGGGCCGCCCGCCATGATGTATTGGACGCTTTGCGGAGGGGTAGAAAAGGTCGGCGGACATTCGGAAGAGTCCAGCCCGGCGATGCGGCCGCTGGAGCCGGCGCCCACGTAAATCAGGCGTCCCCCGTCGCGCAGGCTGCGCGCGACCATGTCGATGACCAGAGCGATCTCGGGCAACGACTTCTTCACTGCGGCGGCAATCTTTGAATCTTCGTGGTTGATGATGCGTGCAATTTCGAGGGCAGACTTAGTATCGAAGCCCATCGAGGCTTCGTTAGAACTTTCTGTCGTCAGATCGTGCAGGTCTTGCGGCTGTTCGTTGCTTGTCTCGTTGCCGGCGCCTGTCTCCGTGTGAAGGGTACTTGTCGTGGCCATGTTGGTTTATTCAGCTCCCACTCAACTATATGATTTTATCTCTAACCGGCCATGCTTGGCTCTGAAATTAGGGCATAACGTGCCATCCACGCAAACACTTTTGGGTTATGGCATTTAGCCCGGCCCAATGTTTTGCAGAATGGCGTCATGGAAGGCAGGACGGATAGTACGAATGGCCTGGCTCTGGCGGTGCGGCCAGGTACGATTGGTGAGCAGTACGACCGCGAGCCGGCGTTCGAAGTCGATCCACAGGGAAGTTCCTGCGTAGCCGAGATGGCCGGCAGAGTGGCGACTGAAGAACCTGCCGGAGGACGATGGCTGGGAAGGTGTATCCCAGCCCAGCGCCCGGGAGCTGTCTGCCGGTAGGGCGCGCGTGGTGAAGAGTCGAATCGTCTCCGCCGTGAAGAGCTGCTCGTCGAACAGAGATTGCGCGTAAAGCAGCGGATCCAGTGCATTAGAGAAAAGACCGGCATGGCCGCTTGCTCCCCCAAGTATGAAGCAATTTTCATCCTGGACCTCTCCTTGTATGATGCGGCGGCGAAAGGTCAAGTCCTCTTCGGTGGGAGGGATGGCGGATCGCCATTCCTCTGGCGGCCGGAAACAGGTGCTAGTCATCCCCAGGGGAGAAAAAACCTCGCGTGAACAAAAGTCTTCCACGCTCTCCCCGGCAATGATTTCGAGGGCGCGCCCGAGCAAGATGAAGCCGGGGTCGGAGTACTCCGCGCGGCTGCCTGGCGCGGCTTCGAGAGGCAGGCGGAGGCAGGCATGGAGCAATGCCTCCCGGTCTCGAGCAACTTCGAAGAGGCGAGCGTAGCCGGGCAATCCCGAGCTGTGCGCCAGCAACATGCGTAATGTCACTTGGCCCCCTCGCGGCCTTCTTCTTGGGAGAAGGCGGGAAAAATCTGCACCAAAGGCTGGTCGAGTGAGAGCTGTCCCCTCTGATACAGCAGCATAGCCATGGAAGTGGTCGCGATCACCTTGGTGACGCTGGCCAGGTCATATATGGTGGAAGCGTTCACCGGCTCGGTTGGTTGCCCGTAGGTAAAGCCGCCGATTCCATCCAGCGCCACCACCTCGCCCTGCGCCAGCACGCCGAAGCACGCCCCGGGAAAAGCCTGTTGCGAAATCCCCTGCTCGAGGACGGAGTAGGCGGCAGCGAATTGTTGGCGCTGCGCGGAAGCGGAGGAGGGAATTATGACCTGGGGTGGAGACATAGGTTTGCGTTTCTAAGCCATACGTTTATCTAATGGATGAACGTAAGCGTAAGGCACAGACGTTCCATATCGCTCAAGCGTGGGCTGGTAATCAAGCATGTTAGCTGACCGGCACGCTCATGGACGCCCCAATTCGCGACAAATCCCTGGCATTGCTCCCGAACGCTGTCCCCAGCCGTCTATACTTGTAGCCTGAGGCTGACGGGATGGACGCTCACGGGAAGTTCGCCGTACTCGTGTTGCTGGCTGGCATGGCAGCCGTCCACGGGCTCGGGCAAACGACAGCCGCGACGCCCGCACATGCCGCCGAAACACCATCCCAGACATTCACGGTTCCTGCGGGAACCAAGGTGCTGCTCTCGCTCAAGAGCGGGATCAACACCAAGACCGCGCAGCAGGGAGATGGCGTTTACCTCGTATCGTCTTTTCCTGTGGTGGGCGGCTCGCGGGTGATGATTCCGGTCGGGGTTTACGTGCAAGGTGTGGTGGATCATGTCGTGCGGCCGGGCCGGGTGAAGGGGCGGGCGCAAATTGACCTGCACTTTACCACCATGATTTTCCCTAATGGATCGGTAGTCGAAGTTCCCGGCGTCCTGAATAGCCTGCCTGGATCCGACGGGCCCAAGGTGAAGGACAGTGAAGGCACGGTGGAGCAGGCGGGAAGCAAAGGGCGTGACGTAGGCAACATTGCCAAGGGCGCGGCCATCGGTGCGGGAGCCGGCGTCTTCGGCGGCGCCGAGACGGGAGATGTGGCGAAAAATGTCGGCTACGGTTCGCTCGCCGGCGCGGCTGCAGGCACCCTCTACACCCTCTTCACGCGCGGCAATGATATTGTGATTCCTTCAGGAACATCGGTGGAGATGGTTTTGCAGCGGCCGTTGGTTTTGCAGCAATCGCAACTCGCGGGTAACAATCAGGCCAACGGGCAGGCGCAGATGGTTCCCGCCAGCCAACAGCAACCCATGCGGGGAAGCAGCGAATTCTGTGTCCCTTCGGCAGCCCGGGCTGCAACTGAACCCTATAGAAGTGAGTGGGAAGATCGATGAACCCGGAAGAAGATAAGAGCGGGCCAGAGCCCGCCGTACTGCAAGAGTCGTTGCCCCAGGCGGCGGTGGAGTTGCCGGGACGCAGTTTCTGGCTATGGGGACGCGACATGCTGTTTTCTCTCGCCGTCTCTTTTTTCATCATCACTTTTCTCTATCAGCCGGTACGGGTGGAGGGCACCAGTATGTTGCCTCGCCTGGGAGATCAGGACCGGCTCTTCATTAACAAGTTCGTCTATCACTTCGAGGGAATCCATCGCGGCGATGTGGTGGTTTTCCACTATCCGCGCGATCCGCAGAAGAGCTACATCAAGCGCGTCATTGCAGTGCCGGGCGATGAGCTGCGCATCGATGATGGCCGCACCTACATCAACGGCAGGCTGTTACCTGAGCCTTATGTGCCCAGAAGGTTCCACGACAGCCGGTCACAGGATGCGATGGTGATTCAGCCTGACCAGTATTTCGTCATGGGCGATCATCGCTCGATTTCCAGTGACAGCCGCGACTTTGGACCGGTGCCGAGGGATCTGATCTACGGCAAAGCGTCGTTTGTTTATTGGCCGGCGGAGGACATGGGCGTTATCCACTAAGCACCCCACACTGAGTGCTCCATACCTGTTAAACTTGACTGAATCCACTCTACGGAGAAGCGATGCAGGCAATCCTCGCCCTCGAAGACGGGCGCATCTTCCGCGGTGAGAGCTATGGCGCCAGACGCGAATGTTTTGGCGAAGTGGTTTTCAATACCGCCCTGACGGGCTATCAGGAAATCTTCACCGATCCCTCCTATGCAGGACAGATTGTTGTCCTGACCAATCCGCAAATCGGAAACTACGGAACCAATGCTGCCGACAACGAGGCCAGCCGCCCGTACATCGAGGGTTTGGTCACGCGCGAGTTCTCGCCCATAAGCTCCAATTGGCGCTCGCAGCAAGTGACCGAAGAATACCTCGAGCGCTTTGACGTTCCTGTCATCGCGGAGATCGATACGCGCGCTGTGGTTCGTCATCTGCGTACCCATGGCGCGCTGCGCGGGGTCATTTCATCGCTCGAGACCGATCCTGAAAAGCTCATCCTCAAGGCACGGGGCATCCGCAAGATGGATGGCACCGATCTGGCCAAGGTGGTGAGCACCAAGGCGGCCTACGAGTGGGACTGTAACGACCGGCGAAACTTCAACGGCGATCCCCTGATGCAAGGGGACGAGAGCCTCAAGTTACCTCCACCGGATCTGCATGTAGTCGCTTATGACTTTGGCATCAAGCACAATATCCTGCGCATGCTGGCCCGTGAAGCATGCCGGGTGACGGTGGTGCCGGCGGAAACGTCGGCTGAGGATGTGCTCGCTCTGAAGCCCGACGGGATTTTTCTATCCAACGGGCCGGGCGATCCGGAGCCGGTCACCTACGCCCAGGAGAATATCCGCAAGCTTGTTGGACGCAGGCCGATGTTTGGCATTTGTCTGGGGCACCAATTGATCGGCCTGGCCCTTGGTGGCAAGACGTACAAGCTTAAGTTTGGCCATCACGGCGGCAACCATCCTGTACAACAGACCCAAACGGGCAAAGTAGAGATCACCGCGCACAACCATAATTTTGCTGTCGATCCGGATTCGATCAACCAGAGCGAGGTCGAGCTTACCCACGTCGACCTGAACGACAACACGCTGGAGGGCCTGCGTCATCGCACGCTGCCACTCTTCAGCGTGCAATACCATCCCGAGGCCAGCCCGGGCCCCCACGACTCCAACTATCTCTTCAAGGACTTCCGGAAAATGATGGAAGAGTGGAAGGGATGAACATGTTTTCGGTCAGCTTGTGTTCCCTCAGCGGCTAAAGCCGCTCATAGGGCGCAGGTCTTACGGCGGGGCTGAAGCCCCGCCCCTTCAAAACCCGGCGTGGTCCGAGCTTGGCAAAGGTCGCCGGCTCCAAACGAACCTCGCGGGCTTGGGTGCGGAGCAAGACGAGCGGGATGTGGTGTTGTTGAAGGGGACGGGCTTTAGCCCGTCCGTTACAGTATCAAATTGAGTGGCTTTAGCCCCTGAGGGAAATATGCGACCGGCCAGAGAGATAGTCAGGAGAAGCGGAGAGTCATACTTGTCAGCTCTCAGACTGTTGATCGGCAACCTTTCTTTCGCCATGAGCGGTGGGCAGTATTGATGGAGGAAGTTTTGCAGCACTACCGAGGCAGCTCTTATCAGCTTCATGCCTATGTCGTCATGCCAGACCATTTCCATGCGATCCTCTCGCCCCAAGACGGTCTCGAGAGGGCGATGCAGAATATCAAGGGCGGCTTCTCTTTCCGTGCAAGGCAGGCTTTTAGTTGGAAACACGATATCTGGCAGGCGGGGTTTTCCGATCATCGGATTCGAGATGCTGAGGATTGGGATCGTCATGTCGACTACATCCGTCGCAATCCGGTCAAGAGCAAGCTCTGCTCAGCCTCTGAGGATTACCGGTACCTTGCGGTGAATCTGGACCCGATCCCTCAGCGGCTAAAGCCGCTCTTCTAATTAGATCTAACGGCGGGGCTGAAGCCCCGCCCCTTCAGAGCCAGGAAACCGTCCTCCTAGACCAGAAGAAAAAGGCCGCGGCCGTGTCTTCTCCGAGCGCGAATCGAATGGAAAAATAAAATGCCACGCAGGAACGATATAACCAAAATTCTAGTGATCGGGTCGGGTCCGATCGTGATTGGGCAGTCGGCGGAGTTCGATTACTCCGGCACCCAGGCCTGCAAGGCGCTCAAGGCGGAAGGCTATGAGGTGGTGCTGGTGAATTCCAATCCCGCGACCATCATGACCGATCCCGAACTTGCCGACCGCACGTATATCGAGCCCTTGACCCGGGAATACGTGGAAGAGATCATCCGCAAGGAATGCGAGCGGATGACTCGACGCCAATGGCCAACGCATAGGCAAATTTGCCCTGCTGCCTACGGTGGGCGGCCAGACAGCTCTCAATCTGGCTGTCGATCTTTCCGACTCCGGCACTCTCGACAAATACGACGTGGAAATGATCGGCGCCCGCCTCGAAGCCATCAAGAAAGCCGAAGACCGGCTCCTGTTCAAGGACGCCATGGCGCGCATCGGGCTCGATGTCCCGCGCTCTGCGCTGGTCAACAACATTCGCGATGGCGCGGAATTCGCGGCCAAGATCGGCTTCCCGGTCATCATCCGGCCGTCCTTTACCCTGGGCGGCTCAGGCGGCGGCCTGGCCTACAACCGCGAAGAGCTGATGGATATCCTGGCTCGCGGGCTCGATCTTTCTCCGGTGCACGAATGTCTGATCGAAGAGTCGGTGCTGGGCTGGAAAGAGTACGAGCTCGAGGTGATGCGCGATCTCGCCGACAACGTGATCATCATTTGCTCCATCGAGAACATGGACCCCATGGGCGTGCACACCGGCGATTCCATCACCGTAGCGCCGGCCCAGACCCTGACCGATCGTGAGTACCAATCGATGCGCGACGCGGCGATCCGCGTGATGCGCGAAATCGGCGTCGAGACCGGCGGGTCCAACGTGCAGTTCGCCATCAACCCTGCCACCGGCCGGATGACCGTGATCGAGATGAATCCGCGGGTATCGCGGTCTTCGGCGCTGGCTTCCAAAGCGACCGGTTTTCCCATCGCCAAAATCGCCGCCAAGCTGGCTGTCGGCTATACGCTCGATGAGATTCCCAACGACATCACGCAAAAGACGCCGTCTTGCTTTGAGCCCTCCATCGATTACGTGGTGGTCAAGATTCCCAAGTGGCAATTCGAGAAGTTTCCCGGGGCCGATGAGAACCTGGGGCCGCAGATGAAGTCTGTAGGCGAAGTCATGGCCCTGGGCCGCACCTTCAAAGAAGCGCTGATGAAGGCGCTCCGTTCGCTGGACACGGGCAAGAGCATACGGTCGGAGGTGATTGAGCCGCGGCGGCTGACGCAGCGCCTGGTGACTCCGCAACCGGAGCGGCTGAACTACATCCGCTATGCCTTGCGCACTGGGCTCTCGGTGCGGGAAGTAGCCCGCATGACTTCGATGGATCCCTGGTTTCTCTACCAGATCAAGGAAGTGACGGAGACCATCCAGAAGCTTGCCGAGTATTCGCTCGGAAACCATGCCGGCGGATTTTCTGCGCAAGGTTAAGCGGATGGGTATCTCCGATGCCAGGATCGCCGAAGAATGGAACCTTGATGGCCTGGATGGAGCGGCTCCGGTCAGGGAACTGCGGCGGCGCCACGGCGTCCTGCCGGTATTCAAGAAGGTGGACACCTGCGCGGCTGAGTTCGAGAGCGACACGCCTTATCTGTACTCCACCTACGAAGAGGAAGATGAGGCCCCGCCGACGGCGAGACGCAAAGTCATTATTCTGGGCAGCGGACCGAACCGCATCGGGCAGGGCATCGAGTTCGATTACTGCTGCTGCCATGCTGCGTTTGCGCTGCGCGACGACGATTACGAAACCATCATGGTCAACTGCAATCCGGAGACGGTGTCGACCGATTACGACACCAGCGACCGGTTGTACTTCGAACCGCTCACCCTCGAAGATGTCTTGGCCGTGTATGAGCACGAGGCTTCCTCAGGGGCCGACATCGGCATGATCGTGCAATTCGGCGGTCAGACTCCGTTGAATCTCGCCATCCCGCTGAAGGCTGCGGGCATAAAGATCCTGGGCACTTCTCCCGAATCCATCGACCTGGCCGAAGACCGCAAGCGCTTTGGGCGGCTGTTGGAGGACCTGAATATTCCCCAGCCGCCGGGCGCGATGGTGACCACCATTGAAGAAGCGGTAGCGGGCGCGGAGCGCGTCGGCTATCCGGTGCTGGTGCGGCCCTCCTACGTACTGGGCGGCCGGGCGATGGTGATTGCCTATGACGCCGATGCGGTGAGCCGCTACATGAAGGAAGCGGTGGAGTACTCCCAGGAACGCCCGGTACTGGTCGACCACTTTCTCGAGGATGCAGTGGAAGTCGACGTGGACGCGTTGTGTGACGGCAGAGACGTGGTGATTGCCGGGATCATGCAGCATATTGAGGAAGCGGGCATTCATTCCGGTGACTCTTCCTGCGTGCTGCCTGCCGCCGATCTGGCGCCCTCCACCCTGGAGACGATTCGCACTTACACGCGCAAGCTGGCACTGGCTCTGAACGTGGTGGGCCTGGTCAATCTGCAGTTCGCGATTCAGCGCAAGTCCGGGGAACAGGATAAGGTCTTCGTCATCGAAGTCAATCCACGCGCTTCCCGCACCGTGCCCTATGTCTCCAAGGCGACCGGAGTGCCGTTGGCCAAAATAGCGGCGCGCCTGATGACTGGGCGTACTTTGCGCGAGCTGATGCCGGAGCAGGTTGCCGAGCGCACGGATCTTGCTACGGGCAGTCACTTTTTCGTCAAGTCGCCGGTCTTTCCCTGGAACAAGTTTCCCGGGGTGGATACGGTGTTGGGACCGGAGATGAAGTCCACCGGGGAAGTGATGGGCGTGGCGGATAATTTCGGTGAGGCCTTTGCCAAAGCGCAGCTCTCGGCGGGACAGGTGTTGCCGGTAAAGGGCACGGTCTTTTTCAGCGTGAATGACCGCGACAAGGCCGTAATTGTGGATCTTGCCCGGCAATATGTGGAACTAGGTTTTCACCTGGTGGCCACCCAGGGTACAGCGATGTGTTGGAGCGGGCCGGCATGGTGGTTGAGCATGTCTACAAGGTCAAGGAGGGCCGGCCGAACGTGGTGGATTTGATCAAGGGTGAGCGGATTCAGTTGATCATCAACACGCCGCACGGCCAGGACACGTTCTTTGACGAGAGGGCCATTCGCCGGGCGGCGGTAACCCAGAGAATCTCCACCATCACGACCATTGCCGCAGCCCGAGCGGCGGCGGAAGGAATCGCCGCGACCCAGCGGCGCCAGATCACCGTCAACGCCCTACAGGAACTGCGCCGGGAACCGGTTGTCGCGCACTAGCAGACTGCGTAAAAAGCTGCTGTCGGGTAGGTCTGGGCTTTGCAGGCTGCGGAAAACACGTTTAACGAAGGGCACGGCTTCAGCCGTGCCGCACCAAGCCCAGCTATGAAGGCCTTAGCTGCGGCTACCGAGGGAAGAACAGATGTCTTTCCTCGCGGTATCCGCTTAGCCCCTGAGGTACGCTTTTCCAAACTTGTACCTGCACGGAATTACCGTGAAAAACCGTACCTCAGCGGCTAAAGCCGCCCCCGCGCAATACATTTACGGCACGACTGAAGCCGTGCCCTTCGTTCAGCTTGTTTCCGCAGCCTTTGCTTTAGTTGCGGATATCGAAGGTTAGTTCTTCCACCAGCCGCTGCTCTTCCGCGACCAGGGGCAGCAAGGGCATTCTGGGCCGACCTCCATAATATCCATTTAGGTCCAGCGCGTACTTTACGCCCGGAATCCCCATCTTGCCGCAAACCTCGATGCCCGCCCGCACAATGCGCCGCTGCTTATCCGCCGCCAGCACCGCGTCGTTCTCCTTCCATGCGGTGTAGACCTCCTGGCAGGCTTGTGGGGCAAAGGTTGCCAGGGCCAGCACACCGCCGGTGGCTCCCGCTTCCAGCGAAGGGTAGAGTGTTTGGGCAGAGCCGCAGAGCAGTTGAAATCCAACTTCCCGGGTCCGTGTCTTGAGCGCCGGCTTGGGCGGCTTCACCGCCAGGGCTGTCGTGCCCGAACCAAGCTGGTCAGCAGCCACAAAAGTGGCAGGGCTCTCGGCCAGCTCTTCGGAAGATCGCAACATGCGCGAAGTCACTGCGGAAAACACTGTGGTTACCGGAACACTTCGCTTTTTGAAGGAACTCGCGGCATGGACCAGCTGAGCGATCCGGTCCACGTTGCCGCTGGAGTCCTTCATCCCCACAATATTCGGGTGCATCACCAGCTCAGCGACCACCTCGATCGGCAGGTCGTAGGCCGTGCATCCTGGCACGCTGTAAAGAAGCACCGGCAGGGGGGAACGGTCGGCCACCGCCTGGTAATAGGTCAGCATCTCGCGGTTTCGCAGCTGCTTCCGATAGTAGTGCGGAGTGCGCACGAGCACTGCATCGTAATCGAGGGCCGCCGCGTAATCCGCCTGGCGCAGGGTCTCAAATACGCTTTCCCGGCCCACTCCGGCGAGTAATACCTTGTCCGGCGCGCTTGCGTCACGGGCTACGCGCAATGCCTGGCGCGACTCCTCGTCGCTCAACATGACGGCCTCGCCCGTCGAGCCCAGCAACACCATCCCGCTCATGGGCGTGCGGGAGTAGCGATCAACATTCTGTTCCAGCTTGCGCCAATAAGGCCGCCCATCTGGATAAAAACAGGTCGTTACCGCAGCGAAGATTCCTTCAAGCAGCATTCCATGATTGTAGTTCCGACTGGGCCGGAATCAGCCGGCGGTTGGGTGGCTCTTCAAAACAATGACATTCCTTGTTTCCCACACCGGCCACACGTACCAGATTGGGATCGAGCCCGCGCTCCAAAGAGCCGATCACCATTGACACAACAGTTACTTCCGCCCAGTAGCAAATTAGAGCCATTAAGCGCCACAGGCGAAGGCAGGGGAATGCGCTGAACTATAATGTCCTGAGCGGAGATCAGGGTCCTTCTTGATTCAGGCGTAGTCAAAAAAGCCTGGCCGGCGATGGTGCCGCTGAATTCATCGGGGAAGGAATCCTGCCAAATGGCGACAGGAGACGTTGCCGTGGGAGCACCCGGAGCGGGTAGCTCAGCGGTTCTACAAACGCCAACATCCAAGCGGATCGTAAATGACTTCAGCATCCAGGTAGCGACGGTTAATGGGTCCGGGTCGCAGTCTGCCAATCTGGTGCTGCTAAAGAGCATATTCGGGATGGGCATCCCGGTAAGCGGTAAGAATCTCTTTCCATCGAACATCGCAGGCTTGCCCACCTGGTACACCATTCGCGCCAGCAAACAGGGCTACGTCGCACGCAAGCGGGAAATCGAACTCCTGGTGGCCATGAATGCCGAAACCGCAAAGGAAGACATTCTCTCCCTGCCTGCCGGCGCTGCCGCCATCTACGACGAGGCCTTGAACCTCAAGCAATATCGTGACGACGTGGTCTGCTATCCCGTCCCCTTCGACAAGCTGACGGCTGCGGTTTGCCCTGAGGCCAAGCTGCGTAAGCTGGTCCGTAACATGATCTATGTGGGCGTAGTGGCGCAGCTGCTCGCCATGGACATGGTCGCAGTCGAAGACGCTGTGCGACGCCAGTTCGCCAAGAAGCAGAAGGCCGCTGATCTGAACTGGGGAGCCATCAAAGCCGGCTACGAGTTTGCCCAACAGTCCCTGACCAAGCAGGACCCCCTGGCGCTCGAGCCCATGCACGCGACCGAAGGCAAAATCATCATCGATGGCAATGCCGCGGCCGCTCTGGGCGCCATGTTTGCCGGGGTCACGGTGGTCACCTGGTATCCCATCACGCCCTCGTCTTCAGTGGTCGAAAGTCTCATCGACTTCATGAAGAAGCATCGCGTGGAACCAGACGGCAAGGCAAGTTTCGCCATTGTGCAGGCGGAAGACGAACTGGCCGCCATCGGTATGGTGCTCGGCGCGGGCTGGGCCGGAGCGCGTTCCATGACCTCCACCTCAGGTCCTGGTATTTCCCTGATGGCGGAGTTTGCCGGGCTGGGCTATTTTGCCGAGATCCCCGGAGTCATCTTCGATATTCAGCGGGTTGGCCCTTCTACCGGTATGCCGACGCGCACCATGCAGGGCGACCTGCTGTCGATCGCCTACCTTTCGCATGGTGACACCAAGCACATCATGTTGCTCCCCGCTTCCGTCACCGAGTGCTACCAGTTCGCGATGGAGGCCTTCGACCTCACCGAACAACTGCAGACGCCCGTCTTTGTTCTCTCCGACCTCGATATCGGCATGAACAACTGGATGTCTGATCCGTTCGTCTACCCCGAGACGCCATTGAAGCGGGGCAAGGTTCTTTCCAAAGAAGATCTGGAACGGCTGGGCGGGTTCGAGCGCTATAAAGACGTGGATGGCGACGGCATTCCTTACCGGACGCTGCCCGGAACCGACCATCCCAAGGCTGCCTATTTCACCCGGGGCAGCGGCCACAACGAGAAGGCGCTCTATACCGAGCGGCCGGACGACTATCAGAACCTGATGGAGCGGCTGGACCGGAAGTTCCAGACTGCCCGTACCCTGGTACCTGCACCGGAAGTGGTGCAGACTGGCAAGTCCAAGATTGGATTGATTGCCTTCGGGAGTTCTGATTTCGCGGTGCGCGAAAGCCGCGATCAGTTGAAGAAGGAATATGGGCTGGAAACCGACTATCTCCGGCTCCGGGCCTTCCCCTTTTCGCCCGAGGTGCATGCCTTTATCGCTGCTCACAGCAAGATCTACGTGATCGAACAGAATCGCGACGGGCAAATGCTCAGTTTGCTCAAGCTGGATCTTCCCGTGGCCGACATCACCAAATTGAGAAGTATTCGCCACTTTGACGGCTTGCCGCTGGACGCGCGCACCGTAACCGACAAGCTGGTTCTTCAGGAGGAAATCTAATGGCGACGACGTTGAATCCACCGGTGGCTCCCGGTCCCAAGAAAAATCGCCTGGGTCTGCAGGTACTCGACTATCGCGGAGGCAAGACGACCCTCTGCGCCGGATGCGGGCACAACGCCATTTCCGAGCGCATTGTCGATGCCATGTATGAGATGGGAGTCGCGCCGGAGCGGGTGATGAAGCTTTCCGGTATCGGTTGCTCCTCCAAGACGCCGGCCTATTTCATGAACCGCGCCCACAGCTTCAACAGCGTACACGGGCGCATGCCCTCGGTGGCCACCGGCGCGCTCATGGCCAACCACACCATGAGGGGCCTCGGTGTCAGCGGCGACGGAGACACGGCTTCCATCGGCTTTGGCCAGTTCGCCCACCTCATGCGGCGTAACCTTCCGCTCATCTATATCATTGAAGACAATGGCGTTTACGGTCTGACCAAGGGGCAATTCTCAGCTACTGCCGATGTCGGTTCCAAGCTCAAGACCGGGGTGGTGAATGACCTGCCGGCGATCGACACCTGCGTGATGGCCGTGGAACTGGGTGCGACCTTTGTGGGCCGGTCCTTCTCCGGAGACAAGAAGCAGCTGCTGGCCATGCTCAAGGCGGCGATTGCCCACCGTGGCACCGTCATGCTTGACGTGATCTCGCCCTGCGTTACCTTCAACGACCACGAGGGATCGACCAAGAGCTACAAGTATGTCCAGGAGCACGAAGAGGCGGTGAACGAGGTTGGATTCGTTCCGTCCTTCGAAGAGATCTCCGTGGATTACGACCCTGGGACCACCTACGATGTGGAAATGCACGACGGCTCCCACCTGAGGCTGCGCAAGCTCCATCCGGAGTACAACCCGACCAGCCGCATTGGCGCGGTCACCGCACTGATGGAGGCGCACGAGAAGGGCGAAGTCCTGACCGGGGTCTTTTACGTCGACACCACCAAACCCAGCTTCACGGACATGTTGAACCTGGTGGACGAGCCACTGGCCACGCTTCCGGAATCGCGGACACGTCCCTCACGGGAGGTTTTGGAGCAGATCATGCAGAAACACCGGTAGACCGACCGGGTATTTGTTACGTTACGTTACTCCAGCGCAAGCACTTTTGATCCTGTGAGTACCATTGACCTGCAGCGAATAATGTTCACCTATCCCCTAAAAGTTGTATCATCAGCTCGTTTCTACCAGCAGAGCAAGGGGATCGGATGCGTAAGAATTTCCTACGAGGGATTTATATTGCGGTTGTTGCAGCCAGCACGCTGGCTCTCGCTAGTGATCATTTGGTAACACCTACGGTTGCGCCAGAGTTAACCAAGATGGATGTCTGGGTGGGTACCTGGGAATCCAAGACCCAGGTAATGACTACCCCTTATAGTGAAGCTGCTTCCGTAACCTCTGAAATGACATGCACCTGGTCGCCGCACCATGGCTTTATCCTGTGTGACCACCTGATGAACGGCGTCAACGGCGTCAGCAACAGCTTGTCTGTGTACACCTACGACGAGGCAAACAAGACCTACAAATTCTTCGGGGTGGACAAAGACGATTCTCCGCGGGAAGTACCGATGCAGGTTAAGGGAAACATCTGGAGCTTTGGCACTGAGGTGCAGAATCAGGACAAAACGATCATGTTCCTGACCAACGACGAATTTCTTTCCGACAAGGTCATGCACTTCCGTACCGAGTTCAGTGAAGACAACGGACGGAACTGGAAGGAACTGAACCAGGGCCAACTGACCAAGATCGGCTAGCCCGGTAGCTGCTGGTTCCCTAGTAAAGGGACGGGTGGGCCCCATATCTCGCTCGTTTTTCGCGAGATGTGGGATACCACTGCTCTTTCCCCCTGACTCTCAATTCACCCGATGCACTTAGCGGTAAACATCGGTGGTATCCCACATCTCGCGAAAAACGAGCGAGATATGGGGCACCCGTCCTTTGTTAGGGAACCGGCTCTCCTAGATGAAATCAATTTGAAAGATATAGCCGCTATTTGGGCTATGCGTGAGGTCAAAACCCGGCGGCCCCACGCCGGCGTCGCAGCTGATCAGCTTGCCGTTGTACATCGCCAAGCCATGAGGGTCAGCGGATCCCTCGATGAACTCCGCTGTTTCCAGGGGTCTCCCTGTCGCTGCGTCGTACTTGACCAGACCGGGCGTGGTGGTGTGGACGAGCTTGCCGTCCTGCTCAATAAATCGATCCACATCTGAGCTGCCCGTCACCATCCAGATGGCCCCATCGTCCCAGGCAATGCCGTGCCAGCGTGCCGTGGTGATGGGAATGATGAACTCCGGCTCCCAGGTTTTGGGATCGACCCGCAGAATGGCGCGCAGTCGATTGGCTACGATCCACAGTTTGTCCTCGTGCCACATCAAGCCGTGGCAGCCGCCGCCATCACTGGGTGGACCCAATGGGATCTGACGGTGGGAAACCGTCCTGGAACTCATGTCCGTCTGGTAGATGCCTTCCGGACCGCCGTTCGCGCCCATCCAGATGAAGCCGTCGCCATAGGCCATGCCGCTGGTGTTGCAGGATTCGGTGCGCACCGTCTTGAGCAACTTGCCCTTCCAATCGAGCAGCCAACAGGCTTCGGGTGTGGTCTTGGCGCCGGGGCCGTAATTCTGCGCCTTTTGCTCCGCCACCCAGAGACCTTCTGGCGCAATGGCGACCGCGTTGGGATAACCCGGCGGCGCCTTGAACAGAGGAGTGGTTTTAACCTTGCGGTGCGGCAGCTCCCGTTTCGGCGGCGGCGGCGCGGCGCCCAGTTGCTGGCCCTGGGCCAAGGCCTGCTTTGCCACCAGTCCAGCCCCCAGGCTGAGACTCGAGATCAGAAAATCCCTTTTGCTTAGATTCATCAAGGTCCTCCATCCGGCAGAGCGAACACATAAAGCGCCTGCCCGTTGTCCGGGCGATGAACCTCAGTGAGGATCACGTTGGGCATGTTCTCCGGGCTGCCGCCCCCCAGGCCGGTGGTCACCGCGATATATTGTTTGCCGTCGATGCTAAATGAGACCGGATACCCCTGTACCGTCGTGCCCAGCTGCGTCTGCCACAGAATTTTGCCGTTCCTGACATCCACCGCTTTGAAGGTGCGGTCGTAGTCTCCCACAAAGGCGACGCCTCCGCCGGTGGAGAGCACCGCGGTGAGGAAGGGTGCGCGCTGCTGAAACGACCAGACCTCCTTCATGGTCCTGGTGTCGTAGGCGGCAAGCTTGCCCATATTGCCGTTGCTGCCCGGCATCTCATAGACCCGCACGGCCGCAGCCACGCCTCCTGAACCTACCTTGCGGTCGACATCATGTCCATTCAGCTCATTGCAGCTCTGGGAGATGGGGATAATCAGCAGGTCGCCGGGCGGGTAGTAGCTGGTTGCCGTCCAGTTGTGACCGCCCTCTTCGCTGGGACAGGACTGAATCCATTCGCCGGTTTTGGCGTTGATGATGTCGTCGCGATAGGTCGGCTCGCCGGTTCTGGGATCGATGTGCACAAAGACGTTTTGCAGCACCGTCTCTTTGTAATCGAGGAACTTGCCGTTGCTGCGGTCCAGCTTCCATAGGATGCCCGCCTTGCCGATGGTCATCAGGGTCTTTTGGTCCCCATGGTCAATAAGGACGCGCTCGAAGACCTCATCCAGGTCGAGCGACTCACCCGGCGAGTGGCTGTGATACCAGCGCAGCTTGCCGGTGTCGGGATCGAGCGCAACCGTGCTGCTGGTATAGAGCGCTGCGCCATTGCCGGTTCCGCGGCTGGCCCGCATCCAGGGCTTGGCCTGGGCTACGCCCCAGTAAGTGAGATTGAGATCGGGATCGTAGGTGCCTGCGATCCAGGTTTCGCCGCCCGCGCGGTAGAGATCGTCCAGTCCATTCCAGGTATCGCCGCCCGGGGTCCCGGTGAGGGCGATGGTGGAGAAGCGCCAGTCCTGCGCGCCGGTATTGGCGTCGAACGCCGTGATGGCGCACTTTTCGCTGCCATAAGCGCTGCAGCCGGTGAGGCCGGTCAGCACCTTGCCGTGGATGACCATTACGCCGCCGGTCTGGTTATGGCCTTTGCCGGCGATGGGAACATTCCAGGCGACCTTGCCAGTGCGCGCATCGAGCGCAACCAGATGCGCATCCGTGGTGGCTACAAATACTTTGTCCTGGTAAAGCGCGAGGCTGCGATTGCCACCATACAGCACGGGGGATTTGGGCCCGATGCGGTTCTCCCAGATCAGCTTGCCGGTTCTGGCATCGAGCGCCTGCACGATGTTGTCGGTATTGGAAAGGAAGAGGATGCCGTCATGCACGATGGGCGTCACTTCATTGGCGCCGCCCTCATTCATCGCCCAAGCCCATTTCAACTGCAGATTTTTGACGTTGTTCACGTTGATCTGCTGCAGCGGGCTGAAGCTCCAACCCTTATAGTTGCGGCGGAACATCAGCCAGTCGCCATCTGCGGGATGAGTGAGCATCGCGTCGGTGACCGGCGTGTAGTGGGGTAGCTGACCGGCGATGGTGAGGCCGCTGCGAGTAGGCGGCGCCGCCTCTCCCGCATGGGCGATCCCAGGCGGCATCTGGCCATTGGCGACATTGCCGATCTTTACATCGGTATCCGCGGTAAACGCTTTGCCGCCGGGAGTTGCACCATTGGCTTCCAGCAGGAAGGCCACGATATTCTCGTAGGTTTGGACGCTCAGGCTGCCGCCCTTGCCTAGAGGCATGGCCGTCTGAATGTAGTCGTAGAGTTCCCGCGTTGAACGGCTCCCCCAGGACTTGAGGAAGTTGCCGCCCGCAAGGGAGGGCGCTTCGCCGCCGCCGGATAAATTTTCGTGATGACAGGAGGCGCAAGCGGAGGAGTAGTCCTTATGACCCTGCGAGGCTTGACCCGAGGTGAAAGGACCGGTGTCCTGCTGGGCCATTGCGACCCAACTGCAGCAGGCTAAGGCACACGCCGCCAACGCAATACCCCGGCCTCGCATGGACGTTTCTCCCGCTGCCTAGGATATAACGCATTACGGCATGATCCAGCCCCAAAGGTCGCCTTCGGGCGCCTTGTCACTATCTATCTCCACATACAGGCCACCCTTGCGCAGGGCCGCGAGTTGCTGGGGGTTGAGCTGGACTGTGCCGCTTACCGTGCCACTCGTGTCCGCAGAGATGGTGAGGTCAGCGATGAGCGGGCCGCGTACGCCAGGCGCCGAACCCATGTGCAGGTGAGCACCCGTGGGGATGGCAAGCAGCCCGGTGAACGATCCCTGCAGCGTGAGCGTGTTGCCCTGAAGCGTGGCCGTCACCGACCCGCTGCCCGAGCGATCGGCGCGGGTTCCGACCAGGCGTGGTCCGGGCGAAAGACGTACGTGGAATGAGGAAGACGCCGCTGCACCGGCACCGGGGAGCAAGCTGAAAAAACAGGCACCCAGCAGCAGTCCTCTAGCGACGTTCTCCGCTGTGCTCCGGACTTGAGCCGGGCTCAGGAAAATCGCTGTCGGAATCTTTAAGCATTTCATCCTGATCGCGGTGGCCTAATTGATCATGAAGATTGGGGTCCCCGTTGGTGGAGGGCGCGCTGGTTTCTTCTTCCACCGCTCCCTTGTGGAAATCGCTGTCAGGGTGCTCTTGTTTTGGCATGTTCCTTTAAGGATGAGGGTTTTGCCTTCGGCGTTGTACGGCACAAGCCTGGGGGCCGGATCAACTCCGGCCCCAGGCCATTTGGGCTACAGGGCCGCGGTCACGGCCTTTACTTCCGTATAGTTATGGAGCACTTCTTCGCCCATCTCGCGGCCCCAACCGGATTGCTTATATCCGCCGAAGGGCAGGGAGGCGTCGAAGACGTTATGGCAATTGATCCAGACCGTACCCGAGCGGATGAGCCGCGCCATCTTGTGCGCGGTGCTCAGGTCGCGGGTCCAGACACTGGCGGCCAAGCCATAGATGGAGTTGTTGGCTTCGCGGGCCATACGATCCAGATCGGCATCGGAGAAGGATTCCGCGCACACCACGGGCCCAAAGATCTCTTCGCGAACGACCTTCATCGATGGCGTGGTGTTGGTCAGCACGGTGGGCTGAACAAAGTAGCCGCGATCTCCATGGCGTTTGCCGCCGACAGCCACCTTTGCACCCTCCTGGACTCCGGAGTCGATGAAGCTGGTCACGCGGTCGAACTGTTCCTCGCTGACCAACGGGCCCATCGCTGTCTGCGGATCAAGGCCATGGCCCATTTGAATGCCTCCCGCGATGTCGCTGACTCCCTGTAGAACCTTGTCATAGATGGTTTCGTGCACGAAGAGGCGGGAGCCGGCGCAGCAGCATTGTCCCTGGTTGAAGAAGATGGCGCTAGCCGTGCCGGCGATGGCGCGGTCCAGATCGGCATCGGGGAAGACGATAGCCGGGCTCTTGCCGCCCAGTTCCAGGCTGACCTTTTTGAGGTTGCCGGCGGAGGCTTTTACGATCAGCTTGCCCACCTCCGTGGAGCCGGTGAAGGCCACTTTGTCGACCAATGGATGCGCAGCCAGCGGTGCTCCGGCACCCTCTCCGTAGCCGGTGAGCACATTGACCACGCCGGGAGGAAATCCTGCTTGATCGAAAAGCTCTGCCAGGCGGAGACCTGTCATCGGTGTCTGCTCGGCGACTTTGAGCACCACGCAACAGCCGGCAGCAAGCGCCGGCGCCAGCTTCCACGCGGCCATCAGGAGGGGAAAATTCCAGGGAATGATTTGCCCCACGACCCCCACCGGCTCGCGCAGAGTGTAGGAGTGGAAAGCGCCCGGTGTAGCGAACGAAAGCGTGGAACCACCGATTTTGGTCGCCCAGCCCGCCATGTAGCGAAACATATCAACCGCCAGGGGAACGTCTGCGACCCGGGCGACGGACAACGGCTTACCGTTGTCGAGGGATTCAATCTCGGCGAATTCCTCCAGGTTAGCTTGCAGGAGATCAGCGACTTTCCAAAGCAGCTGTCCGCGCTCGGAGGGGGACATCTTCTTGGTCCATGGGCCCTCATCGAAGGCGCGGCGCGCAGCGGACACGGCGCGATTCACATCTTCCTCTTCGGCTTCCGGCACGCGTGCTACCACTTCGCCGGTGGCCGGATTGTAGACCGGGAAGGTTTTGCCGGATGCGGCCAGGACGAAGCGTCCATCGATCAGCATGCGGTGTTGCCGCGAGAAGAATTCAGAGGTTTTGGAGCCAATACGGGAATCTACGGGGATGGTTGCCATCAAATGCCTCCGGCGCGATCGGCAGGAAATTGAGAGGGGGGCGCTGCCGACTTCTGACGCCGAAGGAACGATAGCACCGGCGCAGAATGGCAGTCCAGTGGACGGCCGGGAGGATGGAGCTTGAGAGTCTGCCAAGCTGTGCTCCAATCGGTGCCAAGCTGTGCCAGCCCCGGACTGAAGTCCGCGGCTGGCACTCTTTAAGCGATGCTTTGATCCAAAACGGCAGATATGTTCCGCCGGCCAATATGCTCCAGCGGCACTTTTCCGCAAACCTGCGAGACCCACCGCACCCATGGTTCCGCAACCAGGACAAAAAATTTTCGCCGGAGATTTTCAGAGAGAGAGGGGAGGGAAATGCGGTTTATATCCGGACTGGTAATTATTGCGGGGCCGGAGGTGCTGCTGGATAGGCGCTAGGCTTGGAGGCGTAGATGCGCACGCCCATCCCATTTAATGCGCTTCGCCCCTCCTGGGCTTCGGGAGTTTGCGGATAGCGCTGAATGAGGGTCCGCAATTCGCGCACCCCGGCGTCCTTCTGGCCCATTTGAATCAGCGATTGCCCTTTCCGTAACTCCGCAGAAGGGGCCAGGGGGTTGCCCGAATATTGTTCCAGCACTGCGTCGTAGTTCTTGATCGCCGCGGCAAACTTGCCTTGCCGGTATGCGATCTCACCCAGGTAAAACTGGGCGTTCCCCGCCAGCGGATCCTGCGGATAATAGTGGATCACATCAGCGAATTCCGAGGCCGCAATGGTGTACTTGGCCGAGTTGTAATCACGCAGGCCGCCTTGATAGAGCTGATCCACCGGAGGCGCCTGGGGAGTTTGCGGCATGGGCGGCTGCATCCCCGCCTGCCCTCCCGGACCCTGATTTGCCGGGGGAGCTCCGCCACCGGGTTGCGCCGGCATTCCATTCACGTTCTGCATCTGGCTCTGGATGCCCTGCAGCTGCGTACTCAGGTTAGCGATGCGTGTCTTGAGCTCATCGACCGAGTCGTTCAGCGACTGGATCTGAGTCGAGAGCTGAGTGTTGGTCGAACCACGCTGGTCACTTTCCGTTTTCAGCGTATTCTGCAGCGCGTTGACCGTGGCCATCATCCGGTTCATGTTGTCGGTATTTTGCTGCACCAGGTTGACCAGCACGCCCATGCGTTCGTCGTTCGACGTCTGCAAGTGCTGCAACATGTCCTGTAACTGCTGGACCTGTGTTTGCAGTTGGACCATCTCCTTGGAGACGGCGAATGCGTGCGGAAGTCCGCCCGGCAAAGCAAACAAGGCAACGGCGGTGAGCCGGATGATGTGTTTACGCATGATTCTCCCCCTCTTCAGTTTAGTCCAGCAATCCGGTCAGATGCAGCAAGCGCCACGGCGGCATACTTGCGCAGCCGCCGTGGCGCTTGTCTTCTTCGCAACTACTGATCCAGCGAGAAGCCGGCGCGGCGATTTTGCTGCCAGCAAGCCTCATCGTTGGTGGTGCAGAACTGCTTTTCCTTGCCATAGCTCACGGTGCGGACGCGGTCCGGGCTCACGCCCCCGTTGACCAACGCCTGCTTGGCCGCATTGGCACGGTTTTCGCCCAGCGCAAGGTTGTATTCAGCCGATCCGCGGTCATCGCAATATCCCCCGACAACGACCTTGAGCGTGGGATGGGCAGCCAGGAAACTCGCGTCCTGAGCCAGGACTGTCTGGGCATCGGGACGGATCTCGTAGCTGTCATAGTCGAAGAAGGCCGGCTTTACATTCTGCTCGAAGATCTGCTCGTTCATGGTCTCGGCAACTGGTGCCGGCGCAGGCGCAGAGGCTACGGTCAGGGTTGCACTCGCATCTGTGGATCCGCCGGGGCCGCGGGCGACCAAATGGTAGGTCGTCGTTTGGCTGGGCAACACGTTCAGCGTGCCGTAGGTATTCTCATTTCCCAATCCGTCGATGGAGACCTCGGTCGCATCGGTGGTGCGCCAGGCGAGCACTGCGCTTCCGCCCGGGTTGATGCTGCTGGGCGTCACCGTGATCGTGGCTGTCGGCGCCGGCGATGTAGCTGCTGGCGGTGGAGGCGGGGGAGGCGGCACCGCTTTCTTGTGGCAACCGGCTGCTAAGGTGAGGGTGGCGACAGCGACCAGCGCTGCGACGTGCCTGTGATTTGGACTATTCACGATGTTCTCCTAACGTTGTTCTTTCCCCAAGGCTTTCCCAATCAAAGATTGGGACGGACAGTAATACAAGACCAGCTATTTCCAACTCCAATTGGGCATTGAATTTCCGCTGCTCTGGGTCAGACGATGTTGTTCGGTGCCATCGGAAAGCATTGTCCATATTTCAGATCCCCCACCGTTCTCGCGCTGGAAGACGATGTGCCGTCCCATCTGGAGACCACGAGGGAAAATCCTGCCGCCCCGCATCATGCGTGAGCTGGGTCCAGCGCTTGCTGGCAATGTCCATGATGTAGATGTCCTGCCCCCCAGGGGCGCCCGGACCATATTTGCGGTTCCAGGAAAACGCCAGGAACTGTCCGTTCGGCGACCAGGAAGGCGAGGTGGCATATCCGCCGTCGGTCATGCGCTGCACGCCAGTTCCATCCGATTCCATGATGTAAATCTGTGGCAGGCCGGTGCGGCCGCTGCACCACGCAATCTGGGAGTTGGTCTTGGGATTCCAGGTAGGCGAAACATCAGGCCCGCGGAAGGTAGTCACTTGCTTCACGTTGCCGCCGCTGGCATCGGAGGTAAAAATCTCTGGATCGCCGGATCGCGAGGCGGAGAACGCCAGCTTGGCGCCATCGCTTGACCAGGCGGGACTGAGCGTATTGCCCACCAGGGAAGGAAAGCTAACCATGCGCCCCAGCACCAGCGAATACATGCGGATCGACCAGCCTTGACGACCCAGGGATGCGAACGCAATGCGATCGTTATCCGGAGACACGCGCGGAGAGAGCGAGATGGTGTTCAGGTGGGTAAGCTGGTGTGCGCCTTGCCCATCGTAATCCATCTGCCACACTTCTTTGTTTCCGCCGCGGGCAGCAATGTAGTAGATGTGGGTCTCGGCGATGCCGGAAATTCCGCCGCCCAGCCGGGTGATGATCTCGTCGGCAAAGCGGTGCGCGATCAGGCGCGCATTATCCTGGCTGGCAGCTTCGTTGTACTGCTTGCCCAGGATCTGCGGCGATGCGGGGTTCTTGGCGTCGAAGAGCCAGCCGTAAACCGCCAGGCGGTCTCCGGCAGCGGAAATAGATCCGAAGGCCACAAAAGCAGCGTTCGACGGCGCGGCCGCCCATGGCGCCAGGTTCATCTGTTGCGGAGAGGCGGGCATGAGGGGCGGAGCCATGCTCTTCGAAACCATGTCAAAGATGCCGGCGCTATTGAGGTCGTTGTAGAGCGTGGTATCGAAGGTGGTTTTCAGCGCCGGGGTTTGGGCGTCAGCAGAAGAGGGATTGAAGTCGGCAGCGGCCAGACGGATGCGGGCTGCTCCCAGGTTGGTGCCCGTGCGCACCCAATCCTGCGCACTTGCCTTCCAGCATGCGAGCGTCGGCAATAGGCAAATCAAAAGCAGAGCGCGGAAGTGGGAGAGGGAATTTCTTTTTCGTGATCTCATGCCTAATGCAGTCTTAAGTTTATACGATAAAAACCGCTATTAGTTACACCTGTAACCTTATCGGGTAACGCCCCGGAGCATCCGGCCCCTGCTTTTTAGATGTCGGATACGCGAATCTCGATCTTCGTTTCCGGTTCTCACCGCGACTTGATCAGCCCATAACTAGACTGTTAAGTGGTTGTAAACAGGCCCCGGTTTCACGATCTCGATTTATTCCCGCCACCCCAGGCTGCTTGCTTCTTCGGAACTGAGGTAGAGGAGATAAAGAAAGCCGTCTGGACTTTCAATGTGGCTGAGAACGTTGCGGACATCGGACCCGTGAGGGAGGAGGGGGTTAATAGTTTCAATGAGTTCGTATTCGTCTGTGAAGACACGCTCCTGGATCTTCGCGTGAACGTTGCTGCGGGTGGTCCAGAGCTGTATGCGAGCGACGTGGCGGCAGGCACGACTGGCTTCATGGTGTGCGCAGCACAGATGGACCAGGTATCGTCGCCTGCGAGGCGCTCGATTGAGTTTCGGTGGGGGTCGGTTCATAGCCGGACGAGAGTGCGGCATCGAGCGCGAGCGATGCGGTTAAGTACCAGCCGGTTATAGCGCTGCGCACAAATGCAGGGCAGGTTGGCGGCGAGGGCGTAGGCGGCCATCACCCAGCGCGCCCACGGCGGATTCCAGGTAAAGAAAATGGGTAGGCAGCCCAGCATGAGCCAGTGCGCGATTTCGGCCCGGCGGGTCTCGATGAGAAATTGCGCAACGTAGGCAGGGTTGCGCCCCGGGAGCTTCTTCTTGGCGGAATGACCCAGCCAGGGTGCAGCATCGGGAAGCAGGTATTTCCATTTCCGAATGGCGAGCCAATTCCGATACACATGGCCATCTTGTTCCCAGGAACGCGGGGCGGTGAGCCATGTGTCGCTTGCGAAGATGTGGGGTGGAACGCGGAGAGCGATGAAGGCAATGGCGATGTGTAGGATGGGCCAGCCGAGGACGTTCGCCGCCCACACCAGCGCGATCATACTTCGCGCCCCCGCCACACAGTTTTGCGGCGGAGAACGCGGCGCGCGGCGGAGCGGCCGAATACAGCACAGTAGTATGCGAGCGGCACCGGATACAGCAAACAGGTGAGCAAGCGGTAGCTGCCAAGCTGACGTGCGAGCCAGACAAGTTGCAGGCTCAGCAGCATATATACGACGGTCAGGCCGAGACGGCCGTAATCACGCGGGAAGATCAGGAGCAGCGCGGTGGACCAGAGAGCGGAGATCCACACCACGGAGGACACAAGAACAATGCCGTCCGAGACTGCGGCTCCGTGGATAAAAGCTTTTGTCCAGCTATCGGACATCTGGCCGAGGCCTTCGGGAAACATGCGCATGTGAAGAGTGCCGCGCCCGCCCAGGCAGAGGATACGCGCCCCCGAGGCGCGGATAAGGTGGGCCAGATTCAGATTCTCCAGAACGAAGCCGCGAACAGCAGCGTGGCCGCCAGCAGCGAAGTAGGTTTCTTTGGCGATGAGGAGAGACTGGCCAAAGAGCAGCGGCTCAGACACTAAACCGAACCCACCGGCGCCCCCAGCCATAAGGACATTAAAGAAGAGCGACAACTGCTCGTATGGGGCGCTCATGGCATGGTAAGGCAGCAACGATAGGACCAGTCTTGGATCGCGTTCGCGAACCCAGCGGACAACGAGACGGTCCAGGCCTCTGTCGACAAAGAATGTGTCCGCGTCCAGAAAAAGCAGATGATCGCCGATGGCACGCTGGGCGCCCTGATGACACGCCCACGCCTTGCCGGTCCAGCCTTCGGGTAGTGGAAGAGAAGTGATAACGGTCGCGCCAAGACTTTGTGCAATAGCCGCTGTGTCATCGGTAGAGGCGTCGTCAACGACAAGAATCTCTGCCGGCTGTACTGCGGATACAGCGATCGATTGCAGAAGGCGAGGAAGATTGTCTTGCTCGTTACGCGCTGGAATGACAATCGAAAGACTGGTCGCATCGTGAGAGTGAGCGGACGGGCATGCGGGAACGCGCCGGATGAGCAGGAAGCCGGCAGGGAGTCCGATAGCGCAGAGGAGGACTGGCACCATCATTGTTTTCCCTTGGCGGTTTGCTCGATAATCATCCGCGCGACGTGTTGGCCGCCAAGCGTGACCATGGGCATGCCCGCTCCGGGATTCACGCTGCCGCCAACGAAGAACAGATTGTGGAACTGAGGGCTTTGCTTGGGCGCTTTGAAAGCGAAGTTACGGCGGCGATCGCAGACCACTCCGTAAATGGAGCCTCCATTGGAGGCGTAGCGATTCTCGATGTCGAATGGAGTCCAGAAGTCCTCGACGACGATGTGGCGCCGCAGATCGCTGAGGCCCATACGCTCGAGCTTGTCTAGGCAGAGTTCTTTCAGCGCGATGTAATCTTCGCGAGTGTAGGGATTACGGTCGTTGATGGATGGAATGTGGGGCAGGATCTTGATGTTGTCGCAGCCGGGCGGCGCCTGCGATGGATCCGTGCGCGTAGGGGCGACGACATAGATGGTTGGGTCGTCGGGCAGTTTCTGGTCGCGAAAGACGCGGCGGAAGTGCTGGTGCAGATTGGCAGAGTAGAAGAAGTTGTGATGTGCGAGCTGCGGATAGACCCGATCCAGTCCAAGGTGCAGAATGATACCGGAGCAGGATGGTTCGAAGCGACGCAGCTTTCTCATGGTGGAAGCAGGTGATTGCAGCAGCCGCTGCATAGCTGGGATAACTTCCATGTTGGACACGATGTAATCGGCGGCCAAGGTGCGAAGATCGCCATTGGAGTCGCGGGCCTGCACGCCCGTGGCGGTGCTGCCGGAATAATCGATGCGCTGCACTTCATGCTCGAGACACAGCGTCACACCGGTCTCTTCAAGACGTCTGCGGAACGCGTGGCCCAGCTCATACAGACCGCCGGCAACATACCAGAGGCCGAACTCCATCTGGATGGTCGGCATCAGGTTCATAAAAGCGGGCGAGGCGAGGGCGCTGGAGCCGACATACTTGATGAAGTATTCGAAGATATCGCGAAGATAACGATTGCTCAGACGCTTATAAATGCTGCCCGACATCGAGTGCAGATAATCGAGGTCGCGGGCCTCCTTCCAGCCATAAAAACGGAAGAACTGTAGAAGCGTATCGAGACCGTGGCGCAGATAGCCACGTTCAAGGATTTCGTATTGGCGGCGTGAGTATGCGAGGAAGTCCTTGTACTCGCCGAAGACCTGCGGACCGAAGCGCTGGAGCTCTGTGCGCATTCTTTCGGGATCTTCCCAAAGGTCGACGACGGTTCCATCTTCAAAGAAATTGCGCCACTGCGGATCGACGCGTTGCAGGGTTATATAGTCTTCCAGTCGTTTGCCGTCCCCTTCGAAGATGGGACGAAAAATCTCAGGAAGGGTAAAGATCGAGGGTCCAAGATCGAAGCTGAATCCTTTGGTCTGCAATTGATTGAGCTTGCCGCCCACCTGCGCGTTCTTCTCCAGAATGGTGACCTGGAAGCCATTGCCGGCAAGCATGATGGCCGCAGACATACCGCCGAGCCCAGCTCCGATGACAATGACTCGTTTGTTCTTTGCGACGGCGCTCATGATGGGTGTACCAAAGTGATGGTGATGGTTTGAGCGGTGTCTCCAAGGTGGAACGAACACTCATCGAAGCGCGGAGGGCCGAAACGAGCAGAAGGGTTGTTGGAGACACCGACCGGCTCGCGTGGAAGGCCAATGAGATTGTGATCGAGCTTACGGTTGCTGTTGAGGTCTTCATAAACGCTGACAGCGTAGGTACCCGGTGGGAGATTGGTATCAATATGGAGATGCTGGGTGTTAGAGGGGATGGGAAGAAATCCGTGGCGGAGTGCCTTATCGCGGTCACCGGGAAATCCGGAGGGTGAGGCGAAGACGAGGTAGGCTAATTCGCCGTGTGCTTGCTGGGTGAGATGGACGTCAATGGTGAGATGCGTCTCCGCTTTGGATTGCGCAGCGAGGGTGACGGGAAGTATTGCACTGACCAGGAGAGGTAGGAGCAGACGGCTAAGGCGTCCCAGGAGACCGGTGGCTCCGTGCCGGAATCTGATCAGGCCGGCAAGTTGATGCCTGGTGCGGCTATGGAATGGGAACCAGTTTATTTCGCGCGTGCGGCGATCTCCAGCGAGCATGATGGTTTTCACGCGGGAGAAAGAGCGTAGGCCTTCGGGGCCATGATAGCGGCCGTAGCCGCTAAGGCGATTTCCACCAAATGCGGCATGGGGATTTGCAATGGCACGGATGACGTCATTGACACTGCAGCTTCCAGCAGAGAGTTGGGCGGCCACGCGACGGGCACGCGCTTGATTGTGGGTCCAGATGCTGCTGCTAAGCGCGAAAGCGCTGGAGTTAGCAAGCGCAATCGCTTCGCTCTCGTCCCGGAAAGAAGCTACACAGAGCGCGGGGCCGAAGGACTCTTCGGTGAGGATGCGGGCCTCGGCGGGAACGTCGGTGAGGAGCGCCGGCTCATGCGCGACCGCGGCACGATCTTGCGGCCAGTGAAGCGTTGCTCCGCGGGAGAGTGCGTCTTCGAGCTGGGCGCAAAGATCAGATTTAGCGTCCTCCGTCAGCGGGCAGAAGTCCGCGTCTGGATCAGCATCCACGCGAAGCTTGGAGATGCGATGCTTCAGGCGGGCAAGAAATTCGTCATGGATGGAGGCTTCTACATAGGCACGCTTGACGGCAACGCACACGCGTCCCGCATTCGAAAAGGCGCCGTAAGTAATACCTTCCACGGCTCGGTCTAAATGGCAGTCCGCAAAGACGAGGCTCGCATCCTTTCCCCCGAGCTCAAGGATGGAGGGGATGAGGTGCTTAGCGGCGCGCTCTGCTACCTGCTGCCCGTGACGGCTGCTGCCGGTGAAGAAGATGAAGTCCGGGCGAGCATCGATGAGGGCTGCGGATTGTTCGGGGCCGTCATATAACACCTGGACCAGGTTGACGGGAAGATTAACCTCTGCGCAGAGCCTCGCGATCAGAGCTGCTGTTTTGGGAGTGCGCTCGGAACACTTGAGCACCACTGCATTACCCGCCGCGAGCGCGGTGATGAGCGGAATCACCGATAACTGGAAAGGATAATTCGACGGACCGAATATCAGAGCCACACCGTGCGGTTCGAAGGATTTCTCGAAGCGCACGCCACGAAAAAAGAAAAAAGGCTTACCGATGCGGCGCGGACGCAATATGCGCCCGGCATGGGACTCGTAGTAGCGAAGATGCTCCAGAGTGACGAGCACGTCTCCAGAGAGTGCGTCCAGGAGTGGTTTTGAGGTTTCACGCGCGATGGCTTCGGCGATTGATTCGCACTGAAGAGCAATCTTGCGTCGCAGGTCGCCCAGATGGGCGCACCGGCGTGAGACTGGCAGTGCGGCCCAGGCGGGTTGCGCGGCACGGGCTCGGGTAAGTATCTGGTCTGAGGTAGGCGCAGTCATGCCAGCGCCGGCTCCAGCGGTTTTACAACGGGATAGGGGACCTCATATTGCCGGCAGATAAGGTTGGCCGAGATACGTGCCGACTCAAAGATGGTGGGCAGTCCGCTGCCGGGATGCGTGCCGCCACCTACCAGGTAACAATGGGAAAACTCTTCGAATTTGTTGTGGGGGCGCAGGTAGAGCATCTGATCCCAGCTATGCGACATATTGAAGGTGGCGCCAAGAAAGATGGAGTGCTGCTTTTCCCAATCCTCAGGAGTGATGATCAGCTCGTGGCGGATATGCGGCGTCACGTCACCATAAGGCGTACGTTCGCGCAGGATGCGGAGCACGTAGTCGCGAAATTGCTGCTTGTATTGCTGCCAGTGGATGCCGCTGGTGTTATTGGCTACGGGGGCCAGGATGTAGAGCGCGGAGTGGCCAGGGGGTGCACTGGATGGGTCTGTTCTGCTCGAGTTTCGGATGTAAAGCGACATGTCTTCGGAGGTCGCGCGGCCCTGTGTGATGTCTTCTATGTTCTTTTTGTAGTTGTTGGCGAAAACGATGGTGTGGTGCTCGGCGTCGTATTCGCGATCGAGGCCGAGGTACATCATGAAGGTCGAGCAGGAGAATTTTCGCTTGCGGAGGTTCGCTGGTTTATGGCGGCGAAGATCCTTCTCATCGAAGAGCATGCTCATGGCGTGACCGAAGTCGGCATTGAGGACGACGTCATCACAGTAGATCTTTTCGCCGCTCGCAAGCTCGACGCCGCAGGCACGGCGGCCCTCAAGAAGCACGCGGGTGACGGGTGTGGAGGTGTGAATCTCAGCCCCTTCTTCACGGGCAACTTTGGCAAAGGCCTGGCTGATGCGGCAAAGTCCGCCCATGACGTGATACACGCCATGGGCATGCTCGGTGTACGGAATCATGGTGAATAGCCCGGGACAGTCCCAGGGCGACATCCCGAGATATTTCGACTGGAAGGTAAACGCGAGGCGGAGCTCTTCGGAGCGAAAATAATCGGCGAGCACGTCGTGCAGCGAACGTCCTGCGGCAATATGGGGCGCGGCTGCGAACAGTGTGGGACTGATCAGGCTGGCGAGTGTGCCATACGGTTGCTGCAGACACGGATAGAGTTTTTCAAAGCGAAGGCTCTCGCGCTTGAGGAAGCGATCGAAGCCGGCACTTTCGCCAGGGAAATGCTTTTCAATCTCCGCCTTCATCGCCTCCGGGTCAGAGCGCGCAAGCATTGTCTTGTCGGGGAAATTGAGCGAGTACATCGGATCGAGCCGTTGGAATTGCAGATAATCGTTCGAGCGGCGGCCGCCTTCGACAAACAGCTCATCGAGCAGAAATTTCATCATCAGGAAGGTCGGCCCCAGATCGAAGCTATACTCGCCAAGGCGGAGTTCGGCATTGCGGCCGCCGATGGCATCCTGCTTTTCGAAGACTTGAACCCGGAAGCCACGCTGCGCAAGAAGCATCGCGGTGGCGAGTCCGCCAGGTCCGGCTCCCACGATTGCGATGTGTCTTTTTCTATCGCTCATACCCCAACGATAGGGACCACTGGTGGGGTTACGGCCGGAATTGGACTCTCAAAATGGAATCATTTGCTTCACAGGCAAAGAAGCCGGCTTTCATTGCCGATCTGTAAACATGTCCTATTTCGCTGCATTTCTAGGTGGAAGACGTCGTGGTGATCACGACCGCGGTGCAAGGCTTTTTGACCAGACTTCGATAGGCATGTTTCTGCATCGAATCGAAGTAGATAGAATCGCCGGCAGAGAGCTGGAATTTTTCAATACCGATCGTGATCTCCAGTTCTCCCTCGATGAGGTAGAGCAACTCTACACCCGGATGATAATGCGGTGTGATTTTCTGCTCAGGCAAGGAATGGAAGTGCGCCAGGTAGCCATTCAACTTCCGCTCGTTAGCACGGAAGTCCAGGCTTTCGAAGGACCACGGAATAGAAGTTGATTTCGGATCGGATGGAAATACCTTGCGCTCATTGCGCCGTGAGATCGCCACAACGTGACGCTTCCGCGGATCAGTGAAGAAGTAGTCGAGTCCAACACCGAAGACCAATGCGATGCGTGTAAGTGTTGGTAGAGTCGGCAGCAGCCGGCCATTTTCGAGTCGCGACAACATGGCTGGTGAAAAGCCGGAGTGCTCGGCGAGCTGCGCGAGCCCCATGCTGCGGCGCAAGCGCAAGGTGCGCAGCTTGTCGGCAATCGCATAAGGCCGAATCGCCTCTTCCACCGTGGCAGTATCGGTAGCTCCTGGGGTGGAGTTCTTCTTTTTTGGCGGGCTAGATTCCTTTTTCATGGGCCGATGCCATTTTACTCACACTCAATTTGTTTTACTTTATTGTCAAGCTATCGGATCCACAGCGAGGATCTTTAGAAGGCCCTTTCAGGAAAATGAGTTTTTCCGCAGCGTGTTCGGTCGTGCTGTAAAGTATGCGACTGGAGCGACCTGCAGTGTTTAGCCTTACGCAGATTCTTTAAGCCCTGAAGATTACTTTCCTGCTTGGCGCAGACAGTCCGCTATCGTCCGGGGTAAGTGCAGTGATAGAGCACGTTCAAGCTGCTTTCGTTATAACCGCTAGGCAGCGGACCGAACGTATCCACGCGCTGCACGGCATGCAGGCACGACGAATTCAACGAAGCAGAGCTACTCGGCGTCGCCAGCGCAATGCTGCTTGGGGAGCCGTCGCGCGCAACGGTGAACTGAACAAAAACCGTAGCTCCCGCCGGCGTACTGGGATCAACTTCCTGCGTATACCAATCCTGCGCCACCTTGCGCTTGATTACATCCACATACCAGCCAAAGCGCGTGCCAAAATCTCCTCCCGTTTGTGCGATAGGGCTATTGGCCGCGTTGTTCATCGCCGTGGAGCGAGGAACATTCGCCGGCGCCGCCTCTCCGTAGTTTGCTTTGTGCTGCGGTTTGGGCGGCGGCTGGTGCTGCGGCGGAGCTTTGGGAGTCGGCTTGGGCTCAGGCTTCTTCTTCGGCGCCTCCTTTTCTGGAACGGGCAGCGCATCGGGAAGTGGAATGGGTTCCTGTTTCTGCTCCTCCAATGCCGGAGCTACGCTGGGTGTTTCGGTGGCCAGCACGTTGTCGGTGGGCGGGTGATCCTGGGGCAAGGGCAACGCGGCGGTCGAAACCAGGGTGGCCTGGATCGCGCCTTGCTGAAAGCTGTTCGCGCCCCACTCGTTACCGTGGAGCAGATTGTGCACGTATCCATACCCGATCAGCCCCGCGAACACCAGCACGTGCATGACCGTGGATTTGGCGAAGGGTGAGCCTATGCCATCCGGCTGATCCAGTATTTCGTCGTGGCTCGAAAACGCTGCCATAGCGAGTTACTTAGCCGTCTTCTGTAGGGGCTGGGTCACAATGCTGATGTTGGTGATCCCGGCCTGCTTGACCGCATCCATGACCGAAGCGAACGCGCCAAAAGGAACTCGCTCGTCGGCCCGCAGATAAATGACCTGGCTTGCCGGATCGGTATTGGGTTTGTGCAAAAGCGTGGGCAATTGCGCCAGGTTGACCGGCTTATCTCCCAGAAAAACATTTTGATCGCGGTCGATGGTGAGCACTTGCCGCTGCTGGGTAATCTCCTTCACGCTGCGCGTCTTGGGCACCGAGACATCGATGCCTGACTGCAGCACCGGCGCCGTGACCATGAAGATAATCAGCAGCACCAGGACCACGTCGACCAGCGGCGTGATGTTGATTTCCGCAAGCGAGGTGCGGGTATGCCCGGAACTAGCGGTGAAGGCCACTTGCGGCCTCCCTCTCCATCGGGTCTGGCTTGGACTGGGGGCCGATTTCTTCCAGGCTGTTGAGCAGTTCGCGCGAGAAGTCGTCCATGCGCGAGCCAAACTCGCGCAGCGAAGCGGTGAACTGGTTGTAGGCGATAACGGCCGGAATAGCCACCAACAGCCCGGCGGCGGTGGTGATCAGGGCTTCGGAAACTCCCGGCGCCACGGCGCGCAAAGTGGCCGCGCCCTCGGTGCCCAGGCCATGAAAGGCATCCACGATGCCCATTACCGTGCCGAAAAGGCCGACGAACGGAGCGACTGCGCCGATGGTGGCCAACCAGGTAAGACGCCGCTCCAGAACCGTGAGCGATTCGCTGGCCGCCGCCTGGGCCGCTCGCTCCAGCGTGACGATGTTCTTGGGCGGTCCGAACCCGCCGGTCTGGCGCCGGTAGGTGTCATACACCTCGTCGAAGACACTCACCAGCGGGCTGGGCTTGAACTGTTCGCTGACCGCTGCAATCTCTTGCAGGCGGCTGGCCTTGCGGAAGGCGCGCACGAAGCGGCGGCTTTGCGAACGGGCTCTGCTGAAAGGCGCTAGCCTTACCCAAAATCACTGCCCAGGAGTAGAGGCTGGCGATCAGCAGCAGGACCAGCACAGCAATGGCCACGGGCCCGCTGTTGCGTACCATGTCAAATACGGCGCTGATCCCCGAAGTCGCAGAATGGGGTACCGGCACTGAGCCGTCGTCTGCTTGCAGAATAAGAAAAGCCGCGATATGAACGGGAAACATCATCACTTCCTCTTTCACGGTAGCAGACAAGCGCGCACGAAACCAAACTGGTATATAAGATGCAGGCGCAAGGTAACCCGGCCTATAACCGGGCTATGCTGGCTCGACTCTCGAAACTGCCCCATGCTGCTCGAACTACGCGCTGAAAATTACGCTGTCATTGATCATGCGATCGCTGTCTTCGGTCCCGGCCTCAATCTGCTGACGGGAGAAACCGGCGCCGGCAAATCCATTTTGGTCGACGCGCTGGCACTGCTGATGGGGGACAAGGCCTCCTCCGATGTGGTGCGGCACGGTGCCGATCGCGCCGTCGTGGCCTGTGTTTTTGAGAGCACGCCGGGGGCGGAGAATACCCTCGAGGCCAACGGCATCGATGCCGAAGGCACGGAAATCATTCTGCGCCGCGAGATACAAGCCGGGGGCAAAGGCCGCGTCTACGTGAACAATCAGCCGGCCACGGTGAACGTCCTGCGGCAACTCGCCCCGGAGCTGGCCCTGGTGCATGCGCAGAGCGAGACCATGGGCAGCTTTGACCAGGCCCAGCAGCGCCAGTTGCTGGACCGCAGCGCCGGTATCAACACCGACCGGCTGGCGGCTGCGTTCCACGAGTGGTCGGAGACGTGTACCCGGCTGGAACGCCTGGAGGGCGACGAACAGGCGCGCCTGCGCGAGGCTGACCTGTGGAGTTTTCAGAAGAACGAAATTGAGAGTGCGGCGATCCGGGAGAAAGAAGACGAGGAGTTGGAGATCGAGCGGCGCGTCCTGGCCAACGCGGAGAAGCTTCTAGCCGCGGCCATGAGCGCGCATGAGCTGCTCTATGAGAGCGACCGCTCAGCCGAGGCCGCCTTGCGGGCAGCGCTGAAAAATCTGGAAGAACTCGAGCGCTACGATCCGCAGTTTGCCGAGGCGGTGCAGCAACTGAAGTCGGCGCGTGCCCTGGTGGACGATGTCAGTACTACCGTGCGTGACTATGCCTCCAGGATTCAGGCCTCGCCCGACCGGCTGGGGGAGTTGGAAGATCGCCTGGAAGCACTGAATCGCCTAAAGCGGAAATATGGACCGACCTTGGCGCATGTGCTGGCTCATGGTCAGGACGTGGCTGCGAAGCTGGCGGAGGTCGAGAACCGCGACCAGTTGCTGCTCGATCTGCGCGCCGCGCGAACCAAGGCAGCGGATGTCTACCGTCTGGTGGCCGCGGAAATAACCGCGGAGCGCGCCGCAGCAGCCCGTAAGTTGGAGAAGTTAGCCGAAGCGCACATCAATGACCTGGCGATGAAGGCGAGATTTGCTGTCCAGGTGACGGCGCAGGAGCTGGAACAGCACTGGACCCGGCACGGCTGGGACCTGGTCGATTGCCGCATCGCCACCAACGCTGGGGAGCCCTTGAAGCCGTTGGAGCAAATCGCTTCCGGCGGCGAGTTATCGCGTGTCATGCTGGCGCTCAAGGTGAGTGTCGAGGAGGGCGCATCGCGAGGGCAGGGAAGCGCACGCCGCAAAACCCCTGTACCCCGCACCCTGGTCTTCGACGAGATCGACATTGGCATCGGTGGCCGGGCTGCCGAGGCAGTCGGCCAGAAGTTGAAGGAGCTCTCCCGCGCGCAGCAGGTGCTGTGCGTCACCCATTTGCCCCAGATTGCCGCCTTTGCCGACCAGCACTTCCTGGTCGAAAAACAGGACCGGCAGGGAAAGACGAAAACCTCCGTCCGCCTGCTCGAGGATCAGGAGCGAACCGAGGAAGTTGCCCGCATGCTAAGCGGAGCCAAGCTAACTGAAACCTCCTTGCGGCACGCCGAGCAGCTATTAAAAACCAGCCGCAAGGCCGGACGTCCTTCGTCCTCTCACAAATAATGGGTGGGCTCATTCCCTCACAACTGACGGGTGCCCCACATCTCGCTCGTTTTTCGCGAGATGTGGGATACCACTGAGGTTGACCGCTAAGCTCGTCGGTTGAATCGAGAGTCAGAGGAAAAGAGCAGAGGTATCCCACATCTCGCGAAAAACGAGCGAGATGTGGGGCACCCGTCAGTTGTGGGGGAACAAGGGTCCCCAGGATGGATTTGCACTTCCCTGGGCTCAATTCTGCGACCGGAAGCCCAGTTGCGCATCTTAGGATCAGCGCTCCGGTGCCAACTGAGATGATGGCCAAGACTCCATATCCATCAGACATTTAAGGGCCGGCGCGGTATACTGATTGATGTGACGAGTCCCCTATTATCCTCGCCTGTGGGCGGTCCCCGCTCCGAAAACACGCCCAAGAGGGTTCTTCTTCTCAAACCGCGCGGTTTCTGCGCTGGCGTGGTACGCGCCATCGATGTCGTGAACATTGCGCTCGACACCTTTGGCGCTCCCATCTATGTCCGCAAAGAGATCGTGCACAACCGGTTTGTCGTCAACGAGCTGGCCGAAAAAGGCGCGATCTTCGTGGATGACATTGACGACGTGCCCGAAGGGATGCGCGTCATTTACAGCGCTCATGGGGTTTCCCCGGCCGTCCGTGCTCGCAGTAAGTCGCGCAAACTAAAGGTGATTGACGCCACCTGCCCGCTGGTGACAAAAGTCCACGTCGAGGCAGTCAAGTTTGCCCAGCAGGGCTATTCCCTTGTGCTGATTGGGCATCGGGATCATGACGAGATCGAAGGCACCCTGGGCGAAGCTCCTGAGGTGACCCAGGTGGTCTCGACCGTGGAGGAAGTGGCTGCTCTCGAAGTGTCTGATCCTGAGCGGGTTGCTTATTTGACCCAAACCACCCTGAGCCTGGACGAAGCGCGGGATATTATCCACGCCCTCAAGGCCAAATTCCCCAACATCATCGGGCCGCACACCCAGGACATCTGCTACGCCACAGAAAACCGCCAGGTGGCGGTGAAAAATGTGGCCCATCAGGCGGACTTGGTGCTGGTGGTTGGATCGACCAACAGCTCCAACTCCAACCGCCTGGTAGAAGTTTCCCGTAATTTGAGCACCAACGCATTTCTGATCGAAGATTCGGGAGCAATCAATCCCGAATGGCTGGAGAACGCGACCACGGTCGCGGTCACAGCTGGGGCATCCGCGCCCGAGGTTCTGGTTGCCGAAGTAGTGGCTTATTTGCGCGGACGCGGCTTTTCCGACGTGGAAGAAGTGGAAGTCATGCCGGAAAATGTCCGCTTTGGGTTGCCTCCGGAGATCGTTCAGGCCATCCGGCCTGTTCCGGTCTAGGGGCCGCTTATTGACAGCGTAAGGCAGCTGTTTGGAAAGAGAACTTCAGGGTCAAGCATGAGCACATTTGAAAGTGGACAGCCCGCTATTCCCCGGTTTGGCCGCATCGATGCTGGGTTAGATCAGGTAGAATCCTCCGTCGCGCGAGCCCGGGACCTTCTCTTTTCCCAGCAGCATCCAGATGGCTACTGGTGCGGGGAGCTGGAAGCCGACACCACCCTCGAGTCCGACTACATCATGGTGCATACGTTGCTCGGTACCGGCGACGAGCGCAAGATGAAGCGCGCGGTCTCAGAAATCCTGCGCAAGCAAAATGAAGATGGAGGCTGGAGCATCTATGCCGGCGGCCCCTCCAACATCAGTGCATCGGTCAAAGCCTATTTCGCTTTCAAGCTGATGGGATGGCTTCCCGACCATCCGGTCATGGCGCGCGCCCGGCAGTGGATTCTCGATCATGGCGGAGTGGTGGAGTGTAATACCTTCACCAAGATCTATCTCTGTTTCTTCGGGCAATACGAATACGACGCAGTTCCCGCCATCCCTCCCGAACTAGTCCTCTTTCCCAACTGGTGCTACTTCAACATCTACGAGATCTCGTCCTGGTCGCGCGCCATCCTGGTGCCGCTTTCCATTGCCTACGCCAAGAAGCCGTTCAAGAAGCTGGCCCCGGAAAACGGAATCGACGAGCTTTTCGTTGGGGGTAAGAGCCATGCCGAACTCCACCTGCGCTGGGATCGCAAGAACATACTGGGCTGGCGCAACTTCTTCCTGGTGGTAGACCGGCTCTTTCATTGGGCCGAGCGCGTGCATATCCGGCCGCTGCGCAAGATGGCGCTCAAAAAAGCGGAGAAGTGGATCCTGGAGCGCCTGGAAATGAGTGATGGCCTGGGCGCCATCTATCCAGCCATGCTTAACGCCATCCTGGCCTTGCGGTGCCTGGGCTACTCCATTGACGACCCGCAGACGATCCGGGCCATGGATGAGTTTGAAAAGCTGGGTATTGAAGACGAAGGCATTCCCGATTTTCTGGAACCGACCTTCCGCATGCAGCCGTGCATGTCTCCGGTGTGGGATACCGCCTACGCGGTCTATGCCTTGGGTCAGTCCGGAGTTCCGCGCACCGACCCTCGCCTGCTGAAGGCCGCGGACTGGATGTTGGCCAAGGAAGTGCGTCACAAGGGCGACTGGGCGGTGAAGGTACGGAATGCGCAGCCCGGCGGCTGGTATTTCGAGTTCAACAACGAGTTCTATCCCGACACGGACGACTCTGCCCAGGTGCTTCTGGCCCTGAACAAGGTCGACAACCATGCCCGGGAACGCTATCAGTACGATGTTTGCCAGCGGGCCATTTCCTGGATCTTCGCCATGCAATGCAAAAACGGCGGCTGGGCGAGCTTTGATAAAGACAACACCAAGATGGTCTTCGAAAACATTCCCTTCGCTGACCATAACGCCATGCTCGATCCGCCCACCGTCGACATCACCGGGCGCATCCTGGAGATGCTGGCCACCTACGGTTACACGCAAAAGGATCGCCGCGTCGAAAAGGCTATCCGCTTCATCTATAGCGAGCAGGAGCCGGATGGAAGCTGGTTTGGCCGTTGGGGCGTGAACTACCTTTACGGAACCTTCCTGGTGCTGCGGGGTCTGGAAGCGATAGGCGTATGGAACCACGAGCCGCAGATTCAGCAGGCGGCGGAGTGGATACGCATGGTGCAGAATACGGACGGCGGTTGGGGTGAGAGCTGCGCCAGTTACGACGAGCCCACTACCCGCGGCGTTGGCGCACAGCACTCCCTCGCAGACCGCGTGGGCTATTTTGGGTCTGCTATCGGCTGGGGACACGCGCAGCGACTCGGTGGCCAAGGGTGTTCGCTGGCTGATCGAGCGGCAGTTGCCCGATGGTTCGTGGGACGAAAGCATGGGAGAAGGCGCAACCCGGCAGGCCGTGATTACCGGCACCGGATTTCCCCGGGTGTTTTATCTTGCCTACCATCTTTACCGGAATTACTTTCCCCTGCTGGCGCTCACCGACTACCGCCGTGCGATGGAAAGAGCTTAGAGCTCTTAGAGGAGATTTGAAACGATGGCAGTGCCGATCTCACAGATGTGGACCGTGGCCAGCTACGTGCTCAAGAAGCGCTTGAGCGGGCAAAAACGCTACCCGCTCGTGCTTATGCTGGAGCCGCTGTTCCGCTGCAACCTGGCCTGCGCCGGTTGCGGAAAAATTCAATATCCCGCCCACATCCTCAAGAAGGAACTCTCGCCCGAGGAGTGCTTCCGCGCAGTCGATGAGTGCGGCGCGCCCATGGTTTCCATTCCCGGCGGCGAGCCGCTGATGCACCCGCAGATTGGCGAGATTGTTGAGGGGCTGGTGGCGCGGAAGAAGTACATCTATCTGTGCACCAATGCTTTGCTGCTCAAGGAAAAGATCGGCCTCTTCAAGCCCAGCAAGTACCTCACCTTCTCGGTCCATCTTGATGGGCAGCGCGAGCACCACGACTTTTCCGTTTGCCGCGAGGGTGGCTACGACAAGGCGGTGGAGGGAATACGTGAGGCGGTCAAGCGCGGCTTCCGCGTTACTCCAAACGCCACGCTCTTCGACGGCGCCGACCCGAACAGCGTGCGCGCTTTCTTTGACGAAGTGATGGCGTTGGGCGTCGAAGGCATCGTGATCTCTCCCGGCTACTCCTACGACAAGGCGCCGGATCAGAAACACTTTCTCGGCCGCGCCCGCACCCGCAGGCTCTTCCGCGCAATTCTGTCCAATCGGGAGAAGCACTGGAAGTTCAACATGTCTCCGCTATTCCTCGAGTTCCTGATGGGCAAGCGGAACTACGAATGCACGCCCTGGGGCAATCCGGCTTACAACATCTTCGGCTGGCAGAAACCCTGCTATCTGCTGCAGGATGGCTACGCTTCCACCTTCAAGGAGTTGATCGCGGAGACGGAGTGGGAAAACTACGGCACCGCTTCCGGCAATCCAAAATGCGCTAACTGCATGGTCAGCTGCGGTTATGAGCCGTCTTCGGTCAACGACATGTTTGGTACCTGGCGCGGATTCTTCTCTGCGGTTCGTGCCACACTCTTCGATCGGTACGAGGATCAGGGAGCACGCGATCTGCTGACCTCCCCGCAGCTTAACGGCCATTCGTCGCCGTCGTTGGTGCAGATATCGAGCGAGAGCAAGCCGCAGATGGAAGAGACGCGCGCATGACCGGCAAGGCTGCAGGGAACGTCGATCCGGACACGCTGGAACTGGCGCCCGGAACCAAGCACGAGAATCTGGAGGGCTGGACTCCGACCCTGGGCAGCGACGCCGAAGTGCTTGATGCATTGGAGAAGGCCTTCGACTATCGCGGAGACGTCACCATCAACTGCAAGGATGGGTCCGTGGTTGAGGGCTATATCTTCGACCGCAAGACCGGAGCTACGCTGGACCAGTCTTGGGTCCGCCTCTTTCCCAAGGATTCGCCGGAGAAGCGGTCCATCGCCTATAGCGACATCGCGGGACTGACCTTCAGCGGCAAAGACCGCGCCGCCGGCGCAAGTTGGGAAGCCTGGGTGAAGAAGTGGAACGAAAAGAAAGCGGCCGGCGAAAAGGGCTTTGGCCTTCACCCGGAAGCGTTGGACTAGCGTAAAGGGTACGGGCTACCTCGCTGCAGCGAGCATTAGCCCGCACATCAGAGCAGGTAAAACGATTGGCCTTTAGGCCCTGAGGGAAGCTTTTCAGCCGGGATAGCTGAAGAGCATTCCCTCAGGGCCTAAAGGCCGAATATGCTGTTGGGATTTCGTACGGCCTAAAGGCCGTACCCTTCACGGGTAGGGTATAGGTCTGAAAATTTTCCTCACAGGAGCTACGGGGTTCGTCGGGAGCCACGTGGCGCAAGAGCTATCCCGTCGCGGCGCTGACCTGCGCATTCTCGTTCGGCCCACCAGCAAGCTGGAGAATCTGGCCGGGCTCGCCGCAGAAACGGTCCAGGGTGATTTGTTGCAGGTCGAAGCACTGCGCAGTGCCATTGCCGGCTGTGATGCGGTCATGCATGTAGCCGCCGATTACCGGCTTTGGGTGACCGATCCGAAAAAGATGTACGCCACCAACGTGAACGGCACCCGGGAATTGCTGCGCGTTGCCCGCGAAGAGGGCGTGGGCCGCGTGGTCTACACTTCGAGCGTAGCCACCATGGGCTTTCTCTCCACCGCATGCCCTGCGGATGAGGCGACCCCGGTTTCTATCGACGGCATGATCGGGGACTATAAACGGTCCAAATACCAGGCGGAGCAGGAAGCCGTGGCAGCCGCGCGCGCCGGCCAGCAGGTGATTATTCTCAATCCCACGACTCCAATCGGATCGAACGACATCAAACCAACGCCGACCGGCCGCATCGTAGTGGATTTTCTTAACCGGAAATTTCCCGCATATATGGACACGGGCCTGAACCTGGTGGATGTGAACGAAGTCGCCAGAACCCACGCCGACGCGCTCGAGGCTGGCCGCTCCGGCGAACGCTACATCCTGGGCGGGGAAAACCTGACCTTGAAGCAGATTCTGGATAAGATGTCGGCGATTACCGGCCTGCCCTCTCCCACCATGCGCGTGCCCCACAGCGTGGCCATGGTCTTTGCCCTCTGGGATCAGACCATTACCGGCAAGCTGCGCGGGCGTGAGCCGCGTGCTACCGTGGAGGCCGTACGCATGGGGAAGAAAATGATGTTTGTCTCCTCTGCCAAAGCCGAGCGCGAGTTGGGATTCCGCGTGGTTCCCGTGTATGCCGCTCTGCGCGCGGCCATCGACTGGTTTCGGGCGCATGGGTACGCGCCCTCCGCATGAGCCGCGTTGGCTATTATCGCGGCCTTGCCCGGCGAATTGAAGCCGCTGGTGCAGGGATGGAAGCTCTTGCCCTTGCCCAGTGCACGGAAAGGGCAGGCAGCATGGACTAACCGCGTGGACGATGTAGATTGCATCGCGGTCTGCGGCGGCGTGGGGAGCGAGGCTGCGGCCCAGGCCTGCGCGATATCCGCTCAGGGCGGCGCGCTGGATGCAATCGTCTCCGTAGGATGGGCTGGAGCCACTGTCCTGCGGTATTCACCCCGGGAATGCGTACGCCGTGAACGAAGTAGTGGACGCCCTCACTGGGGAGTATTTCGCCACCAACTTCCCCTTGCCCGAAGGAAGCGGCGTGCCCCTCAGGCTGGTGACCACCGACCATATAGTCCAGTATGCGGAAAAGCGGCAGTTCGCGGGGCTTTACCAGGCCGTGATGGTCGATATGGAGGCGGCGACCGTGGCCCGCTTCGCACTCAGGAAGAACATTGCCGTTCTACTGCCTCAAGGCCATATCGGATGAGATCGCGGACATATTGCCGGACTTCAGCCGCTACACCGACTACGACGGCCACCTGCGCATGGCACCTTTGCTGGGCCATGTGGCCATCCGGCCAAAGTACTGGCCCGCCATGCTGCGCATGGGCCAGAATGCGAAGAGCGGCGCCCGAGCGGTGGCCGGTGCGCTTCGCCCGCTCATAGGGAATGCGTAATATGCAGATCGCACCTGGTATGCAAGAGATGCAGCGCCTGCTCACTGTCCCGGCGACCATGCAGGCCGCTGTCTATCGCGGCGTCAACGATGTCCGCGTCGAGACGGTTCCCGTGCCCGCGATCGGCCCGGGAGAAGTGCTCATCCGGGTGCACAGCTGCGGCATCTGCGGCACCGACCTGAAGAAAATCCACACCGGATCGCACTCCGCGCCGCGCATCTTCGGCCATGAAACGGTGGGCACGATCGCCGCACGTGGGGGCGGGCGTTGACGACCTTTGCCGTGGGCGACCGGGTGGCTGTCTTCCACCACATCCCCTGCGGCGATTGCTACTACTGCCGCAAGAAAACTTTTGCCCAATGTCCGGTTTACAAACAAGTAGGCTGCACCGCCGGGTTCGAGCCTTCCGGCGGAGGCTTTGCCGGTTATGTGCGGGTCATGGACTGGATCGTGCAAGCGCGGGCTGGTCAAGATTCCCGACGGCGTTCCTTTTGCCCAGGCCGTCTTTATGGAGCCGCTGAATACCTGCCTCAAGGGCGTGCGCAGCCTGAATCTGTCGCCGGATGAGACCGTGCTGGTGATCGGCCAGGGGCCCATCGGGATCATGCTGGCATCGCTGGCCAAGCGGGCGGCCGCCAAGGTGTTGACGTCGGACCTTTACCCGGAGCGGCATGCCGTAGCCGGCCACCTTCGGGCTCGATTCGCCCATCGATGCTTCGCGCGAAGACGTAGTTGGGGTAGTCCGCGCGGCCACCGAGGGCCGGGGAGCCGATGCCGTCATCCTGGCCGTGGGAGGCAATGCGCTGATTCGCACAGCGATGGACGCGGCGCGTCCCGGAGGGCGTGTCATGCTATTCGCGCAAACCCAGCACGGAGAGGCAACCATCGATCCCGCCGCGGTATGCGTGGACGAAAAGACGCTGCTGGGCTCCTATAGCGCCTCCGTGGACATTCAGGACGAAGCGCTGCGCCTGGTTTTCGAGGGCTATGGCCAGGGATTCGACCTGACCCGGCTGGTCTCGCATCGTTTTCCCTTGACCGAGGCAGTGGCTGCGTTGGCCGTCGCCTCCGAGCCCAAGGCGACATCGATGAAGATCATGATCGAAGAAGACACATAGAATAGGAATGCATGCTAAGTGAGATGAACGCTGCCGTGCTCTACGGCAAAGAAGACGTCAGGATTGAACGGGTTCCCATTCCCGCCGCCGGTAAGGGGGAGATTGTGATCCGCGTTCACGCCGCTCTCACTTGCGGCACCGACCTGAAAGTCTTCCGCCGCGGCTACCATGCCCGGATGATCGCGCCGCCGGCGCTCTTCGGGCATGAGACTGGCGGGCGTAGTCCACGAGACCGGCGCCGGGGTGCGCAGCTTTCAAGCCAGGTATGCGCGTGGTGGCGCTGAATTCGGCGCCTTGCGGCGTCTGCTACTGGTGCGTTCGCAAACAGGAAAATCTTTGCGAGGACCTGCTCTTCAACAACGGCGCTTACGCCGAGTACATCCGCATCCCCGCCCGCATCGTGTCCAAGAACACGCTCATTGTTCCTCGAGAGTCTGCCCCTGGAGCACGCGGCTTTGACCGAGCCGCTGGCCTGCGTAGTGCGTGGGTTGGAGGAGACGGGAGCCAAGCGCGGCGACAGTGTGGTGGTGATCGGGGCGGGCCCGATCGGCCTGATGTTCATGCACGTGGCGCAGCTATCGGGCATGAAGGTGATTGCGGTGGTTAAACGCGATGAGCAGATTGCCTCGGCAACCACCTTCGGCGCAACCCATATCGTGCATACTGCTTCCGTGGTTGATGCCGTGGCTGCGGTGCGCGCCCTGACCCCCGATCACCGGGGTGTCGATGTGGCCATTGAAGCGGTGGCCACGCCTCTAACCTGGCAGTGGGCGGTGGACATGGTTCGCCGCGGCGGGCACGGTGAACTTTTTCGGGGGCTGCGCCGCCGGCACCAAGGTAGAGATCGATACCAACCGGCTGCACTATAACGACATCACGCTCAAGGCGAGCTTCCACCATACGCCCGCCGCTTGCCGCAAGGCCTTCGATCTGCTGGCCAGTGGGCGTTTCAAGTGCAGCGAATACATCACCGGCAGGGCGCAGTTGTCGGAGCTGGAAACCGTCTGCGCCGCCTGAAGGATCGCTCCAACGACATCAAGACGGCTATCATTCCATAGAGCTAGGGGAAGGAGCTACGGGCTACCTCGCCGCAGCGAGCTTCAGCCCGAGCGTAAGGGTCAGTAAGAACAGGAACGGCTTTGAGCCAGCTGAGGAGCATGACAGTCGAGAGTGCTCAGGACGATCGGGAACTGATAGAGCGCGGCTGGTCCGCGCTGCCGGCGGAATACCGCATCCCCGAGCAGCGCCCAACTCTGGAACAGGCGCGCGCCTACTGCCAACGGCTGGCCACCACCCACTACGAGAACTTTCATGTGGCCTCGTGGTTTCTGCCCGCCCGGCTGCGCCCTCACTTCCACAGCATCTATGCCTACTGCCGCATCGCGGATGACCTGGGCGATGAGGTAGGGAATCGAGAGCAATCGCTGGCGCTGCTCGATCTGTGGGGCCGCGAGCTCGATGCCTGTTACCGCGGTGAGGCGCGCCATCCCGGTCTTTGTCGCGCTCGCCGAGACCATCCGCGATTTGCGACATCCCTCAGAAGCCTTTTGCCGACCTGCTGGTGGCCTTTCGTCAGGATCAGAACGTGCCGCGTTACCAGACCATGGATGACGTGCTGGGTTACTGCAGCATACTCCGCCAATCCAGTGGGACGGCTCGTCCTCTATGCCTGCGGCTATCGCGACTCCGGAGATGTTTCTGCTCTCCGACTACACCTGCACCGCTTTGCAACTGGCCAACTTCTGGCAGGATGTGAGCTCCGATTATGCGCGCGGCCGAATCTACCTGCCCCTCGATGATATGCATCGTTACGGCGTGGACGAGGCAACCATCGCGCGGCGTGAGCCCACCGCGGCCTTTCGCGAGCTACTGCGGTATGAGGTTGACTACGCCCGCGAGCTATTCATCAAAGGCTTGCCCTTGATCGACTTGGTCGATCGCGAGCTGGCGCTTGATCTGGATCTATTCAGCCGCGGCGGCCTGGAGATTCTGCGCGCCATCGAGCGCCAGCAGTACGACGTGCTCACCCTGCGGCCTGTGATCTCAAAGACCAGGAAGCTGGGTCTGTTGGCGCGTGCGCTGTGCGGCAAATTCTTGCCTGGGTTTTCGCGGGGAAGGCGGGCGGCGTGACCGCTGAGGTCCAGGCGGCGTACGCGGCCTGCCGGGCAATTGCGCGCAAGAAGGCAAAAAATTTCTACTACGCCTTTGTTGCCCTGCCGGCGAGCAAGCGGGACGCAATTTGCGCGGTCTACGCCTTCATGCGCCAGGCCGACGATCTCTCCGACGATGAATCGCATTCCATCGCCGATCGCCGGGTTGCGCTCGACGCGCTGGTTGACCAATTGGCATCAGGCGCTGGCTGGTGCACCCACCAGCGATCCTGTTTTCGTCGCGCTGTTGGATGCGCAACGCCGTTTCGCCATCCCTTCGCAGCTGCTTGATCAGCTGGTGCAAGGCACTGCCACGGACCTCGAACCCAGGTTCGCTGCATATGCAACCTTCGCTGATCTCTATCGCTACTGCTACCTGGTAGCGTCGGTGGTCGGGCTGGTCTGCATTCGCATCTTCGGATACCTCGATCCGCGGGCGGAGAAGCTTGCGGAAGAAACCGGCATTGCTTTCCAGTTGACCAACATCCTCCGCGACGTGCGCGAGGATGCGCAGCGCGGCCGCCTCTATCTTACCTCTGGAAGATTTGGAACGCTACGGTGTGACCGCCAGCTCCATGACGGCAATTTCCAGCGGCAAGCAGTTGACGCCGTAGCAGCGCCAGGTGCTGGCCATGCAGGCGGAGCGCGCCGGGCAGTTTTATAAATCCGCGGAAGCGCTGTTGCCCTTGATCTCGCCTGACAGCCGGGCAGCGATGTGGGTGCTGGTCACCATTTACCATCGTTTGTTGCGCCACATCGAACAGCGCAACTTTGATGTGTTTTCCGCCCGCATCGGCGTTCCAGCGTATGAGAAGCTGAGCATATTGGGATGCGGCCTATTCAAGACGCTGGCGCAGGGTGTGTGGGCCTGATACGTTCGGTCATCGTGGTCGGCGGTGGACTGGCAGGGCTCTCGGCCGCCTGTGCTCTGGCTGATGCAGGCTACCAGGTTCGCTTGCTGGAGAAGCGGCGCTACCTGGGCGGCCGCGCCTCCTCTTACGAACACCCCGGAACGGGAGAGGTGATCGACAACTGCCAGCATGTTTTGCTGGGCAACTGCGTCAACCTCATCGATCTCTATCAGCGGCTGGGTGTGAGTGATGCCATCCGCTGGTTCGATCGCCTTACTTTCGTCGAGCCGGGTGGACGCAGAAGCATCCTTGAGCCTTCGTTTCTGCCCGCGCCTTTGCACGACATGCCGGCCTTTCTGCGCGCGCGGGCATTTTCTTTTGCCGACAAGCTGGCCATCGGCGCGCGGGATGAGCGCTTTTGTCGCCGGCATTCCTAAAGATTCCGAAGAGAACTTTGCCCACTGGCTGGCGCGCCACGGGCAGACGGCTGGAGCCATCAACCGCTTCTGGAAGCCGGTCCTGATCAGTGCGCTGAATGAGGATCCGGATCGCATGTCGGTGCATTATGCCGGTCAGGTTATCCGTAAGTCGCTCTTGCTTTCGCCGGGCGCGGGGCGGATGGGCGTTCCCACCATTCCTTTGAGCGATCTGTACAGCCGCGCTATCGATTACATCGGAAGCCGCGGCGGCCAAGTGAATCTGAGCGCGGCGCCCGAGTCATTTGAGTGGTCTGAAGAAACGCAACAATGGACGGTGACCACGCACGACCAAAGCTTCACCAGCGACGCGGTGGTGTCTGGCGCTGGCGTTTGAAGGGTTGAGTAAGTTGCTGCCATCGATGCCGCAAAACCCCGAGGCCGAGCAATTAGCGATCAACCTGGGACAGTTTGGGCATTCGCCGATCACCGGCATTCACTTATGGTTTGATCGGGAGATCACCGATCTGGAGCATGCGATCCTGCTGGACGCGACCATTCAATGGCTGTTTCATAAATCACGCTTGCAAGCGGAGAAGCGTCGTGGCGCGCCGGGCAGTTATGTCGAGCTGGTAGTGAGCGCCTCCAACTCGCTGGTGGAAATGCAACGCCAGGAGATCATCGATCTGGCGTTGCGGGAACTGGCTGAATTTTTCCCCCTGGTTGTGCAGGCGAAGCTGGTGAAGGCTGCGGTGGTGAAAGAGGTGCGCGCCACCTACTCCATTCGTCCGCAGCTTGATTTGCTTCGACCGACGGCCGGTGAGTCCGTGGCCGCGCGTCTTTCTGGCGGGCGACTGGATAGCCACCGGCTGGCCGGCAACGATGGAGGGCGCTGTCCGCAGCGGCTACCTGGCGGCCGAAGCTGTGAGCCGTGCTGTTGGCGAGCCAGCGAATTTCCTGCAAGCCGACCTGCCGGCCACAGGCTTGATGCGGCTGTTCTAACGAAAAAAAGGCGCGTCGAGTGCCGTAATCCTGGAAGACGGTTCCCATGCCCGAGAGAGGCCTGCCATCAACAGTGAGCGCCGCGCCCGATTCCAGAGGCGCCACCCTCCCCTTGTCATCCCGACCGGAGCGCACCCGGAGAGTTTAAAAGCGATTGATGGGCTCCGCCTGTCGTTTTCGTCCCAGGTACGCTTTGGCGAACCCGGGGCACGCGTGATCACCGCCACCATCAAAGATATCCAGGCCCCGCCCCATCGGCGCTTGGCCAGCAGGATGACCGGGTTCTCTACTGATACCGCGAATGTATCGAAGTTTGCTCGCAGGCTGTCCGTCTGTGGAGACGACGGCTTCATCGATTATTTGGAAAACAAGGCCGGGGAGAGGACTGGTCCGTTTATTGTAAGGCCAGTAGTTATGGAGGATGAGTGTAATGCTGGAACGTTTATTAGTCGATGGGGCGCCCAAGCCTCAGGGTCCTTATTCAACCGCAGTGCGCGCGGGCGATTTTCTTTTTATTTCCGGTCAGGGCCCAGTAGATGCGGCGACGGGCGAGATGCAGTCGGAGCTTAGCGTGCAGGAGCAGACCAGGCTGGTGTTGCAGCATGTGCAGACCATCCTCCGTAGCAGCGGCGCGGATCTGCAGGACGTGGTCAAATGCTCCGTGTTCCTGAGCGACGCGCAAGACTTTGGCGCCATGAATGAGGTGTATGCCGAAGTCTTCGGCGCCTACAAGCCCGCCCGCACCACGGTCGCCGCAGGTATGGTAGCCCAGGGAATGAAAGTAGAGATCGATTGCATCGCCTACCGGCCACCCGCCTAGGAACGGATCTCCATGGCACAAAATCGACTCATCGTTATCACCGGCGGTGGAGGCGGCATTGGCCGTGCCACCGCCCTTCTATGCGCGCGGCGGGGTGACCGCGTCGCCATTCTCGACAAGAATGGTGAGAGCGCCAAACAAGCTGCCGCCGAGGCCATCGCCGAAGGTGCGAGCGGCGCGGCCGGCCTGCCCTGTGACGTCAGCGACGAAACCCAGGTAGCGCAGGCCTTTGCCCTGATCCATAAGCAATTCGGTGCGCCTTATGGCCTCTTCGCTAACGCCGGCATCGATATCGGCGGCTTGATCCATGAAATGCCACTGGAACTCTGGAAGCGTGTCCTGGACACCAACCTGACCGGCATCTTCCTCACCTGCAAATACGGTCTGCAACAGATGCTGGCAGCGCAGATCGCCGGGTCGCTCGTCTGCACCTCATCGCCCACCGGATTCATCGCTCTGGCTGCAGGGGGTAGTGGCGCCTACAGCGCGACCAAGGGAGCCATCTCTTCGCTGGTGCGGTGCATGGCCATCGACTACGCCAAATTTGGCATAAGGGTCAATGCCATTGTTCCCGGAGCCACGGAGACCAACTTGATGTGGGCGAATGTAAATGCCGATGCGGTCGAACCCATGCGCGCCCAACTCTGCCGCGAGATTCCATTGGGCCGGCTGGCGCAGCCGGAGGATCCAGCGCGCATTGTTGCCTGGCTGCTCTCCGATGAGACTGCCTACATGACCGGGGCGCACCTGGTTTGTGACGGCGGAATCCTGGCCAAGGGCTCGATCAGCGTTTGACTCACGCGCCGCGTTAGCGCTTGAGCAGGATAACGCCGCAGCACACGAATACCGCCGCCAGCCAGCGCCTGCGGTCGACATTTTCGTGTAGCACCCACTTCGCCGCCACCGCATTGCTGACAAAGGTGAGGGAACCCGCTGCGGGGGCAACCAGGCTCACGTCAGCATGGCTGAGCGCAAACAGGAGGGAGAAGAAGCTGAGGGCCATACAGGCGAATCCGGCCAAAAAGCGACCTTCGCTGATCACCGCCCACACCGCGCCTTCGAAACCTCGCGCTGCCTTGATGTCGTCCAGGTCGCCGACACTACGCATGGCCGAGGCGACAAACACATCTCCCGCCGTGGCGGTCAACACGATAGCGCCAATCATGGCTGCGATCGCCGGCCCCGAGCTCATATTCATTTGCTTTCCTGCAATGAGCCGGTAAATCTACGGCCGGGGGATGTATCGGCGGAGCTACGTGGAGTGCTGGCCGGCCCCTGGGTTACGAAACCCACTCCAGCCGTGATCAGGGCTATGCCCAGCCAGCGCTCGGGCGAGATCCGCTCATGCAGCCAGAACCGGGAGAGGAATGCAACCGCGACGTAGGCCAGCGAGGTCGCGGGCAGCACGAAGGTCAGGTCTGCCCAGGAGAGCGCCGTAAGGTAGGAAGCAAAGAACACCACCAGCAGCAGCACTCCACCCAACACCCAGGGAGTTCGTAACGCAGAGATAAGCGCATCGGGATGGGACAAGGATACCGGTCCGACGCGCTTCATCCCCACCGCGAGCAATGTATCGCCAAAGGCCGAGGTGAGCGCCACCAAGCCAAGAATCAGGTAGCGCCTGAGGGTCATGGTGGAGGCATTCATGGAATTTAGATGCGGTGCAACCGTTCAGGCTCCAGCGTTCACGGCCGGCCCCGGAGTGTTAGCGGCCTTCACCTTACCGTCTGCCACTACCTTATTGCGGGCGGCACGGAGTTTCAGGAAAGACTTGGACTCGATATAGAGTCGCTTGAGATCGCGATTCACGATGGCCTTGCTGACGATGCGCCACGCCGCCTTGGGACGGAAGTAGTATTCGTCGTAGAAGCGGTGAACCATCTCCAACACGTAGTCCTTGGGCAATCCCGGGTACTCGATGTGGGCGAGCTGGTGTCCGCCTTCATCGACCATGGCTCCGTTGTTGATGATGAAACCGTTCTCCGCGGCGAAGTCATAGAACTCCGTGCCCGGATAGGCATGCGCAATCGAGACCTGGATGGTCTCCACGTCGAGAGCCTTGGCAAAGTTGATGGTGTTGCGAATGGATTCCTTGGTTTCGCCCGGCAGGCCAAGAATGAAGTCGCCATGAATGGTCAGCCCAAGTTCGTGGCAATCGCGGGCGAAGTCGCGCGCGCGTTCCACGGTGGCGCCCTTCTTGATGTTCTTGAGAATCTGCGGATCGCCCGACTCGAAACCCACGATCAGCAGCCGGCAACCGGCCTCGCGCATCGCCTTCAGCGTTTCCCGATCAGTGGTCACACGCGAAGTGCAGGACCACGTCAGCTTCAGAGGCTTGAGCTTGGCGCAGAGTTCCACCGTGCGCGCTTTCTGGATGTTGAAGGTATCGTCGTCGAAGAAAAACTCTTTTACGTCGGGGAACAGTTCCTTGGCGTGCGCCATCTCCGCCGCCACGTCGTCGGTCGAGCGCTTGCGCCATGCGTGTCCGCTCAGAGTCTGCGGCCACAGGCAGAAGGTACACTGCGCCGGGCAGCCTCGCGTGGAATACAGAGAGACGTAGGGGTAGAGCAAGAACGGGACGTTGTATTTGGTTACGTCGATATCGCGTTTATAGACATCGGTGACCCACGGCATCTGGTCCAGGTTATCTACCTGTGGGCGATCGGGATTATGCGCGACGACGCCGTTCTTCAAGTAGCTGATGCCCAGGATCTCGTCCAGCGGCTTGCCGTTGGCGTATTCCACGACCGAGAAGTCAAACTCGCGCCGGCAGACGAAATCGATCGCCGCACATTCTTTCAAAGCTTTGTCGGGGGAGGTCGTGACCGGCGGTCCGACGAAAGCGATTTTGATCCCGGGATTGGCTTGCTTGATGGCTTCGGCCAGCTTCTGGTCGCCGGTCCAGCCGGGTGTGCTGGTAAACAAAACCAGGAATTCGTAGCTCTTGCTAATTTCGATGGTTTCCGTCGCGGAGATGTGGTGCGGTGGGGCGTCCAGCATCCGGGAGCCTTCCAGCATCCCAGCGGGGTACGCGAGCCACACTGGGTACCAGTAGGACTCAATCTCACGCGTAGCCGGCCAACGCGAGCTGGCTCCGCCGTCAAAATTCTCAAACGATGGGGGGTTTAACAGTAACGTTTTTAGTGGCATAGGCTCAACTTACAGTCTAACAGCACTACCGGCGCAGAGGGTGAAAACAGGCTACTTAAGAGCACCCACGAACCATTAGACGCCAGCCGTGTCAAGAGGGTTCAACGATTAAGAGGGATGGGCAAGATACGGTCTTAACGGGGGAGCTCGGCTTTCAAGCGCACCCGTCATTTGTTACCGGTAGAGAGGAGGTAGGTCTGTGAGAAATCCAGGGTTAGCCGCGGGGTTTCGGACCCGCTCTCCCTAGGGCCGAGGCGCAGGCGTCCCCTTAGCCCAGTCTTCGATCCTGCCCATGGAACGCAGCAGGGAAAGACGGGCCTGTGTCACTTGAAAGCGGGTTTCGAGCATGTCCACGAAGCGGCTACGCTCCAGGATGTGAGCGCCCTGCTCATCCTTAGGTAAGGGCGCGGCTGCTCCCGGAATGCCGCTGCCCGAGTGAAGCTGGGTGGTGATCGCGTCCAGTTGATCCTGGGCCAATTCGTTTTGCAATTCTGCCACCTGCTCCTGGGCCGTAAGCTCGGTCACGCTTTTCTGCAATTGCAGGATTTGCTCCCCAGCCTGGTTGCGCAGTTGATCCGCTTCGGCCGTGGCCTGCGCCGCCTCCGCACTCGAGCTTTTTGCCTTTTCCTTGCGTGTTGCGTCGAAGAGCGGCAAAGTGATCTCGATACCTACATTGAAGTTGTTGTGCTGAAAGCGCAGATAGTACTCGTTGTAGTTGTTGAACTTGGCGTACCGGTTGTATTGCCCCCCAAAGCCGAAGGTGGGGCGGTTATTCTGCCGCGCATCCCCGAAAGCTGTGTAGAGCTTGGAGTGGGCCGAAGCATAAGCAGCCTTCACGCCATTATTGCTATCCATAACCAGGCTCTCCGTAGAGCCCTCCTGCGAAATTTCCGGGGCTTTGGGAACGGTCTGCGGTTCGGAGACCATGTCAGCCGCGCTCAGACCCTGTCAGGTGAGCGAGCCGGACGCGCAGCATATCGGCCTGGTTCACAAGATGGAGACGCCGGAGCGCAATCTGGGCTCCGGTCAGCCGCGCCTTGGTCAATTCCACCTTGCTGTCGACTCCGGCATTGACTCGGTCGGTCTCGATCTCCACCAGTCTGAGCACAAAGCCGCTTTGCTGATCGAGCGCCGTGATCTCCTGCCCAACGCTGGTCAGCTGAATGTAGTCGAGCGCGGTCTCCATGATGACCTGTTGCCGGGTATCTTTCAGTTGCAATTGCGCCGCCAGCAGCGCCGCGCGAGCAGAGCGGATGTAGTCCGGTTGGGAGAAGGAGAAGGCCACCGAGCTTGCGCTGACGCTGTAGACCGAAGGCTGGCCCACGGGGAAGCCGTACGAGTATCCCAGGCTGGAACCAACCACAAAGCTGGGCATATAGGCGTCGATGCTCAGTTTGACTGCGGCCTCGGCGTGCTGCACCTGGGCCGCGCCAATGCGCACCGGGGTGCTGTTACGCAGGGCCAGATCGATCGCTGTATAAAAGGAAACCTGGGCCAGCGCTCCGCTTGGCGCAATCAGCGCAAGGATACCCAGCAACACGAACTGGCAGGCGCGCCTCACCGATATGGTCGATCCTCGAATTTCCGCAATCATTTTACAGATTGGTCAGCAAGGTCTTAATCGACGATGCGAATGGGAACACCTTCAGAAATCGGCGCCCCATTGGTCGTGCCCAGCGCGACCACCGTATGCTCCTTCAGGCCGCTGAGAATCTGCACCGACGTGAGGTTAATAGCGCCCACCGACACCAGGGCGCGACGCAGGGTGTCACCCGTGACCACGTAAACATAATCCCGCCCACCCTCGATGTGGAGAGCCTCACGAGGAACCGTGAGTGCGTTGCGCACTTCCTGGGTAACGACGGTGACTACGACACTTATATTGGGCAACAGCACCCCGTTCGAGTCATCGATGCTGATCAGGACCTCTCCCACCCTACGGGTTCCGTAATCGATAATGGACGAAGGCAGGCGGATGATGTGTCCGTGGAATTTCAAATTCGGCTTAGCATCCCACACAATGGAGACCGGATTGTTGAGTTGCAGGTCGCCGATTTCCGGTTCGTCGAAGTAGGCGTGTACCTGGAGTCTGGAGAGGTCAGCCAGCTGCAATATCTCCGCCCCGGGCTCGATATAGGAAAACCGTGACACGGGCAGTGAAAAAACAGTGCCGGCGAAGGGCGCGTGTACGTTGGATTGCTCGATGACCTGACTTGCCGCGGCGCGGGCCGCCTCCGCTTCCTCTACGCTCGATTGGGCCCGGGTAAGTTCGACTGGCGCGAAGGGCTTTTTCTTCTGTTCCTCCAGCGAGTGCAGAGATGCCTGTGCGATCTCTAAACGGGTTTGCGCCTGGACTACCTCGCTGGGTGCCGCAGCTCCCTTGGCCGTCAGCTTCTGGATCGCGTCGAGGTCGCGGGCGGCCTGGTCGCGATCGATTTGTGCTTTGGCGATGTTGCTGGCCAGCGCAAGCTGTTCCTGATGGCTGCCTCCGCCCTCCACTGTCTGGTACCCGGCCTGGGCGGAGCGCAATGCCGCCGTGGCCGCCGCCAGCTTGGCGCGCGCATTGCTGTCATCCAGGGTCACCAGCAGTTGCCCTGCGTGCACCCGGTCGCCCACGTGGACGAACACATCCTTGACGATCGATGCTTCGGGAGCGTGGGCCTCAAAAGTCAGTTGCGGTTCCACCCGGCCATTAGTGCTGCTGGGTTTGATCAGATCCTGCACCTGGCTCTCGGCTACCCGCAACGGCAACTTTTCGCGTGTCATCCGGCGAACGCCGAAGAAAATGACCACGAGAGCGATGGCGGCAGCAATCCAGAGCACACTGCTGCTGATTCTTTTTCGTCTTTCTTCTGCCATTCAGTCGCGCCCGAAGGTCAGTATATAAGACGCGTCCCGGAACGAGTCGGCGCATCGAGTCTTCGCCCAATACCGGGTCAAATGTCTTCTTGCGGATCGTGCCCTTCGTTCAGCGCACTTCGATCAGTTGTTCTTCGCGGGAACCCGATCCGTAGCGCGCAGCGACATACTCGTCCAGAATCTTCTTGAAGTCGTTAACGATGTCGTCTCCGCGAAGCGTCGTCATCAGGCGTCCGTCCACGTACACAGGCGCTTTGGGATCCTCAAAGGTGCCGGGAAGCGAAATGCCGATGTTGGCGTGCTTGGACTCGCCCGGTCCGTTGACCACGCAACCCATCACCGCAAGCTTCAGCTCTTCGACGCCAGGATAGCGGTCGCGCCACACCGGCATGCTGTCGCGTACGTAAGCCTGGATATCCTGGGTCAACTCCTGAAAATAGGTGCTGCTGGTGCGGCCGCATCCCGGGCAGGCCGTCACCTGGGGAGCAAAACTGCGGATCCCCAGAGATTGCAGGATCTGTTGCGCTACCTGGACTTCCTCCGTGCGATCGCCCCCGGGTTTGGGGGTCAGGGAGACGCGTATGGTATCGCCGATGCCCTTAAGCAGGAGCGGCGCCAGACCGGCCGTGGAGGCGACAATACCCTTCATGCTCATGCCCGCTTCGGTGAGACCCAAGTGCAGTGCATAATCGCAGCGGGCAGCCATCAACTCATAGACTTCGATCAGGTCGCGGACACCGCTGACCTTGGCGCTGAGAATAATCTGGTCGTGGCGCAGCCCGTAGCGTTCCGCCGCCCGCGCGGACTCGATCGCGCTGACCAGCATGGCCTCGATCATCACATCCCGCGCCTCCGCTGGCTGGGCGCGCTTGGAATTCTCGTCCATCATCTTCGTCAGCAGGGCCTGGTCGAGGGAACCCCAGTTCACGCCGATGCGCACCGGCTTCTGGTTTTCTACCGCGCACTCAATCATGGTGCGAAAATTGTCATCATCCTTACGGCCGATCGAAACATTCCCGGGATTGATGCGGTACTTGGCCAGCGCGCGAGCGCACTCCGGATACTTCTTCAGCAGCAGGTGGCCGTTGTAGTGGAAGTCGCCCACAATGGGCACGTCGATGCCCAGTTTGGCCAGGCCCTCAACAATTGCGGGCAGCGCCGCCGCTGCGGCGTCGTTGTTTACCGTCACCCGCACCAGCTCCGATCCCGCAGTGGCCAGTGCGGCAACCTGCTGGATCGTGCCCTGCACATCGGCGGTATCGGTATTGGTCATGGACTGCACCACTACCGGCGCGGAAGAGCCCACGCGCACATTTCCCACAGTGACTGTCGTCGACTTCCTACGTTCCAGCTGTGCCATATATCCCTCGGTATTAGTTTACAACCCGGGCCCGCTGTAGCCTTGACACGCCTCTTTAGCGTCAATAGGTTTGACTCCAGGGGAGGTTTGGAAACCTTGGACAGGCTACAAACACCATCAATGGAGGCCGGCGATGCCCGAAGAGCTAGAAACGCTTAGCGACACCAGAGTGATGAATGCATTGCTTGGCGACGAATTTACCGCCAAACTTGAGGCTCTAGGCCAAGCCAAGGCGGAGGAGTACCAGGCTAATACTCCCTATCCCCACATCTATTTTGATAATTTCCTGCCTCGAGAGGTAGCCGAGGCCGCGCTGCGCGATTTCCCTGAGCCCAAAGAGGCGGACTGGCGCGTTTCCACCGATGTCAACCAGCGCAAGAAACTGTCCTTCGATACAGCGGAAAAGCTGCCCTCAACCGTTCGCGATGTTCTCTATTTTCTGAACACCACGCCCATGCTGAAGTTTCTTGAAACGCTGACCGGGATTCAGGGGGTTCTGCCCGATCCCTACTACACCGGCGGAGGTCTGCACCAGATCCGCCCCGGGGGCTTGTTGGAGGTGCACGCCGACTTCAGCTACCACAAAGGGCTCCGATTGGACCGCCGCATCAACGTCCTGGTTTATCTAAATAAGGACTGGAAAGAGGAGTACGGGGGGCACTTCGAGCTGTGGGATCGCGACGTCAAGCGAGCGGAAAAGAAGATTCTCCCTGTCTTCAATCGCTGCGCTATCTTCAGCACCACCAGTGTTTCGTTCCACGGTCATCCCTTACCTCTGGCGTGCCCGCCCGACCGCAATCGGAAGTCTATTGCGACCTACTACTATTCGAATGGCCGTCCTGAGGAAGATCCGGGGCTAACGCACCGGCACGAGGTTGCGTTTCAAGAACGTCCGGGCCTGAACAGTGTGAAAGCGACGATTCGGCTCAAGAATGCAATCCGCGCGATTACCCCGCCGGTGGTCACCGACCTGATTCGCGCCATCCGCAAATAGGGAAGTGGCGGCGAATCTCCCGTTTGCCATGATGTCACTTATCGGGCTTGGGCTGCCGGGGCTTTTTCCCGTAACGCGATGCCGGCAGGATGCTGTTCCAGGGCACGGGAGAAGCCAGAACCATGGATGTGTTCGTGGAGACGTAAGGCATCATGGAGTCAATCACTTCTTCCATATGTCTTACGTCGCGCACTGCGACCTGGACGATAAAGGATTCAGCGCCCGTTACCCGATGACACTCCAGAACCTCGGGCAGGTTGCGTACTACGGCTGCAAACTTTGCCAGCTTGTCTCCCGCGACCGTGACATGAACAAACGCGCGCACGGGGAGTCCCACCTGGGCCGGATCAATCAAGGTGCGATAGCCGAGAATTACGTGGCTCTCCTCCAGGCGGTGAACCCTTTCAATGACCGCCGGCGTGGACAGTCCTACGCGGCGCCCCAGCTCCGCGAAGGCAATCCGCGCATTGGCCTGCAGCTCCGCCAGAATTTCGCAATCGATGTCGTCAAGCGAGGGATGAACCAATCCAGTCATCGGTAAGGAAGTACCTCCTCTATTAGCCGCATGTCCTTAAATTATGAGGTCCGAGGGCAGCTTGTCGATTCTTTATGGCGTGAATCGCGAGATTTTCCATATTTCCGCGATTCCAGCGTGTGCGGCCTTTGTCTATGATTCAACTGTCGCAAGGTTCACCAATAAGGAGCAATTGTCATGGCAAGGGCGTTAGGGGATGTAGCAGCAAGGCAGTTAGCAAACACAACGAAAACGCCGCCGCAGCTTACGGCCATTACTCCGCGCTGGCTGGTGCAGTTGCTCAATTGGGTGCCGGTCGAATCCGGTACCTACCGAGTGAACAAGGTTAAGAACGATTCGGATATCGAGGTCGCTTGCGGGTCGCGCGATGAACGTGAATTGCCCGAGACCTTTGTCGACTACGTGGAAGCTCCGCGCGAATATACGCTGAGTGCGATCACCACCGTGGTGGATATTCACACCCGTGTCTCTGATCTGTTTAGCCATCCGCACGATCAGATCCGGGAACAGTTACGCCTGACCGTGGAAAAGGTGAAAGAGCGCCAGGAAAGCGAGCTCATCAACAACGCTGACTATGGCCTGCTGAACAATGTAGATCCCGCATTCAAGATCCAGGCCCGGCAGTCTGCGCCCACACCCGACGATCTGGATGAACTGCTCTCCCGCATCTGGAAGGAACCGGCCTTTTTCCTGGCTCACCCCCGCGCCATCGCCGCCTTTGGCCGTGAGTGTACGTTTCGTGGTGTTCCTCCGCCCACGGCGACCATCTTCGGCTCGCCCTTCCTGACCTGGCGAGGCATTCCGCTGATTCCCACTGACAAGATGACTGTGGACGCGGCAGGCAAGACCAATATCCTGTTGCTCCGTACCGGCGAAAGGAAGCAGGGCGTAGTGGGACTCTTTCAGCCCGGACTGGCAGGCGAACAAACTCCCGGCCTTTCCATCCGTTTCATGGGTATTGACCGCAACTCCATTGCCTCCTACCTGGTGTCGCTGTATTGCTCCGCCGCGGTGCTGGTCGAGGACGCCCTGGGTGTGCTCGAGAATGTAGAAGTCGGACAGTACCATGAGTACAAGTGATCACAACTACGTCGAGGGTTCCGCTGCGCGCTTAACAGAAGGGATGCCGGCGGACGAGAACAGCATCGGCCAAGCGGGATCTCTTCCCGATGTGGCCGTGTTGGCTCGCATGGCCAATGAGTTCTTCCGCGGGCACCCGGAGCCGGCTTTCCCGGCTGGCGTTGCGCCGTCCATGCCCGACACTTCCTATGCCGGCTCGGCCTTTGAAACCAGGCTGCCGCAGTTGGGTATGCCGTTGCCCTCGGTGCCTGCCATGCCATCGGCCGGCAAATTCCCCGCCGCGCCAGATATGGCCGGGACGGAGTCGTCCTACCTTGCCCCCGGACAGGTAACGGCGGTCGCTCCCACAGATTTGTCATCCCGGCCGGAGCGCAGCGTAGTGGAGGGACCTGCTGTTCCTTCCATCCCCGCAGCAGCGTTTCCCACATCTCCGTTCTCGCTTCCGCTGCTCGAGCTTGACGATGCTTTGTTTTCGTCTTTTGCGCCCGGTGTGCCCACGCTGCCGCCCCTCGCCCCACTGCGGACGGAGGACGATGCAAAATCCGCGTTGACCACAGCCTCGCCCTTCTACTTTATGGATGGCGCCGGGGCCCTCAACGGAATCAACACGGCTCCCACAAATTTGTCATCCCGACCGGAGCGCAGCGGAGTGGAGGGACCTGCTGTTGCTTCCGTCGCCACCACGTCGCCTTTTTCGCAACCCATGCCGGAATTCGACCGGGCATTGTTTCCCTACTTCCACGGCGCGCCGGGACAGGTCGCCACCGGAGTGCCTACGCTTCCGCCTCTGCCTCCGCTACTGAACGAAAACGATGCCAAGGCTGTTCTTACAGGACCTTCTTCGCTGTACTTTCTCGACGACGGCGGCCTGCTGACCGCATCCGACAAGGCTGCGAAGAAAGGATCTGTTCCCGAGCCCACGACTGCCATGTCGCATCCCGCGGCGGTCGGCGATCTAAAGCTTCCCCGGAACCAATTTGACATTGGCTCGGTGCGCCGCGATTTCCCCATCTTGAACGAACGCGTCCACGGCCGTCCGTTGATCTGGCTGGACAACGCCGCCACGACGCAGAAGCCGCAGAGCGTCATCGACCGGCTTTCTTATTTCTACGAACACGAGAACTCCAATATTCATCGTGCCGCGCATGACCTCGCAGCCCGCGCGACCGATGCCTATGAGGATGCGCGCACCAAGGTGGCGCATTTCCTCAATGCCTCTTCCTCCAAGGAAATCGTATTCGTCCGTGGCGCGACCGAGGCCATCAACCTGGTCGCCCAGTCCTGGGGACGGCGGCACATCAACAAGGGCGATGAGATCGTCATCACCTGGATTGAGCACCACGCCAATATCGTTCCCTGGCAGATGTTGTGTGCCGAGAAGGGTGCGTGCCTGCGGGTCGCGCCGGTCGACGATGATGGCCAGGTTTTGCTCGATGAGTACGAGAAGCTTCTCAATCCCAAGACGCGCCTGGTCTCCTTCACCCAGGTTTCGAATGCGCTTGGCACCATGACCCCGGCGCATCAGATGGTGCAAATGGCCCACCGCTACGGGGCCCGCGTTTTGCTCGACGGAGCGCAAGCGGTCTCCCACTTGCCCATCGACGTACAGTCTCTTGACTGCGATTTCTATGTCTTCTCGGGACACAAGGTCTTCGCGCCCACCGGCATCGGAGTGCTCTACGGCAAGCCCGAGGTGTTGGCCGAGACCCCTCCCTGGCAGGGAGGGGGCAATATGATCGTCGACGTCACCTTTGAGAAGACCACCTATCAGCCACCGCCCGGCCGCTTCGAAGCCGGCACCGGCAACATTGCGGATGCCGTGGGACTCGGCGCGGCCATCGATTACCTGGAACACATCGGCATGCCCAACATTGCTCGCTACGAGCATGAACTTCTGGTCTACGCCACCCAGGGGCTCTTGCAGGTTCCGGGTCTGCGCATTATCGGCACAGCCAAGGAGAAGGCGGGTGTGCTGTCGTTTGTGCTTGCGGGCTTCCGCACCGAAGAGGTGGGGGCCGCTCTGAACCGGGAGGGAATCGCCGTGCGTTCGGGCCACCATTGTGCCCAGCCCACGCTACGCCGCTTCGGGGTTGAGACCACGGTGCGTCCCTCGCTGGCGCTCTACAACAGCTTCGAAGATATCGATGCCTTGATCGCGGCGCTGTTCCGCTTGAAAAGCCTGGGCGCTTAGGGGGTGGCGGGGTGGGTGCTGCTCCCACCAATTCGCCATAGCACGAACGAGTGATTGATCGCTAAGGCATCTGCGCCCAAGATGCCTGCATGCCCTCCCCCGGCCCCGTCTGCGAACGGATCAACTGCTGGTAGCTGGGCGCGCCCATAAGAGGCGCGCCCCAGCCTCGCCTTGCCAATCCTCTCGAAATCGAGAATAATATATCTCGGAGGCGAGACTGCCGAATGGCAACCGCACTGGCTGCTCCGAATGTGGCGGGATACTCCTTCGACCAGGCTCCTGACCTCACAGATGCTCAGGAGCGAAAGAAACTGAGCGAGAACGCCATCAAGGTGTTCGTGAACATCGCTCAGAGATGGGATTTGAACGAAGCCCAGGCACGAGCGCTGCTGGGCGGTGTGGCCTCCTCAACCTTTCATTCCTGGAAAACCAGACCCAAGGGCAAACAGCTCGACCAGGACACCCTGACGCGAATTTCCCTGGTTATCGGAATCTACAAGGCGCTGAACATCTACTTCGGTAAGCCCTGGGCGGACCGATGGATCACGCTCAAAAACCGCGGTCCCCTCTTTGCTGGCCAGGCTCCCATTGAATATATGATCCGCCACGGCCAGCCGGGCATGGCGGAGGTACGCCGAATGCTGGACGCCTGGCGGGGCGGGCGGTGACGCCCCCAGTCCGGGAATTCCGCCAGAAAGGGATGCATCGGTTGATCCCCTCACGATTCAGCGAAAGCGGGACCGTTTTGGAGGAGGTCGCAGGCAATGAGGCGATGCTGGCGGATGCCGCCCGCCTGGATGCCGCAACCAATGAACGTATCCATGGCGAACACAATGGTCTGAGCGGAATCAGTCCTTTCGAACTGGTCTACGGAATCCCTAACGCCCATATCATTCGCGCCGCATTTCTTCATCCCGGTCCATTTGGCTCTCGCTTCAACGACACCACGCGAGGCGCCTGGTACGCGGCAAAAAAGGTGGAGACCTCGATTGCGGAAGTTGCGTATCACAAGTCGAAGCGGCTTTCAGAAATGATGGTTCCCGGCTTGCCCCACGACCGGCCGAACGAGGAAGTCTCCACCTACGACGACTGGCAGGCCGACTTTCAGGCCCCGTTTCACGTTCTGGAACCAAGGGAAGAGTACGCGGACTGTCTCCAGCCAGAACCGGTTCCGCAATGCTACCGGCCGCCGCAACTGCTGGCGCAACAGCTTCTCGCCCAACAATCCAACGGAATCCTCTATCCCAGCGTGCGCCACAAGGGCGGCACATGCGTGGCCTGCTTTCGTCCTGCCCTGGTCTATCTGCCGCGCCAAGCCGAGAGGTATGAATTGCGCTTACGGGCCGTGGAGGATGGCTATAAAACATCCGTCCGAACCGTTCCCGCGTAGCCTTACGCCAAAGCACGGAATCTGTGAAAATGCACTAAACTGAAGCCGTAGCAGGTAGTCAGGACAAGGGCCCCGTAGCTCAGGTGGATAGAGCAGCAGTTTCCTAAACTGTTTGTCGGAAGTTCGAGTCTTCCCGGGGTCACCATTCTCTTTCCAAAGTCTGCGCGTCCGACCGCTGCGCGGCGTCTATTAAAGTGCGGGGCCCTCGTTCCGGGAGAAAAAAGGATTTTCATGCCGGTTCGATCGCGGCGCAAGTACCTCCTGCCATTTAGTCTCTGTCTCTTCCTTATCCTGTCCGCGGCGCTCCCCATCCGGGCCGCGATTGTGCGCGGAACCGTGACCAACTCATTGGGCAAAGCGATCGTCCATGCCAACGTCGTGTTGCTGCAAAAGGGCCAGATTGTGGCGATCGCGGTGACCCGCTCGGATGGCACCTACCAGATCAGCAGCAGTGTCTCCGGACGGTTCTACGTGCTGGTCTCGGCAGGTAATTTCAAACAGATCACCACCCAAAGCTTCTATGCCGGTACCGCCGACAGTCACCAGGAAGACGTCGTGCTGGAGTCCTCCAACGCGCGCCAGGAGATTGTTGTTTCTGCCACCGGACTCCCCACCGCCGAGGCCCAGGTCAGCTCTGCGGTCACGGCGCAGCGCAGCGGGACCTTCCCCAATCGCACCGACCTGATCGATCCGCTGCGCCAGGTGCCGGGAGATTTTGTTGTCCGTCAGGGAGAGTACGGGGGCCTGGCTTCTTTGTTTATTCGTGGCGGGAACCCTGATTCCAACCAGGTGAACGAGGATGGAGTTCCCATTGGCGATATCGGGGGCGCCTTTGATTACAGCAATCTGTCGGCCACCGGTATCGGAGACCTCGAGGTCTATCGCGGTCCCAACAGCGTGCTCTACGGTTCGGATGCCGCCTCCGGATCCGTGAATGTGCGGACCTCGCGCGGCAGCACCGCCTTTCCCTCGCTTTTTTATGAGGGCGATGCCGGAACCTTCACCACCTTTCGCAACCGGGTGCAGCTGGGGGGTACGTACAAGAAGCTCGATTATTACGGCGGCTTTGAAGCCTTCCAGAGCGACAACTCCATCAAGATGGATGAGTTTCACGACGACACGGGGATCGTGAACCTGGGCTACGCCTTCAGCTCTGCCACGCAGCTCCGGGTCACTGCCAGCAACAGCGATGCGGCTACCGGAACCCCCGGGCCTATCAACTTCTACGGCATTGCCAACGCCGGCAAGCGATCCAATCAGGACATTTATCTCGGAGCATCGCTCGAACACCGGACCTACGGCAACTGGCACAACCTGGTGCGCTATGACCTGACGCGCAAGCGCGAAGAGGATATCAACTTTTACCCTGCGGGCATTCAGCTCACCTCGTCCAACAACTATTACGGTTACAATACCGGGATCGACGGGGCCAACGGATACTCGGTAACGGGACAGGCGATCTTGAATTTCCCGGGAACGTATCCCAATACGGTGGAGCAGGTCAACAATCGCGACCGGGTCTACTTTCAAAGCGACTACCCGTTCACCCAGCATATCCAGGGCTTATTCACGTTTCGTTATGCCGACGAGCGCGGGGCGAAAAAGTCCGTCGCCTACGGGCTCAATCAGACGATCGAGCGCGCCAACTATGACTACACCGGGCAGGTGCAAGGGGACTTCCGCAGCCGGATCTTCTATTCGCTGGGTGGCGGAGTGGAGAAGAACCAGCTCTTCGGGACAGTGGGGACGCCTCGTCTCGGTTTGGCGTATTATCCGGTCCGGCCGGGCAGCGGGGTCTTTCACGGGACAAAGATATGGTTCAACTTCGCCGAAGGGTACCAGGAGCCATCTCTTGCCGAGCAGTTCTCGTCACTCTATGACTTTCTTCAGGGCCAGCAGGGTGGGCCAGAGGCCATTCAGCAATACCATATTTCGCCCATAGTGGAGGAGCAGTCGCGCAACTACGAGGGCGGCGTGGCGCAAAGCTTCCTGAGTGAGCGCGGGTTGCTGCGCGTCGGCTTTTTCCATAACCAGTACCGTCGGCAGATTGAGCCTGTCCCTGCCGCCGAGGTGCCGGCGTTGCTGCCGCAATTGAGTCCGAGTGAGCAGCAGTCCCTAGAGGGCCTGATAAGCAGCGCCGGCCCCCTCGATCTGAACTCGCAGGCCTTCCGCGCACTGGGCGTAGAAAGCGAATTGCAATACAGCATCTTCAGGACATTATTTGTGCGTGGAGGCTATACGTATCTGGATGCGGTGGTGCAGCGCTCCTTTACTTCCAGTGCGCTAGAGCCGTCGTTTAACACCGGCCTGCCTGGACAACCGCCGCCGTCCTTCGCGAATGTGCCCATCGGCGCCTTTGACCCGCTGCGGGGCGCGCGTCCCTTTCAACGGCCGCCGCATACGGGCTTTGTCGGGGTGAACTACAGCGGTCAACAATATGCCGTGGCCTTCACGGGCGCGTTTGCCAGCCGGAGTGACGATTCTACTTTTCTGGGTGGCCGTGATTTGGTGGAAGGGAACTCGCTGCTGCTACCTAATCGCAATCTGGACGCCAGTTATGCCAAGCTCGATCTTGGCGGGAGCTACCAGTTCATGTCCTGGGTTGCGGCGTATGCTCAGCTGGATAATCTTACCGGCAACAAGAAGATTGCCCCTATAGGGTATCCGTCGCTGCCCTTTACCTTCCGGGTGGGTTTGCGGTTCACCATTGGGCATTCCAAGTAGCGAAACCGCACGATCCCTCCATGGCACGCCCCACGGGTTGCGCGGGTTTGAACAGAGCGGACAGGTCGGCTTCGGTCGGGGTGACCAAAAAAGCGTGTCGAGTGCTGTGGTATCCCATTCAAGCCCGCTTTTTGCTTGAGTGGGATAACGGCTCCCGATGTGCCGTATCCCGTCCCGCTGTGATTCTCTCGCATTCTCCGGGCGTCTTTGTTCTTGTGCAGAAATGTGCGAACAAAGCGAACTAAGCGAACTTAGTCCCTTGGGGGCGTTGGCGTCTCTCTGCGTAAAGGATTAGGCCGCCCTATCTCGACCGGGGTACAGTCTGTTCAGCCATTTTTAAAATTTGACATTTTTAGGTGCTTTTTAGGTTTTGGCCGCTTTCACGAAGATGATCAAGATGAGCAAAACAATTAATTGATCATCTTGCCTGGGTGGTGGCAAACGGGACGAATCTCTCTCTACCGAACGAGATTGACTAACGTCCCGTCTGCGATCCGGCGCTCGTGTCACCTGGCGTGGACGGCCTTAGGGCAGTGTCCGGTGGAGTACTGCTGTTCAAGTTGTCAAGACTGCTCAATCAAGAGGACGCACTGAGCGCACCCTGCTTACAGCATTTCGTAATTACGCGGCCCGATGAAGGTCGCGAGGTGTGGTTGCTACACCCAAGTCATCACGCAGACAGGGCTGATGCTTTTCCGGGGGGTAACGGCGGATGCACGGGGGGAACGCACCGGTGCAAGGCCAAGCAGGGCAGTCGTGAAGACGGCGCTGACGTGTGGGGGTTCTTACTTCCACAGTAGTACGGCTTTTGGGCGCTGTCCAGAAAAAATAATTTTGGTAACCATGGCGGCGCTCTGTTAGCTCATCATCGCGCGAGGAAGTGATGGCCGATCCGCTGGTGGAGTTCCGTGCAGTCACCTGGATTTGCGGGAATAGGTATGCTGTCAAAAGGGGGAAGGGTCTATGAATCAAACGACCGCATCGGTCCGAAGTCACTGTCTGGCGCCCGGGCGAGGCAAGCCGGCCATCGATGCACCTCTTGGCACAACCCCTTATGCGCGGATGTTTCCTGAACTTCCGTCCTTTCAGGCCGATGAGGAATTTTTGCACGCGCTCGGACGCGCAGGCGGTCTCTGTGATTGCGGAGACGTCGAGGACACTCCCGATTCACTGGCTGACAGTGCGGCTGGATGGCCTGTTTTTGGTCAATTTGTGGCTCACGACATAACCGCGGATCGATCCAGACTGCAAGCTCATGCCAATACGGCAGAATTACACAATGCCCGCAGTCCGAAACTCAACCTCGAAACTCTGTACGGCGACGGACCGACCGGCCATCCATTCCTCTACCAACGCGACGATCCGGCGAAGTTCCTGCTTGGTCCGGAGGGGGCTGACATACAGCGGAACGCAGAGGGTACCGCGGTGATAGGCGACCCGCGTAATGACTCGCATATGCTGATCTCTCAATTGCATCTCGCCGTATTGAAAGCTCATAATGCGTTCGTTGATGACGCCCGGCTGGCTGGAGTATCGAGCGATCAGGTCTTTGACGAGGCCGCCCGGCAGTTGCGATGGCACTATCAATGGATAGTTCTCAACGAGTTTCTACCTACGCTTGTCGGAGCGACCCTTGCAAATCAAGTGCTCAGAGAAGGTCCGCGATATTTCCGCCCCGGTCATGACGTATTCATACCGCTCGAATTTGCCGATGCGGCCTACCGATACGGCCACTCTCAGATTCGTCACTGCTACCGACTGAACGGCCAAAGTGATCCGGTTCCGCTCTTTCCGGACCTCCTGGGATTTCGTGCAGTACCGCGCGAACACAGGGTTGACTGGAAATTTCTCTTCGACGCGCCGGGTGCTGAGCCTGCGCAGCGAGCCAAGAAGATTGATGGAAAGCTGGTAAAGGCCCTGATCGAGCTGCCGGTAGCGGTTACCGGTGAAACCGAAATCGAGGCCTATCATTCTCTCGCTGTTCGCGACCTGCAACGAGGGCAAGGTGTCGGGTTACCATCGGGTGAGGTCGTGGCGCGTCACTTGGGGATAGATCCCCTCAGCGCAGACGAGGTGGGCATCGCTTCCACGGGCTGGCGGGGCGATACACCGCTGTGGTATTACATCCTGCGCGAGGCCGACGTCTGCGAGGGCGGCCATCGTGTTGGCCCGGTGGGTGGCCGGATCGTAGCTGAAGTACTCATCGGACTTGTCGATGCGGATGTGTCGTCGTTTCGCCGGAGCGGCCAGGAGTGGCGTCCTAAAAAAACACTGAGCGCGTTACTGGCTTCCTGATCGCAAGGCTTAAACAGCCAGGTCATTTGTAGAACTTTGCGAATGTCTGCAGCCGGCGCTCAGATTGCAGCCCATGGTGAACAAACCGCTTCGGTGGCAGCCTCCGGACTTTGTAACCGAATTAGAACGCCAGCCATTGGGTTACGTTTTGTCCGGGGTTTAGGACCTTCGGCCAGGCCTTTCGGTACGCTGTGAAGGACTCCGCCAGTCACCCCCACGACGTTACGAGCGGTCCCGATTCGTTCTCAGAATTAGGCCGACTCCGGATGGGCACTGTGGTCGATTTTCACCATTGGCGAACGCAACGAAACTTCCAGCGTCACGGTGCAAGGACCCTTCACAAGTACGGGAACCTGAAAGCCAGCGTCAAGCTTTTTGAAACCATCTGCTTTGAATACGCCTTGAATGAAGATGAATCCGCCGCATGGTGTAATTGTGGCGAGCAACTGCTCAGGCTCAAGAACGAATTGACCCCAAATCCAGTCCACCGATATTTTCATGGGTGCGGCGCACTTCATGAGACGTGATCTGTCAGCGTCCGAAAGGTCACGAAGTTCTAGAATGACCACTTCGTTCAGAGGGTTCGTTTCAGGAGCAAATGTTATTCGCAGACTCGGTACAACTTCAAACGCTGTGAAGGAGCCATCCTCGTTTAGAAACACGACTCTTGCCCACTCAATTGTCATAATCGGGATGTCTTCGCCTTGTTCCTACTTCCGTAGGTGAGCCCTTCGGGGGTATCTTCCATCGGAACTAGAGGATGCATCTCACAACGAAAAGCGTTCTGTTATTGTGACATTAAGTATTAATCAGTGATAATTACTTAAGTACTGGGGTTTGGATGGGTCCAGGCCCGGCAGATCGCGCGACAGTCACCCCATTGAGCTACGATTGGGAGAGTAATCAAAAGACTGTTTCACTGGTGCCGAATGCCTTGCACGGAAATGAAGGATCCTGAAGCAATTTACAGCAGGCATGGAGACTGCAGACCCTGCGGCGGGCGCGCCAATATCTGAGGGGATAAGGGGAAATGATAGCCCCATTTCCCCCAGACGAAATAACCCCCGGAGCTTGGGTCGCCTGAATCACCCGCCAGTGTTTGATGAAGTGGGGTAATTTCGTCCTGCATCTCTGTCCTGCATCTCCTTTGTGCGGAGCTGGGGTGCACCGCAGATCCCTCGGCTGCCTCCCACGGCACGCCGGGGCAGGCGGGATGACAAGTGGAGGGCGGTGAGTTTTATTAGGGGCTTAGATGGGTTGGGCAGAGGGAAACAGGAACTCGGGGACGGGACGTTCACTAATCACTCATCGCTTGTAGCATCAGGTAAACGTCCCGTCTGGACACCAATTTTGGACACCAATTTCTACTTCCCCCGGAATAGCTGGAAGTTTAACTGATTTTCCAAAGCGCCTCTCGATGATCAGACCGGATAGGGCCCTGCTCAAATCGCCGGTACGCCAGCTTCCGCTGGGGCTTCCAGGGCCATTTTGGGTGAAGGGTAGAACGAGGGATCGGGCCGCCAAATCGACATTGCAAAACCGCCTTTGAGTTACCGTGTTATGGTCACGCGCATGAACGTGGCTGGAATGAACGTTCCTGCATCTCCGCTCTTGTTCTGGGTATGAGCCAGTTCGAGGAGCCGGTGGTGAAGCTCCTGCTCTTTATTGTTCTTGCGGGCCGCCTCGTATGCATTCATCGTGGGGCCGTAGAAATCCCGAAAGAGCTCGATGAACTCGGTCGGACTCTTGTCCGCAGAAGCAAAATAGAACGTGTCCTTGACCATGGAAATGCTTTCAGAGGGAACGCCTGCGTGGCCGAATCGTTCGCGGATGTGAGTTTCCGTGCCCCAGGTCATCGGGCTGACAAACCCTTCCGGCGGCGGAGGGGTAAATTCGGAGCTGATTTTTAGTAACTGGGACACAAATGTCGGATCATTGGGAATCCAATTCCCCATGACAATGCGGCCGCCTGGCCGGGTGACGCGGGCCATCTCACGCGCTACGTCAAAAGGCCGGGGGGCAAACATGGCGCCGAAGATGGACAGCGTCAGATCGAAGGACTCGTTCTCAACCTTCTCCAGATGGCTGGCATCTCCTTCCTGAAACTTAAGGCTCTGGAGACCCTCCGCTGTTGCCCGCTTGTTGCCGGCCTCGACGAGATTGCGGGCGATATCGATTCCGGTTACGTTTGCGCCCGCCCTCGCCAGCGGGATGGCGGTTGTCCCATCGCCGCAACCGAGGTCGAGAACTTCGAGCGGGAGGCTGATGCTTAGGGAGTCAATCAGGGCTTCGCCGGACTGGCGCATAAAACCCGCAATTTCAGTGAAGTCACCCTTCTCCCATAATGTCCGGTTCGGATTTGCGACGGCCTGGTTCATGGTGCTGCTCCTGCCGATTGATTCAGCCTTCTCATTCTGGCTTGGATCTGCGAATACATCCATGCCCGAGCGTCGCTATGATATGCTCGACCGTTCTTTCCAGGTCAGTTAGCCATGCGCAGAGTCCGCGAGACCTTGCAGAAAGTCCAGAAAGCCACATGGATGCATTTTCGGAGGTTCTGAGCGGAGTCAAACTGCGAGGTGCAGTCTACTTCACAGCGGATTTCTCGGCTCCGTGGGGACTTACAGTTCCGGCCTCAAATGTCATGACTGCAAGGATGGCCCCCGGAGCTGATCACTTGATCCTGTACCATCTCGTTCTTGAGGGAGGCGCCCTTATTGAGCTAACTGATGGGCAATCTTTGGAATTGAACGCGGGAGATGTCGTCGTGTTTCCCAGTGCCGACGCTCATCATATGAGCAGCGGCAAAGGAGCCACCCGGCCATTCCCTAACTATGGCATTAGCGCCAAGATCCAGTCGCGTGACCTTAGCCCTCTTCATGCCGGGGGCGGTGGAGACGTCTCCCGCCTGGTGTGTGGATACATGACATGCGATCCCTACTTTTGCCGACCGCTCCTGAGCGGACTTCCACCGGTATTCAAGGTCAACCTTAGAACCGACCGTTCCGGGCAATGGCTCGAAAATTCGATTATGCACCTGGTAGAAGAAGCCTCTTCCGCTCGGATCGGCAGCGAAGCTATGCTTGCCAGATTCTCTGAAGCGTTGTTCGTCGAGACACTCCGGCGTTATATTGCAGGTCTACCGCAGCATCAAGTGGGATGGTTAGCCGGGACGCGAGATCCTATTGTTGGGAAATGTCTCGGTTTGTTCCACAGCCGCATCGCTCATCCATGGACCATTGCAGAAATCGCAAAGGAGGTTGGCATTTCCCGATCTGCTCTCATAGATCGTTTTACGCGCTATCTATCAATACCGCCCATGACCTATCTCACGCGATGGAGGCTTGAACTCGCAGCGAGAACGCTGGAGAAAACGTCACGGGGCATTGCGCAAATCGCCGGTGATGTGGGATATGAATCAGAGGCGGCCTTTAGCCGCGCTTTCAAGCGCGAATTTGGCCAGCCGCCGGGTCAGTATCGTGATCACCGTTTGAGTTTGCACACACGGAACGTACACGAATAGCCCGAATCGGCCTCGTGGAACACGCTGAACGGTATACCCGGATGGGGTCAGGCCGGCTTCGGCAGCCAAGCGATCCATCTCAGCAATCTAGCTTGCCATTGCAGTGATATTGACCCTCACTCGCTTGCCCGGTAATTTCGCCGGCACAAGAACCGCGACTCCCTGCTTTGAGCGCGGGGGCTTAGATATCTTCTTCGAAGCTGTCATTTCTACCAGTATTCCGGGCGAAGGGTCCGCTTGTAGACTTTTACTGTTTCCCTCGGCCATCCCCGGAGCACGCTGATTTCTGGCGGCGGATTGTCATCGCCAGGTTACTCGCTAACGAAATGCAGGCAGATGTAATCGGGCGGAATGAAGGCATCCTAATTGTGCACGGCGCTTCACCTCGCACATCCGGCGGCCCCCATAAGTACGTCTCGGCCATCTCAGTCAGGATCACTCGCCGAAGAAGGCGCGCATGAACGGCAAATCGTTCCAACAGGAGACTCCATGAAGGAACACTGGGCACCTGCTTCAGCACTCAGCCAGGCGGTAAGAACTCTCCAAAATATGGAGCCTGCCGTTCCGCGCCCAGGGCAGGAAGAAATTGCACAACGAAAGCTCTCTGATCTGAGGGCGAAGACGGGGAAACCGCCGAATATTCTTTGGTTTTTGATCGACGATATGGGTTACGGCGACCCGGGCTGCTTCGGCGGCGGCGCAGCGGTAGGGGCAGCCACTCCTAATATTGACAGGCTCGCGCGCGAAGGGCTTAAGTTGACGTCGACTTATTCGCAGCCGACATGCACGCCTACCCGCTCCGCCATACTAACCGGTCGATTGCCGGCGCGGACCGGCCTCACGCGTCCCATTCTCGCAGGGGACAAGCTGACCAGCAATCCGTGGGCTGATGAAATTTCCCTGGCTGCCATACTGAGCGATTCCGGCTATAAGACCATTCTTTCCGGTAAGTGGCATATTGGCGAAGCGCCGGGCATGCGGCCGTTCGAAGTTGGCTTCGACGAATTCTACGGTTTTTATCCGGCACAGAAAGAGATTGTTCAGGAGTTTCATGAGTTGCGGTATCCGGATTTGGTCCTCGATCCGGAAAAACTCGCAGCCTACAGAAGTATTGGGGCCAGCCACGCCCTCGTTTACGGGGCTAAGGGCGGCGAAGAACAAATCGTCAAACAGATCGAGAGCATTGAAGATATGGCCGAGGGCGATAAGGCCCTGAAGGAATTCACTGTCAAGAAACTCCATGAACTGGCGAGCAGTGGTCAACCCTTCTTCCTCGAGCACGCTTTCATGAAGGTCCATGCCGACAACTTTCCTGCAAAAGAGTTCAAGGGAAAGAGCGTAGCCAAATATCCGTACAAGGACTGTGTGGTCGAGGTGGACGCCTACATCGGCGAGATCGTAAAGGTGCTGGAGGAGGAGGGGCTGCTCGAAAACACCTTCGTCTTCATCACCTCTGACAACGGCCCACAGATGGATAGCTGGCCGGACTCAGGCTACACCCCTTTCCGCGGCGCCAAGGGATCCACATGGGAAGGGGGCGTGCGCGTCCCTGGGATTGCGTACTGGAAAGGCATGATTGCTCCTGGCCGTGAAAGCGATGATCTGTTCGACTTGATGGATCTGTTCAACACCTGCGTCAATCTTGCCGGCGCCGCGGGCAAGATGCCAACCGACCGTTATATAGACGGAATCGATCAGACCTCGTTCCTTCTCGCGGACAATGGACGATCCCAACGCGAGAAGGTTTTTATGTTTAACGAGAAACAATTCATGGCCATGCGTATGTTCGGGTACAAAATCACGGTGAAAATCGTGCAAGACCACGCGCAGTGGTTGAACATCGATATGACGACCGTCGCCGATGTGGGCCTGGCACCGTGGCTCTTCAATTTGTATATCGATCCCAAAGAACAGTACCCGGTTGGGCATCGTCTGAATGCCTGGCTAGCGTCGCTAGCGGCTGAGATGAAGGCGGAAGCGCTTACGTTCAAGAGCTATCCACCTAAGAACGTCGGCCTGGATAGGTAAGTTGGGGGCTGGAAGAAGAATGCACTCATCAAACAATCCATCGCGAAGCGGCACACCCGCCGGAATGAAAGCGCCGTTAAATGATGGCTCAGTGCTGCCGTTCCCACCGATGCCTCCCGAGAGTGTCGCCGGTCCGACCCTGCAGGAATCGACGCTCAAGCCCTTTCCTGAACGACGCCATCTGCCGAAGAACGCTCCCAACATTCTGATCGTGCTGTTGGATGATGTTGGGTTTGGCTTGCCAGACACCTTTGGGGGACCCATCCATACCCCGACGCTCACCCGGCTCGCCCTTGAAGGCATCCAGTACAACACCTTTCACACCACATCGATCTGCTCGCCGACCCGGGCTTCGCTGTTAACCGGCCGTAACCATCACCGTGTCAGTTCGGGAACCATCGCCGAACGAGCCGTGAACTGGGACGGATACACGGGCCGCATTCCGCGTACGTCCGCGACGCTGGCCAAAGTCCTCGGCTGTTACGGATACAAAACCGCGGCCTTTGGCAAGTGGCACAACACACCCGCGACCGAAACCACATCCATGGGCCCCTTCACGCTATGGCCGAAAGGCGACGGCATTGGTTTTGATTATTTCTACGGCTTCCTCGCCGGAGAGACGTCGCAGTGGGAACCGCGACTAGTGGAGAACTTCAATACCGTCGAACCACCTCGGGATGAGCAATATCATCTGAGCGGAGACCTGGCCGACAAGGCGATCGCCTGGCTTCATCAGCATCGTGCCTTCTCACCGGACGAGCCTTTCTTTATGTATTGGGCGACAGGAGCGGCCCACGGACCGCACCATATTTTCAAGCAATGGGCGGACAAATATAAGGGCAAGTTTGATGAAGGCTGGGATGTCCTGCGCAAACGCACCTTTGATCGTCAAAAGGAGCTGGGATGGATTCCCGAAAATGCCGAGCTTACCTCGCGCGACGAGACCATGGAGAGCTGGAGCAACATTCCAGACTCCGAGCTGCCTTTCCAAAGACGCCTCATGGAAATTTTCGCCGGTTTTACTGAGCATGCGGATGCGCAAGCCGGAAGAATCATCGACGAGCTGGAGCGCCTTGAGCTGCGTGAGAACACGCTCGTGTTTTATATCTTTGGCGACAACGGATCGAGCGCTGAAGGCCAGCGCGGCACCATCAGTGAGCTGCTCGCACAAAACGGCATCGCGACTACGATGGAAGAACAATTGGCTGCGCTCGAGAAACTAGGCGGCCTCGAAGCGCTTGGTGGCCCGAAGACTGACAACATGTATCACGCCGGCTGGGCGTGGGCGGGCGATAGCCCGTTCAAAGGAACCAAGCTGCTGGGCGCTTATTTTGGGGGCACGCGAAACCCGCTGGTGATTAGCTGGCCGAACCACATCAAGCCCGACACTTTGCCCCGAAGCCAGTTCCATCACGTGAACGACATTATGCCGACGATCTATGACATTCTCGGCATCACGCCTCCGGATGTGGTCGATGGCTTCCCACAGGATCCGATTGACGGCGTCAGCATGAGATACACTTTCGCGGACGCCGTAGCGGCAGGTAAAAAGCAGACGCAATACTTTGACAACAACGGAAGCCGCGGTATCTATCATGATGGCTGGTTTGCTTGCGCCTTCGGCCCATTCATCCCCTGGGAGGCCGCCGCGTCCGGTCCCAGAATCCAGAAGTGGGATGCCAACACCGATGTATGGGAACTCTATGACCTGCGCACCGATTTTTCGCAGGCTCACAATCTCGCCGCCGAGAACCCGGCGAAGCTTGCCGAGATGAAGGCGATCTTCCTCCGCGAGGCGGAGGCGAACAAGGCTTTCCCGATAGGCGCCGGGTTATGGCTTCGCATTCACCCCCAGGATCGAATCCGGGCGCCCTACACCAGCTGGACCTTCGACGCTTCCACGCTTCGCATGCCGGAGTTTGCAGCGCCAGGCCTCGGGCGCGAGAGCAATCACGTCACCATTGAAGCCGAACTCGGTGAAAATGCGACCGGTGTGCTCTACGCACTGGGCGGATTCTCCGGCGGCTTGACACTGTTTATGGACGGAGGCCGGCTGTTTTACGAATACAACATGATGGAGGTCGAACGATATTCAGCGCAGTCTGCCGGAAAAATTTCCCCCGGGAAACACACCATCGAGGTAGACACCTCCATCACGAAACCTGGAGGGGCAGCCGACGTGGTGCTCTCGGTGGATGGAAAGGAAGCAGGTCGCGTGACGGTAAAACGCACCGTGCCCGCGGCGTTCTCGGCCAGCGAGTGCTTGAACGTCGGTGTGGACTTGGGATCCCCCGTTTCACCCGATTATTTCGATCGCCGTCCCTTCCGATTCGACGGCAAGATCGAGAAGGTGGAAGTGAGGCTGAAGTGATTGGGACGCTGAGTCTGAAAGGCTACGATGATTAGTCCCCAGGCAGTGATCGGCTTTGCGCTCAAGGGAAGCATCCTGCTCACCGTCTTCGGATTTGGCCTCGAAGCCACGCGCCAGGATCTTTTGTATTTGGTGCAAAGGCCTCGCGTGCTGCTGCGCTCTTTGATCGCGATGTTCGTGATCATGCCGTTGTTCGCCGTCTTTCTGACCCGCGAGGGTTCGCTCATCCGTCCCGTGATGATCGCACTCGTTGCTCTCTCGATTTCCCCTGTTCCCCCGCTCTTACCGAAAAGGGTAACCAAGTCGGGTGGCCGGACCTCGTATGGGCTAGGGTTGATGGTCACGGCGGCGACTCTTTCCATTGCCGTGGTCCCGCTGGCTGCCTATCTTCTGGGCAAATACTTTCACCGGCCCTTTGCGATGGGACCCGCAGCGGTTGCAAAGCTCATTCTTCCTAGCGTCCTGTTGCCCGTCGCTGCCGGTATCCTGGTACGCAGATTGTTGCCCGCGATCGCTCATCGTATCGCAAAACCCGTTGCGCGTATCGGAGGAATTGTTTTATTGCTGGGTGTGCTGTGCATACTGGTCTTCGCAATGCCCACGATATGGTCGCTTATCGGCAACGGAACGATACTGGCCTTCATCGCCTTCATCATCGTTGGCATCGCAGCGGGGCACTTCCTGGGCGGACATGATCCCGACGAACGGGTTACACTTGCACTTTCCACCGCGTGCCGTCACCCTGCGCTCGCAGTTGCCATCGCAACGGCAAATTTCGCTGGGGAGCACAAGGTTTTTGCTTCGGTTCTCTTGTACGCAATACTCAATGTCGTGATTGTGGTTCCGTACATTTCATGGCAGCGCAGAAAGACCCGGGCGCCTCGAGTGGTCGCGCAGCAAAGCTGAAGCCATGCTACAAACAAAGAGGCCACCCTTGCGGGCGGCCTCTCTTGTTACACAACCTGCGTGTGATTTAGTACATGTCGCCCATACCGCCGCCGTGACCGCCACCGGCCGGAGCACTCTGCTTCGGCTCAGGAATATCGGCCACCATCGCTTCGGTCGTCAGCATAAGGCCGGCAATCGAGGCTGCGTTCTGCAACGCGGTGCGAGTCACCTTGGTGGGATCGATGACACCGGCCGCGACCAGGTCCTCGTACTGATTGGTTCCAGCGTTGTAGCCGAAGTGAGGGTTGTTGTTATCGCTGATCTTGCCCACGATCACAGCACCTTCCTCACCGGCATTGCCGACGATCTGGCGAAGAGGCTCTTCGAGCGCGCGACGAACGATCGTTGCACCGATCTTCTCGTCACCCTCGAGCTTCTTGATGAGCTCGTCGACGTCCTTGGCGGAGCGCAGCAGGGCCACACCACCACCCGGGACAATGCCTTCTTCCACTGCAGCGCGGGTAGCGTGCATGGCATCCTCAACCCGAGCCTTCTTCTCCTTCATCTCGGTCTCGGTTGCAGCACCGACCTTGATGACGGCAACGCCGCCAACCAACTTGGCGAGGCGCTCTTGCAGCTTCTCGCGGTCGTAGTCGGAGGTCGTCTTCTCTACCTGGTTGCGGATTTCCTTTACCCGGCCTTCGATGGCCTTCGCGTCGCCGCGGCCCTCGACGATCGTGGTGTTGTCCTTGTCAATGGTCACACGCTTGGCACGGCCAAGATCTTCGATCTTGACGTTCTCGAGCTTGATGCCGAGATCTTCCGTGATCGCGTTGCCACCGGTCAGCTTGGCGATGTCTTCGAGCATTGCCTTGCGGCGATCGCCGAAGCCAGGAGCCTTCACTGCCGCTACGTTCAACGTGCCACGCAGCTTGTTGACCACCAGAGTCGCCAGCGCTTCGCCGTCCACATCCTCAGCGATGATCACCAGCGGCTTGCCGTTGCGCGCAACCTGCTCGAGCAGGGGCAGAAGATCCTTCATGGAGCTGATCTTCTTCTCGTGGATCAGGATGTAAGGCTCTTCGAGCGATACTTCCATGCGGTCCGGATCGGTCACGAAATAGGGGCTCAGGTAGCCGCGGTCAAACTGCATACCCTCGACCACTTCCAGCTGGGTCTCCAGAGTCTTCGACTCCTCAACCGTGATTACGCCGTCCTTGCCGACCTTCTTCATGGCCTCGGCAATGATATTGCCGATGGTGGAGTCGCTGTTGGCCGAAATGGTGCCTACCTGGGCAATCATTTCGCCGGTCACCGGCTTGGAAAACTTCGCCAGTGCTCCGCCAATCACCACACCGTGCTCGTCGCGCTTGCCGACAACTGCCTCAACGGCCTTGTCGATGCCGCGCTTCAGAGCCATCGGGTTGGCGCCGGCAGCTACTGTCTTGACACCCTCGCGATAGATTGCCTGGGCCAGAACCGTCGCCGTCGTGGTGCCGTCACCGGCCACATCCGAGGTCTTCGAGGCTACTTCACGTACCATCTGCGCGCCCATGTTCTCGAGCGAGTCCTTCAGTTCGATCTCCTTGGCCACCGTGACACCGTCCTTGGTGATGGTGGGGGAGCCGAACTTCTTCTCGATGACCACGTTCCGGCCCTTGGGCCCGAGGGTCACCTTAACCGCGTCGGCCAGCGTGTTTACGCCGCGCAGAATTGCCTGACGCGAATCTTCTCCGTGCAGAATTTGCTTTGCCATTCCTTTTTCTCCTTCAAGCAGGCCGGCATCACCGGCCGTTCGATATAGCAATAAAAATGCGCATCCGGTGCTGCCGGGATGCGCTTATTTCTTCTTGAGGATGCCGAGTACTTCTTCCTCACGCATAATGAGGAATTCCTCGCCATCGATTTTGATCTCGGTTCCTGAGTACTTGCCGAACAGGATGCTGTCGCCGGCTTTTACATCCAGGGGGAAAACCTTACCTTCGTCGTTCGACTTGCCTTTACCGACGGAGATAACCTCACCCTCCTGTGGCTTTTCCTTGGCGGTGTCCGGGATGATGATGCCGCCCCGAATCGATTCGCCCTCTTCCACGCGCCGTACCAGAATGCGGTCGTGAAGTGGCGTGAAGCTGGTAGCTACGGATGCTGTTGCAGGTGCCATTGCGTTACTTCTCCTTCGCACGAGGGTTTGCCTCGCGGTGATTACGACTAAAGCTGTATTGGTTTAAAATTCAGAGCGATTCGCTGATTTCGACACAGGCGTTTAGCACTCTCGCCCTTCAATTGCTAAGATAGCCACCGCTCGGGTCCTTGTCAAGCCTTCAAACTCGAAATATGAGTGGAACACGCTCAAATATTACGCTTGCGTAAATACCTTCGAAATCATCTATACTTCGTGCCATGGGTGTTCGTTTTTCCCGCCGGGTTTTGAGTGTCTTGCTGCCGCTGGCCGCGTTGCCGCTGTTCTGTGCCGCCGCCTTGGCTGACCAGCATAACGGGCGCAAATACACCCCTCCGCCGGCCACTGCCACTATCAAAGTCACCGTGATCAGGTCCACCAACGGCAAGCCGATCCCCAATGCGGCCGTGGTCTTTCATCCCATGGAGGGCGATAAGGATAAGGGCGCTCTGGAGCTGAAAAGCAATGAAGACGGCAAGGTCACCATCGATGTCATCCCCATTGGCGACACTGTTCGTCTGCAGGTGATTGCCGATGGCTGGCAGACCTACGGCGATGACTACAAGATTGATACCGACAGCAAAGAGATCCTGGTCAAGATGAAGCGGCCGGGATCGCAGTACTCGCTTTACGGCGACGGGCATGGGACCGCAACCAATACGACCACCCCCAAAGGCGAGTCCAACAGCGCCAAGCCCTCCCAGCAAACACCCCTACCGCAATAGATCGGCCTGCGTTCAGAGGCAAGATCGACTTCTATGGAAAACCTGCATCACAGAAGAGCGCTGGTGACTGGCGCAGCCAAGCGTATCGGCAGGAGTCTGGCGTTAGGCCTCGCGGCCGCGGGCGCGGATGTCGCCATCACTTACAACGGTTCCAGGGCAGAAGCGCAAGAGACGGTAGAAGCTTTGCAGCAGCTCAACGTGAGGGCCATGGCGGTTGCCTGCGATGTGCGCAACATCGACAGTGTTCAGGCGGCAGTGGCTGCGGTGGTTGAGCAGTTTGGCGGGCTGGACATTCTGGTCAACAACGCGGGAACCTTTGAGACCGCGGCCCTGCAATCGATCACCCTGGCGCAATGGGACAAGATGTTCGAAACCAACACCCGCGGTCCTTTCCTGATGGCCCAGGCGGCTTATCCGTACTTGCGTGAGGTCCGGGGCCGGATTATCAATATCGGCTCTTTGGGGGGTATGCATCCCTGGCCCACGCACGCCCACTACTGCACCTCGAAAGCCGCGCTGCATATGCTCACGCAGACCATGGCCAAGGCCTTCGCGCCCGAGATCAGCGTGAATTGTGTGGCTCCGGGCATGATAGTGAATGGCGAGGTGGACCCGGCCTACGAGCATTTTGCCAACAAAACGCCGATGCAGCGCAACGGCACGCCCAACGATGTCGCCGAGGCGGTTCTATTCTTCGCGCGTGGACCGCACTTCATCACCGGTCAGATTCTAGGCGTAGACGGCGGCTTGGGGTTGTAGAGGAAACCGCAGGCCTCCTCGCGCGATGACGAGGAGGCGCGGAGGGACGGCTGAGAGTTACCCAGGACATGGTCCTGGGTGGGCCGCCCGAATCACGAATAGCCCATTTCAGAGGTGGAGGTATCCCAGGATTGCATCCTGGGGCATTTTCAGCCGTCCCTGCGGGACTGGTCACTGTCGAATTGCTAACCCAGGACTAACGTCCTGGGCTACTCTCAGCCGTCCCTGCGGGACTCAATTTGGAGAGGCTAGTTCCTTAGCAGATTTTTAGGCCCTTATAAGGGACTTGCGCTTTCTCCCTACCAACCAAACATCTTGTTCAGCAGACCTGAGGAGTGCTTCTGGTCCAGCTCGGGATGCAGGCCTTCCGGTTCCGGTTGCGGTGGCAGATTCTCGCCGAAATAGACCGCGCGGGGATTGTGTACGCACAACCGGTCTGCGGTCTCGACGCCGTATTTGTCCGATACCAGCTGGTACGCGTCGCGCAGCATCGGTGGCCGCGAAGTGAGGTCATGCGCGTCGGTAGCGAGAAAGTTTACCCAGTTCCGCCGCAGTAGCTCATGGGAGACACGCTGCGCCACCTTGCCGAAACGGCCGGTTAGGGAAGCAGCGGTGATTTGTACCAGGCAGCCTGCGCGGAGCCATTCCGTCATACGTTCCGGGTGGCGTGCCAGCAGCGGATTCCGCTCCGGATGGGTGATGATCGAGGTCAGCCCAGCCATGCCCAGACGGAAAAAAATCTCCTTCATGTTCTGGGAGATGCCGTGGTCAGGGAACTCCACCAGCAAATACTGCTTGCCGTTGATGGAATACTTCGAAGGGTTGGCAATGGCGTCCTCAATGTTGTCGAACATGAGGTGAAAGTCACAGCCAAGGGCGAGCGAGACGCGGTTGCCCAGCCGCTGCCGGACCATCTCGATGCGTTCCAGGTTCAACGCCGGGTCGAATTTGAAATGCTCACTGGAATGAGGGGTGCACACAATGTGCGTGACCCCGTTCTGTAGCGACATTTCGGCCATGGCCACTGAGATTTCGATATCCGTAGGTCCGTCATCCAGGCCGAACAACAAATGGTGGTGTATATCAATCATTAAAATCTACCTGGCCATCGCATTGACCGCGGAGGCAAACAACTGAAAGCCGTCCGACGAGCCTAGTATCGTTTCGCTCGAGCGATCCGGGTGGGGCATCATACCCAGCACATTGTGCCCCTCGCTCAGTACCCCCGCAATGCAACTAATGGAACCATTGGGGTTGGCAGACTTGGTAACCTCCCCGGACTGGGTGCAATAGCGGAAAGCGATGCGCTCGCTACGTTCCAGCTCCGCCAGCGTGTCGGCGTCGCAGAAGTAGTTTCCCTCCATATGCCCGATGGGGATCTTTAAGACCTGGCCCGGGTTAAGCGCCTGGGTGAAGGGGCTGCGGGTAGTCTCAGCACGCACATACACCTGCTTGCAGATGTAGCGGAGCCCGGCATTTCTCAGCAGCGCCCCGGGCAACATGCCGCTTTCGCACAAAATCTGAAAGCCGTTACAGATACCCAGCACCAGGCCGCCCCCGGCGGCGAATCTCTTGACCGACTGCATCACCGGCGAAAAACGGGCGATCGCTCCTGTCCTCAGGTAGTCCCCATAGGCGAATCCGCCCGGCACCAGGATGGCATCGCAGTTCTCCAGATCCTCCGACTCATGCCATAGGAAAGTCACAGGCTGTTCAGCGATCTCTCGCAGGACATGGTAAGCATCGTGGTCGCAGTTGGACCCAGGGAAGACGAGGACGCCGAATTTCATACATCTAGGCTAGCAGTTTTGCCCGATTGGAGAAGTGCCTGTAAGGCTACCGCCTCGCGGCGCCGGGTGCACCCTTAGAGGAGGGAAACTCCGAATGTGGCATTTGGCCCGCCGGCAGGCGTATTGTCGGGGTATTGGCCATGCCAGATCAGGACTCCACTTCCGGGGATCCCGTCCCAAGCGGCCCGCCTGCGCCCGTTGTGCTCAGCCCCGGTGCGCCCGTCCCAAGCAGTTTTTCTGCCAAGAGTGCGCTTCACCTGCGAACTGCGGGCGTCGCATTAATCAACTGGTGGCGCGCTGTCACCATTGAGGGCCTCTGCGTCGCAGTGCTGTGGCTGATCGGGCTGCTGCTGCTGAAGGTGCCTCTGGCCCCGCTTTGGGCGCTGATCGCCGGCCTCATGACCATGGTGCCCAACATTGGCGGGGTGATCGCTCTTCTCGGGCCGGCTTTCTCCATCCTGGTCAGCAAGCCCGATATGTACCGTCTGTGTTTCCTGCTGGGTATGTACGCGGTGATCGTGGTGATCGATCAATTGATGTTGCAGCCGCTCATCATGAAGCGTGTCACCCGTGTCCCGGTCTGGGCTTCCATCCTGGTGCCCATCGTGCTCGGCATTGTGATTCCGTTTTGGGGCATTTTGTTGGCGCCCCCGTTGCTGGCCATCGTCTATGCTTTCCGCCGCCCGCGCCAAGGCTGAACTCTCATTTCCCAGCAAAGGACGGGTGCCCCATATCTCGCTCGTTTTTCGCGAGATGTGGGATACCACCGACCTCGACCCTAAGTGCGTCTGACCATTCGAGAGTGAGAGGGAAAGAGCAGCGGTATCCCACATCTCGCGAAAAACGAGCGAGATATGGGGCACCCGTCCTTTGCTAGGGAGCAAGAGCCAGGCCAGTGCCTTATCCTTCGACGTTTCCGTTCAAAATGCTATACTCGGCTTTCGTCGCGACTTCTCGGTTCACTTCGCGGCAAGTTCCGCCTTCTTACAGGCAGTAGAGGTTGCTATGTCCGGCCACTCCAAATGGGCCACAATCAAGCACAAAAAGGGCGCACTTGATGCCAAGCGCGGCAAGATCTTCACCCGTCTGATCAGGGAAATCACCATGGCTGCCCGCCAGGGCGGGGGAGATGTGGATGCCAATCCCCGGCTGCGCGGCGCCGTGGCGGCTGCCAAGGCGGAGAACATGCCGCAAGACAACATCAAGCGCGCCATCCAGCGCGGCACCGGTGAATTGCCCGGATCGATTTATGAGGAGATTTCCTTTGAGGGCTACGGTCCCGGAGGCGTCGCTCTCATCGTCGAAGTGACCACGGACAATCGCAACCGCACTGTCAGCGAAGTGCGTCATGCCTTCTCGAAGAATGGCGGCAACCTGGGCGAGCCAAATTCCGTTCGCTTCATGTTTGCCAAGAAGGGCCTGATCGCTATTCCCAAGTCTGCTGCCGATGAGGACAAGTTGATGAACATTGTTCTCGATGCCGGGGGAGAGGATCTGAACGACGAGGGCGATACGTGGGAGATACTGACCGACCCTTCCGCCTACGAGGCGGTTGCCAACGCGGTCAAGGCAGCCAAAGTCGAGGTCTCGCTCTCTGAGATCACCATGATTGCGTCCACCTACACCAAGCTCGAGGGCAGCGTTGCGGCCCAGATGATCCGGCTGCTTGAAGCACTGGAAGACCTGGACGACGTGCAGAATGTCTATTCGAACTTTGACCTGGACGCCACGCAGTACGAAGAAGTCGCTGGCTGATCACCCCGATCGAATCCCAGTTTCCGCTCGCCCTGTAGCTTTATCCACGCCCAAGACATCAAAGTTGTGCCGGTTTGCCGATCCAGGCAAACCGGCCTCCAGACGGATAGCGATTTGAAAGAAGGGAAGACGAGTATCGCAATGGCAATGCCCCGACATCGAACTGCTGCCGTGCTTATGGTTGTGCTTGCCCTTTTCTCCACCGCAGTCTCCGGCGCACAATCAGTGGCCAGTGATTCCTCTGTGCGTCCGGCAGAAAATCTTCTGGCCGGCAAGCCATGGGAGTTTGGACCCTTCGTGAACGGTGGCTTCGGTACCGGCAACCGTGAGTCCTACAAATTCCTCTGGGTTGGTGTGCATGCCGGCAAGGTGCTGACGAACCCGGCCGGTAAGGGCATCCTGAATGGCCAGTTTGAACTGGGTGCTGAATTCATGCCCCTATGGCAGGCATATACCCCCAAGTACCTGCGCGCTAACTGCTACGAGCAGCCGGGCATACCGTTGGCTTGCAGCAACCTGTTCCCCACGGGTGGGACGTATACCGGCTTGAGCATCACGCCGGCGATCTTGCGCTGGAACTTCCGTAGTAGAGGCCGCTTCCTGCCCTGGATTCAGGGTGCCGGCGGTCTCATCTGGACCAATCACAAATTCCCTCCCATCGGACCCTACCCCGTGCCCAATCATCTGGGGACAAGCGTGTTCAACTTCACCCCGCAATTCGGTTTGGGCGTTCATTACTTTGTCAGGCCAAAGCAATCGATCTCGATATCGGCGAATGCGGTGCATATTTCGAACGCCAGCCTGGGAGATGCCAATCCTGGCGTGAATGCCAGCGTACAGTTCTCCATTGGCTATACGTGGTGGAAGTAACCGGCCCAGAGGCCGGAAGTCTTATGGACGAGATCGTCATCGAGTGCGTGCCCAACTTCTCCGAGGGCACCGATCGTAAAAAAGTGCACGCCATTGTGGACGCCATGCGCGTGGATGGCGTCTCCTTGCTCGACTGGTCCATGGACAGCGACCACAATCGTTCGGTGGTGACGATTGCCGGGCAGCCGCTGGCGGTGGTGGAGGCGGCCGTTCGCGCCGCCGGCAGGGCAGCGGAACTCATCGATCTGACCGTCCAGAGGGGAGTGCATCCCCGCATCGGCGCCACCGACGTGATCCCGTTCGTTCCCGTCTCTGGGATCTCGCTGGCCCAATGCGCCATTCTGGCACGCCAGGCCGGTCTGGAGATCTGGAGCCGCTACAACATCCCAATTTACTTTTATGAAGCCGCCGCCTCCCGTCCCGACCGGGCGCTACTGGAACAGGTGCGGCGGGGACAATTTGAGGGTCTGCGTGAGCTGGTCTCGCGGGATGCCGCGCGACGCCCTGATCTGGGCGGCCCTGAACTACACCCCACCGCCGGGGCAAGCGCGGTGGGAGCGCGCAAGTTCCTTATTGCCTACAACCTATATCTGGACCGGCCCAACGTCACTGTGGCCCGGGCCATCGCCAAGGCTCTGCGCGCCTCGAATGGCGGCCTCGAAGGAGTGAAGGCGATGGGTGTACTGGTGCAGGGGAGAGCCCAGATTTCCCTCAACATCACCGATTTCCGCCTCACCCCGGTGGGCCATGCTTTTGCGGCGGTGAGCCGCCTGGCGGCCAATCATGGCACCAAGGTTGTAGATGCGGAACTCATCGGTCTACTTCCGGAAGAGGCCTTTGAGCGTGATAGTGAGTGGGTGCGTCTAATTAGTGGGTTTACGCCAGAGCAGAGGATTCTAGAACGGCGGCTCAAGCAGCCACTCGATTGGCCGGTCGCTGGCGCCAGCAAAGCATAAGATAGAGAAAGCTGGGTTAAAACCTGTTTACATCGGAAAATTTGTACTCCCCCCAGGGAAGGAAGACCCATTGAAGCAATTCACGAAGAAAATGCAAACGAGTTCCATTGCCGGGCTCGCTCTTGCTCTGGCGCTACCCGCCACTGCCGCTCAGCTCGGCCAGGATGCGCGGGCCGCAATACCAAAGGATGTTCAGCAGCTGATTGTGGTTGATTACCACGCCATGCAGAACTCGCAAGCCGCCATGGATCTCAAGGCGCGTGTGCTTCCGCCTGAGCTCAAGCAACTGGAGCAGGCTCTCCGTACCTCTGGCCTCGATGAGAACCATGATATTGAAGAGTTGGCCTTTGCTTCGTTCAAAAGAGGACAAGACACTCGCATCGTAGGTTTGGCGCAAGGCCAGTTCTCGCTGGATGACATCATGGCTAACTTCAAAAAGCGCAAGGTAAAGCCCATTGTCTACCGCGACAACAAGGTATATCCCATGGGCCAATCGGGTATGCAGGTGGTGTTTCTGAATCCGACGACCATGGTGTTTGGCCAGACCGAATCGCTCAAATCGGCGCTCGATGCACGGGACGGTATGACGCCCAGCTTCCTGACGAACAGCGCCATGCTGAGCCAGATGGCATCCGTTGACACCGACGCCGTGTGGAGCGTCCTCGATCAGGAAGGCACGCAGACCATGATGCGCTCGGTGCTGGGAGACGCTTCCCAGTTGACCGACTATGACACGGTGAAGAAGCGGCTCCTGAGTTCCCGCTACTCGATGAACTTCGACAACGGGGTCAAGTTCTCGCTCGATGTGATTACTCCGGACACGATTTCCGCCGCCACCATGGCTTCGCTGCTGAATGCCGCGGCGCTGTACAAGAAAGTCAGTGGTACTCCAGCGGAGAAGGAAGCCATCGACAACACCACCATCAACTCGAGCGGGGGCACCCTGGACGTGCGTTTCGCGTCTTCAGATAGCCAGTTCTCCAGCCTTCTGCAGTCGAGTCTTTTCCAATCTGTAGTCAAGTAGCGTCATTTCGGATTGGTCAGGTTTGGGCTCCAGGTGACTGCGCCCGTGGGGCTGATCGTTACCAGCAGTGAACCCTGATCGCCCAGGTCCACATTTGGACCTGTGGCGGTATGGGCGTGGCCTTCCCCATCCTCGTACTGCAGCGACAGCGGTCCGGACCCCTGAATCTTGAAGCGGTAATGAAATTTGCCCCCGGCTGCCAGCACATTTGCGCCAAAGCTGGCGCTGGGGTAATCAAATTCCATCACATGCAGGGCCGGGCCCTGGTTCACAATGGTGGCCTCCACGAACCGCGACCGGCACCCCGCCAGCCCGGCGACAAACAAGGTAAGTAGAAACGCGCCGCGGAGCTTTCCGAAAAACTGAGCTTGGTGCAATTAAACCTCTCTCTGTGTGATGGGCCCACCCCAGCATACGCACATGGACGAAGGGTATGGGCTTCAGTGTCTGGGTGAGAAACAGGCTCTCCAAATTGAGTCCCGTAGGGACGGCTGAGAGTAGCCCAGGACGTCAGTCCTGGGTTGAGGAGAGAAGCGCGAAAGTCCCGTAAGGGACGACTGAGAATGTCCCAGGACGTAAGTCCTGGGTGGCTGCCGCGAATCGCGAATAGTCCATGCGGAGGTAGAAGTACCCCAGGATTGCATCCTGGGACATTTTCAGCCGTCCCTGCGGGACTGCTCGTTGGAACATGGCCAACCCAGGACTGCGTCCTGGGCTATTCTCAGCCGTCCCTGCGGGACTCAATTGGGTGAGGGTAGTTCTCCCCGAGACTCTTCAGCCCGTACGCTACAGAAGACTGAATTCTGTAGCAGTTTCACAGCAGCGTCTTCCGTTCCAGGATGCGCGCTGTTAAAACCACCCCGGTCTCGTCGTTATGCAGCGTAAGCGGAAAGGCGAGCACGTTCCACACCCACTCTTCGCCTTTCCGGGGTAGATTCAACAACCCGCGGTAGGTTCGATCGATATAGGTTTCGCGCTTTTCCGCCACGGTGCGCAGAATGTCTCTCCAGTCAGCCGCCAGATCGGGCATTTCGGCGAACATATTCTTGCCCGGAAACCAATCCCGCGGCCGCTCCAGCAATCGGGCGCAGGACTCGTTCACGTACATCCATTCTCCGTCGCGATCCAGGATCTCCAGCACCACGTCCTCGCCGATAGCCATGGCGATACGGGAATAGAAGAAATCCCGGGCATCGACCACCACCGGCCTTCCCCGGTGCTTGGCTTCAAACGAACGCAGGGCGGCGATCAGGTCGTCGACCGAGCTGTAACCCTTGAGCAGGTGCATGTCCTCCACCCCGCCGAAGCGCCGCTCCAGGGTGGAGGAAAGAATGATGATCGGCACCTCCGGCCGGCGGCGGCGAAGGATACTGGCAACTTCCGTACCGAACTGGCCCGCCCCCAGGTGGTAGTCGAGGACAGCGATATCGATATTGTTGAGCAGCTTTTCCGCTTCGCCGATGGTGCCCGCTGTATCGGCCAGATAACCGTGCTTGCGCAGGATGGCGGCGCGAAGCAGCAGGTTCTCCGGATCATCATCAAGCAGCAACACGCGGACAGGATTTTCAACCAGATGCAAACTCTGCCTTCCCATTTCCCCGATAGGTTTGCCCTGCCGGCTTTTTGCGACTGAAGTTGGATGCCTATTTTGGGAAACGCGCTGCCACCCAAATCAGGTTGCTCGCGGCCAGACAAGCAGGAGGAAGCGAATCCAATGGCGAAACCATTAAAGTATGATTTTACAAAATCTTACGGCTTCTTGTGCACCTGTTTGACGAACTCTGGCAAGCGCCGGAATGCGGCCACGCTGCGCATCCAGGCCCGGTGCTCGAATGCAGGCGAACCGCTGATGACGCTGCCCGGAGCCACATCGCCGGGAACCCCGGATTGGGCCGTGACTACCACCCCGTCGCCTATGAAACTATGACCCACCACTCCTACCTGCCCGGCCAACACCACGTTCTTTCCCACACCAGACGATCCCGCCAAGCCCACCTGGGAACAAACCAGCGTATTCTCTCCCACCGTCGACCCGTGGCCCACTTGCACCAGGTTGTCTATTTTGACGCCGCTGGCGATCTCCGTGTTTCCTATACTGGCCCGGTCGATGCAGGAATTTGCCTGAACTTCCACCTGGTCGCCTAGAACCACCGCGCCGCTTTGGGTGATTTTATGCCAGGTGCCGGCAGCCTCTTTGGCGAATCCGAATCCGTCCGAGCCCACCACCGCTCCGTTCTGCAGGATGACGCCGTCGCCCAAGCGGCACTCCTCCCGCACCACGGCATGGGCGTGGGCGAAGAAATTATTTCCTATGTGTGCCTTAGGGTAAATGACGACGTGGGGCAAGAGGGTGGCGCCGGGTCCCACCACAACCCCTGCTCCGACCACCACATAGGCCCCGATGTGCGCCCCCTCGCCGATGGTGGCGCTGGGGTCGATGACCGCCGTAGGGTGGATGCCTGGAGGATAAAGCGGAGCTGGACGGAAGATGTCGATTGCCCGGGCGAACGCCAGGTAGGGGTTCGCCGTCCGCAAGGTGGCTGCTTCGATCTGCGGAAAATCCTCGGTCACCAGGACAGCCCCGGCCTTGGTCGTGCGGGCAAAAGGCGTGTATTTCGGGTTGGCCACAAAGGTCAGCTGGCCGGGGCCAGCTCTTTCAATCCCCTCGACCCCGGTAATCTCCTGATCCTGGTCGCCGTGGCAGGTGGCCCCAAGGATGCGGGCGAGTTCGGCAAGCTTCATGCAGGGGATTGTACCGGAGTCCTCAGGCCGAATTCTGCGGTTTGAACAGGCTCTCCTGCACCGCCTCGGCCGGACCCCGGCGGGCTCCGGTCTTGATTACCGCCAGCACATCCAGCTCCGCGATTGCCTGCCGGGGCAGAAAAATCCGCTGCGTGTTCGATCGCGTATCCGGGGGAATGAGGAATAGCCCTTCCCCATCGAGCAGCGTCAGGTCGTTCTGCGCCAGTCCCTCGATCACGTCATTGTCTTTGAGCCGTACCCGAATCCACAGGCCCTGGCTGCGGGGGCGGGTGACAAATGTCTTGCGTAGCAAACGCTCAGGCTGGTTGGCATCGCCGGACTGAAAGTCGCGCACGAAGCAGATCCATTTCACTTCCGGCATGTGCACCGAGACCAGCTTGCCGCCCAGGTCCAGCAACTGCACTTGCTCCTGGGCCACGAAGGCTGATGGAGGCAGGTACCCGGAAAGCCAGTCCCGGCTCAACTTTCGTACGATAACCTTCTTGCGGCTGACTGGCATGGGATCGAGCCTCCGGCGGCCCGGACGCTTCGCGCCTGGGGTGGCTGGGTCATAGCCTGGCGGAAAATCGCCCAGCTGGATTGTCGCACGTTCCACAAGCGCACCGGGAATCGTGCAAATGGGAGCAGCGAAAACTGTGCAAGCCTGTAGCCAAGGTCCTTCACAGTATGGTAACTTAAGTATTCGTTCGTAGCGTGAGTTTGCCGCTAAGGTGTTCACATGGCGAATGTTAGCCGCAATCTCAGTGGCGGGCGGAGCTGAACGTAAGGCATGCCCGACTATATCTATCTTCTCAAGAACCGACTCTCCCCACACCAGCAGAACGCCCTCGAGCACATCCGTGAGGCAGCTCGCGAAGCCGGGATGACCGTATTTCTGGTCGGCGGCGCAGTGCGCGATCTCACCAGCGGCTCCCCTGTCTTCGATCTTGATGTAACTGTTCAGGGAAATGCTCTTAAGTTAAAGAAATCGCTGGAGAAAGCGGGAGGGAAGCTGTGGGGCGAGCACGAGCCATCGCGGACTCTCTTCTTTCGTTTTCCGGTTGGGGTCACGGTGGAGATCTCGAGCGCGCGGCGTGACGAATATCCCAAGCCGGGTAAGCCCGTCTACCACTGGGACACCATTCTGGAAGATCTCCGCCGCCGTGACTTCACCGCCAACGCCATGGCTTTGTCTCTGAACGAGCATTCTTACGGCTTGTTGATGGATCCGCTCAACGGTGTCGCCGATATTGAAGCCCGGCAACTCCGCCTGGTCAGCAACTATGGATTTTTGGAAGAACCGTCCCGCCTCCTACGGGCCACCCGCCTGGTGGCGCGTCTGGGATGGGAGCTGGATGAGCGCACCCAGACACGATTCCAGAATGCCAAGGAGGAGAATGCCATCGAGGCTCTCTCCCCCTACCACCGGGGCTATGAGTTAGAAGAAATTGGTCATGAAGAAGACGGCTTGCGGGTGCTTACCGCCATGGAGTCACAAGGGCTGGATGCATCATCTGTTTCCCGCCTGGAGCACTGCGTCGGCCGATGCGGCCGGCCTGGAGGAAATGCGCAAGCTGGTCACCCAGTTGCAGATGCAGGGTGTAAGTCCTGATATTTCTGCTACCTCGATGCATTTTCTTACAGCCAAGCTTTCACCCAAGGACCTGGCCGCGCTCAAGGCAATGTTTGTTCGTCCCGGCTTTGTCGAGGAATGGGACAATCTCGACCATGCTGCCCGGGAATTCAACAAACAGCTCAGCGGCAAAGAAGCCGCCACCCCTTCGGCCACCTGGAAGCTGTTTACCACGGCTGACCCGCAGGCTGTCCTGTGGCTAGGGCTAACCTCCAAGTCCCCGGCGATCCAGGCCAAATATAAGAACTTCTTCACCGTTTGGCCAGAGGCGCGCCAGAAAGTTCCTCATGCTTTGTTCCAGGAGTTGCGCATCACTCCGGAGGTTCCAGGTTATGAGGAGATGATGTCCGGGCTATTCCTCGGCGTCATTGACGGCAAACTGGAGACCGACGAGCAACTGCGCGCGTTCCTGGAGCCTTATTCGCCGCCGGCGCCGCCGCCCCCCGTGACCGTGCGTCGCACCCGGGGCTCCAAGAAATCCGGGGAAGCCAAGGCCAAGATCCCGGTGGAGGATGCCGGCTTTGACGGGGAGCCCCTGGACCTGGACGATGAGGAAGCGGAAGCGATCGAAGAGGTAGAAGTAGAGGATGAGGAACCTGAATCCGAACCCGAGGATAGCTTTCCGCCCGTAGCCAAGAAGAGCGCACCGGCGGCCAAGAAAACTCTCCCGGCAAGCGAATCGGGGAATGGAACGAAAGCGCAAGTCACCCCCAAAGCCGAGGCCCCGGATGCTAACGCGACCGCCGCCGCAGGGAAGTCAGCGCCGGCTCCCACCCTGCATGTAGTGGCGCCGAGTAAACCGGCTAAGGTTCACGTGATGGCCAAGGCGGCGGCCAAGCCCGCGGCGCCGATCCCGGCCGCCAAGAAGGCATTGCCGATAAAAGCCGCTGCCGTCAAAGCGGTCCCAGCCAAGGCGGCCGTTGCCAAGCCAGTCCCGCACAAGGATGTCAAGAAGGTCGCTACGAAACCGGCGCCGCCCGCCAAGCACGCCGCCCCAGCGAAGAAGGTTGCCCCCGTGAAATCACACGGCAAACCCCCAAAGAAGCAGGAGCCGGCGAAAAAGCCGCCCCCGCCCAAGAAGGCCCCTCCCGCGAAAAAGCACCGCTAATAGTCAGCGGTTCTTAGCACTTCACCGGCAACGAAGGCTGGGTATCCCATGGCCCCGATTTCCTGTGGAGGCTTGTGGCGTTGATACTCCATGCGCCTTTCCTTAACGAAAGGCGCATGGAGCACAGCGTGGCAGGAAATCGGGGTCAAGCCAAACGCGGGCTTGAGTCGACCCACATCCCATTACGACCTCGCCCTCAATCAGCAGCCGCCGTTAAAGTCCTAATTCCGGGGTGACGATGATGTCACTATGGACAGCGCGCGCGCCACTCCCTCGGTCGCGGGTTCCCTAAGGAACCCTTTTGAGCTCTCAGAGGTCGTCGAAGAAGCTGCGATCATGCTGCTCGCCTATGAGTCCTCGCTGCGCGCAAATGAAATGAACCACCCGCTCCCCGCGTCAGCGCCTGACGGCATATACGCCACGGACGCAAATGGAACGACCTTTATCAATCCCGCCGACATCTCCGCAAGCAGGCGTCAGGAACGCTGGGAACAAAGCAAGAATGTCATCTTCTCCGCCATCATCGCCCAGCATTCGCTTCCCTCAACCATGCAGTTGATGGCCGACGCCTTCGTGGCCCTCCATGCGCCTAAATCGATCGCCATCTTCGTACTTGCCGGGAATCGGTTCCACATCGCGGCCGAGGCGGGATTACCTCCCCGGCCCGTCGCTCCAATGGAGCTCGCCCTCCTCACCCAGGAAGCATTAGGGGACGTAGGCCTGACACCGCTTTCAGCATTGCGGGATGCCTTCGCTTCTAGCTGCCCCCCGTTCCAGGAAATTCTGGAAGCCGGGGTTAAGCTCTGCTTCGCGTGGCCCCTGGTCTCCGGTTCTGGAGAAGCGAAAGGCCTGGTCACCGTCTTCGACGCTCACCAGGTTTTGCTGGACGATGCCACCCGCCAAACCATCCTCAGTCTTTGCGATCTCGGCCGCATGGCTATTGAGCATCGACAGCTTTGTGACCAGGTCGTACAGGCTTCGCATCATGACGGCCTGACCGGGCTGCCCAATCGCAGCTATCTGGAGGGTCGCTTGCACCAGGCGATGGTCAGCGCCAGGGGCCAGGGCAAGCCCATTGCCGTGTGTTGCATCGATCTGGATCACTTCAAGCAAATCAACGACAACCTGGGACATGAGCTGGGAGATGCCTGCTTCAAAGTAGTCAGCGAGCAGGCTGAAGGCCATGGTTCGTGAGGAGGACATCCTGGTCCGCAACATCGGCGATGAATTCATACTGGCCCTGACTGATCTCGCCGGGATATCGGACGCAGTTGCCATTTGCAAGCGGTTGCTCAAGGACTTAAGCGCGCCGATGCTGGTGGACGGGCATGCCCTGACCCTCACCGCGACCATTGGCATCAGCATCTTTCCCGATCACGGGGAGACCTCGGACTTGTTGTTGCGCAATGCGGATATGGCGCTGGTGGAGGCCAAACGCAGAGGCCGAGGACAGGTGCAGGTCTATTCTCCGCGTTTGGGCCGCCACAACCGGCGGGCAGCGGAGATGGAGGATGCGCTGGCGGTAGCGGTTACCCAGCGTCAGTTCCACCTGGCTTACCAGCCCATCTACACCATGAAGCGGGAGATCGCAGCCTTCGAGGCATTATTGCGCTGGGAGCATCCGATCCTGGGATCGGTTGGCCCTCAGGAATTCATCCCCATCGCAGAAAGAACGGGGCTGATCGTTCCTATCGGTGATTGGGTCATTGAAGAGGTATGCCGTCAGGCGATGGCTTGGAACGTTCCCTCCATACCTTTGGTCAAGATCTTCGCCAATATCTCAGGCGTGCAATTGGCAAGTCCCAACTTCGGTTGCAAAATCGCCCAGACCCTCGAGCGTAGCGGCCTTCCGCCCGAACGTCTGGAGCTGGAAATTACCGAAAGCTGGGTCATCTCCGACCTCAGTGCCGCGGCCGCCACGCTGCGGAAACTCCGCGATTTGGGTATTGGAATCGCCATCGATGACTTTGGCACCGGCCACTCGAGCTTCAGCTACCTTGCAGGCCCTGCCGCTGGACACTCTCAAAATTGATCGCTCCTTCATCCATCGCCTCGACCGCTCGGCTGCCAACCTGTTCACAGTACGGGCCATCACCGGGCTGGCACACCAGCTGGGCCTGAAAACCGTGGCTGAGGGAGTGGAGTCCGAGCAACATTTAACGCAAGTAGGCCGGCTGGGGTGCGAACTGATGCAGGGTTTTTTCCTCGCCCGGCCATTGACCCCCGATGCTGTCTCTTCGCTACTCATGAAATCCTTCACGCAATTTCTGGCTGAAGCAACCGCCCAACGCCCCCTGGCGGAATACGCGAGCAGATAACTCTCCCCCCAGCGGCTAAAGCCGTTCCTACCTTTAATCATGTACGTACGGGCTGAAGCCCGTACCCTTCAGGAGAATGAGTTTTTCGGCAGACTGTTAAGCTGGTGCGGGCTCTGCGATACTCTCGTTGGTGCGTAATCAGGATTTCTCTTCCCACGCCAGTCATTCCTCCCCTCGTGTCACCAGCATGAGGGTGATTCCGGTTGCCGGCAACGACAGCATGTTGCTGAACCTGAGTGGGGCCCACGCGCCATTCTTCACTCGCAACGTGGTTGTGCTTACCGACGATAGCGGCCACACCGGCGCGGGCGAAGTTCCCGGTGGGGAGAAGATACGCCGCGTTCTCGAAGAAGCCATCCCTACAATCGTTGGCTGCGCGATCGCTTCTTACCGCGAGATTCTGAAGCCATGCGGCAGCGCTTCGCCGATCGCGATGCGCGGCGGACGTGGTCTGCAGACCTTCGATATGCGCACCACGGTGCACGCGGTGACAGCGGTTGAGAGTGCGCGCTCCTCGATTTGCTGGGTCAGTGGGTCGGCCTGCCGGTCGCTGCCTTGCTGGGCGAGGGGCGGCAGCGGACGAGTGTACCGGTGCTCGGCTACTTGTTCTTCGTCGGCGACCAGCGGAAGACTCGCCTACCCTACTCGAGCGAACCCGATGCTGCAGACGATTGGTTGCGCCTGCGCCATGAAGAGGCACTGACCACCGCCGCGGTGCTGCGCCTGGCTGAGGCTGCGCAAGCCCGCTACGGCTTTCACGACTTCAAGCTCAAAGGCGGAGTGCTTGCCGGCGCGCAGGAGATGGAAGCCGTGACGGCTCTGGCGGAGCGGTTTCCCCAGGCCCGCATCACCCTCGACCCTAATGGCGCCTGGTCCTTAGAGGAAGCAGTAGCGCTTTGCCGCGGCCAGCAACATGTATCTGGCGTATGCGGAAGACCCCTGCGGGGCGGAGCAGGGCTACTCCGGCCGGGAGATCATGGCGGAATTCCGCCGCGCCACCGGCCTGCCCACGGCCACCAACATGATCGCCACCGACTGGCGAGAGCTCAAGCATGCTGTGCAATTGGACGCGGTCGACATTCCCCTGGCCGACCCTCATTTCTGGACCATGCAGGGCTCGGTGCGGGTGGCGCAGTTCTGCCGTGACTGGGGCCTCACCTGGGGATCGCACTCCAACAATCACTTCGACATCTCGCTGGCCATGTTCACCCATGTGGCTGCGGCTGCTCCGGGAAAGGTAACCGCCATCGATACGCATTGGATCTGGCAGGACGGCCAGCGCCTGACCCGGGAACCGTTCCCCATCGTCCACGGAGAAATCGAACTGCCCGCTCGCCCCGGCCTGGGCATCGAGATCGACCTGGAGCGCATCGAGGCCGCCCATACCCTCTATGAGAAGCTAGGCCTGGGAGAGCGCGACGATCGAACGCCGATGCAATCCCTGGTGCCGGGCTGGACGTTTCATCCCAAGCGTCCCTGCCTCGTGGAGCGGTAATTTTTGCCCGGTGGTTTATATTTGGGACAAAATGCCCACCTTCAGAATGAAACCTTTCCTCCTCGCCCTGCTACTCCTGGCCGTTTCTCCTCTAGCCTCGGCACAGAAGCGGCTGGTCCTGGTCGACCAGGACGCCCTCGGTCCTGGGGGATCGGATCAGATGTCGTTGATGGTCCTGTTGCAATCACCGGATGTTCAAGTCCTGGGCATCACGGTAGTGACCGGTGACGCCTGGCGTGATGAGGAAGTGCAGCACACGCTGCGCATGCTCGAGCTGATTGGTAGAACCGACGTGCCGGTGGTTCCCGGCGCCGTTTTTCCCCTGGTGCGCACGCAGAAGGAGACCCAACTGGCTGCCCGGCTTTACGGCAAAGTGACTTGGCTGGGCGCATGGGGAGGCGGGCCCTCCAATCTTGACCAGCAGGCCGGTCACGAAGGCGACCCAGCGCGCAGCCATGATCCTTACTTCGTGCCGCCGTTGCCCGAGGGCTCGCCGAAGACTCTACCTGTCGGACCAGGACGCTGCCCACTTTCTGATCTCCCAGGTGCATGCGCATCCTCACCAGGTGACCATCTGCGCTCTGGGCCCGCTCACCAACATAGCTCTTGCGTTAGCTATCGATCCGCATTTCGCCGAGTTGACGCAGGGAATTTATCTCATGGGCGGGAGCCTTGATCCGCAGACCAACGATCCGGAATTCTCGGCCAGCCCGCGGCATGAGTTCAATTTCTGGTTCGATCCTGAAGCCGCGCATATTGTCCTGCGTGCCCACTGGCCGCGTATTGATGTAACCACGGTGGACGTTTCCATCAAGGGAAACTTCACGCAGAAGATGGCGGACGAGATTGCGCAATCGTCCAACCCCGCGGCGCAGTATGTTGTCCGGTTCTCGAAGGATCGGTATTACTTGTGGGACGAGCTGGCGGCCAGCACCTTGCTGGACCCGTCGATCATCACCGCCGAACGCCTGCTCTATATGGATGTAGACCTGAGCCACGGTGCAAGCTACGGCAACACGCTCACCTGGACTCCGCCTCTTAAGCCCGAGACCGACGTGCAGCTAGTGCATGCGCAGATGGATCTGGATCTTCCGAAGTTCACCAGCAAATTCGTCGCCCTGATGAAAGCGCCACCTGCAAAGAAGTGAACCGCTCTGAACGTGGCGGTCCTAATGACACTGAGGGTTGAGTGCCGTTATCCACTCAAGCCGAAGTGCGGCTTGAATGGGGCACCCAGCATTGCCAGCGCTAAAGCGCGTATTGAGAGTCGAGACGCCTCCACGGGGCGCTCAAGCGCTCCTCCCCCGCATAAATGCGGGGGCTCCCACCATCCTATGTAGAAGATTTACAGGGTGACAGTTACCCTAAACTTACCTGCAGTGTCTACGATATTGAAACGGCAATGGAGGTGGTTGGCATACGCGGCCATGGCCCTCGCTTGCATAGCCATCGTCTACACCCGCCAGCGCCTAATCATCGACCCTGACCACGTCACGCTACCGGCCGACGGAGCTGAACACCTCGCCTTCCGCATCCGCCTGCCTTGGCCCGGCGGCATAGTCACGCAGGAGACTAACCAAGCCCCAAGCCTACGTCTGCTCGAATCCAAAAACGCCGTCATCGAAGGCATCCTCCAAGCCCCGGTCAGTCCAGGCCACACCCAACTCCATCTCCTCTGGCGCCATCGCCTCTATCGCATCCCAGTAACCTTCCTCTTCGACCCCAGCGACACCTACGCCGACGGAACCCCCGACTTCCTCCGTCTCCACACCGCCCAGGATCGCCAGGCCTTTCGCGCCTGGTTCACGACCATCGCCGAGCACCAGGCAGACCGGCCCACCCAACTCCCCCTTGAAATCAACGACTGCGCCGCCCTCCTCCGCTATTCCTACCGCGAGGCCCTCCACCTCCACGACGAAACCTGGCTAAGCAGCCATTCTCTCCAGTCCGCCGCGCCCTCGATTCGCCAGTACGCCTACCCGCAGACCCCCTTAGGGGCCAGCCTATTCCGCATCCGTCCCGGCCCGTTCCTACCTGCAGACCTCAACAATGGCAGCTTCGCCCAATTCGCCGACGCGCAAACCCTGATGCAAGACAACACCTACCTGGTGGGACGCGACGTTCGCCTGGCGCGCCCCGGCGACCTCATTTTTTATCGCCAGTTGGACCAGGACTCACCGTATGATGTCCCGGGCACTCCCCGTTACCACTCTCCGTTTCACTCCATGATTTTTTGTGGGGAGCAGGGTGTCGTCTATCACACCGGGCCGATTAACCATGGCAAAGGCGAGATGCGCCGCCTGCTGTTGAGTGATTTGTTGCACCACCCGGACCCGCGCTGGCGTCCGCTTACGGAAAACGAAAATTTTCTCGGAGTCTACCGTTGGAATATTCTGCGCGAAGGCGATTGAGCGTCGGGTTTCTGTTCCTGCTCGGGCTTCTGCTCCCCGCGCACCTGCACGCCGCCCGTCCGGTTTCCTTCAACCTAAGCACCAACCGGAGCTTCGCGCCCACCGAGAAACCCACCATCCATCTCTACGCGCAGAATGTCGATGAGCTGGAGTTCCGGATCTACCGCGTACAGAATCCAGCGAAATTCCTTGCCGGCCTCCCCGACCTGCACAGCTTCGACAATGGAACCCCGTTCGGGCCCAAAGAGCGCATCGACGAGCGCACCTGGCTGGAGAAGTTCCACGACTGGAAGCATCATCTCTGGTTTCTGCTTCGCCGCTTTTTCCGCGGCCAGTTCACGATGGAGAACCGCGACCGTCTGCGCGCCCATCAAGCGAACCTGGCCCGCCGCAGCCGCATCGTCGGTGTGGCCCAGTTCGCCCAGATCCCGCTACTGAACGATCACCAACTGGTCGCACGCTGGCGCCAGGAACTGCCCCCGACCTACGTCTCCGATTCGCAGGAGCTGCCCATTGATCCGCTGCCCTCCGGCCTCTACCTGATCGAGGCAACGGACGGCCACTACAAGGCCTACACGCTCCTGATGGTGAGCCGCATGGCCATGATCACGCGCACCGGCAACGGCAGTGTGCTGGCCTATTGCGTCGACCGCGTCTCCGGAGCGGGCATCGCAGGGGTGCAGGTAAACGCCGGCTTTGGCCAGCAGCAGCAAGCCACCGGCAGCACCGGCGCCGACGGGCTCGCCGATCTGCATCTGACCGCGCCCAAGGTGCAGCAGGACAACTTCTGGGTATTGGCGACAGCAGGCGATGACGTGGCCGCCGTCACGCCCGGAAGCTACGCCCTCAGCGGCTTTCAGGGCGGCCGCTGGTCTTCTTACATCTATACCGATCGCCCCGTCTATCGTCCGGGCCACGTCGTCCATTGGAAGGGAATTCTGCGCGCCAAGGTGGAAAATCACCTGGAGCTGCCCAAGCTCGCCACCATCCACGTGACCATCGCCGACCAGGATGACCACGCCCTGCTCGACAAGGACATGCCGCTCTCCGCGGGTGCTGTGTACGGCGATCTAACCCTGCCGGCGACCGCGACCCTGGGCTACTACACCGTCCGTCTCCGCAACGGGCCCCCTTCAGACGATGCCGACAACGACGCCGGCACCGGCACATTCCGTGTGGAGGACTACCGCAAGCCGGAGTACCAGGTGCGCGTGAGCCCTGCCAAGCCACGCCTGCTGCAGGGCGAAACCATGCCGGTAGTGATTGATGCCCGGTACTTCTTCGGCGAGCCCGTCTCCAATGCCGCGGTCAAGTACCGCGTCTTTCATTCGCCGCACTACTGGTGGGATGACGAAGGAAGCGGCGATGAAGGGGCGGGAATGGGAGCCGGCGATGACAACGCCTCGCTGGGTTACGACGCAGCCCAGCAATCCGAGCAGACCGGGAAGCTCGATGCCAACGGCAAGCTCACCATCAATGTCCCTACGCAGTACATAGCCGACGCAGCTCATGCCATGGACCAGGACTACACCGTGGAAGCCGCCGTCACCGACCAGGCCAACCGGGAGATCACCGGCCGTGGACGTTTCCTGGCCACCCGCGGCACCTTCCGTATCCGCGTCGAGCCGGTGAGCTACGCCATTCGCACCGGCGACACCGCGCTCTTTAACGTAACTGCGGTGGACTACGATAACCACCCGGTACAAACCCGAGTCCACCTCCAACTGGTCAGGCATACTTATGCCAACGGAAAAACCGAGACCGCGCGCGGAGCTGCCACCGATGTGACCACCGACGCCACAGGAAAGGCCCAGGGATCCATCCGCGTCGATCAAGCGGGAAGCACCGAAGTAGAGGCGAGTGCCACTACTCCCGAAAATCGCGTGGTCTTCGCCTCCAGCTATCTCTGGGTAATGGGCAGCAACGACGAAGGATGGGGCGGGGAATCGCGCTCCGTTCAGATGATCGCCGACAAAAAGAGCTACGCCCCCGGAGACACCGCCCACCTCAGCATCCTATCCAATGTAGACAACTTCCACCCCCTGGTGATCGCTACCGGGAATACCGTCGAATTCCGCAAGGTCCTGTTCTCCCCCGGCAAGTCGCTGACCTTTGACCTGCCCATTACCGCGGATGCCCAGCCGAACCTTGAGGTAACCGCAGCCTTCATCCGCAACGACCAGCTCTACCAGGCCAATATAAGCATCAAGGTCCCTCCGATACAGGAGCAGTTACAAATCGACATCACGCCGGCCAAGGATGTTTTTCAGCCCCAGCAGACCGCCTCCTACGATGTATTTGCCCGCGATTACCAGGGCAAGCCGGTCAGCGCCGACTTTAGCTTTGGCGTCGTCGACGAGGCCATCTACTCGCTCTATCCGGATAGCAGCGGCGACATGGTCAAGAAGCTTTACCCCGACCGCTACGTCTACGCCGCCGTCGATTCGTCGCTGCAGTATTACTTCAGCGGCAAGGCCGGACTCAAATCTCCGCAGCTCGCAGAACGGGCATCCCGTTACCGGCCGCAGTTGGCCCAGGTAAAGCCGGGCAACGACGTGGCGCAGCCCCGTGTGCGCAAGGCTTTTCCGGATACTGCCTACTGGTCGCCCTCTGTCCATACCGACGCGACCGGCCACGCCCACGTCACCCTGACTTTCCCCGACTCGCTCACCACCTGGCGAAGCACGGTGCACGCCATCACCCTCGACTCCAGGGCAGGCTCCGCAATAAACCGCGTGCTGGTGCGGAAGAACATCATCGTGCGCATGGGCACGCCCCGTTTCCTGCGCCAGGGGGATGAAGTCACCATCCCGGTCATCGTGCACAACTACCTCGACACCGCAAAGCAGGTGCAGGTCTCGCTCGACATCAACGGCCTCGACCCTGTCTCCGGCGCGCCGCAAACCGTGAGTGTGCCCAGCAAGGGCGAAGGCACCGCGCTATGGCGAGTCAAGGCATCGAAGATCGGCAATGCGCGCCTGCTCGCCAAGGCACTTACTAACGAAGAATCAGATGCGCTCGAGCTGACGTTCCCAGTGGAGCCGATCGGCGTTCCGCGCACCATCAACAACTCCGGCGTCATCGCGGACAACGGACAGGCCTCCACCACCATCGACTTCCCAGGAAACACCGATGCCGCTGCGCACACGCTGCATCTCGAGATCGCTCCGTCGATAGCGGGCAGCCTCTTCTCTGCGCTCGGTTATCTCACCAGCTATCCTTACGGGTGCACGGAGCAGACCATGTCCAGCTTCCTGCCCAACTTGATCGTTGGAGAAACGCTAAAGAAGCTCAACCTCTCCGGCCTGGTGAGCCCGTCCGACCTGCAGGCCAAGATCGACGCGGGCCTCGATCGCCTGAACGACCTCAAGCACGATGACGGCGGTTGGGGCTGGTGGAAAGAGGATGCCAGCCGCGTCTTCATCACTGCGTACGTTGTCTCCGGTCTGGCGGAGGCCAAGACTGCGGGCTATGCCAAAGCCGACGCCAACCTCGGCGGGGGAGTGAGCTATCTGCAGAAGCAGTTGGCCCAGCATCCGCGCATGATTCCCGAATTGCGCGCCTACGTGCTCTACGCCCTCAGCGAGGCCGGCGCGAAGGACCTGGGCCCATCCGTTGAAACCCTGTGGTCGCGGCGTAACGACCTCTCCGCGGAAGGCCTGGCCCTCACCGGCATGGTCATGCTGCGCACCGGCGACAATAGGGCAGCGCAGATCGCTCAATTGCTGGAAGCGAAAGCCAAGCACACCGGAACCCTCGTCTCCTGGCCATCGACCTACAACCCGCTGCTCGAGCTGAGTGACGACAACAGCGCCGAGAGCACTGCGTTCGCCCTGCGCTTCCTCACCCACGCCGATGCAGGCAGCCCCTTGCTCGAAGGAGCGGCGCAGTGGCTGGTGCTCAATCGCAACGGTGGATACTGGTGGAGCTCGACCGAACAAACAGCCATGGTGCTCTTTGGCCTGGTGGATTATCTAGCTGCTTCGCAGGAGCTGAATGCCGATTTCGATGTGGATGTGCAGCTCAACGGAGCCTCCCTCGGCAAGCACCATTTCACCGCGGCCGATGCAGCCTCGGGAGTAGACCTCACCCTCGATGTGACACCTGCCCAGTTGCATCCTGGGAGCAATGCGGTGGTCGTCAGCAAGCAGGGAACTGGGCGCGCCTACTGGACAGTGCAGGGCAAGTACTATTCCACCGAGCAGAAGTTCTACCAGCAAGGCACGCTCTCGCTCAATCTGACCCGCGACTACTTCAAGCTGGTGCCCACAAATCAAGGGGGCAAGATTGAATACTCGCTCCAACCGCTGAAGGGCCCAGTGGTGCCCGGCGACACGCTTGCCGTCCACCTGGCAGTGAACGGATCCCCCACAAAGTATCTACTCATCGAGGATCCAATCCCGGCGGGAACAGAATTCGTACAAAACGAGGACAGCTATAACCTTGGCGACAAGCCAGCTAACTGGGACTATTGGTACACACGGCGCGAGTTTTTCGATGACCGGGCGGCCATTTTCGCCACCGAGTCGAGTGGCCGCCACGAATCCTTCTATCTGCTCAAGGTGGTCAACCCGGGTAGCTTTGCCATCAGCCCGGCCAACGTGCAGCCCATGTACCAGCCGGGCATTCAGGCGACCAGCGACTTACTGCACCTGCAAGTAGATCCGCGCGGTGGAGGACAAGAAATGATGCAGGCATTCCGAGGCGCCGTCGCCAGGTTTAGTGGCCGTCTTATCCTTGCGCAACTGCTGGGAAATTTCCTGCTCATGTTACTGGCCGCGGGCTGGCTGCAAATTCCCGACTCGCATACCTGGCAATTCGCGTTCTCGATGCTATCCGGGGTGCTGCTGGTCATCGCTTTTCTCTGGCTCTATACCGCAACCTTCCGCCGCCTGCTACCCTGCGCTGGGCGGCCGCCCCTCTGGCTCAGCTGGATTCTGTTAGCGGGCTTCGTAGCACTGTGGTGGTTGCTATTGCAGCCGATAGCCGCCGGCCGCGCGCACGAGGGGCTGTATGCGGGGTATTGGAATTCGCAATCGCCACCGTGGCTGCGCGCGCATCTCGGCTACTCGTCCTTGGTAGCCTGGCAGGAACGTCTCTATGACTGTGCGCAATGGTTGCTGGGCGGGCTGTTGCTTCCGCTGGCCATGGAGACCTCTGCCTGCGGCCTGAAAGCAGGTTGGCTCGGTCGTGCCGCTCGCGCCTATCGCCACTGGCTCTACTGGCTGTGCGTCCTGGTGGCTGGCCTGGGGGCCTCCGCAGCCACTTGGGCCCTCGCCGGCTGGACACCCTCTGCAGGTCTGGTAGGCCAGACGTTCAGCATCATCGCCCGCCTGGGAACCGCCTATATTCTGGACATCATGCTCTGGTGCTTCATCCTGGGCCTGGTCGCCCACTACCTTGACGTCCTACCGGCCGCTGATCGATAGAACTGCGCCCGGCTACACGTAGCCATCCTCATCCAAATTAGCTCCCCAGTTGGTAATAGGAGGCAATCTGGGTAAGCATGCGACGCTGCTGGCCGACCTTAGCATGAGTGGAGGGGGATGGACAGAGTCAACACAAAGCAACCAGCGCGCGGGTTCATCTGAAGTGATTGATGGCCCTGCAGCAGCGATCCGAGAAGTTCAACGATTATTCCTCCCTGAGAGAGGCGATCGGGTCCAGAGCAGCGGCTCGCCGAGCCGGCACGTAGCTCGCTCCTAGTGCGACCGCTGCCAAAACCGCGGCTGCCATCGCCAGAGTAACTGGGTCACGCGGCTTCAACCCGAACAGCAGCGCACTCGCGGCGCTGGCGGCAGCCAGGGATAACCCCGCCCCCACAGCCAAACCCGCCACCAGCAGCGCCGCAGCCTTGCGCAGAATCATCGCCGTCACATCCGCCCGCCGCGCACCCAGCGCCATGCGGATGCCGATCTCGCTGGTCCGCTCCGCCACTGTGTACGACATCACCCCGTACAGCCCGATCATCGCCAGCACCACCGCCAACGCGCCGAAAAATCCGGAAAGCGTCGCCAGCAACCGCTCTGCCAGCAGCGACTGCCGGATCTGATCCTGCAGCCCTGCGAAGTCGAAGCTGATTCCTGAGCTCTGCTCCCGCATAGCGCGCCGAATGGCCGCCTCGACCGTCTCCATCGGCAGTTGCGAACGTACCAGCACCCGCATGGAGTTATCCGCGTCCTTGTCCTGCGCGGTGTCAAGATACGCAATCGCCCCGGCCGGCCGCCGGATACGACGGTATTTTGTGTCCTTCACCAGACCGACAATCTCGTTCACTTCTTCCGGACTGTTCGGAGTCGCCTCCCGGCGGAACCTCTTGCCGATAGGATTCTCACCCAGTCCCAGCAGGTGCGCGAACGCCTCATTGACAATCGCCGCCCGCGGCGAGTGGATTCTGTCGCTTTCGTTGAAGTCGCGCCCGGCCAACATCGGAATGCGCAGCGTTTTGAAATACTGCGGACTGATAGAGCTGAAATTAGAATCTTGCCGTTGCTCCCCGTGGCCGTCCACCCACACCGAGTTGCCCCAACCCTCACCGCCCAGGGGAACGATATTCGTTTCCGCGGCCGCATCCACGCCGGGAATGGCGCGTATCCTGTCGAGCAACTCCCGCTGGAACGCAGCGCGCCGGTCCAGCGGAACCTGCAGGCGTGCAAAGTCCAACCCGGCGATCAGCACACCCTTGGCCTGAAACCCCGGATCATCCGTCAGCAGATTCCGCAGGCTCTCGGTGAACAACAGCGCAGCGAACAGCAAAACCAGCGACAGCGCCACCTGTGACACCACGAGCGCGCCGCGAAATCCCAGCCGCCCGCGGCTCGCCGTCATTCCGTGGCCGCCCGTCTTCATTGCTGCGCCGGGCGCGGTGCGCGATGCACGCAGCGCCGGAGCAAGCCCGAAGAGCACGCACGTCAGCAGGGATACCGCAAGCAGAAACGCGAACAGCCGCCAATCCTGTTTGAAGTCCAGAGAGATGGGATTGTTTGCGGTATTTAGAAACGCCACCAGTCCCCGGCTCAGCGTGCGTGCCAACACGGCGCCGGCCACCGCGCCCGCCAGCGAGAGCAGCAGGCTCTCCGACAATACCTGCCGGATCAACCGCGATCGTCCCGCGCCGATCGCCAGCCGCACCGCCATCTCCCGCTCACGCGCGCTGGTCCGTGCCAGCATCAGGCTGGCCAGGTTCGCGCACGTAATCAGCAGGACCAGCCCGGAGATTCCAAGCAAAATCCGCAGCGGATCGGTATAGGTCTCACGCAGCATCGAGACACCGGCCGCCGAAGGTGCGGCCGTCAGCTTCAACGCCAGGTAGTCCTTTATGCTCTCCACCGGATAACCTGGCCGCAGCGTCTCCGCAAAAATCGCGGGTGAGACCGCTCCCAGATGCGCTGCCACTCGTTCCACCGGCCACGAAGGATCGCGTCTGCCGATCACCGACAGCCACCACTGAGTACTCGAATCCAGCCTGTTCCTTGTTTCCAGAAAGGGCTGGGAGCACACCGGCACTGCAACGTCGAAGGTCTGCCCCACATCCACGCCGAAGAAGCTTGCCGGGGTCACGCCGATTACCTCTACCGGCTTGTCGTTGAGCATGAGTTTGCGGCCCAGCGCGGGGCCGCCGCCATACTCCTGCTGCCAGAAGCCATAGCTGATCACCGCGCCCGGCAACCCGCACCCGCGGCGGTCGTCCTCCGCGGTAAACAGCCGCCCCTGGATGGGCCTAACCCCGAGCACGCGAAAGAAGTCCCCACTCACCCACAGTCCCTTGGCAAAGCGCGCGTCACCGCCCGAGTCCCGGCTGAAACCGGTATTCGTCCAGGCGGCGATCGCTGAGAAACCCTGGTGGTCCTCGCGCAGCTTTTCCCAGATCGGGTTGTTTACCGCCGGATAAGCGCTGGAAAAGCTCCCGCGCGCTTTATCCATATCGACAATCCGCACCTCGGCCAGTTCCTGCGGATTTGCCACCGGCAGCGATTGCAACAGCACGGCATCCAGCAGCTCGAAGATCGCCGTGTTCGCGCCGATGCCCAGCGCTAGGGTTGCAATCGCCGCAATCGTGAACCCCGGAGACTTCACCAGCCGGCGCAGCGCGTATTTCAGATCCTGCGCTGCACTCTCCAGCCAGTTCCAACCCCACGTCTCGCGGGTCACGTCCTTCACCAGCGGCACATTGCCGAACTCCCTGGCCGCCGCCGCCCGAGCCTCCACCGGAGTCTCGCCACGTTCCACCCGGTCCCGTACCGCCATCCGCAGGTGGGCCTCAATCTCCTCATCGAGATCGTGCTTTCGCCGGGTCAAGAACCGCCACCAGCTCATGGCTCACCCCCCTCCGGCTCGCCGCTCATGATCGCGCCAATCGCCTCAACCATCTGCTGCCATCGGCCGTGATCGGACGAGAGCTGCTTTTTTCCGGCCGCGGTAATGCGGTAGTACTTCGCCCGCTGGTTGCTCTCCGTCAGCTTCCACTCCGACCGCACCCACGACTGCCGCTGCAGCCGGTGCAGAGCGGGATACAGTGACCCTGTCTCCACTTGCAGAACTTCGCCTGATCGAATGCGAATCGCCTGGCTGATGCCGTATCCGTGCTGCGGGCCCCACTGCAGTGTCTGCAGAATCAACATGTCCAGCGTGCCCTGAAGCAACTCGACCCGGTTCTGATATGGATTGCGCTTTTCCCTGCTCGTCGCCATAGATGTAGGCAATCTACTCCCTTTTGCAGTAGATTGTCTACAGCCACCATCGGAAAGAAATTTGGATTTTGCTTAAATCTCTTCGATTTGGCGTTCTGAATCGCGCAGCAGAGTCAGTTCATTCCAGTCGAGTTGTTCCTGTAAACCCAGGTAGGCGTTAGGGCTGACCTTATCCTCGCCGCGAAGATTCTCAAGTTCAGCGCGTTCTGCATGAATTGCTGTTAGTCCGAGTTCGTGGAGCCGATCGAACGGTTCACATCTCTCCCGGTCAACGCATCTCTGCAACTTCAGGGAGAGCCGATACCGCAAATTCTCTACTTCCGGACCGTGCTCGTCTGCGACGCTCGCGAGAGCGGTACGTGCCAGGGTGACACGGGCAGATGCAAGCTCAAGCATTGCCTGCTCGGTGCGGTCCAGCCCGAGACGCCTCACCAACGGCGCCAAAGTCAGGCCCTGAAGAACGAGAGTTGCCAGAACCACTGAGAACGCCGAGAGTACTACGGTATCGCGGTGCGGGAACGAATCAGGAAGAGCGAAGGCGGTTGCAATGGTGACGAATCCTCGCATGCCGCACCATCCCATAAACACAGCCTGACCCAATGTTTCGCCGGATGTTTCTCTCCGTGATGCCAGGTAACTGTAACCAAGAACAACGATCATGCGTGTGCAGACAACTGCGAGCACAATCAATCCTGCGAATCCAAGAGCATGTCGCAAGTGGGGTCCCTGCATTTGCGTTACGATCGATTTCGCCTGCATGCCCATCAGAAGAAACGCAACAACATTCAGAGTAAAAACAACGGCACTCCATACGGCATACGATTGAACCCGCATCCGGGCATCCAAATCCCCCGGGCCCAACTTGCTTGCCAGGGTCATGGCGAACCCGATCACGCAAAGTACGGCCGACAGACCCAGGTGGTCCGCGGTGATCCACATAACATAAGCGGTTACGAACTGGAGCAGAACGCCGCCCAAAGTGTCTCTCACCATGCGGCTGACGTGGACGTAGAGATACGCGCTGAGAATTCCTAATAGCAGGCCGCCGGGTGCTGCGAACCCGAGGCGCAAACCTATCGCTAAAGAAAGCCCTCCACGTCGGAGAACCGTTAAAGCGCCGCCAAAGAGAAGCAAGGCGGTTGCATCGTTGAAGAGACTCTCGCCTTCCAGTACGGCCTCGGTTTCGCGAGGCAGGGAAAATTTTCTCAGGACGGCGGTTGCGGCGGCTGCATCCGGAGGAGAAACAACGGCGCCCAGGGCGATGCCCGCCGCCAGAGGCAAGCGAAGAACCGCCCAACTAATCCAGGCCACAACAGCCGTGGTCAGCACCACTGCGATGACCGCGTAGGTGACCAGCGGAGCAATAAAGCGCCGCGTCGCGTCTGGTGGAAAATCAAAGGCGGCATCCACAACCGCGGGCGCAATAAAGAGGGCGAGGCAGGTCGAGGGATCGATCGAAAACGACGGTGCTTTAGGGATCATGGCGACGATGACCCCCGCTCCGGCGAGCATCGTCGGATAAGGCAGTGACAGGCGGCGAGCGAGCTGTAATAAGACGATGGCGATGAGCAGGAGTGCAAGCAGGCTTTCGAAAAAGGTCATGGACGGTCTCTCGCTTCTTGAGAGGATGGCCGGTGAGCAAACCGATTGCGACTACCGCCAGGGAAGGCTGCCACCGCAATTGCCCCAGGGCTGATCCCTAAGTTGGCCAGATTCGTTTATCCTTCGCAACGTTATTCTAAGCATGTCTTCGGCTTCGACCCGAGTTGTCGAGATGAATCCGCCGATCTCTTTCAAACGAAATTGTCATTCCACGTGCCGTGAGAGCGGGGCCGAGGGACCTTCTGCGGCTCCCCCGGATTTCCTGTTGAGATTTGTGGCGTTGCTGCACTTCATGCGCCTTTCTTTACGGAAGGGCGCACACGCGGCCCTGTCCAGTGCTGCGTGGCAGGAAATCCGGGTCGGGATGACAAAGGGGAGGATGGTGACTTTTGTTATGGGCCGTCAGATCGGATGGACAGAAAGAAACAGCAGGTCCTTCCGCTACGCTTCGCTCCGGACAGGATGACGACTCTGTGAGAGTTTTGCCCAAAAACCCCAAACAACCTATGCGGCAGGACGATCGGACGGATTATACGGACTTTCGAAATAGATCGTCCGTCAACCGAGACTCATCTAGTGATCGACGGCGCAGAACGGCCGCGTATTCAAGCGACTTAGGAGACATCATCATGCGTATCTTTGTGACTGGGGCGACGGGATTCATCGGTTCGGCACTTGTTCCGGAGCTGATTCAGGCAGGGCATCATGTGCTCGGGCTCACACGATCGGACGCCGGCGCCGTAGCTTTGCGGGCAGCCGGAGCTGATGTGAAATATGGCAACCTCGAAGACCTCGACAGTCTGCGTGACGGAGCAGCCAAGTCGGACGGCGTCATCCATCTAGCCTTCAACCACGACTTCTCGCAGTTCCAGAAAAACTGTGATGACGACCGCAAGCTGATCGAGGCGATTGGTGAGGTGTTGTTGGGCTCCAACCGGCCGTTCGTTATCACCTCGGGTACGGCGATCGCGGCCAATGTGGACGGCAAGCCATCGACGGAGGACGGCCCGACAGCTTCATGGAACCCGCGCGCAGCTTCAGAAGCGGCGGTGAAGGAGTTGACGGCGCGCGGAGTGAATACCTCAGTGGTGCGGCTGCCGCAGGTTCACGACACACGCAAGCAGGGACTGGTCCCCTACCTGCTCGCCGTGGCACGCCAGAAGGGCGTCTCGGCGTACATCGGCGACGGCATTAATCGCTGGCCGGCGGCGCACGTTTCCGGCGTGGCGCAGCTATACCGTCTAGCGTTCGAGAAAGCGGAGCCGGGCTCGATCTACCATGCGGTCCAGGAGGAGGGTGTGTCGATGAAAGCCGTTGTCGAGGCGCACGGCCGCGGGCTGAAGGTGCCGGTGGTCAGCATTAAGCCCCAAGAGGCTGAGGAACATTTTGGCTGGCTTGCCCGGTTCGCCGGACATGATATGCCGGCCTCCAGCGCGCTCACGCAACAAAAGCTGAACTGGAAGCCAACGGGACCGGGCCTGATCGAGGACCTCGACGGCATGGACTACACGCAAGCCTGACCCGGCCAATAACGCTAGCAGGCTTCGCAGGCGTCGACCACGGCTTACTTGTGGTTGGCGCCTCTAGGGTCGGGTCCTCCGCCCTCAAAGGGCAGCGACAATATCTCTCTCACCAGCCCTGAGAGGCGATCGATAACTTTTGAAAGTTCGTGGCCCAGCATCTTAGCATCCGGTTGTGTGCCGCCTTGCTCGACGAGGTACGCAATGTTCGTCATGCTTTGCAGGGGATTATTTATCTCGTGCGCGAGTTTATGCGCCATCTGGGCGGCGCCCACGGCGCGCTCTTGAGCAATGATCTTGGCTTGTTGTTTTTGTTGTCGATAACCCATGGCCGCGAAATCAGCCAGCATCGTCATCAATCGCGCATCATTTGCGTCGAAAGCTTCGGCTCGGCCGTGGGCCATGACAAAAATCGTGCCCCGTGTTTCCTCAGCTTTCCATGGAAGCAAGATGCCATCTGTTACCAGTGGCGCTTCGACACCGAGGATGTCAAAAAACTTCTTCGAGACGGTGAAGTGCTGCGGATGTCCACGTTCCAGGCATAGACCGCAGGCGCTGGGATAGCGGGGCAAGATAGCGTTGAGAAAGCCCGAGTAATCTCCTGCAGTCGCGATCCAACGGTAGAACTCCTGTTCGCTTCCATCTGCTTTCTCGATGCTGATCCCTGCGCTGTCAGCGCCGCAGAGATCGACGGCGGCATTGACCAACTCCTGCAGAATAGTATCCGGCTGCTCTACCAGTGCTTGGGAGAGCCTCTGCAGTCCGGCCATCTGGGTACCGATATCTCGCGAGTGTAGATTCCGTCTCGCAAACGCACTATCGGTCCTCAGATCGAGAACCTCAAGGCCGGTCTCCTCGACAGTGATCCCCATGCGCATGATTATAGACTTTCGCGTCTATGGGAACACTGGGTCGCCTCCTGACTGGAATAAAGCTCATCCACATGGGTTGTCTCATATAGAGAGGCATGTTTGTTCGGCGCCCCGTCGAGCAGTTGTTTCGCCAGATGCCGAGACAAACTACGAGGAGTGAGTGTCACCATGAGGATTGGATTTGTCAGCATGCCGTTTATGGGCCATGTCAACCCGATGATTGCCTTAGCCCGCAAAATGCAATCATCGGGCCACGAAATCACGTTTATCGGAGTTCCGGATGTTGGTCCCTCCGTCCGCGCCGCCGGCCTGAAGTTCGTGTCCTATTGCGACCAGGAGTTCCCGATAGGATCGATGGCGACCAATCACGCTGCTGTTTCCAGGATCTACGGTCTTGAAGCGAGTCTCTGGATCATGGGAAACCTGAGTGGACCGTATTTCAAGGCCGCATCCGCCCATCTTCCCGCTGCCCTCGTCGAGAGCGAGATCGAGGCCCTGGTCCTCGACATATCCCACCGCTTTCTTGAAATCGTGCCCCTCTCCCTCGGCCTGCCCTATGTACAGATTTGGAACATCCTGCCCATCGACGGATCAGGGACCACCCCGCCCTGTCTTTCCTCGCGGCCCTACGAAGACACCCCCGAGGCGCGCGCTCAGAACCTCGAAAGCGTGAAACTGATCGGCTCGTATTTGCAACCACTGCGGGAAGCTGCGGCTGACTACGCGGCCCGGAGTGGCCTGCACATTGATTGGACCGATCCGGCGGCCACCGCTTCGAAGTTAGCAATTGTCGCGCAAGTACCGCAGGAGTTCGACTTCCCGGCGATCCCCTGGCCTCCGCAGTTCCACTACGCCGGCCCCTTCTTCGACCATGCCGCGCGCGCGCCGGTTCCGTTTCCCTGGGAGAAGCTCGACAGCAGGCCCTTGGTCTACGCCTCGCTGGGAACTCTCGTCAACGGCATCGAGAGCATCTACAAAATCATCCTGTCCGCATTAAGCAAACGGCCTGAACTCCAGGCGGTCCTCTCGATCGGAAAGAACATTCAAGTTGCCGGTCTCGGCCCAATTCCATCCAATGTCATCCTCGTTGAGAAGGCCCCTCAGATCGAGTTGCTCAAGCGAGCCACACTCTGCATTACCCACGCTGGCCTCAACACCACTCTTGAATCGTTGGCGCACGGCGTTCCCATGGTCGCTATTCCCATCGGCTTCGATCAGCCTGGCGTGGCCGCTCGTATCGCTCACCACCAAGTCGGAGAATTCATCGAAGTGGACGATCTTACCGGCGATCGCCTCGGCGGCCTTATTCAGAAGGTCTTGAGCACTCCCACTTATCGCCAGAATGCGCAGCGCTTCAAGAACATCATCGCCCAGCGGCGCGGCCTGGATGTTGCCGCGGAAGTCATAGAGCACGCCTTGCAGGCAGCGCTCGGCAAATCCACCAAGGCTCCCATTCAGTCTACGCTGACGGTAAGGGAAACGGCATGATTCGTTGCCGTCTTCACGCGATATCACCAGTCTCATCTTGTCTTCCTTTTTCCGTCTTCGCAATGTCGCGAGCGGCTGGCAGGTTTGTTTTTTCTTGCGACTGGAGTGTATGAGCCGAAGTCTAACCTGTGCGATGTATGCCTGGTGATTACGCACGGATGAACCGGCAACCGCAACCAGGGGCCATGCAGATGAACATCCTCCACATTCAATCGTCGCCGAGAGGCAAGCTTTCCAATTCGATCGCGCTTACCAGTTCGTTTGTCGACGCTTGCCGGTTGGCCAATGGATCGATCGTCGTCGACACACTCAATGTGTGGAATGAGCGGCTTCCCGAGTTCGACTCTGAGGCAATCGGGGCGAAGTACAAGGCGGTCAAACATGCGGAAATGACCGATATGGAGGCTCGGGTCTGGGAACGCATCCAATCTCTGATTGTGCGCTTCCAGCAGGCTGACCGAATTGTTCTCGGGACACCCATGTGGAACTTCGGGCTGCCCTACAAGCTGAAGCAACTGATCGATCTGGTGGCGCAGCGGAACTTCTTGTTTTCATATGACGGGAAGGAATACGGACCACTGTTGCAGGTCGAGAAGGCCGTCGCAGTGTACACGCGCGGTTCCCAGTTCCTGGAAGGCACGGCAATTCCGCCATCGCGCTTCGATCATCAGGCACCCTACCTGGACTTCTGGCTGCGGCTGATTGGGGTGCAAGACCTTCGCAGCGTCGTCGTCGACAATGCGTGGAACCAGAATCGGGAAGAATCAGAACAGAGCCTGGCGCACGGCAAAGAGGAACTGCTCAAGTTGGCCGACTGGTTTCTCGGGTGAGTGAATTGGTCCGAACAGCGGGCGCTGATTCAGAAGAGTGCCGCGACTACCAGAAAGATAAGACTCGCAAATCCGGCAATCACTCGAATCACATGGAACCTCATCCAACGATCCCGTAGTTGCCGCCAGTTTTCCGGTATTGTCGAGGGCGTCCAGGTGACGATTTGCTGAACGATGGGAACTTCAACCACCACCGTGACCAGCAGCGCAAGGAGAAAGAGCAAAAGTGCAGCCATACTGAGATAGAAAACCATCGGCCGCTGGCGGTAAGAAAGCAGCAGAAGCGGGATGATCGACAACATGGTGCCCGGCATCAGCACGGTCATCACCGGCGCCATGTTACGGTTCATCCGATCGACGATCTCGAGAAAAACTTCAGGTGCAAAAGTCTTCAACGACCGGCTCAAGGCAATCCACGGTCCATGGAACATTCCAGCTGTAAGAGCCGAGAGAACGATGCTGATTAGCTCCCAGGTCTTCATGGTGAGCCCCCATTTTCACATACTCCGCCTGCATGAATGGTTATCTTCCCCCAAATAAGCGGGGTAACTGATTGCTTGGTATCATGATTCCCGAGATCAGGGCATTTGGGAGGTGATCGCGTGAAGTGGACTCACTGTTGTGTGCTCCTGAGCGCGCTGTCGCTCACCACTGCCCAGGCAGACGGCCCCAAAGCGCCGAACGGCCGCCAGTATCTGTCTCAGCCGCTGGTCACCGCCATCTACACCGCGGACCCGTCTGCCCATGTTTTTGATGGCAAGATCTTCGTCTATCCTTCTCATGATGTCCCGACGGATATTCCGGACGATGACCTCGGCAGCGAATACGCGATGCATGATTATCGCGTGCTCGCGATGGACCGTATCGGCGGCCCAGTTAAGATTGGCCCCGTCGCGCTCGACGTAAAGGACGTGCCCTGGGCATCCAAACAAATGTGGGCGCCTGACGCGGCATACCGTAACAGAACCTACTACCTGTATTTTCCCGCTCGCGACAAGCAAGGAGTCTTCCGCATCGGCGTCGCAACCTCGAGCAATCCCCTGGGGCCCTTCAAGGCTGAGCGCGAACCGATCCCAGGCAGCTTCAGCATTGATCCTGCGGTGTTCACAGATAAGGATGGCCAGAGCTATATGTATTTCGGGGGGATCTGGGGAGGGCAGCTCGAGAACTGGACGAGCGGACATTTCGTTGCCGGATCGACGACAGATCTACACCAGGATGACAAACCCGCGCTGATGGCAAAGGTGGCAAGGTTGACTCCCGGCATGAAGCAGTTTGCCGAGCCGCCTGGCGACGTAGTGATCCTGGGCGAAGACGGCAAACCGTTGCTGGGTGGCGACCATGATCGCCGCTTCTTCGAGGCTTCCTGGATGTTCCAACGCAACGGCCTCTACTACTTCACGTATTCGACCGGCGACACCCACTTTCTCGCGTATGCCACGGGAAGCTCGCCGAAAGGGCCCTTCCACTACAGAGGTCATTTCCTGCTTCCCGTGCAGGGCTGGACCACGCACCACTCAATCGTGGAATGGGATGGTAAGTGGTGGCTCTTCTATGCAGACACGCAGCTCTCAAACAAGAACCACCTGCGCAACGTCAAGGTGACAGAGCTTCACTTCGAAGCGGACGGCTCGATTCGAACTATTGACCCTTTTACGTCTTGAATCCCCGCGTGTTAGCCACTTGATAGACTTGCGCCAAGCGGATGAGAGAGCTAAGCGAGCAGCTGCGAGGTCTGGTCGAAGCCGCGGAGCCAGGGCTGCGAACCTCCGAATTAGTGATTCGCATGGCATTGGGAGCAACGCGTACCCAGGTGTTTGTGCTCTTGCGGCTGTCGCTGTGCTGGCAACCATCGTGCCGGCGCATCGTGCCGCGTCGATTGATCCCATGCACGCTTTACGCAATGAGTAAAACCACATACCAAAGAGGACGGTATGCGATCGCCGACGCGAATTCTTCCTCAGAAGTCGCGCGTTCTACAGCGTACTCGAGGTAAAGGTCCAGGTCTTGATGTTCTGAATAGCGGCCGCTCCCCCGGTACCCCCGGTGAAGCCGACATAAGCAGTGTTGCCGGCTACCGTCGAGGGAATATTGATGGTGAACGCCTGGCTGAAGGTCTTATTGGTAACCGTGTCGGTAAGATTCAGCGTCAACGTGGCGCCGTTGTAGACCAACTGGGCCGCGATGGTATCGCCGCTCGACAGCACTATCCCGGAAGAAGTGAGATTGACTGCCGGGTTGGCCGGAGCCGCGCCATCGGTGAAGACTCCAGTGGAGTCGTTGCCCTCACCGGCGTTGCTATAGATATCGAACTTGACGGCGACACTCTTGCCGATACCCCCGGTTGTTCCCCCGTTAGGGTTCACTCCGTAGCCGAGGCCTCCCCCAAGGTTCCCCAGTGCAGTGGTCCCGGCATTTTGGATGGTGAAGGTAAACCCGTCGGCAACCGCGCTGGTGAGCTGGAAGCTAAAGTTGGTGGCAAAGGCCTGGACGTTCATCGGAGTTGTCCAGAAGGCGCTCCCCGCCTCGTAGCCTCCGCCATCGGTGAGTTCCAGGTTCCCGGAGTTCACCTTCGCACTGCCGTTCAATTGCAGCCCGGTCGCGCTGGGGAATCCGCTACCGTAATTGATTTGTGTTGCGGTTGGGACCAGGGTGTAAGACGCAGTGGCGACACTGCTGTTTGTCAACCCGCTGTAGGTTGCGATCGCCTTGATCACCGCGTTGCTGTTGATACTGAACGGGCCGCCATATTTTGTCGAGTTGGCGGTGGGGGTTGATCCATCGGTGGTGTAGTAAATGGTCGCGTTCGCGCTCGCATCCGCTATGGATACACTCAGCGTGGATGAGAAGGTTGTGCCGCTGCTGGGGGTAATGGTTGGCGTCGGCGCCTGGATCTGGTAGGTGCCCACGACGACCGGACTACTCTGATAGCCGGCTGCCGCTGCGAAGGCGCGAATGGTGAGGGAAACCCCATTCACTACGATGGGCGAACTGTAGGTGGGAGAGGAAATGGTGGGCGTCGATCCATCCACCGTGTAGTAGATGGTCGCCCCCGGGGTGGCGCTTATCAGAGTAACGTTTTGTGCCGTCGTATATGTGCCCGGCAGCGGACTGAAAACTGGATCAGCCGCGGTTTGCGTAGTACCTGTACCGAAGGTCCAGTTCCTGATGTTCTGGATGCCGGCCGATCCGCCGGTACCACCGGTGAAGCCGACGTAAGCAGTGTTCGCGCCGACGGTCGAGGGAATATTGATCGTGAACGCCTGGCTGAAGGTATCACCCGTGACTGTGTCGGTAAGATTCAGCGTCAATGTGGCGCCGTTGTAGACCAACTGGGCCGCCATGGTGTCGCCGCTCGACAGTACGATCCCAGAAGAGGTGAGGTTGACCGCGGGGTTGGTAGGGGAAGCGCCATTGCTGAAGACTCCTGTGGAATCGTTGCCCTCACCGGAGTTGCTAAAGATATCGAACTTGACCGCGACACTCTTGGCGATACCGCCGGTTGTTCCCCCGTTAGGGTTGATTCCGTAGCCAAGCCCTCCCCCATACGTTCCCAGCGCAGTCGTGCCGGCATTTTGAATGGTGAAGGTAAAGCCATCGGCGACGGCGCTGCTGAGCTGGAAGGTAAAGTTGGTGGTGAACGCCTGGATGTTCATCGGAGTCGTCCAGAAGGCGCTCCCCGCCTCGTAGCCTCCGCCATCGGTGAGTTCCAGGTTTCCGGAGTTCACCTTCGCACTGCCGTTCACCTGCAGACCGGTCGCACTGGGGAATCCAGCGGCGAAGTTGATGCTGCTCGGAGCGCTGGACTGAATAACGTACGTCGCACTGGCCACTGCGCTCGCCGTGCTGCCCGAAGCAACAGCGATTGCCTGCACGGTGGTGTTGCCGGCGACGGTGATAGGCGCGCCATACACTGCGGACGCAGTGGTCGGCGTGGATCCATCGGTGGTGTAGTAGATGGTCGCCCCGGGATCGCTCAGGCTTACGGACTGTGCCGAGGTGTAGGTTCCCGTGGCCGGCGAGAAGGTGGGCGCCGGTGTCTGCGGGGTCGATACCGCCGTCGAGCTCAGGGTCCAGTTAAGGATCTTCTGGCTGGCGGTCTCGCCGCCCGACGCGCCGGTGAAGCCGATGTAGGCCACGTTGCTGCCAATCGTGGAAGGAATATTGACGGGAAACGTGTGTGTGAAGATCTTGTTCACCACGATGTCGGTGACCGTCATGACCAGGTTCGTGCCGTCATACGTAATATGCGCGTCCATGGTATCCCCGCTACTCAGCAGAACACCGGAAGAGGTCATATCGACGGAGGGAACAGTGGGCGTTGCGCCATCGAGGTAAAGGCCAGTGGAATCGCTGCCTTCGCCGGAGTTGTTAAAGAAGTCAAACTTGATAGCGACGCTTTTGGCGATGCTCCCGCCGCCACCGCCATTGGGGTCCGGTCCATATCCCAGGCCGCCCCCGCCTCCGCCTACTGCGGTGGGGCCAACGTTCTGGATGGTGAAGGTAAACCCGTCCGCGAGCGCACCCGAGAGCTGGAAGGTGAAGTCCGTGGTAAATGCCTGGATGTTGGTCGGCGTGTTATAGAAAACACTCGACGTTTGGTTGGCCAGCCCCGAGGTTAACTGCAAGCGGCTATCATCCACGTTGGTGGCGCTGCCGTTCAAGGTAAGCCCGGCGGCGCTGGAGAAGCCAGCGGCGTAGTTAATCCCCGTACCCGGCAGCACGACCAGGTAAGACCCGGTGGCCACGTTACTGTTGATCAGTCCGCCGTAGGTCGCGATCGCGTTGATCACCGTGGTGCTGCTGACTGTGACCGGCCCGGAATATTTTGTCGAGTTTGTGGTCGGGGTTGATCCATCGGTGGTGTAGTAGATGGTTGCGTTCGCATTGGCATCCGTCATGGTGACGGATTGCGCGCCGGTGTACGAACCCGGCGCGGGGGAAAACTGCGGCGCCGGGGTTTGCGTACTGAAGGAATAGGTCGCGCTGCTCACTGCGCTTTGCAGATATCCGGTGGCGCTGGCAATCGCCTGCACCGTGACGTCTGTCGCCAGCTGGAAGCCGCCGCTGGTGTATTTTGTCGAGGCTGTGGTCGGGGTCGATCCGTCGGTGGTGTAGTAGATGGCGGCGCCCGGCACGCTATCCGTAATGGTGATTTGCTGCGCTGCGCCATAGCTCCCGCCGGAGGGTGCAATGATCGGCGCCGGCGTTTGCTGTTCCTGGTTCAGCAGCCCGTATACGGCCACCTGGCTGCCGGTGCCCACGTAGACCTTCCCATTCGTCACCACCGGAACCTGGAACTTGATGGCCTGGCCGGCATCGTCACGGCTGGGATTCTGACCGCTGTCGTAATATTCCTGCGCCGCATTGGTGGCGTTGAACGCGTAGAGGATCGCGGGCCCATTGGAATTGTATTCATCGGTGCGCAGCGCCCACACGATGCCGTTCTGGGTCCCGTTGGAAGAGATCACCGGGGTGGCTCCGGGAAAGCTCGAGGTGGCAGAGGACTGCGCCGAGGAACGGGTCGCCAGTACACCGTTGGCGAGGGGAAACATCTTCAGCGTGTCGCCCGACGCCCACATGTAGACATTTCCGTTCCAGTAGGCAGGGGTGCTCCATAACCCTCCGGACAGGGCGCCGGTAATATCCTGCACGGCATTGGTGTTGGAGCCGGCATTTGGTCCGGCATAGCCATTGAGCTTATCGCGGTTGAGTACCAGGATCCGGCCCTCTTTGCCCACCTCGACCAGCAGGTGGGGATAGGTCCCTGGCTGATCGGGCAGCATCAGAACGCCCCCTGCGCCCTGATCGCGATCGGACCCCGTCAAATTCGCCTGATTGAAGGAGGTAAAGGCATCCGAGATCGCCAAACCGTTATTGGAGAGATCGTAGCGGAGAATGCTCTCGCCCAAGTCCGCATTGTTGCTCAGTGGCGGATACGAGCTCAAATCGCCATTGCCCGTGACCAGAAATAGCCTGCCATTCGCGCTTACCGTATCGATAGGAAATCCTGCGCCGGAACTCCAGATTCCACCCCCATCCCCGTTGGGTGAGGTGGACACCGCCGCTGTTTGATTCAGTGTGGTCTCGTTATAAACCAGAATCCAGCCGTGCCACGGGCCGTCATCCCCGTGAGCTGCAAACCCGATATAGACATTCCCGTTGAAGAGCCCGAGCGCCGGACGGTTGTTCTCCCACAAGGAGCTGAAGCTGAGCGTGCCCCCGGAGCTGCCGTTGCCGTTGCCTGGCACCGAAGCCGCGAGCACCACCGGACTGCCCGGGCGCTCGCTGCCGTTCAGGATATTCAGCGCATGCAGCCGTTGTACGTAGTTGCCGTTCTCTTTGCTTTTGGCGACCAGAAAGATGGTCTGTGCCGTGGCGTCGATCACCGGCGTGCCGGTGATGCCAATTTCCGGATTGATATCTCCGGTACCGCTCTGCACATCGGAGGACGGCACCGTGGTGGCGCCCGAGGCCGCTCCATGGGCGGCGCTGATCATGCTCGCCTGCCACAACGGCGCGCTATTCGCGCCGCCGTTGCTATCCGCGTCAAACGCGTACACGGAATCGTGCTCATCCGCAATAAAGAGGACGTTATGCGTGGCTCCGTTGATGGTCAGATTGCTGACGTAGAGCGGTTGCGCGTACACCTCGCCATCCACACTCTGGCTGAAAAGCTTGCCAAATGTATTGGTGTTGACATTGGTTGGCGTAAGAATGGTTTCCTGCGTGTTCTGGCCCTGGTGGGTATTGTCATACCGCCAGGTAAGCACGTTGGGCGCCTGCGCCTGCAGCCTTGCAGCCGGAAACAAGACAAGCAGAAACAAAAACCAAAGACTGCTAACCGCCACAGTCTTTGTCTGGAACCTCCGGTGGCTTAACGATCGGCTTAACAGCGAGAAACGAGCAAACGAATCAACCAGCAAAATAGGGCCCCCTACCCAAGCCGAAGAGACTTCTTCGCCAACCAATGACAAGCTGGCCGCCATCTTCTTTATCGCAGCTGAACGTATCTAGCCCTGGAGAATTCTGGATGGTGCAGGGGGATCGAACGCCACAAGAGTGACGGGCATGTAACCGAAGCATACGTCAGAGGTCATTATTGGGACCTAAATTCGCGTTTAAAAATATGGCGAACGCATCCATTCCGAGACGAGTATCAAGACGGTAAACTTGTTAAAAGCCTGTAGGGTCTACGTGAGAACCGGAAACCGCAGGTACCTCCCCTGCGCTACGCCTCGGTCGGGATGACAATTTTGCTGGACCCTTGGAGTCGTTTCCATGCCGGTCCTCACGCAGACCCTGTAGCACCGTCCCGCCAAACAAGCCCGCCCAGGTCGGATCTGGGAACCGATCGACCCATAGGCTCCAAACTGAAAGCCGGCCAGCCTGTCATCGCAAACACTTCCACCTCCGACCGGTTTCCTGTTTGTTTGTTTTGCACCGAGTGCTACAGTCTGCCCATGCTTGAGAGTCGACGCGACGCTGGCCTGGTACGCGCCATCGGAGTTCGGGGTCTGGCGACCAGCACAATCAACGCCATGGTCGGCGCCGGCATTTTCGTGACCCCCGGAGCGCTTGCCGCCTGTATGGGACGGTCGGCGCCGATTGCATTTGTCCTGTGCGCCATTGCCATGGGGGCGGTTACCATCTGCTTTGCCGAGGGAGGCAGCCGGGTCGCGACCAGTGGCGGAGCCTATGGAGTGATTGAAGCCGCTTTTGGGCCGCTTGCCGGCTACATTGCGGGCACGCTTTTGTGGTTGAGCGACGCACTCACGTGCGGGGGGATATCCGCAGCACTGGCTGATGTGGTGGTGAGCGTGGTGCCGCAGCCGTTCAAGGCCCCCACACACGTGATGGTGATCATCGGCGTGATTGGAGCCGTGGTGGTCGTCAACCTCGGCGGGGTCAAGCGCGGGGTGCGGCTGGTCGATTGGGTGACGGCGATCAAGATAATTCCCCTGTTCCTTTTTCTCGCCGTGGGCGTTACCGCGATGCATCGTGCCAATTTTGTCCCGAGCGTGCCCTCAGGCGCTCAGGGACTGGGGCGCGCCCTCATCCTGGTGTTGTTCCTGCTCACCGGCATGGAAGTCTCGCTGAGCGCGAGCGGTGAGGTGAAGCAGCCTTCGCGCACCATTCCGCGCGCCTTGGCGATTACCCTCTTCTTCGTCACCTTCCTATACATTGCCATCCAGATCGTCGCTCAAGGGATGTTGGGTGCTTCTCTTTCTCAATCCGCGGTCCCGCTGGCAGATGCCATGGCACGCATCAACCCCGTGCTAAGGATGGTGATGATCGCCGGCGCAAGCCTTTCGATGATGGGGTGGATTGCCAGCGATCTTCTCAGCAGCCCACGCATCCTGTTTGCCTTCGGGCGCGATGGACTGCTGCCCCAGGCCCTGGGACGCGTACATCCGCGCACCCATGCACCCCATGTGGCGATCCTCTGCTATGCGGCACTGGCGATGGGGCTGGCGTTGACGGGTAGCTTCGTCGAGCTGGCAGTGCTGGCAACGCTTGCCGTCACCGTTCTTTATGCGGCAGGGAGCGTCGCAGCCTGGCGCCTGGCACGAGATGGCGTGGCTCAGAACGGCGTGCCTCTCAACTTTCGCGGGCTCACCGCTGCCATGGTCGTGGCTGCCACGAGCATGGTGATTTTCTTTGCCATGGGCTCACGCGCGGAGATACTGGGTGTCTTGGCCGTGATCGGTGTGAGTGGCACCATATATGTCTTGCAGACACGGCTTGCGCTCGCCCCCGCCAAACTCTAAATATTCTGAATCAGTGCCTTGGCGCAACTTGCTGAGAGAACGCGGGCAAACGAAACCGGGTTGGTTGCTGTTGTGTTGACTCTGTCCATCCAACTCCACTCATGCCAAGGCGGTCGGTGGCCTCCAATTTGTCATCCCGAACGAAGGGCACGGGTTTAGCCGTGCCATACTGAACCGCAGCGTGGGAGGGCTTTAGCCGCTGAGGTACGCTTTTCCACGCTTGTACCTGTACGGAAATTACCGTGAAAAACCGTACCTCAGCGGCTAAAGCCGTCCCCGCGCAGTACATTTACGGCACGGCTGAAGCCGTGCCCTTCGTTCGGGATGACAAAGGTGGAGGGCGGTGGCCCACCTTGGCATGAGTGGAGGTGGATGGACAGAGTTAACCGACCATCTCAGCCACGAACAAGCATGGAAACCTTCCCAAATTGAAATACTACGGGGCCCGAAGCGATGCAGCAGCCTGCGCAATGAACTCTGCGACCCTCAACGGCTCTTGCAGCATTGCGAGATGGCAGGTTGGCAGCGTGATCGTTGTGGCGTTCATCCTCTGCGCCAACCGCTCCTCCAGACCGGCGGTGATCACCTTATCCTGAGCGGAGACGATGAACCATGTAGGCTTGGTTCGCCATGCGGGCCCCACCGTCGGTACCGCCGACAAGGCAGCGACAGACGTCGGGCCTTGCGTGGCCGTTAGCGTGACCTGTTCAAGTTTCGATAAGTCTTGAGCAAAGGCAGCCGCCACCCCTTGTGGAGAGATGGTTGCGAACTGCTTTGCCGTGTCGAATTGAAGAAACTGGTTGATTGGAGGAGGGGTACTTAGCGTACCCAACAGTGAGAGCGCAGATTCACCCCAATCGGGAGCAAACGCAGCAACATAAACCAACCCTGCAACCTTAGCGTCGTTTCCTGGTTGGTCTCCGATGACAACGCCTCCATAAGAATGCCCGACAAGCAGCACAGGACCTGGGTGTGCCGTCGTGATGCGTGTGATGGCACGCTGTGCTGCGGCATCATCGTCTTCGAGGGACGTAAGGGGAAGCTGCGCTGCGACCACGTGGAATCCCTGAGCCTCCAGGATAGGAATCACCTTGGACCAGCTCGACCCATCTGCCCATGCTCCGTGAACCAGCACGATATTGTTGACGGCGCGATTCGCTCCGTAGGATTCTGGAGATTGTTGAGCGTAGCCAATACTGCGGAATCCCGCCGTCAGCAAGAGTCCGACACCCATGATTGCTTGAACCATTCTTCCTGTTTTCATCGATAATCCTTTGTATTTTCGGGCCCGGATTCGCCTACTTCGAACTCGCCTTGGACGCCGCCTCGAAAATCACATCGGCGACCTTCGACGGCTGAGCGAGCATAATCACGTGGCTGGAGGAGATAGTGGTCGTCGCCGCCCCGATCTTCTTCGCCTCCGCTGCTTCCAGATCGGGCGAAATAGCCCGGTCATTTGCAGCGATCATGTACCACGACGGCTTTGACTTCCAGGCTGGAATCGTGATCTCTCCCTTCATCGCAGCAACGCTGGTTGGCACCTGCGTTGCGGTCAAGACCGCAATCTCGGTGGGGGAAAGGTCCTGCGCAAAATCTTCAGCAATCCCCTTGGGAGTCAGTTTGAGAAAACCACTTTTGTCGGGACGTAGCTCCGAGCCGACAGGTGTGGGAACGCTGGTGATAAGACCGAAAGCGGATTGTCCCTTATCCGGCGCGACAGCCGACACATAGACGAGTCCGGCCACTTTCGCGTCATTCCCCGCTTCGGTGATCACCGCTCCGCCGTAGGAGTGACCGACGAGCAACACTGGCCCATCCTCAAGGGCAATGGCGCGCTGCGTGGCTGCAACGTCATCGGAGAACGAGGTCAGGGGAATTTGCACGGCAACAACATGCAGGCCCTTCGCTTCTAACAAGGGAATGACCTTCGACCAGCTCGATCCGTCCGCCCAGGCCCCGTGAATGAGGAGCACAGTTTTTACCGGTGAGGGAGCCTGTTCTTGTGCATTCGCCTTGAAGGCAGAACTGAAAATCGCGAGTAGTGCGGCGCACGTCACCACAATATTTCGACCAGGTTTGAATACTTTCATTGTCTATCTCCTTTGATGAACGGAAGGTCCACACACAACGCGGAGTTGGGCTCCGGCGCCGCTGTACGGACTAATAGCTAAAGCGAGGAACAAGCGATTCTTGTGGCTGTTCTCACCTTCGCCATCCTGTTCTGAGGCTAGCCCCGGATGAAGGGAGGCATCTTGGTGAAAACCATCATAAGCGGGCCTTTTCTGCTGCATAAGTCGCGGACGTGGCAAAGAGACCGCGCGCACGGCAGCGGGCCATCTTGCAGGATGAATCAGGAAGAGAAGTGAGGATTTTTCAGAGCGGATGAAAGTGCTGGGGCTAACGAATGGAGGGTCTTGCGGTTCGAGTTCTGCTCCGTCGCCATATCCCTGGAGCTAGCCCGTGAGTTCGTTTGAATGAGCGGTTGAGTCCAGACTGATCGGAAAATCCACACTGCGCGGCAATGTCGGCAAGGGGCAGGCGGGAATTCATCATCAGATCTCTAGCCCTCTCCACACGGCGTTCCACTAACCAGTTATGCGGCGGTTTGCGAAAGGTTGTTTTGAAGGCCCGCGCAAAGTGACTTACAGATAACTGACATGCTTCCGCAACCTGTTGCAGCGTAATGTTGCCGCCCAGATGAGCCTCCAGTAACTCTGTTGCTCTTCGCATCTGCCAGGGAGACAGTCCACCGCGAAATCCGCGAGCCGATACAGCCACACCGCCATACGCGGAAACAAAATGACAGTTTAAGGCCTGCAACACATGGTCGAGGAAGATCTTCGAAGTGTGATGGGGGTGCTCCAGGGAATAGCGCAGAGTCTGCCCCAGTTGCTGGACGATTGGATCAATGACCCCATGCGGCCAAACCAACTGCTCCACTCGTGGCGCCCGATGGGCGTAAGCAACTTCATCCAGAGCAGCTTGGGTAACATACATCAGCAATGCGTCGAAGGGATGTGGGAGCAGTAATGATGGTTCCTCTGGTAACTGGATGGCACTTACGGCCCCGACAGGATAGGGACCACTCGATACCTTTTTCCTGCCCAGGTATTGCTCCATAAAGGGGATAGCTTTTAGTTGCAGCGCAACAAGATAGCCGCGCTGACCGGCAATCGGACGTGCAATCTCCGGCAGGCCTTCGCTACTCTGAGCTCTGCCAAACGAGAACGAGGCAAGTTCGGATAACTTGACCTGCGCCGTTGGAGAATCCTTCAGATGCATGGTCTCGGCAAGTTGATTCCAGAAAGTGGGGACCGGGATGGATGTATGCATATCGCTTTTTCGATGCGCTCGCGTGCCCGGCGGTCTCGCCGAATTGCAGAGGAAAGTGCGCAGTTTCATTGCCAGGCCGCTGTGCAACTGTCTGACATCGATGTTGAATTCCCAGGGCGTTAAACTGGGAAAGAGAGAAGGAATTGTCAAATCAGATGCGAACCATAACCCTCGAAGAACATTTTGCCACTCCGGCCTTTCTCGACGGTCCCGGGAAAGATCTCAAAGAGAAAGCTCTGCGATTCGGAGCCCGCGCCGCCTATCTGCTTGAACAACTCACTGATGTCGGGGACAAGAGAATCGCCGAAATGGACGCAGCAGGCATTGATATGCAGGTCCTGTCGCTCACCTCTCCCGGTGCAGAGCAACTCGAAGTTGCCGAGGCAGTTGCGCTGGCGCGCGAAGCGAACGACTTCCTCGCCGATGCCGTGGCCCAAAAACCTACCCGCTTTGCTGGATTCGCGGTCTTACCAACCGCAGCGCCGGATCGCGCCGCCGAAGAACTGGAGCACATGGTCCGGAACCATGGCTTCAAAGGCGCAGTCATCAATGGACACAACCACGGACGTTATCTCGACGACAAGTTTTTCTGGCCGATTCTTGCACAAGCTGAGCTGCTCAACGTCCCCATTTATCTCCATCCAACTCCTCCTCCCCAGGCTGTGATCGACGCATCTTATGGAGGTTTTTCACCGATCGTAACCGAGTTGCTTGCCGGCCCGGGCTGGGGTTGGCATATCGAAACCGCCATCCATGTCATTCGTATGATTCTCGGCGGCGCATTCGACCAGTATCCAAAACTGCAGATCGTAATCGGTCACATGGGCGAAACCCTTCCCTTCATGTTGCAGCGGCTCGACGTGATGCCCATGGCGATGACCGGGACCAGGCGCGCCATCAGCGAATATCTTCGAGAAAATGTCCACTACACGTTTAGCGGCTTCAACTTCACACCGACATTTCTCGATTTGCTGCTGCAAGTGGGCGTCGATCGGATCATGTTCTCCGCCGACCACCCCTATGCCTCCATGGCGAAAGCGCGTGCATTTCTCGATCAATTGCCGGTATCGAGCGCAGACAAAGAGCGGATCGCGCACAGTAATGCCGAGCGTCTTTTGCGGTTGTAAGGACGGAACTACCCTGCCTGATGTTTTTGACCTGATTTTTCCTACGGCCGCTTTTCCGGGGAATTCAGCTGGGTGGCCTGTCCCATCAAGAATGCTGTTCTGCAGCAGCTTGTCCGGCGTAGTCAAAACCCCTGCACGCGGGGAAAGGGAACCCTGGGAGCGAGGGAACGGCTGGCCCCTCCTTTGAACGATTTAGCAGCAATATAGGTTACCAACTGAGTACTTTTATTCACTTTGCGTGGATTGCATTGTTTAAGCCACGCTGTACAATTCTTAAAAAGCTTCATCTTAGCGTTTGGGCGGGATGGGGCGTACGGGCCACGTAATTGTGTGTTTCTGCTTTTTTTGAGAAGCCGCCTTCCCCGGTTGTCCGGGGAGTTTTCTGCCAAGGGGAAGAGAATGAGTTCTGCAAGTTTCGATAAGGTCCGCACGATAGAAGAGCGAAGTGCGACGAGCAAGCTATGGCAACCTGGTTGGGGCACTATCGTCATCCTCCTGGCGATCCTACAGTTGCTCCTATCGGTAATGCTGGACCGGTGAAAGGCAGCAAGGGCTAGTCTGCATCAGGGCGGTTGGCTTCGCATTTGAGACCCGAATATGGATCAGAACGGGCTGTGCGCAACTGAGGTTGCTGGCGAGCGTCTCTCGGTCCTTCTTGCAGTCCGCTACAGTTCTGGTTACATGAGCCAAAACGCGACGCCTATTTGGGTAAATTTGGCTCCTCCCAAAAGGCCCCCAAAAAGTCGCAGTGTCAGAGCGTGATGCCAGCGGCTCCCAGCCGGCGGCGATTCCTCATTGCCATGATGTTGTTTGTCATCGTGGTGATCAATTACCTCGATCGCAGCAACATCTCCATTGTGGGACCTCAGCTCTCAGGCACACTGAACCTGACGCCGGTCATGCTGGGGGTAGTTCTGTCCGGCTTCGGCTGGACCTACGTCGCGCTGCAGATCCCCTGCGGATGGCTGGTCGACCGCGTGCATCCGCGCTATCTCTTTGCCTGCATCCTGGGCCTGTGGTCGCTGGCGACCCTGTCGCTGGGTCTGGTTACGGGCTTTGTGGGCCTGCTCTGTCTCCGCCTGGCGGTGGGCGCATTTGAGGCGCCTGCCTATCCCATCAACAATCGCGTGGTCACCACCTGGTTCGGGGAAGACGAGCGCGCCGGCGCCATCGCGGTCTACACCTCCGGCCAATATGTGGGCCTGGGATTTCTAACCCCGTTGTTGTCGTGGATTGACCTCTCCTATGGGTGGAGAGCGGTCTTTGCCGTCACCGGCGCGCTGGGGCTCATCTGGGCCATGGTCTGGTACGTCTGGTATCGCGATCCGGCAGATTTCCGCGGAGTTAATCAGGCCGAGATCGATCACATCGCGGCCCGCGGAGGCATTCCCGACCTTAGCCAGCGCATCCGTGGGCAAAAGAAAATCCTCGCCTGGGCGGACTGGAAAATTGTCCTGGGAAGCCGAAAACTCTGGGGCGTTTACCTCGGGCAGTTTGGCATCAACGCAACGCAATGGTTCTTTCTGACCTGGTTCCCGACCTACATGGTTACCTACCGTCACGTAAGCTTCGCCAAGTCGGGATTGCTGGAGGCACTGCCGTTCCTGGGCGCCTTCGCCGGCGTGCTGCTGGGAGGCTTCGTTTCTGACGGCCTGCTGCGCACGGGCAGCTCGCTCACCATGGCGCGCAAGCTGCCGATTATCGTGGGCATGCTGCTTTCGAGCTCCATCGTGGTGGCAAATTATGTGAGCGACCCGCTTTCCATCAGTGCCTGCCTCACCTTTGCCTTCTTCGGCTGCGGCTTCGGGTCCATCACCTGGTCGTTGGTTTCCGCGATCGCCCCGGAGCGTCTGATCGGCCTGACCGGCGGTGTGTTCAACTTCATCGGCAATCTGGCCGCCATCGTAGTCCCACTGGCCATTGGTTTCCTGATCAAGGGCAACGATTTCACGCGGCCGCTTATCGCCGTCTCCGCCATGACGCTGATGGGGGCCGGGTCCTACATTTTTCTGGTGGGGAAGATTGAGCGCATCGCCGAATAGAGGGATAAGCCCCGGACGAGCGTGGCTGCCGGTTTTCCGTTATGGAGAGGGCTTGGCCATCGCCGCCTGGAGAGCCTGCTCGGCGGGTGGGGTCATCAACGCATAACCGGCCGGACTGGGATGGACGCCGTCAAAGGTCAACCCCTGTCCATAGTTTTCTCCATTCGCAGCGGCCAGCACCGAGTGATAATCGACCACCGTAATGCCCTGCTCCGAGCCAAATTGGATGATCCACTGATTGAGTTGAGCGATGCGCTGAAACCTCTGCGGGCTGGGATCTGCTGCCTCCGCGATGGCTTCTGGTCCCCATGGCGGGATCGTCCCAAGCACCACAGCGATGTGATCCTGTTTCGCTATTTCCACCATGGCCTGGATGTTGGTGGACGTATCGGATAGCTGCCACCCCGGATATACGTCGTTGGTGCCGGCAATAATATGCACGGCCCGCGGGTGCAGCTTGGGGACATACGCTTCGAATTGCCCCAGGATTTCCTTCGACGTTAGCCCAAGGACACCGAAATTGAACCAATGGTTTTCGGCGAAAGTAGCCTGCTGCCCGTTGTAGCTCTGCGACCATTCATGGGTAATGGAATCGCCGATGAAGGCGACGTTGGGGGGAATACGAAAGCTCGCTCCGCACCCGGAGGCGCAGAAAAGAATCAACAGGGCCAATAATCGCTTCGCGCCCGGCCTAAGCCTCTTCAAGGGAGCTTGCTCCCTTGAAAAGGGTCTGTCCCGTCTCCCATGTCTTCGGTTGTTGTCATCCCGCGTGCCCCGGCGGGGGCGGCAACTTCATCTTTCGTCGAAGCTGATCAACGCGGGGGTCCGAACGCAGGCTGTCCAAACGGGAATTCGTGTCCAGGTAAACCGGCAGCAGGTAAGTCCGATCGTTATACGCGCGGTCGAGGCAGTCAAAGGCCGCGTCCTTTTCTTCAAGCCAGGCATAGATCACTGCGACATTGTATCGAGCGACGGAGCGCTGCGTCGAGATATCGGAATTTCCGGCCACCCGCACACATGGGTTAAGGGCGGTGCGGTCCGGCTAGATGGGCCCTACCGGAAGAGCTTGAGTGCGTTCAGCAGGGTGTTGTAAATGCCCCATGCGGCGGGTATCGAAACCAGGAACCACGCAGCCAGGATTAGGACCGGCGATGTTTTGTTCTCATTTGCATCCATGGATAACGCTCCTCCGGTTCCGGTCTTGCTTAATGGGCTACTTGCACTTCGCTGCTCGTGCTCGCGCTCTTGCTGCCGCTATCCACCAGCCAGTACTTCTGTGCCACTGGACGCACCAGGAGATTGGCGATAAAACCAACCACCATAAGTGCAGCCATGATGTGCAGGATCACCGGGTAAGCCTGCTCCTTCGGCAAGTGGTTGGCGACGTAATGGTCGAGGATGCCATTGACGATGAGCGGCCCCACGATGCCTGCGGTAGACCACGCCGTCAGCAGGCGTCCATGGATGGCGCTCACATGATAGCCGCCGAAAAGATCCTTGAGATAAGTCGGAATGGTCGAGAATCCTCCGCCGTACATGCTGATCAGCACGCCCGCAACCAGCACAAAAAGCGGGACGGAATCCAGGTGCGTACTACCCGTGAAGGGAAGCGCCAGGTAAAGCAGCACGCCCAAAACAAAAAAGACGAAGTAGGTGGTCTTGCGTCCGATGAAGTCCGACATCGACGCCCAGACAAAACGTCCTCCCATGTTGAAGAGGCTTAGTACGCCCACAAAGCCAGCCGCCGTGATCGCCGAGACATGCCCACGGAAGAGATCCTGGATCATCGGGGACGCCTGCTCCAGGATGCCGATGCCGGCGGTCACGTTCATGCACAGGATGACCCACAGCAGCCAGAACTGCGGCGTACGGAAGGCAGTATTGACATCCACCTTATGGGTAGAGATCAGGGCCGAGCGAGTTGCCCTGGGAACCCATCCCTCTGGCTTCCATCCCTCCCGGGGCACGCGGATAGTAAAGACGCCAAACATCATGAAGACAAAGTAGAGAAGGCCCATCGTCACCCAGGTGGCTGCGATGGGATGCGCGGACGCCCGGTAGAAGGCCATCAGCTTGGTGCCCAGCGGCGAACCGATCATCGCACCTCCGCCGAAGCCCATGATGGCAAGGCCGGTAGCCAGTCCCGGCCGGTCGGGAAACCACTTGATCAGCGTCGAGACCGGCGAGATATAGCCCAGCCCCAGCCCGACGCCGCCGATCACTCCGTAGCCGAGATAGATGAGAGCCAAAGAGTGTGTCGCCGCGCCCGCGGCCGCCACCAGAAATCCGGACCCGAAGCAGGTAGCCGCGACAAACATGGCCTTGCGAGGGCCCGCAGTCTCCAGCCACCGGCCAAACAGCGCTGCGGAAAGCCCCAGCACCGCGATGGCGATGGAAAAGATATAGCCCACTTCTTTCCGATTCCACCCTGCGCCGTCCCCTCCATTCACCGCCAGCAGCGGATTTACGAAGATACTGAAGGAGTAGACTTGGCCGATGGCCAGATGAATGGCGAGTGCAGCGGGCGGCACAAGCCAGCGACTAAAACCAGGACGTGCAACAGAGACTTCACGATCGAGAAACGACAACATGCGGGGACGTGCCTCCAACAGCGGAGTTCATCGCCTAATCGATCAACAGGGGGCCGTTGGGAGTTTCATGCCTCAGCCTGTCATCAACGGGATGACACCATCTTCTATCACATGAGATGTGCCATTGGCCGAGATAGTCTCAAATCTCTGCAAAATGGCCCAATCAGCCACTCGCATGTCATTAGATGCGGATCGGGGAGCCTGGAGTCGACTCGGTATCTGTGCACGCCATGGCGCAAATTGGTTCCTGCCTTCAGGTTCCATGTGCGAGAATTCGTAGGTCAATGACTAGGCCCCACCCTTCATAATTTAGCCAGGAGCAACCCATATGCCTGAAGAATCCGAAAAAGTTTTGAGCTTTGAAATCGCCCGTGACGGAGACACCGCAGTCGTGAAATGTCACGGCCGATTGGTAGCAGGCACCACCGAGGTACTCTACCAGGAGGTAAAACAACTATTACCTCAGGTAAAAGTGGTAATAGTCGACTTAGCCGAACTTACCTACGTGGATAGCTCCGGACTGGGTACCTTGGTGCGACTGCATACATCGGCCCGGAAAGCCGGATGCGAGCTAAAGTTGCTTCACCTCGGTAAGCAGCTTCGCAATGTGCTAAGGCTGACGAACCTGCTTTCCGTTTTCAGCCAGATGGAGGATCACGGCATTAACATTGCTTGATTACGCATGATTCTCCGCCATCTCGGAGTAACGTATCTGGACAACGAGCCGCTGGCGCGGGTTCGCCGAATTCAGCTCTACTCCGAGCATTACGTCTTCCTGACTCGTATGAGCCCCGGCATGGAAGGACGAAAGACGATTCCGTGGCTCGAAGCGGCGAGCTACCCACTCTGCCTGCTGACCTCCGATATGCAGAACCGAAGAATCATCGACACCCATTTCCGTGAGGCTGGTGGTGCCCAAGTCTGTTCGCGCTCTGGAAAGCGGACAGCTTGCTGGATATGCGGGCCATGTCTGGTATCCGCAGCCCGCTCCCAGGGACCATCCGTGGAGGACGATGCCCCATCATGGTATGACTCCGCACATCTCTGGCACATCACTTTCCGCTCAACCCCGCTATGCGGCGGGCACACGCGAGATCCTGGAGTGTTTTTTTTGAGCGGCGGCGTCCCATCCGCGATGAATACGTGATCGTGGACGGGGGCAAGCTGGCTGGCGACGGGGCCCACTCCTATAGCGTGAAGAAGTAATGTATCGTCACACACACGGGCGAAGCTAATTTCGCCCGTCAATCCTTGTAGGAGCAATGGATGACACGAGAAGAACTCACTGCGAAGATACTGGATGCCAAGCGAAAGAAGGGCCTTTCGTGGAAGCAAATTGCGGAAGCCATTGGGTCAGGATCGCCCATCTTGTACACCGCCGCGCTGCTCGGCCAGATGACGCTGACAAAGGAAGAGTCGGAGAAAACTGCGAAACTGCTGCAACTGGAAGAGACGGAAGCAATCCAGCTTACTGAACCGCCCTATCGAGGTTCGCTATCGGCGGTTCCGCCGACCGACCCTTTGATTTATCGCTTCTATGAACTCGTACAGACCTACGGTACAACCTGGAAGGCGCTGATTGAGGAAGAGTTCGGCGATGGCATCATGAGCGCGATCGACTTTGATATGGAGATCGGGCGCGAGGCGAACCCGAAGGGTGACCGCGTGCGTATTACCATGTCCGGCAAATTCCTGCCGTACAAGCGCTACTGAACGGTTCCCGCATTGCGCATGAAGTTGCCAAAACCGGATGTTCGAGGAATGGAAGTAGATGGGGAGACCCGGTGCGTCCATTATCACTCGGCGGTCGACATCATTGCCATCAGGATGGCATGCTGCGGTGTCTACTATGCCTGCAAGGATTGCCATGAACTCCTTGCAGGCCATGCCATCCAGGTGTGGCCACGCTCAGAATGGAACGTTCGGGCAATCCTCTGCGGAGCCTGCGGGTACGAACTGACGATCCGGGAATACATGGACAGCGGCTACTTTTGCCCACTCTGCCAGGCCGGTTTCAACCCAGGCTGCCGAAACCACTACCAGTTCTATTTTGAGTCCGTTCCATAAAGCCGCCTACGGTCCACTCAACAAAAAATCCGGGTCGGGATGACAAAGGGTAGAGTGGTGACTTTTATTGGGGGCCGTTAGATCGGATGGGCAAAGGAAACCAGCAGGTCCTTCCACTACGCTCCCCCGGGATTCCTGCTTCATGCGGCTTTCCTTACTGAAGCCGCACACGTGGCCGTTGGTGAGTGCCGCGCAGCAGGAAATCCGGAGTGCGCTCCCACGGCAAGCCGGGACAGGCGGGATGACAATTCCGTTCAAAACTTGATGCTCACTCGTGAAAAGCAATAAAGTCACAGCCTCTCAGGATGGCGATGCCGTGCGAGGATCCACGAACAGTTAGCACTTATGGGAAAAAGGCCGCCCAGAACCATATATCCTTCCAAGAGCAGTACACATGACAAGACGGTTCTTGAGGATATTGCGTGAAGAAGATTTTTTTGCCGATTGAGGCGATTGCGGCCAAGCTGGGTTTACAGGACGATCTATATGAGAAGCGCAGCCCGGTCAGCGGAAAGTTAAGCCTCGAGCTGCTGAACGATGGGCGATTTAACCGTGTCGGCAAGATGATCCTGGTGACCGCAACAACACCGACGGTTGCGGGTGAGGGTAAGACCGTCACATCCATCGGACTGGTGCAGGGGCTGGAAGCGATTGGTAAGCGGGCGATTCTTTCTTCGCGGGAACCGTCGTTAGGGCCAGTCTTTGGTATGAAAGGAGGAGCGGCCGGGGGCGGGCGTTCGCAGGTGGAGCCCGCGGCTAAGATCAATCTGCATCTCCACGGCGATTTCCATGCCATTACCAGTGCGCACAACCTTCTGGCAGCCCTGATTGATTCGCACATGTTTCATGGCAATGAGCTTGATCTTGATCCTGACGGGATCACCTGGCCACGCACGCTGGACATGAACGATCGCGCGCTCAGGGCCATTACGTTGAGCGTGACCGCCGCGGACAAGAAGCAGCGCGACGGCAGCAATCGTTCCAGTGGATTTCTGATTACCGCAGCGTCGGAAATTATGGCCATCCTGGCGCTCACTTCTAGCCGGGCGGATCTGCGTGCGCGCCTGGCACGTATCGTAATTGGATCGAACCGCAAGGGCCTGCCGGTTCGCGCATCGGACCTGCAGGCAACCGGACCGATGATGGCCCTGCTCAGCGACGCGTTGCTGCCAAACCTTGTGCAGACGACCGAGGGAACACCGGCAACGGTACATTGCGGGCCATTTGCGAACATCGCGCACGGCACCAGTTCGGTGATATCGCAGCAGATGGGGTTGCGGCTGGCGGACTACGTGGTGAACGAGACCGGCTTCGCCTCCGACCTGGGCTTCGAAAAATACATGGATCTGGTAAGTCCGTCATCCGGGATTAAGCCGTCCATCGCGGTGTTGGTGACGACCGCGCGGAGCGTCAAGCAACAGGGCGAGGGCGATCTGGAACGCGGCTTTGCGAATCTCGATGCTCATATCCGTATTGTCAGAGGGTTTGGCCTGCCGGCGGTCGTTGCCATTAACCGCTTCCCGGAGGATACGGAAGTGGAACTCGAATCGCTGCGGGCCTATTGCGAGGCGCGGGGTGCGGCGTTTGCGCTTTCGGAAGCGTTTGCCAGGGGTGGTGAAGGAGCGGCCGCCCTTGCGCGGAAGGTCGTGGAGGTGATCGAGGCTCATCCAAATGTCGCGCCAACGACAACGTATGAGGCCCACAATTCCGCTATTGAAAAGATCACAAAGGTGGCTCAGAAGATTTATGGCGCAGACGGCATTGAGCTGAGTGAGCGCGCGAAGAAAAACCTGGACCGGTTTACGCGCTGGGGCTATGGCGAACTGCCCATCTGCATCGCGAAAACCCAATATTCGCTGAGTGACGATCCGAAGCGGTTGGGCGCGCCACGGGGATGGAAATTGCATGTGACGGACGTTGCGCTCTCCGCGGGCGCCGGATTTCTGGTTGTTATCTCGGGTGCAATGATGCTGATGCCGGGACTGCCAAAAGCGTCGCGCGCCATGGCGATCGACGTGGACGAGGACGGCGAGATTATCGGTATGTAAGGATGATTCCCGATCTTCACCAATCAACCTGACTATTGGTGAGGTTCGCTACTCGGACCGGCCCGCTGGCGCTTACTTGATCCGCCCGTGGCGGTTTATTGCTTCAGGTAGACGCTTACCGAGGGTTCCTTCGTGGCGTCCGGTCCCAACGCCTTAAAGCTTGTGGTGAGGGTCTTCCCATCGGCGGAAAGGGTCCAGGTGGCCATGCCTGCCGGGGTTCCCAATCGCGCATTGGCAATCTCGATCACGTCATCGCTAACGATCTTGCCGGTACTCCGTTGTTCCTGAAATTATGGCTGGTCCTGTAACGGCGGCAGGCTTTCCATCGAACGTCAAAGCAAAGGCAAGCCCAGATCCCGTGGACACCTTGAGGGTGCTCCCTACGGACTGAATCGACATTTTGAAGGGCGTGTCCGAACGCACAGTCTGCGGTTTCCAGACGCCGTCCAGTTTCTGACCGGAACCGGAACTGCGCGCGTACACGATCGTCGTGGTTGTCTTTTTCCCGTCGGGTAAGTTCCTTTGCGAAATTTCGGTCAACGTCTTACCGTCTGGTGAAACGGTGATTTGGCGAATTTCGACAGGCTTGCCGTTCTCCATCATCGTGCGCTCAAAGCGTCCGTCTCCGAGTTGTTTCCATTCCATAGTGGCGTTGGTTTCACCAAACGCATAGGGAGCGGTGCCGAAGCGGACAGATTCCACGAGCGGACGGCTGTACGACCCGCGCAACTCTTCGAGCCCATTTGGGCCGTTGCGAAACGTAAGGCTGCGTTCTGCGCCTGTTTTTCGTTGAGACGGGTCTTCCACCCAGTTTCCTGCAAAGCGACCGGCCACTTGCGCAGGCGGGGGAGTTTGCCCCAAGGCGGCCAAGGGCGCTAGCAGGCTAAGTGCCAGAACCGTGGCATGGACAGCAGAACGGCGACAGGGATTGATTCGCATCGCTTTTCCTTTCAAGACCGACCAGGAGCCGAGAGCAGACCGAGGAAGGACGACCTGGCGGAGCGAGGAGGGAATCCGCCCGGTTCCCAACAGTTATTCAACGACGATACTGTACGCCCACCAGTGTTCGTTGTACATCCATTTCTCAAGTCTAACGGAGATAGAACAGGCGGCGATTCCAACTAAGGGCTGTAGTCTGTTTGAGCTATTCCTTGATTCTGGCCCATGATCTTGCGCAAGAGATGACAATGCGCAGCAAAATTGCGCTATAGCGGCATCCATAAGGGGCTTGCAATGAGTTAGCAAAAGTTATCGAGTGCTATGAGGAGTATTAGAATGACCGCAGCTACGTCCGGCATTTCTCGCCACCCCGGTAAGCTCTTCACCGAAGATCTTGATCTGGTGCCCACGATGATCCATGCGGCTGCTACCACAGCCATCAGCGTTCACCCGCTGCGGCGAAATATTTCCGTCCTCGAAGGCTCAGGAGGCAACATCGCGGTTCTGAGCGGCGAAGACGGAAAGCTCCTGGTCGACGCCGGTTTCTCGGTATCTCAGCCGAGAATATCGGCGGCGCTTGATTCCATCAGCCAGGATCCTATCCGGCACCTGGTCAACAGTCATTGGCACACCGATCACACAGATGGCAACCAGTGGTTGCACTCCGCCGGCGCCACCATCACCGCGCAGGAGAACACCAGGAAGCATCTTTCGGTAATGACGCGCGTAGCCGGCTGGGATTGGGACTTTCCCGCTCGGCCAGTCGATGCTCTGCCCACCAGCACATTCGATACCCGGCACGAGATGCACCTCAACCATACAAACATTACCCTCGAGAAGTATGGTCCGGCCCACACCGACAGCGACATCTCTGTGAGGTTTGTAGAAGCCGACATCCTTTTGGTGGCCGATACCTGGTGGAATGGCGTCTACCCGTTCATTGATTACTCCACCGGCGGCAGCATCGACGGACAGATCCGCGCTGCCCAACAAAATGTTGACGCTGTTACCGCCGACACCATCGTTGTTCCCGGGCACGGCCCCATAGGAAACAGGGCAGGCCTGATTGAATTCCGCGACATGCTCGTGGCCATTCGGGAAAAGGTCGCCAGTCTGAAGAAACAAGGGATGACCGTCTTCGAAGTGATTGCAGCCAAGCCGACGGCCGCCTTTGATGCCAAGTGGGGACAGTTCTTAATCACCCCGTCCGCTTTCACCGGGCTGGTATACCAGGGTGTTTGACCAGCAGGTTCCATTCGATTTCATACTTCTCTAAATCAGCTTTTTGGTTGGTAATCGATCGAGAGCGTGAGAGGGCAGTTTGGGTAGGCCCTGGGGCCCACCTTGGCATTTGTGGAGGTGGATGGACAGAGTCACCGCCTTCGACTTCGGCCAGGTTTGAAGATCCGTGACTTTGCGGTACCCTGCAGAAATGATCCCAGGAAATGATTGGCAAGCACCATGGCATCGTTGAGTGTGAAGTTATTCGACGAGGCGGCAAAAGTGCCCACAGTGGCTCACCCCGGCGAAGACATCGGATATGACCTCTACGCCAACCAGGACCACACGCTCGTTCCCGGCCAGGTGCATCGAGTGCAGACCGGCGTGGCAGTTGCCGGCATGGCCGGCGGATTGCCTGTCGGGTTTCTGGTGAGGGATCGCTCATCCATGGCGGCCAAAGGTGTGTTCACCCACGGCGGTGTAATCGACTCGTCTTATCGGGGAGAAATCGTGGTGCTCATGACCACCCTCACCGACATTTACGAGATCCGGTCGGGAGACAGAATCGCGCAGTTGGTTCCAACTCCCGTGCTGACCGGGCCCGTGACAGAATCGACCGAGCTGACGAGCGGCGCCAGGGGGAGCCGGGGCTTCGGCAGCTCTGGCCGTTGATGACGCCGTTCCGAGCGAAGCCTTATCGACGGGTGTTGGGGCGACTCCCGACTGCCTTCTCCTCTAATCAAGGAAATCCTTGGGTAAGGTGGGCGACTTTTAGATGACGAACGGTGGCCGGCGTGTTCGAATTCCTAAATGAGCGAGATCGGCACAGTCGAGTTCGTTTTTCTCTTACTACTCTTTTTCATCGTCGTTTTTGGGATACTCGCCCGAAAGCTGGGGACGCCCTATCCCATCATCATGGTGATTGGCGGATTGCTTCTCAGCTTTATTCCCGCGGTTCCCGACATTACCCTCGACCCTGACCTGATTTTTCTGGTTGTGCTGCCCCCGCTACTCTACTCTTCCGCATGGACAACCTCGTGGCGTGACTTTCGCTACAACATCGTCAGCATCTCACTGCTGGCTTTTGGATTGGTTACATTTACCGTCATCAGCGTCGCCCTGGCAGCGCCCCATGTCTTCCCCGGGTTCGATTGGCGGCTCGGACTGGTACTGGGCGCCATTGTCGCGCCCACCGACGCAATCGCCGCAAGTTCCATCGCACGGCGGGTCGGACTGCCCAGCCGTATCGTCGACATCCTCGAAGGAGAGAGCCTCATTAACGATGCCTCGGGGCTACTCGCGCTTGAATTTGCCGTTGGGATCCTGGTTGAGAGACGTATCCCGACCGCTTCCGCCGGCCTGATCACCTTTGTCTGGCTCACCGCCGGTGGAGTCGCGATTGGATTGGCGATCGGCTGGATCGTCGGCCACTTTGAACGATGGATTGATGATGGTCCCATAGAAGTGACGATCAGCATTCTCGTTCCCTATGTGTCCTATCTGGCGGCCCAGAGCGTTCATGCTTCCGGTGTGCTGGCCGTGGTCAGCTGCGGACTGCTTCTCTCCCAGCGGAGCGCCCGCCTCTTCTCGCCATCGGTTCGCATCGGCTTGTGGTCGGTGTGGGAGTCCTTGACGTTCATTCTGAACGGGCTGGTATTTGTGCTCATCGGACTTCAGTTTCCGGCGATTCGAACCTCGATTCACAGCTATCATCTGTCGACCATCCTGACCTATGGCGCGGTTTTCAGCGTTCTCCTCATCCTGCTGCGGTTGGCATGGGTTTTTCCAGGCGCGAAGCTTTCCTACTTCCTCCGCACGCAGATCGGGAACCAGAAAGAGCCGCCACCGGACGCCCGGCAAATTTTTGTGGTCGGATGGACGGGTATGCGAGGCGTGGTTTCGCTGGCCGCCGCTCTGGCCCTTCCCACTCTGTTGAAGGACGGATCGCCTTTCCCTCATCGGGATTTGATTATCTGCTTAACCTTCAGCGTGATTTTCGTGACCCTGGTGCTCCAGGGCCTTACCCTGCCGCCGCTTATCCGTCTGCTCGGCCTGGCCGGCGGGGAGGGACCGGACTGCGAGGAACTGGAAGCGCGGCGAATCGCAGCCCAGGCTGCATTGGACCAGCTGGAAGGTGCGAAAGCCCGGGACAGTAAAGAATCCGCCGAGATCTATGATGACCTCGTCACTCACTACCGCCACCGGCTGGCGACGCTCAAGGTGGATGCAAATCCCGAAGACGTAAGGGCCAGCGAACGCCACCGTGCCCTTTTCCTGGAGGGATTAGGCGTGGAGCGCACGACCGCAATCCGGCTACGGAACGAGGGCCGCATCGGTGACAATGTCTTGCGCCGCATCGAGCGGGAATTGGATTTGGACGAATTGCATCTGCCCGACCAGGAGGGATGAAAACTTTGCTTCGGCGGGCCAAGCTTCACAAATAGATCTGGTGTGCCGATCTCGACTACCTGTTGCATCGGCATTCCGTACCGCCTGTCATCATGCACAGCGTTGCGGTTGAGATAGGAGAAGATCGCTTCGGGCACTCGCTGAAGGCCGCCGTTCTTCGCAATAATGGTTTCGTGGCCGATGGCTTGGATAATTGCCGTACTGGCTCGTCTTTATAAATTCCTGATAACTCCAAAACACATTCTTTACGCCACCAGTCTTCTAATAGATGACCTTCCCTAAACAGTCTCCTTGACGGGAAAGGAGAGAGCGTTTACTCTCCTTTCCAGGATAGGAGAGAGCCTTTGACGACACCGGTTGAACTCCCGCAGGGCACACTCGAGATGCTCATCCTCAAGGCGGTCTCGCTCGGTCCGCTGCATGGCTACGGCATCCTGCTGCGCATCCAGCAGATCTCCGGCGAGCGCCTCGAAATCCTGCAGGGTTCCTTCTACACCGCCATCTATCGTCTTGAGCGCCAGGGCTGGATCAAAGGCGTGTGGGGTGAGTCTGAGAACAATCGCCGCGCCCGCTTTTACTCGCTCACCGCTGCGGGTACGCGTCAGCTCAAGGCCGAGACCGCCAAATGGACCGACATGACCGCTGTCGTCGCCGGCATTCTCGACAAGAAGGCGTTATGAGCCTCCTCGTCGCAATGCGCAAGCTGTGGCACTCCATCGCGCCACGCACCCGCAGCGACGTTGAAGAAGAATTTCGTTCTACCCTCGACGCCTACCAGAAGGATTTAATTCGCCAGGGCCTCCCCACGGAAGAAGCCCTGCGCAAAGCCCGCATCGACCTCGGCCAGCCCGCCGCCCAAAACGAAACTTACCGCGACGCCATTGGCCTCCGCCTCTTCGATGAGTTAGGCGGAGATATCCGCTACGGCCTCCGGGCCTTGCGCCGCAATCCTGGCTTCGCCGCCGTCGCCGTGCTCTCGCTTGCGCTCGGCATCGGCGCCACCACGGCGATGTTCTCGCTCATCTACGCCGTCCTGCTGCACCCGTTTCCCTACGCCGGCGCCGAACGCATCATGAACCCCGTCGTTATCGACCAGCAACACCCTGACCAGGGCAGCTGGTTTCCCCTTAGTAAGGCACAGTTTGATGACCTGCGCCTTGCGGCCCCGGTGGAGTCGGCGCTTGGCTTCAACAACTCGGGCTTGGAGATCACCGGTGGAGCACTGCCGGAAGACATCCAGGGTATCTACCTCACAGAGAATGCCGGAACTTTCTTTGGTGTGCGCCCGCTTCTCGGTCGCAACCTCGAGCCATCCGATGCCCAGAACGGCGGCCGCTCCGTCGTGGTTCTGAACTACCGCTTCTGGCAGCGCCACTTCGGCGGCGATCCCCACGTCATCGGGCAAACGCTCAATATCAATCACGCCCCCTACACCATCATTGGGGTCATGCCGCGCAGCTTCGCATTCAATGACAGTACCGGAGTCGGCGATGTTTACTTGCCGAGCAGTCTCATGCCGACTTTCAACCTTCCCTTCGTGGCCTCCCTACCGTGGATCAAGCTCCGGCCCGGCGTCACACTTGCCGCCGCCAACGCAGCGCTTGAGCCCATCGTGCGCCAGTTTGCGCAACAGCATCCTGAGCGTTTTCCCGATCACTGGCATCTTGCGCTCGAGCCCATCATCGTGCCTTACCAGCAGGGAACTGGCCGTACCCTGACGCTTCTTCTCGCAGCCGTTGTGCTCTTGCTTATGATCGGCTGCGCCAACTGCTCCATCCTTCTGCTGGCCCGTGGCCGCACACGCCAGCATGAGCTCGCCATCCGCAGTGCGATCGGCGCCAGTCGCTGGCGCATCGTCCGCCAATTGCTCGTCGAAGCCGTCGTCATCTCCTGCACCGGCGCTGTCCTTGGCGTTGCTGCGTCTTACTGGCTGGCAAAGCTGCCCTTGTTGCTTTCGCCGGATTCCTTTCCCGCCGAATCCGTCATCCGCATCAACGGTCCCATCCTCGCGTTCTGCGTCGCGCTCGCGCTGCTTTGCGGCATCCTCTTCGGTCTTGTCCCCGCATTGCGTCTCTCGCGTCACGATTCCGCGCCTATGCTCCCCGGCAGGCAGATTGGCGTTGCTGCTGCTCCCGCAAAGCATCGCTGGAGCGTGCTCATCGCGGCGCAAGTCGCGCTCACGCTTCTTCTCATGGCCACTGCGGGCACCGCCATCCGCGGCTTTCTGCAGCTCATGCAGATGCCGCTGGGCTACGATCCGGCAAATGTCATGAAGCTCGGCATCCTGCTGCACTCCAGGACCCGGGCGAGTGGAGCCGCATTCAGTCGCGCGAAGCGCGCACCGCTTACATCGAGCAGATCCGGGAGAAGATCGCATCCGTTCCCGGTGTCTCCATGGTCGCTGTCTCCACTGATTCGGCCGGCACTGATGCCACGCCCCCCTATACTGGCGCTGAGAGCTCCTTCAACATCGACGGAGCTAGCGATCGACAGCAGCGGGCCCGTGTGATGCTGGTCGACCAGCGGTATTTCGCTGCGCTCCGCATCCCTCTGCTTCAGGGGCGCCTCTGGAATACGGATGAAAACACCCGTGGAGACTTCATCGCGATCGTCAATGGCGCTTTCGCGACACGCTATCTCTCCTCGTCCGATGCCGTGGGCCGGCAGCTACGTATTCCCGGTCTCGCACATCAGAATCGCTGGGCGGCCACCTCTGCGCAAAGCACCGCCTGGCGTCAGATCATCGGCGTTGTCGGCGATGCGCGCAACGACGGCATCGATCGCCCTGTCGTCCCCGCCATCTACCTTCCGTACACCGTCGTGATACCGTCCAACGTGCAGTACTTCGTCCGCACCCAGGGTGATCCGCTTACCTACCTGCACTCCATGCGCGCCGCGATCGCATCCGTCGCTTCCGACCAGCAGATCTCAAACAGCACCTTCAACGGCACGTTCACCCTGAACGAAGCCATCGAGCGGGACGCACAGTACAGCCGCCAGCGGCTCTTCTCCCTATTGTTTGGCGTCTTCTCCGCCATGGCGCTGGCGCTCGCGCTAGCCGGCATCTTCAGCGTCGTCGCCTACAGCGTCGCCCAACGCACTACGGAGTTCGGTATCCGCCTGGCGCTCGGCGCGCCGCGGGCGCACGTCCTGTGGGTCGCCGCGCGCATCGCGCTCGTCAGCGCGGCTGCCGGCATTGTCATCGGTCTGGCCTTTGACAGCTTTCTCGGGGCCGTGCTTGCCCACTGGATGCAAAGCGGCTTTGGCCCAGGCAGTCTGTTCGCGGCCGCCGCGCTCCTGGCTCTCAGCGCGCTCCTCGCCTGCCTGTTGCCCGCCCGCCACGCCATCGCTGTCCCGCCCGCCGAGGCTCTCCGTTATGAATAGAGGGCGGCCGGTCGGACTATTACGACAAACGTACCTCGTCGCCGGCATTCTCGACAAGAAGGGGATATGAGCCTCCTGGCCGCAACGCGCAAGCTCTGGCGCTCCATCGCGCCCCGCACCCACAGCGATGTGGAAGAAGAATTTCGTTCCACCCTCGACGCCTACCAGGAAAATTTAATCCGCCAGGGCCTCCCCGAAGAAGAAGCCCGGCGCAAAGCGCGCATCGACCTCGGCCAGCCCGCCACGCAAAACGAAACTTACCGCGACGCGATCGGCCTCCGCCTCTTCGACGAGTTAGGCGCCGACATCCGCTACGGCCTCCGCGGCCTGCGCCGCAATCCTGGCTTCGCCGCCGTCGCCGTGTTCTCGCTTGCGCTCGGCATCGGCGCCACCACGGCGATGTTCTCGCTCATCTACGCCGTCCTGTTGCACCCGTTTCCCTACGCCGACGCCGACCGCATCGTGAACCCCATCATCAGCGACAAGCAACATCCTGACGACTGGATCTGGTTTGACCTCAGCAAGGCTCAGTTGGACGACCTGCGCCTCGCAGCACCGGTTGATTCTGCGCTTGGCTTCAACAACACGCACATGGAGATTACCAGCGGCGGACTGCCGGAAGACGTCTGGGGCATCTATCTCACCGAGAATGCCGGCACTTTCTTTGGTGTGCGCCCGCTTCTCGGTCGCAACATCGAGCCATCCGATGCAGAGAACGGCGGCCGCTCCGTCGTTGTCCTCAACTACCGCTTTTGGCAGCGCCACTTCGCCGGCGATCCCCACGTCATCGGGCAGACGCTGGAAATCGATCACGCCTCCTATACCATCGTCGGGGTCATGCCCCGCAGTTTCGCATTCCATGACACCATCGGCGTCGGCGATGTCTACCTCCCGGGCAGTCTCATGCGGGATGATGCCAACGTTTCCTCAGGTTCCTACCTACCGTGGATCAAGCTTCGGCCCGGCGTCACACTGGCCGCCGCCAACGCTGCGCTCGAGCCCATGGTGCGCCAGTTTACGAAACAGCATCCCGAGAGCTTTCCCGATAATTTGCATCTCACGCTACAGCCCATCCTCGTGCCTTTCCAGCAGGATATTGGCCGCACCCTGACGCTTCTTCTCGCAGGCGTTGTGCTCTTGCTCATCATTGGCTGCGCCAACTGCTCCATCCTTCTGCTGGCCCGCGGCAGTGCGCGCCGGCATGAGCTCGGCATCCGCAGTGCGATCGGCGCCAGTCGCTGGCGCATCGTCCGCCAGTTGCTTGTCGAAGCCGTCGTTATCTCCTGCACCGGCGCCATTCTTGGCGTTGCTGCGTCTTACTGGCTGGCAAAGCTTCCCTTGATGCTTTCTCCGGATTCCTTTCCTGCCGAATCCGTGATCCGCATCAATGGTCCCATCCTCGCGTTCTCCGTCGCGCTCGCGCTGTTCTGCGGCGTCCTCTTCGGGCTTGTCCCCGCATTGCGTCTCTCGCGTCACGATTCTGCAGGTATGCTCCCCGGCAGGCGGATTGGCGTAGCCGCTGCTCCCGGAAAGCATCGCTGGAGCGTGCTCATCGCCGCGCAAGTCGCGCTCACGCTTCTTCTCATGGCTACCGCGGGTACTGCCATCCACAGCTTTCTTCAGCTCACGCGAGTACCGCTTGGCTATACTCCCGCAAATGTCATGAAGCTGGGGATCATGATGCACGTGCAAGACAGAGACGAGTGGAGCCGTATTGAGTCGCGCGAAGCACGCACCGCGTACATAGAGCAGATCCGGGAGAAGATGGCATCCGTCCCCGGTCTCTCCACTGTCGCTGTGGGCGGCAATGGAATGCCGCCCCATACTGGCAATGAGAGCTCCTTCGAGATCGACGGAAATCGCGATCGCGAGCAGCCGCAGGCCCGAGTGATGCTGGTCGACCAGCAATATTTCGCTGCCCTCCGCATCCCGCTGCTCCAGGGTCGCCTCTGGAATACGGATGAAAATAATCGCGGGAGACTTCATCGCGGTTGTCAATCGAGCTTTCGCGACGCGCTATCTCTCCTCGTCCGACACCATGGGCCGGCAGCTACGCATTCCCGATCTCACGCCTAAGAATCGCTACCAGGTCAGCTCCGCGCAAAGCACCGCCTGGCGTCAGATCATCGGCGTTGTCGGCGATGCGCGCAACGACGGCATCGATCGCCCCGTGGTCCCCGCCATCTACCTCCCGTATACCACCGTTCTAATGCCTTACGAGGAGTTCCTCGTCCGTACCCGGGGTGATCCGCGCACCTACCTGCACTCCATTCAAGCCGCTATTGCATCCGTCGCTCCTGACCAGCAGATCTCCAACAGCCCCCTTCACGGCACCTTCACCCTGAATGAAGCCATCGAGCGCGACGCTCAGTACAGCCGCCAGCGGCTCTTCTCCATATTGTTTGGCGTCTTTTCTGCTATGGCGCTGGCGCTCGCGCTAGCCGGTATCTTCAGCGTCGTCGCCTACAGCGTCGCCCAACGCACTACGGAGTTCGGCGTCCGCCTGGCGCTCGGCGCGCCGCGCGCGCACGTCCTATGGGTCGCCGCGCGCATCGCGCTCGTCAGCGCGGCCGCCGGCATTGTCATCGGTCTTGCCGTTGACAGTTTTCTCGGCGCCGTCCTCGCCCACTGGATGCAAAGCGGCTTTGGCGCAGGCAGTCTGTTCGCAGCCGCCGCGCTCCTCGCCCTCAGCGCGCTTCTCGCCTGCCTGTTGCCTGCCCGCCACGCCATCGCCGTCCCACCCGCCGAAGCTCTCCGCTATGAATAGTGCCAACAACGCTCTCCCCTCCGGCTACTAAAGGCTCCGGGCACTGATGCTCATTCACCCACTTGAAACGCCGGCGCGCGAAATCGCCAAAGTATGCGGTAGATAGCACGTGACAAATCAGTGACATCCGCGTGACAACCACGCCCGGCAATCGTTCTATCTTCCTTTTAGGGTTACCTGTGCTGAAGCCAAAGCTCAAACACCTGCGTCATCCTCTTCGAACGCTTGATGTGGCGAAGAGCATGGCCGTAGCGCACTTCGAGATGCGCGCGTTTGCCGATCGCGGTGACCAGCAATTCGCGCATGATCGACGCTATAACCTCCAGAATGTGACCGCCGGCTTTGCCTGTAGACGAGACATCGATACAGACGACACCGCATTACTGAATAGAATCTGCGCGGCCTACAAGGCCACCGTTGAGCATCCGGAATGCGCCCGTCCGGCATATCGTGCCACCAGCTGGTGGCAGCAGATACGTCACCGTAGCCTGGCGCCGGTGCGGCAAGCGCTTTTGAAGAACGACACCGCAGCCTTGAGTGGCATGTACCGCAACTTCTTCCGCGACCCCTGTTCCACCGGGCTGACCAGCGTCCCCTATGGAATGACCCGCGCCTACTTCGGTGGCAAGATGACGGATCTTCACCGCCGCATTTATCTTGCCGACACTCTGTATCGTCTCGACTATTGGAAACGAGAGACTGGCGGTCGTTTCGATGTGCAGGACTTGGCCGTACCCCCAATCGGCAACCCGTTCGGAGTATGCCTTGAAGGGACGCTCGTGAGTGCCCGCTCCGAATTCCAACATCACTGTGCCGGCAGAGTTATCAGCCTTCTTCCGTCAAAGCCTTCGACGGTTGTTGAAATAGGTGGCGGCTTCGGTGGAATGGCTTACTATCTGCTCCGTGATCAACCGAAGACAAAGTATTGTGACTTCGACTTACCCGAAAGCATAGCGATCGCCACCTACTACCTGATGAGGGCATTCCCCCAGAAGAAGTTCCTGCTCTTCGGGGAAGCTCCCCTAGACGACGAAGCAATCGCCCATGCCGACGTCGTGCTGATGCCGCTGTTTTGCCTGGAGCGCCTGCAATCGGCAAGAGTCGATGTCACCTTCAGCTCCCACGCAATGACCGATATCGAAGCAGCAGAGCTGGCACTCTACCTGGAAACAATCCACCGGGTAACGCGCGACCGCTTTCTCTTTGTCGGAACCGCCTCGCTCCCTAATTTGCCTGGGCTGCTCGGTGACGATGCCGGTCTGTTCCACCTGGAAGAGCGGCGGCAATTGCGCTGGAGTGGTCATCGGCTGTCTCAGTCCGACGAGTTCGAAGAACTATACAGTTTCAATCACGCTGCAGAGAAGGGAAGTAGCGCGGAAGGGAACCTGGCACATGTCCATCGCTAGGCAAGGCAAAGAACTCCTGAAGGATTTGCTCCTGGGGACCATTCGGCCGGCGCAGAAGTTCTTTCTTGGACAGCAGGGGCCGCAGAAAGAGATCACCGTGTGGTTGCACGGAATGGCTGCCCCCATCGATGTGACGAACCATCATTCCCTGGCGTGTGCCAGCCCGCTCACCATTTGTGTGGCCTTCGAGAAAGGGACTGTGCTAGGCGCGCCAAAGCTGAGAGGTCTTTCCCTGCGCTTCTGCGAGAGGGACGGCAATCGCCGGCTGCTGGGCAGGATCGGACTTAAATACAGCGGCATCTCCATCCCGACCAGCGGCCCGGCACTCTACTTCTTTCAGGTATCGAGTGCACGCAGCTACTGCCTGCCCTTCCTGCATCTCTCTATGTTCTATCTCCAACGCAGCTACAGGAACTGGCGAAATCCTCCTCCCCAAAACACGATTGCCCCCTCATTTCTAGAGATGCGGGCGATGGAGGTGTTGTTCATCTGCCCCCGGCCAATCTGCCTTGCCAGCACAATGGAGAGCTCTGTGGGAAATATGTTCCCCATGAATGTGATGGGACAGCTCGACGACGGCTACTTTGGTTTTGGCCTCAAGGATGCCAGATCGCCTTCGACTCTGGTCAACCGCACAAGGCGCATTGCGTTGAGTACCATTCCTATGCAGCAGGGAGACCTCGGCTATAAGCTGGGGCCCAATCATGCCAAGAAAAACGGCATCGATTGGAATGACCTTCCATTCGCAACCAAACAGTCACCGAATTTTGGCATTCCTATCCCTGCGTTCGCTTTCCGGGTTCGCGAGATGGAGGTGGAAAACGCACGCAAGCTCGGCTCGCATATTTTTTTCGTAGGGAGAGTCGTCAGGGATGAGCGATTCTCCGACGGCACGGAGTGGTGCGTTGTCCACGGAAATTATCAGGCTTGGCGTCTCAAGAGCCGGCCCACTCAGATCGAGTCTTCGATCGCAGAAGACGCTCGTGTGAAACGCGGTATGGCCACCGAGGCTGGACTCATCTGATGTCGGTCCTTCATCAAATGCGAACGGCGATCAAGGATGGAATTTTCGGCGCAACCATTCTTCCTGAAGAGTTCGCGACCGGCATTCCCGATCCGCAGCAGGAAATCTCCGTCATGCTTGAGGGCATGGCCGCGCCGATCGATGTCACTTTTCGCCACTCCACCGCCTGCTCCGACCCATTCCTTCTCGCCATCTCGTTTGACGAAGGGCATTTGCCCAGCGAGCAAGCGCTGCGCCGCCTCAGCTTGAAGTTTTACGCACGACGTGGGGAGCGGCCTCTACTCGGTGACATTCGCCTGCACTGGAGAGAGACGCTCACCGTAAGCGGGGGCAGCGTGCTGCTGTTTGCGCCGCGCAGCGCCCGCAACCGCTGCCTGCCGAGACTGTCTTGCTATGCTCACCACTCACTGCATCTTCTCCGGCAGTGGAAGAGCGGACCAGCTGCCGGGATGACGATGTCCTTTCTTGAGCGGCGGGGGGCGATGGTGTCGTTTATCCGTCCGCACCCCACTGTGCTGGTAAGCGCAGTCGACGAACTCGGCGGCAATATCTTCCCCATGAACATCATGGGGGCACTCGGCCCCACACGTTTCGGGTTTGCACTACGCAACGACAGACTCGCGGGCCGGTTGGTTGAACGCGCCGGGCGCCTCGTCATCAGCAACGTGCCCGTGCGGCACGCCTCGTCGGCCTACGCGCTCGCCCGAAACCATACCAAAGCGTCCGTCGAGTGGGACAATCTTCCGTTTTCTACCAGGCCCTCACCGATGTTCCATTTCCCCATCCCTGAGTTCGCTCTGCGGGTGCGTGAGCTGGAGCTGGAAAAAGTTCATAGAATCGGGAGTCACAGCTTCTTTGTAGCTCGCGTCCTTAACGACACAGTCTTTTCCACTGAGCCCTCCTTATGTGTCATTCACGGTTACTATGAGACCTGGCGTGTGGGTGGCCGCGCCGCCGAGATGAAGGCTGCACTCCGCGAAGATCTGTTGAACAAGCGCGGACTTAACCTCCAATAAAACTGGGGTCGTATGTCACTGAAAAAGAGTCTCCGGCAATTGATGAAGAAAGCGGTGTTCGGTGGGGAGCGCTTGCCGAACCGCTTCTTTCTTGCGCAAACGGAACCACAGCAGGAAGTCGTTGTGTGGCTCCTGGTGGCCGGTAAGCCCATCGACGTCACCAGGCGTCACTGCCAGGCGTCCGGTTTGCCGTTCACCATCTGCATTGAATTCACCCGTGGCCAGGCACCCAGCGAAAGCGAGTGCTCGCGGCTTAAATTGCGTTTATGCGAAAAAGGTGGCGCGCATCGTGTCCTTAGTGAGATCGACCTCGACTATCAGGAGACGCTCGAATGCGGTCAGTCGGAGTTTTTGCTCTTCCATTCCGGGCGCTCCGTCAATTACTGCCTGCCCAGGCTGAGGCTTTGGACGCATAACTTATGGAACTCCTATGTCACCTCGCGGGGTAAGATCCATGTTCCTGCCGCGCAGGCGCGCGCCATGGCGGCCCTGTTTTGCTGCCCGCGTCCGGTCTCGCTTATCAGCGTCGCCGACCAGGAGGGCAATGGGAATATCTATCCGCTTAATGTGATGGGCGACCTCAACCGGGATTACTTTGGCTTCTGCCTCAAGCACAATTACCTGCCCGAGAAGTTTGTCCAGCAAACCGGACGCGTGGTGCTCAGCAGCGTCCCCATGAAGCAAGGCCCAATCGCCTATTTGTTAGGGCCCAACCATAACCGGCCCACCATCGATTGGAAGCAGCTTCCCTTCGCAACGCGCCCTTCTCAGATCTTCAAGATCCCCGTGCCTCGGTTTGCGTGCAGGGTTCGCGAGCTGAAGGTGGAGAGGGTACACCGGCTCGACTATCACACGCTCTTCCTTGCCCGCGTCGTATCCGATGAGCGACTGGCGCAAGTGCCGGAACTCTGCGTCGCGCACGGGTTTTACCAGGATTGGCGTGTCAGGAATCTGGGAGTCGACAAACGGCAAGCGGCGGCCGAGGACCTGTACGTGCGCTCGCCCATATCGCGGGAGGCTGCAGAAAGAATCTCAACCCAGTCAGAGCAAATAGGCGAGTTCTGCGCGTAGCAAACTTTACTCGAACTGAAGCACTACAATTTCGGAATTCGATCCGAGTCGCAGCGGCGGCCCCCAGGTGCCCGCTCCACTTGAAGTGAAAACCTGCATCTTCCCGATCTGACTTAAGCCGTAGACGAACTGGCGGTATATCCGCCGCGCCATCCAACTCCAGGGTATGAACTGCCCAAGGTGTGTATGCCCGGATAACTGCAGCGAAACGCCCGCAGCCTCCGCAATTCCCGGATGGTCGGGTGCATGCGTCAGGAGAATGCTCGCGCGATTGCGATCCAGGCCGATGCCTTGTAGCACCGAAGTAAAATGCCCGCCTTGCGACGCATTCCGGTACGGCACGCCAACGATCTGCAAACCGTCCACTTCCACCTTCTCATTGATGAGCACGCGCACCCCGGCTGCGGCAATGGCATGCAGATATTTGCTTTCATCGCCAAACTGCTCGTGGTTTCCCGCGACAAAATACACGCCGTGCGGCGCCACCAGCTCGCTCAAAGGTTCGGCTGCTCGCCGGGCGTCGATGGCCGTGCCGTCATACAAATCGCCCGCAATAAAAATCGCGTCCGGTTCTTCCTGCAAAATCTTCGCCACCATCCGCCGCAGAAAACTGCCGTTTCGCACATGCCCCAGGTGCAGGTCGCTGATCAGCGCCGCCCTCCGCCCGCGCCACGTCGGCGGCAAGTTGGCGAGTCGCACCGTCGTGCGAGTGATGCGCGTCCAGCGTGCATTGAAAACTCCGTAGAGGCCAGCCAGGAATGCAGCGCCGAAAAGCCATTCCACCATTGGATGGAAGCTCACGGCCAGCCCAGCCAGCCGCGTAACGCCGAAAAATATCCAGGAGAACACAGCGGCGAAGAAGAGGAATGTCAGGAAACCCAACCAAACCGCGGCAATCCTGTAAAACGCGCGCACCGGAGCATTTGTATAGCGGAAGGCAAGGAGCGAAGCGGAAACAAAGCTCACCGACAAAAAGCCGAGAACCAGCTTGATCCACAACATCCCTGGGATATCGCTTCCTGGGGGCGAAAATGTCCACGTCGCGTAGACAAGAAAATGCGACAGAAAAAGCACCGTCTGGAGGATTACGACGAAACCGATTAAGCCCTTTTGTACCCGCATGATGCGTTAGATTCTCCAATCTACGATTCGGTGGAATAAAACTGGGGACCAGGTGTTGATGGATCCGTGATGGTAAAACCCCAGGTGTCACAACGGTTTCGCCGGGAGTAGTAAAGAGTGAAGATTGGCTTTCTCAGCATGCCACTCACTGGGCACTTGCATCGAATGACGGCGTTGGGTCGCAAGACGCAGGCGCGCGGGCACGAGGTAGTATTTTTCGGCCTTCCGGATGCGGCGCCCATAGTCCTCAGCGCCGGCCTGGACTTTGTCCCTTTCGGGGAAGAGGAGTACCCGGTCGGAACCACGCCTGCAATGTATGCGCGTCTGGCAACGCTCAAGGGCGAGGATGTGGTCCGCTACTCCTTCCAGGAGATGCATCCGCGGCGCGCCAGGATAACGTTGGAGCAACTGCCCGAGAAGCTTGTTCACGGAGGCGTAGAGGCTCTCATCATTCCGGTCGGCTTCGACCAGCCGGGCATTGCTGCCAGAATTGTCTACCACGGTGTAGGTAAATCGGTACCGGTCGCCTCGATCAACAAGGAAGATCTGTCTGGAGCGATCGAAGAAGTTTTAGGAAACCCGACCTATCAGGACAGAGCGCGCTGTTTCCAGAAAACGATAGCCCAGACCCAAGGGCTGGATCGCGCGGCCGATGTGCTCGAACGAGCATTCTTCAGCTCCGGCAGATCCAGAAACGCACAAGCGAATTTGATGCGGCATCTAGCCTGGAAGACTCATCGATTCTTCGATCAGCGAACGACGAACTTTTTCATCGCAAGTTTGCATCGATGGTGACAACCGCCTCGTCTAAAACGAGAGCAAAAACCGGCCGTCCAAAAGCGATGGCGGGTGATTGGCGGGCGAGGACGGCACCCATGCTGAGATGGAAGCTATTTTTCTTTGCAGTTTCGATGGGTCTCGCGGCCGTCCTGAGGGCCCCGGCGCCGGCCCAGGAGCTCGTTGCGCCTCAACCGCAGCAGGGACATATCAGCGGAGTTGTAACCGATATGGGGGGCGCGCTCATACCCGGCGCCACCATTGCTCTTGAAGGAACCAGCCAGCAGGATTCTCGCTCAGTCGTGGCGAACGATGATGCATTCTTTGAATTCAACGTCAAAGCAGGAGCTCCTTATCATGTGACGGTGAGCGCCCCGGGCTTCGCAGACTGGAGATCCGACACCCTGGAGCTTAAGCCCGGCCAGGTCTCATCCCTCAACGACATCAAGCTCAGGCTGCAAGGCGAAAACGCTTCGGTCATTGTGACAGCTTCGAGCGTGGAGATAGCCACGGCCCAGGTAAAAATGGAGGAGCAGCAGCGGGTCTTTGGTTTTATCCCCAATTTTTATACGGTCTACGACCATAATGCCGCGCCGCTCACCGCTAAGTTGAAATTTCGGTTGGCATTGAAGGTTTCGATCGATCCGGTCACCTTTGCCGGCACAGCTTTTCTCGCTGGCCTCGATCAAGCCAGCGACTACCCCAAGTATGGTCAGGGGATGAAGGGTTACGCGCAGCGATTTGGAGCTATCTACACCAACGACCTCACGGACATCATGATTGGCGGAGCGATTCTGCCCGCTATCCTGCACCAGGATCCCCGCTACTTTTATCAGGGCACGGGCACAACGAAATCTCGCCTGTGGCATGCGCTTTCGAGCCCTATCATCTGCAAGGGTGACAACGGCCTCTGGCAGCCGAACATTTCCAGCCTCGGCGGCTATCTGACCTCGGGCGCCCTTGCAAATGCGTATTACCCACCTTCGAATCGCGGCGTGGGACTGGTATTCCGCACTTTTGCTGTGGACTTCAGCGCCAATATGGCCAACGGCATTCTCCAGGAGTTCGTGCTGCGCAAACTCACGCCGAGCCTTAAAAATCAGAAATGAGCAGGAAGACCGTCCGCCGTTATGGGCTGGGGATGGAAATGGACTATTCGCTATTCAGGGCTGCCAACCTGGAACCTGTTCATAATAATTTCGTCAATCCTTCTGTCCATCCGATCTAACCGCCCCTGATAAAAGTCACAGCCTCCAATTTGTCATCCCTCGGCTTCGCTCAGAGGCTGTGACTTTATTGACTTCTCGCACGAAGTCTTCGAGTTTTAAAACGAAATTGTCATCCCGCCTGCAACAGCAGGTCCCTTCCACTAGTCGATCCGAAGCCGCACTCGTCTCAGCTCTCACGGAACAGCCATATCGCTGTTCTTTCCATCCGGTAGCTGGGATAACCCCTAAGCGAGCCCCTACTCCTTGTCTATCCTTGAAATCACTCGCCGTCCAGCGCTAGCCACCGTCTTGAGCCAATCGCCCACTGAGCTTCCACCCCGATCGTCATAGGCAATGGCCCCAGGAACCGTCACATCTACTTCCGTGCCGGCGCCGGATCGATTCCACAAGCGGAATCGGGCGCCCATCTTCTCTGCGCGCTCGCGCATTCCGGAGAGGCCCCAGTGGCCTACAGAACCACCCGCATGCAATATATCCTCGGGGATACCCCGGCCGTTATCCCGAATGCGCAGGCGCACTGCCGAGCGATCAAAGTCCACCTCGACCTCGATCCTGGATCCTTGAGAGTGGCAGAAAGAATTGACGATAGCCTCTCGCCCGATGAGAAACATTTCGTCGCGAATCATGGAATTCAGATCTCGTTGGACTCCCGTAACAACCACTTCAAAGGCGATCGTACTGTCCTTCTGGAATTCCTGCCCAGCCTCGGCAAGCGCCTCCGCCAAAGGTGTCACTGGCCCAGTCTCATGGCGTAGATCCCGGATCCGGTCCCGGCTCGCGCTCAGCAGTATGTCGGCGCGATCCAGTGCATCCTCCAGCACGCTGCGCGCTTTTGAGCCTTCTGGAATCATTCCTGTCGCTACTTGAAAGCGAAGCATCAGACCGTGGAATCCCTGCAGAAGCGTGTCGTGCAGGTCGCGAGCAATCCTGGTGCGCTCACCAACGCGCTCCTCGAGACGGATGGAATACTGCTGTGTCAACTGATGCACGCGATACCAATACAGAAGAGAGGCCAATAGCAACAGCAACGAAACGTACATACACCGAAACCACCAGGTGTTCCACCAGGCGGGCAGAATCTGTATGAGTAAAGTAGCCCCTGGTTCGCTCCAGGCCCCGTGTCCCGTCGCCGCCTGCATTCTGAATGTGAATCTGCCGGCAGGGAGACTCGTATACGTCACCACACGTTGGTTGCTGCCCGTCAGATTCCAATCGGTATCAAGTCCGTCCAGTTTGTAGCGATACCGCGTCGACGAAGGATTCAGGTAACTCAGCGCAGAAAATTCCAGCGAAAGCATGGTCTGATTGTGGTTGAGGACCACCTCGTTTGCCTGGGTAATCACTTTCTTGAGCGGTGACTTTTGCCCAACCCCGACGCCACGACCCAATACGCGAAGATCCGTTAAAACCACCGGTGGGGTCCAGTTCGTTTCTGTTATCTGGTTGGGATAGAACGAGACGCCCCCGCTGAAGCCCCCAAAGAACATTTGCCCATCCGCGCTCTTGTGGCATGCAGGCCACCCGGTCAGGTCAGGACCCGGAAGGCCATCGGACGTAAAGTAGCTCTGGAAAGACCGGCTTCGCGGATCGAAGCTGGAGATTCCCTTGTTCGTACTCATCCATAGTTTTCCCTTTGCATCCTCTCGAATGCAAGCGACTACATTGCCGCTGAGCCCATCCCGCTCGTAGTATGCGTGAGCTTCGCCGCTGGCGGGATCAAAACTGTCCAATCCGTTCTGGGTGGCAAGCCACATGCCGCCCGCATGATCGATAAACACTGAGTTCACCCGGCTGTCACTGACGGTTTCCTGGTTTGCCACATCGTGCGCATAGAGACTGAACTGGTTGGTGGCAGGATCGAACCTTTGTACTCCTTGGGCGTCGGTCCCCATCCAAAGAACACCGTGACTGTCTTCTGTAATCCCCATGTAGAGCGGTGCTCCCTCCGAACTTGGCCGGTAGACCGTGAAGCGGTTGGTCTTACTGTCAAAACGGTCCAGGCCGTCCCAGGTCGAAGCCCAGAGGGTTCCCGAGTGGTCGATCAACAGCGATGTGACTATATTGCTGCTTAGGCTTGATGGATCCCCCGCGTCGTGACGATAGGTCTTTACCTGTCCGGTTCTTTCGTCAACCCGGCTAAGCCCATCGCCAAAAGTTCCTGCCCAGATACCGCCAGAGCGGTCCTCAGTCATGGAGATCACATGATTGACGCTGGCGAAAGCCTTGGTCACGTAGATGGATACGTCACCGGCCTCAAGCCTGAGTCGACGCAAGATCCGTTGCCCCATCCATAAGTCGCCGTTGTGGTCCTTCAAGACTGCGGCGACGAAGGTGTCTCTTGCGTACTCCGCTGTCCCCGGCAGGAGCGGAAGAGATGCAAAGGTCGTCTTCTTCCTGGAAAACAGATTTAGCCCCTGCGCTCCCGTACCAACCCAGATGTTCTCTCCGCTATCTTCGAAGAGAGAGATGACTGAATCCTCAGCCAGGCTATTTGGATCGCCGGATTCATTGCGATATTGGATGAAGCGGTGATGATCGCGATCGAATCGGAAGAGACCACCGCCCTGGCTGCCCAGCCAAAGCACTCCCTCCCGGTCTTCGAGAATGGCGACGAAGCCGGAAAGAGCTGTAGGGGAAGAGGGACTTTTGCGCAACCGAATGGGCGTCAGCGTGTTGGTCTTGCGATCGAGAACTGCGAGGCCGTCGCCTAGCGCGTGGATCAGCCAGAAGACACCGTAACGATCTTCATAGAAGAGGCTTTCCCGCGGTTCGTATTGGGGTACATGGAGCAGAACGCGCCCGGTCTTGCGGTCGAATTTGTCCAGTCCCTCACGGGTCACAACCCAGAAGTTGCCCTCACGGTCTTCGCCACTCGACTTGACATCGCTGCTGCTCAAACTCAGGGGATTGCTCGCGTCATGGCGATAGGTGCCAACCACGCCTGAATCCGGATTAAATGCGAAAAGACCGTGGGTAGTTGCCAGCCAGAAGAGCCCCGTGCTGTCCTGGCTGATGCGTTGGATAGTGAGCTGTTCGGTCGTCGCATGCGGAGCCTGGATGCGGTAGTGAGTAAACGTCTCAGTGGCTGGATCATACTTATCGAGAAATTGATGGCATCCGACCCAGATGATTCCCGACCTATCCTTGAACAGGGCAGTAATAAACACCCCACTCAGACTGGTCGGGTCTGTGGGGTCATGGAGGAAGACCTTGAATTTGTAGCCGTCGTAGCGGTTCAGTCCATACTGCGTGCCGAACCACATGAATCCCTGATCGTCTTGCAGAATCTGTGAGGCGCGCGTCTGGGAGAGTCCTTCACCGGTCGCGGCACGGTAAAAGCGGATATCTGTTCCGGCGATCACGGGTGGGTTGGTGGGCGATTCCTGGGTAATCTGCGGTGCAGGAATGGGGCGGCTTACGTTTTGCGGATTAGCCTGTGCTCGCAGGTCGCGTGTTCCAAACAAAGAAGACATCGCCAAAGCCAGCCACAATGAGACGCGCAGAGTGGTGTTCGGGCGAAGAACGAGCCTTGTTGCGGTCCTGGAAGCGTGCATCGGTTGCGGGCCATTCCCCCCTCATCGATCGTGGCCCGTGGGCACGGTCACCTGTCGTCTGCCATACAGGCGGGCATCCATGGAATAAGCACCCGGCCCTAACATACCCAGCGCAGCAATTACGGTTAAAACAAAACACCAGTTGATTGTGTCACAGCCGTCGCATAGATACAGTCCCATCACGCCGGCGATTACGCTAAAGGCGGCCGTGAAGGGAGTAAACAGGCCTAAAAGCAGAAGCAGAGAGGAACTGCCAGAGACTCCCGCCGCCAGAAGGGAGTTATGCAATTGCCAATAGTGCACTCCCTGGAGAAGCAGAATCCAAGCCAGCGATAGGCGCAGCAGGAGCAGGGCCAAACCCGGTTGGCCATCTGGAAATGTGGCGTAGAGTCGTTGCACACGTTTAGGCTAGCCGATACGGGTAGAACTCCGGACCTACCTTGAGAGCCCCCTGCTTCCAACACTTTCGAGGGGCCGAAGAATTTTCTACCGGGCATATACTGGGCAATCGAGAGGCATTGCGATGGAAGCATCTCATCCCGGCATAATCAAGATTCTTACTGTCGACGATCACGACCTGATTCGTGAGGGCGTTCGATTCGCCATCCAGGCGGAGAGGGACATGACGGTGGTAGCGGAGGCCGGCACCGGACAGGAAGCCATCGACCTCTTCCGCCTGCATCGGCCAGATGTAACCCTTATGGATCTGCAAATGCCAGGCATGAATGGCATCGACGCGATGCTGGTCATCCTGCAGAGTTTCCCCTCTGCGCGCATTGTGGTGGTGACCACCTACTCAGGAGATGTGCAGGCGGCGCGTGCGCTGAAAGCCGGAGCGTTTGGTTACCTGTTGAAAGGAACCATGCGGAAGGAACTTGTGGATACGATTCGGCGGGTCCACGCTGGTCAGCGCCGAATACCCCACGATGTGGCCGCAGGTATTGCCGAGCACGTCGCTTCCGATGCATTGACAGACAGGGAACTGGAAGTGCTCAGAGGGGTTGCCGGCGGCAGCTCGAACAAAAGTATCGGAACGGCCCTGGGGATTGGTGAAGAGACCGTCAAAGGCCATATGAGAAATATCCTCGCCAAACTTCAGGCCAACGATCGTACTCATGCGGTCACGATCGCGCTCAAGCGCGGTTTTCTGGATGGCTAAGATATCGATTGAGAGAGCCTTATAATGTGGTGATGGGTAACACGACTCCTTACACCGATGAGCATGCGGCGGCCGGCCTTGATTTTCCTTTTCCCAGCATTGAAACCTGGCAGAATCAGTTTCCCGGATACGAGATTCTGGTGGACGATCCTGAGTTCACTTCGGTGTGTCCAAAAACCAGTTTGCCCGACTTCGGCGCCCTGACGATTCGGTACATGCCGCGGCAGCGTTGCCTGGAGTTGAAGTCGCTGAAGGAATATCTGTTCGCTTACCGCAACCTCGGCATCTTTCAGGAGAATGTTGTCAATCGCGTGTTGGAGGATGTAGTCAAGGCCTGCGATCCAGTATGGGCCATTGTGAAAGGGGAGTTCCGTCCCCGCGGCGGCATCTCAACCGTCGTCGAGGCCCGCTGGCCGCGTCCCCGAAGCTAGCCCCTTAGTCCATAAATAAGTTCTAGCGGGCCGATCGTCAATCCACCCACAGAATCGTCGTCGCGCCTGTCCACTACGCTGCGCTCCACCAACAAGGTGAATTCCGTTTTGTCCCCCGAAAAGCCCTTTTCGGTTCACCCCGCTCCGCTGCATTTTCGTTTCCAAACTCGTCAGGCCATTTGTAACTAAGGTAACGACAAATTTCCCCTGGCAGCGCCCCAAAATACTCTCCCCCCTGGCAAAAACTTCCCACTCAAGTCCTTTGCAATAAGCTTCTTACAAACTTGCGTAATGACGCTCTGGTGTGATTGCGGTGCTCCCCGCATGTGCCGCAAGGTAGCACCAAAGTAGATAACCAAAATGTTCGCTGGTGGAACAACGTGTCTCACGACGCGAACGGCCACTTGCGCCCTTTGACCTTCTTTTCAGGACCTGGATGCTTCGAAATTCCGGACGTTGACGAGGCAATGTAAATGCTCATCCCCCGTACTCCACGCGCGTGTTCCGCGGTAGTAAGTGCTTTGTTTCTTCTGTTAGCGGGATGCTCGAATCCCTCGTCGACCACCTTGAACCTGCTGTCGCTCAAGCTAACGCCGGCAACAGTAAGTGTGGGTGGCGCAATAACTCTGCAGGCCACCGCGCATCTGAGCGATGGCACAATACAGGATGTAACTTCGAGCACGCAATGGACGCTATCCGATCCATCGTTAGCGACGTTGGGCACTGGTGTACTTACCGCCAAGGCGCCCGGCGCGCTGACCGTGCAGGCAGCGTATATCATGGCCGTTCCGGCCGCCCAATCCTCATCGGCTGCAAATTCCGCAGCGCAGACTTTGAGTTCCTCTGCACAGGTCACAATCACGGCGGCGGGAACGACTACGACTACTCCCGCCATCACGTGGAGTACGCCGGCGCCCATCCAATACGGTACAGCATTGAGCAGTGCTCTATTGGACGCTCAGGCGAACGTGCCCGGAAAATTCGCCTACTCACCAGCAGCTGGGACAGTGCTCAAAGCAGGGAACCAGACGCTCACCGCGGTCTTCACGCCAACCGACACAAAAACCTATTCTGCAGCGACAGCCACGGTGCAGCTCACCGTGAATCAGATTAGCCCGGTCATCGCATGGGGTCCACCGGCCGCCATTCAGCAGGGAACTGCCATCAGTGCGGCGCAGCTGAATGCCACGGCGAATGTCCCGGGTACCTTCTCCTACAGCCCAGCCGCGGGCATCGTTCCTCCAGTGGGCACACAACCACTGACGGTTACGTTTACACCTGCCGACGCGACCGACTATATGCCTGCCACGGCGCACAATTCACTCACTGTGAATGCGGCGGATGGCAAGAGCTCTCCGCTCATCAACTGGGGAACGCCTGCCGCCATCTCCTATGGCGCCGCCTTGAGCAGCACGCAGCTAAACGCGACGGCCAACGTGGCCGGAACTTTTGTTTACACACCGGCTGCCGGCGCCGTGCTCAAAGCGGGAACACAGACGCTTTCTGCGGTCTTTACACCAACCGACACCACCACCTATTCTGCCGCTACAGCCACGGTGCAGCTCAAGGTAAATCAAGTCACTCCGGTGATCTCCTGGCCCGCACTCGCGGCCATCACGCAAGGGACAGCTCTGAGCGCAGCCCAGCTGGACGCCACTGCGAATGTGCCCGGTGCGTTCTCCTACAATCCTGGAGCGGGTAACGTTCCGGCAGCCGGCACTCTGCCGCTGACAGCCACTTTTACTCCGACTGACACTACCGACTATTCGTCAGCGACCGCTCACAACAGTGTTGTCGTTAATTCATCAACTCCCCCTCCTAACAATCCATCCCTGATCGGCTGCGGCGGTCCGACCATCAATGTGAACAGCGGGACGAGCCAGAGCGCACTGCAAAGCACCATTAACAGCGCTCCCAACTGCGCGGTGATTGTCTTTGCCGCCGGCACATACGGCCCGATCACGTCGACGATCACGATTCCCTGCAGCGTGTCGTTGTCCGGTCCAACTGTTCCTTACTCGCAAACGCCGAACCAGACAGCGACCATCAATGGCTCATCCAGCTTTATAGGATGGGCATTCCAGACAACGGTGGGGTGCAGCCAATCTCAAACCATTCAGTACCTGGCCTGGGATGGAAAGCAGCCGGGTGGGGGCGGTGGTGGCGGATTCCTGGAGATCAACCCAGGCACGACGAATCTTACTGTTCAAAATAACTGGCTGCACGGAGTCAATGCGGCCAGCACGGATCAAGGCGCAGGCCAGAATATACAGGCCAATCTGATCAACTTTGGGGGCGGTCCAAAGGGAGCGGTCACCAGCAATGTGAACATTCTAAGCAACGTTTTTGGCTCTACCAGCTTGAGTGATTGTGCTGGAGCGATCACGGAAACCGCCACGGAAAATGGGGGTGGGTACTGTAACGGCGTTGGCATGGGGGCCAATCTCAACAACGTCACTATCAAGTACAACATCTTCCACTGGTTGGAGCAGGGGATGAAGACCTATGAAACCCAGGGTTCCTGCAACAATCTGGTTGTCGACAACAACGACTATTCCCACATCCAGCGCATCATGTATGAAACTCAGTGTGGCAACACTACGGGCAGTTCGACTATGTTGACGTACATTCAGTACAACAGCTTTCATGACCGGGGCGAGCCTGGCATTAAAGAGCAGCAGAATTACGATTTGTCGGCAGCCAATGGGTGTCTATCGCCGTCTCTGAACAATCCGTCCAACTGCGTAACCCACAACGATTACAACCTGGATGTCGAGGCGGTCACCGGCCAGGCGGATGTAGGCTTCGAGATATGGGGCGGAGCAGGAACAACCGCAAACTATAACTACTTCCAGGGCTATCTTTATAACGCAATCACCTGGTCTGCCAGCGGGCAATTCGTGTTCAATAACAACAACTTCAACCTGGTGAATAATGGGACAGACCAGAACTGCGTCAACGGCTCCAGCGGTTTTTGGAACAAGGAAAATAACGGCGAGACCGCTACTCCAACTTGCACAGGAAATACTTTCTCTAATGCTGTTACCGGCACTACGGCTTCAGTAGCCCCTACCCTGTCGCCGGCAAGCGGCACGTTCAGCGGCTCCCAGGTGGTTACGATCACAAATCCGGGGACCAACCGGGACACCAATACAACGGACTGGTGTACGACCGACGGCAGCACCCCAACACCTGGAGCTGGCACGGCTGTTGGTTACTACAACGGCGGGACGCTCACCGTCACCAGCACGACCACGGTGAAGTGCGTGGGCATGTGGGGTGCGCTTAACCAGCCATACTCCTATCCTTCCGGTTTTGGCTATGTGCCCAGCGCGGTGGTTAGCTCATCCCTTACCCCTGCAGTGGCCAGGCAGCCGAGTGGGAACGCGCGCGCGGCCGTGAGCGGGGCAGATACTGTCGCAGCTACAGAAGCAGCGGCGCAGCGCCGCCGCAGTGGGAGCAGAGTTGACTTCCGTAGCCGTTGTTCCTGCGCAAGCCGCCGTCGCCATCGGCAGCACTACCCAGTTGAAGGCCATCGCCACTTTCAACGACGGTTCCACCAGGGACGTCACCACGGACTTTGCCTGGAGTTCGTCCGACACCCGCACCATCACCGCAGCTTCTTCCGGGTTGCTTTCAGGGCTGGCAAGCGGTAAAGCAACCATCACTGGCAGCTACCAGGGACATCAAGCCTCGGTGCCGGCAATCAGCAGCATCGGCCAGGTGAACTGGAGCAGTCCCATCGTCATCACCGAAGCCGGCACCTACTCTGGAAACTGGCAGAGCACGGATGGCAAGACGCCGGCCGTCACGGTCGCCACCACCGCTCCCGTGGTCATCGAGAACTCGCACATCAGCAGTGCTGCGGGTTTGATCAAGACCATCGTTGCAGGCGCGGATGTAACCGTCCGCAACAGTGTCGGTGTGGCTGTGAACTCAGCAGTGAAGGGCCAGGCCAACGGCGCCTTCCTCGACGCCTCCTCCCCCGCGCGGCTCGATGTAGAGAACAACTACGTTGAGAATGCCGGCGGCGGCGTACTGGTGCACGGCTACTCCGGCAATCGGGACGGACAACAGACCATCGTGATCCGTGCCAACCGGGCGCGCAACCTGAATGGCCTGCTCAGCGATGGCAACGGCGGTTACTTGCCGGGAGTAGGCTCCAACCGCAGCGTATCGAACTTTATCCAACTCGATAAGGTGCAAGCCGTGCCGGGCGTCGACGTGGGCTGGAATGAAGTGATCAACTATCCCGGCCACAGCCTGGTCGCGGATAACATCAACGTCAAGAGCTCGAGTGGAACGCCCAACCAACCACTCGAGATCCACGACACCTACATTCAGGGTGCCTATCCCTACACTGCTGCACAGGCTTACGATGGCGGTGGCATCAAGACCGAGGGCAGCCCAGACGACAGCGCGCAGCAAGCACCTGCCTTCAACAGCATCCACGACAACCAGGTGGTCGGCACTGTGAACTATGGCATCGCGTTCACCGCCGGACACGACAACATCGCCGCTAACAACCGTGTCATCTCCAGCGGAATGCTGGCCGATGGGACCAGGCTCGCGGCGCAACATGTTGGCATGGCCAACGGCGATGCCAACACCGCCAATTCCACCCTGTACAACAACACCATGCACGACAACCTCATCGGCTGGACGTGCTGGACTTCCTCTTGCTCGCAGTCAGGCTATCGCAAGGATCAATCCTTCCCTGCGGCGCCCGGCGATTATTCCGCCAACACCGTCGTGGCTCAACCCATCACGCCTTCGATGGAAAACAATGAATACCAAATCTGGCTGAACAAGACCGCCTCCGCTGGTATAGCGGTGGGCCCAGCGTTCTAGTCAGCAAGTAATATGCGGCTCTTCATGCAAAACGGTTCAGATCCGTGTCGGGTGCAGGGCGACCCAACACACGGCACATGGCAACGATCTGCCCCTTGTGATGAAAGGCATGCGTCAACACATGATGAATGACGAGTGCCGGGGTGCGGACGGCGACATCTCCATCGGAGAAATGAAGCTCCGTATCGGCATTGAGTTGTTGATCCGTCAAGATCGACAAATAAGCATGGGTCGATTGGCTGACTTCCTCCTGCAGGCCTCTTACATCGGCGAGGGCCGGGCATTCCCCAATCGTCCGGTCGGCGTACGGTAACCCCTGGAGCGTGCGAAGCCAAAACCCTTCGCAGTTGAAAATGTGAATCGTTTGATCACGCAGTGTGCGGAAACCAAAGCCGGATACTTCCCTCACATAATCGTCTGCGGGCATGGTGGACAGGTGATCAAGAACCAGACCGAGACTGGCGTGTGCCCAACCATGGAATTTTCGAACACCGTCGATGGAAAACACTGATCTCCCCCTACCACCTCATCTTGGAGGTTAAGGGTAGATGATATATGCTGCGCCTCCTAATACAACGCGGGGGCTTCTACGAAACCCCCGCGTCCCAACGGAAGACTAGTTCTTTTCTGAGCCCCCTGCGACCCTGAGGTCGTTGGTCACCTTGAATATTCCAGGTACGGAATTGGCCCGTATGCCGGCAACATCCTTGTCCATCTGATTGTCGACCACGCCATAGAGTGTCACGTTGCCGTTTTGTACCGAGATCCGGATGGGCTTTGCCGGGTCCAGGGCGTATTTGCTGAGGGTCGACGATCCGTAGATAGTCCGGAACAGCTGGATGCGCGAGCGGTCATCCATCGGCGAAAGCGGATCGACTCGAATCTGGTTGACGACATTCTTCACACCCGGCGTGTAGGCTGCCATCGCGATCGCGGAGGAAGCGTCAACAGGCCCGTAGGCGAACCCTCCCAGCGTTGCGGTTCCATCCTGCACCTGAACCGAAATTGCGTTGAACGGTGTCGTGCCGTATCCGACACGGTCATAGGCTATGGCCTTGGCGAGCTTCGCCTCCAGCACGGAATCGGGAAGGTTGGTGCCCGCAACCTGAATTTCGTTGGACACGGCTTGCACGCCCTTGATCTTATGCGTGCGTTTATCCGCCTCTTGTTTCAGGGCGAAGAGTGGTACGGTTCCGGTCAAGGTAACGACTCCGTCATGAGTTGTCGCCTGAACGTCCTTCAGGTTCGGCTTGTTCAACGCCTTGTTTACCACCTCTGCCTGCAGGTTGTTGTCGTTCTGGGCAGGCTGCGCAACCGCAAACGGTAAACCAGAAACGGATGCTCCGAGGACCAAGGCCAGTATGGGAATGAATCTACGATTTGCATATTTCATTTTGCTAGTTCTCCTACTACACACCGAAACGGGCTAGGGTGCACGCCGCAATGGAAGTGCTGTCTCCATTGGCTTCCATCGTGGGTGGCCTCTTTCCCCGCCACTTGTGTGAACCCGCACCGGGGCAAAGAGTTTCGCTCTACGTCCAGACGCCCCTAAGGTGTACAGTGCGGGCGAAAGTTCCTATGGTGCGTGCGGCAGAGCTTGTGGTACTGTCAGCCGCATGAAAATGACCCGTCGCCGTCTCGTCAAAACGGCCTTGAGCCTGTCGACCGCCCCGTGGCTAATCCAATTCAAAGCCCTGGCCGCTCCTTTTACCAAGATGGTCAAGATCACAGACATCAAGACCCTTGGTCTTGACAATACCGGCGATGGCTGCCTGGTGAAAATTGAAACGGATGCGGGCTTGAGCGGATATGGCGAGGCCGGTTTTTCTGCGCAAGCCTGTCGCGCAATTATCGAAACCATGAAACCGGTGCTGATCGGCCAGGATCCTCTGGCCATCGAGAAGCATTTTTACGCCATGACCGGGGTGCAGCACCCCTACAAGGCACACATTCCCACCATTGGAGGCGTAGATATCGCGCTGTGGGACCTGTCCGGAAAGATCCTGGGACTTCCCGTCTACAGGCTGCTCGGCGGTCCGATACAGAAAGAGATTCCAGTGTATGGGCACGGCATGATTGCGAACATGCTCGACCAAGGCGAATGCCGTGCGTGGGCAGACCGCGTTAAGAGCGAACCCGACGGTTTGACGGCGTTCAAATTTAACGCGCTCGTCCGCGCCCCATCGACCGCGCCTGCGGCCGGCACTGCTACCGGCCCCGCTGTCGGCTCGACGCTCGTCAATGCGTTTCGTACAACGGGCAAAGGCGGCTTTCCCTACAGCACGACTCTCGATGGCGTGGATTTTCGCAGAGCGGGGAAAGGTTACATGAACGTGCGCGAAGCGGTAGGCGACGACATCGACATCGCGATGCACTGCCTCGCACAGTTTGACCCCCGGAGTGCGATCGGACTTTGTAAGGCCGTGGAGCCTGCCGATCTTTTGTGGATTGAAGATCCGCTACCCACCTTGTACTCAGAGGCGTGGCTGGAGCTGAAGCGCTCGACCAGGGTGCCCGTGCTCACGGGTGAGCGGCTTGAGTTGGTGGGCGCGTTCAAACCGTTTCTGGATAACCAGGTGGTCGATGTGATTCATCCGGATATGGCGTACGCCGGCGGGATCACGGCCTGCCGCGACATCGCCAAATACGCCAGCCTGACACGCACCCCTGTTGGCTTCCATAGCGGCCCCAGTTCGCTGATTCAGTTCTACGCGGCCATGCATGTGGCCTCGGCTACATCGAATTTGTTCAAAGTAGAAAACGTCCTGGGAGCCTTCCGTGGCTACAAGGAGAATATGGCGCTGGGAGTGAAGCCTGCATTGCACAATGGTAAGTTTCTCGTCCCCGAAGGACCTGGGCTGGGCCTCGAAATCAACGAGGACTGGCTTAAATCACATATGGAAAAGGGCGAAACGTGGTGGGGGTAGGTCCTCGGGACCTCTTGCCGCCCTGCTTGAGCGCCTTGAACCTGATCCGCGTCTGTTAACAGGGTATAAATCTCGTCGAGGCCTTAAGGGCTGAAACGCATGAAGATATTAGGGCCGGTAGGTTTTACCATTGTCGGGGCCATCACCGGGGCTGTGATCACGAGCGGGTTCCACGGTTTTGAGCGAACCGCGGTGGTTCATGCACAGGACCAGTTCACTACATTCTCCGGTTGCGTCAGTGGCGTCCCCAAGTCCTGGGGAGACTTTATGGGAGCTTCCTCCTATGGCCTCGCTTTTGAGGACGATGAGGGCACAGTGAGATTCGTTCAGCATCCGGTTTGCGGGAATGCTGGACCCGGGACCAGCGCCCCGATTCCAAGCCTGGGTCTGGAAGTTGTGCGAAGGTAATTTTTCCCGCGCGGTCGACCGGCGCGAGTCCAAACGCATCTAAGGTCCGAAGAGAGCTTTTGTCCGATGAATAGGGACCGAACTCCGTGTGAGAGGGGTCGCTTTCTTGTACGCTACAGTCCTTTTGATCTCGATACCGACTGGCCTCTTTGTGGTGGGCGTCATCGCGCTCATCTTCCTCACCTGTTTTTTGCTGTCAGGCATTTTCGGCCCTACTCCCAAGTACGACATTGCGAACCGGGAGCAGTTGCCTTCCAACGACTCGCCAAACTTCCTCGTACTGCTCGAATCGATGGTGGATGCCAAAGTAAACCGTACTGGCAGCCTGGAAGTATTGAAGAATGGCCCGGCCTTTTACACGGCCGAGTTGGATGCGATCCGCAACGCCCGGCGCAGCGTGAATCTGGAAGCATACATCTTTCAGAAGAGCGCCATCGGGAGCAAGTATCTGGAAGCAATGACAGAACGGGCGCGTTCCGGCGTGGCGGTCAACGTGGTGCTGGACGCCTTCGGGAGCGCCAGTGTGACCCGGGCGTTCTTTCGCCCACTGCTGGACGCAGGCGGCAAGGTCAACTGGTATAACTCGCCGGCGTGGTACCGCATGACCCAGCTGGACAATCGTACTCACCGGGAGCTGCTGATTGTCGACGGTGAAATCGGTTTCATTGGGGGTGCCGGTATCGCGGATCAATGGTTCTCCGGAGCGCACGGGCAGCCACGATGGCGTGACACGGTGGTGCGCGTTCAGGGTGAAGCAGTAGCGAATCTGCAGGCAACCTTCGCGGAAAACTGGCTGGCCACCTGCGGCCAGTTGCTGACCGGCAACGCGTATTTTCCTGAAATAGCCTGGCCGAACAAGACGGCTGCGATGGTGATCAATAGCACGCCTACGGTCGGCGGGTCCACGCGGGCACGCATCCTGTTTCAACTGCTCCTGGCCTCGGCCAAGCGCAGCATTTCCATCACCACGCCGTATTTTTTGCCTGACAAGAGCCTGATGCGGGAGTTATGCCGGGCTATCGAAGACCGGGGAGTGAAGGTGCGGATCCTGGTTCCGGGGCGCAAGAGCGACCATCTCCTCACGCGCAGCACCAGCCGTGCCGGTTACGGCCCACTGTTGAAGGCCGGGGCCGAGGTCTACGAGTACCTGCCCGCGATGATTCATGCCAAGGTGCTGTGCGTCGATGGGCTATGGGCGGTGGTCGGCTCCACCAACTTCGATAACCGCTCCTTCGGGATCAATGACGAAATCAACCTCGCTGTCTGCGATTCGGCGTTCGCCGAGCGGCTGGAGCGGGACATGTCAGGCGATCTGGAGCAGAGCCGGCGGGTTTCGCTCGACGAATGGCGAAAACGGCCGGTGACCGAGCGCGCGCCGGAACTGCTTGGGTGGATCCTTGAGCGGCAGCAGTAATGGCGGAACTGACCCGCTTCCGGGTGGCTACGTACAACATCCACAAGTGCCGAGGCTTCGATCGCAGGACTTCGCCGGACCGCATCAATGCCGTCATTCAGGAGCTGCAGGCGGAGATCGTCTGCCTGCAGGAAGTTGTCGATGCGCCAGAAGGCCCTCGGATCTTTGATCAGGCCCAGGAGATCGCAAGAGCCTTCCCTGAGTATTCCTGGTGCTTCGGAAGCAACCGCGCTTTGCGCGGCGGCCGTTACGGAAACATGACACTCACACAGTTTCCTATACGCGGCTGGCGCAACCACAATCTAACCCACCGCAAGCGCGAAGAACGAGGTGTGCTGCAGGTCGACATCGAGCTCGGTACAAAGCAGGCGCTCCATGTATTCAATATCCATCTTGGTACGAGCTATACGGAGCGGCGTTCTCAGGCAGCTCGCCTCTTGGGCTCAGACGTGCTTGGGCAGGAGGGGCTTAGCGATCCCCGATTAATCGTCGGGGATTTTAACGAGTGGACGACCGGGTTGACCACCAGGCTACTTCGTCGAAGCTTCAAGACCTTTCGCCCGCAACATGGGCTGCGCTTCCCACGCACCTACCCAGGGATGCTGCCGCTGCTCTCCTTAGATCATTATTACTACGAGCCGCCGCTCGAGCTTGAGCAGGCACGCCTCTGGCGTAGCCGAAAAGCTCTGATCGCCTCCGATCACCTGCCGTTGATCGCAGACTTTCGGGTAAACCCCGTTAGTGCCACGTGAGCGGCCGCTATGCCCTTTCGTCCACCGCTGTCCCGGCTTGGTGGCAAGCGAGAGATCTGTCGCCCAACCAACGTAGGACGCTCACCTCCGCCTGGCTTTGAGGAAGCCTCATGAGATCCACTGAAACCACCAAGCCTGACAGGGCGTCTACTACGTGCGCGACAGCTCCAGAGGACGGTTCTCGAGCGCTTCTTCGAAGGCGTGCTCGATTGCCTGGGCGGCAACCTCGAGCCCGGGGCGTCTGGCAATCACTTCCCTGAAGTACTGCGCCTTCTCACGATAAGCGGGCGTATGCAGTATCTTCTGAATCGACGCGTGCAGGCCATCGATGGTGAGGTTGTCCACTTCGAGAACTTCGCCGACTCCGTGATAGGCGATGCGCGTAGCGACGCCTGGCTGGTCATAGCTGATCGGAATGGCCATCATGGGCACGCCCTGTGCGAGTGATTCGAGCGCCGTATTGAGTCCGGCGTGCGTAATGCAAAGCACGGAACGCTCGAGGAGCTCGAGCTGAGGCGCTTTGTCAACCACGATGACGTTGGGCGGTATGGGGCCAAGATCGTTGAGCTCGAGATTGTTTCCCTTGGCGAGAACGACCTGGGCTTCGGGCATCCGTCCGACTGCGGCCAGAATGGTTTGATAGATGCTCGTCATGCCGTTCACCAGGGTTCCTAGCGATGCGTAGATGAGGGGCCTGCCATCCAGCTTCTCCCACGGAAAAGGGATAGGCTCGCGGCCTCCACGGTCGAAGAGGGGACCGGCGTAGTGGAACTGCGAAGGCCAGGGAATGCCGGGCAAGTCAAACTCTTTGGGCGTTTGCGACACGATGGCCGCGGCCTGCCTGGAGACGGTTGCAGGTGGATTGCTCCAGTCGAGCATGAGGCCGGCCCGCTCAGCATATTCTTCGGCGAGAGGCTGCACGAGGCCGAAGAATGCGTTGTCATTCTTCTTCAGGCCCTCGAGATTCCGGGCGTGTCCCGCCGGAGTGTCCTCGTACGGCCCCGGCACCACAGAAGCAGGCGTGGTTCCGGAAAAGTCGATATTCAAAATAGCCCATACATGCGCATACGGCATGCCCAGGCTCATGGGGACGACCTCGAGGTACATGTGGATCGTGTCCAGCACCAGCGCGTCCACACGCGTTTCGGCGATGGTGTGCGGCAATTGCTTCGACGCAGCCTGGAAGAAGGCTCTGCCCGCCCCCTGAATCGTCCAGTGTGTTGCCTCGGTGCCGTGGAGCTTCGCCACCGGAGCGAGAGCAACGGCGCATGATCCGGCAGGGAACTCCTCTTCGCACCAGGAGACGAAATCGAGGCCGGCCGCGTGGACTGCGGGGCCGGCATCCGGGACCCCGATGAAGACGATCTCGTGTCCGCGGGACTTCAATTTGCGGGCCAGGGCGATCATCGGATTGAGGTGGCCAGTGAGCGGCATACTAATAAAGCCAATTTTCATTTCAGGTCGTTCTCCATTCTCGTGGTGTCTCGCGTCCGTGGAAGCAACTGATGCCGGACTCAAGAGGCGCCGCCATACGCGACCCCACTTAGGAAGACACGGGAAAGGGGGGAATTATTCCGCCCGGGGTGAGAATCGTGGTTGCAGGGATTTCTCGCAATCCGCGGGGAGGGACTAGTCGAGGAATAAAAGGTGACCTGTCGGTTTGTAGCAACTGAGCTCGGGGGGGCTCAGCCCAGGTCGATGGGACGCGCCGTATGCGCAATCCACATCGACCTGGAAATCATCGGAGGTCACCGTGAAAATCGCATTTGTAGTCCTTCCCGCACCTGGTCATTTGTATCCCACAACTGCTTTAGCTCGCCGGCTTAAGTCGCGTGGCCATGACGTCGTGATGATCGCCACCGCCGACGTGGAACCACTTATTCGGGCGGCGGATCTTCGCTTCGTCCCTTTCGGAGAAAAACAGTATCCACCAGGGCAATTAGCCGAGACTCTTGGACAATTAAGCAAACTGCAGGGTCAGGAGGCGCTGGAGTTCACCTTTCAGAAGGTGGCTGAATTTATGGAAATGGCATTTGCAGAGTTGCCACGACTTCTCCGGAAGAAAGGCATCGATGCCGTGGTGCTGGATGAGGCTATGTTCGACCTTGGGCTGGTCCCTATGCATCTTGGCATGCCATACGTGCACATTTCCAATGCGCTTCCCTTCGATTTTTCGGGGAACACTCCGCTCTGCGTGTATCCATGGCCACATGAGACAACTCCAGAAGCGTTCGCGCGCAACCGTGAGGGAGTGCAAAGGTTTGCTCAGATAGATAAAGCGTCGTATCGAGGTGGTCCGTGCGTATGCCAGGGAGGTTGGTCTGCATATCGACTGGAAAGATCCGTTTGCTACCATCTCCAGGCTGGCCTGGATGGTTCAAATGCCAAGGGAGTTTGATTTCGAGGCTGCGACGTGGCCGAAGCGGTTCCATTACACCGCTCCCTGGCATGATGGATTGGGTCGCATGGACACGAACTTTCCCTGGGACCACCTGACGGGAGATCCTTTGATCTATGCCTCAATGGGAACGCTGATGAATGGCCAGGATGCGGTGTTCAACACGATTGCAGAAGCAGTGGGGAATCGTCCTGGATTGCAATTGGTGCTTTCCGTCGGTCCGAATCTACATCCCGCGTACATTAAGTCTGTGCCGGCCAGGGCGATTGTGGTTCAACAGGCACCCCAACTCGAACTGCTCAAGCGTTCCGCCTTGTGCATCACCCACGCCGGTTTAAACACTACATTGGAATCGTTGGCGCAGGGAGTGCCGATGGTAGCCCTTCCGGTTGCCAACGATCAATTCGGCGTGGCGGCGAGGATTGCACAGACCAGGACAGGTGTCGTCGTTGACCTGCCTGGCGTGACTGCAGCCAAACTCTCAGGGGCCATTGATGAGGTTCTGAGCAATTCCGAGTACCGTCAAAATGCCGAAAAGCTGAAAAAGTCCATCGCTGAAAACGATGGACTGGAAAGAGCGGTTGATTTGCTGGAAGAGGCATTTTCCTTCGTCCCGTCAGCGACGGTGACGCGGTAACCGCTGGCTGCTTCTTATAAGTTTCGTGGAGGTCCACGAAACCCAGGGCTGCCGCGAAACCCACCGCTGCGGCAGCCCTGGGCGTTGATGGCCGCGCCGCCTCTTCGTGTTTCTAATTGTAACAATGTGTGTCGTCATCAATAACGGCAACGCCGGAGCAAGGTTAATTTTGACCGGGAAGAATGACTCGACCTGGAAAAATTACTCGATTTGCGGAGAGAAGGTGCCCCAACGCTCTTTCCAGGATTAAATCGATCGCCGCGTTGTCGAATGCTAATCGATTCTGATTCAACCCTTTGGGCGATCCGCGCCGTGGGTTCCTGGTTTCGCACGCTGGGTTTGGCAAGCCGGTTGCCCTCCTATTAGAAATCTCGCGGCGCGTCGTCGACGTGCGGATTCGCAAGCGCGAGGAAACCCATGGAGGATTTTTCATGAAAACGCGCACAGCGCTCGCAACCAGCCTATTCGCCTTGGCGAGCTCCCCGCTTTGGGCGCAGCAAAACCCTTCAAGCACGGCGCCGGCACCCTCGTATAGTTCGTCCGCGACCCCGGCAGCACCCACCGCACCGATGAGTCCGGTCAACGGCGAGCTTACACAAAAGCTGGACTCAAAAACCGCCAAGAACGGCGATAGCGTGGTAGTCCAGACCAAGACGTCGATAAAGACTCCGGACGGAACAGAGATTCCCAAGGGATCGAAGCTGGTGGGCCATGTGATCGCCGTCCAGCCGAGCCAGCCGGGCCAGAATTCCCAAATGGCGCTGGAGTTCGACCGCGTTGAGCTGAAGGGCGGCAAGACCATGCCCGTGCATTCGCAGATTCAGTCCATCTCTCCCGCGGAGGGGGCAGCGTCGGCCGGCGGGGCCTCTGCCGTAGGTGGTGCAGCCCCGAACGGGTCGCAGGCTGCCGGATCTTCTAACCCGGGCCCGGGCGGCTCTCCCGGACCAGCGTCCGCTGCAAACGGTGGCCCGCCGGCAGGGACGGTCGTAGCCCAGACCGGCCAGATAGCAATACGCACAACGTCCATTCCCGGGGTGCTGGTAGCGAACAACGCACCTGGAGAACGAGATCCCAGGATGGCCGATGCTTCCAGCATCCTGCTCGGAGCGAGGAGAGATATCGAACTGGATGGGGGCACACTGCTCGTGGTTGGGGTCGCTCCCACGAACGCGGGAACACAGTAGTCGCCAAACTATAACGGCATTTTGCAGGCGAACGAGCTGAATGCGTTGATGTCGTGGTATCCCACTCAAGCCGTATTTTGGCTTGAGTGGGATACCACGACACTCGACCAAGGGGTGCTCGATGGACAGAATCAGCAACCGAAGTCCCGGCTCTCACACAAGCCGCTCATCGTTACAAATTAGGATGGCAGCCTGTTGTGGACACCAACATCCATTCCCCTGGAGAACGGTCGCTGGGTGTTAAGATATTGCCCATCGAGGATGCCAAAGCAGAAGCCCGGTTGAGACCGAAAACTGTAATGGCTGTCGCAAATTATGCCCACGCACGATCATGACCATCATCACGACCACCAGGTCGTTCCGTCCGATCCGGCTCTGCGAACCAAGGCACTGGAATCGTTGCTCGTGGAAAAGGGCCTGGTAGATCGGGCCGCCCTGGATGCGTTGGTAGACGCTTACGAAAACAAGATTGGACCGCGCAACGGAGCTCGCGTGGTGGCGCGCGCCTGGGTGGATCCGGCATATAAGGGACGACTGCTCAACAATGCCTCAGCAGCAATCGCAGAACTCGGGTATGGAGCGGCGCAAGGCGAACACATGGTGGTGCTGGAAAACAGCCCGAGCGTCCACAACCTGGTGGTCTGCACGCTGTGTTCCTGTTATCCCTGGCCGATCCTCGGTCTGCCTCCTGTCTGGTACAAATCGGCGCCGTATCGATCGCGCTCCGTGATTGATCCCCGGGGCGTCTTGCGCGAATTTGGCCTGCAGGTGCCCGAAGACGTGGAGGTCCGGGTCTCCGACAGCACGGCGGAGATCCGCTACCTCGTCTTGCCGGAAAGGCCGGCGGGCACAGAAAAGATGACGGAGGAGGAACTCGCGGCTCTGGTCACGCGCGATTCCATGATCGGGGTGGCCAAGGTCGCAGCGCCCGCGGGGGGCAAACCATGAACGGAATCCACGACATGGGCGGTATGCAAGATATGGGGAAGATCGAGCGGGAAGAGAACGAGCCCGTATTTCACCAGCCTTGGGAAGGCCGTGTGTATGCCATGAACCGCGCGATGAATGCCTGGGGTAAGTGGAATATCGACGCAGGCCGTTACGGTATCGAGCTTCTTCCCCCTGCGGATTATCTGCAGATGAGCTATTACGAGAGATGGCTAACCCGCAATCTCGAGTTCCTGGTGAAGTTTGGCTTCGTGACACGGGAGGAGATGGAGAGCAGCAAGCCCGCGCCGGGTTCGCAGAAGGCAACTCCGCCTCTTACCGTCGACCGCGTATCCGCGGGGGCCGGGCTTCGCGGCAATTTTATGCGACCGCAAGCCGGCGCCAAGGCTCGCTTCGAAGTGGGGCAGCAGGTCCGCGCCCGGAATATGAATCCATTGGGCCACACTCGCCTGCCACGATACGCGAGAGGCAAAAAGGGCGCCGTCGTCCGCTGCCACGGGATCTTCGTATTCCCGGATACAAACGCGCATTTTCTAGGCGAGCAACCGCAGCACTTGTATTCGGTACGTTTTGCGGCGCAGGAGTTGTGGGGAGAGGACGCCTCGCCGCGCGATTCGGTTTCCATAGATTTGTGGGATAGTTACCTCGATCATGCTTGAATTGCCATCCGATCACGACCGGCTCGCTTCCTTGCCCTCGCTCCCTCGCGACGAAGGCGGTCCCGTCTTTGCTGAACCGTGGCAAGCACAAGCCTTTGCGCTGGCCGTACGGCTTTCCGCTCAAGGCTACTTCACCTGGAAAGAGTGGGCGGCAGTGCTGGCCGATGAACTCAAGTCCGCGGCCGACCGGGGCCACCCGGACGATGGCTCCGCCTACTACGAACACTGGCTGGCTGCGCTTGAACGTCTCGTGACCGCGAAAGGGCTCTCCAACCCAAACGAGATGCTTGCTCGCAAAGAAGCCTGGGCCGACGCCTATCGACATACACCACACGGAAAACCGGTCGATCTGCCGAACAGATCCAGCTAGCAAGCGTGTTCATGGAAACCCGCTACGACGCGACGGCAACCGCCGTCTTTTTGCGCTCGTAGCCGGCCGCCTTCTGCGCCAGCGCAACCGAGGGCAGCTCCACGTGCAGATGGAAGATTTGCGCCAACACTATAGAGACAGGAATAACCAGGAGGCAGGCCAACAGCGGAACGACCCCTCTGTGTAGGATGACGATCACCATCACGATCGGCACATGGATGAGATAGAGGCTATACGATTGTCGTCCTAGCCATAGCCAGTAATCCTTTGCCAGCCATTGCCTCAGGCCGTCCGTGCCGATGATGGCCACGATGAGAAGCGCAGCGCCGATACCGACGATGTCTTCATGGAAATGCGGCCACGGCGCCCAGCAGAGTCCCAACCCCAGCGCAAGACAAAGCCAACCAAACGCTGAATGACGGCGGCCAAACCACTCACCGATCTTGACCCGGTTCATCGCGATGGCCGTGCCAAGTACGAAACAGTCGGTGTAACGGCAGCCATCCCCCAACTCCTGGCCGAAACTGGGATGCGTGCTCAGCAAGTGCCTGGCTACCTGCCCGAAAAGCAGAAGAACCAGATAGACTCGCGCGGCTCCGGCAGTGCGCCAGCGCAAGATCGGCAGCATGAGAAGGGGAAACAGGATGGCAATTCGCACCTCCCAGGTCAGCGACCATACTGCCTCGTTGATGTAGTCGCTGTGGTGATTGGTAAGAAGCAGCAGAATGCTGGGTAAGGTGCCCGCATCCGGATAGCGCGCCCAGCCCAGCTGGTTGAAATAGATGCTGGCCTTGGGCAGCACATGGCCTCCAACGAGCATGCTGGCGAGAGCCGCCAACGCCATCGCGGCAATATAGGGAGGATAAATACGGCAGATGCGGCCCAGCAAAAAGCGCCCGTACGACTGCGGCTTTCCCGCAAGCCACGGCAGGCAAAGCACGAAACCGCTCAGCACAAAGAACATGATGGCACGCTCCTGCCCCGACCAAACCAGCCGGAGGGGTGTGCGCAGCAACAGGAAGGTTCCCAGGGAACTATGCGCCGGCACCCTGCCATACCATTCGTAGTCTGCGAACTGGGGAAGCATCAGCAGCGCATGGTGCAGCAAAACCATGATCGCCGCGACTCCGCGCAAACCATCCAGTGCAACGATACGGCGGCCGGCTGGTGCGGCGGATTTTACTTGATCCCGAACGCTTGAGTTCGTTCGTACCGCAACTAATTCCTGAAAAACCCCTTTAGCCCATATTTCGGTCACGGAAAATCCTGTAATTCCTGCAGGCCCACAAGCTCACGGGCCGGATAGATGAAAAGAGCGGAGATTACAGTTGATAGCCGTGGCAATCGCTTCACGAAAGCAAAGCAACTGTACCGATGATCGACACACCCGCACGATGGAAAACGCAAGGCAATTACTGCAAAACGCCGCGTTAGGGGAGTGGAGCCGCGGCGATGAAACTGGAGCTTAACGCAAAACGCCATACTTTTTCAAGATGAGGCGTATGGATCACGGCGAGTCGGCGAAGGACACGCCCCGTTCGAGAAAATATTGAGCTGCTGCCTCGCCAATGCCACTGTACGCTCCCGTGATCAGAATGGATTTCATGGTCATACGTGAGTCCTGATCTAATTTGTAATCCAAATTCGATAGGGAAAAGGTCAAGAGATTGTCACTTCCTTGTCTGCGTTTTTTTCCTCTTTTCCCCTCAGGGCATAAACTGGCTGCGACATCGAGGGGTGTGTGGTACCACACGGTCATCATGTAGTAACACTTATATCTTTTGCTTGAGTTCAGCTATATCTTCGCTTTGGACGTTGGAGGCTCATCGCATAGCAATCCAACGATCCCCAAGCAATCTCAATGGGAAAAGAGGAAAGCTATGAAACGCTATGTACAGGCCGCACTTTTGGCCGCAGCCCTGATGGGCACGGCAACAGCCTTCGCTGGTAACGTACAAACGGACTACAACCACACGGCCGACTTCTCGCAGTACAAAACCTATTCCTGGGGCAAGGTTAAGACTACGGACCCCTTCTTTGTCACACGAGTGCAGAATGCAGTCAATCAGCAACTGCAGGCCAAGGGTTGGACGCTGGCGCCCACGGGCGGTTCCGTAACCGTCTTTGCTACGGACAACATCCATGACCAGCAGGAAATCCAAACCATGTACGACGGACTTGGAGGTGGCTGGGGTGGCGGTTGGGGCTGGGGTGGCTGGGGTTGGGGCGGCGGCTGGGGACCGGGTTTCGGATCCGGGGTGGCCACCACGACGACCACCAATCAGAATGTCGGCAATCTTGTAATCGATCTGTTTGAAGGCAGCTCAAAGCAGATTCTGTGGCGCGGTATCGCAACCGAAAATCTCTCCTCCAATGACTCCAAAAACACCAAGCAGCTTGATCAGGACATTGCAAAAATGTTCAAGACCTTCCCCCCCAAGCCAGGAAAGTAGGTCCTTTCTGGGAACGTTCATCCCCGCACGTTGAAGCTTCCGGTGCCCACTCCACCGGAAGCCTCCGTGTCGCTGGGTAGGAAGTTGCGTCGATGAATTCCATCGGGAGCCGGCTCCTAAGGATTAGACGGTCCCACGGAAATAAAGTATGTGTGTACGGGCCGGGCGGCTCGTTTGGCGACAAACTCAGTCCCGAAGGGGCGGCTGAGACTCATCTTGCCCTAATCAGCTTTTTGGTTGGCAATCGATCGAGAGCGTGAGAGGGCAGTCTCGTGACGCGTCCCCGAAGAGTGTCCTGAAACAGGACCTTTCGCGGCCTGGTCGTTCGCGAAGCGTATGATTCATAAATAGCCCGGATTCCCTCCCTCGCCTCCAGCTGTTTATTGCTTGGCTTCAGACGGGCACTCATCACATACAACAGACTTGCTGGAGAACCGTATGAGTTTGCTCCGAAGGTCCGACTTGAAGAAGCACCTCTCAACCAGAACTGGCGACCTGCCTCATCGCATCGAACCCCGGCCCACGGAAGATCCACGCGTGATTCTTCGTGATGGGAATTTAATCACACTGCCGCCGTTGGCTTTAAAAGAAGACGCAGTAAAAACAACAGAAATCGACCAGGCATAACGCCCGATTCACCGAATGGCCCGAGGGCCATTTTATTCGTAACTGAGGAGACCAGCACAATGGTAAGTCAAGTGCAGATAACCCGATTAGGTGGCCCGCTCCCTTGTTGGCAAGTTAGGGACATCAAGGTCTATACATCCCAACTTCGCTACGCGCTACGTGCATCCGAACAACAGATTCAAGAAGCGGTCAAGCTAGAGCCGGGGCAACAAATGCTCATGGATCTCTATCTAAGTTGAGCATAAGGGGTTTGGTGCGTTCCGAACGTTCAGCGTGCAGTCGCTTGTGAACGCGGAAACGTTCCGTCACCAGGTTCTCAGGAGGCAACTGCTAAATTTCTATTTCTTTATACGGGCAAGCGTTTGTTTGATTTTCTCGCTCCCTTCCATTGCTTCCTTGAAAACCCTCTTTCCATACGCTTCGGAAGACTCCGGCGGTACGCCGCGCGTTATCACAGCTCCAGTTTGTGCGAGCGAATCCAGGACCACGGCAGTTTGAACGCTTACATCCGCCGCGGGTCCGCTCCGAGGGGAGAGAGACGTACGGAACCGCTTGATTTCCTCTATTGTCTGCAGCGCGGTCGACCACAATTCAGGACCACATTGATTTTCAAATAGGGCCAACGTGTTCTCCAAATTCTCAATCACCGTAGCAAGCGTGCCAGAGAGCGTCGTCAGTTGGCTAGCGACACCTTCAGGATCGTATGTTCTCCTTGTCTCGCGGGACTTGCCAATCTCGTAGCGTTTAAAAATTTCCGATCCTGTCATGAGCGACTGAAAATCAGGGCCAAAGTCCGTGGTGACGCTGTCAAAGTGGTAAGTTACCTGGATCCGATTGATATTGTGATCATCGGGGCCAACGATGGCGCTCCACGCCATTGCAATCGCGTTGACGAGGCGTGCGCGGGCCAGGTTTCGCGCATAGCCCCACCGCTTCCGCTCACGTGCATAGAGGGCCCCTGAAACGATGGCGGTTAGTGCGAATGCTTCGATTAGGCTCGCCATCAGATTGCCGGTTACGCCGATCCAAAAAGACTTGTCCCTCAGCTGGCCGAGCGCATGGGCTGCCGCAATGACCATCGCGGCTACAACGACATAAATGCCGAAAGCCACGGCCAACCACATCAATCCGCGAGTCTGCTTTGACTTCATGACGTTATCCCTGGCCAGGACACGGTCGTTCTCACGGCCAGAACCCCCAGTTGGTTTTCGACAATGCGACCGGATACACTTGGCCGCTCCTTACATTTCCTAAACACCGAACTGCCGCAGATGATGGTCGAGATGTTTGTACATGAGAATTCCCCATTGCTCCGGGGCCATCTTTCCGAAAAAGCTGTGTGGGTGAGCCGTGCATGTTGCTGGGCCGCCCGCGATAACACGATCAATCAATCCGTTGAGCCGGTCACGTTCCGCGAGGAAGTCTCGATCGTCGAGCACTGCGGAGCCAGGCACGGTTGGAGAATTTCGTCGCATGGGGGTGTCGCCACTGAGTGCCTTGGATTTGATATAACCACCGATGAGCCGTCCGATGAGCAGGCGCGGTGGAAGCACGTCGCCCACAGCCTGTTCGATTCCTATTGAGAGGTGCGCCACTGCTTGGGCCGCATTCATCTTGCCCCATAGACGTTCGCTTTCGGGCCGCAAACGCGAGATTCTCTGCTTTATCGCCTGGCCTGCATTTGGCTCGAAGATGCTTCGCATGCAGCATGTTCTCCTCGGAGAGATAAGGGAAACAAATAAGAGGAATGATATCGGTCCCCGTCAATTTTTTCATCTTTGTATGGGCATGCGCCCGAATCGGTCGCTCAGTCAGCCCGGGCGGTGGAGGAGGAGAGGGCCGATAGCAAGTGTTTCGAGACTGCTTCTGGCTGCACCTGGGCCAGCAACGAGTCCGATATACTCTCCCAAACTGGAGGGTGTATATGAAATTGCTGCTCCTGATGCTTGCGCTGACTGCCACTGGCTTCGCTGAAACCCATCGGTTTGAGCCTACAGACTTCTACAACACCTTCTCTGGCGCGCATAAACCCGTGCTTCGCATCAAGCCAGGCGACCACGTTGTCACCTTCACGATCGACTCGCGCGGCGTGGACTCCGCCGGCGTGCAGCGCGGTCAGAGGCCCAATCCGGAGACAGGCCCCTTCTACATCGAAGGCGCCGAGCCGGGTGACACCCTCGTGGTTCATTTGTTGCGTCTGGAGACCAACCGCGCCACGGGCTTTTCCGCAACCCTGCTGGCCCCCTACACCGCCGATCCCATCTTTTTACGCCAGGATGCGCTGAGGGAACCGAAGACGATGACTTGGCAGATCGATAAACAAAAAGGCATCGCCTATCCCGATCCGGCCGAGTTCAAGGGGCCCCGCATCGAGTTGCCGCTGCGCCCCATGTTGGGTTGCGTGGGAACCGCGCCGGACAACAAGGCAGCCATCCCCACCAGTTACCCTGATAACTTCGGCGGCAATATGGACTACAACGGCATGGGCGCTGGGGCCACTGTGATGTTGCCCGTGTTCGAGCCGGGCGCGCTGTTCTTTCTGGGCGACGGTCACGCGCGGCAAGGCGATGGCGAAGTGGTTGGGAGTGCCATTGAGACATCGCTCGATGTCGAATTCTCCGTGGACCTCATTAAAGCAAAAAAAATCAACTGGCCTCGCCTCGAAAATCAGGACTACATCATGGTGCTTGGCAGTTCGCGAGCTCTCAATGAAGCCCTGCAGCACGCGACCACTGAGCTGATGCACTGGCTCATAGATAGTTATGGATTCGACGAACGCGGCGCCAGCCTCTTGCTCGGCCAAGGGATGGAGTACGAGATCTCAAACGTGGTGGATCCGGAGTTCACAATCGTGGCGAAAATGCGCAAGCGATTCCTTGGAACGCCGCACTAGGCGTTATTTTATAAATGTAGGCAACGCCATGGAGAAGCAAGCACGCAACCGCGTCAACCGCAAGGTAGGTGAGCCCGACGGAGCGACGGCCAAGCCCACCCGCGTTGTCTCGGGAGAGTTTGTCACGGGGACATTCGAGTACGACGGTGGACGGCAAGTCACGGCATACATTCCACCTGGCCCACCCGAATCAATCGTCTTCGCCGGCGACGGACAGCAAATCTCGCAGTGGGGGCCATTGCTTGAGAAGGCGGACATTCCGACCACGATGATCGTCGGTGTCCATCGGCACACCGATGAGATGCTGCGGCTCCATGAGTACTCACCGGGCTTTGATCCCGAACGGTTCGCGGCACACGAGAAGTTGTTCGTAGATGACGTTCGCCGATGGACGGAATCGCGGTTTCGCGTGGCCCTGCCCACTGAACGTACCGCAGTGTTCGGCGCCTCGGCGGGTGGAGAAATGGCTCTTGCTCTTGGGCTTAGGCATCCACACGTCTACGGTGCGGTCCTTTGCGCGTCGCCTGGCGCAGGTTACAAGCCGCGTGGTGTTCTGCCGAGTCCGCTCCCGCGCACATACCTTGTCGCTGGTACACAGGAGCCATTCTTCCTCGCAAACGCGAGGAGATGGGCGGATGCGCTGCGCGATGCAGGTGCGGACGTCGTGATGAAGGAGAGAGCTGGATCGCACGGGGACGCATTTTGGCGGGAAGAGTTCCCGCTGATGGTGGCGTGGGCATTCGGACGATGAAGTGTCTCGAAGTCCCGCCTGGACGTAGAACCGGCTAACCCGACGATGCCTGTGAAGTCTGGTTATCGGTACCTGTCCCTTTAAACGGAAACCGTTTTGCAGGAACCCTGGAGTAACTACACCCGGACAAGATCAATAAACGCTCGCGCCGGGTCTGTGCGGATCAGCTTCACTCGCACTACATCGCCCACATCGAGCCCATCTTCTCCCTCGACCACGCGCCCTTCAAAGGGAGGGTCGATCACTCGCGCATAAACGCCCTTATCGCTCGAGCCCGTAACCACAGCCTTGAAGTCCTCGCCGACGTGGCCGCTCATCGCCACCGCAGCCATGCGCTTCTGCATCCTGCGCTCAATTTTTCGCAATGCCTTATCTGCTTCGTTGCAGTGCTGCGCGATAGCCGCCAACTCCCCATCCGTATAGGGCGGAGGCGCACCGTTCATCATCGCATGCAGCACACGCTGAGTTACCAGATCTGGGAACCTGCGGTTGGGCGCTGTCGAGTGAGTATAGTCGCGCGCCGCCAAACCAAAGTGCCCCGTCGGATCATCACCGGCGCGCATCAGCATGTATTCACCCGGCCCCATCAGCTTGATCACCGCCACGGCCAGGTCCGGATAATGATCCGGATCACCCTCCCGCTGCGCCTGCAGGAACAAATTCAACTCCACTGAATCCGGCTGCTCCGGCAGAGTCCTCCCCTTTAGCTGCGCCAGCGCGACGATGCGATTCCAACGCTCCGGCGTCTTCACCACCCGCTGCAATCCACTGCGTCCGCCCTTGCGCAGCGCACGGGCCATCACGCCATTCGCCGCTACCATCAGATCTTCGATCAGATGCATCGCGCGATTCTGTGTCACTTCGTGGACGTTCGCAATGTGACCATCCATCAACACCGGCTCAGCTTCCGCCTTGTGAAAGTCCAGGGCTCCTGCAGCGATCCTCGTGCGATGCAGCGCCGCGGTGGCTTCATCCTGCAACTTAAGCTGCTCCGCAAGCCAATCTGCGGGCAGGCTGCTCTTGCCATCTATCTTGGTCAACGCAGCTTCATCACTGTCATGCTCGCGCGCGCTGTCAGAGCGTAGATGTACGACGTCCTTCGTGTCCTTGCCGTCCGCGTCAAGCCACGGTCCCACGCGTGAGTACGCCAATTGCGCACGATTCCTCACCCATGACCGCGAAACCGTTTCGTCCAGCAGTTCGCCATTCGAAGCCACAGTAAAGCTCATCATAATCGCCAGGCGATCTTCGTTTTCATTCAGGGATGTCAGCCCGGCCGAAAGCTCTGATGGCAGCATTGGAAAGTTCTTCACCGCCGTATAGATCGTCTGCGTCTGATTCTGCGCATGCTCGTCGATCGGCGACTCCTTCTCGACCGCTGCGGCGACGTCACCAATCGCTACGTGCACGCGAATGCCCGTCGGCACACGCTCTGCCACCTCAATCTGATCGAGATCCTTCGATGTGTCGTTGTCAATCGAAGACCAACCCAGCCCACGCAGATCGGCCGCGCTCTTGGCATCACGCCAATGCGCGATGCCTTGCTCGATCTCCGAAACCTGCTGCTGCACGTCCCGGCCAAATTCCGGCTTGAACCCGGCCTCGTGCAGGTCCTCTACGGCCGCTTTCGCCAGATCGAACCCACGCGAGCCCGGCTCGGCACGATGCAACTCCCCGTAAGGGTGCCAATGGCCGTTTGGGGACCGATGGTTTGCTTTGCTGTGCCCATGCTGCTCACGATCGGGCGCCTTAACGTGCCCCTGCGGTTCGTGCTTCCCCTGCTCCGTGCGGTGACGATCCCAGCGTTTCTCTGACATACCCGGCAGACTACCACTACCATGCTCCTTTTATGTCTCTACAAATACAAAGGCCTGCACCAGGCAACAACATCGCAACTTGTAGCTGCGTTTAGGGAGCTAAAGGGGCAGCATGTGTGTTGCAGAAGCACGGAAGGAGTAGAACATGAAATGAATCCGTGTTGTAAAGCTGCATAGAAGATGAGGGTAGGCCCCTCGGGATCGGCTTTCAGGAGCAGGTCTCAAACCAGCCCGAGTTGCTGCGGTAAAGAGCCGTGGTGGTGAGCGTCGGGTGAGAGTCCCGGGCAAGACCCGGGGCGGGTGAGTGTCGGAAAGACGAGCGCAAGCAAACCCTTCGATGACGCGTCGTTAAGTATTAGGTGCTGTCGAAACCAGAGGTGATGCTGTCTTCTGGGACAAGCCCGCTAGGAGCCTGATGACGGGGCGGGTGGCAGTCGGCGTATAGGGGGCGTGAGACCGACACAGGCTTTTGTGCGGAACTGCAGGAACCAGGTCATCGATGCCAAGGGAGAAGCACAAGGGAAGAAAACCACGAGGCGAGAGTACCGATGCGATGGCCTGGGGCGGACCGGTCCGTAGTAGCGATGAAGGCTCTGTAATGGGGCTGGAGCGAAGGGATCGGGTCAGACAATCATAGGTTCGAAACAACTGGAGACAGGATGACGTCGAGCGCTATGAAAGACAAACCGTTCAAGATAGATAAGCGTCAAGTGTACAAGGCGTATAAGGCGGTCAAATCCAATCATGGTGCGGCGGGAGTGGATGGTCAGACCCTCAAACAGTTCGAGACAGACTGGAAGCGAAATCTTTACAAGATCTGGAATCGAATGAGTTCGGGGAGCTACTTTCCGCCCCCTGTTCGTGCTGTCTCCATCCCCAAGAAGAGTGGAGGCGAGCGGATTTTGGGAGTGCCCACTGTGAGCGATCGCATCGCACAAGTGGTGGTCAAACAGATGATTGAGGCGGAAATGGAGCGCATTTTCCTTCCGGACTCCTACGGTTACAGACCGGGAAAGTCGGCTCTGGATGCTGTGGGTGTAACGCGGGAGAGGTGTTGGAAATATGACTGGGTTCTTGAATTCGATATCAAGGGTCTGTTTGACAACATCGACCACGCGTTACTGCTCAAGGCTGTTCGGAAACATGTGACGTGTGATTGGGCGCTACTCTACATCGAGAGATGGCTGACGGCTCCCATGGAACAGGACGGCATAAGAATGGAGAGGACACGCGGCACTCCGCAAGGAGGCGTAATCAGCCCCATCTTGGCCAATCTGTTCCTGCATTACACGTTTGACCTGTGGATGAAGAGGACCTATCCCAACCTCCTTTGGTGTCGGTATGCAGATGACGGACTGGTTCACTGCCGGACGGAGCGGGAAGCCGAAGCACTCAAGGCTGACCTTCAAGCCCGACTGGCGGAATGCCATCTGGAACTGCATCCCGTCAAAACCCGGATCGTCTACTGTAAAGACGTAAAACGCAATGCGGAGTATCCGAATGTCACGTTCGACTTCCTCGGTTACTGCTTTCGGCCTCGCTTGGTCAAGAATACGCGGAATCGGCAATTATTCTGTGGATTCAACCCAGCGGTCAGCCCTGCAGCGTTGAAGGAAATACGGTCGACGATCAAGAGCTTGAAAATTCGCCGACAAACGCAACTTACGCTGGAGGAAATCGCCCGCCGTCTCAATCCACTCCTGCGGGGATGGATCGAGTACTACGGACGCTTCACGCCTTCGGCGTTAGAGCCCATCTACCGGCACGTCAACTTGACGCTGCTGCGTTGGGCGCGACGAAAATTTAAGCGCTTTGCGGTGCGTCCTACCCGAGCTGGCCGCTTTCTAGAGCAGCTAGCTCGGAAACCGGACGCAGCCTTCGTACACTGGCGTCTCGCAACCAACGGTTGGTTTGCCTGATGGGAGCCGTGTGAGGCGAGAGCTTCACGCACGGTTCTGAGAGAGGCTGGCGGTGAAATCCCGCCGGCCTACTCACCACCTGTTGCAGCATTCCTGGGAGGATGGGAGACCAGCATTAGTGGTGAACAGCCCATCACGGCGCTATATCGTCACTGCTCAGGCTCCCCAGTGAATCAGCATCGAAGAATGCGTTCGGAGCATATGGGCCGATACCGTCGATCGCCTTAACTTGATTGTTGACAACGCTCGAGTTGGTCAAGGTACCAGTTGCGCCTTGGAGATATAGTCCGCCGGCAAAGGCGGCGGAGTTCCCATTAAAAGAGGATTGATCGATTGCGGCTGTCCCCTTGGTAGCGTCATCGACGAAGAAGAAGCCTCCTCCGTAAGCGTTGGCTTGGTTGGTGTCAACATGGGTGCCACACATCTTGATGCTGATATTTGCTCCGTCCATGTAGACGCCGCCGCCGTTTCCTCCATTGCCTGGATTGCCACCACTCCCGGTGGCCAGGTTTCCTTGAATCGTGTCGTTGACCAGATTAATGGAGGCTCCCAGATTCCCGAGCGCCCCACCATCGCTCGACTGATTACCGTTGAAGGTACTTCCTACAATAGTCGTCGTGCCGACTCCGACCGAGTAAATGGCTCCGCCCGCAGAATCCTGCCCGCTTGCCGGGCCTACGTTGTTGATGAACTGACTGTTGATGACGTTGAGCGTTCCTCCATAGCGATAGATCGCTCCGCCTCCGGCCGGCGCGCCTGTGCCTGCATTATCGGTCCCATGACCGTTGGCTAAAGTAACATTCTGAAGCGTCAGAGTTGGGGTGGTAGCATCGAAGTTGCCGTTGTTCAGGAGCAGCTGTCTGACCTGGCCTCCGCCGTCCAGTGTTACTAGATTTCCTCCGTCGATAACCGTGTCCTTGGTGATTGACTTGGTAGAACTCAGGACGAGCCGATAGGGCGCGGTACCGCAATTGAAGGTGACTACCCCGCCGGCAACCAAGGCCTCTTCGAATGCGCTCTCCGTACAGCTCGCCGCAGTTCCATTACCCACCACATTGGTGTTGCCTGCTGTATTGACGACGCTGATGGGCGTAGCACACGAAGAGGCAGTCGTGGGGGGAGCGGGCCCTCCGGGAGTCGTACTGGGGATCGCCGATGCCTGATTGGAATTTGCACTTTCTCCGCCGGCACTTACTGCTGTGACCACGTAGTAATAGGTGGTTCCGTTGGTTACGGTCGTGTCGGTATAACTCGTGCCTGCAGGCGATGCCACTGTTGTGTAGGGTCCGCCGTTAGTGGCTGCCCGTTTGACGTTGTAGCTGGTTGCGCCGGTGCTGGCCGTCCACGCAAGCGAGACTTGTTGGTTGCCTCCCGTGGCCGTGAGGTTAAGCGGAGCAGCAGGGGCGGTGGGCGCGGCAGCCGGTGTCGCGGTCGCCTGGTTGGAATTGCCGCTTTGCCCCGTCGCATTCACAGCCGTCACGACGTAGTAGTAGGGGGTTCCGTTGGTTACTGTCGTGTCGGTGTAACTCGTGCTCGCAGGAGACGCCACGGTTGTGTAGGGGCCGCCGTTGGTAGCTGCCCGCTTGACGTTGTAGCTGGTTGCGCCGGTGCTGGCCGTCCAGGCAAGCGAGACTTGTTGGTTGCCTCCCATGGCCGTGAGGTTCAGGGGGGTCACCGGGGCGGTGGGCCCTGCAGTGGGGGTCGCGGTCGCCTGGTTGGAATTGCCGCTTTCTCCCGTCGCATCCACAGCCGTCACGACATAATAGTATGCGGTTCCGTTGGTCAGCTGTGTGTCAGCGTAGGTTGTTCCTGCAAGCGTACCCACCGTGGAGTATGGGCCGCCGCTCGCCGTTCCCCGTTTTACGTAATAGCTGGTCGCACCACTGCTCGCCGTCCAGGCAAGGCTAGCCTGCTGGTTGCCACCTGTAGCGGTGAGGTTGGTAGGGGCAGCAGAAACGCTGTTTTGGTCACCGGTATTGCCGCTATTGCTGCCGGAGTTGGTACACGCGGTGCACGCAAGCAGCATGGCGAACCACGAGAATTTCAGCCAGGAAGACGAGCGCAGCGTGCGAAGCCTCATAGCTTGACTGGAGCCTCAAACGAAGTCTACTGATAATGAGTCGCTACGGAATGGGCACCAAAGTTGTAGAGGGTTACCCATGTGGGTGAAACCATCATCGCAGGCAGCGCGGTCGAGGTAGCGAGATGTCCGTCGGAAAGACAAAACAAGTTGAGATGGGCCAGTCGCAATATGGCTGTTGGTCCAATCCCTAACCGCCATATTCAGCCCTTTGGCAAGTTATAGGTCATTGCTGCCGCATCCCAGGAAGATAGTACAACCGGCTTGACGGCGAATCCCCACTAACAGCTGCTGAGGTAAGCGCAGCCCTTCCCTTTGTCATCCCGCCGAAGCGAAGCGCAGTGGAGGGACCTGCGGTTCCACTCCATACCCACTCACTGCGGATCGCGATGAGCGCCCCTGCGAGTCGGCCGCTTGCCTACGATAGGTCGTGAGCCTAGCACTTTTGCTAGTTCTGGCATTCACCGCTTTCCGATACCCTTAGTGAGGAGTGCGTTTTTTCAAACTCGCAAACGGAACTGAGGTCGCAACAGCGTTTCTCGGTGGTCTGGAGACTGAAGCGAAAATTTTCCTTCGGCTGGTCACATCTCGTATCAAGAGGCGAATGTGAGAATCCTAATTCGGTGTCGCGAAGGAACCTCACGATCATATCGTGCGGTATGTCTGATGGGGATTGGACCGTAGCAACTTACACTGCATTTGTTCTGGTTAGTTGTATCCCCAGCCGCCCCCACAGATTCCTGAAGTCAAGCGCGTTATTGCTCCTCATCTCCGCGGTCCAGCGCTGCAGGGATCGGGATTCAGCTCTTACTTTTCGACCGATTGAGTATGTGCAGACTCCATCACGACGATGCACCGCCCGCCGTCAAAATGTTGAGTGGACAAGCGACCAGACGGTCAGTCAGCTACAACTCCCGGCGAACGCAAATTCATGCGTCCCAAAGCACTCAAAGACTAGGCCTGCGCGCCGGCCCTTCCTGTGATTGCCGCGGCAGACTTTCGGCATATGGGTGGTTAGCGGTTCTCGGCATTCTTTTGTGCGTGCTGGTGGGTCCGGCTGCCGCGGCAGAGCCAGCTGTGAAGAACGTACTCGTGCTGCATAACTGGGCTAATCTTCCTCAGGCTTGGGCCTTGATGGAATCCACCGTGCGCGCTCAGGTTCCCGGAGAAATCAACTTCTATAACACGTCGGTCGAAAACCCGCGATTCGATGAGGAGGTCTATCGGGAAAGCCTGGCAGAGACGCTCCGCCGTGGGTACGGTGGGGTCAAGCTGGACGTCGTGATTGCATCTACCTTTCCGGTGCTTCAATTCGCGGTGCAGCACCGTGACCAGATGTTTCCCGGGGTGCCAATCGTTTTTACCGATGTTGGCCGCCCCGAGGTACAGAAGATGTGGCCCGCCGTCACAGGTGTGATCGGTCCTATCGGCATGCGGGAAACAATCGATCTTGCGCTTCATCTTAATCCAAATACGAGGGCGGTCGCCGTCATCACGGGCGTAACGGCGTGGGATAAGTACTGGTTTGCAGTTGCACACGCTGAACTCCTTCGTCATCGGGGTAAGGTGAGAGAGATCGATATCGTCGGACCTTCAAGCCATCAGATCATTGAGAAAATCGATGAACTTCCTCCTTCGACTGTGGTCTTGTTTCAGCTCAGGCCAGATGACTTGACTCAACCGGCGCTGGACCCGATCGACGTCCTCACTGAGGTCGCGCAACGCTTGCCAACCTATTCCGCTTGGCCAGGCCTTGCGTTAAATCGCGGGGGCGTTGGTGGAGCGTACCGTAACGTGGAGAAAGACTCTGTGTTGGAGGGAGAAATAGTGGCCAGGGTGTTGTCAGGGGAACGGCCTGAGAATATCCCCATTGTGAACGACTCCGATCTTCAGGTCCACGTGGATTGGCGGGCGCTCCAGCGCTGGCACATCCCGGAATCGGCGTTGCCGCCGGGCGCCGTGGTCGAGTACCGGGAGCTTACCTTTTGGCAGCGAGACCGGAAATACATCGTGATTGCCATCGCCCTGATTGTCGCTCAAGCCTTGTTGATTGCGGGCTTACTGTTGCAGCGAGCGCGCAAACGCAAGGCAGAAGCGGTTCTGGTCGAAAGCGAAGAGCGCTTCCGCGTAATGGCCGATACCACCCCATCGCTGGTCTGGATGTGTGACGCTCGAGGGCGGATTACCTATTTAAATGGCCGTCGACTGGCGTTTACAGGCAGAGGTGCGAACGCGGATGACGGTGACAATTGGATCACGTACGTTCATCCCGGCGATGTAGAGCATGTATTAGGCGCTCTCTATGAGGCGTTGAAGACCAAACAACCATTCTCGCAAGAGTACCGTCTCCTTCGAAACGATGGAGCCTACCGTTGGATGTTCGACGTTGCGTCTCCACGGGTGAACGGTGATGGATCGTTCGGGGGGTTCATCGGTTCGGCGATTGACACAACCGACCAGAAGCTCGCCCAACAGGCGCTTGAAAAAGTAAGTGGTCAACTGATCGCGGCTCAGGAAGCAGAACGTAGCCGAATCGCCAGAGAACTTCATGACGACATCTGCCAAAGGCTTGCGCTCCTATCGATGGAACTGGAACAGGCGAATCGGGGGGCGAATGGTTCAGGTATGAGGAATCCCAAGATCGATAAGATCAGGCAGCACTGTGCGGAGATTGCCGGCGCTGTTCAGGCGTTGTCCCACCAACTCCACTCCTCCAAGCTGGAATATCTGGGGATCGTAGCTGCAGTCACGAGTTTTTGCCGCGAATTTTCCGAGCAGCACGAGGTGAGCATCCAATTCTCCAATCAGGATGTTCCGGGCTTTTTGCCCCCTGATATCTCCTTGTCCCTATTTCGGGTCACGCAGGAGGCGTTGCAGAATGCCCTGAAATATAGCGGAGTCAGCAAATTTGCGGTGAGTCTGCGAGGCGCGGCAGGTGAGATTCAGCTGGAGATTAGTGACGGGGGCGTGGGGTTCGACGTTGAGCAAGCAAAGCGGCAAAAGGGATTGGGGCTGGTAAGCATGCAAGAGCGAGTCCATCTTGTGCACGGCATCTTCACCATCGAATCAAGAGCGGGTTCTGGGACGAGGATCTTTGTTCGCGTACCTTTCGTCGAAGAGATGCTGATTCTCGAAAATGACGGGAGTGCACCTCAGCATCTGCTCCCGTAGCAGTGCAGGCATCACGATCCTCCGGGTCTGGGCATCCCTAAGGGCCACGGTGGCAGCAGTATGCTTCCCGTGTCCCAGCAACCTCTACAGCGACCACCATGCCTGCTGCTGTGTGTGGAACAGACAAGGTTCGAACAGCCGGAGTGGGTGCACTTGACAAGGTCCACTGTAGATCCGCAACTGGCGCATCTTGGCAGCATCAGGCTCATCTAGTCCTAGGATGCAGGTTGGCATTGTTATGTCGGCTCGGTATTGCTTATTTTCGGAGGAACAGGCCGACCAGTGCGCCTGCTGTTACCGGGGTGTTTCCACTGGATTTGCCGCGGGTCCAGAACTGCCTGGCGCTTCCTGCTGATCGCTCGTGCCCTCAATGATCATTCGCGACTCTCCGCGGAAAAGGTGGTATTGCGTGAAAGCAACGTCATCGACCTGGGTCTGGGTGTGTAATTGGCTGGTGATGGCCGGCCAAAGCTGGGGGCTGCGAAAGCTCTGGGCCGGCGGGGTCGGGACTGTGTTATCGACCAAAATGGCCACGCTTCTTAGTGGACAAATATAGCGCCTGCCTCCGATTTCAACCGGCCCGTACTCGACGCCAATGTCAGCCCTCGATATCGCGTCTGCCGGCTTCAGGTCTGCCTGCACCACAATACGGAAGACTGTCCCGTCTGCCGGATCGATCGCAATCTGCCCGTGATAGCCGGAAAACTGGTGCGAAGCGTGGGAACGTTCATTCGGCTGACAGCAAGCTCCCACATGGTAGTGAGACTGCTCCTGCGGCACACTGAAGGCAAAGACCGCGAGCGTTTTGTTCGGAGCCTGTTCCCAGTGGTCCCATTTGATCTTGTTGTGCGCGATATCCAGCAGAACCGTAAAAAGGATCGGACCGAACTCGCCCTTTGTGGTGAGTCCGCTTATGGCCGGCTCGTTCTTCTTGCCCTTGGCCGCCACACCAATGACCTCTTGCCCATCGCGAAAAAGCACCGGGGAGTGGAAGGTGCCGGCGAGATGGAACGTCTGATAGCTGTCGATCATGTGGGTGGTCGCGCCTTGCATGGCCGGCTGCGGCATGTCCTCAAAACGCGTGGTCACGCGCGAGGCCGAAAAGTTTGGCAGTTGACGGACCGTCCGAGCTACGTAATGGATAGCTTGTGTCAGAATGCGTTGCTGCGTGAGGAAATCGGGCGCAGCCGCCTGCGGAACTTCAGCATGGGGAAGATGGAGGAAGGCCGATGTGTCCGCAAGTATGAGAAGCGCCTGGCGCGCATCCGATCCAGGAATTTGCGTCTGCAACTGAGCGAATTTAGCGGCGCTCAGCCGTTCGGTCAATTGCAGGTCCGCGAGCTGCGCCGCCGCTTTCGCATCCGGCAGTCCCTGCAGGGCGTTTACTGCCTGCTCCAGCTGCGCGACGGTCACGCGTTTCAGCTCAAAGGCCAAAGCCGTGGTTCCAGCGAGCAATAAAAACAGGGCTAAGCTACGCATTGCGAGCGGCCTCCTAAAAAGCACTTAAAGCCGGGGAAAGTACGGAGTGAAAAGGAGACACGATACCAATCCCACAAGAATTTCTTAGAGGTATCTTTCCCTGAAACCTCTGTCCAGGCGCCGGTGGCGACTGGACCTCCAGCAACCCGCTGGTGATGTACGTCAACCAAACGGGACAGACGTGGGCGCTTTCTCCGGGCACGGCAATCATTCACTATGTCACACCCATTCTCGGAATGGATCATTTACGTTTTACCGCCGTCGTAAGTCGTGGCGCAACCGCTCAAGAAGGCCCGGCGTGGCAGACCGAGTGCCCGCCGGGCCGAGGGGGCGATCCCGGTTCTGACCACTGAATTCTGACACTAAATCCAGGTCAGATGCCGCTCTCAAAAAGAGTTAAGATCTATTTCTAATGGGGAAAGCGCGCAGACAAAGCAGATTCCTCGTCGCGCTAGCTATCCTTCTGGCGTTTTGCTCTTGCGCTTTCGCATTAGACCCGTCTCTCGACATCAATCAATACGCGCACACTGCGTGGAAGATCCGCGAAGGATTTTCCAAGGGCAGGGTCACCTCATTTGCTCAGACGCCCGACGGTTATCTGTGGCTGGGCAGCGAATTCGGCTTGCTTCGCTTCGACGGCATTCACAACGTCCCATGGGACCGGCCCGGCGCCGAGCATCTGCCCAGCAGCTACATTCGAAGCCTGGTCGCCGCACGCGATGGGCGCCTCTGGATCGGCACTTATAAAGGACTGGCAAGCTGGAAGGACGGCAAGTTGACGGTGTATCGGGAGCTTGCTGGACAGACGGTTGACGTGCTGCTGCAGGATCGTGAAGGCACGGTATGGGCCGGTGGGTATGCGGGTTCGCTCGGGAGACTATGCGCAATTCAGAGTGGCAGCGTCCAGTGCTTCGGAGAGGACGGCCGTCTCGGGCTGTGGGTCGCATCTTTGTATGAGGATAGCCGTGGCAACCTCTGGGCGGGAGCGCAGACCGGGCTGTGGCGATGGAAGCCTGGTCCTCCGCAGCTTTATCCCATGCCAGATCCTCTGATCGGCACCTCCTCTCAAACTCTGAATGAGAGCGACGACGGCGCGCTCTTGATCGCCTCCCAAAGCGGAATCAAAAAACTCGTTGACGGCAGGGCCGAGCCGTATTCGCTTCCCGGTGGCGGCCCGCCGGGGTACAAGCCCCTGCGTATGTTCCGGGATCACCAAGGCAGTCTGTGGATTGGAACCACGGACGGAGGCCTGTTGCACGTACACCAGGGTAGGACCGATGTTTTTACGCAGTCTGACGGTCTCTCCGGCGATTACATTAATAAGTTCTTCGAAGATCGTGAAGGCGATGTTTGGGTAGCCACCGTGAATGGCATCGACCGCTTTCGCGACTTCGCTGTCCCTACCATTTCCGTGAGGCAAGGTTTGTCTACCGCCGTCGTTTGGTCCGTTCTAGGGGCCAAGGACGGCAGCGTTTGGCTTGGCACCCCTGACGGTTTGAACCGATGGGATAACGGCCAGATCACGATTTACCGGAAGCGGGCCGCACCCGCCGGGAGGGGCGGCGCCAAACCAGAACGAGAACCGAATGTGCGCGAAGTGGCCGACGGCGGACTGCCGGATGACGGCGTAGAGTCGCTCTTTGAGGACGATCGCGGGCGAATTTGGGCGTTCACGGAGCGTGGAGCCGCCTACTTCGAAAATGGCCGGTTTATCCCTGTAACCACCAACCCTGCCCACGTCGAACAGGGAAATGCGAGCCAACCACATGACACCGCCGTGTTCACCCTGGTCGCGCCGAGTGGACAGTTGCATTCCATCGCGGGAGACAGTTCGGGAAATCTTTGGATAAGCGACCAGCATCAGGGTCTTTTTCATTTGCGTGGGGGGAGTGTGGTGGAACGGATCCCCTGGGCCACGCTGGGACGAAAGGATTGGGCTATGGCTCTCCTGGCGGGTCCCGTGCCCGGCGGTCTATGGCTTGGATTTTCCCGCGGCGGCGTAGCGTACTTCAAAGACGGCAAGGTCAGCCAATCGTATTCCGCCGTGGATGGATTGGGTGAGGGGATTGTCACCAGCTTCAGTCTGGATGCGGATGGCACTCTTTGGGCCGCGACCGAGGGTGGTCTAAGCCGCATTAAAAATGGCCGTGTCGCCACCCTCACCAGCCAAAACGGATTGCCTTGCGATACGGTTTTCTGGGTGATGCACGACGACGCTCATGCCTTCTGGCTCTACACCGCCTGCGGCCTGGTGCGTATTGCAGGGACGGAGATGGCCGCGTGGGTCACTGATCCAAAGCGGGCCATTCAGAACACGGTTTTCGACAGTTCCGATGGAGTGAGGAACCGTGCTCTCACCACGGGCTATACTCCGCTCGTTGCCAAGACGGTGGATGGAAAGTTGTGGTTCCTGCCTCTTGACGGCGTCAGCGTCATCGATCCCGGTCATTTGCCCTTCAACCAACTTCCCCCGCCGGTGCACATCGAACAAGTGACCGCGGACCGCAAAACTTACTGGCAGAACTGGTCCGGCGATGCTTCCTCCTCGCCCCTGAGGCTGCCGCCGCTGGTGCGCGATCTCACGATTGATTACACAGCGCTGAGCCTGGTGGACCCGGAGAAGGTTCACTTCCGCTTCAAGCTGGAGGGACAAGATCAGGACTGGAGGGAGGTGGTGAATGACCGCAAGGTGCAATATTCGAACCTGGCGCCAGGAAACTACCGCTTCCGCTTGACCGCCTCCAATAACAGCGGCGTATGGAACGAGGCGGGCACGTCCCTGGATTTCTCCATCGCCCCAGCTTTCTACCAGACCAACTGGTTTCGGGTGTTGTGCGCTGCTGCCTTTGTGGCACTGCTATGGTTGCTATATCAAATCCGCATGCAGCAAGTACGCCGTCAGGAAAAGAAGCTTCGGGAGGTAATCGAAACCATCCCGACTTTTGCCTGGACCAGCTTGCCGGATGGCTCCGTGGATTTCGTCAATCGCCACTGGCAGCAATACACGGGGTTGTCCCCCGAGACGACACCCGGCTCAGGTTGGCGAGCTGCCACGGTTCACCCGGAAGACCTGGAGCGGCATACGGAGAAGTGGCGCACGTCTCTGGCAACCGGCGAGCCGTTCGATAATGAAGTGCGTTACCGGCGAGCGGATGGGCAATATCGGTGGTTTTTGACGCGCGCCGTGCCGCTGCGGGATGAACGAGGCAAGATCGTCAGCTGGTACGGTATCTCAACCGACATCGAAGATCGCAAGCGCGCTGAGCAGGAGCGCGAGAGACTACGGACGGACCTTGCGCATGTGAACCGGGTCAGCATGTTGGGAGAGCTGGCCGCCTCCGTGTCGCACGAGCTGAAACAACCCATCGCCGCGGCCATGACAAACGCGAGGACCTGCATGCGATGGCTTCAGCGAGAGCAGCCCGATACGGACGAGGCGCTTGAAGCCGCGGGCAGAATTATGAAAGACGGGCGGCGTGCGACCGAGATCATCGACGGCATGCGGTCCTTGTACAAGAAGTCTCCCACACAACGTGAGCTGGTTGATTTGAACGAAATCATCCGCGACATGCTCCTGCTGCTGCGCGCCGAGGCGTACGGCTATTCGATCTCGATGCGCGCGGAACTAGCGCCTGATCTTTCGGCAATTACAGCCGATCGAGTGCAGCTCCAGCAGGTTTTGATGAATCTCATGCTCAACGCCATCGAGTCCATGAGGGACACTGGCGGTGAGCTTACGATCAAAACGGAATTGGGCCAGAGGGGCCAATTGCTCATCTCGGTCAGCGACACGGGTGTTGGTCTGCCCAAGGAAAATGCAGAGCTGATCTTTAACGCGTTCTTTACCACCAAGCCGCAAGGCAGCGGCATGGGATTATCCATCAGCCGTTCCATCGTTGAATCGCATGGGGGCCGTTTGTGGGCTGACGACAACCCTCCACGGGGCGCAAGATTCTGTTTCACGTTGCTTATCGATGGCGAAACCCGCGACCAGGTTGTGCCGGAAGATCGCGGCGGAACCGCTGACGACTTTCACACCAACAACCCGGCCGGTTGAGTCAATGGTGGATTGTGTTCAAGATCTGGAGACAGCGGCAGCTAGCTCTACAAAAGCGAGGACCTCGCTTTCGAGAGCAGGCTGAGGCAGTAGGTTTCCAGTTTTCAAATAGATGCGCGCTATAAGCGCTACAAGCCCCTTATCATGTGCCGGCTTGCCAGTCCTTTGCCGATTGGGCCTTCTCTTTCTTCGTGTCCCGCGGCGGCTTGTTTGGCTCTGCGCAAAAATGTGCGAACTAAGCGAACTATGCGCACTAAGTCACCGCGACACCCTTTTTCCCACCAAGATGATCAAGCAATTAATTTGGTCACCTTGGCCGGTGCCGGGGGTCGCCAAATAAATGTGCGCCATAAGCGCTATAAGTCACTTTTCATGTCCCGGCTTGGCGATCCTTTGCCGATCGGGGAGGCTTGTGCTCAGGAATTGTGACAGGCCTCGCTTACGCCGGTGTCCGGTGGCGTTTTTTAAGTTGTCAAAAGTGCTCAATCGAGAGAACGCACTGGGCGCACCCTGCTGAGGTTGTGATTTCTGTTGCTCGCAGCCCGGTCGCGGGGCGTAGGAATGCTGCGGACAGGCGTGATCCGTCGCTTTGGTTTTACCTCTACTGTTGCTATACCCAAGTCAGAACGGCGACATGCGCTGATGCTTCCCCGGTAGTTGGCGGCGGTGCACGGGTAAAGCGCTCCGGTGCAGGGCCAAGCAGTGCCGTCGTGAAGAGGGCGCTGACGTGTGGACTCTTACTTCCATAGTAGTACGGTTTTTTGAGCGGTTTAGAAAACGGATGGAATTCTTTGGTAACCATGGTAGCGCTTTGTTACTTCATCATCGCGAATGTCACCGTCTGCGAACTGGAGAGGTGGGGCTAGTTCGTCTGTGGTGCATCTCCTGCATCTCTCAAGGGTGGCGTAAAAGAGAGCCACTAGGGTCGGACCAATACGGGGCGGAAATAAACCTCCTCCTTAGACCTGCAAGCTCTTTAGGTAAGGAACGCTTTGCGCCATCAGTGCAGGATCCTGCTCCAGTTCGACAAAGTAGTTTTCGATGTGAGCCTTACCGGCCGCAGTGAAGACCTTCCTCCAGTCCACGACGCCCTTGCCCAACGGCACCTGTTTCGCCTTGCCGCCGGGGGTCATCACCCAGTCCTGGCAGTGCATGGAGATATAGCGGTGCGGATAGCGGGTGAAGTAATCCACCGGGTCGAACCCGTTCTGCATGGTGGAGACCTGAAACTGCAGTTTCACCGTCTTGGGATTCAGCCGCTCGATCTCCATGTCGTAGACGCGCTTGCCGTCGATGCTGGTTGTCTCAAAGCCTTCGTTGTGCAGCACGGCAACTATACCGGCATCATGTGCCTTGGCGGCAAAGGTGTTGAAGAGATCGGTGACGCGGTTCACGTCATCCACGGTAGGCGGAACGCCCTTACGCAGTGTGCCGAAGCCGAGGCTGGCCGTGGCCATCTGGGTCAGGCCAAGCCCCTTGGCCCATGCGATCCGTTCCTCCGCATGTTGGAACAACTCCCCTGTGTCAAAGTGCGCGCTGATACAGGTAAGGCCGTAATCGTGGAGCATGCGGCGCAGCTGCTGCGGTTTGTACTGGGCCAGGCTGGAGAACTCCTCATAGCCGAACGGCGAACAAAGCTCGATGGTCTGAAAGCCCGCTGCGGAGAGGCCTTTCATCGTGCCGGCAAAATCCGGATTGATGGAGGCACGGACAGGATAGGTCTGGCAGCCGATGGGCAGTCCCAGCGGATCGGCGAATAGGGATGGGACTGTGGTGAGAGCGACAGCAGCGGTTGCTCCTTGCTGCAAGAAATAACGTCGGGTCATCGGCATTACGGGGTTCTCCTCAGGGGTTTTGTAGGAAGGTTACGACAGTTCACGAACGCGGCCGGATAAGGCGGATTCACGGGGCCCACCTAGTGTACTGTCCCGGAAATACGTTCACATAGTCGCTGGACTTTAGCGAAGATCGAGTCTGCGGTGGCGGTCCAGATAAAGGGCTGAGCATTGCGATTATCATTTTCGACGAATTGATCGATTTTGGTGACCAGTTCCTTTACGCTGCGAAAAGTTCCGCGGCGGATGGCCCGGTGGGTAATGCGGTTGAACCAAATCTCTACCTGATTAAGCCAGGAGGCGTAAGTGGGAGTGAAGTGGACATGAAAGCGTGGCCGTGTTGCCAGCCAGCGCTTCACCCGCGGATGCTTGTGGGTCGCGTAATTGTCCACGATCACATGTACGTCCAAATCCGGAGGTACATTGCGGTCGATTTGGCGCAGGAAATCTAGATACTCTTGATGGCGATGACGTTGTCGACACTGCGTGAGTACTGTGCCGTTGGCCGTGTCTAGGGCGGCAAATAAGGTGGTGGTCCCATGAGGCCGGTAATCGTGGGTTACCCCTTCCACGTAGCCCAGTCCAATGGGCAGCATCGGCTGCGTGCGTTCCAGCGCCTGAATCTGGCTCTTCTCGTCCACACACAGCACGACCGCGTTCTCCGGGGGATTCAAGTACAACCCCACGATATCGCGCACTTTCTCGACAAAAAATGGATCGGTGGAAAGCTTGAAATGTCGCTGCCTGTGTGGTTCCAGCCCGAACGCCCGCCAGATGCGATGCACCGTCGACTTGGAAAGCCGCGTTTGGCCTGCAATCTGCCGCACACTCCAGTGCGTGCCGCCTTCTGGTTTTGTCTCCAGCGTCTTGCGCACCAACTGAGCCACCCGTTCATCGCTGATCGGTCGGGGACGGCCTGGACGCATCTCGTCGTGTAGACCCGACACACCCTGCTCCACGAAGCGTTGCCTCCATTTACCCACCGTGGCGTTACGAAGTCCTAATTGCAGAGCGATTTGTTGATTCGTTTTTCCCGCTGCACTGAGTAAAACAATCCGCACCCTACTCACCAATCCCGTCGGAAGCGAACGTGATCTCGCCATGCTTTCCAGTTGTGAACGCTGTTCAGCACTTAACACCAACGCCGCCTTCGGCCGCCCCATCGCCATAGACACCCCTATTCTCCCATCAGAGAGATGCCTATCTTCCTTGCAATACTATTGCCATTTACTTATGGGACATAACACTAGAAGACCTCGACCGTGGCCGCATGAACGCGGGCTGCGGCGATCCTCTGTTCACGCGTGATCAGAGGCGCCTCCAATTTGCCGGCAAGCGCCACGTAGGCTGCATCGTAAGCAATCAGATTCTGTCTCAGCTGCCAGATCCGATGGAGGAGCAAGACAGGGCATACCGTGCGACACGAATGACGATCAGATCTTCCATCGCCTCCTCGGCCCTGTTGCGTGCCAGTGTCCCCCTGCGCACCAGACGCCGCAGGACCTGAGCAATCTCCACATCGAGCAGGTGGACGAAGAGTCGGCTGGTGCTGTTGCAACACCCAAGCCATTGCGCCGACATGCGCTGAGGCTTTCCGGTGGTTGGCGGCAGTGCACGGTTAAAGCGGTCCGGTGCAGGGCCAAACAGGGCCGTCGTGAAGACGGCACTGACGTGTGGAGTCTTGCTTCCATAGTAGTACGGTTTTTGGGCGGTTTCGAAAACGGAGGAAATTCTTTGGTAACCATGGTGGCGCTTTGTTACTTCATCATCGCGCGATTTCACTGTCTGCGAACTGCAGAGGTGGGTTTAGTTCGTCCTGCATCTACCAAATCAAGTCCACTAGATCCCGGAAGGCAAGCCGGTTGAGGTAGAAACAGACATCAAAGTGGTGTTCGCTTTGCAACGGTGAGCGTAGGTTACTGTTTCGGGAGCGATGGGGGTACTTCCGTCTGTCCCTTCATCTCGGTCTGGACCTTCATCTTCTCAGGAACGCGGTTTCCCGTCCTGGTTTCTCTCGGGGTGGCTGCTAAGTCCTTTGTTTCACGAAGATGTCCAAATTTTTATTTTTCCCGCCCCCATAAGATATTCAGGGGATCCATACTTGCCGGCTGCTGACGGCCATCTACATGGGAAGGAGGTCGTGTTTCCATCGCGGTCGCCTGTTGTTGGGAGTTCGATCATCTTCATGGAATGCCGATCTTTATGTAAAGATGATGCCGTCACGGCACGACCGTTGAAATACGCCTGCCTCGCAGCGAGCAATATCGTTTCGCTCCACCCTACCGATCATTGAGTTGCTACAGATATAGATGCGAGTTAGGGTGGATTCGGTTAATTTCCCGGCGAATTGAGGACGCGGTAAGCATCCGCTGATGCGCCGCGCGGGAGTTCCAGAATTGACTTGCAAAATCAAACGATGGTTTCGTCGCGTCGCTGATAAGGTTTCGTGGAAATCCTTGACGAGTAATCTCCCCAGATAGCCCGTTCGAGGCACTGAAGGGACAGCCGGAGTAATCACCAGGCGACCCGTTCTCTTTGAGGCTCGCCTGGCTCTCATTCTTCAGCGAATCTTCGATGCTTTAATCGAGCCCGAACCAGCATGAAGGTTGGTCCCGCAAAAGCGAGGACCCGGAGAAAAGATCGTCACCGATCGCAGCCAAGACGAACTCACCTTTAAACCTTAGCGTGGTTCTGTTTGCCCAAAGTGTCAGGGAGATAGGGGTCCACTCCAATCCTGTGGCCAGGTTTGAAGACTGCCATTTGCCGAAGCGCGATGAGGACGAGACTGCCAACGAATGCGAGCACGGCAAGCCCGAAGAACGCGCCGGCATCGCCACCGGCCTTCTGCTTAAGGAAACCGATCATGCTCGGTCCAAAGAAACCGCCGCTGGAACCGATCGCACTGATGAGCGCGATCCCGGCGGCGGCCGACGTTCCTTTGAGAAACTTCGTCGGCAGGCACCAGAATGGGGACATGAACAAGGGGGTGCTCAGGGGTATAAACAGGAGAGCAGTCATACGAGGCAGCGAATGCGGGAACAACGCCAGCCCTAAGCAACCGGTGCAATAGAGGCAGAGGGCGAGGGCAGCGAGGCCGCAGCGCTCGTCGCATCGGTCCGATACCATGGCGACGAGGGGGTATACGAGCGCCGAGAGCAAGGAAATGGCGCCGACCACAAGACCCGTGGCGGCGTTGCTCGTGCCCAGCGCATCGCGCACCAGAATGGGCGCCCAAAGCGTGTAACTGAGGCCTACTGCATACATGGCGAAATACGGAACGGTGAGCACCCACACCAGGGGATTGGCGAGAGCGCGAAGCGTGGAGATGTGTGCCGCGCCTGCCTGTGGCCGTTCTTGCTTAAGGCGGTCCGACAGCCAGACTCGCCGCTCCGGTAACAACCATTGCGCGTCGTCCGGGCGCTCCGGGAGATATACGAGCACCGCGATCCCCAGCAACACCGGCGGCAGACCCTCGATCAGGAAGAGCCACTGCCAACCGGAGAGATGCCCAACACCGCTCAATCCAGGAGGACTCCGCCTAATGGGCCACCCAATGCTCCCGACAACGGAATGCCGATCACAATGGCGGCAATGGCGCGCGCGCGGTAGGCGCTAGGAAACCATTGACTCAAGTAGTAGACGACACCCGGGAAAAACCCGGCCTCCGCCACCCCCAAAAGAAAGCGCACGACGTAGAACTGAGATGGGGTGCGCACCCACATCATCGCGCACGCGAGTACTCCCCAGGTAATCGCGATTCGCGCGAACCATTGGCGCGCGCCCACGCGAGTTAGGATCAAGTTGCTTGGTACTTCGAATAGTGCGTAGCCCAAGAAGAAGATACCTGCGCCGAATCCAAATGTCGGTGCGTTAAAATTCAGTTCCTCATTCATTTGCAGGGCGGCGATACTGACGTTGGTGCGGTCGAGGTAACAGAGGATATAGAGCAGAAATAAAAGCGGCAGCAGCCGAACGCTGACTTGCCGCATAGTATCTCGCTCGATACCGTGATCGATCATGCTCTAGAACCTCCTTGAGAGGCCCAACCGAATCCCGTAGTCGCATCAGAGTGTACTCCCTCTGCTTGGGTCAATAATCTTTCTTTCCACAAACTGAAGCCAACGCGCGGTAAGACCGGGTTTTACGGGGGAATGTGGACAGACGGGAAGTTCACTCCAAATCCATTAGGTCGTTCCAAGCCGCGGTATCGTCGTGCCCGTCCCCGAGCTTTCCCCGGACGATTTAGTGGTCAGGAGGGAGAAGCCTCTGACCGCTGGCGAGTAGGTATTGGGTGATGCGGGACGGGTGATGCGGGACAGACGAAATAACCCCTCGAATCCGATCATCAGCCGAATGGATGAATGGTCGGCACCTGCAATGGTTAAACTACATTTAGCCTGGGTTCGCGCCGGCCCCTTCGACATCCATTTGGGGTTATTTCGTCTGTCCCGCATCGTCCGTCTGGACTGCACCCCTAAGCTGAGACACGCCGAGTTCGGTTAATTGGGGACACTTCAGCGTGTTTTCGTTCTTATTTTATTGAAAAGCAGTTGCCCCGCCGCGGGAGTGTGGAAATCCTGGAGGGATTTCCAAGGCCTGTGGGAGTGGTGGTAAACCTGCATTTGGTTTTCCACCGCTTCCATCAGCGCCGTCACTCTCTTTAGCTTGGCTGGCCTGCTCAAACTCTTCCGGGGTTAGATAACGTAACGCTGAGTGCAGCCTTTGGCGGTTATATACCTGCTCCAGGAACTCACCGATTCGGCCGCGTGCGTCTTCTAGATCCCGATACTCCGTTCCGTGCACCTCCTCTTCTTTGAGCGTCCGCATGAATCGTTCCGCGCGTGCGTTGTCGTATGGATTGCCGCGCCGGCTCATGCTGATCTGAATCTCGGCTTGGTCCAGTATCTGGGTGTAATCGCTTGACGCATACTGCACGCCCTGATCTGAGTGATGAATCAGTTCCTCGGCTTTCCAGCTGCGCTCGCTAAGCGCCATCTGCAAAGCTCGAATGGCCAGTTCCGCATGCAACGTGCGTCCCAAATCCCAACCGATTACGCGTCGGGAGTATGCATCCAAAACCACCGCCAGATAGATGAACTCGCTGCGTAGCCGAATGAATGTAATGTCTGCCACCCACAGCTGATTGAGCCCGGTCAAAGTGACGTGCCGCGCCAGGTTCGCATAAATTGGCCAATTGTGCCGCGAATCTGTCGTAAACACATACCTCATCCGTCGCAAGCTCAACAGGTTGTCTTCTCGCATCAACCGCAGCACACGCTTGTGGTTGACTAGCCGCCCTTCACGCCGCAGCAACGCAGTCAACATCCGGTAGCCACGAAGACGATGATGCGCCACTGCCAACTCCTGCAAACGTGCGCGCAACAACAAGTCCGCCTGCTCAGGTGCGGTCTGCTGCAAATACCGGTAGAAGCCCGCTCGACTCACTTCGGCCAGCTGGCACTGCCGTTCCACTGTCAGTCCTACCCCTTCGATTGAGAGCGAGGCTTCGATGCCGCGATAGACCCCTTGTCGCCATCGCTGGTACGATTCGCCGCTGCTCCCCTGACCTGCTCGAAGGTTCGTTTGAAAAAATCCAGTTCCACTTGCTTGCGGCCTAGCAGCCGCTCCAGCTCTGCGATCCGCAGCTCAGCTGCACCGACCACTGGCTGCGAAACTGATTTCGACTTGCTACCGGGCGGCCTTCCCGGGCCTCGCTCCAGCGCCACCTTGCCACCAGCCTGCAACTGCTCGCGCCACAAGTACAGGAACTTCCGCCGAACACCTAACTCCTCTGCCAATGCGGTTACGGTCTTACCACCCTGCCCCATGCGACTGACCGCATCCTGCTTGAACTCCGCGCTGTATTTGCTCCGTCTGCCCATCGGTCATCTCCATTATGACCGCTGAGTGTCCCCTATTTTCCTCCCCCCGCCGTGTCTCACTTTTGGGGTGCAGTACAGTCTGTCCCGCATCGTCCGTCTGTCCTCGCATCGTCCGCATCTTCCTGTCCCGCATCTTCCCAATTTTGCGGAAGGACGCGACCTTTGGTAAGCTTGCGCAGAGATTTTTAGCCCCTACGCCCAAAGCGTGACGAGGCCAATCCTTAGGACAAGATGAGGTACGACTCGTGAACCTACCGGATGACATTACAATTGAAATACCCGGACTAACAGAGCTCGATCGACTCGAACTGGGGAAAGCCATAGGTAGCGAGCATGTTAAGTGGGAAGAGCTCGATACGCCACCGGGTCATTTTGGCGAGCTCACTACAATAACGGCGATTGTGACGATTAGTGTGGCAACTGTGCAAATGGTCGGCAGTGCCCTCGCCATTTGGCTGGTGCATAGCAGGCGGTCAAAAATTTTCAAAAGCGAGGTAGAGGTCACCGCGGGTGGCGTTCATTACAAACATAAATGGACTTCTAAAACGACAGCCTCTGACGCCCCGCCCCCGGAAGTGCTTAAGCAACTCGGCGAAGACGCCTTGAAGTCAGAGATCTTGAAAGAGCTCAAGGACATGCTTCCGCGAACTGGCGGTTAAGGCGCTTCATGTTAAAGGACAGAACAGATGGTATCAGAAACAAAAGGCAGCATAAATTTCTTCACCAATAGCCTATTCTTGATGGATCTGCCGATGTCAGAGTATATCCGCTCCGCTCTGGAAGGCAGAATTCCGGATCGCCTGTTGCCGGTGTTCTTACATGAAACAACCCATCACTGGTGCCTATCCGGATCTGTCGGTAGAGCGCTGGCGCAGCTGGAACTGGAAATTCACAGGGACTCGGGCGAGCAACCAGGAAAACGATCCAGAAACTGGTTAGTGCTTACTGCGGCTCGCAGCCTTCTTGAACCGCTGCTGGAAGGTCTAGCCTTGTTTGCCGAATTCGATATCTATCCAGGCTGCGCCTCAACAATTTCAGGACCGCTCGCCTGGGTGACTCGTCTGTTCCATCACGGGGAAATGCCTCAGGATAATGTCACGCTGGATACGTCATTGGGTGCTCTCCTGACGGCTTATCGTTTAAGCGACGCCGCATTGAACAAAAAGAGCGGCATCCTAGTCCGTCCACTAAAATCTGACGAGGGCGGGTATCTTTTGGGATACCTTGCCATCAAGGCTGTCTGGGCGGAAGCAAAGAGAAACTCTCGACGGCTTTACGATGCCGACCTCTTCCTGAGTTACATTCGCAATTTGATCTTTGACGATTGTGGACTCGTGGAGTTGCTTCTCGATGAGCCGTCTGACGTGGAGGTGACTTTCAATTCGCTTTGCACGCGACTGCATTGCCGGCTAAAGCTTTTTGGATCCGCTGATTTGGAGTCCCGGGTTACTCTCTTCGAGCAGGCAATCAATGAACGCGGTATGCTCGATGGCGCATGGGAATCTTTATATCTAGAAACGGAAGATGTGAACCGGAGTCATGAGCTACTGTACCAACGGGGAATCGTGTCGGCTCCTGGCAATCTCCGAAGTTCATGGGAGCCGAGTCCTGCGGAAACGCTCTCTGAAAATAAGAGACTTCTTTATGAATATTTACTTCAGGATCCGGATCAGCTTCAAGATAAAATAGGCCACTTAGATCGTACCGAAGTCAACCGGTTCTTTGCGGATGCAGCTCTACTTCACCACAGGCCTTTCCTTCGAATTCACTCAGCAACTGTGAGGGTGGTTGTGGATGAGCAGCGCATGTGCAGAGTGTTTGCCGCCGGGGCACTCCTTTTCTCGGTTCACGCTGACCCAGAAGCCCCAATTGGAGAAGGTGAGGCTACGCTTGCGCTCTATTTTCTGCCTGATGACTACGCAATCGCCTTTGTATGCATAAGGGACAACCTCCCGGTGTGGACCAGTTTTCCAGCGGGGATGAGCGCAATCGCGAAGGAACTGGCGTTAGGCGCCATCGCTCAGACCTTGTTGAGTGATCCAATTCGACTTGAGCTTAGCAATGCTATCGCCTGTGTTGAGAACGCAAGGCGGCATGCGTCTGGCTTTTTGTCTGCCACAAAGCGCAGCATTCTTAACACTTATCTCAACCATGTCCTATGTTACGTTCCTAAGGAAAAGCTGGCGGTCTGCCTCAATGCAATGCAAAAACAGGGCTTTTGGCAAATCCTAGGCGAAGATGGCGATCTAGTAAGTTCGTTGGCCGCATTCGGCCTTTTATCTTCCTGTTCGAAGCTAGAACTCAAGGGCGCTGGGAGTTCGGGCTCGAATCTACCGGCTGTCGACCATGCGATAAGCCTTTTAACCGCGGCTCAGCAAGAATTCGGATACACTTTTTTGTATGAGTCTGGTCACAGTCTTACTTGTTTGGTCTAGTGCTGTGACCGGCTAGCTGAAGGAAGTGGGCGACCGCTTGGCACGGCAGAGTTTGTGGCCGGTCTTGAACGACTGCTCGGCAGACCCATCGCACGCCGCGCTCCAGGACGCAAACCCACGGCCAGCGTCGCTGGCGTACAGCTGAAATTGCTGCAATAGGTATCTTGTCGACGCATTTCTCAATCAACGTGGATCTCTCTATTTCCTACCCAAATCTCCAACCTTCTCTCCGACAGATTCTCAGTCTGTCCACGAAGCTCTTGCGGTTTGGTACGGTTGGCTGTACACCAACAGGATTGAGAGAGGAACTGTGCAGAACCGGCGATCCTTCTCGGGTGTATAGTTTGGGGCTGTTGAATATCAGAACTAGATATTCACTTGGACGGAGAAAGACATGAAAGCAAGGACGCTCCTATTAACTCTGGTGCTCTGTTTTATCGGAGTAGCCGTATCTTTTGCCGACAACCCGAACATGGGCACGTGGAAGCTCAACGAGGCCAAGTCGAAGATACCGGCCGGATTTGTGAAGAACACGACGGTTGTCTACGAGGGCGCGGGTGACAGTGTAAAAGTCACCACGGATGGGACGGACAAAAATGGCAACCCAGGCCACACAGAGTGGACGGGCAAGTTCGACGGCAAAGACTATCCGCTCACCGGCGATCCCGCTGCAGACTCGCGGTCATACAAGACGATTGACGACCATACGATGATGTTAACCAACAAGAAGGACGGCAAAGTTGTTGTCAGCGGTCGCATCGTCATATCGGCGGACGGTAAGAGCCGCACACTGCGTGTGACTGGAACCGATGCGGCCGGCAAAAAGGCCACCAGCAACGCGGTGTACGACAAGCAGTAACCAGGAATTCCGGTCAAATTGTATCGCGCCCGCCCATCACTCGCGCGGGTACTCAGTGTAAATGGGGGACGGCCTGATCTGCGCGAGTTTTCTATCTTCAACGTAAATAAATCACGCAGACCAGGCTGTCCCATTTCACCCCATTTCACCTATGTCAGCAATCCTGATGGGCGTTGCAAGTTGCCTTTGTCACAGCGTGCCCGAGTTCCGTCCGTGCCCGAGTTCCCGTCTCCGAAGAGGGCCCGGCGAAAAAAAGCTCATGTGGAAAGATTAAGGAAACTTAATGTATAGCTGTTTGAATCGGGAGGCGAGGCCTCTTAGGGCGGCCTTGGCCACGCCAATTCCGATGGGAGTTAGTTCGTCCCCAAACTCTCGCAGTCCACTGTGTTCCGAAACTCTGAATCTATTCGAGCGTACACAGCACTAAAAGATACGTTGCCATCTAACAAGACCCCATGGTAAACAGATGCGGTGCGATTCAGGCATCTCCGAAACTGCCGAATCGCCCAACAGGGCCCCAGAGGACCGAAGTGGACCTGCTTGTTTTTCTCACTGCTTTCAGTTCGATCAACCGTCTTACCTCGGGAAGTGCTCATCCCGGTTTGGCTGCCTGAGGAGGTAGCTCCCAATGAACAAATTGTACTTGCTTGCCTGTCTTGTGATGCCTCTCGTCGTTAACGCTCAACTCGCTCCCAACTACCACCGTTTGCCAGCTCCGCCCAAGGTCGTCTTCATCGGCGACTACTTCACGTACAACTGGACCAGTGGCTTTGCTGCCAACCCGAACTGGATCAATAAGGGAATCAATGGAACTGACTTCGCTGGTCAGCATTCGTATGACATGCTCGCCCGATTCCAGTCCGATGTGGTCAGCCTCCACCCGGCGATCGTCCACATCATGATGGGTGCGATCGATTCGGAGCTTAGTTCTCCCGCGTCCACGCAATACACTCCACCCGGCTTTGCGACAACTCTCGATGCCATAGTGAAGCAAGCCAAAGCGGCCAACATCAAGGTGATTCTTGGAATCTCGCCAGGGACGGATTATGGGTGGGACACGCTCATGCCCCAGATCAACTCTATTGTCCAGAGCTATGGTGCTGCGAACAACATCGAAGTTGTCAACTATGCGGATGCCTTGTGCCAATGTGTCGGCGCCTTAGGCCAGAACACCGAGGTCTCCAACGCCTTCCAGCAGATGACTACTTCCGTTCCTTCCGGTGCCCTTAATGCGCCCACACTGCTTCCCACCGCTGCAGGCTACGCCTTGATGAGCAAACTGGCTGAAGCCGCGATCGCCAACGAATACCTGATTCTAGAGACCGGTTGGCTGTCGAACGTAGCGATACCAGACGACAACATTGGTCTGTATGCTGGAGACGCCAATCTGAATACCGTATCCCCAGCCGCCGTTCTCCAGTTCATCCCGATAGGTTATTACAGCGATGGTAGCCAGCATCCCCTGACCAATACCACTTGGGAAGGCGCAACCGGCACCTGGACCTCCAGCAACCCGTTGGTGATGTCCGTCAGCCAACAAGGACTGGCATTTGCGACGACATCGGGTACGGCCATCATCCACTATACTTCTCCTACCGGGGTTGCTTTCTCAGAATGGATCATGTACGTCACAGCGCCTTAGCTGAGCCGGTGGTGTGGCCACTCGGCTTTACCAGCGCTAGACAAGCGCTGCGGGCTTCTTGGTTCGTAAAGGTCGTATACACGCGTTAAGCTGAGCGCGATTGCCAACGTACTGGAAGAGAGTCTTCTAGACAAAGCTGGTGACCAAAGCTGGTGACAGACGAAACGTTTACCCGCAATCACGAACGACTCGGAAACATCCCGTCTGTCACCGGCATTGCAGTGCGACCATGTCCTGTGGGTTAGTTCAACTGTCCCGCATCTCCGGTTAGACGCAACCGGGTGTCATAAATTGCGCGGTATTTTTCATAAAGTTCGGAAGGAGCAGGGAGGCTGTGTAAGCTGCCCGATAATGCCTTCTAGTGCGAGACTGCAATATGCAGTATTTCGAAACAAGCTAATGCTTCTGGATAAGCTAGCAAGACCCTTGGAGTTGTCCTTCTATATTGAACTTTACGACGCAGTTCGGTCTCATAGAACTTCACCGTCAAGCGCCTTGCCCATCTCTTTGGCAGACTCGTATTGGCTGTCTCGACGGGGCCGTTGTTGTGAAGTTTCGCTAATGCTGTTGGATTCGCCCGCATAAAGGCCACCACTTTCCTATGTTTCAGACGAATGGGAACTGGAGTCTTCTATCGGAAGCATGAGGGCGCCGGTCTTGGATTTCTCACGGTCGTGAAGCGTAGAACGATATTCCCGAAAGGTCGGCTTTAGATCGGGTTGTTGGAAATGCCGACCAATCGAAGATCGCTCCATCCAGGCATTAAGTGGGGAGTGGCTCCTCGTGACTCGGCGCGCGATCTGTAAATGTCTGAACGTTGCTCTACTTCTATTCTTTCGCCGAAGAAAACTGGTCTGGAGGTCACCCTCGTAGCGTAGTCAGGGTGCATCCGGATCAAGTATGCGCTCCTGTGGCTGAGTTTTCTCATGTAGGCAAGATTAAGGAAACTTAACGTAGAGCTGTTTGAATCGGGGGGCTTTCGCCACGGCAATTCCGATGGGGGTTAGTTCGTCTGTCCCTGAAACTTGTCTGTCCCTGAAACTTTAGCGCAGTTCTTTGAGTAACTTTGCGCGCGTCGCTGCAAGTATGCGGTCTGAGAATTCCTGGTCATCTACGGCGCGGGCCAGGATCATCGCGCCGACCATTGACGACAGGGCTGCAAGCATGTCGTCCTTGCGCGCGCGACGTGTCCCTGCCGGAAGCTTTTCCGACAAACGTGTCACAGCGCCTTTGACAACACGTGTGAACGAGTGGCGCGCGACCTCTCCTTGATGGGGCATGTCGCCTCCCAACGCTGCCATGAAGCAACCCGATCCCGGATCGTCGCGATGCCTAGGGCTCAAGTACCGGGAAATCAATCCCGAAACAGTATCCATGGGAGCGGCCATCGGGCCTTCGCGCTTAAATCCGTCTTCGAGCGCCTCCGCGAGAAGCTTTTCCTTCGAGCCGAACTGGCTGTAGAGGCTCCCGTGCGTCATTCCCGCAGCTTGACCGAGTGCGTCCACGCCGACTCCCGGCACCCCGCGTTCACGGAACAATGTGGCGGCAGTGGTAAGGATCAACTCTCTGTTTTCCGCAGCTTGTTTCTTCGAGATCTTCATCGATACCCTTCACTATTGATAGCGTCCGCTGCCATTGTAATCGTAGCTAGCGCCGGGGACCACCCACAACCAACTGTTGAATTCCACAGTGGATATACCGTACCTTCCCAAAGAAAAAACCGGAGAAAGACTCTTGTCTCTCTCCGGCTGGCAGACGATCGGTGGGATACTGGTGCAGTTATTTTCCGAACAGGTCAGACATGACTTGCACGTCTTTGTCGCATGCGTGGTTGATGCAAGGCAGACCAAAGGCGGCCTCCATCGACTTCAGCAACGAGTAGCTGTTGTAGTAAGTGCCGCTTTGCACTCCGTGGCTGCCGGAGTTGGTCTGCACCGTGAGCACGACGCGGTTCTGGTTTTGCGGTGGGTAGAGGCCGGTAAGCTGAGTGGTGCTGCCGCTGTAGTCGTTCTCATCCCACACGATCACGATTGCGTTGTGTCCAGACTTCCACGAATCGGAAGCATGGATGGCCTTCACCAGACGCTCGATGGTGACATCACCCTGCTGGATCAGGCCGGGGTTTAGTCCCACCTGCGTGCCATAGGTGTATCCGGTGTTGTTCTCGCCGTAATCGAAGGCGCAGAATGCGTCGCCGTTGCCGCGGCCATGCTGGTCGTCGCACTGGTTCGGCACGATGAAGGAAAACTCCGGCACGTTGCCGCTCTGCAGATCGGCGTAGAGGCCCTTCGGCCCGTCAAAGGCGGCGACGTTCTTCAGGCTGTCATCCTTGTCGATGCCGTCCTGAACCCTGGCGAAGTAAGCAAATGGATTGTGTTTTACGGCGTAGAGTTGCACCACACTGGAGGAGGTGAGCGGGGCCAGCGGCGTGAAATTCGACAGGTTGGTGGCGGTGCCGTTGCTGTAATTGACGCCATAGGCCGTACCCAGGGGCAGGCTCTCCTGGTACGATCTCCATTTTTTGTACACATCGTCCAGCTGGTCGGCAATGGTTTTTCCCACCACGGGCGCCGTCGGAACCGACTTCACTCCGTCGATGTCGGCGAGCGCGACAAAGGGACCGCCTACTTCATTCCAGGTATCCACCGCCGGCGTCTCGGCATCCTTGCCAGAGCCGGAGATCGGACAGACGTTGCCGGTATCCACGGGCACGGGCGCATTGCCTCCACCGTTGTCGGCGTTCACCACGCCGGTAACGATATTCGGCGAGCAGGAGGAGTTGCCCCAGTCGGGCGAGTTGTCACTGCGTACCCCAAAGTTCGAGCCTCCCACAACCTCGAGATAGTTCGTCAGGCTTGGGTGGCCGACAGCGAAATAGTTGGTGGCAAGATTCACCTTTCCGGTGGCGATCAGGTGGTTCAGGTAAGGTTCGTTCGGATTGCCGTAGACCTGCTGATAGCCATGGTTTTCCATCATGATCAAGAAAATATGATCGAGATGCGGAATACCAGTAGGAAGGGAACTGTCCTGGGCGACTGCGCCCGTAGCCAAAGTCCCGGCGACGAGACCCAGTGCTGCAACTTTCTTGAACATGGAAGTCAGACCTCGGCAGAGAAATTTGCGGCGCGGCTCATTGGCGTCACCAAAGCATGCCACGCCGCAGTAACTCTCGACCTGAAATGTGAATAAGACTTTAACGGTTGAAGAATTGATGTGAAAACTGTCTACCCGATCCGCCAGGAGGGTAATGCCGCGGGTCAGCGCCATTTTTACTTTGTCACTGGGCGACTGAGGACCTTGGCGTACCTATCCTTTAGCCGCAGGAAGGGCGACTCGATCCACCGATAAGCTGCGAAGGCAAGGGCCACCGTCAGGACTAGACCGGCCATCCTGGCTGCCAACAGTTGGCCTCCCCAGGCAGGGTGCAGTAGGCTCACCATGGTGAAAATCCCCACAGCGTGAAGCATGTAGAGTCCATAACTGACCTTGCCCAGACGTACCACCCAGGCTCCTCTCAGCAATTTGGTTTCGCTGTTGAGGCATCCGTAGAGGATCGCGCCCGCTCCTAGCGAGGTAATCAGCTTCCCCACCGCCATACGCATATCTACCGGGCCGGGCTGCTCGACCAGCCATGCCGAGGAGACGATCCAGGAGCTTAGTCCGCCCACTACCAACGCGAGGCGTGCCCTGCTGCTGAGTTTGGGCAGGCGATCGGCGAAGAGAGCGAGGAGAATACCCAGCGCCAACGAGTCGCAGCAAGACGTGCTGGTGTATTTTATGTAGTTGGCATTCATGCCCGACAGCACGAGGCCAACGCGGGAGACCGTGGCGAGCAAGAAGATGGCGCACGCGGCTATGATCATGCCGCGACGCTGCAGCTTCTTCACCAGGAACGGCCAGATCAAGTAAAACTGCTCCTCGATCGAGACCGTCCACATGGGGTAGCAGATCGAGTTTGGTCCGCCACAAACCGCCTGCACCCAATTCCCCAGGAACAAAAGGTAGCCCGCCACGTAGTACCAGGGAAGATTCTGGCCAGGAGTGGTATGGGCGAGCACGACTCCCAGGGCAATCAGAATGAAGTACAGCGGCCAGATGCGCAGGACCCGTCGCATGTAGAACGACTGGAGCGAGATGTCGTCCGTCTCGTTTCGCTCGCGCAGCAACAGGGAGGTGATCAGGAAGGCGCTCAGGGCAAAGAAGAGTTCAACCCCCGCAGCTCCCGACTTAACGAGGCCTGCCCACAGCCACGGTAAGGGCAGATGGAGCTTGTGATAGAAATCGCCCGGAAATGCGTGAAAGATAAACACGCCGAGGAAAGCGTAAAGCCGCAATCCGTCCAGCTCCGGCTTGTAGAATCGACGACCCGTTTCAGCGGTGTGCGTGCGGTGGATGACTGGCTGCGCTGTGAGGTAATACGTCGACATGATACCTACTCCCCTCCGTTTTGGTTCGTGGTAAGTTTGCGTTCATGACGCGTTTGGCGCGCATGGTTGTGTCTGCCTGATGCCAAACCATGTGCACCTGATCTTGAACCCTCGGCACGCGGATGGGCTGGGCCGCGCGGTGGGCGAAGCCCATCGCCGCTATACCAATTTCATCAATGCGCATCTGATTTCTGCTGTTTGTTATGTCAGCCTGAATCCTGTGCTGGCACGGCTGGTGGAACGGGCCGAAGACTGGCTTTGGTCGAGTGTCAGAGCACATATAAATGGCGCAGATGATGGATTAGTAACCGTTCGCGCTGTGCTTGATCGCATCCCGCAATTTGCTGATTTGCTATCGACGACTCAGGATCAAGACTTTGAGGACCTCCGGCTAGCTGAAGGAAGTGGGCGACCGCTTGGCACAGCGGAGTTTGTCGCCGGTCTTGAACGATTGCTCGGCAGACCCATCGCAGGCCGCGCTCCAGGACGCAAACCCAGGGCCAGCGTCGCCGGCGTACGGCTGAAATTGCTGCAATAGGTATCATGTCGACGCATTTCCGACGCATTTCGGCATTCCCGGCATAGTTTAGGAAGATCAAATAGTCACTTTCATTGACTTAGTGTTGCAACTCTTAGCGGAGTCCACTCCAAGGGGCAGGCCTTGAAGGAGCGGCCGATAAAACATCCGTATGGCGTGTGGAAAGATTAAGGAAGCTTAATGGAGAGCTGTTTGACTTGGCGCGGATAGACGGAACAGGCTTGCCATAGTTGATGAGCCCTCGGGCACTGCAGAATAGATGTTAGGGACTATCGGCTACTTTAGGTTGTGCCAGTTCGCTTTGAAATAACACTACGATGGGAGAAGCTGTGCGTACTCGGGCAAAGAAAAGGGCGGACGAAACTAACCTCTCAAGAAGGACTGTACTGCTGTAAAGGTGTGTGTGCTCATTCGTCGGGTTACTTGTCGTCACGCCCCCCGGTTTTATCTGTTTGCGAAACGCCTTCGGTGCGCGGGACGGATAACATACACTGTTGCGTATCCGAAACACGTAACGCGCTCCTGACAGGCGGAGGTGTGTTTTAGGCCGGCTGCAGCGAGGCTATATGGTTACCGGTACAGCGTTGCGTATAGGCAACAAGAGCTATGGGCATCGGCGATAAACCTACGGCGAACGGAGAACCCGGAGAACATGAGGGGCGAATGCGTCGACACGATACCTATTCCCCTCAGTTTAATTTCGTGGTAAGTTTGCGCTCATGACGCGTTTGGCGCGCATGGTTGTGTCTGGTCTCCCGCATCACGTGACGCAGCGTGGCAATCGTCGCGAATCGATCTTCTTTGAAGACGTCGATCAGGAGATTTGCCGGGACCCTTCTTGGGGAGCAGACGCGCAAGGCGGACGTGGAGGTGTGGGCTTACTGCCTGATGCCAAATCATGTGCACCTGATCTTGAACCCTCGGCACGCGGATGGGCTGGGCCGTGCGGTGGGCGAAGACCATCGCAGCTAGACCAATTTCATCAAGTGTCAGAGCACATATAAATGGCGCAGATGATGGATTAGTGACCGTTCGCGCTGTGCTTGATCGCATCCGGCAAAGTTGCTGATTTGCTATCGACGACTCAAGATCAAGACTTTGAGGATCTCCGGCTGGCTGAAGGAAGTGGGCGACCGCTTGGCACAGCGGAGTTTGTCACCGGACCTGAGCGATTGCCCGGCAGACCCGTTGCACGCTGCGGTCCAGGACGCAGACCCACGGCCAGCATCGCCGGCGTACAGCTGAAATTGTTGCAATAGGTGTCATGTCGACGTATTTTTGACGTACTTTTAAGCAATGGTGCTTCTCGCTGAAATGGGCAGACCGATAGCTATCGTGCTTTACGGGGTCGCAATGGCAGCCGCAATAGTCGGTGTAGATTTACTGTTCTTCCGAAACCTGGTCTGGGGACGGTTGATAGTCAATATCGGCATCGTCCTGGTGTTCGCAGCTTTTTACTTGAGATTCTTCAGGGGTTCATGAACAAAGGGCAGGGAACAGTCCTCTGGTGGATCGTTGTAATGATTACGTTCTGTCTGTCCCCGAGCTTCTGTCCCCGAGCTTCGTCCGCATCTTCCCTTCATCTTCAGAGCTTTTTGGACGGACTGAGCTGACACTTTTTCGATCCGGCGACTTTAAAGGTGACAGCTCTGTCTTTCCACAAAACTCCCGCCGGCCTACTGACCACTTATTGCGGCAATTTCTGAGGGATAGGTATGCCGTCACCTTATCTCCCACCTTATCTCCCCCCCTTATCTCCCCCCCTTATCTCCCCTTATCTCTACCCACCCCTTATCTCTACCCACCCCTTATCTCTACCCACGGTTGAACCAGTCTTCGGACAGATCAAGGAGGCCCGTGGCATCCGTAGATTCCGCTTTCGAGGCCTGTTGAAGGTGACATCGGAGTGGAAACTTATCTGCGCGACACACAATCTCCTAAAACTATTTCGCCATCGTACTGCTCTTGCCCACGCCTAAACCATCTCAGCATCATTCATGCCGCTTCTGCATCGCCCTAGCTGGTTTTCCGCCCAACACGTCGCGAGAACGAATTCTCGTCTGCGCGTCGATAATCGGCTAGGTGTCCTTCGGTCCCCCGGCACTGGCACTTCCCAAACGTGGACCTCTCTTTTTCTTACCCGAATTTCCAACCTTCTCTCCGACACACTCTCCGTCTGTCCCTTCATCTTGTCAATAAGCCTGCTGAGGCAATCATTTTGCGTTGCGAATCCGGCCATGCTGCATTATGGGCGAGCTTAATCCCGGCCTTCGAGTACCGGATCCAATGGTTGGCGTCATCCCCATCCGCAGAAAGTTGATCGTGCTCGCTTTCGAGAACAACGCAACCCACACAATAGCGGTCGAATAGTCCTCGAATCTCTTCAATAGTTCGCTTGGTATTCCAATACAGTAGTTGCTTCATGTCCTTTATCGGATAAACGTGCTCATGCGTCAGCTTGGGTTTTGGGAGGCACTTTGCGCCGTTAGAACCTTTTTCACTCAACTTCTTCGCAATCTTCTTTGCGAGAATCGGCTGGATGGGCCAGCCACCCGCCGATGAGACCTCTGCGTCGAACAAAGCCTTTGCGTCCTTACTCCAGAACGGGCACCCGACGTATTTCCCCGTGGCTTCGGTCCATTTCCAGATGAGTTCGTATGCTAGAGTTCTCGACGTCGTTAGATTGAAACTCCCAAAATGAAGGAGGGGATCGTACCTTTGCTTGAGGATTTCGTAAACGTTGGGACCCATACCGGCGCGGTAAACTTTACGGATGTCGGGATAGGTATCGTACATCCAACAAATGTCGTGAACGATAAGCGTGCGGAGTTCTCCCGCCGCTTCAGGCTGAACGCTGTGGTCAAATACGTCAACCAATGTCATCTCCATGGTCTCCATTTTCCCCGGGGATTTCGTGGTGATCGGTTTTGGTGCGCGTAAGGTTGCGCATAGAACGAGGTCTCTACCTGGGAAACCTGGGACGAAGCGTAACCCACCCGGCTCACACATCCCGGTCATAGCGAATTTTGAGCCGTGCCAAATGCTGAGGTGGCTGATGACGATCCCAATCCGCCCAAAGCTCGCGATAGCTCATGGGGACAAGGCGAACGTTTGAGGACGCCGTTTCGGACGCCAGATCATCCGCTTCGGAGCGGTGTCGCCCACACTCCGCCCAATCGTGCGAGTTTCTAGGCTCCCAATAGAGGTACAACAACTCGACCTGCCTCTGAGCGTAGCGGTTTATGAGTCCCAAGGCGTGCTTTACGAGTTGTGCCGCGTCGAGATGCTCGTAGCGGTTCGGATTGGCACGTAACTGTGGAATGATCTCGAACCACCGCGAACTGCCATGTGATCCTTGCAACCGATCGTACGAGTCGCTGAAGTTCGCCCGCTTAGCCACCATCCACTCAGTGCATTTCGACTCGACGGCAACGGGTATCTGTCCGTCGAGGAGCAGATCGAGATGCGGAGGAGTTCCCTTGAGTCCTGTTGGGCATGTTGCCTCGAACGTCATTCCAGAGAACCCAGTACGATTTTTAAGCCGCAACAATGAAGGGTCGGTGCGCCAGGCGCCGAACGTGTTGACGGCTAGCGCGGCGGATGAGTGAGCCGCTCTGAGCTTGCCGTCGAGTTCGCGGCCAGCTCCGCGCGAAAAGTCGGCGACGATTTCTGGAAGGGCTAAGCCCTCAAGAATGTTTTGCCTCCAATCGGATGCGTATCCCTGCACATCGTACTGCGAGGCAGGGGACACCTCTCGTGCACCGGCTAACAATGCCGTGTAGGAGCGTTTAAGAAACTGCTTGCCAAAGGTCAGATCCATATCCCACGCGGGTTGGCTCATTGACTCAGCAGACCCGGAAGGGGGCACCACAACGTACTGAGAAGCAGGCGGCGCTTTCCCCAGATAACGCCTGTTGAAGTCGTGAGTAAGGTCGTGCCAGTGAGGCAGGTTGTCAGTCCTAACCGTTGGCGCATCGAACGAAAGCTGGGCTTTCTGATGAATCTCATCTGCGGTCCATGGAAAATTTTGGGGGTGGTATTCCTTTACATGGCCCTCAGACGAGTAGTCCCTGATGCTCCAACTCATTCCGCTATTTCCTCTCTCGAAAAAGAGTACGAAGGACTCTAGGTTCAGCTCGGGTATGAATATCATCTGGCGCTTTGCCATCGTTGGAATCTCCTTGAAAACCACCGGTGCACCTAAGCGTCTGGAGGCCGTTCGTGCCGGGAGCGGCGTAGTCCGATCAGCGGGTACGGTTCAAGTCCATCGCGGTCCACATCGCAGGTTCTGGTTCGGGACTGCTCGAGTAGTGGCGGTGATAGGTCATAGCCGGACCACGTAAGATTTCTTGAAGACGGGGGCTACGCTGGAGACTATACATACAGACTGATCTGCGGGCTAACGATCTTTGGTGTAGTAAATTGAGGTTACGTCGATGGGGTCTCCCAAACCGCGAAGCTGGGAATAGGTATGCGGCTCGAGGACAATCAGATCGCGGAGGGATGATCGGGGCAGGAAAGACGGAACGTTACTGTTGCTCAACCAGTCTATCGGAACAGTAAACGTCCCGTCCGTCCCGCCCGGCCCCCAAAGAGATGCTGAAGGAAGTCGAAGCGAAGCGCTCCGAGACGGACCGAAGCGGGGAGGGAAGTTGATCAAGAGGGGTTAGGGAGACATCCCTGGTAGGCAGAAATCAACGGGAAACGGAGGTGGCCCTTGATTCCGCGGAATAGGTTCCCCGAGATTATCTTCGTGACGTAGGTCAGAATGGGCTGTCAAAATGCTGACATGACCGCGAAAAGAGATGTGTACGAACTGCTGTTCGGTCCTTCGTACGCCTTGGTCGTAATCTCCCTGGCCATCGGGGGGGCGATCAGCGTTGCACTCGCGAGCCAGTTTGCGTTGGGTTATGTCCTCTTTTTGCTGTCTGGGGTTTGGTTAATTGGCCATTGGATTATCGCTGAACCCGTGAAAGAGCGACGGAGACTGCTCCGAGTCTTCAGTGAGGAACCTGAGCACTTGGCGGCGAAAAGGGACTACCTGATTTGGGTTGCGGCCGGGACAATCGTGATTGCCCTATTAACGATCAGCGCCGAGGTGTGGACAAAGCACACCAGCGACGACTTCGAGATCGACCAAGTCTCCAGCAACTTAAAGATTGAGTTTGACGGGACCGATGCTGGCGATCCCATGTTAGCAAATTTTACGCTGAGCAATGGTAGTAGCTTTCCGATATCAAAACGCCATGTTTTGTGGTGCGGGATAAACCTGCTCGTTGGCTCAAACCATACGCTCTTTGCTGGCCCAATCCTAACGCAAACTTCTCTTCATCGATGGGTAATAAGCGACATACCTCACGTTACGATGCGGACATCTTTCCCTATAGGACCACATGGGGACGGGTTTACGGATTCGTGTCTAGCGGCCATCGCTTTTAAAGACGGTCAACTGCTATGCGGAGACATTCTAGTAAATCTCTCCTATTACCTTGATGATCAACCTGAGCTCCAAGATCATGGAGTCCGATTTGTCTATGTGCATAACCCCTCAGGAAACAGCTCATGGCATGAACAGTCCCAAAAAAGTAATGAGGACTTCTGCTATTCCTACCTCGATCACGATCAGCAGCGACAACGAGATAAGGAGGTCGCAGACCGTAGGCGATCCCGTCCTTTTCACCCGAACTAAATGTTCTCAAACCTGCTGATTGGTTCCACGTGTCTCGGCGTAGTTCCGCGTTTCCCAGTGCGTGGCCGATGGATGCATGTCGAGACATTATTGGCGAAGAGGCGTGTGCGAGACGACCAGCTCTGTGGTGTTATACCCATATGTAGTCAGAACCTGTTTCAACGACTGTCTTGCTGCTCGCCTATTGCCCGTTGGTCCTATGACGATTCGATCGATGCAGCTTGCCGTTGAATTTGGGCTAAGGGGCAGGGCATAGTAAGGTGTGACGCCAAAGCGTCCGGGTCGGTAAGCGAGTTTTGGGATCAGATCGTCGGGATGCTGGCTGACAAATCGCCATTCGCCTTCTTCTGAAAAACCTCTGTGCTTGAACGACGCACTCAACAGCGAAAGCGCATAGGTCCAATCGTAATGCTTGAAAAATTTCCTAATCTGCTGTTCGATGTCCGGCGGATTTATACTGCGGTTGGATGTCATCAAGTCATGGAATTCCGATATCAAGATGTCACAAAACTCGCGTTGCTTCGATCTTCTGTATTCGCACTTGATGAGGCCGAACGATGCTGCCTGCGCCGATGAGAAGATGGGGTTGGCCTCCGAGAAGCCCAATGCGTAGCCTTCCGATCCTCCGTAGCTGCGCCATTGACTGAGGCGGTCATGATGCTCGGAGAAGGACGTGACAAAGCTGGGTCTCTGCTGTTTTTCGACGAGGCTTATGAAGAGTCGTTGTTGCGGCTCGGTGAGAGGGGACTCCTTTAATTGTCGCCTGAAGAGCTTGGCGGCTGTCCCGAACTCCAGACGGTCATTGAGATGAAGGTGGCTGGTGGCCCAGATCGATTTCGTCTTCAGAATGCCGATGAGGCCTGGTGCACTCGTATAGTGGTAAATCATGCGGTCCGGCTTTTGCCTGACGAACTCATCAATCAATCTCAAAGTTTCTCTTCTTTCGTAGTCGTTTCCTGACGCCAGGCGCATGGGCGGGGCCGGCGTATGGCAGGGATCAACCCGCTGTCCTCCGGTACTTCGTGGTTAGCCGAGAACGTTTTGGGGAGATACGGGGACATGACGCTTATCCGCAGAAGAATTGATGCAATAGGCAAGCTATCCCTCCATCCTCCGACAGGTTGTACTGCGGTCGATCATGCAGCCGAATAACCCCGCTGTGCGCAGTTTCGCGCTAAACAAAATCATCTGATTGTATAAAGGGGAGCGAACTCAGGTATTCCGGCGGTTTGTCCGGCGGTCCAGCGAAGGACGTATACCTCAGCCGGATTCGTCAGGGTGTGTGTAAGGGCATTGAAAACAACCTCAAGAAGCGCGTGCGCGAGTGGATCTTTGTAGTAATCGATGTCTGGCTCGATCAGCACGCAGGGGACGCCGTCGATGATCGATGTGTCGTTTTGGTGGAAAGTGAGCTGGACGTTGGCTTCGCCGAATTGAATCTGTTTCCAACTCGCGGTTGCGCCCGGGTGGAGAAGACCCGGGTCGACTTCCACCGCGAATTGGCCTTTGGCCGCAGCCTGCTTTACCTGGTCGATAAGGGCGACATCGCACCAACCGAAGAAGCGGTCCTGAGCCGGAGGCGCGGCCCCCGGGGGAAGGACATCTCCGGGCCAGATGAGCTGCTTGATGTAAGTGAGCGGCGTGCCCTGCGCAAGGTTGATCTGGCTCATGGCTTCGCAGAGGTTAAGGGCGCAAGCGAGCGATGCAGGCTGCTGTTCCATTAGATCGTCATAGCGCTGCTGGCCTGCGGAGTCGCTCACGCCCGCGGCCAGGAACGGGTAGGCGTCTCTGGCCGCGGGCCAGAGCCCTTCGGCGAAGTTGAAGTTCGGCATGTCGGGGATGAGCATGATGTCCAGCGTGGTGAGGAACGTATCCGATAGCTTGACGGGCGTGAACCCGGCCTGTTTGTAGCCGTCAAGGGAGACGAGCACGCTGTAGTTGTCGCCGAAGTTGTTATAAAAGGGTAGATCAGTAAAGCTAAGGTCATTGGCAGAGTAAAAGTCCCGTCGTAACTGTTTCTGATTGCCATCCGTAATGGTGACAAGAAACTGAGCCGGCAAAGGGAAGGGCTGACGGGTGCCGTCGAAGATGCGGAGACGGAGTGTGCTCACGGTAGACCTCGCATTTAGGAAGCCTTTTCCCGGAAGGGAAGGGAAAGACAAGGGGCGATACCTATCCCCCGCCAAGGTGTCCTTACCTCGCGTGTGGCTTATAGCCGCTCCAACCGCGTCTGCGAATCGCCGAACTGCTCCAACTTCACGTCGTAGCGATCCATCAGCGACAGGTACAAACTGCACATCTTGCGATTATCTTCGCTGTCCTTCAGATAATTCAGCGTACGCCCCGTTTGTAACGTCCCGCCAAGGCCGCCGGCCAGCACCACCGGCAGGCGGAAGTTGTCGTGTTTGCGGCCGATCCACATGTTGGATAGGAACATCAGGCAGGTGTTGTCGAGCACCGTGCCGTTTCCTTCTTTCATGCTGTCCAGCTTCGACGCCAGGTAGGCGTACTGCTCGACATGGAAACGAGAGATGCGCTCGTAGTCATCGGAATTGTTGTTGTGCGAAGCGGAATGGTGGCCGTCCTTCACATTCAGGAAGGGATAATACATGGCCGATAGATCATGAGAGATGATCAACGAGGCGACGCGCGTCTTGTTGGTTTGATACGCAATGGCAATGATGTCGCACATCAGGCGGGCGTGATCGCGTAAGTCTTCGGGCAGTCCGTTGGCCGGCCGTTCCATGGTGGCGGCGACGGTGTTTTTGGCTTTCGCTGCGTCGTCGGCATCGCTCTTGTCTTTGCGCATGCTCTCTACGCGCTTTTCTACTTCGCGCACGCTGGTCAAATATTCATCGAGCTTGCCCTGGTCGCTGGCACTGATGCACTTGGAAAGATCCTGGGCGCGCTCCTGTACGCGGTCGAGAATGCTGAGGTTCTGCAGGCTGCCACGGTTGTCAAACAGGTTGTCCCAGGCGAGCGATGGGTAGACTTCTACGGGGACGGGCGAGTCCGGACTTTGCCAGGAGAGATGGGAACTGTAGGCCAGGGAAAAGTTCGATTCGTGGTAACCGGTCATGGGCTGCTCGCAGGCCAGCACGATGCTGGATTGCGGCGTGGTGTCGCCCACGTGGTTGGCAATCATCTGGTCGATGCTGATGCCGGAGTGGATGATGGCGCCCTTCGAAATATGCGCGCCGGATAATAGACTGCCCGTCTGGGCGGGATGAATGCCCTGGCCGGTGAGCGCATGGACGTATAGACCGTCAATGACGTTGATCTTCTGTTTGAGCGGTTCCAGGGGGGATAGCGTCTTGCTCAGTTTCATGTCGGCGCCCTGGCCCTCGGCGCTCCAGTGATCCTCGTTTACGCCACAACCCAGGAAGACGATGCCAAAACGCTTGGGGAAGGCGGAGGGCGGGGGGACATCCGCTAAGGCGTGGAGGGACTCAAGCCAAGGCAAGGCTACAGTGCAACCGGCTCCGCGGAGTACGGCGCGGCGGGAAATGGGGAAGGCGAGTTTTTTGGCTGATCGAGACATGGTTGTTTACCCTGTAACAGCTGGTTTTGTGGAGCCGCCGTTCTTGCCTGGTTGCGCTGCGGTGAGGATCCATCGCAGCCCTCAGCGGCTAAAGCCGCATTTATTTCTCACGATTTATGTACGGGCTGAAGCCCGTACCCTTCAAGTGGGCTTCTGCACCGAGCTGAAAGCAATACCTCAGGGGCTGATGCCCGTCATCCTCAATCGTTTACGGCACGACTAAAACCCGCTTCCCCGGACTAATGCTCGCTGCGGCGAGGTAGTCCGGGGCTGGCACAACTGCGAGTTTTTCCGCGGCCTGTAAAATCGTGCCCAACATTAGTTCCTCCGTGGACTTTAAAGCCCGTACGCTTCATTGTGCGGCCCACTAGTTACCCTTTCTGGATGCTATCTGCGTCTCGGGTTTGTGCGGCGTTGGTATTCGTTTGTTCCGGAATTGGGGGCTCATGACGATGGTTTCTACCAGCGAATCAAAGCCGTAGCCCTGCGCGGCTAGATTGGTCTGCATGGTATCCACCAACGCTTCATCGGATAGTTGCAGCGTCCGGTTGAGGCCGTAACTGAGCAGCTTGCGGCAAAGATTGTTGATGAATTGGTCCTGCCGGTAATCGTGGATAAAACTTCGCAAACCTTCAAAACCTACGCCGTTCACGCCGCCAGGATAGACGACAGCCGTGTCGACCGGCCGCCCGGCCAGGTCTTTGGTGCGTACATCGCCGATGGGTCCGTAGCCTTCATAGGCCAGGCCAAACGAATCAAAGCGCTGGTGGCAGGAGGCGCAGAAGGGATTGGCCCGATGCCGGGCCAGCATGTCGCGTACGGGAAGATCGGACTTGGACTCATCACTCGGCAGCTCGGGAACTACCGGCGGCGGAGGAGGCACGCGGATTCCCAATACCTTCTGCACTACCCAATTTCCGCGCTTCACCGGGCTGGTGCGCAGTCCAGGGGAGTTCTGGGTCATGAATACCGACATGGGCAGCAGACCACCGCGTCCGTATTGCCCGGCGTTGTCCACGCGGACCCAGTGGTTCACGTCGCCCTGCACTCCCGGTATGCCGTAGTGCTTGGCCAGCACCGGATTCACGAAGGTGTAATTGCCATAGATCAGGTCCAGCGCGGAGCGATTGTTCTGAATGGTGTCTTCGACGTAGCGGATGGGTTCCTGGAACATGGCTTCGCGCAGATCGTTGTTGAACTGGGGAAAGCGCTGCGCGATCAACCGCGTTGTTGGTTTCAAAGAGACGGAAATTGAGCCAGTTGCCGGTGAACTCCGTGGCCAGGCCACTTACCCGCGAATCCTTCATCATGCGGCGAGTCTGCGCCAGCAGCACGGCCGGCTTTTGCAGATCGTTGGCTGCCGCGTGCCGTAACAACTCCTCATCGGGCATGCTGGCCCAGAGGAAGTAACTCAGGCGGCTCGCCAGGGCGTAGCTGGATAAGGGCTCAGTGGGAACTGCTGTCGATGTTTTCAGTGCGACTGTACGTGGCCTGGCTACGGAGGAAGAGGCTACTTGCTCATCCGTCATATCCAGGCGGTAGAGGAAATCCGGCTCCATCAGCACGCTGGTGAGCACATCGCGCAGGGCCTGTTCGTGAGTTGCCTGATTTTGGGTTCGATCCTGGTGATAATAGGCCAGCAAATCGGCGCGTTCCGCATTGGTGAGGGGGCGGCGGTAGGCTCGCTCGGCAAATTGCAGAAGCGCTTCCAATTGCTTCGGTTCCGCCTCGGCGCGCTCCTTTTCCAGGCCGCGTAGCGTGGCGTTCACCTGGTTGAAGTGATCGCGAATCGCCTCGGCCGCTACGGGGTCGTTGGTTGGATCCTCCGCAGCCTTGGCCAGGTAGGTGTCTCGCATCTTGAAAATGACTGCCGTATCGGTCACGGCGTGATCGGTGGGACGGTCTGAGCTGGATTCAGCGCCTTTCCCGAAAACCTCTCCGCTCTGGTTGAAGTAGTACTGCGTCCAGGTATTCGCCGAATAATCCGCGATGTAATCGAACTCGTTCCACAGGCGATTCAGCTCCTGGGTTCCTTTGTCGTCCAGGATGAGCTGCACCAGCGGAAGATCGTCGCGGTAGTACCCCATAGTGTTGTGATACCCGGCACTCAGTAGCCGGCCTTTATCCTCCGAGTCGTCGGGGAAATAGCGGCCTCGTTCTGAGACGTAAAACACATCCGGAAAGACCGACGCGAAGCGGGAAAATGCGGCCTGATAGCGGGCGCGCTGGGCGGCGGGAACGATCAGGTCGGTATCGTTGGCGCGCGCCTTGGCCGAGAGAGCGGCCCAACGGGGCGCGGCTTCCTCGTGAAGCTTGGGATACTTGGGGATCACCGGAACCACGGGCGGTGGATCGGTGTCATTGCGCAGATCGTTGGGATCGCTGTCACGCCGGTGCTCGGCGTACTCCTTCAGCTTCCAGTTCAGGAGGGGCTGGGATTGTGCAGGCAAACCCTCCACGACCGGCGCGGCAAACTGCATCGCGGTGTGGGCGCGGATTTTCACCACGAAATCACGCATGGCCGTGCATTTCACCCGCAGCCCCCCGGTCTGAGCCGCGTCTGGAGGAGGCAGGGCGAGCCACATTTTCTGCAGCTTGAGCACTGGGCCGATCGCATTCTGGTCGTGCAAGATCCGCCATACCATGGGCAGGTACTTGGGGCTCACCTTAGCGTCTACCGCGGTGGTGGCCAGGGTGGCGTGGGGCTTCTTTAGGGCGACTCGATATTTGTAGCGCCAGGCGGCCTCGAAGTAATCCGCGTAGTCGGTGGGCTGCGCGTGGTAGAAGGCCACAATGCGCTGGATGGCGTACTTTTCCCGGTCGGTCTCTACCTGCATGGGGTAGGGGGCGAAGTCGATTCCATCGGGTTTCAGAACTGCGTGATCCGCTACTTCGCGCGCTGCCTTCAGGTACTTATTCAAGAGCGCGGGCGACATGGTTAACGATTCGCCCGAGTTATCGAAGCCTGCCTGGTTGGCGGGGTCCACGGGGAACTGTTTGGCCACGTTCATGTCCTGGCCGGTGAGGTCGCGGATCGTGTAGTCGTACTCGGCATTGCTCAAGCGGCGCGCCAGCACTACGCCTGGGTCGCCGGCGGCCTTCTTTATTTCTTCCGCGCGTACGGAGGCTACCCAATCGATCACTTGCTGCACTTCGGCCGCAGGTGGCGGCGGCATCGGCTTGGGCGGCATTTCCTTGTTCTTTAGCCGCTCCGCCAGCAGGGCCCAACGGGCGAAGTCGTCGGTAACCATATCCACGCTGGTGTAGGACTTCAGGTCGAACTGCGCCGGGGCCATCTTGCCGCTATGGCAGGCCACGCAGTATTTGCCCACAAAGGGTTTGATGGTCTGTTGAAATTGCTGGTCGATTACGGGAGCTGGAGGTGGTGTGGGAGTGGCCGCATCCACCATGGTGGCCGCGGCGAGCGAGAGGGAGACAACAAGGGTCCGGAATTTCATCACAAAGCGCCTCTGCTCTCGAAGGAGGCAGCGAAATCGATCGGTTGGGTATTGCCGAACGCGAGCGAGGGAGCCATTCCCAGCAGAGTGAGCCCCATAATGGCCGCAGCGTTCCTCAGGTAGCCCTTCCTCAACGTTTTCTAGTTCAGCCTGAACTTCGGGGGGAGTACGCTGCGCCGTCTTGAATACACAGCCCTTTGACAGGGAATCTTATTCCCATTGGAATTCCGCAGTCAATGGAAGTTAGTGGCTGTCCTCGAACTATCGCTTTTTCAATCGGATACGGGATTCGTAGGACAAAAAAAGCGCGTCGAATGCTGTGCTATCCCACTCAAGCCCAACGTTTGTTGCTGGTAACTGTTTAGCGAGGCTGCCAACCCGCTAACCCGGCGCAGGGGTTCTGACCGCAGGGCCATTCCCGGAAAACCGTCGCGGGTACATGGCTTCGGAGATCATTCACCCGAACCAGATCGAACCCGTTCGACAGCACCCATACGGACTGCCCGGCCTCGATCGCCTGCAGAATCTCGGGTTCCGTGATGGGCGCGATGTTGAGTTTTTCCGCGAAGGCGTTCATGGTCGTCCGGGGTAACTTTTCATCCCAGAGACGAATATTCTTAACTTGCGGGGCGTAATACTTCAGCACCATGGGATCGGAAAGAGGGGCAACCACCACCAGATCTGCCCGCTCAAGCTGAGGTGCAAAGGCGTGCACTGCTTCTCGCCAGGGCTCCTTTTCAGCGCCCGGCGTGGTTACCTGAAAGTACAAGCCGATTCCGAACGCGGCCACCACGCTAAGCAGGACGGCAAAACGCGCGCGCCCAGCCACCAAAAGCTCGCTTCCGGCAATGAGACAGAGGGGCACGATCGTCCAGGAGAGAAATCGCGGCAACAGGATCGGACGGCGAAGGCTTACCACGACCACCAGCAAAACAAAAAGAAAAGGCACGCCGATCAGCACAACATTCGCGCGCATGGAAAGAGGGCGCAGCCATAGCGCGACGACCAGCGATACCATCAGCGCAGCGGCCAGGATGGTCCCGGGCCAGGGACGTGGTGTCACCACTCCGCTGACCACTGCCGAAAAGCAGGTAACGAGGGTGTGGATGCGGAAGGGTGGCATCCAATCCAGTCCTCCCGTCCGGCTCGCCCCGAAGGTATAGACGAGATAAGGCGCGCCGAGCAACAGCACGAGCACGTTCAAGGCGATCCATGTCAACAGTGGCCGGCGCCCGGGAACCCCCTGGGTGAGCCAAAACAGCCCGACGGCGCCGGCGCACGCCAGGATGAACAGCAGTCCGGTCGCGTGGAGATAGAAACCAAGCGTGCTGAAGAAAACATAGCCAACCGCGGCCTTCACCGAACGTGGGTCACGCAGCAACACTGCGAGCGCCCAGAGCGCGATGGAGGCGCTCAAGGTGAAGAGTGCATAGACTCTGGCCTCTTGACCGAAATACAAGTTGGTTGGGCAAAGCGCGAACAGAAGAGCGGCAAGCAGGCCTTGCCACTTCCCGGCCAACTCGCGACCCAGGAAATAGATCACTGGAACGCAAAGCATGCAGGCGAAAGTGGACAAGGAGCGCATTGCTGCTTCGCTGTAGCCGAACAAGGCCATCCAGGCACGGAGTAAGAGGGTGTAAGTAGGTGGGGAGGGCTCAGTTACCAGGCCGGCGGTGAACTGGTAATGCAGGTCAAACACCTGTGCGTAATAACGCGAGAGGATCTCGTCAGTCCACAGCGAAGCGGCCCCGATATGGTAGACCCTCAGCGCAGCGCACAAAAACAGGATTAGGCCAAGAGCTATGAACTCAAAGGAAACCCTGAGCTTGGACGACGAAACATCAGATGCAAGGCCAAGTACACCAGAAGACTGGCCCACAGGACGCTCCAGAAACCTTTGGGTATGTCGGGGGGACTTACCAACCTCGCTAGAGGTGCAAGCACTGTATCAAGGTTAGGAGCAAATATCAATGTTACCTGTTCTCGTTACCTGCAGATATAGCCGAGGTGTGGCGATCGCCGTTAAGTCCCGCTTAGCGGGATTTCCGCCATAGAACAAATGCCGCAAGAGCAGGCACGGCGAAAACGAACAGAAACACGGGCATTCCATCGCTGACCGTGTAACCTGCGTCTGCTCCAATCATGTATGTATTGGCGGCGGCGATGATCAGCCATAGCGAAAGAAAAGAAAATGCGGCGGTGGCAATGCCCCGAGGAGTTGTTGCGGATCGGCCCATGACGAGGAAAATCATCAGCACCGCCAAACCCAGAATAATCATTTTGATCGTATGCATCGACACCCTTGGTTTTGGAAGGAGTCAGGTTTTGGGAGGACTCACCCTGACCATATGTCGACGGCCTGACGATTGTTATCCCGTTGATCCACTAGAAGTACGCCGAAAAGGGGGGAACCCGGCGCACCTGGGCGTGCCGGCCAGCGCGTCCTGCAGCGTTCCGGAGCGATTTATCAGGATGGGTGGACTGTTACGTGCTTAAGAAGCAACTTTCCGCTGGATTGCCCCGGCCGAACTCCACAACGTCTCCACTCGTTCGAAGAAAACACGGTAGTCCCGCACCGGCACAAACGTCATGTTCAAACGGGTGGTAATGAGCGAAAACACCAGGCTGAAGGCTATGGAAGCAATCTGGATCATCAAGACCAGCAAAAGGCCCGAGGTATAGGTGGCCCAACCAGGAATCGCCAGGTTGGTATAAAACTTGACGCCGAAGACAATAGCAATGACTGCGGAAAGCAGCAGCACACAGGAGACGCTGGCCATCAGAATCCGCGTCGCCACCACGTCGTAAAACACAGAGATGCCTGCCAGCCCATGGGCCACGAGCGACACCAGGTTCATGTGGGATTTGCCGCCGAGGCGGTGGCCGCGATCCGTGGCCAGCCGGAGGTGCGGCAGCTTGGACTTATAGACCGCGCCCGCATAGTGATTCCATAGCTCCGACATGGTGACCAGACGGTCCAGAGCCGAGTAGGACATGATACTGAAATTGCCCTCGCGTACCACCACTCCGGTGAGCAGCCGGTAAAGCAGCCGATAACCCCGGTAGCCGGTGCGAAAGACAAGGCCCTCGTAGCGTCTCTGACGCCCGGCGAACACGATGCAGTCCGGCTGCTCACGGAAGCGATTGAGCAATCGAATTACGTCTTCCGCGCGATCTTCGCCATCTGCATCCATCACTAAAACGGCATCGCAGGGGATCTCGTCCTTGATCATGCATAAACCCATCGCGATGGCTCGTTGATGCCCCAGGTTACGTTTCAAGAGCAGCATGTCGATGCGGGTAATATGCGCGGGTTCAAACGGAGTCCAACCGTGCAACGGCACAGGGCTACCGTCGTCCACCAGAACAAGGCCCACCTTTACGTGGTCGAGCTGCCCCAACTGCTGGTCGATCTGCTGGCACAATAGGCGAGCGACATCCCAGTCCCGATATACGGGCATAAGGATCACCAAACGAAAATCGTCTACGGAAGAGGCCCGAGTGGTCATGTTTGATACCCCTCGCTACTGAATCGAAACAAACCGGCCCGACAACGTTGTCCGTCGATTGTACGTGTGGAGGCATAGGTGTTGTCCAGCACCAATTGTGCTGCACCCAATGGTGCTGAAAAAGGGAGGGAACAGGTTACTTCCCGCTCATTTCACTATGCTTATGGTTACCATGACCGATCAAACCACCGCCCTCGCCTGGCTTAATCAGCCCATCCATTGGAGTGAAACCGGGAATACGCTGATCGAAACGGCGCCGCCCGGCACAGACTATTGGCGCGTGACTCATTACGGATTTGTTCGCGACAACGGTCCATTTCGCTATCAGGAGCAGACGGGAAATTTTGAAGCGAAGGTCCGAATCACGGGGAAATACCACGAGCTCTATCATCAAGCGGGCTTGATGATACGCATCGACGAGCAGAACTGGATTAAAGCTGGAATTGAGTTCCTGAACGGCAAGCAAAGCGTGAGTGCCGTGGTCACGCGAGAGTTTTCGGATTGGTCTGTACTGGGTTGTCCTGACAACCCCGCATTTCTCTGGCTGCGCATGCAACGGTATCAGGACACCGTGCAGGTTTCCTATTCCCGTGACAACCGGGAATGGTCGATGATTCGGCTTGCGTACTTTCCGCCGCAGGTACCCGTCAAAATTGGCATGATGGCTGCCGCCCCGGGTAAGGAAGCTTTGGAAGTCACGTTCGACCATTTTTCCATCGGTCCTCTGCATTCGCCTCCGCAAGAGGACTGAGCTTCAGGGCCTGCTAACATGACACCATATTTCCGCAGTATTGAAATCTCAGGAGAAGCTTTTGGAAATGAACACACGACGCGGGTTTTTTGGCAAGATTGCCGCCATGGCGGCGGTCGTCGCCGGCGGCCCTAAACTCTTCGCCCTGCAGGCTCCGCCTGCCGGTGCGCCCGGGGCCTCGGCGCCTCGCCGTGCGGGCGGCAATCACACTCACAATGGCATCTACTATTTTTCCGGCACCGGCTCCAATGACGGTTATCCCAAGGATGATCACGTGCTCGTGACGGATCCCTTTGAGAAGCACGTCACCCGCACCATGGACGCGCTCAAGAAGTCGGTGGAGCGTGCGGGCTGCACTATGGACAGCATCATCCACCTGGAGGTTTTTCTCTGTCTCCCGCTGGCTGACGGTATTACGATGCCGACGGGCAAGGCAAGGTTCGACGCCCATAAGGCGCAGTACGACGCGTTGAACAAAATCTACGGCACGTATTTTTCTCCCGGTAAAGCTCCGTCTCGCGCCTGCATGGCTCTTGAATGGATCCCCGGTGATTCGCTGATTGAGATAGTGGGTAGTGCCGCCGTCCTCACTCCGCCCACGGCCGGCTGAGAGATGGTTTCAGGAGAGATCGGTCTGCCTCTGGTTCCCTCACCAAGGCCGGGCGCCCCATATCTCGCTCGTTTTTCGCGAGATGTGGGATACCACTGCTCTCTCCCTCTGACTCTTGATTCAACCGATTGGCTTAGCGGTCAACAATGGTGGTATCCCACATCTCGCGAAAAACGAGCGAGATATGGGGCACCCGGCCTTGGTGAGGGAACCAGAGGCAGATTGATGCCGTTACTCTTTAGAATATTTTCTTACCAGTTTTGAGAGGGAAGCATCGTGAACTTAAAGTTTGATTGGAGCCGCCGATCTTTTGTAGCCGCGCTGGGCGCTACTCTCGGTGGCCTGTTTACTCCGGCTGAGTCGAATGCGGCGGGCTTTTTTGGCAAGAAACCCAAAGCCTCCATGGCGTCTGTGGACGGCGCCCCCATTGTCCCCATTACCACCGGGCTTGGTTCTACTGGCGACATCTACGCCGAGCTTGGCGTCACGCCTCTGGTCAACATCAATGGCACGGTTACGGTCATCGGTGGCTCGTTGATGAAGCCGGAGGTCATGGAGCTGATCCGGCGAGGCAACGAACACTTTGTTTTGATCGACGAACTCGAAATCGCGGCGGGTAAGTTCATTGCCAAGCTGTGTAAGTCTCCCGCAGGCTACACCGGCCTGGTGACGGGCGGCGCGGCCGCGGCCATGGTGGTCGGCTACGCCGGCATGATGACTGAGGACCTTGAGCCCCGCATGCACACCATTCCCGACGTGGCCGATTTCCCCAGGAACGAGGTCATCATCCAGAAGAGCCATCGCTATGCCTTCGACCACCAGATTCGCCAGACGGGCGCCAAGCTGGTCGAAGTGGTGACGCGCGAAGAGATGATTGCCGCCATCAATCCCAAGACCGTGGCCATCCACTTCACCAATATCCTTTCCGACAACGGTAAGGTCAGCGGCCCGGAGACCGTGGAAATCGCCCGGGCGCACAACATCTACACCTTTAATGACGCGTCCGCGGACGTGCCGCCGAAGGAGCGGCTGTGGGAGTATCCGGCGATCGGCTTCGACATGGTTACTTTCAGCGGCGGCAAGGATATTTGCGGGCCGCAGGCGTCCGGCGTCCTGATCGGCAAGGAAGAGCTGATCCGCTATGCGCTGCTGAACATGAGCCCGCAGGAAGACCGCATCGGCCGTTGCTGCAAGGTAGGCAAGGAGACCATCTTCGGTCTGCTCAAGGCGCTCGAGATGTTTGTCAATCAGGACTACGACGCCACCTTGAAGATGTACGACGAACGCGCGCAGGTGATCACCGATGCAGTGAAGAAGTTCGGTGTGACCGCGCGTCCTCGGGAGTTCAACCCGCAGGCTCTGGGCAACGTGACGCCGCGTTATAGCTGGCAGATCGATCCTTCTAAGGTCAACATTACTGGGCCGGACGTGATGCAGAAGCTGGCCGATACGCGGCCTATCGGCATCGGCAGCATGGGCGCCGGCGCCAGCGGGATGCGCGGACGCAATCCGGACGCGCCGCCGGAGACTCCTCACCATCACCACCCCAGCGATCCGAACAGCTTCGGCTTTGCGGTCTGGCAGCTCAAGGACGGCGAGGACCGGTTGATTGCGGAGCGCTTAGTTGAGATCTTCAGCGCAGCCCCGAAAGCGTAGTAGGCTGAAGCCTCGTTATGAAAACCATCGTACAGATCTCGCTGGACTTCACCTCCATCCAAAAGGCTCTTGAAACGGCACGGCTCGCCGTGCGTGCAGGAGTCGATTGGTTGGAGGCCGGCACTCCCCTCATCGTTTCCGAAGGAATGAACAGTATTCGCGCTCTGCGTGCCGAGTTTCCCGGCGTTCCTATCGTGGCTGACCTGAAATGCATGGATGGCGGTGGGGGTGAGGCTCAGATCGCAGCAAGTGCGGGAGCGACCCACGTCGTGGTCATGGAGCGCTCTCATCCGGAGACGATCAAAGCCATGGTGCAGGCCGCAAAGGATGTGGGCGTAAAGGTGATGGGTGACAATATGGCTGCCGAAGACAGGGTCGCAGCCGCAAAAAGGCTGGAGGATCTTGGCTGCGATTTCGTCATTCACCATATCGGATACGATGAACGGCGCGGCCTGGCGGCGGCGGGGAGACCATATCCCAGTCCGCTCGATCAATTGCGGGAGATCGTTGCGGCGGTGAAGGTGCCAGTCCAGGCAGTTGGCGGGCTTTCCGTCGAACAGGCGATCCGCACTCCAGAACTCGGAGCGCGCCTGGTGGTTTTGGGCGCTCCGCTCATCGGTCTCGACCCAAACAATCTCGAAGAGCAGCTGCGTCTGATTTGCGACAGAGTTCATGCTTATGAGCACTAAGCGCTCAGGGGCCGGGAATACAATGGTTCGGCCAGGATCTATCATTTCGTCAAAAGTAAGGAGATTTGACTATGCCCAATTTGAGCGCACGACGGCTCGTTGCCTGCGTCGCATTATTGACGGGCCTTGTACAGGTTGCGTCAGCCGCTGACATTCTTATCGTTGACTCGAAATCTCAGCCAGAGAGTTTGACCGTCGCGCCGGGTGGGAAGCTGATTGTCGGTAGCGCGAGCACCCCGTTCATCTACCAGGTGCGCCCGGGCTCAACCACGGTTGAGAAGTTTGTGGATGCCAGCTCTGAAGGCGCCGGCACCTTTTTCTTTGGGATGCTGGCCGATACGGCTAACAACACATTGTGGGCGTGTCAGCTAACCCCGGTGCCAGGCGCAACGCCGGTCAAGCGTCATACCGCGCTGAGAGGGTTCGATCTCACCACCGGCGCAGAAAAGCTTCGTTGGAACCTGCCTGGCGAAAACAGTACTTGTAACGATTTCTCGCTCGGACCGGACAAGGCGCTGTACATCAGCGACACCGCTAACAGCAGAATCTACAAGCTGCCGGCTGGTGCCACCAGTGCCGAACTCTTCCTGGAAGATCGCGCACTCTACGGTATCGACGGGATCACCTTTTTGGACGGGACGCTGTATGTCAACAACGTGTTCTCGAATAATCTCTACCGAATTCCGGTGGACGCTTCCGGCAAGGCTGGGCAGCCGGTTGACATCTGGATGGATCAGCCGGTGAAGGGGCCGGATGGCATGCGCGCTGCCAATGGCAAGCTCCTGGTTGCGGAGAATGGCAGCGGCAAGATTTCCGTTATTACTGTCAATGGCGATAAGGCCAGCGTCACGGTCATCAAGGAAGGACTCAAGACACCTACCGCAGTCGAGCCCGCGGGGAACATGATCTGGATCGCCGAACGCGGCGCGGGCAAGGCAGTGTCGATTCCCATGCCGAAATGAGAAAAGGTGCGTCGGAGGCTGTTATCCCACTCAAGCCCAAAAACCGGGCTTGAATGGGGCACCCAGCCTTTGTTGCCGGTGAAGGAAGATGCGCTTTACTCGTATCGCAGCGCCGCCATGGGATCGATCCGCATCGCGCGGGTGGCCGGGGGATAACAAGCCAGCACCGCGACACCAGTCATCACCCCGACGGCAAACAGCAGGGTCGTCGGGTCATATGGACCGAGCCCATAGAGTTGGCTACGCATCAGGCGCGCCGTGGCCAGCGCGGCAGGTATGCCCAGCACAAGACCGGCCAGCACCATCAGCAACGCTTCGCGCAGAATCATCCCAGCGATCTGAACGCGGCCCGAACCGAGCGCGATGCGGATCCCGATCTCGTTCGTCCTGCGGCTCACCGTGTAGGCCATCACGCCGTATAAGCCGACCGAAGCCAACAACACTGCAAGTATCCCAAACAAGCCGGCCAGCGATGCGACCAGCCGCTCCTGCACCAGAGAATCGTCCATCTGGTCGTTCAACGTCTTCACGCCACTGACGGATAGCCGGCCGTCCACCTGGGCAACTGCATGGAGCACGGCGGGCGCCTCTGCTGAAGCGTCCCTCGCGGTTCGCACTTCAAAGGTCACCCCGGCGGGCACCACCGTTTGCTCCGTAGGCACATAGACCATGGGCCTTACTGCTTCGCGCAGATCCTCGCTTTTTGCATCGGCCACGACGCCGACAATGGAATACCAACTTTTGTCGCCAGCAAATGTCGGGATGCTGAGGCGTCTTCCAATCGGACTCGTGCCGCCGAAGATGTCGTGCGCCATACGCTGGTTGATGATCGCCACCTTGGGTGCGTTGGCACCATCCTCGCTCGTAAAATCGCGCCCCAGCAGGACCGGTGTCTCAAGGGTTTCGAAGTAGTGGGGGCCCAGGGCATTTATGCCGGCGATGAGGGGCGCGCTGCCAGAAGCTGGTTGATAGCCCTCAATCGTTGGCGAGGTTCGCCGAAGCCGCCCGAAAACGGCGGATCCATCGAAAAGCTCGTTCTCCGTATTCCGGGGAGAGCGTCTATCTGATCGATTAATCTCCGTGTATAAGGCATTCGTCTGCGCAACTGTGTACCCCAGCAGCCGCGCATTGACATCGAACAGCAGAACGTTATCCGTACGAAAGCCGGGATAGAAGTTTTTCAGGTTCTGCAGGCTGCGCACCAGCAGCCCCGCGCCCACCATCAACACCAGCGATGCTGCGACCTGTAAGGCGATCAATGCTTTTGTGGTGTGAGAACGCCCCGCACTCTTGCCCGCACCGTGAATGTTCGGCAGCCAATCCCAGGTCCGTCCGCACCAGCCGCCAGGCTGGAATCAGCCCGAAGAGAATCGCCGTCAACACGCGAAATCGCCAAAGTAAATCCCAGCACCCTGAGATCGGGCTGCACCGACAGCACGATGGGCGTTCCCATATGTCTCATCAGAGCCATCAGCGATCCACTCGCCCAGAACGCCAAAACAATTCCCAGCACCCCGCCTGCCAGTGCCAGTACAATGCTCTCCGTGATCAGCTGTTGCATCAGCCGCAGCCTGCGCGCTCCCAACACCAGCCGCGCAGCCATTTCGTGCTGTCGAAACTGGGCTCGCGCCAGCAGCAGAGTGGCCACGTTGGCGCAGGCAATCAGCAGCAGCAGCCCAACGGCCGCCATCAGAATCCACAATGGTTTCGAAAAGCGCTCGCGCAGAGCGGCCAGCCCTTGTCCGCCTGCAGTCAGCTGCAGCCTCGCTTGCCGATGATTTTCGCGCTCTCGCGGGGAGTCCAGCGGCGTTCCTGCCAGACCCATCGCCTCATCGTTCATCGCGTTCGCGAAACGACGGCTCCATGCGAGCGGCCGCAGTGGTGGCGGTCACTCCGGGTTGCAGTCGACCCATGATGAAAAACGCGGAGCGAGCTTGGCCACGTCAGCACATCGTAAGGGGTGCCCGTCATGGCATATTCCGGACGAAGCGGCGCGATCATCTTCAGCGGGACAGAGACGTCGATGGGCTGGCCAGGTTGCAGACCAAAGAACTCTGGCGGGGTGACGCCGATGATGGTGAAGGGATAGTTGTTGACGACGATTTTCTTCCCCACCACCGCAGGATCGCCGGCCAGGCGCTCGCGCCAATATTTGTAACTGATGACGGCTACGGTACTCTCCTTGATCGTCCGCCGGCTCGATGGTGCGCCCGAGGATGGCGGAAACTCCGAGGGTGGAAAAGTAGTTGCTGGAAACCACCTGCCCATTGGCGATTTCGCCGTGCCCGTTCACTTCAACGTTCACGTCGCCCAAATTGGCGAAGGCGAAGAGCCCAGAGAAAGCCTGGGTCTCATGCTGGAATCGCTCGACCTCAGGATAAGAAAAATAATCGTTCTCGCCGTAGAGTGGTTGGATCTTGCTGAATTGCACGAGTTGCTCCGGATCCCTTACCGGCAGCATTTTGAGCAGAGCCGCATTGATCAGGCTGAACACGGCGGTGTTCGCCCCGATGCCAAGCGCCAATGTGATGACCACTACTGCGGTGAAGCCCGGGGTGCGACCGAACATCCGCATCGCATAGCGAACATCCTGCCCGATGTGCTCGACGAAGCTGACCCCTTTAGCCTCGTGGCAATCTTCCTTGAAGTTGGGTCAAGCCACCAAACTCCAGGCGGAGGCGGCGCCGGGCCTGCTCGGGCGTCAACCCGGCCCGGAGATACTTCTCCATCTGCTGCTCGAGATGGAACTGCAGCTCTTGATCGATCTCCTGGGTAACGGCGGTGCGGCGGAAGAGAGAGCGAAAACGAACGCGAAGGTCGCTGAACATTTGGGTCGCCGCCTCCTAAGCTGTTTCCAAAACCTGGGCGACTGCCAGTGTCAGCTTCTCCCAGGCGCCTTTCTCGACCTCGAGGTGTTTATGGCCGCTCTTGGTTAGCTCGTAGTATTTGGCGCGGCGATTGTTGTCTGACGTTCCCCAATGGGCTTTGATCCATCCGCGCCGCTCCAGCCGGTGCAGCGCAGGATACAGCGATCCCTGCTGAATACACAGGACGTCGTTCGAGACTTGCTGCACTCGCTCCGCGATAGCCCAGCCATGCTGGGCCCCGAGCGTGAGCGTGCGCAGGATGAGCAGGTCCAGAGTTCCTTGCGGAAGGTCGATGCGGGCGGAAGGCATCCATACCCCTTTCACTTCTACAGGGGAGGGTACAGCGATTCCGGTAGGAGTGCAAGGTCTTTGAACTCGGGATTGATCGCGCAAATGAAAATGGTAGCGGGGGCTCGGTGGTTGAAAAACCCCAGACAGCATGTGCAGGATAAGCACCGCCGAGGTCCTTCGACTCCGCGCCACAAGGGCTGTGACACGTGATCCATCGGTGAGGCGCTTCGCTCAGGATGACGAATCCGTGGGAGATTGAAGAAAAACATCCTAAACAAGTTAGCGCTCATGGGAGCCGGTACTGGGTAACTTTCAGTCATCCAGTACCGGACTCAAATACACCAGGGAACCTCCAGCTTATTTCGCTGAGGGGCTGTCATCCGCTTTCAGATCGCCCAGGGCGTATTGAATTCCAGCTCGAAGGTGTTCCAGCATTGGCGTCATGGCGTAGACCCGGTCACTGTGGCCGTGCCCTTCGTAGAAGACTCGTCCCTTGCCCTCGCGGCGAATATAGCTCAGGGCATAATCGCCATCGCTTCGCGGATTCACTTCCTTCGCCTTGTCCTCAGCGCTCATCTTGGCGTAGTCGATACTCGTCAATACATGCACGTTGCTGCGCGAAAAGGACTCCTGCACGAATGTGTAGGTCTCGTCGTGGATCTCGAAGTCCTTGCCATGGAACATAGCCGTCAAAGGGCTGTTGGGATCGTCGATCTTGACGTAGATCAGTTGCGGATCGGGCCAGTGAAATTTGAAGTAACCACCGATCAGTTTGTTGAACTCCGGCCATTGCTGCACAGGCTTCGATTCCAGTCCCGCACGATGCATGTCGGGAGGCGGCAACAGCGAGTTGAAATGGGCCACAAAATCGGCGCGGGTCACCTTTCCCGTATTCCCTGAATTCAACTTTTGGAACCAATCGCCGGCAACCGCGGTCCACTCCTGCCGGCTGACGGTGTCGTCATTATCCTTGTCCCCTGCGGCGATGAACCGGGCAGCTAAAACCACCGCCCCTCGATTCGGCCCGGGACTGCCGCTCTTGACCGCGGCCTCACTTGCCAGGCAATCGGTGTGATATGAGTCGGACGCCGCGTGGATGCCGGCGATACCTTTTCCGCTTCTCACGAAACTCAGGAACGCCGCTCGCCGCGCGGCCGTAACTGCGGGATCCGTATCGTCAAGAAAGCACGCAGTGGTACTGTCCAGGAAAATGGCATCGTATTTCTTGAGGTTCTGGGTGTTGATATCCGCTGCGTCGTAACTGACCGTCGTGGCCCATAATCCGCCCTGGTTTCCCAGGGCTTCCACCGTTTTCGCCGCCAGCGGGATGGAGGAATGTACGAACCCTCCCGCGCCCGTATGCGCCATCACCAGCACCCTGCGCGGGTGCAATGGCTTGGCCCCGGGGGTGGTGGGTAAGGCTGCCGTCATGGCGTCCACAGATGCTTGCGCTGCGGGGAAGGGGGTCGAATTACCCACCGGGTTGAACGTGCCGGATTGCCCGGGCTTGACCGTGGGCGGCGGGGGCAGCAATTTGCTGATTCCGGCGGCAATCTGATCCTGGTTCAAGGTCCCGCTATGAGAGGTATCCCATGCCGTAAACCAGGAGTTGAAGCCGGCCTCCAACTCGGGCCGTGTCAGCGTCCCATCGTGGTCTTTATCGAGGGAAGTGAATAACGCCTGCGCTGTTCGCCCGCCTTCCGGTCCCTGCGCCCGTAAGCTCGCGATACCCGCCGCGAGCAACACAGCAGCTCCGGCCCAAATACATGTGGTTCCGATGAATCCAGTTTGTCTCATAAATGTGTCGGAATGAGTCTATCGCGGATGCGCGATTTTCGCATCGTGACGAGAATGGCAGGACCTTGTTGAAGGGGGGCGCTGTCCTTACCTCGCCGGGTGGGCCATCATCTGGTGGCGTCCAGGGCACTCTCGCCAATGATGTCGTACTGGGATTCTTTCGCGCCGGTTCGGACATGCACATGCCTTCCATCGTTCCAGACGGCCACAGCGGCGCCTGCCGGTTGCTTCCAGAGAGATTCGCGATGTGGTCCCGTCCCGTAGGGCGTCAACGTGTAGACGGTTACCCCGGCTTTCACTGTGTAGACGAGCATTTCCGCATCATGACAGGTAGTCATGCTGCTGCCGTACCCGGTCCCGTTGCAGTTTACGCGGACAGCTTCCGCGTGAGTTTCCTGGAAAATAGCGTCCTGATACCTGGGTACGGACCTATCTTTGGCCGAAGCTACCGAGCAGAGGATGAGCGTGGCTAGCAGAGTTTTCACGTCGAAGCCTCCTGCCAGTTCTACATTGCCGGAGACCAGCTGGGCTTTAGCACTTTTGACTCATTACTTCTGTATTTAAGGGGCCGGTCAACGAGGAGGTCGTTCGGCGATGGGATGCTATTGCGCTGAAGACCAACATCTCAGTGAAAGGGTCAACGCACCAGCGCTGACCCTTTACGTTTGACAGTGCCTCACGCGGTTTACAGGGTGACGACGATCTTACCCATCTGAGCGTTCGACTCCATATAGCGGTGGGCTTCGACGATTTCAGCGAAACGAAATGTCTTATCGATCACGGGCTTGAAAGCACCGGAAGCAAGATGATCGAAGATGTATTGTTTTGCTTCCGGGAATACTGGATCGGGCGTCAGCTCGAAGAGCGTGTAGCCACGGATGGTGAGACCTTTGCCGAGTGCCGTGAAGAGCGGGTAAGGAGTGGGTTCCGTCGCGAGGGCTCCGTACTCGAAGATGATGCCCTGGCGTGCTGTCGCGGCGGCGAGCGATTCGAGGATCTTGCCCCCGATGGGATCGAAGACGATGCGCGCTCCTTTTCCCGAGGTGATCTGGTTGACCCGGGCCACCAGGTCTTCCTCATCGGTAACGATCACATGATCGGCGCCTGCTTTCAAAAGAAGGGCTCTCTTGGCCGCGGTGCGGGTCACGGCGATGCTGATGGCGCCCTCGACTTTGATCATCTCAATAGCAGCAATGCCTACGCTGCTGCTGGCGGCGGTGACGACGACAAACTCTCCTTTAGTAACCTTGCCAAGCCAGATGAGCGCGCCGTAGGCGGTAAGGTACTGCATCCAGATGGAGGCACCCTGTTCGTAGGAAAGGGTGGAGGGATATTCCGCGACTCCGTGAAGGGGAACAACCGCGACTTCGCCGTAGACTCCGTGGTCGTTGAGTTTGAAGGTTCCGGGAACGGTGCTGGCGATCTTCCCAATCCACCGCGAATCGACACCTGGTCCTACGGCTTCGACGATCCCGGCGGCCTCGTAGCCGTTCTTTGATGGAGAGACTGGTGTTTCCAGATATTGGCCATTGCGGAACATGATCTCGGCGCGGTTGAGTCCGAGAGCTTTGACGCGGAGACGGATTTCACCCGGGCCAGGCTCTGGCATTGGCAGTTCATCAAACTGTAGGACTTCAGCGGGTCCCGTCTCGTGAAAGCGGACGATCTTTACGGTGTTTGCCATACATACCTCGCAACTACATAGATGATCATAAGACGTTGCGGGCGGGTATTGGATCTGCGTGGCGGGCGGGTTGGTTTTCCCGCTAGATGTACGACCCGATGGTTCGGTTGAGCAATGCGGCGAACGCATGCCAGGCGGAAGTCATCCCGATAGGGACGGCGAGGGCGACGGACGCGAAGACCAACGGCGCTGCCCACATGGTAGAGCGGTGGATGCGGCGGGTAGAGATGAGGTCGTAGATGATAAGGATGAGAAGCACGCTGCCGACACCGGTAGCGGGGCCCGCGGCCGGGGGCAGTCCGATACGAGACCAGGGAAAGCGGCCGAAGGCGGCGCCCACCAGACCCATGGTGGCGATCAGAATAAGACGCTTGTGTGCGTCGGGCCTGCGCCGGGCGCGCCAGGAACAGTAGATGACAATGGCAAAGGCGGCGATGCCGATAAGTGGGAAGGCGGCGGAGACAGCAGGGTCGAGCGGGCCGATCATGACTCCACGATGAAGCGCGTCGATGCCGGCCATTACCCCGAGCACGATCATGATCGGGGGGAGGCAGAAGGCGACGGTGCCGAACGAACGATGCCATTGGACGCGGCCAGCGGAGATGAACGCGGCCTGCACGACGAACAGCAACATCCAGAGGGTGAAGACTGCACCGTGGACGTGAAGAATGGGGCTGGGAAGCGGCGCGCGCAGTACGCCTGCCTGGAAGTACGTGGGCGCGAAGCCGATGTAGACGCAGACGCAGAGCAGGATCGCCATGCCGCTATAGAAGACCCGTTCGGCTGTTCGATTGGTTGGTCTATACCTGGGCTGGTGGCCGGCTACAGAAGTAAGGATGGCGTCGCTTGCCATGGTCTTCTCCATTCGTCGATGGGACGAGTTTCGCCAGGCTGTGAGACGAAATACACAGGGGGAAGAAGAAGCCAAGCTGACTGAGGATACGGGGATTCGTGCAGTCTGTCTATCCCCTAGAGACACCATAAACGGCGGAAAGAATAGGATGAAGTCGTCAGGCAGGTTTAACAGCAAAGCTGTTTTGCCTGCCTGACATGGCCGCCAATCTAATCAAACATCATCGCCGGGCGCCCGTTGCGCGGGCCTTAGGCGGCCATCCCTCTGATCTGGCTTTGCGTGGGCATAGCTATTTCGGCCTCTGCCTGCAGCCAATCATCGAGATCATGTCCTTCCTCTCGTCCCCGTTGCTCAAAAAGCTCGTAAGCACGAACTTCAATTTGCTGACGGAAGGGCGACTCTGTTCTCGGGTTTGCAGGATACAGTTCGGTTTCCATTTGAGTCGGTTTCATGGCGAGATACTCCTTTGGTTGAAGTGACGGCTGGTTGTGGTGAACGCTTTTCATGCGTAGACCTGGTTCACATTCTGGTCTCTGCATGACCGGGTGGTCGTTTGCTGGTTTCGTCTGATGTCTATTCAACTTTTGAGTCCATAACCTCACCTTGCGCAAGGAGTTTCGCGCCCAATGGTGGTCCGCGGAAAGCAAGACCAAGCCGGCGATCAGCAGCGGAGCGCCCGGTAACACCGGCAGCAGGAGTCCGGCGACACCGAGTATCACAAAGATCCAGCCGGCGGCATTACGCCAACGAGAGCTAAGTGGTTGCGTGCTCCACATGGGTGCGGATTCAGTCATTGCGCCTCCTTCCAGGGAAACGGGCAGCCCGGCACTTTATAGGCCGGTTTCCCTGGTAATGAGAGCCATTAGGGCTTCATGTACTTGTATGGACGCAAAGTAGGAAGGATAGGATTGTTCGATAAAATCGCGCTCGATACTTCGGATTATCCGAAGTGTTCCTAGGGGGCGTCGCGATCAGTGCCGGAAGACAGCGCTTTGAGCGAACTCTGAGATGGCGACTACCGCCGGGTGTTTCAAGCGCCGGTCCAGCGAGATGGCATAAAAGCTTTCGACGATATCTTCTGTTCGTCCGAGCAGGGATAATTTGAATTGGCGCTTGACTTGTGCCTCGGTTGCAGTCGGAGTAGCAAATGCTCCCACGGCTGCTTCGCCAAAAACAACAGTCATTGCGCTGTCCTCAAATTCGCCCACCACCATCGGACGCACGCCCTGGGAATCGAACCAGTGTTCCAGCGAACGCCGCATGGCGCTCTTTTCCGCGGGCATCAGGAACGGCATACCATCAAGACACTTGGGAAACCGACCTTTCGATGGACGAGCGATGCCGGGATGGGCGAAGAAACTTAATCCGGATTGCCCCAGTAAATGGCTAAAGGCACGAATACGGATAGATGGATCAAGGGGCGCGTCGGAAATGACCAAATCCACTTCATGGATGGCGAGTTGTGAGAGCAGCTTGTCCGGCTTACCTTCACGGCACACCAGGCGTAAGGGAGCAGGTAGCTTGAGCGCGGGAAGAATCAGGCGGAAGGCAATAAGTTTCGGAACCGCATCCGCAATGCCAATGGTGAAACGGGCGGCGGGTCCTCGAGCACGCCCATGCAAGACGTCACTCAGTTCGCGGCCGCGGGCAAAAATCTCGTCGGCATACTGATACGTCACACGTCCCGCATCCGTAAGCACTAGATTTCTACCTTGTTTGCGAAACAGCTTTACCCCTAACGATCCTTCCAGGTCACGAACCTGTTCGCTGATGGTAGCTGGCGCAAGCAGTAATACTTCGCTCGCCTTGGAAATTGTGCCCTCACGAGCGACAGTCCAGAAATACAGCAAATGATGATAGTTTAGCCATTCCATGCGATGACTCGACTCTACAACCTGATTCGGTTTTCTCGAAGGCGTGATGAGAGTCGCGACTTTTTCACAGAGCTCTAAAGCGCTCTTCCCCCGCATAAATGCGAGGGCTCCCACCACAGAAGGAAGGCGAAGCGCGGATGGGACTATTTGATGAGGAACTCCGGATCCACGGGGATTTGCATCGAGTTGGCCAGGATATTTGTTTCAGCAGCCATGCCGATGACCGCCAGGAACTCGGCGTATTGTTCATCCGTGAGGCCTTTGGCGCGCGCCGCGGCGGTGTGCGAATGGATGCAGTAGGTGCAGCTGTTGGCCGTGGATATCGCTATATAGACCAGCTCTTTGGTAAGCGGATCGAGTACTCCGGGCGCAACCATGACCTGTTTGACGCTGGCCCAGGTCCGTTCAAGGAGGCTGGGCTGATTGGCCAGAGCACGCCAGAAATTGTTTACAAAATCTGACTTGCGCGTGGCGCGTATATCGTCGAATACGGCCTTCACTGCTGGGACGGCTGCTACTTCGTCATCGGTCCATAGCTTTACAGTGGCCACCTGGTAACCCTCTATTGCCAATGATAAAGAAGGCGGCCCAGTCCGCGTAACGACGGGCGCAGGGAACTGCGCGATCCGCGATCTACGGAGAGGCCGCCGCGTTTATCTCACGTAAATCGTCAACTTGCCGCTACTCCCGTGGGTTCGAGAACGTGATCGCTCAGGCTGCTCGGTTTCCAGGTGTTCAGGATGCTCGTGGCCTTGGCGGCCTCATCGGCAGTTCCATGAGCGACGACGACAAAGTTGCCGGCCTTTACCGCTGATTCATATTCAACGATGCTGTCCTTCGGGATCCCCAAACTATAGAGACCGGCCCCGATAGCACTCAGCCCACCGACGAACACCGCACCCTCCAGGGCGGCGACGATCCAGGCCACCAACGGGCCGCCAACCAGTACCGGGCCTATGCCGGGTACCCAGAAGAATGCGGCGCCGAACAACAGACCCCACAAGCCACCCCAAAAGGCTCCGAACTTTCCCCAATGCTTCATGCGGTCGCCGGCGTTGTAGTAGCCTACGACGTGATCTTCGGTGTGATAGTCCTTGCCGACGACGGACAATTTCTTCATGTCAAAGCCGGCCTTTTGAAGTTCCTTGACCGCCTCGTCTGCTGCCGAGTGGGTGTCATAAACGGCAATCACTGCATTTGTATCTGCCATGGATGTTCCTCCTTGTAAACCCGTGTTAAGTTGCGCGGCGGTAATCCGGTTACAGCCCAATCCGCCTGCCCATTCTGATACCGAAGATTGCGCATCAGCTTCTTGAATCTTTGAAAAATATTTGTCTTCGCTTGGCTAGACTCCTGATGACACAGGTGCGAGCGGTCCAAGGTTTAGTGCCGCGCCTACGGCGCTCGAATCATCTTCGGGGTTTTTCCCAGCCCTTCCGGGCTGGGCTCACGTTTGGTGGCCGGCCCTCCGGGCCTCGCATCCATGGGGATTGTGCAGGGTCATTCCTTCCTTAAGTTGCCACTGGCAAGTCGTCTCGTTCCAAGGCACGCTCCACGGCAGGCCGGGACAGGCGGAGCAGGTGGGACGACAAAGGGGAGAGCTGAGTGACGGATACCCAACATCTCCGGATGGGATCCGAAACCAGGCCCGGAGGGCCGCACGCTAAACGTCAGCCCAGCCTCGCATCCATGGGGATTGTGCAGGGTCATTCCTTCCTTGAGTTGCCACTGGCAAGTCGTCTCGTTCCAAGGCACGCTCCACGGCAGGCCGGGACAGGCGGAGCAGGTGGGACGACAAAGGGGAGGGCTGAGTGACGGATACCCAACATCTCCGGATGGGATCCGAAACCAGGCCCGGAGGGCCGCACGCTAAACGTCAGCCCAGCCTCGCATCCATGGGGATTGTGCAGGGTCATTCCTTCCTTAAGTTGCCACTGGCAAGTCGTCTCGTTCCAAGGCACGCTCCACGGCAGGCCGGGACAGGCGGAGCAGGTGGGACGACAAAGGGGAGGGCTGAGTGACGGATACCCAACATCTCCGGATGGGATCCGAAACCAGGCCCGGAGGGCCGCACGCTAAACGTCAGCCCAGCCTCGCATCCATGGGGATTGTGCAGGGTCATTCCTTCCTTAAGTTGCCACTGGCAAGTCGTCTCGTTCCAAGGCACGCTCCACGGCAGGCCGGGACAGGCGGAGCAGGTGGGACGACAAAGGGGAGGGCTGAGTGACGGATACCCAACATCTCCGGATGGGATCCGAAACCAGGCCCGGAGGGCCGCACGCTAAACGTCAGCCCAGCCTCGCATCCATGGGGATTGTGCAGGGTCATTCCTTCCTTGAGTTGCCACTGGCAAGTCGTCTCGTTCCAAGGCACGCTCCACGGCAGGCCGGGACAGGCGGAGCAGGTGGGACGACAAAGGGGAGGGCTGAGTGACGGATACCCAACATCTCCGGATGGGATCCGAAACCAGGCCCGGAGGGCCGCACGCTAAACGTCAGCCCAGCCTCGCATCCATGGGGATTGTGCAGGGTCATTCCTTCCTTGAGTTGCCACTGGCAAGTCGTCTCGTTCCAAGGCACGCTCCACGGCAGGCCGGGACAGGCGGAGCAGGTGGGACGACAAAGGGGAGAGCTGAGTGACGGATACCCAACATCTCCGGATGGGATCCGAAACCAGGCCCGGAGGGCCGCACGCTAAACGTCAGCCCAGCCCGGGAGGGCTGGGACCAAAAACTGTAGGATGATCCGAGCGCCGTAGGCGCGGCACTAAACCTGTTATTCTGCGCGCAGCCATTTGAGGCACATGAGCCATTCCTATTCCAACAATTACGTCCATGCGATCTACAGCACCAAAGATAGACAAAATCTCATCCCGCCCGAATTCGAGAAACGGCTCTATTCGTTCATTGCGTCCATCGCGCGCGAGCAAAAAATCCCGCTTCTGGCTGCAGGAGGAATGCCGAACCATAGCCATCTTCTCTTCATGCTGCCTGCAACAATTTCGTTGGCATCCGCAATCAACACATTCAAGGCGAACTCGTCCCGATTCATGCACGAACGGGGCCTCGCGTTTCAATGGCAGAACGGATATGGGGCCTTCAGCGTGGGTCTTTCGCAACTCGACACCGTCGCCGCGTATGTTCGCAGTCAGCCCGAGCACCACAAGAAGATGACCTTCGAGGAAGAGTTCCTGGCGCTATTGAAAGAGGCTGATGTACCCTACGATCCCAAATACGTGTTCGGATGAGTGCCGCGCTTCCGGCGCTCGGATCATTCTCGGGATCGTTCTCCCAGCCCCGCCGGGCTGGGCTATTGTTTTGGCGGGGCGGCCCTCCGGGCCTCAGCAATGCGCACGGCCCGTACGGCCGTGGGGAGCGAAAACCACCACAAGAAGTCTGTGACCGGCTAAGATGGATGCCTACATGGCAAGAGGGCACAGACCACGCAGGGCCGTTATCGCGCCGGCCATCCTGCTTGCGTGCTCCTGTGCTTTTGCTTTAGACCCGTCTCTCGACGTCAGCCAATACGCGCACAACGCTAGGAAGATTCGCGAAGGCTTTTCCAAAGGCAACGCCCGCGCAATTACTCACACCCCAGAGGAGTATCTCTGGCCGTTCGGCTTGCTTCGCTTCGACAAGACCAACTGGTCCAGGGAAGGGAGACCACTCGATTGAAGTTCGACGCTGCTGTTCTTCTGTTGCTGTGCGGCATGGCCGCAGGGTGCGGATCCCGGGAATCTCAGAGCGCCCCCAAGTGGACGTTGACCCGCGAGTCCGAAGCGGTTGTGCCGGATGCCAAACTCCGCAGCCAAATATTCAAGGCACTTGACGCAGCGGAAAAAGTCCACACGGATACATTCATCTCCCATTTCCAGGTCCGCGCCGCCACCGTGCTCGAGGTGAATGGCAAGGAAGAGGTGGTGCTTGGCGGTAATACGGAGTATGGCCGCCCTGAGGGAATCCACGGCGAAACGTCGTTGCTCAATCACGTGATGGTGCTATACGGCTCCGATGCAACGCACCACGCCGTTCGCTTCGTTGCCTTTTATGGTCAAACGTGCGGCGACACCGGGAGCTGCGGCGATTGCCGTGACTACCAGATCGCCACCACCGACTACGAACATTTGCTGGTCGCCTGCGGCCAGGCATCCGACCATACCGTGCGCGTGCACCGCTTTATGGACCAACTGGTCTGCGAGCGAGATTTCCCCGTCATGGATGCAGCGCAACTTCCCCTGAGCGCAAAGCAACTGACGACCCTGGTAAAGTCCGCCGAAGAGGCGCGCAATGCCGGCATTACGCTGTTTACCCCCGGCCACAACACCGGCGCCGCGGGATTATCCTGGTCGGGAAAAACCTATCGCGCCGCAGGAGCCGATGACGCGGCATTTCACTACCGCTATCCAGTCGGTGGACTACTGCAGCAGGCGGCCACAGAAAGCGACTACCTGATGCGCGCAATCGTGGTCGCCGGCGAACCGGGTCAGTGGCCTGCTGTCAGTTACCGCGACCGCCAATATGGTTACGAGGTCAGCACCTTTAACCACGCGGAAGGGAAGCCGCCTATCCTGCTCATACTTACCGACGGCCGGGGCAAATATAAAGTCACCACCTTCGAATCTGCGCTGCCCTACGCATTCAGCACCGCAGCCTTCATGCCCGACGCCCTCAGCGCCTTCTTGAAATCCCACCCCAACGCGAAACCATAAATTGTTATTGAAGCTTCGCGTATTCCGACTTGGCAGCAATAAGTACCGGGATGCCGGGGTCGGCGTCTTTCCAAAGCGCGAGGAAATTCTCATACGAGGCACGCGCTTTCACGTTGTCGCCCGTCAGGGCATACGCCCTGCCCAACCCGAGATGCGCCAGTGACCCTACCGGCTGATTCACGACAATCCCTGGGTGATCGATCAACTTCTGAAACTCCGTTGCGGCTGCTACCCCGTTATGTGCCGCCAAATATGCCTGCCCTCTCATCCACACAGGGTAGAGGTAAGGGAACGCCAGTGTCCCGCCCAGTTCATACGGAAGCGCCGCTTCCAGACCTTGTATTCCTTGCGAGGGATTATTCCTGCCGATTTCAATCGCCCCATGGATGGTCGGCAGACAGTAGAGTTTCAGCATCGTATCCGTCGAAGAGGTTTTCTCCAGTTCTTCGACCAGCCTCTTCGCCCTGTCCGTGTCCCCCGCGCGAGCCAGCGTGAGCGCTGCCAGCAACTTAACGTCGCGTCCCGGCTGCAGTGACAGCGCCGCCTCTGCGTTTTGCCTTGCTGCTGCCGTGTTCCCGAACTCGGCCTCCCGCAACCCCGCCGCCGCCTGCCAAAGAGCCGCCGTTTCCTTCGAGCCGGCGCGCACAGCGGACTCCAGCGCCCGTCGCGAATAATCCCGTGCCCGCAGGAGGCTCCCGTAATAGGCCTCCGTGTCTGCCTGGCCGGAGAGCATCGTATCTTCATCTCCCGCGCGCCCCGCAGCCCAGGCGAGCTGCTGCTCCATCCCCTTCCTGTCACCTCGACGGAAGGCCAACAGATACAGGTTCCCCCGCAGGTAGAGGCCGTCAAACCCGGCCGCCTGGGCCTCTCGTAATACCTTCTCCGCATCGTCCAGCCGGTTTAGCGCAATGTAGTCAAAGGAAAGGTTGCCGTATCCCGTCGTCGTTGGCTTCAGGCCCAGCGACTCTTTCGTCTCCACCAATGACTTGTCATATTGCCCAAGCTGTTGGTAGATGACACCGAGATTCAAATGCGGCGTGTCGTCCCGCGGGTAGCTCTTCGACCACAACTGATACTCCTCAATCGCTTTCTCCAGTTCTCCCGTGACTGCGTGATAGTAAGTCGCCGAGATCCGGTATCTCTCGCGCTCACTCACCCGGTTCCGCAGCTTATACGCCCTGGTCGCGTTCTCCGCCGCCAAATCTGCCTGGTTGAGATTGAAATACGTCGCTCCCAGCGCGGCGTAAGCCAGCGCAAAATTCGGATCGAGTTCAACTGCATGCTTATAGAAGGGAATCGCTTCCGCGTCTCCCGCCCTGATGGCCGTTCTGCCACCCATGCTGTACGCTTTCAACGCCTCCAGCGAAGGCGTGGTTGCCTCCACCGGTACATCGAACTTCTCCACCATGGCCAGCGATTCGCCTAGCTTCGTCCGTAGGTTGCCTGCGGCTTTACCGAGCGTCTCCAACACGTCCCGTTTGTTCGCCGCCGTCTCTTGTTCGCTGGCCAGCGTATCCCCGCTTTCGCAACTGATTGCGTTCAGGCCAATCACGTACTGCCCGCCAAGGTTTGAGATCGATCCCAGAACCGTCGCCTTGCTGCCCGTCCGAATGCAAACCTCTTGAGCAAGCTTCGCCGTGATGGGTTGCGCCGCCGGTTGGCCCATGAGCTTCAACGTCTCCTCGATCTTGCGGTCGGAAACAATATTCAGAAAAGGTGATTGACTCAGTTCGATCGTCAGGGCCTGCTTGAGCGCATCGTCAAAGACCGGATCGCCGGTCTTGTTGTCGAAGTCCGCCGGCAGCACGCTGTCTTTCTCAGTCAGGAGTGCCGCCTTCGCCGAATGAGCCGTCAGGCGCGATCGCAGATAGAGCCCTCCAACTGCCAGGACGATCAGCGCCAGAACCGTCGCGGCTACAGGCTTCCAAACAGACATGATCTGCGAGCTCAGCGGCAGATGGGAGGCCGGCTTAACGCTCACAGAACTCAGACTGGCCGTTGAGGGGCGCTCCATGTCCAGGTCCCGCTTCAGCCGTTGCAGGTCCGCCCGCATCTCCGCCGCACTCTGATAACGCAGTGCCCGATCCTTCTCCAGCGCCTTGCAGACGATCCTCTCCAGCTCCGCGGGCAAATTGGGATTCAATCGGACCGGAGCCACCGGAGCACGATTGAGGATGGCGTCGAAGATCTCTGCGGCGCTCTCTCCCCGAAACGGCAACTGTCCCGTGGTCATCTCGTACAGAACACCGCCAAACGAAAACAGATCGCTCCGTGCATCCAGCTCCCTGGCTCGTGCCTGTTCCGGTGACAGGTAAGCAAGGGTTCCCACGACACTGCCGGGACTTGTTAGATCGTCGAGGGGTCCAGCTTTGCTCGCCGTGGTCTCCTTGCCATCGGTCGATCTTCGCCCCGGGGCAAGCTTGGCGAGACTGAAATCGAGAACCTTTGCGTGGCCTCGCTCGGTCACGAAGATATTCGCAGGCTTGACGTCCCGGTGCAGGATGCCTTCGCTATGAGCTGCATCCAGAGCATCGGCGATCTCTAGCGCGAGAGACAGAGCCTTTTCCGTGTCAAGCGGCGACCCCGCGATCAGGGATTTCAGCGTCGTTCCCTCCAGGTACTCCATGGCGATGAACGATTGCCCGTCCTGACTGCCTACCTCATAGATGGTGCAGATGTTGGCATGATTTAACGCGGATGCAGTACGCGCTTCCCGTTCCAGGCGGCTCAGCGCCTGCATGTCCGAGGCATACTCGTCAGGAAGGAACTTCAAGGCGACGAAGCGGCGAAGGGTCGTGTCCTCTGCTTTATACACAACGCCCATACCGCCGCTGCCAAGCTTCTCAAGGACGCGGTAATGAGAGATGGTCTGGCCGATAAGAGAGGACGAGTCTGCCATCAGGTGTCAATCTTGGGTTGGACCAGGAGGCAAGTCAACGGGAAAATCTACCGGCAAGCGAGTTTTCCTGTTCGTATGCGGACACCCGAATCGCCTTCCGGACAGCGGCTGATTGCCGGTTCGACCATAAGACACTGAAATAAATCGCAGAGTCCCGGAAAGGCTTTGGAACCTTAAGTGCTGCCGCTACGTACGATGCAATACAGGGTGCCTATGCAAAAGCTACTTTCCGATCTCAAGTTCGTATTTCGACAACTCGGCAAGTCCCCGGGCTTTACCGCGACCGCGGTGCTCATGTTGGCCTTCGGTATTGGCGCAACGACGGCCATCTTCTCCATTGTGGAGGGCGTTTTGCTGCGGCCGCTGCCATTTCCCAATTCCAGCCAATTGGTGGTGTTGTCCGATCGCATTCAAGGGGCTGATGTAGGCGGTAACGGGGAAGCCGGGGTCACGGTGCCGGATATCCGTGCCTACACGCGCGACACCCATTCCTTTGCGGCGCTCGGCGGATATCAATACGCGGGCTATGAACTTTCAGGCAATGGTGAGCCCGCGCAGGTAAGCGCAGCGCGTTTGACTGCGGGAGTGTTTTCTGCGCTGGCCGTTGTACCCCAGCTGGGGCGGGTGTTCACTGACAATGAGACGGAACACAGCCAGCAGGTTGTGGTGCTCAGTTATGCAACCTGGAAGACCCGCTTCCATGGCGACAGCCACATTCTGAACACCAAGGTATTGTTAGACCGCAAGCCCTATCTCGTCATCGGCGTGATGCCGCGCAATTTCGAATTCCCATTGAACTCCGGGCAACTGAACCGCACCGAGTTGTGGGTTCCCCTGAGCTTCACGCCTCAGGAGCTTGCCAACGGAGCGGCAGCTAACTGGAGCTACCAGATGGTGGGCCGTTTGAAGCCGGGCATCTCTCCCGCGCAGGCGCAGAGCGACGCACAGCGCGTGGCGCAGGATATTATGCGCAACTTCCCGGCAGAGATTGCGAGCCTCCGCTTCAGCTCGGTGGTGCGGTCCCTGCAAGAGGAAACGGTGGAGCAGTCGCGTCCGCTGTTGAAGACTCTCTTCCTGGCCGTCGCGGTGGTGCTGCTGATCGCCTGCGCTAACCTGGCTGGGTTGATGCTGGTGCGCGCGATTCGCAAACAACGGGAAATTGCGGTGCGGCTGGCGCTGGGGGCAAATACGGCGGCACTGCTGCGGCAGACGCTGCTGGAGAGCCTGGTGTTGAGCGTAAGTGGCGGCCTGGTGGGATTGGCACTTGCGGCGCTCGCGCTGCGCATTGGTAAAAGCCTCTTGCCGGAAAGCTTGCCCCGGATTAGAGAAATCGCGTTGAATTGGAACGTGGTGGGGTTTGCCCTGCTGCTTGCGGTCATTACGGGGCTGCTTTGCGGTTTAGCTCCGGCCTTTGCCGCTCTGCGCACCAACGTCAACGGTACTTTAAAAGAAGGCGGCCGCAGCGGTTCCACCGGCGGCGGTCATGCGCGTTTGCGCTCGACGCTGGTGGTGGCAGAGATTGCGATTGCCCTGGTTCTCTTGACGGCCTCTGGTCTGCTGCTGCGCAGCTTCGAAAAGATGCGCTCAGTCGATCTCGGATTCAGACCCCAGCACGTCACCACCGCCGCCTATTCGCTTCCGCAAAAACAATATGCTACCCAGCCAGCCGTAAACGTCTTTAACAACGAGCTGCTGCGCCGCCTGAGGGAGCTTCCAGGCGCCCAGAGCGCAGGCCTCACCAGCTTTCTTCCCGCTTCGAACAACAACAACAACCAGACTTTCGTTGCCGAGGGCTACGTGGCTCCGAAGGGCGAGGGTATGAACCTGGCTACGGTCGCGCAAGTGATGGGAGACTACTTGCCGGCGATGGGGATTCCGCTGCTGCATGGACGCTTCTTCACCGATGCGGATAAGGCAGGCGCACAGTTGGTAGTGATAGTGAATCGCAAGCTAGCCCAGCACTATTGGCCCAATCAGGATCCGATTGGAAAACGCTTGCGCATCGGCACGCCGCAGATGAAGACTCCCTGGTTGGTCATTGTGGGCGAGGTGGCAGACATCAAGCTGTCTTCCCCGGATGAGCCCAACAAGGAGGAGTATTATCTGCCGGTCGACCAGGCGGAAGAGGGTATCGGCTCACTTGCGTCTCCAGGCGACCTGAATGGCAATGGCGGCTACATCGTGCTGCGTTCGACGTTTCCACCGGAGCAGATGGAAAACGCTTTGCGCGCGGCGGTACGTTCGATCGATCCGCAACTGCCACTGACGCAAGTGCAGACTATGGAGGAGGCTGTCTCCGAGAGCGAGGCGCCGCGCCGGTTCAATACGGTACTCATCAGCAGCTTTGCCCTGGCTGCTGTATTGTTGGCGGTACTTGGCATCTACAGCGTCATCGCCTTCTCGGTTGCTTCACGGGTACAGGAGATGGCGATCCGCATGGCTCTGGGTTCGCAACGGTCTGGAATCATGCGCCTGATTTTGATATCAGGCGCGAAGCTTGCCGCGATTGGCTGCGTACTGGGTTTGCTGGGCGCGGTCGCCGATTCGGCGCTGCTACGATCCCTGCTTTTTGGAGTGAGCCCGTTCGATCCGGTTGTGCTTACGCTGGCGGCAGCGGCTGTGCTGCTGTTGGCGGTGAGCGCGTCTGCGTTACCGGCGCTCCGCGCCGCCTCGACCGATCCCATGCAGGCTTTGCGCGGCGAGTAGGGAATTCGGTCTTTTCCACAATGGCCCGGATGGCCTGTCTTGCCAAAATATCAAGTTAGAGATAGTCTAATTTGCGGTGGACACCGAGGCGATCAAACGGTCATTGGAAGGCTGCGGGTTGCGCTGCACTCCGCAACGCTACGCCGTGATGGCCTTCCTGATGGAACAGAACAGGCACCCCACCGCCGTCGAGATCTTCGAAGCCGTGAATCGCACGGATCCCCGGTCTTCAAGAGCCACCACCTATAACAATCTGCGTGACCTGGTGCAGGCCGGCCTGGTGCGTGAAGTGGCGGTCGAGGGCCGCGCCGCGCGTTTCGATGCCAAAGGCCTGCTGCATCATCACTTCATCTGCGACCGCTGCGGAAACGTTGAGGACATTGAATGGTACGACGTGCCCAGGCCTGCTGCGCGCTCCCTGGGTAAACGGATCGTTCGCGATTGCGAACTCATTTTCCGCGGACTTTGCACTCAATGCGCGCCGAAGCACGGTGCGCGTCAGAATCGGTAAGCGTGGGCAGGCGAGTGGTGAGATGGCCTGCCGTCAAAACCCCAAACATTGAAGACCACAACACAACTAAAGGAGAGACTCGATGGCGAGCAAAGAAACCGAATTTACGTCCGAAGCGAAATCCGAAGAACGCGCAGTGATCCGAAGCAAATGCCCGGTCGACCACGGGCAGTCCGTAGCCGGCCCGGGTGCTGCACCGAGCGGGCCGCGTACCAATCGTGACTGGTGGCCAAACCATCTCAGGTTGGAGTTGCTCCATGCGCACTCCGAGCTTTCCGACCCCATGGGCGCAGAGTTCGACTATGCGAAGGAGTTCAAGACCATCGATTACGAAGGCCTCAAGAAAGATCTGGCCTTTGTCATGACCGACTCGCAGGAGTGGTGGCCCGCCGACTTCGGCCACTACGGTCCATTGTTTATCCGTATGGCCTGGCACTCTGCCGGCACCTACCGCACGTATGACGGCCGTGGCGGCGGCGGACGCGGTCAGCAGCGCTTCGCTCCGCTCAACAGCTGGCCTGACAATGTCAACCTCGACCGCGCCCGCCGTCTGCTGTGGCCGGTGAAGCAAAAGTACGGCAAGAAAATTTCCTGGGCCGACCTGATGATCCTGGCCGGCAACGTTGCGCTGGAGACGATGGGCTTCAAGACCTTCGGCTTCGCCGGCGGCCGCCCAGACACCTGGGAGCCCGATCACGATGTCGACTTCGGCGCCGAAGCCACCTGGATGGGCACCGACAAGCGCTACTCCGGGGAGCGCGATCTGGCCGATCCGTACGGCGCGACCACCATGGGGCTCATCTATGTGAACCCTGAAGGCCCCGAGGGCAAGCCAAACCCCGCAGGTGCGGCCAAAGACATCCGTGTCACCTTCGGCCGCATGGCCATGAACGACGAAGAGACGGTGGCGCTGATCGCGGGCGGCCACACCTTCGGCAAGACCCACGGCGCCGGCCCGGGCACCCACCTCGCGCATGAGCCCGAAGGAGCGCCGATTGAAAACCAGGGCCTTGGCTGGACCAGCGCCTACAAAACCGGCATCGCCGGCGACGCCATCACCAGCGGCCTCGAGGTTACCTGGACCACCACGCCCACGAAGTGGTCTAACGGGTTCTTCGACCACCTCTTTAAATTTGAATGGGAACTCACCCAGAGCCCGGGCGGCGCGAACCAGTGGAAACCCAAAGGGGACGCGGGCGCCAACACCGTGCCCGACGCCCACGACCCCAACAAGAAGAAGCAGCCGGCCATGCTGACCACTGATGTGGCGCTGCTCGCAGACCCGTCCTACGCGAAAATCTCGCGTGACTTCTACGAGCATCCGGAGAAGTTCGCCGACGCCTTTGCCCGCGCGTGGTTCAAACTGACCCACCGCGACATGGGTCCCCGCGCCCGTTATCTCGGGCCCGAGGTTCCGGCCGAGGAGCTTATTTGGCAGGACCCCGTCCCCAAGGTCGACCACCCGCTGGTCGATGATCAGGATGTCGCCGCCCTCAAGGCGAAGGTGCTCGCGTCTGGCCTCTCGGTCTCCGAGCTCGTCTCGACCGCCTGGGCCTCGGCCTCGTCGTTCCGTGCCTCCGACAAGCGTGGCGGCGCAAACGGCGCCCGCATCCGCCTTGCCCCGCAAAAGGACTGGGAGGCCAACCAGCCGGCCCAGCTAGCCCGCGTGCTGAAGACGCTCGAGAAGATCCAGGGCGAGTTCAACGCGTCGGCCGCCGGCGGTAAGAAGATCTCGCTGGCCGACCTGATCGTGCTCGCGGGTGCTGCGGGTGTCGAGAAGGCGGCCAAGGATGCCGGTATCACAATCACCGTGCCCTTCCTCGCCGGCCGCACAGACGCCTCGCAGGAACAAACGGACGCTGAGTCCTTCGCGCCGCTCGAGCCGAAGGTCGACGGTTTCCGCTCCTACGGTTACAAGAGCTCGGAGCCGGCCGAGGTCGCCCTTCTGGACAAGGCTCAGTTACTGCGCTTGACCGCGCCGGAGCTGACCGTGCTGATCGGCGGTCTGCGCATGCTCAACACCAACTTCGGGGGAACGAAGTTTGGCGTCTTCACCGAACGTCCGGAGAAACTGACCAACGACTTCTTCGTGAACCTGCTGGACATGAAGTACGAGTGGAAGCCCACCACGGACTCGAAGGATACCTTTGAGGGCCGCGACCGTAAGACCGGGCGCGGTGAAGTGGAAGGCTACCCGGGCCGACCTCATCTTCGGCGTCCAACTCCCAACTACGCGGCACGGCGGAGGTTTACGCCTGTGCCGATTCACACCAGAAGTTCGTCAAGGATTTCGTCGCCGCCTGGAACAAGGTGATGAACCTGGATCGCTACGACCTCTTGCCGTCCGTCGTTTAACTTCACGTTCGTTAACACCGCAACCCGGCCTAGCCTGAGATCCCTCGGGCTAGGCCGGACCTGCGTATACCACACGAAATGACTACCGCGCAGGAGTCCTAAAGCAGTTCCCACTTCGAACGCAATGTCCGTAGCATGGACGTTGGAGTGGAGTATGCAACGGCTTCTGGGGACGTTTCCCAATCGAAGCGCGGGTCTGGCGCTGCTGATTCTTCGACTGGCGGTGGCCGCCGCCCTCATATCAAGCGCGCGGCTTTGTGCCGGGCCGGAGACGGACGTGCTTTTGGCTCTCTCGCGGATCGCCGCAGTCCTGATCGTGGTGGGTTGGTACACGCCACTGGCAGCCACATCGGCGGTGGCGGTTTCTTTGTGCACCTTCTGGGTTTGCCGCCAACCGGGGATAGATGCATTTGGGATCAATGCACTCATGATCGCTATACTGGTCGCTATTGGTCTGCTAGGGGCCGGCGCCTATTCTGTCGATGCAAGGCTTTATGGAAGGCGCAGGTTGGTCGTCGGCCCCCGCGCGCGGTAAGTTGGAAGGGAGGCAGACGCCATGGGCACAACATCGGTGAGCGCCAATCGGATTCGCATCCTGACCGTCGACGACCATCCCTTGATCCTCGAAGGGATTGCCAACGTGCTGCATCGGCAGCCCGATATGGAGTTGGTGGGCGAAGCTGCCGATGGTTACGAGGCCATCGAGGCGTTTGCCAAGCTTAGGCCCGATGTGGCTTTGATCGACCTGCAAATGCCGGGGATGAATGGGATCGAAACCATTAGCGCGATCCTTGAAAAGTGGCCCGGCGCACGTTGCGTGGTGCTCACTACCTATGCCGGTGATGTGCAGGCGACGCGGGCGCTGAAGGCCGGCGCCAAGGGGTATCTGCTTAAGAGCATGCTGCGCAAAGAACTGGTAGACACCATACGCACTGTTCACTCCGGCAAGAGCCGCATACCTGCCGAGATCGCTTCGGAACTGGCCAGTCATCTGAGTTCAGACGCGCTGTCGGCGCGCGAAATTGAAGTGCTGCGCATGGTCAGAGAAGGGTGTTCCAACAAGATAGTCGCCGACCGTCTGGTAATTTCTGAGGATACGGTCAAAGGGCACATGCGCAGCATCCTTTCCAAGCTGAACGCGAATGACCGCACGCATGCCGTGATGATCGCCGTAAGACGAGGCTTCATCGAGGGCTGACTCAGGCCCCGATTTCTATGCGATGACCGCTTCTCTTTCCATCTTCTGCGCCTCAATATAACGATGGACGTACGACACCACGACAGATCCGTCTCCCACAGCATTGGCGACGCGTTTTACTGAACCGGACCGCACGTCACCCACGGCGTAAATGCCGGGAAGACTGGTCTGAAAGACACAGCTGTCGCGATCGCCGGGCGCCGTCATCACGAAGCCATTCGCATCCAGGTCGAGCCTGCCGTGAAGCCATTCGGTATTGGGGAGGGCTCCGATCATGACAAACATGTTGCCGGTCTGGCAGCTCCGCGTTTTAAAGGATTGACGGTTGCACCAGGTTACGCTGCGCAGATGAGTGTCTCCATCGAGCGAAACGACTTCGCAATTGGGGTGGAGTGTGATGCGATTGGAAGAAGCAATCCGTTGGATGAGATAGGCAGACATGGTGGCCTTGAGACCTTCGCCACGGATGAGTAGATGAACATGGCTGGCCGATAGGGCAAGAAACAGCGCCGCCTGGCCGGCGGAGTTACCGCCCCCGACCACGACCACTTCCTTACCAACGCATCTGGCCGCTTCCATGGCGGTGGCGGCGTAGTGGACACCCTGGTATTCGAACTTCCTGTAGTTAGGGACATCGAGCCGCTTGTATCGAGCACCGGTGGCGACAACGATGGCGCGGGCAAAGATTGTCTTACCCCCTTCGAGCGAAAGAGAGTACCCGTTACCGGCCGGTTGAATATCGGTGACATCGCGTGAGATGGCGAAGCGTGCACCGAACTTCTGCGCCTGTACGGTGGCGTTTTGGGCCAGGTCGTGACCGGATACACCGGTCGGGAACCCAAGATAGTTTTCGATTTTGGAACTGGTGCCCGCCTGCCCTCCAGGAGCTGTTCCCTCGATCACCAGGGTGGTGAGCCCCTCCGAAGCACCATACACGGCTGCGGCAAGCCCAGCCGGGCCGCCGCCCACCACCGCAAGGTCATACTCCGTATGCTCACCCAGATCCTGATCGAATCCCAGCTTGTTGGCCAGCACGGTATTTGCAGGTCTCCGCAGCGTCGTGCCGTCAGAGAAAAATACTACGGGTAACTGGTCTGCCTCCACGTCCAAAGCCCGCAGCAGAACTTCAGCTTCCAGATTTAGATTGGAGTCGATTAACTGATGCGGGTGGCCGTTGCCAATTAAAAACCGCTCGATACGCATGGTCTCAGCCGCAAGGCTATCGCCAACAACGATGATCCCTCCTTGCCGATGATTCACCAGGCGAGCGCGCCGAACGATCCACTCGGTGAGAATCAACTCAGCGATGTCCAGTTCAGTGCGCATCAATGTGCGAACGGATTCTCGAGAGATGCGCAGAACGCGGCTACTTCTTACGGCGCGACAGTTGAGCAGGGAAGGGCGGTCATTCAGCAAATCGAGTTCGCCGGTGAAGTGCAACCTGGCCAGGGTGGAGTCCACCTCGCAGGAGGCTCGTCCCTTTCGTTCGTAGAGTTCCAGCTCGCCCTGCTCCACGACAAAAAAATCTAAAAGCCTCTCTCCCTGCTGGAAGAGGTGGCCCCCCGGCTCGACAGACTCAGGAGAACCGTAGCTTCGCAGCCGCCTCATCATGGCTGGGGTCAGACATTGAGATTTGCGCGCAGACTTTGATTTCCAGGCCTGGGAATGAAGGAGTGCCATCGGGGAAGCCTCCGGATGGTCTGATACTGAGGCATGGCGATGGAGACGGCTACCCCATCTGGAGTCAACTTTGTCTAGTCCTTTAGGGGTGGCTCGAGACCTGCCTCTCTCTACGCGTAACAAATGCTGGGTGCCCCATTCAAGCCCGGTTTTGGCTTGAGTGGGATACCACGGACCTCGACTGCTGACTGTACAAGGTGTAGATGATCGCGGTGGAATCCCACTCAAGCCAAAACCGGGCTTGAATGGGGCACCCAGCATTTGGTGAAATTCTGGCTAAAGCCTGCTTAGAGTGAAATGCCACAGACGCCGCCAGGGTGACTCAACCAGGATGGCACGGTAGGCATTTGCTGCAGGAACTCTCAATTCAATTTCCGTGCCCGCGCCCGGCCCGCTAATGATATCCAACTGGCCGCCGACTTTCTCCGCGCGCTCACGCATGGAGGCCAGGCCAATGTGTCCGGGCCGGCCTGCTTCGAGAATTTTGGGGTCAATGCCGCGGCCGTCGTCACGAACCCGCAGGCGTAATTCCCAGGATGCGTAGTCCACTTCCACTTCAATGCTCCGTCCCTGTGCATGGCGAAACGCATTGACCATGGCTTCCCGCCCCAGACAGTAGATCTCGTCCAAAGCCACTGGATCCAATGTTTGCACCTGGCCTTCGGTGGTCACAGCGATCGTGACTTCGCTGCCCTCCGCAATCTCAACCGCGGCACGGGCCAGAGCTTGCGCCAGGTCACCGAGTTTCTCGAAGGATGGATGCAAGCTGACCACCCGGTCCCGCCCTTCCTCCATGACCTCATCGGCGCGGTCGAGCGCAGTCTCCATCATTTGCCGCGCAGCGTGACCCTCCGGGATCTCCAGCATCGCGTTATGAAAGCGCAGAATGAGCCCCTGGAAGCCCTGCAACAACGTGTCGTGCAGATCGCGGGCGATGCGTTCCCGTTCCGACAACCGTTCTTCCAGCCGCGCACTCAGCCGCGCCGCTGCCTGCCGTAGACGAAGCTGGTACATACCAACCAGCAGCAAAACTCCCGCGACGAAGGCGGCCAGCTGAAATGTGACCGTTTGGTAGAAGAAGGGTTTCTGGGTGACGCTATAGACGATGCCCTCGTGATCCCAGACACCGTCCCCATTACTGGCACGGATATGGAAGGAATGAACACCGGCGGGAATGTCAGTGTAGGTTGCGGTGCGGGTAGCATCGGCATCAAACCATGCCGTATCCACACCATCGAGCCGGTACTGCATGTGGACGTTCTCCGGGGACGCGAGATCGACGGCGGTAAAGTGCAGCTCCACGTGGGCCTTGCCTGGTTCCAGCACCAGTTCGCTGCCGGGATTCCTCCTGGCTTTTCCAAGGTCCACCTCGTCCATCAGGATTGCGGGTTTGCGATCCCTCTTGAGCTGCCGGTGCAGGTCCAGCATGGCCAGCCCTTTCAGCGTTCCGACCCAGAGCTTATCGTCTGGGGTGATCGCGATGTTGGGCTGCCCCGTGGTGCACTCCCTGGTCTCAAGGCCGTCCGTGCGGCCGTAGGAGGTGTAATCGATCGGTGAATCAGGATCCAGTTCGGCGCGTCTGAGGTCACCGGCGGCAATCCGATAGATGCCGTCTCTTCCGCTAAACCACAAGTCATGATCGCGGGACTCCACCATGCCCGCGGGTTGCAGGGCTCGATTCACGCTGATTAGCCGATTGTCCTGGATGCGGCTGATGCCGTTCACCGGCGAAAAGGCGTAGAGATTGCCGAAGGTGTCTTCTTTGAGTGGGCCGTAAGGAACCTCTCCCGCCGCAGACGCTCCGTACACCGGGACAAAGTGGTCACCCACCAGGTGATCGACACCCACATCGGTCGCCGCCCAAATGTCACCGTGATGGTCCTGGACGACGGTGATGATGCGATCGCTGGAGAGTCCGTCCGCCGTGGTGTAGTTATGGAAATGCTCATTCTGCATGTGGCTCAAGCCTGCATCGGTGGCAATCCAGAGCGATCCGTCCTGCGCGGCCGCCAGGCTCAGCACGACAGCGCTGGGCGGCCCCTGCGGAGTGGAATACTGGGTGAAGCGGCCGTTGCGAAAACGGAAGAGCCCACCACCCCAGGTGCCAATCCAAAGATCGTGGTTCGCGTCTTCCGCCAGGCTCCATACACAGGAATTCCGCAAACCATCCTTCTCGCTGTAGGTCTTGAAGCGCTTGCCGTCAAAACGCGAGAGACCCCCGCAGTTGCTGCCCGCCCAAAGCGTTCCGTCGTGCGCTGCCAACACGGCCATAGGGATATTGGAGGCGGGTAGTCCGTCGGCTGGCGTGTACATTTTGAAAGTGCGGTCTTTGAAGCGAAGGAGTCCCTCGGCGCCGGTAGCCACCCACAAATCGCCATTCATATCCGAATACATGTACCTGGCGTGCACGCCCAACGTCAGACCTTCCGAGCCCTGGTCGTTTGCTCGAAACAGTCCTGACGCTTTATTGGTCCAGAAGGTCCCTTGCGGGTCCTCGTAAATTCGATAGGCTGCCTCTTCCGGGAGATGGCCAAACGGTGCGAGCTTCTGGAACGAACCGTTCACCAGGCGTGCAATACCCGAGCTAGTGCAGAACCACCGGACCCGGTTGCGATCTTCGTGCACTTGAAAGATTCCATCATTCTCCACACCAAGCTGCTTGGGGTATTCGGGATACCGCAGGATGCGCGCACCGTCCCATTCCACGAATCCCTGTCCGGCGATGATAAGCAGGTGACCGTCTGCTGTTTGGTCCATGGTGCTGACCGGCTCGTCTGGGATTACGGTCACGAGGTGGCCGCGATCAAACCGATAAAGTCCGTGGCCGGTTCCCACCCACAGAATGCCTTTGCGCATGAGCAGGCACGAGATCCGGTCGCTGGGACCGGCGCCCGGGTGATACATGGTCACGAGGGAGCGATCGAAGTGATCCACCGCTGTGGCCGGTATGTAGACGAGCCCGGAATCGGTGCCCACCCAAAGTGCCCCATCCCCTGCAGTCAATAAAAAATTTACGGGGATTTCTTTGGAGATACCGGGGCGCAAACGAATCTGGGTGAAGTGCTCTCCATCGAACCTGGCCAGTCCACCATCCGTTCCCACCCAAAGGAATCCATTCGGGGTTTGCGTGATGGCATTCACCTCGTCGTCGGGCAAGCCCTGTTCGACAGTGAAATCGGTGCGCAGATAGCTGCTTGCCTGCGGATCAAGCGCCAGAGCCTGGCACACGAACCACATCTGCAGGATAAGTACACCCAGCACCGTTCTTCGAAACCTGGGCTTTGCGCGCACAACTTACCCGCTCCGACGGGTAGGGGCACTATAACGGGGGCGGATAGCGTGTGGATTGTCACATATTGCGGTGATCTCAGCGCGCGTGCGCAGGACCCGGATTTCCTGCCACGCGGCGCTCGCCGACGACCACGTATGCGGCTGTGTCCATCACCGTCACCGGAGGATAGGATACGCCGACCACATCGTACCCAGCCGGCACCAGGATTTGGCCGACTCGGGCTACGATCTTTGCTGGTACGACCCACTTCTTATCGTTGCGGGTGCCTGGCCCCGCAAGCAGTAGAGCACAAGCTCGAGTCGATCAGAAACGCCGAGCTTGTCGTAAATCCTATACAGGTGGTTCTTGATGACCTGCTCCGTGGTGCCGAGCTTTCGGGCTATCTCCTTGTTGCTCATGCCCTGGGTGATACAGGGGATAAGCGCTAGCTCCTTCGGTGAGAGACGCGCTAGAGGGTCGGCCGGCGGTGAGGGCTGCGAGCGGTAAGCCTCGATCACCATGTTGACGGACCGGTTGTCTATCCAGGTTTCTCCTGCGGCGATGGTGCGCACGCACTTGACCAGTAGGTCGGCCGAGATGGAGCGGGGGATGATGCCTCGAACGCCCCGGTGGTAGAGTTCGACTGGGTTGGTTTCGTCATCCTGGGACGACAGGACGATGATCTTCAGCTTCGGCGCACAGCGGATCAACTCAGGCACGGCATCGGCCGTGCCCGCTATCAACTTGCCCTCGAGCAGGGTCACGTCGGTGGGAAAGGATTGGATGGCATGGTGAAGACCTGCCAGGCTATCGGTCTGTTGGACCACCCGGACATCGTTTTCGAGCGCGAGAATCTTCTGCATGCCGAGCCGATAGATAGTGTGCGAATCGGCCAGGACAATGCGAATCGCGGCCTTATCCGCGCCCTCGGAGTCGATGGGGGGGCGAGCACTCGCACTATCGCGGCCGGGAAGATTCAAGGCAGTCCCCGGGGTGCTCTGTGGCCGGTTTCATCTGCTCCGTTTTGTCCCTCAATGACTGAACTATTTGCAACGGATCCGAAGCCGGTTGCCGCGCGCCCGTTTTTCACAGCGAACGCCGTACAGTGGTAGTTTCCGTGTTGTTCCATATGCGTTGGATGCGAGAAACCCATCACAAGAGCCTGAACCTGGCTACTCATGCAAATGTCAGAAAAAAGTCAGAATCTTGTCATTTCCAGAAGGGAGATTTGGCTCTGTGTAAGTCATGAACAGAAAGCTGAAGCGCCTGCCGCTAGCGAAACCGGCGTAGAATTATCCCGGGTCTCAGACCCATCCTCGACTCCAGCTGTTCCAGCAGAGCCTTCGTTCCGGCGGTCGAACCCATCACATGGAGCTTTTATGCATCTCTCCCTCAAAATCCATGTTCTCGATCCCCACTCCCCCGAACCGGCGACCTTGCGCGTGCTCGAACCACCCGCAAAACCGCTCACGCGCTGGGGCGCCCCGACAACTCGGGTCGAGAGCGGATCCACCCCATCCAAACTGGAATACGAGAATCCGGATTTAACCCAGCCGTCTGTATCCAGCTTCTAGGCCAGCTGAATTCGTTTTGAATGCGGCAGGGACTTAGAGGATGGGCAAACCGTTGTTGCCGGCGCCAGGGATGGCCGACGGTGGTCTGAGGTAGGCAAGGGCTGACCCCAGCATGCAGATCGAGCTGAAACCAAAGTAAGAGCCCAGCCAGTGGAAGGTTTGAGCGGACGGGCTCGGTTCGAGTTTGATCCACCCAAAAACGAAGCCAAGGAAGACCCCAGACCGATGCTCACCGCCATCACGACAATCGTAAGCGCTATAGATCATTGGCGATTAGCGTCTCAAGTTACGCACGCGACCGCACACTCAATTGGAATGCTACTTGGAGTTTGGAGTTGCCTAAGATGCTATTCCGAACGCAGAATTTCGGCGGGCTCAATCCGCAACGCCCGTGAGATCGCGGGCACAATGGCCACAACTGCGACGCTGAGAATCGCCAGAAGCGGCAGAGCGGCCATGTTCTGCCGCCTTCACCTGGTACAGCAGCGATTCGACATAGCGCGCCGATCCCATCCCAAGCACCCATCCCACCGCACCACCGGCGACCACCATTTGAAGGACCTCCGTGGTAACCAGCCAGGCGATGCGGCTATGCCGCGCCCCTACTGCCATGCGAATCCCAATCTCCCGCCGCCGCTGCAACACTGAGTAATTCAACACCCCATACAATCCAATTCCCGCCAACAAAAGCGCTACGCCGGCAAAGAAAGTTGCCAGCATGGCTAGCAGCCGCTCGCGCACCGTCTGTGCGTCCAGCAGTTCCTGCTGGGTTTGAACATTGCTGACCCGAAACCCCGCCGCGGTCTGAGCTACTTTCCTGCGCAACTCCGCCGCCAGCGCCATCGGATTGTCGCTGATGGTGCGCACCAGAAATGTTCCGCTCGATTCAGCCTGGACCGCGCCGTTCTCGTCGAGCGCGCGATAAGGGACGAAGGCCACCGGTAAAATCTGTTCACGCAGATAGCGATAAGGGGCATCTGAGACGACTCCCACAATCTGGCAACGCTCCCGTGAGCCTTCGGGGTTCACCTTCTCAAAGGTCGTACCCACCGGTTGCATTCCTTTGAGATACCGCCGTACAAATGCTTCGTTCACGATGGCTGCGCCGGGGAATGTATCGCCCGGCCGGAAATCTCTCCCCGCAATCAAGGGCATTCTCATGGTTTCGAACCATCCCGGTGAGACGCTCAGAAAGTAGCCCCAATCGTTGCTTGGCGGGCCGCCGCTGACCGCAATCTCACCATTCCACGATCCTGTTGACAGCATAGGCCAACCGGATTCGGCCACCCCTCGCACTCCAGGCAGTGCGCGCAGGGATTCGGCGACCTGCGCCCATGCCTGTGGCGGCCTTCCCTTTGGAGCCACAGTTTCCAGCAACATAAGACGCGTAGCGTCAAAACCGACAGGCCGATGAGCGAGGCGATGAAAGGTAGCGACGAACAGTCCCGCCACAAACACCACCAGAAAACAGAAGGCAACCTGGGCTGCGATCATCCCGTGCATCAAGCGCCGGCGCGCATGGGGATCATCCCCACCCTTGAGTGCACTCACCGGCTTAACCGCCGAGGCGCGAACTGCCGGCACGAGGCCAAAGAGCACCGTCACGCCGGCAATCAGGGTCACTCCAAACCCAAGCACTCTCCAATCCGCCGGCAGTATCAAATGCGCGGGGTTGTCGGGAGTACTGATCAGCCGCACCACCAACGGCGCCGACCACCACGCAAAGGCCGCGCCCAGGAGGGCCGCTGCAAGGGCCAGCATCGCGCTCTCCACCAGCACCATCTGCACCAGCCGCAACCGGCCTGCTCCAATCGAGACCCGCAGCGCCATCTCACGCGCGCGGGCGGCAGCCAGCGCCGTCATCAGGTTGGCTACATTGGCGCAGGCAATCAGGAGCACCAGTCCCACCATGACTCCCAGCCAGGCCAGCGCGCGGCGATAGTCATCTTGCATGTTGGAAACCCCCGACGCCGCGGGCTCCAACAGCAATTTCTGGTTGAGGAAGTTGGCGATGCTTTGCGCCGACTCCCCCTTCCACGTCTTGGACCGTTCTGTCTCGAAGTTGAGGTTGATCGCGCTCAACCTCGCTCGCAGCGGTTCGAGGTCCGCTCCTGGTTTTATGACTGCCAGCGTGCGATGCCAACTGGCGTCCGAACGCGTCACCCAATGGTGCATCATCGTGGGGAGGAAAATATCCGTAACCATTCCCGGCTCGGTGCCGGTGAAACTCTCCGGACCCACTCCCACGATCTCGAACACCTGGTCGCCCATCCGCAAAGTGCGCCCAATCACATGCGGGTCTCCCCCGAACCGCCGCTTCCAGTAGTCGTAGGACAAGACGGCGTAAGGGTGGGCGCCGGGCACCTGGTCATCTCTTTCGGTGAAGAGCCTTCCCATAGCCGGCCGGAGGCCGAGGCTCGAGAACATCCAGCCCGATACGTATTGGACATACCCCTTTTCCATCTCTTCATCGGTGGTATAGGTCAGGTCCTTGCGGTCTGCATCGGAAACGGCAATCAACTCCGCATCTTTCTTTGCAGCGGCCCGCATGAGAGCGAAATCCGGATACGCCCATGAATCAAAACTGCGCAGAGTGCCACTTTCGTCGAAGGCCTGCCGTGAAAGCGCGTACAGTCGATCGGGGGCCGCCACCGGCAGCGGCCGCAACAGCAGGGCGTCGATCAGGCGAAAGGCAGAAACGCAGGCTCCCATCGCCAGCGCGAGTGACAACACTGCGACCGTGGATGTGACCCGATTGCGCCCTAGCTGCCGCCAGCCAAACAACGCATCCGCGCGCAGCCCATCGAGCCACCCAAGTACGCGGAACTCCCGGCTTGCTTCCCGCTGGCGCAGCATCGGCCCAAACGCTCTCCGCGCTTCCTGCGCATCGCGCCCGTCCCCGACGGCATCTGCAATGTGCGCCTCGAACTCCTCGTCCAGTTCGCGATTCAAGCGATCCCCACGGAAGACGTTGCCTACTCGCGTCCAAAGCCCCATTTCCAGCCTCCGACTTGGTTGCTTCTTGCTCTCAGGCTTCCAGCAGCACCCGGTTGATTGCCGAACTGACGAGTCGCCAGCGAACCTCTTCCGCTGCAAGCTGTTTCTTCCCCGCCGCGGTCAGCTGATAAATGCGTGCCCGGCGCCCGTTCTCTTTCGTCACCCAGTCGGCGTGAATCCAGCCTGTCTCCTCCATCCGGTGCAGCGCCGGATAGAGCGAACCCTCCTCCGCGTTCAGCACCTCGCCGGAGGTTTCCTTAATAGCGGTCATTATGGCGTAGCCATGCAGCCTGGGGCGCCGCGAAAGAATCTTCAACACCAGCAGGTCCAGCGAACCTTGTAACGTATCTGGTCTTTTCATACTAAGACATCTTAATACATAGATAGCTTAGCAAATGTCAAGAAAGGCGTCCTGTCCTTCTGCGCTCAACTGCCGGTCGCGTCTGTCGGCTAAACTTTGACCAAAGACCTGCAGGCGGAGAATGGAGTGAACTTTGGTGATAGGCAAGCCCCCAGGATTGGCAGCGACACTTTCCGAATCGGCGGTTGTGCGTTTCGGCGTATTTGAGCTGGATCTCAGGCGGCGGGAGTTGAGGCGTAAGGGGGTTCTGATTAAGCTGCACCAGCAGCCGTATGAGGTTTTGGCGCTGTTGGTGAGGCATCGGGGTGAGCTGGTCTCGCGCGAGCTGATTCAACAGACGCTTTGGCCGAATGGCCACTTCGTCGATTTCGAGCGCAGTATCAACACCGCGATAAGGAAGCTGCGGAGGGCTCTGCGCGAGAGCGCAAGCGCGCCGGCTTATATCGAGACAGCTCCGCGGGTGGGATATCGGCTCATCGCGCAGGTGGTGGAGCAGCCGGCAGAGGCGAGGATAGAAACGATTGCGCTTCTGCCGCTCAAGGATCTGTCGAACGACCCCGATGCGCAGTTCTTCGTGGACGGTCTGACGGATGCGCTGATCACTGAGATAGCGCGCCAATCGGATTTACGAGTGATGTCCCCCGCTGCTACACGAGGCTATCGAAATTCGCAGAAAACCGCGCGCGAAATCGCTGCGGAACTGGGGATCCAGGCGATTGTGGAAGGCTCGATTCTGCGCTCGGGCGATAGTATCCGTATTTCTGCCCGGCTGCTGGATGCGGTGCGCGACCAGCAGCTATGGGCGCAGACCTATCATCGCGACCTGAGGGACATGCTTGCGCTGCAACAGGAGCTGGTGACAGCGATTGCCGGCGCCGCTTCCCACACGGTCCGGCGAGGGAGTCAACCAGCGCCCGCCAAAGAAATTGATCCGAGAGCGTATGAGAGTTTTTTGCGTGGCAACTTTCTGGTCTCACTGCGTGCGCCGATGTCTCTGACCAAAGCGGCAGAGTATTACCAGGCTGCGATGACGCTGGAACCGGATTGGGCGCCTCCCTATGCGGGATTGGCGGAAGCAGGACGTATTCAGGCCTTTTCGGGAAATCCTTCTTACGCCGAAATCGTGGAGAGAACCAAGGCATTGACCGGGAGAGCGCTTTCCCTGGACCCCTCCAATGCTCAGGCTCATGCCACGTTGGGCGCGGTCATCGCGATGTATTTATGGAAGTGGGAAGAGGGCGAGGAGCGCATTCAGTTGGCTCTCGAAAACAATCCTCGCTCAGCCCAGGTGGAGCATTTGTATTCCATGGTCCTGCTCGCCCAGGGCCGGTATGAGGAAGCGCTGCAGCGCATCGACGCCGCGCTTGCAATCGAGCATTCGTCGCTGTTTCTGCGAAGCCATCGAGCACAAGTTCTCCTATTTGCCCGCCGCTATGAAGAGTCGATTCACGAGAGCGAGGATTTCCTCACGGAACACTCAGGCTTTGCCATGGGCCTGCTGAATTATGGCGCGGCGCTGATGCTGGCAGGCCGGTCACGGGACGCCGTCCCAGCCCTGGAGCGAGCGTATGCCATGTCTCCGATACCGGCTGTGCTCCCTGCGATGGGAGAGGCTTACCTGGCCATGGGGGAGAAGGCAGAAGTCAAAAACATAGTCGAGCGGATCAAACAGGTTGATCGCGAAGCCGGTGTTCCACCCACAGTCATGGCCATGGGAAGTCTGCTTATCGATAAGACGGAGGCAGCCCTGGGCTGGATGGAAAAGGCTTTTCAGCATCGCGATATCTGGCTGCTGCTCCTGAATCAACTGCCCCTTTTCGACCAGGTCCGAAACACCCCAAGAGCGAGGGTCATTCTAGGCAGCATCTACCCGGAAAGGGTCGTAAGCCAGGCCCCCATAAGTGGCGGCGGGCCCATCTCGTCTACTCACCGGTAGATTCTGGCATAACCAGGCAGAAGCCAGATTTCCGATCCTTAGCTCAACGCCCAGGTTTGCGGTTGATTACACCGCGCAAACAATGGCAGCCGGAAGATGGATCGATTTACATTCAAATCATCTCCGAGCTATTTTCTTTGCGCTCTCGTTCCGGCTATTCTTCGTTCTTAAGCGACGAACAGGGTGGTCAACATCGGAGGAATTGTTCTCTTTGTTTGCCCTTGTGAATTGATGATGAGAATGCCGGAAAACTTATAATTTGATCTTGCACTTTCGACCCCGCTGCACTAACGTGATTGGGGCGCGGTCAGGGGAAGCCAATACCAAGGTGACCCTCCCTCCCAGACCGTGGTGGCCTTAACTTACCTTTGATATCTGCCCTACGCTGCCCATAGTTGGGCGTGCCGGCGGCGGCATTGGTTGGGCATAACTCTGTCCAGGGAGAAGAACCTTGTTTCGGCGCCGGCGCAGCCCTCAGCAAATGTCTTGGCCATCAGCGTGGGCGGGGTCGTTTCTCTCACAATCCAGAACGCAATTACTCCAGGTAAAGGAACGCCAGTGACTACACATTGTTGGACACCTGTTTCCGTGCGCTTGTTGCATACCTTAAAAACTGCCAGGGTCGCGCTATCAGCCAACCCCCGGGCTCCTCGCCGCAGCGCGATCATTTCGAGTGTGGTTTTGCTGTCGTTGTTTGTTTTGAGTAATGCCCTCAGTTCTTATGCAAGTTCTCTTGTTGACCAGACGCTATTAGATCCGGCCTGCATCCCGATGTTCGCGGTCAGTCTACCGGTGTTCGGACCGGCCGGCCCGGTACCGCGGGTAGATGCGGCGGACCATCCTTACCTGACGGTAACGATGAAGGAAATCAACCAGGCCGTGCTGCCTCAGAGTGGTCCCAATCTATGCGGCATGAAGTTCCACAAAACACGGGTCTGGGCCTATGAAAGTACAGATTCCAGGACGGGCGAAGTGCTTGGTCCGGCCAACTGGCCGGCGGTCACCATCGTGGCCACGCGGGGCACACCGACGCGCGTGAAATACATTAATCAGTTACCGAGCTTCAATCCGTCCTATCCGTGGGGCCCCGGACTGGTGGAAGGAGTGCTGCCCATCGATCAGACCATACACTGGGCCGATCCATTGCACAGCATGGGACATTCCATAGAACGTGCCCTGTCGAAGGGATCTTCCAAGCCATCGACTGAAGGCGATACCTTACCGCAGTATATCGGTCCAGTTCCCGCCACCGTACACCTCCATGGCGCTGAGATACCCGCCGCCTACGACGGCAATCCAGACTCGTGGTTCACGCCAGACGGCATGAAAGGTCCCGGTTACCAATCGGCCGGCAATCCAAAGCCGGGCGAGGCGATCTATGAGTACCCAAATTCGCAGGAGGCAGGGACGCTGTGGTTCCACGATCACGCTCTGGGAATCACCCGCATCAATGTTTACGCAGGTCTAGCAGGTTTCTATTTTCTTGAAGACCCTGCCCGCAAGCCGAAGGGTTATCCGAGCGGTCCTTACGAAATCGAAATGGCAATACAGGACCGGGAGTTCGATACGAAAAGCCAGCTCTATTTCCCGCAGCAACTGAAAGTCGGCCACCCATTCTGGAGTCCGTATTTCGAGGGAAATGTAGCTACCGTGAATGGAGCGGCCTTCCCTTATCTGAAGGTGGAGCCGCGGCGCTATCGCTTTCATCTCCTGAACGGCAGCAACCACCGGGACTATGTATTGTCCTTTGGCAAGGCACCGGTTTACCAGATCGGGGCCGATGACAACTACTTTGATAAACCCGTTCCGCTTCACAATGTATCTATTTCGCCGGGCGAACGGGCCGACATCATCGTCGACTTCTCCAACTTTGGCGGCCAGAAGATTACGGTTGGCAATACCGGCATCAAGGTGACCATTCCTCTGCCGGAGATTATGCAATTTCAGGTGACCTCCCATTTGAAGACACCTGAAACGAGCTGTGATCCCACACGTCCGGTGCCGTCCATTGGTCTTTGCGCGAGGAAAGACCCCCTGGTTCGCCTGACCGATGGAAACGGCAATGTGCTGCCAGGCGTGAAGATCGACAAGACCCGGCAGATGATCTTTTACGATGACACCATGACGTTGGCGGGGGTCAAAGAATTCGTCAATAACACGGATTGGAATGGTCTGGAGTCGCCCGGCATTGCCCATGATTTTCCCAGCGATGGCATCAGCGAACTCCCACGCGTGGGGTCGATTGAAAAGTGGCAGGTCCTTTACGTCTCTAACATGACAGGTGAACATCCGTTCCACATTCACCTGACCCAATTCCAGGTGGTCAAGCGCGAACCGTTAGATACAAAATTGGAAACTCCCTATTTGTCAGCATGGGCAAGCGCATTCGGCACAATTCGTCCAGAGCTTCTGCCGGTGGGATGCTCGGTGGGGACGTATTGCGCGGACTATGGGCCTCCACTGCCATATTTAGCTCCCAATACAGACGGCGCGCTTGGCGGCAATCCTGCCTTCAGCGAGTTCATTGCGAAGGACTGTGACAAGGACCCGGCAGACTGCCCGACTCCGCCAGAGCCTGGCGAATCGGGTTGGAAGGACACCGTGAATGTGCCATCCGGCCAGGTCACTACACTCCTGGTGCGGTGGACGCCGTCGGATGTTGCCCAGATTGCCAATCGTTCCTATACAGGAAGGAATCTTTACGAGTTCGATCCGACACAGGGAACTTATGTCTGGCACTGCCATATCATCGACCACGAAGACAATGAGATGATGCGGCCGTACCGGGTGACGAGGTAGAAGAAGTAAATCAAACTGGACCGAGGAGGGATAAAACGAGGGGGCTAGCTGCCGCCAGCCAAACAACGCATCCGCGCGCAGCCCATCGAGCCACCCAAGTACGCGGAACTCCCGGCTTGCTTCCCGCTGGCGCAGCATCGGCCCAAACGCTCTCCGCGCTTCCTGCGCATCGCGCCCGTCCCCGACGGCATCTGCAATATGGGCCTCGAACTCCTCGTCCAGTTCGCGATTCAAGCGATGCCCACGGAAGACGTTGCCTACTCGCGTCCAAAGCCCCATTTCCAGCCTCCGACTTTGTTGCTTCTTGTTCTCAGGCTTCCAGCAGCACCCGGTTGATAGCAGAACTGACGAGTCGCCAGCGAACCTCTTCCGCTGCAAGCTGTTTCTTCCCCGCCGTGGTCAGCTGATAGATGCGTGCCCGGCGCCCGTTCTCTTTCGTGACCCAGTCGGCGTGAATCCAGCCTGTCTCCTCCATCCGGTGCAGCGCCGGATAGAGCGAACCCTCCTCCGCGTTCAGCACTTCACCGGAGGTTTCCTTAATCGCGGTCATTATGGCGTAGCCATGCAGCCTGGGGCGCCGCGAAAGAATCTTCAACACCAGCAGGTCCAGCGAACCTTGCAACGTATCTGGTCTTTTCATACTAAGACATCTTAGTACATAGATGGCTTAGCAAATGTCAAGAGGGAAGTCCTCTGGCTTCTCGCTGAGCGACTCATGGGAGATCAAGCGCAAGAGAAAAGCCGGATGCCTTTCTCAATTGATTTTGAAGGCCTCACCGCGGACGTCTTCTATTTCGAGGGAACGGAATTCTCGTATTTTGACCAGTGTTCGATGATTTCGTGCGCGATGGGAACACCGACCCGGTAATTCGCCTCAAACGCGGCCATTTGGCCGGGGCCTTCATCACCGATGCTCTGCGTATTTAAAACTCCCGGGGGCGGCATCGATGGATTGCTCGCGGTCCGCAAAACCATCACGCGACTGAAGTCCACCAGTCCCTGCTTCGACAGTGTCCACATAGCGCCCGTCAGTGTCTGGCTTTCCATGTTGGTCATTACGAATGTTCCCTTACCACCCGTCCAGAGCCTCACCCAATCTTCGGCCCACTGGGTGCGTTTTGCCCCGTGCCAATAACGCCAACTGCCTAAGGTCTCGCCCATCAACACAAACGGCGGTCGCTGTGCGTTGGGGTAGCCTCTCCAAAGACTGCGTTCTTTCTGTAGAGAAGGAGAGTCGGGGATCTGCACGTTTTTCGTTTTTTCGAAGGCCCAACCGGTAAGGCCCTGGTTCAGCTCAATGGCTGACCCAAGTGCCCCTACACCAGTCATGCCTGAATAGCTGTGGGGATCGTTTGGCAATTCATTTGGCCGCTTGGCGCCGATCGCAAATAGACCATAAGGCCAGTCTGTTGGAATCTCACGATCGTCGAACTCGCGCATTGCATCACCCCCGACAACCCACCGTGCCCACGCGGCCGAGCCGACCGAGGCGACGTTCGGATTGACACCGGAGATGCCGGTGAAAAGCCAATACGTTTTAGAAAAGTCGAAACGAGGATCAAGGACCAGAGCTGTCAGACTGACAACCTCATCTTCGGCGACCAAATTGCCGGAGTTCCCCCAGCGGATTCCATAGAGGCCCTCCTTATTGCGACGTAGTGGATGAAGGGCGCCCTTGATCTCGATGGTTTCGTCCAAGTGCTCTCGTTCCGCCCACAACTGAAACTCGCCCGGCGCGTCCCCGGTGTCTTCGCCGGGTTCGAAGTTAGCCACCACGACGAATTTGACCTGGATACGCCCGGCGGCCGGCGGTGGGAGCGGCGGCACAGCCGGCTGCTGCGCGTTGCAGGATGGAACTTGCGTCAGGGCAAATAAAACTATCAAGACGAATAAACTGGCATCTCTTAGACCCGCGTGGAGCTTCATTGTCTGCACATTTCCTTCAATTTCTGGCTCGAACCGCCAACCATAGCGAAGTATAGCGGCGCTCGCTATTTGGTGACGATGGCCGCATCGTAGGCAGCTCGTCCAATGCGGGCGATGACACCGTCACGAGTGGCTTCATCCGCACGGCTATCCGTAACCAGAACCGCGATAGCCAGTTTTCGCCCGTCGGGCAGTGTAATAAGCCCCATGTCGTTGGTGGCGGCGGTGATGCCTCCATGCGTTCCGGAACTGCCAGTCTTGTGCGCAAGGGGGGTGCCTGCCGGAAGGCCGGCACGTAGCCGGTGAGGCCCAGTAACAGAGGCTGTGAGCGTCTCTACGAGAAAAGCGTTGGCTTCTGGCGAGATCGGAGGATTGTGAACGAGGCTCTGGAGTAACTGTACGGCTGCGGCGGGCTCAATCCAATCTCGATATTGGAGAGACTCATTGCGATCCAGATCACGCTCACTATCGATGAGTTGGAACCCGGTGATTCCCAGGGAGTGGATATATCTCTGAACAATCGCAGGTCCTCCAATGATACGAAGCAGCGTCTCTGTCGCACCGTTGTCGCTTTGCCCAGCAGCGAGCTGGATCAGTTCGCGCAAGGTCACATCCACGTTCGCATTGGGATAACGATCCTGCAGAGGACTGTAAGCGCCCGGAATGCGATCCTCAGGAAGGAATCGAACCTTTCGATCCAGGATGACATGAATTGGCTCTCCGGGCCGTTGGCCGGGAAAAAGCTTGCCGGTATCGGCCAGGTGAAGAACGGTCAGGGCTAGCGGATACTTGAACATCGACTGCATCGGCGAATGGTTATGCGGATGCAGATCGCAGTTGAGCGTGGTGCCCGGAAGAAGACAAGCGACCGAGACGGTTCCGCGTGCATCGTTCGCGATAGCAGCCACTTTCGCTTGCAGTAAGGTTTGAGTAAATGCAGTGGAAGGAGCGACGGCCAGAAGCAGAACAAGCGAGCGCATTCCCTCATGATAGAGCGGGCGGTCCATCTCAGAGCAAGTAGAAGTCCCTCTTAGTTCGTCCCCGCATGAGCGCTGGCCGCAAGCGCCTTCGTCCTCGCCGCAGCCTTTGCCGCGTTCTGTTTATCAATCTCAGCCGATTTCGCGCGTTCCTCCGGAGTCATCCACTGAGGATCGACCGAGTTCGCTGTGCCCGGCTGCATTGTCTCCAACTGATTCGCCGGCAGCGTGTAGGGCCGCCAGTCATGTTGCAAGGGCTGCCCCGGGCGAGGCTTCCAGTGCGACTCGCCAAAGCCCTGGGTCTTCAGTGTCGTCCAGCGCTTGGCCTCCTTATCCGCAAGCGTAGGCGGCTCGTTCCACGGATTGCCCGACATGGCATTCAGGTCGTAGACAAACTTCCCGTCCTTGATGGTCAACTCGCACACCATCTTCTTATCGCTCTCCACCCGCGCGTTGTACGAATCGCCAAACCCAAAGTGCCCATGCGCGATGCTGATCACCGCAACATCCGCAATCGCACCTTCGGAGAGATTGCCCAACTGGTCCTGCTTGACCTCATGCGCGGGATGCCACGTCATCGCCGCGATCACATCCTTCATCGGCCAGCCGATCGCCAGGAACTTGTCCCCAATGTTCAGCATGTCTTTCATCCCGGCGTTCATGCTGTCCACGTGCAGATCGGTGGAGATGGAATCGGGTGGAAACCCATCCAGCAAAAGTGGAATCACCACCGACCAGGCGAAGCTCGCCTGCCCGTGGCCAACATCGAAATAAATCCCCTTGGCTCGCGCCTCCCGTAGCCCACGCCCAACCCCGCCGGTGACGTTGTCCTGTTCCCCGCGCTCGCCCGAAAAAGCGTGCGTATATATGTCGCCCGGCCGCAGATAGTCCGCAAACAGCTTGTAGATAGGCCGCTCGGTCCGCCGCGCGCCGAAGTCGATCATCACTGGAATATTGGCCATCTTCCCGGCGATCTCGGCTTGTTCATAGGGCTTCCACTCCGGGCCGGTAAAGTGCGCGCTCTTGATGCCCACAATCACGCCCGGATACTTCAGCGCCATCTCCCCCGTCTTCTGCCCGTCCATGTCGGCCGTATTTTGTTCGATCCCATTGGGCCGCATGCCGGCACCGACGATATTCAGCATCGCCAGCACCCGCGTCTTGGAGATATCAATCACCCGGCTCTTGAAATCGGGAAAGCTCCGCCAGCCCGACGATCCTGCATCCACCACCGTCGTCACTCCGCTGCGAAACGTAAACCCATCCGGATACACGCTTAGATCGCCGGCGTAGGAGTTCTTCTCGCCCGTACCGGCATACGCATGGACGTGAATGTCCACCAGGCCTGGTACGACGTACATGCCGGTTACATTCACCGTCTTGATAGCCCTGCGGGCGGGGATGGTCCGAGCCACCTTGGCGATCTTGCCATCCCGAATGGCAACGTCCATCAACGCGTCTATGTTGTTCTTGGCGTCGATGACATGGCCGCCCTTGAGCAGCAGGTCATATTCCGGCGAGGCCGCGGCAGCAGCCTGTGCCCCCGCATAAGGCGTGACAGCCACCGCCAACAGAACCAAGGCGGCACAGAGAAAGACGCGGAGTTTTATCCTCTCGGTATTCCCCTCAGGTCGAATGAATGTAGCTGAGAAAAACATGGCCAATGCTAATAGATCGTGAGCCCTGTGTAAACCGCATCTTGCGTCGAGATGTCCTGTCTGCGCTGCTGAGCGCGTTTGCGTTGGCATGCTGACGAGTGGCGCCACACGCCAGCAAGAACAATGGCCTCCGATCAGTGATGGTTGCAATTTGCTCATCGCGAATGGTGTGCAGCGCTGCTGAACGATACATGTAAATAATGTCTTCGCAGAGGGGGGATTTCTTTTCGGCACATTTCCGGAGCGCAGCGGAGGGCCCTGCGTTTCTTTTCTGCCGGTCTAACGGCCCTAATAAAGATCACCACCCTGCACTTATCATCCCGAGCGAAGCCGAGGGACTTGCGGTGCGCCCCGGCTCCCCCGGATTTCCTGTCAAGAATTGTAGCTTCGATGGATTTCGTGCGGCTCTCTTTACGGAGAGCCGCATACGTCGCCGCTGGTGGAGCGGTGAAGTAGGAAATCCGGGTACGCTCGGGATGACAAATTGGAGGGCGGTGACTCTTGTTAGGAGCCGTCAAATGGGATGGCAGAAACAAACCGCAGGTCGCTCCACTCCGTTCGATATCACAAACTCGTTTAAAAGTCGATGACTTCGCGAGAAGTCACAGCCTCTCGGGATGACAAAGTGGAGGGTGGTGGACTTTTATTGGGAGCGGTTAGATCGGATGGGCAGAAGGAAACCAGCAGGTTCCTCCACTGCGATCCCCCGGCAAGCCGGGCTGGCGGGATGACAATTCGTTTTAGCATGCGAAGACTTCACGCGAAAAGTAAATGTCGGGCTCCATCTGGAGCGAATGTCGCGTTGCACTCAAATCTCGGAATTTTCCCGAAGAGGGCAACTTTTCGCTTTTAAATCGCATCGCGAGGAATCCACTTTGAGTTGTCGAGGACGGTTGTTATCTCCACCCTGGCTGCTGCCGGAATCTCAATTTGCTGAGGCAATCTGGCCGGCACTCAAATCAACACAGTACTTGTTACTCTTGCGCAGCCAGCAAAGGTGTGCTACGCCTGCCGCTTATTTGCTCCAGTGATAGTGTTTGCGATGGAGAGTGATCTGCGGTTAAGAACTGATGACAAGCTAAATGTTTTGTAGTTAAAATGTTTATGAAACCAGGGCCCACGTAGTATCCACAAGCCGCTTGCAACGTTTTTTGCAAGACCTGCTCGGCGAGTGCGAAGTAAAAGCACGAGAAAACAAAATCAATTTTTGGGAGGCTGTGCCGTGAAGGTACGGAATCTTTGCATTTGTGTGCTTTTTGGAGCTTGCGCAGCAGGCGCGCCGGCGCAAATTGCCAACAACACTTCACTGGTAGGAACGGTTCTTGATTCAGGCGGAGCCGCACTGACAAACGTAAAAGTACAGGCGATCGAAGAGAGTACGAAGGTCAGCTATAGCGCAGTGACCAACGAGAGCGGCTACTATGCGATCACGTTTATCAAGGCAGGAACCTACGATATAACGGTTCGCCAAACGGGCTTCAAGGCGGAGACGAAAACCGGGATACCCGTGCCCAACGACCAGGCCGTGCGGACTGATTTTGCGCTCACCGTTGGCTCAACCACCGACACAGTGAGTGTATCGGCCTCCACGCCGCCGCTTTCCACCGATGACGCAACGCTGGGGGAAACGTTCAACACCAAAATGGTGGAAGATTTGCCCATCAATGGGCACAATGCCCTGGAGATCGCTGCCCTCTCTTCCAACGTAAGGATCGGGTCCGCGACCAGCTACACCGGCATACCTCCAGGGGAGGATTTTCAGGGCGCGGGGCAACGCGAAATTCAGAACAGCCTTACGCTTGACGGCGTTTCGATCATGAACAACCTGATCACCACCGCGCCGGCACGGCCCAGCAGTGATGTGATCTCTGAAGTGCAGATGCAAAGCGGCAACTACCCAGCGCAGTATGGCGCTTACCTGGGAATCCATATCAACCTGGTCAGCAAGAACGGGACCAACGATCTCCATGGCTCAGTCTATGACTATGTCGAGAACACCATCTTCAATGCCAAGCCATTTCTAGCCACACCGGCCAGCACAAAACCACCCCTCCACTACAACCAATATGGCTTCGCGTTAGGGGGCCCGGTTGAGATTCCCAGGCTGTACCATGGGCGCGATAAGACGTTCTTCTTTGGTTCCTGGGAAAAGCTGGATCAGATTGGTTCCAGCACCAGCATCGGTTCGGTGCTCACACCTGCGATGGAAAAGGGTGACTTTTCCGCGCTTGGGGGATATAACGCCACCAGCAACACCTGCGTGCCCAATAACGGAGTCGCCATCTGTCTCAAGGATCCAGCTACCGGAACGTACTACCCCGGCAACCAGATTCCGGCAAGTGAACTGGGAACGGCGAGTGGACTGATTGCGCAGAAACTGGAGGCATACTCGGTTGCGCCTAATGTGGCCGGCTCGCAGAACGGAACACTCAATAACCTGAATGCTTCTTATCCCACCGATGTGTCGATTACGCAGTCTCTCGATCGTATCGACGAAAATATCGGCGAGCATGTTCGCCTCTTCGGGCGGCTGCACTGGCAGAACCTGAAGGTGGTTGGCGGAACACTTCTGCCTACCGGTTCATCCTACGGGCCAACCAACAGCCGCAATTACGCGTTTGGATACACGCACATTATCTCGCCGAACCTGGTCAACGATTTTCACTTCGGAGTCAACAAACTGATCTCAGACAACCTGAATTATTGGGCTGAGAATAACCTGAAGAATGCGGGAACCAGCCTGGGCATCCCCGGCTTCAACTTCGACACGCTCTATGCAAATCCCGGTATTCCCGTGATCACCTTTGGCGCCGGGGCGTCGGGTGACTACCAGACCCTGGGAAATGACGGAAGCAATTGGTATCAAGATGACCGGACCTATGACTTCTATGATGAGCTGAGCTATACCCACGGCCGGCACACCATCATGGGTGGAGTCGAATTTCGCCGCTTGACGCTCGGCCGCGAGGCCTCGAACGATCCGCTGGGCCTGTTTAATTTCGCAGCCGGCACGGCCGGCTCTAATTCCACTGGTTATGACGCGGCAGATTTTGTGCTTGGATTGTCAGCCAACAATCAAACACCGATTGTCACGATCAAGGGGTCCGTTGGACAGTGGCGTGATGGCTTCTTTGTCCTGGATAACTGGCAGGCCACGCCGAGGCTTACGATCAATTATGGTCTGCGCTACGACTTGCCAACTGTGCCCTACAGCCTGAACGGCTTTGCCCGTATTCTGAATGCCGATGAGACAGCACTCATTCCCGCATCTAACGCAACTTCCGGCTCGACTTTTGTCCCCACTCCAGGTTTCAAATTCCAGAACCCGCAGCACGATAATTGGGGGCCGCGCATCGGTCTGGCTTATCGCGCCACGGAAAGGCTGGTACTCCGCGGCGGATTCGGCGCCTATTACAATGCCAACCAATTGAACAGCTACACGCTGGCAACGGGCAACTATCCTCTCGCCGCCACCGTGAACTACACTACGTCGCCTACCAATTTGCTCACGTTCACCAACCCGACCCCAGGCGCGGGACAGACTTCTCCTGTGGCCGGTATTCCGGGGTCCTATGTAAGCGCCTTCACTGATAACCCGTTTAATAAGACGGCGCGCAGTTATCAGTGGAATGCCGATGCAGGCTATGGCCTGTGGAATGGTGCCGGTATTGACGTGGAATATCTGGCTTCGCATTCGATTCATCTGGACCGGAGCTTCTACGACAATCAACCTCTCACTCCAGGGCCGCCGGGCGCATTGAACAGCCGGCGCCCGAATCAACTGTTTGGCGAAATCCGGAAGATCCAGAACGATGCGTATTCCAACTACAATGCGTTGACGGTTGTGCTGCGGCAGCGCATGTTTCACCAGGTAGCGGGTCAAGTCAGTTACACCTGGTCCCACGACCTGGATTTATCGGCCAACTCCAATGGAGGCGGAACGCTTTCTCAACAATTCAATCCGGCTGCTGATTATGGAAACGCCAACTGGGACATTCGTAATCGCGTGGTCGGGGTAATCACCTATTCTCTTCCAACATTCAATGCTTCCAATCTGCTGATGCGCGAAGCTTTGGGCGGCTGGGAAGTTAACGGCGTAGTCAATGTGCAATCCGGCATGCCGACCAACGTGACGCTGAATTACAACAGCGCCGGACTGAGCCAGGGTACGCAACGGCCGAACTTTGTCCATGCGCCACACGCGAATTGCAGTCTGAAGAACTACATCCACAACAACGTTACCTCCTGCATTGACACGACTGCGTACGCGTTGCCGGCGAATATCAGCGCGGGTCAATATGCGTTTGGAAATGTGGCCAGAAATTCTTTGCCGGGACCTGGATTTTCGTACGAGAACATTTCTGTTTTCAAGAATTTCTCTATCTACGAACGGATGAAGTTCCAGTTCCGCGCAGAGGCGTTCAATGCCTTCAACCACCCCAGCGCCAACACTCCCAACGCGGCCATCGGGCACGATTCGAGCGCAGTTGCCCAACCTACGTTCAGCGGGTTCGGAACGGTAACCAGTGTTTACCAGATTCCGGGCACATTGAGCGGAGCGCGTGTTCTCTCGCTTTCAGGGAAGTTGATCTTTTAGCCACGGGTGCCCGGATCGCTTCGTCGCAGAGGCTGCTTTCCCATCCTTCGCAATGAGCGCGAAGGATGGGGTGCCCGCGGTCACCTCAATAAAAGATGTAGTTAACGGAAGCTGTCGGTTAGGTCACAGCGCAAACAGAAAAGACCCGCCCCTTTTGGCCCAGGGACGGGTCTCAAACATCCAAAGTTGGAACCTCAGGCGCAAAAACACAACGCATTGCGCCGCGTACCGGAAACGCCTGACCGAACATCGATGGGTCGTCCATCCGGCAATTTCTGGCGAGACGCCTCCCTGGCTCCGTCGCGCGAGGACTATGGCACTGGCAACTTCTCTTCGTGCGCTTTCGCTAGCGCCGGTGTTCTCTATAAGACGCATCAACCACGAGGAGGGTTGCAAGTCCAAACCAGCGGAAGTGATCCGGGAAGGCTGGGCAGCTTGTGAATCGGGTTCATTGACGGCGTGGGAGTTATTGTTGCGGCGGCGCATCACCGGTGCCATGCCGCAAGAATTTCCCGACGCTATGGACCGACGCTCCCAACGCTGCCGGCTCTTCGCCCTCAGATACTGCCAATCAACCGGAATTCATGGGACTGACATTCAAGCGTGCCTTGAATGAGCAGTTCGGGCTCAACCTGAAACCGACCATCGCCCCTGTAGATTTCTTCGTAGTCGATCACATCGAGACAACCTCGCCGAATTGACGCCGCTTCGCGGGGCAGTCGAAGACAGCCAGTCCCGGTCCCGATAAACTAGTCGAGCATGCCTGCGGAAACCACCCGCCCGCTTTCTGCCTTGCTGTCACAGGTGCTCGTCGCTTTTACGCTCGAACTCGACGACGAGTTCGAAAAACAGATGCGCCAGTCGGGTTACGCTGGTGCGTCGCTGTCCGTGGTGATTTGGTCCACCCTGATGCGCTTCCTCGCAGGGGCCAGCCCGTCTGTGCGCGACCTGGCTGCTCAATCCCTGTCTTCGGAGAAGCGCTTGAAGTTCGAACTGGGCTGCCTCGAGCGCTGGAGTTTTATCACGCTCGAAGCCGATCCCGCAGACGACCGCCCCATCGCTGTCCGGTCCCACCGGCTCGCGGGCCGCCTTCTGCGCGACGGCTGGGGCAGCGGTCGCGGCATTCGCTCCGGCTGGATCGTTCGCCCCACAGCAAAAGGCCGCCGGGCCATCGAAATCTGGAGGCCGCTGTTCGACGAAATCGAAAACCGCTGGCTGGCACGCTTCGGCTCGAACGAGATCGGAACACTCCGCCTCACGCTTGAAGACATCGCTGCCCAGCTGGATGTCGACCTGCCCCATGGCATACCCGGCCAAGGGGAAATGGACGTGACATACAAAACCCGCACGATACCTGACACCGTTCCGCTGCCCTTACCCGCGTTGCTCTCGCAACTGCTGCTCGCCTTCACCATGGAGTTCCAGCGCGAGTCGCGCGTGCCGTTGTGGTTGTGCGCGAACACTCTGCGTGTTCTCAGCGATCAGTCCATTCCCGAAAGCGAGATCCCGCATCTGACCGGTTGTTCTCCCGAGACCTCCGGCGTCGGATGGCAGATCAAGCCTTTCATCGTCGTGGAATCCGCCCCGCTCCCGCGCCGCGGCAAACTGGTTCGCCTGTCCCCGGTCGGCCTGTTGGCGCGCGAAAATTACTATAACGTCACGTCCGCCGTAGAAAAGCGTTGGGAGACGCACTTCGGAAAGCAGAAGATCCGTCGTCTCCGCGAATCTCTGTCCGGCCTGTTCGTGGCGCGCGGCGGCGAACGGCTTCTGATTGCCGAAGGTTTCATTTCACCCGAAGGTACGGTACGTTCCGGAACGCAGGTTCCGGCACTTGGCCGCCACGATGTCGGAGCCGCGGCAAAGCAGCGCATGCGCGATCGCGTGGCCCAAACCGCTCTGTTCATCCGCGATCCCATCGGCGCGCTGCCGCACTATCCTCTGTGGGACATGAACCGCGGCTTCGGTCCGTGATCGCCGCGGAGGGCGATTATTCGGGAGCAAAGCACTGCTTAGTCATCGTCCGACTAGTCCGCTATGAGTGAGTGCATGAGCGATTTGGAAACGGTTGAAGTAGCCATCCTCAATGGCCGAGGCTATTCGGAACGAAGGGCTTCAACCGGATTCACTAAGGCCGCGTGGTGGGCAGGCAGGAAACTCGCCACGAGAGACGCCAGCCCAAGCGAGACGGCCACGCAGGCCAGAGTGATCGCGTCCCAGGCCTGCACACCGAATAGTATTCAGCGAAGGGCCACCTAAAAAAACTCGTTATTCTGGACTGGTATTCCGACTTCGCGATGATCTGCGCGCCGGCGTGTCCGGAGCAGAATTGGCAGTTATACCGTTACGAATGTAGAGGCGAATTGGGGAAACCGCAGGGACGCCCCGTAGCGTCGTTGGACGGGCGGCGGTCTGGTCGGGCAACGCCTCAAAAAAGTTTGAAAACTGCCGCAGCATTCACGTTCGCATCGGAATGTTACTCTCTACCTGTCACAAGAGACAGTGGTAGGCTTCGCTCGTCTGCGAGTAATCTGTGCACGAGAAAACAAGCTGGTCAAGAGCCCACTTATAAGATTCGGCCCAAATCTATCTTCTGAGGGAGCGAAGGCGCTTTGTCGCGAGCGCTACGATTGGTTACCAGCCCCTAATTTCCCACAGCAGGTTTCAATGGGCGAGAAGGAGTAGGAGATCCGAACGCGTTCGTGGGGGTCAAGTAGGAGAGACGTTCATGAGTCACGACATCAAAACAGAAGAGCCAAAGGCGAAGGAGGGCGAAGGTTTCCTTCGTCGTCTTCTCGACCGGATTGATCCATCTGCCGGCGATGCCCATTCGGGATCGGCGGGGAAATCCACACTCGACCTCGATGATATCCAGGGGATCATTCTCCGCGGTTACAGGATGCCCATGGTGAGGCATTTCCTGCTCTCGGTCGGCGTTCCAGCGGCGGCACGGAAGATGCTGGGCCGACTGGTCAGTGGTGACGAGGCGGACGCGCCCCAGATCACCACCGCTGAAGAGTGGCAGGTGGGCCTTGCGCCCGGTCCGGGAGACAATCCCGCCGAAGCCCCACGTCACAAGCCCGACTACTGCCTTAATCTGGGCATCACCTGGCCGGGGCTCATCGCATTGGAAATCAAAGATCGAGCCCCTACGCTCTCCTTCGAGTCGTTCAACTCATTCATGGCGGGAGCGGCGGAACGAGCGGCATTTGTGGGGGATACCGGGGCGAGCGCGCCACAGAACTGGGCCGGCGGCTTCGGGTCGGGGTCCGACCACGTGTTGGTGACGCTTTACGCCATCAGTCCGGAAGCAATGACTAGCTACAGCGAACGGCTGTCTGCTCTGTTTGCCGAAGACGATGCTTTTCGGGAGATCTACCGCGCCGACGGGATGGCGTTAACGGAGGTGATTGACGGCAAGCCCACCTTCACCTCCAGGCTCCACTTCGGCTACACCGACGGCATCAGCATGACCACCATTCGTGGTGGTCCACTTAAGTACAAACCGGATCATCAGCAGCCATGCGAACCGTGGCTGTTTGTTTTACAGGACGGAGCCGAGAATTACACCGTACCCGAGCCTCGGGAACTCGGCCTTAACGGTAGTTTCTCTGTCTTCAAAATAATCGTGACCGATGTGGTTGGATTCGAGAATAATCTGCAAAAGAACAAGGACAAGATTGACCCCGAACTGCTAGCCGCGAAGATGTGCGGACGGTGGCGCAACGGCGTTCCGCTTGCGTTGTCACCAGAGACTGATAGCCCCGCCGGCGGGATTTCGCCCGACCAGCTAAACAATTTTGGATATGTAAACGCCGATGGCTCAGGGGATCCAAGGGGGCTTCGCTGTCCCGTTGGGGCGCACATACGCCGGGTAAATCCTCGAGGCCAGCCAGTCGCAGGACAAGGCGAACCTGGCGGGAGCAACAATGCTCACCGAATGATCCGTCGTGGGATGCCATACGGGCCAGTCTATGATCCGACTCAACCCTATGACGGTATCGAGCGCGGGCTTCTGGGTTACTTCATCAACGCAAGCATCGAGAACCAATATGAGTTTGTATTGCATACATGGGTAAATGACAGCGAGTTCGCCGGAGCAGTCAGGCTGGACCCTAAATCGAAGGATCCTATTGTGGGAACGCAGGACCCAGCGGAAAGTATTTTCGTGATCCCCCAGCCGGATAACGCGCCCCCAATTAAGATCACGGGGTTTTCGAGCTTTCTTAGAACGAAAGCCACTGCGTACTGTTTCTTGCCCAGCATCACCGCTGTCAAATTCATTTCCGGACTGGTTTGACTGACAGACGCGCACCGGAGGCCCGTACTGATCCTCCGGTGGTCTTGCGAAGACTAACCTCATGCAGCTACTGCCGGTGGCCGGATCACAGCGTCAATCGAAATTTAGTCATCAGGGTAGGCTCGACGTAACGGAACAGCACCGACGGAGGTAACGCAATATGTCGTTCATTACGGATCTTTTGGAAAAACCATCTAACCTATCCACCGCCTCCAAGTACACGGTCATGAACGGCGTCCTGTATCTCGGAGCCGGAGTTCTAATCATTGCCTGGCCTGGTATGGTTCAGACGCTTTTCAGGGACGCACCTTTCGTTGGCCAAGAGGGTGCCCTCTTCCGGGTGGTTGGTCTATTGCTTGTGGTCATCGGTTGGTTGTATTTTTTCGGCGGTCGTTCCGGGTCGCGTCAACCCGTCGCCGCATCTGTTATCGACCGACTGATATTCGTTCCATTGATATTTTTGCCCTTGGCGTACGCTGGGGTGTTCCCCCATTTGCTGGTGGCATTCGCGATTATCGATCCCTTACTGGGAATTGGCGCCTGGTTTCTCCTCAGTCGAAAGGCTTGAATGCGTACATGGGTTGAACAAGATGGTCATCTAACCTTTCGTCTTGCTCCACTTAGAACGGACGAGCTGGACCGATCAACGGAACCTTAACCGGCTTTGCGATTCCGTAGAAGACCACCACCCCTTGGCCCGCGCCCAGCGTTTGTACTGCTTCATCGACCTTGCCCAGGGCGTCCTTGTAGTTCTGCCAGTTATTGGTGACCCAGACATCTCCGGCGGGACCGATGCCAACGTCCACCTGCAATTGCAATCCGCCGCCGACGTAACCGCCTGGAGGCGAGATAGCGTCGCCAGTCTTTACGCCCGGCGGGCAGTGTTCGGTGCGGAAGCCACACAGCTCTACTATCCCGGCCGACGCGGAGGCGAAGTTGGAGATCCAGACGTTGTCATTGCCGTCGACTGAAGCCGCCCAGGGCCCGACTATGCCTTTGCCGTACACCGGCGAGAAGGGCGCCTCGGTGCCGTCGGGGCGCAACACCGTAACGCTGCCGCCTTCGTAGCCGGATTTCTCCTCGGCCATGGCAGGAACCAGGACTTTGGTCGCCCTTGCCCCGGCGTCGGGGTCGTTGTCGAAGTTGAATTTAAATGCGGCCAGCATTTCCCCGAATTTCAATTCCCCCTTGGGCGAGCTGCCCAGTTTATTCGTCACCCAGACGTTGCCCAGGCTGTCGATAGCGAGACCACTGGCCGAGTATCCCACCTTGAACGTTTCGATTTTGCTGGGATCGGAAGCTGGGAAACGAACAACGCGGTCTGTGACGGCGTTGGTAACCCAGATTCGGTCCTGCTGATCAATGGCGAGGGCGAAGGGCCCGACAAGTTTGCAAGGGTTCTTCAGCGGATCGCCGGTCTTGTTCTGGCAGTAGAACTGGACCTTGGATGGATCGCCCTGGGGTAGTTTCAGAACCTGGCCCTTGATCAGGTCGAGCGTCCAGATGTCGCCGCCGGGCGTGGCGATGATGCCCTGCATCTGGCTGATCTGGCGGTTAAAGTTCCAGCCCTCGGGTGGCGAAAGCGGCTTGCCGCTGTTATCGAACTTGGAGATGTTCTGGCCGGTAAAGCTGGTGACCCACGCGTTGTCCTGAGCGTCGAGCGCCAATCCGAAACCGGGGCCTGCCAGACCACCGCCACTGAAGCCCAGGGGGTTGGGCGAAAGCGCTTTACCATTGGGAGCGAACTTGCTGAGGTTGCCGGTCCATGAGGCGTCCTGGTTTTGCGCGCCGACGGAGAAGTTGTCGGCAACCCAGGCATTGCCTTGGCTGTCGATCATGAGCTTGCCGCCCCCGCTCACGCCACCGCCGGTGAACTTAAGCGGGAACACGAAGGCGCTGGGAGCGAAGGTGAGATACGGCAGGTACGGTGTATCGCGCAAGAGCTTGCCGGGAATGCCGGGCTTCGGCAGGGGATAGAAGTCGTTGAGCAACGCGAATATTTTGTCCGGCTGGTGCCAGGGGAACAATGCGACCACTTCCGCGGCAAGAAGCGTATCCGGTGGAGCGCCGCCGCTGGGGGCGTAGCCGCCGCGAAGAATTGGCTGCACGCATCCGGCCTCACTCGCGTGATACAACCGGCCATCACGTTGGCTAGTGTGCCGAAGTTGGCCATCGTCGGTGTCTGCGCGCTGTTGAGGGCGTCGAGAATCACCGGCCCCCAACTGCCTGTTTCTAAATCGACGAAGTTGGGCACGTTGCCCGCGGCAATCCGCAGCTGGAGCGGGGAGCCTTTGATGGTGGTGTCGTCGATGAACTGCGCATGTGTCACCACCGACGCAATGGTAGTGAACTCGTTGATGGTGACGCGGGCTGGGGGATTGCTTCCCAAGACCGTGATCAGCGCAATCGCCGGATTATCACCAGCTCCTTGATTGGCTGCAGATACGCCACCAGTAGCCACCAGATAGAGGCTGCAGTCAGGCGTGTCACTGCTATGGATCATGAACCGGCCGTCGTTGTCGGTTTTGGTCTGTGCGAGTTGTTTGGGCTGGCCTGCGCTCGCTGCCCATAGGGTCACCGTTGATTGGGTGATGGGCTTGCCCGCACCCAGCACCTGGCCGTTGATGTCGGCAGCAAAAGCTCGTGTTAAAAAAAACAAGTTGCAAATCATGATCGCCGCCAGCGTCGGTCTTGAAACAACTGATCTCCACTTCATGTCGTTTTCCTTACGTACGAAGATGAGTCGCGAATCTTTGAGCGCAGTGAATAGGGTCACTTGGCACTGCTGTTACATTCATTTCCCGATTGATTTGCCCGAAAGACTGGCACCGGAGGGCCATGCTCATCCTCCGGTGCGTAACCCTGAATCGTTGGTTCGCCAGACTTGGCGATCAACTCGAAACAGCTCCTGCCTTGGCGTCGGCGAGCAGGGCCCTGACATCTTGAACCGCCAAGCCTGGATAGGCACTGTAATACCCGATGCCGGGGCGATTCATTGCCCCAGAGAAATCCAAGAACGCCTTGGCATTCTTCGCGACAGGGGTTGGAGGCGGATCACTGACATACTTGAACATAAGGTCGAAAACCGGCCCGATCTTCTCCGTAAAATCCCCAATGTACTTTTCGAAAGAACCGTCGAAGATGGTGAAGAAGCCGAGGTGGGTGTCGGCGAGGGGCACGAAGTGAGCGAAATGCAATGTGCCAATGGAATCGGCTCCTTGCGTCATAGTCTTCGCCGCGGCTTTCAAAACAACGTCCTCAAAGATAAAGGCTTTCAGCTTCGATTTCATAGGCAAAGCGATCAGCAAAGGGGTCTGCTCACTACTATCCTTGAAGCCCGTTGCCCGAGCGGCGGCCTTGATGTCCTGAACCGAAGCGTTGGCAAAAGCGGTGTAGCCGATTAGGGGATTCGATGAATGTTGTTTCACCCATTTGATGAACGCATCAGCGTTGGCGGCCACCGGCGTGGGAGGAGGGTTCACGACGTGCTTGAAGATGGCGTCAAGCACCGGTCCTGCAGACTTGGCTAGATCTCCGCTGAGCTTTTCGAGATCGCCGTCAATGTCGGCGAGGAAGATGAGCGAGTTATCGTCGAAAGGCAGGAAACGGGAGTAATGCACGGACCCGATGGCATCCTGCGCTTTCGTGAAATCGCCCATTAAGTGGGGCAGCTCTTCTGCAATCGCCCTTGCATCTGCGGGTGATTTAATCGGAAACGTAATCGTGAGATGACTTTGAATTAAGCTCATATTATGCTCCTTTGGGGTTAGTCAAAGCAAAGCGACTTCGTATTGAATCGTACGGTCACAGGTTCAGTGGCTATGCTCTGGGTTAAGGGTTTATTCGTTCCATTGAATCGCTGTCATTCGACCTCGCAATGTGCGCAAGAGTCAGTCACGCGGAAAAAATCACATTCCCAGTATTCAGTTCACCCCATTACAGGCTGACGGGCAACTGTCACTTGCGACAGTGGCGAGAGCACCGCGTACTGAAATTTGTCAGCCCTTGAGGTCATCCGTAACCGGGTATGCTGCCAGTCTTTGGCGGGTCTGTGAAAGCCACACGGGATAGGCAGTTATCGCGAGACGTGATCGCCGCAACGAAATAGCGCCCTCGTCTTAAGTGAGGCGCCAGCGATCGGCGCCTTTTTCGAGGACGAGGCGCAATGCTTATCCGAAGATAAGTTTGCCTAGTCCCTTCGCGCTCGTTGCATCATCCCGGTGATCCAATGCTCGTGGCCGTTCGCAGCGTGGAACTGCGAGACGGGGCCGGGTCACCCCAGCATGGGTAGGATCGCCGGATCTTTCTGCCCTTCGATTTCGCCGGCGTAGGTCCAGCCCACACCCTGCGCCTGCTGTACTCCTCAGTCCTGCGCCTTGTGCTTAGCGGAATGGCCTTAGGAATTGTTCTGTCCTATGCCACGCAGATATGGATCGCGTCGATGCTCGAGATGAAACAGGTCAACCCACCGGCAATCGCTCTGGGAGGTTTGCTGCTCTGTCTCATTGCCGCCATCGCTGCTGCTTCCCCGGCACGTCGCGCCATGTCCGTGCTTCCGATGCAGGCACTGCGAAGAGAATAACCAGATCCGCCGGGGACAATTAATTAAGGCGGCACAAGCTTCACATGCGATCCTCCTGGACCGTTGCTAACAGGGCAATGCTCATCGAGCCGTGAAGTAGAGGTTTTTCGCGTTCCGGTCGCCAACCCGGATGACTACACCCGTTTTGGGGTAGCTTCCTGCTTGCCGGTTTGCAGAGACTCGAAAGATCGCTATCACGGCCCTGGGCGTAGAATGGGGTCAGTTTTGTCAAAACATCGGGGGCTAGCTGCGATGAAATCGTCATGGCAAACGGACACAGGAAATCTCTCATGTCGCTGGTCTGAAGTGGGGCAACGCGTGCAGTACGATTCGGCTTGGATTCAAGAGATGTCAGTCGTTCAGAGCGGTTATCTGCCGCCTGTCCCGGACTTTGCTAGCCACAGTCTACTCGGTTCAGGAGAATGGTTTGTGCCTTGGCGTCTGCGATGGAATGTACCCGATGGTAGATCGCTCGGCTGTGGCGGCCGCAGGTAGTATCCGACAGCGACAAGGACAAGTTCCGGCAGGGGTCATAGGTAACTCCTACCTGTGCGCTGTCTGCTGCAATTTACCGAAAACCCAACCTTTCAGGCGTTCAGGCATTTTCGTGTTTGTCCCTGACTCGCGAGCTAGGCCACTCGCTTGGACAAGCCGACTTCATAGCGCGGATATGAGGACTTGAGGTGGTAAGACCCCGGTACTCGATTACAATTGCGTCGTCCGCCGCGCCGGCCGGGCAGAGCCTAGGATGCGAATCCCCGAATGTAGGGGGTGTTCGGCGGGCGCGGGCCCGTTTCAAAGAGCGGTCCGTGGGTCGAGTGATAGGTCATGTTCATGTACGGTGTCTCGAGGCGGCGTCCGACGGCGGAGTAACGGCCATCTTCCCAGTTTGAATCCATGTAGTAGTTCACAATGCCGGTGGACAGAAGCAGGCGCTCCGCGTTGAACGGTTCCTTTCGGGTCAGCATCATTTCGGTGATCCAATGCTCGTGGCCGTTCGCAGCGTGGTACTGCGAGACGGGGCCGGGAAACCCAAGCATGGAGATGATCGCCGGATCTTTCTGACCTTCGATTTCGGCGGCATAAGTCCAACCCACACCCTTGCCTGAAATCACGGCTGCATTCGTCCCATCGTTATACTCCACGATGCAGGCGTTTGCTTGCCGGCCCTCCTGAAAGTATCCCGGCTTCAGATCAAAATTTTTCCGCACTGCTTCCAGCAGGTTGGCCGCCCAGGGAGTGCGTTCGACCCACTTCCAGGTTTCAGGCCCGCGAATGGACTGCACTGACCTGACGCCTGTCTCACCGCCCTTGCGGCGATCGACAAAGGCCTGCAGCACGTCGACACAATGGAAGATGGCTCCTTCATCCGCGGCGTCTCCAACCACAATGGAGTTCTTAATGGGCGTATCGATAGCGAGTTCTATCTCCGGCTTGCGGAAGTAGGTTGGTATGGAGGACCCGCCGCTAAGGGGAAAGTTCAGTTCACGGGATTTGTCAAACATCCACTTGGCGTCGTCCCAATTGTAGGAGAGGTGTTTGTCATTAAACACGGGCACCGAGCGTTTGCTCTGTTCGAAGACCCGGATAACCTGCTGATAAATCCACCAGCGCGGCAAGAGCCAATGCCCCTTGAGATCCGTTGGATAATTCCCATGTTCACAGACGATGACCACACCATCCACAGCAAGTTCGCTCCCCCCAAGTGTTACCGCCTCGCCGACTGTCTTATAGATGGGAATATTTTTTGCCTTGCATACTTTCTGGCCCAGTAAGCTCGTGTCGAACTGATTGATGTAAACGGACACCACATCGACCCGCGAAGGAGTGGGGACGCCGTGCCACCAATAACCGTCCAGCAGCTTGTTTACAATCCAGTCGGCATGGGAGGTCGGAAGACCCCAATAGCTGACGAGACAGGCGATGCGAGGCCGTTTCTGCGGAGTCTGCGCTGTCTGCGCGACAGCATTGGGCGCGATCCCGGTCAAAGCGGCCAAGCCGGCCATAGAGGTTATTCCCAGCATTTCACGCCGGGTCAGGAGAGAGTTCGACTCCATAGTTTCGGTGATGGGGGATGAATCTCCTGCACTGGCTGCAATCTCGATTTGCTTCTCGGTCACGATGGTTAATTGATCCTGTGCGTTATAGGCTTATTATCATATCGGAACGAGATCGCCTGTGAAGCGATGGGACGCGTTTATAAGCCACGCGAGTGAAGACAAGGAGACGGTCGCGCTTCCGCTCGCCGCTGCCTTGAAAAGGGCTGGCATCCTCGTGTGGCTGGATCAGTTCGAATTGCGAGTAGGCGACAGCCTTCGCGAAAAGATCGACGAGGGCCTCGCCCAAAGCCGCTTTGGTATCGTCATCCTAAGCTCCAGTTTCTTAGCAAAGGGCTGGCCCAAGCGGGAGCTAAACGGGTTGTTCGCGCTGGAAGAAGGCGGGCGCAAGGTCATCCTGCCGGTCTGGCACGAGATCACCAAAGCCACGCTGGCCGAATACTCACCCATCCTTGCCGACCGCCTCGCCGCACAAACCAGTCGCGGAATGAACGGTGTCGCGCTGGAACTGCTCGCCGCGATCCTCGACCCGGTCAACCTGAGCCCGTCGGCGGTTTCGCCGGGACTCGCCGTGCGCTTCGCGCATTTGCTTGACAACGGGGGCGAGCCGAGCGAGGCCAGAACTTTTCTTGAGTTGCATCCTGAGATCCTACGAAGCGCCGTCGGCGCAGAGCTGGACGCCACAATAGTTTGGAAATCGGGCGTCCCGTTGCCTGCAAATGCGGTCGGCGTTATGCCGGATCTGGCGATCGGCAGACTTTGGAGAACCACGGGACGTCGCTCGTGGGAGTTTCTCATTTTCCTTGAGCCGGACGAACGGCCTCTGAACGAAAAGGGCGAAGTCTCCTCGTCTATCGCCGCCGCTATTCAGTCAATGGCAAGTTGGCGCGAATGGGTTGGAAGCAATCGGAGTGCGGCTGCCGGATCCTTCAGGGACATCACCCTGGATTTCCCTTGCACGATTGTAGTGGGGCGCAGAAATATAAACCAGGCCCCTGATGAGCGCCTCGCGGAACTCAACGATGCCCTGGTAGGGACTCGAATCCGAACGTACGAATGGCTCATTGAAGCTGCTGCGCAGGTGGACGAACGGCGGGGACGATGATTGACATCGAGTGGTTAAAGACGGTGCACTTCGAAACGAGCTCCGGCCGGGTCACCGGTTTGGCCGGAATCGGCTCGCAGTGGATAGTATTTCATTGCAAGTCCGCGGGACACTCGCCGGAACTCGGCGAAGATATCGTCATCAAGATCCCCAACACACCGCGTCTTGGTTTTCATATCAGGGAGATTCCGCCCGATCTGGAAATAAAGCCCAGTTACGATCCGGCGCGCGTCAATCGAAAACTACGCGCACAGGTGGGCAATCCCTTGTTCGATTCGATGGTGGAGCCGTACAACGATCTTTACGAAAGAATCCTCGCCATCCTACACAGGGGTGGCCTCGAAGCAATCCAATCGATCGCCGAGGACGACGAGGTGGAGACTTACCTCGTTTACCTTCTGAAGACTCCCGGCATGCGGCGACGTCTGGAGGACATCGCGTTCCTTGATTCGAGCGGAGACCCTCGCGAAGTAGTGATGTGTAATGGACTTGTTGACGTGATCGAGGCACCCCGTGGGCAGTTGTCGACATGGGCCCGCTCAATGTTGACGAAACTGGAAAGCATTGCAGTTCCCGAAGGCTCTGCGCCAGACAGGCTGTGCGAGAACCCATTCTGGATTTGGGGCGGCGCCGTTCTCGACAACTTCTTCACAAGCGAAGAAATGACCGGCGCCGTTCAATTCATCGCCGCAAATTTCGGCCATCCTGCGGAAGGACCTGACGCTCCTCGACTTCGCATTGAATTGTTAATCTTCCTGACGTTGCTTTCGCTCGTCGCGGCGCGCGACAAAATTGCTCGCCTCGTGGAATTTTGCAACCATCTAGGTTTCCGTTTCTCACTCCCCGATCCCGAAACGGACGAAGTCGAGAAGCGGGAGAAGCCGGCGGAAGTCCCGGCAGTCGGTAAAATGCCGATCCTGTCGCCACCATCTGTCGCCAGACGATTTTCGGAGGAGGGTCAGGTCGATCCTATGGCACAGGATCCCCGCTTACTCAGAACAGCGGCCGCCATCTTAGCCGATTACACTACCCGCCTAAAGTCCGCGGCGCATGCTGCCGGTATTTCGGTCATGCTGCCCTACACTGACGACGAGTCCGCGCTGCATTGGAAGCCTTGGCGATCGGTCGTTCCGGTACAGAATTCGGCAACCGCCAAGGTGCGTATCGATAGTGGCCCACCGGAGTTGGTCCTGACGCAACGCCTCCTGACCTGTGCACAGGCCGTCGAAGCGCGGACAGGCAGCAAACAGTCCCCCGAAGCCACCGCTCAACTGATCGAGGAGATCGGCTACATCGCGATCGGACGCAGTCACGATGTCCGTGACACGCCGAAATTGAACGCTGTGAAATCGCTTGGCGCAATCGCAGCGAGACTACACGGGAGCGGGTATGTCCACGGCGATCTCCAGCCGGATAACTTCACCTTCAAACCGGATGGGGAAATTCAGTCCATGTTCGATCTTGGTCGGACATGCAACCCCGGACGTCCACTCACATTGCTTGAGCGGGCAAGCGACCTGGCCGTGCTGAAGAGGCACGTTTCGTTTTTGGAGTGGGAAGCGGCTAAACTGGGTTACCGTTCGGAGGCTCCCGATGCGGATGAAGTTCTGGCGCAGTTCGAACCGCGGTGAGGACGACCAGAAAGACCTGGCCCAAACGGGCCGTGCGCTTGCGTTGCAGGCGATCGTATCGTTGTTCTCGGTGCGCGAAATCGCTACCGATCCCTTTCGGCAGATCTGTGAGCGCTATCGCAGCCTTGCCGCCGGGGAATCCCTCGATCCTGACACGATAGCCGCTGGCATGCTTGCAGAACTTGTTTGCGCGCCAAGTCTAGTGATTGCGCGCAATTTCGCCGCTAGAATTCCTACTGGCGGAAATTCCGACCTCTATGCCCTGGTGGCCGATGCCGTCATCGCCGAACGAGTGGTGCGATCCAATCCAAGTGTTCCCGAGCCCCACTCCCAACTCGCCGAAAGCCTATACGCACTGATGCCGAAATACTACCAGACTAGCGACAACTATCTGGCCGGAAGCCTTCGAATTCTCTCGGAGTACATCGCCTTCTTCGCAACCAGGAACGACTTTAGAGGCGCATTCACTGAGGCAAGCTCGTTGACGGCTGGGGCAAGTCACCTTGTGTCAAAATACGGCATTTACCGCTACGTCAGCTCAGTCGTCGAAATCGGCGAGAAAGTACTACAGGAAAGCAATGGCGCGACCGGGCGCGACGCTGTCGGCTATTGGACCGTCGCAAACAATTTGGCGAATCTGCAAATAGCACTAGCGCAAGATCAGCCGTCGGCTGCCGCGCGCCGATATAAAGATGCACTCAGATGCGCCGACAGCGCTCTCGCCGCATTAAATATTGCCACCGGCGACGATGTGCCACGGATGCGCGAGACGACCCTCCGGAAGGTCGCTGAATTACACACGAGGCTTGCCCTCGAGAACATTGATACGGCCCTGCACGGAGGGGAAGCGCGGCGCGCCGCGGCGCAGTATATCTCCGCAGCATCCGATCGCACGGCCGCTGCCCAATGGGCTGCACAAATTTGCGCCGCCCTGGAGACCAATTTGGCGAAATCCGACGAGGACATATATAGCAGCCGCGCCGCAGCCTTAGAAATTAAGTGTTCTCTAGCCTCGGATCGGTATAGCGACTGGGCAAAAACGTCCGTCCGCCAGATTACAGAAGCAGGGGGGACACACGGAAGAGCGCGTACAGCCGAGGAGGTTCTCGACACTTTCTACGACGAACTCGGCGCTGAATTCGATCGCACAATTCCCTCCTCCGGCTTCGACTGGAGCGTCTGTAAGCTGCTCCTGGCACTCGGGGCGATCGCGGGCGGCCGATTGGGAGAATTGACCGGACCGCTGGTCCGGTCTTGGCTCACATCTGCGACAGCGCCGCAAGACAATGGTCCTTGGACGGTATTCCGCGCGCGCCAATATCTGTCCTGGGGTGGCGAGGGCCCGTCCGATCACGCCGGCGCCGTCGGACGGATCACCGGCCTTGCAATGCTGGCCGATTCGGTCGAACAAAACTCTCTGAATCTGGACTTCCGGAACATGATCCGAACGCGCAACGCCGCGCTGCTGAACCGAATCCTCGAGGGCCGGCCACTTTTTCAGGAATGCACCGGACCGACGCTTTCGTGTGATGCCGACCTCGAAGCGTTGGATAGAGCAGGCAGCTTAATCTTTCGGTCGCGAGTCGAGCGGGCTGCCGCCGGGCCCAAAGCCTTTGAAAAAGAAGGCACCTGAGGAAGCAGACGGTTTCACGATTATCATTCTCAAAAAAGCTGCCAGTCAGCGTTGCCACCGCCGAAGTACAGTAGCGGTTCCGGCCCGCAGCAGGCGCGCATACTTGCCGAAAAGGCATACTTTTCCAGCAGCATCGTTCAGCTATATCAGTTCTCGTCGTTCATGCGCGACAGCCGTTAAAGCGACCTGGATCACAACTGTTGCTAACAGGCCTTATCACTCATTGAGCTTGGATTCGGCGCGATTCTTCGGATTCCTCCTTGTAACATTCTCGTCACATCGACGTACAGTCGGCTTTCCGAGCACGATACTCCGACGGCCATAGTAACTGGTGGGGGCCGGTGCATCAGTACCTATACATTCTCATCACTTGGCCGTATCGGCTTTTTCGGCTTCTTGCGGCGAGCAGACGTCGGTCGACAATCAGTTTCCTCAGGATGCGAGATCATGGAAGGTGGCCAGCCGTGATCTCGGTTAGCCGGAGACCGGAGGTACGTGGTGACAGAATGGAATGCTCTTGGCTACGAGAAAATTTCTGCATTGCAGCAATCCATGGCGGCGGAAGTACTTGCGACGCTTGATTTGCAGGATGCGAAGCGAGTGGTGGACCTTGGCTGCGGAAACGGCAGGATCACGGCTGCTATCGCGAGCAGGCTACCGGGCGCGAGTGTGCTCGGCATTGATGCGTCCCGCGAAATGATTTCGTACGCCCGGGAACATTTTGGGGTGAACGCCTTTCCCAACCTCGATTTCGCTATGCGAAGACATCTGCAAACTTGCTTTTCAGGACGAGTTCGACACCGTACTTTCCTTCAATGCCCTGCACTGGATTCCAGATCAAGGTGCGGCTCTGGCAACCATCTATCGCGTGATGCGCAAAGAGGGCTCCGCGCACCTGCGGCTGGTTCCCAGGGGGCAACGCAAAAGCCTGGAAGACGTGCTGGAAGAAACGCGGTCCTCCGCGCGATGGGCTTCCGCTTTTGAAGATTTTCGTGATCCCTATCTCCACGTTACAGCGGAGGAGTACCGCGCGCTGGCTGAAGCCCACGGACTACGAGTGATGGACCAGTACGTCCAAGATAAGACATGGGACTTCGGCTCCCGTGACGGTTTCTTTGCGTTTGCCTCGGTCACGACCGCCGCCTGGTTCAGCAGATTGCCGGCAGAAGCGAGGCCCAGCTTCCTCCACGACGTGTTGGAGCGCTATGCTGCCGTCGCGGGCGACGACTATACCTTCCGGTTCTACCAGATGAACGTTCAGCTGATGAAGCCTTCTTGACGCGTAGCGCGGGGACGGCCACCTGCCAGAATAGAGCGGACTGCACCATTCAATGACTGCTTTCGGTCCAATGACTGCTTTGGCCTGTTCACAGCGGTGGAGTACCAATCCCTGAAAATCCTCTGGGGCCCTGACGGTGAACCGCTTGACTTGAAGGCGTTATGTGAAGCACTATTCCCCTAGACTTCTATAGGAGTCGTGCTGATTTGAAAACCCGGAACGACAACTTGCAAGGCAGCCTGGCTCTTCTGGTCCTTAAGAGCCTGGAGCAAGGCCCTATGCATGGCTGGGGAATAACGCTGCACATTGAGCGCATCTCCAACGAGGTTTTGCGTGTGGAAGAAGGATCGCTCTATCCGGCGCTTCACCGTATGGAGCAGGAAAGACTTATCGCTTCGGAGTGGGGAGTGAGCGAAAACAATCGCCGCGCCCGCTTCTATCGCCTCACAGCATCAGGCCGCAAGCAGTTGGCAGCGGAGCAGGAAAATTGGCGGAAGATCACAGGCGCGGTTGCGCTTGTACTGGATTTTAAGCCGGCGTAAGAACGGGGAACTGCCATGCCATGGATCGCCCGAGTGCGCGCATTGTTCCGAAGGCACGAGCTAACCAGGGAGTTCGAAGAGGAGCTTGCATTCCATCTGGCCATGCGCGAGGAACGGAATATTGAGCAGGGGATGCCTGTCGCAGAAGCGCGACGCGCCGCTCGGCTCCGCTTTGGAAATCCAGTCTTATGGCGTGAGCGGCTCAGCGAAATCGACTTGGTGCTTCTACCGCAAACCGTGCTCCAGGACGTCCGCTACGGAATGCGCATGTTGCTCCGCAATGCCGGTTTCACGATGGTGGCGGTGGTAGCGCTGGCACTCGGGATCGGCGTGAATACCACGATCTTTACCGCCTACAAGGCCTTTATCGCCTTGCCTCTGGACGCGCGCGATCCGGGCAGGATGGTTAACCTCGCGCTGATACTCCACTCCGGCGTCACCGTCCCCAGTTTCAGCTACTCCGACTATCAAGCTTACCGGGACGGCCTTCGCTTGTTCAGCGGCGTCATCGCCGAAGGTGGGGGCGAGCAACTGACCATGTCCGGCGCAGACGGCGTTGCAAGACAGCGGAATTCCGGGATGGGCTCACTGGTGGAGAAGCTGAGACTTCTGCCGGCCAGCGCCAGTGTTGCGCAGTTTGCCAGCGCCTTATTCGTCTCTGAGAATTACTTCCAGGTCCTCGGGGTAACCGCGTTGCGCGGCCGTCTGTTCAAAGCCGAAGACACCCAGGCCTTAGGCGCCTTTCCCTCGGTCGTAATCAGCGAAGACTACTGGCAGAGGGAATTCGGCGGAGACCTGGCGCTCCTGGGAAAAACTATCCGCCTCAACGGAATCGCTTTCACCATCATTGGCGTTACACCTCACAACTTTACCGGGACCATGGGCTTTGCTGTGCCGGATTTCTGGATTCCTCTCAGTCTTGAACCGCTGGTTCATGCGCACGATGACTTTTTGCATGACCGGGAAAATCTGTGCTGCCGGCTCTTTGCCCGGCTGGGTCCGGGGGTGAGCATCCCGCAGGCGCAGTCAGAGATGAGTCTGCTGGCCCAGCGCCTCCGCCCGCTACATGACGCTCAGCCGGAACTCAATAAGCCTGTCACCGCGCTGATATGGCCCGGCTCTCCACTGCCGGTTCCCCTGAAGCAGTACAGTGGATTGCGATTCGCCATCTTGTTGATCATGGCTGCCGGCGGAATGGTGTTGGTGATCGCCTGCGCCAACGTTGCCAGCCTGCAACTGGCGCGAACGGCCTCCCGGCAGAATGAGCTATCGATGCGGCTTTCACTCGGTGCCAGCCGGTTCCGGCTTGTCCGGCAATTATTGACGGAGAGCGCTTTGCTGGGTCTGTTGGCAGGTGTCTTTGCGCTGCTTTTATCATGGGCGTTCCTGAAGGCACTGGCAGCCCTGCTTGCGGCAACCGTACCGGCCGAATACGGCACGCTGGTCTACAACATGACACCTGACCTTGGTGTTTTCGCCTACGTGTTTGCCATCTCGCTGGTGGCCGGAATCCTGTTTGGGCTTGCCCCCGCGCTTGAAAGTTCCCGCTCCGCTCTCGCCTATGCGCTCAAGGCGCACATGGGAGCCTCCCGGTTCCGCAGCCGCCGGTTGCGAGACTATCTCATCGCAGCGCAGGTTTCCGCTGCACTGACACTCATGATCGCCGGGAGCCTGCTCATTCGCAGCTCCCTTCATGTGCTCAACGAGGATCCAGGCTACAAACTGGATCACGTCGTCAGTCTCCAGATCCAATTTCCCGAGGGGACCAGGTACACGCCAGAGCGCAAACTCAGTCTCCTTCGAGAACTCCGCGACCTCCTTGCTGCGCTGCCCGGAGTAGCTGCAACCACCAGTGCTCAGCCGCCCCCATTTCAAAATCGAACAACGACAGTTTCGTTCAACCCGGGCGGTTCTTCTGCCGGAAAAGCACAGATGGTCGTTGCCTTCGACTATGTACAGTCAAACTACTTTCAGACCCTCCGTATTCCTCTCCTCTCCGGCCGCACCTTTGCACCGCGGGGCGGCGAGCATGAAGCTTCAGTGATCCTCAGCAAAGCGGCGGCTGAGCGGCTTTGGCCAGGAAAGAACCCGCTCGGGCTCAGTCTTCGCATGGGTGTGGAAGGCCAGTCCCACAATCAGAGCGAGCTTTTTCCGAATGATCAAACTTTTGAGGTAATTGGAATCGTCCGCGACGTACGGGGGGATGCCACGAATAGAAAGGATGCCGTGTTGGTCTACCTGCCATTGGCGGAAAAACGGCTCGCGGACTATCCGATCCTCATTCGAACGCACACCGATCCTGAGCAGTTGATCAGTGCGCTCGCGCCGGTTATTTCGTCCATCGACCCGGACCTGGTAGCCCATGCATCTACTGTGTCGGAACTATTTCGAATGACACCAGCCTTTACCATCCCCAGCACTGCGGCTGCGATTGCTACCGTAGTCGGAGTGATCGGACTTCTCCTGGCTTCGATGGGCATCTACGGCACGGTCAGCTATGTGGTCGTACTGCGAACGCGAGAAGTCGGCGTACGGATGGCGCTCGGAGCCAGAAAGAAAGATGTCCTCAGACTTATGTTGGGGGAAAGCATTCGTCCCGTATTTGCAGGATTGCTCCTCGGCAGCTGTTTCGCCGTTGGGGCGTCGTATCTGCTGCGCCGAATACTGTATGGCCTAAACGCTGTGGATGGCATCTCGTTTGCGGGTGTTTCCGCCTTATTCCTGGTGGTCGCGCTCGCTGCCGCCTACGTGCCATCTCGGCGAGCCATGCGCGTTGATCCTGTCGTGGCCCTCAGAACCGAATAGCACCGTAATTGCCTTGGGAAGCGGCCCGGTCCTCTGCCGGTAGGGGAATTTACGATAACCGACTTTTTCACCGCCCTAACCAGGAGCTTGCCGGTTCGCGTGCCGGCGGTCTGAGCTTACGCACTCTCGAGATATTCGATCAGCGCGGAATCGTAGACCGGTTTAGTTCATCCGACCATATCGCAGCCAAATGGCTCATCAATGATATTGGGGCATGGCATAACCGGCCTGTGCATCCGAGCCGGAGCTTGCCGTTCCGCCCACGCCAGATTCTTACTTGGCTTTCCGGCTCGTGGCTCTGAAGCCTTTGCTCAAAGTGCAAATGAATTTCAAGCTGAATCGCGGACTGCGTTCCTCCAGGGGAAGGGATCTACTTATCTTTTGCCCCGACTGCGAGCAAGATCCCCAGGCCAGACACCAAGGCGACGCCTCCGAGAATCGAAGGGAAAGGATCAATGGCAGGTAGGCCCATCGCTGAATGAAACATCAGGCGCATGGGAGACGCGAAGTACGAGAGAGAAATAATGCCCAAAGCCATAAGAATGATACTAAGAATGGATGCGGCCCTCATAAAGGTCCTCGTCAGGCTGTCAGGAAACTGACCGGTTTCTGCAGCATCCTGCCGGCGGGTACCCATTGTGGATGGTCAAGGCTGGATATGCAACCAGAATCTTGGATCTTTTGAGGGGGTCACACGCGCTTTCTTACCCGCGAAGCTTCCAGCGGTCGAATTACCAGACTTCCCGGCAGTTCGCCGGATGGCGCGTTCGCTTGTGAGTAGCCGCGAACCGGGTCTATCACCGATGCTGCAGCGTCTATCGAACATGCGGCAGGAGATCGGTCATGAAACAGTTGATGCCGTTCGTCGTTGCGCTCGTGAGCCTAACGGGAGCAACGTTGCGCAGCCAGGGTATTGCGGCCAGCACGCAGCCGCAGCTCCCTGCGGGTCAGCGCGCGTTGGCTGGCCGGCAGATCAGCGGAGAGCAGTTGGAGCAGATGCTGGCTGCGGTTAATCGCGAGCCGGATAAAGAGTTAGCTAAGCAATTATCTGAGCTGGAATTGACAGAACGGCTGAGCGCCGCCAGGCTCACGCGCTGCGAGGCCAATTTACCTGGACCGGATGCGAGGCGGGCGTTGAGGGTCCTAGCCGATAGATCCTTATTCCTCGATCCTCCAGCATCCGAAATTCCTGTCATTGCGGAACCAGACTCGGAAGCCCAGCGCAGGATGATTATGCTCTGTGTGGATTATGTAATAAAAACCATTCACCAGCTCCCAAACCTTTATGCGACGAAAGTTACCACTAGCTTTCAACACAAGCTAAAGGATAAGAAGCGGTTGCATTGGGTGAGCACAGAGAGCGCTATCGTACGTTACCGCGACGGGCAGGAAATACTTAGTTCCAGCGAGTTCCAGACGGGAGCCGGGGGGATGACTACCTCAGGAGAGTTTGGACCCATTCTGAATGCAGCGCTGCTCGATTCAGCTCAGGGTGCTCTTACCTGGAGCCACTGGGAGCAAGGCGCGGCAGCCCCGGAGGGTGTGTTTCGCTATGCAGTGGTCGCTGGAAGGTCGCATTACAACGTCAATGGTCAGTTTCCCGGATACCACGGTGAGATCACGGTCGACCCGTCGAATGGAACGATTCTTCGGCTGGTCCTGAGAGCGGACCCGAAACCGAGCCTTCCGCTCCTTAGAGCCGACTTTGTGATCGAATACGGCCCGGTTCAGCTTGGGGGCAAAACCTATATCTGCCCCCTGAAGGCTGTTGCTCTTTCTGCGGATCCGAAACTAGGGTGGTTAAATGATATCGCCTTCGAGCAATATCACTTGTATCGAGCGAGCGCTCAGATCCTGGCAGGATCCAGCCAAGGTCCTTGAAAACGGGTTTTGAGTATCTCCTGCGGACGTTATGGTGATCGATCAAGGCGAAAAGCCTTCAGCGAACTAACGCAATCCGAAACTACAGAGATCACTTGGGCAGGGATCTCCAGTAACTTCACCTGTTTGCCGGTCAGGGGATATTCGTCAGAGAAGCGCTGGGCCTTCAGATGAGGGGTATTGATGTCAGAGCGGCTGGCAGAGCTGCAACCCCTTTTACGTTGTGCAGCCAGCCACGGCCCCTTGCAGGCAGTTGGCATGCACCTTGGATTTCCCCTCGAAGTGCCGGCGAAACGAAGAAGAGTATTCCTCTCCTCCCCACCTCTAGTTTATTACGCACCCGGGGGCTTGCGGCAAGACCCGGGCCATGCGGCATCATCGTCGGCTGAAGCGCAAGAACCTATCAAGGGAGACCCGATGAAAGAGCATGCGGTAGTGATAGCCGGAGGAGGTCCGACGGGCCTGATGCTGGCAGGCGAGTTGGCGTTGGCAGGCGTCGATGTAGCTATCGTCGAACGCCGCCCTAACCAGGAGCTTGCCGGTTCGCGTGCCGGCGGTCTGAGCTCACGCACTCTCGAGGTATTTGATCAGCGCGGAATCGTAGACCGGTTCCTCACTGAAGGACAAATAGCCCAGGTCACAGGATTCGCGGTCACACGTTTAGACATCAGCGATTTTCCGACCCGGCACAACTACGGGCTGGCGCTGAGGCAGAAGCATATTGAGCGCATTCTCGCTGGATGGGTCAGCGAGCTGACAGTGCCGATCTATCGCAGCCGCGAGGTAACAAGTTTCGCGCAGGACGACACGGGCGTCACCATCGAACTGTCCGATGGTGCGCCGCTGCGGGCAAGCTATCTGGTCGGGTGCGACGGAGGGCGCAGTCTGGTCCGCAAAGCCGCTGGCATTGAGTTTCCAGGATGGGATGCGACGACCAGCAGCATTCTCGCCCAGGCCGAGATGGCGGAGGAGCCGCCATTAGGTATCCATCGCACAGGACTTGGTATCCATGCCTTTAGCAGGGAGGAGTATAAAATTTGCGACGGCAAGATAGTGTTTGCCAACGAAGGTCCCCTAGGCGTCATGGTGACTGAAAAGCATGTGGGCGCCACGACCGAGCCCACGCTGCGCGATCTCAGCGAAGCACTCATCGCCGTATGCGGAACAGATTACGGAATCCATAATCTAACTTGGATTTCCAGGTTCACCGACATGTCGCGGCAGGCGGCGTCTTACCGCAAGGGCCGGGTTCTCCTGGCTGGCGATGCGGCCCATGTGCATTCGCCGGTGGGCGGCCAAGGCCTCAATACTGGTGTGCAGGATGCAGTGAATCTGGGTTGGAAGTTGGCCCAGGTGGTGAAGGGAACATCGCCTGAAGGCTTGCTCGACACGTATCACGTTGAGCGCCATCCGGTTGCGGCCCGCGTGTTGCGCACGACAATGGCACAGGTCGCATTGCAACGTACGGATGATCGCACCGAAGCCTTGCGTGAAATCGTGTTGGAGCTCCTTGGCATCGAGGAGCCTCGCAAACGGATCGCTGCCGAGATGTCCGGACTTGGAATCCAGTACGACTTCGGCGAGGGACATCCGCTGGTCGGCCGCCGCATGCCTGACCTCGACCTGGTTACGCCGGATGGTCCTGTGCGTGTCTTTAAGCTCCTGCAAAATGCGCGGCCATTGCTTTTGCATCTCGGCGCGCCCGGCAGCCTCGACATCACGCCGTGGTCAGACCGCATTCGGTTGGTTTACGCCAAATGCGACGGTCCATGGGAACTGCCTGCTCTAGGTTTGGTTTCCGCTCCAACCGCAGTGTTGATCAGGCCCGATGGATATGTGGCGTGGGTGGGAGACCGAACCCAACCGGACCTCACTGACGCGCTAACCACCTGGTTCGGACCGCCTGTTGCGGCGTAGCGCACCGGCTTCCTGGCTCGCCCTGTCAACCTGCTCGCGTGCCATCCGCTGTCCGGTTTCAGACGGGCGCTGTTCGTTTCCGAACGATTCAGTCGCTCGCTGCGACGAAAGCCCCGGCTCATCGACTACAGCTAACTCAGTCTCTCCCTGCGCTCGATCATCGCTGCGCGATGTTGCGAGACCCATTGGCCATCTAAGTGCATTCCAGCTTCTCCAGACAGGCTCCCCAATCGATCTGCGGAGAACGCCATGCTGAAACGGCTCTTTCTATCACTGCTTGTTGTCGCCAGCGCAACCACCAGTCTTCACGCCGCTAACGGCTCCTTCGTCGGCAAATGGAAGCTCAACCCGGAAAAAAGCACGATGCACGACCAGATGAAGGTCACTTCCGCGGGGACGAACCGCTACGCTTTCGACTTTGGCGGCGGCCCCGAATTCATTGTTGCCAACGGCACTGATCAACCTGGTCTCGAGGGATCCACCCTCGCTGTAACTGCAGAGGGTCCTCATGTCTGGAAAGTCGTCCGCAAGAAAGACGGCCGTATGCAGATCTCCGCCATCTGGACGCTTGCTCCGGACGGCAACTCGCTGCGCGACGACTTCACCGGCTACCCGTCCAACGGCTCCAGTTTCACTATCCATTACATCTACACACCCATTGGAGGAGCCTCCGGCTTTGCTGCTACGTGGGATAGCATCAGCGAAAAGCCCGGCCGGGTCGAAATCGAGGTGCAGCCCTATCAAGACAGCGGCCTTTCCTTCATCAATCAAGCACAGCACTCCACGAAAAATATGAAGTTTGACGGCAAGTACTACCCGGTGGCGGATGCGAACGCGCCGGGGGGCGCCATGTCGTCGGCGCGCCGCGTGAATGCCGGCACTCTCGAGTTCATTGAGAAGAGAAATGGCAAGGTGGCCGACACACAGCATATCCAGCTTTCTCCAGACGGCAAGACTCTGACCATGACTATTCAGCCGGCAAGTGGACGAAAGCCGAACGTTCTCGTTTTCGAACGCGAATGAGTGTAGAGGCGCTGCGGCCCACCCGTCCCAGCTCCTCGGGGCAAGCCGGCAACCCTCCCGTGGCATACCGGCCAGGTGCGCCAAAAATGGACGCAAGCTGCGTCCATTGCAAAAGTCACCTTGCGTTTTTGCCGAGTTGCGCTAGCCTGTACTGTGACGAGCCCGATGACGCCCCGGCCGGGGTGCGTTGTTTCGCCGGAGCCTTTGGGCGCGAGCCGAAAGGAGAACCTCGGTGATGAACCTGACCGTAAATGGCAAGAGCCTGCCGGTAGCTTCCCCACAAGACACGCCCCTTCTCTACGTATTGCGGGATGAGCTGGGAATCGACAGCCCCCAGTTCGGGTGTGGCCTCGCGCAATGCGGCGCGTGTTCCGTACTGGTCGACGGTCAGGAGGTTCGCTCCTGCGTTACTCCCGCTTCCATGGCGGTGGGTAAGGAGGTCACCACCCTGGAAGGATTGCCCGCCCGCTGGTCAGCCCAGAAGCACCTGCCGCACAATCAGGCGAACCCAGCGCTTCATCCCGTGCAGCTCGCCTGGATCGAACAACAGGTCCCGCTTTGCGGCTTTTGCCAAAGCGGCATGATGATCAAGGCAACTGAGCTCCTGGAGCACAAGCCGAACCCGACGGATGCGGAAATCAGCGAAGCCTTCACCACCGGGGGCGTGTCACCCCGCCTGTGCCGTTGCGGAACTTACATCGCGATCAAAGATGCAGTACGCCATGCCTCGAAGCTCATGGCGCAGGGAGCGGTCTAATGGAACACCTTCGCGAAGCCTATGAGCAAATGACGGATGTGTGCGGTGCGCGCCTCACCCGCCGCAGTTTCGTTAAAGCCGGTGGTGCGCTGGTGGTAGGTTTTGGCGTCTTTCGAGCACGAAGCGCGAAAGCCGCTGCGATGATCAGCGGCGATGCGTTCGACGTATCGCTCCCCGCCTCGTGGATCGAGATTCGGCCCGACAATACCGTCCTGTTTCGCACCGGCAAGAGCGACTTCGGCCAGGGGACCATCTACACCGCCTACCGCCAGATCGTAGCCGATGAGTTGGATATGCCCTTCGAAGCCATCACAACTGTAGTTTCGGCAGATACAGATACCACACCAGAGGGCGGTGGCACCTTTGGCCTGTTGGGCGAAGGAACCCCCAATATACGAAAGGCCGCTGCGTATACAAAGCAGGCTATTCTCCAGCTTGCCTCCGAAAAGCTTGGTGTACCCAAAGACCAGGTACGGACCGCCGATGGGAAGGCCTCGGGCGGCGGCAAGGAATTCACCTATGGTGAGTTGGTAAAAGACCAGGACCTGAAATTGACCATTCCGGTAACCGGCGACCTGACCAGCATTTTTGGCCTTCGCATCACCGGCGATCCGCCGCTCAAATCGGCGAGCGAGCTAAACGTGGTGGGCAAATCATTCAAGAACAGCATTGTTTCCGAAAAAGTGCGGCACGATGCGTTGTGGGTCACCAACGTCAAGCTGCCCGGCATGTTACATGGGCGGGTGGTGCACCCATCTACGCTGGGATCACAGCTTGTTCAGGCCGGAACGGTCGATCAAACAAAGTTTCCTAACACGCGCCTGGTGGTCAAGGGCAACCTGGTGGGTGTGGTGGCTCCCACCGAGTGGGAAGCGATTCAGGCCTCGTACCAGGTCGCCAAGGCAACCAAATGGAGCGATTGGAAAGGGCTGCCTGGCAAAGACAATCTCTTTGCCAGCTTGAGAAATGAATCGGACTGGAAGGCTGCCCCGGTGCAGAAGAGTCGCAAGTCCAAGGGGGATGTCACCGCCGGCGCACGAGGAGCGAAGAACAAACTGGTCGCCACCTATCAGCTGCCGTACTGGAAGCATGCTCCGATTGGTCCTACCATGGCCCTGGCCGACTACCACGCGGACGGCTCGGTGACAGTCCATACGCACACCCAGAACGCCCAGGCGTTGCGTGGCCAGCTTGCCATGATGCTGGGAACGGGCGTTGACAAAGTAACCGTAAAGACCTATCCCGGCGCAGGCCACTACGGCCGCTCGAATGGCGGCAACGCGGGCGCTGAAGACGAAGCGGTATTGCTGTCGAAGGAAGTGGGCAAGCCGGTTCGCGTGCAGTGGATGCGCGAGGACGATATGAAGTGGTCGACGCAGTCGGCGGCAGCTTTCGCCGATGTGAACATCAGCCTGGATGAACACGGCCGCATTGCAGCCTACGAGATCGATCACTACCAACCTGCCATGCAGGATGATCGCCTGATCGGAGCCGTTCTTGCCGGTCTGCCCACCATGCCCGCGCCGTCCGAGAAGGGCGGCCCGATCAATAACATTGCCAACGGCAGTTCTGACATGTGGCTCTACGATGCTGTTACCAATCTTGACGAACGCTGTCACGGGACGTACCAGGTTGGCCAGCAAAAGTCTCCACTGGCGGTGGGCCTGCGCGATCACAGCATGCGTACCCCGGGCCAGTTTCAGCAGAACTTCCCCCGGGAGATGGCGATGAATGAAGCCGCGGCGCTCGCCGGGGCTGATCCGCTGCAGTTCCGCATCGATCATGCAAAAGACGAACGGCTGTTGAACGTGTTGCGGCATTTGCAGACAGAGGCAGGGTGGGAAACAAGGAAGACGCCAAGCCCGAAAGCTGCTGCGAGCGGTCAGGCAACCGTGCGTGGCCAGGGTATGTCGGCCATGTTCCGCTCAGGAACTTACTGGGCCTGTGCCTGCGAAGTGTCCGTCACGCCCGCGACTGGTGTAGTGAAGGTGGAAAAGTATACGGTTGTCGTCGAGCCCGGTATCGTCGTCAACCCGGAACAACTGAAGCGCCAGGTGGAAGGTGGCGCGGTCATGGGTATCAGTATTGCCCTGCACGAAGAAGTGAACTTCAATCAAAGTGCGATTACCACTGCCAACTGGTCTTCTTATCCCATCGCCACCATGGCTGACGTTCCGGACATCAAGATCGTCATGTTGCACCGCCCTGAGGTAGGCCAATACGGCCAGGGCTCCGAAGCAGCGAACGCGCTTGCCGCTTCCGCGATTGCGTCCGCCGTATTCGATGCAACGGGAAAGCCGATGCGTAAAATGCCGCTGCGACCGGCCAACGTGATGGAGATGCTGAAAGCCTGACCGGCACACGCTGCCCTTGGCGCAAGAAACACCAGTCATCCTCAGTGCAGCTGCGGGAAGCCGTTCGCCTTCAAGAGGGAACTAAGCAACAGGAAATCCGGGGGAGCGCAGCCGAGCGTCTGTAGTGTGCCCCCGCTCCCGCACAAAGGTTTCCGTTCCGTTAGTTCTCCCGCTGACTCGTCATCCTGAGCGCAGCGCCGAACAGATTGATCGCGTGATACAGGGCTTGTGGCGCGGAGTCGAAGGACCTCGGCGGTGCTTAATTTACCTATGCTGCTCGAAGCTTTTCAACCACCGAAGCCCGACACGGCTTCCTTGAGGCCGACAACTACGAACTTGCTAACATCTTGCTGTGTCCGGCGCCTACATCTACATCCTCGACGGCCTCGGTGGTTGAAAAGCTTCGAGGAGTCACACCTTGAATTTCTGCAGATACTCCGGCCGCAATTCACTTCCCATTCCCGGCCTTTCGGGTGCGAGAACAGAGCTGTTCACCATGCGGAGCCGTTCCAGTGTCGATCCGGTTCCCCTGAAGCTGCCTGACTCCATGTAGATTGCATTCGGCATACACAGCAGCATCTGCAGATCCACTGGTCCGCCACCGTGGCTTGCCACAGGAAGCTTTGCAGCATCCGCGATGGCTGCGATTTCCATCCACTCGGAAATTCCACCGGCGCGCCGGGCATCGGGCTGCACCACATCCACGCAGCGCCGTTGAATCAGGTCCGCGAAGGCGTACTTGGTATATTCATTTTCCCCACCTGCAATCCTGATCTCCAGTTCTTCCGCTACTTGCGCATAGCCGGCATGGTCATAAGGAACCAGCGGCTCTTCATACCAGTAAACGCCCATCTCCTGGTAGACCTTCCCTCGTTGAATTGCTTCCGGCACGAGAAACTTCTGATTCGCGTCCACCATGATCCGGCGGCTCGGGCCTGCGATCTCCATAGCCAGCTTGATGCGCTTTTCGTCATCCTGCAGCGAGGAGCGGCCAACCTTGATTTTCGCCCCACTGAAACCTTCCTCGAAGGCGTCCTCTACGGCCTTTTTGTACTGCGACAGATCGTCATCGTTGGGGTAGTACCAGCCGCACATCGAGTAGGCGGGGCAGGTATCCTGATAGGCGCCCAGGATCCTGTATCCCGGCACGCCGAAAGCTTTTGCCACGATATCCCAAATCGCAATTTCCACCGTCGAGATGGCGAACGTATTCATACCCTGCACGCCGGCATACTCCAGCGCCTTCCACATATCGGACCGCAGCCGCCTCGGGAACGCAGGATCCTGCCCCATAAGGATCGGTTTTAGCTCTTTCTGCAGGATTGTCTGCAACACCTCCGGCGCGCCGGTCATGGTCCCGAATGTGCTTTCCGCCCAACCGGTAATGCCTGCATCGGTCTGCAAGCGCAGTACGACGGCGCCACCCTCCGCTCCAAATTCGTGAATCGCGTCGTAGTAGATTTTGCCCGGAGGAAAACGCAGCACATCCGTTTCCATGCCGGTGATCTTCATGGTCTTCTTAGCCTCACTTGCAAGAGCAAGAGGCTGCGCAACGGCTGTGGCTCCGGCGAGTCCCAAGAACGTACGTCGATTCATGCGCTTCTCCAGTACTGAAAATCTAAACCAGCACCCGGTCTAACAATTGGTTGACCGCCCGGTTGCTTTCGATGAATGCGTTGCGATGATCCATGGCGCCGGAAAGATCCGAGTGCGCGAACGCGATTCTTCCGAACGGCCCATCGCGGAGCGCCTGACGAGGAGCAGGATTTCCGTTCAGGCCGAAGAAGAACCCCGGCTGGGGATTAATAAACGCATGTCCCCACCGGTTGAGAACGATTCCCGCAATATCCCGCTTGGCGTCGAAGCCCGAAGCCCCGAACATCTCCGTCAGCTGCTCGCGTATTTGCTTTTCGTATTCCATGAAAGAGGTCGACAGCAACTCCGCGCGGCCCAAACTACCCTGGTTGGCCAACGGAAGCCCCGGTTTTGCAAAGCCGACCTCGAGGTTAAGCACCGTGGGAAGATCGGGACCAACGACGGGCGTATCCACACCAAACTTCGCACCTTTAGCTACATTGACATAGTTGCCGAACCCCTCGAACCAGCGCCCGCTGGCAAGGCCAAGATCATAGAGGAACCGCCAGTTGCGAACCGCCACGTTGGCAAGGAGGTAGGGCGAATAATGAAACTGTGCATACGCGTTACGCCGCGTTTCGTCCAGATCGCGCACCACGTGTTTGGTCATCCATCCCCCGCCGGCCATCACTACCGTCCTGGCCTTGATTCGTTGCGGGCGGCCATCCTTCACGTAAACGATAGAAACAAACTCCGACTTATTCGGCTCTCCCATATGCTCCACCCGCACAACCGTGGAGTTGAGCCGCAACCGGACAGGCTCCCCTGCTACATCCAGGGCGCCGAAGTTGATGGGGTTTTTCCACACCGCCTCCATGGTCCGTGGACCGTCGAATGCGGCCGGGATGAGCGTTTTCACCATCAATCGCATCATGCCCGAGTTTCCCCCGGGAAACATCTGGATGCCCGTCGCCATACTGTTATCGACGGTCGGAACAGTTTTCTCCCATTCGTAAATCAGAAAGGCTGACAACACGTCAGGGCCGAGACCGAATCCATCGGCGACTTCACTCCGGTCCAGGCGTATGGTCTCGCGGCTCACGCCATAGGTTCGCACCAGGTAGTCTTCGATGGTCATGCTGTCTAGCTGGCGGGAGACCGCGTCGCCGGGATAGTCGTAGACCAGGGGCGGCGCGACAGGCCGATTGAAATGCAAGGCGAGCAATTCCTGGCGGGTCTTTTCCGGGAATGGGGTGCCCTCCAGATTTCTTTCCCAGGGATCCTTTACCCAAATACCCGGGCGATGGCCGAACTTTGCGCCAAAGAAGAAGCCATAAGCAGGTTTGCCGTCGATCGTGCCTTCGCCGTATATGCTCCTGGATAAAGACATCTTCGGAGAAGGCCCTTGCCAATCCTGGTAGGAGTGGAAGGCGTTCCAATCCAACCCCATCGATTCGTAGACTGTGCTTAAGAAGCTGTTAGGGTAAGGGGGTTGGAAGTGAACGGATCCCTGGGCAGCATAGAGACGATGTCCGTCGACTTCGAACTCGTTACGTTTTGCCACACCACCGAAGATGGCCGCGTTGTCGAGCACGATACAGTTGCGCTTGGCCCCTGTTCTCTGATGGAAGAGCAGGGCCGCAGACACCCCGGAAAGACCTCCTCCGACGACGGCACAATCGTAGATCTCACCGGTATCCGTGATTTGAGAAGGAATCTGATCATACGCGCCGTCACGAACCGCGTGAGCATTGTGCACCACCTGCTCGCTATTGCCCGCGGAGAGTTTGTAGTCGCCCTCGCCCGTGTACCCGGCCCAGGCTTCGTTGGCCGGCGCATTGGCTTGCGCAAGGAGATCGAGGGGCGACGAGCTCACGGCCAAACTGGTTGAGGCGACGAGTGCCCCTTCCAGAAAGTCACGCCGGGAAATTGACTGATTGAGACCGAGAATTTTGTCCAAGTGGGGGCAGCGTTTCGACACTTTAGTTTTCCTTTAAGGAGGCTCGACACAACTGTATAGGAGTGCCGGGCCCCCGGCGCTTCCAATCCGGCGTGCTTTCTTAGCGTTTCGTGTCCAGCCACCGGCCAAAGCTGAGAAAATCATGATTCAGCGCTGACGAGGAGTTCCCGTGAACGGGATTCCGGTAACTTGACCTGTTTACTAGAGGGCTCTGGGCAAGTTGCCGAAAATGCGGCTTTCAAGGAACGCCATTCTGAAAGGGCTCATTTCTCTGAGCTCGTTCGGAGCCGGTCATAAAGATGGCGCTGCCATTCGTTGAGCTGTCCAGCATCCCGATCCACCTCGCGCCTCGATGCTGGAAGATATTTGGCCCTCGACTGCCAGCCATAAAATAAGCGTTCCGTGGATGCCCTGAACGTCCTCTTTGGGATTAGGACGCTGCCACAAGGGCGTTAGCGTCAGGCCCGCAGCTTCCTCGCCTACGCGGTTAGCGAAGTCTTCTACAACCTCAAGGTCCTGACCTGCTCGTGGAAAAATTAGAGCGAACTCTTCGTCTTTTGCCTGAAGGATACTGAAGGTAGCATTCTCCGCCCATCCATGATTTGTATGTTCTTCACGCCACCCCGTGATTGACGTCAAGCCAGCATAACCCGAAATTCCCGCAAAACGGCTTTCAGTTAACTTCATGTGTTTACGAGCCGATCACTCCGGGAACTTACCGAAAATCCGATTTTTCGAGCAGCCCCCTGAGCCACTCGCGACCGCCTGCCGGGCGTTGAAAGGAGAGGAATTCGTATCGGGCTGCGAGTGCGCGTGGACGCCCCACCAGGAAATGCTGAATATCGTCCAACTCGAGCATTGCCGCTCCAAAGTGAAACGGCTTATTTCATGCCGAGAACGCAAACTACCTTTAGCTCAAGCGGCCCCAGGCTTGCGCATCGATCTTCCACTCGCCGCCCTGGTTTGCAAGGGTGAAGGTGAGGATTCCGGGCCGACTGTGGGGCTGGCCCTTGAGTTTGAATGAGAGTGTTGCGGAAAGCGCGACATAGGCGCGTGCGCCCGCTACTTCGGCGTGAACAAGCTTCTGGTCTCCGAGAGACTCGTCGGCGACACCAAGCTCGTGCGCCCATCTTTCCGCATCGGCGAACCAACGGCCTGGAGAATTGGGACCCGTCCAGCGGTAGGGAGCCATTCCATCGACGACGACGGCGTCGGCAGTAAAAGCGCTGGTATACAGGGCGGCGTCCTTCTTGTTAAAGCCGCCCAGCAACGTGTCGATCGCGGCTTTGATTTCGGCGGGTGGATCCTTTGGCATTTTTGCACTCCCGTTGTCTGTACCTATTGCATCTGATCGAGCATTTCTGAGAATGCTAGGGGAGTGCTCAAAGGCCGTCTACTAGGGAAAGGGATAGGGGAACAGGTGGTGAACTCACGAGTCACGGCTCAACAGAGATACCAACTGCGTCCGGTGTGAAGTGTAAGATCACCCATGCCTCGGAGGCCTGGAGGCGGGACGAAGTTCCTCGGAAACGGTATTTTGACTTCATCTGTTTACCAGACGGTCACCAGACAACTTACCGATGATCCGACTTTTCTGGCTTCTGAAAATCAAATTGCCTTAGTTACCAAAACCGCACTGCCTCTGTGTTCAATTTCTACTTGTCGAAGCTCAATGAGGAATCGGTCCAAAGAAGCTGGCTCAAAATCCACGGTGACGCTTGCACCCTGTGCTTCCTGCCGCCCTCCGTAGTCTTCCTCGATCTCTGCCAAGAACGCCGCATGACCCGCCCCATCCTTGCAGTAGAACTTGAGGCGGACTGATCCTCCTGCGAACTTGGGACCCGCTGCTCCGAAAACAACTTCTCGAGTGTCCTGGCGATCCTTCGGAAACCCTTCGAGAACCGCTGTCGCTTCGAGCAGACCATCAGTTCCTACATACACGTCTGCTGAACCTCGAAATGAAGCATTTTCCGCTACGATCCGCACCTCGATGATGTCTCCATCGTGGTACAGATAAGTGACTTTGAGTCCCGCGTTCATGGAATAGACAATATGCTGTGCGGCCAAGATCATCCCGAGAAACGGGGTCTCCGGTAACTTCCTCTGTTTACCAACCGATCACTCCGGGAACTTACCTATAACCCGACTTTTTCGGGCATGACCTATGCACGGGCTCTGGCACTCGTCGGCGATCCCAAGGCCGGCGCGTACGAACTGCTTTTCCCAATTAATGAAACGGTCAGCGATCTGATGCTAGTGGAGAATTCTCATTGAACCTCGCGTTTCCAGCTTAGCCCTTTACTGGTTCGAGGCTCATTTGTGCCTGCTGAAAGTTATCCAGCGCAGTTCGCGGCGGCCGGCATTTGCTATTTACAACCGGTGACTCACGGTGGTACGTTATGCCGGGCAGGCAAATTACGGAACATTCTTGGCCATTCGTTCCCACCTACGATGGCTCGCAGGCACTGGGCTTTCCGGCCTGGTGCTTTTTGCTCTGGTGGCATTCATGGCCTTGAAGGAGATTGAGGTCAACGGCCCGATTTATCAGAAAATTTCCCTAAGCCAAGACCTTGTAAGCGACTACGTACCTCCCTCCGAGAGCCTTCTACAAGTCGCGCTCATTTGTAACATGATGATTGACACCTCCGATCCTTCGGAGATCCGGCGCTACATTGACCGGTTGCGTGCAGCGCAGCATGAATTTGAATCGCGACATGTTGACTACATGCATCGGGTTCCTGAGGGAGATCTTAAGGATATGATGCGCGGAACGGCTTACCAGACCGCGGAAGAATACTTCCAGATCGCAGAACAAAGTTTCATTCCGCTGATCCTGAAAGGGGATCACGCCGAGGCTCAAAAGGTAGCCCTCGAACGCATGAAGCCTGTCTATGAAAAGCATGCGATCGCGGTGGAACAAATTGTGGCGGTCGCCACCCAGGAGGCCAGGGACGGCGAGACGCTGGCGGCAAGAAATGTACGTCGATACACTGTGGTCATGGTGGCGGTTGGGCTCGGAGTCCTGTTGGCGGGGGGATTGTTTTCACTTGCCATTGCGCGCGGTATTTCTAAACAAACCCAAGAACTCCAAGGTTCCTTTGAACAATTGCGCGCACTTGCCGGGCGTTTACAGAGCATTCGCGAAGAAGAGAGGAAAAGAGTTGCACGCGAGATCCACGATCAACTAGGCCAGGCTTTGACGGCCATCAAGTTGGACGTCAGTTCCCTGGTTCAGGAAATGCCAGAAGATCAGAGGAGACAGTTGACGAGACCTCAGACCACTCTGAAATTGGTGGATGAAACGATTCAGTCCGTGCGCCGAATTGCGACCGAACTAAGACCAGGCATGTTAGATGATCTCGGATTGGTCGCCACTATTGAATGGGCAGGAGAAGAATTTGGAGCACGTACGGGAACGCAATGCCAATTGGACCTGCCTCCCGACGATATCGTTGTTGATCCGGACACGGCTGTCGCGATTTTTCGCATATTTCAGGAGACGCTGACCAACGTCGCGCGGCATGCCAATGCACAAGAGGTAAAGGCGCGGCTGGCAATCGAAGACGGAAATTTGACTCTGGAAGTTCATGACAATGGAAGTGGAATCCCCCCCGAAAAACTTCAAAAGGGCAGGTCACTGGGAATTCTAGGAATGCGGGAGCGCGCCACATTGCTCGGAGGTGATCTATCGATCACGGGCATTCCCGGGAAAGGCACGGTCGTCCGAGTCTGGATTCCGCAGGCTTCTGGCGTCTTGAAAGAGAGGAATCTGTGATGAGGGTACTCGTTTCCGACGACCATGCTGTGCTACGCACAGGTGTGGCAAAGATCCTGATGAATGGCCTGGACGGTGCTGTCTGTGGAGAAGCGGGCAATGCGGAAGAGATCCTCGAGCAGGTACAAAATCACGAATGGGACTTAGTAATTCTAGACATTAACATGCCAGGCCGGAGCGGAATTGAAGTTCTTGGGGAAATCCGACGGTTACGACCACGGCTTCCCGTGCTTGTGCTGAGCATGCATGCTGAGGATCAATATGGCAAACGTGTCTTGCGGATGGGTGCCTCCGGCTTCATGAACAAGAACGTGGCGCCGGAGGAATTGATCAAGGCGGTACACAAAGTGCTTTCTGGTGGTCGCTATGTGAGTCCCGCTCTGGCTGAAAAGCTAGCGTTTGACCTAACCGACACAAACGCAGGGCGGCCTGCCCACGAGGCTCTTTCCGTGCGTGAATTCGAGGTCCTGCGTTTGATTGCTTCGGGCAAGGCGGTGAGCGAAATCGCCGAGGCGATCCACTTGAGTGTCGCCACGGTTAGTACCTATCGAACACGAATTTTGCTAAAGATGAATATGACGACCACGACAGAACTAATTCGCTATGGCTTAGAGAATCGATTGGTTGAGTAACGCCAACTCTACAACCACTCCCCGTTTAACTAGTGAGCCTCTAAAACAAACGACGTCGCCGCCTCTACTGCTGAACGGCGTCCGCTTTCGTTTGTCATACAAACCACGACACCCATATCGGCCGGAGATCGACAAATAAATCCTGATTGCAGTGATTGTTTTCGCGCTGACAATGGAAGATGCTGGTCACCATGACAGTGCTAATTGTTGACGACTCGCCGGTTATCGTTGAGCGCTTGATCGAAGCGGTGGGAAAGATCAAGGGTATTGAACGTTTGGATCAGGCCGATACCGTTGCGACGGCCTCGGAGGCAGTGCGCCGGTTAAGGCCCGATGTGGTGATTCTCGACATGCAGATGCCCGGTGGAAGCGGGCTCGATGTGCTCAAGATCATAAAGGAGGACGGGATAGCTTGCGCCGTCATCGTGCTCACCAATTTCGCATACCCACAGTACCGAAGGAAATGTTTGCAAGGCGGCGCCCAGTTTTTTTTGGATAAGTCCACGGAATTTGAGAAGGTCAGCGAACTGCTGCATAGTCTCGGTTCTCGTACTTCCAGTGGGGCCGGATTGGACCAACCACTCTCCTGACGAGATCCAAGAATGCACGAACAGAAAAATCCACTTCACCACATCGACGTCAAAAAGCCATCGGCAGGGCCGAGCATGCTTACCCGTGCCTCGGCCATCGGACCCGACGTCCCCGAAGGCCAACAATCGAAAGCTGCGCCGCGTGAAGGTCGATCACGATTCGTGAATCAGACGGGAAGAATGTTCTCCTATGATTGGGATATCGGTACCGATGTGATCGTGCAGTCCCTGGAGAGCGTCGATATCCTTGGATTTTCTGGCGACGTAACTTCTATGACGGGTAAAGACTTCTCCATCGCCGTGCACCCTGACGACCTGGAACAGCTGAACGCGGACATCCGACACTTGAGTGCCGCAAACCCCATTTGTCAATCGAGCGTACGTGTGTTTCGCACGGATGGAAATATCGTCTGCCTGGAAAGAATCGGCCGTGGTTTCTTTGACCAACAAGGTAGACTGACACGCCTGATAGGCATTGCGTTAGAAGTCGAAGAACCAAGTCTCGCGAGCCTCCGGGCAGAAGCGGCCGTCAGGGAGAGCGAGAGCCGGTACCGCCGTATCGTTGAGACCACGAACGAAGGAGTCTGGCTGCTCGATTCGGGACTGTGCAATTCCTTTGTGAATCAGCAGATGGCGGAGATGCTGGGGTACGAACCGGAAGAGATGGTTGGGCGTAGCGTATTCGACTTTTACTTTCCCGAGGATGTTGAGCAAAAGAAGCAAGTCCTAAAGCGCCGTAGGGAAGGACTGCGCGAGCAGATTGAGGAGCGGGTGCGGCGGAGAGACGGTTCGGAATTGTGGGTAAGAATGGCAGTAATTCCCATGTTCAAGGACGATGGGGAGTTTGATGGGGCACTGGCGATGGTGAGTGACATTAGCGAGCGTAAGCGCGCGGAAGAGTCGTTGCTGCTGTTCCGAGCACTGATAGACGAGTCCAACGATGCGATCGAGGTGATCGATCCAGAGACTATGTGTTTCCTTGACGTGAATCGGAAAGCTTGCCGCGAACTCGGCTACTCCCGGGACGAGTTCCTGTCTCTACGAGTTTCCGACATTGATCCTACGCTTGATGAATCTTCGCACTCGAAACTCCAGAAGGAGATCGGCGAGTCGGGCTGTGCGCTGTTCGAAAGAGTCCATCGACGGAAAGACGGGTCGACATACCCGGTTGAAATCAATCTCAAACGAGTCCAGTTGGACCGGCTTTACTGCGTCAGTGTCGTTCGCGATATTACGGAACGTAAGCGGGTCGAAGAGACGCTGCGTCAAAAGCGCACGGACCTTGCGGAGGCCCAGCGTTTGGCCCGCATGGGAAACTGGCAATGGTATCCGGAGACTGACACGGTCATCTGGTCGGAGGAACTTTGTCGCATTGCCGGCCGCGATCCGAATGAGCCAGCCGTGAGTTATCGGCAGCATTCGGAGCTGTACACGCTCGAAAGTTGGGAACGGCTGCGACAAGTTGTTGACGAAGCCCTGCAAACAGGAAACCCTTACGAACTCGACCTGGAGATGATTCTCCCGGATGGCACGAAAAAATGGGTGACTGGCCGGGGTGAATCGCAGCGCGACACCAGCGGGCGAGTTGTGGGGCTGCGAGGTACGGTTCAAGACATTACCGAGCGCAAACTAACGGAAGAATCGCTGGCCAGTGTGAGCAAAAAGCTGATTGGGGCACAGGAGCAGGAGCGAACTCGAATCGCCCGCGACCTTCACGACGACATTGGTCAACGTCTTTCCCTGCTTGTCTTTGAGTTCCAGCAACTCCAGGACGACTCTGTCACTTTGCCCGAAGTCCGCAGCCGTATGGGCGAACTCGAGAAGCAGATTTCGGAGATCGCCGGCGATATTCAATCTTTGTCACACGAGTTGCATTCGGCAAAACTACAATATTTCGGTCTTGTTGCCGCCTCGAGAGCCTTTTGCAAAAAATTCGGCGAGCAGCAGAAGGTGGAAATTGATTTCGCCAGTCACGATTTGCCGAACCCTCTATCGCCGGACATCTCTCTGTGCCTCTTGAGAGTTCTGCAAGAAGCCCTGCACAATGCAACCAAGCACAGCGGGGTGAAGCGGATTGAAGTGCAATTGCGGGAAGACTCAGGTGAGATTCATCTCGTCGTTGGTGACTCAGGAAGAGGGTTCGACTTGGAAACGGCACTGCAAGGTCGAGGCCTCGGACTCACGAGCATGCAGGAGCGAGTTCGGCTGGTGAACGGAACGATTGAGTTTCAATCGCAGCCGATGGGTGGAACCACCGTCCATGTTCGCGTGCCGTTTGGGTCAGAGCACGCCTCCGAGCGGGCGGCGGGGTAGGAACAGCGGGTTCGCCGCCAAATTCCCAAGGACTTTCACCAGAAATGAACGGCTGAATGCTCTGCGCAGATTCGTTGGAAGATGGGGCTCTCCATCCCGCCCTGAATGTTACGAACAGAATACCCGCACAGAATGTCCACGTCGTATGTCTTAGCTAGCTGGTTACCGAGTTTGTCGACCTGAATCGCCGCCTCTGCGTTACCTTGTGCCCACAGGAGATGGCACATTTCTCCGAAAATCGCAACGCGTGCCTGTTTACCCTTAACAGTCTTGGCGGCTGTCGAAATGAGGTTACCCAACACATGCAAAAATCGAACCGGATCAGGCACGTCTCGGAGCATGAATTTCGGGAGCGCGTCAGCAGCATCCAACGCGATGTATCTCCCCTGCTCAATAGCGGCACCAATATCCAAGCCGTGTGCTTGTAATCTCAGTAGAAGGCTATCCCGGTGTGACTCGGTGGCCACAACGATAGCCGCATTCCCGGCTTTGAGAGCAGCCTCGATGAACCGCGTAAGATCATCAAGCAGACCTGCATCGTAAGAATAGAACCCGACCTCGTGGTTGCGAGCGATGTCCTTTTTCTCAGTGCTAGCGATGGGAGAACGTGCTTGTGTACGAAATCGGGAAGCTTGCGGGTCCCTGGATCTTCATTTCCCACGTCACCTTACCTTTATTGTTGAGAGCCTGTGACGTGACCTGTTCGTCGCAGACCAAGGAGGGGAGCGTCGCTTAGTACTGCTTTGCGTAGGCATCGAGTCGATCGAGGAGAACGGCGAGAGGGGGAGGCTGCTGGCACCAAGCCACAGCAGGAAATATGACGACTGCTATTGCAGAGAAGGGTTTCATCCCTGCAACGCTAAGATTACCAGCATCGCGCGGCGGTCGACAGCTTAGGACCTCACTCTCCCGACATAGATCGCAGGCCCGCATAGCGAAGTTGCTGAAAAACGACTTCTCCGGCGCTTCACAGAATCGCTCCGGGTGACAAATCATCTGCCCGAACTGCTCAATGAGTGACTCGGCGACAATCTTCAATCGTCAGCTCAACATTGACGAATATGCCTCGTCGATATATCGTAATTCGTACTATGGCGAGAAAGCTCACTGCCGGTCCGTTCTCAGATCCCGAGTTGCTTATCCTCGCTAGTTTGGCTGAAAGTCAGAAACACGGTTACGCAATTATGACCGATGTGCTCACCTTCGCGGACGTCGAGCTAGGTCCAGGCACACTCTACTCTGCGATCACTCGGCTCGTTGAAATGGGTTGGATTGAACCGTGTCAACCAAGCGGACGCCAACGCCCCTATAAACTCACGCCAGCCGGTGGCCGGCATCTTCAAACTCAGCTCGCGAAAATGCGCCATCTGGCTAAGATCGGGCTGAAAAGGTTGCGTGTCATATGACAGGAAGGGTTCAAGCCGCACGAATCTTGCTGCGCGCCTATCCCGCAAGCTGGCGGGATAGGTATGGCGAGGAACTCGCCACGATCCTCGAGGGTCGGTCGCTCACATTTCCGATTGTTTTTGATGTCCTTCGAAACGGCCTTCTACAGCGAATCCGATGTGCAGAGGCGTGGCAGATCGGCGCTCTAGTCCTTTCTACCTGGCTCGTTGTTGGAACCGGCTTGAACAGTGTCAGACCTTTTCCCCGGTGGGCCTACGATTTGTTTTGGCAATTCGATATTTGCATTGCTATGGCCATTGGCTACCTCTCGATTTCGCGCGATGGCAAGAGCCTACTCGCTGCCGCGGTTGCGACCGGAAAGGCTGCGCTGGTGGAGATCATTCCTGAACTAGTCCTTGGGATCCTTTGGATGGCTGGTTTCGTTCACCCGACCATATCGCAGCCAAATGGCTCACCAATGGTATTGGGCCATGGCATTACCGACCTGTGCATCCGAGCCGGAGTTGCAGTTCAACCCACCCATATGCTGCTTGTGCCTCTTGCTGCTGCAATTCCTGCGGCGGTCGCTGGCGCGCTAGGAGCAATGACGGCACGGTTTGTCTCGGGTTTCCGGGAGGGGCTCCGCCCAGGGAACATCAAGTAGTGCGCTCTCATGCTTCTTTGGAATAAGCTGGCTGCACGCACATCTAATCGAGGAACGCAGGCCCCATGTCCCAGCACTCGGCAATCCAGCACCCACCCACTTGGACGCGCCGCGATCTTATGCGTCTTGCTGTTGCTTTACCGGCAGGAGCCTTTCTGTCCAAGCTGAAACTCTTCGCTGAACCCCACGCGGGCAAGGTGAAAATCGTCGACATCAAGGCCATGGGCCTGGACCACCTAGCAGGGAACTGTCTGATCCGGATCGACACCGACAGCGGCCTCACTGGCTACGGCGAGGCCGGGGCAACCGGTCCCATCGCGCGTGCCCGTATTGAAACCATGAAACCGCTATTGATCGGCAAGGACCCGCTTGACATCGAAGTGTACTTCCAGCAAATGAGCTCACTGATGTACAACTACGTGGCTCACATTCCCACCGTGAGCGGCATTGATATCGCACTATGGGACCTCGCGGGAAAGATCACAAATCTTCCCGTCAGCACGCTGCTCGGCGGCCGCTTTCGCGAAACCATATCGATGTACTCGCACGGCATAGGCCTCGACATGTTAGACAAAGCCTCCTGCCGCGAATGGGCCGCCAGAATCAAACAACTGCCGGAAGGCTTCACCGTCTACAAGAACAACATTCATGAAGTCCTCCATGTGCCCTCGGGAGTCTTTGCCCATACCCTCACCACCGCGCAATTGCGCGACGTGCGCATCGGCTATGAGAATGTGCGTGAGGCCGTCGGCGACGATATCGATATAGCCGTGCACTGTCACGGAGAGCTCGATACACCCAGCGCTATCAGCGTGGCCAAGGCTGTCGAGCCCATGAACCCGCTGTGGATTGAGGACCCTCTGAATCCGGTTTTCTCCGAAGGCTGGATGGAACTGCGCCGCTCCACCAATCTCCGTTTGCTGACCGGCGAGAAGATCGAACTGGTGCGCGGCTTCCGCCCCTTCCTCGACAACGGAGCCGTGGACGTGATCCATCCTGACCTATGTTTTTCCGGGGGTATTACCGGCACCAAAAAGCTCGCGGACTATGCCGCACTTTCCCGCACACCCCTGGCGCTGCACAACGTAGGTGGGTTGGTCATGACGTATGCCAACGCGCAGTTTGCCGTATCCATCCAGAACTTCTTCAAGTGTGAAAGCGCTCTGGCCCATCCCGGCCGCTACGTGGAGGCGATGGCAGCATCCAATCCACCCCAGGTGAGCAAGGGGGAGATGATGCTGCCCAAAGGTGTCGGTCTCGCCGTCGACCTCAACCCGGATTTCCTCAAGAAGAACCTGGCCCCGGGCGAAACCTATTGGGATTGAAGAGCAGGCAAGATCCGGTGCGAACCCACTAGATGTCCCGGAGATATTCGTCCAGAATGCTCTGCACCGCCTTGTAGGGATCGCGGCCATTAGCTTCCGGTACGGCTTCGATCGAAAACAGCCCTTTGTATCCGGCCTCCTTTGAAATCTGGATCACCTTGGCCTCGTTCCACCGTTTCGGGTTGTACTGTAAATGGCTGCTGCCGGACGACAACGGATACAGCGCCCGCAATCCAGCCCACCGCGCCTGTTCGTCGGGGAATCCACCGGGGTCGGGATTGGCCCAAATCCCGCTGGCCTTGATCACTTCATATTCGTCATGCCAATCTGCCGGCGCTGCCCCTGCAGCCGCACGCCCGCCTTCTCCGGGGGGATCGTCGCGGTTTTCCATGGTCACCCAGACCTTCCTGGTTTTGGCGTAGGCGTTGATCTTCTTCAAGGTGTCGATCGCGGTCTGACGCACCTCGGGCGCAAGCGTGCCCTGGTTCACCATCACCCGCGGACAGCCGAGCGTCACCGCATGGTCGATCCATCGTTTCGTCAAGTCAATCGTTTCCACCCGGAGCACCGGATCTGGAGACGAAATATTCAATTTGCCGAGTTCCAGGACGAGTTGAGTCATCTGCGATTGGGCTTTCTTAAGACGATTTCCAAACTCCTCCAGATAGTTGGGCTCGGTCGAACGAAAGTGAGTGTGCTGGATTTCTACATGATGAACACCGTAGTGTTCGGCGATTATGGCGGGAAAGTCCAGGATGTCGATGGTACGGCCCGGATCGTCCGCATGCGGCCCCCACTTGACGATCGAATCAAAACTGTAGCTCATCACCGCGATGCGATCCAATTTGGCTCGATCTGTGGGCTGTCCCCAAGCTTTGGCCGCAGCGACTGCCGCTGAACCGATAAGAAATTTCCGGCGGTTAACCATATAGCATCTCCTGTAGTGCATCCCACTACCACTCGACCAGGGATCGATACGCAGTACGGCGTGCCCGGTGCGGAAGCCTAGGGGAGTGTGGCACGGATGACCAGGCTCAACAAAACCATCAGAACAGCTGCTCCCGGGATAACCAGTAACGCGTTGCGGAGGCGCCGCGGGTCGCCGCCCGCAATCGTGCCGATGAGGCGCGAGCTGACGGCGAGGCCAGTCCAGCCACAGGTAATGACGATGCCGATAGCCGTGCTCGTCATGCGCGGGAAAGCATCGCCGACAACCGCCAGAGTGGTCGGAAAAACGGGAGCCATGGAGAGTCCCGCCAGAAAAACGAGGATAAAGGCGGGAACGGGACGGTTGGTGCGCAGCATGAGAAAGGTCGTAACCGCCATGGCGGCAGAAGCGGCCAGCAGGACGGCGATGGCAGATACGTGAATAAGGATGGGAGCGACGCCCACCCGGCCGATCAGCAGGCCGAGGGCAAAACCAAGCGAAAGAATGTTCAGCGCGCTCGATTCCGGAATGCCCTGCGCAATCAAGTGCCGCGTGAGCCAGTTCCAGACGCCGACCTCGCAGGAGATATATAGGAAGAGGAAGAAGCCGAGAAGGAAGAGGAGCGGCCGGCCCAGGACCGGCCCGGCATCTGCGAGGATAAAACGGCCGGCGCCGGTAGGCGGAGGCATGTGGGTCACCGCCTGAACGGCGAGCGCGATCACGGTAAGGCACGCCACGCTGTAACAAAGACGAACCCAGTTGCGGCTGAAAAGATGGGCGGAGACAAAGGGAGTAGCGAGTCCGCCAAGCCCGAAGAAAAGGTTGACCATGTTAAGCGTCGTGGCACGATGCGCTGCGCCTACATCGCTGATCAGCGCATTAGCGCCGGTAACGACAATTCCACCCCCCACCCCCAGAAAGAACAGCAGAACCACGATGCTGCGAAATCCGGGTGAACGGGGCAGGACAAAAAGCGCGAGCGAAATGAAGGCCAGCCCGAGGATGAGACCCGCCTTTTTGCCTCCATCATCGAGCAGCGGTCCCACGGCAAGCGAGGCCACGATCAATCCAAGGGCCTGCGCCAGCGCAATGGTTCCGTTCTGCCTGGGGGTTAAATGAAAACGGTCAGAAAGCTCGGGCAGAATGGTCCCCAGCATGGCCGCGATCATTCCGTAGATGAAGGTGGCGAGAATAGCGGCAAAGATCAGCACGGGGACAGGTCCCTTTCTTGTAAAGGCTTATGAACAGGCTACCAAAGATCCCGCCAGGTTTATAAAAGGTCTTTTCATAGTCTGAGATAGGTACTTGTTCCCCGCGCTGGTTCGGTTTTCCGAGGGGCTCCCCGGTGTTTGTTTTCAAAGCTCAAATCAGAACATGAATCTCGCTCCAAATTGAAACTGACGTGGAGTGTTGATCGTGTTTGTGATGAGCCCGAAGGGAATATTTTGCTGCGTCGCCGCCACGATGTTCGGCACGCTCGGGTATCCGTATTGGGGTGTGTTCGTGATGTTGTACGAGGAAACATCAAAGCGGAGCGTATTCTTTTCGCCAAGCTTGACTGCCTTGTACGCGGAAAGATCCAGGTCGCGCGCACCCTTGGTACGGACACCGCTCAGATAGGCCGGAGCGGTCCCCGCGATATACGGGTTCGCATTTGCTGGGTCGCCGCTGCCTTCCGTGCCCGGCAAGGCGAAGCAGCTCGGGGTAAACCAGGCCGCCACGGTATGCGGGGCGTGCGCCCCCGGATTGCAGGTTATGTCGGCCCGCTGATTGAAAAACGAGGGGCTCGTTCCGGAAAGAGGAGAGTTGATCGGCACACCCGTGCTCAGATAAAGGATGCCGTTCATGGTCCAGCCACCCACAAAGGCGTTCGCTACGCCGTTCAGATTAAGCGCCCGCCCCTGCCCCACAGGCAAGTCGTACGATGCCTGTGCCGTGAACTGATACGTTACATTCTGAGGGCTAACGGACCATTCCAGATTCAAGTCCCTCCAGTCCTGAACGGTTCCGTTGTGGGTGCCGACAAACCCCAACGGCGGGTTGCCGTCATCGGTCATCAATTTACCCCAGGTAAAGGTGGTAAGCGTGGTGAAGTGGTCCGTCAACCTCTTCTGCACCTTAGCCTGCATGGAACTGTACTCGGAATCGCCCGCCGGGTAGCCATGAATGTTTACCCCATTGCCGGAGCCATACTGGCCATTGCCGAATTGGGGAAATTGTTGCAGCCCCACGAACAGCGGCACTGTGGCTGATCCGTAATTGGCATTCGTCGCAGGCTGAATCGCCGCCCACTGGTTGGGAACGGTGCTGTTCGTAAGAGCCGACTGGTAGTGACCGATCGTGCTCAGGTCCAGGACGTTCAGATCGACACTCGAGAAGGGGAGAAACAGTCCGCGGCTGCCGACATAGGCCGCAGTCACCACGACCTGGTGCGGCAGCTCATACTCTACGGCGAAATTAAAGTTGTACACCGTGGGAGTGCGCTGAGAGCGCAACACGGAACTGAGGCTGATGCCGAGGTTGTTCGCCAACCCGCTGGGTGTGTTGGTGAAGATGGGCACCGTCCCATTGGGGAATGGGTTGCTTAATGAATAAGCGCCCGTGAAGTCGTCCAGGGCGCTTCCCGTATTCACGCCGCACGAAGTGCCGTTGAATACTGTATTGCCGTTTGCGTTGAAGCAGGTGCCTTCCCAGGTCGTATGGGAAGAGAATCCATCACCCGTGTTCCCGGCGCTCTGCACATTGTGTGTCGAGGGGCCGTAGTAGAACCCGGCTCCGCCGCGGAACACCAGGTGCGCGAGGGGCTGATAGGCAAAGGCCAGTCTCGGGCCGAAGTTGTGGAAGTCGGCAGTAAACGGAGAACGATTGTTACCGTTAACGAAGATCTCCGCTCCGGTGTAATTAACGCCGTTGGCCATGTTGCTTATCGCCGGGTTGAAGTATTCCATCCGGTTGAAGCGTTCGTTCGCCCCTCCGAAAATATCCCAGCGTAGACCGGCCGTAATGGTAAGCGCCTTGGAAGCGTGATAGCTATCCTCGACAAATGCAGCGTAGTAGGGATTCGATTCCGCTGCGAAGATATCCTTGGTGAAGTTGGGATAGAAGTTTTGCTCCGGATTGGCGCCGCTCGGGTTGGCCGCCATGCCAACCAGCATCGACGCGAAATCACTGCCGCCGGCCGCGCTCGCAACGGATTGGTCGGTCGCACTGACGTCGAACTCATAGGCTCCCGCCGGCGCAGCAGGCTGGCCGACGTTGAGGTATCGCTTCATCCACTCAAAGCCGAACGAGACCTGGTGTTTGCCCTGCACCTTGGTCACAGCGGCGGTCACATCGCTGTTCTCGCTTGCGTAGCGAAAGTTGTTGCCATCGCCGGTGCCGCCCACGCCCTGGCCCACGTCGCCAAACACCATGATGGGTAGCTGCTTCGAAACCTGGTCGGCCGCCAGCGATGCAGGGAAGCCCACTGCACTGCCATTCACACTCCCCAGGTCGGTAATGTTGACGTTGTTGTAAGCGGGATTTCCCTGGTTCTCGAAGTGCCGCGTAAACGAATACCGCAGGTTGAGAACCGTGGACGAGTTGAGGGTAACGTCATCGGCCACCAGAGCGTTCCGCCCATTGGTCGTGTTCTGCGCATAGTTGATATCCCATCCGCTGGGAAAAGCGTTGGCTGTGGCGAAAATCAAGCGGTCGTAGGAAAAGCGGGTAAAGAGATGTTGTTTCTCGCTTTCGGCCCAATCCACGCGAACGTCGAACCGGTGCGCATGGTAAGGATCGAGACCTGGTACTCCGTAGTTATTCTGAACGTCGCTCGTTGCCCCGTCGCAGGTATTGGGATTGGGCAGATTGCATTTTGGCATCTTCGACAAGAAGAGCATCGCAATGGGATTTGGGTTGGGAATGATGCCGCCGGGGAACGGCTGCCGGTTGCCATTGGGCAAGTCGGGCCGCGTCGGATCGTAGATCCCGCCGGCGAAGGCGGAGAAATTTCCCGTCCTCTCGGCGCTGGTGGGAACAGTAGAGAAGTCGATGCCTTCGAACTGTTGCTGCTGCGTGTCCTCGTAGTCCCCGAAGAAGAAGAGCTTGTCTTTCTTGATCGGACCACCGATCGCCGCACCCTCCTGATAACGGTAGAAGTTCGGAGGAGTGTTGGGCTCGCCGCTGCTCAGCTGGGTGTTCTTGTTGAAATATTCGTTTGCAGACAGGGCGTTCGGCCGGAAGACGCCAAAAATATCGCCATGGAACGCATTGGTGCCGGTTTTGCTCACCAGGCTAATGACGCCGGCTGCACCGCTCTGGTACGAGGCCGATGTATTCTGTGTCTCTACTCGAACCTCTTCGACGCCGTCCTCGGGGATATTCATCGCCGGAATAATCGCCGCGGCATTATTCTCCGCAACCCCGATAGGGCTGCCGTCGATCATGTAGTAGACCGAGCCGACGATCGCCCCATTGATGGTCGCCGAGGAGATATCGACTCCAGGGCGCCCAATCGAAATGTTCTGAACCGACTGCATGGAATCGCTCGAGTTGGGCGAACCGTTGGGCGGACTCACGCCCGCACTCAACTGCACCAGGTCGTAAACGTTGCGGTAGAGCAATGGCACGCGATCCATGGTTTTTGAGTCAACCAACTGGCCGACGGTCGAGTTGCTGGACTCGACCAGTTCGGTCCCTCCCGTCACGGTAACCGTTTCCGAGGTAGCGCCAACGGTCAGCACGATGTTGACCTGGGTAACCTGATCGACGGTCACCGGGATCTTATCGTGGAGCGCGCTTTGAAACCCCTTCAGGCTGACCGTCACCTGGTAGACACCTGGGCTGAGGGAGATGAAGGTGTAAAGACCAGCGGAGGTGGTCACCGAATGTTGTTCCACTCCGGTAGCGCTGTTGAGCAGCACGACCTGGGCTCCGGGAACCAGGGCTCCACCTGGATCGGTGACGAGTCCGCTAATGCTGCCTCGACCGGCCTGAGCAAGCGCAATAGAACCAGCACACAGCAAAAGAATCCAGATAGAAAAAAGATTCCGTACGATCCTGAGACCATCATTTTTGCTATTCAAAGGCTCCTCCCAAAATTCATGAGTCCGGAGCAGCATCTGCCTGGCAGAACATATGTCCATGAGAATTGCCTCCGGAAGTGAACCGCATCGACGCATCAAAGACACGTACCCGTACTCCTGTGCCTGGGCACACGAGAGACAACGTAATCCAGCAACGCACAGCTGATACGAGGCCCGGAGGAGACTTGGCAGTCTTGCGCGACGTGGCGCTTGCGGGCGGCAGAAGATGGGACCGGGGAAGAGTTATTCCGAAAGTCCAGCATCAACGTATTGATTTGCTGGAATATTTCATCTTTCCCGTTGTTAAGTCAAGGGGCTTTCTCATCTTCTTTCTTAAATTGTTTTAAAAAGTTTTCATTGCGTTCGTTATTGCGGTGTGCAACAATTCCGCCCAAGTCAAGCTCTTTATCCGAACAGACGATCACCAGGGGCTTAACGCGGTAGAAGGGAGCAGGAATAATGGGCCCGATCCCTACGCTGCTACGCAGACCATCGTGGAAGAGTTACTAAAAGACATTTAGGAACATTTGGGAAAAATCCGTCGCAACCGAGAGGATACGTCGCGTTTGCTCTGCCTGAGGGGACAAAGTAAAAGGAAGAGAGTGCCGGCTGGTACTATGACAAGCAGGCGGCCTGGAACGTATGAATCTGCCTTTGCCCTACCACGTATCTTCTCACGCATCCCCTGCGAAAATTCGTTCGACCGGCGTTCGGGAAACCAATATTCGCGGCCTGTTGCGACTGCTGCGTCTTCATTCGCCGTGCTCTCGCGCGGACCTGACCCGGCTGTCTGGCTTGACGGCTCCCACGGTGTCTGCCGGCATCTCGCGCCTGCAGCGCCACGGCCTGGTAACGACCCTGGGCCGGGCAAGCTCCAATGGAGGGCGTCCACCGGGGCTGCTCGAATTCAATGCGCGGCACGGCTATGTCGTTGGCGTGGATATCGGCGGATCCCACCTGGGGATCGTGATGGCCGATCTCAACGGGACGATCGTCGGACGCGGTTCCACGATCTTTCGCTCCGAACGCCGGCCCAAAGCAGTGACGGAGATGATTGCCGACGGTATCAAGCGCGTCAGCCAGCAGCAAAAGGTCCCGATGAGCAAGATCCTGCACATCGCGGTCGGGGCTCCTGGCATTACGGATGTCGCCGCCGGGCGAGTGCTTTCCGCGTACAGCCTTACGGATTGGCACGATGTTCCGCTGCGCGACCTGGTGGAAGAGAAAACCCGCATCTCCACGACGGTCGACAACGACGTCAACCTCAGTGCCCTGGGCGAAGCCTGGTGCGGAGCGGCGCGCAACGTAGCCAACTTCATTTTCCTGGCCATAGGCACCGGCGTCGGTGCGGGCATCGTGGTGAACGGCACGTTGCACCACGGGGCGAACTGGTCGGCCGGCGAAGTGGGACACATGCTGCTGCCTGGTTTGAAGAGCGATCCTCCTCTGATCGATGGGGCTGGGGCGCTGGAAAAAACTGTGGGCGGCCAAAGTGTTCGCGAAGCCTGGATAGGACAGACCGGCAGCGCCCCCTCCGTCCGCCCGCCCCTGGCGACCGAGATCTTCGATCTGGCTGCCACCGGAGACAGTGTGGGAAGAGAAATTCTGTCCAGAGTGGCGGAGCACCTGGCCATGGCAATTACCAATCTGAGCCTGGTTCTCGATCTGTCGCTGGTGGTGCTGGGAGGAGGAGTCGGATATCATCCCGGCCTTCTGCGGGCAATCGAGAAACGATTGGAGCGAAACCAGTTCGCAAGGCCCCAATTGATCGTCAGCGGCTTGAAGGGCGAGGCCCAGCTCTATGGAGCCATCTGGCTCGCCCTGCAGGCAGTGGAAGCTCAGGATTTCCGCAATCAAGGGCCGAAGGAAAAGAAGGAGTCCGCAAAGGCAATGGCAGCAGATCGATGACTTTCTTTCTGCGCAATCAACTTCGGCCTGCGATCTCGACTTCCTCCGGATATGTCAGCGACGCAGGTACGAAATGATTTGCTTCCTCGCCTTGAGCTTGGGGTTGAGTGAAACTGCAGGTCCCTCGCCTACGCTACGCTTCGCTCGGGATGACAAAGGGGAGGGTGGCTACCAACCCCCGGCATTTGTGAGTGGGATGGCAAGATACGCCAACATAAAGCAACGCGAGACTAAATTTTCTACAGAAGGTAGGCGGGAGGTCATTTGGATCGGATAAGAATCGTACTTTGTGTGCTGCTGGGGCTGGGCGCGCTCGCTCTGGCGGCGGAGCGGCCCTTGGCTTCGCTTGCAGCCCAGCAGGAACAAGGCCAGCAAGCGGCCCCTCAAACACCAGCAAAACCCCCTGCTCCAGCCGCGCGTCCTTCCGCCTATCCGGTGCGCGCCGCTGCCGACCCGGCGGTCGTTCAACGGGGCCGTCAGATCTTCAGCGCGAATTGCAGCTTCTGTCACGGGTCTGACGCTCGGGGCGGAGAGGGAGGGCCGAACCTGATCCGCAGTGAGCTGGTATTGAACGACAAAAATGGGGAACTTATCGCTACGGTCGTGCAGAACGGCCGGCCAGATAAGGGCATGCCGAAATTTGACCTGTCGCTCGAGGAGATCGCCAGCATCGCCGCGTTCATTCACAGTATGCCGGTAGGCGGCCGCGCGGAGACCACCGGCGCAGTGGACCCGCTGGTTGGCGATGCCAAGGCCGGCGAAGCCTATTTCAATGGACCGGGAAAGTGCGCGAGCTGCCACTCCGTCTCAGGAGACCTGACCGGTATCGGAGCAAAATATACCGATGTGCGCGCTCTACAGGGAGCCATGCTGTCAGGTGGCGCTGCGGCAAGACAGGGCTATGCCGGATTGCCGGAGTCGGCGCGAAAGACGGTTACGGTGACCATGCAGAGCGGAGAGACTGTCAAGGGCCAGTTGGACCAAATCGATGATTTCATGGTCGCGCTTACTGACTCAGATGGTAACTATCACAGTTATGTCAGACATGGAGACAACCCCAAGGTGACCATCAGCAACCCCTTGCAGCCCCACTTCGATATGCTTCGCACCTTCAAAGATCAAGACATCCACAACCTGACTGCTTACCTGGTGACCCTGAAATGAATTGGACAATGAAGGCTCTTTTCGCCCTTGGTATGGTGGTGGGCGCTGCTGCGGCGGAGGCCCAGGGACTCGATCCGGCCCAGATAGGCAAACCAGCGACGGATTCCTGGCCGACCTACTCCGGGGACTATTCGGGCCGCCGCTTCAGCCCCCTGACACAGATCGATCAGACCAACATCAAGAACCTGGGGCTTTCGTGGGTATCCCGTCTGACCGGCGGCCCTGGCGCGACTGGACGACAGTCGCAATCATTTGGTCCCGGCAACCCGCCGACGATTGTCGGCGGCGAAACCGACGATCCGGTGCCCGTACGCAACTCCGGCCGCGTTTCGGGCGCAGTTTTGCAGGTAAACGGCATTCTCTACGTTTCCGTACCCGATAACGCATGGGCTGTCGATGCGCGCAACGGAACCGTGCTATGGCATTACTTCTGGAAGACGAAGGGCGGCACGCACATCGGCAATCGCGGCATGGGCATGTACCGGGACTGGCTCTATTTCGAGACCCCTGACGATTACCTGGTCTCGCTCGATGCCAAGACGGGCAAGGAACGATGGCACAAGACAATCGCCGATTTCAACGAACAATACTTCTCCACCGTCGCACCAATTGTGATCGGCAATCACCTGATCGTAGGCACCGCGGACGATCTCGATGCCCCGGGGTTTCTGCAGTCCTTCGATCCTGAAACAGGGGAGCTGCAGTGGAAGTGGTATACCGAACCGGAAAAGATGGGCGACCCTGGATCGGACACGTGGCCGAACCTTGACGCCATGCGGCACGGCGGCGGGGGCCCGTGGCTTCCGGGAAGTTACGATCCGCAGCTGCATCTCTACTACTTCGGAACGGCCAACCCAACTCCGGCTTTTTCCGGCGTGACGCGCAAAGGTGACAACCTCTATACCTCCACCATCGTGGCTCTCAATGTGGATACGGGTAAGCTCGCCTGGTATTTCCAGGCGTCGCCGCATGACACGCACGACTGGGACGCGGCGCAGACCCCGGTGATCGTCGACGGCGAATTCAAAGGAAAACCGCGCAAACTTTTGCTTAACGCCAGCAGGAATGGATACTTCTTCGTTCTCGATCGCGTCACCGGCGAGCATCTGTTGACTGTGCCCTACTCGGACGCTCCTAACTGGTCGAAGGGCATCGACAAATCGGGCCACCCTATTCCCAATCCGGAAAAGGAAGCCTCACCGGGTGGCGTTCTGGTCGCTCCGGATTCCGACGGCATCGTGAACTGGGAACCACCGGCTTTTGATCCCCAGACCGGTCTCTTCTACGTGTCCACAGACGATATCTATTCCGAGTTCTATCGCACGGAGCCCAACCCCCGCGCGATGCAGGGGCTGAACGGCGTCTTTGAGCAGCGCGTGGGGCTGGGCGGGAACTACATCACTGCTATCGATTACAAGACAGGCAAGATTGTGTGGCGGCATCTGCAACCTTCCGTCACAGGAAGCGGAAGCAATGATGGGCTGACCGCGACCGCGGGAAAGCTGCTGTTCGGCGGCGACGTGAACGGCAATTTGGTCGCTTACGATCCAACCGATGGAAAACCTCTGTGGCACACACACATTGGACAGGTGTCCAACGCGGTAGAGACCTATATGCTCGATGGGCGCCAATACATTCTGGCGGCCTCCGGCGATACTCTCTATGCCTTCGCGCTGAACTTCTAGCCGGAGATAGCGCCGACATACGTTTTTGTAGTAGAGACTGAAAGGAATCGGGAATGTATTCAAGACGGGAATTCGGCCGCCTTCTCGGCATGAGCCTACCCCTGGCCCTGCCGCTCTTCCGGACACACCCCGCGTTGGCTGCGGATGCAACCTCGACTGTCCACGGAGTGAGGCTCGGCCTCATCACTTACAGCTTCAACGACATGCCAAATGTGCTGGGTCAGGATCACATCGACCAGGTGATTCAAAATTGCCAGGCATGCGGCGTGGGGCTGATCGAGTTAATGGCCAACCATGCAGAGCCGATCACCGCTTTTCAAATAGAGCAGGCTAAGGCAAGGGCAGCCCGGCTGGCGGCTGCGCCAAACACCGGGATGAGTAAAAAAGACAACAACAAGACGCCCACTCCGGAGGCTCTGAAAGCCCGGGACGAACTGCGCGAATGGCGCCTGCTTACCCCCATGAGCCACTTCGAGGAGATGCGCAAGAAGTTCACCGATGCCGGCATCGTGGTGTACGCATACTGCGTCAACGGCATGGGGACCGATTTTACCGACCAGGAAATCGACAAGATGTTTGAGCAGGCTCAGGCGCTTGGCGCCTCCGTGGTTTCCACTTCTACGACCCTCGAGGTCGCGCAAAAGCTGGTCCCTATCGTCGACAAGCATCAGTTTCCCGTGGCCTTTCATAATCACGCGAACCTGACCGATCCCAACCAGTTTGCTACCCCGGAAAGCTTCGCCAAGGCGCTAGCTATGTCGAAGTACTACAGGATCAACCTGGATATCGGCCACTTCACCCAGGCAAACTTTGACGCGGTCTCTTATCTGCAGGAACACCATGAGCGAGTCAGCCACCTGCATGTAAAGGATGTGAAGCGGAATGGCGGCCCGATTCTACCCTGGGGCGAGGCGGATACGCCCATCAAGGCTGTACTGCAGCTGCTTGAGAAAAACCAATGGCCGATCCCAGCCCTGGTTGAATTGGAGTATCACATTCCGCCCGGCTCCAACAGCGTCGAAGAGGTCAAGAAGTGCCTGGCGATTATGAAGGCCGACCTCGCCTAGGGCGATGCGGCGCCCTGCAGTGACTGGACGCCGGATGCGGCGATAACATGAAGTCTGAATCTGGATATGAGGTGTTATGGGCAAAGATGTGCTGGGAATTGGAATTGTAGGCAGCGGATTTATCACCCGCTTTCATCTTCAGTCGTTTGTAGCGGTGCGTGATGCCGAGATCCGCGGTATATGGAGCCCCAATAGCAAACATGCCGCCGAAGCCGCTGCGCTGGCGCGTTCGCTCGATGTCGGCGAGGCTACGGCGCGAGCGTCCATTACTGAAATGGTTGCCGATCCCCGCATCGAAGCCATCTGGCTGTTGGGGCCGAATCACACCCGCATCGAGAATATGGAAGAGATCGTGGCCGCGGCAGCCAGGCGCTCTGTGCCGTTGAAGGGAATCGCCTGCGAAAAACCGCTTGCCCGCAATGTCGCTGAGGCAAAGCGCATGGTGCGGCTGATCAAGCAGGCAAAGATACCCCATGCCTACATGGAAGACCAGATTTTCTCGCCGGCCATTGAGGCGGGGCGCAACATCATCTGGGCGCGCGGAGCCGCATCTGCGGGCCGCCCCTACCTCGCTCGCGCTGCGGAAGAGCACAGCGGCCCGCACAAGCCCTGGTTCTGGATGGGCGACTTGCAGGGCGGGGGCGTGCTCAACGACATGATGTGCCATTCCGTGCTGGTTGTGCGGCACCTGCTTACCAAGCCGGGCGCGCCTTATTCCTCCGTGCGGCCGGTCAGTATCACGGCCCATATTGCCAGCCTCAAATGGTCGCGGCCGGAGTACGCCCGCCAGCTTGCGAAATCCATGGGCAAGGGAGTGAACTATCTCACCCGGCCTTCGGAGGATTTTGCCTCCGCTACCGTGGAATTTGAAACAGACACGGGAACGATTGCGATTGGCGAAGTGACCACTTCGTGGAGTTTTGTCGGCGCCGGACTGCGGCTCTCCGCGGAAGTGCTCGGCCCGGAGTACTCCATGAGCTTTAACTCGCTGGATACGAATCTGAAAGTCTTCCTGAGCCGGGAGCTGCACGGGCACCAGAGTGAGGACCTGGTTGAGAAACAGAACGCGGAAAGCGGACTGATGCCTGTGTTGGCAGGTGAAGCAGCGGCTTACGGTTACGAGGGAGAGAACCGCCATTTTGTCCGCGCATTTCTGCAGGGCACGCGGCCGGCGCTAACGTTTGAAGATGGGCTCGAAGTCGTCGAGCTGCTGATGGCTGCGTACAAGAGCGCCGAGTTGCGTCGCACTGTGCCGCTGCCGGCGCGCGGATTGGAATCGTTCAAGCCGCTGGTCGCACAGGGCAAGTGGAAACCGGGGAAAAAATAGAGAGGCTGCATTCGGGGGACGTCGACCGGGTTCGGTTTCTCCAATTCGGCTTTAGCCACTGAGGGATGCTTCCCGCTCCCAACAGCGATTTTTTCCCGAGCCAGCGGCCGGAGTCGGGGTTCCCGGTAAGCAAACTTTGCAGGCCGTAGAGCAATGTTCCCAGGCGGCGCGATCACTTTTGTGAGTGACCGCGCCACGGGATGCTGACATGGAATTGCGATGGCTATTGAATGTACATAATCCATTCAGAGAATTGGACGCCGTTCGGTGAGGTGTATTTGATAATGGACGTCCCGTTGGTGATGGCCCACGCTTGCCCACTTTGATTGATGGTCATCACCTCTGGATTACTCGAAGTCCAGGTCCCGGACTGTCCCGCGAAGTTTTCATTGATCAATGGCTGAGCCTCACCGCCGTTAGAATAAGTTCCCATCGGTGTGAATTGAACGACCGCCCCTGGCGACACGGTGTTCACTTGCGGGGTGATTGCTCCAGTCGGGGAGACTTCTTCATCGGACAGCCACCCATACTTCAAGGTTGCGCCGTTCACATTGATCTGCAATTCTGCCAGGGTCGACATGATTCCGTAACCGCTCGCGCCCGGTATCAAGCCGTCTGCAGGATAGGTCGTGTCCTCGGTCATGTTCACGGTGCTGTAGGGCGGTGCGATCGAGTTAACACATTCGCAAACCAGGTCTGCATAGTTCAACACTGGGATATTATTTGCCGCGCCAAAGGCCAGAATTCCCGCGTTGATCTTTGGGAGCAACAGGGCAGCACCAGATACGTTCGTTGGTTCCGTTGCCAAAATCACTGCAATCTTCGCGGCCTGCGCCTGCTTTACGATCGCTGCAAGGTTGCTCATGACCGTGGGAATTGCGACGTTGTCCCGTGCATCCTCAGCACCGACCATCACATGAACGATGGCCGGCTTCTGTGCAACCACATCCGTTTGGAACCTCGCGACGACCCCGGCTGAGGTCCCGGCAGCTGTCCCATACGCCGCGCCTTTATTGACCCAGTTCAACTGATGGGAAGACCATTGCTGGGTCAGATAGTCGCCGATAAACACGGTTTTGGGTGACGTTTGTGCGACTGCGGTCAAGGTTGAGAACAAGGCGGCAAGTGCTGACAATTTGACGTATTTCATCGGTGACTGCTCCTTTGGCAAAGCAACGTTGTCGATAGTGAGTTTGGCGACAGTAAAATCTCCCAGAGGCCGAGGTGTTCGCCCGGATTGACGGACGAGCCGTAAAAAAAATCCGGGGCCTTTCTTCCCTCAACCTCTGTAATAGTGAATGTCCATCGCGAAACGAAACAGATTATTTGCAACATCACGCGCTCGTAATCTCGGGGCAGTATGGCCACTCATAGTCCGATAGGGAAGTTACCGAGAACGACTTCACGGGCATTCGGGATGCCAGACGGTTCCACCGTCCTGATGCGGGTGTATTTCGGCTTGATGGTGGCCGGAATTTTGTACGGAATGTGGAATTCCGCCCCCAGGCAAGGCAGGCGTCAGTACGCGAGGGAGCTGTGCTTAGCGCGAAGTAGAAACCGGAGCCGGTTATGCAGGCTGCGGCAGAGTCGTTGTTGGGTAGGTTCGGGCTTTAGCCCGGACAACGGGATTTTGAGTAACCACGGGCACTACGAGGATCTCTGCTGATTCGCTGATGATCTGTCCTGCAGGTTGAGGTCACATACTCTATGCAGTCCGTCGAAAACGGGTGTTATCGCGGCGCACCAACGACGGGCGCTCCGATCTGATTCAATAGCACCAGCGAGTCTGAGCAGGTCCAACGCTCAAAGCATTGGCCGTTTCTGAAATGCAAGATGCTGATTCCTGGAAGTTCGATGCGTTGTCCGGTCGCAGGAACACCCATGAAGGGCTCGTGCAGCGTTCCTGTGATCGTGTATCGGGCCACTAATGGGTCGTCCTCTCCAATCAGATCTTCGATTAGCACTTGCGCATCTGGGAACAGCTTCCAAAAGCTGTTATAGAACTGCTTCACGCTCTCCAACCCTGGTTCAATACCCTGATATCCGTGCAAGATTATGTCGTCCGAATACAGTTGAAAGTACTCGTTCTCGCCTTTGCGGATCTGAAAAACACTGATCCATGCGAGATGTTCTCTCGGTTTGACATCTGGCATTTTAAGGAGGTTGGTGGTCGACCGTCCCTGAGGTGATGCTTTCTCAACGACGTTCTTCAATCGCCACGTTCAGTACGCCAAACTGATTCGCCATCCGGCCCAGACGGCGGACTTCGGACGTGGCTGTTGGGGAACGTGGCTGCATAGAATTCGGCCGCCTCGCGTGCTTTCCCATGGTCGAACCACAGGCAGGTCATCATCTTCTCGGACATCTAACTCTCTCCTCTCAACCTTTTCAAACTCCAGTGGAAGTTCGGCAGCCGCCCTCCTGTAAACCGAAAACGGCTGCTCCGCACATGAGTACATCGCGGTTACGATTTTGGTCCCTGCATCAGGGCAAAGTGGCCGCCCTGATCGTCTGTGGCCTGTAGGATGCGCGATCCGCCAGGGACGTCCATGGGAGGCAGCACTATTTTGCCGCCCGCATCCATCACACGTTTCTGCGCAGCTTCGATGTCGTCGACGGTGAAGTAGAATTGCCAGTGCGGCGGAATACCTTCGGGCATGCCGGGGCCTTTGCGAGCCATCATTCCGCCGGTATAAAGGGGCTTGCCGGTCCGGAAAGTTTGGTAGATGCCCATGGCTCCCATGTCATGCGCACGATCTTTCTCCCAGCCGTAGTGCTTGGAGTAATCATCGAAGGCCTTTGCCGGATCATCAATGCGAAGATTGTTGTTGGCGCTGACGGTATTCATTCCCAGATACGAACGTTTGCCTCCTTAGGCGGAAGGACGCGCTACTCTGGTTCGTCCTCATATCGTGCCATCACGAAGGGTGCAAATCTACTTTCTCCAGAGCTAAACCACGACGCCTACGAAATCTGGGGTAGGGGATGCCGTATGGGCTTTTCGAAGATCAACGCTGACGACTACTACTGGTACATGACCTTTGACAGTGACCCGGGGCGGGAGCTTTTCACCTATAGCAAGGCGAGCTCACGCGGAGTCGCTCTTCTGCAAGTTCTTTCCCAAATGGACTCCTCTGCTTGAAAACACGCAATCTGAGATTTGGCGCACAACCAACTTGTTCGATTGGGAGCGAAGCCATCCACTCCTCAAGCGTCTTCCGCGGGAATATCGAAGTTAACCAGTTCCGCCTTGAATCCTCTTGTGCGGATAGCGCCATAGCCGATACCTGCGATCATCCAAACAGCGCCAAGTATCAGCGCGGGACGGCTCAGATTCAGCCAGATAAAGCCACAGATCAGGAAGCCAAGGACCGGCACTAAGAAGCTGCTAACCGTTCTTACCCTTCCGTGGAGCCAATAGTGGACAAAGGCCGCTGCATTAACTCCCATGAAGGCGATAAAGGCGCCAAAATTCAGCGCTTGAGCCCCTATCTCGTAGGCTCCGCCGCCCAGCTTGTTGGCAAAAAATTCAAGCACCCCGGCGCCCACCAAAGCAAATACCCCAACAATCAAAATGTTGTTTCGCGGAATCCGTCGTTTGGGCTCAATGGCGCCAAAAAATGATTTGGGAATTGCGTCGCTCCGTCCCATCCCATAGAGCAAGCGTCCTGCGGCAAGCTGGGAGCCCATGCCTGATCCCATATTAGCCACCAGCAAAGTGAAATTAATCAACTGGAAGAGAACCACCCCGCCGGCCTGTCGCGCAATGATGGCAAAAGCCGATTCTACGCGGTCGGCCGGGAAAGGCTTGGAGCCCCACACCAGTTGAGCCGCGTAGACTTCCAGCCCCGACAGGAGGCCCGCAATCAGACAAACTAATACTGTTGCCAGCAGAATGTTGCGGCGCGGATTCTCTGCTTCTTCTGAGAGAGTGGATAGGGCGTCGAAGCCTATGTAGGTGAGCACCGCCACTGAGGTGCCGGCAAAAATGCTGGATGGATGAAATGTTGCCGGATTGTAGAAAGGGCGTATGAAAAAGCCGGGGTCGTGCTGCGCATGCCATAGCAGACGAACCACGCTGGCAAGGAAGAAGAAGACCACGATGACCATGCCGATGCAAAGAACCTCGTTCATGCGTGCCGAGGTTTTTACGCCGCGCAGGTTGACCCAGGTGAAGAAAGCGGCGAACAGAAGAATCCACACGTAATAGGAGAGTCCGGGAAGGATATTCATCGCCGCTTTGGCGCAAAAGGCGGTGCAGATCAGGGGATTCAGCAAGTAGTCCATGACCATGCCCCAGCCGACGATGTAGCCCAAAGAGGAATGGATCTCCTGGCCCACGTAGGTATACGCCGAGCCGGCACTCGGATAGACGCGTGCCATGCGTCCGTAGCTGATAGCCGTAAGCAGCATGGCCACCATGGCGATCAGGATGGTCGTGACGACATGGCCCTGAGCCTTATTGCTGATAACGCCATAGATGCCCATCGGCGCCGTCGGCTGAATAATCACCATGCCGATGATGATCAGGTTCCATAGGCCAAGAGTGCGATTCAGGCGAAGTGACCCCGCCGGAGAGGAACTTGCGACAGCGGTCGAACTTTCCTTGCTCATGATGGAACTCCAATCTCAGACTGCAATGAATTATCTCGCGGTTCACCTCCCACGCACAGGGGTTACAGAAGGGTTATAGGGCATCATCCCGTAGTACTGCTGCACGGCTATGCCGAATCTCAGGAGACAACGTCTAGTTGGAGCCTTGTAGGACTTTGCCTTTACTCTCTATGGCGTCGAGCAGTGTCTTCCACGATTCGTCGAAAGACTTGGCTCCTTGCGATTGCAGGTCCGAAGCAAGTTTGTCGAGATCGATTCCTGCCTTTCGAAAATCTGCCAGAACAGACTCGCAATCTCCCCCATTGCGCGGAAGCGTCCCGGTTACCTTACCGTGCTCGCCGAACGCGAGTAGCGTCTTCTCCGGCATGGTGTCGATCGTGTTTGGCGCAGCGAGCGCCTGGATATAGAGAACATCTGAGGCCTTGGGGTCTTTGGTACCGGTGCTGGCAAACAGCAAACGTTGCGGACGGGCACCGAAATTGGCCAGGCGTTGCCAACGATCAGACTCCAGCGTATCCCGATACGCCTTGTAGACCTGTTGCCCAACAGCGATCCCCAATTTATCGCGCAACGCGTCGGGAACCTTGTCCATGGTTGCGCCGTCCCAACGGCTCAGAAAGACGGATGCGACGGAGCGAACATCTGGGCTCAGACCCGCGGACACGCGCCGCTCCAGCCCGCGCATGTACGCTTCCGCCGATGCCAGGTACTGCTCACGAGAGAACAGAAGCGTAACGTTGATGGCGATGCCGTTTGCAATCGATTCCTCAATCGCTGGCACGCCGTCGGTTGTTCCCGGAATCTTTATGAATAAGTTGGGGCGATTGGCTTTTTCGTGGAGAACCTTTGCCGCTGCTACAGATTTCTTGGTGTCGTAGGCCAATAGCGGCGACAGCTCGAGCGAAACGAAGCCGTCGACGCCCGCCGTTCTCTCGTGAACCGCAGCGAACAGATCAGCGGCACGCGTCAAGTCCTGCAATGCCAGCTCGAAGAACGCGTCCTCATTCGAGAGGCCGGCCTTCATTAGCTGGGCGACCTGCGCATCGTACGAGCTGCTTTTTGAGATGGCGTGCTCAAAGATGGTCGGATTTGAGGTCAAGCCCGTCACCGATAAATCATCGATGTACCGCTTCAATGTGCCGTTATCGAGCAGGTCACGGGTGATGTTGTCGAGCCATAGGCTCTGTCCCAGGTTATGAAGCGCCAGCGTAGCTTTCATAATGCCTCCTCATGCCTTCACACCAACAGTGTAGGTTCACCCCGCCGGAAATGTAAACCGAGCGCCATTGGCCTTGCTCACGGCAATCATGCTTTCTCTCCGATACAACCAGGTGTACCTGTCGCAAGTGACAGTTCTCTAACGGCCCTCCTTCGCGGTGCACTATAACAGGTGGAACCTGAGTTCGGTTCCATCTTTAGGCGCTCGGCGATTACAACTACGCGCACCTGGGTGCAGAGCATAGCTGCGACCGCCTCAAACACATAGGAGAGACGACAATGAAAAAGCTGAGTATCCTCTTTGCCGGTTCTGATGGAGCGTCCCCGTTCTGCCTCACTCGCAAGCCCTGAAAACCAAGCTTCTGATGTCATTGCTCTCCGGCGGCACAGACGCACCTTTCCCCTGGTAGATACGTGATGAGCGGCGAAACGCCGCTTCTTGGCAACGCGAGCAAGACTGATCCCGATTCAACGGCAAGCATTTGAGGAAAATGACCAATGAACCGACTTCGTCCGCAGGGACTGCTCCTTGCGCTCGCCCTAACTGCTCTGCCCGCAAGTTCTGCCCACGCCTGGCCGGCCGATAGCAGAACCCCTTCTCTCGCGAGCGTTCAAGTAACGACCATAGACATGCAGGAGGGGGTAGCTGCCTTCCAACACGATCACGAAGCATGCGCAGACCTTTCCGCTAACAAACCAGGAACGGAGAACACCTCTTGTTGGACAGTAAACAAGGCTGGAGAGCAGGGCTCCGATACTGCGATGGTTGCTTTCGCCGGCGATTGGAATTTTGATATTCCCGGCATGCACGACCGCGAATACCACGTCTACGTACGTCCTGCCTTTAAGACCGCGAACCTGGATTTAGTGCCTGAAGCTGCGCCCCACCAGAGAGCGGTTTTCCCAACGCAGCCGCTCATCGGAACACAACATCCGTATCCAGATCAAGAAGCGATTGATTTTGATCGGTTCAGGTCAGATGAAGACAATGGGCTGGATGGAACGCTGGTCTCCCGTGGGGGGTTGAGATTTGATGGCGTGAATGTCGGAGCCGCCTGGGCGATGTTTGGGCGTCTTGCGCCGCATCGGGAGGGATCGGAAAGCAGTGAGGTGCTTACCGCTGAGGCCGGCGCGGATGCTTACGCGAAATCAGAACACTACCACTGGGGAGGACTGTTAGCGCAATCACTGTTTTTCAACGTCATTGAGAATGGCTTCCGCGCCGCAAGCGACGATCAGATTCGAAACCTGCTGGCAAACAAGCCGTTTTGGCACGACTACGCCGCCTCGCTACGGCAGTTCAATATGAGGCGATGGAATGACGGCGACGATTTTCTGGTGAACTACACCGGGCACCCGATGCAGGGCGCCGTAAGCGGATTTATTGAGATACAGAATGATCCCAGGGGCCGCGAGCTCGAGATCAGCGCAAACCGCGCATACTGGGAGAGTCGATTCAAGGCATTCTTATGGGCCACCGTTTACAGCACCCATTCAGAGATCAGTCCTCTGGGAGAAGCAGGCATTGGCAACGAGGGGGGGTGGACCTATCCCATCCACTGCAAGACTCGTTGCACAGAACCCGGCACTTACAAGCATTACACGAACAACACTGGATGGGTCGATTTCATTGTCACGCCCACGGCTGGAACCCTATGGATGCTTGCGGAAGACACCCTGGATAGATTTGTCAGCGACCGCATCCAGGGGGACAACCGCGCCCGGCTGGTGCCAAAAATCATACGGGGTGCGCTGAACCCAAGCAGGACCATGGCGAACGCGGTCCGCTTCAAAGCTCCCTGGTATCGCGATTGGCAGCACAGCGAAGCTATGGAACGATCGCGTGGGGTGCATTTTCTGCCGTCGGATGAAGAAGTTGCGGCCGCACAGGAGTTCCGCCGGGTTTCGATTGCTCCCTATTTCCGTTCCATGCCGTTCGGTACGGCATCCCGGTCGTGTACTCTTTGCGTGCAAAATCCGGGGATGGGCATTGCACTGGATTACGGCCTCACGCGATGGGTGAGTGTGAGCTTCGCGTTGGAAAACCAGCCAAACCCCGTGGTAAAAAATTCGACGTTTATCGGGTCGACGATGAGTGTTGGCTTGGGACTACGGCTTGCGTATGAAACACCTCACAACAGCCTTTCGTTTGCCGTACGCCCTGGATTCCTGGTCACACAAGTAGCTCAGCCCCTACGGCCCGGGGAAACGAGCTATATCGATTCGAAGCAACCGCAAAAGGTCGAGAATGGCGCAATCACCCTGGCACTATCGAACGACATCAAGCTCACCCCTCTGCTCTCGATGCGCTTTTCGATCGGAGATACCATCGTTCGCACGAGCACTTCGGGCGGAAACGAAGCGGAAATCGGGAGTGGGAGTCCTCCGTATCTCAGCTGGCTGTCAAAGCAGGAATACACAAACAGGAGCACCTGGAGTTCCGCAGTGGGGCCCGTTCTGCGCTTCTAGCAGCATGCTGCCTCGAACCATTCGCTCTTTCACGACCTGTGCGGTATCGTCTCTTCTTCGTCGGGTGAGCGTCGGTGAGGGAGCTCCCTTTGCCGAGGCCTCGAATCCAGGTGGTTCGCGGAACGGTTCCACGGAAATGCGCTCGTAACGCACTTCCAGCACAGTCAGGTGTTCTGTCCCGCCCGGCGCTTCGAGCACTACGCTGTCACCCGCTGCCGACTTCATCAACGCGCGCCCCAGAGGTGACACCCAACTGATGTGGTTACGCTCGAGATCGACCTCGTCGGTACCTACGATGCTCACCACTCGCTCCGTTCCCGCGGAATTGGCATAGCGTACCGTCGCCCCGAAGAATGCCCTCGTCTGCGTCTGCCGCGCTCTCGGAGCTTCCGGGTCCACCACTTCCGCGGCTTCGATTCGCTTCGTGAGAAAGCGAATCCGCCCATCGATCTGCCGCAGGCGCCGCTTGCTGTACAGATAGTCGGCGTTTTCACTGCGATCGCCGTTGCTGGCAGCCCACGCCACCACCTCCGCCACGGCTGGGCGGTCCCTGGTGAGCAGAAACCGGTGCTCATCTTTGAGCCGCTGCAGCCCGCTCCGCGTGATGTAGTTCTTGCCTCCCGTTGCGGGCTCGTCCCGTCGTGGTTCTCTCGTAAACCCTTTCCGCATCTCGTCGTCCTCCCAGCGCGCATCCAGTGGGTGCCCCCAATGGATGCGGATGAACGCCAATGTAAAACGCTCCAGGTCATCCACGTTCATGGCAATTCATCTGCAGCCCTAACTGATTTTTTCACGTCTTCCGGTCCTTTAGCTATCCTATCCATCCTCTCGGACAAGTGCCGGCTAAGGTACGCTTGGGTAGCTAAACCTTTTCCAGCGTGAGATGAGTCGCGTATTCCGAAGCTTTGCGATTGGTTACGGAAAAGCCCAGCGCACGCAGATCCAGCCCCTCAAACAACCGTTCCCCTTGACCGAGCAAAACAGGAACCGACGCGAGATGCAGGGAATCGATGAGTCCGGCCTTCAGATACTGCCGCACTGTCGAGACGCCTCCCCCAATCTTCACGTCTTTATGGCCTGCAGCTTGCTTCGCGCGCTCGAGCGCTTCACCGATTCCACCGGTCACGAAGTAGAAAGTTGTCCCGCCTTCCATGACCAGAGGCTCACGCCCGTGATGTGTCAGAACGAAGGTGGGCGCATGATAAGGCGGATCGTCGCCCCACCAGCCCTTCCAGGAGTCATCCAGCCACGGGCCGCGCACAGGGCCGAACATGTTCCGGCCGAGGATGAAGGCGCCGAAGTTGTCCATCGCCCGATGGGCAAATTCATCGTCGATGTCGCCGGTGGATCCACCCTCTTGCCCGTGCATTGAGCAGAAGGTCTGGGTATGAAAGAACCACTGAAAGATCTCGGTTCCGCGCTTACCAAGCGGATCGCTCAGGCTCTGCTCGATCCCAGCGCTGAAACCGTCGAGCGAAACGCCAAATCCCGCGACACGAACTTTTGACATCTGTGCTCTTTCCTCCTCGACTCTCATGGTGCTGCTCGCCAAGCTAGCAGACGGACCGCTTCCAGACAAGAGCCCTGGCTTTTCCAGAAGGCGCAATATGGCGGAAGCGCTCATCGAGCGCAGATAGGAAAGACAGTAACTTCAGTGCCTAACGTCGCGAAGGGGAAGTAGACGCGAAGTAATAAAATCCGCGTCGTTAACTTGATCGCCGTTTCCCTGGTAAGACAACTTTCGGCGGGTGATCCTGGTATACCGCCCAATTCACTTCGGCACGGCGAGAGGGCCGTTCGTGATAAGTTTCGAATCCACTATGCCGATCTCGACCCGGCGGTTGGCGGCACGCGCCTGGTCGCTGTCGCCCGCAACGCGAGGGTCGGCTTTGCCAAAACCCTTGGTGCTCGTGATGGTCGCCGGGGAAATTCCGGTCTCCACCAGGAAGTCGCGGACAGCTTCGGCGCGACGCTGTGAGAGTTGCAAATTGTACGTCTGTGTGCCGATGTCGTCCGTATATCCATAGACAGCAATCGAATATCCCTTAAGCGTCATAAGGATCCCGGCGATGCGATTAAGGATGTCCCGATATTCCGGTTTAATGTTCGCCTTATCAAAGTCGAAGCGAACCGACTTGCTATCCAGCGTCATCACCAGGCCCATGGCGGTACGGTGTGTTTCGGCGATCTGCCCCAGAGCCTCTTGCAGCTGTGCAAGTTCCGCCTCTCGCTCTTGCCGATATTGCTCAGCCTGCTGTGTGGCTTGAGCTGCCTTTTGCTGCTCGGCGGCTGCCTGCTGCCGCGCCAGTTGCGCCTGCGCCTCCGAGTTCGATTGATCCTGCTTCGCCAGGTCGCGCTGTTGCGCGGCTGCCTGCGCGTTCGCAGATGCCTGCGAGGCCTGCTGAGCCAACGTCTGCGATTGTTCCTGTGCGCGCACGACCAGCCGGCTGAAACCTTCCGTCTGCTGGCTGAGCCGTGCCACCTCGCGCTCCAGGCGACGGACCGAGATGAGAGAAACAAGCCCAAGAACCAAGCTGAGCGCTATTGCGATCACTCCCAGGGCCAGCGCTAACTTCGCCTGAGACTTGGCCGTTGCATCCCCAGGTCCACGCTCGTCCGGCTTCAGCGTTTCGCGTGAAGAGTCCATCACTTAGCAATCTTAGCGTGGAGTTCTAGATTGAGGCAAAACGAGATAGGAATCTGGTTGTACATCATATAGCTTTTCACGATCAATCCCACGACACCGTCTCCCTTGTCGTTATTTGGTAACAATATTTGAACACATTATCCTGAAATTCCCCTTCAGGAAACCGGCTGGCAATTCAGAATCCATCCACTTTGACGACGTGGGCATTTCGTCAACTTGCTGCAGCCCGTCGGGTTTGTGGAAGGCACTTCTCCCCATCGCCGGCCACACCATTGCCAGGAGTTGCGCGACGAAGATGCCCGGCACATTTTCTGGATTAACGCCGCTTCGCCGTCCAAAGCGTTAGTCAGGGGTGGCAAGGGAACTGGACATTAACCAGGCATTTCTGAACCGGCTTGCTGACGGGGTTCGGGAGGATCTCGGTGAGCGCTCTATAATTCACAGAATGGCCGGCAGGTGGGCGACGAGTTCCCGGCTGGCGCCGTCGGCTCCGTGATCAGGGCTTCTGACTGCGACGTCTGGATCCGCTTCGACAAAGTTGTTGTTCGACTTCCGGTGAGCGGAAGTAGAGCGCGCGCAGCCTTTGGATTGACTCGCCGCCAGAGAGGTTTGCTTTGCTTTTTGATGATCTGCCGTTAGAGAGCAAAATCCTTATCGGACTGTTGGCTCCTCTGACCTTGACACTCATTTGCTGGTTGGTCGGTCCTCTTTTGACTGGCTGGCGCAATTGGGCACGGAAACGAAGCTGGCCAGCGTTTTGGTTGATGCTTCTGGGCGCCTACTTGGTCTTTGCCATCGCTCTCGGTGGGGGTCGCTTCCTCAGTGGCAATGACAAAGTCGATCCATCGTCGCAATTGATTCAATGAAGGCTTCCGCTAAAGTCAGGGAAAGATAAGGGGACCCCATGGACCCCCTATCCCCCCTTGAACGTCGTGGTGAGGCCTGGCGATCCGGCCCATAATTCGTGGTCAGACCGACCCTCTCGCCGGAAACCGCTAATCCTTGCCTCTCAAGTTTGCAAACTGCCGGCCCCGTCTGGTCACGAATTACCACAGCTTTGATTGCCGCAAGTGACAGTAGGCAACTATTCACCCTCAAAGCAAAATGCAGATGGAGCTTTTTGGGAGGGATCGGCCAACGGAGAACGGAGGAGTGCACTTGTGCAAAGTTCGCGTTTTGCTGGCTGATGATCATCAGGAGGTGATCGCAAGGGTTTGCGCCACACTGGGCGAAGAATTTGAGATTGTGGGGACAGTCGAAAATGGGAATCAAGCTGTCAGTGCCGTTTTGACGTTAGATCCCGATGTTCTGGTCACCGATATTTCGATGCCGTTGCTAAACGGCCTCGAAGCCGCAAAACAAATCCAAAAGGTGAATCACCATACGAAAATAATATTTCTAACCATTCATGAAGACCCGGACTTTCTTGCTGCAGCATTTAAAGCTGGGGCCAGCGGTTACGTCACCAAGTCGCGGCTATGCCCTGATTTGGTTCTGGCAATTCACGAAGTGTTGAAGGGCCGTACGTTCGTATCGAAGCCGATAGTGATGTAAAAACCAGGGCTCTCATTCGAAATCAGGCTTCGCCTTTACTTTTCACCTAAGGACAGATCATGCCCCAATCCCCGGTTCTTCTTTGCCGCTTCTACATTGAAGCCTGCACCGGCATCGCTCACTACCAGCAGCGCGGTTGATGTCAAAGCTGGAGGTGCTCGATCGAACAGTAAGCGAAGCGGCGTGACAGAAACCGCCGGCAAGCCGGCCTCGTAACGACGGACACGACTAGAGGCTACGAAGACTTTGTGTCGGAGAGCTACTGGAAAAAGTCATAGTTTGTTAACTGTAAAACTCCCCGTTTGGTAAGGCTCGGGGAAAAGCGGGATGAGCAGCTTCAGGGCTGGCGCGCCACGAGAACCGTACTTTACGAGCGTTGCGAGCCATAGCGGCCTTGACGTTTGACAGCAACACATGAGGAACGGGACGGGTGCCCCATGTTCGCACCAGCGTACATGGGTTGAAAACGACCGTGCGCAGCCCCTTCGACGCTCCCCGCCATCTAGGGCGAAAGGGGCGCTTGCCAAGGCTAACTTCATCTGTTTACCAGGCAATCATCAGGCAAGTGACTAAAAATAAGACTATTCAGGAGATTTTGAAGCTGATTGTACGGCAACTTGCCAGCTCATTCATCCGTCCATAATGTGTTGTGCAGCAGGCGCGTTGCGGGGTGTGGCCGATGATTCCGCGAAGCTCGACATTGGTTCTGACACTCTTTCTCGCGTCGGAAGCGCTCTTCCTCCCGACCCAATCACAAGAGCAGTCCCCAGTGCAGACGCTACCCGGCCAGTCGACCTACTCATTTCACACCGATACTCGCGTTGTTCTCACCGATGTGACGGTTACGGATGCGGACGGCAATCCGGTTCATGGCTTGGGTCAATCTGCTTTTCATATCTTCGATAACAAAAAGCTTCAGGTGATTGCTTCTTTTGAAGAGCACAGCAGCGCGGATGCTGCAACAATACAGCCCGCGAGCACGGATGGCATCTACAGTAACGACTATCTGCTCCATCAACCGGCCGCCCTGAATATCCTGCTGATCGATATCGCCAACATGGATATGGCCGAACAGATGTACCTCAACTATGAGCTGACGAAGTTTCTGAGCGAGCGGCCCGACGGGGAACCTCTGGCAATCTACCTGCGTGCAGGATCGGGCTGTTTTCTGGTGCAGAGTTTCACGTCGAACCGCAAGCTGCTGCTGCAAGCGGTGAATAAAGCAATTCCCCGGTTTCCACCGCTCGAACGCGAATATCTAAGCGATATTGACACGCTGGATCAGATGGTCATCTCTTTGCGCTCCCTCCCCGGGCGAAAGAATGTCCTTTGGTTCTCCGGAGGTTCCACAGCATTTCTTATTCCTGATGCTATCCCGTTGCAAAATGATGAAGTCTGGCGCGATCTCTACGATGACTTGGATCAGGGACGCATTGCCATCTACCCTATTGATGCCCGAGGTCTCATCTCTGAGCCGGACACGATCACAATGGATAGGGCGCAGCAGCACAGAGCCATGAACGATGTGGCCCAAGCCACTGGTGGGCACGCGTTCTATGACGACAATGCCTTCAAGGCGATCACGGAGCATCTTCTTGGTTCGGATGGCAGCTTTTACACTCTTACCTATTCACCACGTCACCTGCATTTCGATAACAAATGGCATAAGGTCCACGTCGAGGTGGATGGAGCCGCATATCAGCTAAGCTACCGAAGTGGATACTTCGCCGACGGCAGTATTCGCGGGAAGACCCAACCCCCCGCCAGAACAAGAATGCGTCTCCTCCAAAGCGGAGAGAAGCTCGAAGAGAGCGAACTCCGCGACCGCCCTATTGTCTTTGGGGCGGCCCTGTTTCCTGCATCAGATCCCGCAGTTGCCAATTTGGATCTGAGCGCAGTGCCGTTTCCTCCCTACAAAAATGGTTCGGTTCCGTTCCTGATTCGCTATACGGTGCCGCTAGACGCGCTGACAATGACAACCGTTGACGGAATACATCAGACCGTCTTGGGTGTCGTGGCCAGTGCGCTCAACAGCGAGGGGATCATGGTAGAGCAACGGGCTGAGGAGATGACGGTGATCCTCCCTGAAGATGTGCTGCGTCGCCCCCCTGGCCTACACTTCACCGTAAGTCAGCGGATTAATTTGTCTCCGGAGGATATGTTTCTGCATTTAGGCGTATGGGACCCGGTCAGCGGTCGTTTCGGCAGCATTCAGACCCCTCTTGAAGTTCCCAAGCCAGGTAAGAGCCACGTAGCGAGCGGCCAGCGCTGATCGACGATTTCAACCGATGACCGGTCGATCCACTTCCCACCGGCAGTAGTCCGGATCGCGTACACGTCAATTGGAACTCAAATGCGTTTGGGGAGACGAGGGATTGGAAGAGAGAATCATGCAAGGCTCTTATCGCGGAAGCCACTGGTTCTAGGCGACCGCTTCCCGTGACCACGAATGTCTCATATTGCCTTCGGCTCATCTGGCGAGTGCCTGTAAACGGGTTATGGTGACTTGCCCGGGCTGGAGCTGGGCGCCGACTCTTTCGTATCCGCAAACCATTGTCACTTCATGGGTCCATAGCCGGCTAGCGATCTGGGAATCAACAGCTTTTCCGGGTACCAGAGACTATTTGGGTACGGCGCGTTCAGCAACACAATGGGCAGCGCCGGATTGAAAATGGAGGCCCAGGCGGAAAGAAACGAAGTCGTCCGAATCACCGCGCTACAACGGGAGAGCAGCAGGCAATTGATAAGCGCCTCTTCGCCTTTGTGGTAATTTCCCTCGCCGAGATCTTGCTGGTATAGGTTCTGGATGGAGTCGCTGCGGAACAGGTCGTCGTGGCTCACTACCGGAAGAGCAGGGAAAGCATCTCGAATATAGGGGATGAAGGACGCTTCATCGCTTGCTACAAGCAGGCAGTCGATGTGGAGATTCTTCTGCAAAAAGCACCCTATGGCCTGTGTAACGACTTCCCGCTCTACTCTGGGCGCCTCCAACGTTTTATCGGTTCCCCGGAAGTGAACGCCGAGCACATTGCGCCCAGCCATGTTTGCGGCGGCAAATGATTCCACCTTTTGCGTGATCTCCGATCTGACGGGCAAATATTTCGCCCTGAGGGCGGCGCCTCTTTCAATAGTGGGAATCTCGCCACGGCCGCCAAGATGAAGTTGGCGCAAATCACGAATAACGAAATCTGGCTTCCTGACCGGTTCAACGTCAAAGAAATATGCCAGCCAATTTCGGGAACGCCCTGGGTCGCGATACTGAGGGCTGACGGCGCTGAGCAGAGGAACCAACCCATGTTCTTCGCAATAGAACGCGATCTGCAGGCACCAGTTGAGTTGGGCGAAAAAGCCAACCGGGGGTGCACAGATCTCAAGGGAAAGTGCCGGCTGATGGAGAGGCAGCAAAAACAGCTTCAAAAGCCAATAGGGTCTTGGCGCCGTACGCAGATTGTCCTGCAGCCTCTTTCGCAGCATCGCCTCAACCATCCTATCGGACAAACATGTGTCCATGTCATGACTGTCCGGTAGGTAAGCCACTCACTGATATCGCAACTGACGCTCTCACGCCTCCTTAAGGCCGCACTCCGAGAGCAGCCGCCGTGGTTCGTATCGTTTCTCGTGCTGTTATTTGACCGAATAACCGCGGGCATCCATGCAAGCCGAGAATCCTCGCTTGAAAGTGTCCATTTGCTTGTTGTAGGCGGCCTTGGCCTGGTTGGCTTGCTGTTGCGCCTGTGCCCCTGCGGACTGGGCTGCATTTTGCTGGGACTGCTCGTTCGCCTGCCTCTGTTTTCTTCCTCCCCGCACGGTACCGACAGTCGCTCCGACAGCCGCCCCCCGGCCGGCATTTCCTGTGATCGCCCCGACCATTGCTCCTCCGGCAGCCCCCTTCGCAGCTCCGCGCACCCGTCCTCCCTGGGCTTGCGGCGCGTTGTCGGCAGCCTGCTGTTCAGCAGCCTGTACCTGCGCCGCAGACGGACCTGACGGAGCTGCAGCGTCCGGGTTTATTCCGGTCTGCTGCTGGACTTGGGTATAGCAGGCATACTCATCCGTGAGTTGCTGGTCGTGGCTCTGATTGTTTTTGGGATACACGAACATCCCGATCTTTTGCGCGGCGGAAAAAGAAGGTGGTGGCACAGCGGGGGCAGCCGCGGCAGCCTGGGTGGCAGGGGCAGCGGGTGCGGCGGACTCAGGGCCGCCAGAATTGGTTTTCTTGCAACCTTCACTCAGCAAAAGCAGAAATACTATGGTTAGTACCTGACTCCTCGAGTGCCTCGTGTGTCTTTCCATTATAAGTCAACCTCTTAAGTTGTTTTCGTTAACCCAGATACAATACGCGCGCCCAGCTCGCCCCGTACCTGTCATAAGTGACAGTAGCGGATTGAGGTCTCGCGGGGAAAGACGCCCGGCACACTACCACTTAACCAGCTCCACGCGCCGGTTTTTCGCTTTGCCATCCTCAGTATCGTTCGAGGCGACGGGCGCGTAGAAACCGCAGCCAAACGAACTCAATCGATCAGCCGCAATACCGTACTTCAAAGTCAGCTCGCGAACCACCGCTGCAGCTCTGCGGCGGCTCAGGTCGAGGTTGTAGTCCGGCTTTCCTTGATTGTCCGTATGCCCTACCACAGAAACTTTAAGGCCTCGATCGGCGGTGAGCAGCTTCGCAATCTCCTGCAAGGTAGCTTGCGAATCAGGCCGCACGGAATCTTTGTCTGTATCGAAATAGATTCCGTACAGTGCGATCTTGCCGGAATCCGCCAGCGACCGCGACATCTCTCCGGCATTCACGAACGCCATCTTCTGTTCCATCTGCTGCGGAGTTACCACCACTAACTCCGCCAGCGCAATATCCTTCGTCACCAGTGAGTGAAGCCGATCCGGCATATTTCCGTCTCGATAGGAGGTGACAAAAACGTAGTAGTACGTAGGCGACGCATCCTTCGACCTGCCCACCAGGACGCGTTCCTGCGCTTGGTTATAGGTCAGAATGTCGCCAATCTTGTCTTCCACCGCTATCGGGGTCAGGGTCGGTCCAAACCAGCCGCCCTCGCCCGCACCTTTGTCGTAGAGTGTCACCAGGTCCAATCGCTGAAATTCGAGTTTGTAGTTACGAAGAAGCTCCGTTGGAGTTCTGCCCGCAGGAGCCACATAGGTGTACCTGCTGACCAACCCTTCGGTTTTCAGGCTCTTTGCATATTTCGGAGGATCTTGCGAAGTAGGCGGACCCATCGGCAGCAGGAATTCGTCGAACTTTGGCTCTCTGTACCCGATAATTTCGCTACCCTCGTAGCGCTTCATTCCCGGCGGGTCCTTCGAGCCGGGAAGATCCGCAGCAAGAGCGGCGATTCTCAACGCCACCATAAGCGATAAAAGTGTGAGAGTGCGGTTGGACACGGTCGTGCCTCCAAAGATCCACAACAGTCTATACCCGGGTGCCGAATCTTGAGATCTGCTTCAGAAGCTTTCGCGCTCCGTAGCCGCCTGGCAGGACGCATACCTATTGCAGCCATTCTGAGAATAAGTATCCTGTCCCAAGGCACTCCGGAAAGGCTTCTCAATACGGGGTAGAAAACGATTTCAGCGCGGCAAGCACTTCGGGTTTTGCGGCAAACAATCTTCGTTGCCCGAGCGCGGCTACTCCGAAACCATCCCAATCGTCCTGAGCCATGTTTCCACCAGGTCAGGCCATGCCGTCGCTGGAAATTTCGTTCGCCGCAATCCGAACGCGTGCCCTCCCTGAGCATACAAATGCATCTCCACGGGAACACCGGCGTTCTTCAGTGCAATGTAGTAAGCAAGCGCGTCGTCTACATTGTCTACGTGGTCATCCTCGTTCTGCAGCAGAAATGTCGGCGGCGTCTGAGGAGTCACAGGGATTTCTGGATTGAGCGAAAGTTGTCTATCGGCGTTCGCCGCGTGAGGGACCGCAAACTTTTTGGTGCCTTGGGTAGCGTCCCACTGAGCTGCAGCCAACGACAGGTGACCGGGATAAATAGGTACTGCAAAGTCCGGGCGGCAGCTCTCTTTGTCGGCGGCATCGACCGCAGGATATAAACGCCTGGCGTAGTGCGTACTGATTGCTGCCGACAAATGCCCGCCTGAAGAAAACCCAAGCACGCCAATCTTGTGCGGATTGATGTGCCACTCCACCGCGTGAAACCGCACCAGCCCCAGAGCCCTCTGTGCATCTTCCAATGCCATAGGTGATTCCGGATACGGCCCCGATTTCGGATACGGGCCCACATCCGTCACGCGGTACTTCAAGAGCACACACGTGATTCCCCTCGGCGTCAGCCAGTCACAAACTTCGGAGCCTTCAAGATCAATGGCGAGCGTCTGATAGCCGCCGCCGGGAAACACGACCACCGCCACGCCGGTATTTTTCCCCGGCGGCGAATAGACTGTGATCGTTGGCCGGGTCACGTTGTTCACTCCAACTGCCGGTCGGCCGCCAGGAAGAAAATCGTTTCCCGACGTCTCCATGTTTTCTGGCCCCCGTACAGGCTGCGGATCTGGAGCCGCTCCCGGCCAAATCGGTATCTGCGTATGTCCCGGCGATGGCTGCCACACAGGCTGCTGTGCGCTTAGACTGCAACATCCAAGCGCAATACAAAGAACAAAAAGCAACGGCTTCATCAGAATCCTCGAAGTCAGGATAGAGCAACACCAGCCCTTATGCGGTTAGGTTCTGATCTCCCAGCTTCTCGCGCCACATCCCGGGTCGGCAATACGGAAGTGACGCTGCCTTGGGTGTCGTGGAGCTTCGGCGTAGTTCCTCGAAAAAGGGGGTATAGTCCCACACGGCAAGGGCAGCCTGGAGATGGGGCAGGCCGGCAACTGGACGACGGCGGATGGCTCTGGCCAGTGTAGGGCTCGCTAGATTTACGCAGATGACCAACAGAATGAGAGCAACGATGCCGAGAAGCAAGTCAAACGGCCGTTGGACCCTGGTCGCGAGACCTACCCCTTCCAAGTTAGCCCCGGTGGCAACCTGATCGAGTTAGTCACGTCTGTTCCCGTTCTCCCCGGCTGCTAGAGAGCTCGGACAAAACCATTCCGCAGGCTAACCTCAAATAAATAGGTTGCATAAGCTTCAGCCTCTTCAAGGCTGCGGCCCAGCCGTGACGAAACTTTCCGCGAGGTATTGGGGAACGACCTCGTCCAGTCGGTCAAATGCTCGCTTACCTGTACCGCAATCCAATCGGAGCTATCCTCAACAGAGATGAAGCGCGTGCATGTCGCGCTAACGGTCTCCTTCACCACTTTGCGCACGCTATGAAATGTGCCCATGGTCGTAGATCATACGCGGCCCGAAAACCTCGCGCTGTGAATCGTTACATTAAGTTTCCTTAATAACTCTAGAAGGATCCTTGTCTTCTCTGAGCCTGACAAATTTGGTATGTCGCAGATGATCGGCCCCGGTCCACTCCAGAAACTGAATTTCCGCGACCATCTCCGGTCGCACCCAAACACATTCCTTCATCTTCTCCGCAGTGAGCCCCTGACCCCATCGGCCGGCGGCCGCTTCAGGGAGGTTGACGAACGGGCATTGCGGGGTTTTCAAATGCTTGAGCCGCTCGAAGACCTCACGCCGTGTCGCAGGCACCAGCCCGGCGCGCACCCGAGCTGCATAGACAAGGTCTTTGCCGCGATAGACGCCCACCACCAGCGAATCAATGCCCAGATTGCTTGGGATGTAGCCACCCACCACGAATTCCTGGCTAAGATCAATCCGATATTTGCTCCAGAGCCCGGTCCGCTGACCAGGCTGGTAGACGCTGTCGGAGCGCTTTGCCACCGCACCCTCCAGGCCATGGCTCTTCACGAATCGCAGCATCTCCGCCGCCGGCCGGTCAGACACTTGCGAAAGCGCGACGTGCTCGCCAGGCTCGACAACGCCACTCAAGATAGCTCGGCGTTCGAAAAGGGGAAGCCCCGTGAGACCTCGCCCCTCATGAACCAGGATGTCGAAGGCGTAGTAGACAATGCGTGACTCCGCGGAGCGAAAGTTCTGCAACAGATGAAAGTCCGGCCGGCCATCGGGCCCGAGGGCCACCAGCTCTCCATCAACTACCGTGTCATTCGGGAGATTCTGTAAGGCGCTCGCGATGTAAGGGAACCTCTGGTTGAGCACATTCTCCCGCCGGGAATAAAGCGTAGTGACACGGCTCTTCCGTACGACCTCGAGTCGATAGCCATCGAGTTTGATTTCATATGTCCATTCTGGCCCATCAGGCAGTTTGGAGACCGGGAGACAATCCATCGTCTCGATGAAACTCGCCGCTTGCTTAGGCAATGCCCGCTTGTCTGGCATGGGCACCAGTGTATGCCGTGCCGTCAGGGCGGCCGTCAAGAGGTGCTGATGGGCTTGCGGCCATTCATCTCGTCGAACACGCCGCCGCACTTCGGGCACTTGATGATGTGCGATGCCAGACGCATCAGTTCATTTGGCTGGATCTGGTAAGCGCAGAGCGGGCAGGGAACTGCGAAGACGAAGTTGGGCTTTCCTTTGAACCGCGGCGCCATCATCCGAGCCGCCCATCTGCCGTACGCACCGGCTTCCGGATCATCAGGTGCGAAAGCCGCCCAAGGAACACCTCCGACGGCAGATAGCGCCTATGCTCATGGCAAAGCGGACACCTTGCAGCGATCGGTTGCGCCGGCATGCCCTCCACCGGCGCCGGAATATTCTCGTGGCAACCCTTGCATTCAACCACGACGAGCTTTGAGCCTTCTGGTCGGGGAAACATGAGTACCAGTGTAGGCGAACAAAAGGCGAAAATAATCCACAGGTGTCCCGAAATCGATCCGCGTCTCCATCCGGCGAATCACGTACGAATGTGTAAAAGTTCAATATATTGGGGCTCGCAGATTGACGCCTACTGCATATAGGAGGTACCTTACATTTAAGTAAGCAGCCGTTGTTTGGAAAAGCTCGTATTGGCAGCCCGTGCCGGCCGGCAGTAACCGCTCGCATCAAAGCTTGCGTCGCTCGCGCCCGACTGGGATGTACGTTCGTTCTCTATCTAAGTAGTTACTTGTTACACAGATAAGACATACAGATACTCAGAAACTCAAGATATCCAGGGATATTCAAGGAAATACATGGCCTCCGCAGATCACCACAAATCGACATTCACCTATGAGCAAGTGACCGCTTGGCGGGAACAGTTGTTTGACCACCGATCTCTACGCATAGCTGTCGAGGAACTGAGTAAGTGGCCCCTCGGACCCTATCTATGGGCCGCCGTTCTTCAGGCTGCCCACTTGAATGACCTGAGAGCGAAGACGGAACACCAGTGGCAGACGCCGGCGTGGGACTTTGGGCGCTTCGCCAAGTCACATCCGCTCCTGTCGTGAGCGCTATTTAAACCGCAGGGCTGTGGATTAGGCGGGTGTTGTCGAAGCCGATTGATTGAGTTTCCACTGGTCGGGCAGCCAGGCAGAGAGCTCGCTTGGTTGCGTAGTGGGGAGATTGAACAGTAGCTGAGTGAAATAGAGTTGCGGGTCGATCTCATGCCGGCGGCAGGTGCTGGTCAGGCTGGCTAGGATGGCCGCCGTTCTTCCTCCGCGTGGGTTGCCGACGAACAGCGAGTTTTTGCGATTCAGCACGACGCGCTTCATCTCCCGTTCGCTTGCGTTGTTGTCGATGGCCACTGCGCCGTCGGAGCAGAACACGTTCAGTTCTTGCCACTGGCTGAGCGCGTAGCCGATCGCCTCCGCCATCGGATGCTTGGGCAATAGCTGTTCTTTCCAGACCAGCATCTTCTCGCGCAGCTCGAGCAACATCGGCGCCGACTTCTCCTGGCGCAGCTTCAGCCGCTCGACAGCGGATAGACCTGCACCCTGTTTTTCGACGCCGTACAGCGCGCTGACCCGCTCAATTGCCTGGCGCGCGATCTCCGGCGCAGCCTTTTCCGCTTCAATCACCTTGCGGCGCAGATGGGCCCAACAGCCGGCGCGGGTGATCCCATTGCCGGCCACCACACCGTTGTACCCTCCGTAAGCGTCGGCCAGAAGCACCTGGCGGTAGTCCTTGAGAAAATACTTCGGCCCGTCACGGCCTCGGTTAAGGGTGAAGTCGAACACGTTGTAGGGATGAGCGTCGTCACCGAGGTAAACCCACATCCTGGCATTGGCGGTCTTGCCGATGCTCTGCATGGGCATGATGGTGTCATCGGTGGAGACAACGTGAGAGCCGCGCAGGCGCTCGGCCATCAACTCATAGAGCGGCTCGACCAGGTCGGCCACATCCCCGCACCAGACCGATTGCGTGGCGCGCGAGATCTCGAAGCCTTGCCGGGTGAAAATATCTTCCAGCCTGTAGAGAGGAAGATAATCGGCGAACTTGCTGGTGACGATGAAGGCCAGCAATCCCGGCCCCGCCATGCCTTTATCGATGGCAGCTTCAGGCTTGGCCGCGGTCACTATCTGCGGGCCGTCGCCGCCCTTTTCGCAAGTTGAGCAGGCATATTTCTTGCGTACATGATGAAGGCGCTCGAAGTGGCCGGGATGATACTCTACCTGCCAACTCTCCTCTGCGCCGATTTCCTTCCGCTCCAGACCACAGCAGGAGCAAGCCCGCTGTTCGGCGCTCAACTCGTATACATGCTTGGCCACGGGGAGATGGTCGAAGTTGGCAAGATGCCGGCGCCCTTTGCGCTGCTTCACCCAGCGCAGTTCTTTTTCTGGTGGGGCTTCGGCTGGAACATCGCTGGGGTTGACTGGCTTGCTCTCCAGTTGCTCGGCGAATGCCAGCAACAACTGTGCCAGCTCGTCGGCCGAACGAAGCTGGTCGGCGCGAGGGCCGTAGCGGGCCTTCTTATAGCGGTCCAGCTCTACCTGCAGTCTCAGAACTTCCAGATAAAGATCGTCGCGCTGGCCCAGCAGCGTGGAAACCATGGCCTTAAGCGCTTCTTTGTCGTCAGGTAAGTGGGACACAACGGTAGGCACTCCTAATTTATGCCACACTTCCTCCGAGATAAACTAACTTGCTACCTTCTCCTTGTTGCTCGCGTTGGTTCGCCGGTAGCGCGGCGTCCGCTTGAGCTTCGTCATGTCGATTCCATCCAGCATCATGGCCAACTCGCTCGGACGAAGCTCCACCGAACGCGCCCCCTGTTCGACTCGCGGCAGCTTGAAAACACCGGCTTCCAGCCGCTTGTACCACAACACGTATCCGTCACGGTCCCAGGTAAGAATCTTCAGCCGCTCGTGGCGCCGCGAGGCAAACACAAACAGATGGCCGCTCAATGGGTCCTGGCTGATCACCGCACTGACTCGCTCCGCCAACCGATCAAACCCGCAGCGCATATCCGTCGCTTCCACCGCCAGCCAGATGCGGGTCGTCTGCAAGCCATCCAGCGTGCGCAGACTCGGCAAACCCATCATGGCCGGCTCTCCAGCACCGCTAACAATGCGCGCAGGTGGCTCGCGTCAAACCCAGACTCGACCACAAGACTGCGTCCGCCTACGAGCCGCACCTCAATCCCACTGCGACCGGTCGCGACCACCTCGGTCTTCACCGCTGGCGTTGCCCGCAGCCGCACAAACCCTGAGGCAGCCTTCTCACCCACGCACCGCCGCTTCCAGGAATATAGCTTCGAAGCCGCTATCCCGCGCTCACGACAAAACTCCGCCACTGTCTTGCCGCTCTGCTCTTGCTCAGAGATCAGCCCTCGCCATTTCGCCTCTGCTTCTGCTCCACGCGCTCTCATCCCTTCAGACTGACACCTCAAATGACGGATGAAAAGATGCGGTTCAAATAGCGCTCACCTAGCTGGACGAGAACCAGGCTTTGGTCGAAATAAAAAGGGCGATCGGCCGGGAGTTCTGGACAGCCCATCTGCACATGGACCCGGCCGACGCGGAGATGGCTTTCGATAGCGTTTGGGTGGAATGCCGGGCTGTCCCTGGCTACGACCCTCTCACCGTCGCGATTCTGGAAGCAAGAAGATCCGCTCCAGTGGCAGATCCCAACGTTCCGGCAGGCTACACAGTTTTTTTGAACATAGCGCGGTCTTTGCAGCAACAGCTACCAGCTTCTTCCTTCATGCTTCCGTGTCATAAGTTGGCGCCGATCCTGGCGTGCCAACCCATGACCATCAGCCGGTATCGGAAAAAAGCAATTCGCGACGGGCACCTCAAGGTCGTAAAAACGCATAGCTACCGTTCAGCAGGAAAGGGGGAGGCCACCGAGTTTCAGTTCCTCGAGCTCAATAGGTAGCAATGCCGCAATGAAACAAGCAGAGCGACTGGAACGTTTGGAAGAGCAAATGATTCTGCTGATGCAGAAGAAACGCTTGTCCGAACGGGTATGGGCTTGGGTTGAGAAACTCGGCGTAATTGCTGGCGTTCTCTCTAGCGTCATCAGTTTGATGATCTTAGGTTTGCCTCAAGTTAACGTCAATTTGGATAAGACACTGAATCGGAGTGACCCTTTTGCAACCCAGTTCGCTGTCGTAAATGGAAGCAACTTTAGCATCCGTGATGTCCACTTCCGTTGCATTTTTAATATTCGCCCCATGGTGCGAAACAATTCGACGGAACCCGAGCCGCCGACCGAAAAGGTAAATGCGGGCGACACTTTGGTCCGAGGGTGCGGCGTCAAAACAGAGAACCTAAACCTCAATGCAACCCTCGAAACCGTCGTGACCTATTCCTACCCAATCCTCGGAACGCAACAGGTCTCCGTCCATTTCGAGGCCCGCAACGATGCGCAAGGCGTTCCACAGTGGTTTAAAACAATCGAAACCACGGCACGTCTGAGCGTCCAATGAACTACCAAGAGATGCGGGCCAGAAGATGCCGAGAGATGCGCGCCAAGAGATGCGGGCCAGACGAAATAATCCCTAATCTTCAGCGTGAGATAGGAAGTTGTTTCGTCTGACCCCCATCTCCTGACCCCCATCTCCGACCCCGATTGTCGTCCCCGAAAAGTCTCCCAGCGGCTCGGTCGCGCCGGGCGGCTGCAGTTCGCAAGGTCAGGCGGGCATAGGCTGTTACAAACCTCGCTCATGCTGGCGCGGGTTGTCGTTCTGCGTTTACGGTTTTAAGGAGATTGGAGCGGGCAGGTCGAAATCTCGACAGGTACGCCTTCGTAGCCCAATTGATGCAATAAAGTGCCCACACTGACCCGACTAACAGCGGGGTGCCGGGAAGGGCCAACTATGATGCGGGTGACGGGAAGTTTTAGCTTCGTGCCAGCCCAGCGGAGCCCGAAATTTAATGCCACATAGCGCCCCAGCAAGGTGCGCTTTTGTCTCACTTGCACTTCGCCTAGTTCACTCACCTGCAGTTCATGCACAATACGAATCTCATCCTCATCTTTGAATCCTGGATCTTTGATCATTGGCGACAGTCCATAGATTGGCTCGTCCCATGCTTCGAAGAATTCTACGGCCCATGTATCTGGTGATCGGCTTGGATCGTCTTCTAGCCCCTTGAGAAAATACCTGATGGTTGCCTCAGCGACCTCCTTGGCAAGAGCAAGGTGAAGGTCCCGATCATAATTGACCTTAACCACCAAGCGATTACCACCGAAAAGGCCGCCGACCCGGAACCCAATAGCATAGCCATTTTCACCGCCTGTATCGCTGTAAGCACGCCACTGACTGAGGTCGTTCTTCTTCGGAGTAAAACAGGCAACAAAGAATTTACTTGGGCTGCTGGCTGCTGTCGTACTGTCGTCTTGAAATTCGGTGGCGAAGTGTTTGAACAGGAATTGAACGACCTGATTTTCTGAGTACTGTTTTTCGACCTCAAAAAGAGCCGCTTTATAAAGCCGTTGGGCGTACAGCGTTTCTGTACTGTCGTTCAGGCAGGCGACCTGCGTGGCGAATATCTGTCCGGACTGTAAGATGCCCACAAGCCCGGAACCGTTCGTGTAGTGCCACACTGTAAGTTCAGAATCAAAGGCTAGCGAGCCGAGGCGATTGACGATGCCAACAGCGAAGTTCTTGTATGCGGCCTTTTCGCTTTGAGAAACCGGCATAATTTCCCCTTTTTGCTGTGGAGGATCAGCGAAGCGACTACAGAATATACATTGTCGCCTACGGAGATGAAGGGACATCACACCAATTGCAGCAATTCTGGAAGAAGATAAGGGGGAAGAAGAT
>CAWAUX010000004.1:0-1037008 GCA_963785315.1 uncultured Acidobacteriaceae bacterium | reverse complement strand
ACCGCAGATACCCAAGACCAGATATGGCCGTCCCTGCGCGGCTGAATTTGCAAGTTGAGTTCTCACGCAGGCGAAAGCCCGATTTTCCCTACTTGAGCGCGCGGCTAAAAGTCGTGCCCCGATACAAGTAGCAGAGCGGATCGCCTAATCCCTTACCGTTTCTGGAAATCGGGCGAGCCCAGCAACAGCCCAGCTATCAGCGCAGCTTGTTTATCCGCCGGCGGGGGTATGGGCGTCGCCAGATCCATCACCTGAACAAATGCCGCCCGCACCGCCATTGCGCCCGCCTGCTTGGCGCCCGGCTTGGGCGGCTCCGACCCGGGCAGCGGTCCTTGCGCAGCCAGTTGATTAGCCTGTTGCAAAACCGTCTCCCGTGCCTGCGGATTCAACTGCCCATCCAGAAAGACCGCTTCCAACCTGGTTTCCTTCTCCGCTGCCGTGGCGGCATCGGGTGCTTTGATTTTCATCAAGGCATCCAGATCCGTAGCCGTGCCCAGCTTATGACCGGCAAGAGCCAGCGCAATGTTGATGCGGGTCAGCAGGTCACCGGAGTTCACCCACGACCCTGCTGTCCAGGAATAACCGTTCGGCGTCTGGCAACCGAAGAAGGGCATGCCCAGCTGGTTCATCGCATTCAGCACAATGGCCGGCCGCTGCACTTCGCCTCCAGTGGCCCGTACCGCCGAAAGCACAAACTCTTCCGGAGTCTTGACCTTGGCGCGATATGCCTCGCGAGACCAGAACTCCGGCGACGTAAACAGGGTGCGCAGCACCTGGCGGATATCGCCATCGCTATGCAAGTAGGTCTTCGCCATGCGGTCCACGAGCGGCGGCGGCGGGGTGTCACTCACAAACCGCTCCGCCAGCTGCTGCGAGAGATGGTGTGCCGTCGCCGGGCTAGTCGCGAGCTGGTGCAGCACGGCAAGACCCTCCTGTTCGCCATTCTCCTGAATGGTCTGACCCAGGACATACTTGGGCCCGGGCTCGTGGCGCCGCTCATTGAAAGTGAACCCGGTTCCCTTACGTGGATCTTCGATAGTCCAACCGGTGAAGACCTTCGCCACTTCGGTAACATCTTTTTGCGTATAGCCGCCATCCACACCGAGGGTATGCAACTCCATCAGCTCACGGGCATAGTTCTCATTCAGCCCGGGGTCCTTGTTCTTGGCTGCGGGATTGGCCTGGGCGCGTTGCGCGGCCAACGAGTGCGGGCCAATGCTGGAATGGTTGTCAAGATAGAACAGCATCGCCGGACTTTTCGCCGTCGCCACCAGCAGGTCCTCGAACTTGCCCATGGCATGGGGCGCAATCACGTTTTGCTGGTAGTCCACCAGGTACCAGGGCGCGAACTGCCCCTTCTTGAGAAAGACGTTGAAGTGGTTCAACCAGAAATCCGTCATCACCGCCTGTAGCTGCCGCTGGCTGTAGATATCCGTGAGCAGGCGGGTTTGCAGGAGCTCACCGGCCACCAGCAGCGTAGGGTTTATCAACGCAACCACTGTTTCTTTTTGCTGCGGCGTCATCCCAGCCGTCAGCTGGGCACGTTCTTCCGGCGTCAGGCTCTTCATGAAGCCGCGCAACTGGCCCGGCTTCATACTCACCAGCCGCTGCATGCGCTGGCCGGGAGATAGATTCACAATCTGGGTTGAGGCCAGATCGGCATACAGCTTCTGCTCATGAACGGTGATCGAGGGGGAGCTGGCTACATCCTCGATCGCCATGGCGTCGGCCATCACGCTTTCGCTGGCCGCCGCCATGGCCTTCTCCTGGCTGTTTTCTGCGAGAACCGGCGGTGCGGTGGCATTTGTACCCGCGGCAGCAACCGGTTCTGACCCGGGCTGCTGGACCGCTTCCTGCGCCTGCTTCTGGCGCTTTTCTTCATAGGCCAAGACCTGGTTCTGGTAGATAGCGCGCTCCACCCGATCGCTGGGCAGCGCGACCTTTCCATCGGCCACGGCGCGAATCAGGGCCCCGGACGGAAAGGCTTGCAGCAGATCCTGCTGGCTCAGGCGCATCGCGGGGAAGCTCTGTAAACGTGCCTCGAGCAGACTATCGTCGACCTGCTCCGGGTTGAGCTGCATCTCAACCCACTTCTTAACCCCGATCGCCTGTACTCGCTCCAAATCGCCTGGCCGCGGCCCAAAGGTCAGCCGGTTCAGCGCCTGGGCCGCGCGTTCTTCCTCCGTCAGTGGCCGCACCGCTGGGACCCGCTTGCTATGCCAGCTGGGAGCGGGCGCAGCCAGCAAGGTGGAGGGTTCCTGGGCCAGGGAGAGGATCAGGCAGCCGGTCAAGACGCGGGTAAACAGTGCGGCGATAAAGGGCGAGGGTGAGGGCATGGTCGAACAGCTCCACAAACACCAATCCAAATTACGAAACTAGGCATTCAGACCCCCGGATGGGGGCGAAGTCGCGTCTGGTACCGAAGAGAATCAAACCCACGCTGAAGGACCCGGCCGTCATGGGAGTCATCCGGGTGCCGCAAATCACGCCAGGCATGGGAGATAAGGCCCCGGGTGGGCGCCACTTGGATCCCCTCAGGCGTCATTGGCTGGAGTCCCCTGCAACCCCTGGCCGGTATCCGGCACCCAAGCACACAGACCGATTTAAAGCGATCGATAAATTGCGTCAAGAACGAGGAGAAAGCAATGGCCACAGCCACCGTCCCCACTGAAAAAGCCATCACCCGCGAAAAACTGGTTGCCCTGCTGAATGAAGATCTGGCCCGGGAATACCAGGCGATTATTGCTTATGTGAACTATTCCCAGGTGCTGAAGGGCGCCGCCTACATGAACATCGCGGCCGAGCTGGAGGTACATGCCAAGGAAGAACTACAGCACGCCATCATCCTCGCCAACCAGATCGACTACATGGGCGGCATGCCGGTGGTAGTTCCCAAACCGGTAAAGACCTCGGAGAAGGCAGAAGAAATGCTGCGCTTCGACCTGGACAATGAGAACGAGACCATCCGTAACTACCGGCAGCGGATTCGCCAGTGCGACCAGTTGGGCGAGTACGCGACGGCGGAACACATCCGGACAATCCTCCTGCAGGAGCAGGATCACCAGATTGCCCTGGCTACTGCGCTGGGCATCGATGTGCCCAATCTAAGCGAGCCCTCTGCTTCCTCCCAGGAATAAGCCAAGTCTAAAACGTAACCAATCGAAGGCTGGGGACCCCGTCCCCAGCTGCCCGCCATCGTCGGTTAGACTGTACATACCGCCATGTTTGAAAACCTATCCGACAAGCTGCAGCGGGCCTTCAAGAACCTCCGCGGTCAGGGCACCGTCACCGAAGAAAATATAGGGGACGCCCTGCGGGAGATTCGAGTGGCCCTGCTCGAAGCCGACGTCAACCTGAACGTGGTCAAGGAGCTTGTCGACCACATCCGGGAGAAGGCGGTCGGCCAGCAGGTGATGACGGCTCTTTCGCCTACCGAGCAGGTGGTCAAGATCGTCCGTGACGAGTTGGTCGCCCTCTTGGGTAAAGACACGGCCCGCTTCAACTTCGCTTCCCGGCCGCCCACCGTGATCCTGATGGCCGGCCTGCAAGGGTCAGGCAAGACCACCACTTCGGGCAAGCTGGCCGCCTGGCTCAGGAAAGGCGGCCACCGGCCCTTACTGGTCTCAGTCGACGTCTACCGCCCTGCCGCGCGGGAACAGCTGCGGGTGGTGGCCAACGCCATCAAAATCAATTTGTATGAGGGCGACACCAAGGGTGAGGCGCCGGGAACCGCGCTGGTCGAGCGCCTGGCCAAGGAGGCGCGCCGCGAGGCCATCAATTCCGGCTGCGACACGCTCATCGTCGATACCGCCGGCCGGCTGGCCCTGGATCAGGAGCTGATGGAGGAGATGCGGATCCTGAAGAACCTCCTCAGCCCGCAGGAGATCCTCTTCGTGGCCGACGCCATGACCGGCCAGGACGCCGTCCATTCCGCAGGAGAATTCCACAAACAGCTGGCACTGACTGGCATTGTGCTTACCAAAATGGATGGCGATGCCCGAGGCGGGGCTGCTCTCTCCATCCGCCATGTCACCGGCCAGCCGGTCAAGTTCATCGGCACGGGCGAGAAACCGGACGCTTTTGAGCCTTTCCACCCCGACCGCATCGTGGGCCGGATTCTGGGCATGGGCGACATGATGACGCTCATTGAGCGGGCAGAAGAGACCCTGGACAAGAAGAAGCAGGAGGAGTTTGCCCGCAAGGCGCTCTCCGGCGACGGCTTCTCCCTGGAAGACTTCCGCGACCAGCTGCGCCAGATTCGCAAACTGGGGTCTATGCAGAGCATTCTGAAGATGCTGCCTTCGATCGGCCCGTTCCAGGGCATCCAGCAGATGGCTGGGCAGGTGGATGAATCGCAATTTACCCGCATTGAGGCCATCATCAACTCGATGACCAGGCAGGAGCGCGAAAAGCACGAAATCATCTCCGGCAGCCGGCGCAAGCGGATCGCGCGCGGCTCGGGAACCAGTGTGCAGGAAGTGAATCAGCTGCTGCGCCAGTATGCGCAGATGCGTAAGATGTTCAAAAGTGCCGGCAAGGGCGGCGGTATGCAGCGGCGGATGATGGGCGCCCTGGGCGGGATGCGCGGCATGGGCCGCTAGAACGTTTCACATTTACTCAGTTGCGGTTTTCCGGCAAAAATAGAGCCGGTGAGCTTGGCCAAGAAAAGCTCAACATTCCTGAAGCCGTTCCGGGATCGAGATCGTCAAAACGGTTGAGGGCAGCTCCTGATCAAATTTGGTCGTGTGATGCGAAGGCCTTCGGGCTATTCCAAGATGGTTTGACCGCCGAATGATTTGAGAGCTTCCCCGCTAGAGAATGCCCTATGTCGAAACTGCAAGACCAACTCGATCAGATCACGGCCAACACACGAAACCTTGTCCAGCCGGAACGCCTCGAGATCAGCGAGCGCGCGGTGGCGGAGCTCTACGCAGCGGGGGTAGAGGATAGAATTCTGCAGGTTGGCGCGCAAGCCCCGGAGTTTGCCCTGCCTGACGCGGCGGGTCGCATCGTGCGCAGTTCCGACCTGCTGGCCCTCGGGCCGTTGGTCATCAACTTCTTCCGCGGACGCTGGTGCCCTTACTGCGTCACCGAGCTAGAGTCCTGGAGGGATCTATACAGCGCTGTGCGCAAGCGTAGCGCGCTGCTGATTGGGATCTCCCCGCAAACTGTGCGTCAGAACGACTTCACTGCGGTCCAGCACGGTCTTCCCTTCCCCGTTTTGACCGATGCCGGATGCCGGCTGGCGGCCCAGTTCGGCCTGGCCTACGCGGTCGCGCCCTCGCAGCAGCAGTATTACCGCAGCATCCTGGTAAATATCCCCCTGGTGAATGGGGACGCAAGCTGGCGGCTGCCTCTGCCCGCAACCTACATCATCGGGAAAGACGGCACGATCCTGTTCGCGGGCGCGTATGCCGATTTCCGCGTCCGTCCGGAACCGCGGGAAGTGCTGGATATACTTTCTCCCTAAGAGCGCTGATCGTCCCGAACGCTGAATTTCTCCTTTTCCACCGCGCTTCTAGTGTCTCGAGGGGATAGCAATCGTCCGCAACCCGCTTATCATCGATCTCTGCCAAAGTCTTCGTGCATCCCGACGGACTGTGAGTTTCCTAAAAGGAGGAGAAACCTGTGGCCTCATCACCATCCATCTCATCTCAGAGAACACGACCCATCGATCCTGACAAGTTGAATGCCCTGCTGGGACAGGCGGTGCAGGACATGGGCGCTGCGATGCAGGCGCCGCTGATTGTTATCGGAGACAAGCTAGGACTTTACCGCGCCATGGGAGATGGCGAACCGGTGACCCCGGCGCAGCTTGCCCAGCGCACGGGCACAGCGGAGCGTTATATCCGCGAGTGGTTAAACGCCAATGCGGCCAGCAAATATGTGGAGTATGACGCCGCAAACGGAACCTACTTCATGTCTCCGGAACAAGCGCTGGCGCTGGCGCAGGACGATACGCCGATCCACCTTCCCGGCTTCTATCACATGCTGGCGTCACTGATGAAAGACGAGGAAAAGATTACGGAGATTTACCGCACGGGCAAAGGCATGGCCTGGCATGAACACGAGAAGGGCTTGTTCGAAGGCTGCGAGCGTTTTTTCCGTCCGACGTACCTGGCCAACCTGATTTCGAGTTGGATACCGTCGCTGGAGGGAGTAGAGGAAAAACTGAAGGCGGGCGCCCGGGTAGCTGACATTGGTTGCGGGCACGGCTCGTCAACAGTGCTGATGGCAAAGGCCTACCCTAACTCAAAATTTTTCGGATTTGACTACCACGGGCCATCGATTGAAACCGCCTACTGGAAGGCGAAGGCGGCCGGGGTAAGTGACCGCGTGACCTTCCAGGTGGCGCCATCCAAGGGTTATCCCGGAACAGACTACGACCTGGTGGCGTTCTTCGACTGCCTGCACGATATGGGCGACCCGGCGGGTGCGGCACGGCATGTGCGCGAGTCGCTGGCGCCCAAAGGTACATGGATGATCGTAGAGCCGTTTGCGCATGATGAGGTCGCTCAAAACCTGAATCCCATTGGACGCATCATGTACTCGGCATCGGCAACGGTGTGTGTGCCATGTTCGCTCTCGCAGGAAGTGGCGCTTGGCCTGGGTGCCCAGGCTGGTCCTGCAAATATCGAGAAAGTGGTCCGCGACGGCGGGTTTACGAGCTTCCGCAAAGCAACTGAGACACCGTTCAATATGGTGTTTGAAGCACGCGCGTAGTTTCATGGCAACATCCACCGGGGTTGATGTGTGTTTACTGGTAGCTCACGATGCAGGCCCGTCAGCATACCAGTAAGCACCCAACAGGCGGCGATTCTCCGCGGAACCCTTACACCGATTCCTTTCGGGGGAGAGGCTCGACGAGAGGGGACGTAGGAGAATCGCCGTGAGTACGAGTCTTTCGTCGGTGGGAGTAAGGTTGTCACATGCGCACTAGACTCTGGCCCGCGGTCGCCGTATCCTTTGGCGCTCTGCTGCTGTTCTCCACGCTCTTTGCGTGGCTTGTCTCACGCGAGGCTGCCAGGATCCACGAACACACAAAGACTGCACACCAGATCTACCAGAGAGCGGATGACGCTATCTCTGATATCCAGGCCAATATCAACAAGGGCGCTCTCATAGAACAGAGCGGCTTCACCAGCCCCAATGTTGATGAGACCGAGAACCGAATCTCGGAGCTGCAGAAGAACACAGCAGATAGCTGCACCACCCTGATCCGGCTCATCGGCGCAAACCAAAAGCCGCAAATCCTTGCCCTGCAGCAAGGCCTGGATCAGTATTGGGGCTCAATACAGCAAAGCCTGCGCACATCGCGAACGCGGCAGGGCCAACAAACCCTCTTCAGTGAGCTGGAGAACCAGCCGGAAAAGGTTCTGGATCTCGCCGGGCGCATCGATGCTCTCAACCAGGCCAGCCTCGCCCGCGAGGAACAGGAAAGCGAAGCTCAGCAAACGAAACTGCGGGAAATCGCGATCGCGGCGACGTTAATGCTTCTCCTGTTGGAGTTTGGGATTGCGATATTCAGTACCGCCTATATGTATCGGCTGGATAAAATCTCAGAAGCAGAGAGGAAGCGCGCTGAGAAGGCAGAACAAGAACTCCGGCGTTTATCCAATCAGCTGGTGCGGGTCCAGGAGGAGGAGAGAAAAACAATCTCTCGAGAACTTCACGACGAAGTGGGCCAGCTACTGACCGGCTTGCGTATGGAATTGGGTACCTTGTCGCACTACCAACCGGATGAGGAATTCAGGAAGCGGCTCGAAAGCGTAAAAGGACTGGCGGAAGAATCTCTTCGTTCGGTGCGGAATCTCGCTTTGTTGGTGCGGCCTTCCATGCTCGATGATCTGGGACTGGAACCGGCACTGCACTGGCAGGCAAAGGAGTTTTCGCGCCGGTGCGGTATCCCTGTTTCGGTTAACATTCAGGGCAAGCTCGACAACCTGCCCGAAGCGCTTCGACTGTGTCTGTACCGCGCCATTCAAGAGGCCATGACCAACTGTGGCAAGCATGCCGACGCGAGCCGCGTCACGGTCGTCGTCAAGCAGGATGCGGCGCGAGTAATTGCTTCTGTACAGGATGACGGCAGGGGGTTCGATGCCCTTTTACAGACACCTGGTCTCGGATTGATGGGCATGACGGAGCGGGTGCGCGCCTTGCAAGGGCGCATGTCCGTGGCCTCGGAGCCCGGCCGGGGAACATTGATCAGCCTCGAATTGCCGGCCAGGCTCGATCCCAGCCCATCCTAATGCCCGGGCTGTCCCATCTTGCGTCATCTCCTGTCATTTAGACTTGCCCATAGTGTCTCCAAGGGATTTGCTCCGGCATTCCTTCCGCCTATCGTCGTTCTAGAGAGCAATTTGCCTCTCCAACGAGAAGGACCCCGATGATAGACCTCTTGCCAAGCGTCCAGGACCAAAAATCGACACCTCGAAAAACCGATGGCTTACAGAGGGCAAGAGACAACATGAGATACACGGTGCTCATCGCAGACGACCATGGAGTCGTACGCAAGGGTTTGCGGCTTCTTCTCGAGCAATACCCCGAGCTTGCAGTGATAGGAGAAGCGGCCAATGGGCGCGAGGCCGTGACCATGGCCACGACGCTCTCTCCACAAATCGTCGTCCTGGACGTCGCCATGCCGATACTGAATGGCATCGAAGCGGCGGAACAGATACTAAAAGTGAATAGCAAAGTGGGCATCATTATTCTCACTATGCACGCGGATGAGAGCTATCTGTTGAGAGCACTCAATGTGGGCGTTAAAGGTTACCTGCTGAAGGAGTCAGCCGAAGAAGACCTGCTGTTGGCAATAAAAGCTGTGGCGCATGGAAAGCCGTTTTTTAGCCGGGCCATCAATGAGACCCTGCTTGAGGATTACATGCGGATGCTTAAGCAACAGGGTCTCTCCGATACTTTCGATCTTCTCACTGCTCGGGAGAAAGAAGTGTTGCAGCTACTCGCCGAAGGAAAAACGAACAAAGAAGTGGCCCAACTGCTGGACGTAAGCCCGTACACGATCGAGAGCCACCGAACGAACCTGATGCAGAAACTCGGTATCCACAATACAGCTGAGATCGTTCTCTACGCGGTCCGCAAAAGGCTGGTTAGCTGAGCTTGGTTCTTTATAGCTTACTCGTGTCCATCTGCCTGGTTGTAACCAGGCGGGGCACGATCAAACTACGGGACGCGTGACCGATGCGCGCCCCGCCGGGGAAACACTATGGTCAAACGGGGCGATGTATTTGACAATCCGGTCACGGGGGAACGCGCAACCGTCCGGCTGGGCACGCGTGAAACCAGGGGCGAGCGCATGGTGGTCGATCTGGAAATGCGGGGAGCCGGTTTTGGTTCTGCTCTGCATGTGCATCCATCTATCCATGAGCGGCTGAGAGTGGTGAGCGGCAGCGTCGGCATATTTATCGACGGTGCGATTTCGATTGCCGAAATAGGCAAGACCATTGAGATCCCCCCGGGCGTGCCTCACCGGTTCTGGAATGCCGGAATCGTCGAGGCGAAGCTGCTGATGGATATCAGGCCGGCTAATCGATTCGAAGCCTTTACACGAAACATGATTGGTCTGGCCCAGGATGGCAAGACGAATCCAAAGGGCATGCCGAATCTTCTCCAGCTTGCGGTACTAACCAGGGAGTTCGATGACGTCATCCAATTCCTAAGTCCTCCCCGTTTCCTGCAAAGCACGCTATTTCCGATTCTTGCTCCAATAGCTCGCATGCGCGGCTACAAAGGCTCTTACAGCGAATATGTTTTTCGGTCGGCATCGGAATTGGTCCGCAATGAAGCGAAGCAGATGCTTGAGCCTTCATAGAAATCGCCTAGGAGGCGACCATGCCAACCCATGACGGAATGAATTTTAACGGCGGCAGTGTGCACGCCGGCACGCTCCTGTTTGTTACAGATCCCGCTAAGGATAGTCTGAACGTCCTTGAGTTCGCTTGCGCATTGGCGAAGAAACACCGTGCGCGTCTTGAGCTCGTGCACGTCATCGATCCGGAGCATATTCCATCGATGCCTGATGCGCAGATGGGTATTCAGCACCGTCTCGAAGCACTGGCTCGGAGTTTGAGAAGCCTCAACAGCAGCGCACGGGCGATCCTGCTATTCGGAAAACCCGAGTATGTACTTCGAGAAAGAGCGGAGGAGCTGAAAGCGACACTCATCGCGATTGCGTTGAACGGATCCGCCACTGACCGCGTTCAGAAGAGGCTGGCAGAAGACTTAGCCCGGAAGTGCGATTGTCCCGTAATGATGCTTTCGCCTGATGTTCGTGGGGGAGGCCTGCAATCGCTCTCACTTCCAAGCCACCCCGTACGAAGGTTGGTTAGCTGAACAGAATTTTGAACCTGGGTGTCCATCGGGACTAGAACGACAATTATGCCTTCATTTGGAGTTAGCCCCAGGTCGCGGTATCACATGCTTCTCGACGCCCGCGTTCTTATCTCGGCTCTTTTGTTAGGGCTGATGATTGGGGTTTGCGGCTTCGGGCTCGATTGCCTGATACATCATGCGAGTAGGATCTATGCGTCTGATCTGTACACCTGTATCGTCGCATCCGTGCTTTCGTATTTAGTACTGGCTTATGAAAAGCGACGACGTATGATTTTGGCGCGCAGGATGGAAATTGCCGCCGAAGTGAATCACCATATCCGAAATGCGCTGACCGCAATTATATTTTCCGCGTCAGTCGAGAACGATCCGGCGCTGCAGTTGACTCTGAAAGAGGCGACGGAGCGCATCGACTGGGTACTGACGACCGTGTTACCGGACGGCGAAGAAAGGCTGAAGTGGCCAGTGCAGAGGCCGGAATGGCATCCGGTTGCGTGGCGCGCTCGATAGGATGTCAGTTTTCTCACAAAACCCCATAGGAACTGGACGGGTGACCCTCGCGAGATAATGCCCGGGAGCGAAGGAGATTCAAAGGCCCTTTTCGACCATCTGCAGAAGGCGATCGGATATTGCATGAATTTCCTTGTGGGACGAGCGGCTCAGAGGGCCCTCGATGATCAGGAAAGCCAGGCCGTGCACCGCAGACCAGGCGAGATACTCCGCCCCTGGCCTCCGTTTCTGTGGAAGGACGCCCGCCTCTACCATCCCGTCGAGAGCTGCCGAGAGCAGCTGAAATGGATTGAGGCCGCTCTTACCCGCCTTTGCCGCATCGGCATCGCCCTCAACCTGATCAGGAACGGAGAAGGCCGTTCGGAAGAGCCCCGTCTCCGTGAGCGCAAATTTCAGGTACCCGGTGCCGACCGCGCGCAACGTAGCCCGTGCCGATTCCGCGGGAAGCTTGCTTCGCCGCACGCCGGCGATCTCCGCCTCAATCGCCAGAGGCGAGCGAAGAGAGCGCAGCCGCTCTGACCGCTTGCAAGAGATCGCCGTGGCTGGAAAAGTGCCGGTAGGCAGCGTTGGGAGCCACTCCTGCCCGTCGTGTCGCTTCCCGGAGCACGATGGCGTTGGGGCCGCCCTCGCGCGCCAGTGCGATGCCCGCTTCCAGAAGAGCTCTCCTCAGGTCCCCATGGCGAAATGTCTTGCGCGCCGGCGGGCGGATTTTTTTTGCTGTATTCATGGTGCCTTGTGGACAGTGTACATTTCCTCTGATAGCTTGTTGTGGACGGCGTACACATAGTAACGCAAACGTCACTACCTCGAACCAACGCCGCATCCCATAAGAGAGTGACCCACAATGAGTGCCCTCGCGGAATTCCCTCGCATCACCCCTTTCCTCTGGTTCGACAACAACGCAGAAGATGCGGTAAATTTTTACCTCTCGGTATTCAAGAAGTCCCGGCGTCTCGAAGTGGCACCCAATACCGGCGGCGCACCCGGCCCCACGGACATTCTCACCATCGCTTTTGAACTCGACGGCCAGACGTTTACGGCACTCAACGGCGGCCCGCTCTTCAAGTTCACGGAAGCAGTTTCTTTTGTCGTCCGGTGCGACTCGCAAGAAGAAGTCGACGATTATTGGGCGAAACTTTCCGCTGGAGGCAGCGACGGGCAATGTGGCTGGCTTAAAGACAAGTTTGGTCTTTCCTGGCAGATCGTACCCGCCCGCTTGCCCGACCTGATCAAGAAGCCGGCCGCGATGCAGGCCATGTTGAAGATGAAAAAACTGGACATCGCTGAACTTGAGCGCGCAGCAAAATCTTAACGAAAAGAGAGGACTAACCATGAGCACAGCAGCACAGCAGGAAGTGAAAACGCCCGTCAAAGCAGCCACCGGCGACTTCGTCTGGCACGAACTCAGAACCACAGACGCCAAGGGAGCACAGGACTTCTATACCCACGTTGTGGGCTGGCAGGCGAAACCCTCTGGCGACCCCACGGGCATGCCTTACACGCTTCTCTCGGTCGGCGACATGGGCACGGCTGGCCTGATGCAGCTAACCCCGGATATGCTCGCCGGCGGCATGAGACCCGCGTGGGTCGGCTTCATCGGCGTCGATGACGTGGATGCCTATGCCAAACGAGTCGAGCAGGGCGGCGGGAAACTGCATTGCCCACCCATGGACATCCCGACCGTCGGCCGTTTCGCCTCCGTGCAGGATCCGCAGGGCGCGGTCTTCCTCTTGTTCAAAGGCTCCTTGGACTATGCACCGCCGCGTCCGCCCGCCGGCACCCCTGGCGTAGTCGGATGGAACGAGCTTTCCGCCAACGACGGGGAAACGGCCTGGTCCTTCTACTCCGGCCTCTTCGGTTGGAAGGAAGACAGGACCATGGACATGGGCCCGATGGGCACTTATCGAATTTTCAATAACGGCGGCGATGCTATAGGCGCCGTGATGACGCGGGACCCCAAAAATGCGCCAGTCCCGTTCTGGCTTTACTACTTCAACGTCGAGGATATTGACGCCGCAGCAGCGCGCATCAAGGAGAAGAATGGCCAGGTGATCATGGGCCCCCACGAGGTACCCGGTAGCCTGTGGATCGTGCTTGGCATTGATCCTCAGGGAGCCGCGTTCTCGCTCGTTGGCCCCAAGAAGCAGTAGTCTTCCCCAGCGGCTGCACCTCTACAGGGGTGCAGCCACTGGGTGATTTCGGAGCTGCCACCAGGGCTAAAGCCCTCAATTTGTATCGGGACGTTCTCGCGGGTTTGAAAACCCGCTCCCCGGACTGAAGTCCGGGGCTGGCACAGCTAGTCCGAGTGCTGTGGAATCCCACTCAAGCCGAAGTACGGCTTGAATGGGCACCCAGCGATGCAGCCACTTATTTCTAAGGAAGCTCCCGAATCCAGATATTCCGGAAGCTGATAGGCTCGCTCTTGTCTCCGTGTGCCTGGAGCTTGATCGGAGCGGAAGTATACGCCTTGTAGAATGGCTTGCCGATATACAGCGTCTGGCCCTTCAACTCGAAGTGATTCTCCACCAGGACGCCATTAAAAAAGACCGTGGCATAGGCCGGAGTCTTCAACGAGCCATCGCTATTGAACGTAGGCGCGGTCCACACCACGTCGTAGGTCTGCCACTCCCCCGGCTTGCGGGTCGGGTTAGCCAGCGGAATCGCCTGCTTATAGAGGCTGCCCGCCATGCCGTTCACGTAGGTCTTGTTCTGGTAAGAATCGAGAACCTGCAACTCGTATCCGTCATCGCCAGGCCCAGTGGAGGCCAGAAACACCCCGCTATTGCCGCGCGCCTGACTAGTGCCGGTGATGTTTGTGGGAACTTTCCACTCCACGTGAAGCTGGTAGTTTTTGAAGCTCCGCTTGGTCTCGATGCTTCCCTCACCTTTGCTTACGGTCATGACTCCATCGGCAACCGTCCATTTGGCGGGCGACTTGTCACGGAGCGAAAGCCACTCGTCCATATTCTTGCCATCGAAGAGCACGATCGCATCGGAGGGAGGCGCGCCACAGGTGGCGCCGGGTGTCACGACCGCGGGAACCGGCTCCCAAATTTCCGTATCCTCAGGTTTCGGCTTGTCCGGTGATTGGGCGAAAAGTGGGGCGGCTACAGCGCACAGAGCAGCGGACACGAGGAGTCTGGAAAACCGAATAGGTATCATGAGACGAAAATATACTGAAATTGGGGCGATTTGGCCAAGACGCCGCCTAGGATGCGCTAAGCCGGGCAGCTTGCGTCACCAGGTAGTTCCGCTCCGGGATACTCGTCGTGCGGGCAGCGGCAAGCCGGTAATGCTTGATCGCTGTCTCATGGTCGCCGGCCATTTCCAATAGATGGGCACGAACCGCTTCGAGACGATGATGACCGGCAAGCCGCGTGTCTGCATCGAGCGCTGTCAGCAGCTCCAGTCCCCTGGATGGGCCATGCACCATGGCCGCGGCAATCGCATGATTGAGCATCACCATGGGATTGTCGGACATGCATTTGAGCAGCTCATACAGGGCCAGAATCTGAGGCCAGTCGGTATCCTCGGCTCGGGCCGCCTCGTCATGAACCGCGGCGACGGCGGCCTGGAGCTGGTACGCGCCTATTGACCCTTTCGACAGCGCCGCGGTGAGCAGCGCGATACCTTCGGAGATTTTCGTCTGGTCCCACAGACTCCGGTTCTGTTTCAGGAGCGGGATCAAGCCCTCATCGGTTCCCATGCGCGCGGTGGAGCGGGCATCGGTTAATAGCATGAGCGCCAGCAATCCTCCCACTTCCGCATCCTCCGGGAGCAATGCATGAACGGAGCGCGTGAGGCGAATTGCCTCGCGGGACAGTTCGAGCCTTTGCAGATGCGGGCCGACGCTGCTGCTGTAGCCCTCGTTGAAGATCAGGTAGAGCACATGCAGCACAGCACGGAGACGTTGCGCTCGCTCCTCGTTGGTGGGCAATCGGAACGGCACGCCGGAAGCCTTGATGCTGCTCTTGGCGCGACTGATCCGCTGCGCCATGGTCGCCTCGGGGACCAGAAATGCATTGGCGATTTCTGCCGTCGTCAGGCCGCCGACTGCCCGTAACGTAAGAGCGATGGCAGAGGATGAAGTCAGGGCCGGATGACAACACGTAAAGAGCAGGATGAGCGTGTCATCCTGGTCCGTTTCGATCTCAGCATCAACGGACGGCGCCAGCTGGTCCATCTCCATGGCCGCCGCGGTCTCGCGCTGCCGGCGGGCCATTTCGCTGCGCACGTGGTCGGTCATGCGCCGAAGAGCAACCTGAATCAGCCAAGCCCGCGGATTGTCAGGAACGCCCTGGCGCGGCCATTGCACCGCCGCTGCTATCAGGGCCTCCTGCACAGCGTCCTCGGCAGCGGCGAAGTCGTGAAAACGGCGAATCACCACCCCGAGCACCTGCGGAGCAAGATTGCGCAGCAGGTGCTCGGAAGGGATGTCCAGCATTCGGTTCATCACGGCAGTTCTTCGGTCCTGTGACTCATGATTTGCCGCACTTCGATGGGCATACTCAACGGTATCCCTCCGGGGCCCGGACCGGCCGACAATCGAGAGGCAATCGCATAGGCTCGTTCCGGACTATCGACGTCGACTATCCAATAACCGAGCAGAAACTCCTTTGCCTCGGGGAAGACTCCATCGGTAATTGGGGTTCCGTCCTTCCCGGCTCGTACCACCTTAGCCTGTTCCGGCGGGCCCAGGCCTTCATTGGCCACAAACTCTCCGGATTCGGTTAGCTCCTTATTGATGCCCTTCAAGTGTGCGAAGTGCGTTTGGATATCCTTCTCGGACCAGGCCTTGTACGCGTCGACGCCTGCTTTCGCGCCGGCCATCATCAAAATGTATTTCATATCTTCTGCTCCCTTCGATCTTTGGTTGTTGCGCGTTCACAGGGTAGTCGGAGCACGAAACGAATTCTCGACATCCCGGGCGACGATTTTTTTGAAAAAATAAGTTCCCGAGTCTTGTACATTTCGCGCTTCGCGAATCGACAATCTCACAGAGGTGTGAGATGCCAGCGGATGCAGTGATCATGGAATCTTCCGGCGAATGGATTGCCGCCTACGAAGTACAGCAGCGGTTTATGCGGCATCGGGGCGCAACCATCGATACATTGAGTTACGGCGCGCGTTGCCAGCAGGTGGGCGAGCTCGGCGGCGATTGTTATGATTTTGTGCCGCTGCCGCATAATCGTCTGGCACTCGCCGTCGCAGACGCCTCCGGCAAAGGTCTGGCCGCTGCGCTCATGATAGCGAATGTCCAGTCGTCGCTTCGCACCGCAGCCTCATTCGCAGAAAACGACGCGGCTGCGGTGCTCGGTGCGGTGAATCGACAGGTATACGCGTCCTCACTCGCAGATCGTTATGCCACGTTATTTTATGGTGTTTTCGACGGCGCAACGCGCTCGCTACGGTGCGTGAATGCAGGCCACAATCCGCCCATGGTCATTCGCGGAGAGGACCAGCCGATCACCTGGCTCGAAACCGGCGGCCCACCCGTCGGCATGTTTGCGAATTTCACTTATGAGGAAAGCGTGGTTCAACTGGATCCGGGCGACCTGGTCCTTGCCTACACGGACGGGGTCATCGAAGCAGTGAACCCGGCCGGCGAGGAGTGGGGGGTCGAGGGTTTGCGAAGAGCAGCAATGGAAAGCAAGACACACAACGCGGACGACATGGTCGAAGCTATCTTCGCATCCATGGATGAATTTTCCCGCGGACGTCAGACGGATGACGCCACGGTCATAGTCTTGCGAGTGCGTTGAGTTTGATGTGTCCCGGGGTGACCGGCGGGGCCTCGTCCAAATTAGTTTTTTTGTCGGTTTTACCGGAAATCCTCCGGCAGGCGGGGCTTAGGTACTTTCCTGGGCGTTTATGTACACGCCCAGAAAGGAACCCCGCCCACGAGGCAGCCGCTTAGGCGGATTGACGGACCCCGCCTACTACGGCAACTTCCTCAACTTCGGTAGAACCCGTGCTCTCGTCGCGTGACGCTGGCATGGTCTGTATTCGCCACACGCGAATTACTTCCAGAAGTTCAAGGCGATTGAACTTGGTGAGCTTGGTAAGTGGCTCTCCTGCCTTTGCGTTCATTGGGCGCACGATCGTCGCTTCGTTTACTCCAGGCCGGATGCGCAGGAACACGCCGCGCTGTCTCCTGGTTCGCGGCATCGGTGGCGTGGAAGCCATCCGTAACTCACCATTCGGTTTTATGTGGGGCACTGCATAGACAGCGCAATTGCCGTCCTTGAGTAGCTCTCGAACTATATCTTTCACTAGCTCGGACTGATTGGCATTGAATTCAACACCATGTGCATTCGGCATGGACGGTCCCTCCTATCCAATGCAATTCCATCCTAGCCTTTAAATTCTAAGGAAGGCATAAGGACCGGTATGTCCGTCTCCGTGTTCGATCCTGCAGCTGTGGTTAGTGCGCGGCCGACGACCCGCCTCCGACCTTGAAGTATTTCGTCAAGAGAGCCAGCGGGGCCACGGCTAACGTGATTACGCCGAGAATGAAGAAGCAATCCATAAAGCCCAGGAGCCTGGTCTGAGAGATTAGCTGATTGTAATAGTGACTGTATGCTGCGGTCATGGCGTCCGCGGGCGAATAGCCCCGCTGTTGCAGGAATGCGGCAGTCTGTTTCACCCCTGATTGCAGCGCCGCCGAGGATCCAGCGATGGTGTCACCGACTCTTGTCTGGTGGAGGTCTTGCCGGCGCTCCGCCATGGTTGTGACAAGGGAGACGCCGACGCTTCCTCCCCAGTTACGGAAGAAGTTGGTCAGGGATGATGCCTTGTTATTTTGCTGTGGCGTCAGTTGCGAATAGGCGATCACGGTGAGCGGTACGAAGAAGAAGGCATAGCCGAAACCCTGCAGCCCACGAGCCAGCGCATAGTGACTGTAATCGGTATCCAGGTTGAAGTGGCTGTAATGCAGGAACGAAATACCCACCGTCACGACAGCGCCAAAGAGAAGGATGCGCGGGTGGACGATGCCGCGTTGCACCAACTGGGCCCCTACAGGCGCCAGAAACGTGATCACCAGGGCGCCGGGCCCGAGCACCAGGCCTGCGTCGATGGCGCGATAACCGTAGAGCGACTGCAGTATCTGAGGAATCATGGTGGTCGAAGCAAACAGGCCAACGCCGAAGATGAAATAGAAGACGTTGGCGATAGCAAAGTTGCGGACCTTCAGCATTTTCAGATCAATCACAGGATCCGGATGTCGAAGTTCCCAGAAGACGGCTGTCGTGAGGCACGTTCCCGCAATGATGGCCGCCCAGAGGATGAGCTTCGAACCGAACCAGTCGTCGATCTGGCCGCGATCGAGGAGAAACTCGAGAGCCGCCGAGCCAAGCCCGACCAGGCTAATGCCAATCCCATCAATCCTGAGTTTGCCGTCTGCCGATCGGACGGTCTTTCTTTCCTCTGCGAATCCGGGCGGGTCGTGAACAAATCTATTGGTGAGAAAGAGTGACAGGGCGCCGATCGGAATATTGATAAAAAATATCCATCGCCAGTTGTAGTTGTCGGTGATCCACCCGCCTAACACCGGCCCGATCGCAGGAGCAGTGACGATGGCAACGGTGTAGAGCGCGAAGGCCAGGGCCCGCTTATTCGCTGGAAAAGTATCCACCAGGATGGCCTGTTCAACGGGAGCCAGCCCCCCTCCCCCGACGCCTTGAAAGACCCTGGCAGCGAGCATGATGCCGAGGGTGGGCGCCAAACCGCAGCACAGCGAGGCTACGGTGAAGAGGGTCACGCACGCCATGTAGTAATTCTTGCGCCCGAACACTCGGGACAGCCACGCCGACATGGGCAGCACAACGGCATTCGCCACTAGATACGTGGTGAGTATCCAGGTCACCTCGTCGAACGATCGGCCCAGGCCGCCGCCGATGTAAGGCAACGAGACATTGGCGATCGACGTATCCAGCAACTCCATGAAGGTGGCAAGAGTGACCGTCAGCGCCACAACCCAGGGGTTGATCGCTGCTTGCTGAGGAGTTCGCGCCGGTGGGGCTAGGCTGGTTGCCAAATCTTTCCCTCAAAAGCTCGTTGATCGAAAAACAGACGCAACACTCCCGAATGGACAGGGATTGTCTTGTTAAATGGATTCAGCAGAAAAGAGACTGATGCGTCTTTTTTTTGCTAATCTGGTGTTTACCCATGGGTAAAGGAGCGCAGACCAGGCAACGCATCATCGAGCAGGCCGCTCCGTTGTTCAACCAGGGCGGCATGGCCGGATGCACGATGCAGGACATATTGGATGCCACCGGCCTCCAGAAGGGCGGACTTTACCGGCATTTCTCCAGCAAAGAAGAGCTGGCTGTGGAATGCCTGAAATATTCGCTGGCGCTTGTCTTTCAAGCCCGCTCCGGCAATGCAGAACACATTCCCAACGCAATCGACAAGCTTCGCTACCTGGTGGATCGATTTGTATCTACTCCTTCTCCGTTGAAGGGGGGATGTCCACTCATGAATGCCGCGGTCGATTCGGATGATGGCGACCCTCAATTGCGGAGGCTCTCTCTTGAAGGGCTGCGCGCGTGGAAATCGAGGCTTCTTCAGATTCTGAAGGAAGGCATTGAACGGGGTGAGGTGGTGAGTGGAACGGACCCCGTGCGGGTGGTGAACACGGTGATAGCGACTTTGGAAGGGAGCCTGTTGATCAGCCGGATTGAACGGACGTCCGGCGCCCTGGAGGACTCTCGATTGCATCTCAACAAGCTTTTTGATGAGCTGGTACCTACAAAGGCTGCGGAAAAACTCAGTCCTCGAAGGGTACGGGCTAAAGAGTCTGCGTGAGGACCCCGGTTCAGAACCGAGTCCCAAAGGGACGGCTGAGAGTCAGTCTGGTCCAAGTCGGCTTTTCCAGCATGACTTCATTGGTCAGGATGAGGTACGGGGCGGCGGCTTAGCCTGCAGCAATTTATAAAATTTGATGTTTTTGGGTCATTTTTGGGATTAGCACGTCAGCGGGGGTGGACGAAGGGATTCTTTTTTATGGAGAAACCCTCTCTCGTATCCGGAACCCAAGAGAACACGGTGTAAGGCGCCGATGGCTGGGTTTCCGCGGGACTAAAGGCTTTGGCCACGGTGGACCGGCTGGGGCCAGGGTTAGCAGACGCTTCTGCCGCCGAGCCGGGACAGGCGGGATAGGCGGAGACACCCGGCGAATCCTCTTGCTGGTCAGGGGCAGGGCTTGGTTGCGGGTCGACGGTTGTGGCCTGCTGCTTGCGAAGCCATGCGGAGGCGTAGATTTCCGGGGCGGGAGCCGTGGGAGATTTTTTCCCTGGGGAGGGGACGGCTCGACGGTCGGGGATGAAGTTTTCCATGGCCACGATCATGGAGAGGGCCTTGACCTGTCCGGTAACGCTGCCTCTGGTCATTTCAGGGCTAAGGTTGGCGATTTCCCAAAGGCGGTTCAGTACTTGTTCGCGGTCCAGGTTCAGCCGGCGCTGTCCGTCGGCCTCTTGCTGGACGAGCTGTTGCTGCACGGCGATGCGGTGGTCGATCATATAGGCGCGGACACGGGGCTTGGATTTGGTGTAGGCGGCGGAGTCGGGGTTGAGGCCGACGGCTTCGGCGGCATGACGGTCGGTCATGGCGCCAGCGAGGATCAGGCGGGCAAAGGCCATTTCCTGATCTGTGATGGGGTCGCTGACTTTATTTTTGGGCATAGGTGGCTCCTGGGGTTTTAGAGAAGCTGGGGGCAGACGTTTCTAGTGCGCGGGGGAAGCAGTGTGGGACGCAAAAAATCCCGCGGCGGCGGGATGCTTGGACTGCCTTATTTGTGACAGGGATCTGGTGAGGCACCGGGCAGGGATTAAACTGTCCTTCGCTCGCGCTAAGGCCGAACCTACCGGCAACTGCCGGCTAGCGAGCGGTGACGCGAGAGTCCGCCGGCTGCCGAAATCGTCTATCACCATGATACCGCGCTGCGGATTCGGACTTGGCGCCGAGACTCTTTTCTTAAGTCGCCGGTTATCGTTTTGGAGGTTACTTTGGTTAACTGGAGACGTGGCGGTCAGGAACCCGCAATGCCGCCGATTGAAGAGACTCGGGTTGGCCTTGGATGATTGCCAATAGCATTCAGTGTGGTCCAGTTCACCCAGGACTGCCGTCCTGGGGCATTCTCAGCCGTCCCTTCGGGACTGGTCACGGTGGGAAAATCCACCCAGGACTACGTCCTGGGCTATTCTCAGCCGTCCCTTCGGGACTGATCGCGATAAGCCCTGAGAGCTAATTTGTTTTCAGCGAGTGCGCTACAAATCGGGCGCATCGAAAAAAGTTAATCTGGACAAGATTGGCTGAGAGTAGCCCGGGCTGTGATTCCTCAGTTTTCGAGGGTTTGCTAATCGCTGGGGGCCCGGCGTAGCGAAGCATGGCTCAGACACCATCCCGACGAAGAGCCTCCAACATGGTCGGGTTATCAATGAAAAATTGCGTTTGCGTCACTAAGCCATCCCGGACGCGCCAGAAGTGAGCGATGGGGACGCGATAGCTCGCACCCGTGGCGTTGACTGTTCCATGGGTCCACCCGATCGCTACTACATGGTCCTCGGCGTCGATCAGTCTTTCTATATCCAGAGTGGAGTTGATATGCGAGCCCAGCTTCGCGAAAAATTGCTGGGCTCCATCGTGGCCCCGGTATAAGCCGCCCCATGGCAACTCTTCCGATTGGACAATCTCAATATCGGAAGACAATAAACTGAAGACCTTTGGGAGGTCGCGGCGTGCGAACGCATCATAGAGCTCCTGGACGGTCTGTGTAGGTTTGCGATACATAGAGCGGCTCCTTACGGATCTGGTGAGAGATGGAAACCCTGGTCAGAGCGCTTCGACGCAGGCTTTCAATGCGGTTAGTTCCTCGTCCATCAGCTTCATGCCCCCCTCGAATGCTTCCATGGGCATCGGATCGGGCTTGGTGAGCGTGATCATATAGACGGAAGCGGACTCTGCAATGGGAACAGCGCGGGCCGTTACCGACCAGAAACCCTCCCCCGCGTCGATGAAATCATGATCCAGAATTCCGTTGGGCTTCTGATATTGAGGAATGAGGAAGCCTTTCCCCCGCGGCGTATCCATTTCCCAGCGCCCGTTCCCCACTGGCTTGATCGACGTCACATTGTGAATGGCCCACCTGGGCATGGTGGCCGGGTCGGCGAGGAACGCATAGGTATCGGCGACAGGCCGATCTATCTGGACATATTTTGTAACTGATACAGGCATACTTGTTCTCCTTTAGGCTATTGGGATTTGCTTTAGTTTGTTGGCCACAACCAGCTTCTTCAGGGTTGCGACGAGCCGCTCTCGTTCCCCCACTGGCAGCTGGGAAAAGAACTCGTGGTCGTTCTGGTCGGCAATGGCCGCCAGTTTGGGTACCAGTGTCCGGCCGGCGGAGGTGAGACGGACGTCCTGAAACCGGCGATCATCCGCGGCTTCGGCACGGCTCGCAAGGTCCTTTTGAACCAACCGATCAATCAACTTAGAGATGGCGCCACGCGTCAGACCGGTCGCTGCAGCGAGCACACTGGGAGAGGTAGCACTGGTGTCAAACATCTCCCGAAGCACCACCCATTCGGCTACAGTGACGCCGCTCCCCACCAATTTTTGGGCAAAGCCATGGGAGACGTGATTGGAGACGAATCGCAGCCAGAAGCCAGTGTGACTTCTTACATCGCTGACGCCCGCTTGAGAATTTTTTGCTCTCATGTGGACATATTAGTTTCCATGGAAACAGTTGTCAAGGATTCTTTTATCGAGAAACACGCCGCATGGGTACTAAGCCGTAAATCTCAAGGAGGTCAGCTCGCGCGTTCACTAAATGCTTTGCGGGAGCGCAGGATGGCCTCGCGATGCTGCTCGGCCCAGATCCATACACCGCAGAAAGCTTCTCCAAGGCTCAGCCCAAGCTCGGTCAACTCGTACTCCACTCGGGGCGGGATGACGGGGAAAACGGTGCGCACGACAAGACCGTCCGCCTCCATCTGGCGAAGGGTCTTGGTCAGCATTTTCTGGCTCACGCCACCGACCAGTTCACCCAGGCGGGTGAAACGCAGGCGGCCGTGCTCGCTGAGCACTTCGAGGGCAAGCATCGTCCACTTATCGGCGACCCGTCCGATGATCTCGCGGACCAGCGCCTCCAGCTCGGGATCATCCTGCTGCGGCGGTCCGGGGTGCGTTCTGTGCTTGGGAGTGACACTGGCGTTTTTCGTGATGACACTCTCCTTCAGGTTAGTATGGCGCTTTCAGGTGCCTACTTCCCAATGGTTCGTGATCATCTTACGATCGAAACCAGGAGACCTATCATGCAAATCACCGGCAATACAATTTTGATTACAGGCGGGGGTTCCGGCATTGGCCGCGCGCTTTCAGAAGCTTTTCACGCTGAGGGGAACCAGGTGGTCATCGCAGGCCGCCGTAAAGAGCTGCTCGATGAAACCACGGCCGCGAATCCAGGGATGAAGTCCGTGATCTTCGATATCGGAAACGGGAACGCGATCCCAGGCTTCGCAGACAAACTCAAAGTCGACTTTCCCGCTCTCAACGTCGTCATCCATAATGCGGGTATCATGCGCCAGGAGTCGCTGCGGGATGGCGCAGTCGAAGATGCCGAGGGGACGGTGGCGACGAATCTACTGGGGCCAATTCGCCTGACTGCGGCGCTGCTGCCGTTGCTCGAGAAACAGCCAAGGGCTACGATCATGACCGTTTCCTCCGGGCTGGCGTTTGTACCGATGGCGACAACCCCGGCCTATTGCGCAAGCAAGGCAGCGATTCATTCTTATACGCAATCGCTTCGCTACCAGCTCAGAGACACTTCTATCCAGGTGCTTGAACTGATCCCACCTTACGTGCAGACGGAATTAGCGGGATCACGGCAGGCAAACGATCCCAACGCCATGCCGCTGAAAGACTATATCGCCGAAACCATGAACATCCTCAAGACCTCGCCCGGGGCAACCGAGATCTGCGTGGAGCGGGTGAAGCCATTGCGGTTTGCCGAGGTCAATGGGGGCTATGATGCGTTCTTCAAGAACTTCAACGATAGAATAGCGGCTGCCATGGCAGCACACTAAGGAGACGGATGAGAGAACGGAAACCGATTGATGCAGCGCTGCGAAGCTTTCTGGATGCGCAGGCTGCGGCAGGCGCCCCAGCGCCGACGTCGGATGAGGAGTTGGTACGCGTGCGGCGGGCGCTCCTGGTGAAGGCGCTGGAGAGCCGCTCCACCATCCCCGGTCTGCCTAACCAGGTCGAGACGCGCGATGTAGCGATTTCCGGCGCGCTCACCGCGCGGCTGTACACACCACCGCACGGCTCAGAGACGCTGCCGGTCCTGGTGTATCTACACGGCGGTGGCTGGGTGGCCGGTTCAGTGGCAACGCACGACCCGTTTTGCCGCCTCCTGAGCCAGGCGGCCGGCGTGATCATCGCTTCGATCGAATACCGGCTGGCGCCGGAGCATCGTCACCCTGCAGCATTGGAGGACGCGCTAACCGCCGTCCACTGGGCCGCGAATAACGCTGCGCAGTGGGGTGGGGACCCGGCACGGCTGGCTGTAGGTGGTGACAGCGCAGGCGGCTACCTGGCTGCGGTGGCCGCCAACCGGCTGCACGCCGCGGCCGGGGCGCCCAGATTGCGCGCCCTGCTGCTGCTCTACCCCGCCACCGACCACCCCAGCGCAAACCATCTCTCCTACACTGAGAATGCGACGGGCTACGGTCTGGAAGCGAAACTCATGCGCTGGATGTGGGATCAATATGCACCCGGCGCTTCGCAGGAAGATCCGGATGTATTTCCTCTACGGTTACATAATATCCCTGGGCTACCGCCCGCCCTGGTGGCAACGGCAGAGTACGATGTGCTGCGCGACGAAGGGATCGCCTACGCGGAGAAGCTCGGAGCAGCGGGTGTTGCGGTCACTCACCTGCACGCGCCGGACATGCATCACAATTTCCCGGTACACCCGGGTACAGTGGCGCGGTTTCCTCAGTCTGATGCCGCACTCACCCGGATCGCCGGCTGGCTGCGGGCGACGCTTGCGACTGCCACCTAGTTTATTGGAATAGCGCAGCCCCTTCGCGAAGGCAGCCTATCTATTGGTTGCACTGCGGCTGGGCGGCTTCGGCTTCCTTCCCCTGCCAGACCGCCCTTTGCCAATCAACTGGATGTTGTAGGCATTGACGATGGTCTTAATCAGTCCGGGAAAGCGGTTTTCGATCTCTGCGCAGCGAGAGGTGTTTTGCATCTCAACGCCGTGCCGTTCACTGTGGATCAAGCCTGCCTCTCTGAGCAGCTTGAAGTGCTGAGAGAGTGTCGATTTGGGTATGGTTTTGTTGCTGACGCTGAGAAAGGCCGAGCAATTTTGCGAACAGTCCGCGCCCACGATGTCGGCATAGATAGCCACGCGCACAGGGTCAGAAAGTGCGTGAAGAATCGCTTCCACCGTAACGTCTTCAACCGAAGGGTGAAAGAGAGGCCTCATGGTTATTCATCATATCTTCACATCAAGAATTGTTCAATAGTTCGCATTATCGGAACTATTGAATCCTTCCCGAACTGCCGCCCATCTTAAGCTCCAGCAAGGTGGTACATTCGACACTTGCAATAGCAACGCGGAGACGCATATGAGCAAGCTCAAGGGTAAGGTAGCTGTGGTAACGGGCGCATCCAAAGGTATTGGAGCTGCCATCGCCAAGTCACTCGCGGCGGAAGGCGCATCTGTAGTGGTGAACTACGCGTCCAGCAAATCGGGCGCCAGAACGGTTGTCGACGCCATCACGGAAGCCGGCGGGAACGCTGTCGCCGTGAAAGGCGACGTGTCCAAGGCCTCCGAGGCCGAGGGGATTATCGACGCAGCCATCAAGAACTACGGCCGGCTCGACATTTTGGTCAACAACTCCGGGGTCTACGAGTTCGCTGCCATTGAGGCCGTTACCGAGGAGAAGTTTCACAAGATCTTCAACATCAACGTGCTCGGCTTGCTGCTCACCACGCAGGCAGCCCTCAAACATATCGGCGAGGGCGGCAGCATCATCAACATTGGCTCCCTTGTCAGCCGCATAACACCAGCTGCCTCCTCCATCTACACCGGAACCAAGGGCGCAGTGGACGCCATCACCGGCGTGTTGGCGCGCGAGCTTGGGCCGAAGAAGATCCGCGTGAACGCGATCAATCCCGGGATGGTTGAAACGGAAGGCACACACGCCGGCGGCTTCCACGATACCGACTTTGAGAAGGCGCTCGTCTCCCAAACCCCGCTGGGTCGCCTAGGACAGCCCGGCGACATCGCCTCGGTAGCGGTCTTCCTGGCCTCCGATGACTCTGGTTGGCTTACCGGCGAACAGATCCACGCCGGCGGCGGCCTGCGCTAAACAAATACAAATTACAGGAGAAGACGAATGGGAAAACTGGACGGTAAAGTAGCAGTGATCACAGCAGCAACCTCAGGCATGGCACTGGCCACCGCCAAGTTGTTCGTGGAAGAGGGTGCATATGTCTTCATAACCGGCCGCCGCAAGGACAAGCTGGATGAGGCCGTAAAAACAATCGGCCGTAATGTCACCGGCGTTCAAGGCGATGCGTCGAACCTTGACGATCTGGACCGGCTCTACGAGACGATCAAAAAGGAGAAGGGGAAGATCGACGTTCTGTTCGCCAGCGCCGGCATGGGCGAGTTGGCGAAGCTGGGCGAGATTACCGCCGAGCAATTCGACAATACCTTCGACCTGAATGTGCGGGGCACGTTGTTTACGGTGCAGAAAGCGCTGCCGCTGTTCAACGACGGAGGTTCGATCTTCATGAACGGGTCGATCGCGACCATCAAGGGCTTTCCGGCGTTTAGCGTCTACAGCGCCAGCAAGGCTGCAGTGCGGTCGTTTGCACGCACCTGGCTGGTCGACTTGAAGGAACGCAAAATAAGGGTGAATGTACTTAGCCCGGGAACGATCGATACGCCAATATTGGATCCGCTGGGGCCGGACGCAAAGAAGTACTTCGCGTCGCTGATCCCACGCGGGGAGATCGGGCGACCGGAGGAGATTGCGACCGCAGCACTCTTCCTGGCTTCGAGCGATTCCAGTTTCGTGAATGGCATCGAGCTGTTCGTGGACGGTGGTGTCGCACAGATTTAGTTGCTCAAAGCGATCCCGCCCGCCCCACGGGAGGCCGGTAAAGAGGGTAGGCGGGATCGCATCACTGTGTCGGTACATTCCCACCCGCAACGGACCCGAAGATCCGATCTGATAGAGTGGGTTGTCTCTGGACGACCTTCATGAAGCGACACCTCTTCTACGTGGCGGAGCGAGCGGTGTTCTGTTTGCTGGTGCTGGCATTCGTCATCCATCCCTTGTCGAGGGCAGCGAACGTCGCGCAAATGAAACCCGACGTCGACCTGCGTAAGCATCCTACTGGCGGCAAAACCCCCATAGACATCTCCGTGGGGATGTACCTCACCGACGTCGTAGGCATCGACGAGAGCCGGGAGAGTTTTGAGGTCGCCGGGTTTCTCACTGGTCAATGGCGAGATCCGCGCCTGGCGTTGAGCGGCGATCCAGACAAGAGCGAAGAACAGGAGACGACGCGCAACTTCTTAAAGGAGGACCTTTGGACGCCGTCCATCGAGGGCGCCAATACCATTTCCTTCAAGACCTTCCAATATTCGCTGGAAGCGGATAGAGATGGCATGGTCACCTACTGGGAACGCTTTGACGGAGTTTTCTCCAATGACTTTCAATTGGCGAGATTTCCCTTTGACACCCAGGTGTTACGCTTTGAATTTCAACCGTTTCTCTCTTCTGCCTCGCACATTCGCTTCGCTGACCAGGCGCTCCCTTCCACCGGAATTAGTCCCGAGCAACATACCGAACTCGCCGCCTGGCGCCTGGAGGGACTTCGGTACACGGCCAAGAAGCTACCGCGCGATCGCTTCCTTCCCCCGATTCAAGAGGCACTCTTCGAGATCGTGGTTAAGCGGCGCTCGGGGTTTTATGTGTGGAAGATCTTCCTGCCGTTGCTGTTGATGACCATCATTCCTGTGGTGGTTTTCTGGATCGACGTAAAGGAGTTTGACTGGTTATTGAAGATTCCCATGACCATGCTGCTGTCGATGGTCGCTTTTGAGTTTACGGTCACACGCGACCTGCCGAGAGTCGGCTACCTCACGTTTCTTGACGCTGTTTTTCTGGCCGGCTTCGCTTTCTGCTTCCTCGGGATCTTTGAAATTACCATCGTCTATCTTCTGCAGAAGTACAACAGGCGACCGTTGGCGGTCAAACTGCACTCCGCCGGCAAATGGGCTTATCCTTTGGCGTATTTCGGCGTGGTTTTCATTCTGGCGATTGGCTTTCTGGCGTAGATAATGGTGGCTGCGATCAACACCGGGAGCGATTGTGAATCGTCGTCAATTTAGTCAGCTGGTGGCCACAGCAAGCCTCGGGCGAGTGCTTCCGCGCGGATATACCCAGACCTTACCTTCCCAAAGGGGATCTCGTTTCTCCGTGATGCTATGGACATTGGAGAAGCAGGCGCCATTCGATCGTTGTCTCGAAATCGTTGCGGAGGCCGGCTACCAGGGCGTGGAGCTGACCGGCCAATTTCAGAAATGGTCGAGCGACGAGACGCGACGAGTGATGACAAAGATGCGCGGGCTGGGACTGACCTTCGATATGTTGAGCGGGGTCAAGGCCGGGTTTGCAGACCCCGGTGGCGCGACCGAATTCATGACTCAGGTCACCGCGCAGATGAAAGCAGCCAAAGAGCTGGAGAGCCCACAAATTAATCTCAAATCCGGCAATCGTATCGACAGCCTATCGCGAAGCGCTCAGCACGCGGCATCGATTGAGAACCTTAAGCGTGCTGCTGACCTTGCCGCGGCAAATCAGGTGCAGATCGTGGTCGAACCGATCGATCCCCTGGAAAATCCGAATATGTATCTGACCTCGGTTAGCGAAGCATTCGAGATAATCCGCGCGGTCGATAGCCTCCAGGTGAGGGTGTTGTACGACTTCTACCACGAGCAGCGCGCCTACGGTAATTTGATAGAGAAGTTGGAACAAAACATCGATCTCGTTGGGTTGGTACACATTGCCGATGTGCCCGGACGGCACGAGCCTGGGACCGGGGAGATTGACTATGCGAATATCTATCGCAAGCTGGGGCAGCTGAAGTACAACAAATTCGTAACCATGGAGTTCTATCCCACACAAGACCCGGTGGCCACGCTGAAGAAGGCGCGGATTGATGCCCAGCAGGCTATGAGTGCAGCAACTGTTACCTAAAACAGGAAAGTTAACGAATATGCAACTCGGGTTCGTAAGCGCGATTCTCCCTGACCAAACGCTTGAAGAAGTATTCACTATCGGCAAAGCGACGGGGTACACCTGTGTGGAGTTGATGTGCTGGCCGGTGGGCAAGGCCGATCGGCGCTACGCAGGCGTAACCCACATCGACGTCACCCACTTCAACCAGGGTGAGGTGCCGCGGATTCTGGGTCTTGCCCAGGCTCACGGCATGGACATCAGCGGCCTGGGTTATTATCCGAATCTACTAACGCCCGATCAGGAGGCAGGACAAGTTGCCGCCTTGCACCTGAAACAGGTCATCAGAGCAGCAAAGATGCTCAACCTCGGGGTCGTCAGTACTTTTGTCGGGCGCGACTGGACCCGATCCGTTGCCGGGAATTGGCCTCGCTTCCTATCTGTCTGGAAGGATCTAATTGCCTATGCGGACGACCAGGGGGTTCGGATCGCAATCGAGAACTGCCCCATGATTTTTACCGCCGATGAATGGCCTGGGGGGAAGAACCTTGCGTCCAGTCCCGCGATCTGGCGGCGCATGTTCGAGGAGATCCCCAGCGTGAACTTCGGACTCAATTATGACCCGTCGCATCAGGTCTGGCAGCAGATGGACTATATCGCCCCGCTTACGGAATTTTCTTCGCGTATCTTCCGTATTCATCTGAAGGACGTAGCGGTCGATCGACAGCAACTGGATCAGGTGGGCATACTGGCGTATCCCCTGGAGTTTCATAGTCCGAAGCTTCCCGGGCGCGGGGACATCGATTGGGCGAAGTTTCTCCGTGCGCTTAAAGACTCGGGTTATGACGGCCCTGTCTGCGTGGAGGTCGAGGAGCGGGCGTTTGAAGGCGATCTTGAGCACCGCAAACAGGCTCTCGCCCTCAGCTCTCAATATTTGCGGCCGTTGTTGGGAGTGGATGCTCGGATTTAGTGCCGCGCCTACGGCGCTCAGATCATCTTGGGGATTAATCCCCAGCCCTTCCGGGCTGGGCTGACGTTTGGCTACCGGCCCTCCGGGCCTGGGTCCGATTCGAGGTCTATTTTCGAGTTCCGACACAGACTCTTCCGGGCTGGGCTGACGTTTGGCTACCGGCCCTCCGGGCCTGGGTCCGATTCGAGATCTATTTTCGAGTTCCGACACAGACTCTTCCGGGCTGGGCTGACGTTTGGCTACCGGCCCTCCGGGCCTCGCATCCATGGCGATTTTTACAGTGTCATTTCTTTCTCAACTTGCCACAGCCAAGCCGTCTCCTGTGGCGCCATTATCAGCCATTCGCCTGATCGCTTTCTGGGTCATTTCCCTGCAACAGAATTGTCATCCCGCCTGCTCCGCTGCCCCCGGCCAGCAGACTTACCTGTGGCGAGTTGAGAAAGAAATGACACTGCACGAATCGCCGTGGAAGCGAGGCCCGGAGGGCCGGTCGCCAAAACTGTCAGCCCAGCCCGGGAGGGCTGGGGATCAATCCCAGAAAACGATCTGAGCGCCGTAGGCGCGGCACTAAACCTGGCCGGTCAGTACATGATCCAGCCGCCGTCGACATTCAGCGTCTGGCCTGTCATGGCGTCGCTTAACTCTGTCGATAGGAATAAACACACGCGGGCCACGTCGAGCGGGCCTATGCGCCGCTTGAGACTCTGCACGTCCATGAACTTATCGGATTCCGTCGTGGACATCAGCTTCCTTTCCCCTTCGGTCTCGATGGCGCCAGGCGTGATGCAGTTGACGCGAACGTTATGGACTCCCATCTCTCTGGCCAAAGAGCGCGTAAACCCAATGATCGCTCCCTTCGATGCGATGTAATGGGTCAGGTTCTCGAGACCGGTGAAGAACGTGACAGAGGAGATATTCACGATCGCACCAGAGCGTTGCTTAACCATGTGGGGCATAACCAGCTTTGTGCAATGAAACACGCTCTTCAGGTTGACGTCGTGCATGGTGTCCCAATGCTCTTCTGTCATTTCCAGGAAGGGCTGCCGGGGATAGATTCCGGCGTTATTAATCAGGATGTCGACGCGTCCAAAGCGGGAAATTGCATCTTCAACAACTTTTGCCATGTCGTGGCGCCTTCCGGCGTTGGCTTCAAAGCCGAACGCCGAGCCGCCTTTCGCCTGCAAAGCCGCTGCGCCCTTTTTGACCTGCGCCCCATCCAGGTCGGCGAGAAATACATGGGCTCCGTTCTCTGCAAATAGCGCGGCTACGCCGGCGCCGATGCCCGCGGCAGCTCCGGTCACAATAGCGACTTTGTCCTTAATCAGCTCCATCAGCCCTCCTGCATCACAAGGGCTGATCTTATCAAACTACTCTGCCCGCCCCACCTCCAGTCCGAAGTGCGACAGATCCCGCTTTTGCAGGCTGTAGTCGATAAAAAATCCAACGCCGATCGAAAGCGGAATCAAGCCGAAGGCCCCCCCGGAAAGAACCTCGTGCTCGTTCACAACCCACGCCAGCACGAGAAAGGAGAGCATAATTCCGATGCCGGTCGAGATCAGCACAATTGCGGTTCTGCGCGTGCTGGCAATCCCCTGGAGCGGGTCTTTGGCCGCTCTGCCGTCAGCACTCAATACTTTTTCAATTTCGCCGGCGCTCATTCCACGGGCCAACATGGCCAGACGCTGCTCGGTCTTCAGCCGTTGCTTGTACGCTCCCCCGGCAACGCCGGCAACAATGGCTACAATTCCAACCACAAACGCCCCCAACGGGATCATGAACGGACTCCAATGCCAATCCATAAGCTCTACCTTCCTTCCTGACCGCCTTAGACTGCCGCTTTGCTCGAGAGTTTCAGCGTCGGCATGAAACTTTCAGCTAGATTCTTAGTCTGACTCTCCTTGCCTGCCGACTCCAGCTTCGAGCAGATCGTCCGGGACCATCAAGCCATGGTCTTCGGCACCCTCATTCGCCTCACCGGCAGCCGCGAACATATCGACGACCTGGCACAGGAAGTTTTTCTACGCCTCTATCGGGCACTTCCGGCCTTTCGCGGGGAGTCCCTGCTGAGCACTTACCTCTACCGCATCATCGCCAATGTTGCCCAGGATGAATGGAAGCGCCGCCGCCGGGAGGACCATCCGCTGGTCTCCTTTTCCGAAGAGGAATCGGAATGGGAGGACCGGCTTCCGCATCCCGGCCTCGATGCCGAGCAACAGTTTGCCGAGAAGCAGTTTCGGTATTCTGTAGAGCAGCAGTTACAGCAGCTCAGCCCGGTGGAGAGAACCGTACTGGTGCTTTATCATCAAGAGGAGCGTAGTTACGAGCAGATAGCGCAGTCGCTCAAGCTACCCATTGGCACCGTGCGCACGCACTTGCATCGCGGCCGCAAGAAGCTTCGCGAAGGGATCGAACGACAGCAGGCTGTTGAAAGGGGAACCACATGGCAGAAGACAAGATGAATCCTGCTTGGCATGCGGAGTCACTCGATGAGAGGATCGTTCGCGCCCTGAAGACTGCTCCTCAACTCGAGATCCCCTCCGACTTTGCGGCCCGGGTCGCCCGGCAACTGCCTGCGCAGCCCGCGGCCACCCTCTCCCCAGCGCGATACGGTTACCGGGCGGCCGTGGCGTGCCTGGTTGTGCTGCTTGCGGTCATCCTTGCATTGGCCCCACGGGGAACGGGCACGTCTATCTTCTGGATTTCGATCGAATCGATTTTCTGCGCCCAGTTCGCCCTGGTGACCGTCTGGCTGGCGGTACGCAACGCAGGCTATACTTTTCCTAGTCTTTTCTAAACGATGGCCATCAAAATTACCCGCACCGATCCGCGCTACGCGATGTTGCGCCGAAGCCGCAATCTACGCTGGGACGGTAACGATGCCGAAACAGTTGCCGAGATAGAGCTGTGCGAAACCGCCGAGCAGGCGGCCGAGGCATTGCAGCGCATCGTCAACGCCGGCATGCGCCCCACCATTCGCAGCGGCGGCCACTGTTACGAGGACTTCGTGGTCAACAATCCAGGGGGCGCGATCCTGGATCTTAGCGTGCTGAAGGCTGTCAGCCTGCCCGGCGATGGATCACGCTACCGCATAAGCCCGGGGCAGGAATTGGGCGAGGTCTACATCGACCTGTACAAACGTTACGGTGTAACCATCCCCGGAGGCAGCTGCTACGAGGTGGGCGCCGGCGGCCACATCAGCGGAGGCGGGTACGGCGTGCTTTCGCGACTGCACGGTCTTACCGTCGATTACCTTTCCCAGGTAGAGATTCTTACCGTCGACAGCAAAGGACATGTAGAGCTCAGGCGCGTCGACAAGGACCACGATCCGGATCTATTCCGAGCCTGCCGGGGCGGGGGCGGAGGAAACTTCGGCGTCATCACCGGCTTTCTCTTCGACCGCTTACCGGCGGCGCCCTCTGAAGTAGTGAATGCCCACTTGTCCTTTGACTGGGCCACCATGACCGAGGATAACTTCGCCGCCATCCTCATGGCATTCGGAGACTACTGGGCCAAGCGGGGCACGGAGCCGGATACCTGGGGATTTTTTGCTGCGATCGGCCTCACGCACGCCTCCTCCGGTCGATTTGGCATTTCTGGACAGTTTTGCAACCCCGATGGAAGCTGCGAGGATTTGAAGCCCTTAAAGGAGTTCCTCGATCTCTTTCAGCCTTTCGGTCCGCTGGAGACACGCGCCTCCGCCGCCGGCGAACAGCGCTTTGCCCAGCGGAGGCCGGCGGTAAACCAGACCCTGGGGCCGTACGGCATCGATCGGCTGCTGTGGCTGGAAGCGACGATTGGCGACAGCGGCAGCGGCCACAGCGGACGCGCGGCATACAAGTCCTGTTACATGAAGCAGAACTTTACGCGCGCGGAAGCGAAGGCTATTTATAGGCAACTGACGCGCACCATTCCTGGCGTTGACCTGCGCGGATCGGTGATGGCCGTCGACTCCTATGGGGGAGCCGTGAATGTGAAGAGCATGGCCGACGTCACTTCGGTTTGGCAGCGCTCGTCCATCATGAAGGTCCAGTTTCAACAGTATTGGGAACACGCGGAGGAAGATGCGGGGCGTTTGCAGTGGATGCGTGAGTTCTACACCGACGTCTACTCACAGCAGGTGGATGCCAAGCACGCCGGTACTCCCTACCCCAACGAATATTACGAAGGCTGCTACATCAACTATCCCGATTGCGACATGCTGGCGTACGCCTTCTGGCCCCAACTCTATTACGGCACGCAGGACCTTTACCCCTTTCTGCAGCAGGTGAAGCGGCGCTATGACTCCAACAACATCTTTCACCACAAGATGTCGATCCGTGCCTAGGAGCATCTATGCGGCCTGATGATCGGCGATTGGCGGCAAGATGGACGCGCAGGGAGTTTGTGCGCGGCGCCGCGGGGATGGTCGCATTGCCGCATCTGCCGCTGGGGTTGGTTGCCGCCCCGGCTCCGCGGTTTGCCTATGTCGCCTCGGGGGAGGGCTCGCTGCATGTCTTCCGCTTGCTCGGCGAGGTCTGGACGAGGGTACAGCGCGTGCCCAGCCCCGCGCCTGCCTGCATTTTGTTGTCGCCGGCACAGCACACGCTTTATGTGGCCAACGAGGTAGATACATACGAGGGATTGCCGCGGGGCACCGTCGAAGCCTTCCACGTCGATCCTCTGGACGGCCGGCTGACCCTGTTGGGCCGCACACCGCTGTCCCTTTCCGCAACCCACCCCCGGCATCTGGCCCTCTCACCGGATGGAAAACTGCTTGCCGTGGCCGCTTACGGCGGCGCAATCTACAACCTCTTTCCCGTTGCCGAAGACGGCAGCCTGGGCCAACCGAGCGGCATTTTCAAGCAGGCAGGCTGCGGACCGCATGCGCAGTCGCAGGCATCGGCGCATCCCCATACGCTGTCCTTCGACGCCGCCGGGCGCCATCTGCTTTCCTCCGATTTCGGCAGCGACCGGCTGAGCGTATTCGCGGTGGAGGGCGGGAGACTCCAGCGGCGTATGCAGCACGCCACCAGTGAGGGGAGTGGTCCGGGCGCGTGCGCGCTTCATCCCGCGGGCTCGGTCTTCTACGCCTGGCATGCTCTTCAGAGCATGCTCGTTTGCTACGGCTACGATGGGGTGTCTGGATCCATCGGTGACACGATCCAGCGGCTGTCATTTCCTACGGCCTCACTGCATGCTCTTGCGCTGCATCCCTCAGGCCGCATGCTCTATACCACCCAGGAGAACCGGAACGAGCTGAGGGCATGGCACGTGGACGCGAAAAACGGTGCGCTCACGCAGGCAAAGGTTGTGGTGCTGGGAGAGGCCACGCCGGCCCAGATCACACCCTCGCCAGATGGAGAGAGTATTTTTGTTCTGGATGGCCAAGGAGGATCGATCTACAAGGTGACTGCGGACCCCACGACGGGTGAGCTACACTGCAAAGCGGACGTCGCGGTCGTGAGCCAACCGAGCAGCATCGCTTTGAAGACCGTCTAGCGGCCCCGGGGAACCAGTTTCATCACAGTTTTAAAGAACGCCCGAACGGGTTCGATCACCAATCCAACTGAAAAGCAAAAGGAGTCAGTCGATGGAAATGCAGTCCAGGAGAGGTCTTCTCAAGAACGCGGCCAAAGCCGCCGCAATCGCAACCGGCGGCGCCATGGTTGCCGGCAAATCCGAGGCCAAGGAGGCCAAGGCCTCGGCAAAAATGGAAAAGAAGGCCTATTCGTGTGAGCCCGTTGCGGACAATGCCACCAGCGCTGCGCCGCTGTTCTCCTCCGCTGTTTCTTACGGTAATCTGCTCTTCCTGGCGGGTGTCGGCGCGCACTTCAAAGGCACAGTGGAAGAGCATACCAAGCACGTGCTCGACGAGCTGGAGAAGAACCTGACCTGTGCCGGCTCCTCGATGGAAAAAGTGCTCAAAGTCAACGTGTATCTGAACGACATCAATGACTGGGCCAAAATGAACACCGTCTATGCAGGGCGTTGGGGTAAGGTGCCTCCCGTCCGTACTACCATCGCGCCGGCCGGAGGCATTCCTGGTAACTCGCTGGTAGAAATCGATCTCATCGCCTACATCTAGAACCATGTCACTACCCTCTGCAGATGCGGCCCGTACGCCCGCGGGCCGCGCCGCGCTTGTGCGCGAAGGTACCGAGCACGACAACCTATTTACCCGGATCGGGGTTCGCCCGCTGGTGAATGGGCGGGGCACGTTCACCATCATTAGTGGATCGTGCTCCCTGCCCCAGGTGAAGCAGGCGATGTACGATGCCTCCTTCTACTTTGTGCATCTCGACGAACTAATGGAGGCGGTCGGCCAGGAGCTCGGCCAACTTACCGGCGCGGAGTGGGGCATCGCCACCACCGGTTGTGAGGCAGCGATTGCGCTCGCGGTCGTTGCCTGCATCGCCGGTACGGACCCTGAGAAATCTCAGGCGCTTCCCTACTCCAAGAGCCGCGATCAAGTGATCATCCCCAAACATTCCCGCAACCCGTATGACTTCGGGGTGCGGATGACGGGGGTCGAGGTGGTTGAAGTCGATTCCGCAGAAGAGCTGCGCAACCAGCTCACCGGGCGCACGGCGATGGTTTACATTCTCTCCAGCCCGGCAGCAGAGAATGGCCCACTGAGCATTGCGAATATCTGCGCCATTGCCAAAGAGAAAGGCGTTCCCGTCTTTGTAGACGCCGCTGCCGAGGAGCCTCTCGTTCCCAACATCCACCTGCAGCACGGGGCGAGCCTGGTCGGCTACTCCGGCGGTAAGTGCCTGCGTGGACCCCAGTCCTCCGGCTTGCTTATCGGCCAAAAGGACCTGTGCCGCGCGGCCTACTTTCAAGCTGCGCCCAGCCACAACTATGGCCGCGCCTTCAAATGCAGCAAGGAAGAAACCATGGGCCTGCTCGCCGCTGTGCGCCAATGGTATAAACGCGACCACGCCGCGGAGCAGCGGGCGTGGCTCTCATGGCTGCAGCACATTGAGTCGCGCGTGCAGGGTCTGCCTTCCCTTTCGACCGAGTATCTGCAGCCTGTAGACCTGTCGAACCGGTCGCCTCGTCTGCTCATTCGCTGGGATGCCGGCACGCTCAAGATCACCGGAACCGAACTTGCCGCACGGCTCGATGCGGGCACGCCGCGCATCATCGTTCATGAAAGCAGCGGGGTGCGCCCGTCTCAGATGGCCAGCTCGCTCATCATCATGCCGTACATGATGGAAGCCGGAGATGAACGCACCATCGCCGATGCCCTCTACGAGGGACTCACCAAGCCTGGACACTACGAAGATCCGGTGCTCCCCTCCGGAGCCCCGATGGTGGTCCAGGGAACGTGGGCAGTGGCAATCCGGTATGAGCGCGGCGTTGGAGAGCAGCAGTTCACGCTGCAGCAGAGCGGTCATGAACTCACCGGGACCCAGCAGGGAGAGCTCTATCGCGCCCCGCTCACAGGAGTCATCCACGGCGGCGAGATTGCGTTGCGCAGCATCATGGCGGTCCCTGGAAACATCATTGAATGGACCTTTCAAGGCATTGCGCAGGAAAAGACGATGGCGGGCACAGTTGATTTAGGAGAGTACGGGAAGGCAACCTGGGAGGCGATCAGGAATCATGATTAGGGAATTCACGAGGAAGAGGGGGTTCCACGGCAGTATCGCGCTCGCGCTCGCCACCGTCATCAGCGTCTTCGCCCAACCGGCCGCGCCGGCTTACGATCTGCTGCTGCGCGGCGGCCACGTGCTCGACGACAAGAACCACATCGACAGCGTGATGGACGTGGCCATCAAGGATGGCAAAATTGCCCGGGTGGCCTCCATGTCACCAGCATGAACGGCGCGATGAAGGATGAACTCAATGTCGCGGACAAGATCCTGGCGGTGAATGTTCCGCTCAAGCAGGTAGTCGCCGAGATGACGTCACACCCGGCCCATGAAATTCGCCACGAGGAACTGGGCAATCTCTCCGAGGGCGCAATCGCCGATGTTGCCGTGCTCCGTGTTGAAGACGGCAAATTTGGTTTCACCGACATGGTCGACAGACGCCTGGACGGCAAGCAGAAGCTGATCTGTGAATTGACCATCAAAGATGGGAGGATTGTCTACGATCTGAACGGGATCAGTACTGAGTTATGGACAGCACCACCCGGCCCGCATGATGCAGAGGCTTACCGGTGGACTACCTTTGCACCTCGGCCCCACCCGTCCAGTCCGGGGACCACGGAGATGCCGCACTAACGCAGGTGACATCGGGCCCGGTAGTAATCTGCGCTCCCCGGGGTCGTCCCGAGTGTCATTTGCAGCCTCCATTGTGTTAACCTCGTAAGGTGATCTCGGTTCTCCATCGTTGTCCAAGCTGTAGCCGCGCCGCCCTGGCGCAGGTCAGCTGTTGTTGTTTGCGCTAACTCGCGACAGCCACAGCATAGCTGCTTTTCTTCTGGCAGCATCTTCTCCAAGCAACTTTTCTAATTAGGGAAATCCGCACGTGAGCATTGCTCTCCATCCAGCAGGATTTGTATCTGGCGCTTACGTCTCGCAGCGCCCCCTCTGTTCTTGTTGTAGCCGCTAGTTCCTCTCCCTTACTGTTTCCAGCCGTGCACGGCAGATTTCTCCTGGAGTTCATTTATGCGTAACTTGCCACTTCCCCTTCGCTATTGCCTCTTCTCTACCCTGCTTGCAGTGGGACTGTATCCATCCGGGGCCAAGGCCCAGATGGTCGGAGGCACCATCTCCGGTGACGTCGTCGATCCCGCGGGCGCCGCTGTGGCAAGGGCCGAAGTGCTTATCCGCAATGACGAAACCGGCAGCGAACGCAAGTTCACTACCGCGGAGAGCGGCATATTCTCCGCGCCCTCGGTAGCCGTGGGCACGTACACCGTCTCTGTTACGCGCGATGGTTTTGCACCGCTCAGCCGGACGGGAATTGCGCTCACCGTCGGTCAGAATGTCCAACTGCACCTTGCCCTCACCGTGGGCAGCGTGCAACAGAGTGTCCAGGTGGTGGACACTCCTGCCGTGGTGGACACCTCAACCCTGCAGACCCAGGGACTGGTCAATGAGCAGCAGGTCAAGGAACTGCCGCTCAATGGCCGGAGTTTCGACCAGCTGATCCAGCTGAATCCTGCCTCGGTCAGCTACACCACCCAGCGCTCGGGTGGTGTGGGCACATCCAACTCTTCCGTGGGCAACATGTTCTCCGTCTCCGGACGGCGTCCGCAAGACAATCTGTTCCTGCTGAACGGAATCGAGTACACCGGGGCTTCGCTCATCAACGTAACCCCGGGCGGCACCAGCGGGCAGTTGCTGGGAGTGGACGCGGTCCGCGAATTCAACGTAGTCAGCGATACGTATGGCGCAAATTACGGCAAACGTGCCGGGGCGCAGATATCGATCATCACAGCGTCGGGAGGAAACAAGCTTCACGGTTCCGTGTATGAATTTCTACGCAACAGCGCACTCGACGCGCGCAATTATTTCGACCAGGCGAAGATCCCGGAGTTTCAACGTAACGACTTCGGGGGCGCCCTGGGCGGCCCGATACGTCACAACAAGCTATTCGGTTTTAGCAACTATGAAGGTTACCGCCAGCATCTGGGACTAAGCGCAGTCAGCTTCGTTCCCGACGACACCTCGCGTGCCGCTGCAGCCGCCGTCGTCCGGCCGCTGCTTGCGCTTTGGCCGGTCGCCAACGGTCCCGAGCTGCTCAACCCGAATGGCACGCCAAGCGGGATTGCGGAAGCCTTCGCCAATCCCCCGCAATACATCCGTGAGGATTTTGGCACTACGCGAATCGACTCCAACCTGACTCAGAACGATCTGCTCTTCGGCGTCTATACCGTGGATGACAGTGACGCAAATACTCCCTCGCAAAACCCGTATTCCACCATCTTCGAAAGATTGCGCGAACAGGTCTTGAGCGCGCAAGAGCAACACGTCTTCTCCCCCAACCTGCTCAACACCTTCCGTTTCGGCTATTCGCGAGCGGCCTTTGACTTTACTGGAGAGGTTCCAGTCCCGGTGCCCGGCTGGGTCGCGGGCGCGCCCGTCGGAGCCGTTGTGATCGCCGGCAGCACGGCATCGAATGGCGCCTCGCAGGTGACACTGGCGGGCGCGAACACGGGCAGTAACAACGAGACGGTCCGTAACCTCTTCACCGTGGACGACCATATCTTCTGGACTCATGGACGGCACCAGGTCGAGGTCGGCGTATGGCTGCAGCGTCTGCAATCGAATGACAACCTGGCTCAGAACCAGTATGGACAAGCGTCCTTTTCCACCCTGAACAGCTTTCTGAAAGGAAGCGTGGCGACGTTTACCGTCGTGCCTTCGCCGACAGAGCTGGGCTGGCGGGCGTACTTTGGAGCGGGCTATATCGAGGACGCGTGGAAGGCAACACCTCGCCTCGAGCTCCGCGCGGGGTTCCGCTCCGAGTCAACCAACGGTTGGAATGAAGTCCACAACCGTGCATCGAACTATGGCTTCACCAACGGCGTCATCAACACGAATCCCACCATCGGCGGCTCCGCCCTGGCGAAAAACCGCGCCGCGTTTATGCCCGAGCCGCGCATTGGAGTGGCCTATGACGTCTTTGGAAACGGCAAGACTGCTCTGCGGGCGAGCTTCGGCGTGCATCGTGCGCTGCTGGATACGCTGGACTACCGGCTTGACCAGACGGCGCCGTTCAATACCACTTTTTCCTTCAGTAACACGACTGTAGACCAGCTGGCCAGCCTCGCCAGCGGTACAACCGCGGGCAGCGGGCAGATCTCACCCAGCAATGTGCAACCGGACATTGCCACCCCCACGGTACTTGCCTGGACCGTCAAAATCGAGCAACAGATCGCCCCGGCGACTTCGCTCACCATCGGCTATGTCGGTTCGCACGGATACCATCAGATTCTCTCCGAGGACCAGAACACGCCTCCAACTGTAAGCTGCCCGACGTCGCCTTGCCCTGCCGCTCTTGCGCCTGGGACCATCTTCTACGCTAGCCAAACCAAGGCCAATCCGAACGTGGCCAACACCACCTCCTGGGTCTCACAGGGAATCAGCAACTATAACGGTCTCGAGGTGGATGTGCGCCGCCAGTTGTCGCACGGGCTGCAGCTGCGCGGTGTTTATACCTTTGCCAGCAACCTGGACGACGGTTCGGCCTGGAATACCAGCGTCTCGGCCAACACGCCGGCGTTTGTCATGTATCCGGGAAATCCGGGGCTTGACTACGGGCCTGCAGCCACCAATATCCGCCATGCCGGCGCGATCAACGGCACGTGGGAGTTGCCTTTCAGCAACGGGCTGCTGGCGAACCCTGTGGCTAAGCAGCTGGTGGGCGGCTGGTCGGTGAGCGGCATCGCGACGCTACAAAGCGGTTTTCCGCTGTCACCGCAGCTCGGCTACAACCCGACCGGCAGCGGGGATACGCGCAACCCGGTGCGCCCCAACCTGGCTCCTAATTTTCATGGCCCGCTCTATTCCAAGACAGTGAAGCAGTGGTTCAATCCCGCTGCCTTCACCGCGCCGTATCCCGGAACATTTGGAAATGTCGGCCGCGACACGCTCACCGGGCCCGGCCTGGCGGAGTTGGATATGGCGCTGGTGAAGAACACTACGATCCACGAAGGGCTTCACGCGCAATTTCGCGCGGAGTTCTTCAACGTGCTTAACCGCGCCAACTTCACCACACCGAATCCGGTAGTCTTCAGTTCCGGTCCGACTCCAAAAGCGCCGACGGCAGAAGTTGCGCCGTCAGCAACCGCCGGGGTGGTGAGTGCGACGTCCACGACCTCGCGGCAGATTCAGTTCGGACTGAAGCTTCTTTTCTAGAAGGGCTTTAATTGGGGTGGGAGTATGGAGCAAAGGAGTTAGTCCGACGAGCGTGAAACCGGTGTTCGTTCCGCTTACAAAGGTTTTAAGCCCTCTGCTTCGGCGAGCTTGGCTTGACGACGGTCAAATGTCCAGAAATGCTCGGCCTGCAGCTCCAGTGCTATAGCTACATGGAGCGTGTCGAGCGTCCGCACACCAAGGCGTGCCACACGATTTCTTGCCAGCGTAACGCATGCTTCAAATGCACGCTCTGGGAGGCCTATTTCCATCCACACACCGGCTTCGCGATCACGCTCGAACTCTCGGTAGACCGATTGCGCTTCCCGCGATGTGATCTTGTGCTGAAATACATGCTGGCCGATTGCATGTGTCCACTCGGCGCGATGCAGCGGTGTCAGCCAAACACGCGGATGCTGTGCCATATACTGCTGCGCTTCCTTTGAGTGCGCATCTGGCAGGTACAAAGACACAAAGACGCTTGTATCCGCATAGATAGTCAAAAGCGGCCGCGCTCCTCAATTAATAGGTCGGCCCCCGGCAGACAGCGATCCCCAAAAAGCTTCTCGACCCGGCCAGCGAAGTCAGGCCATTGTTTGGGTGCAGCATGCGCTGGCTCAGGAACAATACAGGCAAGAAGGCGATTTCGTTCGTGGAGCTCGACCGTCTTGCCTGACCGGAGCCATGCCTTCAGCTGGCGTGTGTCTCGAAGCTCACGGAGGTTGATTTTTGGCACAAACCAAATGTGTCACATTATGTGACACATGTCAATCTACCCTCTACTCGGTTGGAGGGCGCAGTTTTCGGAGGAGGAAAAGGCGCCGGTATTGGCGCCCTCGCCGGGCAGCAGGAACTGTTACAGGGCCCTGCGTTAGCGAGCACCGACGACACCGGCGTCCTTGAGGGCATGCTTCTCCGCGTCCAGCGAGGAGGTATGCAGTTGCACCACGTGTTGCATGGCCGCGTCCGCGTCCTGCGCATGGCCCTCGGAACGTAAGGCACGCGCGAGCAGGTAAAACGATCCCGGGTCCTCAGGATTCATCTCTACTGCTTGGCGAAGCAAGCGCACGGCGGCCGCCGCGTCATGCTGTTGAAACTGCGCTTTGCCCATATAAAAATAGGTCGCCCATGAATCGGGGGTCATGCTCTGCGCTCTTTCAAGATAGGCCAGACCTTCCGGATAACGCTGCGACTGGACGAGCAGAGCGCCCAGAAAATACAGGGCACTCGCATCCTGCGGGTCGGCCTGGATCGCTTGTTTCAACTGCTTTTCCGCGTCGGCGTTCTTCTGCAGGCTGATGTATACCTTGCCCAGTTCACGATGGGCCCCGGCAAATGATGGGTCGGCCTGCAGCACTGCCTGGTAGGCCTGCTCAGCTTCGCGGAATTGTGCTCCATCGTAATAGGCATGGCCCAGCAGGAAATTCGCTTGCGCCGGAGTCGCGCTGCCGGCAAAGAGCCTGGTAAATACCTCCTGGGCCGCTTGCGCCTGTCCGGCCCGCGCATAAGCCACGCCCAGCAGGTAGAGTGCCGCGGAGTCCGGATTCTCCGCTTCCGTCAACGGCTTCAGCAAGCTGAGACCTTGATCGGGATGCCCACTGAACGTGAGGCATGTCGCCAATAGCATCGTGGCCTGGTGATCAGCGGGCGATCGCGCGTGCAACTGGCGGAAATATGGCAACGCGTGCTCGTAATCTTCCTGCTTAAGATAGGCGAGGCCGAGATCGAGCTGAATCTCACGCAGCTGAGGGCTGATTTGGAGAACGCGCTGATACGCTTCGATTGCCTTTCCGTAACGATGGGTTTTGGCATACAACACACCGAGGTTGGCGAGCGCGCTTACGTTACGCGGATCGAGTTTCAGAACCTTGTTGAAACCCGCTTCGGCCGCCGGATAATCGCCAGCGTTCAGGGCCTGTGTTGCTGACTCAAAGGTCTGCCTGGCCGTGTCCGCACCCAGACCCAATACGGCTGCCGATGAACAGAGCAGGGTGGTGACGATGGCCGACGCAAGAAGTTTCATGAAGAGATCTTCTTCATCAGTTTAGATCAAGCTCTACGACACGAGATTTCCAGCAAAAAAAAGAGCCGGGTTCATGTTTCCATGACTCCGGCCCATTCGTTCAAGCAGCAAGTTAGAAGTAGAACTTGCCGCCCAGCTGCAACTGACGGGGATCCCGGGCACTGTTGATCTGGCCGGCATTTCCCGCGTTAGCACCTGAGAAGGGCGTCCCGGGGTTAGGCGCCGAAAGGCTGTTGTTAACATTTGCCCACTGCGTATGGTTGAAGACGTTATAGGCCTCGAAGCGCAACTGGAGCCTCAAGCTTTCAGTAAATATAAAGTTCTTGAAGAGCGACATATTCCAGTTGTCGACACCCGGACCGTAGATCGAGTTGCGATGGAAATTGCCGAAGCTGCCATTGGCGGGCGAAGCAAAAGCGGCTGGATTGAACCACATGGGGAACTGCCCCGCTGGGACATTGTGATTGTGCGGCGTGATGATCGGACCGCCGATGTAGTCGGGACGAATGTGGCCAAAGCCTCCATTACCTAAGTTGCCGCTGGACTTGAGGTCGCAGGAGTCATTCGTAGGACTGGCATTCGTAAGGCAAGGAGTCCCACCCCAGAATTGGGTAACGCCTGACCACTCCCAGCCGCCGGCGGTAAGCTGCACTAACTTATTAGAGCCCTTGAATTGCGGCAGATCGTAAACGTATTGGAAGTTGAAGACGTTGCGCCGATCAAAGCCTGCAGGAGCATAAAACTTATGCAGTTGCGTGTAGTCGGGAAAGACGTCCGCGTCATAATCGACATCGTCCAGATCGATTGCCTTGGCCCAGGTATAGTCCGCGTTGAAGGTGAGCTTGCTGCTGAACCTGCGGGATACCTTAACCTGCAGGGCGTTATAGGCGGAGCTGGCCCCGAACCTGTTGTAGTGGATGGAGGTGTAGCCCTGGTAAGGCAGGATTGCCGCCGTCACATTGTTGACCGAGGACAGGATCGGCGTACTCGTAGTCAATCCAAGCGGCAACTGTTCCAGCTCCTGGTTGTACATCTGATGCCGGCTCGCGTTCCCCACGTAGCCAATGTCAAAGGCTAGCTTGTAGGGCAACTCACGTTGCAGGCCGAGATTGTATCCGTAAGTGGTGGGAATCTGACCCGCCCTATCCGCCGAGAGGATCCCGCTCGACGGGGTTAGAGCCGCTCCATTTACTAACGACGGAGAAATAGTCCCGATGTTGCCGCCATAGAGCGTGGGTGTATAGACGAGGGGAGGATTGCTGATGCCGCCGAAGTTGAATGCATTCTGCTCGTAGCGCTCGTAGAAGATACCGAAGCCGCCACGAAGGGCAGTTTTTCCATCTCCGAATACATCATAGGCAAAGCCGAGGCGGGGACCGAAGTTGTTCCAACGATAGTTCAGTCCGCCCTTGGGCAATCCGTTGGTACCCTCCCGGACCATGCCATTGTAAGGATTTCCGATGCCGGGAAGGATGGTGTTTTGGGTCGGAATCTGGCCGGGAATGTTGGGAGCAGTATTGATCTGAACAGCGTTCGCCGGGTTGTAGAAATTCGGCTCAAAGTAATACTGATGGAAGGGTGCAACCGTATATGTAGGACCAACGAATTCGTAACGGAGACCCGCATCTATGGTCAGTCTTGGCGTCGCCTTCCAGGTGTCCTGGACGTAGCCCTCATATTGAAAGAAGTGAAAGTGCCCGTAGACAAAGGCGTTCGACTGGGTGAGGGTGGTGTAGTTCCCCATGAGCGTATTCGCGATGCCCGAATTGCTATTGTTTGGATTTTGGTTGCTGGCTCCGAAGTTAAGTTCGGGAGCCTCGTCCCATGTTCCTTCTTGACCGTTCTCATTCAGGTCGGCGAAAAGGCCGAACTTGATCACATGGTTACCCAAAATCTTGGTTACGTCATCTGTCGCCACCACGGTGTTGCCGGTGGAAACCCAGCCCGAGGAAAAGGGACTGATGTTGATGTAGGGCGAAGATTCGCCGGTATTGATATTCGGGGCGAGATTAAGAGTGTTGGTTGAGGGATAGAGGTCTGTGTAGTTGAAGCCCAGCGCCGTCTTATCGTAAAGATTCTTGGAGGTGCCGGGTACGATGTTCACTTCCTGCGTCAAGTGCAGCCAACCGACCGAGACTTCATTGGTGAGCGTGGGAGAGATCACATTCACCAGGCTCCAGGCATAGCTCTTACCGGGCTTCTTGCGATATTGGGGAAGAACCGGGAAGCTGTTTCCGGAGAAGATACCGAAGCCCTGGCTTTCCTGCTGGCGGTCATCCACGTAACGGAAGAAGGCATTTGCCTTCGGTCCAAAGCTGTAATCGATACGGGCGACGTACTGATTCTTGGTGAAGGTATACGTATCCTGGAAGTTGATCTGCTGTTCGTCGCCGAATCCGTTGGGGTAGGTAGGATTATTGAAGCTGCCCCGGTAGCCCGGCGTAAAGTACTTGATCATTGCGCCATATTGGCTGCTGAAGTTCGATGCGGGAATGATGTTCCCTGGATAAACCGTCCCTGTCAGCACTTCGCCAAACGAGTTGTACTTGACGGTTCCCGGGACAAAAACTGACCCATTCCGCACAAGGTTGCCACTGGTGTCCGTGATATTCGAAACGCAGCTCCCAGTGCCGTTGGTAACGCACTCGTTGCCGGTACGGTAAAGCGGGGAGAGATCAGCCTGACCATTTGGAGTGCCAATACCGAGCATCGATGGTTGCGGCATGGTGTAGAAGGTAGAAGCCGCTCCGCCTGGATTGCCGTTGGGTCGATTAGCGCGCGTACCCTCATAGTTGAAGAAGAAGAACGCCTTCTTGTTGCTTTTGGGTGAGATCTTTGGAATGGGGATGTAGCCGCCGATATTGCCGCCAAACTGATTGAATCTCAAAACGGCTCTGGGCGATCCGGAGTGGTTGCTGAACCAGTCGTTGGCATCGAAATCGGTATTGCGATCGAACTCATACCCCGTTCCGTGGAACTGTTGACCGCCACTCTTGGTATTGATGAGGATCATTACGCCCGGACTGCGGCCGTACTCAGCGTTGAAGTTGCCGGTGAGCGTTTTGAATTCACCCACAGCATCGATGCTGAGATTCGTGTACTCGCCGTCGTTGGCGCCCACGTCGGTGTTGATGACGCCATCGAGGAAGAAATTATTTGCCGTCCCCCGCATTCCGTTCACATAGAAATCATCCGTCTGGTTGAAGACGAGGCGGAATTGCGAATTATTATTCGTGACCACGCCGGGCGTGGTGGTTAGAAGCGACTCGAAGTCGCGTCCGTTGAGGGGCTGCTCGGTAACCTGCCGCTGGTCGACGACACTGGCATTGCTTGAGGTCGCAGTGTCGATCAGGGGTGTTTCCGTACTGACGGTCACAGTCTGGGTAGCCTGGCCGACCGTCAACGGCAACTGACCCAGACCAAGGCTCTGGTCCTGATCCAGCACTACACTATTGCGATCCAGTTCCTCCATTCCCGTGGCGGTGATCTTGATCTTGTAGGTGCCGGCCGGCACGTTCAACGCACGGAAATTGCCGCTTCCGTCTGCTGTGGCCTCGCGAGTCAAAGCGCCTGTTGCCTGGTTATAGATCTGGACGTGCGCTCCGGGTATCACTGCTCCTGACGAATCGACCACCGTGCCTGAAACCGAGCCGGTTTGGGCGTGGAGCCTGGTGCCGGGAAAGAACACGGCAAGAAGCGCGATCAGGGCAAGCTGAAAGAATAAACCTGGTCCTATAAGAGGATTGGCCTGTTTACTTTGTATTTGCGTCGGGTGAAAGGCAGGACTCGGCCACAACTTCTTGCAGAACATATTTCCTCCAAAGGGCGAACAACGTGAAAATTTATTGTCTTTACTGCCTCACTCCGCACCAGCGGGTTGGCAGGTCTTTCGTCGATCCATCGGTTTCACAACTTGCGGGAGGCGCGTGATCGACCGTCACGGAGAGTATCGAACGCAGCATACGACTGTCAAGGTGACGACCGGTCGAAGAATCGTTTCTTTAAAGGGAATATTGGAGCTTTCCGGGCGCGGAGGGACGAAACGAATGGCTCAATAGTTTCAATCGCTGGTGAAGTTTTTTTGAGCAGGTGACAAATTAGATTCGAGGAGCGGGTTGGATCAACGAACCCAGAGAGCCAGAATGTGGGGAGCGTATCCGTTAGTTAGATCAACTTACTGGAGTAAGTTGATAAGTTGAACTGGTTACCGAGTTATGGTGGTGGGACCCCCGCATTTATGCGGGGGCGGAGCCTCATCCCTACTTGCGCGAGAGAAGCGCGGAAGAGAAAGCATCCGCTCCTTAGGCCTTATGGGATCTGCGTGAGAACAGGAAGAGAAACAGCAGGTCCCTCCACTGCGCTACGCTCCGGCCGGGATGACAATTCTGCGGGAGAACTAACGGAACGGAGAGCTTTGTGCGGGAGACGGGGCGCACTGCAGAGTGGATACCGAGGGACAGGCAGATGCTGTTACCCGCGGGAGCCGCAGCAGGTCCCTCGCCTCCCCCAGATTTCCTGTCAAAAACCGTAGCTTCGATGGATTTCATGCGGCTCTCTTTACGGAGAGCCGCATACGTGGCCGCTGGTAGAGCGTGAAGTAGGAAATCCGGGTACGCTCGGGATGACAAGGGGGAGGTTGGTGGCTTTTATTAACGGCTGTGAAATCGGACGGACAGAAAAAACAGCAGGTCCCTCCGCTACGCCAAATGTCAGCCACTAAAACGTTTCTGTCACTCAGCCGGAGGACGCCCAAGTGTTTTATTTGCAACTCCTTACGGGTTGTGTGCCGGCAAGACAGAGTAAGCAGGATTCACTACACATTTATCTTTTGACAACCTACGATCAAGGATGCAACACTCCGTCTACCCTTGAAACGAGCACCCGAAAAAGATAGACCGGTAACCCTCCGCACCCTGGCGAGCCACCTTGGGCTCTCGCTGACGACTGTATCCGTCGTCGTTAGCGATGCGCCGGCTGCGCAGGCGATTCCGCTCGCCACCAGGAAGCGGATCCTGGACGCCGCCAGCCAGTTGCACTATCGACCCAATTATTTCGCTCGCTCGCTGCGCAAGCAGAGCAGCATGTCGGTCGGCGTGCTGGTGTCTGAAATGAGCGAGGGCTACTTCACGCTGGTAATGAATGGCGTGGAAGAGTACCTGATGGCGGCAAAATACTTCTACCTGATGGCCGCGCACTATTGGCAACCGGAACTATTAGAGGAATACCCGCGGATGCTGCTCGAACGGTCGGTGGACGGACTGCTTCTGGTAAATACGCCGACCCCGACGCAGGTCTCAGTGCCGATCGTCTCCATCTCCGGCCACCAGGACATCGCCGGAGTAACCAATATCCAACTGAACCACAAGCAGGCTGCTTATTTAGCAGTCAAGCACCTGGCAGATTTGGGACACCGCAGAATAGCGTTCATGAAAGGTCAGGAGCAGACGGTCGACACGGACCATCGCTGGCGGGAGATTATGGAAACAGCCCGCGCCTTCGGGCTGGAGGTTTACCAGGAACTGCTGATCAGGCTGACTGAGAATAGTTGGTCCCCCGCCCTGGGGTATGGCCCGGTAAAGGCCCTGTTGTCGCGTACCCGGAATTTCACCGCGCTCTTTGCGTTCAACGATATCGCTGCCGTCGGCGCCATCCGCGCGCTGCATGAAGCTGGGCTCCAGGTGCCGCGAGACGTTTCCGTGATCGGCTTCGACGACGTGCTCAGCGCGCCCTTCGGCATTCCCAGCCTGACCACCATCCGCCAACCCCTCCGGGCCATGGGTCAGGCAGGCGCCGAAGCATTGCTGAATCGAATCAATCATCCCAAGGCGCCTTACGCTCCAAAGGTGATTATGGAACCGGAACTCGTTGTTCGGGAGTCCACCTCCCGGGCCTCAGCCGGGAGCGCGACGTTAACGCAAAAACGAAACAAATCTGCCCTGCGTACGCGAGCCTAGATCCGCACCTCGATAGCGAATCAGCCGGGCTTTCGGTAGGCGTAGTGGTACTCTATATCCCCTGCTGGCGAACAAATCACACCAGGCCCCTAAGTAGCAAAACGCCTCAGTGGCAGCACTGTGGCGGAAATGAACATGGAGGATCCGAGAAAATGATCTTTCCCGGTCGCTGGGGCTCTGTTTGTGCAGCTATCCTGGCTGTTCTGTTGTGTCCTTACCGCGGATTCGCTGTAGATAAGTTGCTCATCGTCAACGGTACCGACATGACGATGAAACCCGGACAGACGGAGCCATTTGTCGGCTACATCCTGGTGGGCAACGACGGAAAGATCAAGGCCATCGGCAAGGGCAGCCCGCCGCCGGGGACGCAGGCGCAGACCACCTACGACGCCAAAGGAAAATTCGTTCTCCCTGGCTTCATCTCCGCGCACAGTCATCTGTCGGAGAGTGCTTTTCGTGGGCTGGCTACGGACCAATATGTCTACCAATACCCCGCCATGACGGGCTGGGTGGAAGCGCTGGAAAACCGCGAACTGGGGACCCGTCCCGAAGACTATTACTGGTTCACCCTGCAAGGCGCCCTCGACCACCTGGTTCACGGAATCACTTCCGTTTACAACTTCGCCTATGCGCGCAAAGATGACGAGGCCTTTGAGGAGTATCAGTGGCGTGCGGAGCTCGATTCCGGAATGCGCTTCATTCATTCCTACGAGCCGTCGGGCAGTTCGACCCCGCAGGTTCGCCGCGCAAACCTGGAGAAATTTCTAGCCTATGCAAAAAAAGATATGTCCCGCCCGACGGTCCTGAAGATGGCCTACTCCGGATGGGTGACCACTCCGCAGGCCCTGCAACTCGATGCTTCCTTTATGCGCGATTACCATCTCTACTCGGAGATTCATTACCTGGAATCTCCAGTGAACCAGCAGGCGCAGCGCGACACTTTCAAATACATTACCGCGGTCAATATCCTGGGCCCGAACGTGAGCTTCGGGCACTTCATCCATCCCGATGATGCCATCTTGAAGACGGTGGCGGCCTCAGGCTCGGGTATGGTGTGGAACCCTATGTCGAATGGCCGGCTGGCGTCCGGCATCGCCGATATCCCCAAGTATCGCAAGATGGGCATCAAGGTGGGCATGGGGGTTGATGGCGAAGGAAGCTCGGATCTGCCGGATCCCTTCGAGAATATGCGCATGGGCCTGTACGTAATCCGCGCGAAATATGAAAGCGCCAAAATTCTTCAGCCGATTGACGTATTGCGCTTCCATACCATGGGGAGCGCGGAGGTTCTTGGGGTCGCCGACAAGGTGGGCAGTCTTGAAGTGGGCAAGTTTGCCGACATGATTGTCGTCGATCCTAAACTGGTTGAGCGCGGACCTGTCGTCGATCCCTATGCCACCGTGGTTCTGGCTTGCAATGCCATGAACCTGGGGAAAGTGTATGTTGGCGGAGACTTGCTGGTGGATACTTACCGTTTGCAGAAAAACGACATGAGCAAAGTTTCCAGCGAAGTCAATCAACGCGTCGCGCGACTACACTAGGTCTCGAAAGAACACACGTACGAGGGATCAATGGCCGGCAAGTATCGAATCGGACGTCGGGATTTTTTCAAGCAGGCGGCAGGCGCTCTCGGCGCTACCACGCAAATTCCCCACTGGTCACCGTTCGTGGAGGCGGAGACCTCGACGCCGCACGCCCGCGAAGCCGCACAGAAGATCTCCTTTCCACGGGTCTTCACCGGCGAACAGCTCAAGATGCTGGCCTTCCCGCTGGGCGGGGTGGGATCGGGAAGCCTGGCCCTCGGAGGTCGAGGTCAGCTGCGCGATTGGGAGGTCTTCAACCGGCCTAACAAGGGCTTTTCACCGGCTTACGCGTTTCCCGCGATCTGGATCAAAGCTGGGGACGCGAAGCCCATCACGCGCGTTCTGGAAGCGCGTATTTTGCCGCCGTATGAGGGCCAGGACGGCCTGGGCTCGAACAATTCTCCGGGATTAAGCCGCATCGCGACGGCTGAATTTACCGCGCAGTACCCGCTGGCGCACCTTCGCTTCAAAGACCCCGGGCTGCCGGTCAAGATTGAGCTCGATGCTTTTTCGCCGTTCATCCCGCACGATCCTGACGCCTCAGGCCTGCCGGTGGCAATTCTGCGCTATCGCGTGACCAACCCAGGGCGTTCAAGCGCCAGTGTCGCCATTTCGTTTTCGATCGACAACCCAGTGAAGGCCCCGTCCAGGACGGACCAGGCACGTGACCCGCAGGACCCGCGCGTGAATGAGTACCGCACGGTGAACGGGCTGGAAGGTCTCCTGATGACCAATCCCAGCGTGCCCGGCGGTGATCCGATGCAAGGCAGCTTTGCCCTCGCGGTAATCTCCAATCAGGGCGCGCGGACCACGCATTGGCGGGGTTGGCCGCGAGGCCGCTGGTGGAATTCGCCCATGCTGTTTTGGGATGCGTTTTCGCAGGATGGAGAACTGCTGCAGGAGCCGGCAACCCCCAGCGCGGTGGGCGCACTTTGCCAGCAGAGATCGATCCCTGCCGGAGGGTCAGCGGAATTCACTTTCCTGCTAGCCTGGCATTTCCCCAACCGGACGCCGGAGTGGTGTGGATGGGACTTTCCCCCGGGCGAGGGCAAGACCATCATCGGCAACTACTACGCCACGCGCTTCAAGGATGCGTGGGAGGTGGCCGAATATACGGCAACGAATCTCGCGTCGCTGGAATCGCGCACGCGCACCTTTGCTAACGCCTTCGCCGCCAGTACCCTGCCCGCGGCGGTTAAAGAGGCGGCGAGCGCTAACCTCTCCACACTGGCGACCACCACCTGCTTCCGCACGGCCGATGGCGAATTCCACGGCTTCGAGGGTTCCGATGATCAGCGGGGTTGCTGCTTTGGAAATTGTACCCATGTGTGGAACTACGAGACAGCAACGGCGTTTCTCTTTCCTTCATATGCGCGATCGCTGCGCCAGGCCGCCTTCGGCTACAGCATGGACGATCAAGGCGGGATGCGTTTTCGCCAACTGCTTCCAGACGGCAAAGAGAGATACCACATCGCAGCGGCAGACGGGCAGATGGGCCAGATCATCCACGCTTATCTGGATTGGAAGCTTAGCGGAGATCAGGCGTGGCTTAAGACCATGTGGCCGCGCGTAAAGAAGGCCATAGAGTTCGCCTGGATTCCCGGGAGGCTGGGATGCGAACCGTGACGGTGTCCTGGATGGGGTGCAGCATAATACCTATGACGTTGAGTTCTACGGCCCTAATCCTCTGTGCGGCATCTACTACCTGGGTGCCTTGCGGGCAGCGGAAGAGATGGGGCGCGCCGCCGGCGATGATGCTTCGGCGAATGAGTACCGAAGACTGTTCGAGATGGGCAGCCGCTGGATTGACACCAATCTATTTCGCAATGAGTTCTATATCCAGCAGATTCGCGGCTTCCGCCCGGACCAGATTTTGCCCCAGCTACGCAGCGGCATGGGCAGCGAGAATACAGAACAGCCAGAGTATCAAGTTGGCGAGGGATGCCTGATCGATCAGCTCCTGGGGCAGTACCTTGCGGATATAGCCGGATTGGGGCCATTGGTCTCCCCAGAGCATGTGCGTACTGCGCTGGAATCGATTTATCGCTACAACTACAAGCGCAGCCTGGTGGACCATGACACTGTGCAGCGTACGTATGCTCTGAACAATGAAGCTGCCGTGGTGGTTTGCGATTACGGGAAGGCGCCTCGTCCTCATATTCCGTTTCCGTATTACGCCGAGGCATGGACTGGCCTGGAGCACTCGACCGCGGCGCTGATGTTTTATTCCGGCATGATTCCGCAGGGGATCGAGTACGTCGAGAATCTGCGGGCTCGCTTCGACGGGGTCAAGCGCAACCCCTGGGATGAGGCGGAGTGCGGCCATCACTATGCCCGGGCTATGTCTTCGTGGTCCAGCGTTGTGGCTCTGAGCGGATTCCACTATGAAGGGGACCGTGCCCATGTGATGGCGCTGCCGCGGCTGCCACACGAGAACTTCCATTGTTTCTGGGCGACGGGCACAGGTTGGGGAACCTTTACGCTGAAACGTGCGCAATCCGGTGGAGTGGGTTTCACGATTCAGACGCTGGCCGGCACTTTGCCATGCCAATCATGCACGCTGGCCGCGGCTGGCTCGCGGGCAAATGCGTCGATGGGCGGCAAGAAAATAACCACGCGCATGGAGAAGAACAAGGAGCAGAGCAGGGTGTACCTTGCAGACCCGGTAGAGATCCACGAAGGCGATCAGTTGGAGATTGAGATCGTCGGGTAAGGACGGGTGCCCCATGTTCGCCAAAGCGTACGTGGGCCGAAAGAGGCGGGCGAAGCCCCTCATAGTTTTTTGCCGGGCTGATTCCCTAACCAAGGACGGGTGCCCCATGTCTCGCTCATTTTTCGCGAGACATGGGATACCACCACTCTTTCCCTCTGACCCTCGACTCACCCGATGCGTTCAGCGGTCAACATCGGTGGAATCCCACATCTCGCGAAAAACGAGCGAGATATGGGGCCCACCCGTCATTTGCTAGAGAATCGGCTATGAGGCCATACCAAGGCCGACGATATTGGCCGCCACGATGATAACCACCATTCCGGCCCACAGCAGGCGAACCGGTTTGGAGCCCACACCAGCCCATTCGCCCAGCGCAAGCCCTACAAGCCCGCCAAAGAGGACATAGCCACTCATGTGCAGCATCCAGTTCACATAGGCATAGATGGCTGGGATGCTGGCTGCTCCCCACGCGTAGAAAAAGAACTGGAGATACCACATAATGCCGCCGGTGGCCGCGAGCGATCCGTTCTTGAGCAGCGTGGCCCCGGGCAAAGCGAGGTCGGCTTTCAGGGAAAGTTCCTTCTTGAGGATGAGGCGGCTGAAACAATACGCAAAATTGACCAGGCCTCCTCCCCCCATGATGATGACGTAGCTGGGGAGCGCAGCGTACAGGGGCTTAACCCCAAGAAGAATCGCCGAGGCTTGAATGGGCCTGGCGGCATCCATGGCAAAGGACATGCCGGAGGAGAAGATACCGCACATAACCGCCAGCATCAGCCCCTTCTTCACATCAAACTCGCGAATCTCCGCGCCCAGCGCGATCTCTTTGCGATGCCCGGCTATGGACACAATGACAATGCCGCAAAGTGCGACCGCAACCCCTAATAGCGTGAGCAGGCCGCCGCGTGTGCTAACAAGTTCGCCACCCTGTCCGTGGATGAGCGGTGGAATCAGCGTTCCCACCACCAGGGTGACGCCGATGGCAACTCCGATACCAAGCGACATGCCCAGATAGCGCATGGTGAGGCCATAGCTCACGTTGCCGACCCCCCACATACAACCAAACAGGAAAGTCCTGAGAACGACGGATGCGTCCAGCGATCCGTAAAAGGCCCGCATATCCGGAAGCAGAAGGGCGCTGACACAAATAGGCAGTAAGACCCAGGAGAAGATACCTGCTACCGCCCAGGTGGATTCCCAGGTCCATCGCTTCACTTTGCTGATGGGCGCATAGAAAGACGCGGCCGATGCGGCGCCCACCATGTGCCACCCAATTCCCGTGATGATTCCCGTCACGCATGTCTCCTTCGCCTAATCGACGACAATACAGCAAGAATCAGCAAAAACCACTGCAAAGGTGAAAATGTCATGAAACGCGTGCCGTCACTGGAGAACCCTTGTTGTCGCCGCCATGCAGAATGGCTAGCCTGAAAGGGCACTTCTTTGTGCAGGAAGAATCTATGGCAAACACTCCCCCAGGGCGCCAAAAAAATGGGCCCAGGAAGAAACTCACTACGGAAGAACCGGTCTTCGCTCAACCACAGCCGTCTCCCGATCCGACAACCTTCAGAGATCCGGTGACGGATCAGAGTTACACGGAAATTGATAATCTTGAGCCCGTTCCCCAACCGGCCGATGGCGCAGTGGAACCGATCCTCACGCTGGCCCAAACCTATGGGAGCGCGGGCGAGGCAAAGGTAGCAGCCATCGAGCAGGCGAAACAGATTGTCTTCCATTCCGTCGGTGACACGGGCAGCGTCAGCGGACCCGATACCGAATCCCTGGTGGCGGACAAGATGACCTCAGACTTCCAGGAGGAGAATAGCGCCGATGTCCCGTCATTCTTCTTTCATCTTGGAGACGTGGTTTACTATTTTGGCGAAGCCCAGTACTACTACGACCAGTTCTACGAACCGTTTCGGAATTATCCAGCGCCCATTGTCGCCATACCCGGTAATCACGACGGCGTAGTCTATGCGGCGGATCCAGCCCCTACACTGCAGGCCTTTCTGCAAAATTTCTGCGCGGCCAGTTTTGCGCCATCCCCCGATGAAGGAGGACTGCTGCGCACGACGATGATCCAGCCTGGAGTTTATTTCACCTTCGATGCCCCATTCGTGCGCATCCTGGGTCTCTACAGCAATGTGCTGGAAGATCCGGGCGTGATCTCAAGCGAGGGCGGAACAAATTCTCTCGATGACCGGCAGATGGCATTTCTCACCACAGCGTTGAAGCGGGTCAAAAGCGAGAACTACACCGGGGCAGTGATCATCGCCGTGCATCATCCACCATTCACGGGCGATTCAACGCACGGGGGAAGCCCCCAGATGCTGGTGGATATCGATAGTGCTTGCAAGGCTGCAAGCGTGTGGCCGCATGCCGTGTTTTCCGGGCACGCACACAATTACCAGCGCTTCACACGGACCGTAAACAGCATGCAGATTCCTTATATCGTCGCAGGGTGCGGCGGGCATTCCCCGCTGTCAGCCATGCGAGGATCGTACCGCACACCCTACAAGATTGACGACACGTTAACTCTCGAGAGTTACGACGACACGGACTTCGGTTATTTGCGGGTAGTGGTGAATGCGCAGACACTGACCGTCGAATTTCATCCGGAGAGCGACGGTGGCGTGACCAAGACCCCGGATGACACCATAACCGTCAATCTGCAGACGCGCGCGATCAGTTAGGTTAGCGCGGCATCTGGCCAATTGTGCGCTTGAGGTTAGCCTGCGCCAGCGACAGTCCCAGCGTGGCTTCAAGGTAAGAGGCCTTCGCCGAGGCCTCCTTTGAATGTGCTTCGGCGCGAGCGGATGCCAGGGCTTCGGTCTGTTCGAATTGCCGGTCGGATAGCCGGGCAAGCTCGACCCTGACCTTCAAAGCCTGCTCCGCAACTCCCACCATGTTCTGCAATTGCTCCACCTTGTCGTAGGCCGTTTCTACCTGCACGGCCACCTCGTCCTTTACCTTGGCGAGATTGAGTTCGGCCTCGGAGAGGAGCGTCCGCGAATCCTTGACCTCGGCGGGCCGGCGGCCCCCGTCGAACAGGTCGTAACTGAAATTGACTCCAAAGGTGCCGAAGTTATGGACCAGGAATGGAATCCCGTTCTGATAGCTGTAACGTGCCATCCCGGTAATGTCAGGAATATAGGCGTCTTTCGCGGCAGCGAGGCCGGCCTTGGCTTTGAGCACAGCCTGCACCGCGGAGCGAATCTCGGGACTCTGGTCCTGGGCGATCCGGATACACTCCTCACGCGTGGGCGTAGTTAACGTACCAATGGATGCATCGCTATCGAGCTCGAGTTGCGTTTCCAACGGTAGCCCAAGCAAATCGTTCAGCGTAAACGATTGAGAGTGAATCTGCAGCGTTTCAGTCAGAACCTCCTGCTTGGCCTCCAGGAGTTCAGCGAGGCTTTGCAGAGCGGAGGATTGCAGCGCGCTACCGTTCCGCACCTCATCCTGAGCCTCCTGATCCTTGACCTGACTCGCATTTACTTCCTCGACCGCAGCTTCTTTTTTCAGTTGGGCAATCAGCAGTTCGTAGTACACCTGCCGTACTTTGAGCACGACATCATCCTCAGCCTGATCGACCTGAATCTTTGCGCTATTGATATCGGCAGTGGCAGCGCGGTTGGCTTCGTGAATTTTGAACATTTGCGTGAACGGCTGAGTGAGCCCCGTGCCGCTGGTGTACGTAGTAAGCAATCCCTGATCGAGGAACAGGGTTTCGCCCGGAATCGCGCCCGTAGATGGATGATTGCCAAAGGCTCCGGCGGGAATCTCCACTCCAGCAAATGCGGTAAGGTGCAGCGCGCTGGATTCGTTCTTGATGTGGGGGAAATAGTCCGAGCGGGCAATTTGCTTTTTGTGCTCGCTGTCGGTAACGCCAAGCCGGGCCAGACCAAGGCTTCGATTTTGCTTAAGGGCGAGATCGATAGCCTGGGGAAGGGTAAGGTGCATCGTAGCCGTTTGCTGGGCTCGAGCAGTTCCCAAAATTGGTGTCAGCCACAGGATGTAGACAAGCATCCGCAGCAGTAATCGAGGTGAGCAGCGCGTCGTTCTCTTCAGCCACATATGCATATCCTTCAGGGCCCAACTCGTTTCAGGCGGGTTCGGCGGCGACCCGCACTATCTGGCGATATTGGGTGGGAACAGTTTCCATACAGGCCACGATAATCAGGCAGCAGATAGCGCCCAACGCGACCAGGTGAAAGCTGTCAGCGATGGCCAGCGTAAACGCCTGCTGCCTGATTTGCAGGTTGAGGATCTCGCCGGCCCGTCCGGCGGCGATGGTTAAGCCGGGGGATTGGCTAGCCATCCCTGCTGTCAGGCCGTGGAGCCGTTGATCAGTAGCCGTCTGGCCAAGGCCGACCCCGAGACCGAGAATATTGGAGTGGAACTGTTCCCGCATGGGGATGAAATGCCCCATCAACGAGCTGCCGGATTCGCCACCAATAAGCCGGACCGTCTGGAAAAAACCGGCGAAGGTGAGAACGTCGACCGGCCGAGTGAGCGCTCCCGTATTGATGACTTCGAGAACGATCGATCCCACCATGCTATTGAATGCGAGCGCCAGGCCGATTGCCAAGACCGCCTGCGATAGGCGAAAGTTCTCGCCCGACCAGACCGATGTGACCTGGGCATCCATGAGGCAGCCAATGGCCACCAGCGCGAAGCCTGCAGTCAGGATGAGCCGGGCATCGATGTACTTCAACAGGTAGATGGCGAGCAACCCGAGCACGCATTGCGGCAAGGCAACCCACAACAAGACCGGACCTACCTGCAATGGACGATACCCCTGAACCGAGGCGAGATAGCTGGGGATGCTCACCACCGTTGCCAGCATCATGAAACGAAAAAAGAAGAGAACTATGCTCAACAAAAGGGTGTTCCGCCGGGCAAGAAACTTGAAGTTGATCAGCGGATTGGGGATGACGAAATGGCGCACCAGGGCTGCGCCGAGCAGGAAGACTCCAGAAACCGTCAGAGCGACGATCACGCCGGAGTTCATCCAATTCAAGCGTTGCCCCTGATCGAGCGCGGTATACAGCAACGACAATCCAAGGCTGGCGTAGAGGAAACCTCTCCAATTCGGTTTGGGCTGCCCCTCCTTAGGCTTGGGCAAGGGCTGCCATGGGATACCGAAATACACCAGGACCATCATCACCGGGGTGAGCACGGCGCTGTTCCAAAAGATCCAGCGCCAGGACCAGTGGTCGAAGTACCACGCTTCCAGCGAAGTCGCGAAGTTGGTGGTAAACAGAATGTCCACGGCATACATCGCGATGCCCAACAGCACGTACGGCATGGGAAGAGAGCGTAAAACGAAGGACAACGTGAGCGGGTAAAAGGTTCCTGCTGTCAGGCCCGCGAGCACCAGCAAGGCGAGCATTACGGGAAGGTTCGGAGCAAAGGGAAGCACTATGCTGACCAGGGTAAACAAGGCCGCGCAGGCCAACAGGACGCGCCGGGCGCCGAGCAGGCCACCTAGATATACGGAAAAGGGCCCGATAAACATCAGGGCTGCATTGAACGCTGTATTTATCCATGAAGCCTCATCCACGCCCAGATGCAAAGCGCCTCTCAGGTCGGGCAAGCCAACACTCATCAAGCGTCCGGTACAAGTCGCGACGCTCGCGCCAAGCAATACGCCGGCAACGCCAAGCACTGGGTGAGTCGTGATCACCGATGGTGTCGTCCCCGGACTCGCCGGCCCGGGTGCGGTTGGAGAGGTGCTCAAGGCTGCGAACCCTCCGAAGGAGCGTTCTTGCCCGAAGCATGAACCGTAACCACCGCGGAAAAACCAGGGCGTAGCGTGTTCTGCAGGGGATGCCCGGGGTCGAGCACGATCTTGACCGGGATTCTCTGCACCACCTTGGTAAAGTTCCCGGTGGCGTTATCGGGAGGCAGCAGCGCAAATTGCGATCCACTGGCGGGCGAAATCTCAGCCACTTTTCCATGGAGGACGACTCCAGGGAAGGTATCGATCCTGATGTCGGCCGCGTCCCCTTGACGCATGTTGGTAAGCTGCGTCTCCTTGTAGTTGGCCTGAATCCACACATCTCCCCTGACCAAGTCAATGACCTCCTGTCCGGGCGAGACCAACTGACCCTCGCGTACGTGGCGTTCTCCCACTGCGCCTGCCGTAGGCGCGAGGATGCGGGTATAGCCCAGATTCACTTCGGCAACGATGATGTCCGCCTGTTTGGCCTGGATATCCGCCTTATAGAGGTTGTCTTTGGTATCGAGAGCGGTGCGCTCGCGCTTCGCGGCTTCGAGCGTAGCGTGGCTGCTGGCAAGCGCGGCTTCTGCGCTGGTCAAACTGGCCTGCTGGCCTACAAGCGTTCCTGAAAGTTGGGCTGCGGTGGCGTTTGTCTGCTCCAAGGTTTGATGAGTGGTTGCTTGTGCAGCGATCAAAGCCTGCTGGCGTTTGCGTTCGAGTTCTGCCCGCTCGACCGCGGGTTGCACCGCAGTAATGGCCGCCTGGGCAGCGCTTACCGCTGCAGTGGCCTGCGCTATACCCGTCTCCGCGTTCTGAATTTTGGCGTCCTGGACGGACTTCGCTGCCTGGTTGTCAGCCAATTCCGCTTGTGCACCCGCCAACGCTGCTTTCGCCTCCGCCAGTTTGGCGCGATAGTCCTCATCATCGAGTTGAACCAGGAGTTGACCTTGCGTCACCGATTGATAGTCATTGACGTCCATGCTGCGCACGGTGCCTGAGATGCGCGTACTGAGTGGGGTCATGTCCGCGCGCACATAGGCATCATCTGTCTTCTGGTCGCCGGCCCGGCCCTCCCATGAATTCCAGCAGCCGTTGATGGCGAAGAACAGCAGCGCCGCTACCCCTAGAGTTACCACCGGAATGATGATTCGCTTCGTCATTTTCTTGTCACTCCCCCATCACTGCGGGTTAGCAATGCAGATGTAATCTGTCAATGAACGCCGAGAACACTGCAGGGCGCTTCCTGTGCCAACTCATAAACAGTGCTCCAAAGCCGCTCGATGTAGAAATCGCGCTGGTGGAGCCCGATGACCAGGAGGTCCGCTTTTTGCTTGCGTAAGAAGTCGACGATGGCCTCCACTCCGTGCCCTTCGAGCAGGTGAGTATGCAACTCAACCCCATGGGACAGAGCGAGTGCACGGGCCTTCTCTTGTAAGCGCTGATAGAACGTCTCACGATCGTGTTTCAGCTCGTACGGTAGAGAGGGATCTGCTACGGCGGCGAATGCTGCGTAGCCGGGAAGGTCCGCCATTACGGTGATGGTCTGTAGTTCCCCGTTCATAATTTTTGTCAGCTTGATCGCTGAAATGAGAGCCCGCTCTGCTTCCGGGGAGCCATTGTACGCTGCTACGACTTTATGGAACATCGCTACCTTTCGCTCGCGATCGGCCGATCACGAAGTTATTCATTGCCCAGCTCGTTCTGGCGGCGCTCCTCGAAGCTTGCCGCTGCTCTGAGCACAGCTCCCTGAATCTCCCGGTCGGTGAACGGCTCTACGATGACGTCATACCCTCCAGCTTCGAGCACTCCGGACCATAACTGAAAGTCAGCGGTGTGAGCGTATACCAAGATAGCCGGTCGCGGGTTCAGTAGAGAAATGCTTCCCCAAACGGCCCACCAATCGGAATCCGGAAGCGCCGCGGGAAGAAGAGCCACATGGAAAAAAGCTCGATCACGCGTAATGTAGGAGAGCTCGGACGCCCGTTCAATAAAGACCGGCGTCACTCCAAGAGGGGCCAGTTGGCGCCTTAGCGGTGGTTGCCTTTCTGCCGACGCTAAAGCAAAGACTCGCACTGCCTCGTGTGTCTCTGTCACCCGGCGCCTCACGATCAATGGATGCGAGAATGACAGAATGGTCTTAGGATTTTAACGTGGGCAACGGTGAGATCACCGTGAGGAGGAAGGGCGGCTAAACGGTGAAGCGAAATAAGATAGGTCTTGACCCTTGGCTTCTTCATCTTTGACCAAGCCCAGGATTGCATCCTGGGTAATTTTAGCCGTCCCTACGGGACTGGTCGTTGGCACACACCAACCCAGGACTAACGTCCTGGGCTACTCTCAGCCGTCCCTACGGGACTCGATTTGGAGAGGGTAGTTTTACGCAAACTCTGGGGCCTCAGCCAAGTGAACGAAGCGAACGACATTGTGGTTTCGGAGCAGGCAGTCCGCGAGGAGCTGGACCGTCTGCTGCAGAGCCCGATTTTTGCCCAATCCGACCGCCTGGGCCGGTTCCTGCGATTCACGGTCGAGCATGCCATCGCTGGCACCCAGGATCTCCTTAAGGAGTACCTGATCGGCGCCGAGGTCTATGACCGTAAGCCCCCGTACCACCCGAGCCAGGACTCGATCGTGCGCACTGAGGCTCGCCGCCTGAGAACCAAGTTAAAGGAATATTACGAGGGAGAGGGCAAGGACGACCCTATCTTCATCTACTTCCGGCCCGGCAGTTACGTCCCCGTATTTCGCTCCAGGGGAAACCTGGATAGCCATCCGCCGGCATCTGTCACTGTCAAAGACGGTCTCTTCGTGCGCGGCAATGGATCTCCCATAGCTGTCATTCCATTTGTTGACATGTCCGCTAGTCCTCTATCTGCGGCCTGCGCCCAGGGAATCACGGACGAACTGATCCATATACTGATGCGCACCGATGGCTGCCGGGTCATCGCCGCGAGCTCGATGATGCAACTGGGTTCGCTGGCCAATGACATCCCCGCTCTGGCGGATAAGCTGGGGGTTCAGTTCGTCTTCGAGGGTACGGTAAGGGAGGAGGGGAACCGTGTCCGGGTTACGGCAAGGCTGGTGAACGCGGATGGGTTCCAGCTATGGTCACAAAGATTCGAAGCCGAGTCGGACGCGAATAGCTTATTCCGCATTGAGGAACAGATCGCGTCTGCGCTGGTAAGCCGGGTTGCACCGCGGCAGTCGGTGGTGCGGAAACTTCAAGCCTCGGCCGCTCCGTCTTTGCTAAAACTTTATCCGGCCATTCTCGCCGCTGAGGGACTGCTGGAAGAGGGCAATGCGGCGGACTTGCCGGCGGCACTCGCTCGATTTCAAGCAGTGGCGCAGTCCGCGCCAGAGTATGCCCGAGCTCACTGCGGCGTTGCCCAATCCTACATAGGCATGGCTCAGCGGGGTGCCCCGGATTCAGCCCAGCTTGTGGCCCAGGCCCGGAAGGCGTCGCTACGTGCCCTGGAGCTTGATCCGGAGATGATCGAAGCTCATTCGGCCATCGCTTGCGCTTTGGCCATGGAGTGGAACTGGAAGGAGGCCGAAGCGAACTTCAGGCGGGGCTTGGAACTGGGATCGCACCATGGGACCTATCGTCAATTTGCCGCGTTCCTGAGTGCCCTGGGACGGTTTGATGAAGCCTGGACCTATCTCCAGATTGCGCAACAGATCGATCCATTTTCCTATCGTCAGAAGGCATCCTACGCCAGATTCTTCTTCTGGAGCCGCCGATACGAGGAAGCCACAGAGCATTTCTCCAAGCCCCTGATGTATGGGCCCCTTCCCCCGGAAGTGCTCATATATCAGGCCCTGGTCCAGGTACAGCTTGGCCACAGCGAGGAAGCGAAAAAGATAGCGCAAACCATGCAGCGCAATGCCGGCGGAGAAGCCCTATTTCAGAGATCTATCGCCGAGATCTACGCTCTGTGCGGAGATAAAGCCCTGGCGACGGGGATGGTAGACCAATCGGGACTGCTTGATCCCACCCACCCAACCAGCAAATTTCGTAAAGCATCGCTTGCCCTCGCCTTGGGGAATGCGAACAAAGCAATTTCCCTGCTGAACGAATCATGGGAACAGAAGGAGGCTGAACTGCCATGGCTGGCTGTCGACGCCCGATTTGACCCTATCCGCGAACGGCCCCGGGTGGACAAGATGATCAGGAGTGTCCGGCAGGGCGCCATATTGGGTTAGATAATGGCCTGCCCGCGCGACCTCAGCGCGACTCTAAGCAGGAAGGCGTTGCGCGATTGTGCCCTTCTGTTTGCCCCGCATTTAATACCTAACTGCATCGAGTCATTAGCCGTGCAGCGAGCGTGCAGGGTTACCGGCGACTGTCGCACCGGGAGCGACGTCACGCGTCACCACGCTCCCAGCGCCGATGACCGCATCATCACCGACAGTGACACCAGGCAGCAGAATCGCGCCTCCACCGATCCAGACATTTCTGCCAATCATGACAGGCTTACCGCACTCCAGGCCAGCTAGCCGTTGCTCCCGGTCGCGCGGATGGTCAGCAGCGTAGATCTGCACGGCGGGGCCAATTTGGGTACCATCCCCTATGTGAATGGGCATCACATCAAGCAGGACGCAGTTGAAGTTGAGGAAGACAGCGCGGCCCAAGTGAATGTTGTACCCATAGTCACAGAAGAAGGATGGGCGGACGACGGTCTGCTCGCCAATCGCGCCCAGCAAACTGCGGAGCAGTGCAGCACACTCCTCCGGGCCACTGCTTCCATTCAGCAGCACGAGTTGCGATTCGGCATGGCGCCGCTCTGTTACAAGCTCTCGATCGTTTGCATTGTAAAGTTCACCGCGAAGCATTTTCTGCTTTTCGCTCATCCCATCAATTTTCATAACTCCTAGCATGCCCGGGGAGCGCCTATGTTAGCAAAGGCATAAATTGGGCTAAACTCCTATTGCTTCTGAGCCGTCTCAATCGTGAGGCATCAAAATCCATGTTTGCATCGTATTGCCGCTATACACGTTTCGTGGGTCCATCCCATTTGCTGGCCGCGGCGCTGAATATCGCTTTGATGGCGTTCCCGGCCGCGCTCACTGCTCAGTCGGTGCCCCCGGCCCTGGAGTCGCCCTCGCAGGGCCCACCCCAGACGGGTCCTCATGGCGAGAAGCTTCCCGGCATGCCTGAGTTTCATCAACCGGCGCCCTATGACATCGACGAGCACACCGGTTACACCCAGATCTTCGACGGCAAGAGCTTCAAAGGATGGGATGCTGACACCAATGTCTGGCGCATCGAAGACGGGATCATGGTGGGTGAAACGCTCGCGGGCAAACCAATCGGCAACAACTACATCGTCTATCGCGCAGAGAAACCACGCGACTTCGACCTGAAGCTGCAGATGAAGATCGAAAAAGGCGGTGGCGGCGGCATTCAGTACCGCAGCCTCACCGGTGTGCCATGGGGACGAACGCAGCCGCCCGGAACGCCACCCTATGACCTGAAGTTCATGATGACCGGACCACAGGCGGATTTCTGGTTCCCGGTCAACGGATCAGCCGCGTCGTACTCGGGCCAATGGTACTCAGAAAACACCATGCAAGGCATCCTCGCGTATCGGGGCCAGGTAACCCAAGCGCTGCCCGGCCAGGGCAATCGCCTGGTTGCCAACATCGGCGACATACAGGCGCTGGGTGGCTACGTGAAAACCAACGAATGGAACGACTACGAGGTGATCGCGCGCGGCGGCGTGATGATGCATATCATGAACGGCCAGCTGATGGCAGTGTTCATCGACGACACAAAAGACTCCATCAATAACCAACCCGGATTTATCGGCTTCGAGATCGAAAGCCAGCCGTGCAAGATCTCTGTACGCGATATCTGGCTGCGAAGTTTCGACTAGATGGTCTGCTCTTCTAGGCGGCGCTTGCGAGCCAACTCTTCATCGTGTTCGCGTCTACCAGGCCTGCTTGTTGGAACTGAAGGCTACCGCGTGAGAATACGGCGAAGTTCGGAATACCCTGAACCTTGTACCGGGCAGCAAGTTCCGGGAACCGCTCTGTGTCGACCTTGAGCACGACGGCTCGGCCTGCGAGGTCATGCGCGACCTGGGCGACATGGGGCGCCGCCATGCGGCACGGGCCGCACCACTCTGCCCAGAAATCAACGAAGACAGGAACTTTGCTGTCGCGAATAATTTCGTCGAACTCCTCGGTGCTGACCGCGACAGGCTCAGCCATCGCGGGTAACGCTGCCTTGCAGGCACCGCATTTTCCTGTATCGGCAAGGTGTTTTGCCGGAATTCGATTCGGCTTCCCGCAAGATGGGCAATTTCGGATGATGGCCATGGCAAAGTCCTCCATTGAACCGCTGCATCAACAGTATCTCGCAGGCCAAGCGACCACGACAACCGGCGGATCTCGTCAGCACTTCGCCTTGAAAAAGTAGCCAACGTTGGGTACCCCATTCAAGCCCCGTTTTTGGGCTTGAGTGGGATACGCAGCACTCACCCGGTCAACTCTTGCACAGTGAACTGCCGTGGGCGACTCGCCTCACGGTTCCGCGGCTTTGCTCTAATGACGCCAAAAAGGGCTAGTCGAGTGCCGTGGTATCCCACTCAAGCGAAAGTACGGCTTGAATGGGGCACCCAGCCTTTGTTGCAGGTGAAGCGAGTCTCCCAACGCGGTACCGGGAGTCCATTATGATGTTTTCCAAGCGGCTTGTGAGAAAACAACTGGGGGTTGGTATGGCAGGCAAAGAGACTGTCATCGTAACCGGCACATCGCAAGGGATCGGAGCAGTAAGCTGCTCGGCACCACCTTCGGTATGTACGCCCAGAGAAAGAACAACACCATGAACCAGCAGGTTTTCTATCGCACCGTGAGAGTCGATGGACTCTCCATCTTCTACCGGGAAGCGGGGCCGAAAGACGCTCCCACGATTCTTTTACTGCATGGGCTTCCGTCGTCGTCACGGATGTTTCAGCCCCTACTCACGCGAGTGGCAGACAACTACCATCTGGTTGCGCCCGACTATCCGGGCTACGGGCATAGCGACTGGCCCGACCCGAAGCAGTTCGCTTACACCTTCGACCACATCGCTTCTGTAATGGACGGCTTCACGCAAGCACTGGGGTTATCGCACTACACGCTTTATATGCAGGACTACGGCGGGCCCGTGGGCTTTCGCATGGCACTGGCACACCCGGAGCGGGTGCAGGCGCTCATCGTCCAGGATGCGGTGGCCCACAACGAAGGCCTGGGAGCGAACTGGGCGACGCGGCGAGCATTCTGGGCCGACCGGCCTGCTTATGAAGAAGCATTACGCAAAAACCTGCTGTCGCTTGCAACCACCAAGACTCGCCATATCGGAGACGATCCGAAGGTCGAGCTTTATGACCCGGATCTTTGGACCGATGAATATGCGTTCCTCAACTCGCCGGGGCAGGCGCAGATTCAAAGCGATCTCTTCTATGATTACCGGACCAACGTGGATGCTTATGCAAAGTGGCAGGCATGGTTACAGAAGACGCAGCCAAGGCTTTTAGTCCTCTGGGGCACACATGATCTCTCCTTCGACCCCGGCGAGCCGGAACGGTACCGCAAGGATGTACCGACTGCGACGGTCTACGTACTCGACGCAGGGCACTTCGCGCTCGATACCAAGGCAGATGAGATTGCGGCCCTGGTACGTGAGTTCATGAAGGCGCAGAAGTAAGCATGCCTACGCCGGCGTAATCACCGCCTCCTTCTTCGCAATCTTCGCCAGGAAATTCTCGCCCACCTGGATGTGTTCATTGACCAGCCGCGAGGGCGTATGCGCCAGCCATTCCGCCAGCGAAATATCCTCGTAGAAGGGCGTTGGAAAGACCTCAATAAACACCAGGTCGTCATTCCCCGTATTCTCGATATAGTGCGGCATGGAGATGTCGATGTAACCTACATCGCCCCCTTCGAAGTCCATCGTGCGCGCCAGGCCACCCGCGGCAAACACCGTCATCCGGGCCGTGCCCTTCACGTAGTACTGCCACTCGTCCGCATTCGGATGCCAGTGCAGCTCTCGCAGACCGCCCGGCTTCAGGGTCACGATGGCCGCCGCGATGTCAGTCGCAGGGAAGTTTTTACGGTCAACGATTTTGACCTCGCCGCCCTTTGACACCTTCGTCGGCTGCATCTGGCTGGTGAAGAACGCGAAGGTATTCGGCACCATGCCCGTTACCGCCTCAACCTGACGCTTCTCATCCGCCAGCGGACGCGGTAACTCTCGTTGAAAGATGAACAGCTCTCTCTTCGGCACGTTGTCGAACGTAGACTCCGGCACATCGAAGTTCTTTGCCAGCACCTCTTTCGGCGTATGGTGCAGCCAATCAGTCAACAGAAACGTTCCGAATTCATTGAAGTTGCCGTCCTTGAACACCAGCAGAAACTTGCATCCATCCTCCCCCAGGCCCTGGATGGAGTGCGGAACGCCTCCCGGAAACAACCACAGATCGCCGGCATGCACGTCCTCCACAAACGCCCGCCCCTGTTGGTCGACTGCCGTGATCCGCGCCGAACCGTACAGCATCAATGCCCACTCCGACGCAACATGCCAGTGCAGCTCGCGGATGCCGCCGGAGATCAGCCGCATCTCTACCCCAGCCATGGTCTTCGAGACCGGCAGGTCGCGCACCGTTACCTGCCGCGTCCATCCCCCGCCTTCAATCCGCTTATGCGAAAGCGAAAACGAATACTTGAACGGAGGCTGTCCCCCGGAGTCCGTCTCCGGCGGCCACACCGAGTCCTGGTTCTGGCCGTCGAGAACCGTGTTATTTTTCGGTCCCGGCTGGCTCTCGTTGACCCCGGTATGGGTATCCGTGGGATAAATCCCGCTCTGCTGACCCTGGGCCTGGAGCCCCGCTGCTGCAACCAACACCGCTGATCCGGCCTCGAGAAATCTACGCCGGCTCAACTTGGATTGGTCATTTTCCTCTGACATGTTTTCTCCCTCTACCAAAGCTCCAAACCACTTATTGTTAGATGCCACAACGAACCGATACTCTGCAAAACCCGATCCATCCAATTGGTCTTGCGCCGAAGCAACGCCTAGCGGCTTATTTTGAAACGATAGGTCAATCCAAAAAATGCAAGCGTCAGCGGAGCGCCATGTGCGTTCTCCCGCATCACCGTTCCTGGAGAAAAATGCCCTACACCCACATTCATCACCAGATAATCGTGGATCACCCACTTGCCGGATGCGTCGAACTCTCTGCCGATATCACCGCTCTGCAATCCAGCCGTTGGGGCCGCTATCACCGTTCCCGCGCTGCCACTGTAAATGTTGTCGAACCTTGAAGCGACCTGCAGCCATTCCTGCTGTATGAGTAGCGTCACATGTTTCGCCGGCGTCAGGTCCAGGTTCATGCGCTCTTCTTCGATGTTCTGAAAACCGAACAGGTCCGTAAGGCCAAACGCATTGTGGTTGCTTGGATATTGTTGATCGAAGGTATTGACCTTGTTCAAATTCTGACGTGTATTTCCCGACGCATAGTCATACTCACCAAGAAAACGCGGTTTCAGAAACAGTCGCTGCGCCGTGTACCCGGCCTTGATATAGCCCGCACTCGAGTCGATCGAGTCATTTGAGTAGCTGCCTCGCTGAAGCGCGATCAGGCCATCGAAATCAAATCCCTTGCGATATTGGCCGGCCGCTTCGACCCCCGATGTTACGGCAGTCTCCGTGCCGAAGGTGCCCTGCCGGCTCTCTACCCGCGGCAGTGCCTTGACATAAACAAACGGTTGGATCATCGAATGCCGGACCCACCCCCTTGTCGTGCCGACTGCGCCGAAAAAAGTCAGCCCGCCACCGTGCGTATCCAGAGAAGTAGGATGGACGAGCACCACGGATGTGGCAAAAAGGTCCAGGCGATTCTTGTCTCCAACCCGCCCCAGAAAGCCGTCCCAGGTGCGGCTGTTGTTGGTCCAGTCGCTGATTCCGACCAGACGCTCGCCGCCGTACTTCAACTCCTGCCTTCCCGCGATGACCGAGTACTGTTTTACGTGGAAGTTGAGATACGCCTGACGGTCATCGAACGTGTCCCGCATATTGGGCAGCGTGTACTTGAGGGGTAGACCGAGCGCATGCGTATCTATGAACTGGATATAGCCGGTGAGAAACTCCGACGGTTGAATCGTCATACCGCCGTAAATGCGCGTCAGTTCATAGAGTTGGTTGTTGCCCGAAATGTAATCGTCAGAGGTTTGGTCCTCCGTTCGTCCGCGTAGCTGCCCATCAAAGGTGACCCACTTCGGAATACCGTTCAAACGCAGGGGCTGCACCTTCCCCAGAATCTGCGGATACTCGATGTATTGCACCGCCGAGTCCTGCGCAGAGACATTCGCCACCAAAACCAGCCACACCGGCAACCAAAGAAATAGGCGCTTTTTCAGCGTCACGTTGCCCATTAATTTCTTTAGCTGTGAACTCACGTTCACCCCCAAGTCATCAATACTGCAATTGGGGAGCCAAACAGTAAGTTCGTCTTATAAGGCTATTTCTGTCGCTTAGCCCATTGGAGTCGAAATTTCGACACCGTACGATCAGGACTTCGACGAGCACTGTCGACATACAGAATGAGTTCATGAAGGCGCAGAAGTAAACAACCCCTTGCGCCCACTGCGAAAATACCGCGTGGCCTGGGAGCGAAAGAGAATCCAGGCAATCACCCCAGATAACAAACCATGGATGGCGAATTCGCGGGATGAGTGAAAGGCGCTCAGGACCACGTGGAATACGATCCAGGCCAGCGCAAGCCAGCGAGCCCAGTCGCGGCCTCGGAGCATGAATGCTCCGGAAACAATCGCCAGCAACTCCGTCAGTTCGGCCCAGACGCTGTCCTGTTGCAGCGACAGCAGCGAGCGAAAGTAGTAAGCAAAGCCGACTGCGCCTACCACCAGATACACGCAAGCAAGAATAGTCACAGAGACAGGGCGCCGCGGCGTATTCATGGCAGCATCTCCAGCACGGCATCGCTGGGCTCCAGGTCCTGCGCATGCTCCGGCAAGATCGCCCCGGACTCCAGAAGCGCCCGAATGGTCGCGACGTAATCTCCCGTGTCCCGGCGCCAACCATTCCCGGACCCGAACAAGGCCCATGCGAGCGCGGTCCCTGCATACTCCCGCGATTTCAATTCCAAAGCAGGATGAAACCGCAGTATCTCTCGGGCCATCTCCGCATTTCCGTGAAAGCCGGCCCAATGGAGTGCAGTCGCACCCATTTCTCCCGGCGTATCAACCGGCCAACCCGCCTCGAGCATCAGCCGGACTGCTTCTGTGTTGTTGGTCTGCGCAGCATTCGGCAACTTTCGCTGGTCTGCCTCAGACAGCGTCTTTGCCGCATCCGGGTGTTGCGACAGAAATTCCTGAAACACCGCTTGGTCGCCCAACTCACACGCCAGCGAAAGCTTCAGGTCCTGAGGAGTTCGCTCCAACAGCAACTGGAAGACATCCTCATGGCCAAAATCGCGCGCCACGGAATGCGCGGTGCGATGGGCGCCGAGAGTCCAGATGTAAATGGTGCCGCCGGCGCGTGGATTCTGCTTGGGAAACCACTCCTCGGATACGCTCATCCGGATGCAGGCAGGATCGCTGTTCAGGTGCTGCCGCACCAGGTCCACATCGCCCAGCGCTGCGGCCATCAGGATGTCTGTCCGGCAGCCACGTGAGATCAGGTAGCGCGCCACCTCCTGCCGGTCCCGCGGGTAATGCCGCTTCTGGTCCACCCGGAGCATGTACTGCGCCGGCGTCGACTCATGGTCCACATCGCGCGCATCGATCTCAGCGCCACTGGCCACCAGGAACTCAGCCACCTCTACTGTGGAGGCGAAGTGCAGCGGCGTCTGCCCGTCTCCGCCGCGTGAGTGGACGAGATCCGGGTCGCCGGCCACCAGTTCCTTCAGTTTTCCCAGCCATCCCAGCCGCGATGCGGAATGCGCATCGACCACTGCGCCCCGTTCGACCAGAAACTCCACCAGGCTCGGATCGCAATCATCCAGAACGCCGAAGCCGCCGGCCCACCACTCCGTTCGTTTCTGGATATTGGCGCCCGCGTTCAACAGCACATCGATCGTGGCTCGATCGCTCCGTTGCACAGCCGCAAAGAGCGCGTGTTGGCCAAAGCCATAGCCGGGTAGCGGATCGTCGATCCTCTCCCGCAATTCCGGATGCTGCTTCAGGATGTCGCGGACGCGTGCCGCATCGTTGTCGCACACTGCCGCTTTCAGCGACTCGGCAGGACTCAGCGTAAGTGCCTGGACGTGGGTCTTCAGTTCCGCCCAGCTGCGGAAGCCGTATTCCCTTGAGAGCGTAAGTTGAGCATCGGCCAGCTTGCCCTGCTGCCTGCTACGCAGCAGTTCCTTGGCCTGTTTCCTGAGATATTGCAGGTTGGGTTTTTCAGGTAGCTGACGAGACATAACTCCTCTTTCTATGGCCCGGTGTCCGCTATGACGGGCAGAAGAGAAGTCGATACTCGGTGCTTAATGACTCACTCAGGTGGGATAATCCCTTTCCGCGGACGGGTTGCAACCTGGATTGCGAATTTACTATACCACTACCGGCAGTTATTCGCGCAGCCCAACGGTAATGGGCCTGTGCTTCCATTGTGGAAGTCTCCGCTTCCAGCCATCAGGATCTCCAGGCCGGATAGACACATCGATCATAGGTTTCCCCGGAATCTCACACATTTGGTGAAGGGCCTTACCGCATCTTTGTTTGAGATAACGAATCCAATGATCGATGTCCGTCATTTGCATCAGGGCAAAGCGGATTACCTGGAGAGGATTCTGTGTCTAAGGTTTGGTTAATTACCGGCAGTTCTCGTGGTCTCGGCCGCGCATTTACAAAGGCAGTGCTGGAGGCAGGAGATCGTGTGGTGGCGACCGCCCGCAAGCCAAACCAACTCGCCGACCTGCAAGCCGCTTATGGCGAAAACATCCGTCTTTTCACCCTGGATGTCACCAACGAAACGCAGGCAAAGAAGGCCTTTGAGGCGGCAATCTCAAGCTTTGGGAGTCTTGATGTGCTGGTGAACAATGCTGGATTCGGGAATGTGAGTCCGGTAGAAGACACCTCTCTTGCCGACTTTCGTTCCCAGATTGAAACGAACCTTTTTGGGGTGATCATTATGACCAAAGCTGTGCTCCCTTACTTCCGTGAGCGCAAAGCCGGGCATATTGTCCAGGTAACGTCCATCGCAGGCCGTATCGGACCGGCAGGCCGCGCACCCTATGCGGCGGCGAAGTTTGGGGTGGAAGGGTTTTCGGAATCGCTTTCACGGGAGGTGCGACCGTTCGGGGTTAAGGTGACCATCGTCGAACCAGGCGGCTTCCGCACCGACTTCGCCGGGACCTCCACGAAACTGAGCGAAGGCCGCATCGAATATGACTCGACGGTTGGCGCTTCAGTCCGCTATCAGAGGGACTATCACGGCAAACAACCTGGCGATCCAGCAAAGGCTGCGGCAGCGCTTCTTTATGTCGTTTCGCTGCCTGACCCGCCGCTGCGGCTGCTGCTCGGGCGCGATTGTTACGCATTAGCGGAAAAGAGCGCTCTTGAAAAGCTGGAGTCCGACCGGATGTGGAAGGACCTGAGCACATCGACGGACTTCGTGGCAGGAGAAGGCCAAGGCGGAAACACGTAGTGGCACGGAAGAGTCAAATCAATGCCATCCGCGAGCTCAGCTCGCTGGACGTAGCGATCATGCTGCCACTCAACAACACGCATGCTCAGGAAACATCAGCACTCGATGACTCTAGTTTTGCCGCACTGCTCGACATGGCTTTTTATGCCCGAGGCATAGACCGGGGCGCGACTGCATTCCTGATCGCGCTGGATCACAACGCCCGCTACGAAAGCCCGAACTTCATTTGGTTCAAGGCAGCCCGTGAGTCATTTGTCTATATTGATCGCATCATTGTTTTGAGTTCTGCGCGAGGCCGGGGGATTGCCAGGCTTCTCTATGACGATCTGTTTGCCGCGGCGAGGAAAGCTGGACATGATCGAGTTGTATGCGAGGTGAATATCGATCCGCCAAACCTAGTGTCTGAGGCCTTCCACGTGACGATGGGCTTCAAACCAGTCGGGGAGGCCGCCATTCACAATGGGACGAAGACCGTACGCTATCTGGAAAAAACGTTAGGCTAAGCTGGTCTGTCTGTTGCCACCGGATTACTTCGTAGTCGCTTTCTACTTTCCTGGGGGAAGGGGCTTGCCGTTTTCATCGACCCCTGTGCTCGTGACCGGCCCCATGCCCACTAACTCCAGCACTGCGGGTTCGCCTCCTGCCTTGGCGCCATCCCAATGCACGGTATTGGCACGGTCGATGGCGAAGGTGCCGGCCGGTAATGGATAAGCCATGGCTGAATCGAAATGCGAGCTGGAGCTTACCCACCAGGTGCCCGATACAACATAGATCCAGCGATCCGCGGAATGGAAATGGGGATGCGAAAAATTCCCCGGCATCCATTTAGCCAGAATGCCATAAGGACCTGGCTTGCTCGGGTCGCCGAACAGTGTGGCCGTATATTCGCCGCCATGGGGACCGGTCCATTGGATGTCCGCAGGCAGGGTAAAGGGAATATGCGCCGGATCGGGTGGTGGTCCTTGTGCAGAACCCAGACTACAAAGGCTTGCGGCCAGGGCTGCTGCTAAAAACAGTTTAGTAACGGAGTGCATGGTTGTTCTCCCGCCTTATGCTATGGCGGGATCATAGGCAGGAAGAGTGCAAACGGCAAGAGGGCGAGGCCTGATAAGCAGTTAATTACTTCGAGTAACCCGGGCATCAGGGCAGTGGGAGGATACGCGGAAGCCTCAACACGATGCCGGTGCTGAGGGACTTTGGGTGAAAGTTGTCACCGTTGACAGAGGACAACCCTCCGTAACTGTATTCGGCGACGCGCCAGTCGACGCGGGGCAAGATCGTGAAGTCCAGGCCGCCCAGGACCTGATACTCGAATCTAACCCCGTTACTCGATGATCCTCCAGCGAGGTTTAAGCTTCCCAAACCGACTGTCCCCTCCACATAGGGCTGGATGGGGAGGATGTGCGTATTCAAGGCAAGCCGTGGCCCGATCGCGCCAGAATCGAATGAGTCCCCGCCGCCTCTGGTGAATGAGCCGCGAAGGTCCACTCCCAGACTCAGTATCGCCAAGCGTCCGCTCGCCAGGTAGGCGCCAAAGGTGCCCCCGTAGAAGCTGTAGCCGTTGTTATTGGGAGCACCCAGGTTTTGCACGGTAAAAGCTCCGTATAGCCCAAGCTGTGCGTGGAGAGAGAGTGGGGAGAAAAGGAAGAGAGACAGAGCGAGCAGCCGGGACCGGTTCATGGGCGCGAACTCCTGTCAAAAGCCTACTACGCAACCGTATAGCGAAAATCACAAAGCGCGCGAGGCAGAAGCGGAAACCCAATTACCATTTTCCCAGGCGGATGAGCCCCCGCCTACCCTCGGTTTTCCGTTTATCGTCTTCGCACTTCGTGTGATGTTAGATTCGGATTTCTGCGTTGCGTTGTCTGATGACCATGTTTCGTGCCGAGTGCCGGGAGCGCGAGGGCGATTGGGTCAATTATCGGCTTGGGAGTTTTGCGGCAGTAGGCCTACTGTTTTGCGTTTCGAGTCAATTTACGAAGGAGGAATTCCTGAAACAAGTTTGAAATGGCTGAGGTGCCGATTCCAATGGCGGTATTTTCAAGTGTTACGTTCAGACCATTCCTGTTAGCTGGTGGGTAATAGAGATTAGAGATGCCACCCGCCGCCAATCCACCGAGGAGACCAGAATAGTTGTACTGCCAGTGTCCGTTATCCCCTTTGCATAGAACCGACATGCTCATGGCATACAACGCCCTTCGCTGCGGAGAGCCCTCCCCTTTATAGAAATATCGCGGATCCTGCTTAAACAACGAAGGGAGTACAGCGCTTCCAAGGAGCGTGTCTATAGAACCTGTCCCGTAGGAAGATGCAAAGCGTTTGGCAAAGCCATCCGCCCCAGTGCCGTATCCTTTCAAGGTACCGGTCTTTTGCTGCAGGCCGGACGAGAGCAAGTCCACGCTGATCGTCTCCGGGTCGACCAGTGTTTTAAAAGCAAGTTCGTATTTTTGCCTTGCCTGCAAGGGAACAGCATTGTGATCGTAGGTAACGAAGAAGTTCGGGACTATGCCAAAGATTCGCTGTCCCTCTTCCACCCTTACCTGTTCCAATGCCAATTCCTGCCTGGTTACGTTCACTATGACCTCAGCCGCTCCGGTTTCGATTGTTAGCTGAACCTTACCCAGATCGAGTTGCTGGTTGCCGCTAAGTTCCCCGTGAACCGTCTTTGCTGTAAACCCAGGCGCGCTCAATTGGAGGTCAAACGCACCAGGATCCGCTGAGACGACAAAATATCCCTCATCGTCGGCTGGGGCCGCTTTCGCGCCCTCTGCAGCAAGTTGTCTCAAAGAAACTGTTGCTCCTCGAATCGGATCCCCTCGTTGATCTGTCACAGATCCTGCGATCGACATCGACTTGTCCCCCATTTCATCGGCTCCAGGCACGGCTTGGCCCGAGGCGCTTGAAATAAGAGCCAGAGTAAAGATCGACAGAAGGAAATTTCTTTTCAAGACGAGGCAGAGTTTCGGAACGCGGCGTAGCATTTCGTCTTTTTGCCGCGGCTAAAAATGAAGACCCCGGTTATCCTGTCGTCTTGCCGCAGGCGATCGACCAGATGTTGGCAGCCTGAGCATAGGTTGCCCGTTATCACTCTCGAATAGCTGCCACTTTGCATGGTTTGCTCCGGGATCCCCAGGAGATCTTTTCTGCCACACCCCTTACAGCGTCGGCCAGCCCGTCGATGGCGTGGCAAGGAATGAAGGAGACGCCTGCCTATGTTTCCAGCAAACACCAACAGCGTTAAGCTCAAGAAAGTTCCTTTCTGTGGAAGGTTCAAACTCAAGGAGAAGATTTCTGTTTGGATCTACCCCATAGGGAAAAAAATGTGGGGTTCGCTACAGGAATCAGGCTTCCTTTTTATAAGCCGTGCAAAATCAATCGTTTAGGGAAAGCGGCGGAGGTGGGATTCCGCGATCAACGAAGTCTGCGCATAAATAATTTGAGGCCCGGGATAGATGTGGATGGAAATTCCCTCTTTAGGCATGAGTGAATAACCGAAAGCCAAAATTGCATCCGTTTGAGGAGCCCGCGGACGCCGGCGAGTTGCTGGCCAGCCGCTATGGGCAGCTTTTACGCTGGGCCATTGTCCTGACACGTGGGAACACCGGCAAAGCCGAAGAGATTGTCCAGGAATTTTGCGTTTATATCGCCGTGGCCAAGCCGGATTTCGGTCGCGTAGCGAACCTTGATGGTTACCTGTACACTTGCCTGCGGAATATCTACCTCTCTACCCTGGCGCGGGCTTCGAGGGAGGCGCTGCATCTTGTCAGCGTTGAGGATTATGACTCCTTTGCGCTTGCCATTTCTGCAAGCCCTGCCGGCGATTCATTGCAGAGACAAAATGACCTCCGCCGCATCTGCAGCTACGCAGTGTGGCGCAAAGAGGCTTCGAAAAGTGCCAGCTACTTTATCCTTCATTTCTTTCACGGATACGGGCGGCGGGAGATCGCAGAATTGGCGCAACTACCTATTGCCGCCATCTACAACAAGCTGAAAACTGCGCGCAGCGAGGTGAGGTCGTATCTGGAAGAGCCCGGCAAGATTCGCATCGTGAACCGCGATACCCCACCCAAGCCCACATTGTCATGGAATCTGCTGTCGTCCCAGGATCTTTTCCGGGAACTTAGGCAGACAATTCTGGATGCCCGGATAACCGACTGCCTTCCAGAAGGCCCCCTGCTGGCGCATTACCGTTCCGCCGCACCGCGACCGATCTCCTGCGCACTGCTGGCGCACATCGTGAGCTGCGAACGCTGTTTGTCTTTGATCGATCGGGATTTCCGCCGGCCGACGTTAAAAGACCGCGAACCCCTGGATGTGTTTGGTTTTTCCCCGGAAAACGGTGGTGAGGCGGAGGAGCCTGCAGGGATGAGCTTCGAGGCTATGCGGTCGTCGGTGCAGAGAAAATGGGCCCGCATCCATGAACATCGGCCCCGCACGTTAATGATTGCCCTCAACGGACAGGTGATTGCCAACCATGATGTTCGATCGGAACATAATCGGCTGTCTGCAAGGATTGAACGCACAGAGAAAGCGCAGTTTGTTGAAGTCTTTAGCGAACAGAACGTACGCCTGGCCCTGATTGAAGTGAGCGAACCGCCGCCGGACGGACCACCGCTGAGTTTGCAGCGGATAGCCCTGAGCGACGCGCGGTGGCTGGAGTTGAGCCTTACCTACGACGGGCTCGGACTGCAAAGTGAAGTGACTTACTTCGATCCAGCGCTGTCGGCGGCGGTGATTGATGAGGAGGAAGCAGCGCTGCCCTTCTTCGCGACACAAGCGCAAGTGCCGGCGGATGGACTCGGTTTGCTGCAAGCTCTGCGCGCGGCCCTGACTAAAGCTGCTGAACTTCTGCGCGGAATGGTTCCAGCCTCCGCGATGGCCTGGGCGCTAGTGGTTGCGATTGCCGTGAGTGTAGGTACTTATGTCACCTACCGCCACTCTCAATCACGGATGGACGCTGCTCAAATTCTTAACGACTCCATCCGATTACAGACCGTGAACTTGCAGGGACAAACCGAGCATCAGGTGTTGCGCATTGAGGAGAGTTCTTCAGACGGCACACTGCTCCACCAGGGTGTCGTTGTCTTGTGGAGGGATGGCGACGGCAGTAGATACATTCGACGGCTGTATGACGGCAAATCTCACGAGATCGCGGTTGAGTGGAGGAACAAGACGGAAAAGACGGGATCGCGGAGAGGGACCACGGACAAAGCAGCAGCTGAAATGCTTGCTTCACCCATCAGCCAGTACTGGGACCAAGACCTCTCTGCCCGGGCGTTTGCTGCGATTGACGATAGAGCACCCGAGATTCGGCCCATCGACGGAGGTTATGAACTGACCAGGCGCGGCGCAACGCCGACGCATCCTCAACTGATCTCCGCGACACTGGTGCTTGACCGAAATCTGCAGCCCGTCCGGCAAATCGTGCGGGTGCGCGCGGGAGGCGAGGTTCGCGAACTTCGCTTTATACAAGCGGACTACGAGCGCCGGCCGGCGGGATCCGTGCCCGACTCGACCTTTGATCCCGAGAGTGATCCAATGTCCTCGGTTCGGCGTGGGCCAACGTCTGCAGGCCGAGCCCGGAATCTTGGCGGTGAGCTGAAGGCACAACAGGCGGAGCTGGAGATTGGCGTGTTGTATCAATTGCACACGCTGGACGCCGATACCGGTGTGCCGATCGAGGTGCTTCGATCCTCAGACGGCCGCGTGCATGTTTCGGGTACGGTACCCACCGACGCGCTCCGTGACCAGATTGCCAGGCAGTTGAGCGGGCTTGCGGCCCATGAGCTGCTTGACCTGGGAATCGTTTCCTCTCGAGACTTGAAATTTGCCCCTGGAGGCGTCCATGGGGCGGTGCCGATTGAAGCGTATGAGGTAAGCCAGCCGGGGTTTGCGGCCGATGAACGCATTCGTCGATATTTTTCAGCACGAGGGTTGTCTGGCGATCGTTTGGACGCAGCGGCAGCGCAATTCTCCAGAGATGCCTTGCAACATGCGCAGCGGGCTCTGCAACACGCCTACGCCCTGGACAGGTTGGGCAGCTCAGTTTCCGCGGAAGAGCTCCGCACCATGAGACTGCCCGCTCAAAAGGAGTGGACTGGCATGGTGGATAGCCATGCGACCGGACTCGAAGCCGAACTCCGTTCGTTGCATACGCAACTGGCCGAAATATGGTCTACCGGTGATGAACCAGCGGCCATGAACCGGGAAGCGATGAGTATTGACGATCCGGTGCAGTTCGCGCGAGTCGCCGCTGTACTCCTGCGCCAGGTGCGAGACCTGAACCGGCATACTGGAGAGTTGTTTGCGTCGAGCGGAAAGACGGTGAATGAGGCGAATCTTAATGCATCGATACGGACAATCATGGATACTATTCCTCTTGAGCAAGCTGAGGATGTTGTGGCCTTCACGACCAGGTTGAGCCGCATCGAAAGAGACCAGCAGATTTCCGCGCAATCCCGATGAATCGCAGGCGCATGATTCGTTTCAAATCGTTGTTGCCACTCGTATTCTGTATTGGTCTACGGTCGCTTGCGCAGTTCAGTGCGGCGACCGTCGCTGGGGTAGTGCAGGATTCCTCCAAGGCCGCTATCACGGATGCCCGCCTCAAGCTCATCAATACGCAGACTGGGACGGAAAACGACTCGATTACGAGCCCGGAAGGGGGGTTTCTGCTGGCCGGGATCATTCCGGGGGCCTATACCTTGCAAATCGAGCGCGACGGCTTTGCCACCACTCACGTGAACGGGATCACGCTGAACGGCGGCGATATAAAGCGGATGCTGATACGGATGCAGGTCGGCGCGGTCACGGAAACGGTAAACGTCGATGCAAGCGGTCTGGTCCTGAACAGGACGGATGCATCGGTAAGCACGGTCATCGATCGTAAGTTAATTGCGACGGTTCCGTTGAATGGACGGAGTCTGCAGGATCTGATCTCGCTGACGCCTGGAATCATTACCCAAAGTCCACAGGAAGCGACTCTGACTGGATCCCAAACGCAGGGAGACTTCAGCGTCAACGGACAACAAACGGATACGAACTCTTATTTCGTTGATGGAGTGGCCGCAATCGCTCAGTCCGGACCTGCGTCGGACAATTCTCGTATCGGTACCGACACCTCTTTTGCCAGCTTGACCGCGCTGGGGACAACGCAGAGTCTTGTTCCCGCCGATGCTCTTCAGGAGTTTAGGATCCTAAGTTCTACGTATTCTGCCGAGTTTGGCCGGACGCCCGGGGGGCAGTTCACTTTCGTTACGCGGTCGGGCGCGAACCAGATACACGGAAGCTTGTACGACTATTACCGCAGCAACCTGATGGATGCGCAGGATTGGTTTTCAACTGACGGTCCGCGGTACAGCTATAATCCTGCCTATTACAACCAGGATAATTTTGGGGCTACCTTGGGCGCGCCACTGATCGTTCCCAAGATTTACAACGGCCGGGACAAGACCTTTGTCTTCCTGTCTTATGAGGGCCTATACGTTGATCAGCAGACCCCGCAAACGTATCAATTTGTGCCTCAAGTTTGTGGCCCTACCGGTGAGGGTGGTGTTCTTGCCTATTTGTGTAATACGGCCCCTGCGATTCCGAGTCCGATAGCGGCAATGCTGACGGCATTCCCGTTCGCTGAACCAGCGTACTCTGCAACGGATCAAACGGCCCTCTTCCAGCTTCCGGCGGACGGTGCGGCGTTTCCGTCGCACCTCAATGCGGCAAGCGTTCGCGTCGATCACACTTTCTCGCCCCGTCTTTCGATGTTCTGGCGTTATGGCAATACGGCTAGCGATGGGACGACCAACGAGATCTCCTCGGTGACCACTCATCGAGCAACTACCCAGACTCTCACCCTGGGAACAACCTATCAATTTGCTCCAACGCGTAGTAATGACTTCCGGGCAGGCTATGCGAGAGTCAACACAAGCGCAGGCACTTTTACAGCTTTTGTTGGTTCGGGAGGGGGTGGTGTCTCCGGGATTGAGCCAGTAGGAGACCTGCGCGCTGCACTCGGCGTTCCCGGAGCCGATAATTCGACCAGTGCCGATGCCTATATCCATCTGGTGGGCACCGGTGACAGCGACAGCAATGTCAATCAACTCTCGAACGATATTCATCAGTGGAACATTCGGGATACCTTTGGTCTGCAGCATTCCAATCATCTGTTTAAGCTTGGGATCGACCAGCAACGCGTCGAACTCAACTTAATACCTCCACCTTTATCGGTGCTGGCTGATTTTTTCACCCCCGCATCTCTGCAGAACAATACGGCTTCGGACCTAGTGATCACAAAGAGCCTGCCGGCTCATCCGGTGCTCAATGAGTTTTCTGCGTTCGCGGAGGATGAATTCAAGATTTCTCCCACTCTTAACCTCTCGCTTGGTTTGCGATGGGATGTAAACCCCGCTCCGACGGGGAGGAATGGACAGGATGCTTACACGGTGCTGGGCGACGTCAACGAACCCGCCAGCTTGCAGCTTGGACCCCGTGGTACTTCGCTCTGGCACACGAGCTGGCATAACCTGGGTCCGCGTTTTGGAATAGCCTGGTCTGCCAGGAATGAACCTGGCAGAGAACTGGTCGTTCGTGCCGGCGCCGGCATCTTCTTTGATACGGGAACGCAACCGGCGTTGAGAGCGTTTAGCGGCCTCGGCTTCTCTACCTATGACTCCTTTCTGAACGCGCCGATACCAGCGACCGCGGCACAACTCAACGTTCCTTCGCTTGTGGCCCCACCGTACACCCATGCAACTGCGTTTGCATTTGATCCGCATCTTCAGCTGCCCTACAGCTGGCAGTGGAACTTAAGCCTGGAGCAGGCACTAGGAAACAACCAAAGTGTGACCCTTTCCTATGTAGGCGCCAATGGACGCAGGCTGCTCCAGGAAGAGCGCCGCAATGTGAGCCAGTTGAATCCTGAGTTTGGTGATGTTTCTTACTTTCCTTCCGGGTTGATTTCTAATTTTGATTCCCTGCAGGTGAAATTTCAGCGATCGTTTTCCCGCGGAATTGAAGCGCTGGCCTCCTACACCTGGGCTCATGCGCTGGATTTTGGTTCAACTGATCCTGCCTTCCCCTTACAGTATGGAGATTCCGATCTTGATGTGCGTCAGAATTTCGAAGCCGCCGCTTCGTGGAGCTCCTCTGCTGCGAAACACCAGTTCTTTAGCAAACGAAGGCTTCTGGAGGGCTGGGGCGCCGATGCTCAATTTGTGGCGCGGAGTAGTTTCCCGGTTGATCTGTTAGGCAATTTTCTGTTCGATCCGGTGACCGGCCGCCCCTATTACAGCGGGGTCGACCTCAATCCTGGTCGCCCTCTCTACCTGCAGGGTCCTCAGTACCCTGGCCGGCGCATCTTCAATGGCGGTGCAAACGCCACGAACCCAGCTTTCACTCTGCCCGGCCTTTCGGAACAGGGGGATGCGCCCCGGAACCTGGTGCGCGGGTTCGGCGAAGTACAAGGCAATCTCGCGGTTCGACAAAACTACCATCTTCGCGATGAGTGGAACATGCAGTTGAAGGTGGAAACATTCAATGTGTTCAATCACCCCACGTTTGGATATATCGATCCTTCCTACTCGGACCTGTACTTCGGACAAGCAACCAAAATGCTCAACCAGAGCTTCGGCGCGGCCGGCTCTCACTATAACGAGGGCGGTCCGCGTGGAATCCAACTTTCGCTTCGGCTAACCTTTTGATAGGCGTGGGTGTGAGTTCGCAGTAACGGCCATACGGACAGTGGTGAATCGCAGGCTCATGAATCTTTCTCGGCGCAAATCCAGTATCAAGTCCTTATTACCGCTCTTGTTCTGTATTGGTCTACGCGCCTTGGCGCAGTTCAGTGCAGCGACCGTCGCTGGGGTGGTGCAGGATTCGTCCAAAGCTGCCATCACCAATGCCAGCGTTAAGCTTATCAATACGCAAACCGGGACAGAAAACGACTCAACAACAAATCAGGAAGGATTGTTCCTGCTAGCCGGGATTATTCCAGGCGCCTATACCCTGCAAATAGAGCGGGACGGCTTTGCCACCACACACGTGAACGGGATCAGGCTGAACGATAGTGATTTAAAACGGCTGCTGATACGCATGAATGTTGGCGCGGTTACGGAAACCGTAAACGTCGACGCCAGCGGTCTCGTGCTGAACCGGACGGACGCATCGGTCAGCACAGTCATCGATCGCAAATTGATTGATAACGTTCCGTTAAACGGGCGGAGCCTGCAGGACCTGGTGCTATTGACACCTGGGATCGTAACGCAAAGCCCTCAGGCGGCAACCCTCAATGGCTCGCAGACCCAGGGAGACTTCAGCGTGAACGGACAGCGGGCGGAGTCCAACTCGTTTTTCGTGGATGATGTCGCCGCGAATCCGTCCTACGGATTGACGCTGAATAGCTCTCGCACCATCAATGCCGGATCCATCGCAGGTTCGACAGCGCTGGGCACAAGCCAGAGCCTGGTTTCAGCGGATGCGCTGCAGGAGTTTCGCGTGCTCACATCTACTTATTCGGCTGAATATGGGAGAACTTCCGGAGGTCAGTTAACTTTTCTAACGCGTTCGGGAACGAACAAGCTTCATGGCAGTCTCTATGATTACTTCCGCGGCTCGGCTCTCGATGCCGCTGATTGGTTTGCGAGCTCGCACGGGAATTTTATTTTACCCAACTACGCGCAGAACAATTTTGGAGCGACTGGCGGCGCTCCCTTTTTTATTCCGGGCGCCCATCATGGTCCCGGCACGAGCTTCGTCTTTGCCTCCTATGAGGGCCTCTCCCTGGTTCAGCCGGTACCGCAGACCTATCAATATACTCCTGATTTATGCACCTTTAGTATTAACGGCTGTTTCTATTACACAGAACCCGCGCCGCCCGCAATTGCAGCGGTGTTAAAGGCATTCCCCCCCACAGACCAGGGGTTGACAGAAGAGATTCTCGGTCCGGGCGGCGCTCCTACTGGAATGGCACAAAGCCTTATTTATGACGCTCTGTTCCCTGCCCATGTGAATTCCACCAGTGTCCGCGTAGACCATCAGTTCACTCCCAACTTGTCGCTGTTCGTTCGCTTCGGGGATACACCGAGCTATGCTCAATCGAACCAACTCTTTTCCGTGACCACCAGTCAGTTTAAAACGCATACATGGACGGCCGGAGGCGCCGCGCAGCTTTCCGCAAGTCACAGCAACGAATTCAGGCTGGGCTACGTTGGCTCCAGCTTGAACGCGAGCACAACGCCCGAGCAGATTACGGGCCATGAAAACCCGCCCCCGGCAGGCGACTTGAATGCCGCCCTGGGCGTCCCCAGCGCGTATGCTTCGGCGAGCGCGGAAGCCTATGTTCACATCACAGGTGTTGGTGACAGCGACAGCAACACCAACCAAATCATGAGCTCGCTCAGTCAGTGGAATCTGCGAGATACGTACAGCCTTCAAACTCGCAACCATCTGTTTCGATTTGGCCTGGATGAACAGCACATTTCCAGTCACTTCACTCCTCCGGGTTTGTCGGTCCTGGCGGACTTCTTCACCCTCGATTCGCTGCTGAACAATGCTGCTTCTGACCTCGTGATCACTCGAAGTACGCGGGCGAATCCAGTGCTCAACGACTTCGCGCTGTTCGTGGATGATGCATGGAAGTTGTCGTCGAGGTTGAACCTGTCGGCCGGCCTGCGCTGGGATGTCAGCCCCGCACCAAAAGGATCGCATGGCCAGGACGCTTATACGGTCCTGGGCGACGTGAATGCGCCCGCCACCTTGCAACTGGCGCCCAGAGGCACTCCTCTATGGCATACCAGCTGGTCTAACTTCGCGCCACGTCTTGGAGCGGCCTGGCAAGTGAAGAATGAATCGGGCAGAGAACTCATTATCAGAGCTGGAGGAGGCGTGTTTTTCGACATGGCCATCCAGCCCGCGCTAAAAGCATTCAACGGAATCGGCTTCACCAGCTATGCCCACTTCCTGAATGCCCCCGTGCCAGCGACCCCGTCCCAGATTGACTTTCTCCCCGCTGTGGAAGCACCGTACACCAATCAGCAAGTGTTTTCGTTTTCTCCTCACCTTCAGTTGCCGTATAGCTGGCAGTGGAATATTGGTGTGGAGCAGGCTCTGGGTAAGAACCAAAGCATCACGCTTTCTTATGTTGGAGCCAATGGACGGCGGCTCCTTGTAGAGCAGCAAAGGAAGATGAACGGACAGAACTCAAATTTCGGAAACGTATCTTACTTTCCTTTGGGTCTAACCTCGAGCTTTGCTTCGTTGCAGACCGAGTTTCAGCGCGCGATGTCTGGAGGGATCGAGGTCCTGGCCTCCTACACGTGGGCTCATTCGTTCGATTATGGTTCGACGGATCCTTTTTACCCGTTGGTGCGCGGGAACTCCGATCTTGATATCCGCCAGAACCTGGAGGCGGCGATTTCCTGGACCCCGCAATTTGCACCGCACCGACTTCTAAGCATGAAGACGCTTTATGAAGGGTGGGGTCTCGACGGCCGGCTCATCGCACGAACCGGGTTTCCGGTGAACCTGCTGGGAAATTTTTCTTTCGACCCGGTGACCGGACGCCCCTACTACAGCGGAGTGGATTTGATTCCCGGCCGTCCGTTGTACGTGTACGGATCTCAGTTCCCAGGAGGCCGCATGTTTAATGGCGGCCAGAACGCAGTCAACCCGGCATTGGCCCTGCCTGAAGCGTCCCTACCGGGAGATGCGCCGCGCAATCTTCTCCGTGGATTCCCTGAGGTGCAAGGGAATTTCGGTATCCGGCAAACGTATCAGCTACTTGACGGATTGAATGTGCAGTTGAAGATCGAGGGATTCAACGTGTTCAATCATCCCAACTTTGGGTATATCGATCCGTCCTTCTCTGACCTTCTTTTTGGCCAGTCGACGAAGATGCTCAATCAGAGCTTCGGGAATGCCGGCGCGCTCTACAACCAGGGCGGCCCAAGGGCGTTCCAGGTTTCTATCAAAGCCACTTTCTAATTAGAGTTATCTCTTGAAGAAATAATAATCTTCGCTTCGAGGGTAGAATAAGAAACCGTAACTGCTCTTTAAGGATAGTAGCAATCTTTAGGAGCGTTACGTTGACAACAACACCGTTGTATGTCCCCCGGCCTTCGCGTAATCTATCGTCCTGTCATTACAACTCATCGGAACGGTTTGGAATCAGACACCAGGCTGACTTTTATGAAAGCCTGCTCTGGGCAGTCGTGACTGGATGGTGTATACGGCTTGCGGTTGTAGCGCTGGTGTACAAAGGGTTTCTTGATCCGGCACGCGGTCATTGGGAATTTGCTTATGAAATGGGCCGCGTGGCTCGTTCCATCGCGCTGGGGCAGGGATATGCGAACCCATACTGGGCTGCGACCGGGCCGACTGCGTTGCTCACACCGGTATATCCTTACCTGCTGGCAGGCATCTTTGCGAGCTTCGGCCTGTATACGAAGGCATCTGCGTTAGTGTTTCTGGGCTTGAACAGCTTCTTCTCCGCATTCACTTCGGTGCCGATCTTTTTCATTGCAGGGAGGAATTTCGATCTGCGAACGGCTAACACGGCGGCATGGGTGTGGGCTTTTTTCCCTTATGCAATCAATTTCTCAGCGGCAACTATGTGGTACCACTCCTTCGTGGCGCTGCTGCTTGCATTGCTGTTTCTGCTGGTTCTCTCATTGGCGTCCTCAGACTGCCTTCTGCGGTGGGCGGGGTTCGGCGTCCTTCTTGGCTTGACAGCATTGACGAACCCGGTGATGGTGGGGATCTTTCCTATCCTGCTCGGATGGCTTTGGGTTCGCCTGCGGCGGCATCATAAGCGCGCATGGGCCGCCGTAAGCATAGGAACCGTCGCCATGGTGGTGACCATTCTTCCCTGGGTGGTGCGTAATAAGCTGGTGCTGGGTCATCCGATCCCTTTTAAAGACGGCTTCTGGTTGGAGGTCTGCGTGGGCAATGTAAATAACAGCAGGCACTGGTGGGATGGGCAAGAGCACCCCTCAGCGAGCGCCCAGGAGAGCGCGCAATTTGAACGGCTCGGTGAACTGCACTACATGGCTGCGAAGCACCAGGAAGCGATGGCTTATATTCAGCGGCATCCGGGGGCATACGCGTTGCGATCCCTCCGCCATGTGGTCTTCATGTGGACAGGTTTTTGGAGCTTCAACCGGGAGTATTTGCGTGAAGAGCCATTCGATCCAGAGAATATTTGTTTTCTCAGTTTGCTGTCCCTGCTATCGTTAGCCGGTCTGTACCGAATGTTTCGCCAAGGTTCCTCAACGATCGGCATGCTTTACATGCTGGTGCTGCTGGTGTTTCCAGTTCCATACTATTTAAGCCATCTCGATCCTGGATTCCGTCACCCCGTCGATCCTCTGCTTGTGATCCTCGCCTGTTCGGCTTTTGCGCCAAGGGCACCGCGAAGCCGGACGGCGGCTCCTGTGAGCGAGGAGATTGGGGAAATGGCATTGGGCTAAGCGGGCGTCCGACCCTTTGCAAGCCAGAAAGCCGCCTGAGCGTTATCTTGTATGAAGCCCTGCCCGCTGCGGATTCGTCATGGGGTCGCAGGGGGTCGGGGATGCGCTTTGGAAAGGGTGATGAGACTTAAATGGTAAATGTCGATCGAAGGGCTTTTTTGCAGGGCGCTGCCGCGGCGGCGTTGACTGCTTCCATGCCGGCAGTCGCACAGGCCGGGGCGCCGTCTGCCACGACAAAAGAGAAGATGATAGGCATCCAGGTGGGCGCCGTTTCGTTTTTCGATGAAGGAGTGGATAAGGTGCTGGATGAATTTCAGCGCGACGCTGCGATCAACACGCTTTTCCTGGCCACCTTTACCTATGGACGGGGCATCGCCGGGCGGCAGGTTCCTGGGCAGCCTCTCCCCGATCACGGCAAGCAGGAGTATGACACCGGCACCTTTTATGGCGGCAACTACGCCACCATCCATCCGCAGTACTACAAGAACACGGTTTTTCAAGGCACGCGAGCGACCGACCTGGGCGACTACGACGTGCTGCAGGCCGTTCTGCCGGCAGCCAGGAAGCGTGGCATCAAAACGATCTGTTGGTTCGAAGACGTCTTCCGCAAAGACCTGCCCAACATCGACCAGCTACAGGAGAAAGAACTGTCCGGCCAAAACGCCACCACGCTGTGCTTCAACAACCCCAATTATCGGAATTTTCTCTTAGGTATTGTCGACGACTGGTCCCACTCCTACGAGATCGATGGAGTGATGTGGGGATCGGAGCGCCAGGGTCCATTCTCGAATGCGCTTGGCGCGAGCGCCGGCGGCCGCACCAACAATCCTCATAACGTGACTTGCTTTTGCCAGTTTTGCGAGGCCAAGGCAAGGGAGCGCGGCATCAATCCTGAGCGGGCACGGCAGGGGTTTCTCGAGCTGGCAAAATTCGTGGATGCAGGCCGTCAGGGCCACAGGCCTGTGGATGGATACTACGTTGCCATCTGGCGACTGATGCTGCGCTATCCGGAGCTGCTTGCCTGGGAGATGCTGTGGACCGACAGCCTCCGTGAAACCTACGCGGCCATCTACAAGCAGGTGAAGGATGTGAAACCGGGGCTGGGCGTTGGCTGGCACATCTGGCACACCAACTCCTTCAATCCGATCTATCGCGCGGAGCAGGATCTGGCGGCGATTGCGCCGGTTTCCGACTTCTTGAAGATTGTTATTTATCACAATTGCGGTGGCGAGCGAATGGCCGAGTACATTGAGAGTGTCCACCAGACACTCTACGGGGATGTGCCACAGCAGGAATTGCTCGACTTCCACTACCGGGTACTGGATTATCAGGAAAAGAGCCTGTCCGAGATTCCCTTTACAGGATGGTCGGCCGACTATGTGTACCGCGAAACCAAACGCGCACGCGCAGGGCTCGAGGGCGCCAAGACTCAGTTGTGGCCTGGAATCGACATTGATATTCCGACGGCTCCGAATCACAGCAAGTGCACTCCGGAGGGGACGAGGGATGCAGTGCTTGCGGCATTCCATGGCGGCGCCGACGGCGTTATTCTGTCACGAAAGTATTCTGAGATGAAACTGGCCAATCTCAAGGGTGCGCGCCTGGCGCTGCAGGAACTTGGCTTGACCTAGATGCTTTCTGAAGAGATTGCACAAAGAGCATTACGATCCGATATGCTCAGCTTCGCGGAAAAAGAAGGGGCGGCCCATCCTTATAAAATTAGCCGCGATTCACAAAGGGCGCATCGAGTGCTGTGGTATCCCACTCAAGCCAAAGTACGGCTTGAATGGGGCACCACAAAGCTCACAAGCTCAGTGATCAGCTCACGAAGCGGCGTCGCTCCATTCACGTGCTCTGTTCCGGGTACGCCAAAGTGGATCCAACCGGAATTGAATCCATCGACCATCTCCGCGCGAGGCGCTCCGGCCGTCACCACGGACCGGCAGCGCGCGTAGCGCTCCCCTGGGTGGTCGCCCCTTCAACCATGATGGCCAGGTGACCACAAAGTGATGGCGCCGGACCGGGTGAAGTCGAGGCGGGTCTATGAATTAGTCTGTGGAGTGTAACTGCTGTTGTGCAGGAAAACCAGGCGAGGCAGGCAGGCGCATACAGTAGAAAAAACGAACGGTGACCCTCCAGGTTGCACTTCATCGAATCCCTCCCCCGAAAGAATCGATGAAGCGTTTTGTGGAGAACCACCGCTTGAAAAGAGCATACCGGATCCTGCGCAATAAGCTACGGTTCTTGAGTAACAGAAAGGTTAATTGAGGTAACTCAAAGCAGTAATGGCGGGAAACTAGCCCCGGGGCGATGTCCACAGGCGGGACGGTTACACGCAGAAAATGCCTGGTCATGGTCCCAACGCAACCGTGGGACGGACTACTTTACTTCCGTCCACCAACGGCTTTCCCCCTACACCAAATAGGGTTGGGATCTAAAGCCTCCGCCGTTTCGACCGATTATCTGTCTGTGTGACCCAGATTCGGACGAGTTGGGCGTCTTTCGAAATCAAGACGAACTGGGAAGCGCGGGGGTGGCCATTGGGAACACCTCCCTTGGCGAAAACCCGGATCAACTGCTACGAGCAATGGCAACTGTCGTAGTTTCAGGCAAAGGGACCCGTCATTGGTCAAGAAAGGACCGACTGGATGATTACCCAACCGACCGGACGCGACACTCCGCCTTTCCCCGAAATGGATGTCCTGTGGATTACGGCAGGCCTTGGCTGTGATGGCGACACGATTTCGATGACCGCGGCTACGCAGCCAAGTCTCGAAGACATACTTCTCGGTGGTATCCCCTGGATTCCCAAAGTAAGACTCCACAATCCATGCCTTGCCTATAGCAACGGTGAAGACTTCCTGGAACCTTTTCATCGTGCCGCTGCAGGTGCCCTGGCGCCGTTCATTCTTGTTATCGAAGGTTCCATTCCCAATGAACACAATAAAGCTGAAGGCTACTGGGCAGCTTTTGGGACTGATCAAAAAACCGGCCAGCCTATCCTCACTTGCGATTGGATCGATCGCCTGGCCCCCAAGGCGTGGGCCGTCATTGCTGCTGGAACCTGCGCAGCGTACGGCGGTATACATGCGATGGAAGGGAATCCAACGGGATGCATGGGGCTCCCCGATTATCTCGGCTGGGAATGGAAATCGAGGGCGGGGATTCCTATCGTTTGCGTTCCCGGGTGTCCGGTTCAACCCGATAATTTCATGGAGACACTGCTCTATTTGCTTCATATGGCCACCGGGCGGACCCACATGATTCCCCTGGACGAGTGTCTGCGTCCTCGCTGGCTCTTTGGTCAGACGGTTCATGAAGGATGTGACCGGGGCGGCTACTACGAGCAGGCCGAATTTGCGGCTCGTTACGGTGAAATTCAATGCATAGTGAAGCTGGGTTGCTGGGGACCAGTGGTGCAGTGTAATGTCGGCAAACGCGGTTGGATGGCAGGGATCGGCGGGTGCCCGAACGTCGGCGGCATCTGTATTGGCTGCACCATGCCCGGTTTTCCGGATAAGTTTATGCCCTTCATGAGCCAACCGCCCGGTTCACTGCTTTCCGCCAGCGCGGTGGCCACATACGGAAAAACGATCAATGCTCTGCGCCGGTTTACCCGGGCATCGCTCAATAAAGAGCCAGCCTGGAGACACCGGGATGCCAAGTTAAGCACGAGTTAGTATTCGACGCTCTACGTGGGAAACTGCAATGCGTGAACGTCCGGATAGCCCCGATTTGCTACAACTCGAACTTCCGTTCCCTCATGATGAGATGAACGGGCCAGGCTAGGAAGGCTGCATGGGGCCGGAGCAAGAAACCGGAGGTCGTTCTCGCCACGAGCCGGTGCGGGCCACTCAGATTCCGCAGCAGGCCGGTCCAGGCGGCTTAGTCGAAGATGCTCTCGATGCCGCCGGGGCTGAGGCTGTGCTCGCGGAGATGGCCGATGTGTTCCGCCAGCCCGATCGGCCGCGTCCGCAAGCCTTCGCTCAGCAACGCGCTCATGCGATCAGCGCTGAAGCCAACTATCGCGCATTGGTTGACCAACTTCCTGCGGTTGTTTTCATGGCTTCTCTGGAGGGTGGCATAGGGGATGCCTACGTCAGCCCGCAAATTGAAGCAGCTCTGGGGTTCTCGCAAGGGGAGTGGCTTGAGGACCCGATCCGCTGGTATGCGCATATCCATCCAGACGATAGGGAGAGATGGAGCACCGAAGCGGCGGAACTGTTCGTTTACGGGACAAGCTTAAAAACTGTCTACCGAGTAATCGCACGCGATGGCAGAGTGGTGTGGTTCCAATGCGAAGTAAAGGTATTGCGTCATGAGGATGGCGAGCCTTATGCCCTGCACGGGGTAGGTTTTGATATCACCAGCCTGAAAGAAGGCGAACAGGCCCTGTATGAGAAGAATCGACAACTGGAGCTGCTGAAAGATGTAGCGATAACCGCTAACCAGGCGGCAACGACCGCCGAGGCGATGCAATTCACCATCGACCGGGTTTGCGTGTTTACCGGCTGGCCGCTGGGGCATGCCTGGGTCGCCGATGGTGTCGCGCCCTCTATCTGGGATTCCATGCGAGAGCCTCGCTTCGATGCATTCCGCACTGCATCGGACATGTACAACTTTTCGACGAGAGTGGCTTTGGTCGCAGCAGTGATTGCAAAGGGTCATCCGATTTGGATGAAAGACCTGGGCAACAATCCAAACTTCATGCGGCAACCGGCAGCTCTTGGAGTCGGTCTCAAATCGGCTTTTGCCTTTCCAGTTTGGAGCGGGAATGAGGTGATCGCGGTCCTCGAGTTTTTTACGCTTGACGATTCAGAGACAGACGATGCGCTCTTAGAGGTTATGGCGCTGGTCGGAGCGCAGTTGGGACAAGTCGTGGATCGCGCCCGGAGCCTGGCCACCGAAGGCAAGTTCCGGAGATTGTTGGAGGCCGCTCCGGACGCGATGCTGGTAGTGGATCGAAAGGGAAAGATTGTCTTAGTGAATGCGCAGACGGAGACCCTTTTCGGGTACGTGAGACACGAACTGGTCGGGCAGTCAGTGGAGCTGTTGATGCCAAGCCGATATCGGACCGCGCATCCCCATCATCGGGAGGGATTTTTCGCGGACCCGCAGATACGGCCCATGGGCTCTGGTGCGGAACTGTATGGGCAGCGCAAGGACGGTAGTGAGTTTCCCATCGCCATCAGCTTGAGCCCGTTGGCCACCGAAGATGGAAACCTTGTTGTTTCCGCGGTACGCGACATTACGCAACAGAAGCAGTACGATCGACGGCTTGAACAAGCAGCCGAGAAGGCCGAGGCAGCCAGCCGCGCGAAGAGTATGTTTCTGTCGACCATGTCTCACGAGATACGCACCCCCATGAACGCGATCCTGGGGCATGCGCAGTTGATGAGGCTCGAAGCGGCATCGAGCAGCGATACCAAGGCTCATCTGAAGGTGATCTGCCAAAGCGGCGAGCACCTATTGGGCCTGATCACAGACATTCTTGACATGTCGAAGGTCGAAGCGGGCCGCACCGAACTTAAGCTCACAGAATTCAACCTCTTACAATCCATCGAGGGTCTGGCCGCAATGTTCCGGCTGGCGGCGCAGGCGAAAGCACTGGAGTTTGACGTAGTCGTCGATGGAGAGCCTGTGGCTTTTGTAGGAGCCGACGAAGGAAAGATGAGGCAGGTACTGATCAACCTTCTAGGCAATGCGATCAAATTCACCGCGCGGGGCAGCGTGAAGCTGCACGTAACCCTGGAGCGAAGGAGTCATCAGCAACTGTGGATGTCGGCCAAAGTTGAGGACACCGGTGCCGGCATAACAGACGAGGAACAGGGCCAGTTGTTCCAGCCGTTCAACCAATTCAAGCGGGGCCTTAACCTTCAGGAGGGCACGGGTCTGGGGCTTTCTATTGGCCGAAGTTATGCCCGCCTGATGGGAGGGGATCTTACCGTTATCAGCCGGCCGGACGAGGGTTCTGTCTTCCGTTTCGAAATACCGCTTGCAGGCGCCGAAGCAGGCTTGAGCCAGTTGATTGGTTTGCCCGGCGAAATCATGCTTCCCGCAAGGTCCAGGAAGCCCCTGGCCAAAATGCCTTCGTTGGTGAGCCCGGAACAGCTGGCTCTTTTGCCGTCGCAGTTGATCCATCAACTGCACGACGCGGTTCAGGAAGGGGAAAAGGCGCGTCTGGACCGGCTCATTCAAGAAGTGGCGCAATACAACCGCCAAGCGGCGGGAGCGCTGCAGGAGTTCGCCGAAAACTATGACTACGATGCTCTTACTTCTTTGTTGGCAAAGGCCAAGCTGGAAAACGAGCGATGAAAATACCACCAGAGAGCGAAGCCAACATCATTGTGGTGGACGATCAACCTGCCAATCTCAAGCTGTTGGAGGAGATGCTCAAGGTCAGCGGTTATAGGATCCGTTCTTTTCCGAGAGGGCGGCTGGCACTGGCGGCAGCGGCGCAACATCCTCCAGATTTGTTTCTGCTGGACATCAATATGCCGGAAATGGATGGCTACGAGGTGTGTGAGCGACTGAAGTCCGATCCCCTGCTTTCGGCAGCGCCGGTGATTTTCATGAGTGCGCTCAATGCAACGGAAGATAAGGTCAAGGCCTTTCAAACCGGCGGCGCGGATTACATCACCAAGCCGTTCGAGGTGGAAGAGGTGCAGGCCCGTGTGCGAACGCATCTCGGGATTCACCAACTCCAGCGAACATTGCGGCTGCAGAACGATCTGCTGGAAGAAGCGGTGAATCAGAGAACAAAGGAACTAAAGGATCTTGTAAAACAACTGGAATCAAGTCGTGACCAAACTTTGCGGGCGTTGGACGTTGAAACGGAAACCGCCAGGAAACTGCAGGAGATGAATGCCCGGCTGTCGGCTGCCAACCAACGGGCCAACGAGATGGCAGTGGAGGCAGACACGGCGAACGCCGCAAAGGGGGAGTTCCTGGCCAATATGAGCCATGAGATTCGTACACCCCTGAATGGCATTATCGGAATTTCTGGACTGTTGCTGGATACGGAGATGACTGCGGAACAACACCGCTACGCCGACACTTTACACACCTGCGCCGAATCGTTGCTGCGGTTGATCAACGATATCCTCGACTTTTCCAAGATCGAGGCGAAGAAACTCGAACTGGAGGAGGAGGAATTCACTCTTGGCAGCGTGCTGAATAATCTTGCCGGTGCGCTAGGTCTAGCGGCGGAGGTGAAGGGTCTTAAGCTGGTCTGCCTCGCCGAGGCATCGGTCCCAGCGCGGCTTCGTGGCGACCAAGGGAGGTTGCGCCAGATCGTCACCAATCTGACCACCAACGCCATCAAGTTTACCCACGAGGGCGAAGTGGTGGTCCGCGTCACATTGGAGGCGAAAGGTGAAATCGATTGCCTCCTTCGCTTCTCCGTGCGTGACACCGGCATCGGGATCCCGGAAGACAAAATCGGCGTCCTCTTCGACAAGTTCAGCCAGGTGGAAGTATCGACTACGCGGAAGTACGGCGGAACGGGGTTGGGCCTGGCCATTGCCAAGCAACTGGCAGAGCTGATGGGCGGAGCTATCGGGGTCACAAGCCAGGAGGGCAAGGGATCGGAGTTCTGGTTCACGGTGCGCCTGGGACTGAGCTTGGAGCCAGATAACGAGCGTCAGCAAAAGGAGGAGGAAGCCCCGCGCACCTTCGATGCGCGGATCCTGCTGGTGGAAGACAATCCTACCAACCAGATGGTGGCCTTGGGGATGCTCAAAAAGCTGGGCTTTCATGCCGACGCGGTGGGGAATGGCGCCGAAGCGCTCACCGCCCTGGCGTCCATCCCGTACGACCTGGTTCTGATGGATATGCGGATGCCGGTGATGGACGGCGTCGAGGCCACAAGGCAGATCCGCAATCCCTTGTCCGCCGTCCTTAATCACGACGTTTCCATCATCGCGCTGACCGCCAATACCATGGAAAGTGATCGGGAAAGCTGTCGCGCGGCGGGCATGAACGACTTTGTGCCCAAACCGGTCTCGATAGGAGCATTGCGGAAAACCCTCAATCAATGGTTGCCCAACGAAGCTTCCGCACGTCCAGCGATGGCCGGCGAACCCGTCCCCCCTCGAAGTGCTGAGAGTGAACCGCTGGTCTTCGACCGGGCAGGCATGCTGGAGCGCATGCAGTGGGACAAGGACCTGGCCAGGATGGTGATGGAAGGATTTCTAACGGACATTCCGCACCAGATTCAAGTTTTGAAGGATCTTGTGGAAAGCGGGGATACGGCTGGATCGGCCCGGCAGGCCCACTCGATCAAAGGCGCCTCGGCGACAGTCGGCGGCGAACGTCTTCGGAAGGTGGCAGCCGAGATGGAAATCGCAGCCGGCGCTGGAGCTATGGATACCGTGGCCGACGGGATAGCGGACCTGGAAGCGCAGTTTCTGCTGTTGCGGAAGGCGATCAACAACGAGTGTCATGCGACACCATGATGTTGCATCACACTGGGCCGATTCAAACCCGCTGACGATGTCTTGCCACGCTTGGCGGCCGTCGCCGCCAGACTTGAGGCCCCGAAGACCCAGGCTGGATCTGCATAGCCTGGGGACCTGTTATAGCCTGGGGACCTGTTAACTTTTGAGTTTCAGGTACGACGGGTGTTCTACTGCGAGCTGTGACGGAAGCAGTGGCTAGCGGCTAGGGGCCAGGGTCTCGCTGGCAGAGAAGCGTGGGACGGCTCTCCCGAGCCGTCAACCGTTCGAACCCCGGCGATACCGCCGAGGCGCGTTTGTAAAATCTGCTTTACAAATCTTTACAAAGCCGTACAAACGCCTAGCCGCCAATGTCTTCCGGATCGATGGAAGTGCACGACCAGGCCAGCGCGACCACGTAACCGACGAGCGTCCAACCCAGAAAGAGGTTGATGATGACGATCGGGATCGCGTTCTCTCGAAGTTTTTTCACGGAGGATGATTGATGGCGGAAACACAGAAGCCCGCGCCCAGCCAACCGCAGCCGAGGCCGGTGAGTATCCCTAAGCCGGTCCCCAACCAGCGTAGTTTGCCGCTCGGACCGGTCAGACGATAACCGGCAGCAACGCGACAAACAGCAGGATCAGCGCCACCAGCAGCAGCGTCTTCGACGCGCGGAGCTGATCGGCCTTCCACGAATCGCCGACCTCCACCCCGCCTCGGCCAGGTGAAAGCTCGCTGCCATCCAGCGATCAAGCGGTGCGGGGCTGTCCGCCAGTTCTTTGAAGGCGTCGACCACGGATGCCGGGCCGGCAAGCAATCCTGGCCTGGTCTGGTGCAAGACAGAAGAACATCGACGCGAGCATCGCGAAGGCGGCGGCGCCGGATAACGGTGCCTACAATTCCACATTCGCCGAGCCGGTGAGCAACAGGCCGGCCAGCACGCCGCCCAAGCCGAACGTCCATTCCGCCTTGCGGTCCAGTTCTCCAAACGAGGCGACCTGCTCGCGGTATTGATCGCGCGAGGAATCTGCGGCGCCGTTCCAATCGCGGTCTGCATCGACCGCGGCTTCCAACGCCTTGGCGATCGCCCGCTCTTCGTCGAGCCACGACTCGGCCGTTCGATAGTCGGGACAAGTCCGAAGAAACTTATACAGCCATGCGACACCTTCGACATGCTCGTCTCCTTTCAACAGACGAGCCGGGCTAATCAGTTCGTGTGCGCGCTGGAACAGCAGTGACGCAGCGATGCCATGAGCAGGACTCCGCCAGCACCGCGCACGCCCGTCATGAGCAAAAGCGGCCCGTCCCAACCCGAAGCGTGAGCGAGTGCTTTTGTAAAACCTACTTAACAAATCTGACAAAGCGTTACAAACGGGCCCCGGCTCACGTCTTCGGCTCAGCGCCGTGAATGACCAGGCCATCGCGACGACATAGCCGACGAGCGTCCAGCCCAGCAGCAGGTTGACGCGCGATCGCGATGGCGTTGGGGTGCGACCGGCGCACTGCGATCGCCATGGGGAGCAGGTAAACGCAGGCGGCAAGTCCGAAGGCCATCACGGCCAGGATGCCGTAGCCGAGCAGCAACACCGCGGACGCGGTTCCCGCCGCCAGCATGCGGTGCCGACGCCGGCATGATCCGGCTTGCCGCCTGGTCGCGGCGGACCTTGGCCGCATATTCGGCCGATTGGCCCGATGCCCGTTGGCCGACGCTCGGCCGCACATATCCCCAGTTGTCGTCATCGCCGTCCATGCCAGCAGCCTAGGGCCGGCCGTCCGCCAGCAACCATTTCCCGGGAAATCCCCACGTCTTATCGGCATAACATTCATACCATTGCCGACTTCCAGAAACCTGGCCATCGGTCTACGGAACCGAAGGTTACAGGTTCGAGCCCTGTCGAGTGTACTGGCCTGCTGGCGCGGAGTTTAGAGCCGGCGGCAGGGCTGTAACCATCGGATCACGAATCCGATGGCGTCAAGACAGGAGACTGAGCGAAGCGGGGCGCGGGCGGTTGCTCTGCAACTGTACCACCAGTTGTCGAACACCATCACTTGTCACTGGACCGCCCGGTGTCCCGCTTCGCTCAGTCCAACGCCAGGAGGATGCGATGGCGAAGACACCAAGGCTCGGGCTTGAGCAAGCTATCCGGCTCATCGAACGCCAGGAAACCGCTGCCTCGGCGGGGCTGCCGGAGGGGACGCGGCGGCGCCAGGTCGTGGACGCCGCGATTATCGCCCTGCACAACGCGTTGAAGACGCTCAGGACGGAGGTCGCCGACCTCAAGAAGGAATCTCGGCGTTCTTGATCGACCGCCGCAGAAGTCGCAGCGCCAGTGCCGACCACGTCCCGTCGTTCTGGAATTCGGCCGCGATGTCGAGCAGCACGCCGGTCTGCGCCAGGAGCTCGTCGCGGACCAATGCGAACTTCCAGAGATCGCTGAACGGTATCCGCGACGTGCCTATCCACCAGTGCAGTGTAACGGCGACCTCCGCCAAGAACCGCGACGGCAAGTAAACCTCGCCGGGCCGAGCGGCAACGATGTCGACGGAGTCGAGCTGCCGCGCGACGAACAGCGGGTGATCCTCGGCCGGGGGCGCGATTTCGGCAGCCCGTTGCCTCCTGGGTCGTTTTCTCGCCTTGGCCATATCGGCCTCCTTTCTTCAGTCCGCCACTCTAGCGGCTGCGCGGATTTTGGAACATTCCAGTTGACACCTCCCGGCGGCGCGTTAGGATTTCGCCCGACAAGTGATGGTGTGAGGCCGGTCTCGTGGTAGAGACGGCCTCGGTTTGACAACTGGTGAGTCTCCGAACGGCGTGCTCTGCACGCCGGCATTCCCTTAGGCCCAACGCTCGGGCTCTTCGGCCGAACGCACCGGTCTCTCACCAAGACGCAAAAACGGTGCGGCTCTTTCTCACCAGTTGGGAGTAGGCCGCGGATCTTCCGAGCTTCTGGCGGGTACCTTCCCGATAAGCGACAGAGGCCGGCGGCGTGGCCAACGGTCACGGCCGCCGGCTTCTGTCTGTGCGCGTCCATTTGCCTCGGTCGGGAGGCATTGATGCCGGCAACGTATGCTTTTCCGTCGCGTGGTGTCGCGATGCGGCAGGGAGGTGTTTTACGTTTGTCCGGCTCGGCGCCATGAGGAGCAAATCACGGAGGCCTTATCGATCGTGGGCGCGATCGCCAACACCTCCCGGAGCTTGCTGCTGATGGCTATCTCACACGGCACGACGCGTCCCCTCTCCACCTTTCAACCCAAGCTGTTCCTGCCCGACCCGGCCGGCGACGACGCAACCGGCGACGCGCTGTCGCCCGGCATGTCGCTCGTGCAGTTCGCGAACTTGTTCGTACTGCCGGTCTGGATGAGCGAACGCCAGGACCAAGAAAAGACCCGCGTCGACTATCGCAAGTCGCTCGATTACTGGCGGATCTTTACCGGCGATCCGCCGCTGCTGGCGATCGACGACTTCACGACTTCGAAGTTTCTGACCGGGCTGTACAGCGTGCCCGGTCAGCCGCTCGAAGACGATCAGTCCGTCGACGGTGAAGAAGCACGTGCAGAACGTGCAGACCTGCCTGAACTTGGCCGGCCTGCGCTTGCAAGCGCAGCCCAAGGCCCAGCGCCTGCTGGCCGAGGTGCCCTACCTGTCGCGGCCGACGATCGACGACGAACCGGTCGACGACAATTTCACGGTCGACGAGATCTCGGCCATCCTGCAAGACGGCTGCCGCAAAGCGGCGGTGCCCAAGATCGAGGGCTTGCGTCCCTGCGACTGGTGGCGCTCGCTGACGCTGGTGGCCTACAACTGCGGCGAGGCAAGGGAGCCGTGCTCGGCGCGGAGTTCGCGGGACTCAGCGACGACGGGCTGTGGGTGCCGCGCGGTGCTGCGCAAGGGCCGCAAGAAGTCCAAGCTGGTGCGCTTGAACGAACTGCGCGGGACGCGATCGAGGCGATTCGCACGCCGCGCAAATTGATCTACCCCTGGCCGCACTGCGATCGTCACTGGTATTCCGTCTGGTACCAGATCCTCTATCGGGCGGGCATTCCCGCCAAGGGCTGTTCGGGCTGCACGGCCTGCGGAAGGCCACCGGCACGGAGCTGGCGGATATCAGCCCGCTGGCCTCGCAACTGGTGCTAGGCCACAGCGAGTTCAAGACGACGCAGAAGCACTACATGAACCCCAAGCCGGAGGACGCGGCGCTGGCCAGGCTGCCGCAGCCCGTCTGGAAGCGCGACGAGCAGCAGCTCAGGCTCTTTTGATCGGCCGTCCTTGGATCGACACACCCGGCGGTGCGGGTCTTTCCGCTCCATCTTCCACGTGGGCGAACTCCCTTGCGCCCCGCCGCCGGATTCTTTTACCTGCTCGACTTTCCGCACTGGCGGAGTCGAGCGGTTCTTTCTTGGCCAGGCCCGGCTGGCGGCGTGCGCGTTGCACCTGCCGTGCGCCCGGCCTGCCGCTGTATCCAATGGGGAAGTGGGAATGGGGACTGGGGAGTGCAAAAGACTTTGCACTTTGCACTTCTCACTTCTCACTTGTTGCTTCGTTGGATTGTCTTTCGTTTCCCACAGCAGCTCTCCAAGACGGCCGAGGCAGCGGCCACTGCGGCCAGGCGCTGGCTGCCCAGCGAGTGCGGGTGACGGCTTGCGCCAAGGGCGGCGTCATCCTTCGCGCTTTCTGCGAGCTTCTGTTCCCTTCATTCTGTCCGTGACTAGCCCCCAGGAACTAACTCCATGCCGAGCGATGAGCAACGACCGCGGATCTACTTTCCATTGTCGCGTCCTGACACCGCCGCGTTTGACACGGCCTATGCGGAGACGGTGCGGGAGTTGGACCGCGTGCGTAAGCAGTCGCTGCGGAGGAGCGACGGCGTTGCCAGGGATTCCTGTGCATGATGGGCACGCTGGTTGTGATCGACGCGGCCGCGGCGAGAGCTGCTTCCGCGCTGGCGACGGCACGGGCAACCTATTAGGCGTGGCGAACATCTTCGCCGCCGCGTACCTGTTGCGAACCATGCGATCGATCTGGCGGGACATGCCGGCGAAGCCGTCACTCCCCATTCCCCATTCCCATTTCCCCATTGATCAGGCCAGCTGGTTCGACCGGCACACGGTGCTCGGCTTCGTGATCCTGTTCGTCGTCGTGTTCACATTCCTGGTCGGCCTGTTCTCCTACTATGCGCCGCCGGCAGAGAAGAAGTCACCAACAGAAGATCGCGAAGATCGCGGAGGCCGGCCGTTCGACCGCACCGCCTTCGGTGGTTCGTCCGCCTCTGCCCGTCTCCCTGCCGCTGCCACGCTGGCGGGACGGTGTCGTTGTCGTTCTCCATCACCCTCAACTGGAAAGGAGGCCGCTTGATCTAGATCCTCTTCCACCCGAGAGCCGCGAGGCGTGATCGCACATGACAGGGCGCTCGCGGCACTTCGGGAGCACTGATGAACGATCAATGCGAAGTGCGAGCGCCGGCATTGATCACTGATCCTTTCGCGTTTCGCATTTTTGCCAGCTCCCAACCCCTAGCCCCTAGGAACTTTCTTATGCCTTTGGATTTACACGGAATCGCTCTGGGCTGACGACCTGGTCCTGATCCCGGCCCGCGTGGTCTCGCTGGGCACCAGCGAAATCGCGACCAACATTGCGGTGCAGACGCTGCACCCGGTCCCGCCGTCGACCGCGGCCACGCAGCTGGGGATCAACTCCAGCCAGGTGCAGAAGGTGGCCAGCGGCGGCGTCATGCCGACGGCCCTGTCGGCCACGCGGATCTGCAACGAGTGCTGGCCGACTTGCAGCAGGCCGGCCAGCCGTCGTCGCTGGTGGAGAGCCTGCCGCGAAATGGCAGTCGCTGACACTGGCGCACCTGGGCGGCCAGGACGCCGCGGCCGCCACGGCCGCGAAACAACCGGTAGCTGCCGTGCCGGCCGTCGGCGCCACACCCGGAGCGAACCCCGCCGCGTCATGAACCAGATCGTTTCCTAGAAACGTCTTCAACCGACACGCCACCGAGAACACAGAGGGCACCGAGGAAGATGGTTGATTCCAATGCGGGAAGCCAAGCCGTTCTCTGTGAACTCGGTGGCATTCCCCATTCCCCAGTCCCCATTCCCCATTTGCTTGGAAAGGACTCCCATGCCCTACGAACCAGCGCCGCCCCCGACCAAGGAAAGCCTGCGGTGACGGTGCGGATGCCCGAGAGCCTGCACACGTACCTGAAGCGCGAGGCGCACCAGCTGAAGACGAACATCAACCAACTGGCGCTGGCGAAGCTCAGCGCCACGTCGACGGGGCGCAGGTGCCACGCGACGAGAAGAGGTATCCGCCGGAGGCGGAGAGCAATGGGGAAGTGGGAATGGGGAATGGGGAATGATCAGGACGCGGCGTCGCCGCGGCAGAAGCGTTTGTTTTTTTACTAGCCCCTAACCCCTAGCCCCCAGCAACTCCCATGTCGCAACGCAGCGTTTTCTTCCTGGACAAGACCCGGCCGAGCGAGACGCGGACCGGCTGCTTCCTGGTCTGCATGGCCACCGAAGGGCGGATCGGCTTCCGCGAAACGGGCGCCGATCGCGGTCCAGGGGATGGGCGCAGGCCCTGGTATTGGGACGACAATCGTTGCGAGCTGGAGAACCGCCGGCTGGGGATTTCTCCAGAAGACGCCGCGGCGATCGTGATCAGTTCCATGGGGAGTGTGCCGGGATAAGTAGTCGCTAGGGGTTAGGGGCTAGGGGCTGGTACGAAGAAAGGAAACGGCCATGAGCGCAGACGACGACGCGGTGGCGCGGATGCCCGTCGAGCCGCTGGAATATGCCATGCACGCGGCCGCGATCGGCTGGGGGCCGAGTGATCCCGATCAAGAGAGGAACGCTGATGGCCGCTGATCCACGCTTATCGAAACATCAGGGCGCGTGCTGGGCCCATATCGATGCTGGAAGCTACCTACGGCGTTCGCTGGTGGACTCGCGATCGGATCGGCCAGGTCGTCTGCGCCGGCGGCTTCCATGCCGTCATTCAGCTCACCACGATCCGCCTGCTCAAGCAAGCCGGCCTCGTGCAGACGGAACGGAGCAGTTGGCCAATACAGATCGCGGCGGCCGTGAAGTGCAGCTGCGGAACCTGGAACTGGGGCCTGACCGACCCCGGCCGTGCCGTCGCGGCAAGAGTCCGAATGAACTGGACGGCCGATTCGCTCGCCGCCGTGAAGTCTCTCGCCTATCAGCGAGCCCTGGCGGTTCGGCGATTGCTCGATGAGGACGATGCAACGGCCCGAACAGCGCAAGCGGCGGGAGGACTTCGACGATGACGACGATGACGACGACGACGGACGCAGCGAGCCGACCGCACCGCGGCCGTCGCCAGCGCCGGCAACGTGTTAAGTAGGACGTTTCACCGCAAAGAGCGAGAAGGCGCCAGAGGAGCAGACCGTGAAAGTTTCAATGTGTGAGCCGCGTCTTCATTCCCCAGTCCCCATTCCCCTTTCCCCACTTTTTTTCACGGAGGAAGTTTTTATGTCGGACCCGGATGGAGTCGAGAACCTGCTGCACGGGCTCGTGCTGTCGAGGAAGGCCGGCGAGCGCGTCTCGTTGATCACGAGCGACGGCATACGGATCGTCGTCGGCGTGGCCCGCACCGGCTCCGAGCAGTGCCGGCTGGTGTTTGACGCTCCCCAGAGCGTGCGCATCCTGCGGACCGAGCTGGAGGAACCGCCGGCTGCCGGCGGCGACGAGCAACGGGCGGCGTAGGCGTGCGTTCGGCGTCATCCGTTGGGAAGGATTCGCAACATGGATTCCGGACAGGCAAAGCGCCTGCAAGCAGTAGAACTAGCCTGGGGGGCTGTCCGCACGATCAAAGGTCTGCGCGGAGAGGCGAAGGTCGCCTGGCGGTACCTCTACGAACTGGCCGGCGGCCGGCCGGCATCGATCATGGTCGACGCCTCGGCCGTGGGCGCCAACCAGGGAACCAGCGACCGGGCCGGCCGGCGAGCGCTGGAGGCGCTGGCCATCTATGGCCTGATCGACGTGGCGGACCGCATCGGCGGCCGCTGGAAGGTTTACGTCAACGATCCATTGGAAGTGCAGAGGGCCCGACGGCTCTCCCACGGTGACTCTCAAGCGGCCTTGTTCCAGAAAGGAGACCCGAATGCAGATCGGTCCGAAGGCCATGCGGCGGCGGATGTGGTGTCACTTCCGCCGCGGCAGACGGCGGATGTGGTGTCACTTCCGCCGTCTGCCCCTTCGGTACCTTCGGAAGTGTATTTTTCTATCGAACCTTCACCTTCGGTCGTACCTTCGCTGTGCGCGCACATTACCCCCTAAAGGTACCGAAGGTACCAAAGGGGAATTTCTCGACCGCGGCGGAAGCGGCGTCACATCCGCCGCGGCGGTGCTGGCCGGCGGATTGCTGGCCCGGCTGCCCAGCGTGGCCGAACAGGGGGAAGCCGCCGAAGCGCTGGCCAGCTACATCGCGCGGCGGGTCAACGACCCCCGGCTGCGCTCCAGCCCGTGCCTGGTGATCGCCTGGGCGATCGTCGAAGGGCGTCTCGACCGGCTGGAGCTGGAGCAATTGCTCGATCGATTGGACGACCGCCGCCAGGCCGGCTCGCTCCAGCACGGCCCGGTGGTCTACCTGGTCGGCTCGATGCAGCGGATCTTCACACGCCGCGGCATTCCCTGGGGACGTCCGATGGACCTGCCGAGGAACCCGCGATGATCACACTGGAATGCCCGCATTGCGGGCGCGAGTTTTACGGGTTTGACCTGGCTGCGGCGCGGCGCTCGCTCGCCCGTCACCGGCCGAACAAAAGCGCGAATTGTCGGGATTGCGAGCGACTGCGAGGCCTCGGCGTCCCGGCTTGGCGACTCGGTCTGGCGCCGGAGCCGGTCGACCTGGCGAAGGTCAAGGCTTGTTGATTTCTCAAGAAACTTCCAAGGAGCAACCATGAGCGATTCCGAACTGACACCGATCCATCAATGGACGCACGACGGCGATCGGGTCCTGGTCGTGAAATGCGTCGACCCGGATGGCAAGACTAGCGGCAACTGGGGCGAGTTTACCTGGCCGGAGTCCGGGCCTGTGCGACCGGCCTATTGCAGCCGCGCGGTCGACTGCGAAAGTGGCGGCCTGTTCGGTTGGGCGTGGGGATTGCTCCTCGGCGTCGACAAGGTGCCAGATTTCCGCGGCAGATGGATCGTCTTCTCCGCGCCTATCAACCAGGTGATCGCCGTGGGCAACAAGGTGAAAGTCGCCGCCGATTCGCCGGCCGACGTTCAGGCCGAGGTCCTGTTTTGTGGCGGCTGGTACGGCGCGCTACTGTTCACGCTCGAAGGGCGCCTGGCATGGCTCGATCATTGCACCCAGGTCACGCTCGCCCGCACCAAGGATTGTGCGTCCTCGGCCACCGGCTACAGCGGTGCGTCCTCGGCCACCGGCTACAGCGGTGCGTCCTCGGCCACCGGCGTCTGCGGTGCGTCCTCGGCCACCGGCGTCCGCGGTGCGTCCTCGGCCACCGGCGACCGCGGTGCGTCCTCGGCCACCGCGGCGTGCGCCTCGGCCACCGGCGCCGTGCGTCCTCGGCCACCGGCGACCGCGGTGCGTCCTCGGCCACCGGCGTCTGCGGTGCGTCCTCGGCCACCGGCGTCCGCGGTGCGTCCTCGGCCACCGGCGACCGCGGTGCGTCCTCGGCCACCGGCGATCCGCGGTGCGTCCTCGGCCACCGGCTACAGCGGTGCGTCCTCGGCCACCGGCGTCTGCGGTGCGTCCTCGGCCACCGGCTACAGCGGTGCGTCCTCGGCCACCGGCTACAGCGGTGCGTCCTCGGCCACCGGCGTCTGCGGTGCGTCCTCGGCCACCGGCGTCCGCGGTGCGTCCTCGGCCACCGGCGACCGCGGTGCGTCCTCGGCCACCGGCGTCTGCGGTGCGTCCTCGGCCACCGGCGACCGCGGTGCGTCCTCGGCCACCGGCGACCGCGGTGCGTCCTCGGCCACCGGCGTCTGCGGTGCGTCCTCGGCCACCGGCGACCGCGGTGCGTCCTCGGCCACCGGCGACCGCGGTGCCTCTCCTCGGCCACCGGCGTCCGCGGTGCGTCCTCGGCCACCGGCTACAGCGGTGCGTCCTCGGCCACCGGCGTCTGCGGTGCGTCCTCGGGCCACCGGCTACAGCGGTGCGTCCTCGGCGACCCGCGGCTACAGCGGTGCGTCCTCGGCCACCGGCGTCTGCGGTGCGTCCTCGGCCACCGGCTACAGCGGTGCGTCCTCGGCCACCGGCTACAGCGGTGCGTCCTCGGCCACCGGCGTCTGCGGTGCTGTTCCTCGGCCACCGGCGTCTGCGGTGCGTCCTCGGCCACCGGCGACCGCTCGATCGCGGTGCCCACGGGCGAAGAAGGCGAGATCGAGATCGGACCTCAAGCGGCCGGCGCGTGCACCGCGTCGCGATTCACCTGGATCTACCGCCGAGTGCAGTCTTGTCCCGCCGTGCCGCTGGCCGCGCGGTCAGCGATTGCTGGTGGCCGACGACCTTCACCAGGACGGCGACCGTTTGCGGATCGTCGACGGCGAGATCGTGGAGGTGAACCCCGCTGTTCCGCCAGTCCCTAACCCCTAACCGCTAGCCCCTGTCCCTGGAGATCACCATGGCCACCGTACGAAAAAGAATAACCGGCTCGAGCAGACGCAGGCGGAAGACTCGAATCACTAGCCCCGCAAACCAATGGGGAAATGGGAATGGGGAATGGGGAATTAAAAGGGCCCGATCCGCGGCTGAACCAGCACGGCGTGTATATGTTCGGGTCGGAAGTGATTCCGATCCTGCTGGGAGACCCCAAGGCTGAGCTGACGATCCACGTGATCGAAGCGGCCGACAAGACCTGGCGCAGCAGCTTCACTGCCTGGAAGAAGTGGGGCGACCTGGCCAAGCATATCTACGAGCTGCGCGAGTCGGCTCGCTCCCATACCGATCGCGACGAGGCGGTCACGGTGGGACTGGAAGAGGCCTGCGACTGGTGGGCGAAGCAAGCGGAGGCGTGTTCGTCTGGCCTGCACGATTGCGATGACGTGCGTGCGCCGCAAGGTCCATCGCAAACTGGTGCGCGTCACGGCCGCCGCGCAGATGGGCGATCCGCCGGCAGCGCCTGAGCCGGCCGAGGCCTGGGCGAAGAAGGACGTGAAGGAGCCGCGCGCGAACGGCAATGGGAAACAGAAGGGCGGCGAAGGCCGCGAAGAACGGTAGGCATGACGGCTCGGGAGAGCCGTCCCACAACTTGCCAGCCCCTGACCACCAGTCCCCAGCAACTACCGTTGCCGCGTCGTCACTACTCACCGTGCGCCTGGATCAGATCGTCGCCAGCCCGTTGAACCCGCGAAAACATTTTGACGAGGCCAAGCTCAAGGCACTGGGCGCGAGTATCCGCGAGCAGGGCTGCATTCAAAAGCCGCTGGTGCGGCCGGTTGCGGGCGGCAAGTATGAGATCATCGACGGCGAACGCCGCTGGCGCGCTGCGAAGGCGGGCGGCCTGCATCAGCTCGACGTCGTCTGCCAGGCGATCGGCGACGAGGAAGCGCAGGAGAAGCGGCTGATCGCCAACATGGAACGGGAGGATCTGAACGCGATCGAGGAAGTGCACGGCTTCGCCAAGATGCTGGAGCCGGTCGCCGCCGGCGGCCTCGGTCTCAACCAGGCGCAAGTCGCGGCCAAGCTCAACCGCGATCCGTCCTACGTCAGCAACCGGCTGCGCCTGTTGAAGCTGCCCAAGCGATTCCAGGACTGGCTCGTTTCTCAGGAAATCCCGCCGACGCACGCCCGGGTGCTGGCCGGCTACGTCGATTACGCGCCCGTGATGAAGTCGCTCGAGCGGCTGATCGCCGGCCGATTGAAGGACAACGAAGACCTCGGCACCGTCGCGGACTTCAAGGAGATGTGCGAGGAGGAGCTGAGCGACGCGACGGAACCGCTCGAATACCTGGTACGGATGAACGGCGACAACGTGCTGGTGAAAGCCGTCTACGACGACGTGCAGGCGTAGTACCTGAAGATCGTCGACGTCGAGCTGCCGAAGTGGGAGCAGCGGAAGGGTGCACGACCGAGAAGCGGGCGTTTAATGTCAAGCTTGCGCGGAAGCTGATGGAAGAGGCGGGGGATGCTGCAGTCGAACAGTCGGAAAAGGGAAGTAAGGCGGGTAAACAGAAGACGCCGGCCCAGATCAAGGCGTCGAAGGCCCAACAAAAAAAGATCTTCGAGCGGGCTCTGGAGTTCTTCCGCGTCGACTGGCTGCGGTACCTGTGCGCCAAGCGCGGTGGCCGACCTGCAGCGCATCGGTGAGAAGCCGCTGCTGGCCTCGATCCGGATGCTGATTTATCTGGCCGTCGAAGAGCCGGCCGGCCTGATGTTCGGCGTGGCGGTGCGAGCGTCCGGCACGATCGCGGCGCGTTCTTCGAGGACGTGCTGCGGAAGCACGAGATCCGCGCCCCCTACCGGACCTGGCCTGGCGGCCGGCAGATTGGCCCAGCGAAGATCGACGCTTTCCTGTGCGAGCTGGCCTCGGCGTGGCTGTTCGATCTGGAGGACGAGGAGCCGCACGCCGCGCCCGGTCATTCCGGCCAAGGAAGTCGAGCTGCTGGCCGGCGAGCTGTCGGTCGACCTGGCCGCGGCCTGGCAGGCCGAGAAGTGCGGACCGCTGACGGAACGTTATTTCGAGCTGCACAACAAGGGGCAGCTGGCCGAGCTGGCCAAGACCGCCGGCGTGCACGTCGAGGAGAACCAGCCGAAACCGGTGATGATCAAGCTGCTCACCGACAAGCGGCCGTTCCCGCTGCCCAAGGAACTCGCGCCGGGCGAAAGCAGCGACGGCGAAGACCGCGGCAAAGAAGAAAGGCCGGAAATGAACGCGGATGCACGCGAATCGGAAAACGTGCCGTTGATCTACCCGTGCGAGCCGACGGGATGAGCTGCGCTTGTGGTAAAGCTGCATTGTGTCGACGGCTCAGGAGAGCCGTCCCACTTTGCTGGCTAGTCCCCAGCCACTAGCCGCTAGCCCCTTCCGTGTCGCGTGTCCATTATCTTGGGGCGGGCGGGGCATAGACTCCGCGCATGGCACGCCGTACGAGCAAAGCTGAGCCTTCCTCACTCCCCATTCCCGCCGTCGAGAGCCTCCGGGTCGAGCGACATTCCCATTTCCCCATTCCTCATGTGGCTCGACGACCGCCCCGATATGCAGGAAGTGCTGCGGATCGAGCTGGAGAGCTTCGAGTTCCCCTGGTTCGAAGAAGACTTCATCCCGCGCCTCCGCTGTGCGCAACGTGATCGGCATGGTGGCCGAGACGGCCGACGGCAGCGTGGGTGGCTTCGTCGTCTACGAGCTGCTGAAGACGGTCTGGAGGTGCTGAACCTGGCCGTGCGGCCCGATCTGCGCCGCCGCGGCATCGGCCTGTGTGCTGGTCGCCAGGCTGGCCACGAAGCTCACCCATCATGGCCGCAGCCGGATCATGCTGGAAGTCCGCGAGAGCAACCTTGCCGCGCAGCTCTCCTTCTGTGCGGCAGGGTTTCCGAGCCGTCAACGTGCTCCGCGACTTCTACGACCAGACGCGCGAAAGACGCCTACGTGTTTCAATACAAGCTCTGCCTGCCCGCGTGGTAGCGAGCGGGCGAAGAAGAAATGGGGAAGCGGGAATGGGGAATGGGGAATGTAAGAACGAAGAAGGCGAGGTGCAGCCGAGCGCCGCGGTCTTCGTCACTCCCCATTCCCCATTCCCCATTCCCCATTGCCGAAGCGGATCCCCCGGCCCGCTACCAGGCCGGCCGCACGATCGAGGCCCGCAATTCCATCGCCGAGCGCGACCTGCCGCTGGTGAAGTTCAAGGCCCAGTGGGTGATCGGGAGCCGGCTGCTGGAGGGCGTCGAGCTGGACGACCTGGAAGCGGCCGGCGTGTTCGGGCTGCTGGACGCGATCGCGGCCTTCGACGTCGAGAGGGGCGTGAAGTTCGCCACCTACTGCGTGCCGCCTATCCGGGGCTCGATCCTCGACGAGCTGCGCAAGATGGACTGGGTGCCGCGGCTCGTGTGCTGTAGCGCGCATCGGCTGAAGGACGCCGTGGCGCGACTTCCAGCGGCGCGAAGGGCGCGATCCGACGGACGAAGAGCTGGCGGCCGAGCTGGCGATCACGCTGGGCCAATTGGAACGGCTGATGTTCGAGGCCAATACCGTGGCGACCGTCAGCCTGCACAAGGCCTGGTACGAGACGGACAGCCTGAAGGACGTGTTCTGCGCTTGACCGAGTCCACGATCTGGACGGTGGCCGAACCGTCGCGGCGTCTGGAAGCCCAGGACGAGCTGCGCGAGCGTGGTGGCTGCTCGACGACCGAGCGGCTGATCCTGATCGGCTACTACTGCGAGGACGACACGATGAAAGAGGTCGGCGCCAGCCTGGGCATGAGCGAAAGCCGCGTCTCGCAAATTCATTCGGCGCGGTGACGCGTCTGCAAGCGGGCGGCGTGAGGGAAACGACTCAACGCGAAGCCGCGTAGGTGCCGAGGAGGATCGTATGTTGGCGATGGCAATTCTGGCGACGGTGACCTGGCCGGAGGTGGCGCCGTTCGGGCTATTTATGTTGTTCATGTTGGGGATGATGTGGCTGGTTTGAGTCGGCGTTTCCTGAAGAAATGACGGCTCGGGAGAGCCGTCCCACCGATTGCTAGCCCCTAACCCCTAGCCGCTAGCCACTTCCTTTGCTAGCACGACTGGCCTTGCGGAAGACGGCCCGTCTTGGTGTTATGGACTCCAGTGCGGCAACGGACGGCCGCGCGTGGGAGAGGCGGAGGGACAGCGTGGCGACGGCCAAGAAGCCAAATCCCTTCGCCCGCGGCACGAGGCCGCCGCTGGCGGAGTGCGGTCTCCCGCGTTTTAACGCTCGCCGCGCTGAGCTGCCGCGCGGTCGCCGCCAAGATCGGCATCAGCAAGTCGAGCGTCCACAACATCCGGCACAACCGCCGCGGCGGCGCCAGCCGGCTGGCACGCGACGAACGGCGGGCGCTGCCCGGCGAGAGCTGCCCAAGTGCGGCGCCCGCTGACGGTCTTTCCCTGCCGGACCTGCCGGCCAAGGCCAGGCCAGGACGCCTGGCCGAAGGATGAAGGCGGAAGGCGGAAGGATGAAAAAGCGGCCCAGCCGCGCCGCACCAAGGGCGATCCGGGCTGGGGGCTGAAGGCCGAACACCAGCGGCGGCTGGACGAAATCCGCCGTCAGAAGACAAGGGGCTGGTGACTGGGGGTTAGGGGCTCGCGGCGGTCGGCCTGCGGCCGGCAGAAGAAAACATTGGTAACGACTTACTTGACGGGGCATGATTCCAGCCGTTTGGTTACTTTTCCGTTATTTTCAATTATGTAGTTGACGGGGCGAATCCGATGGGTAAAATGATGGCAGTGGCGAGCGAATGACGCGAGCCGCCCGAGCCTGCCGGACGCAGGTAGCCGGCCCCCGCGAAGGGCCAAAGGGAGACGAGAAAATGAGACTGAGTGAAATCGACACGAAAATTATCGCCGGCGAGACCGTGTACGCCTGTGTTAGCCGCCACGGAACGATGGTGGAAGCCATGCGGTACATGAGCATGCGAGTCGCCCACGACTATCGGCCGGCAACACCTCGGCGACTCATCGCCGCGTGTGCCGAGCTGAGCGGCTATGGCGGCCAACTGGTGCGCGAGTCGATCATCGGCGCCCCGCTCCGTTGCGATGCCGCGACTGCAACCTCGGTGGCTGCTGTACTGAGCCACTGATAGCGATCCTGCCTGCGCCGTCCCGCCTCGCAAGCGGGCCGGCTTGCCGGAAGTGCGGCGAGGCGGCTATCTCGGATGATTGCATGCGCCGCAAGCGAAGTAAATTCCGCGCTCGAATTGGTCGAGGCAGAGCTAGTGCGGCGCGAAGTTTCGACCGGCCTACTGGCCGACGATGATCGCGCGATGAATAACCTGCGGATCACCCACCACGTCCTGGCATGGGTGATGGGGGGCCGTGCCGACATAGACGACCAGACATTATGGCTCGTCGCGTACCTGCTCGACGATCCGCCGAAAACTGACGAGACGGACCCGCGGGCCAACTGAGATCTCGTACGATGGCACAATACGAACGCATCGATCTGGCCGCTCTCGCTCGCTGCCTGCGCGACGGTAAGACGATCAGCGAGGCGGCGGTAGTCCTGGGCCGCGACTACCACTCCATTTATCCAGCGGCGCGACGGCTCGGTCTCGTCACGCCTGGGCGCGAGTCAGCAAGCTGAGCATGGCGGCGCGCCGCGATATTGTGCGGCGATTTCGCCGCGGCGAGAGGCGCTGATTCGATCGCTACGGATCTGGGCGTTACGGCGCCGACGATCTACTATCACGCCCGTGCTGGTGGCGTCGAGCGCCGCACCCCCAAGCACCGTGCATGGACCAATGCCGATGACCAAAAGATTCGCGCTGCAATTCGCAGGCTGGCAGAGTCGGTGGGCGCAATGAGAGGCACTTGGCAAGCCGAATCAGTCAGCTCTACTATCCGCGCAAAGGATAACCGATGACCGATGAACTCCCCGAAACGCTCCTTCAAGCCGTCACCTATTTTTCCGACCGGCGCGTCTGCAACGATCTGATGCGCAAGCTCAAGTGGCCCGATGGCCAAGTGGCGTGCCCACACTGCGGCGAAAAGCGGGTGGCCGAAAGCGCCGACGGCAAGCGGCTCCAATGCCGTGATTGCCGCAAGAAATTCTCCTACAAGGTAGGTACGATCTTCGAGGATTCGCCGCTCGGGCTCGATAAGTGGTTCGTGGCGGTCTGGTGTATTGCCAACGCGAAAAACGGGATCAGCTCTCACGAGCTTGGCCGCGCACTGGGCGTCACGCAGAAGGCGCATGGTTCATGTTGCACCGCATCCGCTGCGCGATGCAGACCGGAACATTCAACAAGATGCGCGGCGAAGTCGAGAGCGACGAGACGTTCATCGGCGGGGAAGCCCGCAACATGCACGAGCACAAGCGGGACAAGAAAATCAAGGGGCGTGGCGCGGTCGGGAAAGCGATCGTCCACGGCTTGTTGGAGCGCGGCGAGACAAGCCAGATACGAGCGTCCGTCGTGCCAAACACGGAAGCCAACACGCTGCTGCCGGCCGTGCGCCGCAACGTCGAGCGCGGAGCGATCGTCTACACCGACGCGCACCAGAGCTACAGTGAGCTTTGTCTGACGCACATCCACAAGGCCATTGACCACATTGAAAAATACGTCGAAGGCCGGGTCCACACGAACGGGCTCGAAAACTTCTGGTGCCTTTTCAAGCGGTGCATCAACGGCACCTGGGTCTCGATCTCGCCCTGGCATCTTGGCCGCTACGTGGACGAGCAGAGCTTCCGATTCAACGGCCGCAAGGCCAGTGATCGCGGCCGATTCACGAGGGCCATTCTCGGCATCGTTGGCCGTCGTCTGACGTGGCGCGTACTCACGGCCCAAGGCGATGCCGGTTTCATGGGCATCCAATAGCAGGGAGGCGATCATGGCGAAGAAGAAAGCCCCGCCGGGCATCGGCAAATTTCGCAAGCTCACACGGCTTTTGGTCCAGGTTCCAAAGGCCGAAGTCGAGGCGATCGAAGCGGCACGCGCTAGCGCAAGCGGCGTAAGAAAAAGTCGTGAGTCACAGATTCACCTTTGCCCCGTCAAGTAAGTCGTTACCAAAACATTCCCCATTCCCCATTCCCACTTCCCCATTTCCGCCCGGCCTGTCCATTATCTCGGGGTGGGGCGGCCGTAGACTCGGCCGCATGTCTTCTACGCGCTGTGACCGACTTCGAAGCCGGCGATCTGCTGGCCTTCTCCGGCCGTTCTGCGACGTCGCGCGTGATCCGCGAGGCCACCTGCTCGCGCTATTCGCACGTCGGGATTGTCAGCTGGACGACGCCGCAGGACCTGTTCGATGCGCGTCGAGCAACTCGGCATGCCGATCGCGGTGCCGGTCGAGGCCTTCTTGGCCAAGATGCTGCTCTATGAAAGCACCACGCTCGACGTGCTGCCGTGCGTGCTCAGCGGCAAGCCGACCAGCGGCATCCAGGCGCAGCGGCCGGCGCGGCGAGTCGAAACGTACCCGGCCAGGTCTCGCACTGCGCTTGGCCGAGGACTTCCGTCTGCACGCCGACGAAGGCCGGACGCTGACGTCCTACCTGCTCTCGAAGCTGGGCCGCAAATACAGTCGCAGCGAGGCCATGCTGGCCGCGACCTGCTGCCTGAAGCGGCTGGCCTGGCATTCGGCCGAAAAGCCCGACGGCTTCTTCTGCGACGACTATGTGGGCCGCGCGCTGATCCACGTGCGGCGCTTGGAGCTGACCAACACGACCTGGTTGACGCCGGCCACGCTGATCCGCCGGCTGATCGAAAACGGCGTGTATGCCGAACCGGTGCAAATTAGGGACTAGGGGCTACGGGCTCGTGGCTAGCAAGAAAAACACGGCGCTCTGGCCGGCACACGTGCTGGCGCTGGTGATCCTGGCGGCGATCGCCAGCGGCGGAACGTTGACCGCGCTCGTGCGAGCCTGGTGCGCGGCGATCGAGTTCAAAGTGGGAGGAATCTTCGAATGACGAGCCACACGACTCAACAGAAGACCGCGAAGACCGCCAAGGATGAAAGCTGCTTTGCTTCGCGCTCTTCGCGTCCTTCTGTTCAAGTCCTTTTGTGTTGTCTGCCGCTGCTGGTGCTCGTCGGCTGCGACGAACCGGGCGGCTGCCCGAATTGTCCGTCGTCAGTCGTTGCTCCCTTTGTCGACGAACGACCCCAGGTGAACCTGCCGCACGAATTGCGCGAGTGGAACTGGGGCGGCGGCAGTTGCGTCCACGCCAGCCACGTGATGGCCCTGCGCTGGCAGAATCAACTCGAACTGGCGCAGTGGTGGCGCGCGACGTTTTCGGGAGAGGAGAGCTACCACGGCCTGACGAGCAAGATGGAACGCGCCGGCGTCCCCTATCTGGCCACGCACACGGGCGACGTCGATTTCCTTGAGTGGTGCGTGAACGAGCGCCGCGGCGCCGTGATCTTCTTCTTCCCCAATCACAGCGTGTTCCTGGCCGATCTCGACGAGGAGTATGCGTACATCCTCGATAACAACCGGATCGACAATTACGTCCTGGTGTCGATCGAAGAGTTCATCCCGCGTTGGCGCGCGTATGGCGGCGTGGCCATTACCCCGATGCCAGGCGAGCCGGCTCCGCCCATTCCCTGGCTGGCGGCGAATAGCGAGTAGGGCCTGGTGGCTAGGGACCAGCAACGCACTTTGCACTTTCCACTTTTCAATTCTCACTTTTCACTCGGACCTGGGAGCGACATGACATGCGAGCGGCCCTGCTTTCTCTCTGCCTTTGCGTCTCGGTCGTTTGTTCGGCGCTGGGCGCCGATCTCGGCAAGCCGGTCAGCGGCTCGTACGGCTACAACGCCGGCATGAAGGCCGAGTTGCCCCAAGGCAATGACCGGTTCTATTTGACGGTCTCGGTGGACGGCCGCACCCTGCGGCATCGTAGCGCGGCGGTGGCCAACTGGTTCGACACGGACCCGCGGCTCTTGTACCTGCGCCAGGCGACGCGGTTCAACCTGTACGAGACGAACAATCCGCTGTTCGTCGAGCGTATGCTGCCGCGGGTCGGCAACAACGTGCCGCTGGTGACGTTGCAGGCCGCTAACGGCGAAGTCATCGCCAATTTCGACGCCAGTACGATGCCCGCCAGTGCCGGCGAGCTGGCGGACTTGCTCTACCAGGCCATCAACGACCGCTGTCCGTGTCCGCTTCCGCCGCGGCCGCCGCATGTGCCGTTTGGACCGACGCCGCACGTCAACCCGATCAATCCGCCGATCGGACCGGTCGGGCCGGCAATCGGTGCCAGGCTGTTTCCGTACGTGATTGGCGCCGTCTTCGTCGGCATTGGGCTGATCGGCCTGATGATGGCCACGGGAGTCGGCGCCGGGTTCTTCAGTGCGTTTCGCAAAGCCGAGCGCGAAGGGGAATAAGCGATAGACGGCTCGGCCAGAGCCGTCCCACGTCTGCCACTCCCCATTCCCCATTCCACTTTCCCCATTTTCTTCTGAGGTTCGCCCATGACCGGCTTGCTCGCCACGCTGCTCGTCGTCGTCTTTCTGTTGCTGGTTGTCGCGGTGCTGGTCGCCAGCTTCCTGCTGGGACAGAAGTTCTTCGGCTCCAAGGAGAGCCTCGTCCACAAGCGGGAGAAAGCCCAGAAGCTCTCGGCCGAGCTGCGCAAGCGGCACTACGACATCGGCGCCGATCTGGCCGACTGCTTTGTGGTGGGCAATGCGGCCAGGATCTGGCGCGAGTTCGACCTGGTGGCCAAGCTGATCGAGAAGCCGGGCGCGATGGACGCCCACCTTGATGAGATCTTCTACGCGCAACTGACCGACGGCGTGAAGGACCCGGACACGTTCGCCAAGATCGCCAAGGCGGTCGACGACCAGCGGGCGCTGGAGGGACTGAAGAACGCGCAGATTGTGGCCGCCGCCCAGGCAGCCGCCGGCGCTGGACTGCAGCCAGGGGCGAAAGCCCCACCCGCGGCAGCGCCGGCGGCCAGCCCGGTGACGGTGCATGTGAATACCGCCGCGCCAGTTGGCGCTCCCGCGAGCGCAGCGCCGGCCGCACCGGCCGCGTCCACAGGCGCGAGCCCGCCGGCCGGCGCTGCGACCATTGCGTAGGCGGCAATGGGGAAGCGGAACTGGGGAATGGGGAATGTTGACGACGGAGCAGCAAGCCGGCATGCGGCAGCTGCTGGCGCGAGGACGCGATCTCAAATCTGAGATCTCAAATTTGAAATGCGCAGCCCATGACCGACGAAGACCGGATTCTGAACCTGGAGCGGCAGACGACCGAGCTGGTGGGCAAGGTCGGCGAACTGACGGGGGAGCTGCGCGGACAGACCAAGCAGCTGCTGAACCTGGTGGGCCGCCACGATCTCTTGCTTCACGGCGACGAGAAGGACGTGCCGGGGCTCAGGGCGCAGGTGCTGGACCTGCTGGGCTGGAAGAAACGAATCACGTTTCGCCTCCGCGCGATCTATACGGCGATCGTCGGCGGCATCGCCGCCTCGGCCTGGGACGTGTTCAAGCACAAGCTCGGCTGGTAATGGGAAACCAAATGGGGACTGGGGAATGGGGAATGGGGAATAAAAAGCACAGCGACGCGCCGGGCCAGCTTTCGCTGTTGGACCAGGCCGACGAGCTGAGCGGCATCGAGTGGACGGCGCTAGCGAAGATCGCCGAGAAGAAGGCCAAGGACGTCCGCGACAAGCTGCCGGTTGGCGATGGGCAACCGGTGGATTTTTCCGTGCACGTGTGCGGATGCGTGAATATCGGCGGCCAAGCGCCGACCACGGAGACCGAGCAGCCGGAAAAGGACCATCTGCTGGCGCTGGTGCTCGAGCTGGCCGGTCCACGGAAGCAGAAAGAGATCCTCGACGGCGTCCAGCGACTTTTCAGGGCCTTCACGCAGACGCCGGCCAAGGGCGAAGAGTGGGGCAAGCTGCCCGAGCCGCGGCCCGAGGCGCTGGGACTGGCGATCCAGTTGATTGCCGCCACGCAGCGGAAACGCGCGAACGTGAAACGGGGCAGCGTGACGGCCAGCGTGAAGGTAGAACGCCTGGCGGCGTAGTGGCTAGGGGCTAGTTGCTAGGGACGAGCGGAAGTCGGCCTGCGGCCGGCAGAGAACATTCCTCATTTCTCAGGAAACGATCATGACGCTGAGCCTGCCGCCGCTGTCCGATCCGGGCCAAAAGTTCCCCCTGCTATGGATCGAGCGGGTCGTGTTCCGCGATCCGGCGGCCACCAGCGTGATCACGCGGCGCTACGCCGCGGACGCCGGCGGCAAGCCGACGGCCATGCCGGCCGAGAGCCTGCACGTCTCGATCCTGCCGAACCTGCCGGCGCTGCGGGCCCAAAACGCGCAGCTGGGGCAGGCCTTCACGCTGCTGCTGCCGCAACTGGCGCCGACGCTGGGCGCGAAGCTGACGGCCGACCCGGCCTATCCGCTGCTGCGGATCGCCGTGCTGGACGTGCAGACGAAGCTGGATCTGAGCGGCAGCCTGAGCGTGACCGTGGTCCGCCAGAAGCTGGCCGGCGACGGCAAGACGCGCGTCGATAAACCGGGCGACAAGGGGACGCAGATCAACGGACTGCCCGGCATGGCGCAGCTGGCGCTGGCCGACAAGGACATTGCCACGGCCGCCGGCCTGATCGCGCAGGGACTCGGCGCCGAGCTGCTGAAGCTGCACGGGGCGAGTTGACGGCCCGGGAGAGCCGTCCCACATTTTTCCTAGCCCCTAACCCCTAGCCCCTAGCCACTACTTTGGACGCTCAATACACCATCGAGTTCCAGAAGAACAGCGTCGACGTGGCGCCGGACACGGGCACGTGGGACCCGCAGCCGTGGGGCGTGCCGACCAGCCAGGTTCCGTACAACTCGGACCCGCCCAGCATCGTCGGTCCGCTGTTCGACCAGGTGGCCAACGCCGTATTCAGCGGCTATTCCAGCGGCGATATCGTGCTGGGCGGCGCCTATGCCAGCGGGCTGACCGTGGATTACGGCGGCTCGGCCGCGAACTTTCCGTTTCTCGGTCCGCAGCCCAACGTCAGCGAGCTGTTCATCAGCTGCCCGACGATCACGGTGAGCGAGATCCAGCTGGGCGTCTCCGACGTCGTCGGCGTGAGCGCGGTCGTGACCTGGGACTTCACGCCGGACGTGGGGAACCTGGTGACGACCGCCGTCGGACTATTCATGGTCACCATTAACACGATCGCCGCCGACAACTGGACGCCGTCGGGCGACGACGCAACCGACCAGGCGTCCCTGCAGGCCGTCTTCGACGCCAACACGCCCGGCGGCACGTCGGTCAGCGTCACGTCTTCCGTGGCGACCGTCACGCTGATCGGTCCGGCCGCCGACCAGCCGATCGCCAGCGCGATCTCCTCCGGCACGAATCAGCCGGTGATTGTCACGCAAGGCGTCGTGCCGGTGACCGGGCAGCCGGAGATTCAAGAGATCACGCTGAGCGATGGGCCCGACACGGGCACGTTTTATCTCGGCACCAACGTGCTGACGGCCACCGACACAGCCGCCGATGTGGAGGGCGCGGCCGTTGCTTTTCTGGGCGCTGGCACTGTAACCGTGAGCAATGACGGCGGACCGTGGACGGTGACGTGGTTATCGGATGGGCCGGTCTCGACGAGCACGCTGATTTCCGCGCTTTCCAACATCAATCTGACGCACACGATCGCTTGCGTGGTGACCCAGACGCAGGCCGGCAGTCTGCTCCCCAGCGGTATCGTGCCGCTTTCTCGCACACTCGTCATTCGCCAGCCGTCGCAGCGAGCCGGTCGCCACACGCAATTGCTGCCGCTGGTGCAGTTGACGATTCTGCCGCTGCGAAGCGCGCCGCGAGTGCGCGAACGGCGGCTGCCGGTGCCGCGGCGGACGCCCGTGATCGGCGCGGCCAACAACACAGTGCTGATCCTTTCACCCAGGATTGTGAGGTAATTCTTTTGTCGAGTCGCCGGCCAACGCGTTCCACGGTTCATATTTTGGCGAGAGGTAAAACATGAGGGGTGTCTATGAAAGCGTGTTCAAGGTGAGCGGGGCGGCCGCGGCCAAGACGTTGTTCTTGCTCACGGCGCCGGCCGGCAAAGTGTGCGAGATCCTGGCGGCCGACATCACCAACACCAGCAGCCTGACCAACCAGCAGCTGGAGGCCTCGTTCCAGTTCGTGCAGACGATCGGCAGCCCGACCGGGACGTCGATCACGCCCAGCAAGATGGAGCAGGGGGACCAGGCAGCCGGTGCGACGGTGCTGGGAAATCTGACGGCCGAGCCGACGACCTATCTGGCCAACGGCGAGTTCGCCCACCAGGGCTGGCCGGCGCAGGGAAGTTTCCAGTTTGCGCCGCAACCGGAAGAACGGCCGGTGGTGCAAGCCGGCGCCAGCGTGGGACTGCTGCTGAAAGCCGGACCGAGCCCGGCGGTGGACCTGGTGGTGCGCGTGAGGCATCGGGAGATCGGATAGTTGTGAGGGGCTAGTGGCTGGGGGCTAGCGCACGAAAACATTCCCCATTCCCCATTCCCACTTCCCCATTGTCACACGTGTATTACGGACCCTTGAGTTATTTTCGGCTTGGCCGCGTCTGGCCGCGCGAGCGGCTGAGGGAGGAGTGGCGGCAGCGGCAGCTGGGCCAGCCGCTGTGGATTCTGGAGGCGCCGCTGGAAGCCGGCGATCTGCTGGCCGGCGACGTGACGCTGCGGCCGCGGCTGGACGGCGAGACGAAGATCAACAACCAGGTCAGGGCGATCGGCACCGTGCAACCGCGACTACTGCATATCGGCGAAGAGAACGAAGTGCGTTGGATGTGCCTGACCACGGCCAGCGATGGCGACCACGTGGCCGATGCCGTGGTGACGATGACGCTGGTCGACGACGAGGGGAACGTGGTGAGCGGCGCCAGCGGATTGCCGCTGACCTACGACACGGACACCCCGAGCGATTACGTCGGGCGCTGCCGGCGACGATCGCGCTGACCGAGGCCTGGCGCGACTATCTGGAGATCACGGCGACGCGCGGGCCCGACCAGGGTTTCCGGCGTCTGCCGTGCATCGCCGTGTACGACGACAGCTAGAACATTTCCCAGGAAACGAACCACGTGCATGCCCCAACGTCCACGCTGCCACCGACCCAACGGCAAGAAGGTCCGCGCGATCAAGCGGCGGCGCACCGACCGCCGCCGCGGCACGTCGGCCGAGCGGGGCTACGGCGCGAAGTGGCAACGGCTGAGCATTGCCTACCGCCGGGCCAATCCGCTGTGTGTGGAGTGCCGGCGCGAGGGACGCGTGGGACCGGCCGAGTGCGTGGACCATATCATTCCTCACAAAGGCGACCCGGATCTGTTCTGGGACCAAAGCAACTGGCAGTCGAGCTGCAAACACCATCACGATCAGAAGACGGGCGCGAGGACGGCGGCTTCGGTCGCGCACCGCGCGAGCGCAGGCGCTCGCGCGCGGCACCGAAGGGCGCGGACGATGGTACCCCCCCACGGGTGACCGTCCCAACTTGAGACGGGTAGGGGGTCAGGATTTCAAGCCAGATACGGCCTAGACCGCCACGCGAAGGCGCGCGTTTTCGGGCGCAGGTTTTGAACTAAAAAAGTTGGATCAAATCGAGATGGGACGCCGTGGACCAGCGCCGAAGCCGACCGCGCTCAAGTTGCTGACCGGCAACCCGGGCCGGCGCCGCGCAAACTCGGCCGAACCCAAGCCTGATCCGACGATTCCCGACTGCCCTGATTTTCTCGACGCCAACGCGACTGCGGAATGGCAGCGCATCGTTCCGGAACTCGCGCGGCTGAAGCTGCTCACGCTCGTCGACCGCGCGGCGCTCGCCGCCTACTGCCAGGCCTGGAGCCGTTGGCAAAAAGCCGAAGGGCTGATCGCCAAGCAGGGCCTCACGCTGAAGCCGAAAGGCGCCACCGGCATCGCGCGGCGTCACCCGGCCGTGTCGATCGCGGCCGAATCGATGAAGCTGATGAAGCAATTCCTGATCGAGTTCGGCCTGACGCCGGCGGCGCGATCGCGCGTGACGAGCAACGAGAAGCCTGACGCCGACGACTTCGACACCTTCCTCACGCGGGGCAAGCAAAGTGGATGAACGATTGCCCCGCGATGCAGTACGCCGCGATGGTGTGCGCCGGCAAGATCGTCGCGTCGAAGTGGGTCCGTCTGGCCGTCGAGCGTCACTATCGCGACCTGAAGACGGCGAACAAGCGCGGCCTGTACTTCGACGAAACGGCCGCCTGGCACGTCATTCACTTCTTCGGCTACCTGCGCCACTCGAAGGGCGAGTGGGCCAAGCAGCCTATCAAGCTCGAACCGTGGCAGCAGTTCTGGTTGTGGGTGCTGTTCGGCTGGAAGAAACGGGCCGACGGCAAGCGCCGCTTCAATACTTCCTATGGAGAGATCGCCCGCAAGAACGGCAAGAGCACGCTGGCCTCGGGCATCGCGCTCTATCTGCTGGTGGCCGACGGCGAAGAGGGAGCCGAGGTCTATGCCGGCGCCACCAAACGCGACCAGGCCCGCATCGTGTTCAGCGAAGCGGTCCGCATGGTGCGCAAGTCGCCGCACCTCAGCCGGCGGCTGACCATCGTCAAGGACAATCTCAGCTTCCTGGCCGCGAATTCGAAGTTCGAGCCGCTGGGTTCCGAGGAGGAAGGCAACGACGGCCTGAACGTCCACGCGGCTATCGTCGACGAGCTGCACGCGCACAAGACGCGGGCGCTGTTCGACGTGCTCGACACGGCCACCGGCGCCCGGTCGCAGCCGCTGATCTTCATCATCACCACGGCCGGCGCCGACCGCACCAGCATTTGCTGGGAGCAGCGGGACTACGCCGCCAAGATCCTGGAAGGCACGATCGAGGACGACTCGTTCTTCGCGCTGATCTTTGCCATCGACGACGAGGACGAGTGGAGCGACGAGAGCAACTGGATCAAGGCCAACCCCAACTTGGGCGTAAGCGTCAAGCTCGACGACCTGCGCCGCAAGGCGCTCAAGGCGGCCAACACGCCGGCCGCCCAGAACAATTTTCTCAGGAAGCACCTCAACCGCTGGTGCGCGCAGGTCACCCGCTGGCTGAACATGCAGCTGTGGGGCAACTGCACCCCTGCCCGACGACAACGAGCTGCTGGGCAAACCGTGCTGGGGTGGCTTGGACCTGTCGAAGACGTCCGACCTGACGGCCTTTGTGCTGGCTTTCCTCCAGCGCCGCGAGGCCGACGCGAAGACCGACGACGACGTGCCTCCGTCGATCGAGCGAATCACGCTAAAGGCCTGGTTCTGGATGCCGGAGGAAAAGGCCCGCACGCTGGCAAAACAGGATCGCGTGCCCTACCTGGCCTGGGCCAAGCAGGGACTGATTCAACTCACGCCGGGCAACGTCACCGACTATCGCTACGTCCGCAAGCAGCTCAACCAGATCAAGGCCGACTACGACGTCCGCGATATCGCCTACGACCCGTGGAACGCCACCCAGTTCGCGCTGGAGCTGGCCGAGGAGGACGGCTTCGACATGGTCGAGTTCCGGCAGACGGTGCAGTATTTCAACGAGCCGTGCAAGCTGCTGGAGCAGGCGCTGGAGGCGCTGATCCTCGCGCACGGGTTCCACGAGGTGCTGACCTGGATGGCCAGCAATGTCTGTATCCGCACCGACGCCAACGAAAACATCCGGCCGGTCAAGCCGAAGCGGGGCGACCCGAACAAGATCGACGGCATTGTGGCCGCGGTCATGTCGCTGGCCCGTGCCATCCTGGGCGATGACGGCGACAACCAACCTGGCTTAATCGTACTATGAAAAAACGTCGCTCGAAAACCGCTGCAAATGTGGGATGGCTCTCCCGAGCCGTCGCATCCGCCGCTCCGCTGCTCCGTCTCGCGCTGCGCCACACCGACGACGTCGGCTTCCTGCTCGTCGTCTATGGTCTGTGGCGCGCGTATCCGCCGGCGGCCGTCATGCTCGTCGGCCTGGTGCTGGCGATCGCCGGCGTCGTCTATCGGAGGCGCCGATGGGCTTCCTAAGCTCGATCATCAATTTCCGCGACATGCTGGAGAACCCCAGCGTCCCCTTGTCCGAAGCGGGCGACTGGTTCTACGACGCGCTGGGCGGCCACCGCTCCAGCTCCGGCATCCGCGTCAACCGCAAGACGGCGCTCACCTACAGTTACGTCTGGCGGGCCGCGAACCTGATCAGCCGCGACGTCGCCCGCGTTCCCTTGCGGCTGTTGAAGGTCGCCGGCGAGACGCGCGAGCCGGACCTGGCTCACCCTTCCTACTCGCTGCTGCGCCGCAAACCGAACACGGAGATGACGGCCTTCATCTTCAAGCAGACGCTGATGGCCCACGTGCTGCTGGAGGGGAACGGCTACGCCTATATCAACCGGCTGGGCGACGGGCGGCCGGCGCCGTGGCAGGACGACGGGCTCATTCCGCTGATGCCCGACCGGACCTGGCCGGTGCGCGAGAACGGCCAGCTCTTCTATGTCACGCAACTACCCGGCGGCGGCTATCGGAAGCTGCTAAAGGAAAACGTGCTCCATTTCAAGGGCCTCGGCTTCGACGGCCTGATCGGCTACTCCGTCATCCGCAAGGCGGCCGACAGTTGGGGCCTGGGCATGGGCGCGAGCGCTACGGCTCGCGGTTCTTCCGCAACAACGCCCGGCCGAGCGTCGTCGTCGAAGTCCCCACGAACATGAAGCCTGACGCGCAAAAGGAGTTCCTCCGCCAGTGGAACGACATGCACGAAGGGCTCGACAATTCGCACCGCACGGCCATCCTGACCAACGGCGCGAAGCTCAACCCGTTCAGCATGAACGCGGTTGACTCCCAGCTGATCGAGACGCGGGCCTTCGAACGCGAGGAAGTGGCCCTCTGGTTCTTCTGCCCGGGCCACAAGCTGGGGAGCCGCGACAAGGCCGGCTACAACTCGCTGGAGCAAGAAAACCAGTCCTACCTGGACGACACGCTCGAGCCCTGGTTCTGCCACATCGAAGAGGAATGTTGGGACAAGCTGTTTCGCGAGGACGAAAAGGCGCGCGAGACGCACGAGTTCGCCTTCTATCGCAAGGCCCTGCTCCGCGCCAACCTGGCCGCCCGTGCGGCCTATTACCGCACGGCCTTAGGCGGTCATCCGTGGATGGAAGTCAACGAGGTCCGCGCCGACGAGGACATGAACCCGGACCCCGAAGGTTATGGCATTGCCAAGCCGCTGAACATGGGCAAAGGCGGCAGCGACAGCGGCACGCCCGCGGACGAGGGAGATCCCGAGGGCAAGAAGGGCGAGAACGGGGATACCGAGACCAAAGCCGCCAAGTCGCCGGCTGATCCGGGACATTGCGAAGCGCATGGCCAAGCGGCTGATCATGCAGGCCGAGCGGGCGGCCAAGCAGCCGGCCACGTTCACCGCCTGGCTCGACACGTTCGCCGGCGAGCACCGCGGCGTCATCGATGAGGCCTTCGAGCCGGCGCTGGAAGTTTGCGGCGTGAGCAAACTGGCGCGCTTCCGCCCTGAGTGAAGACCTGATCGATTCGCTCCGGGCCGAGGCCTCGGCGGTCTGCGATCGCACGTCGCGCGACGGCCTGGCGGCCGAAATCACCAAGCTGCACGACGAATGGTTCGCCCGCACGGTGGACCGCGTCACCGACGTCGCGATGGCCAACATTTCCTAGAAACGGTTCAACCACTGGGGAATTGGGAATGGGGACTGGGGAATGAACGAAGACGAAGTGGTACGCCAAAAGAGCCTGCTCGCGGTAGACGTTCGCGGCTGCAGCCGTTGCGGCGGCGCGCATGACGCGTTGCGTTTCGAGCCATTGTTGAACCCGGACGATGTTTTCGAGTACTGGGGGAGCTGCCCCAACACGGGCCAACCGATTCTGCTCCGCGTGGTCGTCCGTGCCTAGCATTCCCGATTCCCCATTCCACTTTCCCCATTGAGGTCTGCCATGGAACGCCGCTTTCTCACTGCCGGGTCCAACGTCGCCTGGAGGCCCGCGCCGAGGGCGAACTGCCCAGATCATCGGCTATGCCAGCGCTTCTACGACGGCACCGCTGGCACGCAGTACGAATTGTGGGACGACACGTTCGAGCGGATCATGCCCGGCGCGTTCGACCGGGCATTGAAGGAGGACGACTGCCGTGGCTCGTCAATCATGACGCGAATAACCTGCTGGGCCGCACGGCGTCCGGCACGCTGCGGCTGTCGATCGACAAGCCCGGCCTGCGCTACGAGATCGACACGCCGAACACCACGCTTGGCCGCGACACGATCGAAAACATCCGCCCGCGCGGCGGCAAGCCGATCGGAGACCTGTCCGGCTCCAGCTTTGCCTTCGTCGCCACGGAGGTCGTCTGGCGCGAGCAGGACCGGCAGTGCTTCCGCGAGATCAATGCCGTCAAGCTGTACGACGTCGGGCCCGTGGTCTACCCGGCCTACGAGGCCAGCACCACCGGTCTGCGCGTCGCCGGCAATCCCGATGACGCCCGGGCCGACTTCGACCGCTGGAAGAAGCAGCGTTCGACCGCCAACGGCATCCTGGCCCGTGTGGCCGCCCACGTGCGTGTCCTCGAAATGGAGCAGGGTGGCTAGGGGACAGCGACCAGTGGCTAGCGGCGGCAAACTGTGCGCACAGTTTGCGTACAGTTTTAACCGCCGGAGAGCTGCGGACCTGGTCGCTCTGCTCGAGCCACGGCTGAAGCATCCGTCTTTTCATTCCCCATTCCCCATTCCCACTTCCCCATTTCCGCCCGGCCTGTCCATTATCTCGGGGCAGGCCGGCGGTAGATTCCAACCTGGCCGAGAGCACCGCGGCGGGACTCTGTGAGAGCAGGGGCCTGCCCGGTGCAATTGGCAGCCGGTTCGGCTTGCGCGCGTCCAATCGCACGCCCAGCCTATCCGGTATCGCAAGCTCTCAGAGCTGTCTAACCGGCCGCTGCGACTTGCTGGCGTCTTTTGATTAGCGCTTCCGCGCCACAGCCGGCGTGCAGGTCCGTCCTGCTCTAAGCTTCGTGCGGCAGCACGCACCAAAACACGCCGGTGACTCCTCATGCGCCGGTCTCGGATCGGCCGCGGCGGTTCATCGGCCAGGAGAAACATCGTGGCACTGACCGCCAAGGCGCTGGCCAGCGGTCAACGAAAAGTTCAAGAAGATCGCCCAGATGCGCGATCTGATCCATGCCGAGAATCGGGCCTTCAGGGCGGAGGAAGAGGCGAACTGGAAGACCCTCAACGACGATTACAACGCCGACACCCGGCAGATCGAGATTGCCGAGCGGGTCGAAAGCATGGAAGCCGAGCAGAGCCGCGTCGCCGGCACGCCGCCTGGCCGCGAAGACCGCACGGCGCACCGGGGCCGGCAAGACCAAGCGCGAGGAAGCCAACGACGAGCAGCGACGCTGGCCATCCAAGCCTGGATGCGCAACAAGATGGGCAAGCGGCTGCGGAAGAGCCACGTCGAGGCCTGCCGCGCCACGCGGATCAGTCCGCACCAGCGCACGCTGAACATCCGCATCTGCGGCGCCAGCTACGCCGACAGCTGCGTCCGCCAGTTCCGGCCAAGAAGTTCGGTCACGAACAGCGCGATATCATCGCTTCTCGATGGGTGGCGGCGGCGGCCTGGTGGCGCCCGAGTTCACCTACAACCTGGAAATGGCCCTCTTGCAGTGGGGCGGCATCCGCGAAGCCTGCGACGTGATGCGCACCGATACCGGTGCCGTCCAGCCCTGGCCGACGTCCAACGACACGATGAACAAGGGCGAGCTGCTGGGCCAAAGCCAGCAAGTCACCGAAGCCGATCCGCTGGTCGGGCAGATCATGTTCAACGCGTACAAATTCGGACCCAAATTGATCCGGGTCCCCAGCGAACTGATGCAGGACAGCGCTTTGCGCTGGCGGCCTGGCTGGGCGACTGCATTGGCATGCGTATCGGCCGCGGTCAGAACGATTACTTCACCACGGGGACGGGCGTCGGTCAGCCCAAGGGCATTTTAACAGGCCTTCCGGTGGGTCTGACCTGCGCCAGCGCCACGGCGATCCTGGCCGACGAGATCGTCAAGCTGATCCACTCGGTGAACCCGGCCTACCGCGTCGGCGCCGGCTTCATGATGCACGACAACACGTTGTTGAACATCCGACTGCTGAAAGACGGCAACGGCCAGTACATCTGGCAGAGCGGTCTGCAGCAAGGCGAGCCGGACAAGCTGCTTAGCTACGCGCTGACGATCAACATGAGCATGGCCAGCACGCTGGCGGCCAACAACATCCCGATGATTTACGGGCAGTTGAAGAAGCACAAGGTCCGCGACGCCGGCGTGCTCCGCCTGCGGCACCTGGTGGAGCGCTATGCCGACCAGGACGAAGAAGGCTTCGTCGGCTTCCTGCGTTCCGACTCGAACACGCTCGACGCCGGCACGCATCCGATCAAGGCCATGCAGCTGGCGGCCAGTTAGTCGGCGATGCGCTCCGCGTGTCGCATCTCAAATCTGAAATCTCAAATTTGAAATTGGTGTTCGATGGCATTCGTGAAATTGCTCTGCGGACGGGTGGGAGACGGGTTCGATCATCGGCCTGGCCAGGTGATCGAGGTCGGCGACGAAGAGGCGGCTCGGATGGTGAAAGGCAACTACGCGTTGTCGGCCACCGCCGAGACCGCTTCGACGGCGCCGCCGGAAAACGCCGCCCGCGCGGCAGCCGCCGCTCCCCGCCGTCCGACCGTCAAAAAGAAGAGTGGTTAGGGGCTAGTGACTGGGGGCTAGCAAAACATTCCCCATTCCCCATTCCCATTTCCCCATTGTTGGTTGAAACATGAACTATGCACTCGAAGAACTCCAGCTGCTGCGCGTCGTCAACTCGACGGCCGCCGGCGAGACGAACGTCAACGGCTCCGTGATCGACATGCAGGCGCTGGGGGCCGACAGCGTGACGTTCGTCGCGCAGTTCGGCGCCTTGACGTCCACGCAGGTCACCGAGCTGAAGGCCCAGATGGGTTCGGCCGCCGACGGCAGCGACATGGCCGACATCGCCGGCAGCCATACGGGTCCGCTGGCCGACGCCGACAGCAACGACGTGTTGGCCCTGGAAGTCGTCCGGCCGACGCTGCGCTACGTGCGTTGCGTGGTGGTCCGCGGCACCGCCAACGCGGCGATCGACAGCGTGCTGGCGATCCTGGCCATGCCGCGGCAAAAACCGGTCACGCAGCCGGCCACCGTCATCGCCAGCCAGACGATCCTCAGCCCGCAGCTCGGCACCGCGTGACGTAGCGGTTAGGAGCTAGGGGTTAGGGACTAGAAAACGCGTGGGACGGCTCTCCCGAGCCGTCTTTCATCCTCATACACCGCGAGACCAGGCCATGTCGATCGACAAAAGCGTCAGTGCGAAGAACCAGCACCAGCCGGGCGGCGCCAACTGGCAAGTTGGCGGCATCTTGAACATCGACGCGGCCAACGGCGGCAGCTTCCAGGTCAATAACGTCGATATCACGGCCCAACTCGAGGCGATCACCGCCGACGAGGTGGCCAACGCGGTCATCGCGCCGGCCGCCGGCGTCAAGATCGCCGGCGGCAGGCACGTCGTGACGACCGGCGAAGCGACGGCCACCACGCTCACGATCGCCACCGGCATGACCACGATCACCGGCTATATCGTGCAGGTCCTGTCGAGCACCGGCGCCGTGATCACGGCCGACGCCGTCATTACCGTCGCGGCCGCGAACCTGACCGTCGCCAACGGCGGCACCATGCTCGTGCTGGCCGCCGGCCAGCTCGTCAACTGGATGGTGATCGGCACGTAAGCAGGGGCTAGGGGCTAGTCGTTAGGGCTGGCGGCGGACGTCGCCGGCGGCGACGGCAGAAGCGTTTGTTTTTTACATTCCCCATTCCCCATTCCCACTTCCCCATTTCCGCCAATGGCGCTGACTGTTTTGACTCCGCCGACCGGCCGCGTCCTGGATTTGCAGGACGTCAAGGAGCAGCTGCGTATACGGACAAGGACCAGGACCGCACGATCCAGCGGAAATTGCAGGCGGCGACCGAGTTTTGCCAGGATGGCCGCGCACTCACGCTGCTGCCCACCTGGTTCACGTTCTTCCTGGACCATTTTCCGCTGCCGTTTGTCGGTTGGAACAATCCGACCGGCCGCTGGAGCTGGCGCGACCCGTATCGGCGCTACGAGATCCGGCTGCCGCGCCGCGCGGTGATCAGCGTGCAGCAGATCCAGTACCTGGATCAAAACGGCGACCTGCAAACGCTCGACGACTCGCTCTGGAAGCCGACGTCGAGAGCCTGCCGGCCCGCGTGCGTTCGGTCTACGGCCAATGCTGGCCGGCGACCATGCTGACGATGAACGCGGTGCAAATCACGTTCGAGGCCGGCTATGCGGACAAAAACCACGTCCCGGCGATTGTCCAGAGGCGATCTTGCTGGTCGTCGGCGACCTTTTCGAGAAGCGGGAGGCCTCGATCGACCGCATGCAGTACAAGCTGCCGATCGGCGTCGACGATCTGCTGTCGATGGCCGGCTACGGCGCCTATCTCAACGAGCCGTTCCCCGGGTATCAGCACGGTGAAGGAGGGGCTGGTTACTAGCCACTAGCCACCAGCCACTAACCACCATGACTTCCATCGGCAAAAAAAGATACCTGCTCTCGATCGAGCAGAAGACCGACAAGCGGGGCAGCTTCGGCGAGACGGCCGACGACTGGCGCGAGTTCGGCCAGGTCTACGGCGGCATCGAGCCGCTGAGCGGCCGCGAACTCTTGAACGCCGACCAGGTGCAGGCCGACGTGACCCACCGGATCGTGGCCCGCTTTGTGACCGGCGTGACGCCCGAGACGCGCGTCCGTTTCCACGGCCGCGTGTTCAATATCCTCTCGGCGACCAATATCGAAGAGCGCAACCGCGAGTTGGAGATTCTGGCAGGAGGTCGTGTGAGCGGCGTCGCCAATGTTTTCCTGACGATCTCCGGCGATATGGAAGTCGTGCGCGGTTCGCCGCGCGGGGCCAAAGGATGCGCGCATGGGTCGCCTGGCGATGGCCGCGGCGGCCCGCCCGATGAACAAAGAAGCGAAACGACGGGCACCGGTCCGCAGCAAGGCCTTGCGGAAGTCGATCATCACCAAGATCAAGACTTACCCGCGTCCGGCGCGATCGTGGCCATTATCGGGCCCAGCACGAGCTATGTGACCGAGTTCAAAGGCAAGAAGGTACGTCCGGCAAACTATGCGACCTGGTCGAAGACGGGCACGTGGTCGCGCCCCGGCAGACGCCAAGCTCGACCGGCCTCACGGCGCGGATCAAGCGCCCGCGCCAAACGCGATGGCGTGACACGCAAGGCCCGGGCTCCAGCGCCGCCGCGCGGCCCGAAATGGAATCGCTCGGGCAATCCCTTCATGAAGGCGGCGTTCAATTCGACCAAGGCCCAATCGCAAGAGATCCTCAACGACAAACTGCGCGAAGGCATCCAGCGCAAGGCAGCCAAGGGCTGACCATGCTGATCGAACAAGGACTGATCCACTTTCTGGCCGCTCAGGCGTCCGTCACGGACGCCGTGGGCTCGCGCATCTATCCGGTGCGGCTGCCGGAAGCCGATCCGAGCCAGGAAGCGGCGGACAGCCTGCTGCCGGCCGTGACCTATCGCCGGCTGCCGGAGACCAAGCGCGAGCCGCACCAAAAAGGCGCCGGCAGCCTGGTCACCGCCAGCTACCTATTCCGCACCATGGCGGCCGACTATCCGACGGCCAAGACCGTTGCCGTACGCTGCGTCTGGTCCTCGACGGCTTTCCAACAACGACGCCGGCCCAGCAGCGGCTCGGCCATGTTCGGGACGTCGTCGTGCGCGCGTGGCGATTCGCGACGACTTCGACGAGGACGAGCCGCCGTCCACGGCGACGAGCAGGGCGAGTTCGCCGTCACGCAGATTTTCGAAATCACCTATTACGAGCAATCCGCGACGGAGTAACCGATGACCTCTTTCAAGAAGGCGCTCCAAGCGCACTCGATCACGATCACCTTTCAATCCGGCTTTCTGGCCAAGATCCTCGATACGGACATCGGCGGCCAGTCGCGCGAGAAGGTCGACGTCACGCACCAGAACAGCCCGAATGCCTACAAGGAGAACGACCCGAACTTCTGGGCGGAGGTCGAGGACGGCAGCGTGACGATCCAGCACGATGCCGACCTGTCGCCGCCGATCCAGGCCGAGGCCGAGACGATCACCGTCACGGAGCCGCTCTATCCGGGCAAGACGACGCCGGCCAGCTGGGCCTGCACCGGGTTCATGACCAGCTACAAGCCCACGCGCAAGCTCGGCGACGTGATCACCGCCGAGGTCCAATTCTCCTTCAGCGGCGAACCGACGATCACGGCATCCAGCTAACCGGCTCTCGCGAGCGACCATTTCTCAAGAAATCAACCGACGAGGAAGACGATGCTCAGCACAAGCAGATCCTGGCTTCCGACGACATGGTGATCGAGAAGGTGATGACGCCGGAATGGGGCGACGACTCGGTCGACCCGACGGAACGGTTCGTGTTCGTACGCGGACTCCGCGGCAACGAGCGCGACGACTTCGAGCTGGCGTTCCCGGAAAAACCCAAGGAGGGCGAAGCCCGGGCGAAGGCCAACCTGCCGCCTGCTGTGGCGCTGACGATCTGCGACCAGGAGGGCGAAAGGCTGTTCACCGATGCGGACGTCGAGGCCTTGGGGGAGAAAAGCTCCACGGCCCTGAATCGCGTCTGGGACGTCGCCCGCAGGTTGAGTGCCCTGACGGTCAAGGACGAGCAGGCGCTGTTAAAAAACTCCAAAGCCGACCCAGCCGCCGCTTCTGGTTCCGGCTCGCGCTCGCGTCGGCATGAGCGTCAAGCGGTGCCAGCGGGAGATCGACGCCCGCGAGTTCCGCGAGTGGCAGGAGTTTTATCGTTACGAACCGTTCGGGCAGGGTTGGAAGCAGTCGGCGAAGATCTGCTACTGGGTCTACCGCATGCTCGCGGCAAGGGGGCGACGAACCTGGAGGTGGAAGACTTCCTGCCGGTGAAACCGCCAGAAGACGAGCGGCAACCGGACACGGGCAAGATCATGGGCTTCTTCTATGCGATCGGGGCACGATTGAAGGCCAAAAAAGGGGCTGGCGGCTAGTGGCTAGGGACTAGCAGTGGACGTCGCCGCCGGCGACGGCAGAAGCGTTTGTTTATTCCCCATTCCCATTTCCCCATTACTTGCCATGGCCACTATCGGAGACGTCGCTGTCAAGCTGACGCTGGCGAACATCGCCGAGTTCGATCGCGGGCTGAAGCATGCCGGCGGCAGCGTGAAGGCGATGGCCGCCGAAGTCCAGCATGCCGGCGGCACGGCCGCCTCGATGACGTCCTTGGCCTCGATATCGTTCGCCGGCGCTTTAGCGATTGCCGGGCTGGCGCCGCCACCGTCGGCTGGGGACTCAAGCTGGCCATCGAAATGGAGACGCGGAGGTGCCTTTCCACGATGCTGAAGAGCGCCTCGTCCGCCAAAAGCCTGTTGGGCGAACTAAAAACCTTCGCGGATCAGACGCCGTTCGAGTTCCCCGAGCTGCGCGACGCGGCCCGGCAGTTGCTGGCCTTCGGCTTCGAAGCGCACGAGGTGCAGCCTGAGTTGAAGAAGCTCGGCCAGCTCGCCGCCGCGCTGCAGGCGCCGATCGGCGAACTGGCCAACGTCTACGGCAAGAGCCGGTCGAAGGGCGGGCCTTCACGCGCGACATTCGCGAGTTCTCCACGCCGGCATCCCGTTCCAACAGGCGTTGGCGGACCAGTTCAAGGTCACCACGGCCCAGATGCAAGAGATGGTCGAGGAAGGTAGGGTCGGTTTCCCGGAGATCCAAAAGGCGATCGCGTCGCTCACGACCGGCAGCGGGCAATTCGCCGGCGGGATCGAAGCCCAATCGAAAACCCTCAGCGGCATGTTCTCGACCCTCTCCGACAACGTCAAGCGCCTCGTCACCGGCATTGGAGAAGGGCGGTCGAACTAACGCATCTGCACGACGTGCTGGCCGGGATCAACGGTCTGCTGAGCCAGGACCCTGACGGGAGCGACGTTGCCGATATCTCCGACGTCCTGGCGAAGCGGGCCAAGGACCGCGCAAGCTCGTCGCCGACGTTAACGCGCAAGACAGGCGGCGCTGGGAAAGCCAACCTGGCCGAGTGGAACAAACAGACCCAGATCACGCCGGCGGCCAAGGCGCTGCACGACAGTCTCAACGAAGCGGAGCAGGAACTGGCCACGCTGCGGATGACGGCCGCCGAGGCGAAAGCCTACCGCGTCGAGTTGGCCGGCGGCAGCAAGGAAGCCGGCGATATGGTCCGTAAATGGTGGAACCAGGTCGAGGCCGAGAAGGCGGCCGTGGCGCAGGCCAAGAAACTGGAAGCGGAGGTCGAGGCGGTGGAAGAGGCGATGGTCAAGCGGGCCGAGGAACTGGACGGCGGAGTTCGCCACGCCGTTGGAGAAGTTCGCGGCGCAGATGCGGGAACTCCGCAAGCTGGCCGACGAGAACCTGCTGGGGGACAAGACCTTCGACCGGGCGGCCAAGGACATCAGGGAAAAACTGGTCCCCGAACTGACTAAGCTCAGCCCGTTGGAAGAGTTCAAGAAACGCCGCGGCGAGCTGCAGGAGCTGCTGGCCGGCAACGTTCTCAACCAGGACGAATTCGACAAGGCGATTCGCGAGCGGGCGCCTCCCTGCTGGTCAAGCCACACGCGAGCCATGACACAGGCCGGCCAGGGCTGAGAAGGGGAGCCAGGAAGCCTTCAACGTGATCTGCCGGTTCCGCGAAGGGGCCAGTGTGACAAGGCCACGAGGATCTGGTGGCCGGAATCGCGAGCAGAATCGGGCAGCTCGAATATATCGCCAAGAACCGGCGAAAAACCCAAGGTCATGAACTTGTAGGACGGCTCTCCCCAGCCGTTGTTCCCCATTCCCGATCCCGACTTCCCGATTCGATCCATCGGCACTTTCGTCCGCGAACCGGTGACCGTCGACTTCGGTATTGACGACTCGAATGCGGCGCACGTATCGGTGAGTCTTCCTGGTCAAGGTCGACAACATCAAGGCCGGTCCGCTCTCCGCGATCGCCACCGAGGGGATCCCGGGACCGTTTTCGGCCGTATGCATGGCACGGATTATGACACTGGTGCGCTGCTGATCGGCCTGTTGGCCGATGTGCGACCAGGAGCGGCCGCTGTATTACACGGTCCATTGCGACTATCGAGCGACGACTTCGATCCCGAGCAGGCCATTGAGAACCCGCTCCAGCGGCCGGGCGTCGGGACGTCAGGCACGCGACGGGCATGCGCGTTACGCCCCGCGACGCGAACGGCAAAGCGTTCCTGAACTCCGCTGCGAGCAGTTCGATCTGCTCCCGGAGATCGACGACAAGCGGCCCGATTTTACGGTCGAGAAAAACTGCCGGATTACAATGCCGAGCTGCCGCTGAAGTACCCCAAGATGAACAGCGACGTCTTCCTGGGTGGAAGCGAAGCAGTGGAAATGCGCCGGAATCAAGGCCGAGCTGGCCTTCGAGAACAACGTCCGCTACTTCGGCGCATAGTTTTTATTCCAGTACTGCTCCGAGATGCGGGAATCGACTACGAGCTGGACCGCGGCTTCAGCGAGCGGACCCGATCCGAACATCGACGAGAACAACTTCGACCTGGCCGCCGTCAGCGCCACGCTCAAGGGCCAGCAGTTCGTGCGGCGGAAGATCCTGGACGAAAACCAGCAGCCCTTCAGCGAGCCGCAACTGCTCGACGGCAACGGCAAGCGGCTCGAGCAGTGCCGACCCGGTCTGGCTGCAATTCGACAAGTACCGTCCGCTGCCGTTCACGCCGCTGTTAGGGCTGCTGCTCTAAGAGTCGCCGGCGGCTCGTCGTCCGGGGTGAGCTCGACAAAACACTTTTCACTTTTCACTTCTCAATTCTCACTCTGCATTATGGATGTATCTGACGATGCTTCGTGATGGACTGTGATACCGTGCCCCGCGTGGCCGCGATCGTGCGCGGTGCGGAGCATTTCCGAAGAAATGGTCGGGCGGCGGCCGAACGGCGGCTCGGCTGTCCGCTTCGAGGTTATCCCCGGCAGCTTCGGGTTCCGGACTGACTCGGCTACGAGGTGCCGGCCGATGGGCCTTCTCCGCGTGACCGGCTCCGACCGCTGAGGACGACGGCGTGCAGGCGCTGGTCTGTGACCGGCTGAATGGCGACTTTCAGCGGCAGTACTTCGTCAAAGCCTCCAGCCCGTCGATCCGAAAGGGGGCGATAACATTATGGCCGCTGCTACAGCGGCCTGGAAGGTTTTCCGGTCCTGGCGCTGTGCGACGATCCGGGTGGCGACGGGCTGGACCTGAGCGTGCGCGGATTTGGCCTCCAGCACGATCCTCCCGATCCCATTGCGCAGAAGGACAAATGGTCGCTGGGGGGCAACGGCTACGGCTTCACGAACCTGGGCAGCGGCTCCGACCAGGTGTCGACGGTCGGCGAGACGTCCGAGAGACGGCCGCGGTCTTCGTCCAGCAGACCGTCCGGAGCACGTTCCGGGTCTGTCCCAAGGACACACCACTCCCAGCAGGGCGTCGAGCGCGCGTGATGACGATGACCAGCGACGCGCTCACGCCGACCGATACCGGCCTGACCGTCCGCCTGTGGGCGCTGTTCGCGGTCGGCGATGACGGCGTGCCCGAGGGCGGCGCTTGTCGCCGCGCTGGGTGGGTACTTTTGGGCCTGCCGGCGCCTGCCGCGCCGGGCGAGAGTCAAACGGTCACGCTGGCCGACGCCAGCCAACTGACCTTCTCGAGGTGGCCTGTTCACCGGTGCGACCTAGCTCGTTTTCTTAGCAGCCCTGTCCACGAACCCCTAGTAACTTCTCATGAGCGACGAAATGAATCAGCTCAAAGCCACGGAATCGCCACGGGCGGCATGTTCACGCTGACGGTGAACATGCACACCACGACGTCGCTGGCCTAGAACGCCAGCCTACGGCAATCCAGAACGTGATCGCTGCGTGAGTGGGACGGAACCGGCAACGTCAGCGTCACCGGCGCCTTGCTGTTGGCTGCTGCGCTGGGGCCGTCGTCCGTTTCACGGGGCGGGCCGTCACGCAAGTCGGCGTGGTCACCTGCACGCCGTCGCTGACCGGCGCCGGCATTCCGCCGGCCATGTCGGAGCAGACGCCTGGCGTCGCGGCGACCGGCACGGTCTGCCAGATCTATATCACCGGGTTCTCGGCCGGCATGAACACGCCGGCCACCGCCGGCACGTGGGACCTGTTTGGCGTTTCACTCCCCTGGAACGCCACGCCGTGCAGGTGATGGCCGTGCTTACGGAAGTCCTGACCGGCACCACGTCCTGGGGTCCGCCGGACACGGTCACCGGCGGCAGCGGCTCGGACTATACGCTGGTCCGGCCGACCGGCGGACCGGTGCCGCTGGTCACCGTCAGCGGCACGCTCACCGGTACCGGCGGCAACACGTCGCCCAGTTCGGGCTACTCGGTGGCCGGCACGTACCTGGCCGGCGGCGCCAGCGAAGTCCAGATCCTCACCTCGGACCCCAGCACCGCCAGCGGCAACTTCACCGTCAGCGGTCCGATCGGCACGCAGAGCGTCGTGCACAACGCCAGCGCATTGACGCTGGCCACCGAGCTTAACACGGCCTGGCAGGGCATCCTGCCGGACTTCGCAGTCTCCGGCAGCTCCGGCGGTCCTGACACGATCATGTTCGGCGACGAGGGACCGTGGCCGCTGGCGAAGATCGGCGTCGGCGCGGGCACGCTGGTGCGCAATCTTTCGGTCAGTGTGTCGGAGCTGGCGATCGGGGGCCTGGAAAACCTGTATTGGAACCCGACCGCCGGCGCCCAGCAGCAGATCGATCAATGGACGATCACCGCCGGCGACCCGAACACCGTCTACACGGCCAGCGTCAACGGCAAGCAAGTCAGCATCACCGGCATCGCCACCGGCCCCTCGGCGATCGCCACGGTGCCGGCGGCGGCCTGGACCGCCGCGGCAGCGACTCCCAGATGGTGAAATTGCTTGCAGCCAGCGGCGATGTGCTTTCATTTACCGGTCCGGCCAGCCCTGGCCGATCGACGTCGTCGTCGACGCCAGCGGCGGCCTGGAGTTCCGTCAGTGGCCCGGTCGCCTACCAGGTTCCCACCGGCCCCAACTGGCTGAGCGATCCCCGCAACGATGGCGAAGCCGCTGCAGCAACTGCCGGGCAATCAGGACACGCTCACGTTCGCCAATTCGGCCGTCAGCGCCTGCTCATGGCGGGTCGGCCTTGTCCGGCGTCGTGCTTGACGTGCTCAACGTGGCGGCCAGCTTCACCGGCACCGGCGGCCTGCCGGCGATCAATGCGGCCGGCTACCTCGAGTACGGGACCAGTGGCTGCACTTTCGTGGCGCAGACGGTCAATTACGGTTACGGCGCCGGCCTGCCCGGCCGCCCGCTCTTTAACCTCGATCACCAGGCGGTCCAGACGGTGCTCAACGTGACGGCCACCGGCGCGGGCCGTCGGCGCGGACTATGCTCTGAACGTCGTCAACAGCGTGAGCAATGGCGCCACCAGTTGCACGGCCAACATCGCCACCGGCAGCGTGGCCTTTGCTCCGCAGCTCGGGCAGACGTGCGGCGTGACGGCCAATGTCGGCGAACCGGCTGCCGGCGGCTCCAGCACACCGCAGATCATGGGCGGCATCCGTTTCGCCGGCCAATCGAGCCAGGCGGCCACCGGTTCGACCGTCTACTTTGGCGACGGCTCGACGCTGGGGAATATCAAGCAGTATTCCGGCACGTCGATCGTGTGCCTCGAGCACGCCCAGCATCTTTTCGCAGTCCGGCACCGTGACGGTGCTGCTGGCCGCGGCCGTCACATCGCTCACGGCCTATTCGTCCACGATCGTCTACAACAGCGTCGGTGCGCTGGGGTCGGCTTTGATCGGCAATGGGGGCGAGCTAGATTTCTCCCAGGACTCGCGTCGCAAGACCGTGGGCGTGGTGACGCTGATGGCCTGTGCTGAATTGACCGTACCTGGGCGGATACGCCTTGCCGATCGTGGCCTTCCAGAACTGCCAGGTCTCCGACGTCACGCTGAACCTGGGTTACAACCGGCAGCTGGGGATTGCGATCGCTCCGCCGGCGACGCCGGCGGCTCCCAGCAGCGTGACGGTCACGGCCACGGAAGGTTTTACCAGCCGGCTGGACGTCAGCTTCACGAGCCATTCGGCCCGCGCGGGAAACCTATTTCGAGATTCAGGACAGCCCGGACAATTCCACCTGGGCAGATGCCGGCACCACGCCGACCGGCGTCACGAGCTGGACAGCTCCGCAAGGGCAGCTATGCGGCCAACACGCTGCAATATTTCCGCGTCCGCGCCCCCAGTGTCAACGGCGGCGGCAGCACGCCGTCCGCCTGGTCGACGTCGGCCAGCGGCACGACGAACACGAACGTCCCCTTCACGCCCTCGAGCCAGGCCGGCACGGCGGCCGATGCGACGCTTGCCGGCGGCGAGCAGACCTGGACGATCCCCGATGTGTCCGTGGCGCGGGCAGCGGCGCCCTGACAGCCAGTTTTCGGATTATCTCAAGCTCTACAACCTGCAGGGAGACACGGTCCCTTCCGACGCCACGATCGTCGGCGTCGAGCACCGCTGGCAGGTCACCAGCACGGCCGGCACGGTGGTCACGTACGACGTGCAGCAGATCGTCACCGGCATCATCACCGGCGCGATGTTTGAGGGTCTGGAGTCTGGGCGGACACGCCGACGGAATTGACATACGGCGGCGCGACGTTGCTGTGGTCCCTGACGCTCACGCCGGCCGAGGCGAACTCTGCCGACTACGGCGTGGCTATCGTGGCCGTTGAGTCGATGGGGACCGCCAACACGGCCTACGTCCTCGGCCTGCTCGCCATCAAAGATTCCTGCTGCATCCTCTGGAGCTTGCCATGCGCATAAAGGCTTGTTGGCTATTGGTCCTCGTCTACGGCATCATTAACTTTCCCCTCCAGGCACAGCCCTCGGCTGCCCCCGTGACACTGTTTCAGAATGTTCGTGTGCTCGGGAGGACGGGACAACTCTCTGCCCCTTCGAATGTGCTGGTCCGAGGCAGCGTAATTGAGCGGATCTCGACCTCTCCCATTCCAACAGACCCCGGCGCGACCACGAAGGTCATCGAGGGTGGGGGACGCACCCTGATGCCTGGGCTGATCGACGCACATGCTCACATCCTTATGCAGTCGATTCCGATGTCCGTGGCAATGACAGCGGACATTGGCTATCTAAACCTTGTAGCGGGCAAAGCAGCGAATGAGATGCTGCTTCGCGGATTCACCACTATTCGCGATCTTGGCGGACCTTCCTTCGGATTAAAGTTGGCCATCGATCAAGGAATAACCCCTGGACCTCGAATCTACCCTTCGGGTGCATTTATCTCGCAGACGAGTGGACATGGCGACTTCCGCATGCCCTACGAAATTCCGCGCGTGATTGGCGGACCGCTAAGCCACGCGGAACTCATGGGAGTGGCGGCGATTGCGGACGGCCCCGACGAGGTGCGGCTGCGTGCTCGCGAACAGTTAATGAAGGGGGCGAGTCAGATCAAGCTTATGGCAGGCGGGGGTGTGGCCTCTCCATACGATCCTCTCGACGTGGCACAGTACACCGAAGCCGAGTTTCGCGCAGCAGTGGAGGCTGCGGACAACTGGGGGACGTACGTAACGGTGCACGCCTACACCCCCAAGGCGATACAGACGGCAATTGCTGGAGGAGTAAAGTGCATCGACCATGGTCAGCTTGCGGATGATGCTTCTGCAAAGCTGATGGCAGATAAAGGAATCTGGTGGAGTCTACAGCCGTTCCTTGACGATGAGGATGCAAATCCCCAGCCAGCGGGCTCTCCAAACCGCCAAAAGCAACTTGAAATGTCGGCGGGAACTGACACGGCGTACAAGCTTGCTAAAAAATACAAGGTCAAGACAGCGTGGGGAACGGACACGCTCTTTGACGCAAAGCTCGCAACACGGCAGAACGCCCAGTTGGCGAAAATGGTGCGTTGGTACACGCCAAGCGAGGTGTTGAAGATGGCGACGGCTGATAACGCGGAGCTGCTGGCCATGTCTGGGCGTCGCAATCCTTATCCAGGCAAGCTTGGCGTTGTAGAAGAAGGCGCGCTGGCCGATCTGCTGCTCGTGGACGGCGATCCAGTGGCGAATATCAAACTGATCGAAGATCCTGCAAAGAATTTCCTTGTGATCATGAAGGATGGCAGGATTTACAAAGACACGATCCACTGAGCCCAAAAGCACGACGGGGCGAAAGCAAAAGGATCAGTATGGATGTGGCTGAGGGTAAATGGGATATCTCAGGGGGTTGGGGGCGTTATTGGTTGCGGGGGCTGGATTTGAACCAGCGACCTTTGGGTTATGAGCCCAACGAGCTACCGGACTGCTCCACCCCGCAACTTGATAGTAACAACCACAGAGGGCAGGGTCAAACCAGGCCCAGCCCCCTCGAGGCGAGTGTCGGGGAACTTTTTTCCTCCGGGAGCGGATGGGTCGTGATTTGGCGGCGCAGCGCGTACAGTGGATAGGGCGAGTGCCGTGTGGTGGCACTCGATGAACGCTCTTCTCTGGATGCCTCGCGGAAATTACAGTGCGGCCAAGGCCCTTCGCCTTCTCTTGCTGGAGCCTCTGCTCCATATTGGAGTTGCCGTCACTGGCGTCGGTACAGTGCTGCTGGGTTCGATCCTGCCGCAGCTCTCTGCGCAATGGCACCTACGGGATAAGGACGCAGGCCTACTGCTGATGGTGCAGTTTGCCGCCGCCGCCTCAGGAGCCCTGCTGGTGCGGCGCAACCTGTGGAAGGCCCTGGCCTGCGGCTTCGGGCTTTTTGGCGCAGGGGGGATTGGTATCTTCCTGCTACAACAAAGATCCTTGCCTGTCTTTGCCGTCTATGGACTGGGCCTGGGATTGGCCATGACGGCGAATAACATGCTCGCCGGACGACGTCATCCAAGCCGCATGGGATCAGCGCTGGCCATCCAGAACTTCGCATGGAGCGCGGGCGCAGTGGCTTGCCCACTTCTGGTTGCGCAATTTCTACGCCATGCGGCGAGCGGCTCCGCCTTCGGCGTGCTCGGACTCCTGGTCATCCCGTTCGCCTTTTTGCCTCTGCTCGCAGATCGACGGGATTTTGCCGCATCGCCGGTCTTCGGTCCCGCCCCGGCCGGGAGCAAAGAGGCCGCAACTATCGTTTATTTTGCGCTCCTGGCCTTTCTGTATGTGGGCATGGAAGCTTCCGTCGGGAACTGGATGAGCACCTACGCCACCCGCGCCACCGCCTGGAGCTTTGCCGGGGGCAGCTTGGCGCTCACCGTCTTTTGGGCGGCCTTGTTGCTGGGCCGGGCGATCACACCGGCGATGTTGGGCTTCTTGACGGAGCGCCGTCTCTACCGAGCCTGCGTCATCGCTACCATAGCGGGCATCTCGTTGCTGCTGGCGGCGCACAACCCACCCGTACTGCTCGTGGGCTCAGCTCTCACCGGACTTGCCCTGGCGCCGTTGTTCCCCCTCATCCTCTCCCTATTCCTCAAGGAAATAGGCGAGTCGCGCAACGCAGGCTGGGTCTTCGCCGTCGCCGGCCTGGGGGGAGCCGTACTCTCCTGGTTGACGGGGACTGTTTCCAGCGGTACCGGCTCGCTGCGCATCGGCCTGATGGTGCCCGGCGCCGCTGCCCTGATGATGATGGCCTTGATTAGCTGGCGCCGAACCAATCAGGAAACGCAAACGACAGCTGCTCCACAGGAATCCATCCTCCAGCCCACGATCACCGGCAAGACTTGAGGATTCCCCGAGAGCACTCTTTGCCTCAAACTACCGCGGGCAAGTGGCGAGGCTCTTGCGCGTTAGCGCGGCGACTTGCTCACGCTCTGCTCCCAGGAGTTCAAGCCTGGGAGGCCTTACGCGCGCGGAAGGGCCCCCGCACTCTTCCTGAACCTGCTTGATCAGTTGCACAAACTTGGGCACGGTATCCAGGCGCAGTAAAGGCAGGAACCAGGCATAGAGTGAGTCCATTTCCGGCGATGGACCACTTCGCGCCAGTTTGAACAGTCGCACCGATTCTTCGGGAAAGGCATTCACCAGCCCGGCTATCCAGCCGGTGGCTCCCGCGGCCACACTTTCAACCACCACATCGTCCATGCCTACGAAAATCTCCAGCGAGTCGCCGGCCAGATGCCTAAGCGATGTGATGCGCCGGATGTCGCCGCTCGATTCCTTCACCGCGTGGAAGTTCTGATGCTGGGCACGCAGTTCGATGATTTGCTCCGGAAGGATATCCGTTCCATAGGCAATGGGATTGTTATAGAGCATGGCAGAGAGCGGCGTCGCCTGAAAGATAGCACCCAGGTGAGCCTGCGTCTCGCGCCAGTCACCCTGATACACCAGAGGCGGCAAAACCATCAGGCCATCCACGCCCATACGATGTGCCTGCTTCGCCAGCCAGACCGCTTCCACTGTGCTGAACGCTGAGATGCCGGCAATCACTGGGGCTTTGCCGTCCAATGACTGCCTGGCCCGTTTCAGGAGCTCAAGTTTCTCATCCCTAGTCAGCGCCGGCGCTTCGCCGAGAGAGCCCAGAGCGACAATTCCGTTGCAGCCACACTCGACCAGCCAGCGAGCCTGGGCTGCAAATGTTTCGTAGTCGACGGACAAATCGGCTGTGAACGGGGTTGTGATGGCCGGAAATATTCCAGCCCAATCTTTCTGATCCAATGTTTCATTCTCCTTCTTGCATCATAAGCGGCCTCGCAGAATGAGTTCGAGATCAACGTCACCACGCATTCCGTGGGTGAGGTGACCCGAGGCGGCGAAGACATTGGACGCCAAGCAGCGCTCATGGGGCCAAAAGGAAGCCCGACCCCGGTTTAAGAGGTCAGGCTGGAGAAGTGTGTCTAAGAAACTAGACGGTCGCTACTACAGGTGGGTTTCAAGCCTGGCCATCTAAAATTTGTTGTCATTGCCGCTCAGCTCTGTTGCAGGGCAGGCCCTAACCCATGGTGAAGGTCGCCAACCCAAGAGAAACGCCTTCTTGCGAAGGTGGCTGGCTATTTTCACAGCGGGCTCCCGATGTAGGCATGGGCAGCGTGAAGCAAAATGTGGTTCCAGGACCATCGCCGCTTTGCGGCCAAAGATGCCCCTGATGCAATTCGATGATGGAACGACTGATGGGGAGGCCCATACCCATTCCCTGTTGCTTGGTGGTAAAAAAGGCTTCGAAGACGCGATCAGGATCTTGCAGTCCAATGCCGCTATCCTGCACTTCGATGCGGATCGCGCTGCAATCATGCAGCTTGGTGCGTAGGGTCAAGGTTCGCCGGCGTTCGGCGACCGAATCCATCGCGTCCATGCCGTTGATGCACAAATTGACCAGAACCTGTTGAATTTGTACCCGGTCTCCCAAGATCGCCGGCAGCCCCGCTTCTAAATCGATTTCGAGGTTGACTCGCCGCTTCTCCGCCTCCCGGCGCATGAGGCGGCATACCTCGTTGACCACTTCATTGATGCAGAGCGGCGCCTTTTGGAAGGGACCGCTCTTGAAAAGAGCGCGCATGCGTTGCACGACATCGGCCGCATGATAGCCGGAGTCAAGAATGTCCTGAACCAGACAGCGGGCCTCGTTCACGTGGGTGGGATTGTTGGAGAGCGACTCGAAACACATATGCGCGTTGGCGATGATGGTGGTGAGCGGCTGGTTGATCTCGTGAGCGATGGAGGCTGAAGCTTCTCCCAGAGTCGCAATCTGAGCTGCCCGCGCGAGTCTCTGCTCGATTTCTTGTAAGGCCTGACGTGCGGCCTGACGATCCTCGATGGCTTCGCGGCGGGCACGTTCTACCCGCTGCTTCGCGGCAATCGCCAGATTGATACACAAGGCCGTGGCGATAAAGGCGGCAAAGCGGGGATAAGTAGAAAACGCGGGCGAGAGTCGAAAATGAGGCGAAAGAAAGAAGTAGTCGAAACTCACCGCCGCCAGACCGACCGAGAGCAGGCCGGCGCCCCGCCCACCGTAGAGACTGCATATGACAATCGCGAGGTGGAAGCAGGACGAAGGGGCGTGCGAAATCCAGGACAACACTGTTGCAGCGGCACATACGGCCGCTGCAAAGCACAAGCTCCGAAGTCTAAGGATGAACCTCATCCACAGAAAAACGTCCTCTCGGTTGTTCTCGTAGCGGCTCAGAATTCGCCATGCTGTTATCAGATTCCGGCTGGCGTAGATGTGACTCATGAAAATTCCCGGATGCGCCAGAGCAGGGGCTAAAGATCCCGGCGGAGTTTGTGCCTCAACAGAATTCCATAGGAAACTGACTCCCGCCGGATTGAGTGATCACGTAGGCACTAAAGCCGAATTCCGCGGACCCCTTTGTTATTTGAGCAACACTGGGCCAGCATCGACCTTCACTCGAAACGGCACGTATGGCTTTTCTCGCAAGGCCTTTCCTTCGTGGAATTGAGCCTGACGATGAAGCTGGTTGGCCGTGAAGTACAGATACCCGTCCGCTGCCACGGACATGGTGTCCGGCCAAAGTACCCGCGGATCATGAACGATCGTCCGCCACTCACCGTCAGTTTGCCGCTGACGGATGCCATTGTGTTCGTAATCCCCAGCGTAGACACGTCCTTTGTCGTCACTTTCAAGACCGTCCGACGCGCCCTTTTCGCCCAGATCAAGCACCGCGCCGGAGATGGCTCTCTCATTGCCGGAACGGTCCAGCAGAAGAGCGGTTGGGACCGAGTACAAATGACGGCTCGAGAGCGGACAGTAATAAAGAGTTTTTCCGTCGGAGGATAATGCTATGCCGTCGGACGCCACCTCGAAGGGTGCCGGCGCCTTTCCTTTTTCCCTCACAGCCAGTCGGTCGCCTTCGACGATAGGGATGAAGGCCGGATCAGGCGAGGTCGACCGGTGGCCGCTAAGCTTTCGCCAGCTATTCCCGCTTTCGATATCAACGACAAGGATAGCGCCCGGCCCCCTGATAGAAGAATCGGTGATATAGGCAATACCTTCTCTGCCCTGGCGCAAGTCAAATCGTACATCGTTGATATAAGTCGTCGGCAGTACCGTTGTCGCTGGAAGCACGATGGTCTTTACTACCTTATTCGTTGCCAAATCGACAGCGATGAGCTTGGCCCCACCCGAGACGGGCGGCGAGAACCCCGGTGCGGCGGTGTCAAGTATCCAAAGCCGATTGACAGCGTCGACAACAATCAGGCGACCCTGAAGGTCACCCCAGCCTCTGGCCGCCTTCATCATGATCTGCTTGCCTTTTTTCGAGCCCTTCGCCGAGCGGGAAGGGGCGTCTGCTCCGGAAGTTACAACGATCCACCCATCGCGGACCATCGGGGTAATGGCTCGGTAAAGTGAGGTCCTATCCATTTCAAGTTCGTGCGCGACCCGTGCGAGAGGCTCACCTTCGCGGCGGGAGATGCACCGGATTACCGCCAATTGCGTGATGTTGATCGAACTGCCGCCTCAACTACGTCCTCGTGGCGATCTGGTTTCTAAATCTAACCATCAGTCCACTGTGGCTACGATATTTTGAGTTTGGCGCATTCGAATGGGTGTGGCGTTCCCTCACCTATCTGAAGCCACAAGCCATGCGAGTCGCAAAAGTGGCTGACACGACCCTCCGAACCCAAACCTCTTGAAGTTGAGCCCGCATCCGACCCGTCTCAGATCAGGCGAGGAAGGCGAAGAGTTACGCCGCTACTCTCCGGCAGCGATCAGCTCTTCCCATGCCAAAGCGTAGCCAACCGCGCGCTTCACCTCGTGGATTCGCTTTTGGGAGAGTTTCGAAATCTTCTTCACCAGGTGAACTTTCGAAATGGTTCGCAAATTGTCGCAGTTAACAACGCAGGGCCTGGACATTCCCTCGATCGAGCCGAGAGGAACTTCGATCGGAATATGGCGAATGGTCGCCGTGATTTCAGCCGCAACAAACTTGTTGAGTACCTCATAGGCGTCATCACGGCTCAGCAGAAGCACGGGGCGGCGCCCGGCGGGTTTCGGCAGGTCCGCCCACCAGATTTCGTACTGCTTCACGGCTTCCACTCATCCGCGTTGGACCAGTCATCGGCATCATCCGCCGAATCGGGCTGCCGCGAATACGCTTCGCGAATGGCTTCGTATTCGCGTTTCCGAATCGCGTCCCTCACGGCCTGGCGAATGAATTCAGCGCGCTGCCGCTTGGCGGCCGGCGCGACCTTATTCAGCGATCGCAAGAGCGGTTCATCTAACTGAATCAATATAGACGGCATATATTTACAACCATATCACACAAACATATAGACTGACCTATCAGGTTACCTAACCGGGCAATCCAGGACGGTGGGTACAGAGCAGCATCCGTGAAAAACGTGTGCCCTAGGTCGGGCCGCGTGTGCCGTGTCTGTGCCTCTGTGCCATGGTGGTCGGCGCAGCAGTGCAGGTGAGTTGCCAGTCCAGGAACCAAGATGAGCTTTCCTTGATCACGGCCGGTTTCGCGAGCACGTTCGCTCCTAATCTCTTAGCGGTTACGGACCTTTTTGACGACGACATCGTCTGAACTAAGAAGTTTTCCGGATTGAGAATGGAGTTCGAGTGTTCGAACCAACTTCTGCGAGGCGCGGTCCACCATCACGGAATGTACATCGCCTTGTCTGAAAAGAAATGCTTCGCCCCACTGCCGGAATCCCACCACTACGTGAAATAAACCGCGCCCCTTTTCCGTCAACCCATATTCCTGATAGGCACTCCCATTTGCGGAAGGCTCGACACAAAGGATTCCGTTTAATACGAGTGCATGTAGGCGGCTTGCCAGCACGCTCTTCGAGAGGCCAAGATCCTTCTGGAACTCCCCAAAACGGCGCATCCCGTCGAATGCATTCCGGATGATGAGCAGAGACCAGCGGTCACCGATCACCGCCAGCGATTTCGCGACTGGGCATTCCCCTTTGCTTGCATTTTGACGTCTTTTCACCATTGCATTTCCCGCACCTCGAAGGTGGTTTGATTATCGAACCGGAATGTGCCAAGATCAACTGGTTCTTATTTCGAACCGGATTGGCAGACCTTGAGATCTGAAGAGAACACAATCAATTCTTGCTGGGATGGAAATCGGGATCGGCTTGGAACCTCCGCGCCCAATCCGGCTTGCACCCCGCTCCTTACCAGATCTGCGCTCCTTTTATTCGCGATCGCTGCAGGCCTGAGTGTCGCGAACGTCTATTTCGCCCAGCCGCTTTTGGATGCATTGTCTTTACAGTTTGGTTTCGACACGGCATCGGTAGGTTTCGTCGTAACGGTTACTCAAATCGGCTACGCGCTCGGACTTTTTCTGATCGTTCCGCTTGGAGATTGGCTGGATCGCCGCCACCTTGTCGTGAGTCAACTAACGATGTCAGCGGCTGCCCTGGTAGTTGCAGGCTGCGCCACAACAAAGATGACGCTGCTGATTGCAATGTTCTTTGTTGGTCTTATTGCTGTAGTAGTACAGGTACTCGTCTCCTTCGCGGCGAGTTTAGCCCTGCCAGAGCAGCGTGGAAGCGCCGTTGGAACCGTCACGAGCGGTGTCGTTCTGGGGATTCTGCTGGCACGAACAATTGCCGGTGTACTCAGCGATGCAGCGGGTTGGAGGTCGGTCTACCTCTGTTCGGCGGCGCTCACCCTTCTCTTGGCCTGGTCGCTGTTTCGTGTTTTACCGCGTACCCCTGTCGTTCGGACGCATAGCTCCTATCCACACCTTCTGCGTTCTGTCGTCGAGCTTTTTCTGTCAAGCCCGATTTTGCGAATAAGGGCGACTATTGCACTTTTGCTGTTTGCCTCGTTCGGCACACTATGGACATCTTTGGTGCTTCCCTTGAGTTCACCCCCTTATTCGCTTTCACGTACCGCAATCGGGCTCTTTGGCATGGCCGGCGTGGCTGGAGCTATTGCGGCGGGGCGTGCAGGCCGGATGGCCGATCAAGGTTTGGGAAATTGGACTACAGGCATGGGACTAGCCTTGCTACTGGGATCGTGGTTGCCGATTGGATACCTGCACCGATCCCTCGTCGCGCTCACGGCGGGAATTGTGATTCTCGATTTCGCCGTGCAAGCCGTGCATGTCACGAACCAGAGCATGATCTTTGCAGCACATCCGGAAGCGCGAAGCCGGGTCGTCGCGGCCTACATGATTTTCTACTCCATCGGGAGCGGCACCGGCGCTATTGCTTCGACAAGGGCCTACGCGGAGTTTGGCTGGGCCGGTGTTTGCCGCTTAGGCATGTGCTTCAGCTCTGCCGCGCTTCTCTTTTGGATGTTCACTGCATTTGTTCCAGTTCGCCGGTTTTCTGGATCAAGATGCGCGCCTGTCAAGGTTACGACACATTGACAGGATCTCGTCATCGTCACGTTGTCACTCAACCCTTATGTGACATTCGCAAATCCTGTTTGCTTTTTTGATAACTTCTTTATCGTCAGCCGCTAAGCCTATCTCGATGGAGTGCCGCGCCTTTGGCACGCAAATTGCCTTAAACATGGCGGGTAGCAATAAAGACCCGAGGCGCGCTGTGGCGATGTTCCGGTTGGACTATCTATCTTGTCTTCTTACCGTCGTTGCGACCATCCTGGTCGGGCGAAAGATGTGGACCGGCCTTATCGTTTCGGGCGTCAACAGTCTCATCGTCTGTGTGATCGGGTTGCACACGTCGCAGTATGGCTTTATCCCTGCGAATGTGTTTTGCATCTTCATAAACGCATTCAATCTTCGGGCATGGGTAAAGGTGCAGAAAGATCCATCCCGATCGACCCCTGACGTCAGCAGCGAACTGCTCGCTGGCCTCAAACCAATGAGCACCTCTGACTCTCTCGCGATCCGCCGTGAGGGAAGCCTCCGGAAACTGATCTCATCTCTCGCTATTAAAGGCGTGTGGCCCTTCGCACTAACACTGCTTCGTACCAACACCAACGCCGGGATGCCCCACCTATGACAACATCTACCGCACATCAGGACGTATCAGGTCTCAAGCACGCACTCCAACTGGGGTTTGGCATAACCATCCTTGTCATGACCGTGGTGCTGGCCTGGCAGTAGCAGGTTCGGCAAGGCGTTTGCGGTTTGACTGCCTATGTTGTTCCCACCCATCATCCATTGCCGGTTAGAATAGAGCCTGATTAGCATCCAGGGGCGCTCGCGGGCGTCCGGCAATGCGGACTTCGATCCACCATGGCCAAATCGCAACCGGAGTTACGGTGAAGCTCACAGACCTGCGCGCGATCCTCCAATACGTCCCACAATTCCGCGAGAAGACGTTCATCATCGCTGTGGATGCGGGTATCGTCACCGACGACAACTTCGCCAACATTCTTCTCGATATCGCCCTTTTGCGTTCGTTGAATATCCGAGTGGTGGTTGTGCACGGGGCTGCCGAACAGATTGAAGCGCTCGCCCAGAAGCAGAATATCCAGCCCTCCAACCTCGACGGCACAGGCGTGACTGAGGCCGCGACATTGCAACTCGCCATTGAAGCCGCCAACCGTGTCACGCACGAGATCCTGGGCGGCCTTTCGGCCAACGATCTCGGCGCGGCGACCACCAATGCCGTCATCACGGTCCCGCTCGGGATCATCCACGGGGTCGACCATCTGTTCACGGGGAAGGTGGAACGGATTGACCCCACGCTCCTCGAACCCTTGCTGAACCAGGGGATTGTTCCAATCGTTTCCCCCATCGGCTTTAGCACCGAGGGCAAGGCGTACCGGGTCAACTCCGATAATGTCTCTGTCGCGGTGGCAATTGCGTTGAAGGCGGCAAAGCTGATTTTCATTACCCCGCAGGACGGACTGCTTTACAACGGCCAGTTGATTCGTCACATGGTAGTAACGGACTTGCAAAGACTTCTCCAGTCAGGAAGCGGGGGATTTGCTCCGGAAATGGTTTCTAAAGCGAGCCAGGCCGCCGCTGCTTGTGCCGCAGGCGTGCCGCGCGTCCACATTGTGAACGGGCACGAGGACGAAGCGCTGCTGGCCGAAGTCTTCTCCAACGAAGGCATCGGCACGCTGATTTACGCCAACGAATACGAACAGATCCGCCAGGCCAGGAAAAAAGATATCCGGGTGATCCAGCAGTTGACCAAAAAAGCGGTGGAGGCCGAGGAACTCGTCCGGCGAACACGTTCGGAGATGGAAAAGAACGTGTCAGAATACTACATCTTCGAAATCGACAACAATCCGGTCGCGTGCGTGTCGCTACATGTCTATGCCGGGCAACAAAAGGGCGAACTCGCCAGCCTCTATGTCGAGCCGTCGTACGGACACCAGGGCATCGGTCGCAAGCTGATGCGCTTCATTGAAGACAAAGCGCGTGAGATTGGCCTGTCTGAATTGATCGCGCTTTCGACTCAGGCGTTTACTTATTTCGAGTTGAAGGGCGGCTTTGTGGAGGGCACCCTGGATGATCTTCCGCCGGTGCGTCGCGACAAGTACAACCAAAGCGGCCGGAACTCCAGGGTTCTGATCAAGAAGCTGCACGTTCCGGCTGTGGCCAAACGGGAGGCCCTCACACTGTGACCGCCACCTCGTGATTCACGTGCACCACCTTCGCCGGCGGGAACCCGTTGAAATACGTGCTGCTGGCGCCGGCATAGGCGCCTATGTTCTCCGCGTAAACCAGCTCGCCGATCTCCAGATCCGGCAGCTCCTCGGTCATGCTTAAAGTATCGAGGGCGTCGCAGGTGGGGCCAAAGACGGAGCAAATCTGTGTGGGAGCCTTTTTGAAACTCTTCAACGGGTACAGGGCATGGTCAAAAATGATGCCGCTGAATGTTTGATAAACACCATCATCCAGGTAATAGGAAAGTTTGCCGCCGCGAACCGCCTTACCGATGATCTTAGCCACCGATGTAGCGGCGGAAGCGATCAGGAAACGACCCGGCTCAGCCAAAATCTCAATCGGCTGGGGAAAAAGACGGTCGAGTTCGGCGTTGATCATTTTGGCAACTCTGGCGAAGGGGGGCACCGTGGCGTCGTAGTGAGCGGGGAAACCACCGCCGATATCGACAAGCTTGAGCTGGAACCCACGGGTCTTGGCTTCCTCGAAGATGCCGGCACATAAGTGAAGCGCCTGGATGTAGTTCTGTGGGTTCGTGCACTGGCTGCCAACGTGGAAGCTCAGCCCTTCGACTTCGAGCTTGTTATTGTGAGCAAAGGCAATCAGGTCAACCGCCTCACCGGGAAGCGCGCCGAATTTGCTCGAAAGCTCGACCACCGAACCGGTATTGGGAACGCGCACCCGCAGCACCAGTCCCGCGTGCGGAGCATACCGGGCGATCTTCATTACCTCTTCGTAGTTGTCGTAGGTCACTAACGGTTTGTACGGCTCCAACAGTTCGAGTGTCTCAATGGCTTTGATCGGGTTGGCGTAAATAATGCGATCCCAGATATAGTCCTGCCGCTCTTTCTCCGGAAGGTGCTCAATATTCTTGTGAACGAGCAGGAACTCAGCCATGCTGGCGACGTCGAAACTAGCTCCGGCGTCGTACAAAGTCTTCACGATCTCAGGATCGGCGTTTGCCTTCACCGCATAGTAAGCCTGCACGCGCGGCAGGTACTTTCGGAATTGCGCCAGGTTTTCCCGCAGCACCTTGTGGTCGACCACGATGAGCGGAGTGCCGTGCGTTTTGGCCAGCTGGAGTAGTGTTCGTTGATCCATAGTTGATTGTGCGGAGCTGCGGTTCAGTCGCCTTCCGTGATCAGGAAATTTTTGAATTGCCAGGGATCAGAGAGGTCAAGCTGCGGCTTGTTATATCCGCTGAACGGGTTGACGTAGTGCTTCAGCGGGGTCCAATCCGAAGCAACGGAAACGAACTTGCCCAGGTAGGGTTTGGCGATACCCAACACGTAGTCATGGGGCAAATCGTCAGGCACCGAGAGGCCGCGGCGTGGATTCTCGATCATCCACATGCAAGCGGCAACCACCGAAATGGCAACCTGCATGGTGGTAGCGTTCTGGTGCGGGACCAGGCGGCGCGCCTCCTCGATATCGAGATCGGTGCCGCACCACCACGAATTGTAAGGGTGCCCCATCACCAGTGCCCCCAGGATGTCGGCTCCACTGGTGATTTCGTCGGTCATGATGCGCACGCGCTCTTGCAACTCGTAGTCGCGACCACGCAACTCGTAGAGCGAAGCAATGGCGGCGTCACAGGGGCAATAAGCATAGTGGGCTGTGGGCCGGTAGATTGCCTTGCCGTCTTCCCAGACGGTGAGCTTTTCGGTGATGGTAAACGCCTCGCCGTGGCGCACGATCATACCGACAATGTTGTGATTCGGGGGCACCCAGCTTGCGACGTAGGTGTTGATCCCCATGCGCGCCAGGGCTATCTGAGCCTTCGGGCCCTCGGAATGCTCGTAGGCGAACGCCGGCAGCTCTTTTTCATGAGTGCCCCAACCCAGTTCGGCGGTGGTCGTTCCCTCTTCGCGGAACCCCTCAACACTCCAGGTATTGACGAACTCGTTCACCTCTTTGGGCTGATCGGTGATCTGCGTGTCGCGCTCGCTGCAGTGAATCACTTTGACACCCAGCTGGTGCGCCAGGTGGTTGAATTCTCGCGCCTTCGCATGCATGGCGATCTTCTCTGCCTGGGGCTCGGAGAATTTCTTTTCCTCGAGCGCCCGGCCTGCAATCTCGAGCAGAGCGTGCTTGGTGAAATGGCTGATCAGTCCTGGGTTCGCTCCGTGTTCAACGACCGCCGTCGGCCCCGGCTCGCTCCAGGCTTCGACCATCCGCCGCAGCCTCACGTGGCGCCAATGGAGAGTGCGCTCGGTAGGATGCTTGTTTTCAGCTCCGGCGTAAGGATCCCAAACTTCCACCGAGGTATTGATGTAAAGGACCCCCCGGTCGTGGCACCACTGCACGATTTCGCAGCAATCAATATTCCACGCCAGATCGATGAGCAGTCCCCCGGGCGGGAGAAACCGGCCCAACAGGCTCCCCAGGTTTTCCGGCGCCACGCGATCCCGAACGAAGGTCACGCCTTGCTCGATCCAGGGCTTCAGGGCCGCCTCGTTTGGCTCAAAGTCAAGAATGGTGATTTGGGTGGGGTCGATGCTGAGATGTTTGACCAGAATGGGCAGCGTGCAACGCGCCACCGCCCCAAAACCGAGAAACAAGACTTTATTGGGAAATTTGAGCATTATGTTTTGCCGGTGTGCCAGACGGAGCTAATCCAGGTTTGCAACCGGGAACCCTACGGATCTGGCGTCAACACAGGACTCAAGATGCCGGTGGGGTGATAACTGCCAACCCAGCATGAGATTAGCAGTGGATTGTTACAATTCCGTTAGTAAATGGAGACCCTACGGGCAGCGAATTTTGAACCTATCAACGCTGAGGAAGCCCGCAAGCAGTTCCGTTACTTCTCAGGACGCTCGCCTTGCCATTTAATAGCCCCGCTTTGTGCCAAGTATCGCTGTGTTAGGGGCCAACGTAGCATCAGGCGCCTCAGGCATCCTCGGACCACGTCATCACAAACGGCCTCGCAGGATGAGTTTTCTCTGAGTTCCCCTCATCGAATCGCTTTGCGTAAGAAGAGCAAGCAATAATCGAATCAAGCAAACTGTTGCCGATGCACAAATTCTTTAAGCTCTGCGTAGTTGCCCTGATGATGGGTGCTGTTATTGGTGCGGCAGCCGATGGTTCGCTGCCGGCGAAGGATCGTGAACTCCTACATCAGATCTTCCAGCAGCTGATTGAGATCAACACCACGCATTCCGTGGGTTCGGTGACCAAGGCGGCGGAAGCCATGCGTCAACGATTGCTGGACGCGGGCTTTCCCGCAGCCGACCTGCTTCTGGCCGGCCCAACGGAAAGCAAACAGAACCTGATCGCCCGCTATCGCGGCTCAGGAAAGCAGCGCCCGGTGGTGATCTTGTCTCACCTGGACGTAGTGGAAGCCCAACCATCGGAGTGGACCACGGATCCGTTTCGCCTGGTCGAGAAGGATGGCTACTATTACGGGCGGGGTACGCAGGATGTTAAAGATAACGATGCCATCGCGGTCGAAACCTTCATCCGGCTCCGCGGTGAGGGCTACCAGCCAGATCGCGATCTGATTCTTTTGCTCACCGCGGACGAGGAAGCCGGCCCGGATAACGGGGCCAAATGGCTGGTTGAGCATCGGCCGGAGTTGTTTCAGAACGTTGAGTTTGTGGTCAATCTAGACGCGGGTGGAGTGGATCTGCAGACAGGCAAGCCGTTGAGCGTGACCTACGAGGCGGCGGAAAAGACCTACGCGGATTTCAAGCTGAGCGCGCACGACGCCGGCGGCCATAGCTCCCAACCGCGTGTAGAAGATCCCATCCTGCGCATTTCGAACGCGCTGGTTCGTTTGCAAGCCTCGCCCTTTCCCCTGGAGCTCAACCCGGTAGTGCGCGGATTTCTCACCGTGGAAGTGACCGCCTATAACCCCAACATGCAAACCCTGGTGCAGGCTGCATTAGTGACTCCGGCCGCCCCCCATGCCTTGGCGCAACTGGCCGGCAGCAGCCCGTTCATGAATGCATTGCTCAGAACCACCTGCACCCCCACCCGCTTCGACGGTGGGCAAGCCAACAACGCGCTCCCTGAATTGGCCAAGGCGAACGTAAACTGCCGCATCCTGCCCGGCCACTCACCGCTTGAGGTCGAACAGCAAATAACGAGCGCAGTAAACGACAGCCAGGTAGCGATTCAATACTGTTCCTCAGGCGGGGTGTGCGGCCCGGCACCCTCCACCGCCGGTTTGCCGGCAGGCGCGCCGGTCCCTCAGGTGCTTGACGCGCTCAAGAGCGCATCCGCAAAGGTATATCCCGGAGTTCCCCTCGTCCCGGAGATGGAGACGGGAGCCAGCGATTCCGTTTACACCATGCACGCCGGCATCCCTTCTTATGGGATCTCCGGGGTGGGCATCGACGAGGACGATATTCGGGCGCACGGCAAAGATGAGCGATTGCGGGTCTCCTCGCTCGATGAGGGGCTTCAGTTCTTCTACTTGTTTTTACGAGAGATTGGCTCCCCGAAATGAGAATCGACTCCCCAGCCGCAGGCAAGCTTACCCGCTCGCTCTCGCTGTTCGACGCCGTGGCGCTGGTGGTGAGTGGGATCGTCGGGTTTTCGATCTTCATTGTTCCCGCGGATGTGCTTCGCGGTGTGGGCACTCCTCTGACGGCCTTGCTGCTCTGGGTAGTTGCGGGCGCAATTACGCTGATCGTCGGCCTGGTCTGCGCGGAACTCGGCGGCATGTTTCCCGAGGCCGGAGGCCAATACGTCTACATCCGCGAAGCCTTTGGCGGGTTCTCGGCATTCCTCTTTGGCTGGGTCTTCTTCAGCGTCGCCAACAGTGCCGCACTCGCGGCCATGGTGATAGTCTTCGCGCTCTTCCTGGGCCGGGCGATTCCTTCCTTGTCAGCCGAACACGTGTTATATGCCAGAACGATCTTTGGTATCCACTTCGAGTTCGCGCGTGGTTCCCTGGTAGCGATTCTCGTCGTCCTCCTGGTCACTGCCGTGAATGTGCGCAGCGTCAAGCTGGCGGCGCGGTTACAGAGCTTGACCGCGGCCTTTTACCTGGGCGTGGTGGGGATCATCGCCGCCCTCGGTTTCGCGCTTGGACGGGGATCCTGGTCCCATTTCGTATCCCAGCCGGGAGTCCATGCCTCCTCCGCCTCATTCCACGGCATCGGCGTTGCTCTCATCGCGTTGATCTTTACGTATGACGGGTGGGAATATGTGACCTGGGCCGCAGGAGAGATCGAAAACGCGCGCCGCAATCTGCCCCTGGCGCTAATCATCGGCATCCTGCTCGTCGTAGGAACTTACGTTCTCGTCAACGTGCTGTTCATGTACGCCCTCACCCCGGAGCGTATGGTGCTGCAAACGACGGTGGCCGAAGGGGCGATCTCCGCCATGTTCTCTGCCACGCAAGGAAAGTGGGTTTCGCTCTTCATCGCCATGCTCTGTTTCGGAGCCGCGTCGGTGGTGACGCTGGCCGGAGCCCGCATCTACTACTGCATGTCGCGCGATGGAGTTTTCTTTCGCTCCATGGGCCGCCTGCATCCCCGTTGGAATACTCCCACGGTCAGCCTGTTGGCGCAGTGTGCGTGGGTGGTGATGTTAATCGTCAGCGGCAGCTATGACGAGCTCTACGCTCGTTTCGCATTCATCATCACGCTCACCTACGTGGCCACGGTAGGCGCCGTGTTCGTCTTGCGCCGCACTCAGCCAGATCGGCCGCGGCCCTATCGATGTCCGTGGTTTCCCTGGTTGCCGGCCGCTTACCTGCTGGTTGCTCTCGGACTCGCTATTTCCACTTTATTGTCGCGGCCAGGGCAATCGCTTACCGGGTTGGGCCTGGCACTGCTGGGCATTCCCCTCTACTTAGGCTTTGGACGAAGATCGCGGCTTGAAAAAGATGCCGAGCTGGCGGTTGCGGCGCTTACTCCATCTGCAGCACCGGCCACCCGCTATCCGGCGGACCCTGGTTGATTCTTACCCGCTCTGGGCGAAGGAGTCGAATCTATGTCCTCCAGCGAACCAAGGGGGAACCCAGCTCGGGTGAAGCGAGGGCGTCGCTTCTTGATTACGGCGATGGCATCGATTTCCAGCCTGGCGTTGGCCAGCAGTCCTGCGACGATCACTGTGGAACTGGAGGGCGGAGCGCCGGCAAAAGTTTCCTGGCGGACCTTGTCATAGACCGGATAGTCCTTCGGGTCGGTCAGATAGGCCGTGATACGGACGATGTCCTTGAGCGTGGCTCCGACCTCCTGGAGCGACCTGTCGATATTGAAGTAACAGATCATTGCTTCTTCCTCGAAGCTCTCCGCCGTCACTTTCACCGGGCCGCCGACGACATATCCCACCTGGCCGGAGATGTAAATGGTGGAGTATTCGCCCATCGTCACCACCACGGCATTGCTGAAGCTGGTCGAGAAGTTATTGGGAATTCGTTGAATTAGAGGCATAGTTCTCCCGTTGTCAAACAGAAAGAATAAGCGACGGCTGCAATCCCATTTGTGAGTTCTCGCTGAGTTTTTGAATCGGGCGCGGCCGAGTGCCCGGCCACCGTCAGAAAAACTCACGCACAACTCAGTTGCCGGTGAGCGGGAAGCTTTTATGCTGAGAACACCTCTCAATCAGTTTCCGCAAGACCGCAAGGAGAAAACCGGAGTGACGATCAAAGTTGACAATCAAGTTGCCCTAGAGAAAGAGTTCCGCAAACGAACGCCCAAATCTGCGGAGCTTATGCAGCGGTCGGCTCATTCGATGCCTGGCGGGCTCACTCGAGGTTTCGGGTTCCATTTGCCATATCCCGCGGTGATGGAGCGAGGGCAAGGCTGCTATCTGTGGGACGTTGATGGCAACCGGTATGTCGATCTGGCGAGCAACGGTCTGGCGCTGATCCATGGTCATGCATTCCGCCCGGTGATCGATGCGCTGGCTGCTCAATTACCCCATTCCTGGGCTTGGCTGGGTACGTCACCTCCACAGATTGAATTCGCCGAGGCGCTTTGCCGCCGGCTGGCACACGTCGAACGAGTGCTCTTCACCAACTCGGGCACCGAGAGCGGCATGCTGGCGGTAAAACTCGCACGCAGATTTACCGGGCGGCCGTTGATTTTGAAATTGCGTGGAGGTTACCACGGCTCCTACAGCGATCTGGAGGCCGGCCTGGAGGGCAAAGGGGAAATCGCCGGGCACACGCTGCTCGCGGAATTCAATGATCTGGCCTCGTTCGAGGAAAAACTCGAGCAGAATAGTGGCCAGGTCGCTGCCGTCCTGGTCGAGCCCGTCATGTTCACCGGGATTGTTATGGTGCCGGAGCCGGAGTTTCTTTGCCGCTTGCAGGCGTTGGCTCATCGGCACCGCGCCTTGTTCATACTGGACGACTGTCTCATGCTGCGGTTGGCCTATGGGGGTTCCGCGGAGAAGTGGAACCTGGCGCCGGACATCACGTTCCTGGGCAAGTTCCTGGGCGGTGGTACCCCCTTGGGAGCCACAGGCGGCCGCGCCGACATCATCGAATTAGCCAATCCGCGACGTCCCGACGTTATGTATCACGGTGGCTCCTACAACGGAAATGTATTGGGCTGCCTGGCGGGACGAATCACGCTTGAACATCTCACGCAACAGGAAATCGCAATGATGGATGCATTGATGTTGAAGCTGCGGACTGCGCTTGAAGAAAAGGCGGCCCAGGTCGGCTTGCCTCTGACGCTGCAGCAAACCGGTTCAGTCATGGGAATTTATTTTACGGATAAGACGCTGCGTGCCGGAACGATTCTGCCCAACGGTGAGCTGGCGCAAGCCTTCCTTCTGGCCTGCATTAATAACGGCGTCCACATGGGACCCGGGGGAATGATCGCGTTGACCACTGCGATCAGAGAAGCAGAGATGGCCGAGGTCATCGCCGCAATGACGGATGCGATGGAGAACGTGGCGAACTAACGCACATGACGATGCGAGAACCGCAGGTTTCTCTACTGCGCTACGCTCCGGGATGCCGGTGGGAAAGAGAATTGCAGATCTCCGAAAAAGAGGCGCATCGAGTACTGTGGCATCCCACTCAAGCCAAAACCGGGCTTGAATGGGGCACCCAGCCGTGGGTAGGGAAGGAGAAATGCAGATGACAAAGTGGGATACCGTAGCACTCGATGCGCCTCTTTTTGTCATCAGGAGTGAAGCCGATGATCTGCACTTCGTCTTCCTACCTGCTGCCTCCGGGACGACAAATTACGCCACTCCTGAGTTCTGGCCCGGCAACGCGCGCGGTTTGGCGGGAACCGCGGATAATTCTATGCATGGCGAGGTCGAGGATGACAGAATCGCGCGACGTCGTTGATGGCCACGGCGCTGGGTGCCGGCGAGGCCTGAGGCTAGATTAGCGTTTCCTGCTTTAATACGGTACGCGCAATGTGCCAATCTGATACGCCCCGTCTTTTCGCGATGGTTCTTACCCAATCGACACTATGCCGTTCTCTCCGCAAGATAAGCAAACTAAAAGCAATTTCGATCAAGCTATCTCCGGCTCCGTACGCTACTTTTTATTAGGCCCTGAGTAGCTTATTCCAATTGTGCCCCAGAGGTTGCCTTTTATGAGTGCATGCAGCGTGGTAAGTAGCAACATTTCCCATCGGCTTGAGTCCAACGCTTTGAGTGAAGATCAGTTGATTGCGGCGGCGCAGGCCGGCCAGGAATGGGCCTTCGTCGAACTGTGCACACGTAACTCTAAACGTGTCTTTAACACGATTTATGGCGTAACCAAGAACCGTGAAGATGCGGAAGACGCGCTCCAGGATTCCATGATGAGGGCCTTCCTGCACTTGAAACAGTTTGACGGAAGGTCCAGCTTCGCTACCTGGTTTACTCGTATCGGCATCAACTCCGCTCTCATGATTCTGCGTAAGAGGCGCATTCGCCTGGAGACTTCCATGGATGCGACCGCTGAAGGAGAGACCTGGCAGACCTGGCAAATAGCCGACTACTCCGCCAACCCCGAGGAACATTACGTGGGACACGAGAAGTCTGTGCGTCTGAAGCGGGCCATCTGCCGTCTGCCCAGCACTCTTCGATCGGTCGTCGAGCTGGGACAGATGGAAGGCCATTCGATGAAGCAGATCGCCCACAATATGGGGATCTCGATCCCAGCGACCAAGTCCCGCTTGGCGCGCGCCAAAGTGGCTTTGCGCAAGTCGATGGTATAGACCGGTCGGCGAAATAGAAAGCTGACCGTTCCCGGGAGGGGTGACGTGATGCATTGGCGAGACAGAACGGCAAGGGAATCCGTCGTCCAGCTCCATGTCACCCGCTCGGTCAAAGCGAACAAGCGGTTTGCAGATTTCTTGATTATTGGGCTGCTTTTGCTCATGGCGCTTGGCGGATTTGCAATGTGAGGGCCGGTCTATTTGATGGCGGGCACCTTTGATAAGAGCGCAACGATTCCTTCTGCAAGCGTGGGATGCGTGATCGTCATGTCGCGCAACACAGTGTAGGGGATACCCGCTTTCATGGCGAGCTGGACGGTAGCCATGATTTCGCCGGCACCCTCGCCAAAGCCTGTAAATCCCAAAACCTGATCATCCGTTGCAGCGACCAGCACTTTAAGAAATCCCCTGGTTTCAGACATCGCCCGGGTTCTCAGCACGCTGGACATGGGGATTTTACCCAGACGATAAGCAATGCCCTGCTGCTTTGCCTGCGATTCGTCGAGTCCCACATGGGCAAGTTCCGGATCGGTAAAGAGGCAGGAAGGCACCTGTCTTGCCGTGGTCGTGCGCTGCGCGCCCCCCAGGTTGTCGCGAACGATGCGGAAATCGTCGAACGATATGTGCGTGAACAAGGGACTACCAGCGCAGTCGCCGAGCGCCCAAACACCAGGAGCGGTGGTCTCCAGCCGCTCATTCACATCAACATAACCTTTTTTCGTAAGCTTCACTCCAGCCAAATCAAGTCCGATACCGTCTGTGTTGGGCACGCGTCCCGTCGCTACCAGCAGGTGGGAACCTTCCACGATGATCTGAGACTGACGCCTGGAACCGTACAACCTCACCCCGTGGCTCGATTTTCCTTCTACGCGCCCCAGGCTGGTATTGGCCACAGTGACGATGCCCTCGTCTTGAAAGAGTTGGGTGATGGCCTCGGAAACATCCTGATCCTCGCTGTGGAGCAGCCGGTCATTGCGCTCCACGATGGTCACGCGGCTACCGAGACGACGCATCGCCTGGGCAAATTCCAGCCCCACAAAGCCACCGCCGAGAATCAGCAAATGCTCCGGGACAATGTCTAGTTCCAGCGCCTCGATATGAGTGAGCGGAGAGGCCTCGGCGAGACCGGGTATGTTACCGATGAAGGCCCTGGTCCCAGTGTTGATAAAAACCTGGTCGCCCCGGAGAATGCGTTCTCCTCCCCCGTTTAGCGAGACTTTCAGGGTTCTATCGTCGATGAAGCGGCCTTCCCCCATGACAATCTCCACCTTGCTGCGGGCAAAGTTATCCATGTGCATCTGGTGAAGACCGTCCACCATCTGGCGCTTGCGGGCGCGCACACCCGGCATGGAAACTGCCCACTTATCCGTCAATACGCCGAACTCTTTACCCCGCTGAAAATAAGAGGCGACTTTGGCTGACTGAATCACGTTTTTGCTGGGCAGGCACGCGACGTTGGGGCAGTTACCTCCGATGTATTTGCGCTCAATGACCGCGGTGCGTTTCCCGCTCGACCCCAAATGCCAGGCCATGTACTTTCCGGCTTCTCCGGTGCCCAGCACAACGGCATCGTAACGCTCGATCTCGGACATGCAATTCCTCTTCCTCTCGCCGGCGGCCCCATCCTTCGCGCTGAAGAGTGGGATCACCGGGCTTACCCCGCGACTGGCGTCAAGAGAGCCTTCGCAGTAGTGTCACGGGACCAGGCCATTTTGCACCAGTGGCAGTATCAATTTCGAAAAGGTAGACTTTTCCGCCTCTGAAGTAATGCGGTTCCACCAGACAGGTTAGGTTGGTGCATTTGCCTACCATAGATTGCCCTTCGCACGGTGGCGGCCGAAACGATTTTCTCGTTCATCCCAAGACTAGGCAGAGCATGGTTCGACATCTTGTTCCTGCTTGCTCATAATTTGCTCTTATTGCTGCCCTGGGTGCCCCGGCCGGCGCAGGATTCCACGGGAAAATTAGAACGTTTTCTGCGCGGGAGCATCAATCAACATAGCGTCTGCGACAAGGGTTCAACCCTTCTCCCAGGCGGCAGAAGGAGATGATGATGGCAACGGCAGAAAAGGTTGAAGCAAAAAACGAGAAAGCGACGACGATCAAGAGCGTTGGACTGCTGGATCACACTGCGGTCGAAGAGATATCGGGCGATCTCCGTCTTTTGCTGGCGGATCTCTTCGCTCTCTACCTCAAGACGAAAAACTTCCATTGGCATATGACGGGTAAGCACTTCCGCGACTATCACTTATTGCTCGATGAGCACGCGGATCAAATCTTCGCCATGACGGACCCGGTTGCGGAGCGAGCCCGGAAGCTGGGAGGTATCACCCTTCACTCCATCGGCGAGGTTGCGAGCCATCAACGGCTCAAAGACAATAACGGCCACCACATTCCCCCCAAAACGATGCTCAGCGAGCTTTACGCTGACAATCGGCAACTGACAGCATCGATGCGTTCCACCCACGATCTGTGTGATCGTCACAACGATGTGGCGACCGCCAGCCTGATCGAAGTCTGGATCGACGAGACAGAGCGCAGGTGCTGGTTCCTGGGTGAAATTATTGACAGCATCGACTGATTCCTCTGCATGCTAAAAGCCCGTGACGGCAGGATATGCAGTCTATTGCATGCGTATCCGCCGCCACTCTCCAGGGGTGGTGTCGAGCAATTTCCGGAACGCGCGGATGAAACATGCCTGGTCCGCGAAGCCACATTTGAGCGCGATCTCTACCATAGGCAGCTCGGAATGCAGGAGAAGCTCTTTGGCAGCATCGATGCGCTGCTGCAGCAGCCAGCGATAGGGCGGCTCCCCAACCGTCTGTTTGAATGCGCGGACAAAGTGACTGACAGATAGTTTGCACTCGCGCGCGACCTGAGACAGCGCAATCTGTCCATCCAGGTTTGCCTTCAACATCTCGGTGGCGCGGTGCAACTGCCAGGGCGCCAATCCTCCACGCACAATGGATGGAGCAATTTTGATCCCACCGTAGGTGCGGGCTATGTACGCCTGCGCGGCAAAAACCAGGTGGTCGACGTACAGCTCGCTGGCAAGTTCTGGCCTGTCGAGCACGGGCAGGAGGCATAACGCCAGGCTCTTTAGCCGGGAATCCACCTTGCCTACGGGCCAAGTGAGCGTATCGCACCTGCAGCCATCGTTGTCATCCGCGAATTCATCCAGGGCGGCGCGAGGCACATAAAATTGCACTATATCAAAGGCGCTTCCCAAGTACATGGAAGGATCATGTTCCAGAGGCATGATGCTGACGCTTCCTTCTTGTGCGGGTTCGGCAGAGACCGACCGGCCACGGAGCCAGAAGTTGACCGGCGAGACAGCCCGCAGATGTAACTGGACCGTGAACGCTCGCTCGCAGGCGAAGGGTGTGGTCCGATCCACCAGCCCCGTTTCCGAACGCAGCCGGGTGACGGCGACCTGCGCCTTGTGCCGGGTTTTTACGCTGATCATGGGAGCGCTCGCCAGGTGCAGGTGCTTCGCCATGCGATTTCCGTACGTTCCCACTTCAACCAAACTGAGTGCGGCCGGCGGGCGAGGGACAACCTTGCCGAGAGGCATTTTACGGGAAATGACCCCGGGAAACGGGCTGACGGAATCGACAGCAAGATTAGCACTCAGCATCGGGGGACCACCTTTCAAGCAACAGTGAAGAAAGCGTGCAACGATGGTTCCAAGTTAAAGATGGAGGCCGTCTGATGGAAACCCTCATTCGGGCCAATCTCAACCAACCATTTGGGATCGAGCAAGTTACACGGAGAACACGATCATGAAACCGCTTCACGCGGCAAAAGACGCATGAACATTGCGAAACAATCGCCCCCGGCGTGAGGCGCGGCTAAAAGCCGCGACAAATAAGGGCAAGAGACTGATCCTTTCGAGGGGGGCTGGACACCCTTCGAAGAAGTATCTTGAGGGCGACCTGATTGTTCAGGATTATTAAAGTTGCGTTACACCAGGGGTTCCGAACAGGATTTTGATAGCACCAAGGAGCCAAAAGTGAACAAGACCCTATTTGCCGTGATTCTTTGCCTGCTCGCGGCCGGTTTGGTAAATGCGCAGACGGCCAGTTCCTCGAGTCAGCCTGACCAGCCTCTCGACCCTGCGCTCGGCCTCTCCACGCTGCAGCTTTGGCCGAGTGGAGCTCCCGAGGTACAGGGAACCCCTGCAGCCGATTTGCCCACCCTCACCGTCTTCCTTCCCCAGCAGGGAAAAGGCACGGGGGCGGCAGTGATCGTGGCCCCCGGCGGGGCCTATCTACACCTTTCCACCAACCTGGAAGGCCGCCAGGTAGCCGATTGGTTCACCTCCCAGGGGGTGACTGCCTTTGTGCTCAAGTACCGGCTGGGGGCGAAATATCTTTACCCCATTCCCTTACAGGATGCTCAGCGCGCGGTCCGGCTGGTCCGGTCTTCCGCCGCGACGTACGGCTTCCTCCCGGACCGCATTGGGTTCGTTGGCTTCTCTGCCGGGGGCCATTTGGCAGCGGCCGCGGGCACGCTCTTCGACGCAGGCAAGCCCGACGCGAGCGACCCGCTGGAGCGGCTCAGCAGCCGGCCCGACTTTCTGGTGCTTGGCTATCCGTGGCTAAACGCGATGCAGCCCAGCGGTCACTACATCACCTATTGCTCGGTGATCAAAACGATTCCGCCGGAAATCTGCAGGGAGGATGAGCAAAAATACACGCCGAGCCTGCACGTTACCTCCCAGACGCCAACCACCTTCATCTACAGCACCTCGGACGATCGCACGGTGCCGATCAGCGCCAGTGTGGATTTCTATAACGCCCTGATTGCCGCCGGCGTTCCCGCGGAGATGCATATTTTCCGCCACGGAGAACACGGCAGCGGTATGGGGGCGGGGGTCGCAGCACTGGATCAGTGGCCGGTACTGCTGGCGCAATGGATGCGCGACCAGGGTCTGCTTACCCCGGCTCCCAAACCGTAGCGGTCAGCGGAAGATTTGATGAGCTGAAAGAACGTCGCTGACTTGGGCATACGCCAGAGTTGAACCAGCTAAAACGTATGAATCTGCATCTATCTGAATCTACTCTTGTCGTTATTAGCAGGTTTTGCCACCGCCACCACTTGTAAAGGAATCACATCATTATGTCTGAAATGGTCATGCCGGCAACGCTCACCGGCCCGCTTGCAGAAGGTCTTCCCCACCCACGCGGCGCCTGCTGGGATGGAAAGGGCACGAACTTTGCTATTTTCTCCGCCCACGCGACGAAGATAGAGGTCTGCCTTTTCGACGAAAATGGCGAAAAGGAGCTGGAGCGGATTGAGCTACCGGAGTACACCAACCAGATCTGGCATGGCTATCTCCCGGGTGTGCACCCCCGAGCGGTGTATGGGCTCCGGGTTCACGGGCCCTATGAGCCTGAGGCCGGGCACCGTTTCAACCCCAACAAGCTACTGCTCGATCCCTATGCGGTAGCTCACATTGGCGAGCTCAAGTGGGATCCGGCCGTATTTGGATACAAGATGGAGTCGGGGGACGACACTACCTTCGACGAGCGCGACAGCGCACCGTTCATGCCCAAGTGCGTAGTGGTCGATCCCAACTTCGATTGGCATGGTCAAGGCGTGCTGAGTGAGGTCCGCATACCCTTTGATGACACGATCATCTATGAGCTCCACGTCAAGGGCTTCACCAAGCGGTTTCCGGGGCTGGACGAGAAGCTGCGCGGCACGTATGCGGGTCTCGGCGCCGAGCCGGTGGTGAAGTACATCAAGGATCTGGGCGTTACTTCGGTAGAGCTGCTGCCGGTCCATTTCTTCATCAATGACAGCAACCTGCTGGAAAAGGGGCTGACCAATTACTGGGGGTACAACACGATCGGTTTTTTTGCCCCCGATGCACGGTATGCCAATGACCGCCGCCATGCCTTGCGCGAGTTCAAGGAGATGGTCGCCCGCTTCCACGATGCCGGGATCGAAGTCATTATGGACGTGGTATACAACCACACCGCCGAGGGAAACGAACTCGGCCCCACGCTATCGTTCAAGGGAATCGACAACGCAAGTTACTATCGCTTGCTCCCCGATAAGCCGCGCTATTACATCAATGACACGGGCACCGGGAACACGCTAAACCTGAGTCACGCGCGCGTGATCCAGATGGTGACCGACAGCCTGCGCTATTGGGCAGAGCAGACCCGTGTCGACGGCTTCCGGTTTGATCTGGGAACCATCCTGGCGCGGGAGCCGAACGGATTTGATAATCAGAGCGGATTTCTCAAGGCCTGCAGCCAGGATCCATGCCTGTCAAGGATCAAGCTCATCGCCGAACCCTGGGATTGCGGCCCGGGCGGCTACCAGGTGGGCGGCTTTCCTCCCGGTTGGGCAGAGTGGAATGACAAGTTCCGCGACACGACGCGTCAGTTCTGGACCGGTAATGCCCCAGCAGCCGCACTTACTGAGAGCCTATGTGCATCCGCTGCCATCTTCAATCATCAAGGACGCAGACCCTGGGCATCGATCAACTTTGTCACCGCCCATGATGGATTCACGCTGAATGACGTGTATACCTACAACGAGAAGCATAACGAAGCAAACGGCGAAGATAACAGGGACGGCAGTTCCAACAATAACTCCTGGAACTGCGGCGTAGAGGGCCCTACCGACGACCCTGACATCATTGCGCTACGCAAGCGCATGATACGGAATGCACTGGCCACCCTGCTCCTGGCCCAGGGAACGCCTATGTTGCTCGCCGGTGACGAGTTCGGCCGCACACAGAGCGGCAATAACAACGCTTATTGCCAGGATGACGAGATCAGCTGGCTCGACTGGGATTTGCAGGAAAAGGGTGAGTCGTTGATTGCTTTTACCCGTCGGCTCACGAACCTCCGCCACCGCTATCCCATCTTGCGCCGCAACCTCTTTCTCACCGGCAAGTACGACGAAGAGTTGGGCGTAAAGGATCTGACCTGGATCAATGCCAACGGATCGGAGATGGAGCAGGAGCATTGGAGCGATACGGGCATGCGCTGCTTTGGCATGCTGCTGGATGGGCGGGCGCAGGTTTCCGGAATAAAGCAACGAGGACGGGAAGCGACGATCTTGATCGTGATCAACGACCATCACGATCTGGTCGAATTTACTTTGCCTGATTCCCCCGGCGGCGATACATGGTGGTTACTAATTGACACCAACATCATCGACAACAGCGAGCGCGGGAGCTTCAAGGTCGGCGAAGCCTACGGCGTCACTGCTCGCTCTTTGCTTGTGTTTGTCTTGAAGGCGGAGAAGCCATAACGACAAGTACCGTCGTTGAACCCCAACCAGGGGTTCAAGGATCCGGATAATGCAGGACTATGTCCTGTGAAAGCTAAGTTTAGGGTGTTTTCGTCTAAACTCCCGCAGAATCGTCATCCTGAGCGAAGTGCATCGCTTCGGGATGAGAGAAAAAGGCGGGTCGAGTGCTATGGTATCCCACTCAAGCCAAAAAACAGCTTGAATGGGGCACCCAGCGGTTGTTGACGATGAAGCAATCCAAAAAAGTCACAACCTCTAAGCGGAGCCAAGCGACCTGCCACGGCAAGTCGAGGCAATTTCGTTTTAAAAACTCGAAGACTTCGCGCGAGAAGTCAATAAAGTCACCGTGTCACCGACTCCAAAGCGCACATATGGCAACGTTCTTGCGGTTTGAAAAGCAAGTGCCCCGGACTTAGATCCGGGGCTGACACAGTTAAAAAAATACGGTGTCTACCTCGCCGCATGCACTGCCTTTCGGCTGGTCTACTTGGCCACCTGCCAATTGCTGCCGTTCATCACCAGCGAATCCTGACCGGGCTGGCTCTGCGCAAGCGAGGCACCCAGAGAGGGGAATGCTGTTTTTACCTCCTCGGACTGCGCCCATCCTGGGACGTCTGCGATGCTGTAGTGGTAATTCACCTCCGCCGTCTTCAAGCCAGAACCATTGACACCGGTGGTGAAGCTGTCAATCGAATCCACAGCACGGTGGCCATAGCAGAAATTTCCGTATCCCGGCTGGGTCGTATCCGGCGTCCATGAGGACCGCCCTTGCGCTGAGAGATCGTAATTGTTTACCTGCTTGGAAGCGATGATGAAGACCTTCTTTTCTCCAGTAGTGCGGGTAAGGAGGCCGGCATCAGTCAGGGCGTCATAGCCTTGAGTCTTGGCGTCGTCAGCGGTCGCCGCTTGCACCGGAAGCTTTTTTGTGTCCTGCCAGATGCAGAGAGGGTGGGCCTTGTAGTAGTTGTTGATCGCCGCTTGATAGTTCGCCTTAGAGTCGTCCTGCTTGTTACAACCTGCGAAAAGAAGGGTAACACCGCAGAGTAATGCCATTTGGTAACGTTTGTTGAGTTTCATCTAAAATCCTTTCGACTGCCTGTGCAGGCTTAAAAGCAAGCAGGCGGTAGGATGCTTTCCCGAGCTTTGCCGTTGCAACGTCGAGTAGGAGGTCTATCACAGTTCCGTAAGTATCTGTTCAGCCAGGACACATGAGACCATCGGCACCAGCAGACTTTAGGGTCTTCGACCAGAGAGAGACAGAAGAAGATGCTCCGGTTGCCTGCCAGGTGGCGAAAGTGTTGGGTGAGTTATACGTAGATCCCGCGGTTACGCTGAAAGCCATGATGTTGGTTTGACAAGGAACGGGAGTGGCGATGCCGTTGGTTACAATGCCATAGGAAGCGACAAAGTTGAGATAGCCGGCAACGAGCGCGGTCACCGGTGGCCAGCCTAAGGTCAGTTCCAACCGCGGTGCTTCCGTAGCAGCCGTAAAGCCCACCGGCCCCTCGGCCAACACACGGGCATCGTGCTGGGCAACGTTGCTCTCAACGTTCAGTGATCCGGATGGGCTTGTCTTACCGTTGGAAAAATTAAAGCCGCCGCTGCCGCTGTACTTGATGAGCTTACTACCCTCAACCACGCTATTCTTCGACGTAAAAGCAGGAATAAAGCTAAAGCCAAGCGATATCTTCAGGTCGAAGGGCACCGCACCCACTACGATGGGGACATGATAAGCCGCCTTGGAAAGCAACACACTCTTGACCAGCTCAGCCGGCCAGGAAGTAATTTTGGCCACGGACCCGGCTTTCATATCATCAGTCGCCACCGCATACCACTTTAGCTCGACTTGGCCGGTAAGGTTGGAGTTGGTGAAATTCAGATTGGTTAGCGTGCCATCTTTGATCTGCATCCTGATGGTGGAAACAAAGTTGCCAAGGTAACCGACGCCTTCATAGGCCAGCTTGCCCTGGCTACCCCCGAATTTGATGGTCGCCCGCACGTCGATGCGATCATTCCCTGGCGTGAATTTGACATGGTAGTTGTAACCGGAAAAGTCCACATCAAAATCAGCCACACCCAGTGTTGTCTGTGGGCCCGAGGCATACACGGTGCCGAAGGGAGAAAACCTGGATGGAAGCCACTCCTGCACGGAGGAGGATCTCCGGGCCTGCATCCTGCTGAAGTCGATCTTATAAGTGCCTTCCAACCGGCCATTTTTGATGGCATCGGTGATCATGGCTGGGTCCGTCTTGAGCAAGTAACCGTTGGCGGTCTTCTGCACATCGACGACCGTGCGCAGCGCCAGGCCGGAGAGCAAGACCACGCTCCCGATTCTTAGCCTGGCGATCTGGCCGGCGGAGGAGTCAAACAAGTAGTTCCCATCGCGATCGATGCTGATCAGATAACGCATCGTATCGTTTTTGCTAACCACCGTGACGCCATCCTGATAAATCACGTTATAGGCAATGGTGCCATCTTCCATCGGAGAGGACCGTGGAATATACAACGGCCCGCTAAAGTGCTTGCCATGGTACCCGGACGCGCTTACGTTCAAGTCGGGGTCCTGGGGTCCTGCCGGGCTCGCTGCGGGAGTTTCCTTGCGAGTTGCCTGCTTCCTGCAAGATGACAGCACCATGAATAGACTGACCGAGCCGACCAGCATGACCTTGAGAACCAATTTGCGATCTGTGGTTCGCATCTGTTGCCTCGGCTACCACTACGGTGCGCGGAATGCTTCGAATGGTACAGCCTGCGGGTGGAACGGGAAAGATGCCGAGAGAGGTTCTGTCGCAGCAGGTTGACAGGCAACGCTTTGGGTTTGCCCTCATTGGTACAACCTATGCCGGCGCGATAATCGGCTAGCTGATTGCAGGTTTTGGCACCTCCAATAGATTGCCCTCACATTTGGCGCAGCGGCGCGGAGAGGGAACACTCGGCTCAGCTCACTTACTCCAGCGTTCCCTTTGAACACGTGCGTGTGCTCAACGCCGGCCTGGGAAATGAGCTGGTGCACAGGGAGTTCCCGGTAGTCGATGAGTTCGGGCCGCAGATCGAGGCGCTTTCCCAGACCACACGGGGCGGACCGATTCCGCCCTCCAGCGGGACGGACGGTTGTGTCGACATGGCGATCATTGAAGCTATCTACGGTGCAGCCCAAGCCGGCATTCCTCAGGCAGTCAAACTCCGCTGCAATGGGGAAACGTAGAACCCGACTTATTCCTTGGTCTTCAGCAAATGGGCATTGTTGTTCAGGAAGGCTTCGATTTCATCCTTCATGCCCAGGATTTTTATCCACTGTTCTTTGTAGAGGGTCACGGGGAATCGGCCAACGCCGTAAAGCGATACAGCTCCCTTCTCACTCACTTTCAAACTCAGTCCACGGACACCCTTGGTTTTGAGCTGATCGTTTTCCGCGCGCAGCTTCTCAATCTCTGCCCTAAGATCTTCCTCGGACATGGTGCGACCTCCTCAGGTGAAACACGTCTGCATCAGTCTAGACTGATTTCTCTGCTGCTGAGAAGGTGAGAAGGATGGTGTATACCGGAATAGGAATGGTGCCCTATGCCTGATTGTGACAGCCTGATCCGAAATGTGCGTGTTCTGGACGGCAGCGGCGGCGAGCCTTACCCAGCCGACGTCGCTATCGAAGGCGGCCTCATCCGCGCGGTCGGGGCACTCCCTGACTACAGCGCCCGGCAAGTTACGGATGGAGACGGACGGGTGCTCTCCCCGGGCTTCATCGATGTGCACACGCATGATGATACCAGCGTGATACGTACTCCACAGATGCTGGCCAAGCTGTCGCAGGGCGTCACCACGGTGATCGTCGGCAATTGCGGCATTAGCGCGGCGCCGGTGAAGTTGGCCGGGGACCCACCCGATCCTATGAATTTATTGGGAGACGCGGACGCCTTTCGCTACCCCACCTTCGCGGAGTATGTCGCAGCGGTCAATGCGGCCCGGCCGGCGGTGAATGTGGCTGCCCTGGCCGGGCATACGGCGCTGCGCAACAACCATATGGATCGGCTCGACCGCGCGGCGACCGCGACGGAGATCCAGGCCATGCGCGAGCAACTCATCGAGGCCCTGGACGCCGGTGCGTTGGGGTTGAGTACGGGACTCGCCTACTTGTCGGCCAACGCCGCTCCCCCGCAAGAGGTCCTGTCGCTGGCCGAGCCGCTCGCGGCCGCCGGCGCGGTGTACGTTTCGCACATGCGCACGGAGGCTGAAGCGATCGTCGAAGCCATGCGGGAAGTATTCCAGGTGGGCCGCCAATGCCAGGTGCCGGTGGTTATCTCCCATCTGAAATGCGCAGGCGTCGCAAACTGGGGCAGGAGCGCGGAGGTCCTCAACACACTCGATACGGCGCGGGCGGAACAGCCGGTGCAGTGCGACTGCTATCCCTATGCGGCCTCGTCGAGCACGCTCGACATTCGCCAGGTGGATGAGCGCGTTCGTATTGTTATCACCTGGTCGAAACCTCATCCGGAGATTGCCGGCCAGACGCTGGAGCAAATCGCTCTTGCCTGGGGAATCCCACAGCGCCAGGCGGCCGAACGTTTGCAACCCGCCGGGGCCATCTACCACAGCATGTCGGAAGAGGATGTGCGCCGCATCCTGCAACATCCGGCGACCATGATCGGGTCGGATGGACTGCCGCACGACCCGCTGCCCCATCCCCGGTTGTGGGGGACGTTTCCCCGCGTGCTGGGCTACTACTGCCGGGAACAAGGTCTCTTCCCATTGGCAAATGCCGTGCACAAAATGACCGGTATGCCCGCCCAACGATTCGGGCTGGAGGGGCGAGGCAGCATTCACGAAGGCGCGCACGCCGACCTGGTGCTCTTCGATCCGGAGACCATCAGGGATACAGCTACTTTCACCAACCCAATCTGCTGCGCCGAGGGTATCGCGGCTGTTTGGGTCAACGGCGTACTGTCCTATCAGGACGGGGATGCCACCGGGCAGCGAGGCGGACGCTTTCTGCCTCGCCCGCGCAGGAGACAATGAACCCAGCCAATCCGGATCCCTTGCGCCCATGATCGACAGCCACGGCCTCTATCTGCTGATCGCAGCCGCCACTTCTGTGGTGGTGCTCATTCTGCTTATCGCGGTGGTGAAGCTTAACCCCTTTCTCTCTCTGCTGACAGTTTCGCTGGCGCTGGCCGTTGCCACCGGAATGCGGCTCGAGACCGTCGTTGGCTCCTTCGAAACCGGGACAGGCAATACGCTGGGGCACATCGCGATCGTGGTCGGCCTGGGCACTATGCTGGGCAAAATGATGGCGGAGTCTGGAGCCTCGGACCGCATCGCGGAGACGCTGATACAGCTTTTCGGGGAACGGCGCGTCCCCTGGTCCATGCTGCTGGCATCGCTCATCGTGGGCTTGCCCGTCTTCTTCGAGGTGGGCTTCGTTCTGCTGGTACCGATTGTGTTTACTGTGGCCCGCCGCACGCGCACTTCCCTGGTCCTGGTCGGACTGCCCATGCTTGCCGGCCTTTCCGTAGACCACGCCCTGGTGCCGCCCCACCCGGCAGCCATGCTGGCGGTTACAATCTTCCACGCCGACGTGGGGCGGACGATCTTGTTTGCCCTGCTGATCGGCATCCCCACGGCGGCCATCGGAGGCCCCATTTATGCGCGCTGGATCGCTCCCAGGCTTGTCCTCAGCGAGCACAATCCCATGGCGGAAGAATTTCTCAAGCACGAAACCAATCGCAGTTTGCCCGGCTTTGGCTTGGCCGTGACTACCATTCTGTTGCCGGTGGTGCTGATGTTAACCGGGAGCTGGGCCGGCTTGGTGACAACACCCGGCAGCGTGGCTAACCGTGCGTTGCACCTGTTGGGCAGTGCTGATATCGCGCTGCTGGTTGCGGTGCTGGTCAGCTTTGTCACGCTGGGTAAAATGCGCGGCTACAACCGGGAGACGATTCTGAAATTCACCAATGAATGCCTGGCGCCCACCGCCAACGCTACTCTGGTGATTGGAGCGGGCGGCGGGTTCGGACGCATTCTTCAGGATAGCGGCGTTTCGCAAGCAATCGTCGCGGTTGCACTGCACGCCCACGTGTCGCTGCTCTTGCTGGGATGGTTGATCGCCGCGCTCATTCGTCTGGCCACTGGATCCTCCACGGTCGCCATGACTACGTCCGCCACCATCGTCGGCCCCATCCTCCTGCATAGTCCCGGCGTTCGCCCGGAATTGCTGGCCATCGCCACGGGCGCGGGAGCACTCATCTTCTCCCACGTCAACGATGGCGGTTTTTGGCTGGTCAAGGAGTACTTCAACCTGAGCGTGGCCGATACGATGAAAACCTGGTCCACCAGTGAAACCATACTCTCGGTCATTGGACTGTTGTTCACATTAGGATTGGCCGCGGTTATTTGACACGTTCACTGTATCGTATCTCGAGGGAACCGCAGATCTTCCACTACGGATTTCCGTGTCGAGGTTGATGGCTGGCCACCAACCTCGATAGGAAATTCGGAGCGCAGCATGGTGGAGAGATCTGCGGTTCTCTTCACCGCTTGACTGCGGCCGGAGCCGGCATGGTGCTTCCCGGTCCGCCCACCGGCTCCAGCATGGGCAGCCTCTGCTCCACCGGCGGCAGGGGCGGAAAGGGCGCGTGCGGCTCGGTCTGATACCAATAGGCCACCGAATAATAGTTATCCGAGCGATGGTTGGCGTTGCCATGTTCAATGGTCGCCTTGAACGATGTGTTGAAGACGATAGGCGAATCGAGATGAAAACGATACACGCTCGATCTCGACCCCGCCCGTCCCTTCCCTACGATCGGCGCGCCGTACAACTGATAGGAAAAAGGGTGATCTTTAAAACCCCAGGCGCCAAGAAAATAATCCTCTGCGCCGGTGCCGGCGATGTTTGGCTTCTTTACCCCATCGACAAAAAACATGTCGTCGCCCTCGCCCCACCAATCATTCTGGTTCTGCAAGATGGACATGGTCACTCCCGCATATTGACCGCTTCCCTTGGCCTCGAACCACACGTAGTTATCCTGGCCGGTGAGGTTGGCCTTCTTATTCACCAGCGGTTCGGCGTTGCGCGTCCACTTGTTTGTCCAGCCATGATTGGGTTGCGCCTGACGATACTGCGCGTGGAAATACAACGTGCCCGGCGCCAGCGGCGTGGTGTCAGTGCGGTAATCGATGTTGTAGTAGAGGGCCTTAATGAGGCAGCTTGCCTTCATTGGTTACGGTAATCCGCGCATGCCGCTGAAAGGGCATGGGAAAAAAGCAGTTCAAATCTTTTACGCTGCCCACCGAAAGCATTTCAGACTGCCACGGGTTGTAGTAGCCGAGACCGAGACCAAAGAAATCTCCGATCGGAGCTTCCACGCTCGGAGTCTCCTCACCATCCCAATAGATGCGCAACACAATCCGTTTCAGATGGTAGGGTTCTGAGCTGGCAATCGTAAACCACAAGTGCGAGACCAGGCCGGGACCATCCGTGTCGAGCAGGGTGAGGGTTTCCCCGGGTGCCACTTTGCGGCGGTCGGCATTGGCTCCAGTGGGATCGGCGCTCGAAGCCCGATGCACAGTATAGGTCTGTTGACGGGTAAGATTCGGTTGCCAGGGGGCGCTTTGACCCAGCGCCATGAGCGGCAAGCTCGCAGCCAGATATACGAGCAAGATGCATCGGCTCACAGGCAACTTTCCTCAGTGCTTCGCTAAGATTATTGCACTGATTGGTCACTTGAGCCCAGACACCACGGCCACGCTATCGGGCCCCAGCTTGATCTTCGCGCCGCTTAGGGAGATGGACTCATCGGAAGCCAGCATCAACTGGCCGCCGCTCCGACTTCCACCTCCACTGGCGCTTTGCCCAGATTGCAGGCAATGCGGAAACTGCCGCGTTCCAGCACCAGCCACTGCGCTGCCTCATCGAACCGCACCTGGACGGCGTTAAGGTTTCCATCGGACAAGTCGCGGCTGCTTCGGCGCAGATTAATCAGGTCTTTGTGCCACTGCAGCAGTGAGGCATGAGGCTCCTCATTCAACTCTGACCACTGCAACCTGGAGCCGGTAAACGTCTGCTCCGCCTGAGGATCTGGAATCTGATCGGGACTCCAGCCGAAGGCGACAAATTCCTTCTTGCGTCCCTCGGAGATCGCACGCCCCAGCTCGGGATCATCGTAATCGGTGAAGTATAGAAAAGGCGCAGAGGCTCCGAACTCCTCGCCCTGAAAGAGCATGGGCACGAAGGGCGCGGTGAGCACAAGCGCGGCGGCTATCTTCGCGCGACCAACGCCTGCTTCATGGCTCACGCGTTCGCCCTGGGCACGATTGCCTACCTGATCATGGTTCTGAACGAATCCGACGAAGCGATGGCCGGAGAGGCCCACCACCTCGCGTCCATGGATGCGCCCGCGATATTCAGAATATTTGCCGTCGTAAACAAAAACGCAGTGCAGAGACTTGGCTAAAGCGGCGAGCGAGCCGAAGTCCGCGTAATATCCTTCACGCTCGCCGGAGATGACAGAGAACAAGGCATGGTGGAAATCGTCGCTCCATTGAGCATCGAGACCGTATCCGCCCGCCTCCTCTGCTTTTACGATTCTGGGATCGTTCAGATCGCTTTCGGCGATCAGAACGAAATGCTTCCCCAGGGCCGCTTCGAGCCTTCTTGTTTCGCCCGCCAGCTGCTCCAGAAAGTGAATCGCAGAGCGGTCATTAAATGCATGGACCGCATCCAGGCGCAATCCATCCATGTGGTATTGGGCCAGCCACATCAGCGCGTTGTCGATCAGGAAGCGGCGCACCTCGGTCGAGCCGGCTTCTTCGAAGTTGACCGCGTCACCCCAGGGTGTGGAGTGGTGATTGGTGAAGTAGGGTCCAAATTTGCTCAGGTAATTGCCCACCGGACCGAGATGGTTATAGACCACGTCCAACAGCACCGCGAGCCCTTTGCCATGGCATGCATTCACAAACCGCTTGAGGTCGTCGGGCTCCCCGTAGGCATTGAACGGCGCATACAAATCCACCCCGTCATAGCCCCATCCGCGCTTGCCGGGGAAGTTTGCAATCGGCATCAGCTCCACGTGGGTCACGCCCAGGTCTTTCAAATAGTCCAGGTGGCCCTCAGCGGCCTTCAGCGTTCCTTCCGGAGTAAAGGTGCCGAGATGCAGTTCGTAAATGAGCGCGCTGGAAAGAGGGGGCGCCTGCCAGCCGCTGTCGCTCCAGGCAAACGCGGCGTCATCGACCACTCGCGACTCACCATGTACCCCGTTCGGCTGCCAGCGCGAGCGCGGATCGGGAAGCGCCGGCTCCAGGCCATCGATCACGAAGCCATAGTCGGTGCCCGGCCCCGCAGTGGACACCTCCGCGGACCACCAGCCCCTTTCCTTGCCGGCCATGGCAAACTTCTCGTTGCCAATTTTGACTTCCATGGTGCGGGCATAAGGAGCCCAGACTTCAAATACGTGCATGCCATTCCTCCGGCGGTCAGATCTTTCTTTTTGGCGTAGCGGCGAGAACAGTGCCGGCCACACCCTGGTAAGAGAAAGAATGCGATATTCCTGTTGGATGCAGGAAGGAGCCTACTTCGTCGGCGATGCCCTGCCGGAGCCAGGACCGCCCAGGTTGAAGGCGGCATTCACCAGCGCGATATGGGAAAGGGCCTGGGGGAAATTTCCAACCAGGCGCCTGGCCCCGGGATCGTATTCTTCCGCCAGCAAACCGACGTCGTTGGCCAGCGACAACACCCGCTCAAAGAGCTTTCTTGCATCGTCGTCACGCCCTTGCAACTGGAGAGCACGCACCATCCAGAAACTGCAGGCGAGAAAGACTCCCTCTCCAGGCGGAAGCCCATCCGAAGACGTCGCGGTGTTATAGCGCAGCACCAGGCCGCCGGACATCAACTGTTGTTCGATTGCCTTCAGGGTGCCGATAACCCGCGGATCCGCAGCAGGAAGAAAGCCCGTCATCGGCATGAGCAACAGAGATGCATCGAGCTGGTCAGAGCCATAGCTCTGCACAAAGCTACCCAGCTTCTCGTTGTACCCCTGGCTGCAGATTTCATCGTGAATCTTCGTTCCGCACCTTCTGCCACCGTTCCACGGGAGCACCAGCATGCAAGAGCCCTGCTGCCTTGATGGCCCGGTCGAAGGCAACCCAGGCCATCATCTTGGAATAGGTGAAGTGTTGTCTTCCACCGCGCGTCTCCCAAATGCCCTCGTCGGGCTGCTGCCAGATGGTTTCGAGATGCTCGACCAAGTGGCGCAGCATGGAAAACGATACCTCCCCGTCTTTGCCCAGCCGGCCCAGCGCCTGATGAAAAGCTCCCAGCACCTCGCCATAGATGTCGAGCTGCAACTGTTCTGAAGCTGCATTCCCGATGCGTACGGGTTTGGAGTCTTCATATCCGGAAAGCCAGGTCAATTCGCGCTCCGGCAGGTAGCGCTCACCGGCAATGCCATACATGATCTGAACCTGGTCTGGACTGCCGGCGATGGCGCGCAGCAACCACTGCTGCCAGGCCTTTGCCTCCTGGTAATACCCGCCATGCATGAGGGCGTCCAAAGTGAAGGTCGCATCGCGCAGCCAGCAATAGCGATAATCCCAATTGCGGGGACCACCCAACTGCTCCGGCAGCGACGTGGTTACCGCAGCGACGATGCCACCCGTCGGCCGGTAGGTGAGAGCTTTCAGCGTTATCAGCGAACGCTCCACTATGTCCCGGTAAGGTCCCTGGTAGCTGCAGATGGCGGCCCATTCCTCCCAGAATCTCTGCGTCTCTGTCGAGGGCTTTGTCTACATCGATCGCGCGCGGCGCATGCAGGTGCGAACGGCCATAGGTCATTACGAAGTCGACGCTCTCCCCTTCGTTCACCGTGAATTCACTGACCGTGGTGAGATCTTCGCCGGCGAGCGGGGCCTTGGTGCGAAGAACCACAAGGTCAGGGCCGGCGATGGCGCGGATTCCGCCATCGCTGCGCGTGACCCAGGGCACGGTCGTTCCGTAGTTGAAGCGTATGGACAGCTCCATCTGTATCGGCGCGCTTCCGCGAATTCCCTTCACGATGCGTACGATGTCAGAGGTGTTGTTGGCGGCGCGAATCGGGCATGAAATCGATCAGCATCACTTCGAAATCAGGGGCTTCGAAGGTGGTCTCGAGAATGAGCGTGTGATCGCGGTACTTGCGCGTCGTCTTGGTCACTTCAACCGCGGGAGTCAGCAACCAGCGTCCGTTTTCTTCCGCCCCTAACAGGCGGGCAAAACACGCGTCGGAGGAAAACTCCGGCCAGCAAAGCCAATCGATCGACCCATCCAGGCCGACAAGCGCGGCGGTTTCGCAGTCGCCGATCAGGGCATAGCTTTCAATGGGAGCAAAGGTCTTTTTTTTGGTATCTATCACGGCTCTCGACATCCTCGGGACTCATCGGCCCAGGTCTAATGGTAATAGCCCGCCTCTTCTCCGCCCTTCACCTGGCCATACTCGAGCAGAGTAACCAGCAGCACGCCGCCGCAGATGTTGCCCAGGGTTGCCGGGGCAAGCCAGGCGAAGTATCTCGACACAGCGAGTTGATGATCGAGAATCGCCGCTAGAATTTCGCCGCTGGTCGCAATGCAGTGAGCAAAGCCACCCAGGCCCACAACAAACGTCAATAGCCAGATCAGCATCACGGAGCCGGTGATGGAGTGGCTGCCACTCACCAGCCAGGCGACCAGCGCGATGATCCAGCCACCAATCACGCCACTCCAGAAGACATGGCTCGTTGTGACGCCGGCAGCCTGCACCCCCAGACGCGTCATCGCAGCTACAAATTCCGGACGAAGGGCACCCGTCTTCACCGCCAGCAGCGCGAAGAGAAATGCTCCCAAAACATTGCTGGGAAGAACGATGGCCCATAAGCGAAGGGTTCTCCAACCATGACGCCGCTCTGCGAGCATCAAGGCGACAGGGTAAAGGGTATTTTCTGTAAACAGTTGCGCCCGGCCGAGAATGACGGCGATAAACCCGATGGGATACAAGAGGTCGGCAACGAACCTGGCGGTTGGGCTTTGCCCTAACTGGGCGATGACAATCGACGTGCTTAGCGCGGTCAAGCCCATGGTGATTCCACCGGCCACTCCGGAAATGAAAAGGCCGATCGCTGAGCGATTGAGCTCGTGGCGCGCGTTGCGCGAAACCTGCTCGTAGATCGCATCCGCGGTTGGCCGATCCAGATCGGTTTGGGCTTGGGATCCACCCGTGGCGGCCGGCGGTTCGGGGTGGGGGTTTTTTGTTAACTTACGAAGGGGCACGAACGCTCCAATCTGAAACTCCACTGCAGGGAATCATCGGCCCGGATTTCCTGAACGCGACTCCGTCCAAAGACACCGGGGATTTGATGCGCCCACTCACGCAAAGCGCCGCATGACCAGTTTCCGGGGTATGAAACCGAGCCGGGCTCGATGTACATTCATCTTTGCCGGATTCAACCGCTAAAGTGACCTGTAAGGAGGGTCCTTGCTGTCCAGAACATCTCGACCTGCCAACTTCACTCGCCAGCCCATCGCGCAGTGGATGCTCCTTGCCCTGGTGGCCTTATCCCTTTCCCTTCCCGCGAAGACGTACGCAGCCGATCCTTCGTCTGCCGCGAGCGTACTGAACGCGGCAGACGCGGCCAAGGCTATTCCGGCCACGGTCTTCTTTCGCGGCCAGGTAGCAAGCGTACAGGCGCGCAACTCCGGCGGAGTGAAGCTGCCCGATGGCATGTTGGTGCTTTGCGCCCTGGTGGATACTTCGGGCTACTCGACGGCAGTGCAGCAGAAATATCAGGCTTATTTCATCACCGAAGTGCCTCTCCAGATCAATGGGCAGACGCTGAAGGCAGGAGCCTATGGGGTGGGCTTTATCGAGGGCACAAAGTTTATTGTGATGGACCTCGGCGCTCACGACATCTTTACCACTGCGGGCAATCGCGACGCCGCATTGAAGCGGCCTACGCCCTTGCAGGTTCTCGCCGATACGACACCCGGCCACTACCGGCTTTATATCAACCGCAATTACGTTGTGTTTGTCCCCGCCTCCGGTCAGTAGACCCTGGCGCGATGGATCGGTTGTCCTTGCGACGACCGTAGATTGAGAAATGGCTTCGCTACATGAGCCTCAAGGAAGGCCTGGAATTTTATTGTCTACCCGGCGCAAGAAGGGTACCTGCACTAAAGGTTGTAGATAGAAGAGGGGTGACTTTCCGCTGAATGAGTCGATAATCTCAGGAACGGAAAGAGGTTTGCATGGTCCCCCCCTCCCCTGTCGATCCGCAAATCGAGCATTCCAACGAATCGTCAGTGGATTTACCCGGCGGCGGCAAAATCACTAGCCGTTTCCTGCGCACCTTCGGTTTTCACGTGCTGGTCGTGCTCCTGGGCATCGCGCTGGCTTTTATGTAGGAAACGCGTGAGATTCACTGTTCAGCGGGCGTTGGGCAGGACTCTAGTATCTTGGCGACCGCGGAACGAAGCCAGCCTGGGTTATTCAGCTCCACCTGGTACGTGGGTGATCCCAAGTGGCACTCTTCACCCGACCGAATCGCCAATATTCTGGATTCTGGATGTAGCTGGCGGGCCTGATCGATCAAGCCTTTTACTACCTTCTCCTGCACCGTTTGACTAAAGATCAACAGGTCGTACGTTCGCGCCAGAATGGCTTTTTCTGCTTCCCATGAGCTGGTGGTCGCGATCTGCCAATCCCGCAGCAGCTCGGCGCGTGTATGTAAAAGAACAGGGTCATCTCCCACGATCAAAATCGATGCTGCCACGGGCGGCTTCCTCCTCAACATGTTGTTGCGTCGGACCCAATTGGAAGACCGGAATTACAGGAATGGACGCAGAACTCGCCCGGAATGTTTGCAGATGGCCAAATCTGGCGTATTTAAACCCGGCTCATTCGTTCTACACTCTTAGCACTTTATGCGTTGGACTCCTGGTGGTCTTAGCAGTGACGTTGAGGATCGGCGAGGCCAATCGGGTGGCGGCGGCTTCGGCGGGGGCGGGCTTGGGATTGTGGGATTCCTTATCCTGCTGGTGGTCAGCCTGGTTACCGGGCGCAATTACATTGGCGCTTACTTTTCGGGCGGCGGCACAACCCATGTGCAGCAAGGGCCGCCGCGGGCTGCATCGCCTCAGGAGGACCGTTCCGCCCAACTAGCCTCGTTTGTGCTGGGCGATGCGCAGGACACCTGGACCCGGATTCTGGCCCGGGAGAACATCCGCTACCCAAGGGCGAAGCTAGTGCTTTTTCGCGACTATACCCGGTCCGGTTGCGGGGCAGCGGAATCGGCGACGGGGCCGTTTTATTGTCCGGCGGATCAGAAGGTGTACCTCGACCTCGGGTTCTGGGATCAGCTGAAGCAGTACGGCGCGTCCGGCGAGTTTGCCCAGGCATACGTAATTGCACATGAAATTGGGCATCATGTGCAGAATGTGCTGGGCATCGAGAGCAAGGTGCGGGCCATGCAGCAGCAGAACCCGCGGGCGCGTAACCAGTTATCCGTAGCGATGGAGTTACAGGCGGACTGCTTTGCCGGCGTGTGGGCGCGCTCCACAGCGGACCGGCAAATCCTCGAACAAGGGGACGTGCCGGCCGCCTTACAAGCCGCCGCCGCAGTGGGCGACGACCGGATGCAGAAGATGGCCCGGGGCTATGTCACCCCGGACTCGTTTACCCACGGTTCGTCCCAGCAGCGCGTGGGATGGTTCAACCGGGGGCTCAACAGCGGACAAGTGAGTGCCTGTAATACCTTCTCCGCTGCTGAGCAATAAGCCGTAGCCGTGGTCACAAACGAGCGGCGACAGCCTTGGTTTCGGTGTAGTGCTCCATGACTTCCTTGCCCATTTCACGACCCCAGCCGGATTGCTTGTAACCGCCGAATGGCCACGCAGGATCGCCGTAGTTATGGGTGTTGATGCAGACCGTGCCCGACCTGATCTTGCGCGCCATCATGTGGGCAGCCTTCAGATTCTGCGTCCAGACGCTGGAGGACAGGCCATATTCGGTGTCATTTGCGAATTTGGCGACTGCGTCCAGGTCGGCATCGTCGAAGGACTGAACGCATACCACCGGGCCAAAAATCTCTTCCCGCACCACCTTCATATTGCGGTCCGTCCGCGCGAGCACAGTCGGCTCAACAAAATAGCCCTGGTTGCCCTTGGCCTTGCCGCCGGTAACGACTTCGGCGCCCTCTTGTCGTCCAGACTCCAGGAAGCCGGTCACGCGATTGTGCTGCTCCTTGGAGACCAACGGCCCGAGGTTTACAGAAGGATCGAGCCCGTGCCCGATTTTGAGCTTGCCCGCCTCCTTGGTCACGCCTTCGACGATCTTGTCGAAGATCGATTTGTGGGCGAACAGGCGCGAGCCCGCGGTGCAGCACTGGCCCTGGTTGTAGAAGATGGCGCTCGCGGTGCCGGCGATGGCTAGTTCGAGATCCGCGTCGGGAAAGACGATGGCCGGCGATTTGCCGCCCAGTTCAAGCGAAACCCGCTTGAGGTTGCCGGCCGCTGCCTTGACGATCAGCTTGCCGACCTCGGTCGAGCCGGTGAAGGCGACCTTGTCGACATCGGGATGTTCGGCCAGGGCAGCGCCGGCCGTCTCTCCGAATCCGGTCACGATGTTCACTACGCCGTCGGGGAAACCGGCCTCGGTAATCAGTTCGCCCATCCGGATAGCGGAGAGCGGAGTCTGCTCCGCGGGCTTGAGCACGATGGTGCATCCCGCGGCCAGCGCCGGCGCCAGTTTCCATGCCGCCATCATCAAGGGAAAGTTCCAGGGGATAATCTGGCCGACGACCCCGACCGGTTCGCGCATGGTGTAGACGTGCCAATTGCCTGACGATGAGACGGGAATCTGCTCGCCGTTGAGGCGCGTTGCCCATCCCGCCATGTAGCGGAACATCTCAATCGAGCCGCCGACATCGTCGCGCCGTGCGTTGGTCACCGGCTTGCCATTGTCGAGTGCTTCCAGTTCGGCCAACTCGTCGGCATGACGTTCGAGCAAGTCGCCCAACGACCAGACGAGCTTCTGTCTTGCGGCAGGCGAGATCCTGGACCAGGGTCCGGTCTCGAAGGCGCGGCGCGCGGCGGCGACTGCCAGATCGATATCCGCCTTATCCCCGGCCGGGACGTGAGCGATGATTTCTTCGGTTGCGGGATCCTCGACCGCAAAGGTCTGGCCGCTGCGCGCGCCAACCCATTTGCCATCGATTAGCATTTGATGTTTCTTGGCCATGAATGCAGCCGCGGCGGCACCGAGCGCAGGCTTATGTATGGTGGTCGTGGCTTCATCGGTTATTGGCATGGATCAGCTCCTGGCAGTGGCGATGTGTTGCCGATAATGGTGCCCCCGCTTGCACTGGGATGTCAATCAACGGGAAACGCAATCGCATTAATGTTTCATTTTCAGGGCAGCAGCATCGAAGGTTGTGACTTGAGCGGCCATCAGGCCATCCTTGGTCTCATAGGCATCCGCTCCGCGATAGGGTTCTGCAAGAAAGGGAGCATCCGCCCGCCACTGAACATTGATCACGTCGCCGACAACAAATGTGTGCTCGGTGGTGATGACTAAGCCACAGGTTCCTCCCTGGGCCGGCGGCTTCACGACCTTGGCAAACATCTCACCCAGGGCCTTACGGCCGCGCACCGTCACACCGTTGGGGGCAAAGAACTCTACATCGTCGGGAAATTGAGCCATAAGGCGCTTCCAGTCGCAGGCACTGAACGCTGCCATGTGCTCGGCCACGACTTTGGCTGGGGTCGATTGACGAACTCGCGCGGGTAGCGGGCTGGACTGCGCTATTGCTCCAGGCACAACTGCGACGACGGCCGCGAAGATCGCGGCCGCCATTGACATTACTTTGGTATGACGATTAGCAAAATTCATTTTGAGATTATTGCACTCCCCTACATGATTCGTGATTGCATGTTACTCGGAGTTCCTGACTTACTGTTTTATAGCGCGTATCCCCGGCGAAGCAACCGAAGAGGTCGAATGGTTCTCCTAATCCTCGTGGATCGTTTCTGAGAGGAAATTCATGAGCGGCGATCGGACCGCTACTGCCCGTGAGATTATATGCGATGACTCTAAATAGCTCGGAGAACATTGCCCCCACTCACGGCGGGAGCAATCCGCTGCAGCAGCCTTGGGACGTGGCTACAACGGATCCGCAATCGACCTTGGATGAAACCCTTCCGAGATTGCAGCGCGGGAGCACTGTACTTGTTACCGGCGCGACCGGATTTATCGGCGGCCGGCTGGTTGAACGGCTGATCCAGCAGGGTGACGTGCAGGTCCGCTGCATTGTTCGGGAGGCCAGCAGCACGGCCCGCCTGGGCCGTCTTCCCGTCGAACTGCTGCCCATGGATCTCCGCAATGGAGATGAAATGAAGCGCGCCGTGAAGAGTGTAGATTATGTTTTCCATTGCGCATATGACTGGCGATCACGGAGCCAGAATATCAATGGCCTGCGTAATATTGTCGAGGCTTGTGCGTCGCATTCAGTCAAGCGTCTAGTCCACGTCAGCACGTTCTCGGTCTACGATCCCCTCCCTGATGGTCCTCTTACAGAAGAATCTCCAGATGGCGATCGCGCGAGTGTATACGTCGACACCAAGCTCGATCTTGAAAAAATCATTTTTGAGGCGGTTCGGAACCATCGTGTCGCCGCCACAATCGTGCAGCCAACTATCGTCTATGGTCCCTATTGTGTTCCGTGGACGAATGCCCCCGCTGAGAGTCTAATTTTCGGCGACGTGATTCTAACGGATGGAGAAGTGGGGATGTGCAACGCCGTCTACATAGATGATCTCGTAGACGGCCTCATCCTTGCAGCGGTATCTCCTGCGGCCGTGGGCGAGAGATTCCTAATGTCGGGACCGTCGGCCACATGGGCAATGTTTTTCACTGAGATGGCGCGTGTTCTGGGAACGAAACCGCCACAGTTCTGGTCGAGCGAACGAATTCAACAGCACAAGGAACTGGCCAAGAAATCCCAAAAGGCTGCGGTTAGTCCGAAAAGCCTGCTCAAAGCGATCGCGGGGTGGGGCCCTGCGCGCAAGGCGATGGAGGCCAGCTTTGAAGTCTTGCCGGCGACATTACGTAAAAAGGTGGCGAGTAAATTCGGGTCGAGCGGCAATCGCCCGCGTGGCGGGATCTTCTTACCGCAACCTCTATACAGCTCGAAGACGACCGTTGGCTCGGAAAAGGCGAAGTTAAAACTGGGCTATCAACCGAACTTCGATCTTCAGGGCGGAATGGAGTTGACCGGCCGCTACCTGAGATGGGCCTACGCAAATGATCTTCCATCGGCTCAAAGCGGCTCTGCAGAGCCTGCTCCAGGAAAAACGCTTGCGTGAACAGACTTCCACCAGTGCTGGCGTTAGATTATTAAATTTTGGTGGAGCTAAGCGGGATCGAACCGCTGACCTCCTCGTTGCGAACGAGGCGCTCTCCCAGCTGAGCTATAGCCCCACAAGATGGGAACAACCTGCATCAGTTTAAAGCATTTTGCCGATTAATGTGATGTGAGGCGGCCTTCGAGGCCGCCGAAAAGCGCATCCAGGTGGGCATTCGGAATCTGGCCCTGCGCCATTCCAGGGGCTCCGCCTCCCCGTAGACCATAAGCCGCAAGTGCCTCGCGCAATAGGCTGCCGCAGTCGATCTTTGCATCAGCACTGGCCGCCATTACCAGCCGGGCAGGTTCCTCCTGGGTGGAGGCCAGCAGCACGCAGATCTCTCCGGCCGATGCCACCAGCCGCGACGCCAGCAGCTTGAGATAGTTGGCATCCCGGTCGGTAAAGGTTCTCCGCAGCACTCTACGGCCCTGCCCCGGGGGGTACTCAAGCAGCAGCATCGCGGCATGGTACCCGGCCATCTCCTCGGTGAGCTTTTGACGTGCCTTGTGAGCCGCCTTGCTCTCGGCCAATTGCCGCTCGACCGCGTCCGCAACCTCAAGACGACCCACGGAGAGCGCGGCCGCGGCTCGGGTGAGCGTTGCCAGATCACGCCGGGCTGTCAACGCCGCACGCATGCCACAGACAAATTCGACCCGGATCCCCTGGCGCACACGTTCGGTTCCGCGGATCAGCAGACCACCTATCTGGCCCGTCGCTCGCATGTGGGTGCCACCGCAGGCGTTGAGATCGATGCCCTCGATCTCAATCAGGCGAATGTCCCCTTCCCTTTCGGGCAATTTGTGGAGAGTGCCGGCGGCAAGCAGCATCTCCGCTTCATTGCGCGGGATGGTGCGCATGGTGATGGCGCGATCCTGGGCGATGATCTCGTTGGCGGCGTCTTCCACCCGCTCCAATTCCTCCTGCGAGATGGCTTCGCGGGCCAGGTCGATGGTCGAGGTCATCTCACCCAGATGGAAAGAAACGGTTGCCGCGCCCAGTTGGCGATTGATCACCGCGGATAGCAAATGCTGACCCGAGTGCTGCTGCATGTGGTCGCGGCGACGGGTCCAGTCGATGTAACCGCGCACCGGGGTTCCAGCCAGCAGCGGCTTCGCCGTGGTGTGCCACACCTCTCCCTGCTCGTCCTCCTCTACCGCGAGAATGGGCGCTTCGAGCAGAGCGCCGCCCGCAGAGGTAGCCGTAAGCAGGCCCGTGTCATGCGGTTGGCCGCCGCTGGTGGGGTAAAAAGCGCTGCGGTCGAGGGCGACTTGCCACAACGACCGCCCCTGGTTCCGGGAAACTTCGCGAATGTCGGAAACATGAGCTTCGAAGGAGGCCAGTGATGGGTCAGCGTAGTAGAGCCGGTCAGACATGCTGCACGTTATTCTATCCGGGAGCACCCGCGTTCCCGCAGCGAGCGCTCGGGGGGAGTTTTATGTGGTCACTTAGCAAAGCGGGAGTATTTTTCGCATCCGTTCCTCTGTGGGCCCTGTGGACCGCGGCTGCCCAGGGACCAAATCAGACCTGTACCGAGTTGTTGCAGGCGCAGGACGCAAAAGCCGTCGCGGCTTGCAAGGCGCAAGTCGATGAAGCCGAAAGCGGCCCGGCCAGCGAGCGTATGGCGCGCATCGTGGCCGACGACGAATATGGCGTTGCCTTGCTGGCGATTGCGCACCAGCCAAAACAGGCACTGGATGCATTTAACAGCGGGATCGCGCTGCTGCCGGCGAGCACCGTCAAGCCCGACAGTTTGCAGTGGGCGGTCGCCTTCTGGCACCGCGCCACTGCCTATCAGCAACTCAGCCAATGGGAACGAGCGGCCGGCGACCTGGGGACGGCGGAGGATACGTTGACGAAGGGTATTGCGGCTGCCATGGGCAATGCGCCGCTGGCGCAGCATCTCACAGAACTACGCCAGCGGGTCCGGAAGCAGCGCGCGGATGTGCTCGATCGAATGGGCAAGCACAGCGAAGCGCAAGCCCTACGAGCTACACAATAGTGCTATTAACCGGGGGGCTATCGAGCGCCACTCCCGGTGGCTCATCCGGCATAATCAATCTTTAGGCTTATACCCGGGATGAAGGTTATTATGCGCGTTTGCATCTGCTGCTGCGTGGCCCTGCTCATGATTGGAAGCCAATCGCTCTGTGCACAGGCGTCGGGTCAACAAAAAGCGGGGGAACCGAATGCCCCGCCCCCCTCGCCGCTGAGCAGCGACGACAAGGCGAATGAGTTGAGCGACCAGGTGGGAAAGCTAATGGTCAAGTGCGTGAACTTGCTCACCGCACAGGACCCTCTCTCACTGGATTATTGCAAGCAGCAGCGCGATCTGGCCGACCAATATCCTCCCCGGGAACGCATGGTGGACAAGATGTTGGCGCACGACGAATACGGTATTGCCCTGGCGGCCTTCGATCACAAGAAAGAGGCGCTGGAGGAGTTCGATCTGGAGGTCGCGCTGGTACCCAAAGCGGTGAAGCCCGGATCATCGGAGTGGAGCACCGCCTACTGGCACCGGGCTATGCTTTACGCCCAGCTGGGCGAAAATGACAAGGCCGACCGCGATTATCGAGCGGCGGAAGCGAACTTCCGCAAGGCATCGTTTAACGCGGAGGAAGCAACGGCGGAGAAGAAGCGGCGCGCTATTCTGCGCCAGCATGCGGCCCTGTTGCAGAAGGAAGGCAAGACCGAAGCGGCACACCGGTTGCTGGAAGAGGCGGCGAAGTAGGCGGAATGACGGAAGAAACATCACCCAAAGAAAAGCCGCGGATGAAAAATATTCCGCGTGATGTAGAGCCCTATTTCATTGCATTGCTGCTCAAGGGCGAGCGATGGAACGATACCCTGGGCGCGGATGTGGCCGATCTGGTACCGCGCCAGCTGGCATTCCTACGCGAACAGGTGGAAGCCGGGCGTTACTTGCTGGCAGGCCCGATTACCGATGACGGGCCCCTGGTAGGGATTTCGATCATCGCCGCCGGCACCGCCGCGGAGGCGCTGGCCATCGCCAGCGCCGACCCTGGAGTACAGGCAGGACGATTGCGGGTGGAAGTGCACCCCGCCTTTTTGCCCTCATTGAAGGGATTGAAAATCAATTATTGAGGCGTCCCTCAGCGGCTAAAGCCGAATTCATTGCAAGACATTTACGTACGGGCTAAAGCCCGTACCCTTCAAAGACCGGAGTTTTCCGCAGCCAATACTTGGTGGTGCGAGCCCCGGCATTTATGTGGGGGGAAGAGCGCTTTAACGCTCCGTGAAAGAGCCTCGACTCTCATCACGCGCTTTAGCGCTGCCAAGGCTAAGGCATCAGTCCGCCCTGCGTGAGAGAACGCAGAAGAGAACGCATCAATCCCTAGGCCCGGAGGGCCGCCCCGCCAAACGTAAGCCCAGCCCGGAAGGGCTGGGAATCAATCCGAAGATGATCTGAGCGCCGTAGGCGCGGCACCACCTTGTCCAATAAAATCAACCCCACGGGTTAGGTCACGCCAGCGGTGGTTCGGGCGCCTTTTCTTTTTCCAGGCGGCGCATCGCTGCAGCCATAGCCTCCAGGTATCGCTTCGGCTTTTGCTGCAGCAGCGAATGCTCGATAGCCTTCCTGTATCCGCCGGAATAGATGGCGTAAAAGACCGCAAGCGCGCAACCAACGCCCAGAGCGAAGCCGAAGAAATACCCCAGCATGATGTTGTAAAACACAGCCATCGTCAGAGTCCGCCTTGCACGGTTGCTTTTGGCCGCGCACGGTGCAGGACTGGCGGACCCGTCCGGCCCCACTCGCTGGGATCCCAGTGAACCGGGCTGAGCTCGTGGTCGCGATGGCGAAAGGTTATTGGACGAGGCGGTTGTTGGGGTCCCATGGGGTCAAACGTAAGGACGATTTGGCTACCGCTTTGCATCCAGCGGCCATGCTGGGTCACCCTGTCTTTGCCGATGTAAAGGGTGTCAAAAACGGCTGTGCCATCCGAAGCCAGGTTGAGAGTAAAGACCCGTTTCGCCGCATCAGCCGGCGGCGCATTGCCCTGGTAAGTCCCAGTAAGATCAGCATCCTGCCGCCAGACAAAGCCGGCCGGAGCGATCCGGGCTGAGCTCTGCAGCTGGGCTCTGGCGGCAATGAGCCAGCAAAACGCCAGCAAGAAACAAGCAATTGCGGGACGGGCGCGAAGCAGTCTGGAAACGGCGAGCATGACGAATGATCATAGATGCCGTTTGCCCTCCGGGTCAGCAACAAATCTCAGGAGAAACGCCAATCGGGGTGGAGGGGCCGCGAGCGGAAAGGGAGTATGATGCGTCTCTATATGCGACAGTCTCTCCGTTCAAGAAACGGCAGTAACCACCGCTATGGGAACCGTTGAAGGACAATTCGTCGGATGGCTGGAGGCCGAGGCAGTGGCCAAACCAGAGGCCAAACCAGAGCAGGACACGCACGCCCAGGTGACCGCGCTGGTAGAGGAGTATTCGACCACGCTTTACCGCGTGGCCTATTCGGTTACGCGCAATGCAGCCGATGCGGAAGATGTGGTGCAGGAGACATTCCTGCGCGTTCTGCGCCACCGCAATAAGCTGGCGGAGGTGCGCGACTATCGCGTCTGGCTGGTTCGCATCGCCTGGAATCTTGTCCTCGACCGCAAGCGGCGCGCCAAAACACGGCCCCAGGCGGACGATTTTGAAGACCTGGCACGGGTTCTGCCGGCGGGCGATCTGAGCGCGGAAAAGATGGTGATCACCGCCCAGCGTCACGCGCGGATTCTTGGTCTGATCGACACTCTGCCCGAACGAGAGCGCGAAGTGTTGCTGCTTTCTGCGGTGAAGGAGCTCTCGACCGTAGAGATAGCGCTGGTACTCAATACAACCGAATCGACCATCCGCTCCCGGCTCTACCGTGCGCGACACGCGCTCGGGGCCTTGCTGGAGCAGGAAGGGACATTGCAATGAGCATAGATTCAGAAATCGACGAGACCCTGCGCCGGCTAGGCAGTGTCGAGCCTCCGTCCGGCTTGGAGACGCGCGTCAACCGCCGGCTACAAATTCCACGCAAGAGATTTTCTATCTCGGTGATCCAGGCCATCTCCGCCTGCGCCGTGGCGGCGGGCGTTGCCCTATCCGCCATAGCGCTGAACCCTGGTCTGCGCAACCTGGTGCTCCAGAACCATCCCACCACGCAAAGCGTGCCCGTGACCGGCCCGCCCCGCGTAGTCGCCCCAGCGGCCGGGGGGTTCGGGACTGCTTCGGCAGTGCACGTGCCGGTGGAGCCGGTTCCGGTGCAGCCCACGCCAGTGAACCAGGGGCGTGGGCGATCCAGATCGGGCCGGGGTGTGCTCCCAAACGGGGCCCAGACTCCCCTGCCGCGCGGAGTCGCTGCGCCCAACACTCCGCCGCCCAATACGGGCATCTCTTCAACACCCGATTCGACGCAATAGCATGAGCACATCCAGTTCCGGGATCCCACTCCAGCCAAACACGGCTTGAATGGGGCACCCAGCATTTGTTGCCGGTTGGGTGAATGCCCTTCGCCTACAGCACCGCTTCAATGACGACGTGAACTACCGCCAGAACTACAGCCCCGATGAAGGCTGCGCCGAAGCTTGCGATTTGCAGTCCGGGGGTGATCTTGCTGGCCAGGATAAGCATGAACGCATTGATCACCAGAAAGAGCAAACCCAGGGTGAGAATGGCGAAGGGAAAGGTGATCACCTTTAACAGCAAACCCAACGTCATATTCAGAAAGCCGATCACCAGGACTGCTACCAGAGCTGAGGGCAGGCTCACCACCCGGAAGCCGGGAACGATATACGTTACCGCTAACAGAGCCAGGGCGCCTAGAACCCACTTCAAAAGCAATTGCACCATCGTCTTGATTTCCTTTCGCACCAGAAACCCGCGATCCCATCGAGTGAAGCGAAGGATTCAGGGAAGCTTTGCGTGGTAACAGCCTACGCTAAGATGAGCGGTATGGGGCAGGATATGCGCTCCAGTCCATGGCTCGCAACGAGTGCCTTCGTAGCCGTGTTGGCAGCGTTCGGAACGGGATGCTTTACGCTGTCTCCCGCGGTCTCGGCCGCAGGCGAACCGGCGGCGATACCCGATGCCGCCACCATGCTGCGCGAGGTTGAGGCACACCAGAAGCAACTGGACAAGATTCGGGAAAACTATACTTTCCGCGCTGTCCAGACTACCCGGCAACTGGACGGCAGCGGGAACACAAAAAAGATCGAAACCGAGGAGCACGAGGTCTTCTTTGTAAACGGTCATCGGGTGGAAAAGCTGGTGCGCAAGGATGGCAAGGATCTCACCGCCGACCAGGCGCGCAAGGAGCAAGACCGGGTCAATAAAGAAGTGGTGAAGATCTCGCAGCCGGGCTATAAGAGCCCCGAAGAAAAAGATGACATCACGGTCGCACGCCTGCTGCAGATCGTTGCCTTTTCCAGGCCCCGCCGGCTCAGCCTGAAAGGACGCGACACCATCGCCTTCGACTTCGCTGGGGATGAACATGCCAAGACCCACGGCCGGGACGAAGATGCGCTCAAGAAAGTGAGCGGCACTGTGTGGATCGATGAGGCGGACCGTGAGGTTTCGCGCATGAGCGCGACCCTGGACGAAAACTACCATGTCGGCTTTGGTCTCCTGGCGTCAGTCGCCAAGGGCAGCAACGTGGTTTTCGATCAGGCGCTGATTCGCAACGAGGCGTGGCTGCCTACGGCAATTACGTTGCATCTACAGGCGAGGGCCTTCCTGGTGGCGGGCATCCGGGCCGACGTCGATATTCGCTTCGACGAATATAAAAAGTTTCAAACCGACGCGGTACAGCAGCCGGGAGCGACGGCGACCACGCCTCCCACCCACTGAAGAGGCTTTTGCTACTTCTGCTGTAGCTTTTGCGCCGCGATCTGGCCGGCAGCCGATTTTGAACTCTTTAGCTGGGCGTAGATTCGGTTGGCTTCGGCGGGATTGGTCTTTTCGTAGACGGCCGCCAGTTGCAACTTCGCCGCATCGGCGGGCACTGTGTTGGTTGGTTTCGCGATCAGCTGTTGCAAAAGCGCCACGGCTTCACTACTGCGGTTGGTTTGCTGGTACAGGTTGGCCAGGGCCAATTTGGCCAGCGACGCCAATGCGGCATCGTGCCCATCCGCGACCTGCTTCAGGTAGCTTTCCGCCGGGCCGTTCTGGCCCAAGTCTATCGCCGTCATTCCCGCGAAGTACCGGGCGGTCTTGCCGGCTTCAAATAAGCCGTACTGGCCGGCGATTTGTACAAACTGCTGGTTGGCCGACTTCGCCCGTTCCGCGGCGGTGGCAAAGGTCTTTTGCCCCGGGGCCGGAGGCTGTCCGGGCTGGGCCAGGGGGGTGTTGTAGGTGTCCATCGCCTCGCCGAAAGCCAGCTCGGCTGCGGCCGAGCGCTTACCGTAAAGCACCAATCCCGCCACTACGATCGCCAGGCAGATGACCGCGGCCATGGCAGCGGTGATTATCTTAGGTCGATTCTCTTGAAACCAGTCGACGCTGGTCCTGGTGGCTTCGACTAAACGATCTTGTTTGAGCGCGTGACGTGTCTGGGTGTCCACGGATTTCCTTCAGAAGCCGGCTTAGGCGGGTCGCAGTTCAGCAGCGGTAAATTTTGCCGTCTGCGAGGGCTTCTAAAGTTTAGCAGCGCCGGAGTTTGCGGGTCAAACCGGCAAACCCCGGCGCGAGCCAGGAGCAGCCGGACAACTTAAGCAGCGGCGACTGGATCTTCGATCTCGCCGTTTTCGATCTTCTCCCGGCAATCGATGCAATAAGGGGTCCAGGGAAGAGCTTCCAGGCGTTTCAGACCGATGGTCTTGCCGCAGTGCATGCACTCTCCGAAGCTACCCTCATCGATTCTCTTAAGGGCCAAGCGGACCAGGGCTAGCTGCTCGTGTCCACTGGTGCTCTGGCTGAAAAGCATCTCTTTCTGGTAAGACTGCACGGCCTGGTCGGCAGCATCCAGGGCACTGTCTGCTGCCACTTCGCGGCCCTGCTCCACGGCTGAGATCATGGACTGCTCCAACTGCTTTTCCTGCCGGCGAAGCGCCTGTTCGAATCGCTGTATGATTTCGGGATTATGTACCACTTTTTAGTTGCTCCTCACTACGGGTCAAAAGTTCGATATAGTGTCGCCTAATTGGACGCAGAATTGAGGGGAAATTATCTTTCTTTTTTAAATTTTTCTCATTTGTTTGCTGTACCAATCGGGGAACACCCTCGCTGGCACGGCCGGAACAGAAGATAAGCCTTAAAATGCTAGGCTATTAGGCATGTATGAAGACTTCCATGTAACCGATCACTGGACGCGCGAAGACCTGCACTGCCGGTGGACAGCGAACGTGGTCGCCATCGCGACCCGCCACGCGGATGCGGTCGACATCCGGTTCGAGGTCAATGGGCGGCCGGTCTGGATCGCTATGCCGGCGGACGCCTGGGTGGTGCAGAAGGAACGCTCTGGCCACGTCATCACCGATCGGCTGGCGGCCCAGGTAGCTGGCCGCTACTTGAAGCAGGCCGCGGAGAACGGGTACGACAACGGGCGTGAAATGTACACCATGAGCGTGTCCGAGGTGCTCGAACAGGTGGCCGCCGTCATGGCGGAGGTTGGGCACTCCACCCTGTTGCCCGAGTTGCCGGTGATGCCACGCTCATAATCGCCGGACGGGCGGCCGCAGGCCGCTTGTCAAGTCCCCCTCCGGGTCATTGGTTGGAAGGCAACAGCCATTGGGTAAGGCGCTGCAATGCCGTTGCCGCAACGGTTGCGCACGGGTAAACTCACTTACCTGAGCAGTCGCCAGGGAGGTACGTGCGTGGATTCAGTCAAGGCAACCACGTTGACAGCAAAGCTGGTGGAAGGCGCCCACGTCCACCGGAACCTGTCGACCCCACAACTGGTAGAGGCGGCGATTGCCCGGGGCGAGGCCAGTCTGGCCGATAATGGCGCCCTGGTGGCACTGACCGGCGCGCGCACAGGGCGTTCCCCGCGAGACAAGTTCATCGTGCAGGATGCCATCACCAGCGGCACGGTGGATTGGGGCAAAGTGAACCAGCCCTTCGATCCGGCAAGATTCGAAGCGTTGCTGGCGCGGGTCGCCGACCACATGCGGGAGCGCGACCTTTATGTTCTCGATTTGCATGCCGGCGCTGACAAGGATTACCGGCTTCCCGTGCAAATCATTGCCGAATATGCCTGGCACGCCCTGTTCGTAAAGCAGTTGTTCGTGCGCGTGCCGGCCGAAGAACTGGCCGGGCACAAGCCGGAATTTACCGTGATTGCCGCTCCCGAATTCGAGGGGGTTCCGGAGCGCGACGGCACCCATTCGAGCACATTCATCATTACGGATTTCACCCGCCGCATCATTCTCATCGGAGGCACGAAGTATGCCGGCGAAATGAAGAAGTCGATCTTCGGGGTGATGAATTTTCTTTTGCCCGCGCGCGACGTCTTCCCTATGCACTGCTCGGCCAACCTGGGAAAAGGCGGAGATACTGCGCTGTTCTTTGGACTTTCCGGCACCGGAAAAACCACGCTATCCGCTGATCCGCAGCGGCGGCTTATCGGAGACGATGAGCACGGCTGGAGTGAGGCCGGCGTCTTCAACATCGAAGGTGGCTGCTACGCCAAGTGCGTCGATCTCTCCCCGGAGAAGGAACCGCAGATCTACCATGCGATCCGCTTTGGTGCGGTGCTCGAGAATGTAGTGATCGACAGCAAGACCGGGGCTCCGGATTACAGCGATATCCGCTACACCGAAAATACCCGGGCTGCCTATCCGGTAGAGTTCATCGCCAAAGCGGTCATCCCCGGCGTGGGTGGTCATCCGAATCATGTTCTCTTCCTCACTGCCGATGCCTTCGGCGTGCTACCGCCGATCGCCAGACTTAACCCGGCCCAGGCCATGTACCACTTTCTTTCGGGATACACGGCCAAGCTGGCGGGAACGGAAGCGGGCCTGGGCAGCGAGCCGGTGCCGGAGTTTTCCACCTGCTTTGCATCGCCGTTCATCCCGCTGGCACCCGCGGTGTACGCAAAGATGCTGGGGGAACGGCTGCAGCAGCACAATGCGCAATGCTGGCTGGTAAATACCGGCTGGACCGGCGGCGCTTTCGGCACCGGTGAGCGCATGAGTTTGAAGCACACCCGCGCCATGGTCAATGCTGCATTGGAGGGCCGCCTGGACAACGTCGAATTCGTAACTGAACCGGCGTTTGGCTTGAGCATCCCTCTGAGTTGCCCGGACGTGCCGGCGGAGTTATTGAATCCGCGCAATGCCTGGAAAGACGCGCACGCCTATGATCTGCAGGCGGTCATGCTGGCGGAGAAATTCGCCAAGAATTTCGCTAAATTCGAAGCGCCCGCAGGAGTGCGCGAAGCGGGGCCGGCCGCCAGGAAGTAAAAAGAACTTGCTCCGCCAGGGCCTGGAAGGTCGCGAGGTGGAAGCTGAACAAGCTGCGTGAGAATTACCCTCTCCAAATTGAGTCGCGGAGGGACGATTAGTTTTTTGCGGTGGTTCTACCCATCCATCGGCAACCTGATTTCGTACGCCACGCCGTGAAACCGTACCTTCCCGCCAGGCTACTTAGCCATCACCACGGGAACCCGCGGCGCAACCGTGCGCCCATCGTGGAAGATGGTCACAATCGATCGCGTGTTGGTGATGTCGTCCAGAGGATTGGCGGCCAGTACGATCAGATCGGCGCGCTTGCCCGGGCGCAGGGTTCCGCGCGTCGCTTCAATACCCAGTAACGTTGCGTTGCTGCTGGTAGCGCAGACGATCGCCTGCATCGGCGTGAGCCCCGCCTGCACCATGTCTTCCAGTTCCCGATGCTCAGAGAATCCTGGAATGCGGGTGGGCATAGCGCCTGAGTCTGTTCCAAATCCAACGAGAACACCGGCGTCGTAGAGAGTCTTCAGGTTCTGCTGGTCCATGGCAAAGTCCGCTTTGTGCTGCGCAGTCTTCGGATCCTCGCTCACCTTTTTCCTGTACGCGTCACTGGTCAGCATGGCCAGCAGCACGGGCGAGATTGCTTCCTTGAAAAAATTAATTTGCATGAACCCGGGTTGCTCGGCGTAGATGTAAAACGATTCATCGACCGTGAAGGTGGGTATATACCAGACCCCCCGGCGCTTCATGGCGGAAATAAGCTCCTGGTCAACTGGTTTGTCACGCACGCTGTGGGCCAGCACATCCACTCCATCGTTGACCAGAGACTTGGCGTCCGCCAGGTAGTAGACATGCGCGGCCACCCGCAGATGATGTTTGTGCGCTTGCTGAATCACCGCGCGGTAGATCTCAGGGGACATTGCGGGTTTGGTCCCTCCCAGGTTGTCGACCCAGATCTTGACTATGTCTGCATGCCGCTTGGCCATCGCGTCCACCGTGGCGCGAGCTTCTTCCACTGTTGCCGGGCGGGTGATCTGATCAGGGGCGGCGGGCAAAGGGGGAGCGGCGTCGGGAACGCCTATACCGCGGTCTGCGGTAAAGACCGTAGCACCATCCAACTTGCCTTGCCGTTGCTGCTGACGAATGGAGTAGAGCAGATCGCGGTTCACCCCCAGCGATAACATCGTGGTCACACCGTAGCTCTCGTACTGCCGCAGTTCTGCAATCACGTTTTCAGGGGTGTAAGCCGTAGCCGAGTTCTGACCATCCTGTACCAAAGCCAGATGACCGTGGGCGTTGATTAGCCCCGGCATCACCGTATCGCCATGCAAATCGAGTACCCGCGCACCCGAAGGGATCGCGCCGGCCCCCGTATGAATAGCCAGGATGTGATCACCCTGAATCACAACCGTCGCATCTTCCAGCGGAGCGTGGCCTGTGCCATCGATCACCCGCACGTGGGTCAGAGCGGTGATTCCCAAGGACTGCGCTGGAGCTGCAGCGAGCGCTATTGGCCCCAACGCGAAGAACGCGGCTCCGAACAACGTGGGTAATGAGGCGTGCAGAAGCATGATTGCGAGTCGCTCCTAGCAGCGAACAGGCACAGTCCGCTGTCTTGACATCTTACGTGACGCTTATCTCTAGTCACTGCCTCAGTAGGATGAGATACTCTCTCCGCGAGGTGCACCGGATATGTGGCTAGCGCTGGCGATCATCCTGATCCTGCTCTGGGTAGGCGGCTTCCTGCTCTTCCACATCGCCGCATTTGCCCTGCATCTCCTGCTTATCGTTGCCGCGGTGGCACTCGTTATTCACCTACTGGGTGGCGGCCGCAGAGTGGTGTAGCTACTCGCTGTAATGCAACAAGCTGAAGACGTCGTATTCCTTGAACCGGTCCCGTCCATTGAGAAAATCAAGCTCGAGGGCAAAGGCTAGTCCGACAATCCTGGCGCCCAATTGGCGAACCAGTTTTACGGTTGCTTCCATCGTCCCTCCGGTAGCCAGCAGGTCATCCACGATGAGCACGTTCTGCCCCGGTTCGATGGCGTCGAGATGGATTTCCAACGCGTCGGTTCCATACTCCAGGTCGTAGGTCACGCGCGCTGTTTCCCCGGGCAGTTTGTCCGGTTTGCGCACGGGCACGAAGCCGGCATTCAGACGGTAGGCGAGTGCGGGACCGAAGATAAATCCTCGCGCCTCGATGCCCAGCACTAAATCCACATCCTCTACGCCGATGTAGTGCGCTGCCAGTGCGTCTACCAGGGTCGCGTAACCCTTCTTGTCCTTGAGCAGGGTGGTGATGTCGTAGAACAGAATTCCCGGCCTGGGGAAATCCGGGATGGTCCGGATAAGAGATTTCAGGGGCTCACAGTTAATTGGGGGATGAGGCATGCGTACTTACCAGGCTCCTTCAATGCGAAACGATTCGAGACCATCGGCCATAGCTTCGTCCATGTCACGCTCCTGCACCGCATCCACGCGGCTGCCGCGGGAGCCGCGTTGCAGCACGGAGCGAAGCTCGGCCAGTTTCTCTTCACTGCCTGCCACCATGATCTCCACTTCGCCTCCTTCAGTATTGCGAACCCACCCCTTCAATTCGCGAGCTCCTGCTTCCTGATGGACGAGCCAGCGAAAGCCTACTCCTTGCACACGGCCTTTGACGAGGTAATGGCGGACCATAGATTTGAGCCTGTGATTGAGTGTGATGGGAAAAGCGCTCGGGTCCTATTTTCATGCCCGAGACAAATAAGCACCCTCTGCAGTGTCCACACGAATCTTTTCCCCTTCGTTGATGAACGGGGGCACTTGCACCACCAAGCCAGTCTCGAGCTTGGCCGGTTTGGTGACCGAAGATGCAGTCGCGGATTTCAGACCGGGTTCAGTTTCGACCACAGTCATCTCTACTGTCCCTGGCAGCTCGATGCCCACCGGCACGCCATCGAAAAATGAGACCTTGATCTGAAGATTAGGGATCAGGTACTCGATGGCATCACCCAGGGTCGCGCCCTTCAGGTTGGTCTGCTCGTAATTCTCGGTGTTCATGAAGTAGTAGTCATCGCCATCGGCGTAGAGAAAATCCATTGGAACTTCGTCCACAATGACCCGTTCAATCGGGTCCGGGGAACGGAAGCGGTGCTCGAACATGGCGCCGGTCCGCAGGTTGCGGAGCTTGGCCTGAATGAATGCGCGCAGGTTTCCGGGGGTTCGATGCTCAACGCTGAAGACCGTGTGCAGCTCATTATTGTGCTTGATGATCATGCCCGGGCGCATCTGTGTGGCGGGAATCGCCATAAAAGAGAAACTCCTTGATCTTTCACTGAAATGGCATAAACCCCAATACCAACAGGAATCCGGGGATCGCCTCAGGTCGATTGTAGCTCCTGCATGAGAGGAACGGCGGCCTTGGCACTTTCACCCTACTTGCCGAAGATTTTGGAGAAGAAATGGCCGATGCGGTGGAAGAGGCCCCCCTGGCTGGTGGACGGGGTCCCGGGCGCAGGTGCGGCCTCCGGTTGCGCCGCAGGAGGACTGGGGGCCGATGAGGTTGCCGGGGGGGGAGGACCTGCCGGAGCGGGAGGGGCTGGCGGCGCCGGAGCCGGATTTTCTCCGTTGTAGGTGAGCGGCACGGTCACTTCGGCATGGGTTTCTCCGGGAGGAACCACGGGGGCGGCGCGTGGAGTGGGAGGCGCAGCCAATCCCTCGCTTTCCGCAATGGGGAAAGCGGTATCCGAGGCGGTCGAGGAAGGACCACCGACCGGCCGGCCTGGGGGCGCGGGGTTCGCGGTCGTACCCCCAGCACTGGCCACAGAAGTTACGGGCATGGCTGGGCAACCGCAAGGTTCCGGTTCGTGATCCACCACTTCCCGCAGGCTGCCGTGCTGGAAGTTGACCCGCTGGTCTGGCAGCACCCGGTAGGCTCCGCCCTCGAGTTGGCTGGTCACTGTGACATACGGCGCGTTTGCACCGTGATTGTCCACACAGGTGTCTCCCTTGGGATTGACCCGGATGCGCAAGTCAGCCTCTCCCGGGCCGGATATGAGGATGCGCAGGTCGGGAGTGAGCAGCACGTCGGAATAGGTGCCCACCGCGTAGTTGGCCTCGATAGCCCCGCGGTCCAGGGCCATCATGAGCGCACTGCTGGCCGGGTCGGCGATGGAGCGGTCCTTGGCCAGGTGCACGCTGCTGGTCGAGCACAGCCGCAGTGCGCCGCCCCGCTCGAGCGTAATCTTCACCGCCTGGTCTCCGGCCGTGATTTCGCTGCCATTGCCCAGCAGCGTCTCGCCATGAGAGATGTCAACCGCACCAGAGACTTGCACCTCGGTGGCGGACGTTCGGCCGATCGGCTGTTGGGCCGCGAGCAGCGGGGCGCCGAGAAAGCCGATCAGGAGAAACCGGCCTGGCGCGAGTTTTAACTTTTCGACCCGCATTTTCAGAGAGAGAGGAAATTCCGGATCAGGCTCTTGCCGTCTGCTGTGAGCACGCTCTCGGGGTGAAACTGGACACCCTCAATGGGAAAGCGGCGATGCCGCAAGCCCATGATGGTCCCATCGCCTTTGCCGTTTTGCACGCGCGCGGTGACTTCAAGCTCGTCCGGCAGACCTTCCTCGGCAACGATCAGAGAGTGATAGCGTGTGCAGGTCATGGGGCTGGAGAGGCCGGCGAAGAGATTGCGGCCATCGTGCTCCACCGGGCTGGTTTTGCCATGCATCAGTTGCGGTGCGCGCACTACGTTTCCTCCGAAGGCGGCCCCGATCGCCTGATGTCCCAGGCAAACTCCCAGGATGGGCACTTTGCCGGCAAAATGCTGGATAAGCGGAATGCTGATGCCGGCTTCCTGAGGGGTGCAAGGTCCGGGAGAAAGGACGATGCGCTCCGGCTTGAGATCCTCAATCTGCTCGACGGTTAATTCGTCGTTCCGGCGGATGATCATCTCGGCCCCCAACTCACCCATGTACTGCACCAGGTTGTAGGTAAACGAGTCGTAGTTGTCGAGGACGAAGACCATATGCGCCACTCCCTTTAGTGTAGCCCGGGTGCGATTTTGTTGCCGGTGGAGTGGAACTGCAAAAAGGGATGACAACGGCAACGAGTCTACTTGCTGCTCCGACCAGCCACGGCCCTGGCTCTTTCCACCGCCCGGACCACTGCTTTCGCCTTATTTACCGACTCCTCGATACTCTTCTTCCGGCACTGAATCGGCCACGATGCCGCCTCCGGCTTGAATGTAGCCCTGCTCTCCCTTGAGCAGCATGCTGCGAATGGCGATACAGGAGTCGAAATTTCCTGAGAAGTCGGCGTAGAAGACGCTGCCGCCGTAAATGCCCCGCCGCGTCGGCTCGAGTTCTTCGATGATCTCCATCGCGCGTATCTTGGGCGCGCCACTCAGGGTGCCGGCAGGAAAGCAGGCGCAGAAGGCATCCACTGCGGAGAGGCCCTCTTTCAATTGTCCTTCCAGCGAGCTGACCAGGTGCATCACGTGGGAATAGCGTTCCACATGCATCAGACTCTTGACCCGGACAGTGCCGAACTCGCATACCCTGCCAATATCGTTGCGTCCCAGGTCGACCAACATAACGTGCTCGGCCCGCTCCTTCTCATTGGCGAGCAAGTCCTGCTCGATGCGGAGATCTTCTTCCTCATTAGCCGAGCGCGGACGGGTGCCAGCAATCGGACGGTACTCAACGTGGCGCTTCTGCACCCGCACCAGCAATTCAGGAGACGAACCGACCAGCCAGGTGGGCGACTTGTCCGGCTTGCCCTGATTTTCTAAACCGAAGCGCAGGAAATACAGGTAGGGCGAAGGATTGACGATACGCAGAGCCCGGTAAATGGAGAACGGGTCGACTCCCGGCTTCACTTCAAAGCGCTGCGAGAGCACGGCCTGGAAGATATCGCCGGCCGCGATGTACTCCTTGATCCTGGCCACGGACGCCAGAAAATCCTCTTTCTTTGTGTGGCTGGTAACCGAGAGTTTGCCCTTGGGCGCCGCATGCCTGATTTTTGGGAGAGGCCGGGCCAGACGCTTTTCCAGACGGCCTAACCGCTGCTTTGCGTCCGCGTAGGCAGCCGCAGGTTTCTGGCGGGAGAGGTCCGCGGTCACGATGAGCTGGATCTGCTTGCGCACATGGTCGAACGCCAATACTTCATCGAAGAACATCAAGCAGGCATCCGGGACGCCCAGATCATCCTCCGCTATCTGGGGCAAACGTTCGATCTGGCGCACTATGTCATAGGCAAAGAACCCGACCGCGCCCGAGGTAAACGGCGGCAGGCCGGCGATATGCGCCGGATTCTGTCCGGCCAGCAACTCCTTCAGGAGCGCGAAGACGTCCCCCTGAAGGGTCTTTGTCTTGCCTCGCTCGTTGATGGAGATCGAACTGCCCCGGGACAGGATGGTGCGATAGGGCCGAATGCCGATAAAGGTATAGCGACCCACTTTTTCGCCGCCTTCCACGGATTCAAGAAGAAAGGATCGAGGTTCATCGGAGGCGAGGCGCAAAAAGGCGGATACCGGGGTTTCGAGGTCGGCCGTGAGCGTGCTGTAGACGGGAACCAGGCTGTGCTTAGCTGCCAGTTCAAGGAATTCCGCACGAGAGGGTGAAATGTGAGTGTCTGCCGCCATTTCTGCTCATACTAAATGGCCATAGCCGCCAGCACGTCAAGAGTAGAGGATTTCTCCTGCACAACATGGATGCTCGAACGCATCTCAAGCAATGGCGACTCAAGCATTTGAGGCGCCGGTAGGTGGTTTGCCCGAGGCTCTTCGGGACGCCTATACTCGGTAGGTTTGGATAGTACGAGAAACAGGTCCCGGCCAAGTGGGCGCTTAACGCGCGTAGGGCTCGCCGGGAGCGGAAATTCAGCCGAATCCAAGGCTCGATTTCGCCCCGTCGAAGTGCCTGCGCCGTCCCGCCCGGGCGCGAACGGCTCAACCGCGGTGGGACACGGACCTGGAGGACTGCCAATGCAGTCCATATTTGGAGATTAGTATGCAAACCGTATCGCTCGAGCAGGAGATTAATCCCTGGGAAGCCCAGGCTGCCCGATTTGACTTTGCCGCACGGAGACTCAACCTGGATGAAGGCCTGTGGAAGGTATTGCGCTACCCTGCACGCGAGGTGATCGTGCACATCCCGGTGATGATGGACAACGGAAGCATTGAGGTTTTCACCGGCTTCCGGGTGCAACACTCGATTGCCCGTGGGCCGGGCAAAGGCGGAATTCGCTATTCTCCCGACGTAACTCTGGATGAGGTTCGTGCGCTGGCCAGTTGGATGACGTGGAAGTGCGCTGTGGTCAACATTCCCTTCGGAGGCGCCAAAGGCGGCGTGATCTGCGACCCCAAGACGATGTCTATCGGCGAACTGGAGCGCATGACCCGCCGCTATACCTCGGAGTTGATTGAGTTTATCGGCCCCGAGAAGGATGTACCCGCCCCCGACATCAACACCAATGAGCAGACCATGGCCTGGATCATGGACACCTACTCCATGCATATGCGGCAGACGGTGACTGCGGTGGTTACCGGAAAACCGCTCAACATCGGCGGCTCGCGGGGACGGCGCGAGGCGACCGGCCGCGGAATCGCCGTGGTCTGTGACGAGGCCCTGCGTTATTTGAATATGCAGCGCGAAGGATGCCGGGTGATCATTCAAGGCTTCGGCAACGTGGGTTCAAATGCCGCTAAGCTGATGATGGAAAAGGGGTACAAAATCATTGGCGTCGCCGAATTCGACGGCGGTCTCTATAACGGCAACGGCATCGACATTCACTTGCTGCTCGAGTATCGCCAGCGCAACGGTACAGTATTGGGCTTCAAGGGTGCGGAAGCGGTGGATTCCTCCGGCTTGCTGGTCTCCGATTGTGAAATTCTCATACCCGCCGCCACGGAAAACGTCATCACCAGCCGCAATGCGGACCGCATCAAGGCACGCATCGTTTGCGAAGGCGCGAACGGCCCTACCACTGCCGTTGCCGACGAGATCCTGGCCGACAAGAAGATCTTTATCATTCCTGACATTCTGGCCAATGCGGGCGGGGTTACCGCTTCCTACTTCGAATGGGTGCAGGACCGCCAGGGCTATTTCTGGAAGGAAGCCGTGGTCAACGAGCAGTTGGAAAGCATCCTGGCGGAGAGCTTCGGCGATGTCGTTCGCTACGCGGAAGCCCATGCGGTGAACAATCGCATCGCTGCCTATATGCTGGCCATCGACCGGGTCGCCTTCACCATTAAGCAACGCGGTATTTACGCCTGAGTTCCATGGTTAAGGGAGGCCCCCGGGCTGGGGGCTCCCCACTTGCAGTACCGAAGTAACACGCCCTGACTGGTGCATAATGATGACAGGGGCGAACGCGGTCCTTCTCAACCAGCCGAGTCTATCGTGAACCTGCCAAACTCCATCACGATGAGCCGCATCTGTTGCATTCCCCTGCTCATCTGGATGCTTTCCAGTTTCTACCCTTTTCGCAGCGTCCACGGAGAGCAGGAGATTGCCGCTTCCCTGCTGTTCATCCTGGCCTCCATCACTGATGGGGTCGACGGATATTTGGCACGCAAGCGCGGTCAGATTACGACCATGGGCATGCTGCTCGACCCGTTAGCTGACAAGCTGATGATCACTGCAGCCTACGTCTGCCTGGTGCAGTTCAATCCCCACCTCATGAAGGCCTGGGTAGCGGTACTGGTGATAGGCCGCGAGTTTCTGGTCAGTGGGCTGCGTTCGATAGCCAGCTCAGAAGGCTTCACGATTGAAGCCAGCGATCTGGCTAAGCTCAAGACGGTGATCCAGATTGTCTCGGTTGTGGCAGTTATCCTGGCTCACGGTTGGTATGCCTGGCATTTTGGCTGGTTTATTTTGCCGGTCGAGTGGATTGCAATTGCCGCTCTCTACTTTATGGTGGTGGTTTCGATCATCTCCGCAGTGGATTATTTCGTCGCCTTTTGGCGCAAGATCGATCACGCCTCCGCTGACCGGCGTTCCCAGGCTAGCTTCGTGCTCAGCCGCAGAAAAAATATCCAGGCTGCAAATAAAGTTAGCTAGTCTGCGAAGGTCCAGACACAGTTGAACGAAGGGCACGGGTTTAGCCGTGCCGAAAAAGCCATTCTCGCTGGACGGCTTTAGCCGCTGAGGTACGATTTTCGAGACAACGTAAGCCACCAGGAAAAATTGAAAAGCGTACCTCAGGGGCTAAAGCCCTCATCAGTTTGAATCGTTGTGGCACGGCTGAAGCCGTGCCCTTCGTACACAAAAAACAAAGACCCCGGCGAGATAGCCGGGGTCTTTGTTTTCCGATAACAGCCGTCTTATGCAGGTACCGCATGTACATGCACCGGGCGAGTTAGCCGCTGCACGAAGTGATAGGGTGGCCAGGGTCCGGAGAGTTGCATATGGCAATCCTTCAACTGCTGGCTGGCGCTTGAATACTTATTTTGATAGCGCTCTATACCCTTGTGATCGATCAGGTGAGCGATGTCGAGCAGCATTTTGCCGGAATCCATCCTGCGGCAACTGATCTCTTCATCGAGCGGGCTGAACATGCGGTGCATCTGCACCGAAACTGCCCGCGCCTTGGTCTGTCGTTCGCGTTGCCGAGTGGCACTCTCCCGCAGGCTCGACAGGTATTCTTTCCCTACCCTGTCCATGGGAACTGGAGCACCCTGTTCGCGGCAGCAGTCATCCAAAAGCACCTTAAGGTGCATCTCGGCTTTGCCGCGTAGACGTTCGACATTGGCAAGAAACTGCCGTTGATTGGAGCGAATCGATTTCCTCAGGGCCTCGTCATCCGCAAACACCGTGCCAAAGCGGAAAGGAAGTACTGTGGATAGTTTGAAACAGTCGCTGATCACACGTGCGTGTTCGACGGCTGCCTTCTGGTCTAAATTTTCTGAGGGATGGTGTTCACTGACGATAACTGCTAAGTCGCTGGCTGGATAGAGGAAGATCTGATTTCCTGAGATTCCCATCACCGATTCCATTGGAATGGGTTTTCGGTGGCGGCTAAGTTCAGGAAACGCCTGCTTTTCACTAATACAATAGGCATACCATGCCATAGAGAGTCACTCCACACACGCTGGCGAATAAAAGTCGCCAGCTTTTCTTTGCTATCGTGAGGCCTGGAACGACTTCGTAGGGGAGATCTGGCACGTCCAAAGAAGAGGACTGCACCGAACTATCGCGTATCCTAGTCCCGCATTAGAACAACTGGCAACAGGAAGCAGTAAAGGGGATGCAAGAAATTCAGACTTGTCGCAAAGTCGGATTTACGGGCCAGAAACAAATTTTTATACCATCAACAATTGGGGAAGGTACCCAAGTTGCGGCGGATTGCACTAGGTATGGATCACCAGGAAGATAAGCAGCCCGACGGCAACCGAAGTAGCGCCACCAGGAAGATCGCCATGGCGAACAACATGCCGCGCAGCGATCGGATCTCGGAGGACAACTTGCGGCTGTCTTCCAGGTCGTTTTCTTGAACTACCCGCAGACGGGTCAGCTGCTGCTCGATTCGTTCCAGTTGGAGTGCCTGGTTCCTGGCCTGGACCTCTAAGTCCCGGCTGCCGTTCTGCATCTCGGCAATTCCCTTGGTAAGTTCGGTAATGTCCGGGGAACCCTTGAGCAGGCCTCGGTCGAGCAAGGGCACGATCCGGACCAGATAGGGCACCAGTACACGCAGTTGCAGTAAAAGTTCCCACATTGAGCGGTGCGAGCCTTTCTCCGCTTTTTCCAGCGAGAGTGGGGGAAGAGCAGCTTCGGAGACGGGATTGTCAGGAGTGCGATTCTTCGCCATGAAAATAGCGGCAGGAGTTGCGGTGCTGCCTGCGCTATGGTACGCAGTTTGCCCAAAACTTGCCTATACTGATGCATATTCCATTTTTGGGAACCAATCGAGTAATTCCTATGAAAAAAAGTGTTGACCCTCCGTTTCGATCGAGTTAACTTCTACATGGCTTGATGAGAACGCGCCTTTCGGGCATGAATCACAGCTACCTGGCACGTTCCTGCGGTTATCCAGCTTCAGTGAAGTGCATCGAGCGCCCGAAAAACACAACTCTTTAGGCACAGAGGTCATAGCAGCGCGACATGCAGGTAGTTTGAGAGCATGCGCAACCTCAGACAGGGGCCACGCCTTTGAAAAGCGTCTCTGCATATAGGTTCCGCGCGAGGGAAATTCCACCGGAAGCGCCGTTTTTGGGGCGCAGGGAATCATTCCAGTAACTCCGGTTGGACAACCAGCAACCCAGACGAAAAAATTGTTCCCGCAAGAGAGCATTCGCGTCTAACAAATAGAAAATCGACCGACGCCGCGCGAGGCAGGTTCTTTACCGCCTCAAAATGCGCATATGGACGGTCAAAGGATGAAGGAGAATAAAGATGCGCTCTGATCTTATCTTTGGGGCACTTGCCCACGTTACGAATCGCTATACACTGTGTCAGCTGGCTTCAAAAGCCACGCGTAAGCTGCACAAGCCCAATACCCGTCTTCAGGACACTACGAATGAGGTTTTAGTCCGCTTCCATCATGAAAGCCCAGCGGCAACGTCCGCCGCTACACCGGAAGCAACCCAGCTCCAGCAGCGCCGCGCAGCATAACGCGCGGCCCTGTTCTGGGCCTCTGCAAACCCTTTTCCCCAGACATTCGAACCTGCTTAACGCCAGCAAGATTCCTGCCCGGTAAACCCCTCCACAAACTCCCCCCGTAGGTGAAAATGACCATTTCCGAGTTGAAAGAAAAAAATATAACGGAGCTCAGCCGCATCGCGCGCACCCTGGAAATCCCGGGCGCCAGCGGCCTCCGCAAACAGGATCTTATCTTCAAGATTCTTCAGGCCCAGAGTGAAAAAGAAGGCCACATCTTTGCCGAAGGGGTGCTGGAAATACTTCCCGACGGGTACGGCTTTCTTCGTTCCCCTGATTACAATTACCTTCCCGGCCCCGACGACATCTATGTCTCGCCCTCGCAGATCCGGAAATTCGACCTGAAAACCGGTGACACCATCAGTGGCAATGTGCGTCCTCCCCACGAAGGGGAAAAATATTTTGCCCTGGTGAAAATCGAGGCTATCAACTTTGAGTCGCCCGAAGAGACCCGGAACAAGATCCTTTTCGACAATCTGACCCCTCTCTATCCCCAGGAACGGATCAAGATGGAGACCGTCCACGAAAATACCAGTGGGCGGGTCACGGATCTGCTGACCCCGGTGGGTAAAGGCCAGCGCGGGCTCATCGTCGCTCCCCCGCGGACCGGCAAAACGATGCTGTTGCAGTCGATTGCCAATTCCGTGACCACCAATCACCCTGAGGTCGCCCTGATCGTTCTGCTGATCGACGAGCGCCCTGAGGAAGTGACCGATATGCAACGGTCGGTCAAGGGTGAAGTCATCAGCTCTACCTTTGACGAGCCTGCAGCGCGCCACGTGCAGGTAGCCGAAATGGTCATCGAAAAGGCCAAGCGGCTGGTGGAACACAAGCGCGATGTGGTCATTCTTCTGGATTCCATTACCCGCCTGGCGCGCGCCTACAACACCATTGTTCCTCCCTCAGGCAAGGTACTTTCAGGCGGCGTCGATTCCAACGCCCTGCAGCGCCCCAAGCGTTTCTTTGGCGCGGCACGCAACATTGAAGAAGGCGGTTCGCTCACCATCATCGCCACCGCCCTGGTAGACACTGGCTCGCGCATGGATGAGGTCATCTTCGAAGAGTTCAAAGGCACCGGCAATATGGAAGTCATCCTGGACCGCAAGCTGGTCGACAAGCGTGTCTTCCCTGCTATCGACATCCAGCGCTCCGGCACGCGTAAGGAAGAGTTGCTCATCCCCAAGGAAGACCTGCAGCGTATTTGGGTCCTGCGCAAGGTCCTCAATCCGCTTTCGCCGGTCGAAGCTATGGAGTTGCTGGTCGACCGCCTGGGCAAGACCCGCAATAACGCCGAGTTTCTGCTCAAGATGAACTCCCTGTAGCCTCCCCTGGAAGGCCAAGGATTTTTAAGCATGGGATAGTCGTGGCTTCAGAGGCTCGGAAAAACTCATGTCCGCGACACGTGTGATGGTTCCGTGCAAGCGAACCATATCACGATCAGTCCCGAAGGGACGGCTGAGATAGCCCAGGACGGAGTCGTGGGTTGGCTGCCAGCGAATAGTCCATTTCAGAGGTAGAGTTACCCCAGGATTGTATCCTGGGCATTGTCAGCCGTCCCGCGGACTGCTCCGTCGCTCTACCTAACCCAGGACTACGTCCTGGGCTACTCTCAGCCGTCCCTTCGGGACTGATCGCGATATGGTTCGCATGCACGGCCCAGACCTACCAAACAGCGGCCCTTTAGAAAGCACGCGGTTCCCCCTGGCCATATGCGGGATTATGCCCAGAGTTGTAATCTGTTAGACACACAGGGGGAGTCGCATGGGGACAGAGTCCCAGCACCGTCGCAATGCGGTCGCTGCGCTCGGTGGTGGCATGTTCCTGCTGGTGCTCGCACTGGCCGCGCTGAACGCGTTTAACCCCCTTCCGCCCTTTCTGCGCCCTCACGGAACGGGTCAGATCCTCCTGTTCACCTCCCTTTCCGTCATCGCGTTTTTGCTGTTGCTTACGCTGCTCATCCTGCTGTTTCCGTAACATTGTGAAGCTGCTGGCCGACCAGCGCAGCCGGGTGCTGGGTTCGAGAATTCGCAGCCGCATGCTGGTGGGTGCTCTACTGCTCTCCTTCGCGCCCGCCGTGTTCATGTTCCTGTTCAGCTTCGGGTTGCTCAATCGCTCCATGGAGCGCTGGTTTTCGCAGCCTGCCTCACAGATGCGCCAGGATTCGACCCTGGTAGCCATGGAACTCTCTCAGTACGCCGCTGCGAATGCCAGGGCTGAGGCAGAATCGTTGGCCAGCTCCCCCAGCCTGACTCATTCCCTGCAGACCGGGAATTCCGACGCTTTGCTGCGGGAGATCGGCACCCACCGCATAACCCTGGAGGGCGGGTTTGCTGCCGTGTTCCGCAACGGCGATGTTGTAGGGCAGTACCAGTTGCCTGAGGATGACGGCAAGGCAGTCGTTCGATCGTGGATGGATGACACGGAAACTGATGTCGCCCAGGGCCATAAGCCATTAGCCACGACCATTTTGCATGCCGCCCAGCGCAGCGACGTGCCCATGCTGGTGAGCGGGAAAAATGAATACGTGCTGGGCGCGGCAAGCACCGTAGACGGGTGCATCGTGGTCGCCGGTTTGCCTCTCCCGACGGGGCTAAGCGCGACCGTGCAGGATATTCGCTCCGGCGCCCGGGATTACCAGGTCCTCTATCGCGCGCGCAAAACCATCCGCAGCACCTACCTGCTTTTGATGTTCCTGTTGACGACGCTGGTCTTCTTCGCCAGCAGCTGGCTGGCGCTCTTTCTTTCCAAGCAGGTGACCCGGCCGGTCGAGGCTTTGGCCGACGCCATGGATGCCGTGGCCGCCGGCCACTACGCCCACCGGGTGAGGGTGGCGGCAACCGAGGAGTTGGGAGAACTGGTTCGCTCCTTCAATCGCATGGCGGAGGACCTGGAAGAGAGCCGCGCCCTGGCGGAGACCTCCACCACCCAGCTTTCGGCTGCCAATCGGGCTCTGGAAGAGCGGCGCAGCGAGCTGGAAACGGTCCTGGAGACCATCCCCAGCGCGGTGGTCACGCTCGACCCCCAGATGTGCGTCCTGCAGGCGAACCGCGCCTCGCGCAATCTGCTCAGCCCGCGCGAGCACCACGACCTTGCAGGCAAGCCGCTGGAGTCGATTTTGCCGCGCGAGATCGCTGATGAGCTGATTGTGCTGCTTGCGGCGCAGTAAACGTATGGGCGTGGCAGCCACGGAAATCGAGTTGCCCGGCCCCCGTGGCGCCCTGAACGTAACTGCCACCATCGCCCGGCTGGAGCTGGGCAAAGATCGCGAGGGATGCATCCTGGTGCTGGAAGACGTCACCGACTTCCTGCATGCCCAGCGCCAGGTGGCGTGGAAGGAAGTAGCCCAACGGGTGGCCCACGAAATAAAAAATCCGCTAACCCCGATTGCGCTTTCTGCGGAGCGCATCCGCAGGCATGTCGACCGTCCCTTGCCGGACTCAGACTCGGTCATTCGCAAGTGCAGCGAAGTGATTCTGGGTTCTGTGCAAACCATGCGCCGGCTGGTCGATCAGTTTGCCTCGTTGGCGCAATTTCCTACCTCGCGGCCCAAGGTCTGCGAGCTTAATTCGATCGTGGAAAGCGCCCTCGCCCTGTTCGCGGGAAGGCTGCATCACATTCGCATTGTGCAGCGTCTGGGTCTCGGCATTCCCCCGGTGCTGGCGGATCCTGAGGCGTTGAAACGGGCCTTGGCCAATCTCATCGATAATGCGGCCGAAGCGATGCAAAGCAGCCTTTTGCGTGAATTGACTATCGAAACCGGGGTGATCGAGGGGCATACCACAGCGGAGATCGTGGTTGCCGACACCGGTCATGGACTGAACGACGAAATGCGCGAGCGACTTTTCCTTCCCTACTTCTCCACCAAGCAACGCGGCACCGGCCTGGGGCTGGCGATTGCCTCGAAAATCATCCAGGAACACAGTGGGGCCATTCGCGCGGAACAGAACAGCCCCACCGGAGCGCGATTCATCATCGAACTGCCGCTGGCCGACGCCAAGAGCGCGCACGAAGCAGCTCTGGTAGGGGTTAACGGCAGGACGCCGGCATGAACCACATCCTGATCGTCGACGACGAAGCGGAGATCCGCGAATCCCTGGGCGAGATTCTCAAGGAAGATGGGTACGCCGTCACCAGCACAGCCAGCGCATCCGAGGCTATGGTTCTGCTGCGGGACGCGTCCTATGACGTGTTGCTGCTGGACATCTGGCTGCCCGACCGGGACGGCCTGGAAGTGCTGACTGAGATCCGTTCGCTGGAGATCGAGAGCCTGCCCGAAGTGATCATCATCTCCGGTCACGGCACCATTGAAACCGCGGTCCGTGCGACCAAGCTGGGGGCATTCGACTTTTTGGAGAAGCCGCTCTCCATCGATCGCACTCTGATCCTGCTCAAGAATGCGGTGGAAGCGAAGCGGCTGCGCAGCGAGAACCAGGAGTTCAAGCGCCAGCTCCTAATGCACGTGCCGATTACCGGAGAGAGCGTCTCCATCAAGGCGCTGCGGCAGCAGATCAAGCTCATGGCGCCCACCAACGGACGAGTGCTCATCTATGGTGAATCCGGCTCCGGCAAGGAGCTGATCGCTCGCGCCATCCACAGCGAAAGCCTGCGCAGCGACCGGGTGTTTGTCGAGCTGAACTGTGCCGCCATCCCTGAGGATTACATCGAAAGCGAGATCTTTGGCTATCGCCACAGCGCCATTCCCAATGGGCCGGTGGAGAAGCGCGGCACCTTTGAACGCGCCGATAATGGCACGCTCTTTCTCGATGAAGTCGGCGATATGAGCCTCAAGATGCAGGCCAAGGTCTTGCGTGCGCTGGACGAGCAGCGCTTCACGCCGGTGGGCGCCACGCAGGCTATCCAGGTCGATGTCCGCGTAATTGCGGCCACGAACAAAGATCTTGAAGAGGAGATCGCCAAGGGAAACTTCCGCGAAGATTTTTTCTACCGCTTGAATGTCATTCCTTTTTATGTGCCGCCGTTGCGCGACCGGAAAGAGGATATCCCGCTCCTGGTGCGCGAATTTCTACTGGAGTTTGGGCGTCAGTATGGCCGCCCGCGGATCGAGATGAGCGATGAGGCGGTTGCGGTGCTGAAGCAATACCATTGGCCAGGCAATGTGCGCGAGCTGAGAAACGTGATCGAGCGGGTGATGATCCTGAACCCACATACGGTTCACATCGAACGCAAGCACCTGCCCATGTTGGTCTTCCGCGGGAATAGCCGCAAGGGAGAGGAATTCAGTACGCTGCACCAGGCCCGGGAAGCGTACGAACGGGATTACATCCTGAAAAAGATCGACGAATGCCATGGGAATGTAAGCCGTGCGGCGGAAGCCTTGGGATTGGAACGCAGTCACCTGTACCGCAAGATGAAGAGCTTGGGCATCAGCGTCCGCGAGTAGCTCTCTGTCCCGGCCACCAGGACAGACTTAAGGCAGTAGCGGGGCTTCGCCTTTCTTTTTCGGCCCAGTCTTGACGGGCTTCTTCGTGACTTCTGAGGGACTGCTCGAGTCAGGCTTGGCTTGCGCAAGATCTTCCAGTTGTTTGCGCCAATCGAGAGAGTCCACAAAGTACCTTGACTCCCGCCAGTTCTCTTCGACGATCACGTGCAGCTCAAGATAGAGCCGGGTGCCCAACAGGGACTCGATCTCTTTGCGCGCAGCGGCGCCGATGCTCTTGAGCTTGCTGCCGCCTTTGCCAATCAGGATCGCCTTCTGGCCCGCACGCTCGCAATAGATGACCGCCGAAATGCGTGTCAGAGGCAACTTTGGACCGGTAACTGGCTCAGGCTCTTCAAAGCGCTCCACCACCACCGCAGAGGCGTACGGAACTTCCTCCCCTGTCTCCAGCAATATGCGCTCGCGGATCAGCTCCGCAACCAGGAAGCGCTCGGGCTGATCGGTGAATTGATCCTTGGGGAAATATCGTTGGCCAGTAGGCAGATACTCGACCAGCTTGGCCAGCAAGACGTCCAGGCCGTCTTTTTTGCGCGCGGAAATGGGGATCACTTCCGCAAACGGATGCAGAGCGCTCAATCGCTCGATGAGCGGCAGAAGCGTAGAACGCAGCACCAGATCAATCTTGTTGATCACCAGGAAGACCGGGCAATCGAGCTTCTGGATAAGCTGCATCACGAACGCGTCTTCACTGCTCTCGCGTTCCGCCCGGCGCGATTGGCTCTTCCCCGCTTCGGACACTTCACTGTGGCGGGATGCGTCCACCATCAGAATGACAATGTCCCGGCTCTCCAGGGCCTCGTACACTTCCTGCATCATGCGCCGGTCAAGCTGAGAGCCGGGCCGGTGGACCCCAGGAGTATCGACAAACACTATCTGCGCGGCACTCTTGCCCTTGCGCGCGGGCACTTCCACGATTCCCTGGATTCGGTTTCGTGTGGTCTGCGGCTTGTTGCTGACAATCGCGATTTTCTCGCCGATGAGGGCATTCAACAGCGTCGACTTGCCGGCATTGGGACGACCGAGGATGGAAACGAAACCAGAGCGCACACCTTAGTGTAGCCCCCGGCTTTAACGGTCATCGCTCTCAATGGCCGAGACACGAACCCGTTCCACCCGGCGGTCGGTCGACGCCACCACTTCAAAACGAAGTGAGTCGGCAACGATCACCTCGCCTGGCAGCGGGATCCGTCCGGCTATCTCGCTCACCAGGCCGGCAACCGTCGCGGCCTGATATTCCTGCGCAACCTGATAGCCGCCACTGAGCAGGTCTTCAAGCCGGGCTACCTCCAGGGTCCCCGGGACCAGCCAGGTTCCACCCGCCTCATGCAACGGCGCATCCTGCTCACTGTCGTATTCGTGCTCGTCGCTGATGCGCCCGACGATCTCCTCCAGCAGATCTTCGATGGTCACCAGGCCGGCCACGCCGCCATACTCATCGATCACGATGCGCATGTGCTGCTTTTCGCGCTGCATCTCGCGCAAAAGTTCATTCACCCGCTTGGTCTCCGGAACCAGGGCAGCGGGGCGCTGGATGCTGGCCACCGTCTGCGTGCTGGCGGCTGCATCGGCAATATGGAGCAGATCGTGAGCGAAGGCAATCCCGGTTATGTGATCGAGCGAACCGCGAAATACCGGGACTCGAGAATAGGGGTGCTCCTGCAATCCGGAGATAAAGTCTTCCAGTGTCATGTCGGCGGGGACCGCAAAGACATGGGGGCGTGGAGTCATGACTTCCCGCACCACCTTGTCGCCAAACTCGACCGCGGAGCGGACCAGGTCGCGGTCGCCCTCCTCGATGATTCCCTCTTCTTCGCCGGCCTCGATCAGGGCCTCCACTGCCGCCTCGCTTGGATCCTCCTCCGGGTTGCCGGGAAGGGGTTCCGCCAGCGCCGCAATGGAGAGCAGAAATGCCAACAACAGAGTGACCGGCAGGATGATGTATAGGAGCACACGGATAGCCGGCGTCCAACGCACGATCCAGAGTCCGGTAGTGCGGGTGAAGAAGACAAAGGGCAGGAATTGATTGAAGATCACAATGACCAGGACGGCGCCGAGCACCGCCTGCGCCGCCTCGGCCAGGCTGGGACGAGTGCCGGGCGGGTTCCCGGCAAAGAGCAACACCCCGAAGAAGAGAGCCAGCGAGGCCAGGCAGAATTGGCTCAGTACGGCTGCGGAGAGCGCGATCCGCTCACGGTTGAGACCCAGCCGAGGCTCAACCTTCAGTTCCCAAACATCAATGTTCTCCTGGAACTCGCCGGAAAGGAACTTGCCCGTCTCTGCGTATAGCCGAGCGATATACGAGGAGATAGTCAGGATGACGAGAAGAATGGCGATCGCCAGTGCGGAAATGAGGCTCATGGCTTGCCGCCCCTTGGCCTACGCCGGTCAAAGGTCCGTTCGACCAGGCCGGAGGGCAACCCAAACTGCTTGCGCAAGAGGGTTTCGCGGCGCCGCATCTGCCCTCGATCGCGCTCATGGTCATAACCAGCTAGATGCAATAGACCGTGCAGAATCAATACCTTAACTTCCATCCGTAAAGGGTGCCCATGGTCCGCCGCCTGGATCGCTGCGGTTTCCAGAGAGATGGCCAAGTCGCCACCCTGGCCGCCGTTCGCAGCCTCTGGTAACACCGGGAACGAGAGCACATCGGTAGGCTTGTCCACGCCCCGAAACTGAAGATTCATCGCGCGTAGTTGTTCATCTCCGGTCAGAAGGACGGAGACTTCCCCGGCCAGGCCAAGTGCTGCCGCAGCCTCGGCCAGAAACCGGTTTAGGTCACGCTTACCAAGTGGAGAGGCTGCCGGCAAGGTCTTTCCTCGGGCAGCTTCGATAACGATCATCTTGCCATGAGACTACGTGGCCGCCGGACTTTGAGGAGAAATATCGGCATGCAGCCCGATATTTCTCCTCGAAGGTCCAAAAGCCTACTGCGGTTTGGGTGCCGATTTAGCTGACGCACCTTCCCGCAGGTTGAGTGGGAGTTCCCTCTGCGCACGGCCAAAACTGTCGTACGCCCGGATAACCCGTTGAACAAGGTGATGACGAACCACGTCGCCATCTTCAAAATGGCAGAAGCGGATGCCATCCACACCGCGCAGAATCTCGATGGCCTCCACCAACCCGCTCTTCTTGGGGTTGGGCAAATCGATCTGGGTCACATCGCCGGTAATGACGGCTTTGGAATTGCTGCCCAGCCGGGTGAGGAACATCTTCATCTGTTCGCTGGTCGTGTTCTGCGCCTCATCCATGATGATGAAAGCGTCGTTGAGCGTTCGCCCGCGCATAAACGCCAAGGGCGCCACTTCGATCACGTTGCGCTCCAGCATCTTATCGACGCGGTCCTGCTCCAGCAGATCGTAGAGCGCGTCGTAGAGCGGACGCAGGTAGGGATCTACTTTTTCCTGCAGCGTTCCAGGCAGAAAGCCCAGGCGCTCGCCGGCTTCGACTGCTGGTCTCACCAGGATGATGCGGCTTACCTTTTTGGCCAGCAGCGCGGAAGCTGCCATGGCGACCGCCAGGTAGGTCTTGCCGGTGCCCGCCGGGCCAACGCCAAAGACCATATCGCATTCCTCGATGGCTTCGAAGTAGCGCCTCTGGTTGATGGAACGGGGCTGGACCATGCGCTTGATGCCGGCGGAGCGCTGCTTGCCGCTCTCCACCAACCCACGCAGGGTTACCGCCGGGTCGGCGGTCACCAACTTGAGCATGCCATGCAACTCGCCGTTGCACAGCAGCGTACCATTGCGTCGCAAATGCTCATAGTCGGCAAAAACCCTTTCGAAACGGGCAATCGCCTCCGGAGAGCCCTCCACGTGCAGTGCATCGGAACGCAAGTCGATGCGGACGTGCAGGTTTTGCTCGAGTAGCCTCAGATTCTCATCGCGAGTCCCAAAGAGGGGCTCCAGGTTGGGCGTGATTTCCAGCGCTTTTTTCATCAAGCGGAGAAATGACCTCCTATCAGATCCCGAAGGACTGACATGATTGGTGGGGTGGTTTGAGAGCACAATCTGTGGAAAGGCACAGGAAACTTCACGTGCATCGGATGCTTAGCCGGGTTGGCGATAATCACCAGATATTTCCCGTGGATGGGCACAGAGTAGCGTTTGCCGGTCATGGCGTCAACGCCTAATCCGTGAATTCTTTTCGTTGGATGCACCGAGGGGTCCCCGGGACGCCTCGGTGCCTGGCAAGAGATTGGGGCATTCGATTGACCGGGGGCGTCAAAGCCCGTAAAATTAGGGTTTGCAGGCGCCTTGACGCTTCTTTGCTGCCTGCTCCCAGTTTCAAGAAAGCTAAGGGTTTACCATGGCAAATCATGTGTCGGCGCTGAAGCGCGCCCGTCAGACAGTCAAGCGCACCGCTGTTAACCGCGCCAATAAGAGTCACGTTCGCAGGTCACTTCGCGCCCTCCGCGAGGCCATTACCAAAGGCGATTCCCCGGCGGTTGCCGAACAGTATGGCAAGACCGTTTCCGCGCTCGACAAGAGCGTACAGAAGGGCGTGCTGCACAAAAATACCGCCTCCCGCTACAAAGCCCGCTTGCATGCGCGGGTGAAGGCGCTTACCCACAAGGCTGCCTAAAAGGGATCAGTTCTTCTGCGGCGGCGCCGGAGTACCAGTTTTTTCTGGCGCTGGCGCAGGCGACGGCACGTTGTATATTTCGATCGCGCCGTCGTGCAGGACTGCCAGCCGCTCTCCATCCTCCGAGAGCGCGAAGTTCTGGCCCGCGGTCAGGATGGGCGAGGCGTTGGTCGCCATCAGCAAAGCGCCCGTGGCCGAATCGAAGACCTGTACTACCTGCTCGCGCACGTCTTCGTCGTCCAGTGAGTCCACCAGGTCGATAGTGTGGGAGACGTGCAGCAAGCCCAAGGCAAAGCGATCTCCTTTTCGCGAGTAAGCGTAGGTAGGCCACACCAGATGGCCGTCGCGATGGCCGTTCCACAGTTTTTTCCCATCCGTGGTCCACGCGTCGAGAAGGATATCCGGCGACTTGGGGCCGCAACTCTCGATGACCAGGTCCTTCTGGTTAAGGAAATTCTCGTGGGGCGTGCACGTGGATGCCACCCTTCCCAGCACCGACGACTCGCCCTCAAAGGGAATGAAGCGGATCAGGAACTGGTCTTGCCCCTTATCTCTGGCCACGCCCACGTATCCGGCGGAGCTGATGGGCACGTGGGTCGGCGTCTCCGTGCGCAGCGCAGCCAGCACCGTTCGTGAAGCGATATTCACCACGGTAATCTGGGTGTCCTCAGTGGGAGGCGGCTCCCCGTATTGTTGCGCCTGGGCCTCCAGCTTGATGTGTTGGTCGGCAGTGTGGCGCTCGTATTGGTGCTGGATCACCAGGATGCGGCCATCCGCCGAAACTTCCGTGGACAGTATTGCCGTGGGGACGTCGAGGTACGAATGCAGCTTTAACGAGGCATCGGTGAGCGAATACGAATTTTTCTGGCGCACCAGAAACTTGCCGCCGCCGAGTGGCCACAGGTATCTCCAGCGATCATGCATCCGCCATTCCGACGAGGCCACGACGGCTCCGCCGGGCAGGCTGAGGGTCACGGCCTGAATTATCTGATCGTCGTCGGAACGGTCTGCGTTCGGCTCGCGCCGCATCAGCCGCGGCTGATGGAAGGTGAACAGCAGGTGATCATCATCGATAAAGTCCAGGGAGCTGAACGCTCTTCCCGAAAGCATGTAGAGTGGCCCGGGTGGACGATAGCCCAGTGGCCCAACCTGGATGCGTTCCGTGGGCCCGGCCGCGGGTGGATCCTTGCGATGGGATGACCCCACAACCGTCCACGGCGCCCAACCCAGCCACAACACGAGCACGATCGTGGCCGGCGGAAAAAGATACTTCGACATCATCGCGGTGTCCCTGAGGCCTATCCGTGCGGCAAGGATCGAGTGGGCGGCCGTGAGGCGGCGATCGTTGCACGCTTCCCTGAGTGTAGAGGATTTCGGCGAAGCTGTTTTGGGAGTTCTGGATAAACTCTGCGAAGAGTTCCACCGTGCGGAAAAGTGTCCGCTGGGCAGCCAGGACGGAACTTCTGAGCGGGATCAGGTTGCGTCCCGATTCATCAAGATACCTCGGAGTTGGCGGCATTGATCAGTGCGTGAAGATACCCATAGCCGAAAGCAAAGGCCTGAAGTTTCTTAGGGTCGCCAGGGCTCGATGGCATGTGATCCGGCAGGATTCCACCGGAAAATCCGGTGTCCCGGAGAATCCGAACAATGCGGAAGAGGTCTAGCACGCCCTCATCCGGATAGACTTCGGCAAAGTGGTTCAATCCTCCCTGGAGAGCGCGCATGTGGATCTGGTGGATCTTTCCCCGCTCCGCTAAGTACTCGACCAGCGGAGGAATTTGCTTGTTGGCGTCTGTAGACCCTTCGGCCAGGACTCCGAGATCCATCTGAAAGCCGTTGTAAGGGCTATCTACGATCTTTTCGTAGCGCTTATAGGCAGCAAAGATGGATGGTGAATCGAAATTCTCTACGCCCTCATAGCCATATGGGAGGCCTGGAGGATCGTAGAGGTGGTTGGCCATTTTGACGTTGTATTCCTTGCAAGCCGGGATCACGCGTTCGAGGAAGGTGGTAATGCGCTCCCAATACTCCTCGGAACTTACCCGGCCGGCGATTCCCGCCGGCAGCGATTTCCAGTCGCTTGGCAACGTGAAAGTTTGGTAAGTCGAGTCTCCGCGTCCTGGCTCGGTTCCGTTGCGTTGAATGGGGATCATCGTCCAGTGCTGACTCATGAGCCCCACGCCAACCAGCGAAGTCTTGCGGATGTTGTCGATTGTCTGGTCGAGCTTGCGATCGCGTTCCGGACCGGGCTTCATCACGATGTAGCCGGAGTCCATGCGAAAGCCCTCGAGGGTCATGCCGGCCTTATCGCAGTCATCCCGCATCCGCTTCAGCTTGTCGAGATCGAAAGCCCCGCCGGAAGGACCGTCCGCAGGAATAAAGTCTCCTCCCTTGGCTCGCGGAGAGCCGCCGATTGGGCGCACCCCATCGATCACCGCGGTGTCGGGATCTGGACTGATATGCTTTACCCCGCAACGCAGGTTGTACTCGAGATTCTCTCGCGACGTGACGCCATCGCCCTCAATGACGTGATAGTCCGCGCCGACGTGCATCAGCGTGTTTTTTCTTGCCAGACGTGGCTTGCTGGTCTGGGCCGAAGCGAGGTTCGCTATCCCCGACGCTTCCAGGCCGGCGCCGACCGCGCCGCCCAGAAGCGTCTTGCCAAAATCCCTGCGTCTCATACTGTGCCCTTTCAGAGCCCGTGATCCCTCCTAATAGGAGAGCTTCAGAGCGAATTGAATTTGCCGTGGAGCGTTGAGCTGACTGTTTATGACGCCGAACTGCGAATTGGTGGTGGAGCAGCAGGTCGTGTTCGGCTGGCCAAATTGAACCCGGTTAAAGAGGTTGAACACCTCAGCGCGGAACTGCAAGTTGAATCTCTCCGTCAGCGCCGTCCCCTTAAAGAGAGCGGCGTCCCAATTGGCAATGCCCTGGGAGCGCATGGAATCGACCCGAGGCTCATTTCCAAATCCGAAATTGGAAGGCTGGGTGAAGCAACTCGCGTTAAACCAGCCGGTGAGTTTACCGGCGGCTCCCCCCGGCACTGCCTTGTTGCAACCTGCAACTACGTTCGGCCGCGGAGTGCCGGCGCCCAGGGACTGGCTTATCGAGGTAGGCTGTGCGGTAAAGATCAGAGGGAAGCCCATGGCATAGGTAGTGATTCCGTCGACACCCCAGCCGGAAACGACCTTATCCACGATTCCAGTCTCGCTCGCCAGATAACGCTTGCCCTTGCCGACAGGCAAGTCCATGACGTAACCGGCGACAAAGTGCTGTGGGAGGTTGTAGCTAAGCTGTGAATACTCGGCGCGAAGGTTGTACCAATCCTGGACAAAGCCGGGCGCGTGCGCTTCGGTTGAGCCGTGCTGGGTTTCCGCAGTGCCCATGTTCCTGCCCCAGGTGTAAGAGGCTAACAATGTGCCACCCTGGGCGAAGCGCTTTTCCAGTTTTGCCTGCAGTGCATTGTAGTTGGACATACCCGCGACATCGGCCGCATTCAGCACGTTGTAGTACTGCGGATAGGGGCGCAGAAGCTGGCCTGCAGGAATGGTTGGGCCGGACAAATTGCCGGTGGCGATCAAGCCATGGAACGGATTCGGAACCGGATTGAGCAAAGCTTGGCCCATGGAGAGGTATTGATCGGGGATCTGGTCCAACGCCGCTGCGTAAGACGTAGCCGCGAGTTGCTGATGGAGTCCATGGTCACCGACGTAGGCAATTTCCATCAGTGTTTGATGTCCGAGATCCTGCTGTATATCGAGATTCCATTGCTCGACGTAGGTCGCAGGCTCATGCGGCTGATTGATGAGTATGGATTGCCCTTCGATCACGCTCTGGTAATTGGCGCTCCTGCCGGTGGGCTGCAAAACCCCGCCGGGGAAGGGGTTGCTGAAAGAGTTTACGGGCACACTGCCGGCGCCGCTGTTGGCGTTGAGAATGGTGATCGCCGTGTTGATGGCGGAGTTGTAAGGCTGCGAGCTTTGCTGCAGATTAGCTGTCGCGGGATAGAGGATGGCAAAGCCAGTGTGGATCACCAGGCTGTTGTTCGCCTGGTACGCCAAGCCGAGACGCGGGGAAAACAGATCGTAGTGAGGCAGTATGTTGGTCCTGTGAGGGTACGCGGGAGTATCCACCAGCTCCACATTGCCCGTGAGCGGCAAACCCGTCTGCGCAGCCAGCGGACTCGTTTCATTGGGCAAGAAGACAGTTTGGCGATTATGGCGTTCTGTCCAGTACCCGGGAAACTCCCACCGGATACCTAAGTCGAGCGCTAACTTATTGTTGACCTGGAAAGTATCGCCAAAATAAGCGCCGGCATAGTAAGTGACGGAAGCCGGGATCAGCACCAACTCCGTTTCGGTACTTTGGGGAAGGCCGAGCAGGTAGGATGCGAACGGGTAGTTCGTAAACTGACTGGTAAAGCCAAATGCTTCGGTATTGGCGCCTACGGATTGGCCGTAGTTGTTGGGCGCGCGACGGAATTCGCCGCCGAACCGGAGCGTATGACGTCCCATCACCTTGGTCTCGCTGCCCGAGATCGCGTAGTTTTCTTCAGTGATGAAAATCTGTTGTCCGCCGCCGCCATTGCCGGAAAACCCCGAGACAGAAACGTTGGGGATAACGGGTCCGCAGCAATGTCCTGACAGTTGGCTGATCGTTTGCGCGGGCCAGCCCGTGAAGCCGATGTCAGCAGGAACTCCCGTATTTCCACTGAAACCGCTGGAGCGCAAATACGAGAGCCGAAGATCCAGAATCGTGGTTGGGCTCAGCGTGTAACTGTCTCCGAGCACGAAATGCTGAACGGCATTCCGGCTGGTCGTTGGATTGTCCAGGTAGCCATACGGCAAAGCGCCGGGGCTCTGGGCGTTGTGATATGTGTAGCGGCCGAAGATGCGCTGCTTCTCGCTCACGTCCCAGTCCAACCGCGCGATGTACTGGTTGAGAACGGGATGAGTCGTGAGATTCACGATGTAGTTGTTGCTGTTCCCCGCCTGATTGGGGGGAGCCCACCAGGCAAACATGGCGCGCGATGTGGGATTGATCCGATTCGTCGGAATCATGTTGTTAGCGAAGGTGGTACCGGGCGCACTGGGCACGAATACGCCACTTTCATTGAACTGTCCAGGATCAAGGACCGGCGTGTTGTTGGTAACGGGTATATAGCCCTCCTCCTCAGCGGCAGTGGGCACGGTGTAGGTCGATGTTGAGCCAATCGCAGCGCGAATACCTTCGTAGCTTCCAAAGAAGAAGAGCTTGTCTTTCTTGATGGGACCGCCGACCGTTCCCCCAAACTGGTTTTGTATAAATGCCGGCCGCGCCAGATGTGCCCGGTCGGAGAAAAATGTGTTGGCGTTCAAGTCCGTGTTGCGCAGGTAGTCGAATAGAGTGCCATGGAGCAGATTCGTGCCGCTCTTGGTCACCATGGTCACGATACCGTCGGTGGTGCCGCCGAACTCCGGTCCGATGTTGTTGCCCTCGACGCGAAACTCCTGGATAGAGTCTTGCGAAGGGACATAACTAATCGCGTTGATATAGCCATTGTTGATTGGAGCGCCATCGATGAAGGTGGCGCCGGTATTGGGAACTCCACCAGAGATTGCATATTCGGGAAAAGTATTGCCTTGCATGCCGGCTACCGCGTTTGCTGCCTGGGTAGTGCCCTGGGGTACTACACCGGCGGACAGCTCAAGCAGGTTGAAGACATTGCGGCCATTCAATGGCAGTTCGGTGACCGCCCTGCCCGCGACTACTTGGCCGACGGTTGCTTGCTGTGTTTCCAGAAGCGGAGGGGCCGACGAGACTTCCACCGTCTGGCTCACGTCGCCAATCTGGAGCGCAGCGTCGACGCGGGTGGAACCCTGCACCTGCACGACAACGTTGAGACGGGTGAAGCGCTTGAAACCGGTGAGCGCAATAGCAACTTTGTAATTACCGGGCACGAGATTGATAAATTGATACTCGCCGCTTCCGCTGGTGGTGGCTGTGCGGCTATCACCAGTGTCGACATTGATCAAGGTCACGGTTGCATTTGGAACCACAGCACCAGCATTATCGGTAACGGTCCCAACGATGGAGCCGGAAGACTGTTGTGCATGGAGTGTTCCATGGGACAGCAACAGGAAACAAAATACGCCTGCTAGCCAGCAGATTGCCTTTCTCGAAAACTTCACAGCGAACACTTGGCTCAAATACATTTCGGACTCCTTTTAAAAACTATTGTTGCTATGGATTGGTTTTCACGTACTGCGTCAAGTTGGCCACCAAGACTCTACGAATTCTGCTGTTGCAGGGTCAACGCCGCTTGTAGCATTGCGCGCGCGTATGCCAGGTTATAGAGGTATGAGACAAAATCTCCCCCCAGCCGGTCGTCGATATCATTCCTTCGTGGGTGCTCGGGAAAGATGGCGTACTTATATTTCCTGCGCACAAGTTCCTGCATCACGGCGAACATGTTGACCGTGCCATTGTCAGGGAACACCTCCACATACTTGGTAGAAGGTGTGTCTACGATGTCATTGCGATAATGAACGTGGTTGATACGATCCCGGTCTGCGAGATACTTCAGGACCTCCAGCGGATCCTCACCCAGTTCGTTGGAAACACCGCACTCATAGGTCATGCCGTTGTGTGGGCTGTCGACTATATTGACCAGCCGCTTCCAGCCGCTGAAGCTGTTCATGATCTGGTGTGTTCCTCGGCTCACAGGCGCCGGCGGATCATTGGGATGCAGAGCCATTCTGACGTTTGCCTTCTCTGCTACCGGAATCACCGCCTGCAGGAAGTAGGTGATATTGCTCCACAACTCTTCGCTGGTATGAGGCCCCTCATTTACCAGGGGAGGCAATTCCTTGGGAGCTAACCCGGCTTCCTCGGGGGAACGCGTGGTGGGGTAGGTCCATTGATCCTCCGCAGCGTTTTCCATCTTGCGGTTGTAGTCATAACCCAGATAGCCTGAGCCGCCGCGGCCGGGAACGTTGTAATAACCTTCTGTGAGCCGATGCCCATAGAAGTTGTATTCAACGATTGGCAGTCCCGCGGCGCCCGCAGCACGCAATGAGTCCTGCACTTTCTGAATCTCGTTATCCCGGCCTTCACGCGCGTAAATGATCGTAGTCAGCGGCGGAAGCATCATGTTGATCACTGTCAGACCTTCCGCCTGGAAGCGATCCATAATCTCCCGTAGCCCGCTTACCGTCCAAGGCAACGGAGGTCCACCCATCAAGATGTAGTCGTCACCAAACTGCTTGTGCATGCGCATTCTGGCCTGGCTGGCATTACTGGGACAATTCAGCGCCAGCTTCGGCGTGTCCGGTCCTTCAAGAACCGGCCACTTAACTTTCTTTGTTCCGTTCCTGACCGGCTTGGTCTCCGCGCCTGGACTTACTTCGCCCACAGACAGGGCGGCAGCTAATGAGGCGCTCTGCTTGAGAAAACGTCTCCGGCTATTCATAAGTTACCCACCAGACTGAGAAGATTCTTTGATCCATTTGTGTTCCAACCTCTCTTAAAACAAACCCACACACTTACGGCTTGACCACCGTTCCGTCAATCGTCCTGTCGGTTGAATAAGCACCACCGTTTGGAATTGGCCCCAGTGGATTCTTGGCCACCAGCTCTTCGTTGATGTCGACTCCAAGGCCCGGCTTTCCGCTACCGTAGAGGTAGCCTTTACGAATTTCTCCCGTGCCGGGAAACATCTCGTGCACAATGGGCGGAAAATGATTCTCTTCCTGGACCCCGAACGCGGTGCTTGAAATGTCAACGTGGTAACTCGCGATCTGGTTGATGGGATCGTTTTCGCCGCCCTCCTGAAAGGCTGTCCTCACGCCGAAGAGTTCGCACAGGGTGGTGAGCTTCTTGATCGGCGTGATTCCCCCCGTCGCGGCCACGCGGCAGCGGATGAAATCGATCAGCCGATCCTTCACCAGCGGGATCACTTCAAAAGGGTGGGAAAACACTTCGCCTACCGCTTGCGGCGTGGTGCAGATCTCGCGGATGTTGCGGTAGTACGCGACCTGTTCCGGAGGCAGGATGTCTTCGACGTAGAACATCTGATAGGGTTGCAGGCGCCGCGCCAGCTCGACCGCATTCATGCCGCTCAGATGGGAATGCACGTCGTGAATAAGCTTGGGCCCAAAGCCCGCCTTGTCGCGTAGATACTCGAAGAGAGGAGGGATGGTGTCGACCAGTTGCTGCTCATCAAAGGCAGTGCCCTGGTAGCCGCCCTCGGGACGGTTGCCTTGCCCCGCCGGGGTAAAGCCTCCCCCGCCATAGCCGCCGAGCTGGATTCGCACGTGGGTGAATCCGTTGGCCAGGGACTTCTGCAGGGTGTCCAGGCACTCCTCTTTAGTCTTGCCGCCCTGATGGTCATAGACGGGGACGCCGTCCCGGGCTTTTCCGCCCAGCATCTCGTAGACCGGCATACCGGCGCGCTTGCCCTTGATGTCCCAAAGGGCCATATCCATAGCGGAGAGCACATTGTTGTTCACCGGGCCGTTGCGCCAGTAGGTCCGCATCTGCGCTGACTGCCACAGGTCTTCGATCCGATCGGGATCTTTGCCGATCAGCCAGGGTTTGAGATTTTCTTCCAGGGCGCTCACCACGGCCATAGTTTCGTAGTGGTTGTTGGCCGAACCGATGCCGTAAAGACCAGGCTCACTGGTAATAATCTTGAGGAAGACCCAGCGATAGCGGCTGCCGCCATTGGTGGTAATGACCTTGCAATCTTTAATGGTGAGTGGTGGAAGTCCGTTGGTTCGGCTCGAGGAAGCTTCTTGAGCGTCCGCGACCGAGAGCAGCGGCAGCGAAGCGACGGCTGACTTGATGAGTTCCCTACGATTCATCCTGGTATTCCCTCCGGATCGCCGCACCATCTGCGGGATTACAAAACCGTTAACTAACCGATCCTTGAACGCCGGGAATAATAGGAGGTGCAATTGCGGTTTCCGCAACGTTAGAGAGGAGCTCTAACAGGTTGCTATCCTTTTGCTAAATAAACAGTTACGCTCGCCGTCACGAGTTAACGGTAGCTACCTGGCGGGAAATCGGTGGCTCGGTAAGGATTCGCAGGGGCTAAACTGTTGAGGTCCGTCGACGCATCGAAATCTTCCTATGGACTCAATTACCCAAAATCACCCTCGTGCAGGAAAAATCGCAGCGACAGAACAAGAAGCAAACATTCTCCGCCGGCACCTCCAGGAAATCATCGAGGGGACCGCATTCAGGGGAAGTCATCGCAGCGGGCAATTTCTGAAGCACATTGTCGAGCAAGCGATCGCGGGGAACTTCGATTCCCTAAAGGAGCGAGCCATCGGAATCGAGCTCTTCGGGCGATCTCCTTCCTATGACACGAGCGAGGACGCCATTGTCCGGGTGACGGCCAGCGACGTGCGCAAACGTCTGCTTCAGCACTACGGCAAGTATGGAACTGCATCGGAGATCCGCCTGAGCCTTCCCTCAGGCTCTTACATTCCGGAGGTCCGCCGGGATTCTCAGCCGATTGAGCTCCTCGCCACGCCAGTCGTGGCTCCGCCCGAACCCATTTTGCCGGGTGCAATTGAGCAGACACTGGGCGAAACGCCGAAGCTTGCGCCCCGTCCGCAAACGGTTGGGAGCCTCCATATAAACAAGTGGGTGGTCTTTGGAGTTCTGCTGGCCGGATTGAACCTTGCCGCCTGGGTTGTGTTCTGGAACCATTCTTCTCGAATTGAACCGCGGCCAAGCTCCATCTTGCCGTGGTCCGGACTTTTCCGCTCCACAGGTTCGACCAAGGTAATTACCAGCGACTCAAATATCGAGAAGATCGAACGGCTGAGTGGTCAACCGATTACTCTCTCGGACTATGCGAACCAGCAATATATTCCCAATCCCAGCGCTCTACCGCCGGAAATACTCCGCTTCTGTAAGGATTTCCTTCGCGGAGACCTGGCCCCTACGGTTGATTTAGGGGTGGTGGCCAGGATCGCGGCGCTGGCTCAGACGAGCTCAAGCAAGATCGATGTGCGAGGAGCCCGGGAGATCCGTCTCTCCGACGTGTATACGGACGATAATTTCATTTTCCTGGGAAGCCCGCGCTCCAATCCTTGGGCCAGCCTCTTCAACGACCAACTGGACTTCCAGTTCGTTTTGGACAACCAGCGGGAGATCATTCGCAACGTCCATCCCCGTTCCACGGAGAAGCCGCTTTACGTGCCTACCGCGGGAGGTTACGCGACGGGCCAATCGTTTGCCACGATCAGCTTCATTGGCAACCCAGGCCGGGGTGGACAGGTTTTGCTACTGGCCGGCGCAAACGCAGAAGGTACGGCAGCCACAGGCGAGTTGGTAGCCGACAGCCAGAGGCTGTCCAGCGAATTAAAGAGTTGCGGAATTTCGCCTTCGGGTCCGATCAGGCATTTCCAGCTCTTGCTAGCGCTCAACACCATGGCAGGTTCGCCGAGCGATGTGAAGGTGATCGCGTGCCATATCCTGCCTGGCAATCCTGCGCAATAGTGGGCGGTGATTGGTTTGCTCAACCGGCCGCCCACCCCGTGGCTTTACAGATCCATACCATATTGCGCGTTCGCTAAAGCTGTGGCGCGGGGACGTGGTTCGCTGGCCAGCTCCATCACCAGGCGCTCCAGCACCAGGCGTTTATCGGGCGGTGAGGAGCGCAATTCGAGATCGGCATGGGCAATCAGGCGAAGCATTTGTGTAAGCTCCCGCCGGGAGCTATAGCGGCGCGCCTGGCGAATGAGGTCTTCGGCGGCGAAGGGTGGCATGCGGAAACCTTGCCAAAGCGCCTGCCAGATCGCGCGCGAATCACGCACGTTTTTCTCCAGGATGACGAGCATCTGGCGAAAGGTCCGCGCCAGCATGTAGAGATGCCCAATGGCCGAGTCCTCACCGCCGTCGGAGGCATTCAGCAGGCCATGCAGCAGGGCAAGGGCCCTGGGTTTGTCCCGCGCGCTGATCGCGTCTGTAAGCTCGTAGAGTGAGCGCTGCTTGGCCGCCAATACCATAGTCTCCACGTCACCCAGCGTGATGCGCCGCCGGTCAAAGGCATAGAGCATGAGCTTCTCCAGCTCGCTCGAAATGAGCATCATATCGGCGCCCAGGGCGTCGGCCAGCTCGCGGGCCGCGTCGGCATCGAACTTCATTCCGCGGCTATCGGCGGTTGCGATTAGCCAGCGCACTGCGTCTGCCTCGTCCACCCGGGCCAGCTCCACCAAACCACAATCATCGCCCAGGGTTTCCCGGATTCGTTCATAGCGATCCTTGTCCTGCATGTCCATTCGTCTCAGGTCGGCGGGGAGGCGCAGGTGATCGGCGACGAAGATGAGCACCGCCTGGGGGTTGGGGGAACGGAAGTAGTCTTTGAGCGCCGCGAACTCCTCTTTCTTCGCACCACGGGTATAGAGGGTTTTCAGGTTCCTGACGAAGATGACCTGAAAGGGAGCCATCAGAGAAGGTGTGCGGGCGAGGTCAAGCACATGGAAAATGCTGGTCTCGGCCAAATCGAGATCGCTAAGCGAGAACTCGCGCAGCGTGGGGTCTATGAGCGAGTCCACGACAGCGCGGCGGCAGCGTTCGTAGAGAAACACTTCATCGCCGGCGAAGACGTATCCCGCGCGCAAGGGAGCTCTGGATGCGGCTGCGGTTTTAATCTCGGCTACGAAGCGATCGGAAGAGGAAAAACTGCGGAGCTTGCTGGTGTCATCCGTAGGCATTTAGAAGGATTCCAGAATATCGCTCACCAGAGCTTGGGCAAAGTCCCTCGAGAGGCGCTGGACAGCGGGAGTATCTTCTTCGATAAAGCTGGTCACATCAGCGGTGGTTTCAAACTGCTCATGAAACACATAGTTGGTGTGTTGGTAGAGAACACGGTGGTCGCGGTCGGTCACCAGCACGTTGACGTTAATGGTGACCAGGAAGCTGGAGGTGACGCTGGTTGTTTGCCCCGACACAGTAGTGGTCTCGGTGCGGTAGGTCAAGGGCTGTACCGATTCGGAGATGATGGTCCCATCGACGGTGGCGTCGGCTCCATCGCTTGCTTCCGTAGCGATGGTAAGACGGGTGCGATCAGTAAATTCACGGACGACCGCCTGCGTCATAGCAATTTCCGTGTGATAGGACTGCGTTTTGTTTTTGAAGACGGGAACAGCCAGGGTATGGACGGTGTCCGGCAGATGAGCGGCAGATCCGAGCGTGTGGTATCCGCAACCGGAGACGCCAGGCAAAGCAAGAGCCACCAACAACACCGAGAAACCACGCATGCTATGGGTATTGTCGCATCCGGCGAGGGGACTATTCTGTTCGAAGGTAAAAAGCGCACGGGCTAAATAGGTTGCGGAAAAGTATCGATCGAGGGGAAATCATCCCTCAGCGGCTAAATGTGACTTCGTTTCGAAGCATTTACATACGGCCTAAAGGCCGTACCCTTCACAAGAATGAACCCTTGCCGTAGCAGGGGCCAAAGAGGGTGCGTGAGAACTACCTCTAGGGCCCAGATTTCTTTTCGTCCTTTACGGCCCGATTAAACAGGCTGCGAACAAACTCATTCCTTTGAAGGGTACGGGCTTCAGCCCGTACGTAAGTGACTAAAAGCAGGAACGGCTTTAGCCGCTGAGGGGTCGGTCTTCCCCCTCAAGCCGACTTTTTGCCGCAGCCTCTAAAGTCGTGCCCTGAACAAAGCATCAGAGCCGTGGCGACAGAGGATTTAAGGCTGCTCATTTAGACAAGGGTCACTCTGAGCCGTCCCTCGGGACTCGATCGGGCCCTGCATCTTGGTTCGACGGGGAGAAAAAAACGAAAGCCCCATTTCCGGAGAAATGGCGCTTTCGTTTCGGTGTTGCTCGTTGCTAGGCGGGTGAGGGCTGGCTTTCACCGCCGAAACCGGGTGCCCGGCCAGGTTCCGGCTTGATCACATGCTGCACGTCGCCGGTAGAATTGCCCGGCGGCGGCCCGAGTGGCGGCAGAGGAGGCAGTTCCTTGCCTTCGATGATCATGCGAATGTCATTCGCATCCAGGGTCTCACGATCCAACAAGGCTTGCGCCATGCGATGCATCGTATCCTTGTGGTCGCCAAGAATGGAATAGGCGGACTTGTAGGCTTCGTCCACTAGACTCCGCACTTCGGCATCGATCTGGCGCGCCGTCTCCTCGGAGAAGTCGCGGTGCTGGGCAATCTCGCGGCCGAGGAAGATCTGCTCTTCCTTCTTGCCGAAAGTCAACGGACCCATACGGCTCATGCCATACTCGCAAACCATCTTCCGCGCCAGATCCGTCGCCCGTTCGATGTCATTTCCGGCGCCGGTGGTCTTGCGGTTCATAAAGATCTCCTCAGCACAGCGGCCGCCCATCAGAATGGCGAGCTGGGTTTCGAGGTAATCCTTGGTGACGGTGTGCTTGTCCTCTTCGGGCAACTGCATAGTCACGCCCAGAGCCATGCCGCGCGGAATGATGGTGACCTTGTGCAGCGGGTCAGCATGATCACGCATGGCTGCCACCAGAACGTGGCCTGCTTCGTGGTACGCCGTATCTCGCTTGTCATCCTCGGAAAGGAGCATGGACTTGCGCTCGGCGCCCATCATGACCTTGTCTTTGGCCAGCTCAAAATCAAACTGGTGCACCGCCTTGCGATTGGCGCGGGCTGCATTGAGCGCCGCCTCATTCACCATGTTGGCTAAATCGGCGCCGGAAAAGCCAGGGGTTCCACGAGCCAGGATGCGAAGGTCAACATCTTCCGCCAACGGAACTTTCTTGGCGTGGACGCGGAGCACTTCCTCGCGCCCGCGTACGTCCGGCCTGCCCACCACGACACGGCGGTCGAAACGGCCGGGACGTAGTAGAGCGGGATCGAGCACATCGGGGCGGTTGGTCGCGGCGATCAAGATGACACCGTCATTGGACTCAAAGCCGTCCATCTCAACCAGCAACTGATTCAGTGTCTGCTCACGCTCATCGTGTCCGCCGCCGAGACCAGCGCCGCGGTGACGTCCCACAGCGTCGATTTCGTCGATGAAGATGATGCAGGGCGCATTCTTCTTGCCCTGCTCAAAGAGGTCACGCACACGGCTTGCGCCGACGCCAACAAACATCTCCACAAAGTCGGAACCGGAGATGGAGAAGAATGGCACGTTGGCCTCGCCGGCAACAGCCCGGGCCAGCAGCGTCTTACCGGTGCCCGGAGGTCCTACCAGGAGCACTCCCTTAGGGATGCGGCCGCCCAACTTCTGGAACTTCTGGGCTTCGCGCAAGAACTCGATAATCTCCTTCAGCTCTTCCTTGGCCTCGTCGACACCAGCCACGTCCTTGAAGGTGATCTTCTTTTGCTGCATGGAGAGCAGACGCGCACGGCTCTTGCCGAAGGACAAGGCCTTATTACCACCGCTCTGCATCTGCCGCAGCATGAAGAACCAGAGGGCCGCGATTACGATGATGGGAGCGAAGTTGAGAAGAATCGGCAGCCAGGAATTGCCCTGCGTGTCCTTGACCGTGATGCTGACATGGTTGTCTTGAAGGATCTTGAACATGTCAGGGTAGTTGGCGGGGACAGTGGTGTGGAAGGCTTCTCTGTCACTGGCATAGTGGCCGTGGACTTCGCTGTTGATCACGGTTACATCACTAATTTTGCCCTGCTGCCCGTCCTGCATGAATTGAGAGAAGGAGATCTCCCGGTCATGACTCATGCCCGTGCTTTTTTGGACGATCTGCCAAAGTAAAACCAGGCAAGCCAGGATAAACACCCAGAAAATAATTGTCTTGACCGTCGAATTCACGAAAAACCCTCTTTCTACTGCGCCTCGATAAAGAGAAGGGACCATTCAGGGCGGAGCCAATCGCCACACCGGGAACGCTCTTGCAGCCTTTGACATCTATTAGACGACGGTAACCTGCCGCGGATTCGAAGACTGGTGGATTTCCGATACGGCACTAACCGCCCGCGCTCCACCCTTACCCTTTGCGCCAAATTTATTCTACTCCGCGTAAGCTGGAAACGTCTCCGAAAGCGCGGGAAAGCGTGTCCGAAGTTATACGGAGAGGGTACTGACCCGCTAGTTACCTCGACTTTCCGGTCATCAGGACAGGAATTGGGCGGTAAAGATAAATTCGGGCGCATCCACCTCGGCCCCACGCATCCAGACAATTCTTCCTTCCCACTCCACCACTGGCCAGTTTTTTCGTGCTTCGCCAAGCACGCGGAGCCGGTCGAGAACCTCTGCAACTTTCCTGGGACGGTGGCTGTGCAGAAGGGTTACCCGGTCTCCGGCTTTCCAGGGCCGCAAGACGGCGGATGCACTGGATAAGCCCTCCTGCACGCACTCGCCGTGCAAACACAAGCCGTATTCGGGGGCGCGAATCTCGCCCGGGACGGGAAAGGGATAGATCGGTCCGGGAATTGAGGGAGCTGAACTCCGGGTCAGACGGATTTCCCGCAGGCTGCGCTCCACCATGATCCCGCCGGGAAGCTGGAATTTGCCGGGGCGGGATTCCCCCAAGGCCAGCAACTGCTCCGTCTGCTCAAAGCTGAGCCTGGCCCCCACTCGCCGCGCTGCCGCACGCACTACCCGCCGAGCCACGGCCGGATGGAGCTCGCGCAAACGAAGCTGTTCGAGGGCCACGGTTTCCTCCTCCGGGTGGGTGCTGGCTGAACGGCCGCCCCCGCGGGTGGGCCGGCCGGGCAACAGCAGCGAGGGGAGAAGGCGGTGCAATTCCGCCTGCCAGTAGGCCTCCTCGTCGGCAGAAATCGTAGCCAAACGGGCCAATTGGGCGGCAATCTGGGGATTGAAGGTGCGCAACAAGGGCAGCAGCTGCCGGCGGATACGGTTGCGGGTATACGCCATGTCCTGGTTGCTGGCGTCTTCACGCCATGGCTGCTGAAGCTCGAGAAGCCAAGCCTCGATGGTGGAGCGGCTGTTCTCCAGGAAGGGCCGGAGGATGCTCCCCGGCTCCGCAACCAGAACGGGATGGATACCGCTTAACCCCTCCGTCCAGGCACCCCGCAGCAGTTTGTGCAGGACGGTCTCCGCCTGGTCATCGAGGGTGTGCGCGGTGGCGACGGCGTCCACTTCGCCGGCCGAGATCAGTTCCCGAAAAAAGGCATAGCGAAGGTTGCGGGCGGCCTCCTCCAGGGTTTCATGAAGAGTGGCCGCGGCGGCCGGGGCATTCACGCGATGCAGGTGAAACGGCAGGCCATGAGCTGCGGCGATGCCGGCAACGAATGCCGCGTCTTGCTCGGCAGCAGCTCCACGAATCCCGTGGTGAACGTGGGCGACGGAAAGCACGATGCCGAGCGAGGGACGCTCCTCGAGCAGGCGGCGGAGCAAAGCCACGGAGTCGGCCCCACCGGAGACGGCGACAGCAATCCGCTGACCGGGGCGAAAGAGGCGGTGTCGCAGAGTGGGCGCCTGCATTACTGCATCTTCGCCGATTTGCACCTATCGTGGAACCACTACCGCTTCCACGATTACGTGGCCTGAGCCGACCTGGGAGAGGTGGGGCTTTTCTTGGGGAAAAGCCCCGTGGGAAGCATCTTCGCCGATTTACACCTATCGTGGAATCGCTATCAAGCAATCGCACAGTTAGATAGCTATACTGCGGGCATGTACCAGATAAGAGCAGCGACGCCCGCAGACGCGGCTATCATCACCCACCACAGGCGGCGAATGTTTGTGGATGCTGGGCGCCAGGACAACAGGATCCTGGATGTGATGTCGGAGCACTTCAAACCGTGGGTCGAAGCCCGGTTAGCGGACGGACGGTATCTCGGCTGGCTGACCACCGAAGGCGGCAAGGTGATTGCCGGCGCGGGCTTGATCGTCCTCGACTGGCCGCCACATCCGCTTGATCCTCGGCAGGATAAACGCGGCTACCTGTTAAATGTTTACGTGGAGCCGGAACATCGCCGCAAGAAGCTGGCCAGCCACTTGATCGATCAAGCACTGGCTGAGGCGCGCAAGCAGAAAATTCGTGTAGTCGCCCTGCATTCGACCGACGCCGGTAAGCCGCTGTATGAGAGCAACGGCTTCCGTCGAACCAACGAAATGTTCTATGTGGAATCAGTAGAGGGCTGAGCCCTGCTGCTATACTCCGAGGTTTATGCGGGTCTTCGTCATTCTCCCGGCCGCCGGAATGGGCACACGTATGGCGCCCGGCCACGCGACCCCCAATGCACCCAAGCAATTTCTTGCCTTGCATGGGACGCCAATTTTGGTCCACAGCTTGCGAGCGTTCGCGGCCGTGCCGCGGGTGAGTTCCATTTACGTAGCCGTTCGTAAGCCGGAGATCACACGCATGGAGACGCTGATCGCCGAACATGACTTGGCCGCGCGGGTGCAGGTGGTCGAGGGTGGGGATACCCGCCAAGAGTCGGTAAGCCAAGCGCTTAAAGTTCTCTCCGCGGCGGACGATGATATCGTCCTGGTTCACGATGCGGTGCGGCCGCTGATCGACCCCGCGACCATCGAGCGAACCATCGAAGCAGTAGAAATTTATGGTGCGGCGATCGTAGGTCTTCCGGCAGTGGATACTATCAAACAGGTGGAGCGCACGGCCCGTGGGGCCATTGTGACGGCCACCATTCCCCGGGAATACATTGTGCAGGCGCAGACTCCGCAGGGTTTTCGCTGGAGCCTTCTGCGTCAGGCCTTCGCGGACGCAGAGGCGGATGGATTTGTGGGAACCGATGAAGCCAGTGTCGTCGAACGATCGGGGGCACAGGTGGCGGTGGTCCTGGGATCCCCGGCAAACTTAAAAATCACCCATCCCGGCGATCTGAAGCTGGCGGAGTTTTACTTGCAAGACAGGTCTTGAAATGAGCATGAGAATAGGCTACGGCTGGGATTCACACGCATTCCAGGCCGGCGTGCCGTTGAAAATTGGAGGCATCGCAATCGATCATCCAGAGGGCCTGGCCGGGCACTCGGATGGCGACGTGCTGTTGCACGCCATTACCGATGCCCTGCTGGGCGCGCTTGCCGTGGGGGATATCGGCAGCTTTTTTCCTCCCGGTGATCCACGCTGGAAGGATGCCGATTCCGCGATTTTTCTCAACCTGGCCCTGGAAGAGCTGCAGACCGCCGGGTATCGCATCGTCAACGTCGACACCACGCTGGTGCTGGCTGCACCCAAGATTGGGCCTATCTCGGGTGATATGCGGCAACGGGTGGCGGAGCTATTGGACATTGAGCCGAATGCGGTGGGCATCAAGGCCAAGACCCCGGAAGGTCTGAATCAGGATCATGTAGCCCAGGCGCACGCCGTGGTTCTGCTGGAGAAATCCGAGGACAAGACCGGGATTGGGTTGCTGGAAGCCGAGGTCGATGACCCGGCCACAGTCGACGAGGTGCTGACCCACATCGGGATGAGCGAAGGCCTTGGCAGCAGTAAGACAAGACGCATGGTGCCGCTGCCAGTCTTCGATACGGAAGACATCACGTAGCGCGCCAGTTAAGAGGGTGGGAACCGCCGCATTTATGCGGGGGAAGGGGCGATTTAGCGCCCTGTGAAAGAGTCTCGACTCTCATCTCGCGTTTTAGCGCTGGCAATGCTAAAGCCTCGGTAGTCCCTGCGTGGGAGAATCGCGGGAGAGAGCGCATCGGTTCCCTAGGCCCGTAGGGCCGCCCCACCAAACTGTCAGCCCAGCCCGGGAGGGCTGGGACACCGATTCCGCAACATCGTTCGAGCGCCGGAGGCGCGGCACCCCGAATGTAGGTGGTGCCGCGCCTCCAGCGCTCCACAATCTTGACGATCCGTGTCCCAGCCCTCACGGGCTGGGCTGACGTTTGGCTACCGGCCCTCCGGGCCTGGATCCGATTCGAGGTCTATTTTCGAGTTCCCACACGGGCTCGGAAGGGCTGGGGATCAATCCCCAAGATGATCTGCCTGCCCCGCCTGTCCCGGCCTGCCGTGGAGCGTGCCGTGGGAGCGCCGTAGGCGCGGCGTCGTTCCCCAAAGCCACCCACCGGGGCAATACACCGGCCACAGAAATGAAATAGCATCGGAAAAGCGATGCCAGAAATCCTGCAAAAACCTCGCGTTCGTTTCGCGCCCTCACCTACCGGCTACCTGCACGTAGGTGGCGCGCGCACTGCCCTCTTCAATTGGCTCTTTGCTCGTCGCACCGGCGGCACCCTCATTCTTCGCATCGAAGATACCGATTTCGAGCGCTCCTCCGAGGACATGGTGCAGGGCATCCTCGATGGCATGCGCTGGCTCGGCATGGAATGGGGTGAAGGGCCGTTCTTTCAATCCCAGCGGCTGCCTCTCTATCAATCTACGGCCGAGAAGCTGCGCGCGAGCGGGCACGCCTACTACTGCTTTTGCACTAAAGAGGAGCTGGAGCAGCGGCGTCGTGAGGCGGTGGGCGCGGGAAGACCTCCGATGTACGACCGGCGATGCCGGGCAATCGATCCAGTCGCGGCCCACGAGAGGGTTCGGGCCGGCGAGCCCGGCGCCCTGCGCTTTGCCGTGCCCGACGGAGGAGCGACCGCATTCGACGACGCGGTCTTCGGCCGGGTGGAATTCGCCAACGCGGAGCTGGAAGACTTTGTCCTGCTGCGCTCCGACGGCGTGCCCACCTATCACCTGAGCGTGGTCGCCGACGACCTGGATATGCGACTCACTCACGTCATTCGCGGCGCGGACCACATCTCCAACACCCCCAAGCAGGTGTTGCAATACCAGGCCCTGGGACAGCCTCTGCCGGTTTTTGCTCACCTTCCGCTGATTCTCGGACCCGATAAAAGCCGGCTCTCCAAGCGTCACGGCGCCACCAGCGTCCTGGCCTACCAGGACATGGGCATCGTACCTGAGGCCTTCCGCAATTTTCTGGCTCTGCTGGGCTGGACGCCAGGCAATGCAGAAAAGGATCGGGAGATCTTTTCCTCCGATGAGCTGATCGCCCTTTTCTCACTGGATGGCATTTCGCGGTCAAATGCTGTTTTCGACAATGAGAAGCTGGCCTGGTTCAATACCGAATGGATACGCCGCTACTCGCCGGCTGAGTTGTTGCCCCTGATTGAAGCGGAGTGGGCAAAGGCCGGATTTTCCTCCGACCGTACCAGGGAAGAAATCCTGGCGGCGATTGCTTTACTCCAGCCCAGGGCACGCAGCTTGAAGGATTTTGCCGGAGCATTTCGCGGCTACTTCAGCGACGCTTATGAGTACGATACAGCGGCTGTAGCTAAATTCCTCTCCGACGAGCGGAGCCGCGGTCTGCTCATGGAACTTGGTGACCGCTACCAATCCCTGGGCGAGTTTACTGAGCCGGCGGCGGAGCAGTTGCTACGGGCGTTTGCCGAAGAAAAAGGCGTCAAGGCCGGCACCCTGATCAATGGATCGCGGGTCGCGTTGACCGGGCAGGGCGTAGCCCCGAGCCTCTTCGCGGTGATGGCCGCTTTAGGCAGAGGGCGGGTGGTGAAGCGGTTGAAGGCAGCGGGAGAGATTCCCTCTGTGCAAGAGCAATTGGGCGCCCCCTTGGGTAAGCAATAGTCCGGTAGTGAGATCTCAATCCGTAACGAATGACGGGTGCCCCATTCAAGCCAGCTAGTCGGGCTTGAATGGGGCACCCGTCATTTGTTACGGACCAGGCTGTGAGAGATCGAGGCTAAGTCTTCGCGCTACTGGGCGACTACGGTGACCGAGACGGGAATGGTGTGCGGCGGCAAGCAGGCGTTCGCATCGCAGGCCTGGTAGCGAAGTCCTCCCTCCAACTGATGCTCGCCCGGCTGGGCCGTCACGTGAGCATGCAAGACGAACTCGCCGGTATACACGCTGAGCTTTTCCCGCGGGGCAAACTCCGGGGCATATTGAGTGCCTGCCGGGAAGTCGACCGCCTTGACGTTGAGACCCTCCACCTCGACCACCGCGAGCCGCGTCGGAATCAAGGTCTTGTCCGTTGGCGCGTGGGAGTTGATGTGCAGGCCATCGGCCACGCGAAAGTGAAGATCGATCTGGGCTGCGTGGCGCGCGGGAATGTTTATCTTATCGGGGGAAAGGAATTGCACCGCCGCATCGGCTCGCTGATTGGCCCCATCGGGCAGCGGCAAGGGCTGATCCTTTATTACCTGCCCAGAGGCGGCCAGGCAAACAAGCCCAAAGATGGCAGTGAGGCGCAGCACCCTATTTGCCTCCTGCGGCCAATGCTTTCTTGATGCTGGCTTCGACTTCGTCCTTTGAGACCAACCCGGCGGTTTCGGCGACAATCTTTCCATCCCGCCCGACAAAGTAAGAGGTAGGGAGGAACTCGACGCCGCCATACTTGCGCGACACGGCGTCGTCCCCCACCAGCAATGGGTAGTTGAGGCCCTGCTCCTGGCCGAATTTTGCCAGCTTGGCCCGTGGGGTGTCGGCATCATCCTCGGAGACACCCAGAATTTCAAAGCCTTGCGGAGCATACTGGCTATGCAAGGCGACCAGCCACGGCATTTCAATCTTGCACGGAGCACACCAGGTCGCCCAGAAGTTGATCAGAACGGCCTTGCCCTTGTAATCGGAGAGGGAGAGCTTCTTGCCCTCGACCGTTCGCAGGCTGAATTCGGGGGCGCGTTTTCCGCGCAGATCAGGAAGGCCCTCGTCGGCGGCTACATCTTGCTGCACGGACTGGTTATTGGTGGTTTCAGGAGCGGCAGCCCCCTGCGCCTGGCGCTGCGCATATTGCTTACGGCGCTTGTAATTGGCATAACCGGACCACACCATAAGAGCGAACGCGGCCAGCACCACAACAATAACCCATCGATTGCGCTTCACGTCGAGTGACCTTCTTCGGGCGAGGTTGCAACCTTCGGTTGCAGACATTTGCGCCTCGACCCATTCTAAAGGACGCGCTTCAAACGGTGCCCGCGGCTGCTGTTACGATCAATTGTTTTGGGGATTGCGAATTGATGAACACACCGACTCCAGCCCAGCTAATACGCATCGAAGCCGAGGCGCTGCTTCGACTTGCGGCCCGTCTTGAGGATGGGATGTCGGCCAGCTTCAGCCAGGCCCTGGAGCTGGTGATGGAGTGTGGGCGGCGACGGGGGCGAGTGGTGGTTACCGGAATAGGCAAGAGCGGCATCATCGCACAAAAACTGGTTGCCACCTTTAATTCCACGGGAACGCCGGCCCTATTTCTGCATCCGGCGGAGGCGCTGCACGGCGACCTGGGCATGCTGGCCAAGGGCGACCTGGTACTCGCCCTCTCCTACAGCGGCGAGACGGAGGAGATCGTGCGCCTGGTGCCTACGCTTAAGCGCATGGGCGATGCCCTGATCAGCTTCTGCTGCGCCATGAGTTCGACGCTGGCGCTGGCCAGCGACGTGGTCCTCGACGTCAGCGTGGAGCAGGAGGCGTGCGGAATGGGCTTGGCGCCGACCGCTTCCACCACGGTGATGCTGGCACTGGGCGACGCCTTAGCCATCGCGGCGTCGCTCAAAAAGGGCTTCCGCGCGGAGGACTTCGCGGATCTGCATCCTGGCGGTAAGCTGGGCAGAAAATTAGCCCGGGTGAGAGAAGTAATGCACGCCGGCGATGCTATTCCCAGGGTGTCGGCTGCCACGCCGATGCCGGCGGTGATCTACGAGATGAGCCGCAAAGGCCTGGGCATGACCACCGTGACCGAAGGGGAAACGCTGCTTGGCATCATGAGCGACGGCGACCTGCGCCGCCTGCTGGAACGGAAGGGGCCGGAGGCCCTGGCGATGACTGCGGGCGACGCCATGAACGCCACGCCCAGAACCGTTGCCCCAGAGGAGTTTGCCGCCCGCGCCATGAGCATCATGGAAGAAAAGAAGATCACCTCGCTGGTGGTCGTCGGCCCAGCACATGCTGTGGCCGGCGTTCTCCATCTTCATGATTTGTGGGGACTTGAGCTGATTTGAGAGTGTGGAAGCCCCCGCATTATGCCGAGCCGCTCGGCTTTCAAGCCGAGCGGCTCGCTGCACCCCGGATTTAGGTACTGAAGCGCCGTTCCGCCTGCTGAAGCAGGGGCTCCCACCGCTAAATTGAGCAGCTCTGATTGTGCCTACGAGGTTGCGGCTTCTGCAGACTCGACACTGTCGTAACTTTTGATCAGGGTGTTGGCGCTGGTAAGCTTCAGCAGCTCGGCAACCCGGTAGTTGACGGCCACCAGCCGGACGGTACGACCGTGGCGTTTGCCGGAGACGTAATAATTGAGGATGACACCCAGCCCGGCCGAGTCAATGTATTCCGACTCGGTAAAGTCAAGGATGGTCAGCTTCTCCGTGCCGCTCTGGAGAGCCTTCTGAAATTCGAACAAGTTGCTCAGGGTAATCGGGCCGTGCAGGCGAAAGATGCGGTTATCCGCCGTGCTGCCAGGAACGACTTCAAAGGTCAAAGGTTCGTTATACATAGCATCCGTGATTGTAGAAAGCGCGCTGCCCGGTTTGATGACAGTCCGGTGAATACCACCATCTTTGCCGCGAACCCGTGCCCCGGCTTCGCGCTCCCGGCCATGTGAACCGTCCTTGAACCATTTAGAATTGACGGACGCTGCTCGAGAAAGTATCCCCTAGAATGCACCGTTGGTCGAAGCTCTTTATTCCTACTCTGCGTGAAGCCCCGGCCGATGCCGAGGTTGCCAGTCACAAGTTTCTATTGCGCGCCGGATACATTCGTCAAGTGGGGGCGGGAATCTACTCCTACCTCTTCCTCGGCCAACGCTCCATCAACAAGATCCAGGCCATCGTCCGGCAGGAGATGGACCGCATCGGGCAGGAGTTCCTATTGCCGGCGCTCCATCCGCGTGAGTTGTGGGAAGAGAGCGGACGATGGACGGTCATGGGACCAAACCTGTTCAAGCTGCAGGACCGCAAGGGCGCCTGGCTGGTCCTGGGCATGACGGAAGAAGAGGTGATGACCGACATCGCCCGCAAGGAACTGCGCAGCTACAAGCAGCTGCCCCAGATCTGGTACCAGATCCAGACCAAATTCCGCGACGAGCCGCGCCCCAGGGCGGGCTTGTTACGGGTACGTCAGTTCATCATGAAGGACAGCTATTCCTTCGACCTGGATGCGGCCGGTCTTGACCTCAGCTACAAGAAGCACGATGCGGCCTATCGCGCGATTTTCAGCCGCAGCGGGCTGAACTTCGTCGCAGTGGAGGCCGACTCGGGCGCCATGGGCGGCTCGCAATCGCAGGAGTTCATGGTCTTCGCCGAAGCGGGAGAAGACCTGATCGCCAGCTGCCCCACGTGCAACTATGCGGCCAATCTGGAGAAAGCTACCTCCCGGCTGCCAGCTGTAGAAGATCTGCCCCCGACTGGAGATGGCGCACCAGAACTAGTGCACACCCCGGGCCGTCGCACCATCGAAGAGGTGGGCGCCCTGCTCGATCTGGGGCCGGAATACCAAATCAAGACCATGGCCTATATGGCCTTGACCCCGCAGGCGAAGGTGGGCTCGCCGGAGATTGCCAGCCCGGTGGTGGTGCTGCTGCGCGGTGACCACACGATCAACCCCGCCAAACTCGCCGCTCTCTTTCCCGGCACCCGGGAACTGCGGCCGATGCTGGCCGAGGAGATCCTGAATACGTTTCATTCCCCGGCTGGTTATCTGGGCCCAATCGGTCTCGATATCCTGGCGGCCGGCGAGCAGGCGGAGCCGGGCAAAGTGACCGTCATTCTGGATTTGGCTCTCGAGGACCGTCACAATCTGGTCGCCGGCGCTAACCGGGAGGAATATCATCTGCGCAATGTAACCCGGGGCCGGGACTTCACTCCTACCCAGATCGCCGACGTGCGCAACGTCATGGAAGGTGAGATGTGCCCGCAATGTCCGGCCTCACCCGGCAGCCCGCTGAGAGTCGCAAAAGCCATTGAGGTGGGACACATCTTCAAGCTCGGTTACCGGTATTCCGATGGCATGGGGGTGCGCGTATTAGACCCCGGCGGCAAGGAAGTAACGCCTATCATGGGCTGCTACGGGATCGGGATCGAGCGCATCCTGACCGCTGCCGTAGAGCAGAACCATGACGCAAACGGCTTCTGGCTGGGGCGCTCGATTGCCCCCTTCGATGTCGTGGTGACCGTGACCAATATGGGCGATGCAAACCTGGCAGCCACCGCCGAGCAGGTAGCCCTGAAACTCGAGGAAGCCGGATTTGAGGTTTTACTGGATGACAGGGATGAGCGGGCAGGTGTCAAATTCAAAGATGCGGACCTTATCGGCATACCTTTTCGCATCAATATAGGTAAGAAAGTCGCAGAGGGACGGGTGGAGTTGGTAACGCGCTGCACGGCGAGCAGCCAGGACGTGGGCATCGCAGAGATCGCATCGCGGCTGCGGGACATTGCCGGTACCGTCTAAGGGATAGCGTCCAGGGGGATGCAGGAGTTCATCATTTGACCGTCAAAATCAAGGTCGTACGCGCAACCTTACTTGAGCACCCGGTGCGCAACATCATTCTTATCACGCTCGTGGGTACGCTTCTGCTGGGCTTGGTGGTTTGCGAATCGATCTTCGGCTACTACTACTTCACCTACCGTCATATTGTGGATGAGCGGCTGCAGAAGCCGCTCTTCGAGCAGACGGCCAAGATCTATGCCGCGCCGAAGGAGTTGCGCGTCGGCCAGAAGCTGACTCCGCAGGCGATCGCCCAGGAATTGCGCAACGCGGGTTACAGCGGGGACAGCGATCACGAGCGCTCGCGGATGGGCACCTACTCGCTGAACGATGCAAGCATTACTATCCAGCCCGGGCCACAGTCGTATCACTCCGAACAAGGCGCCACGGTTACCTTCGACAAAGGTATGGTCAGCAAGATTTCCGGCGATGGTGGCCAGTCACTGGACGCATACGAACTGGAGCCGGAACTCATCACCGGGCTCTCCGAAGGGCAGAACCGCACCAAGCGCCGCCTGGTCAGCTTTAACGAAATACCACCCAATTTGGTCAATGCCGTAACTTCGATCGAAGATCGGCGTTTTTTTGATCACGGCGGGGTCGACTACTTCCGCCTGCTGGGGGCGCTGCGCGACGATCTGCGCGCGGGCCGCCGGGCAGAGGGAGGGTCAACCCTAACCATGCAGCTTGCACGCGGCTTCTTCCTGACCCCGGAGAAGCGAGTCAAGCGCAAAATTATCGAGATTGCCATTACCTTCCAGCTGGAGAATCGCTTCAACAAGCAACAGATCTTCCAGATATATGCCAACGAGATTCCGCTGGGGCAACAGGGTAGCTTCGCCATCAACGGCTTCGGCCAGGCCGCGCAGACCTACTTTGGCAAAGACGTGAGGCAGCTGGACCTCGCCCAATGCGCGTTCCTGGCCGGGATGATCCAGCGTCCAAGCTATCGCAATCCCTATCGCCATCCCGAACGTGCTCTGCAACGCCGCAATCTGGTGCTCGACGCCATGGTGGAGACGGGCAAGATTACCCAGGAAGAGTCGATAAAAGCGAAGGCCGAGCCGCTGAACCTGACGCCCATCAACCATTGACGCGGGGGAGGCGCCGTATTTCGTCGACCTGGTGCGCGACCGGCTGGTGCAGCACATGGGCGAGGCCGACTTCAACCACTCCGGGCTGCGCATTTACACCTCGCTTGATCCGGATCTGCAGCGGCTAGCGTCCGACGCGGTGACGGAGGGCATGAAAGGCGTCGACCTGCAGGTGGAAAAGCTGCATGCACGCCGGGTGAAAGCAGGGGACGACTCACCCATCACCTATCCCCAGGTAGCGTTAGTTGCATTGAACCCACACACCGGCCAGGTGTTGGCACTGGTGGGAGGGCGAAATTACGGCGCCAGCCAGTTCGATCATGCGGTGCAGAACCGGCCGACCGGATCCGTTTTCAAACCTTTTGTTTATGCCGCAGCCTTCAACACCAGCCTGGCCGGCACAGTGCTCACCCAACCAGCAGTCGTGCCGCCGGCTAGCGAAGAAAACGTGTCCACTACTCCTGTACCGGTGAACGCCGCATCCGCCGATCCTGCGCCTCCTGATCCAGGCAGACTAAGCGGAGTCTTTACCGCGGCCACCTTGCTGAACAACGATCCTTCGACCTATGAAGGCGGTTATACTCCGGGCAACTATCACCATGACAAGCGTTTTACAGGACAGATCACGGCGCGCACAGCGCTGCAGTGGTCAGAAAACAACGCGACGGTAACGTTGGCCGACATGGTCGGTTACAACAACGTAGCTGCCCTGGCCCGGGATGCCGGGATCAAATCCGCCCGCGGAACGCCGTCGGTTGCCTTGGGCGCTTATGGCTCAAGCCCGCTCGAGATAGCAGGAGCCTATACCGTCTTTGCGAATGGCGGGGTCAAGATAGATCCCTGGCTGCTGGCTTCGATCCGCTCCGCGAACGGCGATGTTCTCAATGACTACCCGCCTAACTCCAAGCCGATCCTCGATCCGCGGGTAGCCTATCTGACCCTGGCTCTCATGCAGAATGTGATCAACGCGGGAACGGCTGCGATGGTGCGGTCTGATGGCTTCACCGCTCCTGCCGCGGGCAAAACCGGCACTTCGCACGATGCGTGGTTCGCCGGCTTTACCAGCAACCTGCTGTGCGTGGTGTGGATAGGGAATGACGATTACACGGATATCAAGCTGGAGGGCGGCAAAGTAGCGGCGCCGATCTGGGCAGAGTTCATGAAGCGCGCGGTCAAGTTGCCGGAATACTCCGATACCCGCCAGTTCGCCCCTCCCACCGGGGTCTCGACGGTGCGACTGGACAAAGTGACCAACCTGCTCGCCGATGCCAGCTGCCCTTCGGATTACGATGCAGTTTTCCTCGACGGTACAGCGCCTACGCAGACCTGCGACCAAAGCGCAGGGGATCAGCGCAATGTCTTCCAAAAGCTTTTCGGCATCGGAAAAGAGGCTGCTGTAGCTCCCGCGCCGGCGAACGGAACGCCGGCACTGCCGCCGCCACAGGTGGGCTCACAGGCGGCAGCTGCTCCGACCCAGCCGGGGCCGGCTCCGCCACCTCCTGATGGGCAGAAAAAGAAGAAGCGGGGCTTCTTCGGAAGGCTATTCGGCGGTAAAGGGGATGACGACAACAAGCAGCCGGCGCAACCGGACTCCGCGGCGCAACCGCCACAGTAGAGTGTAACCGTGGATGAGCTTTTAGTGCGGCTCGGTCTGACGGCTCCTAACAGATGTCACCGCCCTCCCCATTGTCATCCCGCCTGCCCCGGCTTGCCGTGGGACCGGAGCGCACCCGGATTTCCTGCCACACAGCGCTGGACATGGCCGCGTGTGCGGCTTTCCGTAAAGAAAGCCGCATGAAGGTCGCCAACGCCACCAACCTCCACAGGAAATCCGGGGGAGCGCAGTGGAGGGAACTGCGGTTTCCCTTCACCGGCAACGAAGGCTGGGTGCCCCATTCAAGCCCGGTTTTGGCTTGAGTGGGATACCACAGCACTCGACACGCCTTTTTTGTCACCTTGGATGAGCTTTATTGCTTCTGACATTCAGGGCACCAGAAAGTGGAACGGGCGCCTGGGCCTTGTTTACGCATGAGAATGGTTGTTCCACAGCGCCGGCAGGCGAAACCTTTGCGGTGGTAGACCCACAGCCTGGCGGCAGGATCGCCTGAGTCTGTCGTACGGCGGCCTCCGGTGTAGGTCACGATGGCGTCCCCGGCTCCGTCGGCGACGTTGGCAGAGAGAAAGCGGCGCGCAGTCTCGACCAGGCATTCGACCTCTTGCGGGCGCAAGCTCGCGATCTTACGGAATGGATTTACTCCGCAGGCAAAGCAAATCTCAGACTTGAAGACGTTCCCAATGCCGGCCATCACCCGCTGGTTCAGCAGGACATTCCCTACCTCTTCGTCGCCATGTTCGAGCAATCGCGCCACGGCTTCATCGGCGGCAAAGGAGCCGCCCAGCAGATCAGGCCCCAGCCCGGCGACCCCGGCAAACCTCTCCAGAGTGCGCGCCGTATAAAAGCGGGCAACCGGCACATCGAAAGCGACTGCCAGTAAATCATCCGTGCCCAGGACTACGCGCATGTGGCTGCGAGCACGCTGCCACCGCTCCCCCACCCGGTAGATGTGCCAACTGCCGCTCATCAACATGTGCGTGGCCAGGATGAGATCCCCGGAGAAATGGATGAGCAGCCATTTGCCGCGCGACTCCACTTGCTCGATGATGCGGCCGGTTACCGGACTCTGATCGTGGACGCTGGCCAAGGGCGCATAGGCAGTCTCAAAACCCGTGACTTTGCGGCCGGCAAATCTCTGCTGCAGAGCACGAGCGGAGCGGAAAATGGTGTCGCCTTCAGGCACGAACCGCTCTCCTACTGCAGGTTAGAGGAAATGCCCGAGGGCTGCGCCGCCAACATCACACGGCGGAAGTTGAGACCAAGCGGCGCGAGATGGAAACCAGCATCCTGCAGGAAGGGAGCCAAGAAGTGATGCGCCGCGGGCTGGCCGTTGATGGTCGAAATCAGCATGCCGCCCCGCTGGTCTTCTCTGCGCTCCATATCCTCTTGAGCCAGCCCTGCGAGAAAAACGCTCAAATCGCGCGCGGTTGAGGAGCGCTCCGGTTCGTCGGCGGGCAAGAAGACTTGCAGGTTGGGCTGATTGCGACGCAGATAGGCCACCAGTTCCCCGTTGCGCAGCACGACACTGGCGCCGACGCTGCGCGTGAGCTGACGCGGGGCGCCCTCCACTGCTTCCTCATCCTGCGCCGGCCAGCGAAGGACAGAACCGTATAGATTTGCGGGATCGGTGGCCGCGAGTATCACCATCTCCGGCTTCTCCAGCGGCGGCCCGTTGCGCAGCGAACGCAGCAAATCGACCGCCGCGGGAAGAGCGAACTGGGTCGCTCCCAGACCCGACACAAAATAACCGCGGCGTATGCGGCCGCTCTCTTCCAGCGCCTTGAGCACATCGTAAACGGCGCTGAAGCCTCCGGGCAGATTCTCATTCGCAGCCGATTCCCGGGTGAGAACGCCATAGCGATTGAGCAATTGTTGCGCGAAGGCGTGGCTCCACTCCGTCGCCGAGGCGAGCGATGCAGGGACCAGGCTCCAGCGGCCCTGCGCGCTGGGCGGCGTTGTGCGACGGGAACGGAAGGAGGGCAAATTGTGCTGCCGCTTGGGCTGCCGTGAAGAAGCCGCTGGCCGCGCGACGTAGGCGCGCAGGGCGTGGAAAGTGTCGTTGGTCACCAGCCCGCGCCAAACCAGGTTCCACAACGCATCGAGGGTCTCGCCCGGGTATCCGCCACCGACGGCCTCGTGCAGTTGAGCGAAGAAAGCGGCGCCGCTCCGGGCCAGTTGCTCCAGCAGTGCTGTTTCGCGCGGACTCAACGGATTTTCGGCGGTCGGCTCGGGGCGCGGGGGCAACAGCGTTCTCAGCTTATCGGCCAGGAACAAGCCAATGCGCCCGTCGCGCTCGCCCAGCGAATCGAGGCCGCACCACACGACTTCGCCCGCCGCAATCAACGTATCCAGGCTGCCCGGCGAGTAGTTGACTAGGCGCGCAGGCAGAATGGAAGTTTCGAGCAGCGAAGCGGCCAGCGGAGCGCCTTGCAGATGCTCGATGGTGTCGAGCAAGGCATCGAGGCCGCGCCGGCGCTGCAGCACACCCTGCCAGTGGGTCTCAAGACGAGCCAGTGTCTGCTGCTCGATGGGCTCCACCTCGCGGCGCAGTTTGGCCAGCGACTTGCGCCGGATCAGACGCAGCACCTCGGCATCACACCACTCGCGGTAGACGCCTCCGGGGCGGAATCCCCCTTCCAGGATGCGGCCATCGAGCAGCAATGCCTGCAAAGCACTCTCTACCTGCGGCGCGTCCAAGGCGAAGCGGGTGGTGACTTCACGCAGGGCGAAGGGCCCGTGTGTCCTGGCGAAGCGGCGAACCAGCTCCAACACCGGAGCCGCTACCGGCTGCAACAGCGCGGGCGCGATGCCGGGGGGAAGGGGAACGCCCAACGCATCGCGATAGCGAGCCGCATCTTCGACCGCGATGAGGCGCTTTTCTCCAGCGATCTTGATTTCCAGCAGGCGGCGGGAGCGCAGCAACCGATCCAATTGAGTGATGAGCTCGGGGTCGGCGAGACGGCGCTCCAGCTCGCCACGCGAGAGATCGCCGATGCGCAGCAGCAGGTCGTGAATGCCGTCGGCGGAGCGAACACGCTGGGTTTCGAGCAGGCCTTGCAGCTGCTCTTCCACTTCGCTGATGGCGTCGGCGTCCAGCAGCTCGCGCAGGTCGGCATCCCCCAGCAGATCGCGCAACTGCTCCTGATCGATGGAAAGGGCCTGGGCCCGCCGCTCGGCCAGCGGTGCATCGCCATCGTAGATGTAATTGGCCACATAGCTGAAGAGCAGCGACGAGGCAAAAGGCGAAGGAGTGCGGGTGTCAGCCACATGCACGCGCACGTTTCGCTGGCGAATAGCGCGGAGCGTTTCGAGCAGCGCCGGCATATCGAAAACGTCGCGCATGCACTCGCGGTACGCCTCCAGCAGGATGGGAAACGATGGATAACGGGAGGCAACGGAGAGCAGGTCGTAGGCTCGTTTGCGTTGCTGCCACAACGGCGCCCGGCCCTGGGCACGACGGCGCGGCAAGAGCAGCGCGCGCGCCGCACTCTCACGGAATTTCGCCGCAAAGAGCGCTGTTCCGCTGAGCTGGCGCAGCACCAGATCCGTGACTTCTTCCGCATCCAGCAGAATCAGCTCGGGATCGGGCGCGGCATCGCTGTCTGGGAAACGCAGTACGAACCCATCATCACCCCACATGGCTTCTACATCCGCACCGCCACTGGCACGAATACGGCCGGTGATCGCCATGGACCAGGGGGCGTGAATGCGGCTGCCGAATGGGGTGAGCACGCAGACCCGCCAATCGCCCATTTCGTCCCGTGTGCGCTCGATCACGATGGTCCGATCGTCTGGAACTGTGGTGGTGGCGATTTCCTGGTCAGCGAGAAAGCGGATAAGGTTTTCCGCTGCCAGGGCATCGAGATCGTGCTCGCGAGTGAGGCGGCTCAGCGCGGCGTTGCGGGGCATCTCGCGGAGTTCCCGCACCAGTTGGCCGATGCGGCGGCCAAACTCCAGCGGGCGTCCGGCGTTGTCCCCGTGCCAGAAGGGCATCTTGCCCGGCTGGCCGGGCGCCGGTGAAACCAGTACCCGGTCGTGCGTGATCTCGTCGATGCGCCAGGTCGAGGCGCCCAGGATGAAGGTGTCGCCCGTCCGGCTTTCGAAGACCATCTCTTCATCGAGCTCTCCCACGCGGACGGACTTGCCTTCAGTCCCGCGAGAAATACGCCGTAGAGACCGCGATCGGGAATGGTGCCGCCATTCAGTATGGCCAGCATCTTGACTCCCTCGCGTGGGGCGAGCGTGTCGCGGCCGCGGTCCCAGGTGATGCGCGGCCTCAGGTCGGCGAATTCGTCCGAAGGATAACGGCCGGCGAGCAGATCGAGCACTCCGGTGAAAGCGGCGCGGGTGAGGCTGCTGAAGGGAGCTGCACCACGAATCAAGCGGAAGACTTCTTCGACGCTGATTTCGACGAGGGGCGCCGGCTGCTGCTTGCGGTCCATCCGGGCTAAAGCAGGAGGCTGGGCCACGATAGCGACGATCTGCTGCGCCAGCACGTCCAGGGGGTTGCGTAGAAAGCGGGTGGATTCCACCAGACCTTCGTGCATTGCGCGCGTCACCGCGGCGCAGGCGACGAGATCGGCGCGATATTTGGGGAAAATAATGCCTTCGCTGGCTGCGCCCACATGGTGCCCCGCCCGGCCTATACGCTGCATGGCGCTGGCTACGGAAGGCGGAGCTTCAATCTGGATCACCAGGTCGACTGCGCCCATATCAATGCCGAGTTCGAGCGAAGAGGTGGCAACCAGGGCGCGCAGGCGCCCGGCCTTCAACTGCTCTTCGATCTCCGAACGCTGTGCGGCCGCGAGGGAGCCATGATGAGCGCGAGCCAGTTGCTCGCCCGCCAGTTCATTGATCGCGCCCGCCAACCGCTCGGCGATGCGGCGGCTGTTGACGAAAATAATGGTGGACTGGCGCTGGCGAATGATCTCCACCAGGCGGGGATGAATGGCGGCCCAGATGGATGTCCGCTTAGGCCCCTGGGAGGCCGGGCCGCTGGGCAGTTCTTCCCGCTGGCCCATGCGCGCCATGTCTTCTACCGGAACTTCAATGCGCAGGTCGAGCTTCTTGGGCTCGCTGGCGTCGACGATGGTGACCGGGCGATACGGGATCACGGCCTGCTCATCCAGCTCAGTGGTTGTTTCCGCGCCTGCTGACGCTCCGCCGAGGAAGTGCGCCACCTCTTCCAACGGGCGCTGAGTGGCGGAGAGGCCTATGCGCTGCACGCGTCCCTCGGTAATGGCTTCGAGCCGCTCCAGCGAGAGGGCCAGGTGCGCGCCGCGCTTGGTGGGGACTACCGCGTGGATCTCATCGATGATTACCGTATCTACCTGGCGCAAGCTGGCGGAGGCGTCCGAGGTGAGCAGCAGGTAGAGTGACTCGGGTGTGGTGATGAGAATCTCGGCTGGATGGCGTCGAAAATGACTTCGCTCTTTTTGCGATGTGTCACCGGTACGGATACTAATCTCGGGCTGGTGGAAATCGACTCCGGCCTGGCGAGCCATATTTGCGATGCCGGCGAGCGGCGAACGCAGGTTGCGTTCCACATCCACAGCCAGAGCTTTGAGGGGGCTGAGGTATATGACCCGGCAGCCCTCGGTATCCGTGGCCTTGCGGTGCAACATGAGACGGTCCAGACACCAGAGAAATGCGGTCAGGGTCTTTCCGGTGCCGGTGGGAGCGAGAATCAGGGTGTTTTCGCCCCGGGCGATCGCCGGCCAGCCTAGTCGCTGGGGGGCGGTCGGCTGCTCGAAGACGGCGCGAAACCAGGAGGCCGTCACGGGATGGAAGAGGGCCAGGACGTCGTCCGTTCGAGTTGGCTTCTTGGCCGCCATAGGTACTGCTTCAAGGATAGCTGTTAGGGCAGGTTGGGTTGCTCCGCCAAGCCGTTCTCTTGCCTCCAAAAGCTGATGGTCAAGGTTAGCGGATCCCACTCAAGCCAAAAGCGGCTTGAATGGGGCACCCAGCTTGAGTTGGTGATAAAGGTTGCAAAGCACGTTTAAACGGGGACGGGTGCGAATAAGACGGACAAAGCCCACGATCGCTCTCTTTTAACCGTGCAAAGTTGCAACTTTACCAGCAACTCATGTCTGGGTGCCCCATTCAAGCCGCTTTTGGCTTGAGTGGGATCCGCTAACTTGACCATTCAGGTTGCGTCAGCGCCCGGGTGCCATTAGGCTCATTTGACATGCAAGCAGGCGAGCGTGGATTTACCCCGGAACTGCTACGCCAATTGACCACCCAGGCCTCGGATGCGGCTGACCATGCGTACGCGCCCTATTCCAAATTTCGCGTGGGCGCTGCATTGCTGTTGCAGAACGGGGCCATCGTTACAGGCGCCAATGTGGAGAACGCGTCTTATGGTTTGACCATTTGCGCTGAGCGGTCCGCGGTGGTTCGCGCGGTCGCCGAGCACGGGCCGGAGATGCGCGTGCTCGCCTGCGCCGTCACCAACCTGAACCGGGCAGCAAGTCCTCCGTGCGGAGCGTGTTTGCAGGTGCTGAGCGAGTTCATGCTGCCTGCATCACGGGTCATCTTTCGGGGCCAGTCGGACTGGGAAGACTATCGCTTCGAAGAATTCCTTCCCCATCGTTTCAAACCGCAAAGCATGCGGTAAGGAGAACCGCTTGGGACGATTCACGGGTTTGCTGGGGTTGGCGGCAATCCTATTGCTAGCGTGGCTGCTCTCGACTAATCGGAAGGCCATCCGCTGGCAGACGGCAGCCTGGGGACTTGGGCTGCAGTGGATCTTCGCCGTGCTGGTGTTGCGCTTTGACGCCGGGGAGCGGGCCCTGGCTGCGGCTGGAGACGCGGTCAACAAAATGTTGGCCTATGCCTTTGTTGGCTCCGGATTCGTCTTTGGTGAACTGGGCAAGCAGCACTCCTCGTATGGACTCATCATTGCCTTCCAGGTATTGCCAACCATCATCTTCATCTCTGCGTTTTTTGCTGTGCTCTATCACCTGGGGATCATGCAGATTGTGATCAAGGCCATGGCTCGATTGATGCAGCTGACCATGCGTATCAGCGGCGCCGAGTCACTGAACGTGGCGGCCAGTATCTTCATGGGGCAGACAGAAGCTCCGCTGAGCATTCGGCCGTTCTTACCCGGAGCAACGCAGTCGGAACTGATGACCATCATGACCAGCGGCATGGCGCACGTGTCCGGCGGCATTATGGCGGCTTATATTCTCTATGGGATAGAGGCCAGGCATCTGCTGGCCGCCGTGATCATGACCGCTCCGGGCACGGTGCTGGTCGCCAAGATGCTGGTACCCGAAACCCACGTCCCAGCCACTTTAGGCCGGGTAACGATGCCCATCAACGAAGAACATCGCAACGAGAATCTGCTGGGCGCAATTGCTCGCGGAACGATTGACGGGGGCCGGCTGGCCTTCAATGTGGGCATCATGCTGATTTCGTTTCTGGCGCTGATCGGACTGCTGAATGGCATGCTGGGAGGGATCCACAACTGGCTGGGCGGCCACCATGTTCCCTTCCCGTCAAGCCTGAATGTGATCCTCGGGTTTATCTTCGCTCCGGTGGCCTGGCTTATCGGCATTCCCTGGCATAGCGCGCACCAGGTCGGCAACCTTCTGGGCACGCGCACGGTGACCAATGAACTCGTGGCCTATGCGCTGCTGGGGGCGCAAAAGTCGTCGCTCGACTTCCGCTCCTTTACTATCGCTACGTTTGCCCTATGCGGCTTTGCCAACTTTAGCTCCATCGGGATGCAGATTGGCGGTATTGGAGCTCTGGCGCCGAACCGCCGCAATGATCTGGCCCGGTTGGGTTTGCGAGCGATGCTGGCCGGCACTATGGCCAACCTGATGTCGGCGGCGATTGTAAGTGTTTTGCTGCGATGAATAGGGGGAAAGCAATTGGCTCACGGGCTTTTCGAGAGGGCGGAGGAGGCGGCTGCGGCTATCCGCGAGCGGATTGCGGTCCAGACCCGGGTGGCCATAGTGCTTGGCTCTGGACTGGGGCCCTTCGCGGAGCGTATCGAGCAGCCAGTCTCGATTCCCTACCCTGAAATTCCTCATTTCCCGCGCCCGACGGTGGAAGGCCACAACGGCCGCCTGGTTGTGGGCACCGTCGCTGGAACACCCGTCGCAGTCATGCAAGGGCGCGTCCACGCCTACGAGGGATACTCGCCGGAGGAAGTCACCTTTCCGGTGCGTGTCCTGGGGCGTTTGGGCATAACCACCCTGGTGGTCACCAATGCCGCCGGCGGCATTCGCCTGGATCTAAAGCAGGGCCAACTGGTCCTGCTCTCCGACCACATCAACCTCACCGGCAGTAATCCCGTTGCCGGACCGAACGACGAACGCCTCGGACCCCGCTTCTTTGACATGACGAACGCCTATTCGAAGCGGTTGCGCCTGCTGGCCCACTCGGCCGCGGAGCTCGCCGAGGCCGTTTACCTGGGGGTCTCCGGACCCAGCTTTGAAACCCCGGCGGAGATCAGGGCCTTCCGCAGCCTGGGAGCAGATCTAGTAGGCATGTCCACGGTGCATGAGGTCATCGTTGCCCGCCATATGGGCCTCGAGGTTCTCGGCATTTCCTGCGTCACCAACATGGCCGCCGGCATCCTCGACCAGCCCATCAATCACCAGGAAGTAATGGACACAGGAGCCCGCATACAGGCGCAATTGACTTCCCTGCTGGTGACCCTGCTGCCGCCTCTCGATGGCCGAATTTAACTCCGAACCGGCCTCGAAAGCCACTCCGCTTTGCTATCCTTAAGTATTGCTATGCCTACGAAAAAAGAACTCTTAACCTCTCCCATCCAGCACATCGACATCAAGCAGCACAATGTGGTGCCGCTGGTGGATGCAATGCAGTCCATGGCGTACAGCTCCCGTGACCTCGCCCGGGCGGCTTCGATCTACGAGCGCATGCTGCGCGACCAGGATTGTGGAGTGATTCTCTGCCTCGCCGGATCGCTGATCAGCGCCGGCTTGAAGCAGATTTTTGTCGACCTGCTGCGCAATAACATGGTCGACGCCGTGGTTTCGACCGGCGCCAACATCGTGGACCAGGATTTCTTCGAAGCCCTGGGGTACAAGCACTGGATCGCCGACGACCTTTACCGCCAGGGCACGGAAGATGCTACCTTGCGCGAATTGATGATCGATCGCATCTACGACACGCTGATCGACGAAGAGGAACTGCGCCTTTGTGACGAGACCTGCAAAGTCATCGCCGATTCTCTGGATCCCCGGCCCTATAGCTCACGTGAGTTTATCCGCGAGATGGGAGCTTACCTGGAAAAGCAGGGCAAGACCCCGGCGAAGGGCGGAGTCGACAGCATCATCCTGGCCGCCTACCAGCTGGATGTGCCGATCTTTGTGCCCGCCTTCAGCGACTGCTCGGCCGGCTTTGGACTGGTGGCCCACCAGCATGGCCGTGCGGACAAGCCCAAGGTCTCGATCGATTCGGTGAAGGATTTCTATGAGTTAACCCAGTTGAAAATCGCCAACCCGACCACCGGCCTGCTCATGATCGGGGGCGGCGTGCCCAAGAATTTCGCCCAGGACATCGTGGTGTCCGCGGAGATCCTGGGAGTGGATGCGCCGATGCACAAATACGCCATCCAGATCACGGTGGCCGACGTGCGCGACGGGGCCCTTTCTTCCAGCACGCTGAAGGAAGCCAGCTCCTGGGGTAAGGTAGACACCACGTTCGAACAGATGGTGTACAGCGAGGCTACCCTCGCACTGCCTTTGATCACCGGCTATGCCTTTCACAAGAAGGCTCATGCCGAGCGCAAGCAACGCCGCTGGTCACGCTTGCTGGAGCCAGTTACGGCATAGCTCAGGGAGTGCCCTTGGGGATCATCGCCCCAGAGCGACACACCGGGTGTCCTTACTAATGGAACGGCTGTCCTGGTACTAAAGTGGCAGCCGAATGCACTCTTTTTCTTAAGCACACGCCCCAAAATCGGTATACTTCGAGGCATCCCCTAAGACGTTGTCTGTCAACTTTTTGGGGGGTCCACGGTGTCTCTTCTACTTGGGGTTTTCGGTGTTACTTATGTCGTGCTGTTTCTAGGGTTTTGGTCCCTTGGCCGTATGTCGGCCCTGTCAGATAAATTTGTAGCAAGCCGTGCCAAGGTAATTCCGTTCCATCGCGGTTAGTTTTCTAGAAGAAGAGTAAGTGCGTCCGCGACCCTACACTATGGAACGCACTGCTCAGCCACTGCGGTTTTCCCCCGATCCGATCCGTTGGAGGTGCGTGAACTCTTCCTCCATGCTATGACGACTACTCTTAGTCACTGTGTAGGGCAACTGGTGTTGCCTATACTGCGGACAGTTAGCGTTTAGCATGGGCAGTATCGTCTCTTATAGGTTGGACGACTGACTCGGCGAGAGTTCATTAATTAGACCCGCATCGATCGAGCACGAGTGACCTGGCTTCGAGATAGGCTTCCATCCACCATACTTTTCGCGGTTGCGCTGCTGCTCTCCGCCTATGGCGGACTGGTCCTGTTGCTGGGCCGAGGCGGCACCCTCTCCGGCGCGGTGATCACTTGGGCCTGCGCGCAGGTGCTGCTGATCGCTCTGTGCGTTCACAGCTTTCTCGATGCGTCCCGCCAGGATGAAGCGGAATGGCAGGTGCAACAAGTAGCCCAGCTGCAGCGAAGCATCCTGGACTCCGCCGGCCCGATGATTCTGGCCACCGACCTCGAAGGCAACCTGCTCATCTTCAATCCTGCCGCCGAACGGATGCTGGGCTACCGCTTCCACGAAGTTGTGGGCCAGCTCAACGCGCACGATCTCTTCCCTGAAGGCGAACTGGAACGCGTAGGACAGCTGCTGGTTTCGCGCCTGGATCGCTCCCCGGTCATCGACCTGGACAGTGTCTCGGCGGAGTTGAAGCACTACGTACAGTACGTCACCAGCTTCCCCGTGAGCCGCGTCCGCGGCTTTGAGATCCTCTGCCGGCGCAAGGATGCAACCACTTTTCCCGCCATGGTTTATCTCTCCGCGGTCAGGAACACCGAGGGTGCGCTGACCGGATTGCTGGCCATCGCCACCGACCTGACCGCCACCAAGCGCGCTGAACATGCCTTGCGCGAGAGTGAAGAGCGATACCGCGACCTGTTCGATAACTCGCAGGAGATGATTGCCACCCTGAGCCCGCGAGCCAAGTATCTGTACGTCAATCCCGCATGGCAGACCTGCTTTGGCAAGAGTGCAGCCGCGTTTGAGAGCCTGATCAGTTTCGAGGCTGCCTTCCCGCCGGAGATGCAAAACGATGCCGCCGCCCTGTTTGAACGCGCCTTGCACGGCGAGCGTATCGATCGCGCCAATCTTCGGGTGCAGGATTCAAACGGGATGGTGCGCGAGCTGGAAGCCAGCCTGAGCTGCCGCCAGGACCGCGGGGAGCCGGTCTCGGTGCGCTGCATATTCCGCGACGTCACCGCCCAGTACCAACGCGAACGCAGATTGGCCATGCAGCTGGCTGTCAGCCAGGTGGTGGGCGAGTCCACAACCTCCGACGAAGCCCTACCGGCGATGCTCGAGTCTCTGGGAACCAACCTGGGCTTCGATATGGCAGGACTGTGGTTCGTCAGCAGCGACCATCACACCCGCTACCTGGCGGGCTGGTACGCTCCCGATCGGGCCTGTGGTGAGTTTCACCGCGACAGCATTGGACGGGTGCTGCAAAAAGGCAAAGATCTGCCCGGCCAGATTTGGGCGGCCGAGAGCCCCTGCTGGATTGAAGATCTGCAGGAGGACAGCAACTTTCTGCGCGCCGCATCCGCCCAGGCGGACGGCCTGGTCACCGGCTGGGGCGTGCCCGTCCGGGTCGGCAACCAGGTAATCGCGGTGGTCGAGTTCTTCAGCCGTCAGAAGCAGCGGGAAGATAGCGAAATGATGGCTACGGTGGAAACGGTTTGCGCCTCCATCGGCCAGTTTATGGCGCGCTCGGCGCAAGAGAGCCGCCTGGAAGAGTTGAACCGGCAGAAGGAGTCGATTCTCAACTCGGTGGCGGACGGTATCTTCGGAACCGACTCCTCCGGCCGGATTGTCTTTGTCAACCCGGCCGCGGCCAACATGCTGGGCGCGCACGCCTTCGATCTCATCGGCCGTACGGTGCACTCGGTGGTGCATGAAGAGCGCAAGGGGCGGGAAAAGTGTTCGGATCAATGCCGGACTGGCCGCGCCTTCCTGGTGCGCGAAGGCACCAGCGGGCAGGATGTGTTCTACCGCAAGAATGGCGCTTCCTTTCCGGTGGAGTTCTCGGTCACGCCCATGGTGGAACACAACGTGGCCGTGGGCAGCGTGCTCAGCTTCCGGGATATCAGCCAGCGCTATGCGCTGGACCGCATGAAAGATGAGTTCGTCTCCACCGTGAGCCACGAACTGCGCACTCCCCTCACGTCCATTCGGGGTTCCCTGGGCCTGCTGGCGACGGGCCTGCTGGGCGAGATGGGGGAGAAGGCGTCAAACCTGCTGCGCATCGCGGTGACCAACTCCGACCGGCTGGTGCGGTTGATTAACGACATCCTCGACCTGGAGCGTATGCAGTCGGGCCGCGCGCCCCTCACCTATCGCAGTTGCGACCTGGAGGAGCTGGCCAAGCAGGCCATCGACGCCATGACGCCCATGGCAGAAGCCGCCAAAGTGCAAATGCTGATGGATTCCGGGCCGGCGCAGGTGGAAGTGGATCCGGACCGTCTGCAGCAGGTGATGACCAACCTGTTGAGCAATGCGATCAAGTTCTCCCCGCCCCAGTCTCAGGTTACGGTTTCCATCGAGCGGCTGCTGGATGGGGTAACCATCAGCGTACGAGATAACGGCCGTGGGATCCCCAAGGACAAGCTGGAATCGATCTTCGACCGCTTCCAACAGGTCGACGCCTCGGATGCCAGGCAGAAGGGCGGTACCGGACTTGGTCTCGCCATCTGCCGCACCATTGTCATGCAACACGGCGGCCGCATCTGGGCGGAGCGTAACCCCGATCGCGGTTCCACTTTCCGCATGTTCCTGCCCTCGGTCACGCGGGACAATGAGTTGTCGCGTCAGGATGGCAGCTCGGAGTCTCGGGTAGCGAACACCACCTCGGTCCTGGTCTGTGATGAGAACCCTGAGACGCGGGCGGTGCTGGTGGAAAGCCTGCGACAGCATGGCTATTCTGTGCTCGAAGCGAGCACTGGGGATGAAGCGGTCGTGGTCGCCCGGCAAACCCCTATCCAGGCCATTCTGCTGGATATGAGCCTCCCCAGCCTGCATGGCTGGGAGACTCTGCATCTGTTGCGCGACGATCTGCGCACGGCGTCAATCCCCGTGGTGGTGCTGAGCGCCTTTGGCGCCATGAACGATCCCGAAGTGGAAAAGGCCGCGGACGCCTGGTTGGAGCAGCCCCTGGAGACGGAGTCGATGTTGGCCGCCCTTTCCCGGGTGTTGCGGGTGGAACGGGATCCCTCTCGTGTGTTACTGGTAGAAGACGATGCTGACCTGGCCAAGGTGATCCTGGCCACGTTCGAGCGGGCCGGCATCCAGATACATCACGCTTCTACGCAGCGCAAAGCGATGGAGTTGTGTGTTTCTTCGCGCCCAGATCTGGTCATCCTCGACATTGGTTTGCCCGATGGCGATGGCTTTGGACTGGTCGACTGGCTGCGCCAGCAACAAGAGATGAAAAATCTGCCGCTGGTTGTCTATTCCGCCCAGGATCTGAGCGAGAGTGAACGCAAGAAGCTGCGGCTGGGGAATACAGAATTCCTTACCAAGGCGCGCGTCCAGCCGCAGGATGTGGAGACGTTGGTACTGTCGATGTTGCGGCAACCAAACGACGCTATCGATACCGAAGTACCGCTGGGATGGGATGGGACCGCTTCTCCCGGTGCATAAAAACCCCGGATTTCCTGTACGCGGCGCTAGACAAGTCCGCATGAGGTTTATTGATTCCGACGAGCTCCACAGGAAATCCGAGGGACCCGCACTCTTATGACACGCCGCATTTTGATCATTGACGACGAAGACGATATCCGCCAGGTGGCCGCGATGAGCCTGGAGACGGTGGCTGGGTGGGACGTGGTGCTGGCGAATTCCGGTAAGCAGGGGATCGAACGCGCCAGCGTCGAACAGCCGGACGCTATCCTTCTGGACGTGATGATGCCGGAGATGGACGGACCCACCACACTGCTGAAACTCAAGGCCAGCGGCACCACTTCCCATATCCCCGTCTTGCTACTGACGGCCAAAGTGCAGGGTCCAGATCAGCGCAGATTTGCCGAAATGGGAGTGGCAGCCACCCTGTTCAAGCCCTTTGATCCACTGACCCTGGCGCTGCAGATTTCCGCGGCGTTAGGCTGGAAAGAAGGCGATTGATCTTGACCAACGGAGAGCGCATGCCCCCGGACAAAACGATGCACACCAGCGCCAGCTTGCCTCCGGAAGAACAGAGTCAGGAGCAAAAGATGCAGAGCATGATCTCTGCCCTGTGGGAGCGGAGCAGGCATACCGTGGCGGAACGCGCCCAGTTGCTGCAGAGCGCAGGAGAGCTATGGAACGATAACCGGCTGGATACGGCGACCAAGCTGCGCGCGGTGGATTCTGCACATAAGCTGGCGGGCGTGCTGGGCACCTTCGGCCTACCCCGCGGTACCGATCTGGCGCGGGAGGCAGAAGGGCTCTTTGGCCAGGCAACGCCGCCAGACAAAGCGGAGATTGAGCGGCTGCAAGTCCTGCTGGCAGAGCTGACCCGGCTGATCGACCGCGGACCCAATCCAACTGTCTAAAATAGAAGCATGAACGACCTGGGCCGGCTGCTCATCGGTGTAGGACTGGTGCTGGTAATCGCCGGCGCCTTATTGCTGCTATTAGGACGTACGGGTTTCCCGCTGGGCAGGCTTCCGGGGGACATCTCCTACCGGGGCAGGAACGTTTCCGTTTACTTTCCGCTGGGGACGTCGATTTTACTGAGCGTGGTGCTGTCCCTGGTCTTCTATTTGCTCTCCCGTTTTCGGCGGTAGGTGGACCTCGGAAAAGATCGGTTCGAGGGGGAAAACCGCCCCCTCAGCGGTTAAAGCCGTTCCTGCTTTTAACTACTTACGTACGGGCTGAAGCCCGTACCCTTCAAAAGAAGGAGTTTTCCGCAGCCCGTAAGTTCGTGAAGGTACGGCCTACCTCGCCGCAGCGAGCATCAGGCCGTACGCAATACTTTGCAAGGAATTCGGCTTTAGCCGCTGAGGCAAACAGTACTTTTTTCGTAGCCCGTAGAACAGTGGCAAGCCGGCGGCATGGATTTTCCGTTCGAGTGGACCGCGTGTAGACTCGACGTTTGGTGGAGGCATCTGTGCCCAATCCGGAGGAATCACTGAGCCAGCTGGGGCTGGTTTTCCCGGAAGTGCCGGCGCCGGCCAACCTGCGGCGGGTGTGGCGGGTCGGCCAGCTGGTCGGCGAGGTAAGAAACCACATCGAGCGCGAGTACGCGGATGTGTGGGTAGAAGGCGAGGTTTCCAATTATCGCCCTGCTCCCTCCGGCCATGTTTACTTCACCCTGAAAGATGGGGACGCCCAACTGCCGGTGGTGCTGTTTCGGCGGCAGGCGATGCTGCTGCGCTTCCGGCTGGAAGATGGCCTGCAAATCCTGTTGCGGGGGCGGGTTTCGGTCTACGAGCAACGTGGCCAGATGCAACTGGTGGCCGAGTTTATCGAGCCGGTAGGCGCAGGCTCGCTGCAAATCGCCTTCGAACAGTTGAAAGCGAGGCTGCAGAAAGAGGGTCTCTTCGCGACGGAGCGCAAACAGCCTCTGCCCGCCTTTCCTCACTGCATTGGCATCATCACGTCGCCTACAGGCGCGGTGATTCGCGATTTTCTCAACGTGGCGGGACGCCGGCACCTGGCGCTCCATGTGCAGCTTTACCCTTCGGCAGTGCAAGGCGAGACGGCCGCATTGGAAATTGCGGCGGGCATCGCGTTTTTCAACCAGTCGCGGACGGTGGACGTGATTGTTGTGGCCCGCGGCGGCGGTTCGCTCGAAGATCTGGCTCCCTTCAACAGCGAGTATCTGGCCAGGGCCATTGCCAATTCCAAGTTGCCGGTGGTCTCCGCGGTCGGCCACGAAACCGACTTCACCATCGCGGATTTTGTCGCTGACCTGCGTGCGCCCACGCCCTCTGCCGCAGCTGAGCTGCTGACCGAGGCACAACATAAAGTGGAGGAGCGCCTGGAACAGCTGCACCGGCGCCTGACCCACGCCTGCCGCTACGTGGTAATGCGGGCCCAGGAACGCTTTGCCCGGCTCTCCGCTTCGGCGGCCTTTGCGCGCATGCGCAATGCATTGGCGCGAAGACAGCAACGGGTGGATGAGTTGCAATACCAACTGGACGCCGCCTGGCACCGGCAAAGCCGCAGCATGACGGAAAGGTTGCAGAAGCTCGAGGCGAGGCTGCTGCGTCAGGATGTAAGCCACCGTATGCGTATGGTGCGGGAGCGGCTGGGGGCTCTGGACGGGCGGATCGGACGCGCACAGGAATCCCGGCTGCAGCGTGAGCGGGCCAGGCTCACAAGTGCGGAGGGGCGGTTGCAGACCCTTTCTCCCCTGGCGGTCCTGAATCGCGGCTATGCCCTGGTCTTCGACGAGTCCGGTGCCCTGATCCGGGAGGCAGAGGCTGCCCCCGATGGCAGCGTCATTAGCACACGATTCGCCCATAGCACGCTCACCAGCCGAGTGCTGGAAAGGAAGTTATCCCCAAGCAAATCATGAGAAAACTTTTTGGAACGGACGGTATCCGTGCGGTGGCCGGGGAGGCCCCCCTGGACACAGCCACCATCTTCGCCACCGGACTTGCGCTGGCATCCTCCCTGAAGAGTCTTTATCCGCAGCCCCGGGTGCTGTTGGGGGCAGATACACGCGAATCCAGCCCCTGGATCTCCGCGGTCATCTCCGCTGGATTGTGCCGGGGGGGCGCGGACGTGTTGAACGCCGGCGTGATCACGACGCCCGGCGTGGCCTACCTGACGCGCAAACATCGGTTGGCCGCCGGAGTGGTTATCTCCGCCTCGCATAATCCCTGGCAGGACAACGGGATCAAGGTGTTCGGCGGGGATGGCTACAAGCTGCCTGATGCCACCGAGATGGCCATCGAGGGGGAGATTTTTCGCCGCCTGGAGGACTCTCCTGCGCCCAGCCTGAAGGGGCTCGAGGCGCCCCCGGCAAACAAGCAATTCCGCGAAGAATATGAAGAGTTTCTGCGCAATGTGGTCCCGCAGCTCAACCTGGCCGGCAGGAAGATTGTGATCGATTGCGCCAATGGGGCGGCGGCGGTGATCGCGTCGGAACTTTTCACCTCGCTTGGGGGTGAGATACACCTGACCCACGTAACCCCCAACGGACGCAATATCAACGAAAACTGCGGGGCTCTGCACCCTGAAGTGGTGGCCCGGGAGACCAAGGCGCTGGGCGCCGAGCTGGGGATTACCTTCGATGGGGACGCCGACCGCGCGCTCTTCGCCGACGCCAACGGCCGGGTGGTCAATGGGGACGGGGTGATGCTGGTGGCGGCCCGCGATATGCAGGCCAAGGGCGAACTGGCCGGTGACCTGGTGGTGGCGACGACCATGTCGAATATGGGCCTGGAAGCCGCCTTGCGCAGCAGCGGCATTGGCATGTTGCGCGCTCCGGTGGGGGATAAGTACGTTCTGGAGATGATGCAGAAGAACCAGGCCAGCCTGGGCGGAGAGCAGTCGGGGCATATTCTTTTTCTCCGGCGCAGCACGACCGGCGATGGATTGCTCACGGCGCTGGTGTTACTCGACACGCTGGCGCGCACCGGGAAGCCGCTGCACGAGCTATTGAGCGATCTGCGCGTTTTTCCCCAGGTGATCGTCAATGTGCGGGTGCGCGAAAAACGGCCGCTGGAGCAGATTCCTGGGGTGATGGAGAGCATTCAGCGGGCAGAGACGGACCTGCATGGCAATGGGCGTGTGGTGGTGCGCTATTCGGGGACTGAGGCGCTGGCGCGGGTAATGATCGAAGCCGAATCGGAGCAGCAGATGCGCGAGCATGCGGAGCGTATCGCCCAGGCCATCCGGATAGAAATAGGGGTTTGAAGAACCGTTATCATCAAGGGAGGAGAGAGCCATGATTACCGCCATTCTTTTGCTCGCCCTCATGCAGCCGCAGGATCCCGGGTTGTCCACTGCTGCGACGGACACAGCCGTGCCTGCGGTACGGACGGAGAAGCTTACGCCGGCTGAAGTGAAATCGCTGGCGGACGCCAACCAGGCCGTTGCCGACGCCCAGGACAAGCTGATTCATGCCAAGGCCGCCCTGCAGGGCACCACTGAGGGTATCGAGCAGGCTCATCACGCGAACACCGACTGCGGTTGTTATCTGGAGAGCACGGGACGCGATTACGACAAGGTGGAGTTCAAAGGGGACACGATTATCATCCACCACATCCACGAGGCGCCAGGGAGTCTTAGCAATAAGACAAATCCGTAGACGATCCGTTTCGCACGAGGGGTGCGAATGCTCTTGACTGACGTCCTGGGTAACTTACCGCCGTCCCCGTTCGACAAGCTCAGAGCAGGCTCTGCGGGAGCCTAACGTGTCTATGTGAGAACTACAAGACACAGTAGGTCTCTCTGATGGCTAAGGCCCGGAGGGCCGACCGCTAAACGTCAGCCCAGCCCGGGAGGGCTGGGATATCAAATCGTGCGTCTCCGAGCGCCGTAGGCGCGGCACCCGTCACATCCCACCACATATCTAGGATCGTCGGGCATCCATATTGCCGCGCCTACGGCGCTCGTCCTCACCGGAAAACGATAACCCAGCCCTGCCGGGCTGGGCTGGCGTTTAGCGGTCGGCCCTCCGGGCCTTAGCCATCAGAGGGACCCACTGTCTTCCGTTCTCACACAGGCTCTAACGTCCTGGGCTACTCTCAGCCGTCCCTGCGGGACCAATACGGGAGCTTCCGAGCGCCACAAAGACTCGCTTGCCCCTCGCAGAGAGACTTTTACTTCAGGTCGCGCCAGTTGGGGCCGGCTCCGCAGTCGACTACGATCGGCACTTTCAGTTCGATCACTGTTTCCATCTCATCCCGCACCAACTTCTTCACTTGATCGACTTCTTTCTCCGGCACATCGAAGAGGAGTTCGTCGTGCACCTGAAGCGTCATCTTCGCTTGCAACTTTTCTTCCCTGAGCCGGCGGTCGATGCGGATCATGGCAATTTTGATCAGGTCCGCGGCCGTGCCCTGTAACGGCGTGTTCACCGCCGTGCGTTCGGCAAAGCCGCGCAGGTTGGCGTTGCGGCTCTGCATATCGGGAATGGGGCGAACACGGCCAAAGAGGGTGCGCACCCGCTGCTCCCGGCGCGTTTCCTCAAGCAGACGATCAATATAGCTGCGCACTCCGCTGTAACGCGCAAAGTAGGTTTCGATGTACAGCCTGGCTACGTTTTGCTCAATGCCGAGTTGCGCCGCCAATCCAAAAGGAGAGATCCCATAGACGATTCCGAAATTAACCGCCTTGGCCCGATCGCGAGTCTGCTTGTCCATCCCCTCGGCGGCCACGCCGAATACTTCCGCGGCGGTCAGGGTGTGAATATCCTGTCCTTCGGCAAAGGCGCGTACCAGTAACGGATCTTCAGAAAAATGCGCCATCAGGCGCAGCTCGATCTGCGAGTAATCGGCGGAGATGAGCAGATTTCCGGGCGCCGCGATAAAGGCCGCGCGGATCTCCCGGCCCAGTTCCGTCTTGATGGGAATATTCTGCAGATTCGGATTGGTGGAAGAGAGGCGCCCGGTCGCGGTGCCTACCTGGTTGAACGTGGTGTGAACGCGCCCCTCGGCATCGGCCAGCAAAGGCAAGGAATCAATGTAGTTGGACTTGAGCTTGGCCAACTGCCGGTATTGCAGCACCTGGCGCGGAACCTCGTTGTGCTCCGCCAGCTCTTCCAGCACATCCACGGCAGTCGAAACCACCTTGCCCTTGCCGTATTTGAGTGGCTTGGGCAGGTGCATTTTGTTGAACAACACATCGCCCAGCTGCTTGGGTGAATTGATGTTGAAGCGGTGGCCGGAACCTTCGAAGATCTGCTCGCTGACCCGGTGCATCTCCACCGTCAGCCGGTCAGCCATGGCGGAGAGAACCGCGCGGTCGATGCGCACGCCGGCCTCTTCCATGCCCAGCAGGACAGGAACCAGAGGAAGATCGATGTCACGATACACCTGGCCGGTGCCCAGCGATTCCACGTCCTCCTTGAGCAGCGGCGCGAGGGTGTGGATGGCGTACGCCGATGCAGGCAACAGCTCATCGCCCGGTCCGGGCAACGCTCGCGTGGTGAAGCGTACGGCCACATCGCCCAGGTGATGCGTGGCGTGGGTGGGATTGATGAGGTAGGAGTAGAGCATTACATCATCGATGGGCCCAGCCAACCGCAGACCATGGCTGGCTCCATGCCGATCAAGAATGCGCAGCGCTGCTTTAAGGTCGTGTACCGACTTCGGCGTTTTCTCATCGGACAGCAGACTGCACAGGAATTCCGGGGCGCGACTATCGACGGCCGGATCCAGGGAAAGGACCAGCACCCGGCCCGGCTCCGCGGAGACGGCAATCTTCAATGTCTGGGGAGCGGGTTCTGCCTGCTGCTCGGGCGCATCGAACAGGCCGAGCAGCGACATGTTCTTGAGCTGCGGCTCTTCCTCCTCGATCGCCTCGCTTTCCTCCTCAGCCACCTGTTCCGACGCGACTTCAAGCAGCGTGGTGTCGAAGGCCAGCGCGAAGCCGTGGCCGCGTGCTTGCTCGACGAAGCGGCTGATCTCTTCGGGCGACGGATCGTGGAGGATGGTGAGCGGCGCTGCCTGCTCGTCGGGAGCCAGCTCCTTGAGCATGGTGGTGAATTCGAGCTCGTTGAAAAGCGCGCGGCAGGCGCTCACATCCGGGGCCTGGGTGCGCATTTGTTCCAGATCGAGTTCGACCGGCACTTCACAGTGGATGGTCACCAGCTCCTTGCTGAGCAGCACGGACTCGCGATTGTTCTGGAGCGATTCACGGTAGGTCTTGCGTTTTACCTCCGCGGCATGGTCGAGCACGTTTTCGACACTGCCGAATTGCTGGATCAATTCGACCGAGCCTTTATCTCCAATCCCGGGAGCGCCGGGAATGTTGTCGATGGAGTCTCCGCGCAGAGCCATCACGTCGATGACTTGCTCCGGCGCTACTCCGAGTACTTCCACCACCTTGTCGCGATCGAGGATGAGGTTGTCTTTGACCGGGTTGAGCACTTTGACGCGACCGGTGACCAGCTGCAGCATGTCTTTGTCATTCGAAACCACAAAGACATCATGATCCTGCTCGGCGGCCTGCCGGGCCAGGGTGCCGATTACATCGTCGGCTTCGAAGCCCTCGGATTGCAGAATGGGGATGCGAAAGGCTTCCAGCGCCCGCCGGATGAACGGCAATTGCTGCGCCAGGTCGGCAGGCATCTCGGTGCGGTTGGCTTTGTAGCCGGCGTAATCGATCTCGTCAAAGGTCTGGGTCTTGATATTCCATTTGCGCACCGTGGCCATGCTGCGCGCACGCTCATCGCGAAAGACGGCCCCGCTCACGTCGAAGACGGCGGCAAAGAACTCCGGCTGAAAATCGCGGCGGAGCTTGTTGATCATGTTGACGAAGACGAAGGTGGCCGCGGTGGGCACACCGGTGCGCGTGGACATGGGACGCTGGCGCTGCATCGCGTGATAGGCGCGAAAGATAAACGACATCGCGTCGAGCAGGAAGACGGGCTGCTTGGGTTCGGGATTTTCTAGTTGGGTTAATGAAGCCATTACTTGTCGAACAGATCTTTGATCTGATTCATTTCAAAAACGATTCCCTTGCCCGCATGGGAAAAGGTGTCATTGCGTAGCAGCTGCCCATCCGCATAGCGGCAGAAGGTACTGTCCTGAGGGTCGATGACCCAGATTTCCTCGATGCCCATGACGCGGTAGTCTTCGAGCCGTCTCTTCAGTCGTTGCACAGTATCTTCAGGGGACAGAATCTCGAAGACGGCGAGCGGCGGGTGGGTAATGATTTGTTCAGTCGGCTGACTGCGATCAAGGATGGTGACATCGGGAATCACGATAACGGGTGGCTGCCACCTTAACCCGCAATTCAGGCCGGGCGCGAACACCCCATTCGGTCATATGCTGCCGAAACCAAGCCAGAATCGCCTCTTGCCAGGAAGCGTGATCGTACTCTCCCATTGGGCGTTCCTCAATCTTTCCATCCACGTACTCGGCATCTGGCTCATAGGAGGAGCGCAGATAGACCTCAACCGGAACATGTGTCGTTGTCGCCATGTGCGTCCTCCGCTCCCTTGAGGATACCTCCGAATGCTCGAGTCTTTCATACAATCAGGGCTGTGCTGGTTTCCGACTTCGACTTCGAGCTTCCCCCAGAACTGATCGCGCAAGAACCCCCAGCCGAACGCGGGGAGAGCCGCATGCTCCTCCTGGACCGGGAGAGCGGAGCATGGCAGGACTCGTGGTTTAACCAGCTGCCCGAGCTGCTGCACGACGGGGATGTGCTGGTTTTGAACGACAGCCGCGTGATTCCGGCACGGTTGTTTGGCCTGCGTCCAGGAACGCACCGCCAAGGTGGAAGTGCTGCTGACGGAACAAATAAGCGACTGGGAATGGCGGGCGCTGACCCGCCCGGCGCGCAGGATGACGGTGGGCCAGGAGCTGGCCTTCGTAGCGCCCGATGGGGACGTGCGACTGCGTGGCTACGGTTGTGGCCGCTGGCGAGTTCGGCGAACGCCTTCTTCGCTTCACGCCGGTGGATGATTTCTTCGCCCGGCTGGAGCTGCTGGGACATGTGCCGCTGCCCCCATACATTCGCCGTCAGGATCAGCCGCTCGACCGGGAGCGATACCAGACCGTCTTTGCGCGTCAACGCGGATCGGTCGCTGCGCCCACTGCGGGTCTGCATTTCACGGCTGAGATTCTGGAGCGGATCCGCGCGCGGGGTGTCGTCATTACCTACTTAACCCTCCATGTGGGGCTGGGAACGTTCCAGCCCGTTCGAGTCGCGGATGTATCGGAGATTCATCTCCACACGGAAAGGTATTCCCTGCCCGCGGAAACGGCCCAGGAGGTCAGCCGGGCGCTGCTTGAGGGCCGGCGCGTCGTTGCCGCGGGCACGACGACGGTGCGGGCGCTGGAGCACTGCGCGCAAATCGGCAGGATGGAGCCAGCATACCGGCACGACCAATATTTTCCTGTCCCCGGGCTCCCGCCTCAACGTGGTCAGGGCTCTGCTGACCAACTTTCACCTGCCCCAGTCGACGCTGCTGATGCTGGTAAGCGCCCTTGCCGGAAAAGATAAAACGCTGGCCGCCTATCGTCACGCGGTCGAAGCGGGCTATCGCTTCTTCTCCTACGGCGACTGCATGTTCATCGCCTGACCGAAGTGCCGCTCGGCATTCAGGCGGGCGCGTTCCAGCGCCGCTTCCACCTCGAGCCTCTTGGCTTCGATCACCATGCGGGTCTTCGCTCCGAGGCACCTCGATCTGCCTCGCGTAGCTGAGCGCCACGCGAGAGAATGGCTTGGGGATGAGGAAGCGATCCCATGAGCGCAGTACCCAGGCCTTTTCTGGATGCGCGTAAAAGATGCCGATGGCGTAGCCGGTGAGCTGGGCCAGCTTCACTGCGCCGGGCTTGACCTTGTAGACCGGCCCCCGCGGGCCGTCCGCGGTAAAGACCGCTGGATGCCCACGCTCGACGGCCTTGGCCAGCGCCCACAGTCCGCTCCCTCCGGATCGCGTGCTGGATCCTCGCGCGGTTAGAATAACCGAGCCGCTCTATGGTGCGCGCGATCAGTTCGCCGTCGAAGCTGAGGCTGATCAGGACCGCCGGCTTAAATCGAGGGTAGAAATAACAAGCGCACGGGATCAGGCAACGGTGCCAGAAGCACCACACCTGCTGAGCCGGCGGCGTAGCCGGCTCGGCTCCCGGCTCCACCACCACCTCATAGCGCAAGGTGCGATGGAGCGCCCGTAAGAGCAGCGCCACCAGGCGGGGAACAATCGCAAGGGTAATCCGCTGGCTGAAACTGAAGCGCTGGGCGGAGGCGGTCACCGGGCGATTCTACAAGCTGGGGATCGAGGGTCCACTTTGGTCATCCGCGACCGGGGCCGATTCGACACCTGTTTTGTTGCAGATAGCCGCTTTCTGGTGACAGGTGGAAGTAGTCGCTCTCCCTCCAGGTAACCAAGAGTGTGATCGAGGGGGGATGCTCGCTGCCCCCTTTGTGGACAGGTAATAGTGAGATTGGCGCATTTCCGGCACGACCGGACTGACGTATACCAATACTCATTATGAGTACACACAAATTTGCTCTGACTTCGCGTGAATATTCTCTGCCCCGATCTGGAAGCAAACCGTCCCTGGACGACAAACTTGATAAGGTCTTCCAAATGGCCGAGCATATGGACGCCAGATGTGTCTACATGCTGGACGCTGCCAGCCACAAGCGGCGGCACGTTGTTGCCGCCAGGTAGCACGCGTTCCCTTTCTGTAGGGCCGCGGGTGACCCAGGACCATGTCCTGGGCAATTCTCAGCCGTTCCTGCGGACTACTTGCAGCCAGAGCTCTCCAAATTAGTGGACGAACGGACTGCTGGACGGCGCAACTTGCTGAATGCTTGAGGAGAACGCGGGCTAGCTGGTCGAGTGCCGTGGGTGCCCCATTCAAGCCGTATTTTGGCTTTGAAGGGGATACCACGGCACTCGAGGGAAAGCTAATTTGAACGGACTCATCTTGTGGAGCGGCAGATTCTCACGCGCACATTTAAGTGCCGCGATGAGACTTGGCAAAACGAGGCGCTACCCGTTTGCTTCGAGACAGGCCTCTGCACAGCCCCGCTGATAGCATCTCTGATGTGCTACTGACTCTGGAAACGTCCCTGCAATTCGTCAAGGGCATCGGTCCGCGCATCGCCCAGACGCTGCAGGATAAGCGCATCGCCACCATCGAAGACCTGCTCTACCATCTGCCCTTCCGCTATGAGGACCGCCTCCGTCCGCAAGCCATCGAAGAACTAGTTCCGGGTGAAATGGCCAGCCTGATCGGCGAAGTGCGCGGCATGAACCTGCTGCGTACCCGGCGCATGCCCATCTTTGAAATGACCGTCAGCCAGGGCCTGGGCAGGGTCAAATGCATGTGGTTTCACGGAACCTACCTGAAAGACCGTTTCAAAGCCGGACAATGGGTGGCCCTGTACGGAAAAGTGGAGGCCTCGCGCAGCAGCAGTAGTTTCAAAATGATCCAGCCTCAGGTGGAAGTGCTGCCCGACGACCACGACGACGAGGAGTCCAAGCTGCTGGAGGTAGGCCGCATTACCCCGGTCTATGAGTCCCTGGGCAACAAGCTGGCTTCGCGTTGGCAGCGGCGCATCCTGTGGAGAGTGCTGGAGGAGATGAAAGGCCGAATCCCGGAGACGCTCCCCCAGGCACTTTGCCGCCGGTTGGAGTTGCCCAGCCGCGAAGATGCACTGCGCCGGGCGCACTTCCCCGAGCCTGGAACCCCCATGAGCCAGCTTCAGTCCTGGGCCACTCCGGCGCAGAGGAGATTGATATTCGAAGAACTCTTCTACCTCGAACTGGGCCTGGAGTTGAAGCGGAAGAAATTTCGCCAGCGGCAAGGTATTCCTTTCGAAACCAATGAAGCCGTGCGGTCAGCGTTACGGCAGGTGCTTCCCTTCCACCCCACCAAGGCGCAAAAGACCGCCCTGGGCGAGATCGTGGCCGACATGCGGGCGCCGGAGCCGATGCGGCGGCTGCTGCAGGGCGATGTGGGATCGGGCAAGACCATCGTGGCCCTGCAGGCCATGCTGGTGGCCATCGAGAACGGCTACCAGGCAGCCCTGATGGCGCCCACGGAGATCCTGGCTACCCAGCACTTCCTGGGAGCGCGCAAGCTGCTGGAACGGTCGCAGCAGCGCTACAAAGTGGTTCTGTTGACCGGGTCGCTCGACGAGGATCGCAAACGTGCCCACCGGGGGATGATCGCGCGCGGCGAAGCGCAATTAGTGATCGGTACCCATGCCCTGATCGAGGAGCGCGTGGATTTCGCCAAACTGGGACTGGTGGTGGTCGATGAACAGCATCGCTTCGGGGTTTTGCAGCGCTTCCGGTTGATGACAAAGCCCAACGCCGGCGAACCGGATGTCCTGGTCATGACCGCAACGCCCATCCCCAGAACACTCGCTCTTTCTCTCTACGGCGACCTCGATCTCAGCGTGTTGGATGAATTGCCGCCCGGCCGCACGCCCATTCTCACCCGCCAGGTCTCCGACGAGGTGGCCAGCGAAGTGTGGGATCTAGTGCGGGAACAGGTGCGGCTGGGACACCAGGCCTACGTGGTTTACCCGGTCATCGAAGGCGCGAAAGAAGATCAGCCCGAATTGGATTTCGCCGCCGGCGAGCCGGAGGCAGCAACCGCCCCACCGGGGAAGAAGGGCAAAGCCCCCGGTTTGTTGTTCAAGCCGGTTTCGTCCCCTTCCGCGCCATCGCTGAAGGCCGCGACCGACATGTATCAGGAATTGAAGTCCGGGCGCTCTTAAAGGCCTGCGCCTGGGTCTGCTGCATGGACGGATGGATGCGGACGAGAAAGAGATCATCATGCGCCGGTTTCAGCGCCGGGAACTGGATGTGCTGATCGCTACTACTGTCATCGAGGTTGGCGTCGATGTGCCAAACGCAACCATGATGGTGATTGAACATGCGGAGCGGTTTGGGCTGGCGCAAATGCATCAGCTGCGGGGGCGGGTGGGCCGCGGAAGCGCCAAGTCATACTGCATCCTGATGACCGGGGGCAAGATCTCGCCCCAGGCGGTGGAGCGCCTGGCAGCCATGGTGCGCACGCAGAACGGATTCGAACTCGCCGAGCTGGACCTGCAGCTGCGCGGGCCAGGAGAGTTTTTTGGCACGCGGCAAGCTGGGATCCCGGACTTTCGCGTCGCCAACCTGGTGCGCGACCGTGCTCTGCTGGAGCTGGCAAAGGCGGAGTCGGCGTCGTTTGTATCGACTTGCCTTCGAGGTGACAGAAGAGGAAAAGAGCAGAGTGTGGAATCGGCTGCGAGAGGCCTGGCAACGCCGCTATGGCCTGGTCGACGCCGGGTGACCCCTAGTTCCCTCACAAAGGACGGGTGCCCATATCTCGCTCGTTTTTCGCGAGATGTGGGATACGCACTGCTCTTTCCCTCTGGACTCCCGATTTCAGCGATGCACTTAGCCGTCACTCTGGATATCCGCGTCTCGCGAAAAGCGCGCGAGATATGGGGCACCCGAGGTCCGTGGCCGAAAAAGGGACAGACTTTGCCCTTAGGCGGCGAAGCATTGGTTGCCGGCAAGATGGGTTTCCAGTTCCTCGTCCTTGACCATCCAGATCTGCAATTGCACCTTGATGATTTCGAGCGAGCAGATGTAGCGTGTGGCGGCGTCCAGGGTCGCTCCGTCCACCGCCGGCATATTCCGCGAAGACAGATCGAAGAGGTGCGGGGTGCAGCGGCAAAGCTCCGTCAGCAGCATATGAGATGTCGCAGTCAGTTGAAGCCCGACCGAGACCAGCGCACTGTAGATCTCAACACAGATGTCGCGGGGAAACTCAAAGACGAAGCGAGCCGTTCCCGGCTCGACGTAGGAGCGGCTACGAATCCAGGCTCCACAATCGGGAATGATCCCGCTGAGCCGGGGTACAACCAGGGATTGGTCTTCCGGCAAAAGCGCGGTCAAATAAAGAACATCATCTAAAAGCGTATCGGACATAAGGTGTCTTGGCAATCCAGCTTGCGAACTTTGAATATACCTCGCCTGTTAAGTTGATCGGCCACGTTAGAGCAATCTTGAACAGCAGGACAGGTACGTCGGTTAGCCGTTACGGTTACATTTCGGGCTGGGGAAAGATGACCGAAAAGGACCCCATGGTAATGTGGTCAGCATGTTGATCGGCACAGGCGTGGACTTGATCGAGGTGGAGCGCATCGCGCATTCGATCGAACGCTTCGGCGAACGGTTTCTGCGGCGCGTTTATACCGATCAGGAGATCGCCTATTGCAGCCGCAAGCGGGTCAGCGCGGAAAGCTTCGCAGCCCGTTTCGCTGCCAAAGAGGCGGGAGCAAAGGCACTGGGTACCGGCATCAGCCGGGGGGTCACGTGGAGCGAGTTCCAGGTCGCCCGCAACCCGGGCGAGCGGCCGGTTCTGGAACTGCGGGGACGGGCTGCCTTGCTGGCCAAGGAACTCGGCGTGCGCGCGATCTCGCTTTCCCTCACCCATACCGGTAGTCTGGCGATGGCCACCGTGGTTATGGAAGGCTAGAGCCCGGCATCTTCCGGCTTCCCTGTCCACACCCGCAGGGGAAAGCCGGCAAAAGCGCATTTGATATGCTCAGTCGCAGCGGGAAATGCCCGCTGCACTCGCTTCAACCCGAGGGGGTCTGTGCCAAGCCAGCAAGAAGTCCAATGGTCACAACTGAAAGTTGGCGTTCTGGTCATCGTGGCGTTGGCAGCCCTGACTGCTCTCATCTTCCTCATGACAGGAAGCACGGGTGGCCTGTTCACAGGAAAGATCGTCCTGCGCTCTTATTTCGAGAATGCCGCCGGCCTCAAAGAGGGTGCTCCGGTCAACCTCGAAGGCTACACGGTGGGCACGGTAACCAAAATTGGCATCGTGCCCGCGCGCAAGCTCACCCCGGTCGAGGTGACGTTCAAGATCGGAGCCAAATATAGAGACGCGGTGCGTACCGATTCCACGTCCAGCCTGGAGACTATTGGCGTTCTGGGCGATACCGTCGTGGACATCAACAGCAAGACCGCGACCGGTCCGCCGGTGCAGAATGGCGCGGAGCTCAAAACCAACGAAACGCCCAACCTCTCCGACGTCATCAAATCGAGCCAGGGAACGATCGAGCAGTTGAATACCATTCTGGCCAAGGTCGACCATCTCGCCGACTCGCTCAACTCCACCAAGGGCTCGATCGGCGAGTTGATCAATAATCCAGACCTCTACAACAAGGCAGTCGTGACCCTGAATCAGTTGTCGCAACTGGTGGATACGGTTGCCAATGGCAAGGGCTCGATCGGCAAGCTGGTGGCCGACGACACCTTGTACAACCACGTCAACGACACCGTGGCCAAGCTGGACTCGATGGCGACCCAACTGGACGAGGGCAAGGGTACGATCGGCAAGCTGCTGAAAGACGAGACGCTGGCCAATAACCTGAACCAGTCCGTATCCAGCGCGAACCAGCTACTGGCCGACATCAATGCCGGCAAGGGCGGCCTGGGCATGATCGCCAAGGATCCCCAGTTCGCAGCGAAGCTGCGGGATACAGTGGACAAGCTCGATTCGGTCCTGAACCGGGTTGACAGCGGTCAAGGAACCATCGGGCAGCTGGTGGTCAACCCTTCTCTTTACAATAACCTCGACCAGTCGCTGACAGAAACCCGGGGGCTGATTGCGGCGATCCGGGAGAATCCCAAAAAGTATCTGACCTTCCACGTGAAGATTTTCTGACCGGGACCGCCATTTCTACCCACAAGGCAGCCTATGAAGTCTCTCCCAATCGTGGTTGCTGTATTACTTTGCAGCGGTCTGGCTCAGGCGCAAAACAAACCGGCGCAGGCCCCGCCCGAGCCGCAGGCGCCGCAAAGCTTTGACCTGACCGCCATCGATAAAACAGCCGATCCGTGCACCGACTTCTATCAGTACGCCTGCGGCAACTGGAAGAAGAACAATCCGATTCCTCCCGATCAGGTCCGGTGGGGCGAGTTCGATAAGCTCAGGCAACGAAACGACTGGCTTCTCTATCGCGAGCTGGAAACGGCGGCGGCCCCCAACGTGAAGCGAACCGCACTGGAACAGAAATATGGGGACTTCTACGCCTCCTGCATGAATACCCAACTCGCCGACCAAAAGGGCGTGACGGCGCTCAAGCCCGCTCTGGACGCCATCAACGCCCTCAGCGACAAGAAGCAACTGGCAGCCCTGCTGGGTACGCTCGAGATACCGCACGGCATCAGCGGAGTCTTCAGCTTCGGCGTGGGCCAGGATCAGAAGGACTCCACCCGGCAAATTGCCCAGGCCGGCCAGGCGGGCCTCGGCCTACCGGACCGCGATTACTACCTGGTGCAGAACCCACGGCAGCAGAAGATTCGCGAACAATACGTGGCTCACATGACCAGGATGTTCCAGTTGGCCGGCGATACGCCCGAGAAAGCGGCCAGCGAAGCGCAGAGCGTGATGGCCATCGAAACTGCTCTGGCGCAAGGCTCCTTGAGCCGGACAGACATGAGAGACCCGGCGAAACGCTATCACATGATGACGCTCACGGATCTGGGAAAGCTAACCCCGGACTTCGATTGGCCGTCCTATTTACACGGCATCCGCATGGGTTCATTCGAGACGCTGGACGTGATGACTCCTGGTTTCTTTACTGCCATGAATGCGCTGATCGACGCTCAGAGCCTGGACGCGTGGAAGAGCTACCTCCGCTGGCGTGCGCTGCACGATGCCGCCCCCTGGATGTCGCAACCATTTGTAGACGAGAACTTCGCTTTTTTCTCCAGTGACTTGTTGGGACAGAAAGAGATCGCACCCCGGTGGAAACGCTGCACCCGGGCCACCGACAACGCGCTTGGGGAAGCTGTGGGGCAGGATTGGGTGAAGCAGTACTTCAGCCCGGAAAAGAAAGAGAACATGGTCAAACTGGTCACGGCGCTGGAAGCGGCGCTGGCGTCCGACATTCAGCAGTTGCCCTGGATGTCGGATGCCACCAAGAAAAATGCTGAGGAAAAGTTGGCGCTGATCCGCAACAAGATCGGCTATCCGGAGCATTGGCGCGACTACTCGACCCTGGAGATCAAGCGAGATGATCTGCTGGGAAACATGGCCCGCGCTACCGTGTATGAGGATCGCCGCAACCTGGACAAGCTGGGGAAACCGGTGGACGAGACGGAGTGGGGCATGACTCCGCCGACGGTGAACGCCTACTACAGTCAGGGCATGAACGACATCAATTTTCCCGCGGGCATTCTGCAGCCGCCGTTTTACGACTTCGCCAAAGACCCGGCTGTCAATTTCGGAGGCATCGGGGTGGTGATCGGCCACGAGATGACCCATGGCTTCGACGATCAGGGGAGCAAATTCGACGGCCATGGCAATGTGCGTGAGTGGCAGACCCCGGACGACCGCAAGGCATTTACCGAGCGCACCGATTGCGAAGTGAAGGAATATGGCAGCTTCGAAGCAGCGCCCGGGCAAAAGCTGAATGGCAGCCTGACGCTGGGCGAGAATACGGCGGATAATGGCGGGCTTCGGTTGGCCTACTCGGCGTTGATGGCCACTTTAGCCCAGGAGCCCGCCGCAGCGGAGAAGGAGATCGACGGCTATACGCCGGCGCAGCGGTTCTTTCTCGCCTACGGCCAGGTTTGGTGTGAGAACGTGCGCGAACAAGCTGCGCGGAGCAGAGCGCTGACGGATCCGCACTCTCCAGGCCAGTGGCGGGTGAACGGCGCAGTGCAAAACTTCGACGAGTTCGGCAAGGCTTTTAGCTGCAAGAAAGGCGCCCCGATGTACCCGGAGAACTCCTGCCGGGTATGGTAATTCACGCACCTACAAGGGACCGGCGCTCGAGCGTCTCCGCTGTTGCGATATGCTTTCGAGGGTGGTCATGTGCAGCTTTTCTTGACGGAAAAGCTGCGTGGGCAGCCTCTCTCCGAAGCACACCTACAGAGGAGCCGCTAGCCGAAAGTGGTTCTAGCTTTTACAATTAGCGCTAGGATCAATTCTTAATAGAGTTTCAGCTGCAAAGGCAGCCCTAGACCGCAACAGCGACGGGGATGAAGGAAACGCATGAAGTTCAGGAAATTCGGCCGGATGAGTCTGGCCTTGGCGGTGTCCCTGGGAACGGGGTTGGGAGTAACCTCCTGCAGCACAGACCACACAGTCGGTTATATGTATGTCACCGGCCAGCAATATAATCAGGTTTCCGGCTATACCATCGATAGCAACCTCGGCAATCTGACGCCCACGCAAAATTCTCCTTACAGCTCTGGGGGCGCCAATCCCATCAAGGCGCTGGTGGCGAATGCGGGGAGATTTCTCTATGTGCTCAACGCAGGCTGCGGCGGAATCGGGCAGGCGGCTTGTTCCTCCGCGACCGGCGAGGCTAACACCGGCCCAAACATCTCGCTCTTCACCATCGGCGGAAAAGGTTCCCTGAACTTCCAGACAACTTATAACAGCCAAGGCAACTTTCCGATCTCGATCCAGGCCGACTCGTCCGGCACTCATTTATTCGTGCTCGATACCCAGGATCCCAATCCCGCGACAGATTGCGTGGGCTATGTGGCAGGAAATCCTGCCACCGTCTGCGGAGACATCACATCCTTCAACATCGACCCCAATACCGGCCGGCTCTCGTTGATCACCAACCAGCAGGTTAAGAACCCTACGACGGGCGCCAACCTTACTTACTTCCCGGTGGGCAGCGGACCCATCAACTTCATAGTGGTTCCGAGCAACTCGTTTATCTACACCATCGAGAAGGGCAGTGGAAGCGCCCTGGATCCCTCTCAGGCGATCTTCGTGTATGGGAACAGCAGTGGCCAGTTGACCCTGACGCAGAATACTCCTGTTCCCACTCCTGCTACAGATCTAAGCTTTATCTATGCCAGCCCTAAGTACATATATCTGATTGATGCGGGGCAAGCGGTCAGTCCCACCGGGCAAATCTTGCCTTATACGATCGGCGTCAACGGTGCGCCCCAATCGCTGGTTGGAGGGGCTGTGGACAACTCAGGCACGGTGGCCAATCCTGGACCCATGCTTGTCGACCACTCCGGCAAGTTCCTCTATCTGGCAAACCAGGGAGCCAACCTCAACCCAACCGGCCCGGCAAGTTCCGTAAGCGCATTCTTCATCGACCCGACTACGGGGAGATTGACGACCCTGTCCAGTGGAGCAAGCGGGACCAGCACTCTCTTTGGCGCAGGTTCGGCTCCGTACTGCATTCTTGAGGACCCCTCGAACCAGTATCTCTACACGGCCAATTTTGCCGACAGCACGATCACCGGCGCGGTGATCAACTCCTCGACGGGAACCCTGACCACGCTGCGGAAGAACACCTCCTTCACTGGTCCCGGTAACCCGACCTGGTGCGTCGTCAGCGGCACGCTATTCTAAAGCTTTCAGGCTTCAAGGCTGAGGTGGCTGAAAGGCCACCTCAGCTTTTACAATGCAAGTGGGACTCACAAGACACTCTATCCATAGCTCTGCTGCAAACTGCAGCCCTGCTCCATTGATTCGTTGGGCCAGGATGAAGGAAGCGCATGAAGTTGAGTAAATTCGGCCGGATGGCACTGGCCTCGGTTGTAAACCTTGGTCTGGGAATCGGTATTACTGCGTGCGGCCCCCCCAATACGATTGACTTTCTATACGTCACATCCTCCAACAAGAGCAACCCAGGACAGATCAACGTCTACAAGGTGGATAGTCAAGCGGGAGCGTTGATACCCATCCCTAACTCGCCCTATCCTTCGGGCGGAAATAATCCCGTGGCCGACGTAACTTCGGCGAATGGCAAGAACCTCTACGTGGTCAATCAGGCCAGCAATTCGGTCGTGGTGTTCGCCATCGCCACGGACGGCAGCCTTTCCCAGCAGCAGTCCTGCGCTATGCCGGGCACTAACCCTACTCAGTTGGCGATCAACGCGGCCGGTACCTACCTCTATGTGGTGGAGACTTACCAGCCGGGCTTCAGCGCCACCACACCTGGACCCGGGGCGCTGGTGGTCTTTCCCGTCAATGCCACCGGGCAACTGGGGGCCACGGGAAGTCTCTGCACGCCGGTCTCGAATGGCGCCAATGCCTTCTTCCCGCTAGGGAATAACCCCGCAGCCGTGAACGTGTTGGCCAGCAGCAACTTCGTTTATGCGGTGAACGAAAATGACGCCACCATCTCTGACTTTCAGGTGGGAACGGGTGGAGCTCTTACACTGATTGCTACCTATCCCGTCGGCGTGGCTCCGAATGCGATTGCCAGCGATCCGACCAGTAAGTTCCTTTACGTCACCGATGGCGCGGCCAACCAGATGATTGGCTACACGATCCAGACCAACGGAACTTTGATCAACATGCAGACCCCCTTCAAGACGGACATTCTTCCCGTCTCGGTGCAGGTCGACCCCCGCGGGATTTACGTGTACGTGGCCAACTACAATGCCAACGACGTGAGTGCCTATATGATCGATCGCGGTACCGGAAACGCCACCCAGATCGCTGGGGCGACCACGTATGGGGTGGATGCCGGGCCAACCTGCGTCTTGATCGAACCCGCGGAAGCACGCTTTGTCTACACGTCGAACTTCCTTGGCGCGACGGTGTCCGGCTTGTCTCTGAATCCTGCGACTGGCGCGCTGGCGCCGGTGCAGAACACACCCTTCAAGGCCGCCGGGTCGCCTACCTGCAGCGCTGCCATTACCCACGGCAACCATGCCATTGAGGTCGTACAGCCCTGATGCGCATGAAGTTGAGTAAATTCCGCCGGATCGCCCTGGCTTCGGTAGTATCCCTTGGTCTCGGATTCGGAGCTACTGCATGCGGACCCAGCAATACAATCGATTTTCTTTACGTCACCGCGTCCAAGCAAAACCCGGGACAGGTCAGCGTATACAAAGTAGATAGCGAAGCGGGCATTTTGTACCAGATCACCGATTCACCCTACCCCTCGGGCGGGCGGAATCCTGTCGCTGATGTGGCGTCAGCCAACGGTAAGAATCTCTACGTTATCAATCATGACGACAATACGATCGTGGAATTTGCCATTGGCACCGATGGCAAACTCTATCCGCAGCAGACCTGCAACATGCCTGGCAGCTATCCCAGCCAGTTGGCCATCAACCAGGCGGGTACCTATCTCTACGTGGTGGAAACGTACCAGCCGAACTTCAGCCTTAACATACCCGGGCCCGGCGCGCTCGTAGTTTTCCCCGTCAATGCAAATGGTCAGCTGGGCGCGACCAGCAGCCTGTGCCAGCCGGTACCAGAAGGCGGAAACGCTTTCTTCCCGTTGGGTAATAATCCGGTTGCCGTCAACGTGTTGGCTGGCGGAAACTTCGTTTACGCGGTCAATGAAAGCGATGCCACCGTCTCCGCGTTACAAGTTGGGACGGACGGCGTGCTTAGTTCGGTCGGCCTTTTCAAGGTGGGAACGGCGCCCAATGCACTGGCCAGCGATCCGACCGGTAAATTCCTGTATGTCACCGACGGCGCCTCCAATCAGATGTATGGTTTCCAGGTGCAGGCCAGTGGATCGTTGGTGATGATGCCGGCACCAGTCAAGACCGATAACCTGCCCAATGCCGTTGCCGTCGACCCCCGCGGCCTCTATGTCTATGTCGCCAACTACAACGGTAACGATGTAAGCGCGTATACCATCGACCAGTCTACCGGCATCGCCACACCGAACCCCGCTTCGGTCACTTACGCGGTTGGTACCGGGCCGCTCTGTATCCTGATCGAGCCGTCGGAAGGCCGCTATATCTACACCGCCAACTTTCTCAGCAACAATGTCTCCGGTTTGGCTTTAAACGCCGCGAACGGAGTGGTCTCGGCCGTGCAGAATACGCCCTTCAGTGCCGGCCAGCAGCCTACCTGCAGCGCTGCAATTACGCATGGCCACCATACCGTCACACAACCCTGATACTGCAGAGTGGTGCCCAGCCAATGGCCGCCGCCGGGCGGCGGTCCTTTGGTTTTTCGTTCCGTTTGCTGTTTTCCACACGCAGCCGTGGCAGGCGAGGGGAAATCACGCCTCAACGGCTAAACGGGCTGCGGAAAAACCCACTGAACGAAAGGCCGTACCCTTCTGAAAGAATGTGTTTTTGTTCCTGTGCTATGATCGCCTTCCGATGGTGAGGCGGGGCCCAGATGTTTACCGGCGCCACCCTGTTCCACACTTCGCTTGCACCCTGCTCTCCCGAGTGAATTCAACTTGCGCCTCGTTCTCTTAGCTCCCCGGATTCTGTTATTAGTCTTCGTCTGGATGGTATCGAGCGGGTGTTCCGCACAAAGCAAACCCGGCGCGACGTTGCCGGAGAGCCCAACTCCACAGCCGCCGCCTAAGCCTCCAGGCTTCTTCGCCAGGTGGGCAGAGTTTTACCGCCAGGATTGGCATGGAACTGCGAGTCAAGGCCCTGCCCCGCCTCGTCGAGGTTTGCCGTCACCACTTGAGTCACCGCCGTTCCCCAACTCCGACTGGTCGTATGGGGGATCTCCCGTGATCGGCGAAGCGGATACAAATAGCTACCCCCTGATGACCGCCTGGAATCAAGCGCGCAGCCGCACCAAGGTGTATGGGTGGGTCGAGCCTACGGTGAATTTCAGCACTTCCACAAACAGCAACGCACCCGAAGCCAACGACGTCTACAGCAATCGATTCGAGATGAATCAGCTCGTCCTTTATGTGGAGCGGTTGCCCGACTCGGTGCAGCGGGAGCATGTGGATGTCGGATACCATCTGACTGCCTTCTACGGCACGGACTACAGATACACCGTAGACAAAGGCTATCTGAGCTTCCAGTGGATCTCAGACCACCACCAATACGGCTTCGACCCGGTTCTTGAATACATCGACATTTATGTGCCCAAGGTGGCCAACGGGATGAACCTCCGGATCGGCCGCTTTATCTCTGTTCCTGGAATTGAGGCGCAACTGACGCCGAACAACTACATGTTCAGCCATTCCCTGCTCTATGCAGTCGATCCGTTTACCGACACCGGAATTCTTGCCACGGTGCAGGTTAACAAGCAGTGGCTACTGCAAGCGGGCATCACCGGAAGCCACGACGTGGCGCTGTGGACGAGTGACGCCAAACCCTCAGCAACAGTTTGCGTCGACTACACGACATCCTCGGTGAACAACAATGTCTATCTTTGTGCCAATGGAATCAACGACGGTAAGTACTCGTACAACAACGTCCAACAATACGATGGCACGTGGTATCACAGGTTTTCCAAGACGTGGCATACCGCGACGGAAGCTTACGTGATGTACCAGCGCGACGTGCCCAGCACCACTGGCTCGATCAAGCCCCAGCCGAACAGCTACGCTGCCACCTGTCGCCCGGGCCTCGAAACTTGTTTCGCACCGGAGTACGCGGTCCAAAATTACGTCCTGAAGCAATTATCCGAGCACGACTTCGTTGGCTTCCGGAGCGACTTGCTCAACGACAAGAAGGGCCAGCGCACGGGAGTGAATACCAAGTACACGGAGAACACCCTGATGCTGAGCCATTGGATCGGAACGACGGTGCAGATACGCCCGGAGATTCGCTTCGATCGCGCATGGGATCGAAAATCATATGACTTCGGAACGCGCCAGAGCCAGCTTACGTTGGCCTGCGATCTGATCTTCCATTATTGATACGGCTGAGTTTTTCTGCCGCCAGCTAGACTCCGCGGGCTGGGCTGGGCTCGAGGCGCCGGCTGATCCAGCTTCTTCCCGGCCGCTCGATGAATCGCTTGGTCAACAGCGCGGCGATGATCAATAGCAGGTAAGAAATCCAGGGATCGAAGACGATCAGGCCGCTCTTCTCCAGTAAATGGGAGTCGTGCAGCAGCGTCCACAGATTGAAGTGCAGCAGGTAAAGGCAGTAGCTGGCCTCTCCGATGGCAATAAAGGGAAGCAGCCCAAAGAAACCTGCAATGAAATTGCGGCCGGCCAGGCAGAGGATGACACCAGCAAACAGCGGCATCAGCAAACCATCGTGCATCATGGCGTAGGGCAGGTGGTCGCCGACGCAAAGAAGCAGATAGAGGGCCGCGAAGGCAAAAACCCCTAGCGCCAGGCGCTTGCGGCTCTCAGGCCGAATTTTTTCATTCAAAAATCCTAACGTCATGCCGAACAGAAAGGAGAACAGGTGTTGCAAAGGCATGAACTTCAACGCCCGCATCCAGATACCAACGGAATAGCGGTCGGGGTGAATATCGCCATCCGGATTTAAGTACATATAGAGTCCGGGAAGGACCAAACTGCAGAGCCATATGGACACCAGGATCAGCAGCATTGTCCGCGTCTGGCGCGGACGGCGACGGGTGATCAGCCAAGGAAACAGCACATAAAAGAAAGCCTCGGTAGACATAGTCCACGCAGGCGTGTTCCAAAAGGTTGACAGGGCCGGATGCCATCCCTGCAGCAGCAACGGGGTGAGAAGCACTCCGAGGCCGAAATCCAGCCGGGTGTGGGCGTGCACCTCCTGCGCCAGCATGCCCACGGAGAGCAAAAGACTGAAGGCATAGACGGGATAAAGGCGGGAGAAGCGAGCAGACCAGAAGCTGCGCGCGGTAAGCGTCCCACGTTGCGCGCGATCAGCATAGTTGTAGGTGAGGATGAAACCGGAGAGCAGCAGGAAGAAGCTAACGGAAATGTATCCGCCATTGACCACCGGGCTCAAGGGTCCAAACGAATGGGGATCGGCAAAATGAAAGAAGACGAGATTGAGGGCGGCAAAACAGCGGATGCCGGTGAGGGCCGGCAATTGCGAGCGGCGCGGAGCCGCAGCCGGCCGCACCAATACTGGACCTGCTGGAGCTTGCGCCTGGATCGCCTGGGCCGATCGTTCTGTGGCCTTCAGTGCGGCAGCCGGGGGTGGTTCCGCGAGTGTGGTCTGGGGAGTCAGGCGGTCACCAGGGAGCCGACCTTTTCTCCGCTCACCACACGCAGGATGTTTCCAGGACGGTTCATGTTGAAAATGATCATGGGCAAATTATTGTCCTTGCACAGGCTCACTGCAGTGCTGTCCATTACCTTTAGGCCGAGCCGGAGGATTTCCATATAGGTAATCTGCTCGAATTTCACTGCATCCTTGGTAATAACAGGATCTGCGTCGTAAATCCCTTCCACTTTAGTGGCTTTTAATAGGACGTCCGCCTTGATCTCCATGGCTCGCAAGGAGGCAGCGGTATCCGTGGAAAAAAATGGATTTCCCAGGCCAGCAGCAAAAATGACCACTCGCCCCTTTTCCAGATGCCGGATGGCGCGCCGCCGAATGTACGGTTCGGCCACCTGGTTCATCTCGATCGCGGACATGACGCGAGTCTGGACCCCGGACTTCTCCAGCGCGTCCTGGAGAGCGAGCGAATTAATCACCGTGGCCAACATCCCCATATGGTCGGCGGAAACGCGGTCCATCATGCGCGCCTGTTCGGCCACGCCACGGAAAAAGTTGCCCCCGCCGACGACGATAGCGACTTCCACGCCGAGATCCCGAACCGCCAGGATCTCCAGTGAGATTTCATGTAGCTTGGCAACGTCCACGCCGAAGCCGCGATCCGCCGCCAACGCTTCGCCCGACAATTTGAGCAGGACTCTTTTGTACATTCAAGGAAAAGTATCGCACATTACGGCCGAGCCGCTATCCCTTGGTTGCGGGGCGATTTATGACCGATTTTGAGCCAAATCGTGAGACCAGCTATACCAAGCTTGGTCCAGGCCCTTACGGTATAGTATCGGCTTGATTGCGTAGGGGAACCCGGGCTCCTCAGCGGCTAAAGCCGTTGGCTTTAATGACCTCGTAAGGCCGGAAGCTTAACGTTCGTGCCCTGAAATCGTCAAAAGGAACGAGGGCCGGGAAAACTCCCGGCCCTCGTTGTTACCGTTTATGGACAGATGCTATTCGGTGGCGCCTGGCTTGACTTGGGCTACGGTCCAGACAGGATCTCCGACCTTGAAGCGGGCGAAGCGGCGTACGCTGAGGTTCTCACCCAGCTTGCCGATCTTCTGCGCGATCAGATCCTTGATGGCGAAGGACTGATCCTTGATGAAGGGCTGGTCGAGCAAGCAAACTTCTTCGTAGAACTTGCTCATCTTGCCTTCCACGATCTGCTCGATTACCTTCTCCGGCTTACCCGTAGCCGCAGCCTGAGAGCGGTAAATGTCCTTCTCCCGGGCTAGATCCTCGGCGGTGACATCTTCACGGCGAATATAACGCGGGTCAGTGGCCGCGATGTGCATGGAGATGTCCTTTAACAGCTCCTGAAAATCCTCTGTCCGAGCAACAAAATCGCTCTCGCAGTTGATTTCGATCAGGACACCGATCTTGCCTCCGGCATGAATGTAGGTGCCGACAGCCCCCTCGGAGGTGGTGCGGGACGCCTTCTTGGCGGCGGAGGCCATGCCCTTTTTGCGCAAAACAACAACCGCCTGGTCGAGGTCGCCTTTGGCTTCCTGGAGCGCATTGCGGCAGTCCATCATGGGCGCGCCAGTCTTCTCGCGGAGCTCCTTGACCTGTGCAGCGGAGATATTTTCAGTCACGGTTGACATCCTCTTGCGATTCCTTTGCTGGCCTGTAAACAGGCCTTGAAAGCTGTTTAACAATTACTGTGGTCCGATAAAGATCGCGAGGAGTGGTTTTCCTTGAGAGAAAACCACGTCAAGGCCTTTTGCTTCGGTCTACACCAATGTTAAACAGCTGTATCCCCGGTTACAAATGGATAGGGGAAAGATTTAGTACGGCTAAAAGTGAAAGGCTCTAGATGGTGCGCTCGGCAACTTCCGGCTCATCAACGGCTATCACCCCGGGGGCCTTGCGAATGCCTCCCCCAAGTGCAGCTTCCAGATCGACCACTTCACCTTCGCCGGAGGGCTCATCGGCACCGGCTTCAAGGCCGGAAAGCTCCACCGGAGCGGCCTCAAGCTGTGCATCGGCGGTCACGCCCGCGTCCGCGGCACGCTTGTCGCCGGCCATCTGCACACCTTCCACGACGGAGTCGGAGATCTTGGAGGTAAACAAGCGGATGGCGCGCAGAGCGTCATCATTGCCCGGAATTACGTAGTCGACCACGGTGGGATCGCAATTGGTATCCACCACTGCAACCACCGGGATGCCCAGCTTGCGTGCTTCCTTGACCGCAATGGCTTCGTTGTTTGAATCGACCACAAAGAGAGCATCGGGCAACCGGCGCATATTCTTAATGCCTGCCAGGTTCGCCTGCAGATGCTTGCGCTCGCGCTCCAGTCGAATGACTTCTTTCTTGGTCAGCAGCTCGTAGCGGCCATCGGTGGCCATTTCGTCCAGTTCCTGGAGGCGCTTAACCGACTTTTGTACAGTGATCCAATTGGTCAGCAATCCACCCAGCCAGCGCTGGTTGATGTAGAACATGCCGCAGCGGTTCGCCTCTTCGGCAATCGCGTCCTGGGCCTGTCTCTTGGTGCCGACAAAGAGGATGACCTTACCCTGACCGGTGAGGTCGGTGACAAACTTGCTTGCTTCCTTGAACATCTTCAAGGTTTTTTGCAGATCGATGATGTAGATCCCGTTACGCTCGCCGAAGATATATTCCTTCATGCGGGGATTCCAACGCTTGGTTTGATGCCCGAAGTGAACACCTGCTTCGAGCAGTTCCTTCATCGTTATTGTGGCCAAACTACCTCCTCTTGAATTGCATTCCGGCGTGGCCGGAATTGATTTCCCTCGCCCGCTCCAGAAAGCTGGGGCGGGGAAGATTTTTGACAAAATGGCATCGACTCACTGCATGCATGTCCGGCAACGATGCCACGTCACCGGCAGGCTTTTAACGCTTGCTGAACTGGAAGCGCTTGCGGGCGCCCTTCTGTCCGTACTTCTTGCGCTCTTTAATGCGCGCGTCGCGGGACAGCAGACCATCAGCCTTTAATGTCTTGCGCAGCTCCAGGTTGAACTCGAGCAGAGCGCGGGCGATACCCATCTTCACTGCATCGGCCTGGGCGCTCACGCCTCCACCCTTAACGGTGGCCAACACATCGAAATTGGCGGAATGCTCAGTCAGCTCCAGCGGCCGCTTGGCGGAAACCCGTTGCTGATGGGTAACGAAATACGTCTCGAAAGGTTTCTGATTGACGACAAAGTTGCCGCTGCCGGGGCGCAAGAAGATGCGCGCTACGCTCGCCTTGCGACGCCCCGTTCCGTAGTACTGAACCAAATCTGCCATGTCCGTCCTATTCTTTGCTGTGTCCTGCGGAGTCGACGGTTTACCTAGCCGCCAACTCTAAAACCTCAGGCTGCTGTGCCTGATGGGGGTGCTTGTCGCCCCGGTATACCTTAAGCTTGGTCGCCATCTGGCGGCCCATCTTGCTCTTGGGCAGCATGCCTTTGATGGCGTCTTCGACAATCTTCTCCGGCCGGCGCGCCATGAGGCGCACAAAGGACTCTTCCCGCAGGCCGCCAGGAAAACCGGTGTAACGGCGATAGACCTTCTGTTGACTCTTCAACCCGGTGAGCACGATCTTTTCCGCGTTGACGACGATCACGTGATCACCCATGTCGATAAAGGGGGTGTACTTGGGGTTTTTCTTGCCGGCCAGCATGCTGGCGGCTTCGGTGGCCAAACGTCCCAGGGTCTTGCCGCTGGCGTCGACCACAAACCATTTGCGGGTGATATCGTGCGAGCTCGGAAAATACGTAGACATCGTAACCAGTTCTCCCAGGGAACCTTCGTTCGGACGAGCGTTACGCACCGACGCAAAAATGTGCGGCTGGCAACTGCTTTCCCGCAAACGAAAGGTTCAGATCGCTTGAGTGGCGAAGATTAGATTTAGAGCGGATTCACGGGGAATCGCTCAAAGCGCTTCTTCGTTCGCTTTCCTGGCAGGCTACCTGGGCTCGCTCAATCTTCGGATCGGTTGGCTGTGAAGTGGCTCCCCAAACTTGACTGGGACTTCACCTCGTCGGATCAGACGGCGACTACAGAGGGCCGGACGCGGCACTGCGCAAGAACTTCAGAGTAACGCATTCGGGCAAGGGCGTCAACGGGGGTGGGGTGACTCATCACGCACAAAAGAGGCATTTCCCCTTCATTGCGAAGATCATACGCTCTCCTTGAAATATAGCGGAGGTCCCCCCTCGTATGACACAACGTGCCTCTGAATCCCTGGTAGCTGCGCTCATCCGCATCGGATTGCTGCTGGCCCTGGCCATCATGCTGATGGCCGAAAATGCCCAGGCCCAATCGCTTCCTGTTTCGGCCGGGGCGCACCCAGCCCGGGCTGGCAATCTCACCAGCTTGCAGCTGCAAATCCCAGCTGCCGGCGCTCGCACTGACCGGACCCCGTAGCTCGGAGCCGGTAGTCGGGCAAGGAGATCTAATGAAGTTTCAAAAGCAACTCCGGCCGCTTATGACCGCAGCCCTACTGTGCGGTACTTTTACCACACTCTCGAACGCCCAGCAGACAGCGGGCAGCGAGGTGGCGGCTCCTGCCCCAGCGGCAACCCCAACGACTGTGACGCCTCCCGTTCCCGCGATTTCGACGACGAATGCGGCCCTGGTCAAGTCAACCCCTGCTTTGACCGAAGACGCTTTGCGCGCCCGTTACGTCGGTAAGCTGATCTTTCTACGCGGGTCCTACCTCGGCGACGACCTGAACTTTGACCAGGATGGCAAGGTGAACGGCTCGCCCACCTTGGGCTCGTTCACCCTTTCCGCCTTCGAAGTCAGGAAAGTGAAGCTCTCTAAGCACAAGCTGGAGATGGAGGCAGATCGCTACGGATTGCATTACTTCGGCGCGCTGCCCTACGAGGAAGATGCAAGCAAGTCGTTCGATAAGGTCAAGATCTCCAAGAAGCCGGTTCACATCTCCATTGACCGCGAGCTCATCGTCGTCCCCAAGGTGAAGAAAGAAAAGAAGAAGAGTGAGCCTAGCCCGCAGGAGATCGCTGCGGCTCAGACCTTAAAGACCAGGGATGACGCAGCAGCGGCCACGGCACCGCCAACACCGGCCACCAGCGGGGCCGCTGTCGAGACCTATCAAGCCCTGGCAGCTGTTTCTCCGGCGCACTCCGCCATGGTGATGAACAAGGCCCTGGACAACATCTTTGCCAGCGACATCGATCAAAGCATGCTCTCTCATTTACCTGACTACTGGCAGGAGTACTTCCATAGCCAGAGTCAACACCGGCAATACATGCCAGCTGATGCCAGCATTAAGGTGGTCAGCGAAGGCATGACGCCGCCCAAGGTTCTAAACAGCATTGATCCCAGCTCGAATGAATTTGCCCAGAAATACGGGATCGCGGGCATGGAGCTGTTGCGCACGGTGGTCGATGCGTCGGGAACTCCACGACAGATCGTGATCGCCCGCCCCATTGGTTTCGGACTGGATGAGAAGGCAGTGGACGCGGTCAAGAAGTCGCACTTCCAGCCGGCAAAGCTTAACGGCCAGGCGGTACCGGTGGTGATCGACATGGTCGTCACCTTCCGGATCTACTCCAACCGGACGAAGCCGGGTTCGGTAACGAAGGATTCGAAGGAGACGATTTTGGCCGCTTCTGCAGGCGACCCGGGTGGCGATGCTAATCTGGTGCGGTGAGCCAACGTTTTCTTAACCTCATCCGGGGTGGGCAAACGGCGGAGGTCGCCGCTGCCGCGGAGGAAGATCGATCGCTTCTTACTTGCAGAGACGCCCAGGGCGTCTCTGCTTTTTTGTGGAGCATTTATAACCAACAGCCGCTGATCAGGGATTACCTGCTCACTCATCTACAGACGCTGGATATTTTCGAGGCCTCCGCTCTAGGAGACTGCACCCGTCTGGAGCCGCTGCTAAGACAGGATCCCATGCTGGTTCATGCGACCTCAGCGGACGGTTGGGCCCCCCTTCACCTGGCGGCGGCGTTTGGCGGATGTCAGGCGACGGCTCTGCTGCTTGCCCATGGCGCACACGTGCACCGCTTCTCGCATAATCCGTTGCGCAATCAGCCATTGCATGCGTGTATTGCCTTGAGCCGCGACCCGGAGACGGCGCGCATCCTGATCGCCCAGGGAGCGGATGTAAACATGGCGCAGGCCGGAGGTTATACCCCCTTGCACCAGGCAGCAGCTTCAGGGTTGGTCGAGGTGGTTAGGATTCTGCTTGAAGCCGGGGCCAAACCGGATATGCGATGCGACCAGGGTAAAACTCCGGCTGACTATGCTCGGGAGCGGAGTCATGATGGGGTCTTGTTGGTGCTTTCCGCGTAGCGAGAAACTGTTGCTCCATCGGCGTCGCTGTTAGTGAAAAGTGGGGCGTGGAGATCCTACTCAAGCCCCCAAAAAGGCTTGAATGGGGCACCCAACGTTCGTTGCCGGTGCAGGAAGTCAACCAGCATTTGATGCTGGTCTATTCGTAGGCCAGGGCTTCGATCGGATCTTTTCGGGCCGCCTTTAGCGCGGGGTACATCGCACCCACCAGCGCCCCGCCCAAGGCAATGAGGACGGTCGCAAGAATCCATCCAGTACTGATAGGAAACGGTTGAGTGGGTAAGCGAGCGCTCATCCCAGCCTTTATCAGGAAGGCCGCGCCAATGCCCAGAAGTATGCCGACCAGGGAGAGGAACGCGGTTTCGCGCAAGACAAGATTGATGATGTAGAACCGGGACGCGCCTAGCGACTTGAGAATTCCAATCTCGCGGGTTCGCTCGAGGACAGCCGTGTACATGGCCTGGAAAATGACGAGAAAACCAACCACCACGGCGATACTGATCACGATATGTAATGCAATGTTGAAACCGGGCAGGTGTTCTGGCGTCAACATGGAGAGCACCTCCTGGACGGTTTGCACCTGATAAGCGGAAAGACCCGGAACCGCCTGTACTTCCTGCTTCACCAAGGCTTCATTGTCAGGATTGTCGGTCTTTACGTAAAAGAGCGTGGCGTTGTTTTCCGCGCCCAGCAACGCACCCAGCGTCTTGATGGGCAGGAACTTGCGACCGCCCTTGCCGTGCTCGACGATACCGCAGATGCGGAAGGTGTGATTGAGGATGGGAATGCTGTCGCCCACGTGGTAACCCTTGCCGCCGCGGGCAAAGAAATCATCCACAATCACATCATTTGGGCCCTGGAATGGAGTTCCGGAGAGAAAGACAAAGGGCCGCAAGGCGTTAAAGCTCTCGTAGTCGATGCCCCAAATGGTCTCAACGGCGGTCTGCGTGGAGATTTGTTGAATGACCGGGGATGCGACGGCGACGTGGGGCAGCTTTCGCAGCACGTCAGCGATCTTGGCCGGAGCCGGTGCTCCGCTGACTCCGACGAGGAAAGTTTGATTGGGGGGACGAACGATCAGGTCGGCGCCAATACCGTTGGTCTGGGTACGGGACCCTTGGATCATGCCCACCATGATGCCCACGATCGAGAGGATCATGGTGACCTCAATGGCCACCGCAAGTATGCTGATCGACGAACGCAACGGACGGTGGAGCAAATTGCCGAGGACTAACCTATTCATGCTATTCGCCTGACAGAGCCGAGTGTAGCAAAATTGGGAGGTACCTTATTCCGCTCCAGGAGAATCTCGGTCCAGTAACTCAAAGGATGCTATAGCGCGGACAAACTAAAGGGCTATAGAGAGTTGCTTTTGACCTGGCAGAAGTGCGGCCGTATGGTAAAGAATATCAGTATAAGATCTCTCACTCGCGTCCGACCTGCATCCTTCTTTGATGGAGCCATCGCTTTGAATCGATGGGTGTAATGTATGGGGAATTTCGGTGACACATTACGGCAGGAACGGGAGTTCCGCGGGATCACGCTGGACGCCATTACCCGGGTTACGAAGATCAGCAATCGTCACCTGGTAGCCCTCGAACAGGAGCACTTCGATGTTCTCCCGGGCGGGGTTTTCAATAAGAGCATGGTGCGAGAGTACGCCCGGGTCGTAGGCCTCGATCAGGACGAGTGGGTCGGACGCTACCTCTCGGCGCACCAATCGACCGGGCTGCAAACGGATGAAGATGGCTGGATGCGGTTTGCTGAGAATGCCAGCAAAGCGCGAAGCGAGGTCGGCTCAGGGAACCGTCCCGACCAGCGGCTGCGCTGGACGGGCATTGGGGTCCTTTTGCTGCTGGTAGCCGGACTCAGCTGGTTTGTATGGAGTTATGTCCACAAAAAGGTCTCGATGGTCACGCCGGCACAGATTACCCATACGGCAGCAGTGACACAGTTTTACACCCCAGGTAACCCACCATTGCGTCGGGTACTACAGGTGCCTTTGCCTCGCTGACCCCCCTCTGATACCGTCTTAAAAGAGACTTAAAGAGCGACCGGGCCGGCCGCTCTTTCTTATGAGCGCCGGATGAGATCACGGCTGGAGTGTGCTCGATCCTGCAAATCGGGAAAAGACCGCTGAAATTCTCCCCGGGTTATGAAAACAGGAGGAAGCTACTTGTCACAACACGATAGATTTCTATTCACGTCCGAGTCGGTAACCGAAGGACATCCGGACAAGATCGCCGACCAGATCTCCGACGCGATCCTCGATGCCTGTCTGGCGCAAGACCCCTTCAGCCGCGTAGCCGCCGAAACCCTTACCGCTACTGGCCTGGTGGTCATTGCCGGCGAGATCACGACCAAGGCATACGTTGACTTCCAATCCCTGGTGCGCGGGGTGGTGGCTTCGATCGGGTACGATAACGCGCTCTATGGCTTTGACTCCAATACCTGCGCCGTCATCTCCAGCATCAATAAACAGTCTGGCGATATTGCCATGGGCGTGGACACCGGGGGCGCCGGCGACCAGGGCATGATGTTCGGCTATGCGACGAACGAGAATGAAGACCTGATGCCCACGCCGATCTCTCTGGCCCATAAGCTCAGCCAGAAGCTGACGCAAGTGCGGAAGAGCGGACTGCTTTCCTATCTGCGGCCGGATGGTAAGAGCCAGGTGACGGTGGAATACGACAAGGATATGAACCCGGTTCGGGTCGACGCCGTCGTGATCTCTACCCAGCACTCCGAGAACATCTCCACGGAGGAGCTGCGGGCTGACATCCTTAAGCACGTAATTCAGGCTACGCTGCCTTCCGCGCTGCTCGATGCCGACACTAAATACCACATCAACCCCACCGGACGTTTCGTGATCGGCGGCCCAATGGGCGACACCGGTCTTACCGGACGAAAAATCATCGTCGATACCTACGGCGGCATGGGACGTCACGGCGGCGGCGCGTTCAGCGGCAAGGATCCGACAAAGGTCGACCGATCGGCAGCCTATATGGCCCGCTACATCGCCAAGAACATCGTGGCGGCAGGTTTGGCCAAGCGTTGCGAGGTGCAATTGGCTTATGCCATCGGTGTGGCCGAACCGGTCAGTGTGCTGGTCGAGACCTTTGGCACCGGAGCGGTCGATTCCGCCACCCTGCAGCAGTTGGTCCGGGAAAACTTCAAGCTGACTCCGAAGGGCATTATCGAGAGCCTCAACCTGCGCCGGCCGATCTACCGCAAGACGGCCGCTTACGGCCACTTCGGACGGGCCGATGGGGACTTCACCTGGGAGGCAACCGACAAAGCGCAAGCACTGCGCGAGGCGGCTGGTCTCAAGGGAAAGGCTCAGCTCGCGGGCGCGGCTAAGTAGCTAGCGTATCTTGCCGGCAAAGATTTTTTTGCCGGCAAGATACGGATATCCTCACGCTTGGCCTGGGTTCATGATCTTGGCATGGCAAGCAATCAGCAGACCGAACTCAATCCAACTCAGGCCTGGCAACAGGTACTGTCACGGGACCCGAGCGCTCGTTTCGTTTATGCCGTAGCCAGCACCGGGATATTTTGCCGTCCTACCTGTCCCAGCCGGCGTCCCGCCCCCAGCAATGTATGTTTTTTTACCGACCCCGCCGGAGCACTGGCGGCGGGCTATCGCGCCTGCAAGCGGTGCGCTCCGATCGGTGAGCGAGACGAGGCGATGGACAGTGGCCCGGCTGTGCCGTTATCTCGCCGCCCACCGCGACCGCGCCGTGACGCTGGCCGATCTCGCTAAGGTAGCCCGGAGTAGCCCATTCACCGTTCAGCGAAAGTTTACCCGGGTGCTGGGCATCAGTCCGCGTGCCTATCAAGCGCAATTGCGGTCCACTTATATGCGCCGCAGTCTCTCGACGCCTGGGGCCAGCGTCACTGGCGCCATCTATGAGGCCGGCTACGGGTCCTCAAGCCGCTTTTACGAGCAGGCGGCAACTCATCTCGGCATGAGCCCTACACGCTTTCGGGAGCGAGGCTTAAACGAGACGATCCGATTTGCTACGACGCCCTGCGAGTTAGGACTGCTACTGGTCGCGGCCACCGAACGCGGCGTATGCAGTGTTATGTTGGGCGACAAAGCAGGGGAGCTGGAGCAGTTGCTGCGGCAGCAGTTTAGCGCGGCAATGGTGGTTCCGGATTCCTCCGGAATGGCGGAACACATGGCGGCTGTTCTCGCCGCTATGACCGAGCATCCCGCGGCAGGCGATCTACCGCTTGATCTGCGTGCAACTGCATTTCAGGCGCGGGTATGGCAGGCCTTGCGCCAGATTCCTCGGGGGCAGACGCGCAGCTATGCAGACATAGCTCGGGCCGTCGGTCAACCGAGTGCAGTCCGGGCTGTGGCACGGGCATGCGCCTCCAACCCGGTAGCCATAGCCATTCCCTGCCACCGTGTGATTGGCAGCGACGGCTCGCTTACTGGCTACCGCTGGGGCACCGAGCGCAAGAAGAAGCTGCTGAACATAGAGAGAAACGAGCCTTAGCAGGCGGAATATCGGCATACCTCATTGGCGAAACAGGCGGCCCGCAAAACTCTCTGAACGAAGGGCACGCCTAAAGAGGCTGCGGAAAAAACGCTCTGTACGAAGGGCACGGCTTCAGCCGTGCCGTAAATGTATTGCGCGGGGTGGCTTTAGCCGCTGAGGTACGGTTTTTCAGAGTAATTCCGTGCAGGTACAAGCTTGGAAAAGCGTACCTCAGGGGCTGAAGCCCTCGTTGTTGTGGCTTTTTACGGCACGGCTGAAGCTGTGCCCTTCGTACAGAGCGTTTTTCCGCAGCCTCTTTAGGCGTGCCCTTCGTAGAGAGTTTTTCCGCGGACTGTTCAGCCCCGAGAGTGCTTGAGACCGGTAGCCAGCACGGTTTGGAAGAAGGGTGCTTCTGTTTCTTTGTGGACCACAGCGGTGTACACATCGCCGAAGCCGGCGTTGCCCAGCAAACTTTCCAACTGCACTTCATTGAAGCCTAGCCATACATCGGCGTATAGCTCGCGCGCCTCGGCGAAGCGATGTTGCATCAGATCGAGCACCGTGATGCGGCCACCAGGCTTGAGGATCCGCCATGCTTCCGCAACCGCGCGCTCGGGATGGATGGCATGGTGCAGGGACTGGCTGAATAGTGCCAGGTCCACCGTGCCATCGGCAATCGGGACCGCCTCCAAGTCACCCTTGCGGTACTCGAGTGCCGTAATTCCCTGCTTGCGCGCCAATGCGCTCCCTAGCTCGACCATCTTGTCGGAGTTGTCGACTGCGATCACCTGTTGCGCGCGCTGGGCCAGCAGTATGGAGAAGGCTCCCTCGCCCGCACCCAGATCGGCGATCACCAGGGGCGGCAACAACTGTAGCAGGGCCACAGCAATACTCTGCCAGGAACGCCCCGGAACATACTCCCTCCCCAACCGCCCGGCCATGTCATCGAAAAAGGCCCGGGTCTTGTCCTGCCGCTTGCGCAGGATTAGCTCCAGGGCGGCCAAGTCGTGCTTTCCTTCCGGAATCTCATCGGTGGCCTGCTGCAACAGGTCGAGGAGGCCGGACACGCCAGACTCCGGCTTGAACCGGTACCAGATATTTTTGCCCGTGCGCCGGTCTTCCACCAGGCCGGCATGCTTCAATTGCGCCAAGTGCGTCGAGATGGTGCTCTGCCCCATGCCCAGGATTTCCTGCAATTCGGCCACGGAGAGCTCTTCCCGTGCCAGAAGTAACACCATGCGCAGGCGATTCGTGTCACCCAGGATGCGCAGCGATTTTACGATTGACGTCATGGCTCTTTCCAACTATTGTATCAACATATTCAGATGTATCGATATGAGGTTTCCAAAACATGACACCAGCTACGATTGACCGTACCGCCGCCTCCCCCGCTTTCAAGGTTGCTGACCTCACCTTGGCCGACTGGGGCCGCAAAGAAATTTCGATTGCCGAGCACGAGATGCCCGGCCTAATGTCCATCCGGCGCAAGTATGCCGCGGAGAAGCCCCTCGCCGGCGTGCGCATTACCGGCTCGCTGCACATGACCATTCAAACCGCGGTGCTGATTGAGACCCTGGTGGAGCTGGGCGCCAAGGTGCGCTGGGCGAGCTGCAACATATTTTCCACCCAGGACCACGCGGCGGCCGCGATCGCGGCTGCGGGCGTTCCGGTCTTCGCCTGGAAGGGCGAGTCGTTGGAAGAGTACTGGTGGTGCACAGCCCAGGCACTGGATCATGGAGAGGGCAAGGGGCCGGAGCTGGTGGTGGACGATGGCGGGGACGTAACCCTGCTCATCCACAAAGGCTACGAACTGGAAGAAGGCGACAAATGGGTCAACACGGCCTCTTCTAATCATGAAGAGCAAGTGATCAAGGACCTGCTGAAGAAGATTCACGCGGAAGATGCCAAGCATTGGCACACGGTCGCGAAGGACTGGCGCGGCGTCTCGGAAGAGACCACGACCGGCGTTCACCGGCTGTACAAGATGAAGGAACAGGGCAAGCTGCTGGTTCCGGCGATCAACGTCAACGATTCCGTCACCAAGTCGAAATTTGACAATCTTTATGGCTGCCGCGAATCACTGGCAGATGGCATCAAGCGGGCAACGGACGTCATGGTGGCCGGCAAGGTGGCCGTGATTTGCGGCTACGGCGATGTAGGCAAGGGTTCGGCTCACTCCCTGCGCGGAATGGGTGCGCGAGTGGTGGTCACGGAGATCGACCCCATCAACGCCCTGCAGGCGGCGATGGAAGGCTTTGAAGTCACCACTGTCGAAGAGACCCTGGGACGGGGCGACATCTACGTTACCTGCACCGGCAATGTGGATGTGCTGACTCTGGAACACCTATCAGGGATGAAGGATCAGGCTATCGTTTGCAACATCGGTCACTTCGATAACGAAATCCAGATCGATCGCCTGAACAGTGCAAAGGGAGTGGAGAAGATCAACGTCAAGCCCCAGGTGGACCAGTACAACTTTGCCGCAGCCAATGGAAAGCCGGCACATACCATCTACGTTCTGGCCGAAGGCCGCCTGGTGAACCTGGGTTGCGCTACCGGGCATCCCAGCTTCGTGATGAGCAACAGCTTCGCGAACCAGACCCTGGCGCAGATCGACCTGTGGAAGAACAAAGATGTCTACAAGGTGGATGTGTATACGCTGCCCAAGAAGCTGGACGAGGAAGTCGCGCGGCTGCATCTGGAGAAGATCGGCGTGAAGCTCACGACTCTCAGTGCGGCACAGGCTAACTACCTGGGTGTGGCGCCGGAAGGCCCGTACAAACCTGAAACCTATCGCTACTAAATAACCTGAGTACCATTGGAGAGCCCCAGTCTTGATGGCTGGGGCTCTTTTTTTCCCGGCCCCGCGCGCAGTGTCTCTTTTACAATTTTGAACGTCTTATGAGCATGAAAGCTGTGGCTGCGATCATCGGCTGTTTCCTCGGTGTCTTTTTAGTCGAGGCATGGGCACAGACATCCGCGTCCAGCACTACCCATCCGCCGGTGGAGGTTATCCAGGCGACGGCGCCCGATGCGTCAGTGCTTAAGGCGCGCAAGGGCTCCTATTCCTTCACCATCGATAGCGGCGATTGGAACGACACCGGAGTCTTAGTCACCCCGGCGGATCAGCTGAGCTTTACCTCCACCGGCAGTCTGACTCTGGCCGATGGAAGAACCGCTCCCCCCGACGGGCTTACCCGCGGATGGAAGGATTTGATCCGCATTTACCCGCTGAATACAGCCAACAGCGGTGCCCTGATCGGGCGCATCGGTAATGACGCCGCCGCAGTTCCCTTCCTCATTGGCGCCAGCAAGGATGTGAATGTCTCCGCCACCGGCCATCTCTATTTGCGGCTGAACCTCAGCTCCGACCTCACCGGAACTGGAAGCATCGAGGTAAAAATGAAGCTCACCGCTCAGCAGGCGCAAAAGACCGTCTCCGCACCAGACCTGGCTCACCTTCTGTCACCACAACTGTTTGCCAACATTCCGCGGCGGGTGGGGGATCTGCAAGGCAATCCGGGAGACATGGTGAACTTTTCTTTGATTGGCACCCAGGACCAGGTGACAAAGGCATTTGCGGCGGCGGGATGGGTGCAGGTGGATAAGACCACGCAGGATGCCGTGGTGCACGGCCTGATTTCAACCCTGTCCCACGAGGCCTACACCGAGATGCCGATGAGCATTCTTTATCTTTTTGGCAGATCGCAGGACCTGTCGTTTGCACGCGCTGCGCCGTTGGAGGTGGCCGCGATCCGTCACCATCTGCGGGTATGGAAGACCACGGAAACAGTAGGCGGCGAGCCGTTTTGGGTGGGCTCCGCCACCCATGACAATGGGTTTGAGAAAGACCAGCGAACTGGCGGAGTCACGCATCACATCGATGCCAATGTCGACCAGGAGCGCGACTTTCTGCAGCAGAGTTTCTCCGGCGCGGGGGTGTTGGCCGGCGCGGCTTATGTGCTGCCGAGTAATCCTCTGACCACAGCCAAGACCGCGACCGGCGGCAGCTTTCAATCGGATGGCCGGATCGTGGTGATGGATTTGAAGTAAGAAGCGCTGAGACCGTAGGTGACGCTAGAGCTTCGGGGCAACATTGGGCTGTAGTTTGGTCATCTTGTCTTTGAACATCTTCCTGGCGATGTCCGGCCAGAATTCATTGAAGACGCCACCAAACGCACCGTAGGCGGTCACCGTGAAGCCGCGCTCGAAAGTCAGCCCCGCGCCGCGATCGGACGCAGGATAGTAGAGGTTCGAAATTCCCCCGGCGGTCAGGTTTCCCAGAATGTTGGAGTAGTTCGGGCCGTGCGATCCACTATCGTTTTTGCACCAGACTGTGGTTGAAATCGAATACAAAAAACGGCTGGCGAAACTTCCCTCGCCGCGCCGGAAATAGCGCGGATCCTGCTTCAAGAGGATGGGGAAAATTGCGTTCCCGAGCATGGTTCCGTCAAAGTTATCCGCATAGGAAGCACCGAAGCGCTTGGCGTATCCCTGCATCCCTTGGCCGTACCCGGGAAAGTCGTCTTCTGCCTGGCTGAAACCCGCATCCAAAGCGGCGACACCAAAGGAAACTGGATCCGTGGCAGTGTGAAAGGCGAGACTCAATTTTTGCTTGCGCGACAGCGGAGCGGCGTCTCCGTCGTAAGAGACGTTAAAGTTGGGCACGATCCCGGCAATCCGCTGCTTCTCTTGCTGACGGAGCTGCTGTTCTGCTTTTTCCTGTTGGGTGAGAGGGCGCGGGGTGGCGCCGGGCGCAATGTCGTCCTGGGCCGCAGGTACGGGTGCGTCGGGTGCGGAGGTTGAGGGTGGTCCGGAGGCGGCAGTGGTCTGAATCTGGGGGGTCGTTTGAGCGACGTCAGTTGCGACTGTGCTAGTCGCCGAACAAACAGCCTGCGCCTGTGCGGCGCCCACCAGATACGCGATAAAAAATATTGCTCCCAGCCGGGAAGTACTCGCCGAAGGGGAAATTAGCACGCATGTCCTTGTTGCAGAAAGGGGCCCATTGTTCTGTTCTCCAGGTTGTCGCGCCGTTGCCGCGTTCGCGAGGCACACTTCGCGGATGATTAGCGTTCGCCCTCATGGCAGCTTTCTAGAATTGGAGGTCGGGAGACTGGGGTAAGTCTACATTGATCCCAAAGGTTTGCCGTAAAGATCGCCAGGCAAAAGGCCGGTCCGGTCTACGAAGCGTAAAGGCAAATCCAAAGACCGCGCCTGAGACGTACAACTTATGTGTCGCAAATTGAGGAATCGCTAACCAACGCCCCCGATGAGATGCCTGAACGCCCAACCATCGTTTGCAGAGATTGCAGGTCGCCGTCTCTCATCGACGAATTGATCGAGGTAGACGCCCTCCATGTGCAGTGCCCAATGTGTCTCTATATCTTTTTTCTGGAGAGCGAGTGAATTGGCCAGCTTGGGGGGTCTCACCAGGGCTTAAAGCCCGATCATTGCGAGATAAAGCGCTTCCGCGGGCTTAAAAGCCCGCTCCCCCGGACTGAAGTCCGGGGCTGGCACAGCTTAATGGGGTTCCGAGGGTATGGCCGGGGCTAGACAACGACGACTTTTTCCGCAGCCTGTGACATCCGGGCTGGCACAGCTTTTCGAGGGTTGTCCGGGGCTAGACAACGATGACTTTTTCGCAGCCTGTGACATCCGGGGCTGGCACAACTTTTCGAGGGTCTGTCCGGGGCTAGACAACGACGGCTTTTTCCGCAACCTGTAAGATCCGGGGCTGGCACGGTTTTCTCGAAGTCGCTTTGGAGCTATTCCTCTTCTTCGCGGGTGGCTGGAGATAGCTGGGCCGACGATTTCCTCTGCCGTGCGATCGCATCCAGGACACCGTTCAGGAAGTTCAACGACTCTGGGGCGGAGTAGCGGCGGGCAATCTCGAGTGACTCGTTGATGACTACGGGGACAGGGGTGTCAGGAAAGCCCAGAAGCTCTGCAATCGCCGCCCGGAGAACATTGCGGTCGACGGCAGGCATTCGGCTCAGACGCCAGTTGGCGGAATGAGCTTGGATCAGCTCGTCGATCTCTTCGTTGCGGGCAGTGGCTACGCGGAAAATATCCTCGGAAAAGCCCCGCGTCTCAGCATCTACTTCCTCCCGGGAACCCCAGAAGGTTTTGCGCACCTGTTCGGGAGTGTGTTTGCCTACATCTGCCTGAAAAAGCATTTGCATGGCCAGTTCGCGCGACTTTCGCCGCTTACCGGTGGCGCTCATGGAAGGCTCATCTTGCGCTCCAACGAGACCATCTCTATGGCGGCCACGGCGGCTTCAAATCCCTTATTGCCGGCCTTGAGCCCGGCACGATCCAGCGCCTGCTCCAGGGTCTCGCAGGTCAACACTCCGAAGGCGTGAGGAATACCCGTCTCCTGCTGTGACTGGCCAATGCCGCGCGAGACCTCGTTGTAAATGGCCTCGTAGTGTGCAGTTTCGCCACGCAGTAGAACCCCCAGCGTGATCACGGCGTCCACCTTGCCGCTCGCGGCGGCTTTGCGCGCCGCCAACGGAATTTCCCAGGCTCCGGGCACGCGGATCACCTGCACATCGCGCCTTACAGCGCCGCTGCGATAGAGGCCGTCCAGCGCTCCCTGCAACAAGCGGTCAGTAATCACGGCGTTCCAGCGCGCTACCACCACTGCAAAACGCATTCCGTGGGCGCTCAAATCGCCTTCCACGGCCACCGGCCGGCCCTTGTGGGGGTCGTCCCATTCCCAAAAGGCGATGGAATGGCCAGGCGCAGGTTCCACCGTAAAGAGGCGCGTGTTCCAGTTGGTCTCGGTCACAGGGTTCAGCCTGCGGGCAACCTCATGCTCCCCCCAGGTGCGGGTCATCCACTCGCGGGCTACGGTGTGAACGGCCTCGAGTCCGGTGACTTCCACCATGATCTCCGCTGGGCTGGGACCAATGCCATCCGCGAATTCCAGATTCCCCAGCGGCGCCAGGAAGGAGACGCCGCGGCTCAGTTCCTGTTCCCATCCACGGCCAGCTTCAAAGCCAAGCGCGGAGAAAAAACTGGCCAACCTGGCATAAGCCTCGGGTGTGCCGGCCGGCCGGACAATGGTGATTCCTTTAATCATCTCTCTCTCTGACTGTAACACCGGGATTAGGCCTCTGTTGGCGTCCTTTGGGGGCCTTTTGCCATTACCGCGATATGGTTGGGAGCAGCTAGGTGCGGCCATTCTCGTCGAATGGCCGCGTCCATTTAAGTTTCCTCGCACACACCGATGGCAAAATGCTCTAGACTCACACCTTCGCCCACGGAGTCTATCTGATCATGGATTTAGAGAATCTGCGCTTCGAATTGCGGCCGCCCATTGCGGTGGTCACCCTCGACCGGCCCAAGGTGCTGAATGCGCTCAATCATCGCAGCATGACGGAGCTGGAAGCAGGTCTTTCTCGACATTCGGCAGAACGCTGCCGTCCGTGCAGTTCTGCTTACCGGGGCGGGGGAGAAGGCCTTCGTCGCCGGTGCCGACATCCGGGAACTGGCCACGCTTTCTGCACTGGAAGGGGAGCAGGTCACCAGCCGCGGGCAGCGTATCTTCAGCCTGATCGAGAACTGCGGCAAGCCGGTTATCGCCTGCATCAACGGCTTTGCCCTGGGCGGCGGCTGTGAGCTCGCGCTTGCTTGTACCCTGCGCATCGCCAGTTCGAACGCGAAGCTGGGACAGCCTGAGGTCAAAATTGGCATTATCCCTGGCTATGGCGGGTACGCAGCGTCTGCCGCGGCTGATCGGCAAGGGCGCTGCACTGAAAATGATTCTTACCGGCGAGATGATCAGCGCCGCCGAGGCCCTGCGCCTGGGGCTGGTGGATGAAGTGGTGGAACCGGACCAACTGCTGGCCCGGGCGGAGCAGATTGCCCAGACGATAGCTGGGATGGCGCCGCTTGCCATCCGGGAATCCATCCGCGCCGTGAACTCCGGCTACGATCTGCCCCTGGCAGCGGTCTGGAACTGGAGGCCTCGCTCTTTGGCCTGATCTGCTCCACCAGCGACAAGACGGAAGGTACGCAGGCTTTTCTGGAGAAGCGCGCCCGCGCAATGGAGCGGAAAATGAACCATGGTGACTAACCGGCGAACGCAGACTCTGCGTCCGGCTGGCACTCCCCTTGCTATGCTTGATTTCGTGGCTCGGCCGCAATCCCTCACTGCTTCTTCCCCGACTGGCCGGCAATGGCGCTGGAAAGCCTTGTCTCTCCAGCTCGCTTTGCTATGCGCGGCGGGGACCGTCGCCGCCGGCTGCAAGGGAGCCGCACCGAACTCTGAGCCATCGCGGGCCGAGGTGCGGCAGGAGCGCCGGGCTGAACAGAGCAAGATGGACACGGCTCGGCAGGAATTGGAGCAGATTCCGCCGCCATCGAAAAATCGCTATCTGAGCGTGCGCACCAAAGACGCGTATGCGCAATCCATTTCTCGTCGTCCATCCGCAGACCATCACGCTGACGATCATTTTTCGTGACCAGGACCCGAATGGCTTCAGCGCCGGAGGTGCTGCTGCGCCCGGCCAAAGCCCGCAAACAGGAGATCGATGTGCGACCGGCTGATCTTGCCCCAGGCACTGGCGTCCCTTTCGCCTGACGTATGGCCCTATGGCCGGGTGGTTGCGATCGAGGAGTCGCCCACCGCCCCGAGAACCGAGCGGGTCGCGATCCGGCGCAACGTAGAGGCGACCATCCAGATTCTCAACGACCTTGGGGTGGTGGTGGATGAATGGACGGGCTCCAATGGCGCACTGCTGCGCTAGGCGATTCCACTGTTCGACGTGACCGAAATCGCATTCTGAGACCGCCATGACCGCCGATGAACCCCTCGTCCAACCCGTCGCGTTGGTTGTCTTCTGCGCTTGCTTTCTGCTGGTGACCGGCGCGGGTTTCTGGGCCGTACGCTGGAGGCGGTCGGAGCTGACCGATCTGGACGAGTGGGGCTTGGCGGGGCGCAAGTTCGGCACCCTGGTCACCTGGTTCCTGATCGGCGGCGACCTCTATACGGCCTACACGGTCATTGCCGTTCCCGCTGCGCTCTTCGGCGCCGGCGCCATCGGGTTCTTCGCCATTCCCTACTGCATCATCAGCTTATCCGATGATGATGCTGGTGCTGCCGCCGCTATGGCGCATATGCCGCAGTAACGGTTACATAACCCTGGCCGACTATGTGCGCGGGCGCTACCAGAGCCGCTGGCTTTCTGTCGCTGTGGCGGTTACCGGCATTCTCGCCACCATGCCCTACATCGCGCTGCAGCTGATCGGGATGCGCGAGGTGATTGCCGCGCTGGGTGTTCGTGGGGAGTGGCCGCTGATTGCAGCTTTTGTCATTCTTGCCGCCTACACCTACTCAAGCGGCCTGCGAGCGCCGGCGCTGATCGCCATCGTGAAAGACGTGATGCTCTACATCATGGTGCTGGCGGCGGTGCTGATCATCCCTGCGCGCCTGGGCGGGTATGGACATGTTTTCGCAGTCGCTTCCTCCACGCTGGCCCAGCACTCGCCGCCGGCTTCGATCATCCTGCGCCCGGCGCAGTTCATGAGCTACTCCTCGCTCGCTCTGGGATCGGCCCTGGCGCTTATGCTTTATCCGCACACCATAACCGGCACACTCAGCGCGGCCAGCGACCGCGTGATTCGCCGCAATGCAGCCCTGATGCCGGCCTATAACCTGTTGCTGGGCTTGATTGCGCTGCTGGGCTACGTGGCCATTGCCGCGGGGGTTCACACGGCGAACTCGTCCAGCACCGTTCCGTTGCTGCTGACCAGGCATGTTTCCCGCCTGGTTTGCCGGCTTCTGCCTGGCCGCGATTGGCATTGGAGCGTTGGTACCGGCGGCGATTATGTCAATTGCCACGGCCAATCTTTTCACCCGCAACCTGTATGGCGAGCTGCTTCATCGCTCGTTTTTTTCGAGCGCGATGACGGGCGGGCAGGAAGCGGCGATGGCAAAACTCATCTCGCTGGCGATCAAATTAGGAGCGCTCGCGTTTGTTCTGCTGGTGCGCGCGCAGTTCGCCATCGAACTGCAGTTGCTGGGCGGAGTCTGGATTCTGCAGGTGCTGCCGGCGGTGGTGGGCGGCCTGTTCAGCCGCTTCTTTCACGGGCCGGCGCTGCTTTGCGGATGGCTCGCGGGCATGGCCGCGGGCACGGCCATGGTTGGGTCTCTCGGACTGAGGAGCTCGATCTATCCTCTACACTTTGCCGGACACGTCTATAACGTCTACGCAGCTTTGCCTGCATTGGGGCTCAATCTTCTGGTTGCAGGCATCGTCTCGTCGATGTTGAGGATTTCCGGCAGAGCTCCGGCAGAGGATTTGACAGCTATGCAAGCCTAGGCACCGAAGAGGAAAAGGAATGAGTGAACAGCGCATTGGATTGATCGGGCTGGGCGCCATGGGGATGGGCATGGCCAATTCTCTACGGCGAGCCGGTTACAGTGTCCATGTCTTCGATGTTCGCCGCGAGGTGGCGGAGGCCTTCGCCGCAGACGGAGGAGTTGCCTGCAATAGCCCGGCTGAGGTGGCCACGGCCTGCGCGGTGATGGTCAGCGTTGTGGTGAACGCAGCGCAAACGGAGGCAGTCTTGTTTGGCGAGGGAGGCGCCGCCGCGGTCATGAGGGCCGGGAGCGTCTTCGTGATGTGCTCAACCGTCGACCCTGGCTGGTCGATCGCACTCGAGCAGCGCCTGGCGGAGAAAGGCATCCTTTATCTCGATGCGCCCATCTCAGGAGGAGCGGCCAAGGCAGCTAAGGGTGAGATCACCATGATGACGTCAGGCCACCCGGATGCGTATACCCGGGTGGGTGACGCGCTGGATGCGATGGCGGCCAAGGTGTACCGCCTGGGCTCCTCTGCCGGGAATGGCAGCAAAGTCAAAATTATCAACCAGCTTCTGGCCGGGGTGCATATCGCGGCCGCGGCGGAAGCGATGGCCCTGGGCCTGCGTCAGGGCGTTGACCCTGCGGCGCTCTACGAGGTGATTACGCATAGCGCCGGCAACAGCTGGATGTTTGAAAACCGGATGGCTCACGTGCTGGCCGCGGATTACACTCCGCTCTCGGCGGTGGATATCTTTGTCAAAGACCTCGGTTTGGTGCTTGATACTGCGCGGGCGAGCAAGTTTCCTTTGCCGCTGGCCAGCACCGCGCACCAGATGTTTCTGCAAGCGGCGAGTTCCGGTTTTGGACGGGAAGACGATTCGGCGGTGATCAAGATATTCCCTGGAATCGAACTGCCGAAAGGCGCCATAGTAGCCGAGAGACTATACCCACTTCCGTGTGCATACCTATGGCACACTAGAAGTGGGTATAGGCTATGGGATCGCAGAGAGCACACATCATTTTGCCTCAAGAGCTGATTGAAGAGATCGATGCGGTCGTCGGTCCTCGTGGCCGGAGCGCCTTTCTGGTGGAAACGGCGCGCGCCGAGCTGCGCCGGCGCCGGTTGCTCACCTTCTTGCGCGATGATCAGCCGGCATGGAGCGAAAGGGACCATCCCGAATTGTCTAAAGGAACCGGCGCGTGGGTGAAGCGAATTCGGTCGGAGGGTGAGAAGCGTGTCCCCAAGGCAAAGGAGCCTGGAAGACGGGCAAAATGATCCTTCTGCTCGACACCACCGTTCTGGTCGACGTGCTTAGCGCTCGCCAAAACCGGCGATCTCTGTTGGCGGAACTGATCGGCGGCGGCCACGTCCTCGCGACAGCCGCCATCAATATAGGCGAGGTCTACGCCGGTATGCGGCGTGGAGAAGAGAACAAGACGGAGGCCTTTCTTTCCAGCTTGGACTGTTACCCGATAACGGCCGCCATTGCACGCCGGGCCGGTTCCCTGAAGAGTGCCTGGGCCCACAAAGGCCGGACTTTATCTTTATCGGACATGATGGTGGCTGCGACCGCCATCGAAAATGGACTCTCGTTGATGACGGACAACCGCAAAGACTTTCCGCTGCCGGAACTGAGCTTTTATCCACTGACCTGAGCGGTAACGGCAAACCTTGAGTTCAAGCATGGCAGAGCCTCAGCGCGTATGACTAGGGTAACAACGCTGATTGCTACAAAGTGAGCCCCGCAGGCGCCACCAATTATTTTGGATTGCTGGCCGCTGAGTGCCCTATCTCCTCCTGTCTTGGTAACATCTTGTTCACTATGGCAGTCCCTACCACGTTTCCCATCCTGCAGCAGACGCCCCGCGCAGCGCATGCCCACGAAAGCTTTTCTGCTTCCCGCGAGTTGGAAGCTAAGCTGCGCCAGGTAGTGCGCGGCGAGGTCCGCTTCGACCAGGCTTCACGCGCGCTCTACGCCACCGACGCTTCCAACTACCGCCAGGTACCCATCGGCCTGGTGCTGCCTCTGGATGAGGCTGACGTCGTCGCCACGGTGGCCGCATGCCGGGAGTTGGGCGCACCTGTGCTCTCGCGCGGAGGCGGCACCAGCCTGGCCGGCCAGTGCTGCAACGTGGCCGTGATCATGGACTTCTCGAAATATATGCACGCGATTCTGGAACTCGACCCGGCGCAGAAGTTCGCCCGCGTCCAGCCCGGCATCGTGCTCGACCGGCTGCGCGATGCCGCGGAAGAACACGATCTGACCTTCGCTCCCGATCCAGCCACGCATAGCCGGTGCACGCTGGGAGGCATGATCGGCAACAACTCCTGTGGCGTACATGCGCTCATGGGGGGCAAGACCGTCGACAATATCGAATCGCTCGACATCCTTCTCTACGACGGCACCCGGCTCACGGTTGGCGCTACCTCGGAAGCGGAACTGCAAGCCATCATCGCCGGCGGCGGCCGGCGGGGCGAAATCTACGCCGGCCTGGCGCGCATCCGGGATACCTACAGCGACCTGATCCGCCAGCGCTTTCCCAAGATCCCGCGCCGCGTTTCGGGCTACAACCTGGACGAGCTGCTGCCGGAAAACGGCTTCAACGTAGCCCGCGCGCTGGTGGGCATCCGAAGGCACGTGCGTCACTGTGCTCCAGTCGCGCTGCGCGCTCAAACATAGCCCGCAGCATCGCCGGCTGGTGGTGCTCGGCTTTGCCGATCCCTTCATCGCCGCCGATCACGTGCCCGCAGTGCTGAAGTACAAGCCCATCGGCCTGGAAGGCTTCGATGGCCTGATGGTCGACTACATGCTGCGCAAACACCTGGCGGTCGACGACGTACTGCTGCTGCCCGAAGGCCGCGGCTTTCTGCTGTGCGAGTTTGGCGCCGACTCCGCCGAAGATGCTGACGCCATCGCGGAAACATTCACCCAGGCGGGTCTCGCGTTCGGCAAAACGTGCACAGTGCGGCGCTACTCCGATACAGAGGCGCGGCGGGTTTGGAAAGTGCGCGAATCTGCGCTGGGCGCCACCGTCTTTGTTCCCGGGGAAAAGCATGGATGGGAAGGGTGGGAGGATTCCGCCGTGCCGCCGGAAGAGCTGGGCAGCTATCTGCGCGACATCTACCAACTGCTGGAAAGCTATGGCTATAACACGCCCATGTACGGGCACTTCGGCCAAGGCTGCGTTCACATGCGCATTACCTTCGATCTGGAAACCGCCCCGGGGATCGCCAAATATCGCGAGTTCATCGAGCAGGCCGCGGACATCGTCCTCGCTCACGGCGGATCCTTATCCGGCGAACACGGCGATGGTCAGGCGCGGGGGGCTCTGCTGCCCAAAATGTACGGTCCCGAGCTGATGAAGGCTTTTCAGGAATTCAAGGCACTCTGGGATCCGGACAACGGGATGAACCCGGGCAAGATGATCGATCCGGTCGCGGTGTACGAACCGGTGGACAATCTTCGCCTCGGGGTTGGCTACCAGGCAAAGAAGGTGGATACCTGGTTCCAATACCCCGGACCCGGGCGGATTTGGCGAAAGCACGCTGCGCTGCGTGGGCGTGGGCGCCTGCCGCAAACAGGACCACGGCACCATGTGCCCCAGCTATATGGCCACGCGCGAGGAAAAGCACTCCACCCGCGGACGAGCCCACCTGCTGTGGGAGATGTTGCAAGGCCAGGTCATCACCGACGGATGGCGCAATGAGGAGGTCAAGGAAGCACTCGATCTCTGCCTCTCGTGCAAGGCGTGCAAGACGGAATGCCCGGTCAACGTGGACATGGCGACCTGGAAGGCCGAATTTCTAGGACACCACTATAAGGGGCGGGTACACCCGCTGCAGCATTACCTGTTCGGGTTTATGGATCGCTGGGCGCAGTTGGCTGCTGCCGCACCCGGCTTGGCCAACCTGCCCATGCGCACCCCGGGAGTGCGCAGCCTGGTGAAAGCCATCGCCGGCGTGGCGCCGCAGCGCACATTGCCGCAGTTCGCCCGGCGCAGCTTTCAGTCGGAGTACCGAAAACATGCTGGGGGAAGCGGCGCCGCGGCAACCGCGACGCCACTGGTGCTATGGCCCGATACCTGGAACAACTACTTCCATCCCCAGGTACTGGGCGCAGCCCATGAGGTGCTGGCCTCGGCCGGATTCCAGGTGCAGTTCCCGGCACAGCATATCTGCTGCGGGCGGCCACTCTACGATTTCGGTTTTCTCGATCAGGCGCGGACCTACTTGCAGAAGATTCTTGAGCGCCTTGGGCCGCAGATCGACGCCGGAATGCCTTTCGTGATCCTCGAGCCCAGTTGCGCCAGCGTCTTCCGGGATGAGTTGACGAACTTCTTTCCTACCAATGAGCGCGCTCTGCGGCTGGCAAAGCAGACCTTCCTGCTTAGCGAATTTCTTGCCCGCCACGCGCCGGATTACCGGCCTCCGCAGTTGAACAACCGGAAGATGGTCCTTCACGGGCATTGCCACCATAAGGCGCTGATGGGAATGCAGGATGAGCTTGCGCTGCTGCAGGCGACGAACGCCCAGGTGAGCATGCTGGATTCCGGCTGCTGCGGCATGGCGGGGCCGTTCGGATTTGAGAAGGACAAGTATGAGGTTTCTCAGGCGCTGGGGGAACGGGTGCTTCTGCCTGCGGTTCGGTCGGCTGCACCGGAAACGATCCTGGTCTCGGATGGCTTCAGTTGCCGGGAGCAGATACGGCAGAATTCGCCACGCCATGCCCTCCATTTGGCTGAGGTTCTGGCTGGGCGGGGTTGATTGGAAAAGCAATGGCAGGCGGCGGCTAAGTGGATACCGGGAGGAAAGACATCTGTTCTTCCCTCGGTAGCCGCAGCTAAACCTTTCATTGCTATGGCTTTACGGCGCGGTTCAAGCCGTGCCCTTCGTTCAGTGACTTTTTCCGCAAGCTATTCAGTTGCCGCACTAGCCATATCTGCGGTACAGAGGTCCGGCGGTGACACAACCTGGTTACCAATATGGTAGGTGTGCCGTCCCGGGTCACGAATTAGATAGGAACAATGGCGGCCCGGCTGTATGCTGGAAAGAGTGCTTGTAACGCTTCGGCTTGCGTCCTGTCTTAATGAGCCTTAGTCCCCTTAGAGGATATTCAACCTGAAAAACGTGAGGCTCTATGCGTTCTGAACTGGTCTACTCGGCAGGCATTAAGATAGCGAACCGGTTCCTTCTCGCGACCGTGGCAATCAAAGCAGTTCGTAAACTGCACATCAGCACCACCCGCACGGAAGACACCGCAAATGTGGTGTTTGTCGACGTTGCCGCCGGCCGGTACACCGACGTTCACATGCCAGAGATTTTGCCCCAGGCCGCGATGGAGCCGTTGATCGTAGATCCCTTCGTTGTCTCCGCTGCTTAATAAACGCGCGCGAAAGAGAAGGCCTCCCACCGGACTTGGGGGGCCTTTTTTTGCTTCGTGAATTTCCTGCTATCCATGTGAATCTTCGGCTACAGGCAACGACGATTTCACAGGCGGGCGAGTAGGATCGCGCCGGGAGATTTCCCACAGGATAATCAAAATGGCACACGAAGCCCACCACAAATCCGCAGAGCACCACGAAGCAGCAGCCAAACACCATCGGCTGGCTGCCGAGCACCACATCAAGGGCGATCACAAGAAAGCCCATGACCACGCGACCCAAGCCCACGAGCACTCGATCAAGGCCCATGACCACTCCACCGCGGCGCACAAGGCGTCGAGCGAAGCAGCACACGCACATAACTAGCTAAGTTCCGGAATGCCGGGGGGCTGCCAGAGTTCCACTCGGTTGCCCTCCGGGTCGCTAAACCAGGCGAAGCGCCCGTAGTCGTGGTCCTCGCGCTTGGGATCAATGTCCGCCCCGGCCGTACGCAGCTTTTCGAGGACCGCATCCAGATCGTCCACTCGCAGATTGAACATGGCCTGCTGCTTGGAGGGACCAAAGTAGTCCGTGTCCTTGGGGAAGAAGGCGAATACAGTCATCTCCCTGGGGCCTTCACTAAAGAAGGCAAATGCACCGTCTTCGGTGCGTTTGATCCCCAGATGCTCCTCATACCAGGCCTGGAGTTTCTCTGGATCGGCAGCTCGTAGAAAGACCCCACCCACACCCGTGGCTCGCGCCATCGTTCCCCCTCATTCTCCGATCAATAACTGCGGCATGGTTTGCCGGTGCTTGGGTTTGCGGCTGTTTTCGCGCTTCTGATCGTCGACGATCACACGCTCCGGCCGGGGCTGCCCTACCCGTTCCCGGGCGTTGGCCTTAACCGCTTTAACGATGGAAAACTTCTCCGGCCGCCGCTTTCTTTTCGCCATAAAACGATTCTCCTGCCGGCTGCCGCCGCCATTTTTTGCTGGTCCCGGACTGTGGTTATGGAATCCCTGTCCAAGTATGGAATACTTCTTATACTTTCGGCGTCAGGAGTTTCCTTACCGCCGAGAAAGTGGGGCTCAGGCTAATGGAAGAACGGGACTTCTTCGAGGAAAAAGCTGAACAGCGGAAACATACGCTGACCTGCCCACATTGTGGCAAGTCCGAAGAATATGAAGTGGGATGGCTGGTACGGCGCAAGAAAGCACAACTGCACGGCAGACCCGACGAGCGCGACCGCGCCCGCTTCGCCAAGGCGCAGTCCTACATGGTGCGCAAAGATGACACCGTCGGGTGCAAGAACATCCGCTGCCGGAAGCGGTTCGAGGTATCAAGCCTGCAGTCGGTGGCGTTCCTCTAATCATGAAAATACTGGTATGCATCAAGCAAGTACCGCAGAAGGATGCACCACTCAAGCTGAACGAGGCCGGCACCTGGATTCGCGAAGACGTCTCCTATGAAGTGAATGAGCCGGACGCCTACGCGCTGGAAGAAGCGCTGCGGCAAAAGGAAAAGCACGGAGGCGAGGTGGTGGTGGTGACCGCCGGCCCGGCGCGGTCACAACAAGTGCTGCGGGAAGCCTTGGCCAAGGGCGCCGACCGTGCCATTCATCTGGAGGATGACCGCTTCGCCACCCTGGATGCAGCGAATGTCGCGCGTGCCCTGGCCGCCTCGATCGCCGGAGAAGGGTTTGATCTGATCGTGACTGGACTGCAATCCGACGATTTTGGATTCGCCCAGACCGGTGTCTTGCTGGCCGAGGTGCTCGGATGGCCGCACGCTACCATCATCATTGGCATCGAAAAGACCGACGCCGGCTTGCGCCTGAAGCGCGAACTCGAAGCCGGGCGCTATCAACACGTGGATGTTCCTCTGCCTGCGGTGCTCACCATCCAGAGCGGCATCAATAAACTGCGCTACGCCACGCTGATCGGTATCAAACAGGCACGGCTCAAACCCCTGCGCAAGGTCACCTGGGCTGAGGTTGAGCCAAAACTGGGCAAAAACCAGCAGCAGATTGAACGGCTGTATGTGCCGGTGAAGCAAAAGAAGACACAGATGCTCGATGGTCCTCCCGCCGAGGTGGCCAGGAAGCTGGTTGAGCAACTGAAGAACGAAGCACGCGTGATTTGAAAGGCGGCTCTTTCGCCGCAGACTTGTGATCTCGTACAATTCAGTGTTGCGCTTGAGGAATACGGCATGGCCAATTTACTGCTTCCCATTGAAGAACAGAATCTGACCCCCAACCAGGTGGAGCGACTCGATAAACGGAGAAACCGTGGCTTCATGCTCATGGTCATTGCCGGCCAGTTCTCCATCATCTCCGTGGTGCTGCTGCTATGGGTGGTCCAGGATCTGACCTACGCGCCAGGATGGGCGCATCCTGTTTTCTACTATTTCGTGATCGCGCTGGGCATTTCGGGAGTCTCCGGGCTTAGCGGAGCTTACCTGCGGCGCGGCGCCCCGGAGTTTTAAAGCTCGCTGCGGCGAGGTGCTCTTCATGGCAGATCGGATCATGGTGGTCGCGGAGCAGCGGGAAGGTACGCTCAACCGCGTCTCGCTGGAAATCCTCGCTGCGGCTCAGGCCATCAGCAAAGACACCGGCTGGACAGTCGAAGTGGTTTTGCCTGGTAGCCAGACCGCAGCCTTGGCGCAGGTGTTGGCGGGCTACAAGGTCGACAAGGTATACGACCTGGAAGCAGCCTCTCTCGAGGCCTATACTTCGGACGCTTATGTCCATGCCCTGAAGCAATTTATCTCGAGCCAACAGCCGAAGCTGGTGCTCTTTCCCCACACCTACCAGGTGCGCGATTTTGCCCCCAGGCTGGCCCTTGCACTGGACCGGACCCTGATCTCCGACGCCATCGGCTACAAGTACGAAAACGGCAAGCTGCTGTTCACCCGGCAGATGTTTCAAGGGAAATTCGTCGCCGATGTGGCCTTTGCCGGCGATGCCCCCTGGCTGGCGACCTTGCAGATCGGAACCTATCGCGCGGACCAGGCAGAGACCGGGTCGGCGCCGGTGGAGAAAGTCGAAGCGGCCCAGCCGCCAGCGCTGCGCATCACGCCGCACGAGGTCTTTCAGGAAGCCAAGCAGGCCGTAGACCTCTCGCAGGCCGAAGTCATCGTGGCCATTGGCCGGGGCATCAAGGAACAGAAGAACGTCGCCATCGCCGAAGATCTGGCCAAGGCATTAGGCGGCGAGTTGGCCGCCTCACGCCCTATCTGCGACAACGGCTGGCTGCCGCTGGAGCGGCAGATTGGCAGTTCGGGGCAGACCGTGGCGCCCAAGCTCTACATTGCGCTCGGCATCAGCGGCGCCATCCAGCATATCGTCGGCATGAAGGGCGCGCGCACCATTGTTGCGATCAATAAAGACGTAGAGGCCCCCATCTTCGAGATCGCCGATTATGGTATTGTGGGCAACCTCTTCGACGTGGTCCCGGCACTGACCGAAGAGATCAAGAAAGCGAAAGCCTAATCTCCAAACAGCCCGCCAAAGACCATGATTCACTTCCGCAAACCAATCGAGGGCATCGAACGGCCGCAGATGGAGGCGGATGTGGTCATCATCGGCGGCGGCCCGGCCGGTATGGCCTGTGCGCTGCGCCTGGCGCAACTGATCGACGCTTACAACGATCAGCTCGCGCTCAAGGGATCAACGGCGCCGCCGCTTTCCAAGGAGAATATTTACGTTCTGGAAAAGGCGCGCGAGGCGGGCCAGCACTGCCTTTCCGGTGCGCTGCTGGACCCGCGTTCCATGCGGGAGCTGCTGCCCGGTTTTGAGGCGGAAGCTCCCATCGATGCGGAAGTCATCAAGGAATCGGTCTACTACCTTACCGAGAAGGGCCATCACAAGTTCCCCATGGTGCCGCCACCGCTGCGCGACCACGGCATGTACGTGATCTCCATCAACAAGTTCGTCAAGTGGATGGCGGCCAAGGTTGAGGCGGCCGGAATTACGATATTCACCGGCTTTGCGGGGAGCGAGTTGCTTTTCGATCAGGACGGGGTCACCGGGGTGCGCACGGATGACAAAGGGGTCGATAAGCAGGGGAATACCAAGGCCAATTTTGAGCCAGGCTATGATCTTCACTCGAAGATCACCATCCTGGCGGAGGGAGCGCGCGGGTCCTGCACCAAGCAATTGATCGAGCGCTTCCAGCTGGAAGATCCGGAGCACGCGCAGACCTACGGTGTGGGGATCAAGGAGCTTTGGGAGATCCCCGCCGGCCGGGTGGGCAAAGGGGAAGTGATCTACACCCTGGGATATCCGCTGACCTGGCAAGAGTATGGAGGGGCCTGGATCTATGGCATCTCCGACACTCTGCTTTCGGTGGGCTACGTGGTTGGCCTCGATTACCAGGATCCGCGGCTAGACCCACAGCACGTCTTTCAGTCGTTCAAAGAACATTCCCTGGTTCGGCCCCTGCTGGAAGGGGGCAAGATGATTCGCTACGGCGCCAAGAGCCTGCCTTACGGCGGCTGGCTCACGATGCCGAAGTTGGCGGGGAAGGGTTGGATGATCCTGGGGGATTCGGCGAGCTTTCTTAACTCGCAGCGGCTCAAGGGTATCCACCTGGCCATCAAGAGCGGGATGCTGGCGGCGGAAACCGCCTTCGAATCCATGCGGGTAGGGGACAACTCGAGCACGGCTCTGGCCGCTTACCAGAGCCGGGTCGAGGGCAGTTGGATCAAAGAAGAGCTGTACCCGGTACGTAACTTTCATCAGGGTTTTGAGCATGGCTTGTTGCCCGGGCTGGCGCATAGCGCCGTACAACAGGTGCTGGGAGGGAGAAACCTTGGTCCCGACTTCAAAAACCACGCCGGCTACCGCAATATGCACCACCTGGATGCCATCGGGCGCTCCACCTACGGCCGCGAAGCGACGCTGGGGCCGGCGAAGAACGACGGAAAACTCTCCTTCGACAAGCTGACCGACGTCTACTACTCAGGCACGCGTCATGAGGATGACCAACCGGTGCACCTGGTGATCCGGGATATGGATATTTGTAACCACCGTTGCGTGCAGGAATTTGGCAATCCGTGCCAGCATTTTTGCCCTGCAGCGGTGTACGAAATGGTGGACGGAGCGGAAGGGAAACAGCTGCATATTAACTTCGCCAACTGCGTTCATTGCAAGACCTGCGACATCATGGATCCGTACCAGATCATTACCTGGGTACCGCCGGAAGGCGGCGGTGGACCGAACTATGATGGCATGTGAGCGCCGGTCGAGGGCGTAGTCTGGGGGAGAATTGGTCGCTGGTGAAGAGAACAGCAGGTCAAGTATTTCTCGCTGAAGCTCTTGCGGGCACAACAGAATTGTCATCCCGACCGGAGCGAAGCGCAGTGGAGGGACCTGCTGTTTCTTTCTCCCGTACAGTAGTATCCCACTCAAGCCAAAACCGGGCTTGAATGGGGCACACGTCCCTTTGTGAGGGAACGAGAGACGGCAGCGCTAGAAACCCAAATCTTGTTCGGGGCCCAGGGGCAGGACGGCGACGGATTTGAAGTAGACGATGTCCTTATCGCTGTGATTTTGCAGGCCAATCCAGCCCTTGTCGGGACGCAAGCCGCGGTCCGGTTCGTAGGGAAATTTTTTGGGCGGCACCGGCTGGCCTTCAATGTAGTCCGTCACCTTGACGTCATTCACAAACACCTGGGTGCGCGGTCCTTCCAGGCGAATCAGCATGGTGTTCCACTCCGGGCCCGGCTTGCCCGGCTTGGCCAGCGGTTTGGTCAAGGAATAAAGCGTGCCGGTTACGTGATACTCGTCTTCGCCGCCAAGCTCCGGGTGGTTGTCGATTTGCACTTCGTATCCGCGGTTGACCGGCATCCAGGGTTCCGTGGGTTCGCTGGGGATACGGATGAAGACACCGGAGTTATCGTTCTCGTGCTCCATGCGGTAGACAACTTTGATCTCGCAATCGCCGAAGGCGCGATCAGCCCAATACAGGAGACCCATTCCCCCCTGCGTCTTCAACAGGCCGTGCTCCACGATGAAGCCACCCGGTCCTACGTGCTTCCAGCCGCGCAGATCATGGCCGTCGAAAAGCGGCTGCCATCCGAGCTGCTTGGCCGGCGCCAGGGTTGTGGCACACACCAGGATCAGCAGCGCCAGTATCTGTCCTCTCCTCATCGGTTCCCTTCCCCTCGGTCCACTTCTAGCACCAATTTTCAGTTTAAATCGTTTTCCTGCCCACCAGCTTGTGCAACCGAGCAGGGTTATACAAAGACAAGTGGGACGCAGCGAGGTTTGCGTGTACCATTCCATTGCGCGTGCGGCGTTCTCAGTACACTCGCTGAAGGGGGCGTAGCCATGAGCGGCAGCGACCTGTTACTTACCTGTAGCGATTGCGGTCAAGAGTTTACCTTCACCGCAGGTGAACAGCAGTTCTTCCAGGAACGCGGCTACTCCTCGCCCCGTCGCTGCAAACCCTGCCGCCAAGCCAAGCAGAACTCCGGTGGCGGAGGCCACGCACCCTCCCATTCCCAACACGAGGGTGGTGGTTACGGCGGCGGCTCGGGTGCCGGAGCTGGGATGAGCACGGGCACAACCGTGGTCTGTGCCAGCTGCGGACAAACCACGACGGTGCCATTTGAACCTCGTGGAGACCGTCCGGTTTACTGCAAGAGCTGCTATCGACCCAAACAAGGGGGCGGCGGTGGGGGCGGTGGCGGACGGCAAAGCCGCGGCGGAAGCGGTGGAGGCGGCGGAGGCGGGGGCAACCGGGACCGGGATCGCCGGCGATACTGAAGAGTTCGCCAGTCACACAGGAATGTGTCATTAGTTGTATGGCCGCCTACATCTCTAGCCAGCATACTGCTCCCGAGGGTGTGAGCATGGAGCCGGTTTTGTTGGAGATGTTTGAGCAGGCACGGAAGCTGGTGGTCGAGAACGACCGCAGGCTGGCGGAAGAGAACGACCGAATTCGCGAAAAAGAACGGGAAGCCAGGCTTTTGGAGCTGTCTCACCTGATCGAGGCAGCATTCGACTTCACCAGCAAGGAAAAGCTGGAACTCGATCCCCGGTTGGACCTGCAGGACGGCAAACCCACAGTGGAATTTATTGTGCGGAGTTTAAGGGCGATTTTTGTTATGTCGCCGCAACCGAACGGTGTTTGGACCTTGAGTGCCCTGGAAGATGGGCGGGCTCCACAATCCCTGGGAGAGTTCCCGGGCGGCACCAAGGGTGATGCGGCGTCCCGGCGGTTAGCCGCAGCGCGGATCGTAACGGCAATCGGAAATTGGGCGCAAAAGGGACAGCCACTGTCCGCGAAGAAGCCCGTTCAGTCGGAAACGTCGGGACGTTGGCAGGACTCGCCGGTACCGATCGAGGTGCAGGAGCGGCGCGAGCCGACCTACGGCACCATGGGGAAATTCCTCGGCTACTAGAGCGAATTCACCCCTATCAGTCTCCCCCGCTGGGGAAATGTTGCTTCCGGGCCGCATTTCCCCAGGCTCCTTCCTGTAATCCCCTCTGAAGAATTTTCGTTGAGCGACCCTGGTCATCAGCATCTCTGGGGACGTTGGACGCCCCCCCACCAGGGCTGATATGGAGTGACCCTGTCAACCTGGCGGATGAGTGGGGTGGTTGGGTTGTTGCGAACACAGGGCCAGCGGCAGCCGAGTCAGATAGAAGCGACGATTGATCAGTCTGATATTCGCGGGTCGGAACCGCATAATCATGATCCGTCGGGAGCTGCCTCTGACTAAAGTCGCGAGTCCGGCTGAGCCTGTCGCATAGCCCTGGCGAGGATTCTCCTGCGTGCATGGCTCGACTGCGGCTGGCCCTGTGTTCGAAGGTGTGTGCTTCATTCATGAGTGGATCGTTTTGGTTTTTATTCTTAGGAAAGTTTTTGTTTTTTCTTCAGGCCGCTATCGGATGTTGTTCTGCTTCGGATTGAATACCGATGGCCCAGATAAAACCCAACAGCTCCCGTCCCACGGCGGTGACAATGGTGCGTTTGTCTTTTCCTGCCGCGACCAGCCTGGCGTATCGTCTGCAAAGCCGGACTTGCGCTTTCCAGGCAATCTCCCTGATCGGCTCTCGAACTTCTTGCTGGCGTTGACGTAATCTCGGCCCAATGGCTGGTCGCAGCCGGTAGCTCCAGGCCGCCTCCACCACGATCCTTCGCAGATGCGCGTTGCCCGTTTTCGTGATCGGACCGCGCCGCTTTCGCTTGCCGCTGGAATCCTCCCCGGGGACCGTGCCGCTATAGCCCATCAGCTGCGGTGCGCTGGCAAAGCGTGAGATCCGGCCCAACTCCGACGCGATGGTGACCGCTGAGATCTCGGCGATGCCACGTAAGGCCTGCAAATCGCGCACCACGGACTGCATCGCGGGCGAAGCCAGCTTTACCGCTTCGCTAATGGCCTGCTCCAGACGCTTAACCCGCTCGGCCATATGCTCCACCTCGTGCAAATAGTCCAGCAACGTGGACATCTGTGCCGGCTGCGCATAACGGAGTCGGCGCACCCACGCCAGATAATTCTGCGTCCACGCCTTCACTCCAAACCCAGGACGTTGACCGCTGCGCAACAAAAACTTGCTCAGACGATGGCGTGCGCGTAACTGATCCTGCTTCGCTGCTTCCCGCGCCCGTACCAGATCACGCAACGCTTCGGAGCCTTCGTCCGGAACCCACACTGCGGTCAAATCACCGGACCGGTGGCTCCGCGCCAGCTTTTCGGCATCCCGCCGGTCTGTCTTCACACGATCGCCGGCCTTGACCGGAACCAGCGTCGGCGCCACTACCTCGCACTTGACCCCTAGTTCGCTTAACTGCCAGTACAACACGTAACCTGTCGGACCGGCCTCGTAGCAAGCCCGCAAATGCTCTAGCCCGCCAAGCTTCCTCACCAGCTTGTGGATCGACTCCCTGCGGTTGGGAATCGTTCCCAGACTGCGAATCTCCCCGTTCGCCTCCGCCACTGCTACTGCAATCGTTTCGGCATGGACATCTAAACCCAAAAATCGTAGCTTTTCCTTCATGACCGGTTCTCCTCCGCTTGTGGCTCTGGACTGTACTTCTTGCAGAATCACAGCCTAACCCACGCAACGCGCAGGGAGCCGGTCACTCCATCTTGACTAAGAGTCTGCGTGAGAACTAACAAGAACCCAGACTTTTGAGCGGGAGTTTCGCTAGTCTCACAGCCTCTAAAGGCCGCCAATTTACACTGGAGCGCTCTCAGGGATTTCAAAACCCGCTTCCCCCGACTAAGGAGGTTGGGGGAAAACGCTTTGTACGAAGGGCACGGCTTTGGCCGTGCCGTAAAAAGCACCAGCAATGAGGGCTTTAGCTGCGGCTACCGAGGGAAGAACAGATGTCTTTCCTCGCGGTATCCGCTTAGCCGCTGAGGTACGTTTTTCCAAGTTTGTGCCTGCACGGAACTACTGTGAAAAAACCGTACCTCAGCGGCTGAAGCCGCACGCTGTGCAGTACGTCTACGGCACGGCTGAAGCCGTGCCCTTCGTACAAGCGTTTTCCCGCAGCCTAAAAATTTCAAGGCTGGCGCAGCTATAAGATTGTGGCGGAGGTGTGAAGCGATGATCACACGCGCACCAGCCGCGATCCTTCTTTTGCTGCTCGCTCTTGGCTATCTCAGCAGCGCCGCCGCCCAGAATGGCAAGCAGCAGCATATTGCCGATATGGCCTATGAAGCCGAAATGTCGCATGATGTTGGCGCTTGCCCCGGGGCGGAGACGGTGACCGATCGCGACGTATGCCTGAACGACGCTCGCGTCGAGACCTACAAGAACTACGATCAGTTTTTCGGCGCGCTAAGAGAAGCTCTGATCCAGAGTTCTCCAAACGATGCCAATGCCCTGACGCTGGACGGAACAGAGGTGGTTTGGGAGAAATACCGGGTCTCGGCTTGCGACGCATTGGTGAAGGTTTACGACATAGGCACGATCAAGCATCCGGGGTCGGACGAGCCAAGCGCAAGGACGCGCTGCCTGATCACTTTGACGCGCAGCCGCATGCGCGATCTGAAAGAACTGTATGCACCAACGCTGTAGATGTTGCCGGTTGGAGAAGACAAAACGGGTGCCCTATCGGGCACCCGTTTTGATTCATCTGGCAGAAGGTTCCCCTAGCTGCAGCCGCTGGTTGAGCCGCAGCTCATGCACCGGTAACAGCTGCCATTGCGTACCATGATGGCGCCGCAAGTGTGGCAGCTGGGCGCATCGCCCATGTCGAGATACTCCTTCATGGCGTCGGCCGCGTGAAAGACTGACCCACCACCCCGGGTTTCAGGCGCCCCGAAGATTCCCCGGTCTTCCATGTTGAAGCTGGATGAGGATGCCCGGCCCAGACCGAGAGCGCCAGCTTCGGGCACGATACCGCTGGCCGGCGGCCTGGTTTCATATCTTCCAGTTTCGAACTCGCTGGGAGCTCACCGGTTCAGCGCTCAGGTCAGCCGCCAAGGCAGGCGCCGCAGGGTATTGTGCGCCTGCTGCCAAGCCGGTAAAGAGGCTCAATTGATGTCCGGAAAGGAACCGCAACTGTAGCCACCGGAAGATGTAATCCATGATGGATTTGGCAAAGCCGATCTGTTCGCTGCCAGTCCAGCCGGAGGGCTCAAAGCGAGTGTGGGCAAATTTCTCGCACAGAACCTTGAGCGGAACCCCGTGCTGCAGAGAGAGCGACACCGCAGTGGCAAAAGAGTCCATCAGCCCGGAGACGGTGGAACCTTCCTTGGCCATCTTGATGAAGATCTCGCCCGGTTGCCCGTTGGGGTAAAGGCCGACGGTGATGTAGCCTTCGTGCCCGGCGATGGAGAACTTATGCGTCAGTGACGGACGCTCCTCCGGCAGGCGATGGCGAACGGCGCGAGGCGGTCCTTGCGTCGCCTCCGGATCTTCGCGCAGCGCAGCAGCCTGACCCAGGTTGACAGCGTTGGCGATGGACGCGGAAAAGGCATTGGCTGCAGTCACAACCGCGTTGGCCGTGACTTCGAGCCGGGCCGAGACCTTCTCTTCGAGCACCTTCAGATCGTCGCCAATCGAGGTGGTGTCGCCTTGTGCCATGGCAGCGAGCACACGGTCGGCGGCAGCGCTGACGGCTACATCCACGCTGCTTTCCGCGCCCAGCGCATTCTTGATGACCTTGGCCTTGTTGCCGTCGGAGACGTTGAGCGGCTGAGCGCCCTTGGATCCGTCGCGGTAGATGGCAACCGCCTTGAGGCCCAGACGCCAGGCTTCGGTATAGGCCTGGATAATATCGTCCAGGGTCGCGTCATGCGGCAGGTTGACAGTTTTGGAGATGGCCCCGGAGAGGAACGGCTGGGCAGCAGCCATCATCTTGATGTGGCCGGAGGAGTGGATGGAGCGCGTCCCTTTGCTGGGCTTGAAGCTGCAATCAAAGACCGCGAGGTGTTCCGGCTTGATGCCGGGCGCGCCTTCAATGGTGCCGGTGGAATCGATGTAGCTAACGATAGAGTCCACCTGCGGATTGGTGTAGCCGAGCTTGAAGAGGGCTACGGGAACGGTGTTATTGACGATTTTGATCATTCCCCCGCCGACCAGCTTCTTGTATTTGATCAGGGCGAGATCGGGTTCGATGCCGGTGGTGTCGCAATCCATCATGAAGCCGATGGTGCCGGTGGGGGCAAGCACAGTGACCTGCGAATTGCGGTAGCCATGCTGCTCGCCGTGGGCCAGGGCCTGATCCCAGCAATCCTTGCTGGCCTCGATGAGCGAAGCAAGTTGGGGAGTGGTGAAGGGCTCGGTGGAGTTGGCATGGCCGATCTTGTTTACTTCCGCACGGTGCATGCGGATGACGTCGAGGAAGGGCTCGCGGTTGACATAGAAGCCGGGGCACGCACCGCCCCGCTGGGATAGACCGTTGGCGCCGTCAGCATACTGCGCCTGCTGGCAAAGCGCGGTGGCGGAGACCAACGCCGGCGCCTTTTCCGCCAGGACCGAGGACTGCAGATAAGCCTGGCCGCACATGATGGCGGTAAGGGCAGCGGCGAAATCCCGGCCGGCGTCGCTGTCATAAGGCAGGCCCATGGCCATGAGCAGCGCACCGAGATTGGCGTAACCCAAGCCCAACGGACGATAGTCGTGGGAGTTGCGCACGATCGATTCAGTCGGGTAGCCGGAATTGTCCACCAGGATGTCCATGGCGGTGATCATGATGTCGATGGCATGGCGATACGCGTCCACGTCAAAGGCGCCCGCGGGGGTAACGAACTTGAGCAGGTTGAAGCTGGCCAGGTTGCAGGCCGAGTCATCCAGGAACATGTACTCGGAGCAAGGGTTGGAGGCGTTGATGCGGCCCGAGTTCTTGGAGGTGTGCCACTTGTTGATGGTGGTGTCGTACTGCATGCCGGGATCACCGCACTGCCAGGTCGCCTCGGCAATCTTGCGCATGAGGTCGCGCGCCTTGTAGACCTTGGCCGGCTCGCCGCCCTTTACCTTGCGGGTGGTGAAGTCCTGGTCGCGCTCCACAGCGCGCATGAACTCGTCGGTCACACGAACGGAGTTGTTGGCATTCTGGAAGAAGATGGAGCTGTAGGCTTCCGAGTCCGGGCCGGAGCCGTCATAGCCCGCCTGCATCAACGTCCAGGCTTTGACTTCTTCCTTGGCCTTGCAGTCGATGAACTCTGCGATATCCGGATGGTCGACGTTCAGAATGACCATCTTGGCCGCCCGGCGGGTCTTGCCGCCGGACTTGATGACACCCGCGAAGGCATCGAAGCCGCGCATAAAGCTCAACGGGCCGCTGGCCGTGCCACCGCCGGAGAGGGTTTCCATCGACCCGCGAATACTGGAAAGGTTGGTCCCGGTGCCCGATCCCCACTTGAAGAGCATGCCTTCAGTTTTGGCCAGGGTCAGGATGGAATCGAGTGAATCGTCGACCGAGTTGATGAAGCAAGCGGAGCACTGCGGGCTGCGGTAGCCGGTCACGGAGAACTCGACCGCGCAGCTATGGGAATTCCAATGCCAGTTCTGGGCATCCGAATTGGGCTCCAGCCGCTCGCAGCCAACGTTGAACCAGACGGGCGAGTTGAAGGCCGCTTTCTGGGTAAGCAGCAGGTGGACCAGCTCGTCGTGGAAAATAGCCGCGTCTTCCGGGGTGGCAAAATAACCCCCCGCTATGCCCCAGTCACGAATGGTCTCTGCGACCCGGGCGACGAGTTGGCGAACACCGGTTTCGCGAGCGCCAAACTCTCCCTGGGGAGTGCCAATGTGGCCATGGAGGTACTTGGAAGCGACGATGTTGGTGGCCGTCATCGACCAGTCGGCGGGGACTTCGACGTCTTTCTGCTCGAAGATCGACCCTCCGGCGGCATCGGTGATGGAGGCCGTGCGGCGCTCCCAGGTGACCTCGCTATAGGGGGAGACGCCGGGCTTGGAGAAGAGGCGGGTGCAGCGCACGCCGGTAGTTTGGGGCTTCGACACCGATTGGCTGTAGTGGGCGGCCCAGCCGTTTTGAGCGGCGGAAGTTATGGAATTAGTGGCCTCGGCCATAGATCTCCTCACTTATTTTAAAGAATTGACAGAAAAGCCGCCCCGGGCGCTCGTAGCTGGCGCCTTAAAACCAGGGGTCAAACCGGCCTTACTGGAAACACATAACAAAGCCAGGCTTTGGTGGACGACACACCCGCAAACGGTAGAACCGAAGATTGAAAGAGCAAGACCGTGAGATGCGAAAGTACCGCTCTCCATGGCGTGTGTCAAGCCAGAACCACTACATCTAGTAGTTTATATGCATATTCTCCCCATTGGATTCCCAAAGCCGAACAAACAGCTGTGGAGAACGCCGCAAGGCCGCTGCTGGCGCGGCTTCAACCCCTTAGGGGCTATCGGATCGGTAGAGGCTGGCCGAGCCGGGCGAATTCGGTGAGGAGAGATTGCATGTTGCCTCTGAAATTGAGGCTACGCCCGGGGGGTGGATCGATCAAGGCAGTAAACCGGTGTTGGGGGGCGCAGAACTGTGGAACTGGTGGATAAGCGGGGCCATTGCCGTAACGACGAAGCGTCGGATGAGGGGCGGGTGCCCTGGCCGCGGCCGAGCTATGCGGTCGACGTTTTTCCCTTGATTAAGCGATAGAGGGCAAGCAACACGATTGCGCCCAACAGCGACATGATGAAGCCGGCGCGCTGGCCTTCCCGGTACAGCCCAACGTGGCTCCCGATAAAAGTGGCCAGCAATGCACCGGCGACTCCTATCAACATGGTGATGAAGATGCCGCCGGGATCCTTCCCCGGCATGATGAACTTCGCCAGCGCTCCGACGATGAGGCCGATAATGGCTTCCCACAACAGGCTGAACATGATCCCTCCCTGGCTTGGAAGACGATGAGCGGGCCCGTTGTATTTGGCCTGCACCGCCGCGCGCAAGGGTCTGGGGCACGGCGGTGCAGGCGTTTCCGGTTTTAGAAACCAGTCTACTTAGACAGGTTCTTGGGTGAATGCTTGTTCAACGTGTGTAACAACAGTGCCGCCGAGGGTGGCGCGGGTACTGCCTTGTCAAAGACAATCGCCTTGGCGTCGACTTCTTTTCCGTAAAGGTTCTTGTTGGCGTCATTGTCGGGACGCAAAGTGGAACCGGCCAGGGAGACGCCGGCGAAGAGACCGCGCGCGCGAGAGTAGGAGAGGATCTCTGCCCGCATGGTTATATCCGTCTCAGCGGAGGCATTACGGCCAACCGGGCCGGCGGCGGCGGAGGCATCCCCACCTATCTTGACCTTGCTGGTAAGGATATTATCCGCAGATTTGGGGCTCATGAGCAGAAGGACGAAGTCCGTGGCCTGGCCGCCTAACTGAAGTCCGAAACTTGCACCTTCGAGAGCCATCATAGTTGGCGCACTCCAGGGGCCGTGAAAATGCGCGCCACTCCGGCAGGTCATCACTCCACGCCCGTAGCTGCCACCGACAACGAAGGCGGCCTTGAGGACGGAGGGCAAAACGACGACACAATCCGCTTTATCAATCACGCCCTGCGGAATATTGTCAGGAACGTTCATGATCTCGGTAATTACGGTTCCCGCGGCCTTTACTCGGTCTATTTCCTTATCCTGTCCAATTGCGGGCAGGACCATCAGGCCCATTAGGCTTAGCGCCACTACTGTTCTTCTCATGCTCTCTCCTTAAGACTTATATCGACTATCTGCAGCAAAAGACCGCCATAGCACACGACTGGGCCCTAAAATGGGTCGGGAGTAACTACTGTGGTGACTGTTGAGGATACTATACAAGTTTCTCTTCTCCGCAAGATGAACGATCGCTCCCATTTGGCTCATTTCGCGCCGAATCTTTCGGCCGCCAGGACAACAACATGTGCTTGGATGCAAATGCCGGGGTGGTGCTAAGGTATCCCGGCAAAATTCCTCCGCAGCGTAAAAGCCCGCACCAACGATGCGGCAGCAGAGGTTAGCGGCGGTAGATAACGCCCGCCTTCATGACAAAGGAGACGCGCTCGAGCACGCGGATGTCTTCCAGTGGGTTACCAGGGACGGCAATGACGTCGGCGTTGTAGCCAGGCTTGAGCACTCCGATCTGGTGCTCCCAGTCGAGTAACCGGGACCCGTTCAGCAAATCCGCCTTGAGCACCTCGATCGGCTTCATGCCGTATTCCACCATAAGCTCCAACTCCCGTGCCTGTGTCCCGTGAGGGAAAGGGCCTACATCGGAACCCACTGCCATCGGTACGCCGTGCTCCAGTTGATGGTGAAACTCCTGGACGTGATAGTCGAGGAGCCGATGTTCTTGCGCTGCCTCCTCTGGCGAGCCGGCGTGCGCGGCAAAGTATTCCTGGATGGTAAAGGTCGGGACGGCGTAGATCTGCCGTTCGCGCATCAGGCGCATGGTCTCGTCGCCCAACTGATCAGCGTGGTCAATCGAGGCTACCCCAGCCTGAGCGGCGTACAGGGCGCCCGGCTCACCTTCACAGTGCACAGCGACGCGTGTCTGTAGGCGTGCAGCCTCGGCGACGGCCTGCGCAAGCTGCGGCTCAGAGTACTGAACAATGCTGTGAAACTGGCCGTCCTTGAAGAAGTCGCGGCCGGTTTCGTAAATCTTGATGAAGTCCGCCCCGTCCTTGATCTGCTGGCGGATGACGGCTACCAACTCATCGCCGGTATTGGCGTAGGTGGCGTTGGGGAGCACGTGCTGTTCGGGGTTGTAATGGAGTGCATCTTCATGGCCCCCGAGCACGCTGATTGCGTTGCCACTGACGCGCAGGCGGGGTCCGGGGATAAGCCCCTTGTCAATCGCGTCGCGGACGGCGGAGTCGGCCGGCCCGGCGCCTTCCGTACCCATGTCGCGCTCGGCAGTGAAGCCGGCCAGCAGGTCGGCCTTGGCAGCCAAGGTGGCCAGGATCACCCGCTGAGGTACGGACTCGGTCACGGTTTGCAGATCTTCGGCCCCGGGATGGAGGAAAAGATGCACGTGGGCGTCGATCAGACCGGGCATCAGGGTGGTGTCGCCCAGATCGACGGTCTCGGCTCCAGCGGGATGGGCCACCGAGGAACCGGCGGCAACGATCTTCTCTCCTTCGACCAGGATCTCTCCGGGGGTCAGCAGGCGGCCGCTTTCGATATCCAGCAGGCGCGCGGCATGGAGGACGAGGGGGTGAGAGACTGCCGGAACCTGGGCCAGCGCGCGCGACCCAAAAACAATGCCGGCGGCAAACGCCAACAACAGGGCAGTGCGTCGGTGGTAGCTGCGGTTGATGGCCAAGATGGTTTGCAGGATATCAGGCGCGCAAAGATCAGAGGCGCGGATCTGGGCGCGGCGGAGCGTATTACTATGGTCCAACCTATGCGCCTGCGCCGAAAGATCCGCGAAGTGACCTATCACTTCGAAGATCTGCGCGACCTTTTAGCCAAGGCCAGTCCTTACCGATCGGGGGACGCCCTGGCGGGAATTGCGGCGGAGAGCGGCGAACAGCGAGCCGCGGCGCAAATGACCTTGGCCGACCTTCCCTTACGGGCCTTTCTGCGAGCAGGCCGTGGTGCCCTACGAGAACGACGAGGTCACGCGGCTAATTATCGATACTCACGATCCCGGTGCCTTTGCTCCGATAGCGATGCTTACGGTGGGCGAGCTTCGCGACTGGCTGCTCTCTGACACCACGACGGGCGAGGCGCTGACGGCGGTCGCACCGGGTTTAACTCCGGAGATGGCCGCGGCGGCCAGCAAGTTGATGCGGGTGCAGGATCTGATCCTGGTGGCCCGCAAGATACGCGTGGTGACGCGGTTCAGGACCACGGTAGGCTTGCCCGGCAGGCTCTCCACGCGGCTGCAGCCAAACCATCCTGTGGACGACCCGGCGGGCATCGCGGCGGCGATGGTCGATGGGCTGCTGCTCGGCTCCGGGGATGCGGTGATCGGGATTAATCCCGCGTCAGACAATGTGAATGGCGTGAAAACCCTGCTGCAGTTGGTCGACCACGTACGCCTGAAGTATGGCATTCCGGTGCAGAGTTGCGTGCTGGCGCATGTCTCGACGCTCATGGCGGCGCTCGAACAAAATGCCCCGGTGGACCTGGTATTTCAATCGATTGCCGGGACCGAGGCAGCCAACCAATCGTTCGGAGTGAGTCTGGCGCTGCTGGATGAGGCTTGCGCGGCGGCCCGGGAGCTCAAGCGCGGGGCTTCCTTCGCTGCCGGGAATGGCCACAAACCTACGTTGGGCGATAACGTGATGTATTTCGAAACCGGCCAGGGCAGCGCACTTTCCGCGGATGCCCACCACGGGGTTGACCAGCAAACGTGTGAGGCGCGGGCCTACGCCGTTGCCCGCCGCTACCGGCCGATGCTGGTCAATACGGTGGTGGGATTTATCGGTCCGGAGTATCTGTACGACGGCAAGCAAATCATCCGCGCCGGCCTGGAAGACCACTTCTGCGGCAAGCTGCTCGGGCTGCCCATGGGATGTGATGTTTGCTACACCAATCACGCCGAGGCCGACCAGGACGATATGGATGTGCTGCTGACGCTGCTCGGCGCGGCGGGCGTGAACTACATCATGGGCGTGCCCGGGGCCGACGACGTGATGTTGCATTATCAAAGCACATCGTTCCACGATGCGCTGTACCTGCGGCGGGCATTGGGCTTGCGGCCGGCGCCGGAGTTTGAAGCATGGCTCAACAGCGATGCTCGTTTGCGCCTGAATGTACCAGCCTTTCTCACGTAACCGACGATGCTTGGTAAGCGGAATCCCAAGTCGCAGCGTTCCGAACCTGATCTGGATCTGACCCCGCCGGAGATGACGTACGCAGCACGCGAGGCCTTGCGCAGTTACACGCCGGCCCGGGTCGCCCTGCAGCGAACCGGGGTGAGCCTGGCGACGGGTCCCCTGCTCGACTTTCAATTGGCACATGCACAAGCGCGCGATGCGGTCCATGGGGCCATCGATGTGCGCATGCTATGCGATGAGCTGCGCCGATCGGGACTTGCGGCGCTTGCCCTGGAAAGTCAGGCTGCGGACCGCGCGACCTATCTGAGGCGGCCGGATCTGGGGCGCACACTGAGCAAGGATTCCGCGGCGCTGCTCACGCCTGGGGAATACGACGTGGTCTTCGTCGTTGCGGATGGGCTCTCGGCGCTGGCCGTGGAGCGGCATGGGCTGCGTTTACTGCGAGAGGTCTTGCCTTTGATTGCTGGTTGGCGGCTAGCGCCGGTATGCGTTGTGGAGCAAGGCCGCGTCGCAGTTGGAGACGCGATTGGGGAGGCGTTGCACGCAAGTTTGGCCGTGGTGCTGATTGGAGAGCGGCCGGGATTGAGCTCGCCTGATTCTCTTGGCGTGTACATAACCTGGGAGCCGCGGCGGGGAAGGAAAGACGCAGAACGGAATTGCATCTCAAATGTCCGGGAAGAGGGATTGGGGTACGCAGCGGCAGCGGGTAGGCTGCATTACTACATGCTTGAAGCGTCCCGGCGGCAGATGACGGGATTGGGGCTTAAGGATCCGAATGAGGATATTGCTGGTTTGCTTTAGTGGAGGACCTGTTGTTTCCCTCAGCCCATCCGATCTAACGGCCCCTACTGAAAGTCACGACCCTCCACTTGTCATCCCGACCCGGATTTCCTGCCACGTAGCACTGGACAGGGCCGCGTGTCCGCATGAAGTGCGTCAACGACACAAATCTCAACAGGAAATCCAGGAGAGCGCAGCCGAGCGATCTGTGGTGTGCCCCGGCTCCCGCACAAAGGTCTCCGTTCCGTTAGTTCTCCCACAAAATCGTCATCTTGTGGGAGAACTTATGGGGTTTCGCCCCGTCTTGTTTTAGCCCGTCCCGTCTCGATGGGCATTAGCGGTTTGTAGGCAGATAGACGCGGAAAAAAGCCAGGGCACGCTGGTTGGCAGAGTCCGTGACGTGCGGACCGAAGACGTGGCCTTCGCCGGCGTAGATTTGAATTTCGCAGGTGAAGTCCCGGAGCTGGCAGAGACGCACTAACTGGCGGGCGTTGACAATCGGGACCTGCTTATCCAACTCGCCGTGAAGGATCAGGAGCGGAGGCATGCTTTGTACCTGGGAGAAGAATTGATTGGGGAGAAGGCCAGACCATTCCGCAATTGCTTCGACCTCTAACCTCTGGGTGCCGGCAATGAGGGCGACAGAAGCTCCCTGATCCTGGCCGGCGAGAGCGATTTTCTTGTTGCGGAGAAGTGGACGCGAACGCAGCTCGGCAACGATATCTTCGACCACCTGGGCCCACCGACGATAGTTTGCGGTGGTTGCATCAGCAGTGGGCGTGGCGCTTAAATAATCGGGCAATAAAACGCGAAACCCGTGCTCGGCAAAGAACCGCGCCTCCAACCGGCCCTGCGAAAGATCGGAAGAACTCGCTCCACGGAGAAAGATAATGGTCGCGGTGGCCTCATGGGGGCCGTAAACAGCGCACGAGACGGCCTTGCCCTGGCTCACGAAGGTTTCATACTCGACGGGCAGTGTTTGTGCGCGCAAGGCGGCGGCCAACCCGAACAGAAGGAACACGACCAGCCGGCGAAAAAGCATCTCAGAGCACCTTGAGCACGACCAGGGACAGGTCGTCGTTCTGAGGCGCGCCCGCGGTGAAGCGGTCGGCGCTCGCAATCACCGCAGTGACAATATCCTGCGCGGAAAGGTGGGTGCTCAACTTGGCCGCCGCGATCAGGTGTTCTTCTCCCCATTCCTCAAGGCCGGCGTTCATGGCTTCACTGATTCCGTCGGTGAAGGCAATGAGAGAGTCGAAAGGCCGCAACTGGATTCTGCCCTGCTCATAGTGAACTTCAGTAAAAATACCAAGCACCGGTCCGCCGGTTTCCAGGCGCTGCACCGTGCACTCCGCCTCGGGATTGCAAAAACCATCGTGCGTCGAAGGACGCAAGAGCATGGGGGCGTTGTGCCCAGCATTAACGTAGTCCAGTGTGCGCGCAACGGGATCGTATTCACCAAAGAAAAAGGTGACGAAGCGATTACTGGTGGAGGAATCGTGGATGATGCGGTTAAGGCCCTCGATGACCCGGGCCAGAACGAGATCGCCGCTGAAGGTTAGCCCATGCAACGCTGCACGAATGGAAGCCATCAACAGGGCGGCAGAGATGCCCTTCCCGGAGACATCGCCGATGGCGATTCCGAGGCTGCCGTTTTCGAGGGCGATAAAGTCGTAATAGTCCCCGCCAACGTCGCGCGCAGCGCGGCTGTAAGCGGCAAAATCAAGCCCCGCTACGACGGGATAGGTCTGGGGCAGGAGGCGCTCCTGCACTTCACGGGCGATTTCAATTTCGCGATCGATGCGCAGGCGCTGCGCTGACTCCTCCGCCAGACGGTGAACCAGGGCGCTGTTTTCGATGGCCAACCCGGTCTGCAGGGCGACGGAAGAAAGCAACTGCCGGTCGGAGCGGGAGTATGGTTCTTCGCTTAGCTTCGGCCCTAGAGCCATCACTCCAATCAAACCGGCGCGGCCAGGCAAAGGCAGCAGCAGCTCGGCCTCCAGCTGGTTGAGCACAGAGAGTTCATGAGCGGGCGCTAATGCCAACCAGGGGTCGGGACGTTCAAGGTAGACCTGTTTGGGGCTGCTGCCGATTGCGAGCGCGCGGATGGTAGCGGAATTGTCCGCCAGGGAAACGTCGATCGAAGCTGGGATTCCGTGCGCATACTGCAGGCTGAAGAGATTTCCCCGGCGCAACAGGAAGGCGATGCGCTCCACGTGCAGCGTCTGGCCAATGCGCTCAACGATGGTGCGCAACAAGGGCTCAGTTTCGGTGAAGGTGCGTGCTTGCTCAGAGAGGTCCGTCAATACCTGGTCGACAGAGTAGGCTTCGCGAAAGAAGCGCCGGTCAAGCCATAGGGAAAGAGGCCGGGCAATGCGCAGGCGCAGGAAGAGAACGATCACGACGAAGACCACGGGAGAGATGAGCTGGGCGGCGCGGCCGGAGGTACGAGAAAAGTGAAAGATACGGAAACCCAGGAAGACAAAGACAATAGCCTGCAAGACCCATAGCGTGCCGCGGGCAAAGGCGTAACGCGTGCCCTGGCGGAGGATGATCCGCAGGTCGAGCGCGCGCTGCACGATCACGGTGTAGGCGAGCGAGAGGGGAAAGAAAGTAAAGAGAACAGCCACGGTGAACAGTGCCCAGGAAGGCGCCATTTCCATGACCGGTTTTTGCGAGAAGGTGGAAGTCAGCAGGAGAGCGAGCACCGGGCCAAGGCCGAGTAGCGAACCCGCAGCTACCACCGCCAGGCGACGCCGGGCATCCGGCTCCGGGACGTGGAAGAGCTTACTGATGATTGCAGTGATGAAAATGCAGAGAGAAATTGCTTCGAAGACATTTCCCGCCTGCAACAGCGGATCGAACGCGGAGAGATAGGGTTGGACGAAGCGGATGTCATAGAGCAAGCCGTACTGCAGCGCGCAGGTCGCAGGGACGATAGGAATCTGCGGAATAATGATCAGCCACTTCAACCACGGGTAACGTACGTCGGTGCGTGAACGGACGGGGAAGTGAATGCTGAACAGGATGAGAGAGATGAACATCCATTGGAAGGCGAAGATTTGCCAGAAGATGGTGAAGGGCGCAAGGAAGCCGGGAAAGTATCCCACCCGACCGATAAAAGGGGGAACCACATTCATGATTCCGAGCAAAAACCAGGCATTCCAGTCGAACGGCTTTGCCAAAACGACCCAATATCCCAGCAAAAGGCAGAATGCGGGGAAGAGCAGAACGAGAACGATGTTGATCAGCCAGCCGGTAAAGGTCGGACGAGCCCGTCGCTGCGCCATCAACCCAACATGCGCCGTCTGTATTTCCCCCGCTGCATTACGATGAACGATGGCAGCGATCTGCCCCGGATGAGCATGAAAGGTCTGGCGAATCAGCCCGGCCATGCCGGTAAACGGGACCCCGTTCACGGAGAGAACCTGGTCCTCAGCTTGCATGCCTGCGCGGAGCGACTCGGGGAGCGGCTGCACCAGGAAACGGGCGCTGTGGGAATAATCAAGCGGCAGCCGGGCACGGCCGGCATTGAAAAAACTGTCAAAGGTCGCAGCGGTACTGGCGACATAAAAGAGCGCGGAACCAACAGCCAGGATGGCCAGCAGCAGGTACGGAAGTTTGGCGGGGTTGGTTTGCATGAAGACTATCAGGCATTCTTACTATTACTTACTGTGGTCTGGCCGGATTGCCAGGTGCGGCCTTCCACCCCGGATTTTGGCGGAATGGCCGCGTTGAGAGCAGTCTCCTCGGTTACTCCAATATTAAAATGCTTCCGGCGGCATGGTAGCAGACCGATGGAAAGGCAGCATCGACCGCGAAAGTTGACATCAGGGGAAGAGACAGTTAGCTTTTTATTAGCTATGCAAGTCCGCACCCATCATCATCGTCAGCACCATCACCACGTGACGAGCGTGTCGGCGGACGTTTCCGGGCAGCGATAAAGGCCAGGAAACCAGGATCAGGAAAAGCCCGCCGGCGCGAGAAGCGCACGCGGGCTTTTTTGTGTTTACAGAGTTGTGAAAAGAGAGGGTGGCGATGATCGAAGCAGTGAAACTCGATTTTGCGAAGATGGACGGACTGCTGCCTGCAATCGTGCAGGATGCGGAGAGCGGACAGGTGCTGATGGTAGGTTTTCTCAATGAGACAAGCTACACCAAGACGCTGGAGTCGGGCTTTGTGACATTTTGGAGCCGCACGCGGCAGAAGCTGTGGATGAAGGGAGAGACCAGCGGAAACCGGCTGCGCGTAGTCTCCGCTGCAGCCGACTGCGACCAGGATACAGTTCTGTTTCGCGTAGTCGTGGAAGGCGACGGGCTGGTCTGCCATGAGGGTACGGTGAGCTGTTTTACGAATAACATCGCACTGCCCACTATGGCGAAAATGGAGGCCCGGAATGGCAGGTAAGTTGAAGCTCGGCATTCCCAAGGGAAGCCTGCAGGATGCAACCATCGCGCTATTTGAACGAGCTGGGTGGCACATCTATGCCAATGGCCGATCGTATTTTCCAGGAATCGACGATAGCGAGATCGAGTGCATGCTCATTCGTGCGCAAGAGATGGCACGGTACGTCGAAAAAGGGGTTCTGGATGCAGGACTCACCGGCATCGATTGGGTGGTGGAGAGCGGACTCGACGTTGCCAGCGTTACCGGGCTGACTTATTCCAAAGCGACACGGACCAAAGTGCGTTGGGTGCTGGCGGTGCCTGAGGATTCTGACTTTCAGAAGGCCGAAGATCTAAGCGGGAAAGTGATCGCGACCGAACTGGTCGAGGTAACCAGGAACTATTTCGCGGGCAAGAAGGTTCCGGTGAAAGTGGAATTCAGTTGGGGCGCGACCGAAGTGAAGCCCCCCACGTTGGCCGACGCGATTGTGGAGGTAACCGAGACGGGCAGTTCGCTGCGGGCAAACCGGCTGCGCATCATCGATACGGTGATGGAAAGCGAAACCCATTTGATTGCGAATCGGGCGGCCTATGGCGATCCGTGGAAGAAGCAGAAGATCGACAATATCTCGCTGATGCTGAATGGAGCGATTGCGGCGCAAGGCCGGGTGGGATTGATGATGAACGTCCAGAAAAATCACCTGGACCAGGTATTGGCAATGCTGCCGGCGCTGGATTCACCCACCATCTCCACGCTTAGCGATGCCGGGTGGGCGGCGTTGAATACGGTGCTCGAGGAAAGCGTTTTGCGCGACGTGATTCCCAAGCTCAAGAGCGCAGGGGCGACGGGGATCGTGGAGTATCCGCTTAATAAGATCGTTTTCTAGGTGCAAGCGAGTAAAGCGCAGGGTCGAGTTCTGTGGTATCCCACTCAAGCCAAAACCGGGCTTGAATGGGGCACCCAGCTTTCGCTACTGGTGAAAGTAGTCTCTGCACGATGCTGGTTAGACAGAGGGACCGCAACAAAGGCTGGATGCCCCATTCAAGCCCGGTTTTGGCTTGAGTGGGATACCACAGCGCTTCTATGGGAAATTGGCTAGTGGCGGAAAGAACTGCACAAGGAGCGTCTGCATGAGGCTGGTGAGGACACGTGGCTCGGGTGGCAAGCAGACCCGTCAGATGCTGAGCGAACTGGAGCTGAGAGGCGCGCGGAACACGGCGCGCACGATGCCGGTGGTGCAACGCATTGTGGCCGATGTGCGCAAGGGCGGGGACCGGGCGCTGCGCCGCTACGCGGCTAAGCTGGACGGCTTGGCGCCGCAACAGCCACTCGAAATAAGCCGTGGCGAAATGGAACAAGCGTGGGAAGAAACGCCCAAACCGCTGCAGGCCGCGATGGAGACGGCAGCCGGGAATATCCGGCGATTCGCCGGACGCCAGATGCCGAAGGATTGGAGCACATCCTCCGACGGGCTAACCACCGGCCAGCGGGTGCGGGCCCTGGGCGCGGTGGGGTGTTATGTGCCCAGCGGACGCTATCCGTTGCCCTCTACCCTGCTGATGACAGTGATCCCGGCGCAGGTGGCCGGAGTGCAGCGCATCGTGGCGGTCTCGGCGAAACCCGCGAAGGAGACCCTGGCAGCCGCGGCTCTGCTCGGTATAAGCGAGTTCTACTGCATCGGTGGCGCCCAGGCGATCTCGGCTCTCGCTTTTGGCACCGAAACCATCCGCCGCGTGGACAAGATCGTAGGCCCTGGCAACTGGTATGTGACCGCGGCCAAGAAAATGGTGGCCTTCGATTGCGCAATCGATATGCTGGCCGGCCCAACGGAGATCGTGGTGACGAGCGAAAGCGGCGATCCAGTCGGGATCGCCGCTGACCTGGTTGCCCAGGCTGAACATGATCCCGAAGCGCTGGCCATCCTGATCACCACGAACGTTTCCCTGGCACGCGCAGTGGTCAAGGAAGTGAAGCAGCGGGTCAAAACGAATTCCATCGCCAAACAGGCAATCGAACGGAGCGGCCTGGCGATCGTCGCAGGTTCGGTGGACGAGGCACGCGAAATTACCAACCGGCTGGCTCCGGAGCATCTGAGCGTCGATGCCAACCAGGACCTCGACTGGGTGCACAATGCGGGCTCGGTGTTTATTGGCCGCTACTCGCCGCAGCCGATGGGGGATTACGTCTCTGGCCCTAACCACACCCTGCCGACTGGCGGGGTAGCCCAGGTGCGGGGCGGGCTGAGTGTGATGGATTTTCTGAAGCTGATCACGGTACAGGAATACTCGCTGGCGGCGCTGCAGAAGCTAGGGCCGGCGGCGATCACGCTGGCCCTAGCTGAAGGATTGCATGGCCATGCGGAAGCAGTGCGGGCAAGGGGGATCGATGGCTGAGATTGTGTTGCAACAAACACCAGAGCCACGGGCCGCGGTGAGACGAATGCACGCCTACCACCCTCCTCTGGGTGGGCGGCAGGGGCTGCGGCTGGATTTTAACGAGAACACCGTAGCTTGCTCTCCGCGGGTGCTCGAGGCCCTGGAGAGAATCGCCGCTGCGGACCTGGCGAAGTACCCCGAGCGAGGCCAGGTGGAGGCCAGGGTTGCGCAGCACCTATCGCTTGAACCTGCCACAGTGCTGCTTACCAACGGCGTGGACGAGGCAATCCATGTGCTTTGCCAAACCTACCTGGATCGCGGCGACGAGTTTCTCTTCCCTACCCCGACCTACTCAATGTATGAGGTCTACGGTTCCTGCACTGATGCGACCGTCAAGACGGTCCCGTCGGAAGAAGATTTTGCCTTCCCTCTCGAGGCTCTGTTGGCGGCGATCACGCCGAAGACCCGTTTGATCGCCATCGCCAGCCCCAACAGCCCCACCGGCACCGTAGCCAGCCGGCAGCAGATTCTTGAGGTTCTCCATCGTGCGCCGCATGCCGCTGTGCTGGTGGATGAAGCGTATTACCACTTCTGCGGCCAAACGGTCATCGACCTGGTGGGACAGGTGCCGAACCTGATCGTGGCGCGCACCTTTTCCAAGGCCTATGGACTGGCCGGACTACGGCTGGGGATGCTGGCCGCGCCGGCGGAGGTTCAACAGTGGTTGCGAACGGTCATCTCCCCCTACAGCGTGAACTCGCTGGCGCTGGCCTGCCTTCCGGCGGCGCTGGATGACGAAGAGTACTTGCAGTGGTATGTGGAGGAAGTAAAGGCGGCGCGGACGGAGATGGTGGAGAGTCTGCGCCAGTTGGGCGTGCCCCAATGGCCTTCCCAGGCCAACTTCATCCTGGTAAAGATTGGACCCCGGCACGCCGAGTTCGTACAGGCCATGCACCGGCGAGGGGTGCTCACGCGCGACCGATCGAAGGACCAGGGTTGCGATGGGTGTGTCCGCCTGACGATAGGCACGCGGGCACAGATGAAGCAGGCAATCGCCGCGATGACAGAGGCACTGAACGAGATTGGTTGGGAGAAAGCATGATGGCAAAGCAGACAGTGCGCCGGGGCGCTATTCAGCGCAAGACAACTGAAACCAAAATCTCCCTGAAGCTGACGCTGGAGGGCACCGGACATTACAAGGTGAAGACGGGCATTCGCTTCTTCGACCATATGCTGGAGCTGTTTACCCGCCACGGAGCTTTCGACCTGGAGCTCACATGCGATGGCGATCTGGACGTAGACCAGCACCACACCGTGGAGGACGTCGGCATTGCGCTGGGCGAGGCCTTCGATCAGGCACTGGGCGACAAGAAGGGTATCTTGCGCGCGGGATACTTCCTGATGCCGATGGATGAGACCCTGGGCGTCGCCGCGGTCGACCTGAGCGGACGAGTGGCCTGCGTGGTCAAGACCAAAGTGAAGAAGCGCCTGGTAGGCGATTTGCAAAGTGAACTGGTAGAGGACTTCTTTGAAGGCTTCGCCCGCGGCGCGCGGGCCAACGTGCATATAGCCACCATGTACGGCCGCTCTAACCACCACAAAATTGAAGCCCTCTTTAAAGCCTTCGCCCGGGCGCTGCGCGTGGCCTGCTCGAGGGATAAGCAAATGGGCAAGATGTTGCCCAGCACCAAAGGATTGCTGTGATCACTGTCATTGACTACAAGGCCGGCAACCTGACCTCGGTGATGAAGGCTCTCGATGCCCTCGGTTGCCGGGCAACGGTCACTGCTGATCCCGAGGTTGTGCGCAGGGCGACGAAGGTCATCCTTCCCGGAGTGGGCCATTTTCAAGCTACCCAGTTGCTGAAGGAGACGGGCCTCACCGCCTCGGTAAGCGAAGCCATCGCACGAGGCGTGCCCTTCCTGGGAATCTGCGTGGGGCTGCAATGGTTATTCGAGGGCAGCACGGAGGCACCGGCGGTGAAAGGGCTGAGCCTTTTTCCGGGCGAGTGCGAGCGGTTTGCCCCTGGGGTGAAGGTTCCCCACGTGGGATGGAATGAAGTCCGCGTCGATCCGCAATCGCGCTTGATGCAGGGCGTAGAGGACCGCGCTTTTGTGTATTACACCCACTCCTATCGGGCTCCCTTGGTCACCGAAACCGTTGCGGTCACCGCGTACGGCGGTGAGTTCTCCGGAGCAGTGGAGCGGGGCAACGTGATGGGGGTGCAGTTTCATCCGGAGAAGTCCGGGGCGGCGGGCATGCGGGTGCTGCGCAACTTTGTGGAGCTGGCATGCTGACCAAACGGATTATCGCCTGCCTGGATGTGCGCAGCGGACGGGTGGTAAAGGGGGTGCAGTTCGTGGACCTGGTGGACGCAGGAGACCCGGCGGAATTGGCCAAACGGCATGCGGCCGCGGGTGCGGATGAGATTGTGTTGCTGGATATCACGGCCACACACGAGGGGCGCGGGACTTTATTGGAAACAGTGCGGCGCGCGGCGAAGGAGCTGTTTATCCCGTTCACGGTGGGCGGCGGTATACGCTCGGCGGATGAGGCATCCGCAGTATTCGATGCCGGGGCGGACAAGGTGAGTGTCAACTCGGCGGCGATCGCTGACCCTGCCCTGATTGACGCGATTGGGCGCAGCTTTGGCGCCCAGGCGGTGATTGTGGCCATTGATGCCAGGCGGGCTGCGGATAGCGCCGACCCGGTGGGCCAGGCGGAGGTGTTTGTAAGCGGCGGACGTAAGCGTACCGGGCGCCAGGTGATCGAATGGGCACGCGAAGCCGAAGCGCGCGGGGCGGGTGAGATCCTGTTGACCTCGATGGATGCTGATGGCACCCGCGCGGGCTTTGATTGTGAGCTGACCGCCCGGGTCAGCGAGGCAGTGGAGATTCCCGTGATTGCCTCCGGTGGCGCGGGGACTGCGGAGCACTTTGCTGAGGTATTCCAGGCGGGCAAAGCGCATGCGGCGCTGGCGGCCAGCATCTTCCACTTCGGCATCGCCGACGTCCGGGCGCTGAAGCAGGAGTTGGCCTTGCGGGGTGTCCCGGTGAGGCTGCCATGCTGATTCCATCGATTGACCTGATGGGCGGCCGGATTGTGCAACTGGTGGGGGGCGAGAAGCTCAAGCTGGCCTTCGACGATTTCGAATATTGGATTGGCCGCTTTCAACACTATCCATTGGTGCAGTTGATTGACCTCGACGCAGCCATGCGGCAGGGCGATAACGGCGAACTGATCGCCAGAATCGCCAGGCAGTTGCCTTGCCAGGTGGGCGGCGGCATCGGCTCGGCTGAGAAAGCGGCCGCTGTGCTGGGCGCGGGGGCGCGGCGGGTGATTGTTGGGTCGGCGCTCTTTGGCGGCGCGGAGCTGGTCAATACTGGGTTTGCGCGGACCCTGGCTGCGGAGGTAGGTGTGCAGCAGCTGGTTTTCAGCGTGGATACAAAGCAAGGGCGCGTGGCGGTAAAGGGCTGGAAGGACCAGGTGGCGCTTACTGCTGACGAGGCTATTCCTCAGTTGGAGCCGTTTTGTGGTGCGTTTCTCTACACTCATATCGATCGGGAAGGGACTATGCAGGGCTTTCCCCTCGAGGTGGCTCAGCGCCTGAGGCAGATGACGAAACGGCAGTTGATCGTGGCCGGGGGGATCCGTGAGCAAGCCGAGATTGACGCCCTGGACGCGATCGGAGTGGATGCAGTCGCCGGTATGGCGGTGTACTCAGGAATTCTCGCGACCTGAGGTGAGGCATCCCAGCCCACTCAAGCCAAAGTACGGCTTGAATGGGATACAACAACACTCGAGGCGCCTTTTGCGGTTCTCTCGACCGAGCGTTAGCGTAGTGGCGGGACCTGCGGTTTACGTATAAGCTTTCGCTCCCGCTTGCGGAAGAACCAGCCGGCCACGAAGAAACAGCAGGCGAACAAGCCGGTGAGACCGACCTGCACCCGGCTGTGATGGAAGAAGGCCAGCAGGCAGTCAACCCCCCAGGCGACGGCTAGCACGAACCAGATTACAGAGCCCCGCATTCTACGGAGATTATCAGTCGACACTGCTTCGATGCAGCAGATACACTTCCCAGCATGGCTACCTCGGCTACCAAGAGTGCGGCTACAACGGTCACAGCTCCGCAGAGCATGGTAAACACCATGCGCCGGCTGGTCTCGCTCGATGTAGCGCGCGGGATCACCATCGCGTTCATGATCCTGGTGAACAACGGCGGCAGCGGCAAGTACAGCTACAACCAGTTGGAACATAGCGCGTGGAACGGCTGGACGCTTACCGACCTGGTGTTCCCATCGTTCCTCTTCATCGCAGGCATCTCCATCGTCTTCTCAACCGAAACGCGGCTAGCGCGCGGAGAATCAAAAACTACTCTGCGTCTGCATGTGCTGCGGCGCTTCGTGATCCTGTTTCTGCTGGGCCTGGTGGTCAATGGTTTTCCCTTGTTTCACCTGGGAACCCTGCGCATCTACGGCGTGCTGCAACGCATCGCTGTCTGCTTCCTGATAGCCAGCCTGCTCTATCTATGGAATAGCCGGGCGTGGGTAGCAGCCAGCACTGCGGTGGTTGCCTTGTTGGGGTATTGGATCCTGATGCGCTGGGTTCCTATCCCGGGAATCGGCGTTCCCACCCACAGCGTTCCCCTGCTCGATCCTAATCAGAACTGGGTAGCGTATCTGGACCGCAAGCTCCTTTCCGGCCGCCTCTACGAAGGGGTCCGCGATCCCGAAGGTCTACTGAGCGATATCCCCGCGATGGGCACCATTCTCTTCGGTGTACTCACCGGTATATGGCTGCGGCGCCCGAAATCGCTATCCACCAAAGCGGCCGGACTACTGGGCGCCGCGATCAGTGGATTGGTGCTGGGAGAGATATGGAACGTCTGGTTCCCGATCAACAAGAAACTCTGGACCAGCTCCTATGTGCTGTTTGCCGCAGGCTGCACGCTGTTGCTGCTGGCCATTTGTTTTTACGCAGTGGAGATCAAAAAGTGGACGCGCGGCTGGACGTATCCGTGGCTGGTCTTCGGCTCCAACGCCATTACCGCGTATGTTTTCTCAGAACTGCTGGCCGGCGGAATTGATTCCATAAGCGTGCGCGACGGCGCCCGGCATCACCAGCCTACAGCAATTCATCTATCAGCATTTTTTCTTTCCGGTGATCAATCCGTCCTTCGGATCGCTGCTCTACGCGATTGCCTTCGTGCTGGTCTGCTTCATACCGGTTCTATTGATGTACCGGAAGAAAGTATTTATCAAGATCTAGCTCTTCTTCTGCGCACCCGCTCCAAGAAAGAAGAAGATGGCTCCCGCGACCGCATCAAGAACAGCAGCCTTGATGTTGTGTGGGGGTAAGAATTCGACCACCGCCCCCGCCAGGAAGCCGGCGGCCGCCGCAAGGTAGAGATATCTGGACTTCATTTGCTCAACACTAGCAATGTGGAGGGATGAGGGCAATATGGCGGCAGACGCAATGCGATTGGCCAAGCGACTGGATGAAGTAGGTTTTTCCGATATCGTCCAGGTGCGGAACAAAGTGATAGAACTGCGCGCGGCCGGGCAAAAGGTGCACGCATTCCACGGTGGCGAACCCTTCTTCGAGACTCCCGCTTCCATAAAGTATGCGTTGATCGGCGCCGCGGTCGAGAACAAGACCCGCTATGCGCCCTCCTCAGGCATAGAACCTCTGCGCCAGGCAATCGCCGCCAAGCTGAACCAGCGGAATGGGCTCGAGGTCTCCGCGGAAAATGTAATCGTGACCGCCGGCGGAGCGCACGCACTATATGTTGCTTTCCAGGCGGTGCTTGATCCGGGCGACGACGTATTGCTTTTTTCTCCCTACTGGACCCCGATCCGGGAGATGATCACAGGCTGCCAGGCGCGTGCCCTACTGGTGCCGACAGCAACGGCGCGCAGCGCAGGCCTGACGCGAACACTGGAGGATTTCACCACGCCCCACACGCGCGCGATCTACTACAACACGCCGCAGAATCCCTCGGGCACAGTCTTCTCCCGCTGGGAAGCGGAGGAAGTGGCGGCGTTCGCCAGGAAACATGACCTGCTGGTGATTGCGGACGAGGCCTATGAAGATTTGGTCTACGATGGGGAGCACTTCTCGATCGCATCCCTGCCGGGCATGGCGCAACGCACTATTTCGACGTACACCTTTTCGAAAACCTACGGCATGACCGGATGGCGGGTGGGATACGCCGTGGCCCAGGAGCCATTTATGAGCGGGTTGCGCAAGCTGGTTCTTTATTCCGCGAATGGCGTCTCCACCATGACACAGTGGGCCGCCCTGGAAGCGCTGCGCATTCCGCGCAGTGAGATCGATGCGCGACGCGAGGAGTACCGCCAGCAGACGCGATCTGCTGGTCAACGGATTGAACGAGGCCGGGCTGTCCTGCGAGATACCCCAGGGGGCTTTTTACGCTTTTCCTCGAGTGACGAAGATCAGCAAAGACAGCCGCACCGCAGCCAGGCTGCTGCTGACCAAAGCGCACGTGGCCACGATTCCCGGCGTGGTATTCGGAGGGCAGGGCGAGGGCCATGTTCGCTTTGGCTACGCCATCGATCCGAAGGCGATCGAAGAGGGTCTGACAGCGCTGAAAAAGTACCTCCTACCCTAAAGGTTGTAGGCCAACAGTTTCTTCCAAGGAACTTTTCCCCGCCCCTGGCCCACTTCTGCTCGATTCTCCCGTCAAAGTATGAGACCGTCATTTGTGAGAACGTGATCGTGAGTGAGCGCAATCGGGTTCCGCTTGGCGATGGCCGGCGAAGAGCTTCCATCGCGTGAAACAAAAGAACCAGTAAGGACCAGCAGAACCGACCAATCAGTATCCAACAAGCGAGGGATATCGCTTTGGTACTGCGGCGGGAGATCCTACAGAACACGAGTAGCTTACAAACTCACACCACGGTATTCAAAGGGCCCGTATGAAGTTTTCCACGAGATCATCTGTTCTTGTTTTTGGACTCCTGCTGGGGAGCATCTGTGCTCCGGCAGCGAAGGCGAGCACGGATGAACTTCTTCCTGAGGGCTTGACTCTCGCGGTACAGGCGGCGAGCCAGCATGGGACGGTGGCTTATCTAACAGCGGTTTCTTTCGATGTTGCGAATGCGGACCTCCCCGATGACCCGGGTAGCGGGGTGCAGCAGCAGACAGCTTCTGGTGAGCCTCCTCCGGAAGGTTCGGGATCCACATTGGGCACCGGTGCTGCGGTCGATCCGCTGGCTGAGGGAAGACAAACCAAGCGCATTCTTTACGTCGTCCCCAACTTCCGCGCGGTGAGCGCAGATGAACATCTCCCGCCGCAGTCGGTCAAGGAAAAGCTGAAGACTGCGATGCAGGACAGCGTTGATTATTCTTCGTTCATTTTCGTAGCTGGTCAGGCTGGGGTTGCGCAGGCGAACAGTTCCTACCCTGAATTTGGTCAGGGCGCTAAAGGTTATGGCAGATATTACTGGCACACCCTTGCCGACGCCATCAACGAGAACACTTGGGTTGAGTTCATTGTCCCTTCAGTGATGCATGAGGATACGAGGTATTACACCCTGGGCAAGGGGGATTTTGCCAAACGGCTAGGCTACGCATTCACACGCATCATAGTCACGCGTTCCGATGAGGGCCACGAGACCTTTAATTTCAGCGAGATTGTGGGAGCCGGCGCATTCTCGGGCGTGGCTAATTTCTATTATCCGAGCCAGGAACGCACGCTCACCAAAACCTACCAGCGATGGGTCACGAATCTCGCCATTGATGGCTGCACCTTCGCTTTCAAGGAAGTCTGGCCGGACATAAACAACGCGCTCTTCCATCAACAGGACTAATGCAGTTTCGCAATGACTCTGGCCTGGTAAAGATCGCGAGGTGTGGTTTTCCTTGGGAGAAAACCACGAAAGGATCTATCCCTTCGGTCTACACCAATTGCGAAACTGCACTAGCGAACCTAGTCATCTGGGCGATGTGCACACTCCCCTGAAGTGTCACCATGATTTTGTCCTTAATGGAGAAAATCATGGCGACAGCAGTGCAGAATTCAGGGGTTTGGAGTGGGCTCTCCAACTCAATAGCAGAAACAATTGAAGCCGTTCAAGACAGCATCGTGACGGTGCGTGGCGGCGGCCGCTCGACTTCGAGCGGTGTGGTATGGCGGCCTGGAGTCATCGTGACCGTGCGTCAGGGACTGCGACGCAGCGACTCGCTCCAAGTCGCTCAGCACGGTGATCCGTTCCCGGCCACACTTGCGGGCGCAGATGCGGGAACCGACCTCGCGGTACTTCGCGTAGACAACGGTGTAGGCAAGCCCGCGGAAGCCATTGGTTCCCAGCCAACGCGCGTGGGCGAGGTGGTGCTGGCCGTAGGCCGTTCCACGCTTGGCGACATTTCAGCCAGCGCGGGAATCATCGCGCGCCTGGGCAGCGGTTGGCGCACCTGGCGCGGTGGGCAGATGGATCGGCTTATCCGCGCGGATGTGCAGCTCTACGTGGGCCAATCGGGCAGCGCGCTGGTGAACGAGGGCCGTCGCGTGTTGGGGATCAACAGCTCGGCCCTGGCACGAAGCGCAGTCATCACCATACCGGCAACCACCATCGATCGAGTGGTGGATGCAATTCTGGAACGGGGCCATGTGCCGCGCCCCTTTCTTGGCGCTGCTATGCAAGCCGTTCCCGTCCCCGAGGCCCTGCGGCCGCACTTCGCCGCAGGCGTCGACGAGGCGCTGCTGGTGCTGCACGTGGAAGCCAATGCGCCTGCCGCTGCAGCGGGGATGCTGGTGGGTGACCTGGTGCTGTCGGTCGACGGCCACCTGGTTCACAACGTGCACGATGTGCAGCATCGACTCGCGGGCCTGAAGATTGGAGACCCGGTGGCCGTGTTAGTGATACGCGGAGGCGTAAAAATAGATCTGACGGTAATCCTCGCGGATCGTGACTGAAGATCGCAAACACGAGCGACTGGTAGTTTTGCCTGGCGTGGATTCGATGATCCACGCCGGCCGCTTCGCGGCCCTTCGCGCTGCGCCGGAGTTGGAAATGCTACCAGTCGCGCTTTCGTCGACGCTGCTGTTTCGCGCGCAGAGTGAAACCCCGGACGCGATATTGATTGCGGCCGGCGAGGCTTTTCTGGCCAGCGTGCGCCATCGCAGTGGGTTTGACGAAGTGTTTGCGGAGACACCCACGGTGCTGCTGGCGGGCGAACCGGGGGCGGCCACGGTGCGCAGTGCGGCGCGCATGAAGATTTATTCTGTGCTTCCGATGGAGGTCACCACAGCGCAACTGGTCGCCGCCATCTCGGCAACGGTGGCAGGTTTTTCCGTCACGCTGCCGCGCTTGCCTTCTGGGCCGGAAGAATCGATTCCAGGCAGCGAACATCTAACGCCCAGAGAGGTGGAGGTTTTGCGCTGGATGGCGCGGGGCTACAGGAACAAGCAGTTGGCCGCAGCGCTTAACATTTCAGAGCATACCGCGAAGTTCCACGTGAGCTCGGTTATGGCTAAACTCGGCGCGCGTACGCGTACAGAAGCAGTGACAATTGGCGTGACGCGCGGCCTGGTTGCAATTTGAAAGGGAAGCAAATGGAACACGAATCTCTGGTCTCCGGCGCTGCTGGTGTGGTCTCAGGCAGGCTCGACGATTCCGATCTGTTGGATAATTACTCTCGCGCGGTAACGCAGGCGGTCGAACGGGTGAGCGGGTCGCTGGTGAAGATCGACGTCCAGAGCGCGCCCCGGGGCAATCGGCCGGGGCACGAGGGGTCCGGCTCCGGTTTCGTCTTCACTCCCGACGGGTTGATCCTGACCAACAGCCATGTGGTTCACCGTGCAGCAAAGATCTCGCTCACCTTTACCGATGGCGCGCGCAGTGGCGCGGTGCTGATCGGAGAAGATCCGGATACGGATATCGCTGTGCTCAGAACCGAGCATGCTGTCTTCTCCCCTGCCCCTCTGGGCATCTCCAAACAGTTGCGCATCGGGCAGATTGCGATCGCTGTGGGGAATCCGTTCGGCTTTCAGTTCTCGGTGACCGCGGGGGTGGTGAGTGCGCTCGGCCGCACTATGCGGTCGGCCTCCGGACGCACGATGGAAGAGATTATCCAGACCGATGCGCCGCTCAATCCGGGCAACTCCGGCGGTCCGCTGCTGGACTCCGCGGGTTTCGTTATCGGAGTGAACACGGCAACTATCCAGGGCGCCCAGGGGCTCTCTTTCGCTGTTGGTATCGATACGGCGAAGTACGTGGTGGCCCAGATCCTGCAGCACGGCCGGGTGCGCCGGAGCTCGATTGGGATTGCGGCGCAAAATGTGCCGATTCCGCGGCGTCTGGTGTATGAGTACAAGCTCCCCCTCTCTTCGGGCGTGATGGCCACAGCGGTGGCGGCGAATGGCGCTGCTTCTATTGCGGGGATGCAGGAAGGCGACGTGATTGTGGGCTTTGCGGCACAACCGGTGGGGGGGATTGACGATCTGCATCGTCTGCTCACCACGGAGCGCGCCGGGAAGCCGCAGAACGTTAGCCTGCTCCGCGGGACCGCGCTCAAGCACCTGATGATCGTGCCCCAAGAGCGCGAAGAGGATGAGGTTGCAACGGGCTAGCAGCGAGTTTAGCTCGATGCGGGACGAGTACCCCTGGTTCCCTCACAAAGGGCCGGGTGCCCCATCTCGCTCGTTTTTCGCGAGATGTGGGATTCCACTGATGTTTCCCTCTGACTCTCGATTCATCCGACGCACTTAGCGGTCAACATCAGTGGAATCCCACTCTCGCGAAAAACGAGCGAGATATGGGGCACGGCCCTTTGTGAGGAACCAGGGGTACTCGGCTGTAAAGGCGAGTTCATTTTCAGGACTACGGCCTGCGGTTTTTTCTGCAACCTCTTAAAGCGGGCTGCTTTGGCGCGATCCATGTGTCGTTAGCCGGGGCATAGTGCCGGAAGTGTTATCCTGAGCAAAATCAGCTGCTCGTAAGCTTGGGTCCCCATGTCTAGTCCACACCCCGACAATCCGGAATTAGAAGCCGCTTCCGAAAGCGGCGAATCCTTTGGCGCGATTTTTTCAGAGTACGAGCAGAGCCATGCACGCAAAGGCGAAGGCGGCAACACACAGATCGAAGGAACGGTCATCGCCGTCTCCGCCGACTCGGTCTTCGTGGATATCGGCTACAAGACCGAAGGCGTGCTGCCGCTGGCCCTCTTTCAAAGTGGGAACGAAGCGGTAAAGCCAGGCGACCGGTTGCTGGTATCGGTCAAAGGCCGCAATCTCGAAGGGTACTACGAGCTTTCACGCTTCAAGGTGGAACAACCGAAGGATTGGTCTGCGCTGGAACAGGCCTTTACCAGCAAGGCGATCATCGCCGGGACAGTGACGGGCGTAGTCAAAGGCGGAGTAAGCGTGGACGTGGGTGTGCGCGCTTTCATGCCCGCCTCGCGCAGCGGAGCACGCGACGCAGCCGACCTGGAGCGTCTCGTCGGACAGCAGATCCGCTGCCGCATCATCAAGCTTGAAGTGACCGAAGAAGATGTGGTGGTCGATCGCCGCGCGGTCACAGAAGAAGAAGATCGCTCCACCAAGGAGCGGCGGTACTCTGAGCTCAAAGAAGGCGATACGGTGCACGGCGAGGTGCGCAGCCTTACCGGCTACGGCGCGTTTGTCGATATCGGCGGGGTGGACGCGTTGCTCCACGTCGGTGATATCTCCTGGAGCCGCGTGAGCAATCCCGAAGACGTGCTCTCGGTGGGGCAGCAGATCGAAGCCAAGGTGCTCAAGATTGATGCCGAGAAACAACGCATTGGGATAGGCATGAAGCAGCTATTACCCCACCCTTGGGATGGAGTAGCAGCAAAATTGAAAGCCGGGGATCGCGTACACGGCGCCGTGACCCGCGTCGCGGACTTTGGGGCATTCGTTGAGATAGAGCCCGGGGTTGAGGGCTTGATCCACTTGTCAGAGATGTCCTGGGCTAAGAAGGTCAGGAAGCCGAGCGATGTGCTCAATGTAGGGGACGCCGTGGAAGCGGTGGTCCTGGGCGTGAATATGGGCGAACGCCGCCTTTCACTCGGGCTTAAGCAGACGCTGGGTGACCCGTGGGCCGAGATCGAGCAAAAGTTTCCGGCCGGCTCCGCAATCGAAGGACCGGTGACCAGCTTCACCAAATTCGGCGCGTTCGTGCAGCTTGCGGATGGGGTGGAAGGCATGATCCACGTGAGCGAGATCAGCGCAGAGAAACGCATTCATCACCCGCAGGACGTGCTCCGCGTAGGTCAGATCGTCAAAGCTCAAGTGCTCGAGGTGGACAAGGCGAAGCGGCAACTGCGGCTGAGCATGAAGCAACCGGTGACGGTGAGCTTGGACGAATATCTTGCCGAACACCCACCGGGTAGCGTGGTTACCGGCCGCATTGTCGAGGTCGCGCAAGGACTGGCTCGTGTGGAATTGGGCGAAGGCATCGAGGGCACATGGCGGACAAGCACGGAGAGCTCGGTGACAGAAGCGCCATCGGGTGAGGGCCGGGTGGATCTGTCATCGCTGAGTTCCATGTTGAAGGCGCGCTGGAAGGGCGGCCCCAGCAGCGGCCCAACGAAGCCCGAGGGCATTAACGTGGGGCAGATTCGCAGCTTCCGGATTAAGCCGCTGGAGCCGGATGCCAAGAAGATCGATTTGGTGCTGATGTAAGCGGCGCTCCTACTGGGGCAACGCAAAGCTGAATAAGTCACTGCCCGACGCGACGGCGACGTACTGCTTGCCGCCCACCGCATAGCTCATCGGCGATGCATGCAGGGTTTGCCCGGTGTTGAAATGCCACAACGATTTTCCCGTCTTCGCATCCACAGCCTCAAAGAACCCTTGATTGTCGGCGAAGAATACTAAGCCGCCCGCCGTGGTCATTACGCCACCATAACCATGTGAATCACCCGCCTGCGGGTAGCGCCATACAAATTCCTTAGTGCGCGGGTCAAAGGCAACAAGCGCTTGCGTACTCTTCGCATTTGGGTCGCGCTTGGTTCCGGTGGAGTAATATTCCTTGCCCTCTTCGAATGGCGCCGGTTTGCGAAAGTAAACTGAGCAACTCTCAAGAGCCATAAAGTAGAACAGATGCGTAGTCAGACTATACGAGGGGGAATGCCAGTTGGTAGCCCCTTCGACTCCCGGACAAATGAGAGTTCCCTCCGCGGTCGGCACCAAATCACTGGGTATCGGCCGGCCATTGGGATCCATTCCCTTGGCCCAATTCAGGGTCTTAACGAATTGAGTGGCAGATAGAAATTTTCCGTTGGTGCGATCAAGCACGTAAACGTAACCATTACGATTGGCCTGGACAATCAGCTTTCTCGGCTGTCCCTCGTATTGCGTGTCTACCAGAACAGGGGTCTCGACACTATCGTAGTCATAGAGATCATGGGGAGTGAATTGGAAGTACCACTTGAGCTTGCCGGTGTCGGGATCAATCGCCAGCAGGCTGGCGGTGTAGAGATCGTCGCCGGGGCGAACGCTTCCATCGTAATCCGGTGAAGCATTGCCGGTGCCCCAGTAGAGGGTGTTCAGCTCCTTATCGTACGTGCCGGGCATCCATGCGGTGCCGCCGCCGTGAAGATACGTATCGCCAGGCCAGCTGGAAGAGCCGAATTCTCCCGGGGCTGGAATCGTCCACAAGCGCCACGCCAGTTTTCCGGTAGTAGCATCGAAGGCGGCGAGAAAGCCTCGCACGCCGTCGTCTCCGCCAGACGTAGCCACCAATACCTTGTCTTTGAGAATCAGCGGAGCACCGGTGGCCCCATAGTTCTTATTCCAATCGGCGTAAGGAATGTCCCAAATCAGGTTGCCCGACCGGGAATCGAGACAGACCAGGTGGGCATTGTCTGTTTCCATATACAGGCGGGTACCTGATATAGCCACACCGCGATTGATGTGACCGGAAGCATCATCGATGAGGCCGCTCGAAACCGGTCGCGCATAGTGCCATAGCACCTCTCCGGTTTGCGCATTGAGGGCAAAGACATCGTTAGAGCCGGTGAAGTACATGATGCCATTCACCACCACCGGCGTCCCTTCCAGGATCCCGGGGGTCCTGGTGTGAAAGACCCATTGTGCCTCAAGGTGTGCAGCATTCTGTGGAGTGATCTGGGTGAGACTGCTGAAGCGGCGGCCGGTGTAGTCGCCGTTGTAAGTAGGCCAATCGTCTTTGATGGTATCGGTAATCAGCTGCGCCGAAGCATTGGCAGCGAAGCCGCACGCGAAAATAATCAATATCCACACGCGGTGACATTTCATGCGATCAGCGCCCTTCATCATTTGATAGTAACCAATACCTCTCCCAGCACCATTAAACCGCCTGGCGCCGGGCTTGCGAGAGCAATTGCTTCAGCCGCTTGCCCACGATGATTTCTTCGCCTGGCCTTAGGGTCATGGAAACGATTTGGAGCGTATCGTCTGTCCCCGGGGCTTTCGCGGCAGTTGGCTTCCGGGATAGGACGTCGCTTGGATTGTCTTCCGTCAGGACGGCAATGGCCGGGGTGCCCTCGAGCAATTGTTTGGCGCAGTCAGCCGTGCTGTAGCGCCAAGCCTTCTGATCCCAGGAAATGCTGAGCGTCGGACATTGGTTTTCTTCAGGCATTAAGACTTTCGTTTCAACTCCCTGGACGGTTTCCACCAGGGTAGCAATGCGCTGGACACGCACTCCCCATTCCTTGTTGAGCCCGGGCATATCCATCTTCAACCACGTCTCGACCGCGGCCAAACATCCCATGATCTCTTCCTTGCCGACCTTCATCGGGCGGCACACAGCGCCCTCCCATGGACTAGTGTTGGCCAGGGCGGCGTCGATGAGATCCTTGCGGCCAAGCAGCAGACCGCTCGATTGTGGTCCGCACAAACCTTTCCCCCCACTGAAGGTGTAAAGGTCACAGCCCATCCTGGCGAATAATTGAAGCTTGTCCACTGGAGGGAAGCCGTCGGCCGCATCCATGAAGATGGGCACGTGATGAGCCTTGGCGATCGCGATCTCCTTCGCCAACTGCTGGGGAGACGAGGTGGTGTAGACCATCACCGTGTTGGATGTAATGGCGTTGGGAATCTGCTCTGCAGATTCAGCAAGGACCAGTTTGGCTCCGGCCAGGCGGATGGCGCTGTCAAAGACGCTCCGGCCGCCAACCATGACCACTTCATTTTTCAAGCCATCGGTATTGGGCAGTTGCCAAATCTTGTCCGGATCTGTTCCGGCAATACATCCTGCGGTGGCCACCGCAATAGCGCCGGCTGCGCCCGAGGTAATCATGCCGGACTCCGCGCCGGTGAGCTCTGCGAGACGCCGACCTACGGCGCGCTGCAGGTCGAAGATGTTTACGAAGTGCTGTGAGGCCTCGACTTGTGCGGTTCTCACTTCGGGCAGTTCGAGGCTGGCGCTGAGATAGGTCCAGGGGCCGCGCCCATTGATCAGTGGTTTCACCCCGAGACGGGTGTAGATATTGTTAGTCGAGTTGCGGGCAACTTCTGCCCAGCCGGACCCCAATGCCTCCTGCAGACCAACCTGTGCCAGCAGGGGAAAAGCAGCGGCCCATTTTACGAATGCTCTACGTTTCATTTTTTACCGCGATCAATGAGATTACAAGTAGGGGATAAATCCGTGTGCCCGGGTCGGTATCTTGTACACAGAAGTAGTCGCAGTGATGTAGAGCGTTGAGTAATCGGAATCACCCCAGGCGAGGTTCGCAGGTTGCTCCGGCACCACAATCGTCCCTAGATGATGGCCGCCTGGGTCCCAAACCCATATGCCCTTTGGGCCAACGACGTATAGGTTCCCCTGGCGATCGACCCTCATGCCGTCCGGCACACCGTCGTCCTTGCCGCCCGGCTCGACGCCGAAGATGCGTCCGTTGCTCAGTTGGCCATTTTTGAAATCGTAGACGCTGATGTTGCGTTGAGTTGAGTCGTCTACGTAAAACTTCGTGCCGTCGGGGGAAAAGGCGAGCCCGTTGGGATCCTCGAGATCTTTGGTCAGCAGTTGAAGCTGGCCATCGGCAAATCGGTAGACGCCCTTGAAAGGGAGTTCCTGCTTCTGATCTTTGGGCAGGTCAGAGGTTGGGTCGGTAAAGTAGATAGCTCCATCAGGGCCCAACACCACATCGTTGGGGCTGTTGAGACGCTTCCCCTGGTACCGATCGACGACCGTGGTGTAGCTTTTGCCGTCGGGCGAGAGGCGAATGATCGCGCGCAGAACACTGGCGCAGTCCAACAGCCGATGTTGGCGATCGTAGGTGTTGCCGTCGGGATCTCCCAGGGAGAGGATCTCCTGCTTTTGGCCGGTAAGAGTATTTACCTTGAAGATCTTATTGAGCCCCTCGTCGCTTACCCACAAATAACCCGATGGATCCCAGACAGGCCCCTCCGTGAAGCCGAAGCCGGAGGCCACCGTGGTTAGTTGAGCCTTGCGGTCGAATAAATGCCAAAAGCCCGGCTCGACGGCTTCGAGGGAGAACTTACGATTGTCGGCCCGGACTCCGAGTATCGCCGCAAAGGTGAGAGAAGCGACCGCGATGGTGCGCGTGAATTGTCTAATTGTCGTCATCGTCAGATTTTGCGGAGTGCGTGGGAGACTGCTTGCTGCTTTCATCCCCGGTCTTGAGCAGATAACTGACCAGGTCATCCACGTCCTTGCCACTCAAGGACGACCCGGCCGGCATCAGGGAATGAGAGCCGATATCCACTTTTGCGAGTTGAGCCTTGGAGAGGAAATGAAACGCCCCATCCGGGGTTTGCAGGGAGAGGGAAAAGTTGTCGTTGACCTTGAGCATCCCGGTAATCTTCTGTCCTGTAAGCGTCACCACCGTGGTGGCTTTCTTGTCCGCGGGCAGATTCTTCTCAGGATCGAGGATGATCGCTCGTATTTGATCCGGCTTGGCGTCGGCTCCGTAGAAGGAGAGGTCACTGCCGATAAAACCTCCCTGACCGTTGACCATGTGACAGTCAGAGCAGTGGGCTTTCCCGAAGAACAGCACTTTCCCTTGATTCGGATCTCCGGGAAGTTTAACGATATCTCCCCTGCCCTGCAGGGTCCTTAAATAGCGGACGAGATCCGCGATTTCCTGCTGTTTTAGGGACGAGAAGGCCGGCATGCCCGCACCGGAAATTCCGTAGCGGATGATGCCGGCCAGTTCGCGATCCAGGAGGTGTTGGACTTCGGGGGCGGTGGCGATGTTCGGTGCGTGCTCCCCGCCACGGCCATCGGCGCCGTGGCAGCCGGCGCAGTTAGTAGCAAATATGGGGGCGCCGGGCTGCTGCGCATGCAGCGCGCCCGTCGACAGTAGTGCAAGAACCGCAGCCCGGACGAAGATGCCCCGCCCCCAAACCATCTTCGCCAATGATCCTCTTCTCACGTTAGAACAAGAACTTCAGTGCTACTTGCATGATACGAGGATCATTCGCCGACGGTTACGTAGCCGAATCCGCCCACGCCGGTGTTGTTGACCAGCCCATTCGGATTCCTAAACTGCGCATGGTTGAAGACGTTGAATGCTTCTGCCCGAAACTGCAGCTTAGTGGTCTCGGTGATGGTGGTGCTCTTCAGCAGAGCCATATCATAATTGTCGATGCCAGGACCGGAGAAGGATCGCCGCATTGCGTTTCCTACTTGCCCGACTGGTTCAGGGGTGAAGTGGTCCGGGTTGAAATATGGCAGCCCCTTTCGCGGATTCTTATTTCCATAAAGAGGGCTGCCGTTGTTGGCGTAGCTTGGCACATCTACGTTTGCATTAAAGGCGCCAAGCAGTGAATTATCGTCATTCTCATTGAGAGTGATCGGCTCTCCCGTGGCAAAGGTAGATACCCCGGAAAGCTCCCAGCCGGCGGTGAACCGCTTCGCAAGATCCCCTCCGCCGATAAAGTGATCGAAGGGCAACTGCACGGTGTAGCTGGCGACCAGGTTATGTGGGACGTCAAAGCTCGACAATGCGCGGGTTTGGGCCGGATTGATCGGATTGGTCGCGTCAAAGGAATCCGAGCCATTATCCAGCGACTTCTCAAAGGTGTATCCAATCAGGAAGTTGAGGTATTTTTCGGTGTGCTCCAGGGTAACCTGCAGCGAGTTGAAGCTGGAGGTGACCGCCGTCTTCATGTACGGATTGCTGTTGAAGTTGATCCCGAAGGTCGGCCTGGTTCCGTTGACGGTCTGGCCGCTCGCCGTGGTATAAACCGTGTCTTCGCCGTAAGGGCCGCAAGTTGTCGTACCGGGCGCGACATTGGCTGGATTACTCAATTGCAGGCAGAGGGCCTGGTCCCCTGGATTCGATTCCTCAAACGTCAGCAGCTGGCGGCCGACGGTGCCCACATAGTTCACACTCAGCACAGTTGCGGTTCCCAATTGACGCTGGAAAGATAGTTCCCATTCCTGAACATAGGGCATCTTGTTTTTGTAGTAGTAATAGTCGGATCCGCCGATGGGTGTCGCCGCCCCCCAATCGAAGGTTGTATCGGGATTTTTCGGAGACACGTTGGTTGGAGGAAAGACGAAGGGGAACTTTTGTCCCGCCCCGATTCCCGACGGCCGATCGACAAACGGGGTGGCCAGCTCAGTCGATGACACAGAATAGTAGTTGCCATAAGGAGCATCGCCTACCTCGACGAATCCGGTGGCGTCCTCGATAGAGCTATAAAAGATACCGTAACCGGCACGTATGCTGGTTTTTCCGGAACCGCCGAGTATTTTGCCGAGAAAGCCGTCGCTCACGTCCGGCGCATAGGCAAAGCCGATCCTGGGACCGAAGTTCGTGTACTTGGTGGGTCCGAGGGTGCGAGGAATGCCCGGATCTCCGGGCACGACCAAGCCCAGGGGAGCACCGGGGAAAGCGAGTGACTGCTCACCGGGAACAACCGTTTCCAGCTTGTTCTGGGTGTCATACCAGGGAGTAGAGGCTTCCCAACGCAAGCCGTAATTCAGAGTGAGATTGCGGGTCGCACGCCAGCTATCCTGACCATAGAAGCCGTAGTATTTGCTGCGCGAGTCGAGGAGCTGTTGGCTGGCCTGCACAAAGCTGTCCGGCGCGCCGATCAGGAAATCGGCAAAGTCCACGCCGGTCTCTGACCCGTTGAAACCAAAGCAACCGTCATAGCAGTCGTAGTTCCGCTCGTTGATCTGGTTGTAGTGGAGGTTGGTGCCAAACTGGAGAGTATGCGTTCCAAGAACCTTGGTGACGTTGTCGATGATCTGAAAGGTGTTGTTGTATTGCCTTAATGCGTCAGGTGGGACGCCAAGGCTGAAGTTGTTGAACATCAGATTCGTAACACCCTCGTACGAAGGGGTGGTTGGGGAGATACCGCCCTCGGGGCCCCAGGGAGTAACAAACCCCTGCGAGGCGAGGGTGACACCCAGACCTTGTCCCGCAGTGGGTTGGCCCGTCTGGTTTACATCGCGCAGATAGGCGAGACGAAGATCGTTGACGGTCGACGCGTTAAACGTGGTGGTCAACCCTAAATTGATCATTTGGGTTTGACCCTTATTGGTTGCGGCAAAGCCGGGCACGCTTACCTGGCTATACGGATTCACCGTATTGAATCGATCAAAGAAGTAGTAGCCAAAGACAGCGCCGAATTTTGTAGGAACGTCTATCCGGCCACTCCCCTTATCGTCCGTCAACGTCTCATTGAACGCAGAGGTGGAGTAGTTCGGGGTACCGTTGACAACCCCGTTGGCCGTAGGGACGTACTTCAGCGTGTTCGTCGCGACTGGCGACCACGCGCTCTGAGGAATGACGGCATTAGGAAAAACGCAGGTTCCGGGGTCCGCGCAGCCCGGAGTGTAATAATTCTCGCCCTGCGCTACGGGATATCCCAATGTCTGGGAGAGAGTGTTGGCCCAACCGGCGCCGACGACGGTGCCGGTGAGCGAACTCGGCTGAGTCAGAGAGGTCTCCCGTGCGGTTGGCGTCCGAAGGCACAGGATAGCTCTGGGTTGCTCCCAGAATCTGGCGCGTTCCCTGGTAGTCGACAAACCAGAAAATTTTGTTCTTCTTGATCGGCCCCCCAACCGTTCCGCCGAATTGATTTTGGATGTAAACGCCACGCGTTGGAGAGTAGTAATTTCTGGCATCGAGATCCGTATTGCGCAGGAAGTCGAAGACCGTCCCGTGATACTGATTGGTTCCTGACTTGGTGACTACATTGATCTGGCCACCGCTGTAATTTCCGTACTCCGCGTCGAAGTTGTTGGTGATGATACGGAACTGCGCGATGGAGTCGAGATTGGGAATCATGGCGGCGCCGTTGTGCACGCCTTCTTCTGCATTTGCCCCATTTACCATGAACGCGTTCGACCCGGTGCGGCCGCCGTTGACGGATTGTTGGCCGTTGTCCAGGTCACCCGAAACCTGCGTCGCGCCAACACCTGACGTGGCGCTGTCCTGGCTATGGGAATACGGCGATACGCCTGGCTGCAACTTCAAGAGGTCGATGTAGGAACGTCCGTTGAGAGGCACGGAGGTGATCTTGGTGTCAGGGATGACGACGCCATTCTGCGTGCTCTGCGTTTCCACCTGCAGCGCGTCGCTCTTGACGCTCACCGTATTGGTAACAGTCCCGAGCTGCATCGTGATGTCGATGCGGACGTCAGAATTAGCGTCGATCTTTACCCCGGTCTGCGCATAATCCCGGAAGCCTTGTTGGTTGGCGGTGACGTTATAGGTGTCAACACTGAGAGTGGGAAATCTGTAAAAGCCCTTCGCATCGGTGACCGCCCTACTCTCCACGTTGGTCGAGACGCTGGTGGCGACGACGGTCACGCCTGGCTACCACGGCGCCGCTGGGGTCAGTGACCACTCCAGAGATAGAACCGGTTATGGCTGCCCAAGCCGCGAGTGTTCCCAGGAGTAAACACGAGGGTACGCCAACAAGAGACACTAATCTCAGGAATCGATTCACAGAATGACCTCTCTCAAAATAAGAATCAGTCGTGCAGGGTACTCGAAAACAAACGATGATAAAAAAAGCTAAACGATGATAAAAAGGTAACTGGTGATCCTGCATGGTGTCAAGAATTCTCGACACATTATTGAGCCGTATCTTGCTGGAGATACCGGGTTTGACTCGCAACGGGAGCATAGCGGACACTCTGTCTGGAATCCGCCCTAACTACTAGGTCATATGTCCTAGATAACTTGCATCGCTTTCGTTTCATTGTGTTGAGAGGTCAAAGAAACAAATGGAAGATCTGTCCGAGTCAAAGTTAAGCCGGCGCACATTCGTACAACGCTCATTGATGGCTGGAGCGGCCACTTCCCTGCTGCCAACAGCCGGTCAGGCCGCGACGACTCCTGTATCTGTGCCCGTCGGCCCCAATCTCTACGAGGAGATTGGCGTGCGCCCGCTCATCAACGCCAAGGGCACCTACACCATCATCAGCGGTTCACTCTCTTTACCCGAAGTGAAGCAGGCGATGGAAGAGGCCGGACGGCACTACGTGAACATGGATGAGCTCATGGCCGCGGTGGGTGCACGCCTGGCAAAGATCACCGGTGCGGATTGGGGGATCGTGACCGGGGGCTGTGCCGCCGCTATCGCCGGCGCAACCGCAGCTTGCATCGCCGGGACCGATCCGGAAAAGTCGCAGAAGATGCCTTACCTCGCTGAAGGGTGGTCTCAAGAATCAGGTGATCATCCCCAAGCACTCGCGCAATCCTTATGACATAGGCGCGCGCTTGCTTGGCGTAGAGGTGGTGGAGGTGGAAACGCCGGAGCAATTGCAGGCAGCGATGGGCCCGCAGACTGCGATGATCTACATACTGTCTTCGCCCGACGCGGCCAGCGGCCCGCTCAGCATTGCTAATATTTGCCAGGCCGCTAAAGCCAGGAACATTCCTGTCTTCGTAGACGCGGCGGCGGAAGAGCTCACCATCCCCAACATACATCTCGCTGCCGGCGCGACGCTGGTCGGCTATAGCGGTGGCAAGTGTCTGCGCGGGCCGCAGTGCGCCGGACTTTTACTGGGCAACAAGGAACTGGCCCAGGCAGCGTGGTTTCAGGCTGCGCCGCACCACAACGTCGGGCGCTCCATGAAGGTGGGCAAAGAAGAGATCATGGGCATGCTCACCGCGGTGGAGATGTGGACCAAGCGCGACCACAAGGCCGAATGGAACACGTGGAAGGAGTGGCTGGGCAACATCGAAGCCAAGGTCAAGCCACTGCCCTCAGTGACCACCGAATATCTCATGCCTGAGGATCTGTCGAATCATTCGCCGCGGCTGCGGATCAAGTGGGATGGCAATGCATTGAAGATTAGCGGCGATGAGTTGGTACAGACACTCGATGCGGGTACACCGCGCATTCAGTTCGATGAATGGACCGGCAGCCGTCCCGACCACATGGAAAGCTCGATCACGATCATGCCCTACATGATGATGCCGGGCGATGACAAGATCGTGGCGGATGCGATTTTCGCCACGCTCTCTCACCCGCCGAAGTTCTCTGATCCTGAAATTCCGCAAGGCACCCCGGCCAATGTAGCCGGCATCTGGAAGGTGCAGATGAAATACCTGTGCGGCGAGGGCCGGCAACGCTTCCTGCTGGAACAGCAGGAAACCGGAGTCACCGGCGTTCATCAAGGTGAGATTTACAACGGAAATCTGACCGGCAAGGTGCACGCGCAGCAGGTAAGTTTTCATAGCGTCATGCCGGTGGGCGGAAACGAGATTCACTACTCATTCAGCGGAACGGTGAATGGCGATTCCATGAGCGGGACGGTCGCGCTGGGCGAATACGGCCACGCCGAATGGTCGGCCACAAGGGAGACTTAGGAGGTTCCTGAGGGGGCTGAGGGGAAACTCCGGACCCTCCACTGCGCTATGCTCGATGTACATGGGCTCGTGGTTTGGAGGGTGTTTGAATCTGCAAAGAAGTGGGGCCGGTGCATCCGGCAGTAAACATTGATGCCGAGGGTCTGGGGTCGACTTGTTCTGATTTTTGCCGTAACTTCGGCACCCTGGCTGCCTGCGCTATGCCAGCAAACTGCCCCCCTACCAATCCTGCCGGCAAACCTCGAGCCGCTCTTCTCCGGCCTGGAGCCTGACGAGAGCAGCGACTATGGTTTGGTCTACATGCCGCTCGATAGCTGGATCTATCCGGCTTTCGAACGCCTGTTTGGGCTGGGGTATGCCGACTCCGCGTACCTGGGCATGCGGCCCTGGACGCGCAACGCCTGTCTGCGGATTCTTCAGGAGACGTACCCCAAGCTCCAGAATGCGCCTCAGGACACAGAGGCCTGGACCATCTTCCAAGCCCTGGCGGTGGAATTCGGAGCAAACGCTGGACCGGTCGTGCCCCGCGCCGAGGTGGCGAATGTCTACACCCGGAATATGTACATCAAGGGTCCGCCCATCAATGACTCCTTCCACTTTGGGCAGACCCTCATCAACGATTACGGACGCCCCTATCAGCAGGGCTTCAATGCTCTGGACGGTTTCTCAACCAGGGCCGAGGGTTACCACTTTTCGCTCGATGTGCGGGGCGAGTATCAGCACGCGCCCGGGCGCGCCGCCTATCCCGAATCTGTAGCAGAGATCTTTTCCCAGATTGACAGCACTCCCTTTGTGGCGCCCGAGCCCGTGCCACAGACCAACGTCTTTCGTCTGATCAATGCCAACTTTGCCACTTCGGTGCTCAACAACGAGTTCTCGGTCGGCAAGGCGGATGACTATTGGGGTCCGACACAAACCGGAAGCATGGCGCTGAGCAACAATGCAGAGCCCATCTATGCCCTGCGCATCAACCGCGTGGTGCCTCTGCGCATTCCGCTGATCTCTGACGTCTTAGGGCCGATTCGCTATGAAGGATTGTTCGGCTCGCTGAAGGGGCATCGTTATCCCAATGCGCCTTGGATCCAGGCTCAAAAATTCAGCTTCAAGCCGACCAGAAACCTGGAATTCGGCTTTTCCCGGGTGGTCATCTTCGCCGGCAAAGATCACGTTCCGCTCACTTTCGGCTCGTTCTGGCACAGTTTCACCAGCTTCAGCAATGTGAGTCTGGCAGAAAAAGAGAGCCGAAACGATCCTGGCTTCCGCAGTTCCAGCTTTGACTTTACGTGGAGGCTTCCCTGGATGGAGAAATGGCTGACTCTCTACTCCGACTCCATCGTGCACGATGACGTGAGCCCTTTGGCCGCTCCGCGTCGCGCCGCCTTCAATCCCGGTCTCTACCTCTCGCATTTTCCCAGGCTCCCGCATGTCGACCTGCGCGCCGAGGCGGTATCGACGGACCCAACTGCATCCGACCAGGGCGGCCAATTCCTCTATTACGAATTTGTATATAAAGACGGCTATACGAACGAAGGCAACATGCTTGGCAGTTGGATGGGCCGCGAGGGCAAAGGGGGCCAGGCGTGGCTGACCGACTGGCTGAGCCCAAAGGAGTACCTCCAGCTGGGCTACCGCAACGCGAAGGTGTCCAAGAACTTTGTTCCCGGGGGCACAACGCAGAACGACTTCAATGTAAGAGCTGTACTTCGCCTCAAACCCAACCTGGAACTCAATGCCTTCGGCCAGGCAGAGTTCTGGAAGGTTCCTGCCTGGTATCCCGGACCACAGCACGACTTCACTGGGTCAGATCCAGCTCACGTACTTTCCCAAACTGAGCTGGCAATTACACCAAAAATGAAAACGCCGGAACGCGATGATCTGCGTTCCGGCGTCTGGTTTAGGGCCGGCCTTCGCGTCTGTTCTGATCTTCCTGTCTCTTCTCACGGCGCCTGGCGACGTTGCCGTTGGCTCCAGTTCCGGTCAGGGTGAGGATCGGATCGCCGCTGTTGTAGCCGCTGCTAACGATCTTGAGTTGTTGGGTGGTCTGCGCCAACAAACAGCGGCGAGAACTGGACGTTGATGGTGCAGGAGTTTGAGGAAGTCAGCGGCTCGGTGGTGAAGTTAGAGCAGGTTGAGCTTCCCAGGACGCTGAATGCAGCATTCGGCGGGCCAGTGGTATAGAACGGCGACGGCAGTGTCAAACCCACATTCCCAATGTTATATTCCGTGGCCGTCATGGGCTGACTTTGACTTCCCGCGTTTACGCTCCCGAACGCCAGGGTGGATGCGTTGCCGTTCAGATAGACCAGGTTGTTGCTGCTGCCGGTTCCGATATTGGCGATGACAAAGCTCTGCCCGCCTGCGGAGATAGCCAGATTACTGGCAGCGGCGAGCGTAGCGTTGTCGAACTCCAACAAGTGAGACGCCACGCCGCTCGCCGCGGGGGGAACGACGGTGATGGTATTGGCGTTGCCATCGAGGACGTACAGATCATCGGCCGGATCGAAGGCGAGCCCAGTCGGATTGGTGACCCCGTTGACGGGGATGGTGGTGGCGGTGGTGCCGTCTGCGGAAACCTGAACCACCTGGCCAGTGCCGGACGGGTCGCCACCGTCGCCGATCCAGAGAACGGCAGTTTTGGGATCCGTCGCCAGCGACTGCGGGAAGATGATGGAAACCGTGGGAATCGTCATCTTAAACGGCGCACCCCCTATCGGCAGCTTCACCACATATCCAGGCTCGCCGGTACCGGCAAAAACACCTCCGGGACCCGCATCGCCGATATAAAGGTTTCCCCAAAAATCGAAGGCCAGGGCAATCGGGTGCTGCAGCAATCCCCCCGGTTGGACGACCACCGATGGCGCCTGACCAGTGGTGGTCGGTACCTCGATGACTTCGCCCAGGTTGAAGTCAGCAATAAACAGGTTTCCGGCTCCATCCAGGGCCAGCGCGCTCGGCGCCTGGATGGCGATGGTTCCGGTGGAAACGGGGGTCAACGCCTTGTTTCCCAGCCCGCGTGTCGAATAGACTATGCCCGCCTGAGTGTCGGCGACATAGACCTTATCGTCCAGACCCGATATCGCCAGCGCCTGGGGCTGTTGCAGTCCGGTCGCGGTCGTAGTTTCAGTCACAGGATAGGTGACTTCTGCTCCAGCCAAGCCAGTCTGATAGACGTTTGCGGAAGCAAGAATCGTCTTGCCGGCACCTTTAACCTGAATGGCCGAGAAGCGAATTCCCGGGTACATAGGGTTGCCCAGGAAGTTTTCGTTGCAGGTGTAGGGCGAGTAGGGAGAAACAGCGGGTCCGCCGGGCAAACGGTTGTGGTTGCCGGTGGTGCAGGTTCCGCCGGCGGCCTGAGCGACCTCGGTGCTGACGTCACCCTGGGAGACAATTTGAAAACCGCGAAGGCGCCCGGGCGCGTTGTATTCGAAGTTGAAGAGAACCTTCGATCCGATGTTGCCGACCGCTATGCTGCCCATGTTGACAGGGGAGAGGTAGTTCAGTTGGGTCACCACTCCGTTGACGAAATCAAGTACATCGAGGTTGCTGTGAGGATCGAATGCCATACCGCTGCTGAGTCCGAGGCCCGTATTGGGCAGGATATAAGGAGTGGTTGGCGAAGTAGCGGGGACAATCACCACCTGCTGGCTGGCTTGAACCTGATCCCAATTGCGACAGGATGAAGAGATCGCCCGCCGAATCAAACAACAGACCTGAAGGCTGGTTGATAACGAAAGAGCCGGTGGGCACCGGTTGGGCGGCCCCGCCGGTGTCGGTCACTACGTATATGCCACCGTTACTTCCTGTGAAGTTGCCATTGTCCGCGATGTAGAGGTTGTTCGAAGAGTCCCTCAACAACGACGCCGGAGTGAACGGAGTGTTCAGGCCTGTGACATTCAGCAGCTGCGGTGTGCCACCCGAAACCAGCGAATAGATGGCTCCAACCGCCGAAGGCGGGTAATCACCGATGAACAGCGTGCCTGCACTGTCAATCGTGAGCGCGATCGGATTGGTCAGCGGAGCGCCGGAGAAAACCAACGTCGCAGCTCCGGTCAGATTTCCTTTTCCATCCCCAGCCAACTCGATGATGCGTCCGATAGTTGTATTACCACTGGCGGGCGCGTCGCCGACGAAGAGATCTCCGTTAGCATCCAGCGTGAGCGCTTGAGGGCTCGTCAGGACGAACGTTCCTGTCGGAACCGGGTTGTTGACACCATTCACGACGGCGACGATTTGATTGTTGTTGGTATCCGCTACATAGATTGTGCCGTTCTTGGAAACGGCGATGGATTGTGGGGTTTTGAAGTCGGACCCGACGTTCTGCTGGGCATCGATGATGACTGAAGGGGCTTGCGCCCATGCGCCGGAAGCGCTGAAAACAACTGCCAGGATGGAAATGCGGGACCACTTCGAAGGGGAACACATTGCGAGAAACCTCGACGGCATAAAGCACATGGCAACAGCACTCCTGTACAACTTTGGTTCGGTCCTCCCTAGTCTACGGGGAGGTTAATAAGTTGCAACCCCTTTTGAAACGCAAGCGGCAAGGGGGTGCCCAACAGGCAATGCATCGCCCGCTAACACAAAAGTTGTAGGTTAACGGGGAGCGAGACCTAGGCTACACGTTTGCTGTTGCAGAATGGAACGTTTTTGGTAACACAAAAAACGTAAGCTGCCGGGTGCGGCCCGGCGGGAGCGCGGAGAAGGCCGTCAGAAGGACCCATGGGGGCCGGTTTCCTCTTTGCAATCATGAATTTGCGGGGATTCGTGGCGAGGGCACGAAAGTTTACTCTTTAGATTTTCCTGGGAGTACTTAGGATTGTTGCGGGCGTTCACTTGTCCGCTCTGTCGCCGATAGGCAACGGAAAATCATGCTAAGGCCGCCGCCCCATGGCGGGGCAGGCGGGACGATAGCTTAGGGTGTCCTAGAGTGTTACTACGCGGTGAATACAATCGGCGCGGAAGATGCTGAACTTGCCCTTGTCGTAGCCGCCGAAGTAGATGAGACCGCCGCGACCTTGGCCGGTGCAGGTTAACGCCACCTGATGAATCGACCGGACGCCTTGCCGGTCTTCGTATTCAAACAGCACAAATGGCTGGCCCGTCATCGGCGTGGATAGTCGAAGATCGGCAAACTCAATCACCTTGGCCGGGACCGGCTGGTGGGAAGTAGAAACTGGGGAATGAGGCTCGGGGTTCACTTCACGATTGAAGCAGAAGCAATGTATCCGCTCAAGTGACAGATCACGTTTAACCGTACAACCTTTGTGCAATACTGGACCATTTGTACATGCATCGTTATGCATCCAACACTGAAGGAGAATTTTCAATGCTGATAGCTCACGTCAAAGCGCACCTTGTAACCGGCGAAACCGTAGACCTGCTTCCGGTGCGGCATGAGACGGACGTCAAAAAAGAATTGACCGGGCTGCTCGAAGGCTGGGCGGCTTCAGGATTTTTAATCTGGGAAAGATTCGTCTATCCATGGCACCAGGTGCAGACCATTGAGGTATCGGTTGAGAGTCTGTCCAGTGAGCAGGCAGCGCAAAGACTGCTGGACTTGCATGGCGCTGATCGCGCCCGCCTGCACGAGGATTTTTGGCGAGGCGCTCGCCAGACCTAAGCATGGAGCGAAAGGACTGCCTCAGAGATTGACGGCCTGCGTGAGGATTGATTCCCAGCACTCACCGGGCTGGGCTGAGTTTGGCGGGGCGGGCCGCCGGATGCGTTCTCTGCGTTATCTTCGCGTTATCTCGTGCAGGGCCTAATTATGCCTCAGCCTTGCCAGCGCTAAAGCGCATGATCAGAGTCGAGACTCTTTCACGGAGCGCTAAAGCGCTCCTTCCCCCGCATAAATGCGGGGGCTCCCACAACAAATTTGAACCAGTCTGATTTTCAGCAGACACTAAAGCCCGGGCCTACCTAAATACGACTGCCGGGCATCTGGAGCTTCTGTTTGCAGCCACCGCTTCAGATCCGTCCCTTGTGCGGCGCGCAGATTCACGCAATCCGTGATGTTGTCACGGGCCAGGTCGAGCGCGTGCGAGGCCGCCAGTACCGTATGCTCTTGAAAAAATTCCGTGACCTGGCTGCTCCTTTCTGCGCTGCAGAAGTTGCCCGTGGACTCGACCAGGTAGCCGCCTCCCCAGGTGGTGATCTGGGCCTGTACCCGGGACCAGTTCTGCTGCACCCACGGCCATGCAATATCCCTCGTCCGGCGATCGCTCATCTCGATGCGGATCAAACGCACGGCATCCTGATTCTTTACTTTGGCAGACACTGCGTAATCCAGAGTGCGGATGACCAGCGCCGGGTCGCGGAACTGTGCCAGGGCCAGCAGCGCCTGACTGCGAAGCTGAGGATCGCCGGCGGTCTCAGTTACCCCACGCAACTGATCGAAGAATGCTGCGTCTCCGTTTTGCGCAGCGACGCTGAGGGCCCTGACAGCCAATGTGGGGTCGACGGAAGCGGGATCGCGAAGATACTGCTGCGAAATCTGCCGCGCCTCAAGAATGATCTTCGGATCAGCGCCGATGTCGCCCAGGAGTTCGAAGAGCGTCGCCCGCAATAGATTCCTGTCGGGAGCGTCTCCAGGGGCCGGCAGACCCAGGCGAGAGAGCGCCGGTGCGAAGTTCTTCCGCACCCAGGCTGCGATCTGCGCATGCTCCTGAGGTGTAGAGGCGATCTGCTGATCGATACTGCGCACAGCGTTGGAGACGGTGTCGATGACGGACGGGCTGGTATCGTCACGCACGGCGGCGGCAAGATTGAGAAAATCGCCTACCGTCGCGATGCCGGCGTGGGCCTGCGCCCATTGACTGCCTAAGAAAGTGATTCGCTCAGAGGCCGTAAGGCTGCTCTCTACCAGGCGCAGCAGTTGTTGATAGTCGGCGCTATCGTAACGGCTGCGATAGTAGCCCTTGCCCCCGGCGTTACCGTAGAAGACCTCCGCGTGCGGCGCCTGCAGGCGCTGCGCTTCGGCGCTGAGGATAGGACAGTCGGGTTGGCCGGCGCTGCTCTTCAGACAAACCGGCAAGGTCCAGCTTTGTTGCTGGTCTCCCGTTTCTTTGGGGTTGAGGAAGAAGCGCTTCTGGCGTCACTTCCACGCTGCCGTCGTGCACACGGCCAAAAGTCAGGAGCGGCTCTCCCGGCTGCGTCACCAGGCTCCCCATGATCTTGTCCACAGGCTTGCCGCTGGATTGTTTCAACGTATTCCAGAAGTCCTCAGCGGTAGCATTGCCATACATGTGCGCCTGCAGATAGCGATGAACGCCGGCGCGAAAGGCTTCGTCGCCGAGATAGTTCTCGGTCATCAGGAGCACGGCTGCGGCCTTGCCGTAGGTGATGCCGTCGAACATCTCGTTGATCTCGGCCGGCGTCTCAGCCCGGGCGCGAATCGTCCTGGTAATACGACCGCCATCCAGGTCCAAAGTTTTGTTAAGGTCCGAAGCCTGATCCTGGGGAATATCCCATTCCGGCTTCCAGGCAGCCAACGGCTTGTAGGACATCCAGGTAGCGAAGCCTTCATTCAGCCAGATATTGTTCCACCAATCCATGGTCACCATGTCGCCGAACCATTGATGAGCCATCTCATGTGCTACATCGACGGCGACGATTTTTTGCGCGTCCAAAGAGGCGGTTTTTTCGTCGACCAGCATGGCGGTTTCGCGATAAGTGATAGCGCCGAAGTTCTCCATCGCACCGGCTTCAAAGTCGGGGATGGCAATCATATCCAGCTTGGGCATGGGGTACTTGATTCCGAAGTAAGTGTCGTAATAGTGCAGGAAGAATTCGGCGCCGGAGAGCGCGAATTGCGCGAACTGCACCTTGTCCGGAGTGGCACAGGCACGAATCGGCACGCCGTCACTCTGGCCGGCGAGACACTTGAAATCGCCCACCAGAAATGCCACCAGGTAGGTCGACATCTTCGGGGTGCGGGCAAAGCGGATGGTGTGTTCCCCTGGGCCTGGTCCGGGCGTGTCGGAGACGATGTTGGTGTTGCCGATCGCCGTGTCTCCCTGGGCCACGATCAAGCTTACGTCGAAGGTTGCCTTGAGCGCCGGTTCATCGAAAGAGGGAAAGGCCCGGCGCGCGTCAGTCGGCTCAAACTGAGTCACCGCGTAGTTCCTCGTGGCCGTTTTGGAAAGATAGAAACCGCGCAGCTCTCCATTCAAGGTGCCGCTGTAGGCAATCTTCAAGGCTACCGGCCCGGCGGGCAGCTGGCGTGGAAAATGGAACGTTGCTTGCTGCAAGTTGTTATCGAGGGATACTGCCGCGCTTAAAGACTTCCCGTCAACTTCCGCCGTGACCGTGTCAAATTTTAGCTGCCACGCGTTCAACACGATCGCATCCGCGGCCCGCGCCAACGTGAGATCGATCGTCTCCTTGCCGGTAAAGGTGGCGGTCTGCAAATTTGGCGTCAGTTGCAAGGTGTAATGCTGGGGAAGTGCCACATCAGGGAGCCGCTGGGCGTGGACCGCAACTGACATCAAAACCGCCGCGAATAGACTCGTTCCTCTTTTCAACAATCGATGGCCACTCCTCGGGGCCGAGACTATTCCTGGTAACGAAAGGCGAGAAAGCTGAGCAGGCCACTGCGCTCGACCTGCAACACCACAGGATCGCCCGACTTCAGTCTCCTGACAAAGCTTTTGAGGTCTGCAATGGAGTCCAGCTTGGTGCCGTTGGCATAGTAGAGAATGTCTCCGGTCTTCAAATTCACCTCGTCGGCCGCCGCGCCGAAGGTGCGGGCGACAACCAACAAGCCTCCCGATTCCCGTTGGCCGCCAAACTTATTGGCGAGCTCGGGAGTCATTGGTAACACTAACGCGCCCAGCCTTGGAATCATGTATTGATCGGTGTCGGCGGGATCAAGCAAAGCGGTTGTGTCACGAGGTGGCTGCATAACAGGAACGTCTACCTGCCTGGTGAGCGTGCCGTTCAGGATAGAAAGGTGAACGGTCTCTCCCGGCCGCTTGCGAAACATGATGAGCGCGAACTCTTTCGTATCCCGTACCGGCCGGCCGTCGGCGGAAAGCACGATGTCATCAATCTTGATCCCGGCCTTGTCTGCAGGCGAACTGGGCACCACATCTTCAATCAATACTCCAGCGTTTCTCGACAGTCCCAGGCCCTGCGCGAGTACCGGGGTCAGGTTGGTCGGGTACACACCGATCGTTCCCCGGCGGGGATGCCCATATTTCACCAGCTGTTCGTAAACAATACGAGCCGTGTTACTGGGGATCGAAAAGCCAACTCCCTCATTGCCTCCGGATTGAGTCTCAATCATGGAATTGATGCCCACCACTTCCCCTTGCATGTCGATCAGCGGTCCGCCTGAATTGCCGGGGTTGATGGCCGCATCGGTCTGCAGATAGACCATTGGACTGTCCTGGTCAAGCTGTTGATTGATGGCGCTGATCACGCCCAGGCTCACGCTATCCTGCAAGCCTAACGGACTTCCAAAAGCCATCACCAACTCGCCTGGATGGACACGATCGGAGTCGCCGAACTTCAACGCCCGCATGCCCGGCTTTTCTACCTTGATCACGGCCAGATCGGTCACCGTATCCATGCCTATGATGCGAGCGGGCACCGCGGTTGCCGGCGGCTCAGCGCGGTCCTCACCAGCGGCCACCGCTCCACTCATATCCGACACCAGCACACTGAGAGTGCGTGCATGCTGCACTACATGCGCATTGGTAAGGATGTAACCTTGCGCGTCCATAATGACGCCAGAACCGACCGATCTCTGCTGGGCCAGGAAGGCGGTCCGGTTCGCGTCCCCACTCTCGACCGGCGCCAGACCGGTGGAATAAATCTTGACCACGGCCGGCTCGATCGCGTGGGCTAGCGTTTGCATGTCGGTACTCAGGCTCATGAGCACATCGACTGCATGCAGGCCACTTGCGGGCTGAGCGGGTAGCGGCTGTTTTGGCGGCGAAGCAGGGGCCTGTTGGGCTTCCACCGAGCCTGCGCAACCAGCCGAAACCAGGAGCAGCGCCACAATGAATCGTACCTCGCGGATCGGAGCTGTCCTTTTGTGCAAGAGCCGTGTACACGAGGGGTGAAACTGCGGTAACGGCTTGGATTTAAAACAGCGGGCTAGCCGGGTCATTAGGCGCAGCAAGCGAGGTCTCCGATAAGCATTCTGACTGGTAGATGCTTTCAGGCCCGGTCTCGCGTCACGGTGACCGATGGCGCCCTCGTTCGAGACCCCGGTTGGTTGGGTCTTTCCATCCCCCTCCATGCCAAGGTGGGCTGGCGGCGTCCAATTTGTCATCCCGACCGGACCTGACTCAAAAGCCCCGTAGGACAAAAACAGCTTATGCAGTTAGGTCTCGCGATAATTCAGCAGCACCAGGCCGGCGGCAGCCAGGAACAGCGGCCAGACGAAGCCCGCGATTCTGGATGTGCGGCCAGGAGGTAGCCGCAGTTCCAGCCATCGGCCCCAGCCGGCCGTGGCGCCGAGCAGGGCAATGGGGGTGTGGCTGAGCGAAGCCAGCAGGTCCTGCTGTACGTCGCTGGGGGCGTGGTTATGAGTGAGCAGAACCGCAGCCCCCAAGGCGCACATGGCAGGAAAAATCATGGATGCCCATCGGACCCTTAACTTGCCCGCTTGCACCGCGCACTCGAACGCCGCAAAGCACAGGATAAGCACTGCTGCGGCGCGGTGCTGCAGCACATCAGGGGAAGAAAAGCTTGCCCAGAACGGACGTGGGCCTAAGGGCCAGTTCTCGGGGTCGGCACGCAGCAGAATGAAAACGGCCAACCCCGCGAAGGAGAGCGGCCAGAAGCGCGCCCAGCCCATGCCGGGAAATCGGCTCACAAAAGCCAGCAGTCCTGCGGCCAAAACGATCAAACCCGCCCAGTGGTGGTTATATTCCGACCATTCCTTGTCCGTCGCGTCGCTTCCACCCGTGGGATGAAACTCCGCAACCTGTACTTCCTTTTCAATCGAAGTGGGCGGCGTAAGCTGCGAAACGGATGGGCTTTTGAGGCGCGGGGCTTCGGGGCGCATGCGGGCCGCAATTACCTGTCGTGAAACCTGATCGGTGACGTCGACCGCAGGCGGCTGGGAGGACATCGACGCAGCGGCCAGAATGATGGTGAATCCCAACCCGATCTCGGCCTCGGCGAATCGCCTGAGCTTGGCCAGCAGGGGCTGCGGATCGGTGTTTAACCGCCGCACCATCAGCCAGTTCCCCGAACCCATCAGTAGGATGACCAGCAGCAGGTAGATCTTGGCCAGCAGCAGGACACCGTAGTTGGTGCCATACAGCCCATTCCAGGTCCCGACGTAAGACCATGCCATATAGACACCGGCCAGCACCAGGACAGCGACGCTGAGCAATGCCATCGAGGAGTAGCGCCTGACCATCGTGCGCGCCTCCTCGACACTCCCGGCGCGAGGCAAGGAAACCAACAGGAAGGGCATGGCTCCGATCCATGCTGCCGTTCCCAGATGGTGGACAGCGGTGGCCATCGCCAGCAACCAGCGGTCATCCATGCGTGCCGCGGCGTGGCTGGTTGAAACCGCGGCGGCCAATAACAGCAGGCTCAACGGAATCATGGCTGCGGCGCCCCTGCTACCTTTCCACCGCGAACAAGCCCATAAAAGCAGTGCGAGCAGAGCGGCGCTCAGACCGGCTTGAAAGAATTTTGCGCTGAGCAAATCGCCGAGACGCAGATCGCTATCGCCAATTAACGACGCGCCGGAGAGAACGACCGTCACTACCTCGGATACCGACAGGGCCAGAGCGGCCCAGCCAATGCCCCGAAGGCAGACGGACTCGACCATCGAGCTCGCTTTTGCGGGGCGCGCAACGACCAGCAAATACGCGATGCCACCCAGCAGCAAGGCCTCGAAGGAGAGATTTGCGGCGCGCAGCAACGTGCTCAGAAGATCTATATCGCGCAGGAGCCAGATCAAAGGTTCATCTCAATTGGGAAAAAAAGCCCTCTCCCTGGCTGGCCATTCATACATTGGACCGGGGCTAGGACAGAGTTTGGAACAGGCCGGAACGGCTTACTCCACCTGGAAAGGAACTTCGCCGCGCGTGATGTGACCATCGCTGGACAGCACTTGCCAACGAAGCACGTAGGCTCCTTTGGCGAGCTTATGCCCGGTAGCGGACAAGGTATCGGGAAGAGGCTGTGCCAGGGCGCCGATTTTTTCCACCGAACCATCCGGCTTCACCAGGGTAAGGCTTGAACGCGCTCCATCGACGCGCGAATTGTACTTGAGGCTTATGGTGATGTCCGGGCCGTTCACCGAGGCGTTTTTCTGAGGGCTGGAACTCAGTAGCACGGCATGAGCCAGCGCCAGACGAGGGCTAGCGGCTATCAAAACCGCAACTAAAAACACAATGACAGCGGCAAAATGTTGCCGCAATTTGCTATGCATAACCACACTCTCCAGGAACAACGGGGCCGGCTACGATGGCGCCATTTGCACCGACTGGGCGCGCTCGGAGTGACCGCCTATCTCTGCCGCACGGGCTTCAGCGTACGCGGCGGCGCCCATTAACGCAGCGCGGCTTTCCAGAATGAGGCGCACCGGCGTTTGTACCAGCAGATCACTCAGCCGGCCTTTGTCGGTGAACGCCTTCATGAATGTACCATCCTGCATCTTCTTCAGCAGCTTGGGAGCAATGCCGCCTCCCACATACATGCCGCCGACGGACAGGATCTTCAGCGCAAGATTACCGGCCTCGGCCCCGTAAGCGGAGACGAAGATATTCAAGGCTTCTACACAAAGGGCACTGGCGCCCGACTCGCCCAACTCGCCGATGACCGCGTTAGGATCCTCCGTGCGCATACGATCCTTCAGCCAGGGTGGTTCCTCCAGGCCTTTCACATCGCGACAGTAGGCGTAGACATTGGCCAGTCCGATGCCGGAGATAACACGCTCCGAGCTCACGCGGCCGCCCAGGGTTTTTTGCAGATAGCGCAGCAGTCCAATCTCTTCTTCATTGCGTGCGGCAAAGTCGCTGTGACCGCCTTCGGAGGCCATGGGCAGATAGGTGTGACCATTCCACACCAGAATGGCCTCTCCCAGCCCCGTGCCCGCGGCAATCAAGCCGCGATTTCCTTCCGCCGCCGGGTCGCCCTTGCTGAGAACAAGAATCTGGTCCGGCGTTAGCTCTGCAATGCCATAGCCGTTGGCTTCCAGATCGTTGATCAGAAAAACGTGTTCGATCTTGAGATCGACCCTAAGCTGGCTGGCGTCGAGCACCCAGGGAAGATTGGTCAATTTCAGACGGCCGTGGCGCACCGGGCCGGGCACCCCGAAGCAGGCCGCCAGCACGTCGACTGGCTGCCCGAGGGTCTGTTTGCATTCCTGCAGGAATGCTTCCACGACCTGCACCAGGCCAGGGAAATCCCTGGCGTGAAACTTGTGGTCGTGCACGGTCAGCAGCTGCCCATTTTCAAACTTGCACAAGGCCAGGTCGACCTTGGTGCCACCCACGTCCCCGGCCAGAATCATCGCTCGATCTCCAGTCTGCCCACGCCGTTGGCCCCGGGCGGGGGCAATGCGGCGGCGGCAGTGGCGTCGAGCAGAAGGGTGATGCGGCGGCTGGCCGGCTTGATCAATTGCGATGGAAACGTCTCCGGATCATACGATCCCGTGAAGACCTGCTTCAGCGCAGCAACTTTGTCGGCGCCTTCGATGAGAAAGAAGACATCCCGTCCCCGGTTGATGACTGGCCAGGTGAGCGTGACCCGCCACGTTTCCTTCTGTTGCGGCACGTGATTGGCAATTGCAATGCGCATGATTTCGTGCAAACCAGCCGTGTGGGGGAAAAGGGACGCGGTGTGACCATCGGGGCCCATCCCCAACGCAACCATATCAAAAATAGGGATTTCCGCGCCTTCCAGGCGAAAGCTTTGCCGAATATCAAATTCGTATTTGGCCGCGGCTTCTTCGGGATCGAGCTCGCCCTGGATACGAAAGATCTGGGTCTTGGCCAGGGGCACCTGGTCCAACAGGGCTTCACGGGTCATGCGGTAATTGCTATCCGGATGGTCGGGCGGGACACAGCGTTCGTCCACCCAATAGAGCTCGAGGTTTTCCCAGGGAATCTGCTCCCGGTATTGGGCGCTGGGGTCGGCCAGGAGCGCAAACGCATTCTTGGGAGTGTGGCCGCCCGAGATGGCGATGCGCGCCTTGCCGCGCGCCCCGGCAGCAGCTCGTATACCGTCCACAAAGTATTGCGCCGTGCGCTGGGTTACCGCTTCCGCACTCGCATCCACGTAATAGAGAACTTCGATCGTCTCAGCCATGCAAGTTCGTATTTTAGAGCTTGTGCCAGGAGCGTCCATCCCGCGACAGCAGTTCATCGGCGGATTCCGGTCCCCAGGTGCCGGCGGCATAGTTGGGGAAGCCTTTGGGCTTGCTGGCTGCCCATTGCTCGAGGATCGGCGTCAGCAGCGACCAGGTGGCCTCCACGCCATCCCGGTGAGCGAATAGCGTGGCATCGCCCAGCATCGCATCCAGCAGCAAACGCTCGTACCCGTTGGCGGAGGATTTGCCGAATGCGTCGGCATAGCTGAAATTCATGTTCACCGGACAAACTTCCATATTCGGGCTGGGCACCTTGGCGCCGAAGCGCAGGGAAATACCTTCATCCGGCTGAATGCGCATAGTGATCAGGTTCGGCTGCAACTCCTTGCATGCCCCGGATTGCTGCTTGAATAGCAACTGCGGCGGTTGCTTGAATTGAATGGTGATCTCAGTCGACCTTTTGGCCAGCCGCTTGCCCGCCCGCAGATAAAACGGAACACCAGCCCAGCGCCAGTTCTCGATACCGATTTTCAGCGCAGCGTAGGTCTCGGTGGCGGAGTTTGGATCGACCCGGTCTTCCTGCCGGTAGCCCTTCACATCTTTACCATCCACTTTGCCCGGACCGTATTGGCCACGCACCGCGTCCATGAAGTGGATGGGCGTGATCGAACGCCAAACCTTGACCTTTTCCCGGCGCATCGACTCGGCCTCGAAAGACACCGGCGGCTCCATGGCGACGAACGAGAGCAGCTCCATCACATGGTTTTGCACCACATCACGAAGTGCGCCGGCCTTCTCATAGAAGGGCCCCCGGCCTTCGATACCGATATCTTCGGCGGCCGTGATCTGTACGTGATCGACGTAGTTACGATTCCAGACCGGCTCGAAGATCCCGTTGGCAAAACGAAAGACCAGGATGTTCTGCACCGTCTCCTTGCCCAGGTAATGATCGATGCGGAAGATCTGGTCTTCGGCAAAGACCCGGTTCACGTCGTTGAGCAACTCCCGCGCCGAATCCAGGTCATGGCCGAAGGGCTTTTCGATGATGGTGTGCACCTTGCCCCGCTCGGGCTTCGCCATCCCATGCGCGCCTAACTGCTCGATGATGTCGGCGAAGTACTCCGGCGCCGTCGCCAGGTAGAAAAGCCGGTTCCCTTTGGTACCTTGCTTCTGGTCAATACCCTCGAGCAGGGTCTTCAATTTTCCATAGCCTTCGGGATCATCGAAGTTCATGGCGTGGTAGGTGACCTTCTTCATGAACTCGTCCAGCTTCTTTTCGCCTTCTTTGACGCCGCCGAATTGCAGAATGCCTTCGCGCATGTCCTTTTGGAATTCATCCTGCAATGGCCGGCGAGCAACGCCGACCACCGAGAACTCCGCCGGCAAGAGGCCGGATTGTTCCAGGTGGAAGAGCGCAGGCAACAACTTGCGCTTGGTCAGGTCGCCGGAGGCGCCGAAAATGACCACGGCCGTGGGCTCCGGGATGCGCTCGGCACTCTGCGCTGCTTTCAGGTCTTCGGGAGAAAACTGAACTTCTGTGGTTGCCATGGGATCTTGCTCCTTGCTCGCAAAGTGGTGTTTAAGTCCTTACGCCGGCATCAAGTCCCAACCGCTCCAGCGCCTGCACGCATTGTGCTTCATCCTGATAGCGGATTGCGTGAATTCCCAGCTCTTCCGCCGCCTCGCAGTTCTGGGCCCGGTCGTCGATAAAGGCTACTTCCTCCGGCATCGCGCTGCAAGACATCAAGCGCCAGCTCGAAGATTTTGGCGTCCGGCTTACGTAGCCCCAGATAGCAGGAACTGAGGAAAACGTCGAAGTACCGGCCCAGTTCGAATTGCTCGATCCGATAGTCGTTCAGCTCGCGGGCTTCGTTATTGAGCATTACCAGTTCCACTTCCTCTGATGCGGCAAGCTCTTGAAGGATTCGCATGGCACTGTTCGGTATTAGGACGGAACGCTCCTTCATGGCTTGTAGAAAAGCTGCGGGGGTGAAGGGGCGTGGCTCGTAAAAGACCGTCTGCAGGAGATACTGCTCGGCCGTCATCAAGCCTTTCTCCCAGGGATCGTTGGCTAGCTCATGGCGCTGCTCGAAGGCGGCGCTATCCAGGCCGAACTGACTGAGGACGGCAGCGCGTTCGTTGTGATCCCATCCATTGGTCAGCAAAACGCCGCCCACATCCCAGAGAATTGTGCTGATCTCTACCATGTCTGCGCCTCCGGGCGAACGACGAATGCTCAGGTGCTGGACGGATGCCCCACGCCCGCCTCAGCGTACGTGGGTTGAACAAGATGGGGAGAAGCCCCCACAATCGCTTTTACTGGGCCGCCCAGCAAAAGCATTCGAAAACATCGTTTTCGTCCCACGTACGCTTTGGCGAACGTGGGGCACCCGTCCTTTACCTACAAAGTCCCGAATATCTAAAGAGTTCCAACACCTGCAGAACCCTGAGTGATTCAGGGTTCTGTAGGTAAAGAGTTGATCCAGCCGCCCTGGTGGCTAGGATTTGCCTGCCGCGACCGCGGGCCGTACGCGCTCCAGTAGTTGCTTGGCTCGCTTGGTGATGTTGGCCGGACTGAAGCCGAGCTCTTCCAGCGCCTTGGCGCCCACGGAGGAAGCTCCGAAGCGCTCCAGACCGATTACATCTCCATGGCGGCCGACGTACTTCCACCAAGGCATGGGAGCGGCGGCTTCCACTGCGAGCGCGGGTAGATGATCGGGGAAGATTTGCTGCTTGTAAGCTTCGGGCTGCTCTTCGAAGATCCGGAAGCTGGGCATGGAAACTACACGGGCGGAAATGCCGTCCTTTTTCAGATCAGCAGCAGCCTGGAGAACCGGCCAGACCTCCGCACCGGCTGCAACCAGCAGCACATCCGGTGAAGCCCCGCCGTCCTGAAGGATGTAGGCGCCCTTGCGCACGCCCTCGGCCACTTTATATTTCTCGGGGTCCAGGATGGGCAGGTTCTGGCGCGAAAGAGCCATGAAGGCCGGCAGCTTTCGTTCCAGCGCCAGGCGCCACGCAGCGACGGTTTCGTTGGCGTCCGCCGGCCGAAAATCGGTCAGATGGGGCGTGGCTCGCAGCATGGAGAGTTGCTCGATGGGCTGGTGGGTGGGTCCATCTTCACCCAGCGCGATCGAATCGTGAGTGAATACAAAAAGTGAGTGCGACTCCATCAATGCTGCCAGACGAATGGCCGGCTTGGCGTAATCGCTGAAGTTGAAGAAGGTCGATCCGTAGGGAATCAAGCCACCGTGAACTGCCATCCCATTGACCGCCGCACACATGCCGAACTCGCGCACGCCGAACCAGATATTACGCCCGGCAGGGTCGAGGTGGAAGTTGCCGCCGGTTTTCAGGATCGTCTTGGTCGAAGTGGTGAGATCGGCTGCACCGCCAATCAGCTCCGGCACCGCCTGGGAAATGGCATCCATCACTTCGCCGCCGGCACTGCGGGTAGCGATGGGCTTGGCATCCGCCTTGAATACCGGCAGACTCTTCTCCCAACCGGTGGCCAACACGCCTGAGTGCACGCGTTCGAACTCCGCAGCCACATCAGGAAATGCCTTCTTGTATGCGGCAAACAGGTCGTTCCACTCCTGCTCGTACTTCTTGCCCTTTTCGACAGCCTGCAGCCAGTTCTGTTTCGCCTCGTCCGGGACATAGAAAGTTTTGTCTTCGGGCCAGTTCAATTTCTTCTTGGTGGCCTTCACTGCTTCGGCGCCAAGGGCCTCACCGTGGGCCTTGTTGGTGCCCGCTTTCGGGCTGCCGTAGCCGATGATCGTCCGCACGCGAATCAGCGAAGGCTTATCCGTGATGCTCTGGGCGATCTTGATCGCCTGGGAAATGGCCTCAAGATCGTTGCCGTCGTCGACCAACTGCACATGCCAGTGATAGGCCTCGAAGCGCTGGGTCACATCTTCGGTAAAAGAGAGATCCGTGGGCCCGTCGAGCGAGACCAGGTTGTCGTCGTAGAGATAAATCATTTTGCCCAGACCGAGAGTACCGGCGAGCGAACCGGCTTCGTGCGACACTCCCTCCATCAAGTCGCCATCGCCGCACATGACGTAGGTGTAGTGATCCACGACGTTGAAGCCGGGCCGGTTATAGCGCGCCGCCAGATGCTTTTCGGCGATCGCCATGCCCACACCCATGGCAAAGCCCTGACCGAGCGGGCCGGTCGTCACTTCCACGCCGTCGGTATGGCCGTACTCGGGATGGCCGGGCGTGAGCGAGCCCCACTGGCGGAACTGCTGCAGGTCTTCGATGCTGACCTTGTAACCGGTAAGGTGGAGCACCGAGTAAAGCAGGGCGGACGCGTGCCCATTAGAAAGCACGAAGCGATCGCGGTTGGTCCACTTGGAGTTCGCCGGATTATGGCGCATGAACTGATGAAAGAGCAGGTACGTCATGGGAGAATCGCCCAGCGGCGCTCCCGGGTGCCCGCTGTTAGCCTTCTCTACGGCGTCTACGGCAAGAAACCGCAGCGCATTGATCGACAATTGATCCAGTTCGCTCATAACAACCTCACCCTTCCTCTCGAGAATACTTCCGTTTGCGGTTCACGTCTTGCGGCCCGGTCCTTATTCGTCTTAGATCTTTTCGTCTTAAGATGAAGCGGGCGCGCTCCTGGTCTCCTGTTTGGCTGGATCGAGCCGGACTTCGAAATTGCGACCCTCCCAGCGATTCTCACGTCCCCATTTCAAGGTGAAGATCACCCGGCCGGCGCTGCCCGGCTCGGTTTCAATATCTGCGAAATGCCCAGCGCAACCTAAGTTATGGCTCTCCGCGTTCCGCTGTGTCCTCCAATCGTCCACGGTCCACACCAGGAAGAATTGGTCATCCGCCAGCACGCGCAGCTTCTTTCCCGCAACCATGCTCTGGAGTTGCCTATCGAGGCGGAAAACCTCAATCGAGCATGCTCTTTTATTCTGGCCGTAGCGCTCCGCGACCGCGGATATTCGATCAAACAATTGGCCGTCGGTCACCGACCGTAGCAGTTTGACATACTCGGCGTGCGCCCACACCAGGGGCATGGCGGCGCCGGTAGGCCTGCCTAACCGCAGCCCCATCTCGGGCATGTCGGGCGCATCCCAGATCTGTTCGGGCAACATACCGCCCTGGGAGCTGAACCCTTCGATGGCCAGGATGTAGGGTTTTACATCGTGGCCCGCCGCCAGCTCGTAGTGTGCGCGCTCGCCAGTCAGCAGGGGCCACGCACGACCCTGCCCCCAACCGAGGAAGGGACCTCCATCGTGCCGTTGTCCGTAGCCGTCGTGGTTATAGCGCCTCCAGCATGGTCCCACGGGGGTTTCTACCTTGAGCACGTGATCGATCACCTTCAACGTGTCGACGATCAGCGGATCCTGCGCGCAGCGTACTCCATATCGGACCAGTTCCAGAAAGCCGGCATCGACCACATTACGGTATTCAAAGTCGGCCTGTTCCCCTGGACCGCGGTTGTTGATGCGCACTGTTTCGTGAGCGCAGCCTTCACTCGCATAGGGATCTCCGCACTGGGGAGGACGAATCCGCACGTAGTGCCGCGGAACGCCGGGCAACAGGGTGCCGTTGTTGGTCACTGTCCAGTCTTCGAGGTGCGATTCAATCCAGTCGGCATGCTGTTCCAGGAAGTGGGCCAGCACCTCAGATCCGTTTGCACGCACGATATCCGCGGCGCAGATCAGACTGCAGATGACCGCGGCCAGCGTAGAGGGGGAGTAACCGGCGGCCTCTTCCCAGCGCTCCTGCTGGGTGACTGGAGCATGACGCACCAGGAATCCTGCGGCGCGCTCCACGAACGGGAACACGTCAAAGTCTCCCAAGCCGTCTAGTTTCCATAGCCGCCACGCCAGGATGAGAGGAAAAGCCACCTCGTCGAGCTGAATGCCATTCCAGTAGGGAGTTCCGTTGATCCAAAAGTTCTGCGCAAAACTGCCGTCCTGCTTTTGCGTGCAAGCGAGGTACACCAGGGCTCTGCGGGCGGTGTCTACGCGACCGCAGGCCAGCAGCGCAGTGGCACTTTGCACCATGTCGCGGGTCCAGACAAGGTGGTACCCACCCACATCGTCATCTCCCTTGTACTGGCCCCACGGAATAGAGGCGGAGGCGATGAAGGCGCCCGAGAAATATTTGTCCTCGTGGGAGAGGATTACGTTTTGACTCACCTGCAGCAGCCGTCCCGCATCCAGGGCAGCCCCCTTCAATGCTTCCGGAATGGCGGCGCGATGCCATTGCTCATTGAAGCGTTTCAGGTTTTGCGAGAATGGAGTTGTTACCGCGGCTAAAGCGGTGGTTAGGGCGGAGTGATGTCCCTCTCCAAGAGCAATGGCCACGACAAATTCGCGGTGCCGGGCAATATCAATCTCGCCGGTGAGGGCAATGTTGCCATCGGCAGCGGAGCCGAACTGCCAATCCATTTGCAGATTGTCCATCAGGTCCTGCCAGCCGTCGCTTCGGCCCACATAGCCGCAACTGGCGCGGGAGAATCCACAGCTGGACGCCATGACCAGGGAGATACCATTTTTGGTCGCCAGCAGCACCTGTTTCCCTGACAGGTCTAGAACAAAACCGGAGTTGCCTGCTCCGCCGACATCCAGGTGGGGCGATAGCAGCGCATAGGCTTTCATGCGCGAGAGCAGGCTCTCGTCCCCTTCCACCCGCACCCGCATCAGCACCACGGGATGATGCGGATCGGCGATGACCTCCTTGACAACTTTGTAGCGGCCCTGCGGATCGTAGTTGGTAAGCCGCACGGCCGATGAATAGCCGTCGATATATTCAAAGATTCGTTCCAGATCGCGCTTCTCTTCATGGACAAACGTCTGGCCGTCGGTCAGCAGGAACCCCATATCCCGGGTCTGCGGCCGGTCGATGGTGGGATAGTAAATTTCGTTCAGGATGCCGTGCGAGACGGTGTACCAGATGCGGCTGGAAGCGGAGTACGCCATACCCACTGCATCTTTTTCGGCGGAACTCCAACGTGGTTCCACTCCGGGCCATCCGAAGGCCGGCCCGTTTCCATCGATCCAGCGATAGCTGGAAGCCTGATCCGTCATCTAATTGTGTTCCTCGCGACCATAAAGCAAACCGGGATTGCAAATTACCTGAGCGATTGATGCCGTCAAAGCTGGAAAGGTCTTGAAAATAACCGAGCGGCGGATTTCCACAGCCCGGCTATGCAAAAGGTGGAGAAGAAATTGGGTGTTTAGAGGACTTGGGTGTTCGCGTCCGGGTCTGGATGGAAAGAAACTTCACGCATTGCGTGGAGAATCTCTCGATTCTTCATGAAGCACTCCCACACAAAACCGCTGCGCAGATTCTCTGCCATCAACATCCCAATACCCACATCGATGCCAATCACATCATCGCCGTACCAACCGGCTTTGGGCTGGAAGGCATCAGCGAATCCGTAGCGCCCCTAAAGCTTATCGCCGAATCTCTCCCGCATGGTTAATAACACGTGAGAACACTCAGCAGGCAGAAAGGCGAGGGAGCCAGCGGCCGCGCAGGGCACCAGGGTTCCATCGAGAGGCCCGATGGAAGGCGGCCCACCCCAGACACGATACCCCTGGCGGGAATCGGAGGCCGAGATGCCCCACATGTCCTGATCGATCCAGGGAAATTTCTGCCCCTGCACCAGGCACCAGAGCTGATGCGCACGGGTGGCGGCGATGGAATTGGTGAAGTAGTTGGCGTGCCTGTCCCGCTGGTTGCGATAGTCGCACCAGGCCTGTGGGTACTGGTGGATGAAGAGCGGCGCATTGCCGCTGATGTAGTCGATGCCACCATAGGACACGACCGGCCGCTGCACTGCGTCCCAAGCCTCCGGGGGAACGGGATGGGTGGGCGAGCCGATGGCCAGCAGGTACATGGTGGTCAGCTCGGAGTAGATATCCCATCTGTTTTTGAGGAAGCCCTGGTCGGGCAACCAGCCCATGGAGAGCGTGGTGCCGCCGTTCATCATCCACTGCCAGTTGATGCGGCGGTAGAACGTCGTGGCGAGCGCTTCAATACGGGTATTGCCAGTGAAGTACTGGCGGCAGTGAAGCACTCCGCAAAGCAGGAGCGCGGTATCGATCGACGACAACTCACTGCCGAAGAGCCGCTGTCCGCTATCGATGTCGATGAAGTGGTAGAGGAAACCGTGCTCGTGGGGACATTCTTCCAGCAGAAAGGCGAGAGTTTTCTCTACCCGCTGCTCACAATCCAGGGGCCGGAGGTAGTTATATTTGGCGGCAATGCACAACGCGCTCAGGCCAAATCCAGTGGCGGCAATGCTCGCCACCCGGCTGAGGGACCGTCCGACAACCGGCGCCCGGTCACGCACCAAGCCGCTCCTGGGGCTGGCCTCGTTGAAGAAGAAATCAGAGTTTCTGCCCATCATGTCGTCCAGAAGGGCTTCCGCCATCCTGGAGACCTGGGTGAGAGGGCGATTGATGAAGACGCCTGGCGGATGGGCGTACTTTTCCGCTGCCTGGCTCTCGGTCTTGGGAGTATTCCCGGGGGCGGAGGAAGGCTGGCTTTGTGGTCCATCAGCGGCTGCCAGCCCAGGCACGCCGAAGGCGAGCGCTCCGCTAGCGCCCGCCTGGCGCAAAAGCTGCCTGCGGGTTATTCGTGTACGGGTCAACGCAAATGTATTCTCAAAATCTGGAATCCGAGCTGATGGGGCAGCATCGCTAACTATTCTGAGTGTAAACTCGCGCTCCCTGATCGATATCACCATAAGGGGTGAGGGGAACCGCCCGGGTACTGCCATTTGCTCAAGCCGGCATTCTGAACCTGATCCGCCCGATTTGCATCCCATAGCTGGGAGACGCAATATTAGTGTGGGCAATCCGGCGCAGCTGTTGCGTCCATTGCTTTTGCCCGCAAATGGTTTCCCGACAGCATTTTCACTTCTGAAATGCTTTAACCCGCACCGCGCCCTGATCCGGGCGAATTGGTCCCCAGGAGGATATTTTGGCTTACGAACTGCCACCACTTCCCTACGACTACGCCGCGCTTGAACCGCACATCGACACTGAGACGATGAAGCTTCATCACGACAAGCATCACGCCACCTACGTCAACAACCTCAACGGCGCTATCGAGAAGCATCCCGAACTTGGCAAACACTCGCCCGAAGACCTGCTGCGCAACCTGGCCACGATTCCGGAGGATATCCGCGGGGTTGTGCGTAATAACGGCGGCGGGCACGTGAACCACAGCATGTTCTGGGCGATTATGAAGCCCGGTGGGGGCGGTGAGCCCACGGGAAAGATTGCCGACCAGATCAAGAAGGACTTCGGCAGCTTCGCGGATTTCAAGAAGCTGTTCAATGAGACCACCGCCAAGCAGTTTGGCTCCGGCTGGGGCTGGCTGGTTTTTGAAGGCGGGAAGCTAAAAGTTGTGACCTCGCCGAACCAGGACAATCCGATTTCCCAGGGACTCTTTCCCATTCTGGGCAACGATGTCTGGGAACACGCCTACTACCTCAAGTACCAGAACAAGCGACCGGACTACCTTGCCGCATGGTGGGGAACGGTGAACTGGGACGAGGTCAACAAGCGCTTCGAACACGCACAGAAGTAGTTCGCTCCAGGGCTCGGGAGTTCCATCCTTCGCGAAGGATGGAACTCCCACCCGGACTGTCAAAGGTGATTCCCCTCAGCGGCTGAAGCCCGTACCCTTCAGAAAATAACGACCTCAGGGCTGAACAGGCTGGAGAAAAACTCATGTTCCCTGAAGGGTACGGCCTTCAGGCCGTACGTGGATGCTTTGCAATGAATTCGGCTTTAGCCGCTGAGGGATGCTTCCCAGCCCAAACGATCTGCGGTTCCGCGATGATCAGGGTTGGGGCCAGCGTTCTCTGATCAATTCCAGGGCCTCCTCACGGGTGTGCACCGCCCCTTCCAATTGCGCATCCTCGGCCGAAGCCAGCATCTGGGCAAATTGAGGTCCAGGACGATATCCGATTTCGATCAGATCCTTACCGCTCACCAGCAATTGGGGCCTAACCTGCTCCTCCGGCAAGGTCTCAAAACGCTGCCGGACAAAGTCGTACAACTCAAGAGATCCGTGGCTGGCAAGGCAGTCGAGCCGATGCAGCGCCAGATGCTGATCAAAGTCTTCGAGGCGGAAAAACCGCTTCAGAGTCGACTCCTTCATTCTGGGCGCGTCGGCAAAACGCATGTGGTTGGCAATGAGCGACAGGATCTGCTCCGTCTCGTGGTTAGCAAATCGAAGACGGCGACAGATCTCTTCGGCGATCCGCACCCCGACCTCCACATGCCCGTCGAAACGGATGCGGTCCGGCGCAATACGAAATGTGGCCGGTTTGCCTACATCGTGCAGCAAGGCAGCCCACGCCAGGGTCGCGGGGCAGCCGGCGGCCAACCCCTCCAGCAACAACAACGTGTGTACCCACACGTCGCCCTCAGGGTGGTACTGCGGAGGCTGCGCCACACCTTTCATCCTGACCACTTCCGGCAGCACCTGGATCAGCAATCCGGTCGCATCCAGTAGTTCGAAGGCGCGCCTTGCGTGGCCTTCGGTGAGCATCCGGGTCAGCTCATCCCGCACCCGTTCGTGGCTGACCTGGCTCACGGAAGGCGCCAACTGTTCCATCGCGATGGCGGTCGCCCGCTCCAGCTCAAAAGCGAAGCGCGCCGCAAACCGCACCCCCCGCAACATGCGCAATTTGTCTTCTGCAAATCGGTCGCCAGGATCCCCGATGGCACGGATCAAGCCGGCGCTCAGGTCCTGCAAACCGCCCACCAGGTCCAGGACAGTATCGTTGGCTGGATCCAACATCATGCCGTTGATGGTGAAGTCCCGGCGCTTTACATCCTCTTGCGGGCTGATGGAGAAGCGCACCGCATCCGGGTGCCGGCCATCCGTGTAGGCGCCATCGCTGCGAAAGGTAGCGACTTCGGTCACCACCTCCTGACCTCCAGGCCCTGGACTGGCGACCAGAATAACGCCGAAATGAGCGCCCACGGCGAAGGTTTTCTCGAACATGGAGAGCACCTGATCTGGAGTCGCGCTGGTGGCGACGTCGAAATCCTCAGGTTCGCGGCCCAGCAGCAAGTCGCGTACGCAACCGCCGACGAAATAGGCCTGGTGGCCGGCGGCGCGCAGCCGGGCAACGATCTCCGCTGCTGCATGCCGGGCTCCGCCGAGTGCCGATACTGCCATGTCTACTACTATAGAAACGTGAGTCAACCCAGCCAGCCGCTCTCTGGTGCTCAAGGTGCCCACGCCCCGGGGGAAGGCCTGATTCTGGCCATCGAAAGCTCCTGTGATGAGACTGCGGCCGCGGTGGTGCAGCGCGGCCGCCACATCCTGTCGAGCATCGTGGCCTCGCAAATAGCGATCCACGCCCCCTACGGCGGTGTGGTTCCGGAACTCGCCTCGCGCGAACACCTGCGCAACATTGTTCCCGTGGTCCGCGCCGCATTGGAGACAGCCTGCGTCGGCTTCGCAGACCTTGACGCCATCGCGGTGACCGAAGGTCCGGGCCTGGCGGGAGCGCTGCTGGTGGGCGTCGCGTACGCCAAGTCGCTGGCCTTCGCCCTGGGCAAACCGCTCATCGCCGTGAACCACCTCGAGGGTCATATTCACGCCGTTCTGATGGCGCAGCAAGACGGCGATCGCCGATCCCTGGCCCTGGTAGTTTCCGGCGGCCACACCCATCTTTACCTGACCCGGCATGAGGGAGAGAGCTTCACATACCGCAACGTGGGCGCGACGCTCGATGATGCCGCCGGAGAAGCCTTCGACAAGGTCGCCAAGCTGCTGGGACTGGGCTACCCGGGTGGCCCGTGGATTGATGCGCTCGCACCGCATGGGGACCCCTCATCGGTCGCCTTTACCCTCACCCAGGTGAAGCAAAAAGCGCATCGCCCCGATGCCCCCAGGGACACACTTCGATTTCCCTTCTCCTTCAGCGGCATTAAAACCGCCGTGCTTCGCTACGTCCAGATTCACGACCTCTACCCTTCGATCGAGCGGCGGCGTGAAGCCCTGTCTGCCCTGCCCCTCGCCGGACCCGCGTCGGCACTTCCACTGTGCGATGCCAGGACGCTCGGTCTGATCGCGTCCTTCCAGCGCGCTGTGGTGGACGACCTGAAGCGAAAGACCTTCCAGGCTGCGGAGGCGTTGGGGGCGGAAAGTATCCTGGTTTCCGGCGGCGTCGCTGCCAACCGCGAGCTGCGGGAGCGGTTCACTGCAGAAGCCGCCAAGCGCGGACTGCCCATTGCTTTTCCGTCGATGGCTCTCTCTACCGACAACGCGGCTATGATCGCCGCCGCTGCCTGGCCCAGGTTCCTGGCCGGCGGCTTCGCGCCGCTGGACCTGACCGCACACGCATCGCTACCGCTGGGGTACCCATGATTCTGAAAATTCGATCTGCCGGAGAGCCCGTTCTACGTTCCCGCGCCAAGGCTCTACGGCCGGAGGAGATCCTGCTGCCCAGCACCCAGGACCTGATCGCCGCCATGCGCGAAACCATGAACGATGCCCCGGGGGTCGGCCTGGCCGCGCCACAGGTGGGGCTTCCATTGCAGCTCGCCGTGATCGAAGACCGCGAAGAAAACATGAAAGACCTGACCCGCGAGGTGCTGGCCGAGCGGGAGCGCAAGGTGGTGCCTTTTCACGTCATCATCAACCCGGTGCTCACCCTGGAATCACCAGTGGAGGTTGAATTTTTTGAAGGCTGCCTTAGCCTACCCGGACTGGTAGCCCTGGTTCCCCGGGCGCGCAAGGTAAAGGTCGAGTGCCTGGACGAGCATGGCCAACCGAAGGTGATTCGGGCCTCGGGCTGGTACGCGCGCATCCTGCAGCACGAGATCGATCATCTATACGGAGCGCTCTACGTAGATCGCATGCGCAGCGTAAGTCTAACGACGCTCGACAACTTTGCCCGCCATTGGAAGGGGAAGACGATTGCCGAGGTCAAGCAGCTGCTGCCGTATGGAAACGCTACACTGGATCCCCTGCCAATTTGGGTACCACCAAGAACCGCCCGGTGGACGTTCGATCATTGAAGACGTTAGGATGAGGATCATGCCAGCAACGATGGGGTCGGTTGGCGATAAAATTGCGCCGCAGAAGACTCCGGCCCGAATGACCATTCGGCTCTTCAACACCCTCTCCAACACCGTCGAAGTTCTCGAGCCGATTGACGGAGAGACGCTGCGCATCTACGTTTGCGGACCGACGGTTTACGACTACGGGCATATCGGCAACTTTCGCACCTTCCTGCAACTGGATGTGTTACGCCGTTTCCTCAAGCAGCAGGGGCGCAAGTTACGCCAGGTCATGAACATCACGGATGTGGATGACAAAATCATCCGCAATGCCGCGGCCGCACATTTGCCGATAAAGACATACACCGAGAAGTATGAGCGCGCCTTTTTCCAGGACCTGGACGCGCTCGGCTGCGAACGGCCGGAGATTATTGCCCGGGCCACGGAGAACATCGAGCAGATGGTTGCTCTGATTGAGCGGCTGGCGGCTAAGGACCTTGCCTATCAAGCTCCGGATGGCTCCTGGTATTTCCGCATCGCAGGGTTTCCCGAGTACGGCAAGCTTTCCAAGAAGGACTTCACCGCGATCAACGACGGCGCCCGGGTGGATTTGGACGAGTACGACAAGGATTCGGCACGTGATTTTGCCCTGTGGAAGGCCGCCAAACCTGGGGAACACTGGGACACCAGGCTGGGCCCCGGCCGGCCCGGCTGGCACATTGAATGTTCCGCCATGGCGCTGAGATACCTGGGCGAAAGCTTCGACCTGCACGCCGGTGGAGAGGACCTGATGTTCCCCCACCATGAGAACGAAATAGCGCAGTCCGAGTCGGCCACCGGGAAGACCCTGGCCTACCACTGGATGCACGTGCGTTTCCTGCTCGTGGATGGCCGCAAGATGTCGAAGTCGGAGGGCAACTTCTTCACTTTGCGCGACTTGTTGCTCAAGGGATACAAGGCATCCGCGATTCGGTTTCTACTTATCTCGGTTCCCTATCGACATCCGTTGAACTTCACCACCGAGGGGTTGACGGAATCCGCCAGCGCGGTGGATCGGGTGCGGACCTTCTACCAACGGGTCCGTAGTGGCGGCTGGCCTGTCGGGCAAAATGCGGACTTGGAGGCCCAGACAGCGAAGGCGGAGCAGCACTTCAGTGAGGCGCTCGCAGACGACCTGAACACCTCCGAGGCCCGGGCAGCCATCTTCGACCTGGTGCGGGCCGGGAATGTGGCGGCCGACGCCGGTAAGCTCTATTCCAGCAACGTTACGGCCATCCTGGAGGCTCTGCGCCGCTTCGATGAGGTGTTCTGCATTCTCGAAGATCGCGATGCGGAGATTGCCCGGGGCGCGCTGCAGTGGGCGCAAGAGGAAGGACGGGGCGGCGAGGCGGCCCCCGAACTTTTGGCCGCGTATTCGCTGAGCGACCAACAAATCGACGCCCTGCTGGCGGAGCGGGAGCAGGCTCGCCGGACCCGCAATTTCGCCCGCAGCGACAGCATCCGCAAAGAACTGGCGGCGCTCGGTATCCTGATCGAGGATTCCAAAGACGGCGCCCGCTGGAAAAGGAAATAGCGGCCCCCCGGGGTAGGCGATGGTCGTAGTGAGATCTCAATCCGTAACGAAGGACGGGTGCCCCATATCTGCCCGGTTTTGGCAGATGTGGGACTCCACAAACCTCGGCCCCTGAGTGTATAGGGCGTAGATGACCATGGAATTGGAGACCTGTTGCCGGTAGAGAGTAACCGGTGGACAGCCGTGGAATCCCACATCTGCCAAAACCGGGCAGATATGGGGCACCCGTCCTTCGTTACGGATTGAGATCTCACTGCCGGGCCGTGCTAACCTTAGAATGCAAGAGGATGCATAAGGTGCGCGTGAGAAGCCAAAGACGGTGCAATACGGATACCGGTGCCTCACCCATGCCCGTTTCTTGCTCCCGCTGGTCAGCGCGTCCCACCGCGCCACGCAAGCTGCTGAGCGTGCCACCCGCCTGCACCCGACCTAGTCTCTTCGGCGGCGACTAGCTTTACTCCGCCGAAGCTCTGCCCTGCCTCTGTCCGCCTTATATTCGATCAGCGGCGGTCCCTTTTTTGCCTTTAGGCCACGCGTTCATGAAGACGCCGAGAAAGCAGAGAAGCATTATGCAGAATAATGGTCATATGAACAGCTCGATTCTTGCCCAGTACGGGCCGAAACTCCTGGGCCCGGTGCCGGGGCCGAAAGCCCGCGCGATCATCGCCGGCGACGACCGCTACGTCTCGCCCAGCTACACCCGCTCCTATCCCATGGTGGCCAAGCGCGGCCGCGGACTGCGCGTGGAAGATGTGGACGGAAACGAGTTTCTGGACTTTGCCGCCGGTATCGCCGTGGTTTCGACCGGACATTGCCATCCCGAAGTAGTGGCCGCCATTCAACAACAGGCCGCCGAACTGATCCATATCTCGGGCACCGATTTCTACTACGAACACATGGTGACACTGGCCGAGCGCCTCTCGGCCATTGCGCCGATGCCCGGACCGCATCGCTTCTACTACGGCAATTCCGGGGCGGAGGCCGTTGAGTGCGCGTTGAAGCTGGCCCGTTATCACACCGGCCGGCAGAACATCATTTCCTTTTTCGGGGCATTCCACGGGCGCACCATGGGCGCTCTTTCGCTCACCGCTTCCAAGCCGCAGCAGCGGCGCCGTTTTGCTCCCCTGGTTCCCGGAGTCACGCACGTGCGCTATCCCTACGCCTATCGCGGTTGTAGCGGGGGCCCGCAGGAAGAGGAGCGCTTTGCCCTGGGTTGCGCCCGGTACATCGAAGAGAAGCTGTTCAAGACCACACTTCCTCCCGAAGAGGTTGCAGCTATTTTCGTCGAGCCGATCCAAGGGGAAGGCGGCTACGTGGTGGCGCCGGATATCTTCATGCAGGAGTTGCGGCGCATCTGCGATCGGCACGGCATCCTGCTGGTAGTCGACGAGGTGCAATCGGGAGCCGGCCGAACCGGCAAATGGTGGGCGGTCGAGCACTCCGGAGTACAGCCGGATATGGTTTGCATTGCCAAAGGCATTGCTTCGGGGATGCCTCTGGGCATCTGCATGACGCGGGCGGAGCTCATGAATTGGGTACCGGGCTCCCACGCCTCAACCTATGGTGGCAACCCGGTGGCGATCGCCGCGGCTCTCGCCACCATCGATGTGCTGGAGCGTGAGGGCATCGCCAATGCGGCCACCATGGGAGAAGCTTTCTTTTCCCGGTTACAGAACTGGCCGGCAAAGCATCCGATTGTGGGCGACGTGCGGGGCCGGGGGCTGATGATCGGCGTTGAGATCGTCAAGAGCCAGCTCACCCGCGAGCCCGCACCGGCACTGCGCGACCGGATCGTCTCCCTGGCCTTTGAACAGGGCCTTCTGCTGCTGGGTTGCGGAGAGACCTCCATCCGCCTGGCGCCACCGCTGGTCATCAACCAGCACGAAGCCACCATCGGCCTCGATATCTTCGAGCAGTGCGTGGCCCAGGTGGAGCAGGAACACGCACAAGCGGCCAGCTTTGCCGCAGCAACTCTGTAGGGCGTGAACGCATGCCCCATGTTCTCTTTTGAGAGCTGGGGCATGCGCTATTCTCTGGGTTAACCTGGAATCTCTGGAGACCGCCCCTTGCAGGCCGCAGGCATCCACCACCTTGAGCTGACACTTCTCTTTCTGGTGCTTCTGGTCGCCGGGCTGACCACGCTCGCGCAACGTTTCAAAATCCCTTATCCCATCGTGCTCTTCATCGGTGGTGTTGTTCTCTCCCTCCTGCCGCATTTACCCCAAATCGCGCTTGATCCTGATGTTGTCTTTCTGGTTGTTCTGCCGCCGTTGCTCTATATCGGCGGGTTCAACACTTCATGGCGCGACTTTCACCACAATATTGTCAGTATTCTTATGCTGGCCTTTGGCCTGGTGGGATTTACGGTGTTCGGCATTGCGCTGGGCTCGTCGTGGCTGATTCCCGGCTTCGACTATCGAATAGGCGCCGTTCTGGGAGCCGTGGTCTCCACCACCGATGCGATCGCCGCTACCGCAATTGCCAAGCGTCTCGGCCTTCCCCGCCGGATTGTCGACATACTGGAAGGCGAAAGCCTGGTCAACGACGCCAGCGGGCTGCTGGCCCTGCAATTTGCCGTTGCCCTGGTCGTCGCCGGGCGGCGGCCCGGGCCTGGCCTGGCGATGCTGGAACTTTTGTGGCTGATAGCCGGAGGGGTAGCGATTGGGCTCTTTGCCGCCTTCGTCATCCACAGGGTCTCACTCGAGATCACTGACTCTCCGGTGGAGATAACCCTCTCCCTTGCCACCCCTTACCTGGCCTACCTGGCGGCCGAAGGGATTCATGCATCCGGCGTGCTCTCGGCCGTGGTCTGCGGTTTGTATCTCGGCCGCAAGAACTCCGAGGTTTTGTCCATCAATGCTCGTATCGAAGGTACCGCGGTGTGGAAGACGTTGGAGTTCGGTCTCAACGGCATCGTTTTTATCCTTATGGGCCTGCAGCTGCGATTGATTCTGAGCGGTATCCACGAACTTTCCATGGGGCAACTCGCGCGGTATGGGGCCACGTTCGCGCTGCTGGTGGTCATGCTGAGGATTATCTGGGTATATCCCGGCGCCGTGATTGCTTACTGGATCCGAAACCATCTACTGGGCCAGTTACAACCCTATCCTGGCAACAAACCGGTCTTTATTGTGGCCTGGACAGGAATGCGCGGAGTTCTGGCCCTGGCCGCCGCCATCTCATTGCCCACGGTTTTGCAGAATGGTGAACCTTTCCCGCAGCGGGACTTCATCATTTTTCTTACCTTCTGCGTGATTTTCGCCACCCTGGTCCTGCAGGGGCTCACGCTGCCGGCGTTGATCAGGAAGCTGGGCCTCTCAGCCGGCAGCAAGCGCAACCTGGAAGAACAGCAGGCCCGCCTGCTCATACTGAACGCCGTGCTCGACTACCTCAAGGATCTGTCGCGGCAAGCTAAGTCAGAGCATGCGACCATTTACGAAGACTTGATGCGCCACTACCGCGCCCGTGCCACTCTTATCGAGGGCGGCAGCGAAGAACCAAAGCCGGAAGAAGAGATCGCCCTGGCCCGCTATGAACGCAATCTTACCCAGGAACTTCGTGCGCTGGAACGTTCCACAGCGGTCAGCTTGCGCAATGAAGACAAGATCAACGACGAGCTGCTGCGAACCATCGAGCGCGAATTGGACCTCAGCGAGGCGCGGTTCCAGAGCCACTAGCGTTTAGAAGAGACACAGCAGGTTTTCACGCAGACTCTAGACGCCGTACCCCCCGGGTAACCGGCTTTCCCGCGGCCTGTTTAGCGCTTTTCGGTGCTCTTTACCCACATGATGCCTGCGGCAAAGAACACGCAGGCCACGGCAAGCGCCAGGATCGCGTGCGCCTTGTTGCCATAGTGGACGGCCACAGCGGCATCAATCCACCAGACTACCGCACCAACGAACCAGATAAAGGAAAGATTCCTCATTCGCATCGAGGCTACCTCAACGACACTAGTTCACAATGCGACAACTCTGCGATAATCCATTACTTTGGGAATCGCGCCTGAAACCTACGTTCTAACTACCTGTAATAATTCTAAAACCAATTTGTACTTAGGCTTTGCCCGAGTTTCGCCGTTTGACCCAAACCTTCTCCGCTGCGGGGTGCCCGAGGGTGGAGCGCCCGGCGAGGGTCTCAATCGAGATCGTCCGGTCGTAGTTTTTCGCGAGGACACTCACGCGGCCCCCGGGGGCGATACCCGCCTGGTGCAGGAAAAGCAATAATTTGGGATCCCGCTCATACAGGCTAACCACGGTATAGCCGGTATCTTCCCTGGCTTCAGAAAGCAGCACCATCCCACGCTTACCGCGCTGCTCCGGGGTTTCCGGCAAGACCCAATTGCCATGAGGACAGGTTCCCCTGGCGCCCAGCCTTTCCAGCAGCTTGGCCTCAAAAGCGGGGGACACTGCGTGCTCCAGACGTTCCGCTTCGTCGTGTACTTCATACCATTCCATGCCGAACATCTCAGCCAGCATCCGTTCGATTAGATGGTGCCTCAGTGCGGTTCGGTAGGCCGTCTTTTTGCCTTTGGGCGTGAGCCGCACAATCCCGTCCGGCTTGACCTCAAGAAAGCCATCCCGCCGCAAACGCTTGAGCGCCATGGTGACCGCGGGCGGCGACACGGAAAGCCAGTGAGCCAGGGTTGCGGGAATGACTGCCTGCCCCTCACTTTCCGCTTCGAGAACGGCCTTCAGATAATCTTCCTTCGAAATGGTAATCGGAGTTTTCACGGCGCACACTCCCAGTAGTGTAGCCCGTCCGCGGGGGCACATGGCCGGTGTCGCAATCCGGCTCGATGCTCGAGAATCATGACCCAGCCTGGAACAGCCTGACAAAGTCAGGCGGAGACCTCAGTTTCCTGCGCAAGTGTCCGATAGCTCCAAGAGAAGTCCCGGAGATGAAAGCTTGCCGGTGAGATATGTAGATAACGCTGCTCTTGCTACTACCGCCGTCTCCGCTTCAAGAGCACGCGACCCTTTAGTATCCGTTATTGTTCCCTGTTACAACGGAGCAGCCTTCCTGGAAGAAGCGCTGCGGAGCGCCCTGGCACAGAGCTATCCCGAGGTAGAAGTTGTGGTGGTGGATGACGGGTCGACGGATAGCAGTGCGGAAATCGCACGGCGGTTTCCCGTGCGATACATTCGGCAGGAGAATCGCGGCCTGTCCGAGGCGCGAAATTTGGGTATTCGAGAGAGTAAAGGCAGCTACCTGGTCTTTCTGGACGCGGATGACCGTCTGAAGCCGCGGGCAGTCGAGACCGGCCTTGACGCGCTCGCACTGCGCCCGGATTGCGCCATGACGGTAGGGGACCATGTGTTCATCGCGGCCGACAGCTCCTATTTAGCTGACTCTGCAAAGGAGCGCCAGCCCCACTGCAATTATGAGGCGCTGTTGAAGAGCAACTTCATTGAAATGATCTCCTCGGTACTCTTCCGCCGAAGCATTTTCGATGAGGTAGGGGGATTCGATTCCACGCTTCGCGTGGCCGAGGATTACGAGCTTTACCTGCGCATCGCCAGAGGGTGGCCTATCTGTTGCCACGCCGTAATCGTCGCTGAATACCGGATGCACGGAACCAATACATCGCGCGACTCCGAGTTGATGTTGACCACGACCCTACAGGTACTGAAAAACCAGGCGAAATATTTGGACAACGACCCCGGCCGGTTAATCGCGTTCCATCAGGGCGTTCGATCCTGGCGAAAGCAGTATGGGCGTCAGCTTGCGTCAGAACTGGCACGTTCCTCTTCCACTTTGAGCATGAATCATCTTCTACGCAAGCTCGTGCGGCTGTGCAGTTACTACCCGCAAGGATTATTGATGATCTTGTTGTTGCGTATTCATCCGGCATTCAGCCGGCGCAAATTTATGGCGGGCTTCCGCCAGCAAGTGCAGGTTGGGGGGCCAAATCGCGTCGAAGATGCACTGCGCTAAGTGCGTCCCTTGGGGCAAACAGAGACGGTATCGAAGTAACACCGGTTACCAGCGTGAAGGCGCCGGTAATTTGCAATCGAAATGTGCCCATGGTATTTCTTTGGATGAGCAAAACAACAGAAGCGTTCAGGACTCATCAGCGCTCAGCTCAAAGATTGTAGCACCTGTCGAACTTACTGCACGCTGTGGAAGAACCTTGGTTGATGAAACGGGTGGCGAATGCTGCTCGTGGTGCATGTTCCACCTGCACCAGGAATGCCCGTCAGTTCCCCCTGATGTATGACCCTATAGAGGCATTGCCATCCATGGGTGCACCCGCCTTACGAGGCGGAAAAGTGTCCTGTGGATGAACACACAAGCAACTGCTGTTCCTCGCTTCGCGCGGACGCCAGTAGCGTAATTCACGGAGGATTTGTGAGCTCTCTCGATGCCTTCGACATCGCTGACGCACCGGCGCTCAGCTTTGCGGACCACGCCGCAGACTCATTGAGTCAAGACCCATTGGTCTCGATTATCATTCCCTGCTACAACGGGGAAGCGTTCCTTAAGGAAGCGATCGAGAGCGCCCTGGCACAAAGCTACCGGCAGGTGGAAGTGATCGTGGTGGACGACGGTTCGACCGATAGCAGCTCTGAAATTGCGCAGAGGCTTCCCGTCCGCTACATACGGCAGTCAAATCGCGGCCTTACAGCAAGCCGCAACCTGGGCGTGTGGGAGAGCAGAGGCAGCTATATTATCTTCCTGGATGCGGATGACCGCCTGAAGCCGGAGGCGATCGAGACCGGACTCCGTGTTCTGGCCGAGCGCCCCGATTGCGCCATGGCGGTGGGGGATCATCTTTTCGTGTCCAAGGATGGGTCGCACCTGGCCGATTCGCGTAAGGATTGCCTCATCACATCCCACTATGAAGCACTGTTGAGAAGCAACTTCATCGAAATGATCTCGTCGGTGCTGTTCCGCCGATGTGTTCTCGATGAGGTTGGGGGATTCGATACCGGGCTTCGCGTGGCCGAGGACTATGACCTTTATCTGCGCATCGCCCGGGAATATCCCATCTGCTGCCACTCTACGGTGGTCGCCGAATACCGGATGCACCAGACGAATACATCGCACAATTCTGAGTTGATGCTGGCCATGACTCTACAAGTACTAAGAAGCCAGGCGCGCTATATTCGCAGCGACGCTCGACGCCTGTTCGCGTTTCTCGATGGACTTCGCACCTGGCGCAGGCAGTACGGCCGCCAGCTGGCGTCGGAGCTGGCACATTCCTTCTCGAGCCTGACGGTACCTCAGCTTCGGCGCAAACTTTTGCTGCTGCTGAACCACTACCCGCAGGGATTGATGATGCTCTTGCTCTTACGGATCATGCCGGACCTGAGCAAGCGCAAATCCCCGCTTTGCCACCAAACCAGGACTAAAGAAACGTCACTGTTACGAAAAGTGCATGCCTGGTTCGATGCATCGAAGCCATCCTCGCAGACGCAGATCGGCTAAGTTACCCCCTAAAGATCACCGGCACGAGGAAAAGGCCATCAACGTTCCGCAGAACATCCCGTTCAGAAGCTCGCTTAAGATGGCGGCGCGGCGCTTCCATCGTTTGCGCACGGTCTTCCACAAGAAGGCGATGATCCTGGTCTACCATCGGGTGGCGGAGGCCAACGTTGACCCATGGGCCCTCGGCGTCAGTCCTACCCACTTTGCCGAGCACTTGCAGGTTCTCAAGACGATCGCCAACCCTGTTTCGCTTCAGGAGCTGATAAAGGCAAAATCGGACCGCGACCTTCCGCCAAGGCCAGTCTGTATCACCTTTGACGATGGGTATGCAGACAACTTGTATGCCGCCAAACCTGCGCTCGAGTCCTATCGCGTGCCGGGTACGGTGTTTGTCACGCCGGGATACATCGGCGTTCCGGAGGACCTATGGTGGGATGAGCTGGCAAAACTCGTCCTCGATCCGGCGACGAGGCAGGAGGAGCTAAGCCTTAGTTTGAATGGCTATCATTACGCCTATGTTTTTCCGCCTGCAGAAGGGGAACGCGGCGGCCCAGATCCAGACAGCAAGTGGAGAGCCTGGGAAACCGCACCGGGCCCCCGCCAGGCTGCCTACCTGGCGCTCTATGGCATGCTCGTCAAACTATCCGACAGTGACCGCGAAAGTGCCCTCGAACAGCTCCGCCGAGGGGCAACGCCATATGCCGACCGCCGGCAGCACCGCTGCCTAACCGAGGATGAGCTGCGCGAGCTGGGCGGGGGAGAGTTAGTGGAGATCGGGGCGCATACCCTGACTCATCCTGTGCTTGCGGAACTCGCACCGGATCAGCAACAGCACGAAATCGGCGGCAGCAAACGAAGACTGGAAGCGCTGACGGGCAAGACGATCAGCAGCTTCGCCTATCCCTATGGCAAGAAAAACCATTACACCCGGTACACGGTCACGACCGTACAAGCCAATGGATTTGCCTGTGCCTGCTCTAACTTCGGTGGACTTGTGACCCGGTCTTCCAATCGCTTTACGCTGCCGCGCTTCCAGCCTATGGACTGGGATGGGGATCAATTCGCCGACGCGGTGGAGGGGTGGTACCGGGAATAGTTGGCAAAGAGGCGCGCTCCGGCGACAATGGAGCCCATGTTAAGGCTGCTTGAGGGATTTGTTCACGCCAGTGACTCTCTCGCCGTCCGTTTAGGAAGAGGCTCGACGCGCCCCGCACATCTGGAGATTGGCCGCCGTGGAGAAGAGGCAGCCTTTTTCTACCTGCGCCGCCTTGGTTATATCGTCGTAGCGCGTGGATGGCGTTGCGGGAAGGTTCGTGGCGATCTTGACCTGGTGGCCTGGGAAGATAAAACTCTCTGCTTTGTCGAAGTGAAAACACGCAGCAGCCGAAACTTTGCCACTGCTGAGGCAGCGGTCGACCAGGATAAAATCCGGATGCTCCGACGAATGGCGCGCCAATACCTTCATGGTATGCCCATCGTTCCGGATCAGGTTCGGTTCGATGTCTTGTCGATCTATTACGAAGGGCAGGAGTCTTTTGAGCTCATCCGCGGCGCGTTCGATTGGCGTTGAAAGCGCCTAATGACACAGGTTGGAGTGGCCCAGACCTTCGTGCGGGAGCCGGGACGTACCGCAGATCCCTGCGCTCGGGATGACGAAGGGGAGGGGAGCGCTTCCATGTGCGGCTGCTAAACGGACGCTTGGCAAAGAGGGCTACCCTCCCGTCGAGAGTAGGCAACCGACCTAAATCCTTTCAGCCACTAGCCAATTCTCCATGGATGCATCACCCCATCCTTTGTCATCCCGAGAGGCCGTGACTTTTTTGATTTTCACGTGTTTGTCCCCCGACCGAAGCGAAGTGCGGGGACTTGCTTCTTTTCTGTCCATCCAATCTAACGGCCCCTAATAAAAGTCATGACCCTCCACTTGTCATCCCGACCGGAGCGCAGCGTAGTGGAGGGACCTGCTGTTCGCTTTCGGCTCCCGCACAAAGGTCTGGGTTTCGCTGGTTCTCACACCCCCAGGCCACGGATCCATCGCGATATTTGCAGTGTCATTTCGCAGCGATCACCCCAGCTGCCACTACCGAGGGATGGGTAGAGCCACGGGCCTATCCGCGATAGGCACGGAGCAGCTACTGGGCGTCTTTGTATTCTTCGTGCCAGGCCATCTGAATGGCTTCGAGCTTGGGCTCGTTTGACTTTGTGGGGTCGTCCGCAAAGCCCTCAAGCTCGGTTACATATTTGTGCAGATCGGTGAAGCGCACGGTGAAGGGATCCACGTCGGGAAATTTTTCCTGTAACTGGATACCTATCTCTTCTGCGTCATTCCAGGTAATTTCACGCGCCATCGTCAGCTCCTCATTTCCCTTCTGCCAGAGTCAGCGGCTTGCCCTCGGAAACATAGTTGCGATTCCACTTGGGAATCTCGACCACGTAGTTTCCCGGCCCGGTGATCACGGCCTGGCAGCCAAGACGTGAATTAAGCTGCAAATCCGCCGCCATGTCCAGCCGGTCCAGCTCATCGTCATCGGCCGGGGAGAGCGCTTCGCTGCCATCTTTTGTCCAAAGGTGACAGGTGGTGCAGGCGCAGGAACCGCCGCAGGCGTGATCGAGAAAAATGTCGAAGTGCTCAGCCACGTCGAGGAACGACATTGGCTTTCCATGATGCCCGTAAGGTAATGTGCCGTACTCAAACTCCACTGTGCGGCCTTCGGGCAGAAATGTGACGCGGACCATATTGTCAGTCATCGGTTTACTTTCTTTCCATGAATTCGGCCTGTGCGATGGGGTGCGGAGCTGTAGGGCCCTGGCCCAACTTGTCATCCGCCGATTGCATCGTCTGGCCCTTAATTGCGCTCGATACCGCAGCATCCATCATGAGCTCGGCAAAGCGGTGGGTAGCTTTATCCAACGCTTCCGTCCCGGCACGGAGCGCCTGCAGATCATCGCCCTGCTTGAGTACGGTTAACTCCGCACTGAGGGCACTAATCTCTGCCCGCTCGTCCGGCTCAAGCAACTGCCAGGCAGGATGGGAAGGAGCCTTTTCTACTGCGCTGAGGATGGTATCCGCTTCGTTCCTGGCCTCGACCAATTGACGAAGATGAATATCCTCCTCGGCGTGATCGAACGATTCCAGAATCATCGACTCTACCTGTTCGTCCGTCAGACCATAGGCCGGCTTCACCGAAACCTCCGCCTGCTTGCCACTGCGCTGCTCGAGGGCGGAAACGTGCAGGATGCCGTTGGCATCGATGAGAAATTTGACCTCGATACGCGGCATTCCCGCGCTCATGGGCGGGATCCCTTTGAGATCGAAGCGGGCCAGCGAGCGGCAATCCTTAGCCATCTCACGCTCGCCCTGCAACACGTGGATGGCAACATTCGTCTGCCCATCGACGCCGGTAGTAAAGGATTCGGAGGCAGAAGCAGGGATGGTCGAATTGCGCTGAATGATCTTGGCGACCACTCCACCCAGAGCCTCGATGCCCAGGGATAACGGGGTGATGTCGAGCAGCAGCATATCCTCGGTAGCTTTTGACCCGCCACCCAGGATATTGGCCTGCACCGCAGCACCGAGGGCGACCACTTCATCCGGATTGAGCTCCGTGCGGGGCTGCTTGCCGCGACGCGGGAGCTCAAAGACGTCGCTGACCAGCTTTTGCACCGCGGGTATGCGCGTAGAACCACCGACCAGCACTACTTCGCCGATTTGATCGGGACTAAGGTGCGCATCGCGCAGCGCGTCGCGGCAAGGGGCGATGGTACGGGAGATGACGGGTTGAATCAGCTGTTCGAATTGCTCGCGAGTGATTTCACGGCGGTAGCGCCCACCCTGCGGAAGCTCAATATCCATTTGCGCGACGGACTGAGATGAAAGCGCAATCTTGGCTTCGATCACAGCCTTACGTATCGCCTGAATGACCTCGGGTTGCTGGCGCACATCGGTTCCTATATCGCCGGCGATGTCGTCGAGCGCGATGGCAATCAGGAGGTTGTCAATGTCATCGCCGCCCAGGTGGGTATCGCCATTGGTGGCGATCACCTCGAAGATGCCTTCATGCAGCTTGAGGATGGAGACGTCGAAGGTTCCGCCGCCCAGGTCATAAACCGCGATGATTCCTTCTTTTTCGCGATCGAGACCATAGGCCAAAGCAGCGGCGGTCGGTTCGTTGACCAGGCGCAGGACTTCGAGCCCGGCCATGCGCCCCGCATCCTTGGTCGCCTGCCGTTGGGCATCATTGAAATAGGCGGGCACCGTAATCACCGCCTGGGTCACCGGCGCGCCGAAGTATCGCTCCGCGTTTCTCTTAAGTTGGCGCAGGATGTGCGCGGAAATTTCCGGCGGCGTGAATTCCGAATCCCCGAGGCGAATGCGAAGCACCTCGCCTGGCTGGATTTCGTCAGCCAGCCGAAAGGGGAAGAATTTTAGTTCCTCGACAACGTCCTCGACCCCGCGGCCCATCAACCGCTTAACAGAGTAAATGGCCTGCTCCGGCGCATGCAGTAACGTGTGCCGCGCTCCATTGCCGACCAGCATGGCTGGACGGCCGCCATCGCGAGCGGGCGCCAACGCCACCACGGAGGGCACCAGGTTCAGCCCATCTTCCCCGGGGATGACGACGGGCTTATCGCCTTGCATGAAGGCGACCAACGAGTTGGTCGTGCCCAGGTCAATACCGACTACGCGCTCTTCCGCCATCCTTAAGACTCTCCTAGAGTCTGTTCCACATCACGAACCAGGTTCTGCAAGTAACTTCGGCGTTGCAACAACGAGGTCATCGCATCTTTCGCCGCTGTTTTCTTGGCTTCGTCGTTTTGTTCCCACGCGGCATCCCAGGCCGACCACCGGGAACGCACTTGCTCGTCAAGCGCGCTGAGCTGAGCGGCGAACTGATTTTTTGCCGCCTCAAGATCACGGCGCAGCTGCGGATCGTCCTCGCCCATCTTCTGGTTCTGGCGCAATTCCTCGAGTTGCATGTTCAGCTCGAAGACCTCTTCCAGTAGATCAGCGGGCACCTTGGAGGGATTCAGATTGCCTGCTCCGCGTTCCTCTTCGAACTGCACTCCTTCGAGTTTCAGCAGGTACTTCGTCCGCTCCAGCGGATTCTTCAAAGTGCGATAGGCATCGTTCAGCAGCGAGGCCTGGGAAAGGCTCCATTCCTGCTCCTGCTGCGTGGCCCGCGCGTACACATCGGGGTGCAGTTTGCGGCTGTAGCGGTAAAACTGTTTTTCCAGCGCTTGAACATCTAAATCCAGCTTTGGCGGCAAACCAAACATACCGAAGTAGCCGGCCTGCTGCGGCGGCTGAACTTTGCCGCAAGAGGCACAGAAGGGCTGCTCGTCCGCGACTTCCTGGCCGCAGGACCAGCAATTCGCCGGCGCACTGACTCTGTCAATAATTTGCATAGGGCCGAACCGAATTTCCAGTACGCTGCGCAGGATACAACGCGTGTGCGGCTTTCATAAGGAAAGCCGCATGAACTTCGACAACGCCAACAAGGTCCACAGGAAATCCGGTCGAGCAGACGGTGGTGCGCCTACGCCGAAAACGATGAACCGCAACCGCAAGACTTGGTCGAGTGGGGATTGATGAAGTTAAAGCCCTGGCGCATCAGCGTCTCTTCATAATCGAGAATCATGCCGTGGAGGTAGATAAACGACTTGGGATCGACGAAGACCCGCACATCTTCAAAGTTGTACACGCGATCGCGTTCCCGCGGCTGCGAGTCGAAGCGAATGTTGTAGGAAAGACCGGAGCAGCCCCCGCCCTGAATGCCCAAGCGGAGTCCCCCCTCTGTAGGGGAAACTCCCTCCTTGGCCATGGCTATGCGAATCCGCTTCAGGGCGCGCTCCGTCACCTGGATGCCCTTTTGATTCGGCGCTGCATTTTCCGCATTGAGGACAGCTAGATCCATCTTGCCTCTGAATTAATGAGCGACCGCAGCCGTGGCTTCCGCCGTCTCGGCTACGCCGTTCTTCTTCTTCCAATCGCCAATGGCAGCGCGGATCGCATCTTCCGCGAGCACCGAACAGTGAATCTTAACCGGCGGCAAAGCCAGCTCTTTCACAATGTCGGTGTTCTTGATCTGCATCGCTTCCTCGACCGTCTTGCCCTTAACCCACTCTGTAGCGAGCGAGGAGGAGGCGATGGCGGAACCACAACCAAAGGTCTTGAACTTTGCTTCTTCAATCACCTGGGTCTCGGGATTGACGCGGATCTGCAAACGCATGACGTCGCCGCATTCCGGGGCGCCGACCAGACCCGTACCGACTTCAGACTGGCTCTTGTCCAGTTGGCCCACGTTCCGCGGATTGTTGTAGTGATCAATTACCTTATCGCTATATGCCATTTCTATCTCCCTAACTTCGTATCCAGCGTTTGCGTGTCTAACACCAAAAGTGAATGCTTTTAGTGTGCCTGCCACTCGATCTTTGAAATATCGATGCCTTCTTTCACCATTTCATAGAGCGGCGAAAGTTCGCGCAGCTTCTGCACTACATCGATGACCTTGTCCGCAACGTAATCAACTTCGGCTTCGGTGTTGAAGCGGCCCAAACCAAAACGAATCGAACTGTGTGCCACGTCATCGCCCAAGCCCAGAGCTTTCAGTACATAGGATGGCTCAAGCGACGCAGAGGTGCAGGCCGATCCGCTGGAAACTGCAACATCATTAATGCCCATCAGCAGCGACTCACCTTCGACGTAGACGAAGCTGACGTTCAGGTTGGCCGGCAGACGATGCTCCATGGAGCCGTTGACGTGGACGTAGTCCAGGTTGGCCAACAGCTTATCCTTCAGCTTGTCGCGGAGCTTGCCTAGCCGCTCTGCCTCGGACGCCATTTCCTCCCCGGCAATCTCGCAAGCCTTGCCCAAGCCAACGATGCCGGGCACGTTCAGGGTTCCCGAGCGCATGCCGCGCTCGTGGCCGCCGCCATCGATCTGGGCTGAAATCTGTACCCGGGGGTTGCGGCGCCGCACATACAACGCGCCACAGCCCTTCGGACCGTAAATCTTGTGACCGGTCAGCGACAGGCAGTCGATGTTCATGGAGTTCACGTCGACCGGGATCTTGCCCACCGCCTGCACCGCGTCGGTATGGAAGATGACGTTGTGCTGGCGACAGATTTTGCCGATCTCCGCGACCGGCTGCACCACGCCTATCTCGTTGTTAGCAAACATGATAGTGACCAGGATGGTCTTGTCGTCGATGGCCCGCTTCAGGTCTTCCAGGTCGATCAGGCCATCCGCCTTAACGGGCAGGTAGGTGATCCGGTAGCCGTACTTTTCAAGGCGCTTACAGGAATCGAGCACCGCCTTGTGCTCGGTGACCTGAGTAATGATGTGGTTGCCGCGCTCGCGATACATCTCGGCTATGCCCTTGATGGCGAGGTTATTGCTCTCGGTCGCGCCTGAGGTAAAAATGATTTCCTTGGCGCTGGCGCCAATCAGCTTGGCTATCTGCTCACGAGCCTGCTCTACAGCCTGCTCGGCTTCCCATCCAAAGGAGTGGTTTCGGCTGGCTGCATTGCCGAACTTGACGGTGAAAAAGGGAATCATCGCATCAAGCACGCGCGGATCCATCGGCGTGGTGGCGTGGTCATCCATGTAGATTGGCAGCTTTACGTTTGCGGGGGCCGTCACTGCGGTCTCAACGGTGCTCATTGCGCTCTCTCCTGCTTTCAACATTGTTGCATTCAATTTTGCGAACTATAAATCAGCTGCCTAAACTCACCAGCATGGATTCCACCGGCTTGCCATGGTACTTCCGGACGGGTTCGTGCTCACACAGATCGGATACGCGGATTGCCTTCAACACATCTGAGATGCTCTCGTTTACCTTGCGCAATGGTTCCCGGATGGTGCAGCTATCCGTTAGGTCACAACCATGAGGGCCAGTCGCGCAGGAGGTAATAAACAGTGGCCCGTCAATCGCGCTGATCACCTCAAAAGCCGTAATGTCCTCGGGCGCGCGGGAAAGGGCGTATCCACCGTTGGTGCCGGCATGAGAGCGAAGCAGCCCAGCCTTGGTGAGCCGCTGCAGAATCTTGGCCAGCAATTGCGGCGGAATGCCGTAAGCTTCAGCGATGTCTTTGGCACTCAAGGAAGGCATGTCGGGGCGCTCAGCGAGGAACTTCAGCGCCATCAAACCATAATCCGCCTTCTTGGTGAGCCTCAGCATTCTCGCTATACCTAGAGATGCAATTCCGACCGTGCCGGTCGCATATTCAGTATACGACCTATTTCCAAACAACCACAACCGGTCGCCTCCTGGCGGGCAAAGGGGCAGAACAGAGCATCTGTCTGGCCAACAGATATTACGTAACTCTTACACCGCTTGGGGCTTGCGGCCACTAGCCTACTGAAGAGGATATGGAGCAGTAATGATGGCTACAGCCCCGGCAAGCGCAACCACAGAAGCAGCCGAGCTTCAAAGGGCCCTGGAACCGAATCGGGGCAAGTTCCATTGGAAATTTGCATTGGTTATTGGCATCTTCCACCTGGGAGCAGTATTGGCGTTATTTGATTTTCGCTGGTCTGCCCTGGCAGTCTTTGCCGTGACCTGGGTGCTTACCCAGAACGTCGGTATCGGTCTGTCTTACCACCGCCTGCTGACGCACCGCGGCTATGTCGTTCCCAGGTGGCTGGAATACACGATGGCGATCCTGGGCACCATGGCCCTGCAAGGCAGCCCGGTTTACTGGGTCGCGGTGCACCGTCTGCATCACCAATTTACCGACAAACCGGGCGACCCACATTCCCCGCGAGACGGCAAATGGTGGTCGCATATGGGCTGGATTTTGAATGGTTCGCTCCATAACGAAAGCGGAGTTCTTAAGCGCTACGCCCCGGACCTGATGAAGCAGGGCTTCTACCGCTGGCTGAATAGATTCCACTGGTTACCGGTAACGGTATTGGGTTTCGCCCTGCTGGCGGTAGGCGGCTGGTCGTGGGTGCTATGGGGCATCTTTTTGCGGGTTACGGTCGGCTTGCACGTCACCTGGCTGGTGAACTCCGCAACTCACATTTGGGGTTCAAGGCGGTTCGAAACCCGGGACGACTCCCGCAATAACTGGTGGGTCGCCCTGCTGACAGGCGGCGAGGGTTGGCACAACAACCACCACGCCCACCCGGTTTCAGCTCGCCACGGGATGGCCTGGTACGAACTCGATGTCAACTACTGGGGAATCTGGATGCTGGAAAAAGTGGGCCTCGCCACTAAAGTGAACGCCAAACGCGTTTGACGGCTTCCATCGCTCGAAATTAAGTCCCGGAGGGACGGCTGAGAGTAGCCCAGGACGCTAGTCCTGGGTATACATACCCATCCGCGACCAGTCCCGCAGGGACGGCTGAGAATGCCCAGGACGTTAGTCCTGGGTGAACCTGGAGCGCACACGAATACCGACAGGCGATCATCCACACCCAACCTCAGAGCGAATCGGTTTGGCCTTGGATCATTGCCATAGCAATCACGTGTGGTCCAGTTCACCAGGACTGACGTCCTGGGGCATTCTCAGCCGTCCCTGCGGGACTTAATTTGAAGACGGTAGTTCTCACGCAGACACTGAAGCCCACTCCAAGCGGATACTCTAAGGGCACGGCTCAAGCCCTACCCTTAGTCCTAACCTTTTCGCGGCCTGTGTGGCTCGTACCCTTCAGAGACCAAACTTTTCCGCACCCTTTTTAGCCCGCTTTCGGAATGCGCCGTTCCGGTACAGGCGCCGCGGGGCTAAAACAGTCGACGGTCGATTGTGTAAGGCCGCCGTCGAGCTCATAAATCTCCCGTTCCACGATTTCTCGCACGCGCGCCGGCTCTCCCACCGCCCGTAGATTTAGTAGCAGCTCCAGCCGGCCCGCAGGCGAGGCGTCAAGATCTCCCTCAACAATCGGCTCCTGCCCATTCCCGCAGATCGCTGCCTTGAGAAAGCCGGTTGGCGAGGTGACAATCGCTTTTAAGTGAGCGATGGAGATTTTCTCCGCGCTGAGCGCGGTATCGAGATGGTCGAGCAAAGGCCCCAGCAGCATCGCTGGAGCCCGCAAGCCTTTGGGTTCGAAGACCGCTCGCAGGTTCAACCAGGCAAGTGCTGCTTCTGCCCGCGCATACTCCGAATAATCGATCTCCAGTGCCTGATCGCCGCTAGCGATGGCCCCGGAGAGGACTTCATTCAACCATGCCGCGACGCCCTGGCCTGACTTAGCACTTACCTGCCGGGAGTGAGGGACGCCCATCTCGGGATAGTCGGGATAGAGATCCGACTTGGTAAAACAGACCAGATCAGCTTCCTGCAGTTGCTTCCTAAAAAGGAAACGCATATCGGGATCGGCATCCCCTTCAAGCATGGCGCGGGCACGGATGGGATCCACCAGCACCGTGAGCGGTGAGAGCTGATAGGTCTCGCTGTACTCGAGTAGCGGACGAAGCACGGTGGCGGAGAGATCAGTGCAGCTGCCCACCGGCTCGGCAAAAATCACGTCCGGTGCGTACGTTCGGAGATCGCCGATGGCATCGATCAGCTGGGAAAGCCGACAGCAGAAGCAGCCCCCGGTGACCTCGCCCGAGCGCATGCCTGACAAAGCCGCATAGCGGCTGTCCACCAGGTCCCTCCCCTGGTCATTCCAAACCATGGCGCTGCGCAAGCCACGTTGCTGCAACTGGCGCGCGGCAGCCAAAATCAGCGTGGTCTTGCCGGATCCCAGAAACCCGCCTACCAATACCACCCATGGCTTGGCGAAATGGCCACTCATGCACGTCCACCTTCGGTCGATCGACAAACAGGACCCCCATTTTGCCACAAGTCAGGAGCAACTGTTATCGTTAGCGCTTGCCCGAATCCCATGCAGATACCCGGTATGGTTCTCGTTTCTGAGGACTTCGTGAGTCGCCAGTCTCCTGGCCTGGATTCCCCGGATCCTGTAGTTGTGGCGGGAGCAACTTCGCGGCCGTCTACTCAAAGATGAAAAGGTTGGGAGAATTGCAGATGTCATCTTATGCTGTCCCGGTCCTGGAATCGCCGACACCGGTTGTCCCCGGCGAAGTGCTGCTGATCGCCAGCGGCGATTTGCGCCAATCCGCTAATAAGGTCTGCTGGCCAACCCAGTCGGAGATGGAAAAGCAACTCACCGAAGCCCTCAAGGCCGAGGGCTTTACCCTGCGCCGCGCACACCCCTATCGCGAGGATTTGGGGCACGGCTTCATCAATAGCCAGCGCATGGGCATGGATGTTTTCATGAAGATCCATCCTGATGCGCCGGTGATTGTCGCCGAAGCCGTGTGGCAGTACAGCCACAACGTCTTCTCCGGCCTACAGCATCATCGCGGCCCCATTCTCACCGTAGCTAACTGGTCAGGACAGTGGCCCGGGCTGGTGGGCATGCTGAACCTGAATGGCTGCCTGCATAAGGGCGGAGTGACCTTCAGCACCCTGTGGAGCAAAGATTTCAAGGACGAGTTCTTCCGCAATGGTCTGCGGCAGTGGCTCAAGGGACAGGCGGTCGAACATGATTTGAGCCATGTGCACGAGCTTGACTTGTCTGTTCTCCCGAAAGCGGAGCGAGAGCTGGGCGCATTATTGGCCCGCGATCTCAAGACGCGCAAGGCAATCCTCGGCGTCTTCGATGAGGGCTGCATGGGCATGTATAACGCCATCGTCGAGGACTATCTCCTGAATCCCACGGGCGTCTATAAAGAACGGCTAAGCCAGTCGGCCCTGGTGGCCGGCATGGCCAAGGTGAGCGACGCCGAGGCACAAGCGATTCGCCGCTGGCTCGACGGCCGAGGGCTCACTTTCGTTGTCGGCACGAACGAAGAGACTGAACTCACCGACCGGCAGATCCTGGGGCAGTGCAAGATGTATATCGCGGCGATGCGGATTGCCGATGAGTTCGGCTGCGATGCCATCGGGATCCAATACCAGCTGGGCTTGACGGACCTGGCCCCGGCTTCCGATCTGGTCGAAGGGCTGCTCAACAACGTGGACCGTCCACCGGTCTTCGATACCAATGGCCGCGAACTGTATGCCGGCAAGCCCCTGCCTCACTTCAACGAGGTGGACGAATGCGCGGGCCTGGACGCGCTCACCACCAACCGGGTCTGGAGTGCGATGCAACTTGACCCGGCCACGACACTGCATGACGTTCGCTGGGGCGAGGATTACAGCGGCGGCGATATCGACGAATTTGTCTGGGTTTTTCAGATCTCCGGCGCCGTGCCCGCTTCGCATATCGCGGGCGGCTATGCCAAGGCGCGCAGCGAGCGCCAGGTTCCAATGTACTTCCGGCTGGGCGGTGGCACGCTTAACGGAATCTGCAAGCCGGGACACGTGGTTTGGAGCCGCGTTTTTGTGGAAGGCGGCGCGCTGCATGTCGATCTGGGCCGGGCAACCGCTATCGAACTACCCGCCCAGGAGACAGAGAGGCGATTGAAGTCGGTCACCCCGCAGTGGCCTATCATGCATACGCTGCTGCACGGCGTTACCCGCGACCAGTTCATGGCCCGGCATCGCGCGAACCATCTCAATGTGGCCTACGCTCCGACCAGCCAGGTAGCCGACCAGGCAATGGCCGCCAAAGCGGCGATGATGGCGGAACTGGGCATCCACGTCCACATTTGTGGGGATTAAGAGGTTATAACCAGGAAAGGACACCGCCTCGATGCTCGTGCCTCTGTCTACAGACTCAAAGGAAGCTGGCTATACGAAACAGCCACTGATCCCGAAGGGCCTGGCTGTGCCCTTCTTCCTGGTAACCGCGCTTTTTTTTCTTTGGGGAGTCCCCAGCAATCTGAACGATGTTCTGATCCGCCAGTTCATGAAGTCGTTCGCCATTTCCCGTTTCCAGGCCGGGCTGGTGCAGTCTGCCTTTTATATGGGTTATTTTCTATTGGCCATTCCCGCTGCGCTGCTGATGCGCAAGATGGGCTATAAATTCGGCATCGTGGTAGGGCTGCTGCTATTTGCCACCGGAAGCTTCCTCTTCTGGCCAGCCGCTGTTATTGGACGCTATGGTTTCTTTCTCCTGGCGCTCTTCGTCATCGCCAGCGGGCTCTCCTTCCTGGAGACCGCTTCCAATCCTTTTGTCGCCCAACTGGGATCGCCTGAAAGTGCTGCCCGCCGTCTCAATTTCTCCCAGGCATTCAATCCTTTGGGCGCCATCACCGGCGTACTTGGGGGAACGGTCTTCATCTTCTCCGGCATCGAATTGACACCATCTCAGACCTCCGCCATGCAAGCGGCCAACACCTATGATGCCTACCTGAAGCATGAGACGATGCGCGTGGTGGTTCCCTACCTGGTGCTGGGAGCGATCACACTCATCTGGGCCTTCCTGATCGCTCGAACCAAGTTCCCCACCATCGCCCGCGAGCACGAGGACAGCCAGGACCATGGCAGCTTCAAGGAACTGCTGCGTTACCCTAATTTTCTCTTCGCCATCGTCGCCCAGTTCCTGTATGTAGGCGCCCAGGTTGGCACCTGGAGCTACTTTATCCAGTATGTGCAGGATGGCACCCATGAGCCGGAAAAGATCGCCGGATATTTTCTTACCGGTACGCTGGTGGCCTTCGGCGTGGGCAGGTTCAGCTCCGCGGCGCTGATGCGGTACGTCAAACCCGCTTATCTGATGGGCGTTTACAGCCTGGTGAATATTGTCCTGGTTGCGGTTGGCGTTGCTTTTCCCGGCTGGGTTGGGCTGTGGGCGATCTTCGTTACCAGCTTCTTCATGTCAGTCATGTTCCCGACGATCTTCGCCCTCGGCATCGATGGACTCGATCAGAATACGAAGATTGGTGGATCGCTGATCGTCATGGCGATCGTGGGGGGCGCTGTGCTCACCCCGCTTATGGGCTGGATTTCACAGACGCAGCACAGTATTGCCGCTGCCTACATGGTCCCCCTCTTCTGCTACTGCGGAATCGCGCTTTACTCCTTTGTCGGGGTGCGTATGAAGCGGAGAGAGCCTCTCGCAGAAGGGAGCTTATGATGCGCACCGTCAAGGCAGTTTTCTCGCTGTTCACATTGCTGATGATGACTGGGCTTACGGCCGCCGCGCAGCCGGCGCCGGATTGGCAAACAAGGCTTGCCCAAATACTGCCCTTGCTCGGGCACCGCAACTGGATCATGATCGTGGACTCAGCGTATCCGCTGCAGAGTTCCGCCGGGGTGGAAACACTGGAGACGAACACTGACCAGTTGGAAGTGATCCGCACGGTGCTGGAGCACAATTGACAAATCGATCCATGTGCGGCCGATTGTCTACATGGATGCCGAGCTACCCTTCGTGCCCGAGAAGGATGCTCCCGGAGTGACGGCCTACCGTCAAGCGGTGAAGACCGTCCTCAAAGGGCGCGCAATCACGTCACTGCCACACGAACAGATCATCGCCAAGGTAGACGAGGTGGGAAAGACCTTTCACATCGTCGTTCTTAAGACCACCATGACGGTTCCGTATACCTCTGTCTTTCTGCAGCTCAATTGCAAGTACTGGAGCGATGACGCGGAAGCGCAGATGCGCAAAGCCATGAGCGCCAGCGGCGTGAAGTAGTTGGCTAAGCCCTCCGTCCGAGGATCAAAGAGAGCGAAAGGGGCCTGCACGGCGTGAACGCCCAGGCCCTCCCGCTGAATTCAGAACTGGAAAACAGCTTTCAGTTGGATAATTCGCGGGGAAGCGTCGCCCCCCAGGAACGAGCCGTAGACACTGCTTGGTGGACTCGCCGTGCTGACAATGGATCCGAAGGTCGGAGACGAAAAGTCGAAGTCGGGATTCTGGAAGTTCGGGTGGTTCAGGAAGTTATAGCCCTGAGCCCCAACCTGTATTTTCCCGGATTCCAAACCAGGCACCTTGAAGCCCTTCATCACCGATAGGTCGGTGTTGAAGTATCCGGGGCCGATGAATTGGTTTCTACGCTGTCCAGGCTACCTTATTATTATTCGCCCTTTCCTTCAACGATGTAGGCGAGGTCAGCGTGGTGGTAAACGCTTATAGCGCGCAATCTTATCTCTTGCTGCACAATGCACAAACAAAATCTCCCTTCTATGTCTCCAGGAGCGATACTTCCTTGACTTGGCTACGGTTTGTTTTCGCGGGAGTGACCAACAGGGTTTTAAGTTCCCACGGAGCCAAGTCAATGGTGTGGTCCAGACCGAGGGCAGAACTCTTGAGCGTCGCCTGGGTTGTTTTTCCGGATCGCTCCTGGAGACGCAGAATGGTTCCGCTCTGGAACCCGCTCAGCGCGCTTAATCGCCAATACCCAGACATTATTGGGCATGATCTCCAGGAAGGACTGCTCCCATGGTTCGGCTTCCATGGTGGGCGGAGTCCATCACATACTCAGCAGGCGTTTGGAGTTCTTCGGCGCGGCGATCGAGTGCTAATTCCGCATAGCCACCACGGCCACCCAATAGCCAGAACCTGCGCTCCTGCCTTCCCTGGTCCTGCCAGGCGTTGTTGTCATCATGTGGTACCTGGTTCGGGTTGTGGCGAGCAAAGGGCGCTGAGCGGATCAGTACCGTACGAAAAAGCGAATGCAAACAGTCATAGCTGTAGGTCTGGTTGTTGACCAACGCCACAGTGTAGTCTGCATTTCCAATTCTTCCCTGCACTGCTCCCCAATCCTGGTAAGGCTCTTCCTCACCATTGGTGCCGCGCTCCAGCACCTGCCCGGGTACTCTTCGCGTATACCTTCGGCTCGGTGAGCGCAGTGGGGATCTCGAGCTTCAGTATCTGCTCATGCTCGCGCCAGTCGATCACGAAGCGAAGCTCGACAAAATCGAGCCCGGCAAATTCTGCAATATCGAGAACGATCTCCGAATTTTGCCAGGAGGCCCGCTGACGAGTAACCCGCGTGACCGGCCCGTTCTCAATCACCGTGGAGGAGATGAGGGTGGGGCGCCCCATCTCCTGCCGGAACTCATTGATGCCGTGCGCCCAGGTGTCGCTGGTATCGCTAATGGCTACCAGTCCTACGGGACCCGCGAGCAGCTCCGTGCCATCCTCGGCCTTCAAAGAAGAAATACCGAAGCCCGAGTTCGACACTGAGACCAAGCCTCGATAGGGCTCAGGAGCCGGCGGATCGCCATGCGCAAGGAAAAGACCTTGTATCCACATGGAGGCAGTTCCACCCACGCCGACAAGCCGGGGAAAGAAGTTGGTCATGCTAGCCGATGGTCTCCACTGTACCGGTATCCTTTTGCCGTCTTTAGAGGAGAGACAGGTGATGGGGGACTTATGCGACGGGTCCTGCTCGGTGTAGTACTCCACCAGGGCCGTTCGCCTCCAGGGAAGCGGATTGAAGAGGAAGACCGCGCCCTCTTCCACCGTGCTCAGATCAACCCGCTTGGCCATCATTTCCAGGGCCTCTACCTTTGAAGTTTGCGCGACCTCGCAAGCGTAACCGACACTGTCGCGAACATCCTGATAGTCAGAGTAAAGCGAGGTTCCAGCCATCATGTCGTGGAACTGGCAGAATAGAACCTTCCACCACGCTTCGGCATACTGATTCGTCCGGATACGCGCGGCCCGCGCTCAGATTGGCTACAAGAGAAATGGTCTCGGCCTCGACCAGCCAGCGCTCGGCGCGCCGGTTAAGGAACTTTCCTTCTCCGTAGGCCGAATAACAACCGCGAGAATGGTGCTGCAACTCGGTTCGGACCACGGGCAACGCAAGCAAATGCAGGGGAGCTTTCGACGGCAAGGAAGAAGTCGCGCAGCGTGCTGAAGCGCAGCTGGGGCAAACTTGCATCCTGCTGCAAAGCGAGAATCTGCTGTATCTGTTCCTTGGTGACGGCGCCGCCGTGATCGCCCACTCCGAGGAAGAACGCTGCATGATCAAAGCCCGGAGCGAACGCTCCGGTGGCTGCGGGTTGAATCAGTTTGGGGCCCGCGTCATAGCTGTGCCAGATTCTCAGGGTGAGGACCCGCGATCCGTCGGCGCCCTCCCACCAGAACAGAAGCGGCAGATCCATTTCGTGTTCCTGGGGGCGCATGAAGACGTAATAACCGTATCCGGCATGTTTCAGGATCGTAGGTAGACCGGCGGCGTGGCCGAATGAGTCGGGATTGAAGCCGATCCTGACCTCCGCTCCCAGAACGGACTGGCAATAAGCTTTGCCGTAAAGCGCGTGGCGGACAAAGCTCTCGGTCGCGGGAATATTGCAGTCGGGCTCCACCGGCCAACCGCCAACCACCTCCCAGCGACCCTCGCGAATTCGCTGTTTGATTTCGCTCAGCATCTCGGGATCGGTGCGTTCCACCCAACGGTAGTGGGCCGACGACGAATGGCTGTAGCAGAATCCCGGAGTCTCGTTCATGCGGTTCAAAGCACTGCGAAAGGTGGTGAGCACGGTATCTGAGCCATCGCGCCACGGCCATAGCCAGGCGGCATCGATATGGGAGTAGCCGATGATGTGGATGACTTTCTTGTTCCCGAGCCCCTCCTCCGCAGCGTGCTGCGCCCATACCGGGGCGGTAGCCATCGCTCCCAGCGATGCGGTCCCCTGAATAAGAAAGTCTCGCCTTGAAAGACCCTTCCCGTTGCTTGCCCATATCCTGCGCTCTCCCTGGCTTGGCTGACGGGTAGAATTGTCGCTGTTATGGCCGAACCACTGCAAGCCCTTATATACGCGCAACCGTCCAACGATCCGTGGAGCACGTCGCGCGCCCTGCTTGAGCGCTCTCGCCGCTCTCTTGCCGGCGGCGTGAGCAGCCCATTTCGCGCTAAGGCCCCGGTTCCACTCTTTCTTGCGGATGCCTCAGGAAGCATGATCACGGACGTGGATGGGAACCGGTACATTGACTATGCGCTGGCCTGGGGTCCGCTCATTCTCGGCCACCGCCATCCGAAGCTGGTGGCAGCGGTCCGTGAGCAAGCCGACCGGCCGCACATCTATGGCGCCCAGCATCAGCTGGAATACCAGGTAGCGGAAATGATTCAGGCGCTGGTTCCCTGCGCGGAGCGGGTCGCGTTCACTTCCAGCGGCAGCGAGGCAGTGCAGATTGTGTTGCGACTCGCGCGAGCGTTTACGCGGCGCAAGCTCATCGTAAAATTCGAGGGCCACTATCACGGGTGGATGGACTCGGTTCTCCTGAGCTATAAGCCGAGCGCAGAGCAGTTGCAGCACGCTGAGCCTTTCGCCGGCATCCCCGGATCGGCCGGACAAGTTACAAATGCCGCAGACAACGTGCTCGTGTTGCCGTGGAACGACGCGGACAATTAGAAGCGCTGCTCCGTGAGCGTGGTTCGGAAGTTGCCGCCATCATCACGGAGCCTGTTCTCTGCAACAGCGGATGCCTTGAACCGGGCGACCATTATCTGGAAAAAGTGGCGGAGTTAGCTAAGCGGCACGGGGCGCTGCTGATCTTCGACGAGGTCATCACTGGTTTTCGCAGGGACATCCGCGGCGCGCAGAGCTACTACAACGTGATCCCCGATCTGGCCACGTTGGGTAAGGCTATTGGTGGCGGGCTGCCCCTGAGCGCGATTGTGGGCCGCTGCGAAATCCTGGAAATGATGTTCAAAGAGGGAGTCGCCTTTGGCGGGACCTTCAATGGCAATCCGCTCTCCCTCGCTGCGTCGCTGGCCACGCTTACCGAGCTGGCACAAGCAGGGGGAGAGCCGTTGCAGCAGGCGAACAAGAGAGGAGAGGAGATCATGCGAGGAATCCAGGCAGCAGCCTACAAGCATAACCTTCCTCTGCTGGTCACCGGTTTTGGAACCGCCTTTGCTCTGCACTTTACCGAGCGCTCCGAGTTACGCGACTATCGCGACCTGCTGGAAGATGATCCGGTCTTGCTGCAGCAGTGCCTGCTTGAGAGCCTGGGGGAAGGCCTCTGCCTGGTGCCCGACGGTCGCATGTACGTGTCCACGGTCCATACCGAGGAAGATGCCGAACGTACCATCTCCGCCATGGACCGCGTCTTCAGCCGTCTACGGAAGGGGTCAGTGCAAGTTCGAAGTGAGTGGCCGTCCACGGGAAAAAAAGATCAGGGGCAAACAAATGCCCCTGATCTTGATGTTCGGTTTGCGTCCGAGTTAGAAGGTAACCTTCAACGCGAACTGACCGAAACGCCGCTCGTCGTGGTTACCGCCCGAGCAAGCGTTCCAAGACCGCCCTTCTCCTCCGGACCGTCAACGGCGCTGTTGCTGGGCCGTACGCGCCACTATAATACAGATCGGTCGTGTTTACGTAGTAGTTGTGGTGGTTGAAGATATCGAATCCCTCAGCGCGGAATTGCAGGCCGAACGCTCGGTGATCGGGAATCTCTGGAGTGCGGCGTATCGCGTTCCACGCCCCCGGTCCCGGAATGCGTTGCGGCGCGTCATGTTTGATGGGAACGGCCCCAGGATCCGACATGCCCAGAGTCGGATTGAGCGGCGCAAAATGCCGGCACTGGTAGGTGAGGGCGTTGAAGTCGTTCGGACCACGGCTCTTGGCGAGCCGAACCTTGTATGAATCGGGGTGGCTGGGGTCAGGCGCGGGATGGTGTAGCCAACTTCGACGTTGCTTCGTCGAAAACCGAAAACGGTGCGCCCGGGCGTGCAGTAACGATCTCGACAGAGACCAGCCGCCGAACGCTTCGCGTGCGCATGATCTGCCCTGCTTGAACCACGGCGTGTTCCAGATCGGAGCGACGGAGATGCGGTGACGGAGGTCGAAGTCCGAGTTGCCCCAGTCGAGCAGGGTTGAGGAGGTCCGTATAGCCGAGAGAGCCAATGTAGCCGGAGCCGCCTTGCAGGCTGTCGCCGAACGTCGAGCTCAGGTCATCAAGCGAGTGCGACCAGGTGTAATTCGCCCATGGCTAAGACCGGTACTGTGAATTCTGCGTCTGGAACCTGATGTTCAAGCCTCGTAAGCTGTTTCCTCCGAGGCTGCCGCGCATGTTGATGGCGCATATTGCTGGTTCGGTCGGGTAAGGCACTGGATCTCCGGTATCGTTAAGTTCTCAAACCCGCAATTGGCGCCCCGCCCGTGACCAGCGGGTCGCCGAGGTATATCTGGCCGGCGCCAGCTTGGTTAATGTTCTCGATGTCATAGAGGTGCTCGCCTTGGCGCCGCTATAGCGGACTTCGACCACGGTGCCGCGCCAGCGCTGCTGCAGAGCGAGGCTCCAGAACTGGGTCTGGGCGACCTCGATGTCCGATTGTGGCATGCGCAGTTAAGGAGGCAGGAAGCTTGAGGCCCGGAACGCCAAGGGGGCCAGGTTGTTCGTGACCAGAGGTGGCGCAAGTCGGATCGCTTGGGCTCCGTTAGCACTTCGCTACGGCGCTGGCCGGCGGATTGAAGCTGGCGTTGAAGGTCACGTTGCCGAAGTTGCGCTCGTAGCTGATGCCGTAACCGCCGCGAATGCTATCGCGTCCATTGCCGAACAGGTCATAGGCAAAGCCGACGCGCGGCGCGAGCGTACCCCAGCGGGGTTTCCAGAACTGGCCGATCGGGCTCTGGTCCGCGATTAGACGCCGCCCGCTCGCGTCGCGCCTCGACGCCTTCCCCGGACCAAAGTAAAAGTTCGAGTCCAGAGCCTGGCTTGTTGTTGTGCTGCACGCCGTAGTGCTCGTAACGGACGCCTAATCGAAATTAACTTGGGTGTGACCTTGGAACTATCCTGCGCATAGATCGCCCAATCCTTATAACGATAGCTGCGAGCGTATGAAGCCGATTGCAGGGGCGGTTGGACGGCGCAAGAGGAGAACTGGATCGGCTCGTTCCCGTAAATATCCACCGCGCACGGAAGCTTGCCCTGGGGGTCCACGCGAGCCTGGAAACTAACCAGCTGCGCGCCGTTACATTGCCCGTGGAGTTGACCATGTCGCATGCTGTCCGAAAAGTCGGCTCCAAGCTGCTCCACGGCCTGGGCGTAGGCGCCGTATGCGACGTTCATCTGGATGTACGTGCCCAGCCGCCAAAGCGCATGGAATGTTTGCCCTTGGTCCAGGAGAGATCGGGCTTGAATCGTGTTCTGGGTCCGCCAGTAGGCAGGCCACCCTCGCCGGGCTCGCCGTAGTTCTGCAATCCAGGCATTTGAATCACGTTCCCGGTCACCGGATCGGTGGGCGATACAAACATCAGGTTAGGCGTGTTCAGGTGAGCAGTATCGAAAGAGGTATTGATGCCGAAGCGGGTGTAGCTGGCCTTTGCCTGTGAAACACGCTTGTGCTGAAGATGTGATTCAACGAAAAAAGATAGCTGGGGTTTACGAACAGTCGTGCCGGTATCGTATTGGGGTAGGCGCAATACGCAGTCCGAGCCCTCGAATTGATCAAGGTTTTGACTCGCCACCCGCCCATACATCGTAGTTTTATCGCTTAAGTTAAAGTCAACGCGACCGACAAGACTGTAGGTGTTTTGGGGAACATCGCCGCCGGCATCGAACGGCACTTTGAAGTTAACAATATCGAAGACCGGAGTCGCGGCTGGAACGGGTGTCACACCGTTGATCGGGCCGACTGTAATGCCACCTGACGCAGCCGCTAGCTGTCCGGCAGTAGTAACGGCGCCGGAGGCGGGAGCGGCGCCCGTGCCGTAGGCTTTGAAATAGGCCTGGGTATTTGCCGGGAGCATGGAAATGAAAGCCGGGTCGAGGATTTCCTGGGTTTCCGAAGCTGAGCTGCGAACTCGCGTCCACTCGGTGCTCTCAAAAATGAACAGCTTGTTCTTCATGATTGGTCCGCCCGCGGCGAAACCAAACACATTCCGAGTGTACGTACCCTTAGGGTCGACGATCGAACCGGCCGCCTGGTTTGCCGCGTCGTTGGCGTAAGTGTTGGCCGTGTAGGCAGAAAGGCGGTTGAATTCCCATGCCGAGCCGTGGATAGCATTGGTACCAGACTTGGTGGTCAGGTTGACAATTCCGCCGGAGGCGCGCCCGTACTCGGCGGAGAAGTTGTTGGTAACGACGCTGTACTCCTGGACTGAATCGATCGGAGTCTGGTTGCCGATGAGGAGACTAAAGACAGCTACATTCTCGGCGCCGTCCAACAGAATTTCCGTGCCGGCTTCGCGCTGCCCATTGATGGCCACGCCGACACCCTGGTTCGATACATTCTGGCCGCTGTTGCTACCGCTAGAGGACATTCCTCCAGAGGTGTTGTCCCCGAACTGATATTACCGGACAAGGCAACAAAGTCGTAAGGGTTGCGGGTAAGGCTAGGCAGATGGGACAGCTGCAGCGTGTCGACCACCTGGGAAAGTTCCTGCGATTGAGTGTTCACGGCAACGCCGCCTTCGCCGACCACCTGCACTTCCGTGGTCTCGGCGCTGACGGAGAGTTTGGCGTCCACCGTCGTATGGCCGCCAACCGTCACCTCGGCGTTGGCGGAGAAAGGCTTGAAGTTCCCCGAACTTATTGTGACCTGATAGGAAGCGGGCTCCAGCCCACTGACCAGAAAAGCGCCAGTCGCAGACGTCTGGGTTGTACGCTCGGCACCCGTGGCCACATTCTTCAGAGTTACGGTAGCGCCCGCGATCACCGCGCTCGACTGATCTGTAACGATTCCTGCGATCTGTCCGCTCTCGACCTGCGCCGAGGCCATGGCCACAGACACAAGCATGATGGCGAGGACGCCAGCAAGGTGATACAAAAAGCTCTTCATAATTCTTTTCCTCAATAGGTTGCTTAGGGTTTTCAATTAGCAGCCGGGTGAACCAGAAACCGGATAAATGGCCAGACAAAGGCCTTGTCTGCGTCGTGGCAGAGCGGTTTCACGTTGGCGACTAGATAACTGCAATCGAATCGCCAAACAGCCAGAAGGCGACAAATGTTTACATTTGTTTACATTCAAAAGGACCTACTCAGGAAACCGTAACCCCAAAAACGGCTCTACATCTCTCGTGGGATACCATTTTTCATAGAATTCTATGCGATATAGCAACAAAGTGGACACTTTTAGTGCTTTGCCTGTCCTACTACGCGGCAGGAAGCCCGCTTTTCTTTCATTTCGCGGGTCATAGCGCGCCAACCAATGGCTAGCGGCCCTTTCATTTCAGCGAACCAACGAACGCCGCATCCCAGCCCGGATCAATGCTTCATCAAGTTCCGAGGGTATTTCCGGCTGGAAGCCATCCCATGCGGGTTTGCGGGATACCGCCCTGGTTTCGAAATTGTGGCATTTATGTGGCCAAAGTAATGTTTACCAAGTGGGAAACAAAAGGCGTATTACCTGGGAGCTTCGGGCTTTAGCTCGGCTGGGCGCAAGTTTTGGCAGCGTGCGTGCAACAGGGCGGAAATATCTGAGCCCCATATCAGTTCCAATTCGGAGGAATGAATGAAATTGCAAGGCCGGTGGATAACAGGAATCGTTCTGTTGCTTTTGATTGCGCTGCTCAGCACCCACCATGCGGTGGCACAGGTAAACAGCGCAGCGATTCATGGCACAGTCACCGACCAGTCCGGTGCGGTCATTCCGAACGCAACCATTACTGTTTTTAATACCAGCACCGGGATCACGACCACCGCCACTGCCAACAGCAAGGGATCTTTTGCCGTCACCCCGCTGCAGCCGGGCGGCCCCTACACGGTCACCATTTCGGCGTCCGGCTTCGGAAACTATCAGGCTAATAACCTCACGCTCAACGTAAATGACGATCGCGAGGTGACAGGCAAGCTGCAGATAGGCCCGACAGCCCAAACCGTGGAGGTCGAATCGGGCGGGGTGCAGGTGGAAACTACCGAAACACAACTCAAGACCGATATTCCCGCATCCCAGATCTCTGAGTTGCCTCTCCTGGGCCGTGACGCCTCCCAGTTGGAGAAGACTGCGCCCGGCGTGATGGAGGCGAGTGATCGCTTCGGGACCTTCTCAGCCAATGGTTCGCAAACGACGCAAAGCAATTTCCTGCTGGATGGCGCGGATGTGAATGATGGCCCACTGCAGGATCTTGGCGTTGTGGTTAATCCTGACGCTATCGCCGACGAGGTAATCGTTACCAGTACCTTGAATCCCGAATACAGCCGCAATTCAGGGGCGATCATAAACCAGACGCTAAAAACCGGCACCAACGCCTTCCATGGAAATGCCTTCGAGTTCTACCGCGATACCTTCTTGAATAATGGCAACTACTTTTCTCTGACTCGTCCCCCTTTCCACCAGAATCTCTTCGGCGGTACTCTCGGTGGCCCGGTCATCAAGAACAAGCTTTTCTTCTTTGTCGCCTACCAGGGCTTTAGGAATAGGACCGGAGCAACACAGCAGACGCCTGTGTTTAGCCCCGCCCAGCTTTCAGGCGATTTCAGCGCCGACAACAATCTGACCACCCAGGGCCCAAACTCTGCTGGATTGTCGAGTAACCCGATTCCCTTTGCCATTGGCGGGTGTGCCGCCGGAACCCCGTGGAACCAGTGCCCTGCGATCGCCAATGGCGTTCTGCCTACGGGCGCCTTTAATCCGCTGGCCCAGACGCTGACCCAGAAATATGTGCCGGCTGCCAACGTGACTACCACAAACGATGGAGTAACGTCGTATCTCTATAACTTCAACACTCAAAATTCCCAGGTCGGAGACCAGGGCGTTATCCGCGCGGACTACCACCTTTCAACGAACGACACTCTCTGGGCATCCAGCGTTTTTGAATCTTCACCCTTTACCTCCACTTTGCCCTACGTAGGATCGACTCTCCCTGGCTTCGCGGAAACGAATGCACAACACTTCAAGATCTTCAACGCTGATTACTCTCATACATTCAATACGTCCACCATCAACGAGCTGCGTGCCGGCTATTTTCGCTTCAATTACACTGCTGTAAGTCCGCAGACGATCGTCCCTCCGAGCAGTGTGGGCTTCAACATAAATCCGCAGTCTCCACTGGCGGGCCTTCCGTTCATCTCCCTCACCGGATATTTCAATCTGGGCTTCAGCCCCAACGGCCCGCAGCCACGTAAGGATACCAATCTTCTAGGGACAGATATCTTCACCAAAATCGTCGGCACTCACAGCCTGAAGTTCGGGGCTACTTTCGAGCAGTTTGGGGTGGCGAATCCCTATTACGCGGACAACAACGGCAATTACGCGTACAACGGAACCGGCACCTACAGTTCGGGAGATCCGGCCATCGACTACCTTGTGGGCATTCCTTCCACTTACGTACAAGCATCGGGAAGCCTGATTGACGCTAAGTCGCACGAGTACTACCTGTTCGCGCAGGACAGCTGGAGAGTGACCAGCGACCTCACTGTGAATTACGGAATCTCCTGGGACGTCGAGACACCCTGGGCAAATCATCAGTTCAATGGGGAAGGTATTAGCTTGCTGGCAAAACAGTAATGCCACCTCGAAGATCTATCCCAATGGCGCCCCCGGCTTGCTGTACCCGGGCGACCCAGGTTGCACTAATTACGGGTTAGCCTCTCCGAAATACAATCACTTCGGACCACGTCTGGGTTTTGCGTGGTCGCCAAGTTCGGGCCCCTCGATGCTGCTAGGAAGGCAAGGCAGCCACGATTTTGCGATACGCGGGGGGTTTGGCGTCTACTATGACCGCGATCAGGAAGAGGAAGCGCTGCAGAATCTCAATGTACCCCCGTATTTTTACCAGTCCCGCGGTGCAGCTGATTTTGGCGGTAGTCCAAGCTTTCAAAATCCCTTTACCGACATCGCCGGGAATGGTTCGGTAGCCAATCCGTTTCCATATATTCGTCCAGCTTTTGGCAGTCAGCTCGACTGGCCGAGCTATGCCGAGGCTGACATAAGCAATGTGGCCAAAAACTACCTGGTGCCCTATTTCTACAACTTCAATCTCAACATCCAGCGGCAACTACCCGGCAACATGGTCATGCAGATTGGCTATGTAGGTTCTATTGGCCGCAAACTCAATCGAACTTCTGAGGGCGATCCCATCACCGCCGCGGGTCATGCCGCATGTTTGGCTGACCCAGTTTGCTCGTCGAGCGGCTACCAGACTCTCTCTTAGCTACCCGCAATATAAAGCCCAACCAGCGATTGTCCCGGGATCCGTCTCGGCCCTTGCACCGAACGGCATACCCTGGTACCTCAGCGTAGGAAATCAGCTGTCGAACGGGGCATCGAGCTATCACTCGCTGCAGATGAGCCTGGCGAAACAGCTCTCGCACGGGCTCTACTTTACCTTGGCGTACACCTACTCGCACGCGCTGGATAACGGTTCCGGCTACGAATCCTCATACAACCTCGGCGCTCCCAACAGCGTCGGGGGTTATAACGGAAGAGCCATCAACTTTGTGCCCGGATTCGATTATTTAAACTACGGAAACTCTGATTACGACGCTCGCCACCGTTTCGTGGCCCTCTATAACTACCAAGTCCCCCTGCTACAGTCCATGAAAGACAACGCCATCATCAACGAAGCTCTCGGCGGATGGCACGTGACCGGCATTACTGCACTGCAGACAGGCTTTCCTGTGACCATCTCTGAATCAGGCGTTTTCGCTTCGCTATGGTGCGATGCTTATACTTACTACGACTGCTCGGACGCTCCCAACACTTCCAACTTTAAGATCAAAACGTTGAACCCTCGCAGCAGCAGTCATACGTGGTTCAACACCTCGACGTTCTCTCCGGAACAGACGGGGACCTTCGGAAACGTCGGGCGCAACTTCTTTCACGGTCCCGGCTTCAACTACACGAACATGTCGCTGTACAAAGACTTCCCGCTGGGAAAGGAAGGCGCGCGATTCCTGGAGCTAAGGCTGGAGTCCTACAACGTCTTCAACCACGCCAACTTTGGCCAGCCGGATGGCGACTTCAGCGATTCGACCTTTGGACAAATCTTGTCCGTGACGACTCCGGCTTCCTACGGCGGGCAATCAACCGATCCGCAACCAGGGCGAGCCACGCAACTTGGGGTCAAGCTAGCCTTCTAACTTAAAAAAAATATGCGGTGCGTGGAGGGGCTGAAAAGCCCCTCTTTTATTTGTCTTCCTCCGGACCCGGGTTCTTGCCTGTAAAGGGGGAGCAGCAGGGCTCCTGGGCGGGAGTGAATTCCATGAACTCCACCCGGGTCAGATCCGGGTCGTAAAGGTTCAATTGCACCTTGCCATCGCGGCCGACCTTGGACTCGGTGCACGCTGTTCCCTCACATTTATTCTTCTGCAATTGAGCGATCGCATCGGTCATGTGGGCCACCCCAAGCGACACGTGGTCCATCACGCCGGCCTGCTTTAGCGTCGGGGCCGGAGACGCATTCAGCATGTATTCCACCCAATCCGTGCCATCGGGTACCTGGGCGCTCTGCCAGTCCACGCGGTCCTCGGTTCTGCCGCCGTGCCAGTAGGGCCGAAAGCCGAGTAAATCCCGCCAGAACACGTCCTCTTTCGCGGCGTCGCGAACGATAAAGCCGGCATGGATCATGCGCCTGCTGGCCGCATTGGGGGAAATCGGCGCCTTGGCGACCGATTTATTGGAACCGGCTTGCACGAAAATCACCAGGTTGCCCTCAGGATCGCGCACTCCGAACTCGCCTGCCTTCAACGGCAACTCCGCCGTAATCCCATGCGCCGCCAGGTAACGCTCGAGCGCAGCCGCATCTCGAGTCGTGAATCCGACTGCGGCCATGCGCACGTCCGGCTTGGGTGGAGGCGGCGACGTGAGTATTTCAATCCATTGGGAGGAGTTCACAGGATAAATCCACACCCCGTTCGATTCCAGGCGCTTGTAGCCGAGGGTGTCTCCGTAGAATTTTTCGGCTCCGGCCGGGTCGGTGGTATAGAAGCGCGCAAAAGCGATTCCGGTAATGGCGGGGCGCTTAACCGCTTGCGCCCCCAGCGGGGCGATGCTTGCGATGAGCAACAGCAGCAATAAAGCTCGTTTCATGAACCGAACTCTATTGGATCTGAGCCGCCCCGGTCAAAAACGCCGCCGGACCCCAGGACCGAACGATTGCGTCTGCGCTCAATCCCCAATAAACTTCTCTCCGGGCAAAAATCCGGCTTTTTCAGGTTGTAAGGAGACTACGTGCGTGCTCTTCGGCTCTTCCTCTTTCTTTCGCTCGCCTTTCTCATTCCCCAATTCCTGGTCCAGAGCGGCAAAGTAGAAGCACAGCAGTCACCCGGCAACACGGTGGCTCCTGCGCCGCACGCCAAGCAAATTTACCTCAAGCACGTTCTGGTGATCGGTCAGACCAAGGGTTTCGAACACAATTCGGTCTCACCCGCGATGGCCGCCATCTACGACATGGGCAAAGAGAGTGGGCTGTGGGACACTATGTTGCGCACCGACACCGAGCTGCTGACCAAGAAAGAATTGAAGAACAACGCAAAGAACCTGAACTATTTCGACACTGTCATCTTCGCCAGCACCACCGGCGAATTGGACATGGACGCGGGCCAGAAGCAGGATTTAATGTCGTTCATCAAGGAAGACGGGAAGGGGTTTGTGGGAATCCATGCCGCGCTGGACACGAACTATACCTGGCCGGAGTATGGCGAGATGATCGGGGGATGGTTCGATCAGCATCCATGGATGACGTTCAATGCGCCGATTATCAATGAAGATCCCGACTTTCCCGCAGTGCGTCATTTTCCCAAGGCGTTCGTCAAATATGACGAGATCTACCAGGCTAAGGACTGGTCCCGAAGCAACGTAAATGTGCTGCTCAGCCTGGACCCAAGCAAACTGAACTATGAGAACAACCCGCGTATTCACCGCACGGACCATGATTTCGCGGTGGCCTGGAGCAAGATGTACGGCAAAGGGAGAGTTTTCTATTCCACCCTCGGCCATACGGAAGAGGCATGGGAAGATCCGGATATCCGGAAGATGTATTTCGAGGCGATCAAGTGGTCGTTGGGGATGACCGAGGGCAGCACAACATCGCATGCGCGACCGGCCGGCTCCGCACCTGGTAAGTGAAGTAGAACCCGATGGTAACGAAGGTGGTATCACAAGGATGAAGAGATTCCGGGATGTTGCCATGCTGGCGGCGATCGCAGGGTTGGCTGCCTACCAAGGCAGACAATTGCACATTTATGCAGCTCAGGCGCCGGCGACGCAAAACGCCGGCCCCACCCACGGTGGAAATGCACCGCCGGCCCAGTCTGCCCAATTAGCTGCCGCCGGCGGTTCGCTCTTCCAACAGAATTGCGCCTTCTGTCACGGCCGCGACGCGGGCGGCGGAGAAACAGGCCCCGACCTCACCCGATCTAAGCTGGTGACTGCGGATGTGGGCGGAAACCAGATTGGGGATGTCGTGCTGCACGGACGGCCCGACAAGGGTATGCCTGCCTTCCCATTCTCCAGCGACCAGATTGCCGAGCTCGCCGCCTTTATTCACTCCCAGCAAACCAAAGCCATGGCTGTGAGCGGCAAGAGGAAAGGCGTCGACGTCTCCGATCTTCAAACGGGGAACGTGGAGGCCGGTAAGGCCTATTTCAATGGCGCTGGCGGCTGCGCGTCGTGCCACTCGCCGACCGGCGACCTGAAGGGCATCGCCTCACGTTATGAGGGACTGCAGCTGGAAGAACGAATGCTCTATCCCAAAGACGTGAAGAGCAAGGTAACGGTGACACTCGCCTCGGGAGAAAAGGTCACGGGGACCCTGGCATACCAGGATGAGTTCACGGTGGGATTGCGGGATGCTACAGGAACTTACCGGTCGTGGCCCACGAGCGCTGTAAAGGTTTCCGTTGACGCACCCGTGGAGGCCCATGTGGCCTTGTTCAGCAAATACACCGATGACGATATCCATAACCTGATGGCGTATATACAGACTTTGCGCTAGGAGCATTTTTTGACTGCTTTGAGAAATACATTGCTTATTGCCGTCGGCGCGGTATTGGCCTTTGCGCCTTTAAGTCCACTGAAGGCGCAGAATGTGGATGCTGCCATGCTCCTGCACCCGCCGGCCGATAGCTGGCCCGGTTACCATGGCGACTACTCCGGAAGACGGCACAGCCAACTGGCGCAGATTACGCCGCAAAATGTGACCGATCTGAGCCTGGCTTGGGCGTTTCAAACGAACCAGCCGGCAGAAATCAAATCCTCTCCGCTCTTGGTCGACGGCGTGTTGTACTTTACCGTCCCGGACAATGTCTGGGCGGTGGATGCACGCTCCGGGCACAAGCTTTGGCAGTACACCTATCCACCCAACAAAGGGGACCACATCGGCCAGCGCGGGGTGGGCATGTATAAGGATTGGCTGTTCTTTGTCTCCCCGGACGCGCACCTGGTTTCTCTCAATGCCAAGGATGGCAAGGTACGGTGGATCATTGAACTCGCCGACGTGAACAAAGGCTATTGGGCGACCGAGGCGCCTTTCATTGTGGGTAACCACGTTCTGGTGGGCGTGGGTGGCGATCTGGATAACATTCCCATGTTCCTGAAGTCGATCGATCCGGAGACCGGCCAGACGCAATGGCAGTGGAATGTCACCCCTCCGCCGGGGCCGAACGTCACCACGGGCGGCACGACCTGGATGGCCGGCACCTATGATCCGGACCTCAACCTCATCTACTGGGGAACGGGGAACCCGACCCCGGTGTTGGACGGCAACGCCCGGCCGGGCGACGACGAGCATACCGCCAGCATCGTGGCTCTGAATCCCGATACAGGCAAGTTAGTATGGTCGTTTCAGCCGTCGCCGCATGACACGCATGACTGGGACGCGGTGGAAATACCAGTGCTGGTAGACGGAACTTTCCATGGTGAGCCGCGCAAGATGCTCATGCAAGCCTCCCGCAATGGATATTTCTTCGTTCTGGATCGGACCAACGGTAAGAGCCTGCTCACGGTTCCTTTCGGCCCCGTGAACTGGACTTCGGGCGTGGATAAGCAAGGCCGTCCCATTCCAAATCCGGCGAAGGATCCGGCGCCCGACGGGCGCTTGATTGCACCGGATGAGGGTGGACTCACCAACTACCGCTCGCCCAGCTTCGACCCCAAGACAGGCCTGTTTATTGTCGATGCTCACCCCGCCTTCAGCCTCTACTTCAATAAGCCGGCGGATGGTTCCTACGGTTGGGCGGGTGCGGATTATGGGCTGTGGGGCAAGGGCGTGCTGGAGGCGATCGATTACCAAACCGGCAAGATCCGCTGGAGCCATGAACTTGGCCCGGGCGGTTCTGGCGCAGGAGTGCTGACCACGGATTCCGGACTTACCTTCACCGCGGATGCCGAAGGAAACTTTCTCGCACTCGATACCAGCAACGGCAAGACTCTTTGGCATTCCGGCTCAGGAGGGCGCGTCGGAAGCTCTCCGATTACCTATGAACTCGACGGCCGGCAATACCTGCTGACCAGCAGCGGAAGTGTGTTGTTTGCGTTTGCGCTCCCGCCAAGCGCGGTTGCCACAACCCACGCGGTCGCCAGGGCACACTGAGGTGAGGCGGAGTTTACTTTGTAAGGGGGCTAAAGAGTCTGCGTGTGAACTCCACGGTTCTGCCTCTCGTTCCTCCACAAATGACGGGTGCCCCACATCTCGCTCGTTTTTCGCGAGATGTGGGATTCCACGGCTCTTTTCCTCTGACTTTTGATTCATCCGAGACACTTAGCGGTTAGCATCTGCGGAATCCCACATCTCGCGAAAAACGAGCGAGATGTGGGGCACCCGTCATTTGTGGAGGAACGAGAGGCAGAACCGTGGAGTTCTCTATGAAAATCACCGGTGTCAAGACCATCGTCGTCAACGCAGAAATGCGCAATTGGATCTTCGTAAAGGTCATCACCGACCAGGCAGGCCTTTTTGGCTGGGGAGAGGCATCGCTGGAGTGGAAGACCCGGGCGGTAACTGGCGCCATCGAAGATTTTGCTCCTATGTTGATCGGCGAGGATCCGCGCAATATCGAGCACCTCTATCAGAAGCTCTATCGCCATTCATTTTTCCGCATGGGGGTGATTGGCATGAGCGCGATCAGTGGGGTGGAGCAAGCGTGCTGGGATATCTTCGGCAAGTCGCTTGGTCTTCCGGTCTATCGACTACTCGGCGGCGAAGTACGTAACCGAGTCCGTATGTATACCCACCTTGGCGGCGGCGATATGAAGTCCGTTTATCAAACCTTCGATCCCCAGCCGCTCATCGATCTTGCCAACCAGGTGGTTGCTCGCGGCTATACCGCGCTGAAAGTAGTCTTTGTTCCCTATTCCGAGCCGTTGATGGGGCGGCAGTATGTACGCCAGTTTTCCCAGATGTTCGAGAAATTGCGGCTCGCCGTGGGAGACAGTATCGACATCATGATCGATTTCCACGGGCGAACCTCGCCCGCGATGGCCATCCAATATATCCACGCGATTGAAGAATTTAGCCCGTACTTCTGTGAAGAGCCGGTCCCCCCGGAGAACATTCCGGCCTTGCGCCAGGTTCGTGAAGCAGTCAGGGTTCCCATCGCGACCGGCGAGCGATTGGTTTCTCGCTACCAGTTTCGCGAGGTTTTTGAACAACAAGCGTGCCACGTGATTCAGCCCGATTTGTGCCATTGCGGCGGCCTTTACGAGGCAAAAAAGATAGCTGCGGCGGCAGAGACCTACTACATGGGCGTCGCGCCCCATAACCCTCTGGGGCCGATTGCCAATGCTGCCGCACTCCACTTTGCCCTATCGACTCCGAATTTTCTGATCCAGGAAGATATGCTTACAGATGTGCCCTGGCGTTGGGACGTAGTCAAACATGGCTTGAGGATGGAGAACGGCTACTGGTCGAAGAGCGAATCTCCAGGCCTTGGAATCGAAGTGGACGAAGCTGAGGCAGCGAAACATCCTTTCAAGCAGGAGACCTTCGCTACCTCGGTAGCACGCGCGGCAGATGGCGCAATTTTGGACTGGTAGTTTGAGGAGAAGAACTGTGAAGTTGAATTACTCGCGAAAGAAAATCTTTCTGGCCGGGGCTCTTATCGTTCCCTGCCTGCTCATTGCATTGCTCGTGCACGCACAAACATTTCCCGATCCCTCGGTGTACGCCAACGATCCCGCGGCCATGCTTGCCGGATACCGGCACGTTGAAGTCTCCTCGGTCGCGGACGCGATTGAGCAGCTCACCGGACAGCGAATGTATATGACCCACCACATGCAGCCCATCTTCACCACAAAGTTCGCCGGCTACGCCGTAACCGTAAAGATGGTGAAGGAAGAAAATCACGATCCCAATGCACTCACCCCTATGCTTGCCGCGATCGACCACGGAGCCAAGGACTCGGTGTATGTGATGACGGTACAGGATGGGGCGGACATTGCAGGGATGGGTGGGCTGATGGGCACGGCCATGTCTGCGCGCGAATTCGCAGGTGCGGTCATCGACGGAGGCGTGCGTGACGTTGCCTACCTGCGCAAAATTGGATTCCCTGTCTATGCGAGCGGCATTGTCCCGTCAACTTCTGCCGGACATTATCGGGTTGCGGGCACAGGAGTACCAGTCGTGTGTGACGGAGTCAAGGTCAATGCCGGCGACATTGTCGCCGCGGATAGCGACGGAGTCGTGGTGGTACCCCGGGACATCGCCCCTAAGGTATTGGTACTGTCACAGCAACTGGACTTCAAAGAACACAGCATGTACGCGTACATCGAAAACACTAAATCCATCGAAGAAGCGGTAAAGAAGTTCGGCCGCTTGTAAGCCTCGGCCTCTTTCTACCGGCCGCAACGCTCCCTTTCACTTTCAATCGCAGCCAGCGCCCGGCGCGCCTTTCCATCATCGGGAGAGAACTGGAGTACGTGCCGGAGCGCTGTTGTTGCCGCCTTAGGATCACCCATCGAGCATTCAATCACTGCCAGATCGATACCCGCTGAAGTGTCCGCGGGATCATGCTCGCTCACCCACTGCAATCCAGCGACTGCATTTTTTGCGTCACCAGCTCCGGCCTCCAGTATTGCAAGATCGCCGGCGGCGACAGAATCAGCCGGGTCCGCACGCAGTGCCGTCTGGTATTCACTCACGGCAGCTTGACGATCGCCCGACAGTTGGTCCATGAGGCCAAGTGCGGTATGCAAATCAGGATCTGCCTGCTCCCCTCCACGGCGTTCAGCCTGCTGCAACAGTTCCATGGACCGATGCCCGGCCTGCACATCACCCCGTTCGGCAAGCTGAAAGTAAGCGAGTCCCAGTTCACGATCACTCGCGGGTCCGCCACCCACCGCCGTAAGGTCACCCCTATGTGGAACACTCGGCTCGAGCGATAACGTAGGACTGCGCTGGATGCGATGATCGGTTACTTGTTCGTGGGCCACGTCTCCTGTCTTCTCACGCGGCATGTGGCACTGGCTACAGTCCTGCTGCTCCGGGTGGTGCTTGCTGACGAATGTGGGCGCTCCATGACAGGTAAGACAGCGGCTCCTGAAGTAGCTTACCCGCTGCTCCGCTGGAGGCGAGCTGTGCGGATCGTGACAAGTGGTGCAAGTGAGCCGGTCTCCGCTCTTCCTTTTGCACGCGCTCTGCAGTAGGGCTTCCCACTGGCTCGTCGCTCTGCCGGCCGGACCCAACTCGCCTGCGTGCACAAAGTGAGTTACATAATTCGAAAGATCCTCGCCCGGTAAAAAATCGGACAGCGAACGTCCCTGGATGTTGACGGCTGTCTCCCCTTCCAAATGACATTGCAGGCAGACAGAGTCACGCTTGCTGGCCGAGAGCTTGGCCGGGTTCAGTATCGGTGCTTTTCCACCACTGGCAAGGTGCGCCGCTGGGTCGCCGTGACACGACTGGCAGGTGATGCCCCGGTAAAGAAAGGGCTGCGCCCCGAAATGGTTCCGCGCGCCAGGCAGCGATGGCTGCGCGCCGGTGGCGTGACAGTGAAGGCAGCCCGCATCCACCTTCAAGGTAAAGGGCATTTCTCGCACATTGGGCGATTTGGGATTCATGTCCCACACCCGCTGCTTGCTATACCAATTAACCGGGCTTTCAAACCAGTAGCCTTGATTCTGGAAAAGGTATGTGCGGCCTCTCTGACCGGAGCCGACGAAATAGGTCAACTCCTGCTCTCCCTTCAAGGCGCGTTCCGGCGGCGCGTTGGGCCGGTCGTAGCTCAGCCACGCCCGGCCGTCTCGCACGAAGAGGCGATAGTGAACGCCGGAAGCCGCATGTGTAAACTCACCCGGCAGCAGGCCATCGATGGCAGCTCCGCTGGCTTGCGCCATGGGAGTTCCCTGGTAGCTGTCATAGATTTCCCGATGGCAGCCGGCACAAGCAGCGTCAGGATTTTCTGCCAACAATCGGCTCTGGACCAGCGCCGAAGGCCCAGCCAGGAGAATCAATAACCATAGGGGAAAGAGACGTAAGCGCGTCACGGCGACCTGAGGAAGAGGAAACAGCAACCACCTCTCCCTATATATGGACGCTAAAAGACTGTCGATTGAGTAATTATTCGAGTACGCTTTAAAACTAGTTCGATGCGGAAGAGGTCGCCCATGCGATTTTCCAGTCTGTTTAAGACTTTCGTTCCTGCCATCGCCGCGTTCAGTGCATTGTGCGTTGGCAGTTCGTTGGCGTCGGGTCGGTCTGGCGCAGAAACCAAGAGCCAGGGATGCCCGAGCGATGATAGCGGATTGAAGTTGCCCGCTGGATTTTGCGCAACCATATTCGCCGACGGGATTGGACACGCTCGTCACCTGGTGGTGGCGCCGAACGGAGTGGTTTACGTCAATACCTGGTCCGGCGACTATTATCCCCCGGGAGACAAACCTCCCGCCGGCGGATTTCTGGTAGCCCTGCAGGATAAGACAGGCGCAGGCAAGGCAGACGTGATTGAGCGCTTTGGCGAAACCGCCCAGACTGGCGGAGCCGGTGGCACCGGCATTGCCCTCTATAAGGGATCGATTTACGCGGAGATCAACGATCGCATCGTGCGTTACGCGTTGCCGGCGGGGTCAATCGTCCCCCAGGGACCGGCCACCACCGTCGTCACCGGGCTGCCTCTGGGCGGCGATCACCCCATGCATCCCTTCGCCATCACGGCTGACGGATCCTTATATGTCGATGTGGGCACGGCAACCAACTCCTGCCAATTGAAGAATCGAACCCTCAAGTCCCCCGGCGCGGACCCTTGCACCGAACTTGAAACCAGGGGCGGCACCTGGCGCTACGACGCGAACAAGACCAACCAGCCATTTACCCCGGGAGATCGCTTCGCTACGGGCATACGCAACGGCGAAGGCTTTGCTATCGACGCAGCCGGTAAGCGCCTTTTTGTTACCCAACATGGACGAGACCAGCTGCATGCGAATTGGCCCGACTTGTACCCGCTGCCGAAGGAAGCCACTCTACCGGCAGAAGAGTTGTTGCTACTGAAGCAGGGCGGCGACTATGGCTGGCCGGAGTGCTATTACGATGCAGTGCAGCAGAAGTTGGTACTGGCGCCCGAATACGGTGGAGACGGCGGCAATAAGGTGGGCGTCTGCGCCAACAAGCTTGCTCCGGTAGCAGCTTTTCCCGCACATTGGGCTCCCAATGGGGCGGTCTTCTACGACCAGAAACAGTTCCCGGCCCACTACCGCGACGGCGTGTTCATCGCCTTCCACGGTTCCTGGGATCGGGCACCCTTTGCCCAGGGCGGCTACAACATTGTCTTTCAGCCGCTTGCCGGCGCCCGTTCAGCTGGTCCGTGCGAAATATTTGCTGGCGGATTCGCCGGGGCAGTCGAGTCACCTGAAAAAGCCGTGCATCGCCCCAGTGGTGTCGCGGTCGGACCGGACGGGTCGCTCTACATCGCCGACGATAATACCGGGCGCATCTACCGGGTGAAGTATGTGGGCGGCTCCGCCGGTGGCGGTGCTACGACCACTCCATGCCCGAGCGCCTCGGCTTCTCCCGGGCCTATCGACACGGCCAACGCCAAACCGCCGGAAGGCACTAACCCGGATGCCGGCCTCTCCGTTCCTACAGGAGCGACATCAGAGATGGTGGCGCTGGGCGACCGCATTTACCACGGACAAGTGGGCGGAGCTTCTTGCGCGGGTTGCCATGGGTCTGACGGCAAAGGTACTCCGCTGGGCCCAGACCTGACCGACACCAAGTACTTGTGGAACGATGGCAGTTGGGCCGGAATCGCCAAAACCATCACCGACGGCGTACCGCAGCCGAAAGAATATCGCAGCCCCATGCCGCCCATGGGCGGAGCACAACTCACCGACGACCAGGTGAAAGCCCTGGCCGCGTATGTCTGGAGCATGAGCCATCACTAAATTTCGAACAGGTGGTGTGGATGAAGCCTTGGATCCTGTATGCAGGTATGACCGTGGTGGCCTGGGGCGTGTGGGGTGTGTTCAGCAAGTTGGCCTCAAACTACACCCGGCCGCGACAGACACTGCTTTTTCAGGTAGTAGGCGTCATGGCCTTTGGCTTGGTAGTGCTGTCGATGGAACGCTTCCACATCGATTGGTCTCCACCAGGATTCGCTTGGTCGGCCGGGGCGGGCTTCGTAAATTTCGTCGGCTTTCTGGCCTTCTTTGCAGCAGTTGAAAAGGGCAAGGTTTCGACGGTGATCGCGATGTCGTCGCTCTACCCGGTGGTCACCATCGCACTGAGTGTCCTCTTTCTGCGCGAGACGATCACTCGGCGCGAAGGCCTTGGCGTGGCTTGTGCGTTGCTGGCGGGCTTCCTGTTGGCCGGTTGATACGACCTCTGGATGCGCGATTATTCCACTTACAGCTTCTGGCTTGAGGACCTGGGCGAGCGGCTGACGCCCCGGCCGGCGCTCCAGAGTTCGACCGACGTCGACGTGGCCATCCTGGGCGCCGGCTACTCCGGCCTGTGGACGGCTTACTACCTGTTGCTGCATGAGCCGACACTCCGCGTTGCCGTGGTGGATAAGGAGATCGCCGGCTTCGGCGCCTCGGGACGCAATGGAGGCTGGTGTTCGCCAAACTTTCCCGTGACGGCTGGTGCTTTGGAGAAGCGTTTTGGGGCCGAGGCCGCACGCACTCTGCTGCTAGCTATGCGCGCCTCGGTGGACGAGGTGGGACGGGTCTGCAACGAAGAAAAGATCGATGCGCGTTTCCATAAGGGAGGCGTCCTGACCTTGGCGCGCGGGCGGCATCAGCTGCCCGGCATTCGCTCGAGCTTATGCGACCTATGAACGGCTGGGGCTCGGCGATCGTTACCAGGTGCTCAGCGCCACAGAAGCCACAGAACGCATTCGCGTGACAGACGTCCACGGTGGACTGTATACCCCGGATGGCGCAAGCCTGCATCCGGCACGGCTGGTGCGCGGTTTGGCGCGGGCGGTCGAGGCCCGTGGCGGCATCATCTACGAGCAGACACCGGTGACCGGATTCAAAGCTGGAAGCCTGATCACGCCCGGCGGAGAATTGCGCGCAAAGCGCGCAACTGTGCTCGCAGGGGAAGCGTATCTGACGCGCCTTCCCTCCCTGCACCGGGCGCTGCTGCCGGTCTATTCCCTGATCTCGCTTACGGAGCCATTGACCGCCGCGCAATGGTCGCAGATCGGGTGGCAGAACGGAGAGAGTGTCGCTTCCACGCGCAACACAGTCGTCTATCTCACCAAAACTCCGGATGGGCGAATCCTCTTTGGCAGCCGTGGTGCGCCCTATTCCTTCGGCTCGAAGATTACGGACCACCAAGATACGCATGAAGCGACAGTAAAGATGATCCATCGCTCATTGGCGGAGTGGTTTCCGCCGCTGGCAGGCATTGGTTTCACGCATGCGTGGGGTGGACCGGTGGGCATGCCCCGCGACTGGATGCCCGCTGTGCATTTCGACGCGAGCTCGCGGAAAGGTTCGATTATGGGCTATACGGGACAGGGGGTTTCCACCAGCAATCTGTCCGGACGTTTGCTCGCCGGCCTGATCGCAAATCGTCAAACCGGCCTGGAGACGCTTCCGCTGGCACAGAGACATTCACCGAACTGGGAGATGGAACCGCTGCGCTGGCTGGTGGTGCGCTACATGCAGAACGCTTTTCTGCGTATCGATGAAGCCGCAGAAGCCGGCCGGTCACGCCCTGGGGATGCCCGGCTGGCCGAGTATTTGGGCCGACACTAGAAGATCCCCCCGCACTCCACATTGCTGTTTCCCTCGTTCCCTCACAAAGGGCGGGTGCCCCACATCTCGCTCGTTTTTCGCGAGATGTGGGATTCCGCCGCTGTTGACCTCTAAGTGCGTCGGATGAATCGAGAGTCAGAGGGGAAAGACTGTGGTATCCCACATCTCGCGAAAAAACGAGCGAGATATGGCCCCCCGTCCTTTGTGAGGGAACCAGAGAAACAGCTCTACTCGTAACTCATTCAGTTACATTTCCGATCATTGCGAAAGTGCACTCAAGCGCGATTCAAGGTAAACGCGCAGGACACCATGCAGGTTCCAGCCCTCGTGGGTCCACTTGAGGATAGTCTCGCGGGCCATTTTCAGGCCGGCAGTCTCTCCCGCCAACGAGGCCGGAGAGGTGGCCAACACCTCAATCTCGAATCGCGGCACGGACTCTTGATCCGACACGCGAATCCTGTAAAGACCCGGTCCACCTACTCGAACTTGCGCTAGCTTCTGCGCAGCCGACCAATCCAGCGGTTGGACGCTGGGCGCGGTTGCCGCGGTGCCATCCCTGGCTACCCTAAGCTCATATTGGCCCGAAGGCAGAACACGCAGTACCGGAGCGATCGAGATCTCGCCCTGCGGGTTAACCGCCGCTACCATCTCGGAGTTGACCGCCATTTCTTCGCGCCCTGCTGGGGTGGGGAAAGCGGTCTCGGCCGAAGCCGGTCGCAACAATAAAACGTTCCTGACCGCGACAAACATCTCCCAAACCGCGGGCGGCGGCTCCGGAGTGATCGCCGGAACCCGGAAACCCTGGGAACATGTTCTTGCTTCGAAGCATTCGCACAGCATCCGCTGTCCGTCCGGTAGCAAAATGACAATCGAGTGCGTAGGACCTTCCACGTCCGCGGTGACCAAACCGCCAGGTGGGATCGCCTCCCCCAATCGAAGCGCGTTGGGACTGCCATTTAGATGCCAGTCCCCGTGTTTTTCCCAAACCATTCCGGTTGCCCCGCTCCCGGCCGCAGCCGCGACACCGCAAAGAACTTCGGCTATCAGTGCAACGAGCAAGACGGTAGCTTTCATAGGTTGAGTCTGACCTAAGTCTCGCATTCTTCGAGTGCGAGGCCAACTGGGTCAAAGGTCGATCCAGATTAAGGAACTTGAATTAATCTCTTTCGGAATACCCCAATTGTTGTATAGTCGACCTGCGTCCAAGAAATTCCCCCCGTCCATCCCCCCTGTGCGATCCCCTGGGCTGCAAGGCTCCTGTGTTCACAGGGCTGCGCCAGTTCAACAATTCGTTTGACGCTGGGGCGGCCCGGGCCACGCAATACGTAGCTGGAATTGCGACCCAAATCCCCAGCCGGGTAGGAGGGTCTTATTTTTCGGCTAAGTGAATCCACGCGCCACGCGCCACGCAACCGGTTCGGGTCAGCCCTTCCCAGGCAACTGCTCCTGTGTCTCTTGCTCCTGGCCGCCGCACGACCTTTGCTCGCGCAACTCCCCAACGTGCCCACTTGGCGCTACGACAACACTCATCAGGGTCAGAACACGCAGGAGACGGTTCTTACTCCGACCAATGTGAACACCAACACATTCGGCAAGCTATTCAGTCAAACAGTGGCTGGCCAGGTCTATGCGCAACCGCTCTACGTAGCCAACCTGACCATAAACGGCGCCACCCACAACGTCCTTTTCATTGCTGACGAGCATGATTCGGTCTACGCCTTCGACGCCGACAGCAACGGCGGCACGAATAGTGCGCCCCTATGGCAGGCCAGCATGATCAGCACGGCTCATGGGGCCGCATCGGGGGCGACCACCGTTCCCTATACAGATGTCCAGGGTGGTGTTGGAGACATTCATCCCGAGATTGGCATCACTGCCACCCCGGTCATCGATCTCACCACCAACACCCTCTTTGTGCTCGCCAAGAGCAAAGAAAACGGCAATTACGTTCAGAGGCTGCATGCTCTCAACATTCTGACCGGCAGCGAGCGCTCTGGCAGTCCAGTGGCCCTCTCAGGATCGGTGCCTGGCAACGGCAGCGGAAGCTCCGGAGGCACGCTGGCCTTCAGTACCCTGTGGCAAAATAATCGCTCGGCACTCGATCTCTTTAACGGCAACATCTACATTGGCTTTGGTTCTCATGGCGATGATGGGCCCTGGCATGGCTGGGTCCTGGTTTACAACGAGACCACGCTTCAACAAACAGCGGAGTTTTGTACCTCCCCCAATGGATCCGGCGACGGCATCTGGGGAGCGGGCGCAGGATTCCCCATCGACACGGTGAGCGCAAACGGAAGAGCATTTCTGGTCACCGGCAACGGCGATTGGACGAGCTATCCCCCGCTCACAAACAGCGTGGACTATGGCGAAAGCATTCTCCGCTTCGATCTGTCGAATGGTGGCTTTGCCATCAGCGACGCATTCACAGACTTCAATCAATCTGCGTTAAGCGGCGCGGATCTCGATCAGGGCTCGGGTGGCGTTCTCCTGCTTCCGAATCAACCAGGGACGTATCCGCACCTCCTTCTCCAGGTGGGCAAGGAAGGCCGGATCCTGGTTATCAACCGTGACAGTCTGGGCGGCTATGTTGGTCCCAATGCCGGTCACAACACCAATGCGGTGCAGGATATAACGGGCGCATTGGGATCAGACTCAGGATTGTGGAGCACGCCGGCCTATTGGAATGGGAATGTCTACATGTGGGCCGAAAATGATGCCCTGAAGATGTTTCCTATCACCAATGGTGTTCTGGCTACGAGGGCTACGGCGCAATCTTCGGCGACTTCGACATTTCCGGGAGCCACCCCGGTGGTCTCGTCCAATGGCACGCAGAACGGAATTGTGTGGGCCTTGGTGACTGATTTGTACACCTCAAACGGATCCTCGATTCTGTATGCATTCAACGCCAATAACGTGGCGCAGGAACTTTACGACAGCAATCAGAACCCCAACCGCGACAACCCGGGACCAGCAATCAAGTTCACTGTTCCCGTCGCCACCAACGGGAAAGTCTATGTGGGCGCGGGTTACCAGGTCGACGTTTACGGCCTCTTGAACGGAGCACCGCAAGCGGCCGCACCCGTCATTTCACCCGCAGGGGGCACTTTCAGCGGCGCGCAACAAATCACCATCACGGATACCATAAGCGGCGCCTCCATTTATTACACAACTGACGGATCGACGCCAACCACGGGGTCCCCAAAGTACACCGGGTCTTTCCAACTCTCCAGCGGCACGACTGTGCAGGCGATTGCCAGTGCAAGCGGATATCTGCAGAGCGCCGTGTCGAGCGCGACTTATGCTTTCAACACGCAGACTTCCATGCCGCAGTTTTCTCCGGCGGCGGGCTCCTACACGACCACGCAGTCAGTCACTCTCTCCGACAGCACGTCCGGAGCCGCCATCTATTACACGACGGATGGATCGACACCCACGGCCAATTCGACAAAATATACGGCGCCGATTACCGTCAGTGCCAGCACCGTCATCAATGCGATCGCTATTGCCAGCGGGCTGACGAACAGCAACCTGGCTAGCGCCTCCTACACCATACAGCCGAACGGGACCGGGATTAACTACGGCAATGGCTTTGCCAGCGTCGCCGGCCTCACGTTGAACGGAAGTGCGACCAACGCGGACGACACCCGGCTGCAGTTGACCACGGGGCTGACCTATCAGGCATCCAGCGTGTTCTATAACACCCCAACCAACATCCAGGCATTTACCACGAACTTTGCCTTTCAACTCTCGAATGCCCAGGCCGATGGATTCACCTTTACCATACAAAACGTTGGCCCCACTGCGATGGGTGGCTACGGGGGAAGCCTGGGATACGGACCGAACCCAACCACGGGAACAACGGGCGGTATCGCCAAGAGTGTCGCCATCAAGTTCGACTTCTATAACAACTCCGGCGAGGGCGCAGACTCAACCGGACTCTATGTGAACGGCGCGTCCCCCACCGTTCCGGCGGTCGACATGACCTCATCGGGCGTTGTGCTGAGCAGTGGAGACACAATCAACGCGACCATGACGTACGACGGGGTCAACCTGATTCTTACCCTGACGGATATCGTCGTGAACAAGACGTTTACCCATACGTTCCCGATCAATATTCCTTCAACCATCGGTAGCAACGTGGCCTATATCGGCTTCACGGGCGGGTCTGGCGGTGCAAGCTCAAGCCAGAAGATTCTGTCATGGACGTTCACCTCTCAGTCCGGGTCGGTGACGCAGACACCGGCCTTCTCTCCGGCCGCAGGCTCTTTTGCCGCGGCCCAACAGGTAACCCTGAGCGATGGGACCGCTGGGGCAGTCATCTACTACACCATCGACGGCTCGGCTCCTACCACCTCGTCTTCTGTCTACAGCTCTCCGATCAGCGTGGATAGCGGCACGGTCACGATCAATGCGATTGCGCAGGCGCCCGGCTACAGCGCCAGCGGCGTTGGCAGCGCAACCTACACTATCCAGACAGCAACCGCGGCCACACCCACCTTTTCGCCGGGCACGGGCACGTACACTTCGACGCAGTCAGTCACGATCGCTGATACCACTCCCGGAGCGACGATCTACTACACCACCAACGGGACCACGCCGACCACCTCCTCTGCGGTCTATAGCTCGGCAATCACGGTCAGCGCCAGCACCACCCTGGAGGCTCTGGCGATTGCTCCTGGATATACGCAGAGTGCCGTGGCCACGGCGGCCTACGTGATTCAATCCGGTGGGACCAGCACTATTAACTTCTCCAGCGGCTTTCCCAGCGCCACCGGCCTGCAACTGAATGGCCCAACAAAAGTGAACGCCAACAGCCTTGAGCTTACCGATGGAGGAGGCTACGAGGCCGGGAGCGCCTTCTGGACTACCCCGGTCAACATCCAGTCCTTTACCACCAACTTCACCTTCCAACTAACCAGCGCCGTCGCCGACGGCTTTACCTTCACTATCCAGGATGCGGGCGCGACTGCGCTCGGAGCGTATGGGGGAAGCCTTGGATATGGGCCGACCAGCGGGACAACGGGCGGTATCGCCAAGAGTGTCGCCATCAAATTCGACATCTACAGCAATAGTGGCGAAGGCGCCGATTCCACGGGTATGTATACCGGTGGAGCGTCTCCAACCGTCCCAGCGGTCAACCTCACCTCTTCCGGGATCGTGTTGTCGAGCGGCGATACCATATCCGCTCAGCTTGTCTATAACGGCACGACACTCACGCTTAATCTTACCGACACGGTTACGAATAACACCTTCAGCCAGGCGTTCACGGTCAATATCCCCTCCACCGTTGGCGCAAACACGGCTTACGTCGGATTCACCGGCGGCACTGGAGGATCCACCGCGATCCAGAACATCAAGACCTGGACGTTCACTTCAGGAACAACGACTCCAACAGCCGCAGATCCCACCTTCACCCCATCGCCGGGCACGTATGCTACGGCACAAAACGTCTCCCTGAGCAGCGCGACGACAGGCGCAACCATCTACTACACGGTGGACGGGTCGACACCCACGACCTCCTCCGCCGTTTACAGCGCGCCGATTGTGGTGAGCGCCACGTCACTTACCATTCGCGCCTTTGCCGCCGCGGCCGGATATCAAAGTAGCCCAATTGTCGTGGGCACCTATCAGATTCAGGGTACAGCGGCAACGCCAACGTTTACCCCAGCCAGCGGAACGAGTTTCCCTTCCACGTTGAGTGTGTCTATTGCCGATACGACTCCGTCGGCGTCGATTTATTACACCACTAACGGAAGTACGCCGACGACGGGCTCTCAACTCTACTCGGGTCCGTTCACCATAAGCGCAACCACCACTGTCCACGCGATCGCCACGGCCAGCGGCTATACCCAAAGTGCCCAGGGCGCGGCGAGCTATACATACTCTCCGACCCAATCGGTCACGCAGACACCGGCCTTCTCGCCCGCGGGTGGGTCCTTTACTACAGCGCAACAGGTGACGATCAGCGATGGGACCGCTGGGGCAGTGATCTACTACACCACCAACGGGACCACGCCAACCACCTCCTCTGCGGTCTATAGCTCGGCAATCACCGTCGGCGCCAGCACCACCCTGGAGGCTCTGGCGATTGCTCCTGGATATACGCAGAGTGCGGTGGCCACAGCGGCCTACGTGATTCAATCCAGCGGGACCAGCACCATCAGCTTTGCCGGCGGCTTTCCCAACGCCACCGGCCTGCAACTGAACGGCTCAACCAAAGTGAACGCCAACAGCCTTGAGCTTACCGATGGAGGAAGCTATGAGGCCGGGAGCGCCTTCTGGACCACCCCGGTCAACATCCAGTCCTTTACCACCAACTTCACCTTCCAACTGACCAGCGCCGTCGCCGATGGCTTTACTTTCACCATCCAAAATGCGGGCGCAACCGCGCTTGGGAAATCTTGGTGGGGGGCTGGGCTACGGAGTCGACCCCAACGGCGGAACAACCGGTGGTATCGCCAAGAGTGTCGCCATCAAATTCGACATTTATAGCAACAGCGGGGAGGGCTCCGACTCCACAGGGATCTTCACCAACGGCGCTTCCCCGACAAACCCCGCGGTCAGCCTCACCTCTTCCGGGATCGTGCTCTCAAGCGGCGATACCATATCCGCCCAACTTGTCTATAACGGCACAACCTTGACCCTCAACCTTACCGACACGGTTACGAATAACACCTTCAGCCAGGCGTTCACGGTCAATATTCCATCGACCGTTGGCGCAAACACCGCTTACGTCGGCTTCACTGGGGGTACTGGAGGTGGGACCGCGATTCAGAACATCAAAACCTGGACCTTTACTTCGGGAACAACTCAAGCAACCGCGGCGACGCCAACGTTTACCCCAGCCAGCGGAACAAGTTTCCCTTCCACGTTGAGCGTCTCCATTACTGATGCGACTCCATCGGCGTCGATTTACTACACCACCGACGGAAGTACGCCGACGACTGGCTCTCAGCTCTACTCTGGTCCGTTCACCATAAGCGCAACCACCACTGTCCACGCGATCGCCACGGCCAGCGGCTATACCCAAAGTGCCCAGGGCGCGGCGAGCTATACATACTCTCCGGCTCAATCAGTCACGCAGACACCGGCCTTCTCGCCGGCCGGTGGGTCCTTTTCTACGGCGCAACAGGTAACGATCAGCGATGCAACCGCTGGGGCCGTGATTTACTACACCACCAATGGCTCGGCGCCTACCACCTCGTCTCCTGTCTACAGCTCTCCCATTAGCGTGGGTAGCGGCTCAGTTACGATCAAAGCGCTCGCGCAGGCGCCCGGTGACAGCATCAGTGCAGTGGCCAGCGCAACCTACACCATCCAGGCAGCGACCACGGCCACGCCGACCTTTTCGCCTGCCGCCGGCACTTATACCTCGACCCAGTCAGTCACGATCGCCGACGCCACCCCCGGCGCGACCATCTACTACACCACCAACGGGACCACGCCAACCACCTCCTCTGCGGTCTATAGCTCGGCAATCACCGTCGGCGCCAGCACCACCCTGGAGGCTCTGGCGATTGCTCCTGGATATACGCAGAGTGCGGTGGCCACAGCGGCCTACGTGATTCAGTCCAGTGGAACCAGCGCCATTAACTTTGCCAGTGGCTTTCCCAGCGCCACCGGCCTGCAACTGAACGGCGCAACCAAAGTGAACACCAACAACCTTGAGCTCACCGATGGAGGAAGCTATGAGGCCGGCAGCGCCTTCTGGACTACCCCGGTCAACATCCAGTCCTTTACCACCAACTTCACCTTCCAACTAACCAGCGCCGTCGCTGATGGCTTTACCTTCACCATCCAAAATGCGGGCGCAACCGCACTCGGAAACCTTGGCGGCGGGCTGGGCTACGGAGTCAACCCCAACGGCGGAACCACCGGTGGGATCACCAAGAGTATCGCCATCAAATTCGATATTTATAGCAACAGCGGGGAGGGCTCCGACTCCACAGGGATCTTCACCAACGGCGCTTCCCCGACGAACCCCGCGGTCAGCCTCACCTCTTCCGGGATCGTGCTCTCAAGCGGGGATACTATATCCGCCCAACTTATCTATAACGGCACAACATTGACCCTCAATCTCACCGACACAGTTACGGGTAAGACCTTTACCAATGCATTCACGATTAATATTCCATCGACCGTTGGCGCAAACACGGCTTACGTCGGCTTCACCGGGGGTACTGGAGGTGGGACCGCGATTCAGAACATCAAAACCTGGACCTTCACTACACCGTAGCCCGCGAGAGCCACGGAACTCCTCACTCATAAGGTTCTATGCGTTCGTGTATTACACTAGCCCGCAACGACGCCAACCATTTTCCAGGTCGCGAAGCGGAGGTGAGTGTTGTCAATATCCAACTTTGTCAACCCCGGATGCAAAGCGGCAAGATGCCTGCTTCTGGTTTATTTGAGCGTGATGGCGCCCCCCGTTCTGGCTCAGGCGACTGCTCCACCTACCGCCACAGGACAGGCAGCGGACGCTACGGCTCAGACTGCGGACGACGCCGAGGTGCCGGAAGGAGAACTAGCACCCGCAGCCATTCAAATCGATGTCTCGAAGGCCTCAAATCTTATTCAAGCGCTCTATGCGGCGACTCGAGAAACCAAGACCCAGCCCACACTGGATGACCTGGCCAAAGCGAAGACCTTAATTGACGGCGGGGCAGACTTAAAAGCTACAGACTCGATGGGGCGCACCGCACTCCATTGGGCAATCTTCGGATCGAGCTACGCCAACAACCAGGACCTGATTGTTGCTTACGAAGAGATAGCGGCTGCCCTGATTAAACGGGGCGTGGATATCAATCACGAGGATATCTACAACGACACGGCGCTGGACTACCTGCTCTACTCGCCAAACTTTGAAATGCAGACGCTGCTGATCGAACATGGAGCAACCAGTGGGTTTTTAGCTGCGTCGTTCAACTTCATCAATCAGCTGGAAGCATGCAAGACCGACCAACCTCCCTCTCCCCGGTCATCGGCGAATCATGCGGGGAATGCGCACAGCTTCCCGGCCGCGGTTTCCATAGCGCAAGACCCTGAAGCCGTAACCCCTGCGCCAGGCCTACCCTCCCAATCGACCCGAGTGAATGCGTTCATGAACGCCGATCTTACCCCGGGGCAGACCATTGACATCAGGCTCACCACACCAGCCTCCAGCGATGGCTCGCGCACTGGTGACCCGATCGAAGGCGTGGTGACTTATCCGCTTTGTAAGAATGGCGAGTGGCTGGCTTGTAAACAAGGCGAATTGCTGCTCCCTCCAGGAACCAAAGTGAACGGTACCGTGCTGTTTGCACAGAAAGCGCCGGACAAGTACTGGCGCCCGCGCCTGGTGCTCGATTTTTCCAACATAGTGTACAAAGACGGAAAAACCTCGCCGCTTTACACGCGCGTCATTGACGTGGACAATGCACGCGAAACGGTTCGTAACAACGAGATTCTTGGCATCATTCAGCCGCACGTTACGGGCAAGGTCTCTATCGCCTTCGCCGCCCTCGGGGCTATCAATCCCATCGCCGGATATACCATCAATGGAGTCCGAGCCGTGTACGGGCTCTCGATCCGCCGTGAAATTCTCTTTCCCGCGGGGACAGATGTCCAGGTCCAGATTGTTCGCCCTTCGAAGGTGGCGGAGAAGGAACTCTGGCAGGCGTGGCCAACGCTGCCTGTGACCCCCAAGCTTCGCGCTTTGGTCGAGCACGCGCCGATGCGCACACACACTGCAAACGGAACGGCCTCGGACGTAACCAACCTGATGTTTCTCGGGACGCGAGAGGAGATTATGTCCGCCTTTAACGAGGCGGGATGGTTTGAGGCCGTTCCTTCCGGTTTCGGCTCAAATATGAAAGTCGTACAGGCCACCTTGCGGCAAACCGGCTATTCCAATGCCCCGGTTTCGACGTTGATGATCAATGGCCGCCCGCCCGACCTGGTATTCCAAAAATCTCTCGATACGTTTGCCAAGCGGCATCACATACGAATCTGGAAACAGACTTCTACCTATGAAGGCCGCGAGGTCTGGGTGGGCGCGGCCACGCACGACATCGCTGTAGAGCACACCAAGACCATGACCAAGTGGACGCATCGCATCGATCCCCATATCGACCGCGAACGAGACTGGGTGGAAAGCGATCTGCTCTTTATCGGCAGCGCCACTGGCTATGCGGAAATTAACCGTCCCAAGGCACCCCGCAATGCGGCCAACGCCACGGGAGATGATATCGTCAGCGACGGCGTTATGTCGGTGGTACAGGTTGGACCGGCCCACGACAAGCCAGCAGGGCCCCCAGCATTGATCTCTCGTTAAAAGTGGACTGATCGATGATGAAACCGGTTGTGGTGGTGGAGTACGACCCCGGTTGGCCCAAGCTGTTTCAATTTTTTCGGACCCGGATCGTGACTGCGCTCGGGGGCCTGGCGACAGCCGTCGAGCACGTGGGCAGCACTGCAGTGCCCGGTCTGGCCGCCAAGCCCATTATCGATATGGATGTTTTGCTGGTATCCGGGGATGCCCTTCCTGCGGCCATCGAGCGGCTGGCGACTCTGGGGTATGTCCACCAGGGTGATCTGGGTATCCCTGAACGCGAAGCCTTTCTCACACCGGCCGGCGATTCTCCGCATCACCTTTACGTATGCCCGCCACACAGCCGTGAGTTTCGCAGACACCTGGCGTTCCGAGACTATCTCCGCTCCCATCCAACGGCAGCGAAGGTGTATGGCGACCTGAAACAGGCACTCGCCTTGAGATTTTCGCAGGACCGGGACGCCTATATGGCAGGCAAAGCAGAATGTGTAACAGAACTTCTTGGCCGTGCGCTCGCGAACCAGCGGAGCGAGTTATTTTGAGGAGTCTTCGGCGCTTCCTGAGGGTAACGCGTACAGCCGTTCCAATTCCTGCACATCAGCGAGTTGGCCCGCGGTTAAGATTCTCCCCAGCGCGGAGCGCTCTATCGCCTCCCAGTTAGCCAGGAATACCAGTAATGCGTCGAAGTCAGGGTTTGTTTGTTTCACAGCTTCATGATGCATCCAGCCGGGACTGGCCGAAATACTACAAAGCGGTGCCGTCGCCACCCATTGGTGGTTAAAGCTCTAACCCGGATGTCTCGCTGGAAGCGGGAGTGGCGGACAATCCAGAAGCACTATGTGCCTGGCAACAACTGTAAATCCTTTGCCTTCGGCGAGCTATGAAGATGCACAAGGCGGATCATTCTAAAGCGGAACACATAAGGTCGAGGCAGACCAAATCGGGAACTGTGCTTGGCCTGAATTTCTCACAGCTGGGCTAAGCGATGGTCCGGTATTGAGATCTTAATCCGTAGCGAATGACGGGTGCCCCATATCTGCCCGGTTTTGGCAGATGTGGGATTCCACAGCTGCCCACTGCTCACTCTCTACGTTGCAATTGGTCTTCATATCCATGATCGTCTACATCCTGTGCACTCAGGGGCCGAGGTTTGTGGAATCCCACACCTGCCAAAACCGGGCAGATATGGGGCACCCATCATTCGCTACGGATCAGGCCGTGAGAAATTGTGCTTAGAAGGCAGCGCGCGCGTCATAACGCGCGAGTCGGCTCAGCAGGTAGTCGACCTCGGCGCGCGCCGCCGCGTTCAACGATGCGCCGGGAACCCGTTGGGTGTCATGAGCGATCGCGCCGCGCTTCTGCAGGACATACTTGCGCACCGCAAGACCGATGCCCTGCTGTTGCTCGTAGCGGATGAGCGGAAGATGCGCGTCGAAGAGATCATGAGCGGCATCCCGCCTTCCTGCCTGCGCATAGTTCACCACATCAACCAGCATGTCGGAAAAAGCGTAACCGGTCATCGCACCATCCGCGCCACGCTCCATCTCGAAATCCAGGAACAAGGCGCCATTGCCGGTAAGAATCGAAAGCGGCCGAAGAGATCCATCGCGTTGGAAGCCGCGCAGTGCGGATATCTTGTCCAGACCGGGCCAATCCTCATGCTTCAGCATCACGCAGGAGGGGTTATCCATCGCAATCTGGCGGATGACCTTGGGCGTCATCACCACCGTCAACAGCAAGGGATAGTCCTGAATCACGAAAGGAATATCCTCACCGATCGCGGCCACTGCCTGGGCGTAGTAATTGACGATCTGATCATCCGTGCGCAGGGCAGGCGGCGGTGCAATCATCACTCCGGCTGCTCCGCCATCCATCACACCGCGAGCCAGGGAGCGCATGGCGGCAAAGCCGGGCGCGGAGACGCCGACGATCACCGGCACCCTGGCCCGGCGGACCACCTGGTGGGAAATCGCGAGAGCCTCGGCTGGGTCCAGCTTCGGCGCTTCGCCCATAATGCCGAGAATGGTTAAGCCGGTAACGCCGCAGGACAAATAAAAATCTGTCATGCGATCGACCGATTCCGTGTCGACCGCCCCATCGGGCTTGAAGGGAGTTGCGGCGATCGCGTAAACGCCCTTCGCTGTGTGATCCAACTTCATGTCTCTGAACCTGTCTGGGGAGCGCCTTCACGCAGAAGAAAATCGAAGTCGCAACCCTGGTCGGCCTGCAATACGCAATCCTCAAACAACCTGGCATAGCCGCGTGTATGTAGATTGCGTTGCGGGGGCGACGCTTTCCAGGCGGCGAGGCGGCTTTCGAGTTCCTGGTCGTCAATCAACAGTTCAATCCGGCGAGCTTCCACGTCGAGCATGATCCGGTCACCCGTCTGAACGATCGCGAGCGGGCCGCCAACTGCCGATTCCGGCGTGATATGCAACACAATGGTGCCGAAAGCGGTGCCGCTCATCCGGGCATCGGAAATGCGCACCATATCTTTCACACCCTGGCGAGCCAATTTCATGGGGATGGGCAGATAACCTGCCTCCGGCATACCCGGCGCGCCTTTCGGCCCGGCATTGCGTAAAACCAGAATGTCCCCGGGCTGCACATCCAGCTCCGGCAGGTCGATGCGCTGGGTCATGTCTTCGACGGAGTCGAATACCAGCGCGCGTCCGGTGTGACGCATCAGGTTTGGGGAAGCGGCGGATTGCTTGATGATGGCGCTGTTGGGAGCTAGGTTGCCATGCAACACGGCCATGGCGCCCTCCTTCTTCAGCGGGGCGGCGAGGCTGCGGATCACATCCTGTCCTGGGACCACTTCTGCCCCGGCAATCGCATCGCCGATGGTGCCACCGGATGCGCTGGGCGCATCCAGGTTGAGCAACGTCTTGAGCTCGCGAAGGAGAGCGGGCAGGCCGCCAGCATGGTGGAAATGCTCCATGTAATGGGTGCCAGAGGGCTTGAGATTGAGCAACACCGGCACGTCCCGGCCCAGCCGATCGAAGACCTCCAGATCGATATTCACCCCGGCGCGGCCGGCTATGGCAGTCAAATGAATCAAGCCATTGGTGGACCCGCCGATGGCCTGCAAGACGATCATGGCATTGCGCACCGAGGCTGCGGTGATCAGGTCGCCTGGCTTGGGCGCGCCGGAGATGGCCATCTCAGCGGCGCGCCTGCCGCTGGCCTCGGCAATGCGGCGCCGGTCCGCATGCGTGGCGGGAGCGGTGGCGCTCATGGGCAGCGCCAGGCCCAGCGCTTCGACGATGCAAGCCATGGTGCTGGCCGTGCCCATGACCATGCAGGTGCCGACAGAGGGGGCGAGGCGGCCGCTGATCAGTTCGATCTCGGCAACATCGATGGCGCCGGCGCGATGCTGCGCCCAGAACCGGCGGCAATCGGTGCAGGCGCCCAGCACTTCCCCCCTATGATGGCCCACCACCATTGGCCCGGTGGGCACCACGATGGCCGGCAGCTCGGTGCTGGCAGCGGCCATGACCTGCGCCGGTAAGGTCTTGTCGCAACCGCCAATAAGCACCACCGCGTCCATCGGCTGGGCACGGATCATTTCCTCCGTATCCATGGCCATCAGGTTGCGCAGGAACATCGAGGTGGGATGAGCGAAACTCTCGCCGATAGAAATGGTAGGAAACACCATCGGCAGACCACCCGCGAGCATGACACCGCGCTTGACGCTCTCGATCAGGTCCGGCACATTGCCATGGCAGGGATTGAAGTCGCTGAAAGTATTGGTTACACCGACGATGGGGCGGTCGAGGGCGTCGTCGGAATATCCGCTGGCCTTGATGAAGGCTTTGCGCAGGAATAGGGAGAACCCGGCGTCACCATAGCTAGTCAGCCCCTTGCGCAGACCCCGAATGGGGTCTCGTTCCCCGTCTCGTCCCCGACGATCATTCATGCCGCAATACTAGTGCACAGCGCGCCGGGCCGCCACTTCGGGAAATCTCCCCGGTTTATTTTTCCTGTACCGCCTCGAAGGCGGCCTTGAGCCGTTGGTGGAGTTGCGTGAGGTCGCGCGTGTGGGCCAACATCGACTCGACCAGAGCATCGAAAAAAATCCCTTCCGCGAGCGTTGTCCAGCCGGCGCGGCGAACGATCTTGAGCAGCTCCTCGTGGTATTCATCACCAGGGAGGTTGGCAATTGCCTGCTTCACCTCGCGGAGTTTCCGCTCGAATCGCTGGACGTGATCCGCGGAAGCGTCAGGCTTTGACTTGGCCAGGGTTGCCACGTTCTTTCTCCTCTTAATCAGCGCGTTTGCATCCACACGGTGTGGTGACGCAGACACGGCATTCGTATCATTCCATTGCAGATTTATTTTTGGCCTGCATGGGCCATCAAAGGATTAGATGCAATTTACTGGCCGAGAAAACCACGGATCCCCTGCCGACCCAAGCGTAGGTGAGCGTCATGCGTTGGTAGTGCGACCGATCTACCTCTTCCTCACAAGCCTTGGTGGCAAGGACCCTGGCGCTTGTTATGTGAATGGGAAGTTTCCCTGTTCACGAACCGGCATAGAGTTGAAAGCCGCCCCAGTACAGGGGTTTGCGGTATACCCCTGGGGAATGAATGAGCGACAACTTTGCCGTGCGGAGAGCAGCATCCGGACTACTCCCAGCCTCAAGCTCGCCATAAAGCCGGTCCATCAGCAGCGGGGTGGAAGCATCATTTACCTCCCACAGTGCACCAATTACATTGTGGGAACCGGCCCGCAGAAACGCCCAGGACAAACCTACCAGCCCTTCGCCTGCGTAAGCGCGAAGACCTGAGCCATAGCAGGCCGAGATGGTTACCAGCCTGGCGTGGAGCGGGTAACGCATGATGTCACGAGCGTAAAGCTTGAAACTCTCCGGATGCTGGGGCGGAGGCGAGAGCACCACCGCCGAATCCAGCGGCTCCAATCGGCTTGCCGTGCCGTGAGCTACAAAGTGGATGTATGAGAATCGCTCCGGCGTGCTTTCCGCATACGCCGCGGGTACGGCCCCTGACTGGGTGACTACGGTCCGGCTGTCTGCCGGAAAGTGCTTTTCAACCCCCCGGATTTCGGCGAATGCATTCATCAGATTTTCATATCCGGTCCCGGTCGCGATGGGGTTACCAATCAACAGTAGTTTTTTTTCATCCCCTGCCGGGGGGGACTGATTGAAACTGGATAGAAGGCGGATGGAATTTGCATTGGTGACGGTTACGTCTTCAATCCAATAGTGGGAACTCTCGGCTCCCGGCGTAAGAAGCGTCTCGAAATTCAATCCGTTCAAGACGCCGTCCGGAATGACAATTACTTTGGAGCCTTTGGGAATCATTGCAGCGGCTGGACTCACCAGGATGTTGTAGAGGGCCTTGGCGTTTTCGTTCGCCTCTCGCAGCGGGTCATCCGATCTCAGGATGACCTTCTGATATCCCTGAACCTGGGCTTCAATCACTGATTGCCCAGGCAGCAGGAACAGATTCGTGCGATGCCCTGTAACCGCCCACAACCAGGATTTTTCCCGCCCCAGCGAATAGAAGAGAATCGTGGCATTGAGCTTGCGAGCAACCGCCTGTGCATCGACTGCGTTTTCCAGTCGCGGGTCTGATTTCTGGTTCGCTGGGCCAAGGCCTTCTGCCAACGTTTTCGCGCGGCCGATATCGAGAAGCTGCAAAGCTTTTTCCTGCTTTTGCGATGCGATCAGGAAGCCTGCGTAATCCCGATAGAGCGCGTCTCCGTTGGCAAAAAAAGGCAGCCTTAGCTCTTCATCCTTAACCGCCGCTCGCTGGGCTTCGAAGGTACGGATGGATTTTCGATACCAGCGATCCGCTTGCACCGGTCGATGCCGGCCGGCATACAGATTTGCGAGAGCATCCTCGATGTGCCCTTGCAGCGAAGGGCTTTCCAGGGATTGCGCGTGCAGCTGCATCAGCATACGTTCTGCATTCTGTCCCTTTGCCTGTCGTTCAGCCAGCAGGGCCTGCAGGAACAATGGTTCCAGCTCCCAGTCCTTATGTCCGGCCATGTGAGCTGTCTGAATCGCTTCCTCGCTGTGCGTCCTGGCTGCATCGAATTGCCGCTCTTGATAGAGCAGGAACGCCATTTGTGTATGGACGCCCGCTATCTCCTGCGGGGAACGAATGGCAACCGCGCCTTGCAGAGCTTCCTGGTAGCACCGGCTGGCTGCTTCCAGGTTGCCGAGATTGTAATAAGCGGACCCGGCACTCCATAGCCAGTCGATCTGGACGCTGGTGGTCCCTTCTTGCCTGGCTGCCTGTTCGGCCTGCTGGAAGTTCGAGAGAGCCTTCTCAAAATCTCCCAGGCCGGCATAGGCTACACCCATATTTCCCAATGCCACTTGTATGAGCTGCTGCGCCTGAATCGGTCTGGCACAATCCACGGCCTTGCTCAAGAGGGTCAACGCCTCGTCGTAATGCTCCAGCCTTAGATCCAAAAAGCCCAGGTTTAGGAAATCGGAGGCTTCGACGAGTGAGTCACCGTCCTCACGAGAGACCTTTAGACTCTCCCCGAAGAGCCGCGCAGCCTCGGGCACGTGGTCGCGACCGTTCTGAACCAGGGCTTCTGTAAGCAGCACCTCACCATCCAGCTTGGAGTGGCTCGCATCGGACAGGCGTCGCGCTTGCTGTAGCTCCAGATCGGCTTGCTGCGCCTGGCCGAGTCCGGAGTGCGCCAAAGCGCAAAGTAAATCCCTCTTGATTGCGTTATCACCCACCACCGGGTATGAGACGCCGGGGCTGTTCAGCAGAGCAATCACATCCGGGCGCCGGCCCTGGTAGATAAGTATTTCGGCTTCGAGCAGCCGAAACCTCATGCCCCAATCCGGGTTGTGGGCTGAATAATCCCTACGGGCCTCATCTGCCCGCTGCCGGGCAACATTGAGGTTTCCATGAAGAAAATCTTCGTGGATACTTTGCCAGGTCGCTCCCGGATCAGCCGTTTTTGAAGCGTGGCAGCCTGCCAGCATGGCGGCGGCCATCAGGACCATTACTGCAATACAGGTAGTAGATTCCGTTGCGATATGCCAAGTTAGGGGCCCACAATACTTGGCGGCCACGTGCTGCCGTTGACATGGGCACTGGCGAAGTTCAGTCCTCCCGACGTCGGGGAACCTAATTCCGCCCGAATCATGGAGAGGTGCACGGATGCCGGGAAGGCAAATACTTCTCCGAAGATAACCTTTCCAAAGCTCGGAATATCCATGACGTGGCCGAAGGACTTGCCGGGTACCGCCGAGCCTAAACCATCGACCAACGAACATAAAATGGATCCGGGAGCTTTTGCGGGACCTATCCAACTATATCGGTCAACCACCCATTGGTAGGCAGCCCCGGCACCTTGAGCGCTCTTGACTAGTTTGGCAGCTTGTTGCTTGCCAGTCTTCTGAAAAACCGGCCAGGTGATTGGGCTCGTCCCGGCGCCCCCATCCAGGAGGCCGGAATTCAGCGTGAGAGAAGCGTCCTGTCCGCCTATCTTAAGCCCCTCGAAACGAGAGCCGGTGAAGGTGACAACAGGGTCTCCCCCATTCACTGGGTGCTCAATGGAGACTTGAGCCACGACCCTATCCGCGGTCACGATTTCCAGGAGATTTAATCCTTCAACGACCGAGGTGACCAGGGTGACGGGCGTGCTGTCTTCGAGATGGCGGCCCGAAACCCTGGTGTACGCCGCAGTGCAGGACACGACTCCCTGGAAATTGAAGGCTTCCGTGCGGTGGTTTACATGGCCACCCACTGCGGGCAGCGAAGCAGATGCCTGAGCGGGAACTGTTTGTTTAATTGGTTGCTCAATGAACCCGCCGAGCGAGCTCCCCTCGGCATGGAAATAATGAACCCTCTTGACATCGGAAGCCATAGTGCACCTCGTTAGGCAGATTTTTTAGTTTTGACTGCTTAGGGTAAAGCGATCGTGCGCAAGATCGACAGCGCTTCCGGCCATATTGCCCTGCACCGTAAGGGTGTACTCCCCCGCACCCCCGCCGGCCGATGGCACGCGTATCGAAACCGTGTCTTTCGCCTGCTGCGGAGAAACATCTACCCGCCAGGCAAGCGAACCAGAAGGAGAATACAGCAGACAGGTATAGCTCGAAAAACGGTCTTCAGTTGGGATATCCACCAGCAACAAAAACGGTCGGCCAGATCCCACCGCGGCTACAGGTGTCTGCCCCCCGCGACTGTTACCCCCAACCAGCGAAACCTGAGGCAGAATCTCCGGAGCTGTCAACTCAGCAATCTGGGTTTTGAAACGGGGATACACCACCACGTTCTGATAAGCGATCACCAGCAGCGAGGCAGCGAGCGCAGCCCAGGCAAGGGCCGCCGGCCAAATGGAAACCAGGCGCGGCTTGTTCTCGGTGGCGGCCTTTTCTACCGGGTTAAGCTTGAATTCCTTCCTGGCGGCATCCATGAAACCGGCGGTTGCACGAAGATCGGTGGCGCATTCCTGGCAATCGAAGAAATGTTCCTCAAACTCATCGCGCACTTCTGGAGGCAGTTCCTCCAGAAGATATTTCTCTACTGCCGTGAGCTGTATCGCCTGGTGATGATCCATAATTTAGGGCCTCATAGTCATTCTGCGCCACTCGCCGGTTTTACCCTAAGCGGCTAATATAGAACGACTTGAACGATTGTTTTGCGCGGTGCAACAACACTCTCAAATATTCGCGGCTAATGCCAAACTCGGCGCAAACCTCATCTTTATCGCGCTCATCCAGCAGCACCGCTTGCAGCAGGCGCCGGTCGCGCTCCGTTAGCTCGTTAAGAATCTGCCGCACCACTCGCTCGGTATCCTTGGCCTCAAGCAGGGTCAGGGCGCTTGGTTCGCGGGCGGCAACGGTAGCCTCCGTTTCGTCATCGATGGTGGCGGTCGATCTCTTTTGCGAGCGGTAGTGCTCCAGTAACACATGGTTGCAAACCGAATTGACAAAGGGGCCAAGCCGATCAGGCTGCCTGAGCCCTTCTTCTGCCCGCAACAGTGCCAGCACGCGCAAGAAGGTTTCCTGCCTCACATCTTCGATGGCTTCTCTGGAATTCAATCGCGAGCGCAGCTTGAGCCGGATCAGTTCGCTGAAGTAGCTCACGAAATGCCCTTCGATATGGGTGTCCCCTGATCGAAGTTTCTCGACGTAGGACGCGTCGAACGCAAAAAATTCCAACCCCGGTTCCTCCACGGCGACAGCGGGCGCGTCCAAGTTTACACTGCCCGGGGAACCCTTTAAGCACAGTATTCGGTTATGGCTCGGTCTCACGTACCCCGTTCTCCTGTACCGTCCAGGATATCCCGGCCGTTTGCCGGCGATGCCTGACGAGATAGAAGTCCGGTTATCCATACCCCCCCTGCCGCCGGCTTGAAGAACCAAGGCAAAAGTATCAGCAGTCGTAGCCGGCGAAGATTGCTGAGAACAGAAGCGCGTACCGAGTAGTGGCGGAGCAGGAACAAACGTTGCAAGACGCGTAGGAAATTTAAAACACAAGCTTTACTGGACTGCAGGATGGCTGCCCCTCTTTGGCCGCGAGTTCGTGTAACGATTAGCTCCCTTCCGGCACTATCTTTTGTGTGCCGTTTCCCGCACCCGGCGGGGACGCAGACAGCCTGGTAGGCAACTGCCAGACCCTTCAGCTGCGAACGCGCTTCGCTCCGGCCCCACCGAAGAAGGGAAATTGCCATGTCGAAACTGAGCTTTTCTGATGTGAGGTTGAACTACGATCCCTCTGAGCCGCAACAGCGCTTTCGTGATGCCGGCCTGGAAGCCGCATTCGCCAACCCCGCGGCGCAGCTTCCGTCGGCGCCCCCATGGCCTGCCGGCGGCGCTCCGCAACCCATCTCGCTAACCCCCATCCCTATCCCATCCGACGACCTTTCCAGGTTCCAGGGTTACGATGCCGTCGTGGTTACGTGGACAGCGGCTGAGGCCGCCGCCCTGGCGGCGTTGTTTACTCCCGCGCATCCCACCAGCGCGTGGTATGAGTACCGGCACGGGGTCGCAGCGTACCTGCCGCTGGTTACCGGCGCCAGGTCTCCCTTCAACGATTCATCCAGGGAGATGGCGCGTTACTACCACAGCCTGGGCCTCTATTTTCCCTGCCAGATCGGAAATGCGAAGGTTCTGCTCTTCAAGAGCGGACTGCATCTTGCCTACGACGGTCCAGCGACCCCGGTGAAGAAGCTGATGACGGAAATTGCGCAGGCTGTCAGCCCCAAGGTTTTCATCACCACTGGGACAGCAGGGGGCATCGGCGCGAACGTCCTGCTCGGTGATGTCGTGGTGGGGGGCAGCGTGCGCTTTGACTGCACCACCCAGTTCAAGAACGAACCATGGCACAACGCAGCCTTTACCCCTTCGCCGCTCCCGCCCGGTGCGTTGGACGCAATGACTCCTGCGTTACTTCAGCTCAATGCATCGCGTGTACCCAACTCGCGAAGCACCCCGAAAATATGGAGCGCTGCAACCGACGCAATCGTGACCACCGATAACTTCGCTTTCGACGATTCCACCGATTACTACAAGCTCGAAGGGCTGGGGCGCGTGTGCGAGATGGGCGACGCCATGGTCGCCAGCGCGTTGCAGGGCATTCCAGGTCTTGCCTGGCACGCCATTCGCAATGCCTCTGACCCGCAAATACCGAACCCCAACCACAACATAGAACAAGCCGACCAGCAGGCGGCGCAAATCTACGCCAAGTATGGCGGACTCACCACGGCCGGCAGCGTCATCGCGACCTGGGCTGTAATCCACACCGGTTTATCGCTTAGGCCGGAAGCTTCCTCAGGAAGCACTGGCTTCAAACTTGGGCGCATCGCTCCTGTCCGGGATGCGCACGGAGCTACTACGGACGTTGAACCCATTCGCAAATAAGGAGAAGCACCCATGACACCAATGACCGCGGAAAAGACCCCGTTCAAGCTGGGCCGGCTTGCCCGTTCCCATAACGACAAAATTCCCATGCTGCACACCCTGTTGGAGGGCCAGCCACTGGAGCCCGTAAAACCGGCTGTAGATTACACCACAGGAATGCCTGCCGATCTGGGCATCATGAAGAACGACACGCTGGGAGACTGCACCTGCGCCGCCTTCTACCACGCAATCCAGGTCTGGAGTTTTAACTCGGAGAAGAAAATCGAAACCGAGCCGGACGTCGACGTAGTGGATCTGTATGAGCAGGCCTGCGGTTACAACCCGAAGCAGGGTGGAGAGGGTCCCGGCGGCAATGAACAGCACGTGCTTACTTACCTTCTGAAGCAGGGCGCACCCTTCGGCTCCAAAGGGCAGCAACGGCACAAGATCACCGCCTTTGCTGAAGTCGACGTCAAGAACATCGACAACATAAAGCGCACTATTTATGACCACGGCGTGGCGTATATCGGCTTCAACGTGCCGCAATACATCATGCCGCCAAACGGGCCGCCCCTGGCGGTCTGGGATGTCGAACCCAAGGCAGACAACACCATCATCGGCGGGCACGCGGTCGTCCTGGCGGGATACAACGCCAGCGGAGCGCGGGTCATCTCGTGGGGACAGTACTACACCATGACCTGGGCTTTCTTCGAGAAGTTTGTCGACGAAGCCTACGCCATCACCGACCCGCTATGGACGAAGACCGCAAGCAAGGTTCCGGCCCACCTGTTGGAACAATATATGCAGAAGCTCAAAGAACCCAACTAGCTTTTCCCGGGCGAGTACCCGGCGCACGGCGTCCAGCAGCGAACCTGCTCTGGACGCTGTGCCAACCCTTTATGCAGACGTCTTGGCCTGTCCGCTGCGGAAAGCCTCGTATCGGGCTTTGTTTTCCGCATTGGGCGGATACAACCCGGGCAAGGCCGCACCCGCTTGCACCTCAGCAATAATCCAGTCCTCGAGTTTCTCCTGTTCGACCGCCGCTTCCACCACCTCGTTGAGCAGCGCGCGGGGAATGACGACGGCGCCGTCTTCATCCACCACGATCACATCATTCGGAAAGATGGCGACCCCACCACAGCCAATTGGTTCCTGCCAGTTGACGAAAGTGAGACCGGCGACCGAAGGGGGCGCAGCGACGCCCATGCACCATACCGGCAAACCGGTGGCAAGCACACCAGCGACGTCCCGTACTACGCCGTCAGTGACCAGGCCGGCGACGCCGCGCACCTTCATACGGGCACAAAGAATATCCCCGAAGATGCCGGCGTCAGTGATGCCCATTGCGCCGACGACCGCAATGCAGCCAGGCGCCATCGATTCGATTGCGGCACGGGTTGAGATGGGGGAGCTCCAGGACTCCGGCGTGGCGAGATCTTCGCGCGCCGGTACAAAGCGCAGAGTGAAAGCCGGGCCCACCAGCCGCTTCTGGCCAGGACGCAGCGGCTTGGTGCCGCGCAGCCAGACATTGCGCAGGCCTTTTTTCAGCAACACGGTGGTGAGCGTCGCTGTGGCGACTGCGGAGAGTGTTGCCATCGTCTTCTGGTCTGATTCCACTGTTGTCCGTTCCGTCATTATGTTGGTCGCTGTTTTTTCTAGATGCCGGCGATCAGACCGCCATCGACGCGGATCACAGAGCCGGTAATATAAGCAGCGCGCTCGCTCGAAAGAAACGCAACCACCTCGCCATATTCTTCCGGCTTGCCATAACGCCCCACTGGAATACTGCCCGTGCTCTCGGTCAACACATCCTCTACGCTGCGCCCTTCCCGCTTGGCTTTTGCTTCATCGAGGAACTTTAGCCGGTCGGTAGCGATGCGCCCAGGCAGGATAATGTTGGCGGTAATGCCGTCCTTGGCGACTTCGCGCGCCAGTGTCTTTGACCACCCGACCAGGGATAGGCGTAGGGCGTTTGAAATGGCGAGGTTGGGGATGGGCGATTCCACGCCGGATGAGGTGCTGGTGATCACGCGGCCCCAGTGCCGGGCCCGCATATTCGGCAGGACGCGGTCGGTGATGGCGATGACCGAAAGCACCATGGCCTGAAAGTGCTTGGACCACAATGCCGGGTCCTGACCGCTGGCCGTTGTAGGGGGCGGTCCGCCGGTGTTGTTCACCAGAATATCTACTGGGCCCAGTTCGCTTTCGATCTTCGAGATGTGGCCATCGATCTGCGCCAGGTCGGAAAGATCCCAGATGAGACCGATGGATTTACCGCCGATGGCTGCCAACGCCGCCTCGGTACCGGCGATGGATTTCGCCCCTATACCGGCCACAGCTACTTTCGCGCCTTCGGCCGCCAGCGCCTTGGCAATCGCGCGGCCCAAGCCACCGCCGCCGGCTAACACCAAAGCAGTTTTATCTTTTAGGCCGAGGTCCATGAGTCAATTCTACTTGGGGCCAAGGAAACACTGCTGGTCCCCCCGCGCGTCGAGTGCTGTGGTATCCCACTCAAGCCAAAGTACGGCTTGAATGGGATACCACAGCCTTCGACCCCTCTTTTTTCAAGCCCTTACTTCCACGCATCAGCCTCGAAGCGCGTAATCGCATTTTCGTCGAAGAGATACCCGAGGCCGGGCCCGGCCGGCAGTGCCAGGCCGCCATTTCGCACTTCGAGTTGGCGGTCGATAATCTCGCAGAAATTGAATACTTTGCCGTCGGGAAAATATTCGACGAACTGACCATTGGGCGAAGCGGCCACCATGTGCACGTGCAAATCGTGAAACCAGTGCGGGCACATGGTCACGCCGTAAGCATCCGCCAGCGCGGCGATGCGGCGGAATTCCGTAATCCCACCACAGACCGCGGCATCCGCCTGCAGGATCGACGCTGCCTGCTTGTCCAGCAATTCCTTGAATCGCCACCGCCCGGCCTCGATCTCGCCGGTCGCGACGGGGATGCTGATCAAGGCCGCCAGTTTCGCGTGGTTATCAATCTGATCGGGGCTGAACGGCTCTTCAATCCAATAGGGATCGTAGGGCGCGAAACGCTCCGCGTAACGCATAGCCGTTGGCACATCGGACCAGGCGTTATTGGCATCCAGCATGAGCAACACGTCGGGCCCAATTGCCTTGCGCGCCGCCTCGATCCTCGCTTCTTCTGACCTTAGATCGCCGCGGCCAACCTTCATCTTCACCGCATTGAGGCCGAGTGCCACGTAGCTCGCCATTTCTTCGCCCAGCATTGCAGGCGTCTTGCCCTCAAGGTAATAGCCGCCGCTGGCATATGCCGGAACCGTATCTTCATAAGCAGCGCCGAGATACTTGTAAAGCGGCAGGTTGGCTGCCCGGGCATTTCGGTCCCATAGGGCGTTATCGAGAATACTGAGTGCGCGCATCACCGAGCCCACGCGGCCGTGCAGCAACACTTCCTGATACATATTTTTCCAAAGCAATTCCGTGGCGTGCGAATCCGCGCCGATGAGCATGGGCGCCAGCATCTCACGCACCGCCGTAGTGACCACATTTCCGCCGGAATGCCCAGCGTAGCAATGGCCAATGCCCTCGACACCATCCTCGGTGCGGATCCTGACCAGGCTGTAGTCGCGCGACGTTACCTGGCGGCGCGCAAAGGCAGTCGCCTGGTTGAGCGGGATATGAACGGTGCGTGCCTCGACAGAAACAATCGTAGACATTTGGGCCATTGGGCTCCCTTTCTACATTGCGTTAAGGAGCTTGACCAGGCGGGCGAATCCTTGCTCACGCGCAGTCTTGTTGCCCGGCACTGTGTTTGTGGGATCCTCGCCGGCACGCATGAAGCCGTGACCGGCGCCTTCGTAGGTCACGGGCTCGTATGTCTTGCCGGCTGCCTTCATGGCTGCCGTGGTGGCCGGGACAGTCGCGTCGATACGAGCATCGTTGCCGCCGTAGAAGCCGTAGACCGGAGCGGTAATGGTGGTGACATCCGCCGGGCCGGGGCCATAGAACACGAAAGCCGCAGAAAGGTCTTTACGATGGGCGGCGAAGGCGAACGACTTCCCTCCGCCCCAGCAGAATCCGGTCACGGCGAGTTTCCCGTTGCCCGCGGGAACGTGCTTTCCATAATCAGCGGCAGCGTCCAGATCCGCCATCAAGACCTCGGGATCAAGGCCGGAGACGGCTTTCACGGCGGCGTCCTGGCTGGGGAACTCACTCGATCCGCCGCCATTCGGCCCGAAGCCGGAGAGCAGGTCAGGGGCAATGACGATGAAGCCCTGTGCAGCTAGTTCGTCCGCCATTTCTTTGGCCCAATCGCTGAGGCCATAGATCTCGTGAATGAGGACAATCACCGGAGCTTTCGTTTTGACCTCAGGGTAGACGACGAACGCCTGGACGGTGCGGTTACCGTGCTTGAGCGGAACATACTCGTGATGGCGGGGCGAGGCTTCGAGGCGAGCCTTGGCCCAGTCTTGCGCGTGCATGGCAGGGGTCGCGAGAGAAAGAAGCAAAGTAGCGACGGCAAATCGGATGGCCTGAGGCACGGTGGACGTCATGGGGAGGAGTTTAGTCACAGAGGAGTGGGTGCCGCAAGCGTTTGACGCGTGCGAAGGGCCGTGTTTGGATGAAAATTGGTGAAACCCAGACCCCCTCTCCCGGTGGACTCGATCCTGCCGGAAATCATCGATTCGTTAAAGCGTTGTCCCAACCTTGTGATCGAGGCACCTCCAGGCGCGGGTAAGACCACTCGCGTGCCGCCGGCGCTGCTGGAGATTGTCAGCGGCGAAGTGGTGGTGCTGGAGCCACGCCGGATTGCGGCACGGATGGCGGCCCGGCGCGTGGCTTGGGAGGCGGGCGAACAGGTTGGCCAAACCGTCGGCTACCAGGTGCGCTTTGAGGAAGCCGTCGGCCCACAAACCCGGCTGCGGTTTGTCACCGAGGGCATACTCACCCGTCGCTTGCTTTCCGATCCTGGCTTAAAGGGTGTCGCCGCCGTGGTGCTGGATGAGTTCCACGAGCGCCACCTGGACAGTGACCTGGCGCTGGCATTGCTGAAACGCTTGCAGCAGACGCGGCCGGAGCTGCGTATCGTGGTCATGTCGGCGACGCTCGATGCCGCTCCCGTGGCACATTACCTTCAAGATTGCCCGGTCTTGCGGTCAGAGGGGCGGCAGTTCGATCTCTCCATCAGCCATCTGCCCTATTCTCCAAAGCCACTGGAAACACAGTTGACGGAGGCGCTTGAGCTCCTGATCGCGGAGCAGCCCTCCGGAGACGTTCTGGCTTTCCTGCCTGGGGCGGCGGAGATACGACGAGCCATGCGCGAGAGCCAAGGGGTCGCGCGCCGGGCCGGGTTGCTGGTGTTGCCGCTGCACGGTGACTTGACGCCGGCGGAACAGGATCGCGCGGTCGCGCCCGCCAGCCAACGAAAAGTCATCCTGGCTACGAATGTCGCGGAAAGCTCAGTGACGGTCGAGGGTGTAACCGCGGTCATCGATAGCGGCCTGGCGCGCATCGCGACGTATTCCCAATGGACCGGCTTGCCGACACTCCACGTCGGCCGGGTGAGCAAGGCTTCCGCGAAGCAGAGAGCGGGGCGGGCGGGACGCACCGGCCCTGGACGCGTGCTGCGCCTCTACACCACGGAGGACTACCTGCGCCGCCCGGAGCACGACGAGCCGGAGATCGCGCGCAGCGAGTTATCCCAGCTTTGCCTCGCGCTGCGGGCGATGCGCGTTGGCGACCGCACTGCCGATCGCACTGCCCACATCGACTGGCTGGATGCGCCGCCCGCGGCAGCCGTGGAAAGAGCGGAGTCACTGCTCGACCGCCTGGGCGCCACTGGAGCCATGGTGCAGCAGCTGGCGCGTTATCCGCTGCACCCCCGCCTGTCGCGCATTCTCATCGCGGCCATGGAGCGCGGGGTGGGCGAGGACGGCTGCATTGCGGCGGCACTTCTCGGTTCCGGTGCGCGCTCAGAGAAAAATGACCTGCTCGCAGCCATCGATGCAGATCAGGATTACCGCACCCGGCAACAAGTGCAGCAGTTGCGCAGGATCGCGCGGCCGGCTCGGCAGATACAGCACGACGACGATGCTTTGCTGATGTCGATACTGGCGGGCTTTCCGGATCGCATCGCGCGGCGGCGTGCGGGCAACCAGGTGCTGCTGTCGAATGGCGCCTCGGCGGAGGTAGCGGGGGAAGCTCCGCACTACGAATTCATGGTGGCGGTGGATGCCGAGGATCGCAAGGATAAGCCGCTGCCACTGATACGTATGGCCGCTCGCATCGAGCCGGAGTGGTTGATCGAACTGTTTCCGGATCGGGTGCGCGAGCAGTCGGGCGTAGAGTGGAATCGGCAGACCGAGCGGGTGGAGGCGGTGAGCGCGTTGTTGTACGACGAACTGGTGATTCAGGAATCCCGCGGCGCAATGCCGGATCCGGAAGCCGCGGCCCAACTGCTGGCGCAGAAAGCGCTGGAGGCAGGCATCGATCGCTTCGTCGACAGGAATGCGCTCGATGAGTTCTTAGCCCGTGTCGAGTTCGCCGGTGTCGAAGCGCCGGATGTGGGCCAGACGCTCGGCGAATTGAGCCTCGGGCTGCGCAGCTTCACTGAGTTGAAGAGCGCGGCGGCGCAGTTCGTGCCCGCACTCGAACGGAAGATAGGGACACGGCAGATCAGTGAGCTTGCGCCCCCGCGCATTCGATTGCCCAGCGGCCGGGAGACCAAGGTTCACTATGAGCCCGGTAAGCCGCCCTGGATTGCATCCCGTCTGCAGGATTTTTTTGGGATGCGGGAAACGCCGCGAATCGGGCGGGAGCGGACGCCGGTGGTGGTCCACCTGCTGGCACCGAATCAGCGAGCGGTACAGACGACAACCGACCTTGCGGGCTTCTGGGAGCGGCTCTATCCGCAGGTGCGCCGCGAACTCATGCGCCGCTATCCAAGACATTCCTGGCCGGAGCGCCCGTAGGCTGATTTCTACCCGTAATAAATGCTGGGCTAGGCGCGCGGCGGTGCAGGCAATTTCACGTGCAGCACATTTCTCAGATAGTTGACATTGACCGCGAGATTGTCTTGAATGCTGCCGGTACCATCGCCCGGCCGGGGCGCGTCGAGATCGTAGACCACCCATCCTTTGAATTTTCGATCACGTAACAATTTGAAGAGTGCCGGGAAGTCCACACCGCCCACGCCAAGATTATGGTACAGGCTCGCCTGGCGGTGCTCTGCCTGCGTCGGAGTCGATGTATTACCGCGATACTTGGGATAGGTGTCCTTCATGTGCACTTCCGCAATCCGCGGAAAATAATCACTGATGATCTGCACCGCATCGCCGCCGCCCAGGGTCAGGTGCGCGGTGTCGGCCGTGAGCCAGACATACTTTGGATCCGTGTGTGCCATCACCGTACGCATATCATGCTCCCGTTCCATGGGTCCCCAGATATGGGGATGCGGAGCCAGCCTTACTCCAAAGGCGATGGTTTGCCTGCCGATTTCATTCAGCGTGTTGGCCAGTCTTTTGAGTTGATCGTCGCTTGGCCCACCTTCCGGCCGGCTGCCCATATTGGTCTTCCAATGATCGCAGCCGCATGGCGCCAGAAAATCGTGTGCGAAGTTCACCATGTCCGCGATGAGCTCGGCATTACCCTCCGCACTGATCCAAGGGTTAGATTGGTTCGAAGCTGGCTTCGAACCTGGCGCGCGCGGCAGATCTCCAACGTCGATCAATTGAATCCCCGCCGCATCGCACATTCGCTTGAGCGCGAGCGGGTTGCCTGAAAACTGTACGACTTGTCCTGAGTAGGGCTCGATGCCTTGCAACCCGAATCGAGCCGTGTCCGCGACGATCTGCTGCATATCGGTGGACATCCGCAGATTGCCGTTGGGCCAATCACCCCACAAGGCGCCGGTTATGCCAAAACGAATGTACGGGTCGACCGGGTCGAGGGATTTGGTAGCAGCGGCGGCCGCCCACGCACTCGAGTTGCCCAACACACCCAGAGCAACTGCCGCGCCTGACAACGCCAACGCCGAAGAAATAAACTCACGCCTTTTGAGACCTTGTGAAGAGCTGTTTTTAGACAAAGTACTTTCCTTTGAGTTAGCGCTTGAGTCCGAATGCATAGACATGAGCATCATGGGTAACGACGAAGACTTTGCCCAGCGCCACCACGGGCTCACTGAAATGCACCCAATCGGTGATGATTTTGTCGCTGGAATAGAGTTGCTCTCCCGTCTGCGCATCGAATGCGAAGAGGATGAGGTTGTTGACCGGAGTGGAACGGTACTGAGCCGATAGCGGATTGTGATTTATTTGATCCTGCGTGCCGTGAACATAAGCCGGACTCTGGATGGTCTGCTCTCCGGTCTGGATCGCATACAACACTCCGTTCGCTACCGCCGGGGGATCGGGCACGATCATGTCGCGCGAGATCCACTGCGGAGCCAGTGACACCTTCTCTCCATCAGCAACGACCTGGAATGCCATGATGCTGCCGTGAGGTGCGTCGCCGGCGTTCGATTGGAACTGCGGCACATTTTTCGAAGGGGGTCCCCACATGGGCACATAGAGGAAGCGTTTGTGGTCCGGGGTCTCATAGCTGGTGATAGAGCCCCACGTTCCCTCACCGGGATTGCGGCCTTCAGCGGCATCATTCCCGAGTTGCGGCGATTTGTATAACGGGGTCGAGTGACCAGGACGGCCGCCGAGATCGGCAGCATCGAGCACATAGAGGAAACCCTCTTTGCCGGCAAGGGCGATGAGCATCCGATTTTTGAATGGAAAAACATCTGAGCTCGCCGAACCTAGATCGAGGTCCTTGGCGTTTAAAAACTGCCAATTCAAGGGTGTGAATGAGTCCAGCAAACGCGTCGCCCTGGGAGCCAACTTGAGCACGCTCTCGCCAAAATCGCCGGACGCCGGGTCGTAGAAACCGTCTGCTGTTTGCGTAATCACGGTGCCATTCGGGCCTTTCGTGACACCGCCGCGTCCCCACGGACCGGAATATTTCGTGCCGCTGGTGTAAAAGCGGGTTAGCCGCGGATGAGCAAGATCGCTCACATCCATTGCCGACACGCTTCCCGGCACCACCGCAGGTTTCGCGCCCGCTCCTACCGGCATCTGGCCACAACCGCGGCCGCTCGTGGTGTAGACCACGTTGTCGATGAGGTTGAGACTCCACGCACGGGCGAAGGGTTCGACCATGTCGACGGGTGTCATGCGATCCACGCCGTCACTCAAATTGAGACCGCGGAGCTTGCCGTCACTGGTGATCAGAAAAATGACGTTGTTCTGCTTATCGATCACCGGAGTATCGTTCACCGTGTTCGAACACAGCCAGGTAGCAGGCCAGAGGGGTTCAGCGGGATTCGCGAAGGTCTTCTGCCAGAAAACTTTGCCCGTATCCGCATCCAGTGCAAACACTGTGTCGTCAGCCCCGAGCAGGAAAAGCAGATTCTTCGCGCCTTCGGTAGTCCTCACGCCTTCTGCCACCAGCGGCGCAGTGAGCGTGGAAAGGACGATCGCATTGGGGGGCGTGCTTAGTTGGGCGCTCCACAGCAACTTCAGCCCCGAGACGTTGTGGATGGTTAGCGAGGTCTCGCCCCGGTTCCAGCCGGTCCGTTCCTGATCGTAGCCCCACGTGGTCCAATCGCGCGCCGGCGATAGATTTTGTGGCAAAGTTGCCTGGGTAAAAAGCATGAACATCAGCGCTGCCGAAAGAATCGGCAGGCTTATGCATCTGCGGCTCAAGCGTGAGTCGATTCGCGCCATCGAATGTCTGGAACGTCCCGGAAGATAGATAAGCCCGGCAGAGAGCATCTGTCAAATGCGCTCGCAGGGCGGCGCTCGTACGGGACAGGACCTTTTCAGGGGGCTTGATTGGCAAAGAAAAGCCCGTCCGTGAAGGACGGGCTTAAGAGTTTCGTTTCGATCGGTCTTAGGCTTGCTTAACGACCGCCATGACCCCCACCACCCATGGCGTGTCCTCCTCCACCAGAAAAGCCTCCTCCCCTGGCTTGCGCATAGCCACGGCCGGCGTAGCCACGACCACCATAGCCGCGACCACCATAGAAGACCGGGCCTCCGTAGAAGATGTACCGTGGCGAATAGAAGCCCCATCCGAAGGGACTCCACCACAGCCCGTCACCCGGAAGCCAGGTATAGCCCCAGAAGCCGGCGTCCCAATACCAACCTGGATTCATGGCACCATACCCGGCATATTGCGAGGCCAAAGTGAGATTAGCCTCGGCCAAATATTGAGAACGGAGGCTGCTCCAGTTGTAGAGTGCGTCCTCGGCTTGATTGCGGTTGAAACTGACGCTCTGCACCGCTGCGTTTTCCGCTAATCCGACTTGGTGGTCACCCTTTATCTTGAGGGCCTTCTCGATACCGCCATTTCTTTCCAGTAGCTCAGCCTCTCCCTTGAAGACCCGGACAGTGCCCTTATCCGCATCGAAGGCGTAGAGGCCGCCCTTCAGCAGGCGAGTGTTCGCACCGCCTACCGATACTTGGATGTCATTGCGCGGGTGGATCTCATCCACTTCGACGTCAGCACGGCCGCGGTTCAGCTCGATCTGCGTATTTAGCAGATTCGGCGAAATCATTCGCACAGCACTGTTGTCTCCCACACGAAGAAACACACCTGGGGTAAGCAGCAACTCTGCCCTGCCATTTGCTGTTTCCAGCACCTGGCCCGGCTGCAGCTGGGCGTTACCCACCGCTTGTTGATTCAACGGCCGGCCGTTTATCGAGGCCAACCCTTCTACATAGTTAATTGTCCCTGGAACGGCTGGGTTTGCAGTCTGTGCTAAAGCTACAGGCGCGCACAAAGTCGCCAGGGAAAGCAGAATCGCCTTCAACCTTGGCATAGTAGTTCAATACCTCTAGTTAATTAGAGAGTAAACAGTAAAAAAAGTTGCGGTGCCGGCTCCAACCGGGCTAAAGCCGATCGGCGTGGAAGAAAATATTGGATTCATTTATTTCGCGGCTAACTTTGAGGCTACTGCTTCGTCGTGCTCAGAGGGCGCGCAGCAGGACGATCTTTCCTCGCTCTTCATAGAGGGAAGGTCCCAAGGTCAAGGATAAAGCTTAGCCGGCACTATTTCAGGTTCGGGCTCGCCGGCTGCAACCAGGAGCTTTTTCAACTGCTGGCTCAGCTCACTAGCCTGGGCACGATACTCCTGGCGTCCAGCCAGGTTCACCAGCTCATGTGGATCGGCACGCTGATCATAGAGCTGGTACTCATGATAAGTTGCAGCCGCGGGTTCTTTCGATGCGCCAGAAGGGTCGGCGACACAGTAGGTCCAATCTTTAGTCCGAATCGCGCGGCCCGTCATCGATTCGCTGATCTGGATCAGTTGCTGGTTAGGCCACGCCTGCCGAGCACCGGGATCGTTGAGCAGCGGCAGCAGGCTCCGGCCCTTCCACCCGGACGGCACCGGCACGCCGGCTGCTTCGAGCAGAGTAGGCGCAAGGTCGATGAGGCCGACAAGCTCGGGGATCTGCTGCGCGCCCAGGAAGCCGGGTCCATCGATGAGCAGGGGCACGCGGAGAGAGCTGTTGTGCGTGCTGCGCTTGTACTCCTGATTACGAGTCATGAAGTGGCAGCCGTGATCGCTCATGAAGACGAAGATGGTGTTGTCGGCGAGGTGTTCCTCTTCGAGGATACGGTGCACACGCCCCACCGAGGCGTCGATGGCTTCAATGCAACCGTAGTAGTCCGGCAGTTGCGCTTGCCACGTGCCAGGAAGCGCCCGTAGATCGTCAGGAACTGTCGAGTTCGCAAAGCGCTCCACGGAACCATGAGGGCCGATGGGACGATGCATGTCATTCTGCTGGTGCGGTTCGATCTGCGAGATGAAGAGGAAGAATGGCTTTTCCTGCTTCTGGCGAAGGAAGCGCTCCACGCGATCAGTAATGAAGTCGACGCGATATTCGTCTTTGTAGGTGATCTCTTTGCCGTCACGGTCCCAGATGGTTCCTTCGTAGGGATGGGTGGTGAACTCGATCACATTGGATCCTTCCCACAGATCGAGAAAGCCGCCACGGAACTCTGCTTTTACAGCACCGGGGCCGCCGCCGTCGGCCTCACTGTTTGGGGCAAGATGCCACTTGCCGATGAGGTTTGCCGTGTAGCCCGCTTGGCGCAACTCTCCGGCCAGCGTCGGGAGCGTGTGGCCCAGGGCAATGCCGTTGCGCCAGACGCCGGTTTCCGTTGCGTAACGGCTGGTCAACAAGACCGATCGTGAGGGAGCACAGACAGGCTGGTTGGTTACTGCGTGAGTAAAGTTCTTCCCGCGCGACGCCATCGCGTCGAGATTCGGCGTGCGGGTGGAGCTATTGTGGCCGTTAGCACCGATGAAGTCCCAGCGAAACTGATCGGAGAGATAAAGGATGATGTTCGGCTGTGTTGGCGGCTTAGCACCAACATTGTCATCCGCTTCGGCCGAGGCCGGAACCGCTGCTGCTACAGCGGCCGCCAGGGAACTCTTCAGGAATGACCTTCTGCTGTCTATCTGTTCTGGCATAACTCTCCTAACAACCTTTTAAAGTGAAACCGTCTCTGCGCGGTAACGAATCACCGGCTAGATAGGCGAAAGGCCAGGTTGGTCCACCCGCCGGAAAAGAAATAGAGGGTTCACAGGCTAGGCAGTCAACAACAACCAGCGCGGGGCGGAGCGGGCTTCACGCTCGACACAACTATCACTTCTTGTTGAACATGGCTGGTCATCGCGTCTGGGCGAACTATAAAGCGCAGAACTTAGTGTGTCAACGCGACCTGTAACGCCTTGACAAAATTTGGCACCAACTGCATGATCTGAACTATCGGTATTATCTCTACCGCGACACTGAGCCCTATGCAAACCTCCCGGTTGCCAAACATCTCGTCTCTTCTGTGTTGTTGTTGCCCTACTAGCCGGTAACGAGACGGAGTTGTTTGGGGCAGGTTCTTTTGAACCAACCCTCCAGCTTTAACCCAGTCTTAACTCATTGTTGTTTCGTTCAGCAACCACAGTATTCACGCTGCTTGCTGGCCTTTGCGGTAGTCGAATTGTCTATGCGATAGCGGACTTTTGCCCGTTGGTAAAGAAATTGCTGTTGGCGTCGCACTAACTCCAGCTGTGAGTTGGCCGCCGATGATCTGGTGGTAAGAACCGATATGGAACGCAGCACACAATCCGCAACACCGTACCCCCAGGCAGCACGATGTTGTTGTCCGGCCTCCGCACCCTGCGCAGCCGCTACGGCAAATTGCTAGCCGGGCCTTCGGCACCGGTCCACGCTCGCAGCCCGTTATCAGTCTGATTACCCAACGCAGGCATGAACCTGAGGTTCTGCTGTCGCTCCTCCTCGCCTGAGGAAAAGAAAGGTACGACCATGTCTCTCCGCTATTTGCGTAGACATTCGCTCTCATTTATAAAACTTGCTCTCTTGCTCAGCGGATTCGCAGCGGCTTCGTTGACTGCTTTCGCGCAAACCTCTCAGGTCTCAGGGCAGGTTGTGGACGCAAGCCGTTCGGCAGTGGCGGGGGCAGACTTGACTCTGACCCGAGTGGAGACAGGAGATACCCGGCAACAACACTCGACCAGTGAGGGTTACTATTCATTTCCCCTGCTCTTGCCTGGACATTATGACCTTAAGGTCGAGAGGGATGGCTATGAAACCCAGGACCAAAAGGGAATCATCGTTGAAACGGGCACGGTCAGCACGGTGAATGTTGTGCTCGCAGTCGGCGCGGTCGCGCAGACGGTCGAGGTCGACACCACGGTTCCGCTACTGCAGTCACAGTCCTCAGCAGTTGAAGATGTGGTGGAGAACCAGACAATCGTAAACATGCCGCTGATCGACCGGCGCTCTTCGCAGCTGCAGCGGTTGAGCGGGTTTGTCGTAGGCAACGGAACGGGATCAAGCGCAACCTTCGCGGTGGGGGGCGGCCGGGGAAATAACGCCAATTACCTGGTGGATGGCGGGAACGTGCAAAACCTCCTCCTCGGCGTGCCGACGCTCATGATTGACCCGCCCATCGAATCGGTGCAGGAGTTTAACCTCTCCATCAGCGATTATGCGGCGGAGCTGGGACGCAGCGGCGGTGCGGTGATCCAGATGACGACCAAGTCTGGAACCAACCAGTTCCACGGAGCAGCGTACGAATACTTCCGCAATGACGACTTGCAGGCCAAACCATACTTTGCCAAGACGAACCCGGAGCTTCGTTACAACCTCTTCGGCGCGAGTATCGGGGGCCCGATCAAGAAAGACAAGACACAATTTTTCTTCAACTATGAGGGTCGCAGGCAAACATCTTCGGTGACCCAGATTATCAACGTACCTACACCTGCGGAGCTTACGGGCGACTTCTCTGCCTTCTCAACACCGGTGATCGATCCAAATACCGGTAAACAGGCGGTCTACAACGGGAAGTTGAACGTGTTACCACCGGGTGAACTGGACCCGGTAGCGCAGAAGCTGGTGCAGTTCTATCCGGCGCCAAACGTTGCGGGAGCCGCGCCCAACGTCTCGAATTACCGCGCCAATGATCCAACGCAGGGCATATACGATGTCTACGTCGCTCGGATCGATCACGTATTTGGCGAGAAAGACCGTATGTTTGCCCGCTTCCTGGCGCAGACCGATCACGAGCCTACGGCTTCGATTTATCCAACGCCGGGAACTGACAACTTTGGCGTGCTCGCGCACAATTACTATTACAATCCTTCCGGCACCTGGTATCACAACTTTTCGCCCACAGTGATCAACGAATTCCGGTTCACCTATTCACGCAGACAGGCTCTAAGCATCTCCGCCGGAGCAAATACTACGCTGGCCTCCGAAATTGGTATTCAAGGAACCAACGCGGCCTTTTTCCCGACCATCACGGTCTCTGGGCTTGCAGGCTTTGGCAATACTACGCAGCAGGAGAGGTTGCAAACACCGATTAACAGCAATCAGTATGTGGACAACGTTTCTCTACAACGAGGCAACCACCAATTCAAGTTCGGTGGGGAATTGCGGACGTCGAACAATACGGATAACTACTTCCCGACAGCAGGCGGTTCGTTCGTATTTACCAATACCGGCGTCAGCACCAACGCGGCGTTGGGCAGCCTGGCAAATCTTCTGCTGGGCAGAGTCAATTCGGCTACCCTGCAGCAGGCGGAGACATTGCTGACCACGACCTATTCCTGGGGATTTTTTGCGCAGGACGACTGGAGGGTAAGGCCCAACCTGACCCTCAACATCGGGCTACGGTACGATCTCGATGCGCCGCGCGCGGAAGAACATAACCGCCAGAATTCTTTTAATACGACGACAATTAATCCGGTCTCGGGTACGCCTGGGATTATCACCTTCTCGGGATTGAATGGCGTCAGCAAGTATGCCAACAACTGGGATTACCACAACATTGGCCCCCACGTTGGTTTCGCATGGACGGCCCATCCCAACACGGTGGTGCGCGGCGGTGGCGCCATTCTTTTTCCCGGCGAGTATGACCAGGCGACCCCGATCGTTGCCTACACGGGATTCGCCAGGCAAATCAGCCTCTCCTCTCCGAATGCAGGTACCGGTGCACCCGCGTTTCTATTGAAGAACAATGGAACCGATGGCACGGGAACCGCGGCCGTTCCTACCGCCGCCCAATTGACCCCGGCCTACGGCGCCGTGCCGGCCGGGCAAAAGGTCGTGCAGGCCCCGCAGTACTTCCAGCGGGATCGGGTAACCGGCTATCTCTATCAAGCAAGTGTTGATGTAGAGCAGCAGCTGGGCAACCAGATATTGCTCACGATTGGCTACCTGGGGACATTTGGCCATCACTTGTCTGCCACCAACGCGGAAAACACCAACCAGGTCGCTCCAGATAAGATGGCGTTGCTGCCAACGACGACGAATACGCAGACTCTGCGCCCATATCCTCAATTCGGAAACGTAAGCATTATTGCTGCGGATGCGGGACAATCCGGCTACAACGGGCTGAACGCCGGCATCAAAAAACGGTATGCCGGCGGCTTCCAGTACGGGGTGAACTACACCTGGTCAAAGTTCATTGACAACCAGGAGTCCAGAAACGAGCTGGCCAACTACAACGCCGGCTATTCTGGAACCAACGATGCATTCACTGATTACTACAATCCCCGGGACCGCTTCGGGCTTTCAGGGAACGACATTCGCAATCGCGTGATTGGAAGCGCCCTCTATGAACTTCCCATAGGCCCAGGAAAATGGATTCACCCCAATTCCCTCCTGGTGAACGAATTCGTTTCCGGTTGGACAGTCGGTGCCATCTCTGAGATACACTCTGGAACTGCTCTTGGGGTACTCGACTCCACAAATAACACTGGCACGTATTCCGATGGAGTGCGGCCAAACCTGGTCGGCAACCCCAACGATCTTGGTGGCTCGCGTCCCAGAGCCCAGAAGACACATGAGTGGTTCGATACCTCTGCGTTTGCACAAAACCCAGCGTTCACGTTCGGGAATGCTCCCCGTACGTTTGGGAGAGGACCAGCACTCGCGACCACGGATGCATCTCTCTTGAAAGATTTCAAAATCGCTGAGGTTAGCACATTGCAGTTTCGCGCCGAGGCTCTGAACGTCTTCAATCACGCCAACCTGGCAAATCCGAATACCCTGTTTGGCAACGGCGCCTTTGGCCAGGTCACGGGGCTACAAACCGGCAACCAGTCGAGAATTCTGCAGCTGGCCCTGCATCTCGCGTTCTAACCATGCAACGGGCCAGTCAGCAAACATAGCGGACTGGCCCAACCATTTCTGGTGTATATAGATCCCTTGGAGGATTCGATTCGGGCATGATGGCAGACACGAGTGAGGGTTCCGGCGTATCGAGGCGTGCGTTTCTCCACGGCATGGTGGCAACCGGGGTTGCCCTGCAAGCAAAAAACGCCAGCGCCGAAATAGATTTGACCGTCAGCTTCCGGCCGAATATCGTTTACATCCATTCCCACGATTCCGGTCGATACTTATCGCCTTACGGCCAGTCAGTGCCTACCCCGCACTTGCAACGACTCGCGCAGGAAGGCATCCTGTTCCGGAAAGCCTTCAGTGCTGCGCCCACCTGTTCCCCCAGTCGGGCTGCCTTGCTTACCGGGCTCTATCCTCACAGCAGCGGTATGCTGGGGCTCGCGCATCGCGGCTTTTCGCTGAATGACTACCAGCAGCACATTGTGCATACTCTCAAACCTGCTGGGTATACCTCGGTATTGGCTGGACTGCAGCACGTGGCAAAGGTTCCCGAGACGATCGGGTACGACCAAATACTTCCGCACAAAGATACAAGCGCAGTACATGTAGCTCCTGCAGCTGTAGGATTCCTGGATAGCCGGCCAACCTCTCCCTTCTTTCTGGATATTGGATTCTTTGAGACGCATCGTGAGTATCCCGAGGCCACACCGGAAGACAAGGCTAACTACTCGCCCCTGCCAAGACCTATCCCGGATACTGCAGCGACCAGGGGCGATTTCGCGCGCTACCGGGCGAGCGCCAGGATCATGGACGAAGGCGTCGGAAAGGTTCTCGAAGCGATCGACCGAAATGGTTATCGTGAAAACACGCTGATTATCAGCACAACAGACCACGGGATCTCGTTTCCGCGGATGAAGTGCAATCTTACCGACGATGGCTGGGGAGTCTCGCTGATCATGCGCGGCCCAAAGCTTCCCCACGCGGCTGTTTGTGACGCTCTGATTTCCCAGATAGACGTCTTCCCGACGATCTGCGACTACATAGGAATTCAGCACCCCGCATGGTTACAAGGCAAGTCCTTCCTGCCTGTGCTTGCGGGCCAGGTACCGGAGATACACGAAGAAGTTTTCGCCGAGGTAAATTATCACGCCTCCTATGAGCCAAAACGCGCAGTACGAACTACGCGTTGGAAGTACATTCGGCGCTTCGGAGACCGGCGGACACCCGTTCTGCCTAACTGCGACGATAGCCCGAGCAAGGAGCTTTGGTTGAAGGCGGGATGGGGTTCGCAAATTCTGGACCAGGAGAGCCTTTACGATCTCCTTTTTGACCCCACCGAGCATGCAAACCTGGTGAACGATCCGGCCCACTTAGCCGTCACCAGTGATATGCGCGCCCGATTGCATGCCTGGATGGTTTCCACCAACGACCCGTTACTACAGGGACCAGTGGCAGCACCGCCAGGAGCGGTCGCCAACGATCCCAATGGGATATCTCCCCAGGAGCCGACAATCGTAGCCCGGCCCCTGTGACTTGACTCAGCTGACCGGAAGGCGAACAGCAGGTCCCTCCACTGCGCTACGCCCCGGCCGGGATGACAATTCTGTTTGGGCTTTTGGAGTTGCTATCCAAACAGTCAATAAGCCGCGTCTGCTGCAATGGGTAGCGGGAGCCACGGCTACCTGCAGCGTGGTGGTTGGAGTTATCTTCTTTATGGGTGGGGCCGCCCTGCTGCCCGCTCTTGGTGGTTAGATGATGAATCGAAGATCCGTATTGCAGGGGCTTGCACTCAGTCCTCTTGCGCTGGCAGACAAATTCGGTGGGTCACAAACAAGCCTGCCTAAGCTGACGATTGAGGGTCTGGAAGTATTCCAGATGAAAGTAAATCGCCGTGGGAATTGGACCATCGCACGCCTCAACACCAGTGGAGGAATCAGCGGGCTGGGCGATGCATCGCAAAGCGGCAAGGACGACCAGACGCTGGTCTATCTCAAGCAGTTTTCCGATCTATTGAAAGGCCGAAGCATTTTTGACGTGGAATGGTTGAGAAGAGTAACCGCTCCGGTCATCGCCCAGTATGGCGCACCGGCGGCGGTGGCAGCGAGCGCACTCGATCAATGCCTCTGGGATATTCAAGGAAATGTATTTTCCGTTCCGGTCTACGACCTGTTTGGAGGCCGTATTCAGGATAGGATTCGCATCTACGCCAACATTAATCGGTCGACAGAAGACAGAACACCTGAAGGCTTTGCCGGCATGGCGGAAAAGGCTGTGGCTGCGAGCTTCGACGCGGTGAAGCTTGCGCCGTTTGACGAGATGCCGCGTGGATTGACCGATAAACAAGCAATCGAGCATTTCATGCAACGCGGCATTGACTGCGCTCAGGCGGTCCGGCAAACGATCGGTCCGCAGCGCGACCTGCTCATCGACGGCCACAGCCATTTCACTCGCGATGATGGCCTGGAGTTGGCCCACCGATTTGAGCCGTTGCATCTGTTCTGGCTGGAAGAGGTGACCCCTGCCAAGCCGGTCGAAGACCTCGCCGCCATCAACAAGGCCGCGACCATGCCGACCGCGGGCGGCGAGTCTATCCATGGTGTGACCGGTTTCTATCCTTACATCAAGGCGGAAGCGGTAGACATAGTTATGCCTGATGTAAAGGTTTGCGGCGGCATGCTGGAGATGAAGAAGATAGCAGCCCTCGCCGAAGGTGCGGGCTTGATTGCTTCCCCGCACGGACCAGCTAGCCCCGTAGGCAACGTGACCGCCGCCCACGTAATCGCCACTGTCCCGAATTTCAACATCCTGGAATTCTCGTATGGTGAGGTGCCTTGGCGTGCAGAACTCATCGATCCACCAGAGCAGATTGTTGATAGCGCTCTCGCGCTCTCGAAGCGGCCTGGGCTGGGCATCAAGTTGAACGAAAGGACTGCGGCGAAATATGCCGTGTCCTGACAGACTCAGAGAGGAAATGAAGATGAGCAACCCCACACGAAGAGATTTATTGAAGAGCGGAGCCCTGGCTGGTCTCGCGGGTGTCGTCGGCTGCAAGGCCCCCAGCGCGGCCCAGCCCGGCCCTACCCCGCAAAAGGCCCAGGCGCACTGGGAGGCTCCTCCGAGCCAAAAGGGAAACGATCTCAACCTGATCGTGCTGGTCTCCGACTCTTTCCGCGCCGATAATCTGGCGGCTTATGGCAGCACCTGGGTAGATACTCCAAACCTCAACGACTTTGCCAAGGAATCGATTGTCTTTGACAGCTACTATTCGGAGGGGCTGCCAACCATACCTTTGCGGCGCCAGCTTTACACTGGGCGGCGCATCTTTCCCACCCATCTCTACTTTCAGCAGGACTCGGTCAAGCTGCCGGGTTGGCATGAGCTATTCATCGAGGATGTGACACTTGCCGAGACGCTCCTGGCCGCAGGCTACCAAACGGCGCTCATCGCTGACCTGCCTCACTTGTTTAAGCCGGGCCGCAATTTTCAGCGGGGCTTCCACTACTTTGAGTGGGTGCGCGGTCAGGAGATCGATTACTACGGGCAAGCGCCGCGCACAACGGCGGACTTCAGGGCTTTATATCCCGAAGACTACCTGCAGCTTGTAGGCGCGACTCCGGGTGGAAGAGGCGAGAGCTTCGCCGACTTCTTGAACCAATACCTCGCCAATCGCAAGCGCTGGCTAAAGCGGGCGCCTTCGATCGCGGAAGCGACCGCAACCAGCACCATCGATTGGCTTAAAGAAAATCACGATCAGGGCCCCTTCTATTTGCAGGTAGAGATCTTTGATCCGCACGAGCCATGGGACCCGCCTGCCCAGTTCCTGGAAAAATATCTTAAGGATGCCGGCCCCCATAGCTGGCCGGAGCCACCTTACGGCAACGTCAAGGTCCCGGAAGAGGGGGTAAAGCGGCTGCGCGCCAACTACGCGGGAGAAGCCTCGAATGTGGATCATTGGTATGGGGAAGTGCTGAAAACCATCAAAGGTCTCGGCCTGTACGACAACTCGGTGGTTGTATTTCTGGCCGATCATGGAGTGCTCCTTAACGAGCAAGGCCAGTGGGCGAAGGGACCCGAGCGCCTGCGCAAGCAAGTCACGCATGTGCCGCTCATCGTGCATGTCCCCGGGCAGCAATACACAGGAAAACGAGTTTCCGGGTTCGTGCAAGCCCCGGATGTTGTGCCCACGGTACTCGGCCGGCTGAACATCAAGCCCCCGGCGCGCGCCACCGGCGAAGACATGTGGCCTTACGTTACGAACCAGAAGACGAACCAGCGGAAAGCCGCGATCTCGTCCTACGGTTACATCGCCTCGGTGCGCACCCCGGAATGGAATTACTCAGTAGTGTGGAACAAAGACAAATACCAGGGAAACTACAAACCTCAGCTCTACGACCTGAAGAATGATCCCGAAGAGCTGCAGAGTGTCGCCGACCAGCATCCGCAGGTGCTGAGCGAACTTCAGGCCATCCTTGACGAATACATCGCATCGGGCAAGGACCTGACGGACGGCAGCTTTTCTCAAGAATTGTCGTAGCCCACTCAGCTGCGGTGTCAGGTACCGAGCTCAACTACTGGACCGCTGGAGCTCAGCTAGACAGTCTGCCTTATCGCGCGTCGCCTCCGGCTGAAATCCCTCATTCCGGTGTCGGGAAGGCCGCCGTGGTTTTCGCGAGGGCGGTTAAAGGGCAGAGCTGTCCAAATTAGTCGACGAACGGGCTTTTGGACCGCGCAACTTGTTGAACGCGTTGAAGAGAACGCTGGCAAACGAAACCGGGTTGGTTGTTGTTGTGCTGACTCTGTCCATCCACCTCCACGCCTGCCAAAAAGTTGTCTTGGGCAAGTACGGTTAAAGAGAGCTCAGGCAACCAGGGGACTAGAACGTGTATCGAACTCCGATGCGGGGGTTTCTCTCTCCATGGTGCTAAACTTGCTTCCTAAGATTTCGTGAACATTTCTGACACATTTCGCCCTCGTCTTTGTAGACTCAGCTTCGTTTTCGTTGGGTTGGCGATTGCTGTCTTCACCTGGGGCCTGCAATATAAGCTCTCACTGTACTATCCAGCACATTCCGCGTATCACCAGCTCCCAGAAGCAAAACTACTCTCCAAGAATGAGCAGGCCGCGGCGACCGACGGGCTCCTAATTAGCACCTCGAAGCCTCCGAGCGATATCGTACGTGGCGCCGTTCCGACCCTGATGCTTTTTGCACTTGTCTTGGGGCTCCCTCCTATTTCAGGAGCCACCCAAACGGAGCAAGAGCGCATGCGGCCGTGGCTGCACTCTTTAAGTGCGAGCCTAAACGCATTTTTTTTCAGACCTCCTCCGACACTTTCGTCTTAGTTTCAAGCTCCTAGAAATCAGAGCCTGGTCGCGGGTGGTCTACGCTATCGGTCATCGGCCGGTGCGTTCTCTCAGCCCGGGAGTGGTCCCTGCTTTGCTGGGGAACCTTCGATTGCAAACTCGACGAAACGAGTGTATTCCATCTATGCGAAAGCGAAAGCTCTCTATTCTTATAGCGGCCTTGGCCCTAATCGCTTCGAACATGACGGTCGCCTGCAAGAGCAGCGACCCCGACGCGAACGCCGCAGAAATTTCATCGGCCACAGTGGCTGCGGTCAAGCGAGGATCGATCACCCATGCGCTGTCCTTAGCCGGGCAATTCCAGGCTTACCAGGTGATTGACGTCCATCCAAAGGTCTCCGGATTTATTAAACACATCTACGTGGACATAGGGGATAAGGTCCGGGAAGGACAGACGATTGCCGTCCTTGAAGTTCCTGAGCTGCAGGCGCAGTTGGAGGGGACCGTTGCCCAAGTGGGCCAGAGGAAAGACGAAATTGTTCGCGCTCAGCACGATGTAGCCAGGGCGGAGGCTGAATATGCGTCCCTGCACGCGAACAACGGTCGTATGCAAGAGGCAGCGAAAGCCCAGCCCGGCCTGATCGCCCAACAGGAGCTGGATGACACCCAATCGAAGGATCTTTCCGCAGCCGCCCAGGTCGATGCAGCGAAGGCCGCGCTGGCGGCGGCGCGCGGAGCCTCTCAGGTGGCTGTCGCGGATAGTGACCGGGTCAGGGCGATACAGGGATACACGAAAGTCGTCGCCCCTTTGGATGGAGTCATCACCTGGCGCTATGCGGATACTGGAGCGCTGATTCAGTCGGGCAGAGATTCAAACGATCAGGCCCTGCCGATCGTAAAGCTCTCCGAGAGTGGCCTGCTGCGTTTACGCATGCCGGTGCCGGAAGACGCCGTGCAATACATCAAGGTGGGCGATGAGCTGCAGATTCGCGTGGATGCATTGGGCCGTTCCTTTACAGGAAAAATTGTTCGCTTCACGCGCAGCGTAAATTTCGAAACCAGAACCATGGAAACGGAGGTCGACGTTCCCAATAAAGATCTGTCGATCGATCCCGGGATGTACGCGAACACCCAACTGCAACTCGGGCACGTTGAAAACGTGCTTACCATCCCGGTGGAGGCGCTCGTCTTGCGCGGCGCTACAGAAGTCGTTTACGTCGTCGACGGCGAGAACCATGTCCGTGAGAGGACCGTCCAGATAGGCCTCAAGGGATCGCAGCTGGTTGAGATCAAGAACGGCCTTGAGCAAGGAGAACACGTCATTGTTGGGGGGCAAGGCAAGTATCAGGAGGGGGAGTTGGTTCGCCCTGTCCTGACGCCCACGCCTGCCAGCGACGTTACCCGCGCGCCCAACAGCACGATCGACCTGCACGATGATCAGGGGGAACAATAATGCCTAAATTTGCCCTCAAGTATCCCTATTTCGTCATCATGCTGTGCCTGATGGTCATGTTGGTCGGTGTCTTCCAGGTGTTCAGCATGCCGGTAGATCTTTTTCCCAAGATCGATATCCCTGTGGTTGTTGTTGCAACCTTCTATAGCGGTATGCCACCGCAACAGATCGAGGCAGATATTACGAACACGTTTGAGCGCTTTTTCACTCTCGGAGCGAATATCGACCACTCCGAATCGCGCTCTATGACCGGCGTCAGCCTGATCAAGATCTATTTCAAACCGGGCACCGACCCGAATGCCGCGCTCAGCAACATCGCCAGTCTTGCCATGGCTGACTTGCGCCGGCTACCACAGGGCACGTTGCCACCCGTCGTGCTGGGAATGGATGCCTCGAGCCAGCCGGTTTGCCTGGTTACGCTGAAGGGCCAGGGCCTCAACGAAACCCAACTCAAAGATGTCGCGCAGTTCCAGGTGCGCAACCAGATATCCAACGTACAGGGCGCCTCGGTGCCGCAGCCTTACGGGGGTACTTACCGGCAGATTCAGATCTATGTCGATCCGCTTAAGCTCGAGGCCCATAATATGAGCCTTAACGACGTCGTCGAGTCAGTCAACAGCTCGAACCTTATCCTGCCCGCGGGCGACGTGCGCATTGGCAGCAAAGACTACAACATCTACGCCAATAGTCAGTTTCCCGATGCAAAACAGATGAACTCCATGCCGCTGAAGTCCTATGGAAACTCATCCGTCCTGGTCGCCGATGTCGGTCACGCCGAAGACTCCGGAGCGTTGCAGTACAACATCGTTCGCATCGATGGGCAGCGGTCGGTGTACGTTCCAATCTTCAAGCAGGGGGGCGACAGTAACACCATCACCATCGTGAATGGGATGAAGGCGGCGATCAAACGCCTGGTCGATATTCCTGACAGCCTGAAGACTGCCGTGGTTTTTGATCAGTCAATCTTCGTTAAACTCGCGATCAAGAATCTGGTTAAAGAAGCTTCGATCGGCCTGGTTCTGACAGGGCTGATGATTCTGGTCTTTCTGGGCAATGGGCGGGCGACTTTTGCAGTGCTGTTATCAATTCCGCTTTCCGCCCTGGTATGTCTGCTCTTGACCGATGCCATGGGCGGTTCGATCAATACCATGCTGTTGGGAGGCCTGGCATTGGCCTTCTCGCGTTTGATCGACGACTCTGTGGTGGTGCTGGAAAATATCTTTCGCTTTATGGAGATGGGTGTGCCGCCCCGGGAGGCGGCGGAGCAGGGGGGCATGGAAGTTTCCCTTGCCGTGCTGGCGGCGACCTCGACTACCTCCATCGTCTTTTTCCCTGTAGCCTTTCTCTCCGGCGTCAGCAGATATATCTTCACGCCACTGGCACTGGGGGTCGTGCTCTCCATCTTTGCGTCGTATGTCTTCGCCATGACCGTCGTGCCACTCTTCTGCGCGACGTTTATCCGCATTTCTCCTGAAGAAACTGACGGAGTTCATGGAAAGGCGTCCTTCTTCCGCAGGGTGGTTGACCGCTTCAATCAGTATTTCCAGCGCATGCTGGAGCGCTATGAGGCGCTGGCCAAGCGCCTCCTGGTAAGGCCAGGGCTTACAGCCGTGGGGATACTCGCCGGAGTAGCCCTGGTGATTCTAGTTCTCTTCCCCTTCCTGGGCCGTGCTTACTTTCCGCGCACTGATCCGGGACAATTCGTCATTGATGTCCGGATGCCCAGCGGTAGCCGCCTCGAGGTCAGCGATCAATACATCGCCCGGGTAGAGAAGATTATTCGCGAAACAGTAAAGCCGGCCGACCTCGGCATGATCGTTTCCAATATCGGCGTCTATCCCGATCTCTCCGCGATCTACACCACAAATGCATCCATGGACACCGCCTTTGTGCAGACCAGCCTGAAGGAAGGTCACAGCGTGGGGAGTTACGAATACATGGCGCGGGTACGACGAAAGCTTTCGCGGGAGATGCCGGAGCTGGCAACTTATTTCCAGGCCGGCGGCCTGGTCGACTCGGTCATTAATCAGGGCCTTCCCGCTCCGATCGACGTACAGGTCAGCTCCATGAACCTTCAGGGCGCCTACGATCTGGCACAGCAGTTGTCGCTCAAAATCAAGGCGCTCCCCAATGTGAGTGGCGTCTACATTCCTCAGGATCTCAATTATCCGGGACTGTTGCTGAATATCGACCGCGAACGGGCTAGCCTGATTGGCCTCTCAGCACAAAATGTTGTGGATAACGTAATCACGGCTCTTACCTCGGACGGCCAGGTCGCGCCGAGCTACTGGATTGACCCCAAGAGCGGCAACAACTATTTGGTTACCGTCCAGTATGCCAAACGCGTTCTCAACCACATGAGCATGGAGGACTTCAAGAACATACCGCTGCGCGGAGTACGGCCCGTAGGTTACTCACCATCCGAGGAGGGTAGGAGCGCAGGAAATAGTGCGGCCAATCTTCTTGTTGGTGCACACGCCACGGGTTACACCCCGCTGGGATCGGTGGCAGACATCAAGGAGATCAATACCCCCACCGAAGTAGACCATTACCAGATCCGGCGCGTGATCGATATCTACGTCTCTACCCGCGGTGAAGCGCTGCAGACGGTTGGAAAAGACATCAACAAACTGGTAGCGGATACAAAGACCGACAAGAATACAAGGCTCCGAGTACGCGGGGCTGCGGTGAGTATGAACGAGTCCTTCAAAGAGTTCGGGCTAGGACTGCTCATCTCCATTGCGCTTGTCTACCTCATCCTGATGGCGCAATTTACATCGTTCATCGATCCCTTCATCATCCTCATGGCTATTCCTCCAGGACTTGCCGGCGTGATGATGATCCTGGTGTTTACGGGAAGCACCTTGAACATCATGTCGCTGATGGGGATCATCATGATGACAGGTATCGTCGTCTCCAACAGTATTCTCATCGTTGAATTCGCCGGCATCCTGCACGAAAAAGGGCTTCCGTTGCTGGAAGCCACAGTTCAAGCATGCAAGGTGCGGCTACGCCCGATTCTAATGACCTCTTTGGCGACGCTCTTGGGAATGATTCCCATGGCGCTTGGCTTTGAGGCGGGCAGCGAACAGTACGCACCGCTCGCGCGGGCAATCATCGGCGGACTTGGCGTCTCCGTGGTGGTGACCGTGTTTCTGGTTCCCGCGGTGTATCTGGTAATCCACACTCGCCGCGAGCGAAAAATGGGAGTTCAGGGGGAGGCACGGGCATGAACGGCCTCAGCGCAGTCTTCACGGCCTTCCTGCTCTGCGCGCCGGCGCTGGCGCAGGCACCCGCAGTGGTGGCCAACCTGCCCAGCGCTCCGGTCGCCAACAGCCTTAATCTTTCGGCACAGAATGCGCAGGCCGCACCAGCCGCAACGCCGAAGGAGCAACTGACGCGGGCGCAGGCCGAACAGATGGCCCTCAAGAACAACCCACGCATCAGCGTTAGCAAACTGCTGGCCCTGGCCCAACATCAGATGGTGCGCGAAGCGCGCTCGGCCGAACTCCCCACTGCGAACGCTAACATCACAGCCGTGAAGGCAGAGGACGGAAGCCGGCTCTCCGCCGGCTCGCTCACCGCATCAAGGCTGGTGACTCACGCCGGGACCGGAGCCAGCGTAACGCAACTGATCACGGACTTTGGGCGAACGCACAATTTGGTGCTGACGCAGAAGCTGCAGGAGAAAGCAGCCAACGCTGATGCACTGGCGACCCAGGAAGAGATTGTTCTTGCTACCGATCAGGCTTTCTACGACGCACTGACCGCGCAGGCTGTTCTTCAAGTCGCCAAACAGACCGTAGCCACCCGCCAGGCAACGGAGTCACAAGTCAACCAGATGACCCAGAACAAGCTGAGGTCTACGCTTGATCTTAGTTTTGCGGATGTAAACCTATCGCAGTCCCAACTGCTTCAGCTCGACGCTCAAAGCAACGCGGATGCCACCATGGCTACACTCGACGCCGTACTTGGCTTGGACCACGAAACCACCTACGAGCTGGCCGACGATTCGGCGCAGACCAATGCTCCACCTACTGACTACGATCAGCTGGTTCAGTCTGCGTTGGCCCAGCGTCCGGATCTGCAGGCGCGGATTTTAGGACAACAATCGGCGCAAAAGTTCGCGCGCGCCCAGTGGGATCAACTTCTGCCCTCGGTCAGCGCGCTCAGCACGATCGGATCAGTGCCCGTTCGCACGGATGCGTACTACGTCTCGAACTGGTGGGGCGCGGTTGGCGTCAACCTGAACATTCCTATCTTCAACGGTTTTCTCTACTCCGCAGAGGCGAAGGAGGCGGCCTATCGGTCGCGCGCGGAGGAAGAGCGCACGAGGGATTTGCGGGATCAGATCGTTCGCGACGTACGCACCGCGTGGCTCCAGGCGAACACCGCCTATCAAAGAATCGGAGTCACCGCACAATTGCTCAAGCAAGCGAATCTAGCCCTGCAGCTGGCGCAGACCCGCTACCAGCTTGGGCTCAGTTCGATTGTGGAACTCAGCCAGGCGCAACTGCAGCAGACCAGCGCTGCCATTGACAACACCAACGCGCAGTATCAATACAAGTTGAGCCTTGCGTCACTCAATTATCAGATCGGAACCAACCCGTGATCTACCCGCGCACGGAACCTTAACTCTACAATCTGATGTAGCTGGCAGAGGGTAGATATGGATCGGCGCAAGTTTATTACAGTCGCAGCAGGAACAGCCGCTGCGCTAGGGTTGCGGCAGGGTACAGGTCAAGCGGCGGCGCGTGGAAAGCGTCCACCCAATGTGTTGTTCATTATGCCGGACGAGTGGAGGGGGCAAGCGCTACGATGCATGGGGAATCCCGATGTGCAGACGCCGCATCTTGATCAGCTTGCCTCAGAAGGAATGCTCTTCCGGCAGACGTTCGCTAACACGCCGGTATGCTGCCCGGCGAGAGCGACGATTCTCACCGGCACCTATACCAGCCGCAACGGAATGGTGGCCAATGATCTCCGATTGAAGGAGAGCGTGGTTACGATGGCCGACATCTATGGGCACGCCGGATACCGTACCGGCTTCATTGGCAAATGGCATCTGGATGGAGGACCGCGCGTGCCCGGCTTTGTCCCTCCCGGGCCGCGGCGGCATGGGTTTCAGTATTGGGCCGCTAACGAATGTAACCATAACTATTTCTATAACTGGTACTTCCGCGACGAAAATGTTCCCATCGTGAGCGAGAAGTATGAGCCCGAGTTCTGGACCGACCTGGCCGTCGAGTTTCTTCATGAAGCGGAGGACAAGCCCTTCTTCCTGATGCTGGCGCCGGGCGCTCCACATGATCCCTATGTGGCGCCTGAGAGATACATGGATCTCTATGACCCCAAAAAGTTGACCATGGAACCTAACTGGGTCGAAGGAACACGGGGGGCAGGCCGCAAAGAGCTTGCGGGATACTATGCAGCGATCACCGCGGTGGATGATCAGGTGGGCAGAGTGCTGAGCACGCTTCGCGAGCTGAAGCTGGAAGAAAACACGATTGTGCTCTTCTCCTCCGATCACGGGGATATGCTCGGCTCCCAGGGCAAAATCCTCAAGCGTAAGCCATGGGAGGAATCGATTCGAGTTCCCGGGATCTTGCGTTTTCCAGGGGTTGTTTCGCCGGGGCACAAGACGGACGCATTGTTTTCGCATGTGGATTTTGCCCCTACACTGCTTTCGCTTTGCGGCTTGCACGTTCCGGCCGAGATGCAAGGTGCTGACTTATCCAAGGTCGCTAGCGGGACTACGGAAAAGGGCCCGGACTCGGTGCTCTTCCAGATCTTTGGTCCTTATCACGGCGATGGCACGGAGGGAGCATGGCGCGGCTTGAGAACAGAACGCTTTATGTATGCACGATCGGAGTCAGGGCCGTGGCTTCTGTACGACCTGCAGCAAGATCCCTACGAATTGCACAACCTGGCCAACGACGCTGCTCACTCTTCCGACCTACAGGAACTGGACAAGCAGCTGCTGAACTGGATGGCTCGCGTCGGTGATTCCTGGAGCCTGGACTGGACAGCTCCGGTCGAGGACGAGGAGAGGCTCGACAAGTACAGAGCGTTTTATACGGTTGAGGATTATCTTGCGTGGGCAAAAAGCCACCCTTCCCTCAACCCGGGGATTCCTTGATTACTCCGCGCGCAAGGCCGCAACCGGTTTCGGTGGCCTGAAGGCTCTGAAGAGCATCGGCCAACAATCATCCTCGGGGTCCTTCGACTCCGCGCCAGAAACCCTCTGTTAAGGGATGGATCTGCGAGGCGCTTCGCTCAGGATGACGATTCTGTGGGAGAACCGGAAGAGAAACAACAGGTCCGACCGAGAAGTTAATTTGGACAGTATGACCGTCTGTCAAGAGGAGAATAGAACTGCATTGCGAGACGCGGGCAACTTAGGCCCTCACGAAGCGACTCTCACCTGCTAGTCGGCGCTGATATTTCAGTTCCTGCCACGGAAAATCGCCAAATTAAACGCACCTTCAACCTGACCCGAGGTGGCCTTATGTATCACCACGTCAAAAAGCTTATGTATACCGTAACCATCGGTGAACCAGATCCCAAATTCGGCAAGATGCTGCTGGAACAATTCGGCGGCGCCAACGGGGAGCTGGCAGCAGCGATGCAGTACTCCATTCAGGGATTCAACTGCGAAGACGCCGCGCGGAAGGATCTCCTCATGGACATTGGCACCGAAGAACTCAGCCATTTGGAAGTGGTAGGAGCGTTGATTCGGATGCACTTGAAACCCATGAAGAGCGGCCGCGAAGCGGCGGAAGCGGACCCGTTGGTGGCCATCGCGGGCGGCGGAGGAGTTGCCCTGTTCGATTCCATGGGCAACGCCTGGACGGCTGACTATCTGAAGGTCACCGGCGATCTGGCAGTTGATCTGCGCAGTAACATCGCGGCTGAGGCACGTGCCAAGATCGTGTACGAACGCTTGATCAGCTTCACCGAGGACCAAGGTTCGAAACAAGCGCTGCAATTTCTGATGACGCGCGAGATCACCCATATGCGGGCATTTACCGCGGCCCTCGAGAGTATGGAGAAGCCGCAGTTCGCGGTCGGTATTATTCAACCCACCCCCCAACTTGTTGATCAGTTTTTCAACGCGTCGACGGGCGAGGGCCAATACGGCGAGAACGACTTCTCCGGTCCCTGGAACCATAGCAACGGCCTGACGCTGGTGGAGTCGGAGCTAAAGGGCGGCCCAGGGCTTGATGTGACTCCCTACGATCCTAAGCCGGGTACAGAGCAGACTTCTCCAATGGACTCGACTCCCGTAGGAGAGTACACAAACGGGGTTGGAAAGAAGCAGGCCGCCATGCACGAAAAGGCCAACGGGAAGGCGGCGAAGAAAGCTACTGTTCAGGCGTAGTGTCTGCCACGAGCCGGCTGGCTAGTGCCGGCCGGCTCGAATTTAGGCCTTCGGTTTCCCTGCGATGAGAAGGACGATCTTTCCCACGCCGCCCTTCTCACCCAGCACATGGGCTTCGGGGGCGCTGTGCAGCGGCAAACGGCGCCCAATCGGCAGTACGAATTTTCCGTCGCGGAGGTCATCCGCAAACTCACGAACCTTGGATGGATCGGGTTTGGCGAAGACACGCGTGATGGTAACGGCCGGGTTCAGTGCGGCCATCCCCTCAGGCACTACAGACGCGTACCCAAAGGAACCTCCGGGCTTTATCCTCTTGAACAGCTTCGCGGCCACCTCGCCGCCAACGGTATCTGCAACCGCATCTACCGGGCCGACCGATGCGATTGCCTGGTCATCATCGATCGCAAGCAGGCCCGCGACGCCGAGGGATTCCGCCTCCTGCAGCGACTTTTTGCGGACGCCCGCAATCACCTGGGCGCCCATCTTCTTCGCCGCGTGTACCGCAGCACGCCCCACGCTTCCCAGCGCTCCGGTTACCACCAAGGTTTGCCCCTTCTGAACCTTGGTCGCAAGCCTGACCAATTGCTCTCCGGTTAATGCGATCAGCGGAATCGCTGCCGCATCCACCAGATCTAGACCATCCGGCAAATGGGTTAGATCCGAATCGGCAACCGCTACCAACTCGGCATAAGTTTTGTTCGATAAGGCGAGGACGCGGTCACCCGGCTTGAAGTGCTTTACGTTCGCGCCTACAGCATGCACGATGCCGCTCACGTCGCGCCCCAGGATGGCCGGAAACGAAAGGGGAAAATCTTTCTGGCGCGCCCCGGAACGAACCTTCCAATCGATGGGATTGACGCTTGCCGCGGCCGCGGCGATCAGTACGGTATCTCCGCTCACTTGCGGGTCAGCGACGTTGTCTTCAAGCTTCAGCTTCTCAGGACCGCCATACTCATGCAGAACTACTGCCTTCATCTCATATCTCCTATGTTGAGCACCGTAGGACTGGAATCTCGACCCAATACAAGGCTTCAACAGAATACCCAGTATTTTTTCATCCTGTTGAATGCTAGCAAGTCGGGGGCATCTTCGCGGCAGGTGAAGACATCACACAGGCGTCAGGAGGCTATATGGCCCGACCGAGGTGTGAACAGAAGGAGAGCCTGGAAGCCAACGCCCGTAAGGCAGTCGCCTACGAGAAGGAGCAGGAAAGTACGCTTCCTGAAGCTGGGGAACGCAAAGAGGCTGTGGAGGGCGTTGAGCTGGCGAGTTTGAATCTGAAAGATCACCTGGCAAATTGCGACATATGCCGTAAGCCCTCGTAAACCAAGGGTACGAAGCATACCCTCAGGCTACTTGGCGCGAGCTCCTACAACAACCAAGCCGACCCCCGCTACCAACGAAAGCGTGCTCAAAATGGGCGATATCGGCAGTGTCTGCTTTTGTTGATGGGAGACCTGGACAGGACCGAGATCCACATCCTTCTTTTCGTGAGTAAAGCTAATTCCGCCCACGGCAAACCCGACGATACCAAGGATGATAAGAACGATTCCTACAATAGTTGCGGCTTTCATTTATCGGCTCTCTTTCAGAAGTCCATAGCTGTGAGATTCGTGAGTGACAGGTTAGCGGTTGAACTCGTGAATAGTCTGCCCCACCGCTTGAGCGACACTCCCGGCCGCATCTTTAGCCAGGCCAGCAGCCTGATCCGCGATGCCCTCGCCGGCGAGATTGTCGTTCCCAGTGATCCGGCCAACACCTTCCTTGAGCCTGCCGGACAACTGGCCGCCGACTCCGGATGCTCTTTGCTTTGTTCCCCAGCCAAATGCCATGCGGCCGGCGTCCTCGGCATCCCCAGGTCCTGTCGAGTACTCCATCTCAGAACGGTTAAAAACAACGTAAGCAGCAAAGCCGAGACCGGCGGCTGCGACCATCCACGGAAACATTTTCATAAGAAACCTCACCCAATTGGATGCAAGCGCACCGCGAATTTAAGAGGAGGGGCGAAATTTCTTTGCGGGCGGAGCCGCAGTCAGACCTTTCCAAGAGCAGGAATTGAACTGTAAGAGGCTGAGCCCGCCGTCGTAGCGCAGTCCCAGCCCCTACGCCCGCCCATATTGTTTGCGGCCACATCAATGCTTGAGAGCCGGCGCTGCTTTCTTCTCATCCTCCTTGCTCTTTTTCTCAGAGTATTTCTCCTTGCCGGACTTGGGCTCCTTCTCCTGCTCTGGTTCCCTGGCAGCTTCTTTTAAGATTGGCTGTGCTGCGGCAAGAATCTTGGTGGCTGCTGTCAACTCCTCGTTGAGATTTTCTGTCAGAAGCTTGGCGACGTCCTGCATGCCGAGCGTCTTTGCCATGGCAATCGTCGCGGAATAGCCGGCGATCTCATAGTGCTCGGTTCTTAAGGCTGCCCCAATGATTCCGGAGTCAAAGGATGCGCCTTCTTCTTCTTTCTCCAGTGCATCCGCGCCTTCCTCGATGACCCCTTCCATCCCGTTGCAATGCTCACCGGTGGGTTTTTCACCCAGGATTGTAAATACCTGTTTCAAGCGTTCCACCTGGCCTTTGGTCTCCGCCAGATGTTCCGTGAAAAGTGCTTTCAGCTCCTTGTTTTGAGAGCCTTTTGCCAGCTTGGGCAAGGCCACGACGAGTTGGTTTTCTGCGCTGTACATATCACGTAATTCGTCTACTAATACTTCGCTCAATGCCATAAGACCTCCTAAATAGGTGAACGTGTTTGACGGGAATCCGAATGGCAACTACGCCGCTTCGGGCTAGATAGAACCAATTACTTACGTTTATTTGAGATGCGGTCGCGAAGTTGGGTGCTGCTCTCGATGACGGGTTGGGTTTTACAGCGGCTGTTTTAGTTTCGTGCGCCACACACGAAGCGAATTAACAATCGGCAGAGTTATTGCACACGGCGCAAAATGAGTGGCCGCCGGCCAGCCATTGATAGCTGAATGGCGCGATCAAGATAACAATGGGAATGGGAACAATAACAAGGAACCAGCTCGGATTCGTCGTGGCCTATCTTGACGGGTATGATGCGGTCCCCAGACAACACGCGGCGCAAAATGCCGTTTATTTTGCAACGATCACTTGTTTTTGGCAAGACGAACGCGGTACAACCGGTCCAATCGCCTTGCGACGCAACTTTTTGAGAGACGTTCTCACCAGCCGGGAGGCATAATAGCTGAGTAGTTGCCAAGCCCGGGTTCGATTATCAGCAAGGGGATTGTCCCATGGCGCGACCATTATGGTCAGGAAGCATCCAGATATCTCTGGTCGGGTTTGCAGTCGAGATCTACCCGGCAACCAACACCACCAAGCCTTTCTCCTTCCACGAGATTGATCGCAACACAAAGACCAGGGTCAAGCGCCAAAGTGTTTCGGCCGGGCCGGCCCCGGGGGAAGACGCAGCGGATGCGCCGGGAGACACGCAGGCCGCCGAGGAACCGCGCGAGGGCAACCAGGCTTTGCACCTGGCGCGGCAGTTGCAAAGCAGTTTGACCGGCAGCTTTAGCGCTCCGGCGCCGATGGAACACGCGGTCGAGCGCGCCGACATCGTCAAAGGCTACGAATACGAAAAAGGCAAATACGCCATCATCGAACCGGCTGAGCTGAAGAACCTGCGCCTGGCCGGCAAAAAGACCATCGAGGTTTCACAATTCTCCAGGGCGAGCGAGATCGATCCTGCGCTGTTTGAGAAGCCTTATTTTGTAATGCCGAAGGCGGGTCCCCAGGCGACTGCCTTTGCCGTTATCCGCACGAGTCTGCGGGAAAGCGGCATGGTGGGCCTGGGCGAGATCGTATTCAGCGGCCGCCAGCACCTGATGGCGCTGGCGCCGCCCCACGATCCCAGCCAGCCGGGCATGATGTTGTACATCCTTCGTTTTGCCACCGAGCTGCGCAACGCCCGCGATTACTCGAACAACGTGGAAGATGTGAAGGCCGACGCCGCGCAGCTGAAACTCGCCAAACAATTGATCGACGCGTACACACAGCCGTTTGACCTCAGCGCCTTCAAGGATCACTACGAGGATGCGCTGCGCGAGTTGGTGGAGGCCAAGATCAACAATTTGCCGATAGCCGAAGAGCCGGTGGAGAAGAAGCAGGGTAAGGTCATCGACCTGATGGAAGCATTGCGCAAGAGCCTGCTGCAGAAGAAGCCGGTGCAGGGTGTCGATGAACAAGAATTGGCGGAAACGAGCTCATCCCATTCGGACGCGAAGCTGCCCAAAACGAATGAGTCATCCAAAGCCACAGTCGCGGCTGCCAAATCGCAAAAAGCTGTACAGGCCCCGGCACGCAAGAAAGCCCGGTCGGCTTAACCAGCGAGCGGCTTCTCCGCCCAGCAATCAATACCTCCATCACGCGCGTAAAAGCGCCAATTGAACTGGCCCTCTCCCTCTCAGCAGTGCCGACGGGAGGGAGCGTTCCTAGCCGCAATCCGCGGACACTCTTCATAAGCTTGGCTGCTTGCAGCTTGGGCTGTAGGTGTGTAACAGGACCCAGACCTTTGTGCGGGAGCCGGGGCGCACCGCAGATCCCTTGGCTGCGCTCGGGATGACAAAGGGGAGGTTAGCGCTCCCATGTACGGCAGTATCGGGTAGAGAAACCTTCGTTTTGTTACGCTGCCGAAGCAGGAACAAATCCATCACAACCGCTGATGGGCGTGACCTTCAAGTGTAGGGCGGCATTTTTGGGGTGCCCGCATTCGTCGATGATTTTGAGATCCGCTTTATGGCTGCTCACAATCCGGACCAGAACGTCTGTCTTGTGCTGTTCCCCGAAGTGAGTACAGAGACCGCACTGTCCAACCTGAACTGTTTCCATATCCTTACCTCCTGTGTGTTACTGCCCTCAAGAATCACAGTAGTATGTCTTTTGTTTTGCGTAAATTGCGACTCATTTAGGCCCAGATTTCTACGACCGATGTTGTCGTAAATGTTAAGCCACAGAAGCTAGAAGACTTAGTGAGCTGCGCCGCATCGCGTCTGGAGCAGGGCCAGAGGAAAATATTTCTGCGCATTGCCGTGCGTGGTCTAGTTTGTCCCCGTCTGCGGCCTCCACATCGACTTCATTTCGTAGATTTCCAGGTGATTGATGACGCTCGCCTTCTGTTTCACACTCAACTCCAAGCCCCGACCGCCGGTGGACAGGGGTATTTCTCGAGTGATATAGCGCACGCCTTCATCCACAAAGATTTCCGCTATGCCTTTGTCTAGCAATACCTCCACCTGGCCCCGGCCCATCTCGAGATCTTCCGATGCGATGGTGGTGAGGTCATGTCCGTCGTAACGAACCGCCAGCCCATCGCCGCTCTCGAGCGAGGCCTGGAGTTTTATGTCGAGAGGTCCTGATCCGGCTGAACCTAATTTTTGGTTGGCGCCGGCAACGGTTAATGTCGACCAAGTGCGTGCTTTCGTCCGCAATTGTGCGATTTCGGCAATCGGCGCGGCCTGCAGTCTCAGACCGTCTTTGGTTGTTTTCAATTTGAATTCTGTAGGAAACAAGATCATCTGGGTGAAGGGCATGCCCTCAAGCTGGATCCTTCCCCATGCCATTTGAATCCGCCTGCCATCCGGCATTTCGCCGAAGGACTGCGCCGCATATAAAGCATCGTCTCCACGTAGGTTTTTCCCTTCGGCATAATGCAGGACAGGCGATTCAGCGGTGAATGTCCCGCCATCGAAGGTGCCGATCTCGTAGCTGGACGAGCCGCCATGAAGAATCCACTTCTTGCGATTGTTATCTCCATCAATGGGGAGCTCAAAGAAATCCGGGCATTCATGAAAGCCTTTGTGATGGCTTTGACGGGTCCATGTTTTGAGATCGGTAGAGTTGAAGAAAGACATGCCATCCTTCTCGAACAAAACCATTACCCAGCGATTGCGTGGTTCATACCAGAAGACTTTGGGATCTCTGGTGTCGTTCGAGCCCACTTCACGACCGGTGTCCAGGACAGGATTTGCGGCAACAGGTTTAAAGGTAGCTCCATTGTCTATGCTGTATGCGAGGCACTGGACCTGTTTGTGCGAGGTGCGGTCGAAAGCAGTATAGACCAGCACGAGCGCATCTTTCCCCCATCCTCCGGTATTTTGGTGGTCGACGAAACTTGTGCCCGACCACGCTGCGCCAAGCTTATCGACCATGAGCGCAGGCGCCAGTTCCTGCCAGTGAATCAAGTCCTTACTGACAGCGTGACCCCAGTACATGAAACCGGTGTCCCACTTGACTCCGAAGGGGAAGGCCTGCCAGAAGAGATGATACTGACCCTTGTAGAAGATGGGGCCGTTGACGTCATTGCTCCAGCCACGTTTGACGGTAAAGTGAAACTGCGGCCGATTGGTCTCCTTGTATAAGGTGGCCGCGCCCTCGATCTGGTTGGCTTGATAAATGCGGTCCAGAGCGGCTTGAGCGGAAGGACTAGCGGCGCCCTTCGAGCCAGTCAGGGTGATGGTGCTGCCCTTGAATTCGCTCACATCCAGGAATATCCAATAGTCAATGGCGTGCTCTGCCAGCTGCACAGGAAATTCACGCTTGAGCACACCACCGACGCTGATCTGAAACAGCCCCATTTTGCTGGCGCGTTCCACTGGGATATTCAAGTATCGCTGCGTGATGTGAAACGTTCTGCTTTGCGCGCACAAAGAGGTTAGCGGGCACAGAGTGACAACCAGCAAGCAGCTCATCGCTTTTAGTCGAGCCCCGGCAAGGTGCAGAGAGTTGCCGGCTGTATGGGAGTTAACCCGGCGGAGCATGTGCAACAAGTGCACGGCCATAAACGGTAGCGCTGCCAGCGCCAGGTTCGCTTGCATCATGAGGTTTTCTTGCGTCCCTCTTCTTGTTTCAGGATTCTACTCGGTAACAGCCAACGTAGTAGGAAATCCCGAGTTCGCTTCTCGAGTTCGCTTCTAATGACAAAGGCCGGAGCCAGCCCAGATTTAGTGCCGCGCCTACGGCGCTCGGATCTCTTCGGGATTGATCCCCAGCCCTTCCGGGCTGGGCTGACGTTTTGGCGACCGGCCCTCCGGGCCTCGCATCCATGGCGATTTTGCAGTGTCATTTCCCCCTTAACTTGCCACAGACAAGCCGTTTCCTCCCACGGCACGCCGGGGCAGGCGGGATGACAAAGGGTAAAGTGGCGCTTCCAGGGGAATTAGCTAGTGGCTGAAAGAGTTGTACGTCGGAATCTATTGCCGGGGTATTTTTCAGTCATTTGTAAAATTTGATAAATTTGGGTCGTTTTCAGGATTTGCAGCTTAGCGGGGGCGGACGAAGGGGTTCAGTGGGTTCTTTTTTATAGCGAAACCCACTCTCAGGTCTGGAACAGAAGTGAACAGGGGGACATAAGGTGATGGTGCTTCCGAAGGGGTAAATTGGTTCGCAAAGGTGGCATGGCTGGGCCCATCGTCCGGAGGGGCCGCTGCGGCCGAACCGGGAGTGGACTCGGGCTTCCACGGCTCGCTCCACGGCTCGCCGGGACTGGCGGGACAATCGGGGGCGGCGGGCGAATCTTCTTCCTGGTCGGAGGCAGGGCTTGGCTGCGGGTCGATGGTTTTCGCCTGCTGCTTGCGAAGCCATGCGGAGGCATAGATTTCGGGGGCGGGAGCAGGGGGAGATTTTTTCTCCGAAGAGACGGCTCGACGGTCGGGGATGAAGTTCTCCATGGCGATGATCATGGAGAGGGCCTTGACCTGGCCGGTAATGCTGAATCTGGTCATTTCAGGGCTGAGGTTGGCGATTTCCCAGAGGCGGTCCAGTACTTGTTGGCGGTCCAGATTCCGGCGGTGCAGTCCTTCGGCCTCTTGCTGGACGAGCTGTTGCTGGACGGCGGCGCGATGCTCGAGCATATAGGCGCGGACACGAGGCTTGGATTTAGTGTAGGCGGCGGAGTCGGGGTTGAGGCCGACGGCTTCGGCGGCATGACGGTCGGTCATGGCGCCCGAGAGGATCAGGCGGGCAAAGGCTATTTCCTGATCAGTGATGGGGTCGCTCACTTTGTTTTTGGGCATAGGTGGCTCCTAAAAGAATTTGAGAGAAGCATTGGTTTTCTAGTGCGCGGGAAAGCAGAGTGGCATACATAAAAAAGATCCCGCTCCACGGCGTGCCGGGACAGGCGCGGCGAGATCTTTGGATTGCCTTATTTTTGACAGGGATCGAGTGGGACACCGGACAGCGGTAAGACTGTCCTTCGCTCGCGTGTAGGCCGAAACTAAGGGCAACTGCCGACCAGCGAGCGGTGACGCGAGAGTCCGCCGGCTGCCGAAATCGTCTGCTTATAGCATATAACGCTGCGGAATCGAATTTGGCCGCCGAGACTCTTTTCTTGAGTCGCCGGTTATCGTTTCGGAGGTTACTTCTGGTTGACTGGGGTTAACGTAAATCGCGACGGTGGGGATAGCTATTGGTGAAACAGTCACCATTCGCAACAGTTGGTGTGAAGCCGGGCGCGAGCAGCCGGTCAGGCCCCGAATAGTTGGAGCATGTCAACACAGAGGGAACTACCCCGCCCGCAAAGAACGTCCCGGTATTACTAGTGTTGTCGAGCCACTGCATGCCGCTCGCTGCAATCTGCGGAGCTGAGCCCCCCGTGAACGAGACAACGCTGAATGCCGAAGATGATGGCGTATGAATGTCCCAATTGCGCAAACTGAGGATGCCGGGTGCGACAACATTGTGAGTGATGACAGGCCAGTAAACTCCAGGGTTGGAGATTTGCAGGCCGTTGATCTGAAGGCTGCTGTAATTGGATGTGATGACGAAATTGTAAGGTTGACTGTAGCTATTGCAGGCGCCCGTTGTGGCTACCTGCCAGCCGTCAATGCGAACGGTGCCGATATTACCGTTGCCAAGATTGTTGGGGCCTGGTTTTGTAAGCTCGGCGGTGTTCCCACACACAACACCGCTTGTGTTACTAATTTCGATGCGGTCCAGCAACTCTGTTGCACTGTAAAGCCGCAATCCAAAGCTGCTACCGTCAATGCTGTTGTTATCCAGGAACACGTCAGTGATCCATCCCCATTTGACGAAATTGGCAACGTACGGCGCGTTTGGGTCACCCGATCCTGTTCTATTTCCGTCGTCGGCGTTGAAGGGTAAGCTGTCATCGCCGGCCACTATGGTGTTGCCTACTTCATAGATGTATTTATCAGGACCCACGAAATGCGGGCCATCGGTGTTCTTTTTTGCCACCACGGGGACAGGCTGGTGAAAAGAGTTACGGGTCAGCGAAACGTGGGAATCGTTGGAGAACAGAGTCACAAACGCGCCGGTATCGTATACGTCGTCATCGTCAAATACCAGGTCCTCAACGCCCACCATCTCCGCGCCGTACACAAATAGGCGAGTGGCGGGGTTAACCGCGTGAGGCGTCCCGAGAACGTTGTTACCAGTGACCGCCTGGGTCGAGTTGGCGTTCAGCGTGCAGTGCCGAATAGCTATGTGGTCGTCCGTCTGATTTGATACCAGATATCCGCCCGTCCCACTCGCGGCCGTAGGGGCGTTCTGATGGGCATTGATGACCGGCGTGGCGTTCGAGCCGACCATCATGATGACGCCATCCAGCCGGCTCACGCACTCCAGTGTGTCGCCGCTGTAGAGCACCAGGCTTTTTGAGAGGGCATATCCGCTATCTAAGATGAGCTTGGTATTGCCGGCGGCTAATAACGCATTGAGCGCCGCCGCAGAGTCCGTATCGCCAGTTGCCGAATTCCCCGGCGTTACCGCCTGCCCGCCGGTCGCCGCGCTTATGGTTGAAGCGTATACAACGCGCGGTGAACCACCGCCGCCGCCCGGTAAGCCAGCGGGCACAGCCGCTGATGCTAATTGCCCCAGAGCGCAACCGGGTGCAACTGCCAAAAACAGCAGCCGGGCCAATAATATGGCGAGCTTCTTACCCTCATGGCCACGGATCTTGAATGCCCCTCCCCAGGACCGTCTCACTGGCCCACCGCCTTCATGCCGTCAAGCATCGCTCGGGCGGGTATGACTGGTTTCGTGTTCACGTTCGCCTTCGACATAAAATAAAACTCCAGGTGTTTCGGAAGTGTTTCCGAAACGCAACATTAACAGCCACCGCTCTCTCGCGCCCTGGCATATGATTTAGGTTTGCGGGAGGACAGTTCTTGCGGTTCCGGTTTGTTCTCAAAATTTTGCGACGCGGGTGCAGTGCGAAACATTCCTGCTTAACTTTTCCGATTGGATTTGCATGCCAAGTATCCCCAAACCTACCCGTCTTTCAGGACTAGACCCGCTTCAACAATCCAAGCTACGGGAATCCTCCGACAATGAGATAGCCACGCGGGGGCTTGAGCAGGCAGGCCCTTTCAAGGTGAGCCGCCTCACAGCTCTTGGTATTCTCCTGGTTTCGATCGTTTACTTCAGCGACATCTTTCTCAAGGCGAGTCACAAATGCTTTTGGTTTGATGAATTGTTCGCCGTCTATCTTTGTCGTTTGCCCACCTTCACAAGCACCTGGTCGGCAGTCATGCATGGAGCGGATTTCAATCCGCCTCTTTTCTATCTGCTTACACGCGGCGCAGAGCGGTTGTTTGGAGAAGGGTTGATTGCCACTCGACTGCCGGAGATGGTGGGCTTCTGGCTTTTTTGCATGTGCCTTTTTCTATTTGTCTCCAGGCGCGCAGGAGCAATCTCCGGATTTATCGCCGGAGCCTTTCCCTTCTTCACCCTGGCCAAATACTATGCCAACGAAGCACGGGCGCACGGAATCGTATTGGGGTGGTGCGGACTGGCGCTCCTGTGCTGGCAAAGAAACGCCGAGGGGCGGGCAAGATATTTTTGGCTAGCTGGGTTCGGGCTGAGTATAGCGGGCGCGTTACTGACCCACGTTTACGCCGTGTATCTGGTGGTTCCATTTGCGGCAGTCGAAATTTACAACCTCATCGATAAGAAGCGGCCCAACTGGGGCAACGTGGCCGTTATGGCGTTTGCCTTCGTTTTCGTAACCATTGCCGTCTATATACCGCTATTTCGCGCCTATCGGACGAATATGCCTGCAACATTCCAGGCCCCCGCGTCCTTTGATGCGGTCCAGAACTTCCTTACCAATGCGATCGGGCCGGCAGCGAAACTTCTCTTGTTTTTGATCCTGATCCTGGCTGCGAACGCGATGCGGAAGAACCAATACGCGCACCCGACAGCAGCCATGCCTCCACAGGAGATGGTGTTGGCCGCGGGCTTCGTCTGCATCCCTTTGATTGGTTTGATCGGGTGCATAGTCAGTCATGGCCCATTCCTCGACCGGTATTTTCTAACCAGCATCGCCGGCTACGCGATCTTCGCCGGATTCGCCAGTTCCCGCTGGTTTCCTGGTGCCTGGACCGCAAAGGCCGTGGCACTCTGCATGTTTTTGATGATGCTGCTGGATCTGCGATCGGCAATCTCTCTTGAAACCGGGCATCCAAAAGTGCTTTTTGAACCAAGCTCCGGGTTTAGGTTGACGACGACACCGTCCAAGCCGATGCAGTTGTACGACACGCTATCGACGGACAACAACGGCCTGGACATCCTGGTGCTTTCCAGCCTTGATTACCTTTATTTCTTCACGTATGCCCCACCATCCATCGTCTCTCATCTTTATTTTGGAGCTGCAACCAGCGATATGTTTTATTCGGCGTATGACAGGCTTGCGAAAGGGGCACGCATCGATTTGAAGATAACGCCGTTCGATCCATTTCTCGCTGCTCACCATCGATTCTTGCTCTACGAAAGTGGAAGAGCGAGCATAGATGCGGTACAAGCCATCGCCAGAGCCGGGTACCACGTGAAATCCGCGAGAGCAGATGTCTCCGGCATCTTATACGAATACGAGAAATGACGCGATGCTCATTCCGCCCCCCGATGTCTGTGGAGCGTGCACATTTTGATGAAAAGAAAAAAGCAGCCGGTATTTCAACCATCGAATCCACATCACCGCCTATTCATCACCTTGGCGGTGTGGTAAAACGTTTGCTATAAACGCAGGGGACAATCGTGGATGTGGACACGTGCCTCTTGTTGCTTCCTGGCCGTTTGTTTCACCGTGTGGTCCTTTTCTCCGGACCACGGGTACTCTCAGGGCTCGCTATTTCTCGGCTCCCGCACTCTGTAGATCGCATTCCCGGGCTTCGCACTTTAACCCACGGAGAAGCGCTATGGCATATAAGGCTCTCGCAACCGGTCCCGTCTCCTTCCTCGATGCCAACTCAAACCAACAGGAGATTCCCCTCTCCGCCATCAGCTTCGGTCCCAATGGACCCGACGCCTCCTCGTGGTCAAACTACGCGGCCAACAGCGGACTCATTCAGCAGCTTCTGCAACAGCTGGTCAAGCAGGGCCTGCTTACTCCGAATTTGCAGGTCGCTCCCAGCGCCGCGCTCTCGATTACCGCGACCGAGGCGGGCACGGCCGGCAACGTGATCCAGGTCACCATCTCGAACGTCTCCACCACCGCGAACACCATGACCGTCGCGGTCTCGGCCACCGAGGTCTACCCCGGCTTGACCACCGCCACGATCGGCGACGCGCTTGGCACATCAGCCGCAACAGCCAACGGCCTGGTATACCTTCAGTCCAACAACAATCAGCCGCCTGCGAATTTTAGCCAGAGCACCTCCAGCGGGCCGGGCTTCACTTACGCTGTCCCCGAGGCCGCCGACTCCACCAAGACCGCCTTCACGGTCGCTGCGGTTGACTCCACCGACGCAGCCGACGCCGCGAATATCAGCGTCAGTGTGGCGCCCGACCCCTCTCCAGCGACCACATTCACCCTCACGGCAAGCTGGACGAAGAGCGTGCCAAACGTCACGCTGGCCACGCTGACGACGGCCGCAACCAACCCGTTCGGGCTCCTGGTCACCTTCACCGTCCCCCCCGGCGGCTCACTCCCCGCACCCGGAACCGTTACGTTGCAGGGCGGCGCGACCGCCAGTTCGACTCCTGCGGCTCCGGCAACCGCTACTGTTCTCTCCAGCTGAGGCGGTCAAGACTGGTGAGCGGCCACTGACTCGTGGCTCATCCAGTGCGGCAGACCTTCGATCAATAACCGGCCCACGCTCCACCAGACTCTTCAAAGCGAGGCTTCCGCATGCCACTCTCTTACAGCTATCCCGGCATCTACATTCAGGAACTGCCGCTCAGCACCCACACCATCACCCCGGCTCCGACCTCCATCACGGCCTTTGTCGGCTACACTCACCCCTGGAAGACAGCGACCTTCAACACCGCCATTCAGCTTTTCAGCTTCAGCGACTACGAGACCTACTTCGGAGGGCTCTACACCAGCGGCCTGGTCAACTCCGACGTCGCCCAAGCCGTCTACGCCTTCTTCCTCAATGGAGGGAACAACGCCTATGTTGTAGGACTCCAGCCCGAAGCCCTCGTCGGAACCGTCTCCTCCGGCTACTTCGGCAATGAATCCGACGACTTCGCGTTCCAGGCCCAGATCATTCCCAATACTGCCACTCCGGGTGTCGGTATGCAGTTCTACGCGCTGGAACCCTGCGATATCGTTCCCATGACTGCGACGGTCACCAACCTGCGCAACTCCACCGGCGTAAGCCCCGCCGTCTATGACACCTTCGACCTCGTCATCACCTATGGGACACGTATCGAGGTCTATCGCAGTGTCAATATCACGAACCTGCAGGGCTCGGCCGGGAGTCTCGACAAGCTGATCAATAACATCTCCACCCTGGTCACCGTCGAGCCGATCAGCGGTACCTCCTATGGCGCGCCATTTCCTTATGTCTCTCCCGCGCTGCCCGTGCCGCCCGCGCCTGCCAACTTCACACTCGGCACGGTGGTCAACTATCCCACTGTGCCCACCGTGCTCCCCGCGGGCTTCACCGGATCCTTCAGTCCCGCGGACTTCATCAACGCCTTCCAGGCCAACTCTTCGCTCGACAACGTTGCGATCTTCAACCTCCTGCTGGTCCCCGCCGTCTCCGACAACACGGTCCTCTCCGCTGCGCTATCCTTTGCCGAACGCAAGCGAGCCTTTGCCATCGTCGATCCACCGGCGCAGGCCACGGCATTCCTGAATCCGAGCACTCCGTTGCTGCTTCCCATCTCCACCCTCATCGCCGACATTCCCACCAGCCAGAACGGCGCCATCTACTTCCCGTACCTGAAGACGACCGATCCCATCAGCGGCCTGCCCACCAGCGTGGCGCCCAGCGGCTACGTCGCTGGGGTGTTCGCCACCACGGATAGCACGCGTGGAGTATGGAAGGCTCCCGCAGGCATCGGCACACCGCTGCTCGGAACCACCGGCCCGGTCGCAACCGGGGTCATGAACGACATGCAGCAAGGCGTGCTGAATCTCGACTCGATCAACTGCATGCGCACCTTCTCAAACAGCACCGTGGTTTACGGAGCTCGCACGCTCGTAGCCGGCAACCAGGCCTTCGCGCAGTCCAAGTACGTTCCCGTCCGCCGTATGACCCTTTTTATTGAGCAGACTCTGGTCTCCAATCTCACCTGGGTCGTCTTTGAACCGAACGACGAGCCTCTCTGGATTGCCATCGTGATGACCATCGAGGCCTTCCTGCTCTCGCTTTTCAACCAGGGCGCGCTGCAGGGCTCAACGCCGAGCCAGGCATTTCAAGTCAAGTGCGACTCGACTACCACCTCCGCCGCCGACCAGCAGAATGGCGTGGTCAACATTGTCGTCGGCGTCGCTCTGCTGAAACCCGCGGAGTTCGTTGTTATCACCATCTCCCAGCTCGCAGGCCAGACCTCCTGAAGCAGGAGAAACCGCGCCACCCGAGCCGAACTGAATCAGATACAAACCGCTGCAGGAGGATGCAATGGGAAAGCCTTTCACGGTAAACATCAATCGCTACGATCCCTATAAGGCGTACCGGTTCCTGGTGTACTTCGGCACCTCGACCTCGCCCGTCTGCGCCGTCAGTAAGGTCGGCGCGATCAAACGTTCGTCCGAACCTATCGAGTACAAGTCCGGGGGAGATCCCATCACCCGCATCGGTCTCGGCCGCACCAAATACGACCCCATCACCCTGGAGCGCGGCCTCACCGAAGACCAGGACTTCGCCACCTGGGCCAACTACGCGCAGGTGCTCGACAGCGGCTCCCCCAGCACCTCGCTGGCCAACCTGCGCAAGGAGATCCGTATCGATCTGCTCAACGAAGAAGGCCAGCCTGTGTGGCGATTCTTCGTCCACCGCTGCTGGGTCTCTGAGTACCAGGCGCTGCCTGATCTCGACGCCGGCGCCAACGCCATCGCCATCGAGCACATCAAGCTCGAGAACGAGGGCTGGGAACAGGACACTACCCTCACCGAACCGCAGGAGCTTTAATTGATGCGGCTCCCCATCAGCGGCCTCGAAGCCAGCTTCCGACTCCCCAACGGATACGACGACCTTGCCCTGCTCGAGGCCAGCAGCGGTGCATCCAGCAACCATCGCGTCGATGCACGAGGCAGCGAAGCCCAGGCAGCAATCCTCGAACGTGCCCTGGACGCGCTGTCCCGGCTCGCAAAACTCAGACCGTCCGCAGGCGACTCATCCGACACGACGACGGACGCACCCGTCTGGAACTCCCTCACCATCACCGACTTTGAATCCGCGCTTCTCGGCCTGCGCCGCTTTCTCTTTGGCGATACTGTCCGCTGCATCGTCCGCTGCGCCTGCACCGAGCGTATGGAGATTGAGTTTTCCATCGCGCAACTGCTTCGCGAAGCGCGTCCTCTCACACCCAGCCGCGTCCAACCCTCGACCACGCGCCCGGGCTGGTTCGAGCTCAATTACAGGCACAATCAGAGGGACACAGGGACCATCTTCCGCCTGCCCACGGTCGGAGACCAGCTCCTCGCGCTGCGTTCGCCAAACCCGTATGGGCTTCTGGAAGAACGGTGCATCGAAACCGGCCATCCCGACCGACGCGCCACCGCTTCAGCCGAGCGTGCCATGGAGTCCATGTCTCCCACCGTCTCACGCCCCATTGATGGCGTTTGTGCGGCGTGCGGAGCCGCCCTCAACCCGCAGCTCCACGTCTCCTCTCTCGTGCTCGATGAGCTGCGTGCCTCAGCGGCCGGTGTGCACCGCGAGATCCACGCGATCGCGGCTAGCTACCACTGGGACGAGTCCGCCATCCTAGCCATGCCGCAGCTTCGCCGTCTGGCGTACACGGATGCCATTCGTCAGGCAGGTGCGCGATGAAGCGCAAGTCCGTAACCCCGCGCAGCTTCCTGCGCCAGCTCGCCGAGCCTATCCCGCGCACCGCCGCGCCTCTCATCCCACGCCGCCCCGCGGCCGAACGGGGAGCCGCAACCCGCTCCGGCCTCGACGCTATCCCTCAGATTCTCGACGTGACCGAGAGGAAAGACACTGTCGCCGCCGAGCCACAAGCCACGCAGCCAGCGAACTCCGCCGCCGGACGCTTACGCCCTCGGCGCAGTAAGACGAGCGCACGATCCGAAATCTCCCCAGTCAACCCAACAACCAGCGCATTTGCGGTGGACGCTCAGCCCGCGAATCAGTCTTCCGCGGATGCCCCCGATGCGATTTTGCAGAGCACGAGGCGCGAGCACACCACCACGCAGAGCAAAACGCCATCCGCATCGACGCAGGAGATCGCCCACCTCCAGCCGGTACTTGCGCACTCCGTCTCGGCACAAGCTACTTCGCCGCTCTCACCCACGCCGTCGCAAACCACGGGCAAAAGCGAAAGGCGCCCAGACATCAGCGTTCACATCGGCACCATCGAGGTCCGTGTCCCTGCACCACCCGCACGCGGTCCCCAACCGGCTCCTGCCGCTCTCAGCCCGCGCAACACCCAACACGCCGCTCCCAGCCGCGCCGCGGAACCACTCTCCCGCAGCCTGGCCTGGAACCACGGACTGGTACAGGGGTAACGTCATGGCCTGGAGCGTCGACGACCTGTCCACTATCACCCAGCTGCTCATCGACAAGTTGAACGCCGCCGTGCTCGCCTCGCCGCAGTACATGAATCAGCACTTTCTCTACGAGGTCTCACGGTCTCATGCCCGCGGTCTCTCGCACCGAAGGCAAGACGGTCATGAATCTGTACCTGCTGCATGTCAGCCGCGATCCTTTCTGGCGCAACACGCCCGTGCAGGGAAGTATCGCGCAGCTCAACCAGGCCCAGCCGCTCAGCCTCAACCTCTCTTACCTTCTCACCAGCTACTCGGAGACCAACTGGGCTCTGGAACAGCTGCTGATGTCTATCGCCTTCGAGTACTTTCACGCCAACCCCATCTACCACAGCCCGACCGTAGAGTTCACCATTACCATCGAGGCCGACACCATTGAGGAGATGAGCCGCCTGTGGCAGGCCATCACCGTGCCCATCCGCCTGTCTGCACTCTTTCGCGTGGCTGTGGTCTTCCTTGCGCCGGCGCAGGTGCCGGTCGCCGATGCGCGGCTCCCAGTCGAGGTCAACATCAGCGTCGGGCCCGATCTCAACATGCCCGCGCCCGTCCCGCTGCCCGAGCCGCGGCTTTTCGAGCTTGCCGCGCAGGTCGAGTACCGCGTCCCACCCGGCTCCGCACTCGATCCTGATGCCGCGCCGAGCTTCGCCTCCAGCCAGACATTGCCCACGGCCATCAACACCGCGCCCGTAGTCATGGGCGGCCAGACCCTGCGGGTGCGCGGCTCGGGGCTCAACCAGCCCGATGCCGCTGTCGTCTATCTCTCCTCTACCGTCATACCTCTTCCGGCAACCGAGTGGCCCGTGAACTTCACCCGCCTGTACGGCACCTCGGCCTCAGGCACCGCGGGCGACGCCGACGAGCTCGTGATCGAGCTCCCCGTCGCCTACGCCGCGCTTCCGGCAGCCGGTACAACGATCGCGTCCACGCCCCTCCCTGTAACCCTGCATCTTTGCGTCGGTAATGCCGCAGCCGCCGGCTTCCGCAGCAACACCCTGCCTATCACCTTCGCGCCTGCTGTGACCGGCATCGGCCCCGGCGAACCCATCCTGGCTCCCAACGCAGCGGGGGTCTACACCCTTAGCGCAAATGGCCTGCTCGCGGGCGCGACCGCCGTGCTCCTGGAGACGACCAACCTCACCATCGCAGGCGCCGTTGCTCCCGGAGTAGCCACCGTGGACGCGGCCACCGGCACCATCGCCTTCATGCTCCCCGCGCCCGCGCCCTGGCCAGCGTCGACCTACGTGCGCGTGCGCATTATCGTCAGCTCCGGCCCCGACACCATCGAGGCCCCGCCCGGCTGGTGGGTGCAGGTACCCGTATGAACGAGATCTCCATGCCCGAATCCGTAGCCATGACGATCCACGCCGCGGAGCGTGGCACCGCTGGCGCGATTCTGGCCCGCGTTCGTGCGCACGCGCTCCTCCAGGCCGCGTGGATGGAACGGCTTTGGAGCGAAGGCCAGACCAGCCCCGACCAAGGCCTCGCCATCACCGCCGTCGAGGTGAAGCGTATCCTCAGCCACCCCGACCTCCGCGCTGAGCGCTTCGATCGCTTCCTGGTCGAGTCTGCCTCCGCCGCCCTCCTGACCGCTACGCTCGATGCTGACGAAGCCCTCGCCGCCGACCCCTTTTGGAAGCACCTGGTCGAACTCTTCGACCTCTCGATTCCTGAGCGAGACCTCCTCTGCCTCCTCACCGCGGTCGAGATCGACCCTGCACTCGGGCGGGTGTTCGCCTATCTCGCCGATGACACCCGTGCCACGGTCCCGACGCTTCTGCTGACCACGACGCTCTTCCTTAAGTCAGCCGACGCATCGCCCGCGGACCTGGCTCTGCCCAATATCCTGCGCTGGCGTCTTGCATACCCCCTCACCGACGGACCGGCCTGGCGCGTCTCCACCGCATGGCAGGCTGACGAAGCGCTTGTCCGCTCCATTCGCGAAGAGCGCTGGCTCGACCCTGCACTCGAACACTGGTGCGCCATTATTGGATCCGCGACGGTAGCGAATTTCCCCATCCTTTACCCAAATCTGCTGGCGCAGATGCAGGCGCAGATGGCGATCCGATTGGACGCGCAGGCGCACGAAGCCGCCGACACACCCGGTGAATTCGCCCTGGCCGGCCCTGAAGGTTCCGGCCGCCAAACTCTCGCTGCGCAACTCAGTGCCACTTTCGGCTGGCCTATGCTGGCCGTGAACACGCCCGCCCTGCTCGCCGGCTCTCGCACTACCTCCGTCTCAGAGCCCATAGACGATCTGATCCGCATGGTGCGCCTCGCCTACGCCCGCCAGGCTCTGCTTTACTGGCGCAGTCCCGAGGCCATTGCCTCCACTGACTGGACGGAGCTGCGAAGCCTGGCCCGCGTCTCAATCACCGGTGTGCGCTCCATCCCTTCCACCGCGACATGGGGGGCTACGATTCCACCCCTGCCCACGGCGAAACGCTTCGAGCTTTGGCGTCACCTGACGGATGCGCCGATTCCCTCGATGGTCAGGACCCAGCGTCTCAGCCCGGCCGAGATTCGTCTGTCCGCCGCAGCCCCCGACGCTGCCGCCATACACGCCGCCCTCGCGCGCTCCGTCCCACGCTCGAGCGATCTTCTCAACATCCTCCCGTGCCCTTACACCTGGGATGACCTCGTAGTTTCCCCGGAGCTTTCGCGCACGCTGCACGACTTCGAGTCCCAGGTCCGCCTCCGTTGGGAGGTCTACGAGGAGTGGGGCTTCAGCCGGCTTACCCACCTCGGCCAGGGCATCTCCGCACTCTTCGGTGGCCCCAGCGGCACCGGCAAGACCATGGCCGCGCAGGTGCTCGCCCGTTCGCTCGATCTCACTCTCTATCGCGTCGATCTCGCCGGGGTGGTCAACAAATATATCGGCGAGACGGAGAAGCGCCTGCGCGACGTCTTCGATGCCTGCGAACGGTCGGGCGGCCTGCTCTTCTTCGACGAGGCGGACGCACTCTTCGGCTCCCGCTTTCAGTCCAAGGAAGCCCACGACCGCTTCGCCAACATCGAGATCGACTACCTGCTGCAGCGTATCGAGCAGTTTGACGGCATCGCGATCCTGGCCACCAACCGCAAGAACGACCTCGACACTGCCTTCCTGCGCCGCCTCCGCTTTGTCTGCGATTTTCTGCCGCCGGGCAAGCCCGAACGCCTTGACCTCTGGCGCAAGGCCCTGCCGGCTTCATCTCCCGCCGGCGAAGAGATCCTGGGCGAGATCGACTTTCAGGGACTCGCCGACCACATCGAGCTCAACGGCGCGCAGATCAAGGCCATCGCGCTCGGCGCCGCCTTTCTCGCCCGCAGCGAGGGCACAAAGATCAACATGCAGCACATCGAGCTCGCTGCTGCACGCGAGTTCGGCAAACAGGGACTGCGCTTGCGCCAGCCGTTCGCAAAACCGCCGCGCATATGAGACATAGTGAGTTACAAAAACAAAATGGAATTAATACTGTTACCAATGCGAGCCGACATAAACACTCTCCTCCGAAAGGAGGCCGCACGCTGATGGACGAGATCTCAATCGACCGCCTGGTACTCGACATTCCCGGCCTGAATGCCGCGCAGGCTCGCGATCTCGCAGAGCGTGTAGGCGCAGGCATCGCAGCCGCGTCGGCCCGGGACAATACGGCGTACGAGGGGGCGAACTTCGACGCCCTCGCCGTCGATCTCAACGACGCTGGCCGCGCAGCAGGGCGTCCCGCGGCTCGCAGAGGCCATCGTCAGCGCGCTCCTCATCCAGATGGGAGGCAGATAGCCATGGCCGGAAACTATCTCCGCGGCGCCTTCATCCAGTACAACAATAGCTTTCCTATCCCTGTTCCCAATCTCATCCTCTTCCAGTACAACCCCGAGACCATGACTCATACCTGGACGCCTGCACAGGCTGGCGGCTCCAATTCTGCCGGTCAAAGTCCCAGCAACCCACTGGCCGTCATCGGGCCGCCTGAGGAAGCGTTTTCCTTCGACCTCGTCATGGATTCAAATGACACCATCGCTGACAACAATCCTGGAGTCGCCCAGCTGGCCGAAGTCAGCGGTGTCTATCCGCGGCTGGCCGCGCTCGAGATGCTTCTCTTTCCGGTTGCTGCCGCGGGCGGCGGCCTCGTCGGCGCGGTCTCCTCCGCCATCAGCGCAATCGGAAGCGCCCTGGGAATCTCCACAGCAGCCGCCGTGCCTACCGGAAACCTTCCAGTCGTCTTCTTCATCTGGGGCCCCGGCCGCATTGCACCGGTCCGCGTCGAAACCCTCACCGTCACCGAGACCCTTTACGACTCCCTGACGCTCAACCCCGTTCACGCATCGGCGCAACTCGGCCTCAAGGTCCTCACCGCACCCGAGCTGCAGTTCATTACGGGCCCCTCAGGCACGCTTGCACGCGCCGCCTCAACCTATGCCATGACCCTGCGTGAGGCGCTCGCCATCGCCAACCTCGCTAATAGCGCGGAATCGATTGCAGGCATGCTGCCGTTCTGATGCAAAAGCTGTACGACGAAGGGAGCCAAGATGTTCGCCAGCAACAGCCGCTACTATCAACTCGGCACCTACACTGTGACCCTCGCTAACGGTCAAACGGCGATCGCGACGCGCCTGCCTCTTCCCCCCACCACGCCGCCTGCGCTCTCCGGCTACTACACCGTCCAGCAGAATGACCGTCTCGACACCATCGCTGCGCGTTACCTGAACGATGCCACGATCTTCTGGCAGCTGTGCAACGCGAACAACTCGCCCTCCGCCGCCGCGCTCATCGCCCGTCCGATCGTCGGCATCCCGAAAGGAGGACAGAGTTGAACTACAGCTTCTCCATCGTGATCGGAGGAAACTCCGCCGATGACCTCGCGGCCACCTTCAACACGCTGGAGGTAGAAGAGAACGTCGATGCGCCCGGAGCCTTCTCGCTCACCTTGCCGGTTAACGTCACCAGCACGGGAGACTACGACGTGGTCAACGACTCACGCCTCGCCCCGCTCTCGAATGTGGCCATCGTCGCCACCGCCTCCGACGGAAATCCGCAGTGCCTCTTCGACGGCTACGTACTGGCTCAGACCGCGCACCTCGACACCGGCACTGTCGCCAGCACTCTCCGTGTCTGGGGACAGGACGCTACCTGGCTGATGAACACCACGGAGCAGGTCCGTGAGTGGGTCGACCTCACCGACGGCGACGTCGCCAATAGCATCTTCGGCGACTATGGTTTCACCCCCGACCCTACCAATCTCGACGACGACTCCCCGGCCCACACCTCCGATGGCGCCACGCCTGATGCAGCGGGCCACCGATGCCCAGTTCCTGCGCCTCCTCGCCCGACGCAACGGCAAGCTCTTCCGCGTCTTCTGCACCGACACTCCCGGCGTGCGCACCGGCTACTTCGCCCTGCCCTCGCTCGATGGAGAACCCGCCGTCACCCTCACGTTGAACGACGCCAGCGCCGCGACCGTCGACTCGGTCGACATCACCTGGGACGTCCTTCGCCCCTCCGCCAACCTGGCCAAGCAAACGCTCTTCACCGACAGCGACGCCGACGGCACAGGCGGTACCACCAGCGACTCCGGCCTCACACTGCTGGAAGCCCAGGGCCTCTCCGACTTCGCCGGCACGACGGTCACCTCGCTGCTCACCGCAACTGTCAACGACGGGGAAGAGCTCACCCTGCGCTCGCAATCGGTCCTGATCGAATCAGGCTGGTTCGTGCGCTGCACCGGCTCCACCGACGTGAACCGTCTCGGTTCCATTTTGCGCGCCGGCACCGTAGCCCAGCTCGCCGCCGCCGGTTCGCTCCATTCCGGCAAGTACTTCGTTTGGAGCGTGCGCCACCACATCACCATGGAGAAACACACCATGGACTTCGTCATGCTGCGCAACGCTGTCGGCGCGCCGGCATCCCCAGGCATGCTGTCGCCGGGGCTAGGAGGACTATGAGCGATCCACTTCTACAGGAACTGATGGACCGGATCCGTAACCGCTTCTATGGCAAATACCGCGGCATCGTCACCGACGTGGACGACTCCACCTGGCGCATCAAGGCATCCGTCCCCAATGTCCTCCCCGGAGGTGCAACCGGATGGTGCATGCCTTGCGTCCCCTACGCCGGACCGCAGGTCGGCTTCTGCATGCTCCCCGAGGTCGGCAGCGCCGTCTGGATCGAGTTCGAGGGCGGCGACACCTCTTACCCCATCTGGGTCGGCATGTACTGGACCTCTGGCGATCTTCCCTCGAACGCGAGCGGCACGGTCAAAAGCATCATCACCTCCGCCGGTTCCATCGCCTTCGACAACGACCAGTCCAGCGTCACGCTCACCGACGCGCAGAACAACACCGTGGTGCTCGACTCGGATGGCGTGACCAGCACCTCAGGGGCAAACTCCGTCGCCATCGGCACCAGCAGCGTCAGCGTCAACGACGGCGCCATGGAGGTGATGTAGATGCCCGCGCTGCTCACCTCGTCCAGCACCATGATGTGTCCGCACGGCGGCACGGTCACAGCCATCCCCGGCCAGTCACGCGCTAACGCAGAGGCCCCCATCCTGCGCGGGTCGGACACCTACATCGTCGCCGGATGCCCCTTCGTCATTGGCGTGGTCTATAGCCCGTGCGTCTCTGTGCAATGGATCCAGACCGCAACCCGGGTGCAGGCGGGCGGCGACTTCGTCCTTAACGAGTCCAGCGTAGGACTCTGCCTCGCCGCCACGCAGGCCCCGCAGGGCGCCGCCCTGATCATCCAGACGCAACCCAAAGCGGAGGGCCTATGATCCGTCGCGACATCCTCTACCCTTTCGCCATCGACGCCGCCTCCGGACAGGCGGCCCAGACCGACTATGCCAGTCATGTCGACCAGATGATCCGCCAGGTCCTCCTCACCGATCCCGGCGAACGCGTCTGTCTGCCCACCTTCGGCGCCGGCCTGCGCCGTCTGCTCTTCGCGCCGATGAACTCCTCGCTCGGTGCGTCTACCAAGCTCATCGTTACCCAGGCCCTTAATCAGTGGCTCGGCGACCAGATCACGGTACAGGACGTCACCGTCGCCACCTCAACCTCCACCACCGGCGGCCAGCCCGCTCCAGGTCCTCCGTTGCCCGATTCCGCGATCTCCATCCAGATCACCTACGTGCTTATCGAGACGCAGGCCGTTATGAAGACACAGGTGCCGGTGAGTTGATATGACTACGAACCTCACAGAACCGCGCAACCGTCTCCAGCTGGTCATTGAGTCGACCACGGTCAACGGCATCGACTTCATCGAGTTGAAGGCGGTTGACGCGACCACGCTCTATATCCACTTTCTCAACGCGGTCAACGTCAACGTCGCGGGCATCGCCGCCACCATCACAGGAGGCGACCGCATCACCGGCATCACCGTCAGCCCCATCCAGACCGCCACTGGCTGGACGGTGGACGCCAATGGCAATCCCATTCTTGCCGTACAGGTGAGCACCGCCGGCGACTTCTCCACCTACACTCTGACCATCACGGGCGCTCCGCTCGACCCCATGTTCCAGAGCGCGCCCTTCTCCTTCAAGGTTCTCTGTCCCTCAGACTTTGACTGCGACACCACGCCCGAATGCTGCGCTGCGCCCGAGCCTCCGCTCCCCGCCATCGACTATCTGGCCAAGGACTTTCAGAGCTTCAACCTCGCGCTCTCGGAGTTCTCTGCGCAACGCTACCCCGCATGGCAGGAGCGATCCGAGGCCGACCTCGGCGTCATGTTCATGGAGGCGCTCTCCGCCGTAGCCGACGAGCTTAGCTATCTGCAGGATCGCGTCGCCGCCGAGTCTGCGCTCCTCACCGCCACGCAGCGCCGCTCTCTTGTGAGCATGGCGCGCCTGGTCGACTACGAGCCCGCCCCCACGCTCTCGGCCTCCACCATCCTTCAGTGCCAGGTCATCGGCACCACGGTTCCCGCGGGATCGCTGGTCAGCGCTGTCTCGCCTAACAGCGTCAAGGTTCCCTTCGAGATCGGCACCGGCCTTGCCGACACCACCCAGTACACCGTCTCCACACTCTGGAACAGCATCCAGCCCTACTGGTTTGACGACAGCCAGCGCTGCCTGCCCTGCGGCGCCAACGGCATGTACCTGCTCGGCCAGGGCTTCAATTTTCCCGACGGGTTGCCTCTGCTGATTCAGACCGATCTGCCGGGCGAGAGCATCCGCGAAATCGTCTACCTGATCGCCGCGAAAACCGCTCTTCTCAGCGACGAGATCTACCCCATCGGCGGCCCGCTCCCCACCCTGGTCACCTGGATCCAGTGGACAACGCCCACCGTACGCGACCACGATCTCACCAACACGGTGGTTTACGGCAACCTGCTCCCTGCCACACAGGGGCAGCGCTTCAGCGAGTCTTTCGTCGTCGGCACCGCGCCGCCCGCACAGTCCGCTCTGCCTGTGGCGATTGCGCGCCTTGGCCCCAACGGCACCGCCGAAACTCCCAATTGGGTAATCCGCTATCCGCTCTCGAAGACACAGGGCAACCAGACGACGCTCTTCGTCGAATCCCAACCTCGCCTCACCTGGCTCCCACCGGGCTCCGCACAGAACACCGTCGTTGACCCCGACATCGCCAAACCCCTGCCCGAGATCATCCTCTCCCGCCGCCTTCCCGAGCCGCAGAGCTTCGAGTTCACCACCAGCCTGCTCGACGCCACGCCCATCGACTTCGCATACACCGTCGACCCGGCCGCATGGCGTGTGATCAACACCACGCAGTTCGGCCTTCCCAGCCAATCCATTCAATGGGAGTACGACGGGGACCAGGGCGACACTCTCCGTTTCGGCTTCGAGGGCTTCGGCCAGCCACCCAACGACGGCGATGTCTACGATGTCACCTACCGAATCGGCGTCGGGGCCACAGGGAATGTTGCGGCCGAGGCCATCCACACGGTCGACCCCTCCGCCTCGGTCTACTGCGCCGCCGTGCGCAATCCGTTCATCGTGACCAATGGCGCTGACCAGGAGACGCCCTTGCACATTCAGCGCATGGCCCCGCAGGCCTTCCGCGCTGTGCAGTATCGTGCCGTCCAGCCTGTGGATTATGTCGACGCCGCGGAAACCCTGCCCTGGGTTTTGAGCGCAGGCACCGCCTTTCGCTGGACTGGAAGCTGGCTCACCGTTTTCACTACCGCAGACCCACGGGGCAACGCGCCGGTCACCGAACCCAACCAGATCTCGCTCGTTGAGCTGCTCAATCGCCGCAAGCTCGCCGGTTACGAGTCCTACGCTCCGCCACCCACGCTGGTCGCGCTCGACCTCATCATCACTGTCTGCGCCGCCACCGGCTGGCTGGAGAGCGACGTCGAGGCCGGAGTCCTCTCCCGTCTCGCCAACGCCAAACTGCTCAACGGCAGCACGGGATTTTTCTATGCCGACGCCTTCACCTTCGGCACACCGCTCTACCGCAGCGCACTCGACGCCGCGATCCAGTCCGTGCCCGGCGTTACCGGAGTGCTCGACATCGAGTATCGACGCCGCGGAGCCAGCGATATCTTTCAGTCCTTGCCCGACATACTGCCCCTCGGAACCTCCGAGATCCTTCGCATCGAGAACGACCCCAGCTACCCCGAGCGTGGCACGCTTCGGGTCATCGCAGAGGGAGGCCGATGAAACAAGCCATCAATACCCGCGCCACCAGCCGCGCCGCATCCGGCAAACCCACGCAGGCTGCGGCCACCGCCCTCGTCTGCCCCTGCGACGCAACCACTCCACCCGCGGTAACCAACCTCCCCGGCCTGCAGCAGATTGTCTTTCGCGCAGGCGACTTCAACAGCTTCCGCACCGCCCTGCTGACCCCGCTCGCATCCGAGGTGTCTCTCACCGCATGGAACTCTGGCCGCGGCATCGACTCCGACCCCTCGGTCATCGACCTCGGCGTCATGATGGTCGAGTGGTTCGCCTACCTTGCCGACATCCTCACGTTCTACAACGAGCGCATCGCCAACGAAGACTATCTCCGCACTTGTATTCTGCCGCCCACACCCGCGGCGCTGGTCGACCTGCTCGGCTATATCCCGCGCCCCACCATCGGGGCCACCGGCTTCCTCGCCGCTCTGCTTGCTCCCACCGTCGTCGGCGCGCAGACCATCACCCTGCCCGACGGCCTCGAGTTCCAAAGCAAACCCGGCCCCGGCCAGACCCCGCAGAGCTTCGAGCTTCACCCTGCCACCACCGTCGGCCTTCCCGCCAGCGTCGCGGCAACCCCACCTCCCTCGCTGCTTTACGGAGGTTCGACCCTGCTGCTCAACGGAGCCGTCACCTCTATCACCAGCGGAATGCAGCTTCTGCTCAGCCCCCGGGACAACAACGCTGCGCCCAACCTCATCGTCGTCTCCGCAGTTCCCGCCGTTCAGACGACAGCCACCGGCAAGCAGACTGCTATCAAGTTCAACGTCGCTCAGGCCGGTGCAGCGGTCACTACAGCCGCGACCTCGCGCCTGCTGAAGGCCAACCAGAACGCCGGGCTCTGGACCGTCAACGGAGTCAACGTCGACCCCAGCGGCAAGACTATCCAGATGGCCGGGCTGCTGCGCCAGATCCAGTCCGGAGACTGGCTGGTCTTTACCGCGCCATCGGTCTCGCAGGCCATACAGGTCGCCTCCACGCAGGACGTGCTTGGCGATGCCAGCACCGCCGGCGGCCCGATCGGCGTCAGTGCCGGCCCAACCCCCACGCCCATACCCGTTCTCCACACCCAGCTCAAGCTCCAGACCGGTCTCTCCTCCGCGATCATCGACGCAGGTCCGGCGATCAACGTTCTCTTTGGATGGGTCGAAGCCGGTGTTCTCGTCGATCAGCCGCCATCCGCATGGAACGGTACCTCCTCGAACCTTCAGCCCATTCAGCCTGCGAGCTTTCCGCACAGCTCGCCTCTCGGAATACCGGGAGCCGCCCCCATTCTGCTCGCCGACTCTGCGGGCAACGGCGCCCAGGCCTCTGCCACCGTTGCCGCCGACGGTAGCCTCTCGGTCAACTGGCCCTCCTCGACGCCAACGCCGCTCAACCCTACGTTTGCGCCACCCATTACGGTCTACTACGACCTGCTCCCAGTCTCCGCAGGTAAAACGGTGAAGAACGAGATCGTCGGCAGCGGCGACTCCACGCAGACCGGACAGAGCTTCAAACTCGCCAAGTCGCCAGTCACCTACCTGGCGGCGGGATCCACTTACGCGAGCACTATCGCACTCACGGTCAACGGTCTCCCCTGGACCGAGGTCGCCAGCTTCTACGGCCAACCCGCCAGCGCGCAGGTCTTTGTTGCCCATCAGGACGCGAACCAGAACACCTACATCGATTTCGGAGACGGCGTGAACGGCGCACTCGTCCCCACCGGCACCAACAACATCGTCGCTACCTACCGGTACGGCGGCGGCGCATCTTCACCTGCTGCGGGTAAGCTCACTGTGGTTGCCAAGAGCTTCCCCGGCCTGCAGTCCGTCGTGAACCCCGTGGCCGTCGCGGGTGGCAGCGACCCCGACCCAGCGTCACTGATCCGTCAGTACGCTCCGCGCTCCGTCCTCACCTTTGGCCGCGCCGTCTCCGTCTTCGACTACCAGGCCATCGCGGCCGGGGCACCCGGCGTCTCCATGGCTTCGGCGCAGTGGAGCTGGGACTCTGCCAACCAGCGCGCCGGCGTTATAGTCTACGTCGCAGGGCAGCCCGGCATCGCCGCCTCCGTCAAGTTGCTGCTCAACGCATCGGGCGATCCCAACCGGCCCGTCACCGTGAAGTCTGCAACCCAGATCCCAGTCACGCTTACCCTGCAGCTTGTCGTCCTCGCAGGCGTCGACATCACGACTCTTGAATCCGATGTCACCACTGCGCTCTGCGACCCTTCGACCGGCGTCTTCTCGCCTCCACAGATCGCTATCGGACAGGCACTCTTCGACAGCAACATCGAGGCCGCGCTGCAGGTCATCCCCGGAGTCATCGCGGTCGCCGCGAGCACCTTCGCCTTCGGCGGCAGCGTCGATCCCGGCCCTCTGCACATCCCAGGCGAGGGCTGCTTCTTCTCCCTCGCAACCGCAAATCTGAACCTCAGCACGGAGACACCATGATCTTCGTCCTCGTCAACCCCGGACGCGCAGCCCTATCCGAAAAGGAACAGTCATGATTACCGACGGATATGCGCAGTGGTACGCTGACCGCCTGTGGGCGCTCATTCCCTCCATCTATCGCACGCTCGACACCGGTCCCACGGCCGGCGCAAACGGCCCGTTGCGCGAGCTCGTCAACCGCATCGGCGCGCAGGCCGCTGTGGTTCGCCAGAGCATCGACCGGCTCTCCGAGAATCAGTCCATCGAGCTGTGCGATGACTGGGTTATCCCCTACATCGGCGACCTGGTAGCCACCCGTATCGTCAGCTGCCTCGACGCTGACGCCCAGCGCATCGACGTCGCCAAGACCATCTACTACCGCCGCCGCGCCGGAACCCTTGGCATCCTTGAGCAGCTAGCCGCCGACATCGCGACCATCGACGCCCGCTGCGTCGAGTTCTTCCGCCGCCTTGGCCGCACCCGCCACCAGTTCGACCCACCGCTGAGCTACCAGATCGAGAATCCCATCTCCGGCCCGATCGGTTTTACGGATGACTCGCTGGAGGTAGCCGAAGGCCTCATCGGCGCCTACAGTGGAACTCCGGCCGGGGGATTTGCCGATCTGCGCAACCGCTACGCCGCCAGCAACACCGGCACCGCGTTCGACGAGTTCTCGTATACCGCCGATCTCCGCCAACCCCTCGAATCGCTCGGCTGGTACAACATCCGCAACCTGGGCGTCTTCCTATGGTGGCTCACTGCCTTCCCCATCGCAGCCGCTACCCCTGTCGCGAGCACAGGCGCGGCCGCAGGTAACGCACCTTGCTTCACCTTTGATCCCTCCGGGAGAGACATCCCGCTCTTTGCTCCATCGCAACGCGCCGCAACTTCTGCGACCGCCGATCAGTTCTGGGGCGAGAACTGGATCTCCCCCTCGGAGTGGATGCTGCCCGTCGCCATCCGCCAGACTCTCTGGAACCAGCTCCTGCTATCCGGCACTCCGCAATATCTCTATGGCACCGCCGCAGCCTTTTGGGTTGGCTTGATGGCGGGCGGCACGAGTGCTCCCGTCCCCGTCAACACACTCGCGATCCATCCCCAGCGCGGACGATTCAGCTTCCCCGCAGGCCAGCCCGCCGGCACCATCACTGTGAACTACAGCTTTGGTCTTTTGCTGGCAATCGGCGCGGGCGGCTATAACGACGACGTGCTCACCAGCCTCGCTCTCCCCGCGCCTAACCCCACGGTCAGCGGAGGTACAGGCGGCCCCGGCCTCAACCCATCCCTGGCAACCGTCTCCGCAGGGGCGGCCGACGCCAACCTCGAGATCACCGACTCGCTCACGTACCTCGGTCCAACGGCATCTCTCACCGTCCCCGCCGGAACCACCGTCGCCCTCACCGCCGCCAGCGGCCAGCGGCCCGTCCTCCGCTGGGCCGGAGCAGCCCCGGGCGCCACGACATGGACGATCACCGGGAACGGCGGGGCCACCGGAACCCCCACGGTCCTGGTGCTCGAAGGCATCTGGTTCACCGGTAGCGACATCGTTCTCGCAGGCACGTTCGACGCCGTATATCTCCGCATGGTGACGCTCGATCCCGGTACTTCCGGCGCAGCCAACACTCCGCCTACCCTCTTCGACTCTGCGATCGACAACCAGCTCCTCTATCCTTCCACCCTCTGGATCGAAGGCACCGTCACCACCTTGACGATCGAGCGCTCGATCACCGGCCCTATCCGCACGCGCAACGGCGGCGTGGTCACGCAGCTCACCGCAACCGACAGCGTATTCCAGTCCATCCCCACGCACGCCGTATCGACCACCGCGCCCATGGCCGCGACGCCGACGCTCTTCGACCCCGCAAGCCTGGCCGCCGCGCTCAAGTTCGATACCAGCCCGCTCGCGGCAACCGCCCTCGCGGGAGATGCCGCCCTCACCAACGCACTCAATACCTACACTGCAAACACCGCGCCTGACGCTGCGCTCGATACCCTGATGCTCGCGGCTATCGCACAGTTTAGCCAGGCACAGGCTGAGGCCGCGTGGCCGCTCGCGCTCGCCGATCTCGCGCTGGGATTCTCTGAGGGCGCGGTCTCGCTCTCGCGCTGCACTGTGCTGGGCCCTACTTATACGCACCTGCTCAGCGCTTCCGAGTGCATCCTCGACGATGTCGCAACCGTGGAAGATGCGCAGGCGGGATGCGTCCGCTTCACCGCCTTCGCCGCCGGCAGCAATCTCCACCAGCCTTTTCGCTGCGTCCAGATCGCCCCCGGCTCACCGCTCTTTGTGACCCACAACTTCGGCCAGCCGGAGTACGTCCGTCTGCGCCCAGATGCCAACACCTTCATCCTGACGCCAGGCAGCGAGGTCACAGGATTCCGCGGTCAACGGGGCCAGACAATCGACTGCTGCTCCAGCGGAGGCCCCTACGACCGCACCATCCTCGAAGGCGCTGAAAACGGATCCGAGATGGGCGTCTACTGCCTTGCACAGGTGCCGCTGAAACGACGCGGCCTGGCCCTCAAGTTTGAGGAGTACGCCCCGATCGGCCAGCTCCCGGTGTGGATTGACGCAGATTGACCAGCACCATGCAACCCGATACGACGCATCCGTCAGTACGTAGAGAACATCACCACCGGGCCCGCAAGACAGCAACGAACTCATAAGGAGTCACCCGTGGGAAGCGATCGCGCACGCATCAGTTATGACAAGACAAGGGAATACCGCTCTGTGGTCGCACAACAAGGCCGCGTCACGCTTGAGGCCGATGTCAACGAAGAGGCGGTCATCGCCAGCGAGGCTCTGCGGTACGAAACCATCGACATCATCGGCCCGACCGGCACGCCGGACAACGGCTACCTGATCTCGGTCGACGCCGGCGGGAATCTCACCGTAGGTCCCGGCATCATGTACGTCGGCGGATGGCGCATGCGCTTCGCCCAGGCTGTGCCGGTCGCCAACCAGCCGGAGTGGATCGATCAGCCGCCGCAGCTTTGGACGCAAGGAAAGAGAGCGCTCTACGTCATCGCCCTCCTCGTCACCGAGCAGGAGGTGCAGGCGGTCGAGGATCAGGCGCTGCGCGAGGTTGCTCTCGGCGGCCCTGACACGGCCGCGCGCACCCGTCTGATGCAGCACATTGTTGCCGTCCCCACGCAGGACGACACCTGCGCCGCCGTCCTCAAGGACTGGGACCGCACCCTCAAACCCCTCGGCCTGGCCCTCCATCCCGACACCCTCGCGCTGGACTTCGACGCCGCCCTCCAGGTCAGCTTTTACCCGCCCGCCGGACCTGCGGACCCTTGCTGCCCGCCCGCGCAAGGCGGGTACCTCGGCGCCGACAACCAACTCGTACGCGTCACGGTTACCAGCTACGACACCACCACCCACACCGGCACGCTTCTCTGGGGATGGAACAACGCGTCTTTCCTTTATCGCGCTACGCTCGTCGATCCGACCGCGAATCCGCAGATCCTCACGCTTACGCCCGCGCCCGTCGATTCCGAACACATGCCCCAGATCAACCAGGTCATCGAGGTTCTGCGCTCTACCATGAAGCTCGGCAATCCCGTCGACCTGAACTTCATCGCCGCACCCGAGGGCGACGTCATTACCCTGGCGAGCGCCGGCACTGTCTTCGATCCAACGACGAATCAGCTCACGCTGCCCACCGGCGTCTCCTTGCCTCCCAACTATGCGAGCGACACCAACCCCCTTTTCGTCCGTCTCTGGCAAGCCGAGGTCCCCTTCACCGACGGCGCCGCCGCGCAGCTGGACGACGTTTCCGGTCTCGCAGTTACCATTCACATGGCCGCGCTGCCCGCCGGCCCGCTGGAGGCCCGGCCCTTCTGGGACTTCGCCGTCCGTCCCAACACCCCGCAGCAGGTCTACCCTCAGCGTTACCTCGAAGAGCCGCAGGGTCCCACCGGCCCTCGCCGTTGGCTCACCGACCTCGCCATCGTCGAGTACGTTCCTACGCCGGCCGGCGCGGTGGGTGGCTTCACACTCATCGCCGATTGCCGCATCCCCTTCACGCCCATCACCGGCCTGGGCGATGAGGGAGGCTGCTGCGGCATTACCCTCGACCCGGCGGGAGTCGCAGCCCGCGGCGGACTACAGGCCGTCGTAGACGCACAGGCCAGACTCGGCCAGTCGCTTAGTCTGCGTCCCGGCCGCTACGTGCTCGAAGCTCCGCTCGCACTTACCAAGGCACACGCCGGATTCACTCTCTCCGGCTGCAGCCCGGGCGGCGCTCGCCTGAGCGTCGACGCCGCCGTCGTTGCCAACTTCACAGCCGGCATGATCACCATCACCGGAACCTCCTACATCACCATCCAGGGTCTAGGCTTCACTTTGCCCATCACACCTGTGCCTGGGCTCACCGCGCCGATCGGCGCCACGCAGCAATTCACCTCTGACTTGGCGGTCGGCATCGGCCTCGAGGAAGCCGCGTCCATCGTCATCGAGGACTGTAGCTTCCTGTTCCCCACGCCTGCGTCCTCACCCAACAACCCGCTGCTGTATTTTGGCGCAGGGATCTTTGCCGCTGAAAATTGCTCCGGCCTTCGCGTGCTCCGCAACCGTTTTCAATGCGCCTCCGGAGGCAGCGTCACCGCCGACGTCTTTCGCTTCCTCATCGGCCTCTTCATGAGCCCGAGCAGCCTCGACACCCAGGGAACTACCGGGACCACCGGCGCCCAGGACAAGACACAGAAAAAAGCCCAGGCCAAGACGGCGGCCCCCGCCCAGACTTCTACCAGCCTGGTCTACCTGCCCAACGTCAACGACCTCCTCGACGACGTCGAGATCACTGACAATCGATTCACGGGCCTCACGCTTGCCGTATACGCCTCCGCCGAGCTCGGCATGATCCGCTGCACCGACAACCGCGTTGCCAACAGCTGCGGCGGGTTCTGGTTCCTCGAGTCTGATGTAGGCGCCAACGTCGCCTTCGGTCAGGCCGCACTCGCCGCCGAGTATCAGCAGCCCCAAGGGGCGGACCTTGCTGACGCCGCCACCGTTCGCCAGTTCATGCAGCCCGTTTTGCTCGCCAACGCCGTCCACTTCAGCTCTGCGATGCGTAAGACGGCCGCCTCGCCGTCAAAGAACCCGCCTTCCGCGCCCACGCTCTCTAACGAGAGCCGCACCGTCCTGGTTGCCGATGCTGCCACACGCGGACAGGCCGCCTACACCAGCTTTGCCGCCAATCCAGTGAACGACCCCACCACCGGCGCCCCACCCGCCGCGAACGTGCAGCCCCCATCGGATGCGCGCTCGAAGAAGAAGGCGAAGACAGCACCGGCCGCTGCCCAGCCCACCCAAACCCTGAGCGACGCCGACTACACCAACGCCTCCGCCGCCTACGATGCCCTGGCGAATGTCGGCGTCGCCAAAGAGGTCAACGGTTCCACCCTCGTCCCTGCTATCTATATCCGCGGCAACGATGTAGAGCTCGTCCCTTACGACACCACTGCCGACAACCCCGTCGCCCTGCAGGGCATTCGCTGTATGGTCGCTCTCACCAATGAGGCCGGCACCGCAATCGATACTCAGGCCCCAACCCTCTTCCTTTCGGGAAACCGAGTCGAGGTTCCCAACAGCTACTGCATCGCGGTCACCGCCGAGTGGGCCGGCAGCACTGTGATCACCGGCAATTTCTTCAACCAGCTCGGAGCTTTCTTCAAGAGCAATCAGAACTGCGTTATCGTTACAACTCCGCAACGCGGTCTCGTCGCCATCACTGGCAACATCGTGAACGCAATGTGGAAGGTCACACCGGCGCGCACGAATATCCCGGCCACCACCGACTGGCCGTTCCTCAACACTGTTTTCTAGTCAGTAGCCAGGGAGATTTCTGACGTGTCACACCGGGTCAAAGCATTGTTGCGCTCTCCCCACGCGGGCATTTCCGCACCGCGCAAGCAGAAGCGCGTTTCCGCCGCAAAAAAGAACGTGGCCCAGCGAACCGATTGGGGCGGGAACCAGGCTCACCTGCACAAGTTTGGCCCCTCCACGCTACCGCGCCTGCCGGACGAACGGATCGGAGCAAAGCGGCCTCCGAATCTCTTCCTGCCTGATGCTGGGGATCGGCCCTATGACGTCTTCTCGAACGTGCACGGGCTATCGGACGCGGCCGGTCCGTTGCCCAAACATAAAAACATCAAGATTCGCGAGCCGGAAACATCCAGCAATCCGAAGACAGCAAAGAACAAGGACATCATCAGGTCGTTTGGAGGTAAATCGACTGTGCTCCTGGCCGTCGCGATGGAGGAGAACAACACCATCAGCTCGGACTATACCTTTGGAGACGTTTATCCAAAACTCGCGGCTCCCGGCTTCAACCCCGGGCAAGCGGTGCACGAGCAGTTTTCCGGCAAGCTCGGTTTAGTCGAAGCCAAGCCCGATACCCACACCTATCAGCCCGATGAACTGCCCGGGGGACCAAAGCACGGCGATGCGGCGAACTTCGGCCTCTACAAGATGAACTGGCTGATGATCAGCCAGACCGAGACCGGAAAGAAGCTGATCAAGCAGGAACGAGCCGCCCAGGCCAGCAAGATCCACAAAGCAAAACAGGACTTCGCTCCAACGGACTGGAACGTCGAGGCTGCGGTAGGACACAAGATCAACGCCGACACCGCCCTGGCGACCAGGATCATGCTGGAGGCGATGGACAAGTGGCATGCGGAGATTCCGCCCAATCCTACGCACCCCAAGCCGGGTAACTTCTGGGCCGGTCATCGTGCCGGATGGACCGGGCTTAACTCTCCGGCATCCGCGGATTGGGAGGACATCCTCTTCTATTACGACGCCGTGATGGCGATCAAAGGACAGCTCGATAACGATAAAGAAGGAAAGCTCACAGGCGGCCGCTCGAGGATCGGTGTGGACGTAATCAATCGATAAGTTCGGGCATACGACCTAGCAGGAGAAAGACGGTGTACCAGCGGGCGACAGTATCGGCCGACGTGACCCACTCCCGCGAGGCGGCGCCGGCCGCGCGCAGGCCCGAACGCGCGCCATCCCACTCCACCGGATACTCTCCATGGAGCGGAAATCAATCGCGTCTACGCTGCCTCGCCAGCCCCCGGCCGCCAAACTCCGTACTGCAGCGCAAGATTGCCATTGGCGCCACCAACGATCCCCTCGAGATCGAGGCCGATCGCACCGCCGATCGCATCCTCCGCATGCCGGACCAAGCCATCTCAGCGTCGCCCGCAACCGTCTCGAACGCCGCGCCCCTAACCCTGCGCCGCTGCTCCTGCGGAGGAGGCAGCAGCGGAGGCTCTTGCGACAAGTGCAAAGACGAGGCTGAACTCCAGCGAAAGCGCTCCGGCCCAGCCCCCGTCTCCGAGGCTCCGGGCATCGTCCACGAAGTCCTCCGTTCGTCAGGGCAGCCTCTTGACCGGGCCACCCGCTCTTTCTTCGAGTCGCGTTTTGGCCATGACTTCAGCGGAGTCCGCATACACACCGGCGCCCGGGCCGCCGAGTCCGCCCGCCAGGTCAACGCGCTCGCCTACACCGTCGGCAGCAATGTCGTGTTTCGTACGGAACAGTTTGCACCCAACAGTGCCCATGGAAGACGCCTTCTGGCACACGAGCTCACTCACGTGGTTCAGCAGCGTCGAAACGGCCGGTCGGCTTCTTCGACGCTGCGCCGCGCTGGGGTTCCTTCCGGCCCCGCGCCAGCAAAGAACGCGGGACCACAGCCAATTCGCCAACCTAATCGCTCCAACGGCTGCTACTACGATGGAAACTTGAATGGCCGGGGCGTGGTCCACGCCTTCGGGACCACGCGATTTGTCTTGTATAACTTCGATGTCGATCAGCACTACCTCAAAAAGGAACACTTCGCCTTTCTGAGAGATGTTGTCGCGCCGAAGATCAACGCGACTCCTGCGGGAAAGTTTTTGGTAACGGTGGTCGGAGAGGCCAGCACCACCGCGGACTTTGCCTACAATCTCGACCTTTCCAAGTGGCGCGCAAACTGCGTGGCTGAGGAACTGATTGCAGCCGGCGTCGACGACCAGCATCGGACCAATATCGTGACCGAAACCGGCGAGCTTCGAGGCGACCTGGAACAGATCAGCCAGGGCATCGACCCCAGGATCGGAATTGAAGACTGGACTAAACGAAGGGTCACGATCTTACTGCTGCCGGCTGGAGTTTGCACTCCCGAGCAAAGGTCACGTGCTGCTCATGAGTTCTATGTCAAGGTCGCTTGTAGCTCACCGAGCGAGATACGAATCAACATCGGAACGGACGATCCTGCTCAACCAATCTACCGTGAGTTTGCGTGGCTCCACGACCCCTGGCCAAGCGGCTGTTCGTTCATTCCCGGACTTCCTCCGGATTTTAAGTCTCATTACGATTTTGTGAAGACAGCGGTGGATCTCAGGCTCGCTACCAAGGATCCGGATGATATAGATGGTCCCTCTGACTTCTCAGGCCCGTTAACATTCTTCGCTTATGGCGCAAATGAATACCTGGCAAGGGGCAACTGGATATTCGAACTCTTCAAGATTGGCCTGGGCGGAGAATGGAAACCGGAGTCGTGCGGAGCGAAGTCACAGATTGTGCCCGGTTGGCTCTTTCCGCTTGGCCCCGTCAAATGCGGGTGGGCGCCTGATCCTCCCGGCCACTGCGACTTTACCGACGGGAAAGATAAGTGCTCGGACGACCATAAGATGGCCGCGTCAAAGCGGTTCAACGGTTATATGGTCGGTGGCTCCATATCTGCAAAGGAGCTGCTGGAACTTTTAGAAAAAGAAGCACCCAACTTGGTAACAGCAATTGATCGGCTGATCGACAAAATACCCTCATTCCTGAGAGACCTTCTGGATCCGGGCGGCCTCTTCCTCGATGTTCAGTTCGGGACCAAGGACCCGAACCTCGACCCACCCCTCACCCGTTCGTTTATTTTTGTTGGAGCCGGGAATCAAGGCGGCGGAAGTTCTTTGACGGACCACTTCAAAGGTGCCGTCGCCCCGGAGCAGGACGCAACCAAGCCCAGTCAGCTCGCGACGGAGAATCCAAACAACAGGTTTGCGAGCTCTGACTTGTCAACGTACCTCGGGAAGGTGGTCATCCATGGCGCCAGCAACAAGATCGAACTCGACGACCGGCGCCGGCACCTTCAATTTCTTCACTCCCCATCTTTTATGCAACCACGGTGGTAGCCGAACCTATCGCGGCCTGTTCTTGCCCAGGGGAGCGGTAAACTGTCCGGACAAGATCGACCTTCCCGTACCGAGCGAGAAGGAGTGTAAGGACGAGGAAATTTGTCCGGAGAGCACTCGTACTGCCGGCCACAAGAAATTTACCGCCAAGGTCGGTCGAGCGACACCCGCAAATCTTCCCCTGATAGGCCGCGAGCTCGCCAAGAAGCTTGGGTGCAGGGTCGACGCCGCATTCGTGAACATTCAAAGTGAGGATGGACCTAAAGAAAAACAGATCCACCGGGAGTTCATCGTCGTCTTCCGTGAGAACGGCTGCCGGTTCACCGTCGCCAAGGCCCACGCAGATATCAGCACCTGGTTGAGTCGTCAACTGGCCACCAGCGAGCCGGACGACATCTTCGCACCCTCCGACTTCATACCCGGAGCCAGACTCAGCCGGGATGGCGACCTGAGCCTCATCTCCGTCTCCAACTTCCCGGTGAAGTTCAAGCTGCCCGGAGCCTTCGATCCCGCGTGCAAGGTCAGAAGCGGAGGAGTGGGCTTTTCGGTACCCAGATCCGCCGTAGGCTGCGGCCCCGCGCCAGAACCCGACCACGACGTAACGCCGGCAATCAACCATACCGACGATTGCGATCGGTACAAGCAAGACCACTCCGACTTTGTTGACACGTTCATCCAAAGCATGGGAGAGCCCGATTACCAGGCGATTTTCGCGAAACTGTCCGTGGGCGCGGCCTTCGTTCCACCCGACGAGTACAACGACTACCTACACGAAGTCGGACAAACGATCTCGCCCGCCGTCTTTGTGGGTCTCGCCCCTAACCCGCAAGGCGGTCCTCCGATCCAGGTTGTGGCCTTCGCCGATCTTCGGATCATCCGGGTGACTCCCAACCAAGAGATGGAGGTTCAGTTCCTCAGCGACATCTGTGCCTTCGACAGGTTCGGAAACGTCGTCCTGATCCGGCCAGAGCTGTGCACTGAAGGCTGGGCCCACGCCCTCGACACCGGCATCCTTGTACCCGCCAAGAAAGATGAAACCGTGCAGCCGCCTCAGCGGCACACGCAGAAGACGCAAACCGTCCAGCACAAGCTCGCCATCGGCTCTTCCAGCGATCCGCTCGAGGCCGAAGCCGACCGCACAGCCGACCGCGTACTCGGCATGCCGGACCAAGCCACTTCAGCGCCATCGGCGATCTCGCACGCCGCGGCCCCAACCCTGCGCCGCTGCTCCTGTGGAGGAACCTGCGACTCGTGCCGGCAGGAAGACGACGAGCTCCGGCGCAAGTCCGCTGGCCCCAGCGCCGCAGCCGAGGCTCCCCCCATCGTCCACGAGACCCTCCGCTCCCCCGGCGTCCCGCTCGACCCCGCCACGCGCGCCTTCATGGAGCCGCGCTTCGGCCGCGACTTCAGCGCCGTTCGCGTGCACACGGACGACCGCGCCGCGGAGTCGGCCCGCCAAGTTAACAGCATTGCCTACACAGTCGGCAACTCCATCGTCTTCCGCTCGGGCAGCTACAACCCATACAGCACCCCGGGACGACGCCTGCTCGCGCACGAGCTGACGCACGTCGCCCAGCAGAACGGCGCATCCCGCCTCATCCAGCGCGCGCCGGGCGGCGAGGAGGAAGGAGATCCCTGGGACAAGCTCAGCCCTGCTGTCCGGGAAGACGTGAGCAAGCTCAACGATCAATGCCTCGGCTGGATGTCCGCCCTCGGGTCGGCCCAATTGGCTCATTCCACCAATCTCAGGGGGGAGTGGCTCAACAAGTTTGGCGAGGTGTCGGCCCTCATCAGCGCGTTGGACGATTATTCCAAGGTGCAGGGTGTGCGCGCTCAATTCGACAACTACACCAACGTGGTGCAACAGCAAATCAACCAATACAGCGCCGATTGGAACACCGTGCGCGACCGGTACCTTGACGAACAGAGCAATCTGACTTCCGCCGGCTCGAACTCCACGGACTACAGCGAAGCCGCAAAGCAGATTTCGCAGCAATATAACGACATCCAGCGCTACATCGGCAAGGTGATCAAGGTCATCACCGACGAAGATTATTCGACGCTGAAATTTACGTTGGCAAAGGGCCGCCACATCTTTACCGGGGCCGTGCGCGGAGCCCGCATTCGCGCCAAGAAGCTGGAAGAGATGATGGATGCCGTGGCCGAACTACGCCGGCAGGGCGAAGATGCCGACAAGATCGTGCCCGGCTGGAGCGCTGAGGTGATTACGGAGAAGAACCATCTCAACGAGCTCGCCAACCAGATGGATGACAGGAACGACCGGGTGTTCCTGACCCAGATACGAGACGAGTTGCTCTCCGCGATGAAGAGCACCCTGGAGGCGCACAAACCGAAAGAATCGACCATCGAGAAGGGATTCGATCTCGTCAAGGGCGGCGTGGAAGGTATTGTCGGTCCCTTTGTCGAGGCCGCCAAGGAAGCCTACGACCTGGTCCAGATAGACCTGCACTTCTCCACCTTCGGCTGGTACGAGCCAAAGTTCAGAAGCGACATGGCGGCCGCAGCGGAACAGGGCGCCACCACCGGAGATCTCCTCAAGGGAATGGTGACGGGGCTCATCGAAACACCGGGGCGGTTCCTCAAAGCATGTGAAGACGGCGACTACGAGGCCATCGGCAAGGAGACGGTCAATCTTTACATGCTGGCCAAGACGATCGCGGAAACTCCGAAGCTGCTCAACGAGAAGCTTCCCAACGTTGTAAAAAAGCTGCCGGAGCTGTTAGAGAAAACCAGGAAGGCGTTGCGAGTTTTAAAGGCGCGCACCCTGGTGCGCGATCTGGGTGGTGAAGCGCGCATCACGTCCCCGCCTCCCAATCGGCCCTTCCCGGGTTTCCGCCCTCCGAACGATGCGCCACGGCCATCCGCGCCTTCCGATCCTTCGCTCAATTCCCCCCCAGTGAGAGGTATCCGATCCCCCTCCGATCCCGGGCCTGCGCCCACGCCGCCGCCGAAGACGCCGCCGCCGCCGCCAAACTCACCGCCCGTCCGAGGCGTCCGCGCTCCCGGCGATCCCGGCCCTACCCCGCAGCCAGCGGTTCCCGACCCAGCCATTTTGAAGACCCGCCGGCCAACCCGTGGTTTTCGTTCTCCCAGCGATCCGGGTCCGCCGTCGACAGTTCCGATCGATGCTCCTAGTCCTGACAAGGTCGTCCCCGGCTTCGCTCGCGATCGCCAGCCAGCGTCGCCCGCAGCACATCCTGCAACCGCGCCGTCGCCGGTCCATACAACTCCGGCGGTCGATATGCCGGCCGGTCGCCGCATCTCGCCGTCCCATGTGGACGACGTTCCGGCCGGTCAGCGCCGGGTTCAACCGGCGACGGCCAGTGCCAACAGAGGCTCGGGCGGCGGCTCGGGCGGCGGCTCCGACCCGTCTAAACCTGCATCTCCGCCGGCTCGCGACACCACCCCGGCGAAAGCGCCCGCCGCCGACCCTCCGAAGACGCCCACGTTCAAGCGTGTTCCCACCCCACCGGACCCCGGCGCAAATATAAAAATGCTGTCCAAGGCGGAGATCAAAGAACTCCAAAAGTCCGGCTTCGACGTTCATGAAGAAAAGGGAGAAGGCAACGTCTCGCAGTCTGACTTGTACAAGGACCCTGATGGAAATGTCTGGGTAAAGATGAAAGGTGGTCGTGGAGAGGCTGAATTCACCGGTTGGAACCTGAAGCAGTTAAAGCGCTGATAGAGGCCCGTAACGGCCAATTTTGCGGTAAAGCTAGTCTTTTGAACGGGCCGGCGATTAGACTGTTGGTCGTAAGCGCGCTAACCTCTACCGCTCTATTTGTTCCAACACAGGGAGGGGATCGCAATTCTCGGAGGGGCGCGCTCCCCGGGGTTGATCCCTAGCGGCTACTGCAATGGCCAAGGTTTTCGGAACTGATCTTAACAAGTCGATAACGTCTCTTTCTATTCTTGCTATAGCCGCGACCTTTTCTATCGTTGTTATTGCCGTGCCTTCGGCCCGGACAATGTTGAGTTCTCCATTTCATCATGCGCCGCAAGATGAGATTGAGTTCAGCCGCGACATTCGGCCCATCCTGAATCAGAATTGCGTCGCTTGCCACGGGGGTGTTCGGCAGAAAAACGGCGTTTCGTTCATTTTCCGCGAAGAAGCATTGGGCAAGGGCAAGTCCGGACGGCCTACCATCGTGCCCGGGGATCCCGACGCCTCAGAGTTCATGGCCCGCCTAACCACTACGGATCCCGAGGCGCGTATGCCTTACCACGGGCCGCCGTTGCAGCCGGAGCAAATCTCGCTGCTCCGCCGGTGGATTAAGGAGGGAGCCAAGTGGCAGGACTATTGGGCCTTTGTACCCCCTACTTCGAAGTCCCTGCCGCAGGTAAAACGCGCAGATTGGGTGCGCCAGCCGCTTGACCGATTTATTCTGGCCCGGCTGGAAAAAGAGGGGTTGGAGCCCTCTCCAGAGGCTGATAAGGCGGCCCTTTTGCGCCGGGTCTCTTTTGACCTTACAGGGCTGCCGCCCACCCCTGCGGAAGAGGCCGCGTTTTTGGCAGATTCTTCGCCCGGCGCCTACGAAAGACAGGTAGACCGGTTGCTTGCTTCACCGCGTTATGGCGAGCGCTGGGCTTCGATGTGGCTGGACCTGGCGCGATACGCCGACACCAAGGGCTACGAAAAGGATGTAGAGCGCCCAGGTGTGTGGCCTTACCGCGATTGGGTGATCGACGCCTTCAATCGCAACCTGCCCTACGATCAGTTCGTGATCAAACAGTTGGCGGGAGACCTACTGCCCAACGCCACCTTTGAGGATCGAATTGCAACCTCTTTCCATCGGCAGACGCCAACCAACGATGAAGGCGGCACCGATGATGAGGAGTTTCGCATGGTCGCGGTCATGGACCGGGTGGCCACAACATGGTCGGTGCTGAACGGCATCACCATGAACTGCGTGCAATGCCACTCCCATCCGTACGATCCCATTCGCCACACTGATTATTACAAATCGATGGCCTTCTTCAATACGCAGCAGGATGCAGACCTGCAGGATGACTCGCCCAACCTGAGGGTTCCCAAAGATAAAGCCGAGTATCCAGACGCCTGGCAAATGCAGCAGGAGATGGCCGGGCTGCTGCACTCAGTCGAGAGCTCCGATCGCCAGGTGGAAGATAAGGCGCAGTGGAAAGCATTGCCCATCCAGACTGCCGACGCCAACGAGTTGCCGGCCCTGGAGTTGATGATTCCTGACCTGGAAAGCAATCTGGCTGAAGTCAACAAAAACACCAAGCTTGCTCCGGATAAAAAAGCAGCGCAGTTGAAGGACGTGCGCACAAGACTCGCTGAGAGCAGGGCGAGACTTGCTCATGCCAAGGCAGCCGGCCGGCCCGCGCAAACCTTCACCATCCACAACGGCGAAGCACTGGCGAACGCGGATACGCCGTCCCAATCCTTTTATGAGCTCACAGCCAATGCTAACCTGCCTGTGCTGACGGCGATCCGTGTCGAGGTGCCGCCACTCAACGCAGATACGGCCCGCCACACGCCGGAAAACGGCTTCATTGTGGATAAGGTAGAGGGCTTGGGTGATTTCGCCGGCAGGCGAAAAAACCAAAATTGTGTTCCGCGCTTTTGTGCAGGACTCGGAGAGGAATCTGCAAGCTGCTCTATTCGGCGAAAGCGATGCCAGGCAAAAGACCAAACATGCGGATCCCGCCGGCTCAGTCTCCAGCGCATTCGCAGCTCTTCCCAAACTTTTCCGGACGCGGTGGATCGTGGGAGTACCGGCGGCGCCGGTGCCTTTACCCGCAGGGAGCCGGATCCAGGTTGATCTGAAGCAGGTAAAGAACATTGACGATAAGCCTGCGCCGATTCAACGGGTCAGGCTCGCGTTGAGTGATGATGGCTGCTGGACAACCTTAGGCCAGGATCCCACGCGTGCGCAAAACGTCGAGCGCCTGCAACAACTCAATAAAGAACTGGCCCAACTCGCTACGGTTCCGCTTCCCGTGATGGTGGAGCAGCAACCCTTTGCGCGCCGGGCGACACTGGAATTTGAACGCGGTAATTTTCTAACCAAGATTGGTCCGGATCTTCCGCCGGACGTGCCTGCGATTTTTCCTAAGCTTCCTGACGGCGCTCCGCGTAACCGGTTGACCCTGGCGAAGTGGTTCTTCGAGCCTGGACAACCGCTCACTGCGCGGGTGGAGGTAAACCGTTATTGGGAAGAGCTGTTTGGGACGGGGATTGTCGAAACACTGGAAAACTTCGGCAGCGTAGGCGAAGGGCCCAGCCACCCGGAACTTCTGGATTGGCTGGCGCTTCATTTTCAAAACGACCTTCACTGGGATACGAAGGCGCTGCTACGCGAGTTAGTCACCAGTGCCACTTACCGGCAGAGCGCGGTCACGACCGCGGCGATGAGAGCGAAAGATCCTCGCAATCGCCTGCTGGCTCACGGTCCGCAGCAACGGCTTACGGCCGAGATGGTACGTGACCAGGCTCTGTTAGCGAGTGGCTTGTTGAGCACGGTTATGGGAGGACCTCCGGTGATGCCTCCCCAACCCCCCGGGATTTGGAATTCGGTTTATAACGACGCCAAGTGGACCGACGCCTCGGGCCCCGACCGCTATCGCCGGGCTATTTATACCTTTATCAAGCGCACCAGCGGCTATCCCAGCGCGCTTATGTTCGACGCCTCCGATCGCGATACGAGCCTTCCACGTCGCATAGCGACCAATACTCCGTTGCAAGCGCTGGTCACGCTCAACGACCCGGTGTATCAGGAAGCGGCGCAGGCGCTGGCGCGACGGGTGATCAAGGATACGGCCACGAAACCATCCGGCGACTCCACCGGCGAAAGTGTTCTGGATGCCAGGCTGGTTTATGAAACCCGCCTGGTATTGTCGCGCGATCCTACAGCTTACGAGCTGGCCAAGCTGCGCGCATTCTATAAGGACGCCATTAAGATGCCGAAGCCGGCTTTGGTAAAAGCAAGTATGAATCTTTCTCCAGAATCAGCAGGTAAGAAAGTTACAGGCAGTGAGCTGGAAGCGTTTACAGCTGTGGGCAGCATTCTATTTAATCTCGATGCCGCTTTGGTTAGGTGACTTACATGTCCGATTCCGAAACTCGTGTTGCGCAAGATCCGCTATCCAAGGAACGAACGGTACCCACCCGTCCGGAAGAAAGGTTTGCCTTGCTGCAGGCGCAAACCCGCCGCCATTTTTTGCGCAGTTTCACTGCGGGCGTGGGCACGATGTTTTTGGGCACCCTGGCGTCGCAATTCTCCCTTCCCACCGCTAAGGCCACTGAACGTGGGGTCGACGGAAATTTGCGCCTCGATTTCACACGCGATCCTACAAGTCCGCTTTCCGTGTTGCCCCCGCAGTTCGCTGCGCGCGCCAAGCGGATTATCTATTTGCACATGGCCGGGGCGCCGAGCCAATTAGAGCTCTTCGATCACAAACCCGAATTGACCAAGCTCGATGGCCAGGACTGTCCGGCGTCCTTCTTGGCCGGCAAGCGCTTTGCGTTCATCAGCGGCGTGCCCAAGTTGTTGGGGTCGCAATTTCCGTTTCATCAAACGGGAAAAAGCGGCCAGTGGATTTCCGACCGGTTGCCACATTTGGAAAAGCACATGGACGATCTCTGTCTGATCAAGTCGATGCGCACTGACCAGTTCAACCATGCGCCGGCTCAGCTGCTGGTACAGACCGGGAATCCCCGCTTGGGCTATCCCTCACTTGGTTCCTGGGTGATCTATGGACTAGGCACGGAAAACCAGAATCTTCCCGGCTTCATTGTGCTGGTATCGGGCGGCAATCAACCGGACGGTGGCAAGCAATTGTGGGGATCGGGCTTTCTGCCCAGCGTTTACCAGGGCGTGCAATGCCGCTCTCACGGCGAGCCTGTGCTTTACCTGGAGAACCCCGCAGACGTGAGCCGGCCTTTGCGCCGCCGCATGCTTGACGTCGTGGACCAGATCGACCAGCAAAGCTATGCGGAGTTCGGCAATCCTGAAACTGTGACCCGGATTGCTCAATACGAGATGGCGTTCCGCATGCAAATGGACGCCACCGACGCCATGGATATCCACAAAGAGTCGCCCGCCGTGCTCGCTGCATACGCCGCAAAACCTGGTGAATCCAGCTTCGCCAACAACTGCCTCGTGGCCCGCCGGCTGGCGGAGCGAGGCGTCCGCTTTATTCAGCTCTACCATTGGGGATGGGACGACCACGGAACTTCAGCGAAAGATTCCGTGAATCTTGGTTTGGCGGACCGCTGTCGCGAAACCGATCAACCCATCGCGGCGCTGCTCACCGACCTTAAGCAACGAGGCATGTTGGAGGACACGCTGGTGGTGTGGGGCGGGGAATTCGGGCGCACCTCCATGCGTGAGAATCGCAGCGGCCAGGTCATGCCCTTTGCCGGCCGCGACCACAACCCGGGTGCGTTCACTATTTGGATGGCCGGGGGTGGAATCAAGCCGGGCATGACCCTGGGCGAGACCGACGCAATGGGCTATGAGATCGTGAAGGACCCGGTGGAGGTTCGCGATCTGCACGCCACCATGCTTTACGTGCTGGGCTTCGATCATCGTAAACTCAACTACTCGTTCCAGGGGCTGGAGCAAAAACTCACGAGCGTGAAACCCGCACGGGTCGTGGCAGAGGTTTTGGCGTGACCCAGTGGGCTCGATAGCGCAGAGAACGGCAACCAACAAACTAAAGAATTTCGTGCAGGCATCGCTTCGCAAGATGCCGTTCCGCACGCGCCTTGGGCTGCTCGCCCTGGTGCCAATTCTCGTGCTGCCTGTCCTGATCGTCGTTCTTCCACCAGATGGGTTGGAGCGCGCCAGGCCGGCGCAATTTCTCGGTCGCTTTCATCCTTTGGCCGTACATCTTCCCATCGCCCTCGTCCTGCTGGTGCCGCTCCTGGAATTGACTGGCAGGTCTCGCCGCTTTCCTGACCTGCGCGCCTCCGTTGATTTCGTATTGGCGCTCGCGACGCTGAGTAGCATCGGAGCCGCAATCCTTGGTTGGTGCCTGGCGAGGAGTGGCGGATATTCAGGCCGGTTGGTCACCCAGCACATGTGGGGTGGAGTATTGGTTGCGGCCGCCTGCTGGCTGTGCTGGATGTGGCGCGAGCGCCTGAGTGGTTCACGTTACGATTTCGCTTACACTTTGGGACTGGTGGGCGCGGTTGGACTCGTGTCCTGGACGGGATATCGTGGCGGCCAACTGGTGCAAGGCGAAAATCACCTTACCGAACAAATGCCTGCGGGCCTGCGCAAGTTGATCGGGCTTCCGCCCGGCGCAATTCCTTCCGGATCGGATCGTGCTTACTTCTATGGCGCGCACGTGGAACCCATCTTCGCCCAGAACTGCTATTCCTGCCATGGTCCGGAGAAGCAGAAATCCGAATTGCGGCTCGACAGTTACGAGGCGCTGATGCGGGGTGGCAAACACGGTCCAGTCATCAAGGCTGGAGACGTCAAGGGTAGCGAACTTTTTCGCCGTGTCACTCTCCCCTCTTCCGACGACGATGCTATGCCCGCTCAAGGCAAGCGTCACTTGTCAGCAAATGAGATAAAGCTGATCGAGTTATGGATTGCCGCCGGTGCTCCGGCAAAACTGCCGGCCAACGCCATCCAGGGTGCGCCCACCAATGAAGGGCCTGTGGTTGCCGAGGTTACCTTCGAGGAGATCGATCCTGCGGCGGTGGCACACTTGCGGGCCCCCCTGGCCCCGGTAGTTGCGCAACTGAAAACGCGCTTCCCCAACGTCCTGGAGTACGAATCCCGGAGCTCTGCCAACCTGGTGGTAGACGCCTCGATGCTGGGCGCAAAGTTTACGGATGAGGAGGTAGCCGCGCTGACGCCCTTAGCCGGACAGATGGTCATGGCTGACTTCTCAGGGACTGCGGTCACTGATCACTCAGCCGCTGTTTTCGCGGCGATGAAACACCTGCGCGTACTCCGCCTTATGCGCACCAAAATAACGGATACTTCGGTGTTCGCGCTCGGCGGAATGGATCGCCTGGAGTCGTTAGATCTTTTTGGCACGGCGGTGACGCCCGCCTGCCTGAAAGCCGCGGAGCAATTGCCAAAATTGAACCATCTCTACGTGGGAGAAACAAAGATTCCGGCTGACGCTCCCATTCCTGAGTCCCTGGAAGGCAAGCTTCTATTTTGAGGAGGAGAGGTCATCACCACCCGGCGTAAACCTCTGTATGTTTGAGAAAGAATGGTCGGGGAGAGAGGATTCGAACCTCCGACCCCCTGGTCCCGAACCAGGTGCTCTACCAGGCTGAGCCACTCCCCGAACTTGCGGTGAAAGGATGTCTACGTGCTGAAAGGTCCCTGGCTGAGCCCCTCATGAACGCCCGCAAACTATAACAGAGTGTATCAGAAGGCTCCTACCCTGGACCCGGATTCCCTGTGGGGTTTGGTGGCGTTGATGCACTTCATGCGGCTTTCCTCAATGAAAGCCGCACGCGTGGCTCTCTCCCAGGTTCGCGTACAGGAAATCCGGGGCAGACCGAGGATAAACTGCGGTAAGAGCCATGACGCCCATGCAGCAACTCGACCTCAGCGGCTTGCACGTGCTCGATGGAGGAATGGCCACCGAGCTTGAGCGCAAAGGCTTTAACCTGGCCGGACCGCTATGGTCCGCACATGTGCTGGAGAGCTCCCCCGAGGCCATCGCTGCCGTGCACCGCGAGTATCTCGACGCCGGCGCCGATTGCCTGCTGACCGCCAGCTACCAGGTCTCCGCCGAAGGCTTTCAGGAGATCGGCTTCGCTCCTCAAGACGCAGCCAAAGCCGCTGCCCATGCGCTACGCGCATCCGTGGCGCTGGCCGAAAAGGTGAGGAGCGAGTATCAAGCCGGCTCGCCGCGCCGGATTTGGATCGCGGCTTCGCTCGGACCCTACGGCGCGATGCTGCACAACGGAGCGGAGTATCACGGCAACTATGACTGCTCCTTCGAGGACCTGGTGGGGTTCCACAGTCGACGCATCGCGGTGCTCGCTCGAACCAATGCCGATTTCCTGGCCTTTGAAAGCATTCCCTCGCTCGAAGAGGCCAAGGCTATCGTCGCCGCACTCCAGCCGTATCCAGATGTCGCGGCGTATCTCAGCTTCACCTGCCGGGATGGAACGCACGTTTCGCATGGCGAGACATTGCGCGCGTGCGCAGAGTTGCTTGATGCGCAACCCCAAATCATCGGGATCGGCGTCAATTGCACCGCTCCCGAGCTGATCGGCAGCCTCATCGGCGAGCTGGCAAAGGTCACGAGCAAGCCCATCATCGTCTACCCCAATTCCGGCGAGCAATGGGATGCTATGCATCGCTGCTGGCAAGGCGACGGACAGTTACAAGCATTTGGCGAATTGGCAGGGCGTTGGCGGAGCGCCGGCGCCCAATGGATTGGGGGCTGTTGCCGCACTGGCCCGGAACATGTGCGTGCCGTGGCCCGGGTTTGGCGAGGCTGATTTAGTTTTGCCGAAGCGCTCGCGTCCTCTAAGCTGTTCTGCGTGCGAAAACTATTTTGTTTGCTGCCGTTTCTAGCCGTGGCATTCTCTTCGGCCATCGCTCAGTCCAACAGCAAAGCTGCCGGTGTGGACCAGGACGTTCTCGCGAAAATCCCGCAGCGGATGAAATCTTTTGTCGACCGCCAGACCGTCGCCGGAGCCGTGACCCTGGTGGCCCACGGTAACGAGATCGTGGAGTTCGACGCGACCGGCATGGCCGATGTGGAAGCCGGCCACGCAATGCAGAAGGACACGATTTTCCAGATCATGTCCATGACCAAGCCGGTCACGGCAATCGGCATCATGATGCTGGCCGAAGAAGGCAAGCTGGCTCTGCGCGACCCGGTCGAAGAGTACCTGCCGGAGTTCAAGGGCTTGCGGGTCAGAACCACAGTAAACCCCGATGAGGTCCGCGCGGGTGTTCCCAACCACGCCATCACCATCCGTGACCTGCTTACCCACACCGCGGGGATTCAGGACTACCCCGGCCCTCCTACCATCCCCGACTACGCGCAGACGATGAGCGTGCCGCTCGATGAAGTGGTGAGGCAACTGGCCAAACAGCCGCTGCTCTTTCAGCCGGGGACGCAGTGGAGCTACTCCAGCCCCGGCATCGAGATTCTCGGCCGCATTATCGAGGTCTGCTCGGGCGAGAAGTATGTGGACTTCATCACCAAGCACATCCTGCAGCCGCTGGGGATGAAGGACAGCTTCTTCTTCCCGCCGCCGGACAAGATTTCACGCATTGCCATGGTCTACGCGCAGAAAGACGGGAAGCTGGTACGCTCCCCGGCCAGCATCCTTGGTGGCGACCCGGCGAAATACCGCCAGGGAGCCGTCTTTCCAGCCCCGGGATGGGGCCTTTACTCCACCGCCGAAGACTTGCTTCACCTCTACCGCATGATGCTCAACGACGGGGTTTACGAAGGCCACCGCTACCTGTCGCCCTTCTCCGTGCACGTGATGACTGAGCCACAAACTACCGGGATTCAACCGGTGGGTTGGATGCGCGGGTCCGATTATGGCCTCGCCTGGGAAATCGTCACTGATCCGCTGGGTGAACTGGCAGGGCACACCATCGGCAGCTACGGCCATGGCGGGGCTTTCGGGACCCAGGGCTGGATCGACCCTAACAACGATCTGATATCGATCCTGCTGATTCAGAGCTCCAACGAGGGTGCGGAGAGCATGACCAACGTTTTCCTCAACATGGCTGAGTCAAGTGTTGGCAAGTAGTTGGGCAGCTAGGGCGTTCTCACCAAGGCTAAAAGAGCCTGTGTGAAAACTGCTGCCCTCGCCAAATCGAGTCCGTAGGGACGGCCGAAAGTTACCCCAGGATATGTTCCTGGGTTTGTCGCCCCGAATTGCTAATGGCCCATTTCAGAGTTGGAGGTCCCCCAGGATTTCATCCTGGGGTATTTTCAGCCGTCCCTACGGGACTGGGTCGTTTTTCGAACTCTACCCAGGACTCACGTCCTGGGCTACTCTCAGCCGTCCCTACGGGACTAAATTTGGAGAGGATAGTTCTCACACACGCTCTAAAGCCCTGTGATTGGAAGATGAGTATTCTCGCGGGTTTAAAAACCCGCTCCCCGGACTGATGCTCGCTGCGGCGAGGAAGTCCGGGGCTGGCACGGATGGCATCGTCGCGGGCTGGCGTGCTTTCTCCTCCGTCACACTCCTGCAACATGCGACAATGGTCTTACCTGCATGAAACCTGAGTCGCTCTCCGTGGACCTGGAATCAATCTCTTTGACGCCTGAGCTTCTGGCTCAACACAGCATCACACCCGAAGAGTATCAACGTATCGTGGCTGCCCTGGGGCGGCCTCCCGGGCTGACTGAGTTGGGGATCTATAGCGTCATGTGGAGCGAACACTGCTCCTACAAATCCTCTCGCGTCCATCTCAAGCGGCTGCCGACACATAGCGCCCGCGTGGTGCAAGGGCCGGGAGAAAATGCCGGCATTATCGACGTCGGCGACGGCTGGGCCTGCGCCTTCAAAATCGAGTCCCATAATCACCCGTCGTTCATCGAGCCTTTTCAGGGCGCCGCAACCGGGGTGGGCGGCATACTGCGCGACATCTTTACTATGGGCGCGCGGCCGCTCGCCGTCATGGATTCCCTGCGGTTCGGGCCCATCACCGAAGAAGAATTGGGCAACGAAGCATCGGCTTCCACGGTTATCCACAAGAACCATTCCCTGCTGGAAGGCGTGGTCAGCGGAATCGCGGCCTACGGAAATTGCTTTGGCGTGCCCAACCTGGGCGGGGAGACGCGCTTCGAACCCTGCTATTCAGGCAATCCCCTGGTCAACGCCTTTGCCTTGGGTTTGGTCCGGCGGGACGAGATCTTTTATGCCAAGGCATCCGGCATCGGCAACCCGGTGATCTACGTGGGCGCAAAGACTGGCCGCGACGGCATCCACGGCGCCACCATGGCCAGCGAAGAGTTCAAAGAGGGCTCAGAGCAGAAACGGCCCAACGTGCAGGTAGGCGACCCCTTCATGGAGAAGCTGCTGCTCGAAGCCTGCATCGAGGCCATGCGCACCGGCGCGGTGGTGGGCATCCAGGATATGGGCGCCGCCGGCCTCACCTGTTCTACCTGCGAAATGGGCGCCCGCGGGGGCGTAGGCCTCGAAGTAGAGCTGGATCACGTGCCACAGCGGGAATCAGGTATGACCGCCTACGAGATCATGTTGAGCGAGAGCCAGGAGCGCATGCTGCTGGTGGCAGACAAGGATCGCGAAGCCGAAGTCATCCGCGTCTTTGAAAAGTGGGGGCTGGACGCGGTCATCGTGGGCGAGGTGATCGCCGAACCCAGGCTGCGCATCCTGCACCATGGCCAGTTGGTCGCTGACATTCCCAACCAGTCGCTGACCGACGATGCGCCGCTGTATCACCGGCCGGTGGGGCAGTGGAAGGCGCCCGTTCGCCTCAATCCGCCGCCCGAGGTGCTGGAGCAGCTCACCTTTTTTGAGGAAACTCTGAACGGCGCCATCGCTTCCGCCACCAACTATGCGGATGAACTGCGTGCTCTGCTCGCCTCCTCGAACATCTGTTCCAAGAACTGGATCCACGAGCAATACGACTCGATGGTGCAGACAAACACTGTGGAGGGCCCGGGGGGTGAGGCGGGGGTGATGCGCATCAAGGGCACGAACCGCGGCTTGGCCATGGCGCTCGACGGCAATGAACGCTGGTGCTACCTGGACCCCAAGTTGGGAGCCTCGCATGCCGTAGCCGAGGCGGCGCGCAAGGTCGCCTGCTCCGGCGCGACCCCGGTGGCGGCGACCAACTGCCTCAATTTCGGCAACCCGGAGAAGCCGGAGATTATGTCCCAGCTTTCGTTAGCCATTGATGGCATCTCCGCGGCGTGCCTGGCTCTTGGAACCCCCATCACCGGGGGCAATGTTTCGCTCTATAACGAAACCCGCGGCCAAGGCATTTATCCCACCCCGGTGATCGGGATTGTGGGCATCCTGGATCAGATCGACAAGGCAATAGGGGCGGATTTTCAGCAGACAGGCGATGCCGTCCTGCTGATCGCTCCGGCGTCGGTTTCCCCGCTTGAGGAGCGCATGCAGGAGTTTGGTTCCTCGGAGTACGCCAGGAAGGTTCTCTCCGCCCTGTGGGGCACGCCACCCAGCCTGGATCTGCTGGTGGAGGCCAAGCTGCACCGCTGCCTGGCTGAGCTTTCGCAACAGGGCCTGATCCATTCCGCCCGCGACATCTCGGACGGTGGCATCGCGGTTGCGTTGGCGGAAGCATGCTTTGGTCATGAGATTGGGCTGCGCGCTAATCTCTCCAAGGCTCCCGACCTGCCGGCCGAATGGGATCTTTTTGGGGAGACGGCAAGCCAGTGCATTGTCAGTTGCGCTAAGGAATCGGTGGCGCGAATCGAAAAATTAGTTGGACAGTACAACGGCCTGATGGTGGTAACCCTGGGAGAAACCGTAACTGATCTCTTTGAGCTGGCGGTCGACAGCCGGGTACTCATCCGGGAGAAGGTCTCGGGGTTGCGCAATGTCTGGTCAGGAGCGCTGGCTGCGCTGCTGCGCAACGACTTACCGGTTGGAAATTAGGGGCATGGAGAGTACCAGCATCAAGCAGCATACAGATCACGACGAAACCGAGGAATCCAGCTCCAATCCTTTCGATAAGCTGCGCGAAGAGTGCGGAGTGGTGGCGGTGCACGGCCACCCCGACGCGTCGCGCCAGGCCTATCTCGCGCTCTATGCGCTGCAGCATCGCGGGCAGGAGTCCGCGGGCATTGCCACCGCCGATTACACCAACCTTTACAACATCAAGGGCATGGGGTTAGTGGCGGATATCTTTACCGACGAAGTGCTGTCCAAACTTCCCGGCGAATTGTCCATTGGCCACACTCGCTATTCGACGACCGGCGACTCAGCGCTACTGAATGCGCAGCCTATCCGGGTGGACTCGACCCGGGGGCTGATCGCCATCGCACACAACGGAAACCTGGTGAATCTGGGCACGCTGCGCACCCGGTTGGAGCGGGAGGGCGCCTACTTCCAGACCACCAGCGACTCCGAGATCATCGTACAGTTGATTGCCCACTCCAACGCTAAAACGCTGGTCGAGGCTATCGGCGACTCGCTGCGCCAGGTTTCAGGCGCTTTCTCCATCGTCATGATGACGCGCGACCGCATCTTTGCTGCCCGCGATCCCTACGGCTTCCGGCCCCTGTCGATGGGCCGCATTACGAATCCCGATGGTCCAGACACCGTGGTCTTCGCCTCGGAAACGTGCGCTTTTGATCTGCTGCGCGCCAAGTACGAGCGCGACGTGCGGCCAGGCGAGGTGGTGATGGTGACCCGCGACGGCGTCACCTCGGTGGAATATGCAACCGGCATGCGGCAGGCGAGCTGCATCTTCGAGCATGTGTACTTTGCCCGGCCCGACAGCCGGATCTTTGGCCGCTGGGTGCAGGCCAGCCGGGAGCAGATGGGACGGCGGCTCGCGCGGGAGGCGCCAGTCGAAGCCGACCTGGTGGTGCCGGTGCCGGACTCCGGCGTGACGGCGGCTCTTGGATACGCGGCGGAAAGCGGAATCCCTTTTAATTTCGGGCTCATCCGCAACCACTACGTGGGGCGCACGTTTATTGAGCCGGAGCAGCGGGTGCGCGACTTCGGGGTGAAGCTGAAACTGAACCCGGTGCGCAATCTGCTGGAGGGCAAACGCATCATCCTGATCGACGACTCTGTTATCCGCGGAACTACCAGCCGCAAGATCGTGCGCATGGTGCGCTCGGCGGGTGCCCGGGAAGTGCATCTTCGCATCAGCTGCCCGCCTACTATTTCACCGTGCTATTACGGAGTCGACACTCCGAATAAGAGCGAACTGATCGCGGCCAACTCGTCGGTGGAAGAGATTCGGCAGTACATCGAAGCCGATTCGCTTAGCTATCTGTCGCTGGAAGGGCTGGAGAAGGCTTGCGACGGCGGAGAAGGCAACCGCTATTGCACGGCCTGCTACACCGGCGACTATCCCACCCAATGGGTGGATGTAGCAGAGATTCTGCCCGCGGCGGCTGCCACCACTTAGCCTGGATTTCTCACAGATTTTGCCTCTCTCTACCGCTCCAAACGCGAGTGCCAATTTGAGTCCCGGAGGGACGGCTGAAAATACCCCAGGACAGGGTCCTGGGTGAATCTCGACTCAAATCGAAGATTCCCCGTTAGGAAAGAGCCTGCCCAGCACTGCGTACTGGGACATTCTCAGCCGTCCCTCCGGGACTGGTCACATTTCTCTAACCAACCCAGGACTGACGTCCTGGGCTACTCTCAGCCGTCCCTTCGGGACTCAATTTGGACCCGTCTTTTGTTACCGATGGAGAGGCAGGCTGGCTACTCCGATTTGGTGGCGGAAGTGGACGGAGACGCGGCCGGCGCACTTTCTGTCTTTGCGGCTGGGGCTTTGTCGGACGTTCCCCCCTTGTCGGCGGGGGCGGAGCCTCCGTCGGAGCTGCTCCCACCATCCTGCGACTTGCCGGAAGCAGCCGGTTTGGCAGCGTAGTCGGTGGAGTAGAAACCCGAACCCTTGAAATGGGGCCGGGCGGGGGTGGAAATCAGCCGTTCCACCTCGCCCTGGCAAACCGGGCACTCCTTTGGATCTTCAGCAGAAAAGGACTGGATCAGCTCAAATCGATGTCCGCACTTTTTGCACTGGTATTCGTATAGCGGCATCCGGGCACTCCTTCAACTTTGCAGGTTCTTTATTCGATGGTTGCTGGTGCGGGCTGGCGATCGGCCAGCTCAATGAGGCGAACCTCGGTAATGGCCTCCGTGGCCTGCAGCGCGGCCAGGACCGAGCCCGCGACGCGGCCGTCAATCTGGACCACGGCGAGCGCATTGTGCTGGGCTGTGCGCAGGTTACGGCCCAGAGCAAAATTCGCAATATTCATTTTATGCTCGCCCAGGATGGTGCCAATGCGGCCGATCACGCCCGGCACGTCCAGATTGCGGATGAACAGCAACGTTCCGTGCAGCGGGGCTTCGATATCGATGCCGTCGCAAGCCAGCAGCCGGGGCGAACTGCCATGAAGCACGGTGGCGCTTGCGGTGCTATCAGCGGTGTCGGTGTGCAAGGTCAGCTTAAGCACCGTTCCTGCTCCACCCGATCCTTCTTCCTTCTTGTCTTCGTGTACGCGGATGCCGCGCTCCGTGGCTACTGATAGGGCGTTGATCCGATTGACTACGTCGGAATGCGCCAGCACCCCCTGGATGGCGGCATTGCGCACCAACTCGGTTTTGCCCTGGGCCAGCCGCCCACTATAGGAAAGATGGATACTCTCGAGATTTCCCGCAGCCAGGGGAGAGAGGAATGCACCCAGTCGCTCCGCCATGAGGATGTACGGGGAAAGCTCCTGATATTCCTCATAGGTCATGGAGGGTAGGTTGACGGCGTTCTGCACCACCCCGAACTTGAGGTAGTCCTTTACCTGCTGGGCAATCTGCACTCCAACAGCCTCCTGCGCCTCGCCGGTGGAACCGGCAATGTGCGGAGTCAGAATGACGTTGTCCAGCCCGAAGTAAGGTGAATCTTTCAACGGCTCCTGGCTGAAGACGTCGAGGGCGGCCCCGGCCACCTGGCCGGAGCGCAGGGCCTCCACCAGGGCGGCATCGTCGATCAGCTCGCCGCGGGCGCAGTTGACGATGCGCGCGTTCTTCTTCATGGTGGCCAGCGTCTGGGCGTTGATAATCCCCGCGGTTTGGGGGGTAAGCCCCACGTGCAGGGTCAGGTAATCGGCGCCGCGAAATAGCTCATCCACGGTGCAGAGGCGGACGCCATTCTCCCGCGCCACGGCGGGGGCGACAAAGGGGTCGTGGCCGAGTAATTCCATACCGAAGGCCTTAGCCCGTCGCGCCACCTCCAGACCTACGCGTCCCAGGCCCAGAATGCCCAGTTGCTTGCCCCGCAGCTCAGTTCCCTGGAGGGACTTCTTTTCCCATTTGCCGGCGTGCAGCAGCGTGTTGGCGCGGGGTAGCTGGCGGCCTAACGCGAGCATCAACCCGATGGTCAGCTCGGCTACAGCGATGGCGTTCGCGCCAGGCGTATTCATGACCACGATGCCATGGCGTGTCGCGGCATCGGCGTCGATGTTGTCGACCCCCACGCCGGCGCGGCCTATCACCCGCAGCTTGGGAGCTGCATTCAGCAGCGCTTCGTCCACCTGGACTGCGGACCGAACCACGAGCGCATCCGCATCCGCCAATTCGGCGGCCAAACCGTTCTTGATCTGGTCGTGGGTTACGATCTGCCAACTGTTCTCGCCTTCAAGCACAGCCAGGGTGGCGGGCGAGACTTTCTCTGCCAGTACGATTTTCATCGCTCTCCTAAGGGTTGGGTGTCCCTGGGCGGCGGCTTCCGATGGAAGCCGCTGCGTAGGGACGGTTGAGAGTGATAGGGGTCTAGTGTGCGGAAAGGGAGACACCTGCTGCGGCACGGTCCCGCTGCGCGGCCTCATCGGGCGCACGCGAAGCGAAGATGTTCTGGGCAGCCACCAGTGCTTTCCCGAAGGCGAAGCCCGGCAACTTCAGGGTGTGGGCTACTTGTTCCAGGGCCCCGATCAGGGCAATGGTGTCCATGTAGTCGAAAAACCCCAGGTGGGCGATGCGAAAGATTTGCCCCTTCATCTCGCCTTGTCCGTTGGTGATGACGGCAGCGAAGCGGCTCTTCAACTCCTTGACGATGGCGCCGGAATCGAGCCCTGGAGGAGGCAATACGGCGGTCACCGCGGCAGCCGGAGCATCCGGGGCGAAGAGCTTCAAGCCCAGGGCCTCCACTGCAGCGCGGGTCATAGCGGCACAGCTTTCGGCGTTTTCCACCAGCTTGGCGCGGCCTGCCGCCAGATCACCGTCTGCCTGACCGGCAATATAGTCGAGAGCCGCTCCCAGGGCCGCAATCAGGGCCACCGAGGGAGTGTAGGCGGATTCCCCCTTGGCCGCGTTCTTTCTCTCCTTGCGCAGATCGAAGTAGTAGCGGGGGTTGAGGGAAGTCTCCATCAAGTCCCAGGCACGATCGCTGACCGCCAGGTAGGAAAGGCCTGGAGGAATCATGACTGCCTTTTGCGATCCGCCGATGAGCACATCGACGCCCCACGCATCCATATCGATGTGCGTGGTGCCGAGGCCAGTGATGGCGTCCACCACCAGCAGCGCTTTCTTACCGCTCTGCCTCAAGACTTCGGCGACACCGGGAACGTCGTGGCGCACGCCGGTCGAGGTTTCTGTGGCCTGCATGAAGATGGCGCGGGTCTCAGTCTTGAGCGCCTTGGCACCTCATCCAGATCGAAGGTCTGGCCATACGGCGCACTGACTACATCGACCTCACACCCAAATGCCTTGGCCAGGCTGACCCAGCGCTCACCGAACTTGCCCGCCGTCAGCACCAGCACACGGTCTCCCGGTGAGGTCAGGTTCGAAACCGATGCTTCCATCGCTCCGGTACCGGAGGAGGCAAGCAGAATGACGTCATTCTTAGTACCGACAAAAATCTTCAGGTCGCGGAGTACCTTCAGGTACAGGGCGCGAAATTCGGGGGTGCGGTGGTGTATATCGGCGGCAGCCATCGCGAACTGAGCTGCAGGCAGAAGCGGAGTGGGGCCGGGAGTAAAAAGACGGACCTTACGGATCATGGTTCCATTGTAATAAACAAAGCTTTCTATAATGGGCCCTTAAATGGGAATGGAGGAGTATGAGCCTGGTTGAGAAGATTCATCAGGATATGGTGGGGGCTATGAAGCAGCGCGCGGTGGAACGCTTGTCCACCCTGCGGATGGTGGTTTCCGCGTTGAAGAATAAGGAGATAGAGCAGCGTACCCCGGTCACCGATGCACAGGCTTTACTGGTATTGACCACCTTGATCAAGCAGCGCAAGGACTCCATCGAGCAATTCACCAAGGGCAATCGCCCGGAGTTAGCGGCAAAGGAAGCGGCGGAGATTACGGTAATCGAGGAGTACATGCCGAAGGCGGCGGGTGATGAAGAGCTGCGGGAGCTGGTGACTTCGACCCTGGCGGAGTTGCGGGCTCAGGGCGCACAGCTCGGGCCAAAAGACATGGGGACGGTGATGAAGGCAGTTCAGGTCCGGATCCAGGCCAGCGGCCTGAGGGCCGACGGCCGGGTGGTGAGTGAAATGGTGAAGGCTGCGCTGGCTGGGTGAGAAAGTTTAGTGCCGCGCCTACGGCGCTCGATCGTCCTCGGATTGATCCCCAGCCCTCCCGGGCTGGGCTCACGTTTAGCAGTCGGCCCTCCGGGCCTCGCATCGGTTACTGCAGCGTCATTTCTTTCTCAACTTGCGATTGCAATATTGGCTGCACGGGACCTGCGGTTTCTCTTGATCACTCCGGGATGACTTTTACGAAGATGCCGTCGGGCAGCTCGCCGCCCAGGACGTGCACCACTCCGTTTTTTACCAGGCCGCGCAGCATGACCCCCTTGCTGGGCGGCGGCGTAGAGCGGCGGCGGGGGCGGGTGCGGCAGCCGGAGCCCTACCCATTCCGCGGTCCATGGCCACATTGGCTAGCCGGTCCGCATGGCGGTTCTTCTCCCGCAAAACATGCTGAATCTGAAAGTGGTCGAGCCGCGCAATACGGCGCTTGGCCTCTTCGTAGAGGGGACGGAGTTCGGGGCTGTTTACGCGATACTGACCCTTGATCTGCTTGACCATCAGCTCAGAATCGGAGACGACCCGCAAACTGCCAGTGCCCGTTGGCAATAGCAAATTCCAACGATGCCAGCAAGGCCGAGTACTCGGCGAAGTTATTGGTGTGTTCACCCACAAACTCGCTCAATTCGGCCAAGACTTTTCCTGCCGAGTCCTGGATATAAACGCCGAAGCCGGCCGGACCCGGGTTGCCGCGCGACCCTCCGTCGCAGTACGCGACAATGCTTTCGCCGGAGTGTTCGAATAGGGAAGACATAGGCTGAGTCTATCGAATCTCAGCTGCTTACCAAACGCCCAGCCGCTACGTCTAGGGGACAGTGGTTTGTGTGTACCTGGGGCGACGAATGACTACGGACGCGCTTCGCTTTACCTCGCAAGGGCCAATCAAGGCTGCCCATTCTGCCTGGGCTCCGCAACGAACGATACAATCGACCTCAGGCATGGCTAGCGAAGCATGGGGTCGGGCCACCGAAACCGAGCTGATCCGCGAAGCACAAAAAGGCTCGCGAACGGCCTTCGAAGCCTTGGTGCGGCAGTACGACCAGCCAGTTTTGCGGCTTGCGCTCCGGCTCACAGGGTCTGAACAGGATGCCCAGGACATCCACCAGGAAGCCTTCCTCAAGGCCTATCGTTACCTGGCAAATTTTCGCTTTGAATGTTCCTTCTATACCTGGATCTACCGCATCGTCACCAACCTGTGCCTCGATCACCTGCGGCGGCGCAAGTCCCGCCGTGAAGAGCAATCGGTGGTGGTCGACTCCAGCGGCGGAGAGATGGATCTGCTGAGCAATATCTCCGACGAGCGAGCGATGGCGAATCCAGAGCGTGAGCTGGAGCGCAAGATGCTGGGAGAGCGGATCCAGGAAGCGCTGGGCCGCCTGACTCCCCGGGAACGCATGGTTTTCGAGCTAAAGCACTACCAGGGCTTGAGATTAAGAACGATCGGTGAAATGTTGAACACCACGGAAGAGACCGCCAAGAACACGCTCTTCCGGGCTACTAGAAAACTAAGAACTATTTTGGCGACACTAAGATGAGGCGAGGTTTTTGGTATGGATTGCGAGCTGGCGCAACAAAAGATTGCTCTATTCGCTTACGGAGAACTTCCTGACGATCAGTGCCATTTGCTGGAAGGTCATCTAGCCTCCTGCAAACGCTGTCAGGAGGAGTTTGCAGCAGTACAGGCCCTACAACAGGCAATGGCGCTTGCGCCTACCCTGGAACCTTCCGCCAACCTGCTGGCGCAAGCCCGGCTCAGGCTGGAGGAAGCATTGGACACCATGCCGCGAAGCGGCTGGCTGACGCGTATCCAGCAGTCCATGTTCCGAGGCGTGGCGATGCTCGGCCGGGCTCCGGTTGCGGCCTCTGCCCTGCTGGTTCTGGGCCTCGCCTCCGGAGGCTGGGCCGGCTACCAATCCGCATTGCGCAGCCATCGCCCACCGGCTGAGCTGCCGTCGGCTATCGCGGGACCGGGAACCATCGCCAACGTCAGCAGCATTGTCCGTCAACCAAATACCGAGAATGTAGAAGTACACTTCAATCGCCTGGTTCCGGAGACGACCCACGGATCGCTCGATGATCCGCAGATACGGGAATTGCTGTTGGCGGGAGCGCAGAGCCAGGTGAATCCCGGGGTGGCGCAGAATTCCGTGAGCCTGCTGGCCGGGAGTGCGAAGCGGGGCACCAATGCTCCGATGGCCCGGTCCGCAATGCTTTGCTGGTGGCCTTGCGCTACGACAAGAACGCCCGCGTCCGATTGCAAGCCCTGGACGGCCTCAAGCCGTACGTGGCAGAAGATATGCGGGTGCGCGACGGGGTGCTGGAAGCACTCATGAACGATCAGGATGCCACGGTGCGCTCTCGCGCCATCGAACTCCTGCAGCCGGTCGAGGCCGATAGCAGTGTGCGTGAGGTATTGCACACGGTGGCGTCGGAGGACGACAATCCGCATATTCGCACCATCTCCAACGAAATTCTGGATGAATCGCCGCAGATCCAGTAGCTTGGGAGTGGCCTTTTTGGGTGTGCAGCAAGTCATAACGGTATGAGTCCCTGGGAGTCCTGCGATGAAGCACCTTCCGATTTTGGGTTTAGTGGCTGACGGTTCTGGGCGGTCTTCTCTATAGTCACGCCAGCTGGGCGTCAGGAGACGCGCTGAATCTGCCCGGCAACCTTCCTGAGTTTCTGCTGTATAGCGCACAAGGCTACCTGGGGGTTGATTTAGGGCCGGTTGATAAAAAGCGTGCCAACGCGCTGCACTTGAATGACACGCACGCGGCCGAGGTGGTCATGGTGGACCACGACGCTCCAGCCGGCAAGTCCGGCCTCAAGGAGCACGACGTTATTCTTCAGCTGGACGGCCAGGCTTTTGAAAATGCCGACCAGTTGCGGCACCGGCTGCGGGAGATGCCTTCGGGGCGCACGGTTACTTTACTCATCAGCCGAGACGGCAACATCATCCACGTGACGGCGCAGCTGTGCGACCGGGCAGCGCTGCAACAGATGGCCTGGTCGCAACACTTCAGTGTTCCAGAGCCCGCCGCCCCCCCCTTGTCCGGGCAAAGCTTCCTGGGAAACGTCCCTTCGGGTGGTGCCGCGTTTTTGGACAGCATGATCCCCAGGGCGCTTTACGTGGGCGCGGATGTGAACCCGGTGCGGACGCAGTTGGCGGACTATTTCGGGGTGAAGAGCGGCACCGGATTGCTGGTGGAAAGCGTGGATGACCCGAGCCCGGCCTCGCGAGCAGGCCTGAAGGCTGGAGATGTCGTGGTGAAGGTCGACTCGCAGCAGATGACGAGCAAGAATGACTGGCTGAAGGCCATTCGCAATCACCGCGGACAGCTGGTGCAGGTAACGGTGATGCGCAACAAGCAGGAGCAAGTCCTGACCATGAGCGCAGGAAAGCCAAAGAAACATTAACCGCCCGGGTGGCCTGGGATACCGCTCAGGCCGCCATCCTGCCCATTCCTTTGTGGTTACTCGCGCCCCTGCTTGCGCTGTGATTGAATACAAGCAGATGCAGCAGCGGAAGCAGAAACAGACCTTGAAAGGCCGGACCACGGCGGCCAGGCGCAAAGTGCGCGAGCTGATGGTGGTTGGGCGTGCTTTATCTTCCACCCGGCACGTAGTCATGGCGCAGATTGTGCCCATGCGGTTCTGCAATCTGTCCTGCGCCTACTGCAACGAGTACGACAAGGTTTCGAAGCCGGTGCCGCGGGAAGAGATGTTGCGCCGCATCGACCACCTGGCCGCCCTGGGCGCCAGCATCATCACCATCTCCGGCGGGGAGCCGCTCACGCATCCGGAGTTGGACGCCATCATCGCCCGTATCCGCCACCACGGGCGGGTAGCCGGCATGATCACCAACGGATACCTGCTGGTGCCGGAGCGGATCCAGCAGTTGAACCGCGCCGGCCTCGACCACATGCAGATCTCGATCGACAACATCGAGCCGGATGAGATTTCGAAGAAGAGCCTCAAGGTTCTGGACAAGAAGCTGGAGTTCCTCTCCCAGCATGCCGAGTTTCACGTCAACATCAATTCGGTGGTGGGCGGCGGCATCAGGAATCCGCAGGATGCGCTGGTCATCGGCAACCGGGCGCTGGAGCTGGGCTTTACTTCAACCATCGGCATCATCCACGACGGGGACGGTCAGCTGAAGCCCCTGAAAGATGAAGAGCGGCGCGTCTATTACCAGATGGCCGGGATGGCCAAGAAAAACTATTCCCGCTTCAACAAGTTCCAGGAAGCGATCGCCAATGCGGAGCCGAACGACTGGCGATGCCGCGCCGGCTCACGTTTTCTATACGTTTGCGAGGACGGGCTGGTGCACTATTGCTCCCAACAGCGCGGCTACCCCGGAGTTCCGCTGGCGCAATACACTAAAGCCGACCTTAAGCGGGAGTACCTGACGGAAAAGGGCTGCGCTCCGCACTGCACTGTGTCCTGCGTGCACCAGATTTCTTACATCGACCACTGGCGTTCGCCGCAGACGCGGCAAACCCCGCCCGGCCAACTGGTCAACATCCAGACCTAAGTCTTGGGGAGGGTTTCACGCCATACCCGTCAGCCCGTCCGCGGTTACTAAACCAGCTATGCGCTATTGGCCGGTGCCCTTGTGCGTAGAGGCGGTTGTCTGGCCCTTGGTATCGGCCAACGCCTGGTCAATGATCTGGTAGAGGCGCTGCCGGTCGACCACTTCTACAAAAGGCACACCATTGGTCTTGTTGGTGACCACCCAGATCGTTGGCGTGTGCTCAATGCCAATGCGCTTGCCGAGATCGAGGTCGGCCTGGACTTCAGCGGCCAGCTTCTTTTGCGGATCGATCACAAAAGGAAGCTCGATGCTATGCTGCTGGGCGAACTTTTCCGCGAAATTACGAATCGCGGCCGCGGCCGCCGTCGTCGGACCTGCCGGAGTCTCCGGCGAGGTCTCTCCCGCGGCATCAATCAGCTGCTGGTTGGCAAAGACCGCATCGCGAAAATCATCGCCCAGCTTTTTCGACTTGGTGTCAAACCAGCGCGCATATACCGCCGCGTCAAAGCTCCAGGCGTGGAAGGGCAACGGGAAAATCGTGACGCACCCAGGGAATGTGGTATTGAGTGGCGGCGTCGCGTAAGAGAGGATTGGCGCGGGCACAGTCGGGACACTCCATATCCTCAAACTCGACGATCGCCACACGGGCGCCAGGCGGGGGTTTGAGGGCCGCCGGATCATGCACGGTGGTGGACTGCGCCAGGGCAAAGTGAGCCGCAGATACAACGGCGCTGAGCAAGAGCAGTGCCGCCATGCGGAGCCCGGTTCGGGGGCGGTACGGGTGCGTGCTTGGAATTATCGCCGTAGGCGTTGATGGAATAGCTTGCATGGTTCCTTTGCCCTTCACTCTTCAACCTTCAGTGTCCTCCATTGTAATGGGTAGGCGGCAGCCCGGATGCGATATGATGCAGGCTTCCGGTGGGGGATGGGGAACTCGACCTTTGAAGATCGTACTCAGCCTGGCGGGAGCGGGTGCAATCAGTTTTTGTGTCTTTGTCTTGCTGGAAGCGCTGCTGTCGCGCGCCCATGGAGCCAATGCCGGCGCCGTGCTTTTTCGCTTTCAGTTGAGCTCGATGCTGGCGATGGGGATCTTTGCCGGGCTGGCTATTGTGATCTTCGTCCGGCTGTCGCGGAGCAGGCAGAGACTAAGGAAGTGATATGAAAAATCGCGCGGAGTGGCTAACGTTCGGCGTATTTGTGATCGCCGTCCTGGGAGCATTAGGTTTTTTGTTGCGTCGCGGAGTACACGGCCAGTCGGCGGCCCTGGCGATAGCCCTGCTATTTATCCTGCTGCTGCGGATCGGAATCTTTGCCTGGAATCTGCGCCGCCAGCGTGCAGAGCTGGAGCGAAAGTAGTCCACCCTGTTCTTGTGCTACACTCGGTTCCCGCAAACGAAGCAGACCGCCCGCGTGCATGGTAACGCGCTCCCCAGCGCGCACGGACCGCTCCAAGACTCCGAAACGGGACTCCGAATCCTGAGAACTGGAGATACCTGGGATGAATCGTTCATTGAAAACCTATCAGGGGCAGGACATTCGTAACGTCGCCCTCGTGGGTCATGCGCACAGCGGCAAAACCACCCTGATCTCTGCACTGCTTCAGGCAGCCAAGATGACCGAACGGTTGGGCCGGGTGGACGACGGCAGCGCGGTCACCGCCTATGACGAAGAGGATGTAGCGCGCCGGACCACCATGCAGAATGCGTTGGCATTTGCCGAGTGGCGCAACGTAAAGATCAATTTTCTAGATACCCCTGGCTTTCCCATGTTTGTGCACGAGGCCCGCGCCGCGCTGCTGCCGGTGGAGGCGGCGTTGCTGGTCGTGAACGCAGCCTGCGGGGTGGAAGCCATGACCCGTCGGGTGTGGAGGTTCGGCGAGGAGTTCAATCTGCCCCGGGTGATCGTCATCAACCAGATGGACCATCCGCGCGCCGACCGCGAACGCACCCTGAACGCCTTGCGCGAAGGTTTTGGCCGCCAGGTGGTTCCGGTGCAGCTACCCATACTTGAGGGCAACGGACAAAATCCCACCTTCCGCGGTGTCGTGGACCTGGTGACCATGCAAGCCTTTGTGTACGAACCGGACGGCAGCGGTTGCGGGCGCCTTTCCGAGATCCCGGTACGCCTGCGGGAAGAGGCCACGGAGGCCCACCAGGCCCTGGTGGAGCTGGTCGCCGAGGGCAAGGACGAGCTGATGGAGGAGTACTTCCGCGAAGGAACCATCCCGGAAGAACACTTGATCGTCGCCCTGCATGAGGCCATCCGCGAGGACCGGATCTTTCCCGTGCTCTTTGCCAGCGGCCTGCGGAACGTGGGCAGCGACCACCTGCTCGATTTTCTCCAGGTGTACGCGCCCTCGCCGGTGGAGCGGGTCCCGGTGGCTGCCCGGGGGGCGGTGGAATCCGCGGGCGTTCGCCCCGATTCCGAAGCCGAGATGGTGTTGCGCAAGGTGGATGATCGCGAGCCGCTCTCCTTGTACGTCTTCAAGACCATGTCCGATCCTTTCGCGGGAAGGATTTCTTTCTTCAAGGTTTTTTCCGGGATCGCAAAAAACGATTCCACGGTCACCAACTACACCCACCACAGCGCGGAGCGTCTGGCCCACCTGACGGTGATGCAAGGGCGTACGGCAAGTCCCATCGGGGAGTTGCACGCGGGCGATGTGGGCGCCGTGGCCAAGCTGCGCGAGACCTTCACCGGCGACACGCTGGGGGATGCGGGGCATGAGATTTACTTTGACCCGGTGACCATGCCCGAGCCCGCCGTCACCTATGCCATTGAGCCTAAAACGCGGGCGGATGAAGATAAACTGGCGCCTGCGGTACACAAGCTGATGGAGGAGGACCTGATGGTCCGCTTCTATCGCGATGCCGCGACCCATGAATTCCTGTTGGCGGGCTCGGGCCAACCCCATATCGAGTCCATCGTGCAACGGCTGCGACGCCGGTACCACACCGAGGTGACACTGAAGGCGCCCAAGGTGCCGTACCGGGAGACGATCCGCGGCAGCTCCAGCGCCCAGGGCAGGCATAAGAAGCAGAGCGGGGGCCACGGGCAGTTTGGCGACTGCTGGATCCGCCTGGAACCGCTGCCCTTGGGCGGAGGGTTTCAGTTCGTCAATGAGATTTTCGGTGGGGCGATTCCGCGCACTTTTATTCCAGCGGTCGAGAAAGGCATCCAGGAGGCGGCGGCGCGGGGCTGGCTGGCCGGCTTTCCCATGGTCGATTTCCGGGCTGTGCTTTTTGACGGGAGCTACCACGATGTGGACTCGAATGAGCTCTCCTTCCGGCTGGCCGGGCGACTCGCTTTCCGCAACTGCATGGAGCAGTCCAGGCCTGTACTGCTGGAGCCCCTTATGCGGGTGGAGATTGAGGCGCCGGAGGGTTGTACCGGTGTTTTGATGGGAGACCTGACGGGAAGGCGGGGCCGCGTTCAAGGGATGGGCAGCGGCCGGGGCACGACGGTGATCCGGGCCGAAGTCCCGATGGCCGAGATGCTCACCTACGGCGCAACGCTCACTTCCCTCACCCAGGGGATGGGCAGTTTCCACATGGAGATGGCTCGCTACGAGGTGGTTCCACCAACGTGCGCAGACAAGGTAATCGCCTCCGCCCATAAACACGTTCACGCAGACGACGAATCGTAAGGGTTGGGCGCTTATAAGGTCACGTGCTCCGATTGAGAGTACGTCAAGCATGGAAAGTAGCCCAGGACTTGCCGTCCTGGGGCATTCTCAGCCGTCCCTGACGGGACTGTTCCCTTTGGACATCAGAACCCAGGACTTGCGTCCTGGGCTACTTTCAGCCCGTCCCTGGCGGGACTATACGATTTGGTTATAGGCGACCAATATCGTCCTTCTCGGCTACTTTTGGGTGCCCTGTCAGGCCCAAGCCCCCGCGACTTGCCTTGTACGATGGAACAAGGGGAAGAGTTGAGCCCCGAGGCGGCTACGATTTAGGCAACCTGAAGGCCCTGAACCAATCTAAAGGGTTGGACGGAAAGGAAGCGACGACCCATAATGACGATCCCAGGGCGGCGGCTTAGGGCAGCGTGTACGGCGGCGTTGTTGTCCGCTGGCGTGTTGTCAGCGCAAACGGCCAATCAGAGTTCCGCGCAGAGCCCCTATTACGGCAGCGTAACCATCGTAAAGCCGACCGACGGGGTCAAGCCCCTGACCATCGATCAAGCCATTGGGATGGGCATAGAGCACAACCTGGCGCTGATCGAGGCGCGGCAGCAGGAATTGAGCGCGAAGGCAGAGACCAGCGTAAGCCTGCAGTCGCTTCTCCCGACCGTCACGGCGCAGGCCGATTCGGGAGCACACCAGATCAATTTGGCAGCCTTTGGGTTTTCCAGCTACCTCTTGGCCAAATCCGCTCCCCTTTTTCCTGGCCTGGACCTGGCGTCGGTTAAGACGGTGGTGGAGGTCAACTCGACCGACGCGATGGTGAATTACTCGCAGACACTGTTCAGCCTGCAGAATATCGATCTCTACCGGGCGGCAAAGGCGAACGAGCGGGCTGCTTATTTCAGCAAGCAGTCTTCGCGCGGGCTGGTGGTGCTGACCGTGGGCAACTCCTACCTGCAGACGCTGGCTTTGGGCGCCCAGGTGGACAATGCGAAGGCGCTGCTGCAGGCCGACCAGGTGCTGCTTGACCAAACCGTCGCTGAGCACCAGGCGGGCACGGCGGCGAACCTGGACGAATTGCGGGCGCGGGTTCAGTTCCAAACCCAGCAGCAGGCCCTGGTTTCGGCCGAAGTCAATTTCGCCAAGGCCAAGATCGCACTCAACCGGGAGATCGGTCTTCCGGCGGAGCAGGAGGTCCAGCTCACCGACTCAGCGCCCTATGCCGACCTGGCGACCATGAACATCGACGAAGCGAAGCGGATGGCCTACCAGAACCGGCAGGACTACCAGGGTTTGCAGGCCCAGGTACGGGCCGCCCAATTGCAACGAAGAGCGGCTAAATGGGAGCGCCTGCCAACACTCGATTTTCAAGGCAATTATGGCGTCACCGGGGTGACCGGCGGTCTTTACCATGGAACGTTCGTGGCTGGGGGTACGCTGAACCTGCCCCTTTTTGAAGAAGCCAAGTTTCGCGGAGATAGCGGGGTCGCAGCCGCCAACCTGACTAGTCTGACCCAGCAACTGGCCGCTTTGAAAGAACAGATCAACCGGCAGCTAAGGGATAGCATCCTGGATGTGCAGACAGCCACCGAACTGGTGCGGGTGGCGCAAAGCAACGTCGAGCTGGCGCGCAAAGAATTGGAACAGACCACGGATCGTTTCCAGGCAGGGGTGGACGATAACCTGCCTGTGGTCCAGGCACAGGCTACCCTGGCCAACGCCGAGACCACCCTGGTGAACACCACCAGCCAGCATAACCAAGCCAAGCTGGGGCTGGCGCGTAACCTGGGCATCGTCGATACCCAATACGCAACGTTTGTGCACGGCAATTAAGCAAAAACAGGAGATACGTGGCTTCGATCGATTCCGATAAGTGGCCTTTTTCCTGATGAAAAAGGCCCAGCGCGGTAGCTACCCGGGGTAGAGCAATCCTGTTTTTGCTCTAGACCTCAGGCTCCCTCCAGCAGCGTCACCGCTCCACTGCGGATGTCGAAGTAGCCGGTCGCCACCTGTAGCTTGCCCTCGTCGATCATCGCGGCCAGCAGCGGGGACAATTCCCGCAACCGGGCGGACTGGATCAGTGCATTGGCGCGGATGGTGGACTCTAAATCGGGGCCAGCTTGATCCACGGCCGCCTGGATGTGCGGAAAGAGCACGCCTATCTGGCCGGGAAACGACTGTTCTGGTTGCACTTGTTTCTGAATCGCCGCCGTGACCGCCCCGCACCGGCTGTGGCCCATGATCAAGATGGTGTTGGTGCCCAGCACAGCGGCAGCATACTCGAGACTGGCGACGATCTCCGGGGTGACCATGTTGCCGGCCACGCGAATAACAAAGAGCTGTCCGATCGTCTGATCGAAGACGACTTCCACGGGCACGCGCGAATCGGAGCAGGAAAGAACCGCGGCAAACGGTTCCTGCTTCTCCAGGGTCTGCTGTAGCATGGCCAAGTCACGCCGGTAGGCAGAGGTGCGGCCGCTGGTAAATCGGCGGTTCCCTTCGAGCAACTCCTCCAGCGCCGGGCTTAGCTTTTTCTCGGCTTCGTTTTCTGTGACGTCTGCAGCCATGTATACCCTTCTCAGCTAAGGTCGCTCTCAAAAAAATGGTGACGACGTGCCTGCGTTCTATTGTATTTGCCTGCGTGCGATATCCTTTCCGGGGATGGTCAAGTGCAGTTTTTTTTGACAGAAAAACTGCACTTCTGAAGTTTTTAAAAATAAAAAAGCAGGCATATGGCCCCACCAGGAACAGGGACAGCAGCATTTGCCTTTCGAGATTTTCGCCGCTATCAGCTGGCACGGGTAATGGTCATCATGGGCGCGGAAGCGCAAGCGGTGGCTGTGGCCTGGCAGGTATACGAGATCACCCATCGGGCGATCGATCTGGGGTATACGGGGCTGGTACTGTTTTTGCCCGGGCTTTTGTTTCTGCTGCCCGCCGGGCATGTCGCGGACCGCTATGATCGGCGGATGGTGATCCTGGTCTGCTATGTGCTGCAGATCGTGTGCACCTTCACCCTGCTTGTTTTCGCATTACAAGGGCTGCATCGAGTCGAGCCGATCTTCGCTGTGCTCTTCCTGATCGGCTCCGGACGCGCCTTCAGCGGCCCCGCCAGTTCGGCATTGCTGCCTCACCTGGTGCCTACGGAACATTTCGTGAACGCCATCACCTGGGGAGCAACGGTCTTCCAGATCGCCAACATTGCCGGACCGGCAGTGGGGGGTCTGCTCTATACCCTGCCGCTGAAAGGCCGGCTCTACGGAGCTCCGATTGTGTTTCTATTTACGCTGGCAACCGGAATCAGCTTTGTGTTGTTGATCGGGTCTTTGCATGTACGTCCCGGCCGGATGGAGCATCGGGCCATTTCCACCGACGTAATACTGGCCGGCTTCCGCTACGTCTGGAAATCCAAGCTCTTACTGGGGTCGATTTCCCTTGATCTTTGCGTGGTGCTTTTGGGCGGTGCGACCGCGCTGCTGCCCATCTTCGCCCACGATCTGTTGCATACCGGGCCACAAGGGTTGGGAGCCCTTCGCTCGGCGCCGGCGCTGGGTGCACTGGCGGTTTCTATCTGGATGACCTTCCGCCCGGTTTTGCAACGTCCGGGCATTCTTATGTTTATTGGAGTGGCTGTTTACGGGAGCGCCACGATCGTCTTCGGCCTCTCCCGGAGCCTGCAGCTTTCGTTGGCTGCGCTGATGGTGGTGGGAGCCTCGGACATGGTCAGTGTGGTGATCCGGTCTTCGATGCTGCAACTGGCCACCCCGGCGTCGATGCGGGGCAGAGTAAGCGCCGTCAACTCGCTCTTTGTTGGAGCGTCGAATGAATTGGGTGAGTTTGAAAGCGGAGTGACCGCCCAGTGGTGGGGGGCGGTGAGGGCCGTGGTGATTGGAGGTATCGGGGCGTTGGCCGTGACCGGCATTTGGAGCGTGCTCTTCCCCTCCCTACGGGGAATCGAGCAGTTGACTGCAGAATCTCTATTGCAAGAGGAAGAACAGCCTTATTCCGGATGAACACAGCCGCTAAAGCTCGCAGCCCGTTTCAACAGGCGTCCACCAGTGCACGGCGTCCGGCGGTCACGCGCCGCAGCCGAGCGGGATCACCGCGACGGCGAATGGGGCTCCGTGGGTGAAGGGTTAAATTCCAGTGCCGTAGTCTGCTGAGCAAACACTATCCCCGGCATGCGAGAAAAAATCGTACTGCGTGCGGTGATTGAATTTATAACGCGCACGCAACTCGCGGCCGACGTAGAGACCCACAGCAGCAATACCAACAGCAACCGAAGTCCAGCCAACAATCGCCATAGCAGACCCCTCTTCTTCCTGGGTAGGCGAGATCGCCGGCAATATTTCGCCGGAACCCTGAGCCCTGAAATCGTTACCATCCATGTACATCATGCCGAAATAATAGCGCAGGTTGATGAAAACCACGTAGTTACGGCGGTGGACACCAAAGGACTATTTCACCTGCTCAATTTGATGCAGCAGGGCGACCTTTCGTACCGCCGGGAGGAAGCTGGCTTCAATAGAATTAGCCGCCAATTCACGCAGATGCTCGGGGGTAAAGCCAAACGCATCATGGGCCAGGCGATATTCGTCCTGGAGATCGCTTTCGAACATCGCCGGGTCATCGGAATTGAGGGTCACCATGAGGCCGGCATCGAAATAGCGGCGTACCGGGTGCTCTTCCAAAGTGGGACAGCAACCGGTGCGCAAATTCGACGTCACGCAAATTTCGAGCGGTACCTGGCGTTCAGCCAACACCTCCATGAGATCCGGATCCAGTTGAGCGGACAGCGCATGGCCGATGCGCTCCGCGCCAATATTGAGTGCCGCCCAGATGCTCTCCGGCCCCATGGTTTCACCGGCATGCGCGGTCAAACGAAGACCCGCATCCCTGGCCTGCTGATAGAGCTCGCGGAAGGGCTCCGCGCCGGTCCGCCGCTCGTCGCCGCCAATCCCAATGCCGACGATGCTGGGCCACTCCTGGCGTAGCTCAGCAGCCTTGCGAAAGACCCTCGCCGCCTCCTCCGGGCCAAAGTGGCGGACCGCGTCGAAAATCCAATAGAGCGTGATCCCGAATTTCTGCTCAGCGCGCACTCGCCCTGCTTCCATCGCATAAAAGAGAGGTTCGAACTCGATCCGCCTCCAGTAGTAGACAACGCCCACGGAGACGTAGGCCTCGGCATGCACTACGCCCTGAGCCGCCAGACGCTGCAGCATGCGATAGGTAATCAATTCGTAGTCTTCCGGGGTGCGCAGCCGTTCGCTCACCGCCTTGAAGGCCAATAGGAACCCGGTGAAATCGGAGTAGTGATAGAGGGCCCGGGCCTCCTCCAGCGTCATCGGCTGATCATCGTTCCGCTGGCTCAATTCGAGCAGAGTTTCCGGGGTAACGGTTCCTTCCAGGTGAAGGTGGAGTTCCGTTTTGGGAAGCGATCGCAACCACGCGGCCGCGATCCGGCGGGAGGGCGCAGGACGATTCATGAAAGTGAGGAGAACTCGCTGTGCTTACGGCTGTAGAGGAAATAGATGCCCAAGCCGATAGCCAGCCAGCCAAAAAAGCGCAGCCAGGTGATGACCGGCAGGCCGGACATGAGCAGCACACAAAACAGGATGCTCAGGATGGGTACGGAAATTCCGCCCGGGGCACGGAAGCCACGACGCCTCTCCGGTTGGCGATAGCGCAGGATCAGCACCCCAATCGATACCAGCACAAAGGCAAAGAGTGTCCCGATATTCGATAGGTCCGCGAGGGTGCCGATGTCCAGCAGTCCACTGGGAATGGCCACCACAAAACCTGCTACCACGGTGGCTACGGCCGGGGTGCGATAACGCGGGTGCACCTTGCCAAACCAGCGGGGAAAGAGGCGGTCGCGCGACATGGCGAACCAGACCCGCGCCTGGCCGAGTTGGAAGACGAGGATGGAGGAGATCATGCCCATCATCGCGCCGCAGAGCACGATCAGCCTTACCCAGTTGAGCGTCGACGAGCCGGTTTCATGGTGGAGCTTCTTTAGGGTATTGACCACCGGCGCAGCATCATCCACCAGGCTCTGCCAGGGAACCAGACCGGTGAGCACGACGGCGACGGCGACATAGAGCAAGGTGCAGACGACAAGCGTAGCCAGAATGCCGAAAGGAACGTCGCGCTGCGGGACACGGCACTCTTCCGCCGCGGTCGACACCGAATCGAAGCCGATGTAGGTGAAGAAAATGATGCTGCCGCCGGTGAGGACGCCAGACCAGCCATTGGGAAAAAAGGGATGCCAGTGAGCAGGATGAATGAAGTGCGATCCGGCAACGACAAAGATCAGAATGGCGGAGATTTTGAGCACCACCATGACGTTGTTGGTCCCGGCGGATTCGCGGATACCGCGCACCAGGACGATGGTGAGGAGCAGCACGATGAGAAACGCCGGCATGTTAAAGCCCAGATGCCAGCCTGGCTGGTAGATCGTATTGCCTTGCAGGTCGGTGAGTCCGGAGGGTAAGAAGGCAGGTGAAATCCAACGCGCGCTGGGATGCAGTCCAAACCAATCCATGAAATCGACAATGTGGGCCGCGAAGCCGACGCACACGGCCATGTTGCTGACGGCGTATTCGAGGATGAGATCCCAACCGATGATCCAGGCGACCAGTTCCCCCATGGTGGCGTAGGTGTAGGTGTAGGCGCTGCCGGCGATGGGAATCATCGACGCCAGTTCGGCATAGCACAGCCCGGTGAAGGCGCAGACGATGGCCACCAGCATGATGGAAAAGGCCAGCGCCGGACCTGCTCCCGGGCGGCCCGACAGGGCGTGGTGATTCACCAGGTAATCCAGTAACGGGGTGTTCAGGATGGAGGAGGTATCGAACTTCTCGCCCGCGATGGCGGTGCCGACCACGGTGAAGATTCCCGAACCGATGACCGCGCCGATGCCGAGCGCGGTAAGCGACCAGGGGCCGAGGGTTTTCTGCAGACAGTGCTCGGGGAGCTCCGAGTCGCTGATCAGCTTGTCGATCGATTTGGTTGCGAACAGTTGCTTTCGCAGCGTCTCGGCTCCTTTGAACTTCTGCAGAAAAGTCCCGAAGGGACGGCTGAGAGTAGCCCAGGACGTCAGTCCTGGGTTAGGTTCGAAACGCGTGACCAGTCCCGTAGGGACGACTGAAAATTACCCAGGACGTCAGTCCTGGGTGGACATCGCACTCAACTCGAAAATTCCCGGTGGGAAAAAGCCTGCCCAGCACTACGTACTGGGACATTCTCAGCCGTCCCTACGGGACTAGTCACGTTTCTCGGACCCTACCCAGGACTGTCGTCCTGGGCTACTCTCAGCCGTCCCTTCGGGACTTTTGTATTCTCGATAGGCCTATTCAGGCAACGCCGCTTAGCGCTTGCTTTGACCTCTGGTCAGCTTCTTGGCTTTCTTCTTGTTGGAACCTCGGGGCAGGGTACGTGCGGCTTTGGGCGCAGCTTTTTTGCGCGCCGTGCGCTTGATTTTCTTGCGTTCCAACTTGTCTTCTACGTTCTTGGTATTGGCCATTATTTTCCTTGTCTACACTTTTTCCAGCTGAGCAAACTTTTCCACTAGCTTCTTCACGCCGAATTCTGCAAATTGTACCGTAATCTTCGCGTCGTCACCGTCTCCCTCGCGGCGGAAGACAACGCCCTCACCGTATTTGGGATGACGAACGCGCTGACCACTACGGAATCCAGTCGCTCCCGTAGAGACGGGGATCTCCAACTTCGGCCGGCTCCCACTCCCCTTCCGCGAAGAGAAGAACTGGGCGATGTTATCGAGTGAACCTGGCCGGCCGGCAGGCGCTGCTGTCCGGGAAACGGTGCGGGGACGCTGGTCCTCGTCTTCGTAACTGTAGTGCCCGGGCGATTCCCATTCGTCGCTGCTGCGGCCGGATCGTGAACCATAAGCGCTGCCGATCGATGCGCGCTGGCCACGGGTCAGGTCTTCCAGCAAGCGCGGCGGAATCTCTTCCAGAAAGCGGGAGGGAATGCTGGATTCGGGCATGTCGTTCCCGTACCTGCGACGATAGCGGGCACGGGTCATCACCAGGGCATCCATGGCACGCGTCATGCCCACATAGCAGAGCCGCCGCTCCTCTTCGAGTTCATTGGGTTGATTGAGCGTGCGCGAATGGGGAAAGAGACCCTCTTCCATTCCCGCCAGCAACACCAGGGGAAACTCCAGCCCTTTGGCTGAATGCAGGCTCATCAGGGTGACGCGGCTTTGGGGATTGTAACGGTCGGTGTCACTGACCAACGCGGCGTGATCGAGAAACTCTGACAACGTCTCCCCGCGCTGCTGCGCGTCCTGGGCCGCATTGGCGAGTTCCTTCAAGTTTTCAATGCGGGAAACGGCTTCAGGGGTGCCCTCGTCCTCTAACGAGCGGATGTAGCCGGTACGGTCGATGAGGAAGCGAATCAATTCGGGCAGCGTCGCGGCATCGCCGGGCTTACGGAATCCTTCATATGCAGGAGCATCCACCGCCGGCACGGGGTGCAAGTCCGCTTGCAGCGGGAGCGCCTGGTCTTCCGGATCGGGTTCGGTTTCAAGATCGCCGAAGTCGAAGCGGACGTCTTCCCAATCTCCGGAATCAGCCCCGGCGGCCTCAGGCACGCTCGACTCCGGCTCTGGGAGTAGGTCTTTCGCCAGCTTTTCCGCGAACCCCGGATCGAGCATGGCGCGGGCATCCTGTATGAGGCGGCGGAAGGTATCCAGCGCCATCAACGCGCGTTGCGGCAAGAGGCGATCCTGGAGCGCGCGCTGGATCGCTGCCCACGTGCTCATGCCGGTCTCCAGGCTGAGCCGCTCCAGCACTTCCAGCGTGGTCTTGCCGATCCCACGCGGCGGGGTGTTGATGATGCGCGCCAGCGCGATCGAGTCGTCAGGGTTTTGCACCAGCTTGAGATAACTCAGCAGATCTTTGATCTCGGAGCGGTCATAGAAAGAGAAGCCGCCCACCATGGTGTAGGCGATCCCATAGCGACGCAGCGCTTCTTCCACGAGCCGGGACTGGGAGTTGGTGCGGTAAAGCACCGCCGCCCGGGGCAGGTCTTGCTCCTGGCCCGCACGGCGCATGTACTTGCCGATGTAGTCGGCAATAAAGAGCGCCTCGTTTTCTCCGTCGGGCGCTTCGTAGTAGCCGATCATCGCTCCGCCCTCGCGCGAGGTCCATAGGTTCTTGCCTTTGCGCTGCAGGTTGCGGGCGACGACCGCGGAGGCTCCCTCCAGGATCACTTGCGTGGAGCGATAGTTTTGCTCCAGCCGGATGGTCTTGGCCTCGGGGAAGTCTTTCTCGAAATCCAGAATGTTGCGGATATCGGCTCCGCGCCAGGAATAGATGCTCTGATCCTCATCGCCCACGACGCAGACATTGTGCTCGGGGCCGGCCAGCATCTTCATCAGCTCGTACTGCGGCCGGTTGGTGTCTTGATACTCATCGATCAGCAGGTAGCGGAAGCGGCGGTTATAGCGCTCCCGCACCTCGGCGGAGGAGCGCAGCAGACGCACTGTTTCGAGCAGCAGATCGTCGAAGTCGAGCGCATTCGCCTTGCGCAGTTCTTTGCGGTAGATCTCGTAAATGTGCGCGATCCGCTCGGCCACCGGGTCGGTGGACTGCAGATAGATCTCCTGCGGATCAAGCATATGGTTCTTGGCCCAGGAGATGCGGGAGAGCACCGTGCGCGGCGTCAACTGCTTGGTGTCCAGCCCCATGCGGCGCATGGCCTGCTTGACAATGGCCTGCTGGTCGGCCTCGTCGTAAATCACAAAGTTGCGGGTGAGACCTTCATCACCGATACGCAGCGCTTCGATGTCGCGACGCAAAACGCGCACACAAAACGAGTGGAAGGTGGCCAGGAGCGGTTTGGCCAAGGAGCGATGCTCGAGCAGTTTGTCCACCCGCTCCGCCATCTCCGCCGCGGCTTTATTGGTAAACGTGACCGCCAGGATGGCGTCGGGCGCAACGTTCCGTACCTGAATGAGATAGGCGATCCGGTGGGTAATGACCCCGGTCTTGCCTGAACCCGCACCAGCGAGGATCAGCAAGGGACCATCTACGGCTTCGACGGCGGCGCGTTGTTGCGGATTTAATTTATCGAGCAGATGTTGCAATGGCTGGTCTCTGAAGCGTGCGTTGGTAATCTCGTTCGGCGGATGGTCGGGTGACGGGCTGGATTCTCTTCTACCAGTGTATCGCCCACGGCGTGTTCATAAATGTGTTGCAATCTTGATATGCAAAGCAAAACTAAGGAAATCGGACGCAGGGTTTGCGTCTTTTGTGGATCGAGTGCTGGGGTACGGCCAGAGTACCGCGCCGAAGCTGTGGGCCTGGGCGCCCAGCTGGGAAAGGCCGGGCTGGGCCTGGTGTACGGCGGCGCGCAAGCAGGTCTGATGGGCGCGTTGGCCGACGCCGCATTGGCTAACGGATGCGAGGTCATAGGTGTCATTCCCCGGGCACTGGCCGGAGTGGAAGTGGCACACCAGGGGCTGAGCCAACTGGTGCTGGTGGAAACCATGCACGAGCGCAAAGCCTTGATGGTCCAGGAGGCGGATGCATTCGTCGCCCTGCCCGGCGGTTACGGAACCCTCGATGAGTTTTTTGAGGTCCTCACCTGGGCCGGGCTCGGGATCCACACCAAACCGTGCCTGCTGGTGAATACTGACGGTTATTACGACCACCTGCTGAGCTTTCTCGAGGTTGCAATCGATCAGGGTTTCCTCAAGGCGGCCAACCGCGCCTACATTCACGTCGTCGGGAGCTCCGCAGAAGCGCTGCAAAGTGTGCAACAGCTATGGGAGAGTCTACCCATCAGCCGCGTCGCTCCGGCAGCACCAGCACCCTAGAGGAGGCGGTTGAGAAACTCAGACCCCATCAGCGGCCGGACCAGGGAAAGAAACCGCAGATCCCTCTTCAGCCCGTACCCTTCATTGACTTTACTCGGTCATCTGCGGAGACAAAATTGGCGCGTAGCCGGAAACCGGTTCCTGGTCGGCGGAGGGCACAGCTCTGAATTGCTTGCTCAGCGCCAGACCTTGCTGTTGATACGACGAGCCGATTGAACGCCCGTAGACCCTTTCCGGCAGTTGAGCCATCTGGTGATAAATCAGTTTTCCCACCAGCTGGCCGTGTTCGAGCAGAATAGGGACCTCATGCGCCCTTACTTCCAAAACGGCTTTGGTGCCCGGAATCTCCCCTCGATCGCCATATCCGAATCCGGGGTCGAAGAACCCGGCATAGTGGATGCGGAATTCGCCGATGGAAGGGTCGAAGGGAACCATCTCCGCGGCGTGAGTCGGAGGCACACGGATCCTTTCATGGGAGGCCAGGATGTAGAAATCTCCGGCCTGCAAGGTCAGGTCTTTGGACTTGGATCGCGGGATCACTTCCCAAAATTCTCCAATGTCGTAAGCGTTGACTTTGCCCAGATCGATCGCATGCCTGGTCTTTTTTGCCCGGTAAGCGATGATGTTGGAGCCGGTTCCCACCAGATCCACCGAAACACTGAGCCCTCTGTCTATTCGTGGATCGATGGGGCTGCTATCCGCGTCGAAGGTCAGCTGTTCTTTCTCCGCCAGCCGCACTAATTTGCCGTCAGTGGCCTGCGGCCTTCCGCGCAGCAGGCGCAGTTGATTCAACTTCATCCCGGTCCTGACCCGGATGGGGAAAGTGCGGGAGACGATTTCCAGGTAGAGTGCCCCCTGGTAGCCCTTGGGGACACGCTCGAATTCGATTCCCGGTTCCGTGATCAGCCTGGTGAAGACGTCCAGACGCCCGGTTGTGCTTTTGGGATTTGCAACTCCTGACACATCCGCCGGCAAGCGCAGGCTTTCCATCAAAGGAACGAGGAAGACCGAGCGCGGTTCCAAAACTGCCGAATCCTCGAGATCGATCTCACGAATGAGCAGGTCTCTGATCTTGCCTTCGATCGGCGAGCGACCGGGCAGAAAGCTGGCCGCAATCTGGAAGGCTTTTTTCCCCAACCGCAGGTCAAGACTCGCCGGTTGGATCTGGTCGCCGTCAAGGTTGGGGGCGATAATCGACCCGCCATCGATCAATCCCTGGATTGCCTGGAAGGGCAAGATTCCGGTGGTCTCACTCTTCGGTCGGGCGACCGGGTCATCAACGAATGGGGATTCTTTCATGCTCTGAATTTCCAGCTCGCTGGGCAATTTTGCTCACTCTCTTGAATCTCTCTAGATACTCTTATTCCCACCATCAGACTACAGTCCCGCCTAAATGAGGATGGCTGTGAAATTTGGGGTGAGTTGTGTGGGTTTCTTCCTCAGCGGGCTGCGGCTGCCCGGCACAGATCGCATTGACAACTGCGGCGGAGGTAATCCCAGGAGTAGATCCCGCTCTGGTGGCCATCGTTCCAGCGAAAGCTGATGGCATAGCGCCCGACGGGGGCAACCGAGTCCGGCCGTGGGGGCGCTTTGTACATCCGCAACAACGTGGACGGCTGAGGTTGCGGCTCACCCGGCTTGCGGCCGGTGGCTCCGCGCTCCTCATGGCAGGTGGCGCAAGGGCAGGCGTCGCGCAGCCAGGTAAAGTTCCAGCTGCTTTGGTGGCCGTCTTTCCAGTCGATTTCCATGCCCGTGCCGGTTGTCTTCTGCACCCGGACCCGGGCGGGCTCGATGGCCTCGCGCGGCAGAGCGGTCTCCTGCGCTACCCTCTGCGCTTCTTCCTCGCTGATAAATCGGATGCCTTCGTGGCTCATGAGAATCCTGATTCAAGAATACTGCTTCCAGAAGAAGTACGCAGCCATTCCCAGGCCGATCAGCACCACCAGCGCCCGCATGTGCGGGGGGTGCATGCGGCGCGCATACCGGGCTCCCAGATAACCGCCGAGGGCGGCGGCGAGCATCATCAGCAAGCAGTACTTCCAGAGAATCTGCTTCTCCACGATGAATGTGACCACGGCAATGCCGTTGGCCGTGGTTGTGGCGATCACCTTCAACGCATTGACCTGGTTAATGTTCTGGATGCCAAAGATGGCCAGGACCGACATCAGCAAAAAGCCCGCGCCGGCGCCGAAATACCCGATGTAAAAGCAGACCACGACCACCCCAATCCACAACGGGACGAGGCTGGGGCTGACACCGGTTTGAATGACACGCCGGCGCTGCAGCCAGCCGGATACCGGGCCGCTGGCGGCAAAGAGCCCGGAGGCGAGCAGCAGCAGCCAGGGCACCAGCGCCATAAACGTGGCTTGGCCGGTGTGCAGCAGGATGATGGCTCCCGTTACGCCGCCCAGCAGGGCGGCGGAACAGACGGGGAGGACCAGCCGCAGATTGGCCTTCAGGTCTTGCCAATACGCAGCAATCGAAGTGAACTGGCCGGGCCAGAGGGCAACCGTGTTGGTTGCGTTTGCCTGGATGGGCGGAACACCCACGCCAAGAAGAGCTGGAAACGACAGAAACGAGCCACCGCCCGCCATGGCATTCAGGGCGCCGGCGAGGAAGGAAGCGATGACCAGCCAGGCGTGTTGCCAATGAGGTCCGAATGCCATCGATTCTTATTCTAGGGGAATGAAGGGGCCACGGGGTCTTGGTGTCTGATTCCTCAACAAAGGATGGGTGCCCCATATCTCGCTCGTTTTTCGCGAGATGTGGGATTCCACTGATGTTCCCCGCTAAGTGCATAGGGTGAATTGAGAGTCAGAGGGAAAGAGCGGTGGAATCCCATATCTCGCGAAAAACGAGCGAGATATGGGGCACCCGTCCGTTGTTACAGAACCAGGTCCCTGCGAGGCTAGTCGACCTGCAGGATCAGGCACTTCAGATACTCGGTCTCCGGGATATTCAGGACTACAGGGTGGTCGGGAGCAGCTCCGCGGCGCTCCAGAAGGCGAACGCGGCGTTGCGCATCGCCGGCGGCTGCGGCTACCACGCCGTGAAATTCGTCCCAGGACACGTGGTGGGAGCAGGAGCAGGTCACCAGCGTGCCCCCCGGGCGCAACATCTTCAGGGCACGCAAATTGAGCTCTTTGTATCCGCGCAGAGCGCCCGCCACAGCGCGTTTAGACTTGGCAAAAGCAGGGGGATCAAGCACCACCGTGTCGAAGGTGTTGCCCGCAGTGCTCCAGTCGCGCAGAAGATCGAATGCGTTGGCCTCAATCCACTCCACCGAGGCCTGGATGCGATGCCGGTTGACCTCCAGATTCTCCTCCGCTACCTCAAGCGCGGCACGAGAAGCGTCCACTCCGGTCACCCGGGAGCAGCTTTGGGCCAAGTGCAAGGCAAAGCCGCCCTGATAAGTGCAGACATCGAGAGCTTCGCCCCGGGCATAGCGCGACGCGGCGGCATAGTTGAGGCGCTGGTCCAGAAACGCCCCCGTCTTCTGTCCCGCATTGGCGTCGTAGTGGAAGGCCAGCCCGTTGAGGTGAAAGATGGTGGTCAGTTGGGCGATAGGCTCGGCGGTATAGAGCGGTGCCTCCGATGGCTGGCTGAGCTGCTCCAGTTCCCTTATGCGGGCATCGGACCGCTCCACGATGGTGACTGGATCCAGTTCGGACTTGAGGACCTCGACGATGACCGCACGCACCTCATCCCGATCGAGCGCCTTGGCCAGGATCTCGAAAAGAATCAGGTCCCCGTAGCGATCGACGATGAGGCCAGGAAGTTCATCGGCCTCACTGAAGACCAGGCGGCAGGCATCAGTGCCCTCCTCCAACATGGCTTCGCGTTGCTGAATGGCGTAGCGCAGGCGCTGGTCAAGCAGCACCAACCAGTCCTCATGCGTGAGATGAGGGTCGGAGGTTAGCATGCGCAGCGCGATCTGCGAGGTTGGGCTCCACAGCGCGGTACCCAGGGGAAAGCCGCGATGGTCCGCCACCGCGATCAGACCCGCTTCTGTCTCCACCAAGTGCTCAATATCGGACCGATAGACCCAAAGGTGCCCGGCACGCAGGCGGTCCGCAGCCCGGCGGGAGATCGTGGTGACTGCAGCCTTGCCGGGAGGCGCTGAAAATGGTTCGTGGGACACAAATCATCTTCGCACGAGATGGATGGGGAGCCTGCAGGCAAGTCTGCGAGTAGCCTGCTCTTGGCCAGCAGCCTATAATCAGGTATGGCGACTGTGCACTCTACGCCACTTGAACCTTCCGCGGAACCGGACATCCTGACGGCGAAGTTTGCCGAGCTGCTCGCGACCATCGGCAAGAATCGGCCGAGCGACGACACCGGCATTATTCGCAGAGCCTGGGAGTTCTGTGTGCAGCACCACAGTGGGCAGCTGCGGGCTTCCGGGGAGCCCTATGTATTGCATCCCCTCGAAGTAGCCCAGGTTCTGGCGGAGATGAAGCTCGACTCGACCGCCATCGCAGCCGGGCTGCTGCACGACGCCGTCGAAGATACCCCCGTCACCACGGAAGACATCACGGAACAATTCGGGGAGCAGGTTGCGCACATTGTCGAGGGCGTGACCAAGATCGACAAGATCCAGTTCGCCAACCGCGAAGACCGACAGGCGGAGAATGTGCGCAAGATGCTGCTGGCCATGGTCAGCGACGTGCGCGTGGTCTTGATCAAGATGGCGGACCGGCTGCATAACATGCGTACGTTGCAGCACCTGACGCCCGATCGGCAGGAATCGATCGCCCGGGAAACACTGGACATCTACGCCCCTCTGGCCCACCGCCTGGGTATGGGCAAAGTGCGCGGTGAGTTGGAAGATCTGGCCTTCCGCTACGTCGACCCCTTCGGCTATGAACAGGTGAAGAGCGCGGTGGATGCGGCGCGCGACGAGGACGAGCAGTTTCTCAACTCGGTCGAATCCCTGCTCAACGAACGCCTGCGCGAAAACAACATCCAGGCGCGCGTGGAATGGCGCATCAAGCGGCTCTACAGCATTTATCAGAAACTACAAAAGCAGAAGATCACCGTCGACCAGGTGTACGACTTGCTGGCCGTGCGCGTGATCACCGCCACGGTACAAGACTGCTATGCGGCTTTTGGTCTGATCCACTCCATCTGGCGCCCGGTGCCGGGGCGCATCAAGGACTTTATCGCCATGCCCCGGCCGAATCTGTATCAATCGCTGCACACGACGGTGATGGGCGAGGGCGGACATCAGTTCGAGGTCCAGATCCGGACTGAGGAAATGCACCGCATCGCGGAAGAGGGGATCGCGGCGCACTGGAAATATAAAGACGCCGGCTCGCCTACCAACGCGCGCGATGAGCAACGGTTGGCGTGGGTTCGGCAGCTGGTCGAGTGGCAGCGGGAGATGACCGATCCCAACGAGTTTCTTTCCACGCTGAAGATCGATCTCTACCCGGAAGAGGTTTACACCTTTACCCCCAAAGGCAAGGTGGTTGTACTGCCCAAGGATGCGACGCCGATTGACTTCGCCTATTCCATCCACACCGAGGTGGGCAATACCTGCGTGGGGGCCAAGGTCAACGGCAGGATGGCGCAGCTGCGCACCAAGCTGCACAACGGCGACATCGTGGAAGTGGTTACTCAGAACGGCCACACCCCCAGCCGAGATTGGCTGACCTTCGCCAAGAGCTCGCGGGCGCGCAACAAGATCAAGCATTGGCTCAATGAGCACCAGCGCGAGCGCGCAGTGGAGATCGGCAAGAAACTGCTCGACCGGGAGGCACGCAAGTACAAGGTGTCCCTCAGTAAACTCACGGACACGGACTACGCCCGGGCAGCCAGCGAATGTGGCCTGGCAACGGCCAGCGACCTGATGGCGGCTATTGGCTTCGGGAAGTACTCCTCGCGCCAGGTGCTGAACAAGCTCGCTCCGGGGGTGACTACGCAGACCGGCCTCGAGGTGGAGCCGGGCAAGGACGGTGCCGGCGGCGCTATGTCGGACGCGGTGAGGCGCGTCCATATGCATGGCTCGGACTCTTTGCAGGTGGAAGGCCAGGATGATCTGCTGGTGTACCGCGCGCGATGTTGCAATCCCATTCGCGGCGAAGAGATCGTGGGCTATGTAACCCGGGGCAAGGGCGTTGCGGTCCACGCACGGAGCTGCCCCAATGTGCAAAATCTGCTCTACGAGAGCGACCGGCGGATTTCCGTGGAGTGGGCGCGGATGGTGGAGGAGAATGCCGGCCGCAAGATGACCTACCCGGTAAAGCTGACCGTGTTCTGCGACGATCGCGCCGGCATGTTGAAGGAAATGACAGCGGTGATCAGCGACGATGGCACCAACATCCGCGGGGTCGATACCAAGTCGACCGGTGACTCCGAGGCGATCGTCGAATTTGTTCTGGAAGCCGAAGACATGCGGCACCTCACCCGGATCGTGAGTGGCCTGCGGCGGTTGCCGGGCGTTCGCGACGTGCAACGCGCACATAAGGTCTAGCGATTCACAGAACCCACCAGAGTGAGAACCGCCGGTTCCTTCACCAAGGACGGGTGCCCCATATCTCGCTCGTTTTTCGCGAGATGTGGGATTCCACTGCGCTTTCCCTCTGACTCTCGATTCAACCGACGCCCTTAGCGGTCGACCTCGGTGGAATCCCACATCTCGCGAAAAACGAGCGAGATATGAGGCACCCTGCCTTGGTGAGGGAACCAGGGGGCCCGCCTATGCTGATTTGCGTCCTCATGCCCGGGGCGGCGAAAATCACGGCATGAGCATTCTCGACAAATTACAGGTTTCAGCAGAAGACGCCCCATCGGCCATCGGCCCCTATTCCCAGGCTGTGCTGGTCGGGAATCTGGTTTACACCTCCGGTCAGGTGGCCCTCGATCCGAAAACCGGGCAGTTGGTCGAAGGCGGAGTCAAGGAGCAGACCGTTCGCGTGCTGGAGAACCTGAAGGCGGTGCTGGCCGAGGCCGGCAGCGACCTACGGCACGTCATCAAGACCACCGTCTTTCTTAAAAGCATGGGCGATTTTGCGGCCATGAACGAGATTTATGCCCGCTACCTGGCGCCTGTGGGCGTGGTGGCGCCGGCGCGCTCCACAGTGGAAGTGGCAAGACTGCCCAAAGACGCCCTGGTGGAAATTGAAGTGATTGCACAACGATAGGAGCAACCGGATGGAGAAAGAGCAAGTAGAGAAGGTGGAGAAGACAGACGCGGAGTGGCGCGCCGAGCTCACCCCGGAACAGTATTACGTGATGCGGCAAAAGGGGACGGAACCGGCATTCTCCGGCAAACTCTACCGCAACCATGCCGACGGAACTTATCGCTGCGGAGCCTGCGGGGCTGAGCTGTTCAGCTCCGACGCCAAGTTCGAATCCGGGACTGGCTGGCCCAGTTTTTCGGTGCCGGCCAATGCCGCGGCGGTGGATTTACACGAGGATAAGAGCTACGGGATGACGCGCACGGAAGTCACGTGCGCACGCTGCGGAGCGCACCTGGGACACGTCTTCCCAGACGGTCCAGGGCCCGCAGGCCTGCGCTACTGTATCAATTCCTTGTCGCTTGGTTTCGACCCCAAAGATGCAGGGGCAAAGGAATAACCGCTGTCAGGCTTTGACGACCTTGCCGGCCTTGATGCAGCGGGTGCAGACGCGAATACGCTTGTGCCCGCCCCCAACCTCAGCCTTTACCGGGCGGAGATTGACGTTCCAGCGGCGCTTGGACACGTTGTGCGCATGCGAAATCTTGTTACCGAACTGCGGGCCTTTGCCGCAGATGGTGCAAATCTGAGCCATGACAAACTCCAACACTTATGTTTTTCGCAGAAACATGCGGGTCGTCTTACTCTGTAAATGCGCTATCGAAGAGGGCGACAGCGTCTAAATCACAGGACAGGTACACGCACCATACCAGCGAAAGTACAGTATAGCCGCATCGAGCCGCCGACGACAACTGGCAGGGACCCATTCCAGGCGCCGTGGCTGGTCTTTTGGGCCGCCTTCACAGTGCGCGTGCTCTACATCACCCTGGCCCACACCTACCGCATCAAGACCTTCGACGACCACTTACCATTCGGACAGGAAATGGGACGGATCGCTCGCGCGCTAGCCACCGGATACGGCTTCGCCGACCCCTTTCGCGGGCACACCGGCCCGACAGCATGGGTGGGACCACTCTATCCCCTGCTTTTGGGCGGAGTCTTCAAGCTTTTCGGGGTCTTTACTGCCCAATCGGCATGGGTCATCTTCACCATCAATAGCGTCTTTTCGGCTCTTACCGCCCGCACGGTCTGGGAGATCGGGGCGCGCTGCTTCGACCGCAAGGTGGCCCTGTGGTCGGCCTGGATCTGGGCCCTCTATCCGGCGGCCATGCAATATGCGGTTCGTTGGGTCTGGGAGACCTCGCTGACCACGTTCCTGGTGTCCTGGGCGCTGGTAGTAGCGCTGCGCATGCGGGGCCCTGGCGCCGCCCAGCCGGCCTCGGGAATGACCGTTGCCAACTGGGCCATCTTCGGGGTGGCTTGGGGTCTGACTGGGCTAAGCAATCCGGCGATGCTGATCCTGTTGCCGGCTTGCGGGCTCTGGGTTCTGGCCGGAGCGCCCAATTGGCGCCACCAGGTTAGCGGAGTCCTGCTGGCAGCCTTGCTATTTACGGCCTGCTTTGGACCCTGGGTATGGAGGAACTGGAAGGTCTTCCACCACTTCGTCCCGGCGCGGGGAAATTTTGGCGCCGAACTCTATATGGGCAATGGACCCGGGGCCAACGGATTGTTGATGGAGTACGACCACCCCATCCAGGCTCCCGATCAACTACGCCTATACGCCCGGATGGGTGAAATCGCCTATGCCAAGATGCGCGGAGAGAAAGCCCTGGCAGTGATGCGCGCCGATCCCGGCAACTTTGTCCGCAATTCATTCAAGCGAGTGTACTTTTTCTGGGCCGGGGTTCCCCATCCTGAAAATGCGCTTCCCTGGGTGGAGTACGCGCGCAGCTTCAACTTTGTCTTCGGCAGCGTCTGCGGCCTGCTCGGATTGGCGCTGGCCTTGTGGCGCAGGGTTCCCGGCGCCGGGCTGATGGCTTGGGCCTTTCTGCTATTGCCCCTGGTCTATTACGTGGTCACCGTACACGCCCGCTTTCGTCACCCGCTGGAGCCGTTGATGGTGGTTCTCGGGGTCTACCTTTTTCAATCCGCGGAATTGACCAAAAGCGGCGGGAAACGTAAGATTGAAGAGTTTGGGACTAAGTCTGCGTCGCGCCCAGGATAACGGTGCGCCGACATGGCCTCTCGGGGCGGTATGCTCACCCGCGTTTCCTTGGGTTTGAGCACATCCAGCAATCCAGTATCTGCCCAGCTAGTTTTGTGACGCCGGTGTGGCGTTAGGAGGTTTTATGTACGCGGTGATCCGCACAGGTGGTAAGCAGTATCGCGTTGCTCCAGGCGACGTGGTCCGTATTGAAAAGGTCGCGGCCGAAATCGGCAATGCGGTTGAGTTCAGGAATGTGCTGGCCTTCTCCGATGGGTCATCGCCTATCGTCGGGACCCCCGAAGGGAAGGTGTCGGGCACCGTGGTTAGTGAAGGCCGCGGGGACAAAATCCTGGTCTTCCACTTCAAGCGCAAGAAGCAATATAAGAAGCTGCAGGGGCATCGCCAGGCCTACTCCGCGATTCGCATTAACAGCATCGAGGTCAACGGATTCACCTACGGCAGCGACAAGGCCTAGGCGACCGCTGCGCAGTAGCACGGCACGAGACGAATTTCTGATTGAGGATTAGGCAATGGCACATAAGAAGGGCTTAGGTAGTTCCAAAAACGGTCGCGACTCGAACGCTCAGCGACTGGGCGTAAAGATATTTGCCGGCCAGGTGGTCACCGGTGGCTCCATCATCGTGCGCCAGCGCGGCACCCGGTTGAAGCCCGGACTGAATGTCGGCCGGGGAAAAGACGACACCCTCTATGCCGAGATTGCCGGCAAGGTGAACTTCACCGACCGCGGCAGGATTGGCCGATTCGTCTCTGTGGAACCCATCGAGACAGCAACAGCCGCCAAGTAGGGGCGTTGGCACCAACGCCCTTCCATCAGTGAGATAAGCGAACCACCTGACGGATCGCTTCCGCGCGCGCCAGGCGATCGAAGCCGGCGTTGATCTCGTCCAACTGGAGACGGTGGGTGAGCAGGCGATCCACCGGCAAACGTCCCGCGCGATAAAGGGCAATGAAACGCGGCACGTCTCTGGACGGCACGGACGAGCCCATGAACGATCCCTTCAGTGTGCGCTCCTCAGTAACCAGATTGAATGCCGGAATCGCTAACATGCGATCCGGCGCCGGCAGGCCGACCGTGACGGTGGTTCCACCGCGGCGTGTGGCCGCATAAGCCTGAGCGAGAACGTGTTCGTTGCCCACCGATTCAATCGCGAATTGCACCCCACCCTGCGAGAGTTCGCGCAAGCTTTTGATTGCATCCGGATCGGCGGCGTCGATGCAATGGGTGGCCCCTAGAGAACGGGCGAGTTCGAACTTGTGCGTTGCCAAGTCAACTGCAATGAGCGGATTGGCGCCCGAGGCGTGAGCCCCGAGGAGAGCCGCCAGGCCCACGCCTCCAAGCCCGAATACGGCGACACTCTCCCCAGCGGCGACCCGCGCCGCATTGACCACCGCGCCTACGCCAGTCATGACCGCGCAGCCGAATAACGCCGCGATCTCTGGAGCGAGATCGTGATCGATACGCACCACCGAGCGCGCTGACACCACGGTGTATTGGGCAAACCCTGAGACCCCTAGAAAATGATGCAACGGGAGGCCGTCGGCATCGAGCCAGCGTTTTTCGCCGCCGAGCAAGGTACCGGCAAGATTGGCCGCAACCCCCGGTTCGCAAAGTGAGGGGCGGCCGCTGGCGCAAGGGACGCAACGTCCGCAGCCTGGAATGAAATAAAAGACCACACGATCCCCAACGCGGAAGCCCTGTACATCGTTCCCCAGCTCGACGATTTCGCCGCTGGCTTCGTGGCCCAGCACCATGGGCGTCGGCCGGGCGCGAGATCCGTTGATGACGGATAGATCCGAGTGGCACAAACCCGCTGCCAGCACACGCACGCAGAGCTCTCCAGGGCCGGGAGGCGCGAGCTCCACCGTCTCAATGACCAGTGGCTGTGACACGGCATAGGGAGCCGGTCGCCCCATCTCACGCAGGACTGCCGCTTTGACCTTCATGGTTAAACCTCGGTGAGCAGCATATCAAGGCTTGCAAAAACTCAAGGCTTGTAAAAGCGGGTGGCACCAGCCACCATGGCAAATAAAAAAAGCCATAACGGAAAGACCGTTATGGCTTTTCGGCTTTAACTACGTTCTTAGCTGGCTACATGGAGCGAGTTCTTGATCAGGATGCGGTCAACCACCTTCTCCACATCCTGCAGGAAGAAGGTGTTGGCCGGAGCGGGGACAACCACTGGGCCCCGGGCTCCGCTCTGCCCCAGGGTAGTAGCGATTTCGTTCCAACGCCCGAGATGGGAAGAAGGATCGAGCACCGCGGCCTGGCGAGCCGGTTCCCGCTGCAGGAAGTAGGCAGACCAGACAACCAGCGTCAAAAGGCTGGTGCAGGTGGTCACTACGCTGAGGGTGGAGCTCATCATGTTGTGTCCGAAGTGCAGGAAAGCCGCCGAGAAAATTAGATCACTGGCCGCCATGATGCCGAACCCAAAGCTGATGCCAAAGACCCGGCTACGGTAGGACAGGCCGAGTTTTCCCGCAGCAATCAGCAGGAAGAGCAGAAGACTGAGGATGAAGATGCTTTCGCAGCGCATCGCCTGGGCAACCAGGCCTAGTAGAAATCTGTCGCCTTTGCCACCCGGCGTAAGCATGGCTGCCATGGCCGCTACGAAGGAAATACAAGCCACCCACCGGAAGGATATGGTGCCCAGCCACTTCAAGCCGGGAAAAGGATCCATGGAGAACTGAAACAGTTCTTGAATGACCAGGAAGACGACCAGGGCACCTGCGACGTAGCTTGCCCAGTAGGTATAGAAGTACAACGCGTACGCGGTTGCGTTGTCGATGCTGACGAAGCGATGGATCTGTAATAAGAAGTGAAGCACCACAGACGAGCCGAGCCGAAGCGCAACATAGGCAAAAAGCGCCGGAAAGCGCCTTTGTTCCCGAGACCTGAGCAGGGCAAGTAAAGCCACTGCCAAGAGAATAGGCTCTGCCGCGTACAACATGGTGAGAGCTACACTCGTCATCACAACACCCCTTCCGAGTCTTGAGAATAGCTCGAAACGGGGTGCTGCTCAACACAAGAAAACGTTGAAAACTAGCACTTTTGTGCTAGCCATGCATCGTTTGAGTACTGATGTGGATACGTATTGGTACCGTTCCACTGCTCTAACGAAGGCGGCAACCTGTACTGGGAGGGCAGCTCGGCACCGGCATCGCATGGGAAATCATCAGGCTGTGGTTCGCGGGCACAGAAGTGGTGTGTTTGGTGGTGAGGGCACTGGCGACAAAACCGGCGAAGATGACGGAGAAGATCGACGCATGGACAAGAAGTTTCATGATTTAGTTACCTTTGGGGGGTTAAGTTACGTTTCGTTGTGGGAGGTTAGGTCTCGATTAGTGTATAGTCCGCCGCCGTGTCACCTCGACTTATCGGTCATATTAGAGGGTATCTACTCTCTCCATTACTGCAGTACCCACCTCTCACCACCTGAGAGTACCCTAAATTATGGTTACTTCAGCACCCACTAAAAGATGTAAATTGATCACCTAGGTACCGTGAACTGTTGAAGCAGTGCGCAATCAGGCAGTTCGGTTCCGCTCGCCGGGAGCCCCATCTACACCCTCGAAATGGGGCCTCAAACGTGGTAAACTTTATCTAGTCAAGTGCAGCCAAACCCTGCACTTTCAAGATGTTATTTCCAATCGGCTGCTTCGCGCCGAGAGCCGCTCGCAGAGCTTTTATCGTTCGGAGTTGCATGTCCACCAAAGAAGTCGCCCTCCCCGCCGCTATTCCCCCCGCTGCCATTCGTGAGACTCCGCCGCTAGAGCGCACGTACACCGGGGACAACATCAAGATCCTGGAAGGCTTAGAAGCCGTTCGCCTGCGCCCTGCGATGTACATCGGGTCCACTGGCGAGCAGGGCCTCCATCACCTGGTGTACGAGGTGGTCGACAACTCCGTCGATGAGGCGCTGGCTGGACATGCCTCGCATGTGGACGTGACGATTCATATCGACAACTCCATCACGGTGACGGATGACGGACGAGGCATTCCGGTCGACGATATGGATGTTCCCGGAGGCGAGCGCATGCCTGCCCTGCAGGTGGTGCTAACCAAGCTGCATGCCGGTGGCAAGTTCGATTCCTCCACGTACAAGGTTTCCGGTGGACTCCATGGAGTCGGCGTCTCCTGCGTAAATGCGCTCAGCGAAGAACTCGACGTGGAAGTTTGGAAAGACCAGCACACTTACGAGCAGTCCTACGCCAAGGGAGCGCCGGTTACCAAGCTCAAGCAGACGGGCACCACCAGGAAGCGGGGTACGAAGATTCACTTCCTCCCCGATCGCTCCATCTTCACGGTGACGGAATACAACTTCGACACCCTGGCCCAGAGGCTGCGTGAACTCGCCTTCCTCAACAAGGGTCTGGAGATCAAGCTGGTGGACGAGCGGACGACCGACCCCAAGACCGGGGAGGCCAAGCGCTCTGAGTTCAAGTATGCCGGCGGCATCGCCGAGTTCATCAAGCACCTGAATCGGGGTAAGCAGGTGCTGCATGATAAGCCCATCGTGATGGAGTCTTCCCGCGATGGTATCGAGCTGGACATCGCTCTGCAGTACAACGACAGCTATTCCGAGGCTGTATTCAGCTTTGCGAACAACATCAACACGGTCGACGGGGGCACCCATCTTTCCGGCTTTCGCACCGCGCTGACCCGCACCATCAATACCGCAGGGCAGCAGATGGGGCTGTTCAAAGACGTGAAGGAGAACCTCTCCGGCGACGATGTGCGCGAGGGGTTGGTCGCGGTGGTGAGCGTAAAGCTGCCCCAGCCGCAATTCGAAGGGCAGACCAAGGGTAAGCTCAACTCCGATATTGCCGGCACGGTGCAGGCGTTCGTCAACGAGCGGCTGGGGATGTTCTTCGAGCAGAATCCGCCCATCGCCAAGCGGATCATCAACAAGGCGATTGAGGCTGCGCGTGCGCGTGAGGCGGCCAGGAAAGCACGGGACCTGACCCGGCGCAAAGGTGCGCTCGATGGCGGCGGCTTGCCGGGCAAGCTGGCCGACTGCAGTGAACGCAACCCGGACCGCTGCGAGCTGTACCTGGTCGAGGGCGAGTCCGCAGGTGGGACGGCTAAGCAGGGGCGGGACCGCAAGTTCCAGGCTGTGCTGCCGCTGAAGGGCAAGATCCTCAACGTGGAGAAGGCCCGCTACGACAAGATGTTGGGCCACGAGGAAATCCGGGCCATGATCACTGCCCTGGGCTGCGGTATCGGCAAAGAGGACTTCGATCCGTCCAAGCTGCGCTACGGCAAGATCATCCTGATGACCGACGCCGACGTGGACGGCTCCCACATCCGCACCCTGTTGCTGACCTTTTTCTTCCGCCACATGGTCGATCTGATCCGCCGCGGACACGTGTACATTGCCCAGCCCCCTCTCTACCGGATCAAGAAGGGCAAATTCGAGCAGTACATCAAGGATGACCGCGAGTTCGTCAAGGTGATGATCAAGCGCGCATCGGATGGCATGGGTTTGCGCTACGGCACAGCGGGCAAGAAGCTGGAAGGTGGCGCGCTGACCAAGTTCATGGGTCAGCTCAACGACTACCTGGGCGTCTTCGACAAGGCGAATAAACACCTGCGCAATCAGGAAGTTACTGAGTTGCTACCCAAGCTCGAGCTGATGAAGCGGACGGACTTCGAAGGCGACGGCAAGGTGCCCTCCAAGATCGCCAAGCTGCATAGCGAACTGCAAAAGATGGCCAAGCGCTCCGAATTCAAGGCCGTGGGTGAACCACGCTATGAGGAAGAGCATCGCACCTGGTCGGTGAGCTTTACCGATAGCCAGGGCGCAGAACGCCAGGTGGACTGGACGCTTGCCTCGTCGCCCGAATATCGCCAGATGATGGCTAAGTACGGGCTTATCCGCGAGGAACTGGTGGGACCGTACGTTATCGAATACGGCAAGGCTGCGGACGTTGAAGAGGGTGAAGCAGAAGCACCGGCGGAAGAGGCGACAGCCAAACCCAAGAAGGCGAAGCGGGTTATCCCGGAACCGGTGACCAAGCAATCGGCCCGGGAAGTCTTCGAGCACGTGATCGAACAGGGACGCCGCGAATACGACGTACAGCGCTACAAGGGCCTGGGGGAAATGACATCGGCGCAGCTATGGGAGACCACTATGGATCCCGACCGGCGCACTTTGCTCTCGGTTAAGCTCGACGATTTGGTGGAAACTGATTCGATCTTCACCACGCTCATGGGCGAAGACGTGGAATCACGGCGTAAGTTCATCGAAGACAATGCGTTGGATGTGAAGAACCTGGACATCTAGTGTTTGTAGGTCCGAGCTAAAGAGGCTGCGGAAGAAGTCGGTTCGAAGCGGGAGAACCGTCCCCTCAGCGGCTAAAGCCGTTCCTGCTTTTAATCACTTGCGTACGGGCTGAAGCCCGTACCCTTCTTCTACAGCCTGTGAAGCCCGGATCCGACCCAACTGCGATGGACTTTCCGCAGATGTCAGGCTCCTGGTGTTCTACTATCCGGGCATGGCTCTGCTCGAAGTACAGCAACTCACCAAAAACTATGCCCGGCGCTCCGGATGGCGGGGAGCGCGCGAGGAAAAGTGCGTTGTCGACCGGGTTTCCTTCTCCATCGCCCGTGGAGAGACTCTGGGACTGGTAGGGGAATCGGGCTCGGGCAAGAGCACCGTGGCCCGGATGATCCTGGGGCTGATACCACCTTCTTCCGGAACAGTTTATTTCGACGGCCGGGAAGTAGCCGGCAGCGGATCGGGCGCCGCGTTGCGCACGCTGCGGCGCAGGATGCAGCCGGTCTTTCAGGATCCCTTCGCAGCCCTCAACCCACGCATGACCGTGGCGGAAATCATCGCTGAGCCCTTTCGCATCCACCGCCACGGTAGCCAGCCAGCCGAAAATCCGAAAGCCCTGCTGACTGAGGTGGGCCTGGACGAGTCCGCCCTGCGGCGCTATCCCCATGAATTCTCTGGTGGCCAGCGGCAGCGGATCAACATCGCCCGGGCGCTGGCCCTGCGTCCGGAACTGCTGCTGCTGGATGAGCCGGTCTCCGCTCTGGACGTGAGCGTGGGGGCCCAGATCATGAATCTACTGCGGGACCTACAGCGAACATTCCATTTGACTTACCTCTTCATCTCCCACTCCATGCCCCTGGTGCGGTATCTCTCCACCAATATCGTCGTGATGCGGGCCGGAAGGGTGGTCGAGACGGGAACCTGTGAGCAGATCTGCGGTTCCCCGGGGGAGGCGTACACCAGGACGCTATTGCAGGCCACGCCAGAGCTCCCCGATCGCAATTTAACCTAAATGTTATGCAACTACACTCACATTTTGTGATTCTTTTGTGCTACGATCTACATCAAAGATATGGCAGGCTGAGAACTCAGCCGCACTCGGAGGAGACGTATGACAATTACTCGCTGGGAAGCCTATCGCGATGTGGTGGCTTTGCAGAATCGGATGAACAGCCTTTTCCAAGACTTTTCCCGGAATGGCTCGGGAGAGAACGAGCCGGTAACGGCTGCGAGCTTCGTGCCCCCGGTCGACATCTATGAGGACGAGCACAAGCTGGTGCTCAAGCTCGAAATCCCCGGCATACGCCAGGAGGATCTGGATGTCCGGATGGAAAACTCGACCCTGTCGGTAAGGGGCGAGCGCAGTTTCGAGACGGAAGGCAAGGAAGAGAACTTCCACCGGGTGGAGCGGCGTTACGGCAGCTTTTACCGCGCCTTCACCGTCCCCAACACCATCGACCCGGAGAGCATCAAGGCTGAATATGACGCCGGCATTCTGCGCCTGGAGCTACAGAAGCGGCCGGAAAGCAAACCCAAGCAAATCAAGGTAAACGTCGGATCAGGCAAGCAGTTGAACCAGAGTCAACAGGCAGCGCCCGAGACTGCCAAGACCGCGTAACCCGAAGTGGAGTTCACCCCGGCAACATTCATGCCCGGGGTGAACTCACAAATTTTAGGCGCTGACGCTCGCGCCACCACTCAAGCAATACAAGAATCAAAACAGAAATTGAAGACCGGGCTTATCCACACCAGGGCGTGCCCGCCCTTGCTTTCGCGACGCGCGCAAGTTCAGGATGGTCTAGTCAGTCAGGAAAACAGGAATATGGCAATACGTTGGGATAAGTTCACACTGAAATCACAAGAGGCGATTCAGCAGGCCGGCTCGCTGGCCAATGAGAATGGCCAGCCTGAAGTGATGCCCATGCATCTGCTGATGGCCTTGCTGGAAGACAAGGAAGGCATCATTGTTCCCTTGCTGCAGAAGGTAGGGATCCCTACGGAACAGATGTTTGCCAGCGCACGGCACGCCATCGCAGGCATGCCGAAAGTTTCCGGTGCGACCTCGGAGCCGGGACTTTCCAATACCATGCAGCGGGTGCTGAATGACGCTTCGAAGGAAGCGCAAGATTTTAAAGACGAGTACGTTTCGACCGAGCATCTGCTCCTGGCGTTGGCCCAGCTCAAGAAAGATCCGGCGCAGATGCTCTTGGCCTCCATGGGCGCCACGCGGGACGCGATCCTGCAGGGATTGACCTCGGTGCGCGGCAACCAAAGGGTGACCGACCAGAGCCCTGAAGGCAAATACCAGGCGCTGGACCGTTACGCGAAGGACCTGACGGAACTGGCGCGGCGGGGGAAATTGGATCCGGTCATCGGCCGGGATGAAGAGATTCGCCGCGTGATCCAGGTGCTCTCGCGGCGCACCAAGAACAACCCGGTGCTGATTGGCGAGCCCGGAGTGGGCAAGACCGCCATCGTCGAGGGCCTGGCCCGCCGCATTGTCTCCGGCGACGTGCCGGAGCTGCTGCGCGACAAGCGCGTGATCTCGCTCGATCTTGGCTCCATGCTGGCGGGGGCGAAGTATCGCGGTGAGTTTGAAGATCGCCTCAAGGCGGTGCTCAAGGATATTCAGGAGTCCAACGGTCAGGTCATCCTCTTCATCGATGAACTGCACACCCTGGTTGGAGCAGGCGCGGCAGAAGGCGCCATCGACGCTTCGAATATGTTGAAGCCGCCGCTGGCGCGGGGCGAGTTGCGGGCTATCGGCGCGACCACGCTGAACGAATATCGCAAATACATTGAAAAAGATGCGGCGCTGGAGCGTCGTTTCCAGATCGTCTTCGTGGGCGAGCCCAATGTGGAAGACACGATTGCGATTCTGCGCGGCCTCAAAGAGCGGTACGAGGCGCACCATAACGTCCGCATCAAGGACTCAGCCATCGTGGCCGCGGCCACGCTTTCGCACCGCTACATCTCTGACCGCTTCCTGCCGGATAAGGCCATCGACCTGGTGGATGAGGCGGCGGCATCGCTGGCCATCCAGATCGGCTCGGTGCCGATGGAGATCGACCAGCTGGAGCGGCAGATGATCTCGCTGGAGATTGAACGCACGGCGCTCAAGCGGGAGAACGATAAAAATTCAAAGGAGCGGCTGGAGGTTGTGGTGCGCGATCTTGCCGCGTTGAAGGAAAAGGCTACGGGGCTGCGCGCGCGCTGGCAGACAGAGCGGGAAGCCATTACCCGGCTGACCGAGGTGAAGAAGAAGATTGAGGCGCTGCGCTTTGAGATGGAAGAGCAGACGCGGCGGGGCAATCTGGAGCGCTCGGCGGCTATTCAGTATGGCGAGCTTCCCCAACTCGAAGCTGAGCTGAAGCTGTTGAACGCCAAGCAGGACGGCGCCGAGGCAGGCCGCATGCTGAAGGAAGAAGTCGACGAGGAAGACATTGCCAGGATCGTGAGCAAGTGGACCGGCATTCCCGTGGACAAGATGCTGGAAGGAGAGGTGCGCAAGCTGGTGGAGATGGAAGGCCGGCTGCGCGAGCGGGTGGTCGGGCAGGATGAGGCGCTGGAGACTGTGGCCAACGCGATCCGCCGGTCACGTGCCGGGCTGAGCGATCCCAAGCGGCCGATCGGTTCGTTTCTTTTCCTCGGACCTACGGGTGTGGGCAAGACCGAGACTGCGCGCGCCCTGGCGGAGTTCCTCTTCGATGACGAGCAGGCTATGGTTCGCATCGACATGTCGGAGTACATGGAGAAGCACGCGGTCGCCCGGTTGATCGGGGCGCCCCCTGGATATGTGGGATACGACGAAGGCGGCCAACTGACCGAGGCGGTGCGCAGGCGGCCGTATTCCGTGATCCTTTTCGACGAGATCGAGAAGGCGCACCCGGATGTCTTCAATGTCCTTCTGCAGGTGCTCGACGACGGACGGCTGACGGATTCGAAAGGTCGCACGGTGGACTTCAAGAACACGGTGCTTGATCATGACCTCGAACCTGGGGGCGCATCTGTTGCAGTCGGAGAACCTGGAGAGCGAATCAGCGTTCGATGCAGCACGCGAGCAGGTGATGCAACTGTTAAGGCAGAGCTTCCGGCCGGAGTTTCTCAACCGGGTGGACGATGTAGTGATCTTCCGTCCTCTGGGAGAGGAGCAGTTGTCGCACATTGTCGATCTGCGCTTGGCCGATCTGCGCAAGCTGCTGGAACCGCGCAAGATCACGCTCGAGTTGACTGATGGCGCGCGTCATCAGTTGCTGTTGACTGGATATGACCGGCAGTATGGGGCTCGTCCGTTGAAGAGAGCGATCCAGCGCCTGATCCAGGATCCCCTGGCGATCAAGATTCTGGATGGCGAGGTGCTGCACGGCGATCACCTACGGGTGGATGCCGATCCGTTGAAGAACCGGCTGCTCTTCGAGGTAGAAGGCCGGACGGTCGAGGCCTGATCGGGTGATCAAGAAAGCTGGATCGCCAGCGCTGCCCGTTTTGGAGGGACCATTGCTTAGACCCACTCGCCTTTGCGCATCAGCGGCTCCACGCTGCCGGTAGCCGTGATGCCGTCCAGATCGATCTCGCTCGATCCAATCATCCAATCCACGTGGATCAGGCTTTCGTTTGCGCCCCTGGCCGCTAGCTCTTCCGGCTTGAGCTGGTCTCCATTTTTTACGCAGGTGCTGTAGGCCTGTCCCAGGGCAATGTGGCTGGCCGCATTCTCATCGAAGAGTGTGTTTAGAAACAGCAACCCACTGCTGGCAATTGGCGAGGAGTGCGGCACCAACGCTACCTCACCCAGACGGCGCGCTCCATCGTCGGTATCGATCATTCGCTGCAGCACTTCCTGGCCCGCGGATGCCTTGGCGTCGACTACGCGGCCACCTTCAAAACGCACCGCAATCCTCTCAATCAGCGTGCCCTGGTGGGAGAGCGGTTTGGTGCTGGTCACGGTGCCCTCGACGCGGTCTTTGTGCGGAGTGGTAAAGACCTCCTCTGTGGGCATATTTGGAATGCAATAGGCTCCGGTGCCGGCCTGCGTGCCTCCGCCCATCCACAGGTGATCGTCCGCCAGTCCCACGCGCAGATCGGTTCCCGGGCCGCGGAAGTGGAGCGTAGCGTAGCGCTTCTCGTTGAGCAGATTCGCGCGGTGATGCAGCCCGGCGTCATGTTGCTTCCAGCGGGCAATGGGATCATCCGCATCTACCCGGGAAGCGGCGAAGATCGCGTCCCATAACCTGGAGATCGCCTGATCCGGAGGAAGATCTGGAAAGACCGCTGCTGCCCATGCCGGTGTGGCGGAGGCAACGATGGTCCAATTGATGTCATGGCGGGTGATGAGTTCGATGGCCGGTCGATAGGCCTTGGAGACAGCGCGGTTTGCCCGTCCAACTTTCTCCGGATCTTCCTTCGAAAGCAGAGATGGGTTTCCGCCGGCAATCGCCAGCCGCGCTGCGCCGTTGCGAAACGCCGCCGCCATTCCTTCGTAGAGCCATCCCGCGGCAGTATCGAAGCCCGCGTCCTCGGCGTAACGATAACGCAACAGCGTTGACGGCTCATCGGTGAACAGAGTGGTCACGAGCGAGGCTCCGGCCTTGTAGGCCTGCTCCGTGATCAGCGGGCCAGCGGCAAGGCATCAAGTGATGCCGTCATGACCAGTTCCTGGCCACGCGCGAGTCCCAAGCCGGCGTTGATGGCTACCTGGGCCAGGCGATCCAGTTTCTGTTCAAAGGTCAAAGATGTTTTTGGAAGCTCGGTTATCGTGCCCATGAATCCCTCGTATTTCCATTATCAACCAACGATGGGAAAGCAACACGTACGCTGGGGCGAACGTGGGGCACCCGTCCTGGGAGAAGAAGTCGTTTCACCTATGTGGCCTGTGCGCGCAAGACGCGAGGGATTCCCTGTAGATCGTGAACCACACTGACGGAACTCCAGCCGCGGAGCAGCCCTTCGACGGCAGGTTGCTGTCCGAAGCCGATCTCGAGCAGCAGCCAGCCACCAGGCCTCAGCACCCTGCGGGCCTCGGGGATCAGGCGTTCGTAGACTTCCAAGCCCGTGGGCCCGGCGTAAAGCGCGGATTCGGGCTCGTAATCAGACACTTGGGGCTCGAGGACCTCTCCTTCTGCGATGTACGGAGGATTCGATACGACCAGGTCAAAGTCAACACCATCGAGGGCCGCCAGCAGATTGGATTGCAGAAAGGTCACCCGATCGAGCACCCCATGCCGCTGGGCATTGCGACGCGCGACTTCGAGCGCTGCAACAGAAAGATCTACCGCGGTCAGGTGCGTGAGCGGTCGGGTATGGGCCAGCGATACTGCGATGGCTCCCGAGCCGGTGCCCACGTCCACAATGCGTTCGGCTTCGACGCCAATGTGCTCAAGCGCTGCTTCCACCAGGTGTTCGGTTTCCGGGCGTGGGATGAGAACAGCCGGGGTCACTTCGAAGAGAAGGCCGAAAAATTCCTGCGAGCCCGTGATGTACTGCATGGGTTCGCTGGCCAAACGTCGCTTGAGAAAGCTTTCCAGCTGATCGGATTCAGCTGGGGAGAGGAGACGCTCGGGATGAGTCAGCAGGGCTGCCTGATCGCATCGCAGCACATGCGCAAGCAGCACTTCGGCGTCGCGGCGGGGATTGCGTGAGGTAGCGGCCAGGCGAGCGCGCGCAGCTTGCAGAGCCTCGCCGGCGCTGGCCGGCACGTTACGCCACAGTGGCTGTTTCAGCCTTGAGACGTTCAGCCTGGTAGTGCGCGATCAGGGCGTCGACGGTTGGCTGGAGCCTGCCTTCCATGACTTCCGCGAGCTGGTGGTTGGTTAAACCGATGCGATGGTCGGTGAGCCGGTTTTGAGGAAAATTGTAGGTGCGGATCTTCTCGCTGCGATCTCCGCTGCCCACCTGCTGCTTGCGCTCTTTGGCCAGCGCCTCCTGCTGCTTTTCCATCTCCACTTCGTAGAGGCGCGCGCGCAAGACGCGCATGGCCTTCTCACGGTTCTTGATCTGCGATTTCTCATCCTGGCAACTCACCACCGTGTTGGTGGGGAGATGGGTGATGCGCACCGCAGAATAAGTGGTGTTGACGGATTGCCCACCGGGTCCGGAGGAGCAGAAAGTGTCGATGCGAATGTCCTTAGCCTCGATCTTCACGTCGACATCTTCGGCTTCAGGCAACACCGCTACGGTGATGGCCGAAGTGTGGACCCGGCCCTGGGTTTCGGTGGCGGGCACGCGCTGCACCCGGTGTACTCCGCTTTCGTATTTCATCTGCGAGTACACCCGCTTGCCTTCAATGATGGCGATCACTTCCTTGAGGCCGCCAACCCCGGATTCGGACTGCGAAAGAATCTCCACCTTCCAACGATGCTGCTCAGCAAAACGCGAGTACATGCGAAAGATCTCGGCAACGAAGAGAGAGGCTTCGTCTCCACCGGTGCCGGCGCGGATCTCGAGGATGACGTTCTTCTCGTCATTGGGATCCTTGGGCAACAGCATGACCTTGATTTCTTCTTCCAGGACTGCAGCCCGGCTCTGCAGGCGGGTCAGCTCCTCCTGCGCCATGGCTGCCAGCTCAGGATCGCTCTCGCTCAACATGCCGGTGGCGTCGGCAATTCCCTGGTTCGCTTGCTTGAGCTCGCGATACTTCCCCACGAGCTCTTCCAGGTCGCGATGGGCTTTTGCGGTCTTGTGATATTTTTGCTGGTCGGTCACCAGCTGCGGGTCGGCTAGCTGGCGGCCAAGGTCTTCATAACGGGTTTCGATCTGTTCCAGTCGATCCAACATGATAAGGTTCCTTTCCGCGCCCCTGGGGCGAGGTCAACTTTTGTATTTCGGGGCGAAACAAGAGAGACGCAGTCGGCGGGGAGCGCCGCTAGGAAAGAGCGTGCCGGAGAGGAACCGCATTGGCGACGCGATGAACCATTTGACTTATTTTATCAGGTTTGGCCGCCCCTGCATCTCAATGGGAACCTGAGCATGCATGCCCTATTTAACCAATTCGCAGAGCTGTGCCAACGTCTGGCTGAGACCGGGAGCAAGCTGGAGAAGCGGGCGCTCATGGCCGAGTACCTGCGCTCGCTGCCCGTGCCGGAGGCTGGGCTGGCTGCGCTGTACCTTGCCGGTGTCCCCTTCCCGGAAACGGATGGGCGCGAATTAAAGGTGGGCGGAGCGGCACTCAGCCGCGTCCTGGCTCAGCTCTCCGGAGCCGGCCAGCCCGCCATGCATGCCGCCTACCTGCGCCATGGCGACCTGGGCGGCGCGGCGCAAGACCTTCTGCAGGGACGAGGGGCTGCGGCGTCGACCCTTTCGCTGCCCGAAGTGGCTGAGGCCTTTGCCGCTATCGCCGATGCCGCCAAGCCGGCCAGGAAACAGCAGATCACCCTGGACCTGCTCGAGAGGGCCACGCCGCTGGAGGCTAAGTACCTGATCAAGATCATTCTGGGCGATATGCGTACCGGTATCCAGGTCAGCCTGGTGGAAGAGGCGATCGCCGCCGCTTATAGCGCCCCTATTGGTGAGGTGCGACGGGCCAGGATGCTGAACGGCAATCTCCCCGAGGTGCTGGAACTGGTGGCCAGCGGTCGCTTGGCCGAAGCGCGAATGAAGCTCTTTCATCCCCTTGGCTTCATGCTGGCCAGCCCGGTGGAGACGGTCGAGGAGGCCCTGCAGCGGTTCACTACTGAGGTGGCCGAGGAAGCCAAATCGGGCGAGGTGCATCCGGATGGGCCGGTTATCAAAGAGGCCCAGATGGAAGATAAATACGATGGCGTCCGGGCACAGGTTCACTGTGGCTCGCCCGAACATCCCGGACGGGTGGTTCTTTATTCGCGCTCCCGGGAGGATATGACCGCCAGTTTCCCGGAGATCGTCGAGGCGTTCGCGGGGTTTGAGGAACCGCTGGTGCTGGACGGTGAGATCCTCGCCTGGAGCCGCGACCGGGCGCTGCCATTTGCTTCTCTCCAGGGACGGCTGGGACGCAAGCGGGTCACGGCGGAGATGCGCGAGGTCACTCCGGTTGTGTTTATGGCGTTTGATCTGCTTTACGCCCATGGCGAGCCATGGATGGACAAGCCCCTGGACCAACGCCGGCGGGCGCTCGAGGAGCTGGTGGAACGAGAGCAGCCCAGAACGTGGGTAAGCAGTCGCCTGGCAAGCCATGGGCAGCAGACGGAGCTCTTGTTTGAGCCTGCGGCGCCGGAGGACAGCTTCGCCCGTCTGGTGCTCGCGCCCGCCGTCCAACTGGAAAGCGTGGCGCAACTGGAGCAGGCGTACGTGGATGCACGGGCTCGCGGTAATGAAGGGGTGATGCTGAAGGCCCGGCATAGTACCTACCAGCCGGGAAGGCGCGGCCTGGCCTGGCTCAAGCTGAAGCGGGAGCTGGCCACGCTCGATGTGGTGGTGACAGCCGCCGAGTATGGTCATGGAAAGCGGGCCGGGTGGCTGAGCGACTATACCTTTGCGGTTCGCGATGGCGAGGTGCTGCGCAATGTTGGCAAAGCCTACTCCGGCGTGACCGACGCGGAAATTGCCCGGCTAACCCAGTTCTTTCTGGAGCACACGCTGGAGGATTTCGGAAGCGTCCGGGCGGTTGAACCACTAGTGGTTTTGGAGGTTGCGTTTAACAACGTGATGCGATCGGATCGGCATGACAGCGGCTTCGCCCTGCGTTTCCCGCGCATTCTGCGCATCCGCGATGACAAGCCGGTAAGCGAGATCGACACCCTGGAGCGGGTGGCTGAGATCTATGAGTCACAGCCCGACAAGGCCTCCTGAAACCGCAGATCTCTTCGGTCGAATGCCGTGGGGTTTCTTTCGCTCTAGTGGGAGTGAGCGTGGGAGTGGCTGTGACCAGAGTGGTCGTGCTCGTCGATCTCGGCGGGCGGAGAGCAACCATGGGCAACTTCGCAATCGACGCATTCGAATTGAATCGTGGAGTGGTAGATACGGAATTTTTGGCGAAGGACCCCGTTCACCTGTTCCAGGATGCGCCCGCTCTCCGAAGGCGGGATGTCGGCGATGATGATGTGGGTGGCACAGGCATGGGTCTGCGATCCGAGACTCCACACGTGCAGGTCGTGCACATCTTCTACCCCATCGATGGCCTGAAGCGAAACCCGGATCTCTGCCAAGGAACAACCGCGCGGGGTCCCTTCCAGGAGAATGTTGAGCGTCTCGCGCACGATGGAGATCGAACTCCATAGAATCAGCGCCGCAATCACGATAGAGAGGACTGGATCGATCCAGTTATGCCCGGTAAAGAGGATGGCGGCACCGCCGACAATGACCGCAGCAGTCGAGAGCGTGTCGCCCAGCATGTGGATAAAGGTGCTGCGGATGTTCACATCGCGCGAGGTGGTCCAAAGCAGGGCGGCGATCACACCGTTCATCAGCACGCCGGCGGCAGCGACGATCATCATCAGCCGGGGTTGCACTTGCACCGGCTCACTCAGCCGATGGATGGCCGCAAGGGCGATCCAAACGGCGATCAAAACCAGCGTCAGCGCGTTGAGAAAAGCTGCCAGAACGCCGGCTCGTTGGTAGCCGAAGGTTTTTTGGTCGGTGGGGGGCCGAGTCTGAAAGTAGACGGCGACGAACGACAGCAACAAGGCCAGAAAGTCGGATACGTTATGGCCGGCCTCAGAGATCAGAGCGAGCGAATGGGCATGCACGCCGGCTACGAAGGTAAGGACCACATAGCCCAGTGTGGCCAGCAGCGATATGCGCAAAATTCGTTGCGTCTTCTCCGACGCCGCGCCATGAACGTGCATACCTATCTAGTGTACCGGGAAGCACCCCGGATTCCTACACGCCGCAGACCGGGAAGCTACCGTATGGAGCGCGCGGCGGTCTTGGGACGGGCATGAATCGGGACGGAATTGGCCGTATCGCGCAACCCGCTCCAGCTTTCAGCCACAATCAGCGAGTTGCCAGGGTTGTGGGGATCGTAGCGCACGGACGCGGGAAAGCCGAGGCGGCAGTCGTAGATATTAACAATGTGCCGTAGCATGGTGACGTCCTGGGAGCACTCGTAGACCACCCCGGCGGCTTCATATTTGTAAAGAATCAGCTGCAGCCCGTTGGGCCGGCCGCTCTCTTCGGCGGTAAGGTCGGAGATGTCGATAACGGTGGCGTCAATGATGCGCCCCTGCTGGACCAGCAGATCCCTGCGCTTGCGCTCTTCCTCATCTGGGCTGGGGCGGCGGCGGAGAAGCGCATACGCGGCCACTCCCCCCAGGCAGACTCCAACCGCGGCAAAGGTGCCGAAGAGCTGGGAATCGCGCAACGGGAAGCTATTCATGAAAGCTCCAGCTCAAATGGGGTACACGATGCAGGATAACGCAGGGCAGCGACTCCTGGGAGATGCGATGAGGGGCTGGACCGCATTCGGCAACATTACTTTCCGCATAGGACCGCTCAAACTGTGTGAGCGGGGCTGCGTTATACTGGCAAGAGATGTCCATTCGTTCGTCTGCTGTCCGAAGCTCGACGGCAATCGCCGTTTCGAGAGCCGCTACTCCCGCAAATTCTCGCTCCGAAGTCCGGCGCATTCGCTCGACTACCGTTTTATGCGTCCGCCGCAACTCCAGCGTAGTCATGGCGGCCGATGGCCAGGTCACTCTGGGCGACAGCGTGATCAAACATACTGCGCGCAAGATCCGGAGGCTTTATCAGGATAAGATCCTGGCTGGATTTGCGGGCTCGACCGCGGATGCTTTTTCGCTCTTTAGCCGCTTCGAGGCCAAATTGGAACAGTATGCGGGCAACCTGGGGCGCTCGGCCGTGGAGTTGGCCAAGGACTGGCGTACGGATAAGATGCTGCGCAACCTGGAGGCCTTGCTGGTGGTTGCCGACTTGCAACAGACCTTTCTCATCAGCGGCTCAGGCGACGTAATCGAGCCCGACGAGGGGATTGCAGCCATCGGCAGCGGTGGCAGTTTCGCCCTGGCAGCGGCCCGAGCCCTGGTGGAGAATTCTGACTTGCCGGCCCGTGCCATCGCGGAGAAGTCTTTGCGGATTGCAGGCCAGATCTGTATCTACACCAACGATCAAATCACGATTGAAGAACTGCACGGCTAAGCTTTCGTAATGCTCTAAGCTGCCGCCCAAAAGGAGCAGGCATATGGCCATCTTTTTACCCGGAACCGCGGAAGAGTTGGAACTCTCCCTGGAAGACCTCACCCCACGGGAGATTGTGGCTGAGCTGGACAAGCATGTCGTGGGTCAACGCGCCGCCAAGCGAGCGGTGGCCATCGCCTTGAGAAACCGTATGCGGCGGCAGAAGCTGCCACCCGATATCGCCGAAGAGATCATGCCCAAGAACATCATCATGATCGGGCCCACCGGCGTGGGAAAGACGGAGATTGCGCGCCGCCTGGCCAAGCTCACCAATTCCCCCTTTATGAAGGTAGAAGCCTCCAAATTCACCGAGGTCGGTTACGTCGGGCGGGACGTGGAATCGATGATCCGCGACCTGGTGGAAATCGCCGTGGACATGGTGCGCGAGGAAAAGCTGGAAGAGGTGGAAGACAGGGCAGAACTGAACGCCGAAGAGCGCTTGCTGGACCTTCTTTTGCCCCCTTCGCCAGCCGCCACAGGCGCGCCGGCTGCTACCCATCCCCCGCCGGGTCCGGTGGTCATCGATGGCACCAACTTTCCCCCGGCAAGCCAGGAAAGCCACAACCGCACGCGGGAGAAGCTGCGGCAACAGTTCCGCGAAAGCAAGCTGGATGATCGCACGGTAGAGATTGATGTGCGCGAACGCAGCACACCGTCATTCGAGATCATCTCCAACCAGGGCGTCGAGGAGATGGATATCAATCTCAAGGACGTGCTGCCCAACCTCTTCGGCCAGCGCACCAAGAAGCGCAAGATGAAGGTTGGAGAGGCTTTCGAATACCTGGTGCAGGAGGAAGAGACGCGTCTGGTCGATATGGACCAGGTAACGCGCCTCGCAGTCGAGCGGGTGGAGAACTCGGGCATTATCTTCCTGGATGAGATCGACAAGATCGCCGGCCGGGAGGGCGGTCACGGTCCGGATGTGTCGAGGGAAGGGGTACAGAGAGACATTCTCCCCATCGTCGAAGGGACCACCGTCAATACGCGCTACGGCATGGTACGGACGGATCACATCCTCTTTATTGCGGCGGGCGCGTTTCACGTTTCGAAGCCGAGCGACCTGATTCCCGAGCTACAGGGCCGCTTCCCTATCCGCGTGGAGCTGCAATCGCTGACGGTGGAAGACTTTGTCCGTATTCTTACCGAGCCCAAGTCGTCGCTGACCAAGCAGTACACCGCTCTGCTCGAAACTGAGGGCTTGAAACTCAGGTTTACCAAGGAGTCGCTGGAAGAGATGGCGCGGTTCGCCTTCCGGGTGAACGAGACCACGGAGAATATCGGCGCGCGACGGCTGCACACCATTATGGAGCGGGTGCTGGACGAGATCAGCTTCATGGCGCCGGACATCATGAAGGGCCATTCCGCCGAGGGCCCATTGATCGAGATTGCCGCTTCAGCAGCGGAAAACGGCGCCACGGTGCCTCTGCCGGTAAGCGACGTGGAGACGCCGGACGGCCGCGAGCGGGTGGTGCTGATCGATCCGGAGTACGTGCGGGCCATGGTGGCCTCGATCGTGAAGGACCAGGATTTGTCGCGTTACATTCTTTAGCCACCAGGGCTGAAGAGGCTGCCTGTAAAGCCCCGAATTACAACCAGAGCGTTCTCGCGGGTTTGAAAACGCGCTCCCCCGGCCCGAAAGTCCGGGGCTGGCACAATTGTCCCGGAGGGACGGCTGAAAACTGCCCAGGACGCCAGTCCTGTGTTTCCTTGCATTGCGGGATGGAAGGGCAGGCCCAGGATTGCATCCTGGGGCATTTTCAGCCGTCCCTGCGGGACTGGTTCGTGATGCCGATTGCCGGCGCTAAAGCGCGTGATCAGAGTCGAGACTCTTTCACGGAGCGCTAAAGCGCTCCTCCCCCCGCATAAATGCGGGGGCTCCCACATGCAGAAACCTTCTATGAGGCGTTGGACTTCAGGGGATCGAACTGCAGAGTGGGCAGCTCTTCTACCGCACGACGCAGGGTCTGCTCCCAGCAGGCATGCATCAGGTCCAGTTCCGGGTCGTCCGCCTTAAAGCGCCGGTAGCGGTCGAATTCCAGCTTGTCGTTTTGATAGAGCAGGACTTCCAGCGGGGGTCCCACGGTGACGTTGGAGCGCATCGCAGCGTCGAGCGATAACAGGGCGTAGGTGCCGGCAACCTCCAGGGTGGTGGAACGGAACTCGATGCCCCGGTCGAGGATCGGGCGGCCGTATTTGACTTCGCCAATTTGCAGATAGGGCGAATCCTCGGTCGCGCTCAGGGGGTTTCCCTGGGGGTAGATGAGAAAGAGGTTCGGCTTCTCTCCCTTGACCTGGCCGCCTAACAGTAGATGGATGTTGAACTTAAAGTCATCCTTCTCGAGGGCGGCGCGATCCATGTCCGAGACCCGGCGAACGCAGTCCCCCACGATGCGGGCAGCCGCATACATGGATTCGGCCTTCCCCAGGCCCTCCCCAGACTCGAAATCGTTGCGCAAAAGGGTGATTACCGACTGGGTGAGAGACAGGTTTCCGCTGGTCAGAATGACGAAAGCACGCTCTCCCGGCTGGAGAAAGGTATGCATCTTCTGGCAGACGTTCACCTGGTCATAGCCGGCGTTGGCTCGCGAATCGGACGCCATCACCAATCCTTCGCGAGTCATGATGCCCAAACAATAGGTCATGAGTGGTCTCCAACCTGAATGCTAGAGCATTTTCCCGGGAAAACGGTATGCCGATAGAAAGAGGTGGGAACCGATCCTCATTGTCTGATAGCTTTTCAGCATCATAATTTTTGCGACAAGGACCTTGTCGTTCCTGTCGAACTTGCCCGGGGGTGACCCTGGGCGATTCGCTCTTCAGGGCTCGATCGAGGGAGTGCAATGCTTATTCGCTTAGGTTATGACATCGGTTTCAACATCCCAGCCCCGGTTACGATCGTGGCCATGCTCCACGTGCACCCTTCGCGGGAGCCCGACCTGCTCGAGCCCGACGAGCTGCACCTGAATCCAAACGTCCCCATCACCAGCTATATCGATACTTTTGGCAATCGCTGCTCGCGGTTCGTGGCGCCCACAGGACATATCCAACTGACCGGTTCCACCCTGATTGAAGACTCGGGCATGGAAGACCCTTCTCCTCTGGATGCGACCGAGCATCCGGTGGCGGATCTACCCAACGAAACCCTGATCTATCTGCTCAACAGCCGCTACTGCGAGGTGGATCGCCTCTCCAACATCGCAGTGGAGTTGTTTGGCGATGTGGCTCCAGGCTGGACCCGGGTCCGGGCCATCTGCAGTTGGGTTTATTCCAAGGTAGCTTTTGGCTACCAGCATGCCCGTTCCACCAAAACCGCGCTGGATGTGTTTACCGAGCGGGTTGGAGTATGCCGGGACTTTCAACACCTGGCGGTGACCTTCTGCCGCGCCCTCAACATCCCGGCTCGCTACGTGACCGGATACCTGGGAGATATCGGTATACCGCCAACCTTTACTCCCATGGACTTCAGCGCCTGGTTCGAAGTTTACCTGGCCAATCGGTGGTGGACGGTGGACGCGCGGCATAATCATCCTCGCATTGGCCGGGTATTGATGGCGGTGGGACGGGATGCCTCCGATGTGGCGATCACCACTTCGTTCGGGATCGCCAACCTCACCCAGTTCAATGTGATCAGCGACGAGGTGGCGACCGAAGCCGCGTCAGGATTCAAGCAGTGAGCCAGGATGGCCAAATGGAAATAGCCGGACCCAGCACGTTTGCCAACCCACTCCTGAAGGACTACGTCCTGGACAACACGTACGACGAGATGTTCTCTGAGGAGGGCGTGGTAAGACCGCATTACGGCGCTGCCCTGGAGACATTTCTCAACCTTCCTCCGGAGGAGATCGCGCGCCGCAAGCGCTCGGTTGACCTGTCTTTCCTTACCCAGGGAATCACCTTCAACGTATATGGGCACGGGGAAGGAACGGAAAAAATCTTTCCTTATGACTTGTTGCCGCGCATTATCACCGGCGCGGAATGGCAACACATCGAAAAGGGCCTTACCCAGCGCATCACCGCCCTCAATCTGTTTCTGCACGACGTCTATAACGATGGCAAGATTCTCACCGACGGCCATGTGCCGCGCGAGATCGTCTATAGCTGCCGCCAGTTTCGCAGAGAGATGCGCGGCCTTCAGGTTCCCCGGAACGTCTATATCACCGTGACGGGTACAGATCTTCTTCGCCTGAGCAATGGTGAGTTTGTGGTGCTGGAAGATAACCTCAGGGTGCCCAGCGGCGTCTCCTACATGCTGACCAGCCGCCGGGTGATGAAGCGGACGTTCCCGCAGCTGTTTCGCGATTACGGTGTGCAGCCGATCGAACACTATACGCAACTGCTGCTGAGCACGCTGCGCTCGCTGGCGCCTGAGGGGCGTCACGATCCCTCCATTGTGCTGCTGACCCCGGGCGTCTATAACTCGGCCTATTTCGAACACACCTACCTTGCCCGGCAGATGGGCATCGAGCTGGTTGAGGGACGCGACCTGGTCATCCACGACAACGTGGTTTACATGCGGACCACTGCCGGCCTGAAGCGCGTGGACGTGATCTACCGCCGGGTGGACGATGACTTCATCGATCCGCTGGCGTTTCGCTCCGACTCCATCCTGGGAGTGGCCGGGTTATTCAATGCCTACCGTGCCGGCAATGTAACCCTGGCCAATGCCTTCGGCACCGGCATCGCCGACGACAAGGCGGTCTACGCTTACGTGCCTGCGATCATCCGCTACTACCTGGGCGAAGAACCGATTTTGAATAATGTCGAAACCTATCTGATGACCGACCCTAAGCAACGCCGTTACTGCTGTGAGAATTTGGACAAGCTGGTAGTAAAGGCGGTGGGGGAGTCGGGCGGCTATGGAATGCTGATCGGGCCCCACAGCAGCGCCGAACAGCGGGACGAGTTCAAGCGCTTGATTGAGGCCAATCCGCGCAATTACATTGCCCAGCCTACGCTCGATTTCTCCCGCGCCGGCTGTTTGACGGAGAACGGCATCGAACCTCGGCATGTGGACCTGCGTCCTTATATCTTGTATGGCGACAAGGTGCGCATCGTTCCGGGTGGGCTCACGCGCGTGGCGTTGCGGCGGGGCTCGCTGGTAGTGAACTCGTCGCAGGGTGGGGGAAGTAAAGATACCTGGGTTTTGAACGACTAGGGGACATATGCTTTCTCGCGTAGCAGACAGTCTTTATTGGATGAGCCGCTATCTGGAGCGCGCTGAGCATACGGTGCGCATGCTCGACGTGAATATGGGTCTCATGCTGGACAAGTCCAGCACCAGCGCGGAGGGAAGATGGAAGCGGGTCCTGGCCGCCCTGGGAAATCCGCAGGGCGTTAGCTGGAACAATGACTATTACCAACTTGTTCATTCGCTGACCTTCGACGCGGAAGTTCCGGCGTCGGTGACATCCTGCCTGATCGAAGCGCGGGAAAATGCGCGCCAGGTACGCGACGAGATCAGCTCCGAGCAGTGGCAGCAATTGAACCGCATGTACCACTGGGTGATCCAGCCATATTCGGAGTATGGACTCAATACCCGGCTGGCTGATTTTCTGCCCGCCGTGATCGATGGGGTCCACCTCTTCCAGGGGGTCACCGATACCACCATGAGCCATGGCGAGGAGTGGCAGTTTATTCAATTGGGCCGCTACCTGGAGCGGGCCTCCTCGATTGCGAATCTACTCGCGCTGTATCAGCCGGAGTTGCTCAGTACACCGGAAGCAGCGGTGGAAGGAAGCCATTATCAGGAGTGGGTGGGGTTGCTTCGTTGCTGCACGGCGTTCGAAGCCTACTGCAAGGTGTACACGGCGGACCTTTCCGCCGACTGGATCCTGGAATTTCTATTGTTGAACCCGCAATTTCCGCACTCGCTGAGATATTCGGTCGATTGCCTGCGCCAGGCGCTGGTGTCCGTGCGCGCCTCGAGTGGAAGGATGCCGGTGGATGACCTGTCCAGAGTTTCCGGAAAGCTGCAGGCTTCGCTGAGCTTTGCCGAGGTCTCCGACATTCTGGCGCAGGACCCTGGAGCGTACCTGCATAACATCCTGCGGCAATGCCGGCAGACGCACGACCTGATTTACCGTTTCTATATTCAATATTCAGTGGAAGCTGCTCTGGCGCTGTAAACGAAATTTGGGCAACAAAGGAGCTCGACGGGCGATGGATTTTTATCTGATACGGCACCTGACCAAGTTCCTTTATCCGGACCTGGTAAGCGAGAGCCTGATGGAGACGCGCATGCACCCGCGCAGCGATAACAATCAACGCTGCCTCTCGTTCTCCTTGTCGGTAAGCCCCCGTTGCCGTGTTTTCTCGTATCGCGACCACCTGGGCAACAACGTCCATCACTTCGATATTCCTGGAGAGCACTCGCAATTGGTGATGGTCGCCGAGGCGCTGGTGGAGCAACAGCCGCTGCCTGAGATTCCGCACTTGCTCCGCCCCGGCGCCTGGGACGATTTGGATTCGTTGGTCGCCCTGGGGGACTTCTCGGAGATGCTGCTGCCGAGCGAATTCGCCAAACCCTCGCCCGCCCTGCTCGAGCTGGCGAAGCTATTGGATGTGCGCCGGCGCGATGATCCCCTGGTGCTATTGCGGCAGTTGAATGCTTCGCTGTATCACTGGTTTGACTATGACTCCCGCAGTACGCACGTCAACTCAGCCATCGACGACGCGCTCGAATCCAGGAAAGGGGTATGCCAGGACTTTGCTCACACCATGATTGCGCTGGTACGGCACGTGGGCATTCCCTGCCGCTACGTGAGCGGCTATCTCTATCACGGCGAGGAGAATACGGATCGATCCACGTCGGACGCGACGCACGCGTGGGTAGAGGCTTTTTTGCCCCAGGTGGGCTGGGTAGGTTTTGATCCAACGAATAATCTGCTGGCTCATAACAGATACATACGCACCGCGCTGGGAAGGGATTACGCGGATGTACCGCCCACCCGCGGCATTTATCGCGGCAGCAAGGAGAGCGAGCTTTACGTGGCAGTCAAAGTTTCAAAATACGAGGATTTGCCGCCCCTTGACCGCGATATGCCTGTTCCGGAAGACTGGTCCATACTGGTGGAACGGGCACAGGAACCTCCGGCGCCCCCCGTCCAGTTGCTTCATCTACAGCAAATGCAACAGCAACAGCAATAGTACGCGCTCAGGATCTTGAGGTCCTGACCAAACGTAACCTCTGCGTTTCTTTCCTTCTTCTCCTGAGAAGGCTGGATCGCGTAGCTTATCAGAGGTGATTCATGGAACAGCATTTCGGCTACTTTTGCCGGGCGTACGTCGGGCAAGATGTGCAGGCGAATGTGATTGCACGTACGCTGCTGGAAGCCGAGCTTGAAATTACGCGCATGATCCGTGGAGGAGCTATGGCGGCACACGCGGTGCAGCATGGGATGCCTGACCACGAACCGGTGCTGGTGGCCAGCGCGTCCGACGGTAAAGCTGCGGGAGAGATGTGGCGTTATTTGCGGCAGAACGCCGGGCCGGAGTTCGAACGCTGGCAGGTCGCGTACCGGTCCAAGACAAAGATCCTGGATGATCGCTGGGTGGTGATTGAGCTGTGCTCGCAGGGAATCAAAGAATACAGCGCTTTCGGTAAGGCTGTCCGGGCGATTTGGGCAAGTGCTACCGCGCCTTCTCCCACTCCTTAAAATCTATGGTCCAATCGAAGACGGCTAGATGTAGAGCCGCGGAGTCCCACATACATCAAAGGGAATGGGGTTGGGTTTGGATGATTGCCAATCAACATTCGCGTGCGGTCCGGTTCACCCAGGACTGCCGTCCTGGGGCATTCTCAGCCGTCCCTGCGGGACTGATCGCCGCGGGAATGTATACCCAGGACTAACGTCCTGGGCTATTCTCAGCCGTCCCTACGGGACTGATCGCGATCTGTCCTAATAAAACTTCTTTTCAGCGAGTGCTGTCCGAATCGGCCAATATGGAAGAACGACTAGTTTGGACAAGACTGAGGCACCTCCGGCAGGACCCGTGGGCTGAAGAGGCCCCAGAGCTTCCGCTTGACGGGGTGTGGTTGATTCTCCTAAGGTCAGAGCGCGAGTAAACGTTTGCATCGTCTGTTATTTTGTTCCCTATGCCGAAAGCTACCGACATCAGTGCCCTGGACACGCTGAAAGAGCAGGTGCTCGAGGCCAACCTGGAACTGGTGCGCCAAGGGCTGGTTCTCTTTACCTTCGGGAACGCCAGCGGCATCGACCGCGAGCGCGGGCTGGTGGTGATCAAACCCAGCGGGGTTGACTACTCGGCACTGGCTCCGGCGGACATGGTGGTCACCGATCTGGATGGCAAGATCGTGGACGGCAAGCTTCGCCCGTCTTCTGACCTGGGCACGCATCTCCTACTTTATAAAGAGTTTCCTGGTATCGGCGGGGTGGTCCATACGCACTCGGAATATGCCACGGCGTGGGCCCAGGCAGGGCTCGAGATTCCGGCCTACGGAACCACCCACGCGGATTATTTTTACGGCCCGGTTCCGGTCACCGAAGAGTTAACCGCCGAGGAGATTGGCGGAGATTACGTGCTCAACACCGGCATCGCGATTTCGCGCCGTTTTCACGGTCTCGATCCACATGCAATGCCGGCCGTGCTGGTGGCCGGCCATGCGCCTTTCTGCTGGGGGAAAACGCCGCACGAGGCGGCCCACCATGCCGCCGTGCTGGAAACGGTGGCGCGCATGGCCTACTTTACGGCAACCCTGCGGCAAAGCTGTAACGGGGTTTCCCAGGCGCTGCTGGATCGGCATTATTTCCGTAAGCACGGCGACAACGCAACCTACGGACAGGAGAAATGATGCGGACAGGACACACTCATCTATGGTGACAACTCTCGCCCTGGCAGTCTCTACCCAACTGGCGCGCCTGAACTGGATCGACATCCTGGTGATCGCTATCTACTTCGCGATCGTCGTCTTCATCGGCTTCTATCTTCGGGGATCCTCCAATACCAGCGAAGAGTTCTTTATGGCCGGGCGGGAGATGACCGCGTGGATCGCCGGCCTGAGCTTTGTTTCTGCCAACCTGGGCTCACTCGAGTTGATGGGCTGGGCCGGATCTACCTACCAGTATGGAATCCTGGCCATGCACTGGTACTGGATCGGGGCCATTCCGGCGATGCTCTTCCTGGGCATCGTCATGATGCCGTTCTATTACATCTCGAAGACCCACTCCGTACCGGGATATCTAAAGCTGCGTTATGGAGACGGGGCACGAGCCCTCTCTGCAGTCAGCTTCGCGTTCATGACCATTCTCATGAGTGGCATCAATATGTACTCGATGGCTATTGTGATGAAGGTGGTCCTGGGCTGGGACCTGAACTTCAGCATCTGGGTTTCCTCGGTCACGGTGGCGGTGTATGTTGCGCTGGGCGGGCTGAAGTCGGCGATCTATAACGAGATTCTCCAGTTCCTGCTCATCTGGGCGGGGGCCCTGCTGGTACCGATCCTGGGTTTGATAGAAGTGGGCGGCTGGAGCAACCTGCGGCAGCAGATCGCAACCAACCTGGGCCGCTCCGATTATGTGCACCTGTGGTCGACACTGGGACACTTCAACACCAACCCGATGGGGGTGAACTGGTTCGGGATCGTTTTCGGGTTGGGCTTCGTGGTCAGTTTCGGCTACTGGACTACGGATTTTCTGGTGGTACAGCGCATTCTGTCGGCGGACAGCATTCGTTCGGCCAGGATGGCTCCGGTGATCGGCGCCGCGTTCAAAATGGCGGTGCCCTTTATTGTGATCCTCCCCGGCCTGATCGCCCTTTCCGTGCTTCCTTTCAAACTGGTGGCGCAGGATGTGGCGGTTAAGACTGGCCAGCATAGCTTCAACGAGGTCCTGCCGCTGATGCTGGTGCGCTACTGCGGGCCGGGCCTGCTCGGGTTGGGCGTGACGGCGCTGATCGCCGGCTTCATGTCGGGAATGGCGGGCAACGTCAGCGCGTTTTCAACTGTATGGACCTACGACATCTATGGCGCCTTTCTGAACAAGAAGGCTACCGACCGGCACTATGTGGCCATGGGCCGCTGGAGCACGCTGATCGGAGTGCTGGTCTCTGTGGGCACGGCGTACCTGGTGCAGCATGCAGCCAGCATCATGGATTACGTGCAGCAACTGTTCAGCTTCTTCATCGCGCCGCTCTTCGGAACCGTGATCCTGGGCATGCTGTGGAAGCGCGCGACCAAAGAGGCCGGGTTTTGGGGGTTGCTGGCCGGTACAGTTACGTCGATTAGCCTGTGGCTTTGGGTGCAGCACGATCCACATGCTTTGCGCTACGTGGCCCTTTCTCCAGACGCCAAGGATATGGCGGAGAATGTCTATCGCGCCCTGTGGGCGTGGCTGGTCTGCGTGCTGGTTACGGTGGTGGTGAGCTACATGACGAAACCGCGGCCGGTAGCGGAACTGGAGGGGCTGGTTTACGGGGTTTCTCCCCTTCCCAAGGAACACGACGATCACTGGTATCAGCGCCCGATTGTATGGGCGGGCACGGTAGCGGTGGTCTTCACCATCCTCAACATCATCTTCTGGTAAGGAGCCGAGGCGATGCGAGAGTCCTTTTCTATCTGGTGGTTCGCAGGTGTATTGCTGCTGGCCTATGGGGTGGTGATTTTGAGCACCGGCCTGTGGGAACTCGGTCATCCGCTGCCCAATCCTCCAGTCCTAAGTAATCTTCATGCACCGATTTGGTGGGGCGCGCTGCTCACGGTCATTGGCCTGGGTTATACCATCGGCTTTCGCCCCCGGCAAACGGTTAACAAGCGAAGGAAATAACAATGGCGAAACAGATGACATTCGGCGTGATTGTAGGTAACCGCGGCTTTTTTCCCGATCACCTGGCGAAGACGGGCCGCGAAGAGATCCTGAGAGTGCTGGCGGCGGACGGCATCCGCACCATCGCGCTGACTCCGGAAGAGTCCAAGTTCGGCGCGGTCGAAACCCCGACGGAAGCGCGCCTATGCGGCGATCTCTTCCGTAAGCATCGCGATGAGATTGATGGTGTGATTGTTACACTTCCCAACTTCGGCGAAGAGCGGGGGATTGTGGATGCCTTGCGCCTGTCTACGCTGAAGGTGCCGGTGCTGGTGCAGGCGACTCCGGACCGGGCAGCGGATATGAAGATTTCCCACCGCCGCGACAGCTTTTGCGGCAAGATGTCGGCCTGCAACAACATGATGCAGTACGGGATTCCTTACTCGCTTACCGCGATGCATACGGTGCAGCCTGATTCCGATGATTTTCGCAAGGATCTGGCCTGGTTCTCCTCGGTGTGCCGGGTGGTGCGGGGCTTTACCAATCTTCGCGTAGGCGCTATCGGGGCGCGTCCGGCGGCGTTCAACACGGTTCGCTACAGCGAGAAGCTGCTGGAGCGGAGCGGCATATCCGTGGATACGCTCGATCTTTCTGAAGTGTTGGGCCGCATCGAGCGGCTCAAGGACAATGACGACGCGGTGCAGGCCAAGCTGGCGGCGATTCAAAAATATGTGTCCACGAACAATATCCCGATCGCCGCGCTGATCAAGATGAGCAAGCTGGGCGTGGTGATCGAGCAGTGGATGCAGCAGACGTATTGCACGGTGAGCGCGATTCAGTGCTGGACTTCGCTTGAAGAATACTTCGGCGTGGTGCCGTGCACGGTGATGAGCATGATGAGCGACAACCTCTTTCCCAGCGCGTGCGAAGTGGATATTTGCGGCACCATCAGCATGCATGCCCTGGCCCTGGCCTCAGAGACGCCAAGCGCGCTGCTGGATTGGAATAACAATTACGGTTCCGATCCCGACAAGTGCGTTTGCTTCCACTGCTCCAATTTGCCCAAGCACTTCTTCAAGGACGTGGTCATGGACTTTCAGGCGATCATCGCGGGCACGGTGGGCAAGGAGAATACCTTTGGCACTTGCGTTGGCCGGGTCAAGGCGGGTGCGATGACCTACGTGCGCTTCTCTACCGATGACTTCCATGGCAAGATTCGCGGATACGTGGGGCAGGGGGAGTTTACCAACGATCCGCTGGAAACTTTTGGGGGCGCCGGGGTGGCCAGGATTCCGCGATTGCAGAAGCTGCTGCGACTGATCTGTGAGCAGGGCTTCGAGCATCATGTCGCGGCCAATTTTTCGCAGGTGGGTGGTGCGGTATACGAAGCGGCCACGCGCTATCTGGGCTGGAGCATGTATAACCACGACGCCGAGCAGGCTTAGCGGTGGCGATCGTCGCAGGAGTTGATTTTGGCACGCTGAGCGTCCGAGTTACGCTGTTCGACAGCGCACGCGCCGGTAAGGGTGGATTGGCCACGGCTTCGGCTAACTACCCGCTGAAGCGGAAGCGGGAAGATCCGGATTTCGCTACTCAGTCCCATAATGATCAAATGAACGGTTTGGTCAGCGCCATGCGGGCGGTGCTGGCCAAGGCGGGGATCCCGGGCGAACAGGTCGAGGCTATCGCGCTCGATACCACCGGTTCGAGTGTGGTGCCGGTCGACGCCGGCATGCAGCCGCTCGATGACTACTATCTGTGGTGCGACCATCGCGCCAAGGGTGAGGCGCAGCAGATTACCCAACTAGCTCACGCCGAACACCTGGAGGCGATCGAATGGTGCGGCGGGGTTTATTCCCATGAGTGGGGATTCGCCAAGCTGCTGCACTGGCTGCGCCACAATCCGGAGAAGCGCGGCCGGCTGGCGAGCGCCTTCGAACACTGTGACATGGTGGCGGCGACTCTCTGCGGCATTAGCGATCCCAAGCTGGTGAAACGCAGCGTCTGCGCCATGGGTCACAAGTGGATGTGGAATCCCAAGTGGGATGGGCTTCCGTCGCAGGCGTTTCTCTCCAGCGTGGATCCGTTGCTGGACGGCATTCGCAACAAACTTGGTGGCGAATACCACACCTCGGATGCGCTGGCGGGTCATCTCGCTCCGGCGTGGGCGGAGAAGATGGGCCTGCGAGCGGGTATTCCGATTCCCGTGGGCGCATTCGATGCCCACTGGGATGCTATCGGCGCGGGGTGCAGGGAGGGCGACGTAGTTAATGTGGTGGGAACCTCGACTTGCATCATCGCCATGCAGCGGAAGACCACGCTGATTCCGGGCGTATGTGGGGTGGTTCCCGGTAGCGTGGATCCGGGCTATACCGGGATCGAGGCTGGGCTCTCGGCTACGGGCGATATTTTCGAAGCCATTGCGCGGCGCGCAAATGTCAAGGTCGCGGAGCTAAGCCGGGGGCTGGAGAATTACCGGCCTGGACAAACCGGGTTGCTGCGGCTGAGCTGGGATAACGGCGACCGCACGATCCTGGTCAATCCGGAGCTGGGCGGCATCACGCTGGGATGGAACGTGGTCCATACCGCACAGGATGAATTGTTCGCCGCGATCGAAGGTACTGCTTTTCACACGCGGATTATTCTTGAGCGGTTGGCGGAGTACGGAGTGCCGGTGGATCGCGTGATCAATGGGGGTGGAGTGCCGCAAAATAATGCGGTGCTCAACCAGGTGTATGCCAATGTGCTGGGGAAACCGGTGTTGGTGCCGGATGGGATTCCTACCAGCCTTGGTTCGGGTATCTTCGCGCTGCTGGCGGCCGGCGCGTTCAAGTCGGTGGAAGAGGCGCAGGAGAAGATGTGCCTGCCGTACCAGACGTATCAGCCGGAGGCTAAGGCTGTGGGGGTGTATGAGGAGCTTTATCAGCTCTACCGGAAGGTTTATTTTGCTTTTGGTTTGCGGGGCGCCCCGGCGGTGGAGTTGGGGGATGTGCTGCCTCGGTTGATTGAGATTCGGTCTTCGGTGTTGAGTGATTCGTTGAATGGAAGGCTTGGGGTTTAGGACAGTGGAATCCCACATCTCGCGAAAAACGAGCGAGATGTGGGGCACCCGTCATTGGTGGCTGGGACAGGGTGTGAGGGGTGGGGCCGCGCTTACCTCAGAGGTTTAGGGACCGTACTCGGCGGCTACGGTTTCGGGTACCCGTAGCCAGCCGTAGAGGGGAAAATTCTCCACCAGCTCCAGCACTTGTCCTCGTATGCGGCGCAGGGCCTGGGGGTCGTTGCGGTGATCTAACGCTTCGGTGATCCACTTGGCGATGATGCGCATCTCCGGCTCACGCATGCCACGCGTGGTCATGGCCGGACTGCCGATGCGGATGCCGCTGGGCTTAAGCGGCGGATTGACGTCGTAAGGAATTGCGTTCTTGTTGACCGTGATGCCGGCTTCATGCAGCGCATTCTCGGCTTCGCTGCCCAGGATTCCGCGGGAAAAAACGTCTACCAGCATCACGTGGGTGTCGGTTCCCCCGGAAATGACGCGGTAGCCTTCGGCCATTAGGGTTTCAGCCAAAGCGCGCGCATTCACTACCACCTGCTCCGCGTACTGCTTGAATTCCGGTTCCAGAGCCTCGCGAAAGGCCGCGGCTTTGCCGGCAAGGACATGCACCAAAGGACCGCCCTGCTGGCCAGGAAAAACACTCCTGTCAACGGCTACGGCAAATTGCTGCTGGCAAAGAATCATGCCGGCACGGGGACCCCGCAACGTCTTGTGGGTGGTGGTGGTGACCAGGTGCGCGTGAGGTACCGGGCGAAGGATGGACGCCGCCAGCCACCAGGCCGGCGAAATGGGCCATATCGATCAAGAGCAATGCTCCGACCTTGTCGGCAATCTGCCGCATGCGGGCGAAGTCGATGATCCTGGGGTAGGCGCTGCCCCCTCCGATAATGAGCTTTGGCTTTTCGCGCTCAGCAGTGGCTTCGAGCAGGTCGTAGTCGATCCGCTCGGTCTGCTTGTCTACACCGTAAAAGACCACGCGATAGAGCTTGCCGGAGAAACTGAGCTTGTGGCCGTGAGTCAGATGGCCACCGTGGGCCAAGTCAAGACCCAGGATGGTGTCGCCAGGGTTGATGACCGCCATGTAGGCGGCGGCGTTCGCCTGGGAACCAGAATGAGGCTGGACGTTGACATGGTCGGCGGCAAAGAGCTGCCGGGCGCGATCACGGGCCAGATTTTCGACGACATCTGCGTACTCGCAGCCGCCGTAGTAACGCTTGCCGGGATAACCCTCGGCGTATTTGTTGGTGAAGACTGACCCGACAGCCTCCAGTACTGCCTGGCTTACAAAGTTCTCCGAGGCGATCATCTCCAGCCCTTCGTGCTGGCGGCGGATTTCGTGGTCGACGGCCGCGGCGATCTCGGGATCAGCCTCGGCAAGCGTACGGCGCATACGGTCAGACATATTGCGATTCTAGACTATTTGCGGGCGGGCTTTCGTTGGTCGATCGAGCGTACCTAGGGCGCCCGTCGTGCTCCCGCCGTGTTTTTTAGGGCGTCTTTTTTTTCGATTGGCGTGACGGTGACTTTCAAAAAAATAAGCGCTAAAAGCGCGATAAGAGCTATAAGTTACCTTTAATTACCTTGGTAATTAACGAGCGATCAGCTCTTTTTCCTGCGTGGGAACCGCAGGAACTGTAGCCAGATTCTTGAAAGCTCCATGGATGAAGGAGCCGATGTACCAGCCGTCCATGAACTTGTACGGGGTTTCGCCGGTGGTGTAGTGGCCGCAGGGCAAGACCTTGGAGACGAAATCGATCCCGCGCCGGCGGAAGTTCTCGATCACCTGGAGCGAGTACTCGCGGAGGAAGGTGAGGTCATAGGTGGCGTGGACCAGTAGAACTTTTTTGGGGTGGGCAGCAAATTGATCCATGTAATAGGACGGGCTCACGGCAGCCCAGACATCCCGCAGGCGCTGCTGGGTCATGGAAATGCCCTCGAAGGCGGCGCGGATGTGACGCGTACTCTGCCCCGTCCAGACGACATCGCCAAAGGACATGGAGGCATGGTTGAACGCGCCCACACGGACGCGGCTGTCGAGTGCAGCGGCAAGAAAGGCGTAACAGGAGCCCAGACTTGTGCCCAGGATGCCGAACTGCTCGTAGCCCTGTTGCTGGAGCCAGTCGATGCAACAACGGATGTCGATGACTGCCTGACGGCAGGAAGAGATGGTGCGGCCGACGTTGGCGCTGACGGCATAGTCGGCTCGCTCCAGCTCCGCCGGGCGGCGAATGTCGTGGTAGGGCTTGCTCAGGCGCAGGGCGGATACGCCAAAACGATTGAAGAGAGAACAGAGAGCGTTGTGGCTGAAGGCGTCGGCATTCCATTGCGGCATGACGATGATGGCCTGCTTGGGTTTGCCTGCCTGCCTGGCTGCCGGAGCCGGAAACCAACGGGCGTTGACACGATCGTTCTCCGGATAGGGTGTGCGCACGGGCGATGTGAAGCGCAGAAATTGGGCAGTGGGCAGCTGCCCGGCGGCGGCCAGGCGGCGAAACTTGGCGTCCTGCTGGAGGGTGCGCGGACGAACGTTGGTGGGAAACAACTGGGGATGACGATCCTCGAGCACGAAATCATCCGGAGTGCGGTAGGCGAAGAACTCGGTGCGATGACGCAGGATGAAATCGTTCAACTGCAACATGGCCCGCTCGGCAGCGGCGTCGTCTCCGGGAGCAGGCAGGGGGGCACTGAAGCCGTAGGAATGGGCGAATTCCTGGAGCCAGTCAAACCCCCACTCCACCGGCCGGACGATGCGGTTGGTGTCACGGGTGGTGAGGGCGGTTTCCCAACGGTACATCCAACGCGCGTAAAGCTTTGAGAGGGTTTTCTTCATTTTGCGCTTTGGGCCTGGATACGGAATTGCTCGACCACCGCGGACATATCTTCATCTCCCTGCCCGGCGGCGATGGCATGCTCAAACACCCGCAAGGCCGCACGGCCCATATCAAGATCGAGGGCCTGATGGTCGGCTTCGCTGACGGCATAACGGAGATCTTTGGCCATAAGCCGGAGGAGGAAATTGGGCTCGTATTGGCGGGCCGTCATGCGCCCACTGAGCAGCTTCACCAGGGGGCTGCCAGGGGCTCCCTCGGTCAATACTCTCAGCGACTTCTCCCGGTCCAGGCCGCTGCGCTCGATCAGAGAGAGGGCCTCCGCCAGGGCTGCCGCCTGTGAGCCGGAAAGGAAGTTGTTGATCAGCTTGAGGCGAGCACCGCTGCCTACCGGGCCCAGGTGGACCACGTCGCGGCCCATGGCCTTGAGGATTGGGGTGATCTTGTTGACCGGGTCGGCTGCACCTCCGGCAAGGAAGAGCAATTGCCCGGTTTCGGCCTGGACTTTGCTTCCCGTAACTGGGGCATCCACCATCTCACAGCCACGCTCCCTGGCCGCCCGGTCCAGTTCCTCAATCCATTCCACCGTGACGGTGCTGGACTCGACCAGGATGGTTCCGGGCGTAGTGCCCAGTAGGGCCTCGCCCCGGCCCAGCCACACGTCGCGGCAGACGACGACGTCGGAAAGCATGCTAATGACCACGGCCGCACCTGCCGCCGCCTCACGGGGGGATTTGGCCATCCTGGCTCCGCGGTCGGCTAGAGCTTTTGCTTTGTCTGGGGTGCGATTCCAGATGCTGAGCGGGTAGCCGGCGTCGAGCAGGCGGGCCGCCATGCCTGAACCCATCAGTCCAAGCCCGAGTAAGGCAATGTTTGTCTCTCCCATACGATCTCCTGCCAAAGTTCTAGAATAGAGGGGTTATGGCATTTACGGAACAATACGACATTGTAGTCGTGGGTGCGGGGCACGCGGGCTGCGAGGCAGCGATGGCCGCTGCCCGTATGGGGCTGCGGACGGCGCTGTTCAGTTTCAATTTGGACCTGATCGCGCAAATGTCGTGCAATCCCGCCATTGGCGGCATCGCCAAGGGCCACCTGGTGCGGGAAGTGGATGCATTGGGCGGCATTATGGGCGAGGTGGCCGATGCTGTGGGGATCCAATTCCGCTTGCTGAATACTTCTCGGGGGCCGGCGGTGTGGTCTCCGCGGGCGCAGTGCGACAAGCGCCAGTACCGGGTGAAGATGCGCCAGGTGCTGGAGTCGCAGGCGAATTTGCATATCAAGCAGGCGGAAGTGGTGGACCTGGTGCTGGATGAGACCGATGGTCCCCGGACTCTGCGAGGGCTGCGGTTGCGCGATGGGCGCACCGTGCTGGCGGGAGCGGTGGTGATCACCACCGGCACCTTTCTCAATGGCTTGATTCACTGCGGCGAAGAGCACTACCCCGCCGGCCGTAGCGGGGAACCACCCAGCGTGCTGCTGGGCGAGGCACTGAAGCGGCTGGGACTGCGTGGATGCCGGCTCAAGACGGGGACGCCGCCACGGCTGGACGGGCGCAGCATCGATTGGAGCCGCTTTGCGGAGCAGCCCGGGGACGTGGACCCGACTCCGTTCAGTTTTCGCACGGTGGAGCTGCCGCAGAGGCAGATCTCCTGCCATATCGCGTACACCACACCCGAGACCTTGCGCATTATTCGCGAGAATGTTGGCCGCTCGCCGATGTACTCGGGGCAGATCACTGGGGTGGGGCCGCGGTATTGCCCTTCGATCGAAGATAAAGTGGTGCGGTTTCCGGATAAGGAGCAGCATCAGTTCTTCCTGGAGCCTGAAGGGCTGGACACCAACGAGGTTTACGTCAACGGCATGTCGACCTCCCTGCCGATGGAAGTGCAGTGGGAGGTGGTGCGCTCGATTCCTGGCCTGGAAAACGCGGAGATGCTGCGGCCTGGATATGCCATTGAATACGACGCGATCGACCCTACCGAGCTGGATCGCAGCCTGGCGGTGAAACAGATTGCCCGGCTTTATCTTGCGGGACAGATCAATGGCACCTCGGGATATGAGGAGGCGGCCTGCCAGGGACTGATGGCCGGCATCAATGCTGCGCGCTTGGTGCGCGGAGAGGCGCCCTTCACGCTTGACCGCACCGAGGCGTATACGGGGATCCTGATTGACGACCTGATCAGCAAGGGCACCAACGAACCGTATCGCATGTTTACCTCGCGAGCGGAGTTCCGTTTGCACCTGCGGATTGATAATGCGGACCGCCGTCTGACTCCTTATGGACATGAGCTGGGACTGATCAGCAGCGGGGCCTGGCAGGATTATGAGCAGAAGCAGGCGCGCGCGGTGGCGCTGGAGAAGCTGCTGGCCACGCGCAAGGTGAACCTGGAACGGCTGGGCGCTCTGCTGCCCGAGGTGGCTTCGGCGGTGGGCAATGTGGCGGGGCAAACGTACGCCCAACTGGTCAAGCGGCCGGAGATCAGCCTGGAGACACTGCTGCCTGTGCTGCGGATGGAGTGGGAGCAGGAGGCCGGGGTGCTGGGTTTCTTTGGGGGTGCGGTGAATGCCAGGGTTCGCAATGAGCTCAAGTCGGTGGAGACGGAGATCAAATACGCGGGCTACCTGGATCAGCAACGCAAGGCGATCGACAAGCTCAAGAAGGCGGAGCAACGGGCTATTCCTGCGAATTTTGAGTATGCGGGGATTAGCGGCTTGTCGCGGGAGATGCAGGAGACGCTGGCCCGGGTGCGGCCGCAGACTTTGGGCCAGGCGAGCAGGATTCCCGGGGTAACCCCGGCTGCGCTTTCGCTGCTGAATGTTTATCTGGAAGTGGGCGAGAAACGCAAGATGGTGAGGACGTAAAGGAAAAAAGGCGCAGTCGAGTGCTGTGGTATCCCACTCAAGCCAAAACCGGGCTTGAATGGGGCACCCCAGCATTGGTTGCAGGGCAAGTGAAACTGCAGGTCCCTCGGCTTCGGGATGACAAAGTGGAGGGTGGCGCTTCCAAGAGGAATTGGCTAATGGCTGCAAGAATCGCTGAACCTGGGGCACCCGTCGCTCTTCTAAGCGACGATTAGAAGCCTGGGGGCGTTGGAGGCGGGGGGGCGGCCTCTACTGCTGGTCCACCGACACCTACGCCTACACCGCCGGGATATTGCTCCGGGGCTGACTCTGGGGCTTGATTCTGCATGCCGGAATCAGGCGCTACGTAGGGATGACGCGCACGCGATGAGGGTCCGGGCGGCGCAAAGCCGTCCCCGGAAAAACGCGGGATACCGAAATGGCCGCGAAGATGCAGGAGATCGAGCGTGCTGATGTCCCCGTTGAGCGCAATCAGGTTGAGATCCTTGGGCGAGGAGACCAGTACCATCATTCCCGTCACATCCATGTGAGCGAAGTTGATCCATAGGTCGGTCTGCCCGGCGTTGAAGGGGTCCCCCTTGCCATGGGCCGCGACCAGATGCCTCCAACCTGCTGCTTCGTATTGCCTGCGGATCAGATCCAACGCAGCAGGATCGTAGAGGCCGGGCGCGGCGAAGTGATAACTGTGCACTGAGATGCCATTCAGCTTGGCGATGGCATTGCGCGTCTCCTGATCAGCATCACCGATAAAGTAGCCGGCCAACTGCAACATGGAACGGTCAAAGGTGAAATCGGTGTGAAAGGCGGCGCGCTGGCCCAGCGTCTCGAAACCCTGGGGGATCCAGCTTAGAGGCTGCTGCTGGTTTGGCGCGGCCTGCGCAGTTTGCGCAGAAACGGCAAGAGGGCCAACGAGCAGGAGGGCGAGAAGGGCAAGGGTAGCGCGGGGACGACACATGGCTGCTTTACTCACTCCTCCAGACTAAGACGCCGAACCCCGGGAAAAGTTGTGGCGGGTACCTCCAGTTGGTACTCCTTCGCCGGAAGAAAAGCACCGGCCAGCCCCTCTAGCCCAGCCCGCATTTGCCGATAACGAGCAAAGCGGACAAGGGTGGCCCCCTGACAAGAATACAAACAAAGACCGCATCGGGGATGCGCCCGCATCCCGTGCCTATTCTTGCGACCGCGCTACTATTACGGTTACTTATTTTATGGTTTGCGATTGCCCGGTTTCCGCATAACTGGCTCTATTCCCGAGGGATTGAGCTGGGAACACTGGCCCAATCACTAGTTGAGGGACAAGGACTTAGCTCGCCGTTCGGAGGCTCGACCGGGCCAACTGCCCTGCTGGCTCCGGGATATCCTGCGATCATCGCCCTCGTCTTCCGCATCTTTGGCTCGTTTACCTTTGCCGCGGCGATTGCCGTGATGGCGATGCAGCTTCTGTTCAGTGTGCTCACCGTGCTATGCATGATGCACGTTGCCCGAGTGTCCTTTGGCATTCGTACGGCCAACACGAGCGGAATGTTTTGGGCGGTGTCGCTGCCGCTTATCTGGATGCCGACGATCTTTTGGGAAACCTGCTTGTCCACGCTGCTGCTGGTGGGCATGATGGCTTTGGCGCTGCACTGTTCGCGAAGGCCGAGTGGACCGCTGTGGGCGTTGATGGGCGCCTATACGGGGCTGGCTGGGCTGGTGAATCCGTCGCTGCTGCCCGCCCTGCTGGTACTCCTGGGTTGGGCGGCCTGGCAGACGCGAAAGACGCTTTGGTATTTTCCTGTGGCGCTGCTTGCGCTCTCCATGGTGTTTGCTCCGTGGCCGATGCGGAATGCCCACGTGCTGCATGCTTTCATTCCTCTACGCAGCACGGTTGGCTTCGAATTATGGGTGGGCAACCGCGCTGGAGCATCCGGCTTCCTGGATGAATCGCAATTCCCGATATTCAACCGATGGGAGTATGACCAGTATGTGGCCAAAGGGGAGGTTGCCTATATGCGGGATAAGTCGAAGCTGGCCAAGGCATACATCGGCAGCCATCCGGGCGTGTTCCTGCGACTCAGCGCGGCGCGATTCTTTCGCTTCTGGACGGGAACTGGTAACAAAGACGGTTCCGTCATTTTCGCTCTCCATGCGGTGTTTACTACCTCTCTTGGATTCATGGGTATCTGGCGCCTGGTGCGAGAAGGCCGCCTCCGCCTGGCCTTATTGTTCGTCCTGCCGCTGATGGTCTTTCCTTTGCCTTATTACATCACCCACGCTGAGTTCCGCTATCGGTTGGTTGTCGATCCCTTGCTTACGATCCTGGCCGCGTATGCGCTCACGAGTTTTTGGGATTGTGCGGAGAAACGATGACTCTGGAGAACACCCCAGCGTGGCTACGCTGGGTGCTGCCATCGTTCGCCGATGTGTTTTTCCTGGTGCTTTTATGCGTGCTGGCATTCAGCCCTATGAGCGCAGGCTTGCTGCGCGATGCGGATACGGGATGGCATATCCGCAGTGGCGAAGTCATGCTGGCGACCCATGCGGTGACGCGTACCGATCCCTTTTCCTACACCAGGCAGGGAGAGCCCTGGTACGCATGGGAGTGGATGTACGACATTGTCATTGCCGCAATCCACCACGTCTCGGGTTTGAATGGAGTCGTACTTTTTAGTGCTGCAGTCATCAGCGTGACCTTCGCACTCCTGTTTCGATTCATTTTGCGCAGAAGCGGAAACCTGGCGGTGGCGGTGTTTCTGACCCTACTGGCAGCGGCGGCTGCGCAGGTTCATATGCTCGCGCGGCCACACGTTCTGAGCTGGCTGCTAACGCTGCTGTGGGTGGAGACTCTATGCCGTTTTGAAGAGGGCGAAGGCTGGATGCTGCTCTGGCTTCCGCCGCTCATGTTGGTCTGGGTAAATGTGCACGCGGGGTTTGTTTTGGGGCTGGCGCTACTTGGGGTTTTTTGTATCGGGCGCACCTGGAATGCTCTCAGCGCTCCGCGCGACGGGAGATAGGCGAAAGATAGCTCAACTAGCCGCCATGCTCGCGCTTTGCCTGCTGACCACGCTGCTGACACCGTACGGCTACCGGTTGCACGTTCATGTGTACCAATACCTGTCGGACAATTTTCTAATGAACAGCATTGACGAATTTGCGTCGCCGAATTTCCACGTTGCGGTTTACGGGTACTTCGAGCTATTTCTGCTGCTGACGATAGCGTTAGCGGTGCGCGACCGGATCAGCGCAACCGGGTTGCTGCTGGTGTTCTTCTCCCTGCATGCGGGACTCTATGCGGTGCGCAACATACCGATATCCGCCATCCTTATGAGCCTGGCACTTGGGCCGCCGCTGGCGGTGGCGATCTCTCCCAGCCCCGATGGCCACTCCGGTCCGCAATGGTTACGTTTTCTGCGCCATACCGGACAAGGTATCTCGGACGGCATGACGCGCCTCGAAGGCCAGTTCCGCGGGCATGTGCTGGCGTCGGTTACGCTGGCCGCATCCCTGGCCCTGGTCTTACATGGCGGGCGCGTGTTTTCCAAACAGATCATCTCCGCTCACTTTGATGAAAATATCTATCCGGTAAAAGCAGCCCAGTTCATCGCTCAAACAGGCATTCGCGATCATCTTTTCAGCACCGATAGCTGGGGCGCCTATCTCATTTACCGGCTGTATCCAGGAACTAAAGTTTACTTCGACGACCGGCATGATTTTTATGGGGAAGCTTTCCTCAAGGATTACGGGACGGCGATTGCGGGATCGCGGCAATGGCGTGAGCCACTCGATCGATATCAAGTGAAGTGGGTGCTTATGCCGACGGATGCGCCACTGTCGAGCTTGTTGAGGGAAAGCCACGATTGGCGTATCGACTACGACGACGGATTGGCCATGGTGTTTTCCCGGGGAAAGGCGGAGTAGTGAACATCCCCGCCGGGGCGCCGCCGATGACCAACTACATACGTTTTTTTCACATCGCGATATATCACCTCAGGTTTGTTGGCATTGAGGCGATGGTGACGCTGTTAGTGCTGCTCTTCTTCATCTTGCTTCCGGTTAAATACCTGGCGTTCTTTCCTAACCAGGATTTCCGGCGGTTGGCGCAGAGGCGATGGCAGGCTTGCCTGGCCGTCTTCCTCCTGTCCCTGGTTGGCCGGGTTGTGTTGCTGCCGATAGAGCCGTTCCCTTCTCCCAATATTCATGACGAGTTCAGCTATCTACTGGCGAGCGACACGTTTGCCCATGGCAGGGTGACCAACCCGACTCCTCCGGTGTGGCATCACTTCGAACAATTCTATGTGGTCATGCAGCCGACCTTTGCCTCGAAGTATGGCGTAGCCCAGCCTTTGTTCATGGCGATGGGGCAGCGTTGGCTGTTCACACCGCGGGCCGGCATATTGCTGAGTATGGCGCTGGCCGCAGCCAGCTTGTGCTGGATGCTCCAAGCCTATCTACCCGCGGAATGGGCCTTGCTCGGTGGACTGCTGGCGGTGGTTCGGATCAGTTGGTTCAGCTATTTCGGCAATACCTACTGGGGAGGCTCGGTGGCCATCCTGGGCGGCTGCCTGCTGTTGGGCGCAGCAGCCAGGCTGGCACGCGAGAGCAGGGCGCGCGACGGGCTCGTGATGTCGCTTGGCTTGCTTCTTCTGGCGAATTCACGCCCGTTTGAAGGCGCGCTCATCTCATTGCCTATCTGCCTGTACACCGCGTGGATTCTTTTTCGCCAGCGAGCGCGTGTAGGCACGTGGCTACCGGGCATCGTTCTGCTGTTGGGGGGAGCGGTCCTGACCGGCTACTACTGTTACCGCGTGACCGGACGCTTGACTCTCCCGTGGGTAGCGTACTGGCAGCAGTGGAGCATTTGCCCTCCGTTTCTATTTGGCAAACCTAACTATTCGGTTCACTACCAGTTTCTCGACCAGCTCAGCTATTTTCGCGATGAAGAGATGATCCCTTATGTCAGCACGATTACACTGGGCGACCATGTTATTGAAGCGATCGTGAAGAGTATCTATCAGTGGCTGTTTTTTTTCTTTCCCGCCTTGACTCTGGCGGGTATCGGCTTCATCCCCACAGTGCGCGCCCGGAGGTCACGGGTGCTGATGTGTACGCTGGCCTTCGCTAGTGTTGGTTTTCTCACCGAGACCTGGCTTCAGGCACACTATGTGGCCGTGGCCGCCGGCATTCTGTACCTGATCTTATTGAATGGCCTGCGCTGGATGGGGGTGAGTGCTCGTCATAACGTGATCTGGCTAAAGCTGCTGCGCGGCACGCTGGCGGCGGTTATGGTTATGTTCCTGGTCCGGTTGGTGGTGGTTCCCATGAATACCTTGCCGTCTAACTGGGCCTCGCGCACAGCCGAGATACCGGCTTACCAGGCAATCACTGGGATCATGGAGGCTAAGCCCGGCAGGCAGCTGGTGATTGTGCGCTACCGTTCAAACCATTTTTGGGGATATAGCTGGATCAACAACGGGTACGACATTCCGACACAGCACGTGATCTGGGCGCGAGATACAGAGCCCCTGGAATCGAATCTGCCGTTGCTGTGTGCGTTCAAAGATCGCCAGGTGTGGTTGCTCACTCCGCCGGAAGAGGGGTTCATTCCGCCGCCGGACAGGACTGCTTCCTGGGATCCTGCTACAGCAGAAAAGTTCCTGACGCCGTATCCGTTGCCTACTGGAAGATGCTGACTTCAGGCGCGGCCGAGGTAGTGGAGCCTACCAGATCCATGGCGATAGTGCCACTTCCGCTCAAGGTCAACTGGTCTACTACGATGTTGCCTACCGCGTAGGTCGTGGAGCCGCCAGCGCCGCTTAATTGGACTAGATCGGCATAGCTGCTGTTGTGGAAATACAAAGCGCCACTGAAGTTGAGGGTCGCGCCCGCACCGATCAGCGTGTTGTTGTAGGTGTTTGCGTGAGCTGAAAAGAAGAGAAGTCCGCGGCTTCCTGTGGCCGAGTAGGTGTCGGAGCTGGGGGCGCCGATGTAGGTTCCCCCGGCGCCACACTGGGATATCAGCACATTGCCGGTAAGCGAAGCGGGCGTGCCGGAGGGTGTGGCCGTGCCGGAACAATTCATGTAATAAGACGGAACCGTGTTGATGGAGCTGCTGGCAGCTCCCGAGCCTCCGGCAAAGGTCGGCCCGCCGGTGAGGAAATAAAACATGACCCCCTGGGTGGACGGCTGGGTGCCGATCCAGGCATTGCGCAGGGTGGTGGAGGAACCCACGGTCAGGTTTCCATTCAGGTAGTAAACGCCGGGCATAAAGATGACTACATCGTTGGCATAGCCTGCGAGGCTGGTGGTGTTTATGCCGCTGGGATAATAACCCGGAGTAAATTCCAGGCAATTGCCGTAGATATTGCCGCTGTTGTAGGGATAAGTTGAACTGTAGGTAAGGTAATGCTGCTGCGCCGCGGTATTGGGGCAGCTGTCTGTTCCACTCGCGACCCAGGTCCCCGAGGTATAGCCATAGGTTGGATCAGAGGCCGGGGTGTAACCCTGGGCTACGGTAGCTACGGGAGTCGTGGCCTCCGCCACCTTGCCTGCCGGCTGGGTTGGAGCGGGAACACCAGCATAGGGGTCTGGAGCCACTGCCGACGGGCTCTTCCATTGCGCATGGGTGGTGTTGTTCATGATGTAATTCGCGCCACACAACTGGTTAGTGGTGGGGCCGCCGACGATGGTCACATTTCCCCCGGTTCCCTGACGGCCCCGCGGTACTGGTATCGATGGGATAACCGTTGCCGCCATTGCAATACACGGCATTGCTCGAAGCATTGCCATGAGGGCGAACCATTGGCAGAGGAGTTGACCTGGATGCTGGTCGCCGGTCCGCCCGCGATCACGATATGAGCGCCGCCGGAGAGAGTAAGGGATGAAGCAATGGTGGGGTTGAGAATGACCAGGGGTGCGGATGGAGTTCCAGGAGGCAGTCCACAAGTACAAGACGCTCCCAGTGACATCGAGTTGACTCCTAGCAGACCCATAAACCATGTATTCGGTTTTTCGCGCACCACGACGTTGAGAAACGGGTAGGAGACGCCGGATGTGGCGGTAACACCGGTGACCGAACTGGGGAAGGTCCAGTTGACCGCGACCGCGCCTGCGGCTGTGCTGGCTCCCCATCCAGCAGAAGAGGTGGTCGCAGTGTAGCCATTGAATGCTGCATATCGGCACAGTGCCGCAGTAGAGGATGAAGAGCAGTCCCCTGCTGTGCCGACAGTAAAGCCAGGACTGATGGTGATGGTGCCCTTTTGCAGGTAAAGCATGTCCATGGCCCCGGCCACGCAAGCAGCGTCGGCGGCCGATTGCGCGGTCTGACGATGAAACCACATGCTGGAGAGGTCGACGGCGAAGCCCACGGAGGCGAGCAGGAATGTGCCCAGGATCAAGAGCAGGAAGATGGAGGCTTGACCCGATTGGCTACGCAGTTCCACCACTGCGAAACGAGATGCGGCTTTCATTTTCGTAATGGCTGCATCCTTCCAACGCTAGTACACGATTTGGCCCCGGGAGGTGAAGGTCAACGCATTCGCCAGGCCGGGGAAATTGAGATAGGGAACGTAAGTGTAGGCTACTCTGACCGCGACCGGATTTCCGGTTGCGGCTGTGCTGTTAGCGTAGCTCACAGTAACCGTCATGGCGGAGGTGTTGTGCAACGAGGCAGACGCAGCGGCGGTTACGACTGCCTGTACATTCGAGTAGGGCGTCTGATTAGTGCACGCCGTATCGGGACCACTACAGACGGAACTGTCGGTTCCGTGCATAATGGCGTATCTCACCCCTTCCTGTGCTGCATCGTTCAGTACGCTACAGGTGTAGGTGAACATGCAAAGCTCAAATAACCAGAATACGAGCGAGAAGATTACAGTGAGTGAGACCACCATCTCGAGTGTGGCCTGTCCATCTTCGCGACACCGCCCACTGGTTCTACAGACTGGGGGAAGACGCAGCCGTCTCTCAGCGGCCGGATCTGTTTTCAATCGCATAAGTACGGGCCGAAGAATTTGCCTGAGAACTGGACACAACGTGTCATTGGATGCCCCTCATTTCCACCATGCGATGGAAGGTTGGCATGGGAAAGATGGAGGTTGGAATGGGAAGTGGTGGAGTGAAAGTGTAGAGCACGTCCACCCGATTCAACTGGAAGGTGGGGGATTCAGGATCGACATCAGGCGTGCCGGTGACGGCGCCGGCCCCTGTGCTGGGGGACGTGCATTGAGTGGTGTTGTTGGACACGTTCACACCCACCGAACTCGAACATACTTGAACGGAGACGTTGGCGGTGGAAGCGCTGGTAAGCCCAATGCTGGCGATGGCAAGATTCGAGACTACTGTGGCAGCGGGCTCGGCAGCCTGGGCAGGCGAAGAGGTGCCCTGGATGGAATACTCCATCGCGTTGCGTGCGGCAGAGTTGAGTGACGTAGCGACGAGAAAGAAGAAGCCGAAGTCCACCGCGTAGCAGACCAGGACGGTAAAGATCGGAATCATGATGTGCGACTTCAACCAGGCTCTGACCTTGCTGCCCCAGGCACAAGCGCTGTGCCCAACCTGGCCTATGGAATCGCAGCCAGCGGAGAGCAGGCATACGCTCGCGGAGTTCTTTCTTCTCGTCCATCGATCCTTCCAGCATTGCAATTCTGTGGCACGTTTGTTTATCGGCAGTAATCGACTCAACATTAGAGCGCCCTTCATAAAACAAGAGAGCTACATTGATAACCTGCTTAGGCTTCTTATGTGCGCGCTCTATGTTTGGCTTCCACATACACAATCATGACCTATGTAAGTACCTCTCTTTAGTCCCTCGGGAAGGTGTGATTGACACGGCGGTTGCTTGGCTACAACATTTCATTAGATAGCCGGTGTTATCACTGTCCAGCAGTTCTACAAGGAGAATGACAATGGAGAATTTAAAACGCATTCTATCTGGTGTTCTAAGCGATGAGTCTGGTCAAGATCTTATCGAGTATGCGCTCGTCGCTGCGTTGATTGCTCTGGGAGCCACGGCTGCAATGAACAGCCTGGCCACTAACATCAGCACCGCCTTCTCCACCGTCGGCAGCAAGTTAACCACTGCAGTCTAGCCTGGCTGCATGCTCAATCCTCGATAGGGATGGCAGGCTCATCGAAGCCCTGACCAGATGGTTATCGGATTCTGGAAGCTTTCAGGTGATGAGTCCGGCCAATGCCGTCTGAGTTAAACGGCTGAGCTCGGATTTGGTCCGATGTGGACCTCGCACGAATGCTGATCGAAACTGAATCACTGATTTGAGAGTATCCCGTGGGAAGACTGAAAATTGAGTTGGTGTACGCTGCTTGCTCCCTCTTTTGCGCTCTCGTGGGCGCAGTGTATGACGTAATAAGCCGCAGGATACCGAACGCGTTTACCCTTCCCGCGATTTTGTTCGGCCTGCTACTGCATTACAGCCTTGGCGGATGGCGGCACTTGGGATCGGCAGCTGCCGGCGGATTAGCGTGCGGCCTGATCTTTCTGCTGTTTCATCTTGCCGGTGGAATGGGCGGCGGAGACGTGAAGCTGATCACTGCGGCGGGTTGCAGCGCCGGGCTCTCGCTGGTTGGGCCACTGCTTATCTTGACGTCGTTAGCCGGCGGAATCATGGCCATCGGCCTGGCGCTCTACCATCGCCGCCTCAAGCAAACCCTGCTGAACATGTGGGCGCTGGTGGTTCATCACGGGAGAGCGGGCCTGGCACCGCATGCGGACGTCAACCTCAACAACGCGCAGGCGCTTCGCTTGCCCTATGCGCTGGCTATCGCCGCCGGGAGCGGGCTTAGCCTTTGCCGGTTGATGGTGCAGAGGTGAAACCATGAAGGCGAAGCGCCTTCTTATGGCCTTGCTGTTCGCGGTGCTGGTTTCCGGCCTGTTCACGTTCTGGCTGAGCCGGCGACTGGCCAAGGCGACTCGTGTCGAGACGCCGAAGAAGCAACTGTATGTTGCCTCGGGCAAGGCATTGGACGCGGGAGAACAGTTGAAGCCGGGGAGTCTGCAGCTAATGGAATGGCAGGCAGCGACGCCGCTTACCGGCGGGTTCAGCAAGATCGATGAGGTTGCGGGCAGAGTCGTGCTTTATCCGTTGCCCAAGGGCGAACCCATCCTGGAACGGCAATTGGCGGCGGCGGGCGCGGGGGCCGGGCTGACGGCGAAGATTCCCTCGGGCATGCGAGCGATCTCCGTTCGTTCCGACGAGGTAGTGGGGGTGGCAGGCTTCCTGCTGCCCGGCACTCATGTCGACGTGCTGATGACCTATCACTCGGTGACCGCGCCGGAGCCACAGACGCTGACTGCATTGCAGGATGTGGTGGTGCTGGCGGCGGGGCAGCAGATTCAACCCCAGGCGGATGGCAAGCCGATCAGCGTGAACGTGGTGACGCTGCTGCTCAAGCCGGAGGACGCAGAGAAGCTAGTGCTGGCGACCAGCCTGGGAGGGATTTATTTCGTACTGAGAAACGGCGCGGACGAGGAGCAGGCGCTGAGTCCGCCGGTAGGGCTCACTCAACTGGCCGGCGCTCCCGCTGTTACCCCTGACCCCGGATCGAATACGCCGGTGAACAAACAATTACACCCCAAGCCCAGGGAGTACGAGGTGGAGACCATCCTGGGTGACAAGCAAGTGTTCAATGGCTTTCGTTGAGGCGCATAGGTTGGTATTCATGAATGATTGCCGGCAAGGTACCTATCGCGCGCTGTTGCCGGTTTTGCTTTGTGCGGCTGCCCATGCCCAGGGGCCGCCAACCATCCCCGCAACAACAGCTCCTGCTGCAGCGTACGTGAGAGCAGTGCACACGATCACATTGCCGGACGTAACGACTGAGTTAAGCAGCTCGACAAGATCTGCCAACCAGACGCTGCACGTGCTGGTGGGGCGGTCGATTTTTGTCAAGACGCGCCAGCCGGCTCAAGCGCGTGTATGTAAGCAATCCGGTAGCGGTCGATTCGTTTCCGTCGAGCCCCACGCAGATCGTGGTTACGGCGAAAACACCGGGGCTGAGCAGCCTGATCTTGTGGGACGAAGCGGGCCAGTCGGCGAGCTACCTGGTTTTCTCCGACCTGGATGTAGCCAGCCTGCAAAAGGAGATTCACGAGGCGCTGCCTTACGACAATATCCAGGTAGAAGCAGAACTGGATCGCGTTTCTCTCTCGGGCACGGTGTTGAGCGATGCCTCGGCCGAGGCGGCGGGCAAGCTGGCCGCCCTGTATGCGAAAGTCGTGGTCAATTCCGTGGTAGTGAGACCACCACATATCCCGCAGGTGAGGCTACAGGTGGAGATCGTTGAGATCGACCGTTCGAAGGTAGAGCAATTTGGAATTAACATCTTCAGCTACGGTAAGAATCAAAGCAATGTCACTACAGGACAGTTTCCCTCGACGCAAATCTATACGCCCGCCAGTGGCACTACTGCGGCGACGCTGACCAGCAGTAACCCTCTCAACCTGCTCTTTTACAATTTTGGCCTGAATATCGGATTAGCCCTGCAGGATCTGCAAGCGCGAAATATTGCGCAAATTCTTGCCGAGCCGGCCATTACTACGCTGAGCGGACAGAAGGCCTCGTTTCTTGCCGGGGGTGAGTTTCCCTTTCCGGTGGTTCAGGGCGGAGCGGGCGGACTTACTTCCATCACCATTCAGTTTCGGCCCTATGGGGTGCGGTTGGATTTTACCCCGATCGTTAATGGCGACGGGACAGTTCAGTTGAAAGTTGCGCCGGAAGTAAGCGCGCTTGATTACACCAATGCAGTTGTCATTTCGGGGTATACGGTTCCTGCCATTTCCACCCGCCGGGCAGAGACCCAGGTAGAACTGCGCGACGGACAGAGCTTCGCGATCTCCGGATTGCTGGATCATCGCACTACCGACATATTCAACAAGATGCCGGGTATAGGCGACGTGCCGATTCTGGGCCAGCTGTTCCGCTCAAAGAATGTGAACCACTCTACGGAGGAGCTGATGGTGATCGTCACCCCGAGCATCGTCGATCCGCTGAGGGACACGACAACGCCCACACCACCGAAACTCCCGGTGCCGATGCTGGACCCCACGCAGTTCGATAAAAAGATCGGCAAGCAAGAGCCAGCGACGCAACCACAACCAGGGACGGGGAGCCCAAAGTGATGGAGAACGGACACCATGGGGATGGTCTACAGGTGGCGCTGCTGACGGTGCACGTGGATCCGGCGGCGCTGGAGCAAATGCGCAGTATTGCTTCCCATATGCCCTGGACGCTGGTTGCTGTGGATTATGAGAACTACTTCTCCAGCGCGAAACTTCCAGCGCTTACGCAGCGCGCCATTGATGCCCAGGGCTGCATCGCGGTGGTGGACTTCGATAAGGATCCGGCGCTCGCGCTCGAAACCGCGGAGTGTTTGCGCCAGAGTTTTTACCATAAGATCGCGATCCTGGCGTTCTCGTCTACCACCGATCCGGAGCTGTTGCTGCGGGCCATGCGAGCGGGGTACAGTGAATTTCTCTCCAAACCGCTCGACCCTGATGAATACACCGACATGCTGACCCGGCTCGACCATCGCTGGTCGTCGAGCGCGGGGCGGCCGCAAAGTTCCGGGAAGATTCTGTCCTTCTTTGGCGCCAAAGGCGGCGTGGGCACGACTACTCTCGCGGTCCATCTGGCCATGTTCCTGGTGCGGGGCTTCGCCAAGAAGGTGTTGCTGATCGATAATCACGCTCAACTGGGCCATGTGGTTCTCTACCTGGGAATGGATGGAAGCAATCATCACTTCTATGACCTGGTGCAGAACGTCAGCCGGCTGGACCAGGAATTGCTTCGGGGATTTATTGCCACGCACGCCAGTGGCCTGGATGTTCTGTCCTCTCCCGATGTTTACGGAAGTGCGTGGAAAACCGACGCTGATTCGGTGGAGCGGACGCTGGAATTCCTGAGCACCCAATACGATTTCGTGCTGCTGGATTGCGAGGCGTCGTTCGAGGACATCAACCTTGCTGTGGTTGCCTTCTCCAATTGGATATACCTGGTTGCGACTCCAGAGATCGGAGCGGTTCGCGATTTGTCTCGCTACGTGGACGGTCTTATTCAGAATGAGCAGGCGACCAAGAAGCTGCAGGTGATCATCAACCGTTACTCGTCACACGAGGCGGTCACCATTGAGCAGATTGAGAAGGCGGTGCACCTGCCGATCGCGTTCAAGATCCCTAATAACTATGGGGAACTGGTTCGATCCATCAACATCGGCGAACCGCTGTCGGCAGAAAGCAAGTCGGATTTTTCCCTGCAGATGAAGAAATGGGCGGCCTCGTTACTCAACGTGGTTATTGCTCCGGCGGAGGAGCCGGTAAAGAAGAAATTTGCGCTGTGGAAGTAAGCATGGGTTTGCGCGGGCAGGGGGAAAGGGTTTCGTTGGGTCAGGAAAGCAGCCCTCAGCGGCTGAAGCCGGACCTGTTCTCAATTGTTTACGTACGGCTTGAAGCCCGTACCCTTCAAATGCCGGAGTTTATCCGCAGTCTGTTGGGGCGGCAAGGGGATGTGCATGACTAACTCGACGATCAATGAGGGGACGGTGGGGAAAAGCGGGGTGGTTCCCGCGATCGTGAGAACCGCGAAGCCTGTTGCCTTCAAAATGCAGCAGGAAATCAAGGCCGCGGTTCACCTGGGCCTGATCAAGCGGCTGGATCTGGAGAAGATCGCCCTGATGCACGAGAACCCCGCCTCGCAACAGCAACTAGTGGCGGCCATTCAGCAATTGATCGGGGAGCAGAATATTCCGCTGTCTTCCGTGGAACGCGACCGGTTGACACAGGAGGTATTGGACGAGGTCTTCGGCCTTGGTCCACTGGAGCCTTTGCTGCAGGATCCAAGCGTCAACGACATCCTGGTGAACACTTGCAACGCGGTGTATGTAGAACGGCGCGGAGTCCTGGAAAAGACCACGGTCATCTTCAAAGACGACCGGCACTTGATGCACGTGATCGACAAGATCGTCTCCGCGGTGGGCAGGCGGGTGGATGAGTCGTCGCCGATGGTGGATGCCCGTCTCAAAGACGGTTCGCGTGTCAACGTGATTATTCCACCACTGGCCGTGGATGGCCCTATTCTTTCCATCCGCAAGTTTGGGTCGACGCCGCTAGGGGCAGAGGACCTGCTGCGCAACAAAGCGCTGACCGAGCCGATGCTCGAGATCCTGAAGGGCGCAGTACAGGCACGGCTGAACATCATTGTCTCCGGCGGCACGGGCGCAGGAAAGACCACTTTGCTGAACGTGCTGTCGGGCTGTATCGACGAGCGCGAGCGCATCATCACCATTGAAGACTCGGCAGAACTGCAGGTGAAACATGAGCACGTAGTGCGCCTGGAGTGCCGGCCTCCGAACGTGGAAGGAAAGGGCGCGGTGAAGCAGCGAGAACTGGTGATCAACGCGCTGCGTATGCGTCCCGACCGGATCGTGCTGGGCGAGGTGCGTGGGGAAGAGTGCCTGGATATGTTGCAAGCCATGAACACTGGCCACGACGGGTCCCTGACCACCATCCACGCCAACACGCCCCGGGACGCGATCGCGCGCATGGAGACCATGGCCATGATGGGCAGCGTGAGCCTGCCGGAGAAGGCGATTCGGGCACAGATTGCGTCGGCCGTCCATCTGATCGTGCAGATCGCCCGCATGAGCGATGGTTCACGCCGGGTTACGCATATCACCGAACTTACGGGAGCGTTCAGCGATGTTATCAGCATGCAGGACATCTTCCTTTTTGAGAGGGAAGGTTTGGGACCGAATGGGAAGGTGAAGGGCCGCTTTCGCGCGACCGGCATCGTGCCAAAATTCGGCGACAAATTGAAAGCAGCGGGTATCCCGTTGCCAACCGGTCTGCTCGATTACTCGGCGGAAGTGTGACCTAGAGATGGCTCTCCCTGTTCTGGTGTTTCTCCTGATGCTGTTGGCCTCCTTCGGGGTGGTCGTGGCCATGACGCGCCCGTCGCCGCAGGAGAAGCTCATCGGCCAGCGGATGGCGTCGATCCACCAGGCGACAAGCAAAGGCGGCGCCAGCCCCGAGGCTGAGCAATTGTTCAAGGCGACGAACCGCGGCAGGTTCGGCTGGCTGGATGAAATCCTGGAACCTTACGGATTCGCGCAAGCGATCCAGAAGCGCATATTACAAGCGGGGACCTCTACCAGCGTTGCGACTTTGATGGTAAGTAGTCTGGGTTTGTTTTTTGGCGGATATGTGATTGCGTGGTTCTTTGCACCCATGCTTCTGATCGACATCGCCGCCGGCGTGGGGCTGGGTTTACTGCCATTCGGAATTCTTTCTTTCAAACGAACGCGACGAATCAGCGCCTTTAACGCAGTGCTGGCGGAGTCCATTGACATGCTGGCCCGGGCTCTGCGCGCGGGTCACTCGGTAGTCGGCGGGATGGAGATGCTGGCGGCGAATGCACAGGAACCAGCGGCCTCGGAATTCGGCGAGATTTTTAAACAGCAGAACCTCGGTTTACCGATCCGCGACGCCCTGATGCAGCTTCTGGATCGTGTTCCTTCGGCCGACCTGCGGGTTCTGGTAACCGCAATCCTGGTGCAGAAGGATACGGGCGGCAACCTGGCCGAGATACTGGACCGGACAGTTTTCGTCATTCGCGAACGGCTGCGGATTCAGGGCGAGATTCAAGTGCAGACCGCGCAGGGACGACTTACGGGATGGATTTTGAGCTCGCTGCCGGTGGTGATGCTGGTGTTGCTGAACCTGGTGAATCCGGGATACTCACAAATTTTGCTCACCGATCCATTTGGCCGCAAGCTGGTTTATTTCAGCGTCGGCATGCTGGTGGTTGGGTCTTTGATCATTCGCCGCATTGTCAATGGAATCGAGGTATAGCGATGAGCCTGATCTTTTACATCGCGCTGGCGCTTACCGTCTTTCTTCTGGTTGCGATGTTGCTCGCTCCAATGATCCTGAGACCCTCGCCAGCCGCCAGACGGATGCTGGAGATGGTACAGAGCACGCGTCCGGACCAGAGGAGCATTGGCTACAAAGAGCGGATGCAAGGGACGATTCTTTCCCTGGCCGCTGGTCTGCAAGGGCGGTTGGGGTTTACCGAGGACGAAAAGGTGAAACAGCAGTTGTTAGGCGCGGGGATCAGAAGCACTCGAGGCATGAACGCCTATGCTGCCAGCCGCTTCATTGGGCCGGTGATCGGCATCGCGTGCGGAAGCCTGATTCGCTCCAACACGGTTTTCTGGGCTTTGTCCCTGGGCGCGGTTTTTTACCTTGTCCCGGACATGTGGCTGAGGATGAAGATCAAGCAACGGCGAGAAAGAATCAGGAAAAGCCTTCCGGATGCGCTCGATCTGCTGGTTATCTGCGTGGAGGCGGGGCTTGGTTTAGATCAGGCGATGCTGCGGGTGGGACAGGAGTTGATCATCAGCCATCCGGATATCCACCAGGAGTTCCTTCAGGTCAACCGGGAGCAACTGGCGGGAAAGCCTCGCCTGGAGGCATGGAAGAGCGCGGCGGAGCGGACACAGATTCCCGAGTTCTCGCTATTCGTAAGCATGCTAACGCAAGCGGACCGGTTCGGTACGCCGATTGTCAGGGCGCTGAGCAGGTTTGGTGACGAGATCCGCATGAAACGACGGCAGCGGGCGGAAGAGATGGCGGCGAAGACCAAGATCAAAATACTTTTCCCACTGGTGCTGTTTATCTTCCCCTGTATTTTCATTGTGCTGCTGGCGCCCGCGATTCTGAACATTGCGAAGAATATGCAGTCGTTTAAGTAGTTTGACTGCACACGGAGTTATACGAGATTGCGAGAAAGGAGGATACATCCAATGGATTCGACAACATTAGTACGCATCATCGCGGGTGTTCTGGCGGTGGCTGTACTCGCTTTCCTGATATACCGCAGAAAGCACGCAAAGGTTTAGTTGCCTTGTGATGGCCTTCCACACGCTGAGTAAAGGCGCAACGATGACCCTCAGAGATATAACGAGGGGCACCGTGGTGGGCACACGGATCACGATCGCCGACACGTCTCTCACCCGCCTGATTGGTTTGGCGGGCAGGAGAGGACTGGACTCCGGATGCGGGTTGCTTATCAGCCCTTCGTCCGGAATCCATACGTTTGGCATGTTGTTTTCGATCGATGTGGTTGCGCTGAGCAGAGATCTTCGGGTGCTCAAGGTCTGGCATCGCCTGGCTCCGTTCAGGATGACCAGCGTCAACTTGAAAAGACATAGCATGCTGGAATTGCCGGCGGGCCAGATCAACAATTGCCAAATGCAGGTGGGGGACCAGTTGGAGTTGGTGTGAGAGGTGGGGGCGGTGATGACGAGTGAGGTCGATTGGTATGACGTGAATCATTGGATAGCCGTGCCTCGAAGGCTAATGTATCTGCGCGGGAACTCAGGTATTCGTGCCGCGCCTCTGGCGCTCCGGGATGTTGCATAACCGTGTCCCAGCCCTGCCGGGCTGGGCTGACGTTTGGCGGGCCGGCCCTCCGGGCCTGCGGACTTGCTGTTCTGTCTTTTTGTGCGTTCTCACACAGACGCTAAGCCCTCTCCGGGCACACTGGTTACGGCCCGGAATCTGGAGTTCCCGGAAAAGGCCGGCCGTGCTCTTTGTCCTCAGACGTGGGCTAGCAAAGAAATGGGCAGCGGCCCTGGTTACGGTCCGCTGCCCATGACGACGATACGAATTCCAGCGCTAACTGCAGGGCTTGCCCGCATCCGGGTGGGCGCCTTTGGCCTTGGCCGCGGCTTCGGTCATATATGCGCCGGCTTTGGTCGTGCCGTAGTACTTCGTCCCCTGGCAGTGATAGACCTTGGTGGAGGTGTTCAACCAGACCAGGCCCGGACCACCACCAGGAGCCGGCGTGGTCGAGGTCGGTGTGGCTGTCTTGCTCTTGGGGGAGGGAGCCGCGGCGGGAGCGGGATTGGCAGGCGCCGCGGCCGGAGCTGCCGCCGCGGCCGGAGTTGCCGGAGCCGCTGCTGTGGCGGGCGCAGCAGTGGTGGACGCATACCAGGTCTTTACCCCCTTGTGGCCGCGGCAGGCACCGCTTTTGCTGGCGCCGGTCCAGTAAGACCCGTCATTACAGAGCCCAGTAGCACCAGCAGGGGCCCCCGCAGGGGCCTGGGCCACGCCTGCCTGGGAAACGATCATTGCGGTTACAGCCAGCGAGGTAGCCGCCAGCAGCGAACGGATCAGTGTCTTCATATGCGCTCCAGTTGAGGCAATCGCGAGAATTGTTTGGGGGCCGAGCCCCCAATACTACGGTGCCCCGGGACTGGAGCACAAGGACTAATGTCGAACGCGTTGGCAGGATGAAAGACAGGTCAGCGTGCGTCCCGGCTGACGATCGCCACCCGGAAGAGCGGCTTGGTTTTTTCTGCCGGATCTATTTCGTAGGTCTGGCTGGTTTTGGCCGGATCGTAGCCGCGCCATAACCAGATCATCTCCGCGGGAAACTCGGCTGCGCCATGGCCGGAGTTGTGCGTTCCCTGGCCAAAGCTGAAATGGAAGTCGTAATTCTTCAACTTCAATGCGTTGGCCATGCGGATGTTAGCCAGGGGCCAGCTTCCGTACCGATCGTTCTCCTGGTCGTTGGCGCCGTCCTGCAGCCAAACGCGAAGATTGCGCGGGGGCTCGCGCAGAATTTTCTCCGGATAGTCCTGGCCGCCGTCGGGGATGGCCGGATCTTCCTTCCACTGGATGCTGGTGAAGCTGCCGATCCAGGTAATCACGCGGCTGAATTGATCGGGCATCTGCCAGGCGGCGTTGAAAGAGCAGATACCGCCCGAGGACAGGCCCGTAATGGCGCGGCTGTAGGCATCTTTGCGGAGGTTGTACTGGGCGGAGACCTCAGCCAGGATCTCATCGCGCAGGAAGCGGGCATAACGCTCACTCACGGTGTCATATTCCGTGCTGCGCATGGAGTCTTTGAGGGTGCGATGCCACTGCGTGGCGTAGGCCTGCACAAAGCGGTAGGTCGGAGTTCCCGGGGCATCCGTTACGTCGCCCGGGTTGATGAAGACGCAGATCATGACCGGGATTTTCTTTTGCGCGATCAGGTTGTCGATGACGTTGAGCGCGGGATTGTTGCCATCGCGCTGGATATACCCTCCACCGTCCTGAAAGACCATGAGGGCCGCGGGAACTTTAGGATCGTAGCCGGCGGGCACGTATATCCAGTACTCGCTCTTCATGCCGTCGTAGATCTTGCTGGTGTGTATGAGCTTTTCCGATAACTTGCCGGAAGGCACGGCGGCCTGGAGATAAGAGTCCGGGCCGAAGGCGGGAAGATCCAGACGTCCGCCGAATTTGGCTCCGGCGATTTGGTAGTAAAAGGCGTGCAGGGCGCCCAGCTCTTCGATTCTGGCTACCGCATACCATGGCCCGCCGGCGTTCACGGACTGCATTTGCGGGCCGGCGACGCCGTCGATGAAGAGCACGGGAGGGGTGGAAGATTGCAAGACAAAGAAGAAGTCGTGGCCCTGGCCAGCCCATGCTGTGCCCTCCTGCAATTCTTTCGGGCTGAAGGTGGCGTTGATGGCATCCGCGAGGCCGGGGCTGTGGGATTGGGCCAGGCTTATCAATTGCGGGGCGGTCATTTTGCCGGCGGCGAAGGCCGCGAGGGTGAAAAGAGAAGGCAGGGTGAGGAGGAAAAAGATCCAGGTACGCATAGCAGGAGAACTATATCTCAGGGGGAGCCCGCTTTCATGCGAGGTCGCTCATGGAGGGCGGTTGCCACCCACTCAAGCCAACAGAAGGCTTGAATGGGGCACCCATCCTTGTCAGGGAAGCAGAGACAGCACGGCCTCTACTGCGGAGGCTGATCGGTGCCCGGCGCCGGCGGGGGCTGGGTGCTGTTTGGTCCCTTGTAGATCAGGGGGATATGCATGGGCAGCTGGGCGTTGCTGGGCTTCGATTTGGGCTTTTCCTGGGCAGCAGCAGTTCGTTTGCTGTCTTCGGCCACGACCGTGCGCTGCGAGTTGAGACATAGCCAATTGGTTCGTACATGCTCGAAGACGTGGGAGAAGATGCCCTTTTCAAGCACCGGCCCCTTGTCCGTTTTCCAGCTCATTACGTAGGTCCCGTTCACGATCGCTACGTCTCCCACGAAGCGCACGCTCACCACTTTTTGTGAGAGCGACTCGGGTCCGGCACCCTTGACGAAGAGTTGGGCAATCTGCTGATTGCGGGTGGCCACGTCGCCAGTGGCGGATATCCCGATGAACTGTGGCGCGAGGACCAATTCGAGTCCATATTGATCGCGCTTGGTTACCGCATCGTTCCAGCGGTCTTCCACCTGCTGCATTTCCTTAAACTCAGGGGGCACTGTGCCTGTCTTTGTTGCTTGCTGCGCTCGCGGCGCTCGCTGCCGGCAACGACATGCAGAGCAGGGCAATGAGTAAAGGTTTTGTTCGAGGACCCATCCTGGTCTCATCATACCGATTTCTACCTTGATTCCCTCAGCGGGGGGCCTGATTCCCTCAGGCCGGTGGCTGCCGGTTGTGGCCTAAACTGAACCTGGAGTTTCCCCCTTTGGCCACTTTTTCTGATGTGTCATTAGACCGCGGCCTGCCCGCCAGCGTGGAGGCAGAGCGTTCGATCCTGGGCGCGATCCTGCTCGACAACCATTCCTACAACGAAGCAGCGGAAAAACTTAGCTCGGAAGATTTCTTTCTCGACTCGCACCGGCGGATCTACAGCCGCATGGCGGAGCTGATCGACGCCCATCGCGCGGTCGATATCGTGACCCTGGCGGAGGAACTGGCGCGGCGCAAGGAGGTGGAGGCGGTGGGCGGCGTCGCCTACCTGGCATCGCTTACGGAAGGTCTGCCGCGCCGGCCCAGCATTGAAGAGTACGTCCGGATCGTGAAGGACAAATCGCTTGCCCGGCAATTGATCGTCATCTGCAATACGGCCATCACCCGGGCGGCGGATCAAAGCGATGAGGCGCTGGTGGTGCTGGACTCCGCGGAGTCCGGTCTGCTGGAAGTGTCGGAGCGCGGGATCACGCGCGGATTTGCCGGCATCCCGGAGATCATTCGCGACTCCTTCGGCACCATTGACAACTTGTACGCGCAACAGAAAGAGGTCACCGGACTGGCCACCCACTACACCCAGTTCGACAAGATGACCAGCGGCCTGCAGACTTCGGACCTGATCATCATTGCCGCCCGTCCCAGCATGGGCAAGACGGCGTGGGCTATCAACATTGCGGAGAACGCCGCGGTGCGTGATGGCAAGGTGGTGGCGGTCTTCTCACTCGAAATGTCCAAAGAGTCGCTGCTGCGGCGCATGCTGGCTTCGCAGGCTTTGGTTTCCATGCAGAAGATCCAAACCGGCTTTATTCCCAGGGCAGACCGGGACAAGTTAATGGAGGCGCTGGAGCGGCTGGCGGAGGCCAAGATATTTATCGATGACACGCCGGCCATCGCGCTCTCCGAGATGCGGGCCAAGGCGCGGCGGCTGCAGCGGCAACAGGGCGTGCTGGACCTGATCGTGATCGACTATCTGCAGCTGATGACCGCCTCCAGCTTTGCGGCGGGGCGGCAAGCGCTACGAAAACCGTACCCAGGAGGTCTCGGCCATCTCGCGCGGCCTGAAGGCGCTGGCCAAGGAGTTGCGGGTTCCGGTGGTTGCGCTCTCCCAGCTCAGCCGCGCCTCGGAGCAGCGCGGCGGCGACAAGAAGCCGATGCTGTCCGATCTGCGCGAATCGGGCTCGATCGAGCAGGATGCCGATGTGGTGGCCTTTATCCATCGGGAAAGTTACTACAACAAGGACGAGAACGGGGATGAAGATCCCGACTCGAAGAACAAGGCGGAGATCATCATCGCCAAGCAGCGCAATGGTCCCACCGGCTCCGTGCATCTCGCCTACCGGGCGGACTGCACACGCTTTGAAAACATGGCCTTCGGTGAAGCGCCGGGCGAATACTAAAATGGAGCAATGTTTACTCGACGTCTTTGGGCTGAAATCTCCCGCGGCCGCCTGCTGGCCAACTATGAGAAGCTGCGCCATGCGGCGGGTCCCCAGGCTGATCTGATGCCGGTCGTCAAGGCCAATGCCTACGGCCATGACCTGCTGGCTATGCGCCCCACTGCTGGCCGGAGCGGGAGCCGAATGGTTGGGAGTGACCGGAGCCGTGGAGGGCGCCGCGGCGCGCGCCGTCTGCCCCCAGCCGCGCATTCTGTTGATGTCTGGAATCCTGGGCGGAGAAGCAGATCTAGTCATTGATCAGGGGCTCACCCCGGTGGTTTGGGAGCCCTGGCAGCTGGACCTGCTGGAGGCAGCCGCGACGGCGCGAGGGTTGCCGGCCGGGAGCCTGGCGGTTCACCTGGAGATCGACACCGGCATGTCGCGGCAGGGCGTGCGGGTGGTGGGAAGGGATGTCTCCGCGGAAGCGGCTGCCGTGCTGCGGCGCTTTCATCCTGGCTCCTGCCTCCGGCTGGAGGGGGTGATGACTCACTTTTGCGCCCCGGAAACCATGTCTTCCCACCGCCCCAATCCTCAGTTGACAGGCCTGGCTGCGGCATTCGAATTTATCTTTGCCCAGGACTTGCGGCCGCAGTGGCTGCATGCAGGCAACTCCTCCACCATCGTCGCGGGACTCCGACCGGCAGGCCCTGAGGGAGATGGCGTCGAACGCGGGGATGCGGCTGATGTTGCGCCCTGGGCTTGCCCTCTATGGCTGCCTTGACCGTCTTACCCTGGACGGGATTTCGTGGGACGGCGAAGATCCAGGCTTTGCCCCGGTGCTCAGCTGGAAGACCCAGGTGACCTCGTTGCGCACGCTGCAACGCGGTGAGAGCGCGGGCTATGGCAATACTTTTACCGCCGAGGGTGAGACGCGCCTAGCCCTGCTGCCGGCCGGCTATGCCGACGGGGTCAATCGCTTGCTTTCCAATCGAGGACACGTTCTCATCCGAGGCCAGGAGGCGCCCATCGCCGGCCGGGTCTCGATGGATCAAACCATGGTGGATGTGACCGGCATCCCCGGGGTGGCCATCGGCGATGAGGTGGTGCTGCTGGGGACGCAGGGCGCGGAGTCGATCGATGCTTGGGAACTCGCGGATTTGACCGACACCATACCGTGGGAGGTACTGTGCGCGATCAGCGCGCGGGTTCCACGGGTGTTGGTGGAGTAGGTTGCGGGTTGGAAGCGGCTCAAGTTAGTGCCGCGCCTACGGCGCTCACGTCATCTTCGGGATTGATCCCCAGCCCTTCAGGGCTGGGCTCACGTTTTGGCGACCGGCCCTCCGGGCCTCGCATTCATCGCAATTTTTGCAGTGTCATTTCTCCCTTAACTTGCCACAGTCTGGCCGTCTCGTCGGGCTGACAATTCTGTTGGATTCGAGATGTGGGGCACCCTTCGCTTGGCGGAAGGGAAAGAATTAAAGGGGCTACACTGGATGCAGGCGCTATGTTTATCGATGAGGCACGAATTCGGGTGAAGGCAGGGGACGGCGGCAATGGCTGCGTGGCGTTCCGGCGGGAGAAATTTGTTCCCCGCGGTGGTCCCTCGGGTGGTGATGGGGGACGCGGCGGCGACGTCATCATGGAGTCGAGCGAGCGGCACAATACCCTGGTTCACTTCCGCTTCAATCCCGAACATAAGGCGCAGCGCGGACGCCACGGCGAGGGCTCCAACTGCAGCGGCAAAGAGGGCGAGGATGTGATTTTGAAAGTGCCGGTCGGGACCGTCCTCTACGACGACGAGACGGGCGCGCTGGTGCATGATTTTTCCCGCCCCGATGAGCGCATCATCGCCGCCAAGGGCGGACGAGGGGGACGAGGGAACCAGCATTTCGCCACTGCCGTTCACCAGGCCCCGCGGGAATCGGAAGCCGGCCGGGAGGGAGAAGAACGCGCCTACCGGCTGGAGCTGAAACTGCTGGCCGACGTGGGGCTGGTGGGATATCCCAACGCAGGCAAGTCGACGCTGATCTCCCGAATCTCCGCCGCGAAACCCAAGATTGCCGATTATCCCTTCACCACCCTGGAGCCCAATCTGGGAGTGGTCTCGGTGGGAGAGCCGCCGCATGAAGACAGCTTCGTGGTGGCCGATATCCCTGGCCTCATTGAGGGCGCCCACCTGGGGGCGGGGCTGGGAATGCAGTTCCTGCGGCATATCGAGCGCACCCGGCTATTGGTACACCTGGTGGATGTTTCCGATGCCAGCGGCCGTCTCAACCCATTGGTGGATTTCCGCGTCATCATGGATGAGCTGAAGAGCTTCGGCCATGGCCTGGAGGAAAAACCGATGCTGGTGGTGGCCTCCAAGACCGACGTGGCCAACCCGGAGAAACTCAAGAAACTGCGCGCCATGGCCAAGCGGCGCAAGCTACCCTTCTTTGCCATTTCCGCAGTGAGCGGGGCAGGGATTGCGGAGTTGAAGTACGCCCTGGGTGAGCGGGTGCGCGCATCCCGCGAAGCGGAGATCGCTCCAGTGGCGGCACCTACGATTTTGGCTGAGTATTAGGCCGTCACGAAGCGGGGTGCGGGTACTGCGACCACCGTGCGCCGCGGGGCGGGAAATTGGACCAGCTCCCAGGCGGATCGATCGCGCAGCAGACGGGAGACCAGGGCGGTGTGCATGGCGTGGCCAGCCCGCTGAGCCACGACGCGGCCCAGGATGCGATGGCCAACCAGGGCCAGATCACCGATCAGGTCGAGTACTTTATGGCGGACGAACTCGTCGTCAAAGCGCAGCGGTCCGTTTTGCACCGCGCCCCCGCAAAGAATAATCGCGTTCTCTTCCGACGCTCCGCGGATCAGACCCATGTCGCGCAGCATCTTCTCGTCTTCGCGAAATCCGAAGGTGCGGGCAGCAGCAATTTCGGCGCCGTAGGATCCAGCGGCCAAGTCGACGGTGAATGCCTGGCGGCCGATCGGGTCGGGGAAGTGGATGTCGTAGCTGATGCTGTAGCCTTCGCCGGGATAGACAGCGATGAACTTGCCGTTCTCCCTGACTTCCACGCTCTTCAGGATGCGCAGGTACTGCCGCCGGCGCCGTTGGCTGCGGATGCCTACGCGGGCGAAGGCTTCCACATAGGGAAAGGCGCTCCCGTCGAGGATGGGCAACTCCAGATTGTCCAGCTCAATGATGACGTTGTCGACGCCCACGCCGATGAGGGCGGAAAGAAGATGCTCGGTGGTGGAGATGAGCACGCCCTGACGCATAATGCTGGTGGCGTAGCTGACCTTGGCGACATTTCTGCCGGTCGCTGCAATCTCGTAGTTGTCCAGATCCGTGCGGCGGAAGACCACGCCGGAACCAGCAGGCGCGGGCAATAGCCGCATGTTTACCGGCGCCCCGCTGTGGAGACCGACTCCCGAGAACTCGATCACCGACGCGATGGTCTTTTCTAAATGCTCTAATTCAACCAATGAGTATTCCTGTTTGCAAATGCTTGCAAAACCATAGACTACATACGAAGAAAAAAGGTTTACTGTGTCAAAAATGCCACAAACTGATCGGGGCATGGGACGTACCACGACGGTGCTAGAGACGGGTGCTGGAGGAGCCAATGAAAACCTACCGTGAGCTGAGTGGCGGCGTGGCCAAACGACGTCCAGAAATGCTGGAGGGGATCGCCCAGCTGGTTCAAGCCGAATCGCCCACCGAAGACCGGGCGGCGGTCAACCGCTGCGTAGCCTTGCTGGAGAAGTGGATCCGGGCGGCCGGGGGTAAGAGCAAGCGCAGCCGGCAGAAGACCGCTGGGGACCTGTTGATCGGGCGCTTTGGGCCGGCGCGGGGGACCCCGGTGATGCTGCTGGGCCACCTGGACACCGTCTGGCCACTGGGCACGCTTAAAAAGATGCCCTTTCGGCTGCGCGGGGGCCGGGCCTGGGGTCCAGGTGTACTGGACATGAAGGCCGGGGTGGTCATGGCAATTACCGCGCTGCGCTTGTTGAGTGAAGCGGACCGCCTGGCTCGGCCGGTCCTCCTGATGCTTAATAGCGACGAGGAGACGGGCAGCGAATGTTCCCGGGCTCTGATTGAGTCAGTGGCCAGTAAATGCGGGGCGGTCTTTGTTCTGGAACCCGCCCAGGGCTTGGCTGGGGCCTATAAGACGGCGAGAAAGGGAGTGGCCAACTATCACTTGCAGGTACACGGCATCGCTGCCCATAGTGGGGTGGATTTCAGCCAGGGACACAGTGCGGTGCTGGAACTCGGGCGCCAGATCGAGCGCGCCAGTGCCTTCACCGATCTGAACCGGGGCATCACCGTCAATGCCGGGGTGATCGGGGGCGGCACGCGGTCGAATGTGGTGGCCGCCGAGGCCTGGGCGGAGTTCGACGTGCGGATTGCCCGGGCTGCCGATGGGCCACGCGTGGATCGCCGCTTCCGGTCGCTGCGCGCGGTGGACCGGCGATGCGGGCTGGAGGTGTACGGGGGGCTTGAACCGGCCGCCGATGGAACGCACTCCGGGGACGGTGGCGCTCTTTCGCCGGGCCGCAACCATTGCGGCTGGGTTGGGTTTTCAACTGCAGGAAGCATCCACGGGCGGCGGCTCGGACGGGAATTTTACTTCGGCCCTGGGTATCCCGACTCTGGATGGAATGGGAGCAGTGGGCGAAGGAGCACATGCCGACCGGGAATCTATTTTGCTTGAAACGCTCGTTCCCAGAACAGCACTACTAACAGCAATGATTGGCGGCCTTGCATTGGAATAGGCCGGAAAAGGGGATCCAAATGCTGATTGCAGTTGATCTCACCCTGCTGACTGTGTTCGTTCTGTGCTCTACAGAGTTGCTGATTCGTAAGAAGTTGCACTGAGGGGTTCAACAGGCTGCGGAAATAGTCACTGAACGAAGGGCACGGCCGTGCCGTAAAAAACCACAGCGATGAGGGCTTTAGCTGCGGCTACCGAGGGAAGAACAGATGTCTTTCCTCGCGGTATCCGCTTAGCCCCTGAGGTACGCTTTTCCAAGCTTGTACCTGCACGGAATTACTGTGAAAAACCGTACCTCCGCGGCTAAAGCCGTCCCCGCGCACCAAGTTTACGGCACGGCTGAAGCCGTGCCTTTCGTACAAAGCGTTTTTCCGCAAGGCTGTAAAGTGTCCGTAAGGGTCAGGCGGGAAGGTTTGTTATCCCACTCAAGCCCAAAAGCGGGGCTTGAATGGGGCACCCAGCGTTAACCCATATCTCAAAGGCGGCTCTCTGCTGCTTCCAGCATGGTCGCGACCAGGGCCAGAGGCAATCCAACCACGTTGAAGTAACAGCCGCTGATGCGTGGAATCCACCGCGCCGCGTAGCCCTGGATGGCATAAGCGCCCGCCTTGTCCATGGGTTCGCCGCTGGCCACGTAGTGGGAAACTTCCTCCGGCGAGAGGGTTCGCATGGTGACCTGGGTCAGCTCCGCTGCTACCTCGATTGCCGGCGGCGAGTTCGCGCCCCAGACCACTGCCACCCCGGTGACCACCTGGTGGGTTCGCCCGGAGAGCAGGAGCAGCATGCGCTCGGCATCCGCCGGGTCGGCCGGCTTGCCCATCACCTCGGCGTCGCAGACTACGACCGTATCGGCACCCAGGACTATGGCCGGCTGATGCCGGGCAAAAACTTCTTCGGCTTTCTCCCGGGCGAGCCTGGTGGCGAAGCGGATGGCGTCCTCTTGCGGAAGGCGCGACTCGGACACGGAGGAGGCCTGTACATCGAAATCGTAGCCGGCCTGGGCCAGTAGCTCCCGCCGTCGCGGCGAGGCAGAAGCAAGGATGAGCTTGGAGTTCACGAAACCATTCTCCGCTTAGATTGTTACAGTTCGCTTACCCTGGTGCCCGCGCGCACACCCCTGCGGTCGCAGACAGCCCAAGCCATGCGCGGGGTATTGTGGGCGATTCCGAAACGGCCATCAGGCCCCAGCAGGATGATGCCCCCATGACCCTGGAGGCGCGCATAGAGATAAGTGATGGCGTCCTGGGCAGCCTGTTCCGGCCCCAGTTGCGGCACCCGGTCTACCGCCCACTTGCCCAGCACCAGCTTCATGATGGGTTCACCCCACCCGGTCAAGGACGCGGCGGCGCTGCGATTGTCGGCATAGCCGCCGCAACCGATTAAGGACGAGTCCCCTACCCGGCCGGGGGCCTTGTTGAGGGTGCCCCCGGTTGAAGTGGCGGCGGCCAGATTCCCGGCGGAGTCGAGCGCAACCGCGCCGACGGTGTCATGGGAATCCGCCGGGGGTTGCGTACCCTCAAAGGTGAGGTCAGGAATGCCTGCCCGCTCCCGCTCCTGGGCCTCGGCCAGGCGCAGGCGTTCGCGATCCAGCACCAGTTCCTGATTCTCGATCAGCTCGATGCCCTGCTCACGGGCGAATTCTTCCGCGCCCCGGCCGACAAAATAAACGTGCGGGCTGCGTTCCAGCACCAGGCGGGCCGCCTGGATGGGATTTCTGATCCTCTCCACGCAGGCCACCGCCCCCACCCGCAGAGTGGCGCCGTCCATCAGCAGGGCATCAAGCTGCACCCGGCCGTCCCGGGTAAGAAAGCTGCCTCGGCCGGCATCGAAGGTCTCGTCATCTTCGAGCAGGGTGACGGCCGCCTCCACTGCGTCCAGCGAGGAGCCTCCTTCTTTCAGCAGAGAGAAGCCGGCTTTGACGGCGCGCATCACGCCGCGGCGATGAGCTTCGAGTTGATCCTCGGGGATGTCCCAAGCCCCGCCGTGAAGCAGCAGAACGGGATTACCGGCCGTCATCATCAGGCACGGGGCGCGGGGCGAAGATCGGAACCAAGATCCGGTGCGCTGCTGCGGGCCGCGGTTGCGGCCGGGGCACTCTGGACCTGGTTGCTGATCTGGTTATTCGCCAAGGCGGGAGAGGTCTTGGTTCGTGAATAGGTATAGCTGATGCGGTGGATGACGGTGATGGTGGACAAGACGGCTAGTACCCAAAGAACCGGGGCCATCACCCCCCAGCGATTGAAGAGCGCCCCCAGGATGATGAGAACCACACGTTCCGGGCGCTCCATGAATCCCACCTTGCAGGAGCCAATCAGCGCCTCGGCACGGGCCCGGGTGTAGCTGACCATGAGCGAAGTAACCATGACAAAGGCGGCCAGAACGACGTAGAAGAAGCGATTGCCGCGGGCGTAGAAGACGAGCAGGCCGAAGAAGAGGACGACATCGCTGTAGCGATCGATCACCGAATCGAAGAATGCTCCAAAGACGGTGACCTGATCCGTCTGGCGGGCCACCCGCCCGTCCACCATGTCAAAGATACCGGCCCCGATGATGACCAGCCCGGCGTAGAGGAACATGCGGACGTAATTGTGCTGGTTGGCCAAACCGAAGAGAATGGCCGCGACGGTGTTGATCAACAGGCCCAGGAAGGTGAGCACGTTGGGCGAGATGCGGGTGAGCGCCAGCCCATCGACGATGTACTGCAGGATGACGCCGCATCCTTTGCCGAAGGCGCTAGTCCAAGTCATGTCGACGTCCCGTCGAGTTCATTGCGCCTCGTCGTGAATGGTGGTCAGCTTGAGAATCTCCAGCTCCCGTTTGCCGTTTGGAGTCACAATGGCGGCGATGTCCCCGACCTGCTTGCCCACCAGTCCCCGGCCGATGGGCGAGGTGGTGGAGATCAGGCCCTGGTTCACGTCGGATTCTTCGCTGGTGACCAGTTTGTAGGTGATCTCCTCGTTTTTGGTGGTATCGAAGACCACGACGGTGGAGCCAAATGCAATCCTGTCCTTGGGAATGTTGGTCAGGTTGACCAGGGAGAGCTCTGCCATACGCTTCTTGAGCTGCCCCAAACGAGCGTTAACGAAGACCTGGCGTTGCTTCGCCATGTGATACTCGGCGTTTTCGCTCAGATCCCCCAGCGAAGCTGCCTTCTTGATCTCGATGGGCAGATCGTGGGTGAGCTCGTGCTCCAACTCGCGGATCTGTTCTTCCAGCTTTTTCTTTATGTGTTCTGGCATTTGGTGATGTTCCCAACGAGGCCGATGAGCCCAAAGGAGGTACGAGCAACGAGGTGCAAGACACGATTATACGACGGACCCAGTACCGCCGTTCGACCGGCGTTCTTGCTCCCACCCGGCTCGCGGAAGTCTTTTCCGGTGGCGTCAAGGGGGGGAGTCTGCGCCTGGAGTCATGCGGGCGAAGTCCAGGAAGCTCTGCAGAATGAGCACCGCGGCTACCTGATCGATGACCGCGCGGCGATCTGCCGGCAGGCGGCCGGCAGCATCCAGGTGACGATGCGCCTCGGTGGTGGAGAGCCGTTCGTCCCAGAGGGTAACGGTGACACCGGTCTGCTCCTGCAGAGCCTGGGCGACGGCCTGCGCCTTGAGCGCCTGGGGGCTGATGTCACCGGACATGTAGAGGGGATTGCCGACCACCACCTGGGCGCAGGTATATTTGCGCACCAGGCGAGCCAGGGAGCCCAGGTCCTGGCGACGGTTCTTGCGCACCAGGGTGAGCACGGGCTGCGCGGTGAGACCCAGCTCGTCGGAGACCGCCACCCCGATGCGGCGATCGCCGACGTCCAGACCTAAAATCCGGCCCTGGGCTCGATTCTCGATGGTTACCTCCAGAGGCGGTGGCTCGATTTGGTTGCTTGCAGGCAACGATTTCACCTAGCACAGGTTACCTCCAGAGGCGGTAAGAGGAATCGCATCATAAAATCCAGGAGGAGAATCCAATCCAACAAGGTTCCCTTGTGCGACGTTTCCTGGTGGTTTTTTTTCTGCTGGTGACCCTGCTTGCGGTCTGGCTGGGCACTCGCGAACTCATTTTGCCTGCCGGGCCGCGGGCGGAGACATTTGTCGAAGTGGTTCCGGGCATGGGCTCGCGGACCATCGCGGCGTTGCTCGCGGGGCAAGGAGTGATCCGGAGCCCTTACGCCTTCGATCTTTGGCATGTGCTGCGCGGGGGCACGCTGAAGGCGGGAGAATACCGCTTTGCGCAGCCGGCTACGTTGCCCGAGGTATACACCCGCCTGGTGCGGGGGGATGTTTACACCCGGACGGTGACTATTCCCGAGGGCTTCAACCTTTTCGACATTGCCCAGGCCGTCCAGGATGCGCAACTGGGATCGAAAGAGAGCTTTCTGACCGCCGCCACCGAGAACGTGGCCCTGATTGCCGATCTCGACCCGGGGGCGAAAAACCTGGAAGGATATCTCTTCCCCGATACTTACCGCTTTCAGCGGCATCAACCACCCAGCCAATTGCTGGCGGCTATGGTCAGGCGCTTCCGGCAGAGCAGCGCTTCGATCGGGGTGGGGGGCGACTATCACCGGATCGTGACCCTGGCATCGCTGGTGGAGAAGGAGACCCCGGTGGCGGAGGATCGCCCGCTGGTGGCCAGCGTGCTGGAGAATCGCCTAGCCAAGGACATGCCGCTGATGACGGACCCGACGGTGATCTACGCCGCAATGTTGGAGAAGCAATACCGGGGGGCGATTTATGCGTCTGACCTGAAGCGGGACTCGGCCTACAACACCTATCGTCATGCCGGCCTGCCGCCGGGGCCGATCTGCAGCCCGGGCATTGCTTCGCTGCAGGCGGCGATGCATCCTGCAGACAGCAAGTTCCTCTATTTTGTTGCGGATGCGGGCGCCGCAGGGCACTCCCGGTTTGCCACTACGCTCGAAGAGCACGAGCGCAATGTGAGTGCGTACCGGCGGGGGCTGAAGGATGCCCAGGGGACCCATTGAAGAGACAGCGGGGGAGGGTTGGCCTCCACGCCGTAAGCTTGCGATTGCACTATACTCGCATTTCCTGAGTTGAATGAATGCGGAGAGACTGGTTGAAGTTCTTGGCGCTGATGGTACCGGTCTTGACCGGATGCCTGAGCCACACCCGCAGTCTGCAGAAGCCGATCATGGCCGGCACGGTCCTGAATGCCGACGCAGTGCAGTTGGTGGAAGCCGTCAACCGCCGCTACGATCAAGTGAATTCGCTCACCGCCACGGTGGATTTTGCCGCCTCGGTGGGCGGCGCCCATACCGGCAAGGAGACGGATTACACCTCCTTCCATGGCTATATCCTGTTCCGCAAACCACAGATGTTGCGCGTGATTGGACTGCTGCCGGTCGTGCGCACCCATGCGTTTGACTTAGCCAGTAACGGCCAGACCTTCACCATGCTGATACCGCACTACAACAAGGCCATTGAAGGGAGCAATGCGGTAACTACCCGGGCCAAGAACCCGTTCGAGAATCTGCGTCCTGATGTCTTCCTGGACTCGATTCTGATTCGCAGCATCAACCCGGACTGGATCGTGTCGCTGACCCACTCGACCAAGTTGGAGCCGCAGACGAAGCAGCTGATCGAGACCCCGCAGTACGACCTGACGGTATTGAAACCCGGGAGCCGGAGTTCCTCCCCTGGTCTGCCCCAAGTGGACAAGCCGGTGCGGGTCATACACTTCAGCCGCGTCAACCTCATGCCCATTGAACAGGACATTTATAACGCCGACGGCGATCTGGAGACCCAGGTCATTTACGGACCCTATCAAGACTTCAATGGGACCCAGTTCCCTGGCACCATCAGCATCAACCGGGTGATCGACGAATACAAGATCACGCTTACGGTGGAGAAGGTGACCCTGAATCAACCGCTGGCCGATGACCAGTTTGAGACCAAGGTGCCTGCGGGTTACAAGGTGGAGAAGATGCCGTAGCCACCAGCGCTAAAGCGCGCGATGAGAGTGAGACCTTTCACAGAGCGCTAAAGCGCTCTTTCCCCCGCATGAATGCGGGGGCTTCCACCACTCGCGTGAAGGCGGGGCTTCCTCCTCCCATCCGTCCCTCCCCCATGAAGGCGGGGCTTCCTCCTCCCATCCCTCCTCCCGCATGAAGGCGGGGCTTCCTCCTCCCATCCCTCCTCCCCCATGAAGACGGGGCTTCCTCCTCCCATCCCTCCTCCCCCATGAAGGCGGGGCTTCCTCCTCCAATCCTTCCTCGCATGAAGGCGGGAGCTTCCTCCCTTCCCACCCGCTAGAGCAGGCCGGCGCGGGTGGCGTGGGCGTGGATCTCGCGGTTGATATCGAGCGCCAACGCCAGCGAATCGCGCGCCTGCTGTGGGGTCACCCGCGGCGGTCTGCGGGTGCGAACCGATTCCAGAAAAGACTGGATCTCGAGCAGACAGCGGTTCCCCGCCCTGGACCGGCGGCTTACTGGCCGCCAGGTTTTGCTCCCCGCTGTCGCCCGGCGCCACGTTGATGATCAGCAGATCCTGACGGGCGTAGTCGATCGACAGGTACTGATGAGGCTGGAAGAAGCGCAGCTTGCGCACGGTTTCCGTGCTCACGCGACTGGCGGTGAAGTTGGCCACGCAGCCGGAAGCGAACTCCAGGCGAACGTTCGCGATGTCCACCTTGGGGGATAAAATCCTCAGGCCCACGGCTTGCAGCTGAGTTACCGGAGAGCGAGCGAAGCTGAGCACGATGTCGAGGTCGTGGATCATCAGGTCCAGCACCACATCCACGTCCAGAGCGCGGCGATGGAAGACGCTGAGGCGGTGCGCTTCGAAAAACATCGGCCCGTTGACTAAGGGCTCAACCGCGGCGACCGCGGGGTTAAAACGCTCCAGCAGGCCAACCTGCAGGATCCGCCGGCTGGCTGCCGCTTGTTCGACCAGAGCATCGGCCTCAGACAGGGTCACGGCGATGGGTTTTTCCAGCAGGACATCGAGCCCCTGGGCCAGCGCCTGGGTGGCCACGGAATAATGGGCGGAGGTGGGCACGCAGATGGACACCGCGTCCAGGTGCAGTTCTCCCGCACGGCATGCCTCCAGGCAGGCTTCGGGCGAGGAGAAGACGGCGAGGTTCCCCTGCTGGCGCAAGGTCTCGGCCGCTACCGGGTCGGTTTCCGCAACCGCGGCCAGGCAGACCCCGCTGCCGGCCTGCTCCAGCTGGCGATAGACGCGCAGATGATTGCGGCCAAAGGCCCCGGCGCCGAAGACAGCTACGTTCAGCACCTGTTGGCTACTCATCGGCGGCTACGGAGGGCGGCCTTTCGGAGGAAAAGCCGCCCCGGGAACGGTGGCTCTGCAGCAATCAAAATTTGCTCGGCTGCGGTCCGTATCTAGCATGGGTTGATGGAGTTATATCCAGCGCTTCTGGGGGAGGTTGATTTCCCGCCGGTTATTTTCCCTGCACAGCGCCGAGGCATTTGGTGTAGAGGGCGAGTAGCTGGTTAACCTGATCTTCGGGTTTCGTACCGCTGGCGGCGACAAAGCCCGCAGCCGGCGACGTGCCCCTTCCCAGCCCCGCCGACGCAGCGACAAACTTCAACAGATCCAGGGCGATATCTTCATTGCGGCGCGAGCCATTCGGGGTGGTTACAGCCTGTTCCATGTGCTTCCTCCGTGGCGATGCTACCAGAAGCGCGGTCGAGTATGCTGCTACTTGCAGCGACAGGCCGGCAAAGGGGATGTCCGTGGCAGTGATCGCGATCCAGCAGATTCGGCGTATGCGGGGCGGCGCCCAGAGCCACCTCATGCTGGCTTCGGATAACCATCTGTACGTGGTCAAATTCCGCAACAATCCGCAACATGTGCGCGTGCTGGCCAATGAGCTGCTGGCCACCCGTCTGGGAGCCGCGATTGGGCTTTCCATGCCCCACTCGGAAGTGATCGAGGTGACGGACTGGCTGATTCGCAACACCCCCGATCTGCATATGGAGACTCGCGGCGGCCAGCAGCCATGCCTTGCCGGGCTGCACTTCGCCTCGCGCTGGGTGGGGGGCCTGATGCCGGGGCAGGTGGTCGACTATCTGCCCGAAGAGCAGCTGCTTGAAGTGCGCAATCTGAGCGAGTTCGCGGGTATTCTGGCGCTGGACAAATGGACCTGCAACATCAACGGCAGGCAAGCGGTGTTTCAGAAGAGGCGGCGGGAACGCCACTACCAGGCTACCTTTATCGACCAGGGGTACTGCTTTCATGCCGGGGACTGGAAGTTTATCGATGCCAGCCTGGGCGGGGTGTTTGCCGAGAACACGGTCTACCGCGGGGTCACCGGCTGGCCGAGCTTTGAACCCTGGCTAAGCCGCATCGAGAACCTGGCCCCGGAGACTGCGTGGGCGATTGCGGAGATCATTCCGCCGGAATGGTATGGGGGCGATCTGAGCGCCCTGGAGATACTGGTGGAACGGTTGCTGGCGCGCCGGGTGCGGGTACGAGAGTTGATTATGGGCGTTCAGGGAATCGGCGAGGAGGCCGTTTCCGAATTGGGGAGGGGAGAGGGAAGAGAGGGTGGGGGAGTGGAAGGGGGGAATGTGGGTGCAAGATAGTGGAGGGTTGGGGTGAAGGGTGGGGAGGAGTTGGACGAGAAAGAGGATGGGTCGGGAGATGTTTGTCAGGCCAGGGTAGTTGCGAAACCGCCTAAGCTGGGATAGAAGGAGGGACATGGCGGAGCGGAAACAGTGCGAGTTTCAACTTATCCGTTATGTGCCGGACCCGGTAAAGAACGAGTTCGTCAATATTGGCGTGCTGCTGCGCGCCTCGGCGGGGGAGCAGAGCGTGCTGCGCTTTACCCGGGACTGGGCCCGCGTGCTCTGCCTCGATCCCGATGCGGACACCCAAATGTTCGAAGCACTGGAGATCGAAATTGGACAGCGGTTGCGGTCCCAACCCGCCGACCATCCCAAGCCCATCATGGCCCTGCTCGAAGGGTCGCTCTCCAATGGGGTGCAGATCACCGAAACCAAGGGGTATCTGGCGGAGAGCTTTGTTTCCGGGATGGAGGATCTTATGCGCCTCTATGTTGATAACCCGCGGCGGGAACGGAAGCAGCGACGCGGGGGCCGGGCAGCGATCGTCGCGGCCATGCGCACGCACTTCGAGGCGGCCGGGGTGTGGACGCTGATGCGTAAACACATTGCCGCCGCCAATTACACCCGGCCGGGCGATCCCTTGCGCATCGACTGCGGCTATCGCAACAGCAAGATGAAGATGTTTCAGGCGATCTCGCTGGAGGGTGGGGTGGATGAGGCGAAGTTGCTGGCCTTCGCCGCCCCCGGACTCATGGCCGGGGTGGAGCGCGTGGATAAGACAGAACTCGAGTTGACGGCGATCGTGGAGTCCGATCGGCTGGCCGGATGGCGACAACGAACCCGATGAGGAGCGGAGCCTTCGCTACGACTATGCGCGGGAGACCATGGAGCATTACCAGATCCGAGTGCTGGCCACTGACCGCCTGGCGGACGTCGCCGAGACCGCGCGCGTCGAGCTGAAGGTGTAGCTGGCGGGGGATGGGATAATCGAAGCAAATGAATGCCTCTCCTACCGCCTCCCCTAGCGTCGGCGTGGTCATGGGAAGCAAGAGCGACTACGAAGTCCTTCTTCCTTGCATTGAGCTGTTGCGGGAGTTCGCCATCCCCCACGAAGCTCGGATCGTTTCAGCGCACCGCACTCCCGACTGGCTTTTTCAATATGCGGAGCAGGCCGAGCCGCGGGGATTGAAGATCATCATCGCCGCCGCCGGCGGGGCGGCGCATCTGCCGGGAATGATCGCCGCCAAAACCATCCTGCCGGTACTGGCGGTGCCTGTGCCGTCCACCTGCTTGCAGGGGATCGATTCTCTGCTCTCCATTGTGCAGATGCCCAAGGGGGTTCCGGTGGCCACGCTGGCCATCGGCAAGCCGGGGGCCGCCAATGCTGCGCTTGCTGGCGGTGGCCATCCTGGCCGGCAACGACGCGGAATTGGGTCATAGGCTGCGTGCCTGGCGCGCGGCACGCAGCCAGGAAGTGCTGCAAATGGAGTTGCCTTCTTGAGCGCGATCGTTCAGGGGTCGACCATTGGCATTCTGGGGGGCGGTCAGCTAGGCCGTATGACGGCCATGGCGGCACGGTCTATGGGCTACCGGGTGCAGGTGATGGATCCCGATCCTTCCTGCCCGGCGCGTTTTGTGGTGGATGCCTGTTTTGTGGGGTCCTGGGATGACGCCCGTGCGGCCGCCGACCTGGCGCGCGGCTGTGATGTGATCACGCTGGAGATCGAGCAGATTTCCATCGCCTCGCTGGAAGCTGCGGCCCGGCATGCTCCGGTGCGGCCAGGTAAGGAGATCCTGGCCATGGTGCAGGACCGGATCCAGCAAAAGAACTGGTTGCGGGACCAGGGTTACCCGGTGGGCGCTTACCGGGCTGTTTATTCGGAAGAGGATCTGCTGCAGGCGGTGGCGGAGTTGGGGCCGCGGATTTATTTAAAGCGAGCCCACGGCGGCTACGACGGCCGAGGACAGGTGAAACTCGACGGTGCAGAGACGGATAACGCAGGCGCTGCCTGGCGGGCGCTGGGGGAGAAGCCCTGCGTGGCTGAGCAGGCGTTTGATCTCCAATCCGAGATCTCGGTGATGGTGGCGCGCAATCCGAGCGGTGAGGTGGTTGCTTACCCGGCGGCGACTAACCATCATGAACAGCAGATCCTGGTTTGGAGCGCGCTTCCCTCCTCGATGCCGGCCAAGCTGGAAAAGCGGGCCCAGGAGATCGCCACCACCATGGCGCGTCAGCTCAAGCTGGAGGGCCTGCTGGCAGTGGAGATGTTTGTCACCTCGGGGGACGGACTGTACGTCAATGAGCTGGCGCCGCGCCCGCACAACAGCTATCACGCCAGCCAGCGCTGCTGCGTTACCAGCCAGTTCGAACAGGCGGTGCGCGCGGTGTGCGACCTGCCCCTGGGGGATGTGAGGATTATGCGGCCAGCGGCGATCGCCAACTTGCTGGGCGATCTTTGGCTGAAAAACGGACTGCAGGATGAGCCGCACTTCGCCCAGGCATTGGCTGTTCCTGAGGTCAGTTTGCACTTGTATGAGAAGCACACCGCCCGCGCGGGGAGAAAGATGGGGCACCTGTCGGCGACCGCGGACACGGCGGAGGAGGCGGTGGCTCGGGTGATGGAAGCGAGGAGCCGGCTGTAAGACCTCCCGATGAGCGCACCTAGGCAAGAAATTTAAAGCGCTCGTTGGGCTTCGCCCATCTTTTTCGGCCCAGGTACGCTGTAGTGAACCTGGGGCACCCGTCCTCGTCCAGAACGGCGCCGGATGAATTGAGAGTCAGAGGGAAAGAGCAGTGGTGTCCCACCCAAGCCAAAAGAAGGCTTGAATGGGGCACCCAGCGTTGGTTGCCGGTTTGGCTAACCGATGTCCTCGTTCCAGTTTTCCAGGTATTTCTTCAGCTCCGCCATGAACCTGCCCGCGTCTGCCCCGTCGATGATGCGGTGATCGAAGCCCAGGGTGAGACGGATGATGCTGCGAATCGCGATCGAATCGGAGCCGTTTTCATCGGTAACTACGGTGGGCTCTTTAAAGAGGCCGCCTACACCCAGAATTGCGGATTCCGGCTGGTTGATGACCGGGGTTCCGAATTGCTCGCCGAAGATGCCGGGATTGGTAATGGTGAAAGTGCCAGAAGCCACTTCTTCCGGCTTCAGCTTCTTGGCCCGAGCCCGCTCCGCCAGGTCGACGATGGCCCGCGCAATGCCCAGGAAACTCTTGTCCTCCGCCTGACGGATGACGGGCACAATCAAACCCCAATCCAGGGCGACGGCAATGCCCAGATTGATGTTCTTGTGGTAACGAATGGCGTCTCCCTCCATCGAAGCGTTCACGATGGGCATCTTGCGCAACGTGGCGATGACGGCGCGGGAGATGAATGGCATGTAGGTCAGCTTGACCCCGTTGCGCTGCTCGTACTTGGATTTCTCTTTCTCGCGAATACGCACGATGCGGCTCATGTCGATCTTGAAGACCGTATGCACGTGAGCGCTGGTGCGCTTGGAGTCGACCATGCGCTGGGCAATGATGGCGCGCATGCGCGTCAACGGCACCAGTTCATCGCCAGGCGTGACCACCGGTGCAGGCGCTGAAGCCGGCGGCTTGGATGCCGCGGGCGCGGACACAGGGAGACGGTGAAGGCGCCGGTGCAGGGGCTGGCGCGGCGGGTTTAGGCGGCGCGGGGGCGCCCCCCTTGGCCAGATAACCGAGAATGTCTTCCTTGGTAATTCTGCCCGCTGAGCCAGTGCCGGGAACCTTGCTCAGGTCCAGGTTGTTTTCCTTGGCAATCTTGCGCACCAGGGGCGAGGAACGAACCCGCTCTCCAGTTTCGGCCTCGGCCTCGCTGCTCTCGCCGTCGGCTTCGGTGGTTGAGGGCGCAGCCGCTGCAGGCGCGGGCTGCGCGCTGGGTGCGGGAGCAGCGGCAGCACCGGCCGCCCCAGCCGCACTGAGAACCGCGACTACGGTGTTGATCTGGACCGTGGCGCCGGCCTGGACTTTGATTTCCGCGAGCACTCCGGCCGCCGGGGACGGAATCTCGGCATCCACCTTGTCGGTCGAGATCTCGAAGAGAGGTTCATCCTGTTGCACGGCATCGCCCGGCTTCTTCAGCCACTTGGTGATGGTGCCTTCAAAAATGGACTCGCCCATCTGGGGCATGATCACGTCGGTGAGGGCGGGCGCGGCAGTTCCGGCCGGGGGCGCCGGAGCAGGGGAGGCCGCCGGTGCCGGTGAAGGGGCCGGGGCAGAAGCGCTGGGCGGTTCTTTAGCAGCCGCAGCCGGGGCTGCGGCGGGTCTGACCGTCGGCGTCGGTGATCACGCCCACCACAGTGTTGATCTGGACTGTGTTGCCTTCCGCGATTTTGACTTCGCTGAGTACTCCGCTGGCCGGGGAGGGTATCTCGGCATCCACCTTGTCGGTGGAGATCTCAAAAAGAGGCTCGTCCCGCTGCACGGTATCGCCGGGCTTCTTCAACCACTTGGTGATGGTGCCTTCAAAAATCGACTCGCCCATCTGGGGCATGATTACATCGGTCGGCATGGACTCCCTTTCAACGCGAACTTCTTATTCTAGAGCAATCCAACACTTGCTGTGTGGCCGAGCCGGCACCCCGCCGGGCACAAGATCATCGAGGGTTTCGACCCATACCACCTGCCGCCCGAAGACGCGGCCAAAGTGGCGAATGACCGAGTTGGCCACCTGCTCGAACGAAGGCGCAGGGTCTACTTCAGCTTCGATGCTGGTGACGCCGCGGTCGCTAATCCCACAGGGCACGATCAAGGCGAAGTCGTCGAGATCGGTGGTCACGTTCAGGGCAAAGCCGTGGGTGGTGACCCCGCGGGCGACGTGCACGCCCAGAGCGGCGATCTTCTTCTCGGCAACGGCGCCCTCCGGGGATGGTCCACACGCCGGCGCGCCCGGGCGCGCGCTGGGTAAGCACGCCGTAGTCCGCACAGGCGCGAATGAGTACTTCTTCCAGACGGCGAAGGTACTCCACAATGCCCAGGGGCGGGGTAAAGCCGCGCAGATGGAGAATGGGATAACCCACCAGCTGGCCCGGACCGTGATAGGTGACGTCGCCTCCGCGGTTGGTCTCAAACAGGGAGATGCCGCGGCGGGCCAGCAACTCGTCGCTGGCCACCACGTGCTCACGGTGGGCATTTCGGCCCAGGGTGAGCACCGGGGGATGTTCGACCAGCAGGAGCACATCGCCGATGCGCTCCTGCTGGCGCAAGGCGCATAGCTGCTGCTGCAAAGCCAGCGCCGTAGCGTAATCCAGGCGGCCGAGATGGAGCAGGGACACCACCATGATTAGAGAAGAGCCGGCTCAAACATTGATGGCCATGTTTTCCACGGCTGCCAAAGCCGTCCAGCATGGCCTCCGCCAAGGTGGGGTGAGCGTGGATGGTGAACATCAGCTCTTCGACGGTCGCTTCCAGCTCCAGCGCCACTACCGATTCGGCGATCATCTCCGTGGCTTGCGGCCCGATGATGTGCACTCCCAGGAGTTCTCCGTGCTTGGCGTCGGCAACCACTTTCACGAAGCCCTCGTGGGAGCCGACGATGGAGGCCTTGGAATTAGCGGAAAACGGGAATTTGCCCACCTTTACCTGGTGGCCCGCGGCCTTGGCTTGCGCCTCGGTCAGGCCCACGCTGCCAATCTGCGGCTCGCAGTAGGTGCAGGCAGGGATGCGGTCGCGGCGCACCGGCCGGGCTCGCTTACCGGCTACCTTGGCTGCGACCACCATGCCCGCCATGGCCGCCACGTGGGCCAACTGGGGCAGGCCGGCGACCACGTCGCCGATGGCGAAGATGCCGGGTTCCCCGGTCTGCATCCACTCGTCGACCCGGATGAAACCACGCTCCAGCTCGACCTTGGTGCTCTCCAGGCCGAGATTGCCGGTTCGGGGGGCGCGGCCGACGGCCACCAGCACCGTCTCCGCTTCCTTGGCTACCTGCTTTCCATCGGAGCCGGTGAAGCTCACCTTCACCCCGTCCTTGGTCTTTTCCACCTTGTCCACTTTGGCCCCGGTGTAGGTGTCGATGCCTCGCTTGCGGAAGACCCGGGCCAGTTCCTTGCTCACGTCCTCGTCTTCGTTGGGAACCATGCGCGGCAGGTACTCGATGATGGTGATCTCGCTGCCAAAGCTCTTGAAGATGGAGCCAAACTCGACCCCCACGGCGCCGGCGCCTATGACCACCAGGGACTTGGGGATAGCGGGCAGGGCCAGGATTTCTATGTTGGTCAGGATCCGGTTGGCGTCCGATTCCACCCCAGGTAGCATGCGGGCGTCGGAGCCGGTGGCGATGATCACGTTCTTGGCTTGGACGACCTTCTTCTCCCCATTGGCTGCTTCGACGGCGATGGAGTGAATTCCCTCTTTGGCCGCGCCGGTGAGCTTGCCGTAGCCCTCGATGACGGTGACCTTGTTCTTGCGCATGAGGAAGTCGAGACCCTTCACGTGCTTGGTGATGATCCCGTTCTTGCGATCCAGAATGGTCTTCCAGTTGAGAGTGACCGTGCCCACACCCTCGATGCCGTGTTCGGTGGCGTTTTTCAGGTGGTCATAGACCTCGGCGTCGAAGAGCAGGGACTTGGTGGGAATGCAGCCCACGTTCAGGCAGGTGCCTCCCAGCTTTTTTTCCCGCTCGATCAGCGCGACCTTCAACCCATACTGCCCGGCGCGGATGGCGGCGGTATATCCGCCCGGACCGCCGCCGATGATGACTATGTCGTAAATTGTCTCTGCCAAAGCAAGCTCCCTCAATACAAAACACTTTATTTTACGCGACGGTGCCCAGCCCTACGCTGAGCGCCGTCTTATGCCACACTGAACGGGTGCGACCGCACCTGGCCACGCTTGTCGCCGACTTCCGGCGTTATGGGGAACAGATCGCGGTCGTCACCCACCGCGGGAACCGCCGCCTTTCCTCCACCTACGCCCAACTGGGCGAACTGAGCGCGCGCTGCGCCCACGCCTACGATCAAGCGGGCCTCAGGCCTGGTGACCGAATTTTGCTCTGGGGCAACAATTCCGCGGAGTGGGTGGCGGCTTTCTTTGGATGCATCTTGAGGGGAATCGTTGCAGTTCCGCTGGATGCCGCCGGGAGCGTGGAGTTTGCCAGACGGGTGGTGGCCGAGGTTGCGCCCCGGCTGCTGGTGGGCGACCTGGCGCTGTTGCAGCAGCTCCATTCGGATATCCCTGCGCTTGGTTTTGGCGATTTCTCTACTTCTCTTCCCGCGCCGGATTATCTTCCCCTGCCCGGTCTGTCGCGGGATACGCCGCTGCAGATCATCTTCACTTCCGGCACCACCGCCGAGCCCAAAGGCATCGTGCACACCCAGGGCAACGTGCTGGCCTCGCTCGATCCGCTGGAAAAGGAGATGGGTAAGTATCTGCGCTACGAGCGCCTGGTTCATCCGTTGCGCATTCTGCACACGTTGCCGCTGAGTCATGTCTTTGGCCAGTTCATGGGTTTGTGGGTGCCGCCGTTGCTGGCGGCGGAAGTGCATTACGAAGACCGGCTGCAGGCGCCGCGGCTGGCGACGCGGATGCGCGAGGAACGTATCTCGGTACTGGCGGCGGTCCCCCGGGTGCTCGATCTGCTGCGGGGGTACATGGAGTCGGAGTTTCCCGGGCTGGGGCAAAGAGTGGCCGCAGCCCGGGGCGAGTCGATTGCCAAACGGTGGTGGCGCTTCCGCGCGGTGCATCGCCGCCTGGGCTTTAAATTCTGGGCCTTCGTCTCCGGAGGAGCTACCTTGCCGGCGGACCTGGAGAGCTTCTGGACTACGGCTGGGTTTGCCCTCATCCAGGGGTATGGGATGACCGAGACGACGGCTTTGGTGACTTTGAATCACCCCTTCAAGATTGCCCGCGGCAGCATCGGCAAACCACTGGCTGGGCGGGAGGTCAGGATCGGGGAGGATGGAGAGATCCTGGTGCGGGGGGCCTCGATCGCCGCCCAGGTGTGGCGTCACGGCCAGCTGCAACCGCGGGGCGAAGAATGGCTGGCCACGGGTGATTTGGCCACCCGGAATGATGCCGGAGAACTGGTTTTTGCCGGACGCAAGAGCGACGTCATCGTGACCTCCGCCGGATTGAATATCCATCCCCAGGATCTGGAGGCGGTGTTGCGGCGGCAGCCTGGGCTGCGGGATTCCCTGATTGTCGCCTACGATTCGAGTGCCGGCCCCGCGCCGGCCGCGGTGCTCATTGCCGATGCCGACCAGGGTGATGATCTTCGAGCGTGCTGTGGATAAGGCCAATGGCGAGCTTGCTCCCTTTCAGCAGATTCGCTATTGGCTGCGCTGGCCGCAGGCGGAGTTTCCCCGCACTTCGACCGGTAAGGTGCTGCGCCGGGTGGTGCAGAGCTGGGCGCAGCAGTCGCTGGCGGCGGGCGGCGCTGCAGTGGAGAGTCCCTCCGACCCGCTGCTTCTGGTGCTGCGCCAACTGGGGGCGGCCAACCAGGAAATAACAGCCAAGGACCGCCTGGTCGAGGATCTGCACCTGGATAGCCTGGCCATGGTGCAACTGCAGTCGACGCTGGAGACCAGTTTTGGGGTGGAGCTTGAGGATGCTGCGTGGGAAGGAGTGAGGACGGTTGGGGATCTGCGCGGGCTGGTCTTCCCGCATCTAGCCGGGGCGGTTGGTATTGGGGTGGTTCCAATTCCCAGCTCGGCAGCGCCTTCTGCAGCTTCCAGGCAGAGAGCGGCTGTGGTCTTTCCCCGCTGGCCCTGGTGGCCGGTGGTCCGCTGGATACGGATCGGTTTTCTGGAACTGGTCGCTCGTCCGTTGATCTGGCTGGTGCTGGGGCCCCGCACCGGACCACCGGTCGAGCTTGCCCGGCCTTCACTGCTGATCGCTAACCATCTCACCGCCTTCGATGTTCCCGTGATTCTGTATGCCCTGCGCGCCGCGGATCGTGACCATGTGGCGGTGGCCATGTCGGGCGAGATCCTGAGTGGCTGGCGCCGGGGCAAAGCCCAACGCCACCGCATCGTCGGCATCCTCACTCCACTAGCTTATTGGCTGGTCACGGCGCTCTTTAATGTCTTCCCCCTGCCGCGCGGCGCCGGTTTGCGGCAAAGCTTCGCCCACGCCGGGGAGGCACTGGATCATGGCTATCACGTATTGGTTTTCCCTGAAGGCCGGCGCTCCGCTGACGGACGGTTGCAGCCGTTCGAGCCGGGGATCGGCTTGCTGGCGGAGGAATCGGAAGTGCCGGTGCGACCGATCCTGGTGGAGGGTTTGAAGTGGCTTAAGGGAGAGAGATGGCCGAGACGGGGTCAAGTGGCGGTTCGGATGGGCGAGGCTTTAAAGATGGAGCCGGAGAGGATCCGCAAAGCTTCACTCGACGATTGGAGGCGGCTGTGGGTGCGCTAGGGACTACTGGCGCCACCTAGAGGTTTTGGAATGTTGAACCGGCTGCGGTGGAATCCGAAAGGCATCCGCAGCTCCCTCGACATCGCCCCCAAAGGAGTGCTGTGGTATCCCACTCAAGCCAAAGAACGGCTTGAATGGGGCACCCAACGATTGCTGCCGGTAAAGCGTCGGTCACCCGAGTAGGCGCGCAGCTTCTTTGGCGAAGTAGGTTACGGTGAAATCTGCGCCGGCGCGGCGAATGGAAATGAGGGATTCCATCATGGCTCGCTCCCGATCCAGCCAGCCTTTGGCGAAGGCGGCCTGCAGCATGGCGTATTCGCCGGAGACCTGGTAGGCCCCGATGGGCACGTCCAGGCGCTCACGCGCGGCCCGGATCACATCCAGATAGGGCATGGCCGGCTTCATCAGGATCATGTCCGCACCCTCGGCGATATCCTGGTCGATCTCCCGCATGGCTTCGCGCAGGTTGGCGCCATCCATTTGATAGGTGCGCCGGTCGCCGAACTGCGGCGCCGAGTCGGCTGCTTCGCGAAAGGGGCCGTAGAAGGCAGAGGCAAACTTGGCGGCGTAAGAGAGAATCGGTATCTGCTCCAGACCGGCATCGTCGAGATGGTCGCGAATGGCGCCTACTCTGCCATCCATCATGTCGGAGGGGGCCACGATATCCGCACCAGCCTTAGCTAACGAAACCGCGGTGCGGGCAATCAGGTCCAGACTGGAGTCGTTCTCTACTTCATAGGCATCGCCGTTCTTGCTGACAATTCCGCAGTGCCCGTGCGAGGTGTATTCGCAGAGACAAACATCGGCTATCAGTAGAAGATTCTTCGCCGCCGGCCGGAAGGCGCGGAGGGCCTGCTGCATGATGCCGTCTTCCGCCCATGCGCCGCTGCCTTCTTCGTCCTTGACCGCGGGAAGCCCGAAGAGCAGGAGCCCGGCCAAGCCGAGCTGCGATGCCTCTTCCACCTCTTTCATCGCCTGGTCGATGGAGAGGTTGTAGACCCCGGGCATGGAGCTGATTTCGCGCCGGATGCCTTCGCCCGGGCAGATAAATAGCGGGTAGATTAGCGCGCCAGGATGGAGATGAACTTCGCGCACCAGCGAACGCATGGCTTCGGTGCGCCGTAAACGCCGGAGACGGGTGACAGGGAATTCCATGGATTGATTCTAAGGGTGGTGGCAAGATTTGGCGTCGTACAGCTATGCGGGGTAGATCCCTCATCGGCTTGTGTAGAGGTACCTAAGTACGGGCTGAAGCCCGTACCCCTTCAAAGGCGGAGTTTTTTCTGCAACCTGTGAAGTCGCCCGAGAATAGCGTGTTTCTATCGCTCAAAGAGGAGATCGGTCGAGAGGGACAATGAACTGTATGCCGCCGACCCTAAGGCCAGAGAGCCGGTTGTCGTTGGTGATGAAGAGGTCGATGCCAGCGGCCGCGGCACAGGCCAACTGAATGGCGTCGGGGGCCCGCAAGGAGCGATCGATGCGCAGCGCGGAGAATCTTCTTGCTGCGTTCAAATCGAAGGGAAGAACAAGCGCCGTCGAGGTGATCGCCTCCTCGTACTGCCTGCAAAGGTTGTGATCCTGACGCTCTTGAGGTTTCACGAGGATTTCTCCAACGCTCATAGCGGAGGTTATCAATTGATCGCCGCGCTGCAGCATGCGCTCACGCAGGCCGCGGGCGCTTTTGCCTTGCTGGCCATGATCTTCGAAAAAGTAAATAAAGATGTTGGTATCCCAAAAGACGCGACTCATTCCCAACCCGCCCGCAAGCGAGCCACGTATTCGTCGGCGTGTTCGTCGGCCCACAGCTTCTTACCTGAGCCATAAAGGGCTAGGAGCGGATCGGATTCGCCGGCTCTTTTCCCCTGGGATTGGCTCCAATTCTCGTACCAACCAAGGAGGTCGAAATAGCGCAGAGGAATCTCGTCTGTGCCGGGGGTGATCTTGCTTCCTTCGCGCTGTGGGTCGTAGCTGTCTCCGAGGCGAAACAGGCGGCGATATTTGGGCCTAGTTTCGTAGAGCATGCGATAGCGGCCGGGGTTGGGAGGACGATTAGCAACACAGTGGAGCGCGGCATGAACGTAGACACCCGGCCGCAGTTCGTTGACAATCGCCTCCTTTGCAGCCCGTTCCACGATTTCATTAAGAGTGAAATCAGTTCTGGAGGGATTTTCACGATGCAGCAAAGCCGTAGCCAGCCAAACCTCATCAGCGACCTTGATTTTGGGCATTATCTTGGTATTCATTTTTATTTAACTCTCACCACGTATATACATTAATTACCAAATTACAAAGTAATTTTACGCCTACGTAGGAATGCCGGCAATGCCTTTCAGCGACAGCTCGCTATTGCTCTAGCATGGTCAAGTGAGCCTATTAGAGCCGGTACCGGCGATGGTGGAGGAATGTAGCTGTGAGGCGCTCGAATGGAGCCGCCTGCTGGAGCTGGTGGCGACCTTCGTGCATTCCAAAGTAGCGCGCGAATGGCTGCTGGCGATGAAGCCTTCGCGGGATACTGCATGGATAGACCAACAACACGGTCTGGCGAGCGAGATGCGGCTGCTGTTGGGCCAGGGGGTTTCGCCTGCGCTGGGCGGATTGTTCGACCCCATCCGGCTTACCGATAAGGCACGCATCCAGGGAGCCTTGCTGGAGCCGGAAGAGATTCGCGACCTGCTCTTTCTGGTGGACAACATCACTACCTGGCAAGCCCTGATTGAGCGCCCTCCCGAAACGGTGGCTGCACAACTGCCTGGATTACAGGCGCTGAGCCAGTTGCCCCAGGGCGCGCAGCTGGCCAGCCTCGCGCGTTCTCTCCGTTCACGGCTGAATCCCGATGGCTCGCTCAGCGATGATGCCTCGCCGGAGTTGCGCCGCGTCCGGAGGGAGATCGAACGGCAGCAACGGGTGATCGAAGAGAGCCTGCGCAGTACCCTGCGCCGTCTCTCGGAAGGCGGCAGCACGCAAGAAGACCTGATCACCATACGGGGAGAGCGTTTTGTAATTCCCGTGAAGTCGGAGCACAAGCGGCGCATTCCCGGAGTGGTGCATGGCGCCAGTTCGAGTGGGCAGACCGTGTACCTGGAGCCGCTCGAGACTATCGAGCAAAACAATGAGCTGGTGCGGCTGATTGAAGACGAACTGGCCGAGACCCGGCGTATTTTCCTGGCCATGACTGCGGAGATCGGACTGCAGGGTCACGCTATCGCCCAAGGCGCGGCCATACTGGCGCAACTCGATGGGCTGCAGGCACGGGCACGCTTCGCAGCCGAGTTTGACTGCATCCGCCCGCGCTTCGCCGACCCTGCCGAGCCGCTACTGGAATTAAAGCAGGCGCGCCACCCCTTACTCGAAAAGCGCTTGCGCAACCGGCAGGCAAGCGTGGTGCCGATGAGCCTGGCGCTGAATGACGGAGAGCGACAGCTCATCATCAGCGGGCCCAATACCGGCGGCAAGACGGTCGCGCTCAAGACCACCGGCTTGCTGGCCATGATGGCCCAGGCGGGGATCCCGGTGCCCGCCGCGGAGGCGGTTTTTCCGCTGTGCAATGCGTTCCTGGCCGACATCGGCGATGCGCAGTCGATTGAGCAGAACCTCTCTACCTTCTCCGCTCACATCGCGAACCTACAGCGCATCTCGCAGCTGGCGGATTCCTCCTCCCTGGTGCTGCTCGATGAGCTGGGCTCGGCCACCGACCCGGAAGAAGGAGCGGCCCTGGCGGTGGCTATCGCAGGGTATTTCCTCGATCGCCGCGCCTGGTGCCTGATCTCCACCCACCACACCGCGCTCAAGCTCTATGCGGCCAAGAGACCGGGGGTGCTCAATGCCTCGGTCGGCTTCGACGTGCATACACTGACGCCGACCTTTGAGCTGCGGCTGGGTGTTCCAGGGGCTTCGGCCGGCATCAACATCGCCCAGCGGTTGGGTCTCGACGCCGAAATCATCGCCGACGCCCGGACCCAACAAAACACCCAGACGCAGGATATTGCCCACTTCCTGGACCAGCTGCATAGCCAGCTCGACGCCGTCGCTCGGGAGCGCGAGGAGTTGCGGCGCCGCGAGCAGGAGGTAGCGCGCGAGAAGAACCGCCTGGAAAGCGAGGGGCTCAAGGAGTGGCGGGCCAAGGTGCGGGATCTGGAATCGCAACTGCAGTCGTTACTAAAAGACTTCACTTACCAGATACGCGAGACGGTGCGCGCCATTGACGACCGGGCGGCGCAGCAAAAGCTATCCAAAGAAGCGGAGCGGCGGATGGCGAAGCTTCGCCGGGAGTTCAGCGAGCAATTCAACTCCGTAGTGGTGGCGCAGCACAGCGGGGCAGACCGGGGAGACAGCCATGCGCAGCCCCACGTGGTACGGCACGTCTCCGTGGGAGACACGGTGAAGCTGAAATCGCTGGGCAAGACCGGCGTGGTGCAGCGGCAGGTGGACGGCAACGCCTTCGAGGTAGCCATCGGCCCAATGAAAATGCGCGTGGCGCGGGAGGATATCGCGGAAGTCATTGCCGCCCGGGAGCCCAGACCGGCGAGCCCGCTCGAAGCAGCACGCGGGCGCGGGGTTACGATTTCCATTGCCCACCCCGAGGAGACGGTCCGCTCAGAGCTCAACGTCATCGGGCGCACAGTGGAGGAAGCTACCGGCGAGGTGGAGCAGTATCTGGACCGGGCCTTCCTGGCCGGGCTGCCACGGGTCCGTATCGTGCACGGCATGGGTATGGGAGTCCTGCGCAAGGCGCTGCGGGCACAACTGGAGCGGCATCCGCATGTGGCCCTGGTCGCAGAGGCCAGCCCCAGCGAAGGCGGGGCGGGCGCCACGGTGGTCGACTTGCGACAGTAGCAGAAACCGCAGATCGGCTTCGCTCCTAATGACACAAGTGGGGGCGGGCTCAAGTTTAGTGCCGCGCCTACGGCGCTCCCACGGCACGCCGGGGCAGACAGACCGTCTTCGGACTGACTCCCAGCCCTTCCGGGCTGGGCTCACGTTTAGCAGCCGGCCCTCCGGGCCTCGCATCGATTTTGCAGTGTCATTCCTCACTTAACTTGTCACAGGCAAGTCGTCTCCTCCCACGGCACGCCGGGGCAGGCGGGATGACAAAGGGGAGGGCGGTGACTTTTATTGGGAGCTGTCAGCTCGGATGGACAGAAGAAAACAGCAGGTCCCTGCTTCCTTATCTAGTTCCCGTCGTCGAAGTGGAAGAAGAGGTTGTTAAGCGACTCGGCCAATGTGGGGTGGGCGAATACAGCATCGCGGAGCACCGTGTATTTCATCCGGCCCATCATCGCCGTCTGGAAGACCGCCATTACCTCGCCGCCCTCCATGCCCAACACCGTGGCGCCTAGTATTTCTTCTGTTTCAGCATCGACTATGGCCTTCATCAGGCCACGGGATTCGTCTACCTCCAGCGCACGCGCAACCCAGGCCATGGGCATCCTGGCTACGCGGATCTTTCTTCCGCTCTTTTTTGCTTCGCTCTCCGTCATCCCCACGCGCCCCAGCTGCGGATCCATGAAGACGGTGTACGGAACCGGCCGGTCACGTACCGTGCGGTCACCCCCGTCGAGCAGGTTGGCTTTGAGTATGCGGAAATCATCGTAGGAAATGTGGGTGAACTGCGGCCCACCCTTCACGTCACCAAGGACATAAACGCCAGGGGCCGAGGTCTCCAGCCGGTCGTTCGACCGGATAAAACCTCGCTGGTCGACCTCAATGCCCGCAGCGGCAGGCTGGAGCGCCTCGGTGTTGGGCACGCGGCCGGTGGCCACCAGCAGATCGGTCGCGGCGATGGTTTGTGCCTTGCCTTCGAGTGTGATGGTTAGATTAATCCCACCATTGGCTGGCGCGACTCTCTCTGTGTGTGCGTTGAACAGGATTTCTATGCCATCCTGGCGCAGGATCTTGTCCACTTCCGCGGCTACGTCCTGGTCTTCTTCACGCAGAAGCTGACGCCCAGACTGGATCACCGTTACTTGACTGCCGAAGCGGCGAAACATCTGGCTGAACTCGACCCCGATGTAGCCCCCACCCAGGATCACCAGGTGCTGGGGCACATAGTCGAGCTCCATGATGCTTTCGTTATCGAGATAGGGAACAGTGTTGAGACCTTCAATCGCCGGCGCACCGCTGCGGGTGCCGGTGTTGATAAAGAATTGCGCCGCACGCAACTGCCGTTCCCCGCCCCCGTGGAGGGCGACGTGCATTTGCCCCGGAGCAGTAAAGGAGGCTTCGCCCCGTATCAGCTCTACATGCGCGTTCTGCAGCCGTTTCTCGTTGCCCTCGCGGAAGCTGCGCACGATGGCGCGCTTTCTTTCTCGCACCCGAGCCATGTCGACGGTGACGGGGCCGAGACGGACACCGTAATCAGCGCCCCGCCGCGCTATGTAGGCCGCACGGGCGCTGGCCACCAGGGTTTTGGTGGGAGTGCAACCGCGATTGATACAAGTGCCGCCCACATCCTGACGCTCGATCAGCGCGGTCTTCTTTCCTGCTGCGACCAGTGCGCCGGCCAAGGGATTACCACCCTGCCCCGAGCCAATGACGATGGCGTCAAAACTTTCCGCTGTTGCTGCACTCATGTCCAACCACCTCAAATGCTGTAAGCAAGGGGTTGGATGCCGGAGAAACTGAGATGTCTCTTTACCGGCGACGGAGTGATGTCCATTCGCTTATTGAACCTGGGCTACTGTTCCCTGGGTTTCGGGGGTTAGAGTGAGTTCATTGCGCAGGCGGAAGTTGACCACGGATTCGGCCGGAATGGACAGGTCGCGATTTCCAGTGAATGCTGCGCCCAGGGCTCCCGCTCCACCGCCGGCCAAGCCGCCGACCAGCAGGCCCACCCCACCGGTAGCCACCCCTCCAATTAACATGCCCATACCCGCTCCGCCACCGATCAAGGCCGCGCTGCGGCGTCCTTTGCCCTTCTTGCTCTCGGAGAGAGTCCCGGTATCGATGCGGTATTGGGTGCCGTTTACCTCCAACTGTGTCAGGGTCAAAGCCATCACTGATTTTCCTTTGAACACCCCACGCCGGTGGGCGACCAGCACCTCACCTGTAGCGGTGGAGCCGGCAGGCACGGCGACGCTGTTACCGGCCATGATCGACTCGACCAGACTTCCGGTAAACTGCTCGCCGGGCTCAGCATGCTTGACGTCGATGGTCTGGTTCAAGCGCACCTCCAAACGGGTGCCGCGAGGAAGGGTGAGTGCGGGCTCAGGGGCGGGCGCTGATTTTACATTTTGTGGAGAGCCGGGCGCTGCCGCAGCCGGCGGGGCCTGGGCCGGTGGAACGGTGCTGGTCTTACTGGTGCATCCGGTGAACCATGTGGAGGCAAGGATAGCGAGAGCGGCGACTGCTCGCCGGCATTTGGGGGAAGCATTCATGGGGGGAGCGCCTCTCAACGATAAAGGTACCCCGAACATGCAAGTCAGCGATGCACCACTTTGGTGGAAGGCCGCCAGCCGCTTAGGATTAGAATTGGCGAGGTTGGGCGAGAACGGCTCAGGGAGGCGATAACTTGCTGAAAGTAAAGCTTTCTCTGGGCATGCTTGCGTTGGCCCTGGCCCCTCTGGCGGCACCGTTCCTGGCGCGCAGCCATCCCCTGTTCGCGTTGCTGATTCGCAGTTTTTTCTCTCGCCTGTGCCACCAGGACCCGGCGCGGAGTTTTATGGTCGAAGGTTCGCCCGCTGCGGTCTGCGTGCGCTGCCTCGGGATCTACTGCGGGGCGGCACTCGTCCCCCTGCTTCGCATGGCCGAGACTCACGCCCGGCGATTGCTGGCGATGGCGCTGCTGCTTAATCTCCTCGACGTGGCCAGCGCGAATCTTCATTGGCATGGCAATCTGCCCCTGGCCCGGTTTTTCTTGGGGGTGTTGCTGGGGGTGGGAGCGGGAATGGTTCTGCTTTCGCCGCTGAGGGTTTCGCGGGTGGGGCTCGGTCCCCGGGAATAAAAAAGGGGCGTCGAGTGCTGTGGTATCCCACTCAAGCCAAAACCGGGCTTGAATGGGGCACCAGCCTTGGGTGGGGAAGGAGAACTCGGGATGACAATTTACTGTGCAGAAGTTTCCCGCAGGGGAATTAGCCGGCGCGGTAGACTACGCGGCCTTCGCTGATGGTCAATTTCACCCGGCCCAACATTGTCCAGCCGTCAAAGGGGGTGTTGCTCGATTTGGAGCGGGTATCCGCCGCGCGAAAGATCCATTCCGCCGCAGGATCGAAGATGACCACGTCGGCGAAAGCTCCCGCAGCCAGGGTCCCGCGGCCACGCAGGTTGAGTAGATTGGCCGGCTGCGTACTGAGCAGCGTGATCAGCCGGCTGAGCGAGACTTTGTGCTTGCGATGCAGCAGTTCGAGGGTCAGGCCCAATGCCGACTCGAGGCCGGTTATGCCGTTGGGCGCACGCTCGAATTCCTGCTCCTTCTCATGGGCCGCGTGGGGAGCATGATCGGTGGCGATGCAATCGATGGAACCGTCGAGCAGCCCCTCCAGCATGGCGCGGCGGTCGGATTCTGCGCGCAAGGGCGGATTCATCTTGGCATTGGTGTTGTATTCACCCACCGCGCTCTCGGTCAGCACAAAGTGGTGCGGGGCTACTTCGCAAGTGACGTGCAGGCCGTTGCGCCGGGCGCGGCGAACCGCATCTAAAGCCGCGGCGGTGGATAGATGGGCGATGTGCAGGTGGGCGCGACCGCCCTTGAGTTCGGCCAGCAGGCGAAGATCGCGCTCCACCAAACCAGCCTCCGCGGCCACCGGCATGCCACGCAGACCGAGGCGGAACGCCAGCGCGCCGGCGTTCATGGAGCATCCCCCGGTCAGGCGTGTGTCTTCAGCGTGCTGGATCACCGGCAAGCCGGCTCGCGCCGCTGCCGCCAGCGCCTGGTGCATGATCGCTTCCCCGAGAATGGGCTTGCCATCGTCGCTGACCCCAACCGCGCCCGCGGCTTTCAAAGAGCCGTATTCGGTGAGCGCTTCGCCCATGCTGCCCCGGGTAGCGGCGGCGATGGGAAAGACACGGGCACTCGGGTTGCGCTCCGCACTCTGCATCCAACGCGTGGTCTCCACCGAATCGTTCACGGGAACCGTGTTGGGCATGGCGCAGACGGTGGTGAATCCACCCGCCGCAGCAGCCGCGGTCCCGGTGGCGATGGTCTCCTTGTAGCCCTGACCCGGCTCGCGCAGATGGACGTGGATATCGACCAGCCCCGGGGCAACTACCAGGCCCCCGGCCTCCACGATCTCGGCATTTGCCTGCTTGGCGGCGGCAGCTAATTTGCCGGGAGGCTCCATGGCAGCCACGCGGCCGTCCTTGAGCAACAGATCGCGGCGCGCATCCACCCCGGCGGAAGGATCGACGACGTGACCACCGCGAATCAGGATAGCGCTCAAGCGCCGCCTCTTTTCCCGCGCGCGGGCTGCCTGCTGATGGTTTTTTGTGCCGGCCTTGAGGTCTTGAGCTGCGCAGGCGCCAGAGCACGATGAATCAACGCCATACGAATGGCGACGCCGTTCCGCACCTGCTCGGTAATGACTGACTGCGGCCCGTCGGCCACGTCGCTGGTGATCTCGAGGCCGCGAATCATGGGTCCGGGATGCATCACGATGGCACGCGGTCCGCTGGTCACGCAGCCGCTCGCGCTGTAACTGATAGCGGACGATGTATTCCTCCAGGTCGATGTGCACACCGGTCAACCGTTCCTTCTGGATGCGCAGCATCATGACGATCTCCGATTGCTGCAGGGCGTGATCGAAGTCGCGCTCGATGGAGATGCCGGGACCAAGTTCCCGGGCCACGTCGGGCAACAGAGCGGGCGGCCCGCAGAGGATGACACGAGCGCCCAGCCGCGGCAGCAGGAGCGCATTGGAGCGAGCCACCCGGGAGTGGAGTATATCGCCCGACTATGGTCACCGTGATCCCATGAAGAAGAGTCGCGCCCGGTGCGTCCTGGGGCCGGCCCAGGGCGAGGAGCATGGTTCTCAGGTCGAGCAGAGCCTGGGAGGGATGCTCGTGCATGCCGTCCCCGGCATTCAGCACCGGCAACCCAGTGGCCTGCGCCAGAAGGTACGGCGCTCCGGAAGAAAGGTGGCGCAGGATGATGCACTCCGCCCCCAGCGCGCGCAGGGTGATGCCGGTGTCTTTGAGCGATTCTCCCTTTTCAATGGAAGAGGATTGGGAACTGATCAGGGCGGTGTCCGCCCCCAAACCTTTGGCCGCCAGTTCGAATGAGGTGCGGGTGCGGGTGCTGGATTCGTAAAAGAGCAGCGCGACCCGGCGATGGGCCAGGCGCTGGGCACGAGCGCTGGGCTCTTCCGCTTCGAGCAGGGTGGCCAGGCTGCAGGATGGCGGAGACGTCTTCTACCTCCGAGCGAGGTGACGGAAAGCAAGGACCGCGAAGACGCGGGCGCAGCTGGGCAGGGCTGCGCTGGGAACGCGACCCCGGTTTCCTGGCTCCGTTGGCGAGTTCATGCGGCTTTTCTTAATGAAAGCTGCACACCGGTCGTATCCGCGGAGCGATGTCCGGGGGACGCGAGTTGGCCGGGGTTTGCGGTCGGTTGCGGCCATTTTGCCGCAGTGGCTGATGGTTAATCGGTGCGTTCGACCAGGATCACCTGTTCGTCGCCGTCAATCTCCTGCAGCTTGACCTCGACGATCTCGCGCTCGGTGGTCTGCACGTGCCGGCCGACGAAGCTGGCCTCGATGGGCAACTCGCGATGGCCGCGATCAATCAGCACCAGCAGCTGTACACGCCGTGGCCGGCCGTGGTCAAAGAGCGCGTCCAGCGCTGCCCGTATGGTTCGGCCGGTGTAGAGAACATCGTCGATAAGAATGATGTCGCGGCCGGCGACATCGAAGCCTATGGCCCCGGGGACCACGACGGGGCGAATATCGCGCGTAGAAAGGTCGTCGCGGTAGAAGTTGATATCGAGAACTCCGGTATCGACCGGCTTTTTCTCGATGCCGGCAATCAGGTGCCCTAACCGGTTCGCCAGGGGGACTCCGCGGCGCTTGATGCCGACCAGGCCCAGATTGTGGCCGCCATTATTTTTCTCGATGATCTGGTGCGCCAGCCGAATCAGCGTGCGCTCGATTTCCGATGCCGACATGAGGCGGGTCTTCTCCCGCAGCCCCGGCATTGCACTGACTTTTGCTTTGCTCATAAATGCTCTGGCCGGATGATACGAGGGTTGAAGCATTTTTGCCATTACGGTGGTGTTATCCGTTACCCAGAGCGCCCTTGCGGGGAGCGAGCAGGCGGACGCCCAGGGCGCCCCCAATGGCGGAGAAGAGAATAATGCCCAATGAAGTGGTGGCGGCATTCATCAGGGTGTAGGCCGCCCTGCCATCCGGGGACAGCAGAAATTGGACCCAGGCATGCCACTGCGCCTGGGCGTCCGGGTTGGTTTGCACCAGCGCCGTCGATTGCTTGATGACGGAGTCGTAGAACTGATCGATGGCGGAGCCCTGGTGCAGAACATAGCGGGCAAAGACGCGCCAGACGGCAGTGGCGATGACGGAACTGTAAGCGGCAATGAGCCCGGCGACCGCGCCGATGCGCACGCCGGAGCGCGTTTCCAGGAGAAATGCGGGAGCCCGCCGATGGTAGACGACGATGGCCAGCACCGCTCCCCCCACCACCCACAGGCAGCAGCCCCAGGAAAGCACGGAAACGGCACTGAGCAGTCCAGCGGGCACGGCAACGAGTAGCGCAGCCAGGATGGCGTCTCTCCAGGAGATTCCCTGAGCCCGGCCCAGCTTGGCGGCGGGCCGGCCGGCGGCATATGCGGTCTCGCCCTCTTCCTGCTGGGCAAACTTGAGCTGCGGGGAACCGCAGTTGGGACAGAACAGCTCGGATGCACTGAGTGTCGTGCCACATCGATGGCAGGTCGGATTCATTCCTCTTGAAGCTATCTCAGGGGCGAGCAGAGCGCAATCGGTTGCGTTCCCGAGGGGTCTCCGCTCCCCTCAGTTGGTCCCCTGCTGCTCGTTGTCGAAGCCGTGGGGGAGATCGAGCGCGATCAGGCTGAAGTGGGTGGCCGAGGTGCTCCCACCGTGGAAGACCACAATGTGCTGATGGCGAGGAGAACCGGCCTTCAACTCCAGATCTCCCGGAATGGAACTGGCTGTGGGGAAAGTCGTGATCAAAGTCGGAATGGTCGGAATGGTCGGAATGCTGGAGTGGTCAGAGTGGTCGCAGCTGAGGCCCTCCCCGGTAGTGACCGGCACGCCGACCGGCTTATCTCCCGCGCACTCGATCACGCCGCCGTATTCGCTCAAGGCCTTGCGGTAGAAATTGAGCACCTGGTCCCGGTTGTCGGCAGTGGAGTAGTTGGCCGTCTTTACCCGCAACTTCCAGGAGCCAAACCCCAGGTCGACTTTGGCCGACCGGTTTCCGTCTCCTCCGGTATCCAGCACCGACCCGGGGTATGCAGGGAGGCCGAGTTCGGCCGGCGAGGTCTGGTCCTTGTTGACCGAGATACCCCCAAACGGGGTCGCAATTTTCACGTTGTCCCCCTCGCCGTTGCTCGACTTGTCCACCTGTACCTTGCAGCCGGTCGCGCCAGACATTACCACGGCGAGCAAAGAGAGCCCTAGAGCGGTTTCTCTCATGTTTGTTCTCCCATGACGTGGTACGCGAGGCGCGCCCCTGGTGTTCCCACAAAAAGCGCATGGGGACGTGGATGCCGCGCCGGGAAGCTGCGACTTTCTGTCGGCCGGCACATCTGTAGAAGCTAGCGCCGCAGCCCGGAGAGTCATTCGCGGGCGCAAGAGTGGCGTTTACTATGAGAATGAGGGTTCCTGTGTCTGCACATTCATCGCATTTGTTCTCCCCTGTTCAGTTGGCCGGCGTTACTTTCCCCAACCGCGTTTTCGTCTCTCCCATGTGCCAATACTCGAGCGAGGATGGATTCAGCAACGACTGGCACCTGGTCCATTTAGGAAGCCGGGCGGTGGGCGGCGCGGGGCTGGTTATGACCGAGGCGGCAGCGGTACTGGCAGAGGGCCGCATTACCCCCCAGGACCTGGGCCTATGGAAGGACGAGCACATCCCAGGGCTGAAGCGGATCGTGGAGTTTCTCCATGGGCAGGGTGCACGCGCCGGGGTGCAATTGGCCCATGCCGGGCGCAAAGCCAGTATGGCTCGTCCCTGGGCGCCGGAGCAGCGGTCGTTGACCCCGAGCGAAGGCGGCTGGAAAAATGTGATGGCTCCCAGCGCGATTCCTTTTGCGGAAAACTACGCCCAGCCCAGCGCGCTGGACGTGGCCGGCATACAAACCATTACCAGGGCTTTCACCCGGGCCACGGAGCGGGCACTGGAGGCGGGGTTTGACCTGGTCGAGCTGCACGCAGCCCACGGCTACCTGCTGCACGAATTTCTCTCCCCCTTAAGTAACCGGCGCAGCGATCCATATGGCGGCTCATTCGAGAACCGTATCCGCCTGGTGGTGGAAGTGGTGGACGCGATGCGCGCGGTGTGGCCCGCCGAACTGCCGCTGCTGGTGAGAATTTCAGCCACAGATTGGGCTGAGGGAGGTTGGGACATCGAGCAGTCCGTCGCCCTGGCCAAAGTGCTGAAAGATCACAAGGTGGATTTGATCGACGTCTCCTCCGGGGGCTTAACGCCACAACAGGTGATTCCGCTTGGACCGGGCTACCAGACACCGTTTGCGGAGCGCATCCGGAGGGAGGCGCAAATTCCTACCGGCACCGTGGGTATGATCACCGACGCGGCGCAGGCGGAACACATTCTTCGCACCGGTCAGGCGGACGTGGTCCTGCTGGCGCGAGAGTTGTTGCGCGAGCCTTACTGGCCTTTGCAGGCAGCCAGGGAACTGGGGGACATCACCAGTTGGCCCGCACAGTACCTTCGTGCGGCGCCGCAAGGCAGCCGGGAGCGCGAACCGCTTGCTGCTTCCGCTATTGCGGAGACGGCCACCTTTTAAGGTGGCTGCTAAATTACTGTTGCGTGAGAGAGAAGTGCAGATCGGCTTCGGTTCTGCTGACAAAAAAAAGGCGTCGAGTGCTCCGGTATCCCACTCAAGCCAACAGAAGGCTTGAATGGGGCACCCAGCCGTGGTTGCGGGATGGGACAGAGCGGCCGCCGGTTATCCGCGATTTTTATCTCCCTGGAGAAGTTTCTTCCTGAGAAAGGGACGGGGTAGTAACTCTGTTGAGGACGTATCAGAGTTGGTATGTCGCGGTGAAAAATCCACATGAAGGCTTAAGAAAACCTACGACGTGAAGGCGAGCTGGCCTATACTTCTGAGCAGCACAGGTGGACTCGCGTAACGTTTCTGCCTGATAACGGTATGGCAACTCACCTTCCTCAGCAACGCGCACCGCAGAAAACGGAGATCCCCGATAAGCTTTACTTTCGCATCGGCGAGGTGGCGCGCCTGTGCTCGGTTGCGCCTTATGTTCTGCGCTTTTGGGAGAGCGAGTTTACCCAACTCAAGCCGAACAAAAGCGGCACTGGACAGCGGCTGTATCGGCGGCGCGATGTAGAGATGGCGTTGCGGGTCAAGCGGCTGCTGTATGACGAGGGTTACACCATCGCCGGCGCCCGGCAGGCGATTCAAGCGGAGTCGCGCAGCAAACGAGGCGGCGGTCAGCCGGAACTTCCGCTGCCGCAACAACAACAAACGGTGCAACGGACGGAAGCGCGACTGCACAAAGTGCGCAAGGAATTGCGAGAGATTCTGGGATTGCTTTCCGGACCCGAACCGCAGGCGCGCATCCAGATCAAAGAGCGGCCCGTCCCCACCGCGGCAGCTAAACCCGGGCTCTTCGAGCTGTAAGGCTCGGGGCTTCAAGCTTTCAGTTAGACCTGGTTGCCGGCGGAGAGCTCAGCCGTCCCGTGGAGCAGGCTCTCGGCAACGATGCTGCCGTGATTCATGAAGCGTTCCATGGCCTGCATAGCGCAGCCCTGTCCGCAGAGGTGGTAGAACTCCGGGTTGCCGCTCTCCGACTTGTTCCACGGCATGATGGTAAAGCGCTGACGCGGTTGGCCTTCATCGAAGCAGGGAACGTCTCCCAGGACAAGCATCCACCAGTGGTTGGATTCCAGCTTTTTTCTACCGCAAATGTCGCACGTGAACGAGACATCCCAAACCATTGTTCACCTCATCCCAAGGTAAGACCGAGTGGAGGATTTCCTCTGCTGCGCCGTCCGGAAGAAACCCTTAACACGCTGGCAATCGTGCTAGAGTAAGCCTAAAGCACGGACCGGATCGATTATAGTGCGGTTTCGCCTACTTCGAAACCGCTTTAGCCTTTGGTAACAGAAGCCGGTGAATTCCAGTGACTTGCTCCGAATGCTCTTCCTCCACTTTCCGTTTGTCACGCTTCCGTATGAAAGACGTGGAGCGGCTGCTACTGCTGCAGTATCCAGTGCGCTGCCGCAATTGCCACCATCGCACTTACGCAGGCCTGGCCTTGGCTATGGTGCTGAAGCAAGCCAGCCGGATTCGCCGCGAACGGCGAGAGCATGAGGCCACCCGGTAACGGGCAGCCGCCCGAAAACCCCGCTGGCAATTCAATTTTTTAAATCAAATGAATCGGTAGCAGAGGGGATCTCGGCGCGTAGGTCAAAGAGCGTTGAGCCTTCACAATTTTTCAGGTCCGAAAATTCCGATGGCATCAAATCACTGCATCCGTTCAACATATCTTGCGAGAGCCTTCGCTTGATCTCGAGTAGCCGGTCCAGCTTTTCGTCGAATGTGACGAAGTCTTCCGCCACAACAAGGGGATAATATACAAAAACGTTCTTGTTCTGGCCGATGCGGTAGGCGCGGTCGGTAGCTTGATCCTCCCGTGCCGGATTCCAGGCGCGAGTGAAATGGATCACGTGGTTGGCCGCTTGAATATTCACGCCAAAGCCAACCGCCAATGGGGAGAGAATGATGACTCCGAATCCCGGTTTTTTCTGGAAAGCCTCAATTCTCTTTTGACGGTTATCAGTCCTTTCGCCTGCAGCAGGGGTATCGCCATTGATTATGTCTACAAACAGCCCTAGCCGCTCGACGATCGCGTGCTGAATTGTGCGCTGCAGTTCTCTGAACTCGCAAAAGACGATCGCCTTCTCTCCTCTTGCTTCGATGGCGAGCAGTTCGGTAAGCATCCACCTCATCTTTGGGGAGCATCGTTCCAATTCGGTCAGGGATTGCAGCTTGGATGGATGGCAACCCGGCGGTCTGGGATCGGAGCACACTTTGCGCAGGTGTAGAAGAAGTCCGAAGTGATCGTACCGGCTGGCTGTTGAGCCCGCGCCATAGCCACGCTTGAATTTGGACAGCGCGTCATCGTAATAGGTCCTTTGTTCTTGGGAAATGAGGAGAGAGCGGCAACCGCGGTCTATGATCTTGAGTGGTAGATCCTTTGCTACCCCCGCTTTATTTCTTCGGAGCGTTTGACCAGCAATCAGCCCCCTAAGCTCCTCCACTCGAGTCTTCTCTTCATCGGTTTCTGCTTCGATCGGTCTTCGATACCGTTCTGCAAAACACCTCAGGGAACCGAGAAGACCGGGCTGGATGAAATCGAAGAGACACCAGAGGTCGGTCAGCGTGTTTTCGACGGGCGTGCCGGTGCAAGCGATCCTAAAGCGAGCATTTTGCTTCTTTGCAGCGCGAGAGACCATTGCGTTAGGCGTCTTGATTTTCTGTGCCTCATCGCAGATCATGACTGACCACTTCTGTCTGGCAAGCGAAAACTCAAGATCCCTAAGCGTCTCGTATGTCGTGAGCACTAGCTTGGCATTCCCCAGCCAACCACGAATAAGCAATCGAGCGATCCCGGCGCGTAACAGCTCCTCCTGCATAGCGGCCGGAGGCAGCCGTTTCTCGCGCAGAGTGGGGCCATAGAGGGTTAACACCGGAAGTGTTCGCGGTTCGAAAAACTTGTCGATTTCTTGCTCCCAGTTTTCTAGCAAGGAAACGGGCGCCACAACAAGAAAGGGATCCACGGTGGGATCATGTTCAAGGCACCAGATTATGAAGGTTAGCAGTTGGAGGGTCTTTCCCAGGCCCATGTCATCGGCGAGGAGTGCCCCCCGACAAGCTCGCGGCGAGCGGCTCCAGAGATGTTGAAGCCATGCGACGCCGGCGAGTTGATGCTCTAACAATCGGACATTTCTCTTCAGCGAGGTGGGAAGAAGGGCCTTGGAGCCTGCGGGAAGTGCTAGATCGCCGTAAGGTTCCGCGTAATCGACCCCGTCAACGTTAGGCTTGACGATGAGGCCGTTCATCCTAACCGTTAACCTGGCCCCGGCCTTATTGGGATTGAAGCTTCGACTCGCGACGTCCCGCCCCGCTTCCCTAAAGGCCGTCACCATGGCTTCGGCTTCAGCAACTGTGATGGACTCAGGGAAACCTCTCAGCGCAAACTCGGTTCGGTTCTCGTCCTTCGCGGTCTGCAAGGCCTGTTCCAGGTGTTGAATTTCCTGGAGAGAGAGGGCTGTTGCGACGGGCCTTTCAGCTCCCTCGGGTTTATAGCGCGCGGCGAAGATAACATTCTCCGGAAACCACCCGTCGCCATACCTTTTGCGCGCGATAGAAGGCAGGTAATAGTGCTCTTCGACGCCAAATCCCTCGACCCTCTCTGAATAGTGCGAGAGATCAAAGATTTCCGAGGGTTTGTATTCCTTGTCGCGGCCCCACTTCTGAAGGGCTCCCGCTAAGATAGCCAACTGATCTGGCGTGTCCCCCAGGATTTCTAATTCATACCCATGCCAGGAACAGCATTGAGCCTCCCGACCCCTGCGTTCTTCCATCTTGGCAATGAATTCTCTTAGCTCAGCCGGGCACGCAAACGGCAGCACGTGCGAGGATCCAGTGTGCACATCGCCTTCTTCAATCAAGAGGCTCACCTTCAACTCTGAATCAGGGCCGTCATGCTGGAGGTGCGCGGTGAACCTGGCAAACGATATGCCGGCTTTCAATCTAGCGCCCTCGAATTGTTTTTCATCAATCACATCGCTTGCGTCAGGGCCTAGGACCGCAAAGGGATTTCGGACAAATGCTTCTGCCCGCTCCCCCGTTACCCGGCGCCCAGGCATTCGCTTTATTTCGCTCAAGACCGTACGCACTTGGGGAGTGATGAGGACATGCGTCAACCCTGCACCGTCCGGAACCTCGTAGTGATCTCTCACTTGAGCAAAGCGATCAAATGTGCCGAGCCACGCGGCCGGCTGCCCCTTAAAGGTTGGAAGAACCTCGATGACCGTGCCGGCTGTGATGTCGCTTTTGCGCAGCTCCACCGTCAAAGTTTTAGGGGCAACGACTACTGTCGACTCCAGAAAATGAGAGAGCTTAGCCCCGGCCGCCTTGGCATGTTGACGAATACTCGCCCAACAAATTTGGTTTGATTCAGTGGTGCGTTCCTCCATCGTTCGCTCGTGGAATGCTGCCACACTCGTGAGGGTCTGCCAAACTTCCCGAGTAAGAAGAGCCTCTTGCTGGCTGAGGGTTACGATGGCCCCGTTTATGCAGGGGTTCTCCATAAGGGGTGCACCGTCTTCGCCCACCCATCCTGAGACGAAGATCGAGAAATCTGAGTCTGCAAAGGAACCATGACTCGCAAGACACGGGCGAAGGGTGCTCGAAGGTGGGAGCCTGAGCAGGGGATAGCATTCGCCATACTCCCAGGAGGACTTGATTTGATAGACCCGCTGCCAAGTTACGAGCATCTCGCCGTCACGGCTGCAATCCCCCAGTCCTTGCTCCTTGAGTTGGAATAGGAACAAGGCGAGTTGCAGCGATGCGCCCATTTTCGACGGGTCGGTCAGCCAATCCACGCGCCTGGATGCTGCTTTAAACGACAAGGCGTTGGACTGATAGGAGCCTACGAGATTGTCGGCGTTCTTCAGCTCTGCGATCTCGTTCGCGCTTTCCGCGCGTGACGGAAACACCCGGCGCACCATAGTTTACTCCCTCCACCATCCCTTGCCGTGCCGATAGGCGAATCCCCAGCCCCTGAGAGATTCACACACCTCTGCGTCCGCGGCATCGGTTCGCACCCAGAGACAATCGCCCTGTCTAACCGGGTCGTGGACCTCCAAAGCATGTCGCAAGGTGAATTTGTTAAAGTCCGAGCGGCTGAAGGAGCGCCTAGGGTGATATACCGGCCGCGGACGCTCGTACGCATTGGCGCTCGTGATGCATTGAACGTTCTTAGCTGACACGATCCCACGCGACCGACGAAGGGCGTCGTCCACTGGCGGTATGAACCCGACAAGGGGACAGACGGCCGAGTCGAACTTCGGCTCCCAGCTCCCCAGGTGGAGAAGGCGGGCCTCATAGCCTGCTGCCTTCAGGTCGGCAATGTCGATCGAGGATTCGAGGGTTTTGCCGTGGAGGCATCCCCTGAGGCGAAATGGCAGGTCATCGTAGCGATAGGCGAAGCATGCGTTTCCTGTGATCCCGAACTCAATAACGACATAGTCGCCGATGTGCATAAGGAACGCATTATTTGTCGTTGTCGTGGCGCCCGCCAGATCCAGAAGGCGGCTATTCGCCCGTTGGCGGAATTCCGTATAGTCCTCTCGCTTGTCTCCCATGGCATCGGCACCAAGGACGAACCACATATCCTGAATCGCGGGCTCAAAGCCTAACCAGTAGTTGAGGCGGCGGCTGTCCGCAGACCGATCTTCGCTCAGCAGGTCGAAGAAGTCTTTAATGAGGCGTACCTTCAGCCAGCTATTCACCATCTCGCGGGCTCCAATATCGGGCTCGCCGTGTTTGTCAAGAACGTAGGAATTCCAAGCTATACGGTGTAACCATGGATTCCCGATGAAACGGAGGGCCGCGTTGCGCAACGCGGCGTTTTCCGGCCTGCCGCTACTGGCAGCATGGCGGGATAACAACGAAGCAACGCAACGTATCGAGATACCCCTGGAAAGTTTGAGATCAGTTTTTCCGCTCGCGATCTCAACCAGTTGCGCGACGCGGGCATGAAACGCAGCGTCGTGCAGGTTCGCTGCGGCCTGCATCAGCGCATAGATAGCTTCCTCACGGACCCATGAACTTGAGGGGACGCCAAGGTTTGCGAGAGCTTCGGTCAGGCTAGCGCTCATACCACCCAGCAACTCTTGACCATAACGCCCACAAGCATCGCTGGTGAGCAGATTCGAATGATAAGTCAGGGTTCTAAACCAGAGTGGTTTGAGGATCGTCGATCGAGCCAGATCTCTTTGTTGCGCGGAGAGCCAGCTTCTTAGAGTGACCCACCCCCTCCGTGAGTCGGCTGAGACATTTTCGTCATCTCGTGCATATGACCAGTAGCCATGAAGAAGGTAGGAGAAATACTTTAAGCGCCATTGATCGGGAGCCGCCTGGGCATGTTTCAGAAGTTTGGCAAGTAATCCGGCATCCTCCATGAGACACCATTGAGAGAACTGCGCCGCGGCCCCTATACAAACGTATTTGGTCTCCAGGTCACCCGACAGCTCTCGGGACCTGCGGTAGTTTAGAACCGCCTGCCGGACTGGCCTCCGATGGACCGGGACGGGCGGGCGGCCTATCTGGATCGTTATCTGCTTTAGCACCTTGGACAGCGGTTTTGGATTGCCCCAAGGTTCGCTGTTGCTGATGGCAAACGAACGCCCCGTGGCCTGCACGAGGGTTACGCTCAGGTCTTCGAGGTAGCTCACGGTGCCCCTATTGGACAATCGGTGTTTTCGTCCAGGGTGGTCAGCGGCGGCCGATGCTCCTTCGCTTCCCTCAAAGCGTAAAACTCCAGTTTCAGCTCGATGCGACGGCTCTCGATCGCAGTTTTTCTAATGGTGCTGGACGAGTAGCCACCAACGAAAAAAAGGCTCTGGATAAGGCGGCGATCTGCTTCACTCGTCGGTTCGGCGGCTTTTGTGTCCATAAGGGCACATAAGACCCGTTCCGACCGTTTTGTGCTTAGATCCATGTTGTACAGGTAAGTGCCGCCCTGGCTTGCAAAGCCTTCAACCACCACCCTCTTGAGCCACTCCTCGCAGACAGGTTGCCGGGCGACTCTGAGCACGCGGGGAACAAACCTCCGCAGGAACTGCTGCTGACTTTGAGTAAGAGCGCTGCTGTTATTGGAGAAGTTGGCCAGCGGTCCGAAGTCAATTGAATATCCGTTAATGGCCACGCCAGGAAAGGCTTCGGCTAAGCCGTTCAATTTTACGATGCATGATTCCACAGCATGAGTACGGTTCCCCTCCAAGTGATCCAGCTCTGCTTGCTTTCTGGTTACAGACAAGAGGGCCACGGCCATGGCGACGAGAAACAGGACCATCAGAGCCGTCATCAGGTCGGAAAATGAGATCCAAAACGGTTTTTCTGCTTCGTCATTTCTCGCGTTTCTGTGCGGAATCCTTTGATCGAGCATTCTTCGATTTACCTGCTTGCCGATACTCGCTCGAACATATCGCCGAGATCCTGTACGCCGGCCGAAAGCAAACTCACAGCGGTTGAGAGTTCGACATGAAATTGGGAATTTCCACGATTCAGGGTCTTCTCTATGTTGGCGGCGAAGGCCTCGTGAGCCTTCGCTAAGACATCGTTGATTCCCTTCAGGTAGTCTTCCGATTGCTTCTGTGCGCGCGCCAATTGTGAAGCAGCGCCCTGCAGCCTCTCGACCAGATCCGACGTCATGGATGCTTCCCTTTTGGCGTTTTGAACCGTGGTTTTGAGATCCGAAACGATCAGCGCGAAGGCCTCCCGATTTTGCTTGTACTCTTTAAAGACGTCAGCCGTTCCATTCATCGCGCTACCGAGGGAGTTTGTCGCAGCCTGGATCTTATCGATTGCTTCGCTTGACCCTTTGATCGATGCGGTTACGCCTTCACCCGCCTTGGCGAACTCCTCGAGGCGCTGTATATCAGATCCGCCCCAGCGTTCATACGGTTGATCGAATCACCCGTTGCCCCGCTGAATGAGGCAATGCTGCCCTGGAGAGAGCGATTGATCTCCAAGGATTGGTAAATTAGGGTTTGGACTTCGCGTGACAACCCGGTCACTGCGGCACCCGCCTGCCCAGCGACCCTGGCTCTCTCCTCATGCTGGAATCCGTCCGAGGTTCTCGCTTGCCGCTTTACCTCTTCGACGGCCCTCAGGACCTGCTCACCTAAACTTGATACCGTCCGGCGGAGCATCTCCCCAATTTCCGCCTGAGATTGGGAGGTGAGCGTCCTTATCTGCTCGAGATTGCTACCGGCCGAGTCCATACTTGAAGCAAGCCGCTGAAATCCGGCGCAGTTCTCCTGCCCACCCTTTGTGATTTGCGTCAGCAGGTCGCCTACCACTTGCATCTGCCCGCTGAGCATTTCCCGCATCTGTTCTGAAATCCTGCCACGACATCTAGCAGAGCGGCCTTGATAGTAAGACCCTGGTCGGAGCTAATGCGCTCTACTGCGACGGAGATACGCTTCATCGGATCTCCAAGACTCTCAGCGATAACGTTGCCCACGGCGGTGGATACGTAGCTGCTGTTCCGAGCGGAGGCCGATGCCTGGTTGGTGGCGACCTCAGCTAAAATCTGCTTGAGATCGGCGACCAGGGCGTCCTTGATTTGCAGGGCTTGCGTGGCCGCGGTCTCCGATGCCTTTACCAACCGTTCCAAATATTCTTCGCCCACACCGGCATGGAAGAGCCCATCGATGGCGTTTTGAATTTCGTCGACCCGAGCATAACAGCGGTTCAGTAAAAATTTCTCCAGCAAGGTAAACAATATTGCCAGGCAAATTGCCGCCGCGGAAACGTAGAAAGCGTGGCCTACGGCGTTAATCAGATTGCCGAGTGACCCTTGCATTTCGTTGGCTTGCAGGGAGACGTCGAAGTGGTTGAGACCCCGAATCAGGCCCGCAAAGGTGCCGATAATCCCCAGACCGGTAAGGATGCCGGGAAGGTGTTTAAAGTAGTCTGTCCGTAGCGGGGAATCAACCAGTGCTTGCTGGGTAAAAAATGTTTCGGCCAGGGCGGTAGCGCGCCAACGAAAGTTGACCCCTCGCCCCGCCCCGTCGACTTCAGATTGGACATGAAGGGTTTTCGAGTACTTTAACCAGAGGGGTGAGAATGCCGGGCTAGACCTGGCGTGCGAGACGATTGCATGAAGATCGCCAGTCTTCTGCGCGTATCCCATTTCCGGCTTTCGCAGGCATTTAACGATTCGCCTGAGCGACAGGCGCAGCTTTACAGCCGGGCAAAGAAACCTGAAGAAGAAATGAACCGCGAGAACCAGGATGAAGGCGCCAATAAGCGCATTCGGCCAATAGCTAATCAGGACGTCGAGGATATCAGGCAAGGGCCCGCCTTTCGCGCAAGAGCGGAAGATCGGTTTGTCCACTTGCGCCGAGCGGAGCAAAATTCCCTTGATGGGTATCTGTTGTCTTCTGCCAGTGCCGAATCTTACCGCGTAAAGGCCCCGGAAATTCTTAAAAGACATTCATGAAGAGGCTCTGACAAAGCGTCGGCTGGCCGGGGTTTTTCTGTTCGGTGTTAGTGTGCCCTGGGGGAGCCATCCTTTGGTCTTTTGGGGAGAGCGCGGATCAGTAGCGTAGTGAATTCCCTGTGACAACCTATTAGCTCGAATAGGCAGCAACATTCTCATACTTCGACCGCTGCGGTCGATAATCGCACTGGTAAGCATTTTGCGTTGGGATGGTACAGTGCGATGAATGTAGCAGCCAGGCGAGGGCCGCCTGTTGTCACCCGGTGTGCAGCCGCAACCTTCTACAGTCTGCGAGGCTCCGCCGGCATGGCGGCGGTTGCCCTACTTTTCCCTTTATTCATGGGATGTGGGTTTTCTCTGAACTCACCATCCGGACTCGCAGCCCCCCAAGGCCCAGGGGCATCGGGAGTAACTGGAGGGCAAACAGTCCCTGTACCCGGCGCCGTGCAGGCGCTCACGGGATGCACCAATCCGAATACGGGGATCTCGAATGGCGACTGGGGCGTAGGAACCTATCCGGTTTATGTCGCAATCGACAACACGACGCCCGTGGTTGGGGCGCCTGTTTACACTTCGAATGCGGTCTTTTGGACGTCTTGAGAAACCGCGCCGGGGCAGTCCATTTTGCTCTCGGGCGCTTTCACAGACGCGATTAAAGTTGCCAGAATAGTCCCCATTCCGCCCGGGACGGCGAACTGGCAGACCATAGTTCGAGGGAGTGCAACTGTGATTCCTACTATCCAGCAGGGCACGACCGGACTCTCGTTCATTGTTCCAGTGGGGTTTCCCACGGGTGTCTACGGCTATGAGATCGAGGATCCTTCGGCTCCGCCCATTCTCGGCCTGGCCAATGTACCCTCGCTGAATTGGGCGATTGGGGTTCCTTCCGTGACCAGCCCGAGCGCAGCCCTCCAGCACCAGGTTTATGACTGTGGCGCCGAACCCGGCGGTATCCTGAGGCTTTTCGGAAAAAACTTTGTGGCGTCCAGCCAAGTGGTTCTGCAGTCGTCCACTGGCGTCGGTTACCCTCTTGTGCCCACAAAGCTCGACAGTAATTCCGTTACGGCTTCAGTTCCTGCCAGCCTTGCTCCCGGAACATACAACGTCTGGGTCGGAAGTTCCCCGTGGAGCGTGACCTCAAGCCCGGCAGCTCAGATCACAATTTATTCACCGCCTTCTTTGGTTGTGCGAAACTTCTCTTGCTCTAACCTGGTGGGCGATGGAGTAACTGACAACACTAAACGTCTGCAGTTATGCCTGGATTGGTATGCCCCGTCCCCGGGCGCAAAGGAGGTCGCTTACATCGCGGTTCCAACCGGCACCTTTGCGCTTACGGGGGGCGTTACACCCCACTCTTACGAAGTTCTCGTTGGATCGTCCCCGGGTACGACCATTTTCGTGGGACACCCAGCGAAGGCGCCGCCCGCCGCATGGTTTACCGTCCCCCAGTACTTTGGCATGGCAAACCTATCCGTGAAGGCGCCAGTGAATCTTAATCTCATTCTCAGTTCAGGAACCACGACAGGAAATCCTCTGACCTCTGGCCATCTGTTCTTCGATAATGTCAGCTTTGCATCGACCGCCGACTTCTCGAACGGCCAGGAATCCGTGTTCGCTGTCGCAGGCCCCGATATTCAGATCTATAACTCTTTTTTTCTTTCCGGCTGGAACCAGGTTCTAGATATTAACTACGGGGACGGGGGCATCGTATCCGGTAACCAGATCGTTCTTAACAATTGGACGGGGCTTGGATTCAGTGACAGCCAAAACATAATATTCGAAGGTAATCTGACTTATTCTCAAAACACTCCTGGCCCGGGCAACTACGGGACCGAAGGGGGATCCGGTCTGAGCATAAGCCGCGGGAATAATCAATACGGACAGTCTGCACTTTCGCGAGACATCTACGTCGGATACAACACCTTTCAACATATGGGTTCCAATAGCCAGCAGGTTATTACTAACGACGGAGATGGTGGTGCCTACATAGGTCCTATCGCATCAAGCACCGCGAGCACAGTTACTTTAGCCGACGACCCAGCCTGGAACTGGATGGGCACGACCAATCCCCAAGGGGCGGTTATGGCAATCATTTCCGGGGCGGGAGTGGGGCAGTATTCGTTCGTGCAAAGTTATAGCGGGCGAACGATAAATCTTGTTAGCCCATGGAAGGTGCTGCCCGACGGAACGTCGGTCGTCGTTATTTCTCAGTATGAGCTGAATATGACGGTAGCCCACAATACCATAACGGACACTCTCGGGACTTCCATCGTGTTAGGTGACGCACTCGAAAGCGTAATCGAGGACAATTTCATGACTAATTCGGGCGCAGGAATCCTCATATCCGCATATGGCCCGTACGGCGGCCCGGCAGCGTACGGGCCAGTGATGAACACCGACGTGCTTCGCAATACCATCGCTGAGGGCGCAGGCACTTTTATCTGGTCTTCGGAGAACACTAATATCGCTGGGATCGGGATTCAAGATATGCCCGGCTGCCTGGAATCAGGCCTTCTGATCCGAGATAACATCGTTTCCTCGCTAGATACTATTTACAATACGGACGGCCTGGATGGAGTGAGCGCCAACCTGATCGAGCAGAATCAAGCCAACTGGGATCCCACGTTTCCGGATCCCGGGTTCCTTGTGCAGGATAATTCGCCGCCCCCACAGTGAGAAACAAGGCGTCCTTCAATCCTTGCCGCAGCGCTGGCTTCTAAGAGAGTAGATGACGGCATCAGGGAAACCGTATTTGCCGTCTACATCCCCCATCGCGCGCAACAACCTATCTTTCCAACCTGGCAACGTGGGTTGAACAAATTCCGCCACCGGCTCCCCCAAGCGCTCGCGCAGTGCTTCAGGCATCTCTTGCTCCAAGGGTTGATGGAGGATATCTGGCTTTGGCCACATCGCATAAGCGCGTTGTGAGCAAATCAGCTCGTCCAGCTTCCCGGCGATATTTGGAATAGATGTTAGGGGCTGGGAGTGGAGCCCTGGAGTGGTTCTCTCAAACGTATACAGGTATCGATCCTTAGAAAGCTCAACGGGGTAGAAATAGCCTCCGATTGGGCCGTAAACTACGGCCCCGGGGGGTATAGTTCTTCCAACGAACGCTGCCAGACTCGCGGTGCTTCTTCGGTTCCAGGTGAGAACTACAGCGGCAGTCTGTTCACCTTGCTCTAAACAGAGCAAAATAAGGCAGACGACGACAAGAGACCCCGCGATCCAGCCTGTAGTTCCGCCTCTGAAAAAGCCCCAACTCACCCAGCACATGGTTGCCATGATCGCCGACGGTAGCCAGAATACCGTCTGCCCAAGAGCGTTCGCCAGCAAGAGCAGCATCAGAATCAGATTGACCGAACCAAAGGTGGTCAGGAATAGCCTGAATGGCACCTTCTCGGGGTCAAGACGGGACCTCCCGGAGATCGCGCCCAAAGCGAAAATAACAATAGAGGACAGAAACAGGAACGCGAGTATTTTATGGTGCTGCAGGTCGAGCGTCCAGAGACCTTGCCCGGCGATCGGGGTGGCATTGATGTAGTCCGATTTCGTGGCGCGTCTGATTTGAAAGTACCAGGAAATAGAGTTTTGACCCCAGGGCAAGATCAACAGGGTATGAGTCAGCAAGGCCGTCGAGAACATACAGATTGACCCCAGGAAGAGGGGCTTACGCAGCCGATTAAACGCGAGTCCAGTTACGGCAGCCGCAACCGCAGCGGCCGTGCTGAGCGTTAGCGTTCGTGGTGTTGAAGCAAGCGCAATTCCAAGGAGAACGCCGGCCAGCGCAGATCGTAGCAGCAGGACCCGTCGAGCGGCATCGATGCCGCGAATGAACACCAACAGGCCGCTCAGGAATAACCCGGTCGTCACAGCATCCCATCGTCCGGGAAATGGACCGTTCACGGACCCGGAAAGGGCGATCAACAGAGCTCCAATCAATTGCGCCCATCTATCGCCCCCAGCAAACCCGATCAACTCCCAGCAGGCAAAAAGCGTGAGAAGAACGCCCATCCAACAAACAAGTCTCCAGGCGACAAGCGACAAGCCAAATGCGCGAATTAGCCGGGCTTCGGCTTCAAAGGATACTGGACCATAAAAGAGGATTGGAGAACCCGTATGAGGATATTGCGCCAGAACGCTTAGGATGGGCGGTTGTGAACGCGCAAGCGACCAACCTGTTGAAACTCCAAAAATTTCGTCCTCCCACGGCGCCTGCCGTTCACTCGTAGCTAAGCTGGCTGTTAACACTAGAACGAGCATCCCTATACAGGCGAGGTACAACCATGTACTGCGCGTAGAGTTCACCCTTAAAGCCCTTTCGTCATGATTATCGAGCCTATGAGCAACGGCGATGAGCCGATTCTCGGAGGCCCTGTCAGTCTTGGATCAGGTTTGAAGAAAGCGGGGTAAGGCTACCATCCGGATCCCGACAGCATTCATTTATTTCATCCGGGCAACTGATCGCTGTGCCCTGCGTTCGGGTGACCACGGTGCTGTCGGGCGGACGGAGGGTCCCCCCAGCAAGGGTCCGGCCGGGATGAGACGGTTATGCTTCTGCCTAGCCGCGGGGAGGCGTACGACCGCCGGCGCGGCCAGCAAATCGAAGCTCATGAGGATGAGATATGCTGCCCAGATTCGATTGACACTCCCGAATGGAGAGTAAAGGATGTCCCAAATAAAGTTCACTAAGAAGTAGCAATAAAGGGGCGTGAGAATCGGCCGCGAAAGGGTAATTCCTAGGATTGCGCGTATGGTGAGCACCAGGATGTAAATCCAAAGGGCTCCGCCGAGTATTCCGGATTCGACCCAGGCCATGGTGAGGTGGGAGTGAGTGGGGATGCTGGGATAGACATCTTCCGGTGTATCCGAATCGCTATAGCCGTACTCATACTGGATCTCCTGCTTCAGCTCCAGGTACCGGGGATCCGCGGCAAAGGAGCCGTGACCAAGAATAGGACTATCGCGAATAGCCTGGATGGCTACGAGCGTTTCCGGTCTTCCACCAAAGAGCACACCGAGCTTTCCTTGCGATTGTGTTTGGAATTTCTGGGCGAGGTCATCCTCAAAGAATCCGTTTTGGGCAGCCAGCTGGATAGCCTTACTTGACAGGTACGCTGAACCGCCTGCGAGTGTCAACAGGGTGATGACCCTAATGGAGTTTCGCACGGCAGATTTCCGGGTACCCCGTAGCCCCCCACGTCCGACAAAGATTGGCAGCATCAGAACCGTCGATACGAGAACGACCGCCATTTGCGAGCGAAAGGCGTAAATCAGATTGAGACCGCAGAGGATGAGGGCTATGCCAATGCAAATCCAATATCTTTGCTTCGCGTAGTAGTAGGAGGAAACGAAAAGCGAGAGGATGATTAAGGCCGAGGCGCCTCCGAACTTCCATTGAAGCATGAATTCGCCGCGAAAGTTCAACACGTAGCCAAGAAAAACGGCAGCCATGCTCAGCGCGAAGACAGCCATCCTGCGGGTCTTGTGATTTATCAGAATGGCCAAAGCCATGAAATCCATGGCAAAAAAAACTACCCTCGCGATCCCCTTCGCCCGGTCCATCGCCTGGATTCCGAAGTAAGTATCCGCGATGATCGTGCCGAGCAGCCAGCCCAAAACTAATACGTAGAACCACAGATATTGACGGGTGAAGGCGCGCGAGCCACGGGACAGAAGCAGGACCGGGAGCATGGGCAGGAGAAGTACTTCGTCGCCGGGTAGTGCCCCAATGAGGTTTACGCTATAAAGGCCCGCAGCTCCAAGAATGAAAAGACCGGCGTCCGTAAAGAAAGCCTCCCTTGAGTGCCAGAGAGGCGTCCGTTTTGGCCGACGGCCGAGCGGCCTGGGGGTTCCGATAGGCAAGGCGTTGGCTCCAAGCGTCCAGTAGGATTAGCGCCAAGTGCGTCGACGTTGGACTTCATACGCAGCGTTGGCTAAAGGATAGCAGTTCAAGACTGTAACGTTCCCACTACCAGTAGCTCTTCGCCGCTTGCATCCCAATCCTTCTCGTACGGCCGTGGTGGGTATTGATAGGGAGAGCTGCAAAACTCTGTCGAAAACCCATGTTTGGGCAGATTTCGATGGAAGAACTCTGCCGTTAGGGCGAGCACATGCTTCTCGTTGATCATCTGACCCCACTTGACCCCTAGCCGCCTGGCTTGCTCCCCAGAGCAGTTTGGCACATACAAGAAGAGTTTGCCGCCCGGTTTCAGAAGTTTCCGGAAGGTTAGTAATGACGCTTGTGGGTCCGGGATATGTTCAAGAACATGGGCAGAGTAAATCATGTTGAATCCCTCGGTGGGCAAAGCAGCCAGGTCGCTGGTCAGATTCACCTTGAGAGCCCTGGTGCCGTACTCGACACGAGGCCGGGAGATCTCGAATCCGGTCGCCTGATACCCCGCCTGGGAGAATTGATAGACACCGTACCCCCACGAGCATCCATAATCGAGGACCGAGCCGTCAGGAACGATCGCTCGAATGGTCTTGAGATGCGTCGTCAGGTCCCGTCCAACGCTTTTAAAATGATCGGAAATATGGAAGGGCAGGTCCTCCTCCCGAGGTAAATCGGTCACGTTATCCTGCTGGTACTTTTTCTGGTAGAAGCCCAAATTTTCTCCGGGCTCGTCTTTGGGGAAGCGAAAGCTCAGCGAGCATTCATCACATCGCCGGAGTTGCAGAATTCGATTTTTCCATTGCAGAACGGTCGTTCGATCGCTGTTGCAATACGGGCAGCGGGTTGACTGAAGCCTGGCGTACTTTACCAACGTCTTCAGCAGGAATTGGTACTTGCTCATGGTGGGTTCATCCTAAATTCGAGGCCAATCAAGATCAATGGATGATCGCTTGTGTCAGCCGCCAGGGTGCCCTGGTTGTCAAACAAGGTCCCGCATTGCTTGAGCTGACTTTACTTCTTGACCAGTTCCATGGTGCGTCCACCAGGATCGTAGACGGAGAAGGTCATTTGCTGACCGGCGTTCAGACCTTTGAAACGCTCGACCTCCGCGCTAAAGTGACTCTCAGGCCAGGGCGGATAGGTCCATTTCCGAACCACCCCAACGGTAGTGAGAAGCAGAACACCGAGTCCAGCACGCCGCACCAGAGTGCTTCTTCCTCCTGATGCGGAGGACGCTGCTAACCAAAGAAACATCAGCGAGGGAAAAAACCAGTAGCGAATTCCGGTGGCTCTCGCGAGTACCTCCCAACGAGGGGTGCTCCCCGGCAGCAGAAGAGGATCACGTAGAGAGGCCACGAGAGCCACGGCTGCGAAGACGCAGTAAAGGCGTAGCTCCAGGGATGCACTTCGCCAACCCCAAAACAGAATTGCGATCCCACCGATGGCTCCGAGGACGAGCAACGGAATAGGCAAATAGGGTCCGCCGGTGCCCACCATGCTGTCGATAAAGATGCTGCCGGCGATGATCCGCAAGAGACGAAGAGGCGTGACCCCGAGAGGCGCTCCAGGTCTTTTGACGGAGTGCAGAATGGTCAGCACCTGGATCACGACGCCCAGCGACATTAAACCCCAGACGACCAGGGTCCAGCGCTGGCGCCGCATCCACCAGTAAACGGCGACCGCAGGCCACAGCAGAATGCAGAATGGACCGGTGATGCCGCCGATGGCAAACAGAGCGACGTCGGATACGCGACCGCGCCAACTCAACGGCGGAACAGAAAAGGCAAGGAGCGCCTGCAAGAGAGCCAGGTGCCACATGGCATTGGTGAGTACCACGTGGATCTCGGGCGCATCGGGAATTGCAAGGTACAGGGCCGCCATCCACATGCGCACCCGCAGGGGACCCCATGGGGCGCAGCGGCGGGAGAGCAACGCGGTCACCGGAAGTGCCTGGACTACCGCGCCGGCGAGGTTCATGATCAGCGGAGCCCACTGCATGGGGAAAAGCAATGCCAGGCCGGCAACCAGGCGGGGGAAGGTCTGCATATAACCTGCCTGGGCGCTTCCCAGAGACCGCAGCCAGCCCAGGTTATACGCCTGCTGGTACCAGACCCAACCGTCCTCCGCGAAAAACTGCGGATGCAGCAGAGCGCCAGGCAGACGGGTGAAGATGGCAAAAAGAGACACGGCAAAAATCAGCAGTTGCCAGTGAAAGCTTATTCCCTGCTGCGCTGCGATGCTTGGCAAAACGTTCGCGGCGGTAGACGCGCTCTGCTCATCGCTTGGGCTCACTTCGCTCATTGCATCCGCTGGACCGTTACTGCTGCTGGATAGGCGAGATCGAACTCGATCGCCGGTGGGGCGGTAAAGCGAATCGAGAGAATGGCAAATAGATAGAGCGAGAAGAGGATCAGCAGTTCCAGATTCTGCTGTCGCAGCAGCAGGATGAAGAGAAATTTGTTCTGCAGTATGTCTTGCCATTTGCCGTGTTGCAAAAGGAATGTCTGCACCCGGTACTGGACGGAGACGATGGAGAGCACAGTGAGCATGGCAATGACAGCTCCCAAAAACCGGCGCTTCTGAAAAACGATCAGAACCGCCGGAATGCTCAGCAGCAGTAAACGGGTGTCGTAAAAGCGATGGTAGACCGGTGTAAGCGAGAGGATGGACAGCGCCCCGAGCGCAACCACATGCAAGTCCGGGGAGGCATGCGCCCGCAAGATAGTTATGACCCATGCCGCGAGAAGAAGGAGAAAGGCTGCGTAGGCCGCGGCGTTGAATCTCCCCGCATCGGAAAAGAAAATGCTACTCACGGCTTGCAGATTTGTATCACCGATGGCTTGTTGATTCGCGGGCCTGGGGTCAGCGCTGCCGCCGGTGTTCAAGGTTGCGGTCAGATTTGCGCGCAGCGCGGAAATCCAATCGGCGCTGCGCGGCTGCAGCTTGAGAATCAGACCTGCGGAGAGTAGCAGCGCGAAGGCGCCCACCATCGCCACGGCGGCATAGCGCCAATGGATTTTCTGCGCCAGAAGATAGAGCACGATCAGGCCACCGATCTGGGGCTTGACCGCGAGGCTGAGCATCAACAGCAGGCTGCCCAAAGGGAGGAAGCGGTTACGCAGAAAGAGATAACCGCCGATCACCACCAGCGAAATAGCTAATATCGCGGGTTGACCCAGCACCAGCAGGATTCCACTGGTAAGCAGGAAAAACGATCCCAGGGTGGTGGCGAGCCAACGATTCGACGCTGGACACAAGGAGAGAACGAGAAATGTAGAAATGACGAGCAGGCAGCCGTTCAGCAGGAACCAGAGCAAGCGGGCTACCGGAAACCGCAGCAGGGCCAGCGGGGAGAGCACCAGGAAAGTCGAAGGCGGATAGACGGGAACATCGATATTCCACGACGGTAGTTCGCCGGCATGGCCGCCGGCTAGAAAGAACTGCTGTTCGAGTTGGGAGGTGTCGTAGGGATTGCAGCCATGGAGCAGGCAGCGCGCACCGGTATAGACAGGAACAAAGTCATTGGAAGAGCGAAAGACCCTGGCTCCCCCGAGCACAAACAATACGACCGCGGAGACACCAAGGACCAACAAGTGCAGGTCTGGCTTTTTGAGGCTCATGACTTATCCGCGATCTGGCACGAGCGTACTTGCCCAATCCTCTTGAGATCGCTAAAGGATTACCCTTCTCCCACACAAAGATCGGTAAGGGCTTTTCTCAACGCCTCGCCAAAAGAATCATAACGACGGGGACCGAGGCTGCATAGTGAACTCTATTGTTCACGCGGCTTGCGGAAAGATCCTGGCAGAGCGCTGTGAACAGCGAAAGGCTGATTCTTTTGAGCGTCATACCGAGGAGTGGACGGTAGTTTTTGCGGAGAAGCGCGATTCACCTCAGGTAACACGAATGGGGTGTTGCCTGAGGTGGTTCTTCCTCGCACTTGGTCGTCGAGAGTGCCAAGAATTTTGTGTAACACCACATTCATCTGTTTGTAATCTGCAACAGATCGCTTAGTCTTCGTGTCATACGTAAGTAATAGACGCGGTTGCGGAGCGTGCCGGCTCCCCAGCCTAGCAAGGAACAAACCCCAACCTTCCCTGGAGGTGGACTTTGATCCCGCTAGAGAATTCCTTACGCCAGCTGTTCCACGAAGTTGTCTCCGAGTGCTATGACTCACGCCTGGGTTTGCGGGACGCGGAGATATCCAGCTACGTCGCCGACCTGCTTACCGAATTTTGCCGCGCGGAGAATATCTACCGCATCCGTGATGCCGCGGGCAATCCCGTGCGCGAAGTGGGCGAGATGCTGCTCGCTTCCGATCCTGTTCACGGCACAGCATCCTCCTTCGGAGAAGAAAGGGAACTGCGGAAACATATCGGCGACTACACCCTGTTCTTCGCCGGCATGTATCCGGAGGCGACCCATCGGTGGGGTGGGCTACAGCGCGACAGCTTTTTCGAAATGGTCCAGGCGGGCAAAGAGAGCTACTACATCGTTTCCCAGTTCGACCTCTTTGAGTACGCGCAGGAGGCGCCATTCTTTGGCCGTCTCGCCGGTTCCTTCGAAGCTTGCATCTATGGGCTGAACATGGTGCGCGGGGAACTCGATCGGCGGAAGGCGATCCCTCCGCCCCGATCTTTCTCCTCGGGCTCCTCGACGCAAATCATGTAATTTTTCAAAGTAAGAACTCGGCTCGGTCGAAAAACATTTCTTTCAGCGGCATCCGTTTTGGTTGGTTGCGGTACGGGCTTATCAGGCTGCGGAAAAGGGTCCCCTCAGCGGCTAAAGCCGTTCGTGCTTTTAATCACTTGCGTACGGGCTGAAGCCCGTACCCTTCAGAAAAAACTCAGGGCCTCATCAGCCCCATCTGACGGCCCGACTTTAGTCATGCCATGACACGAACATGAGAGCGGTGACTAGAAATAAACCAGAGGCTGATTCGGTAGCTCGGGGCGTTCTCACCAGGGCCAGCCGTCTCATCCCATCTAAAGCCCAGTCATTCCAGCAGGAAGCGTTTTCGCGGGTTTGAAAACCCGCTCCCCCGGCTGAAGGTCCGGGGCTGGCACGGTTCGACTAATGTTCAGGTCTACCAACAGCGAGTTTTTTCGCATCCTCTAAAGTCGTCCCCTGATTCAAAAGATGAGAGCGGTGGGTGATCCGGCTGTCGCTGTGGTCGCCAGATTGGGTGTTCTCACCAGGCTAGCTAAAGCCCGGTCATGGGAGAGGAAGCGTTCTCGCGGGTTTGGAAACCCGCTCCCCGGACTGATGCTCGCTGCGGCGAGGTAGTCCGGGCTGGAACGGAGCTTGGCACGGCTCAGTGTTTTTATCCTTTTGCCTGGGCCGCACGGCCCAGGACTGCTGTGGTGTAGCATGACGCGAACGCGAAGTGTGAGTTTGCGCTGACGCGAAGATCAGAGATAAGGAGAAAGATGATGCTGACAACTAATTTCAGGGGCCGGTTACATAAGAGTCTGACGGTTTTGCTTGCCCTGGGGCTACTGGGCGGGGTGGCCACGGCGCAGTTGGACGCCAAGCCATCGAGCGTCCACGCCGTGATGGCGCAGACTACACCTCCGGCTGCGTCCAGCCTGGTCGATATCAATTCAGCCAGCAAAGCGGATCTGAGTGCGCTGCCGGGAATCGGCGACGTCTATTCGCAGAAGATCATTGACGGCCGGCCGTACAAAACCAAGACGGACCTGGTAAATAAGAAAATTATTCCGCAGGCGACCTACTCCAAGATTCGGGACAAAATCATCGCTACCCAACCCAAGAAGTAGATGAGTGAAAAAAAAAGGGGAAACGCGGGGTCACCGCGCTTCCCCCTTTTTGCGTTCAGTTAAACGGCTTGCGGTAAAGTTTCCTTTACCCGGAAACGCTGCATGTTGATGCGCAACGCGCGCTCAATCTTGCGCAGATCGCCCTTCTCCTCGGGAGAGGCAAAGGTCGAGGCGACACCGCTGCGAGAAGCGCGGCCGGTGCGGCCGACACGGTGCACAAAGTCTTCCGCAACTTTGGGCATATCGTAATTCACTACATGCGCTACGTGGTCTACGTCGATTCCGCGGGCAGCCACATCCGTAGCCACCAGGACCCGATGACCACCCTGGGCAAAGCTGCGCAAAGCTGCGTTGCGCTGAGACTGGCTACGATCGCCATGGATGCTGGTTGCCTTCCAACCGGCATGAGCCAGCTTCTTGGCCACACGCTCCGCGCCATGCTTGGTGCGGACAAAAACCAGAAAGCTTCCCGCCTCAGAACGGAGCAGGTGCTCCAGTAGCGGCAGCTTGCGATCCGCGGTGACTTCAAAAGTTTGCAACTTGACGTTTTCCGCCGGCTTGAGCACGGAGCCGATTTCAATCCGTACCGGGTTCTTAAGGTAGTCGCCGGCCACTTCACGAACCGCACCCTCGAGAGTTGCCGAGTAGCAAAGCGTCTGGTGCACTGGCGGGATAGCCGCAACGATGCGGCGAATGGCTGGTTTGAAGCCCATGTCGAGCATGCGATCAACTTCGTCCAACACCAGGATCTGCACCTGGTTGAGCTTGACCAGCTTGCGGCCGATGAAGTCTTCCAGACGGCCGGGTGTGGCCACGATCAGGCGCGCGCCACGACGGATACTCTCCAGTTGCGGGCCCTCGGCCATGCCTCCGACTACCAGCGCGGTGGGAAGACCGACTAACTGGGCGCATGCCTGCTGCACCTGCATTGCGAGCTCGCGGGTAGGCAGCAGGATCAACGCACCGGCAGCTTTGGCTTGGGTTTTCTGCAGCTGCTCGATGATGGGAATAAGGAAACTGAGCGTCTTGCCGGTGCCGGTTTGCGCTGTCGCTAATACATCCCGGCCTTCAAGCGCCGGAGGAATCGCGCCCACCTGTACCGGGGTCAGCGTAACAAAATTTGCCTTGGCCAGACGCTGCTTGAGCGCCGCCGAAATGGGTAATGCTGAAAATTCGTTCAAAATAAAATCCCTTTGCCTCCGGTCATTTGGTTAGACCTGGAGTGCTGTTCATCGCCTCACGGCTTCGTCCGCCCGGCGATACGATAAATGGCCCGATAGGCTCGCTCCGGTCGCTCAAGTACTCGATCCGTGCGCCGACACGAAGAACACCGCCGGCTTCGGCCTTCAGGCTGCAGTTGAATCTGACATTGTTGACTGCACCACGCGGTATGCGGTTCGTCGCGCTGTAGAGGGGGGTCTTGGCTTTCTAGCCAAACATGCTCGTACACCGCACCATGCCAGGGAAGCGCGTGCTTCCAATCGTCGCCGCGAACGTCCGTGGCGACTACGCTGAAGGGCTTGGGCGATATCCGACCGGCTTGCTCCCCGCCTTTCGGCGAAAAGGAAGAGGTCTATTGAGGGCAGCCTCGCTCGTGACAGCTAAATGGCTGATGACCAAACAATTAAGCGCAGATTAAGAATACCATAGGCCACACGCAAGGGATACTGGGCCGGCATCTAGATAGGAAAGTCAGGGTCCGCCCGACCGTTGCAAGGGCATGATGGCGTTCTTATTGTCCGGCCCCGTGGGGTCGATGCTGAAGTCCCATACGGAGAGGTTTACTTCCCGAGGACCCAGCAGCTCGATCAGCGCGTAGTCGCCAATGGTCAGCGGCTGAGCCGGGGTCAGCCTGATCCAGCGATTTCCTGGCAACGCTTGAACCTTAGTCGGAATTACGTCCTCCGTCTGCGTCACCTTGCCGGCCACCCCAATCTTGACGTCGCTCACGACGCGGTAATCCTTCTTGAAATTGCTGCGCACGCGCACGATGGCGTACTGGCTGTTTGCGGAACTAGCATTCTTGTCCTTAACCGAGCCCGCGCCGCGTGTGTCCACCGTGACCGCTGAGGAATCAGCCTCATTGTCGTCCACCCCGATAATGCTGACGTAGAACGCGGGGTCGTTGATGTGCAGCTTGACTTTGGAGATCGCACCGGGGATCTGAACCTTCTGCTGAATACCACCGAGAGGGTTGAGCGCAGAGCGCAACACGTTGTGGCCGGTCTGGCGATCCACGCTGGCTGAATTCTGAGGGAGCGCCACCAACTCCGGCGAATCGCGAAAATTATCCAGCGCCCAGATTCCGTCCTGGTCGGGTAGCCGCAAACCGGGGGATACATCCGGAGTGCGGGCCCGGGCATGCTGCTCCTCTTTGTCGATGGCAGCGGCTTCCGGATTGGCCGGCGAGACGGGCTGAGTGGGCTCCGGCTCAGGCGCGGGTTTGGCCCCAGGGGCATGGTCCTGGGCCCACTTCGCGGTTGCCGCCCAATCCACAAGATTTTCCGGCAGTTCTTCCCATTGTCCCCGCTCAGCGCTGAAGTAGCGCACCCGGTCGCCTACCTTCTGATACTTCGTTACTACCTGGTAGGATCCGTCCTTCAGAACCAGGCGCTGGTTCTGCACCTGCGCCATGCCTGGAAGGCTGGCGGCCAGGCTGGAGAACAGAAGCACGAATAGAAGCAGGATGCGCGCGGGCGACATGGCGTGTGAATACTTTAGACGAAAGTGGGTGGGTGGCGTTGCCTGATGTGTGAGCCTTGCCGCCACACTCGAAATTTGTCATCCCGACTGGAGCCACGTTCTGCTGGGTGCCCCATTCAAGCCGTACTTTGGCTTGAGTGGGATAAGACTGCTCTTTCCGGCAGTTTTCGATTCGTCCCCGAAGGCGAAAGATTCAGAGCAGTGGTATCCCACTCAAGCCAAAGTACGGCTTGAATGGGGCACCCAGCAGACCGGTTGGACGATTTTGCTATCCAAAGCGCGATTTGCGGATCGACGGCAGCACAGATTCCCATTTCCGTCTTCCCTTCGTTTTCAGTTCCTGCGATACTTGTATGTGCCCACCCGGTGCGCCAATTCCAACCACAATAAAAAGGTGAAGAAGCAATGTCAGCAAAGTACATCTTTGTGACGGGCGGAGTCGTGTCCAGTCTGGGCAAGGGCCTTTCCGCAGCCTCGATCGGATGCCTCCTGGAAAGCCGCGGCTTACGCGTTAACCTGATGAAATTCGACCCCTACCTCAACGTCGACCCAGGTACACTCTCGCCTTTCCAGCATGGCGAGGTTTTCGTTACCGACGATGGGGCGGAAACCGATCTCGATCTGGGCCATTACGAGCGCTTCACCCATGCCCGGCTGAGCCGGGACAACAATCTGACCACCGGCCGAATTTACGAGCAGATCATTACCAAGGAACGCCGGGGCGACTACCTGGGCAAGACAGTGCAGGTCATTCCCCACGTGACCAATGAGATCAAGAACGCGATGCGCAAGGTGGCCACCGACGCCGATGTGACCATTGTCGAGATCGGGGGAACCGTAGGCGATATCGAATCCCTCCCCTTTCTCGAGGCCATCCGGCAGATGCGACAGGAGTATGGCCGGGAGAATACCGTCTTTGTGCACGTCACCCTGGTGCCCTGGATCGGCGCCGCCCAGGAGTTGAAGACCAAACCCACGCAACATTCGGTCAAAGAACTGCTCTCCATCGGCATCCAGCCGGATATCCTGTTGTGCCGCACCGATCGCTTCCTCTCCCACGAAATCAAGAGCAAGATTGCGCTCTTCTGCAATCTCGAAGAACGGGCCGTCATTGCCGCCAGAGACGTTGCGTCCATCTACGAGGTACCCCTGACCTTCGCCGAGGAGGGCGTGGATAAGCTGGCGCTGAAGTATCTCCATATCGAGGCCAAAGAACCCGACCTGACGCGCTGGAAGCTGCTGGTGGATCGTTGCTACCATCCGCGCGACGAGGTCTCGATCGGGATCGTAGGCAAATATGTCGAGTACGAAGACAGTTACAAATCACTGAAAGAGGCGCTGGTGCACGGCGCCCTGGCCTACGACCTGAAGCTGCGCGTTACCTGGATCGAGGCCGAGGGCCTGGAGAGCAAGCACCCCGGCGACCGGGACTACGAGGAGCAGCTGGCAGGTTTTGACGGCATCCTGGTGCCCGGCGGATTCGGGAAACGGGGCATCGAAGGCATGCTCAACGCTATCCGCTACGCGCGGGAAAATAGCGTTCCCTACTTCGGCATCTGCCTGGGGATGCAGACGGCCTGCATCGAGTTTGCCCGCAATGTTTGCGGACTGGCGGGGGCCAGCTCCAGCGAGTTCGATCCGGCCACTCCCCACCGGGTGATCTTCAAGCTGCGTGAACTGACTGGAGTGGAAGAGATGGGCGGCACCATGCGCCTGGGCGCGTGGCCATGCGTGCTGGCTGAGGGTTCGATCGCGGCCAACTCTTATGAGACCACCCAGATCAGCGAACGGCACCGCCATCGTTACGAGTTCAACCGGGAATACGAGGCGCTGCTCACGGGAGCCGGCCTGCGCATCACCGGCACTACGCCGGACTCGACCTATGTGGAGATTGTCGAGATTCCCGGTCACCCGTTCTTCCTGGGCTGCCAGTTCCACCCAGAGTTCAAATCCAAGCCGCTGGAGCCACATCCCCTGTTTCGCACTTTTATTGCGGCTTCTTACCAGAACCGGCTGCAGTCGCATATTCCGTCCGAGTCCGCGAAGCAGGAAGGTCATCTGACCCAGACTCTGCCATGAGCGATTTTGAAATAGGTACGGTGCGGGTTGGTTCTCCTTTCTTATTCCTGATCGCGGGTCCCTGTGTCATCGAAAGCGAGACGCACGCGCGTTTCATGGCGGAGTCTATCCAGCGAATCACCAGCGACCTGAAAATCCCCTACATCTTCAAAGCTTCGTACGACAAAGCCAATCGCACTTCGGCTGCGGGTTTTCGCGGGCCAGGCGTGGAGCAGGGGGTCAGAATTCTGCGCCAGATTGCTGAATCAACTGGCCTGCCGGTGATCACTGACGTACACCAGGCGGCCGATTGCGAGCGGGTTGCGGAGGGGGTGGACGTGTTGCAGATTCCTGCGTTCCTTTGCCGGCAGACCGACCTGCTGCTCGCAGCCGCCAAAACGGGACGCGCAGTCAATATAAAGAAGGGGCAGTTCGTGGCTCCATGGGATATGAGCTACGCGGTCGAAAAGGTGACCGGGGCGGGCAATCCGCGGGTATTCCTCACCGAACGCGGTTTCAGCTTCGGCTATAACAACCTGGTCGTGGACATGCGCTCCTTAGCCATCATGCGCAAGATGGCTCCCGTGGTCTTCGACGGGACCCATTCGGTGCAGACTCCATCCTCCGCGGGCGGCAAGTCGGGCGGTCAACCGGAATTCATTCCGGTGCTAGCGCGGGCGGCGGTCGCAGCCGGGGTGGATGGTATCTTCCTCGAGGTTCATGACGATCCCGCCAATGCCAAATCCGACGGTGCGAATGCCCTGAATCTGGCCAACCTTGCTCCCCTGCTGGAGAGCCTCCTGGCCGTCCACGCGGCGGCGCATCCGAGCCTTTAGGGAAACCCAAACCCACTGTTTCGCAAAATGGCGCAATATGGCCTTTCCTGCTGAGAGGAATCGGCCTTACACTGGTGCAACTTTTTCTGCCGGGTTTTCGGTAGCAAAAAAAGGGCCCCTCGGGTGAGGGGCCAATCTGCCTTGGTTCTCTCGTTGTGTGAGAGCTTTTATGCGGCTTTTAGTTGTGGGGCTGCGACGCAGCATTCCGGGGGGAGGGCTGCGGGTTCGACTGCTGCGTCGCGCCTATTGGTGAACCGCCAGCTGGCGTGTTCAAAGCCGCAAGACTGTTGTGCATCAGCGTTACGTGGACGACCGTGCCGCTGTTGCTCGATTCTGTGGTTTCCGCTTGCGGGGCATTGCCCATTCCCAAGCGATAAATTCGGTATACCGGCACCTTGTGGTCGACTACCAGGTAGCGTACGACCGCATCTGCCATGGTTTGAGATCTCTGAATTCCGGCCTGGCCACGCGAGTGGGAGTAGCCCTGCACCTCAACGATGTAGCCCTTCTGACCTTCTAACTGCGTAGCGATCTGATCCAGAGCTTCCTTGGCTTTCTCATTCAGAGTGGACTGAGTAGAGCGGAAGTGAAGTTCTGTGTCCGTAATCTGTTGGTACTGGTCGAGGTTGCTGACCGTCGTATTCAGCTGATTGGTCTGGGTGCTGGCCTGTTGAGCCAACTGCTGCGCCTGACCTGCTTGGGTTGAAGCTTGCAGAGCCTGCTGATTTGCCTGGTCCGCGGTGCTTTGAGCCTGGTGGATGCCGGCTTGTGCACGGGCATCTACGTCTTTGATATCGTTGGCGTTCTTGGCGGAGAGCTGGTCGAGCTCGTTCAACCTGTCTTTCACCGGCGCAACCTGCCGATTGACCCACTTTTTCCGTGCCAAGGGGTTCATCTTGCCCCAGAAGCCTTCATTCGATTTCGTCGGTAACGGCTGACCGGTAGCGTACGTTGAGGAATCGGTCGCACTACCAGAAGTACTTGCAGGAGCTGGGGCTGCGGTAGGGGCGCTGGTCTGCGGAGCGCCGCTCGCCGCCGCCGGGGCGGTCTGCGCAATCACCGGCAGGCCCAAGCTGGCCGCCAGTAACATTGATGCGATAGATCCCGGGGTTACCGTACTTTTAATCACGCTTGTCCCTTTTTCGGCCCGAAGCTCGCTTGGAAGAACACACACACCGCTCGCTTCTGTACTTGCCTGCGAGTATTGCAAGCGACTGGCCAAACTTCGAAGCTTCTCTCATAAAATTTTTATCTTGTTCATTCGATGGAAGATAGAAGCTAGACCTGCACAGATTGTGGATATTTTTGCTACCACCGTCAGGAGGACGAAACGTGCACTTTTCTCTAGTCGGTGCGAAAAAAATGCTCGACGGCAATGCAGCTAAATTACCTAGGTACCGGAACATAGCCTACTTGCTGCGCACGCTAATCACCCGGACCTCAGGATACTGCTGGTTCCAGTCGGGCGGGACGGTGTCAAAAATGAGACGGAAATCGCGCTTCTGCCCCGGCTCCAGGGGAGCGGAGGAAACCGGCTGGATATCGACATAGGGTTCGCGGGTGCGGATGAGGCTCAGGGGCACGGCCAATCTTTGAGCATACTGGCCAACATCGCTATGAAAGCCGACCTGAACGGTGATCGCAGTGAGCGTTCGATTACCCGTGTTGGCGATCTGGCCATCGATATACGTGACCTTAGCCCCGGAAAAAGTATTTGCTTCGCTCATCTGAAGACCGCTGATGGGGAGGCTGGCGGCATAGGGGTCGGCGGGAGCCATGCCGGTTCCGGTGGATGGTGTGTCCGGGTTGGCCCGGGTGCCAACGATGACCCAGATGCCAAGGCCCAGAACCACCACGGCGGCAGCAATGATCCAGGGGAGCCACGATTTGGCTTCCCGGGTTTGCTGCGAACCAAGAAAGTCCAGTTCACCATCGGGTTTCAGGCTGTGTTCGTTTTTTTGTTCTGGCGCCGGCATCACCGAAGATTGTACCTGCCTAAGCGCAGGTCATTCGATCGGCGCAGGCTGGCGATCAGCCGAAGCTGGCCTTCTTGACCGATTGGCGCATATCGTTGCCGCGCATCTGAACTTCCACGCACATTTCCGCCAGGCGCGAGCGCATGCGCTCGGTAATCCGGTCGCCCAGCGTCTCTTCCCGGATGGTTCGGTCGGCATTCCGTGCCAGGGCTGCCGGCGCGTTGGGGTAATTGGTGGTGATGAGGGTGGTCCGTTTGTCGTTGTAGCGCGTGTTCAGAATCAAGGCCACCGTATCCCACACCCAATCTGTTGGCTTTTGTGCGCCTAACTCATCCAGAATCAGCACTTCCGCCTCGAAAACGGGGGCCAGGATCTCGAGCTCCGTGGTGGCCACGAGAGGGTTATAGGACTCCTGAATGCGCTTGAGCAGTTCGCGGTAATCACAGAAGAGGCCGCGGACACCTTTTTCCAAAATCAAGGCGTGCAGGATGCCCACGGCAAGATGGGTCTTGCCGACACCGACATTCCCGGTGAGTAAGAGTCCCTTTCCCTCTGTGGTGACGGGATAGCCGGCGACGAAACTGCGCGCGATCATATGTGCGGTGGCCAGCGATGGATCGGCCTGCCTGTAGCCGTTGAGTGGACTGTCGAAGCTCTCCAGGCTGCAGTGTTCATATCGTTTTGGGATCGCGGCCCGTTTGAGCAGCCGGGCTGCTTGCTGCTGCAAGCGGCATTCACAGGGTTGGGCATAGCGCTCGCCATCAGGTTGGATAATCAGACGCAGGCCGGAGTCTTCACAGATAGGACAAATTTCGCGCATGGGGACTATGCCCAAAAATACTCTACGGAAGACCCCTTCGCCAGAGCTGAGGGATGTGGAAGGGACGGCGTTCTGTGGAAAGAAAGCGAGAAATGACTTAAACTGTAGATTCGAGCCTTGGGTTGTGGGCTTGCAGGAAAGGTTCTTCGATGCCAAAACAGGGAATACATCCAAATTATAAGGAAATCCGGGTGCAGTGCGCGTGCGGTTCGGCTTTCGAGACGCGTTCCACGCACAAGGGGGATATCCACGTGGAAATTTGCTCCGCTTGCCACCCGTTCTTTACCGGCAAGCAGAAGCTGGTCGATACGGCCGGCCGGGTGGAGCGGTTCCGCCGCAAATACGCCAAGTCCGATGCGGGTAAGTCCGACGCGGCCAAGGCTCCCGCAGCTAAGTAGAAGCGCTGGTTTGCGAAAGAGGCCTCCGTTCGCGGAGGCCTTTGTCGCGTAGGGCTTTGATGAGAAAAGTGTCCATGAAGAAGAGCTGGGATAACCCGCGGGAGAACAGCATGCCGGCCTCGGCTCGGGTGCCGGCCTCGGTGGTGATCGGACAGGTGCGGGTTGCTCCGGCCACGGTGCTGGCACCGATGGCCGGGGTCACGGACACGGTGTTTCGTCGCTTTATCCGCAATGCCAGTGTCTTTAGTGGGGAAGGCAACGGGGATGCGGCTGCTGTAAGGCACCTGGTGGAGACGCCGATCAGCAATCAGCAGTCTGGCTGCGGGTTGATCATGACCGAGTTCACTTCGGCGGATGGGCTGTCGCGCATGCGCGAATCGAAGCGCAAGCGGTATCTCTCCTACGATGAGGATGAGCACCCGATCTCCGCCCAGCTCTTCGGCTCCGACCCCAATACCCTCGCAGAAGCAGCTGGGATCGTTGAGGATGCGGGCTTTGACATGGTCGACCTTAATCTTGGGTGCCCGGCTAAGCGCGTAGTCAGCTGCAATGGAGGGAGCGGTTTGTTGCGCGACCTTCCCCATATTGCAACCATCTTTGAGCGTGTCCGGTCGGCGGTGCAAATTCCCTTCACGGTAAAGTTCCGCTTGGGTTGGAGCGACCAGCACATCGTGTGCGTCGAACTGGCTCGTCTGGCCCAGGAGAGCGGTTTAAATGCAGTGGCACTGCATGCGCGCACCCGGGAGCAGGGCTACTCCGGCCAGGCGCGTTGGGAATATATCGCAGCGGTGAAAGATGCGGTCCGAATTCCGGTTATCGGTAATGGAGATATTCGCTCACCGGAGGATGCCTGCACCATGGTGGCGGAGACGGGATGCGATGCGGTGATGATCGGGCGCGCCGCGCCGGCCAATCCGTGGATTTTTCGCCAGATCGCGCAATACACCGCGTTCGGCAGCTACGACCAGCCAACCCCGATGGACCGCTACCACATGATCCGGGATTACTTCCTCATGCTGATGGAGGAGGATGAGCCAGCCGCGATTAGCGGCAGGATGAAGCAGTTTGCTTCGTGGTTCACCCATGGCGTGCCGGGTGGGGCGATTTTGCGCAAGAGTATCTATGAGGCCAAGAACGGCGCGGCTGTGCTGGAGGCGGTGGATGCGTTTTTTGCAGCTGAGACCGAACAGTTGGTCGCCTCCGGGTTCTAGACGATTCGGAGCTTCGCAGGGCTTTTATCTCTGGATCCCTCACCAGGGAACGGGTGCCCCACATCTCGCTCGTTTTTCGCGCGATGTGGGATACCGCTGCTCTTTCCCTCTGACCCTCGATTCACCCGATGCACTTAACGGTCAACCTCGGTGGTATCCCACATCGCGCGAAAAACGAGCGAGATGTGGGGCACCCGTCCTTGGTGAGGGATCCAGAGATAAAGCATCCGATCGGCGACTACCAGAAGACTCGCGCATGCCGCAGATTTGCCCTCTTCTACTGCGACCCACCGTGTTTGCGGAAGATGACTTTTCGTTCGGTGCGCCAGCCTTCGTTCAGGGCTACCAGCGTCCAGGGAATCGCCGGCGACAAGTGTTGCAGGACGGTGCCCATCGATGGATGCACACGTAGCGCGGGCACGATGTAATACAAGAGCGGTGGGTTCGGCTGCAGCGGGACACCGGGAAAATAGCCGTTCTGCTCGAGCTCTCCCTTTCCACTGGAGTTGCGCTGCTGTTGCAGCCAGTGCACGCGAATCCAATAGTCCAATCCCTGGAGCGGAAAATGCAGATCCTCGTCCGCTTTCAATTCCAGAATGGCCAGCCGTCCGTTGCGTGTAACCGTGAGCAGATCGAGCATGGCGCGGTCGGCTGCCGCAAAGGCCGGTACCTGGTGGTAAATCGCGTGCCCACCCAGGCGGTCATCGATCTGCGTAAGGTCGCCACCTAACGTCGACTCCAGCCAGGCTTCCGGCTGCAAACGAAATAAGGGATCGCGCGCGCTGCCCTCGGGATGTCGACTGGCAAAGAGGCGCTGCATCAGATCCCCGAAAAAGGTTTCTGTGTCCTCCTGCAACGGGGTTTCATTGGCGCCTGCGCCGAAGGTCAGGTTGCACTGGCGAACAAAAGAATCGGAGACAAACCCCTGGCGCACACGGGCGAACTCCAGGCCGTAGAGGGAAAGCGTGACCTCGTGAGCGCTTCGTGCCTCGATGGTGACGCTGCTTCGCATGTGTGGGGGTAACAAGCGCTGGATGCGGGCCAATCCATCCTGGGCTCGCTCGATGGCTGCCGCAGGGTTGAAGGCATGCACCAGGCGCATTTTCAAGTTGCCCTGGTCCGCAGTGTCGATCGCCTCCAGGTCCTCGCCGGCGCCGACCTCGTAGAGTTCCCATTGCGCCAGGTTGCGATTGAGCCAGGCCATCCGGGCGCGCGTGGTGTGGCCGCAACCGGCCGGCAATAGAACCTTGAGCCCGTGACAGACTCTTTTGCCGGCGCCATGCTCGCGGCAATACGCGAGCCAGAGAATGCCCAGGGTGAGCACACCGTCGATAGTCGCCTGGCTCTCCTCGGCGTTGACTCCGATGAGAGCCCAGCATTGTTGGCCGCGCACGAGCAAGCCGCGCGCATATGCTGGGCCGAAGCTGTGTTCCAGGTCCATCGCCGTGCGCAGGCTCTCTATTTTGTAGTCGTTGAAGTGACGCGTGAGCAGCCGCTCCAACAGATGTAAATACCTGGTTCGGCTCAGAGCGCGGGTTGCGGGCGTCCTCTGGTCGCGATCTCTTAACACTTCGAGGGATTGCGGGCGCTGCGCGCCGAGGCGCCGCACCCGGATGCGCAGTGTCTCTTTGCGTGCTTCCAGTCCCACCACGGTGCGGACCATATTCCGTTCTTCGGACCACAGATGCAAAACGCAGCGGCCGTGCTCCGCCGAGATGGAGTAGTGGGCGGCCGTCATCTCGAAGAGCACACGGCCATCCTCGAGCAGCGCGGCCCGGGGATGTTGCGCGAAGAATTGTTCGAGCGAGAGGGCCAGCTCTGCCGGGGAAAGTTCGGGCTTCTCGCGGGTTTCCACGGGCGCCGCTAGCTACCAGCCCATGCGCGCCGACAGCTGGGTGACGTGTGCGGTGTGATGGCGGCCGTGCCAATCATAGACAATGACCACCCGTGCAAGAGTCTCCCTGCCGTTTTCAGGATGCACATAGCCGCGTTTCCAGTCCTGCTCAGCGAGCGAAGCAAAGAGCTGCACCCAGCGGGTATGGAGTGACTGCAGCAGGTCGAGTGAGGTTGACACTGCTGCGGTGGAGGCATCTTCGAGCTGCGCCCAGCGGTTCTCCTGATAGGGAATGATCGTTGGCCAGTCTTCCGTCAAGGCGAGGCGCACCCGGACATAAGCATTCATGTGGCTGTCGGCAACGTGGTGGACCAACTGCCGCACGGTCCAGCCGCCGGGGCGATACGGGGTTTCGAGTTGTTCTTCGGACAAAGCCGCGACTGCGGAGCGCAAACTCTGGGGCAGCTGCCGTATCCCTTCGATGGCGGCGCTTCGCTCCTGCGCGGTATACGACTCAGCTCGCCTGGCGCTCCCGATGGGGTAGCGGAGCAGCGCGAGCTCTGCAGCTTCAGGGCTCATGGAGGACACGGGACGATCTTAGAACATTATCAAAGACTGTCAATCTGAAGGTGCGATGGCATAGTACCCTTTGCGCGCCAGCGCTTTCAGGCCATCTCCCTTGCACTCGATGTCGATCTTGCGGTACGTCCCGTCGAGCTTGGCGTTGGTTGGGGTATAGCTGGCGACGTATTGAGTGCGCAGCTCTTCCTCAATCTGGGCGAAGGCACCTTCCAACTTTTTGCCGTTGTTGCCGACATCAATCACCCGGCCGCCGGTATCTTCCGCCAGTTTCTTCATGGCCATGTCGCCGCTGTAGCCCATGGTATACATGCCCCGTCCGTAGAATCCGCGATCGGCACAGAGCAGTACATAGACGATGGTGTTGGCCTTCTGCGCGGCTTCGACCGCGCCCTCAAGCTTCTGAACGCTGCCCTGGTCTTCGCCATCGGTCAGAATGATGATGGCCTTCCTTCCGGTCTCCTGTTGCAATTTCTCGTGCGTGGCACTGTAAACGGCGTCATAGAGCAGTGTGCCCTTGGGCGTGCCCGACGGCATGCCGCCCATACCGCCAGTTCCCACGTTAATCTGCGCCTGATCCATCGCGCGGGCCAGCGCGTGTGCGTTGCTGGTGTAGTCGGAGAGGAGATCGAGATTCACATCGAAGGAGATTAAGAAAGCTTCATCTTTCGAGCGGAGAACGCGGCTAAGAAAAGCGGCGCCCGCCTGCTGTTCCAAGGGAAGAACATTCTGCTGGCTTCCACTGGTGTCGAGCAGGATTCCCAAAGTGAGGGGTTGATCGGTCTCGGCGGTGAAGTTTTTGATCTTTTGCGGAGTCTTATCTTCAAGGATGTTGAAGTCGTCCTTGGTGAGATGGGGGATGAGCGCGCCGTGTTTATCGTGCACGGTGAAGTAAAGACTTACCAGGTTGACGTTGACTTTGAGGGTCTCGAGGGGCTGCGACTGATCGTCCTGGTTGGGGTCACCCGCCGGGCCCTGGGGCGGCGCATCGGGAGACGGAGCAACCTGCGCCGTGGCATGCAGAACGGCGGCGCAAAGCAAACCGGCCCACAACCAAGACGCCCGGCGCGGACGATGAAAATTCATGGAGGTTAGACGGAGGAACATGGCGAACGACACCTCGGAAGTTGGACCGCGCAACAGGACCAAACCTTACAACGCCGGCAGCGTGTCTGGTAATCTTATGCCTAGTGACTGCCCGACAGCGCTATTTCTAATAGTAAGTCACAACGTGTGGGTACGACTGAGGATGGCCATGAACCGAGTCGTCCGCCTGGGGGATCTTTTGGTGAGGCAGGGTGTCTTGGGAATCGTGCTGCTGTTGTCGTGTCTGCCCGCCGGGCAGCAGCTAAATGCGCAGAATCAAACCGTGCCGGATGCCCCGACACCACAACAGCAGCCTGACAGTTTGGGCAACCTCAAACAGGGTGTGACGCCGGGCAAAGGATCGCAAGACACCCCGCAAGACGGGGGAACCAATACGACCCAGGTTCCACCTGCCGCAGGCAGCCAGCCATCTGGCCCAGACCAGGTGCAACAGACGCCACCCACAATTGTCCAATCCGGCCCAGGCCGTAAGGACATCACAACCTTCAGCACCAGAGTCGACTACGTTTCTGTGCCAGTAACCGTGCTGGACAAGAAGCATCAACAGGTCGCGGGGCTGACGTGGCGAGATTTTCAGATCTACGAGAACGGTGTGCGCCAGCGGTTGATCACTTTCAGTGCCGATCCCGTCGCGCTCTCCGTTGCCCTGGTGATCGACCAGAGCCTGCCGCGGGACACCATGAGCAAGGTGAACGATAGCCTGGCCGCGATCCAGGGCGCGTTCACGGCGTACGATGAGATCGCCGTCTTCACCTACGCTGATGGGGTCAACAACCCTACCGACTTCACCGCAGCGCAGGGCGCGCGGTTACCGGTCGTGCTGGCGCAGTCCAAGAAGCCGGGCGACTACATGGGGGTTCCCATCAACGGCGGTCCCCTCTACGGCGGGCCCACCATCAATGGGCGACCGGTGGACCCTAATCTCGATCCACAACGGGGAAACTCCGGGTTTGGCGTCATCCCCAAGGAGATTCACACTTTGAACGACGCCATCCTGGCTGCGGGCAAAGCTCTCTCCACCCGGCCCCAGGGAAGCCGCCGTATCATTTACGTTCTCAGCGACGGTAAGGAATCGCGCAGCAAAGCCAATTACCGCGAGGTAGTGCGTTACCTCGAAGGCAACCAGATCGCTGTGTACGGAACCCTGGTAGGCGATTCCGCCACCTGGGGCCTGGGCTATCTGGACAAATTCAAAATTCCGCTGTTGCCGCTTTCCCCGGATAACATCCTGCCCAAGTACGCGAATGAGACTGGTGGCCACCTGTACTCCGAGTTCTCGGAGAATGGCATTCAGCGCAGCTTTGCCGACCTTGCGTCGTTGGCGCGTACCCAGTACACGCATCGGCTACAACACTCACCTTTCGCCACTGGACAACAAATACCGCGTCCTCGACGTTCGTGTGCTGCGGCCAAATGTCGATGTCGTGGCCAAGAGAGGGTATTACCCCACGGCTACAAATATGTCGCGATGACCGCAGGAGCGGCCATGAACCCGGGCCTGGGTTTTATCGGCCTGGGGCTGGCGGCATCGGCTTTCTGGGGCGCCAGTGATTTTCTCGGCGGACTGGCTACGCGCAAAGCCCATGTTGTAGGCGTGGTCGCGATCGCCCACAGCCTCAGCCTGGGATTACTTCTGCTGGCCGCATTGGCCACCCATGCTCCGCTACCGCCTCGGCCCTTCGCGCTCTTGGGGCTTTGTGCCGGAACCTTTGGCGGGGTGGCTCTCATTCTCTATTACCAGGCTTTGTCGCTGGGCGAGATGGGGATCACTACCGCGTTGACGGGCCTGCTCACGGCTCTTGTTCCGGTGGTCTATTCGTTCTTCACCCAGGGCTCGCCTAAATCCACGCAGATCGCCGGTTTTGTGCTGGCGGCCGCCGCGATCGCGCTTATCGCCTACGCGCCGGCAGGTCTGCCTCGCCCCCTCGCCCTCGGTTTGGCGAGCATCGCCGGCGTTTGCTTTGGGGTGTTTCTGGTGGTTTTGAAAGTGGGCAGCGCGCATAGCCTTTTATGGCAGCTGATCTATTCCCGCATGGCCAGCGCCACGCTGGCAGTGGGCATGGTAATCGCAATGCAGCTGCGCGCGGACGAGAATGCCGCCGTCTGGCGAAAACAGACCAGGAAGAATCGGTTTCGTGTGGATGGCGGGATCTGCCGGGGTGCTGGAAGCCACCGGGAGCTTGCTGTATATGAGCGCCGCCCGCGAAGGCCGCCTGGATGTGGCGGCGGTGCTGGCCTCACTTTACCCGGTGGCCACGATTATTTTGGCGGCTTGGTTCTTGAAGGAGCGGGCGACGTCGAGTCAGACCCTGGGAATGGCGCTGGCGTTAGGTGCCGTGGTGTTGGTTTCCATCTAGGCTCAAGCTGGATCGGCCTTACTTGACCTCGGACGTAATCTCCGGCTTGGGAGCGGGAGCATCCTGCTTGACCGGGTCCGGGGTACCCTTGATTGCATCCTTGAAACCCCGCAGGCCCTCGCCCAAGCCCTTGCCCAACTCGGGTAGCTTGCGCGGTCCGAAGATCAAGAGTGCGACCACTAAAACAACAATGAGGTGAGTCGGTGTAAGTAGTTCGCCCATCGAATTTCTCCTGGCGTTGCCGTATGAGAACGCTGTTCACTCAGCACGCCCCGGAATCTGGTCCGGTTACGTTTATTGTCGCACAGCAGCCATGTCCCCGGCGCTTAGCGTGCCCACTTATAGTACGCCTTCCAACCGCACTTTGGATGGGGTCCGGGCTTTCAGGGAGCAGGCGGCGGCTGGTCCAGGCGGGCCGCAACCATCTTGTAGAAAGCAGAGAGATTCTCAGCTTCGCCGAGGGTCAGGCGGCGGTAAACCTTCAACAGCGGATAAAGGCGGGAGCCGCGAATCAGCAGGGTAGGAACCACAGCCACACCCCCGCCGGGATACTGCGAAAGCTCCCATTCGCCGTTGTAGCGTCTGCGAATCACCTCTCCAAAGTAGCTGCCCCATAAGCGCGTCTGGAAATCCAGGTCTTCCGCCGACTGGCCGTCCAGGATCTGCTCCAGTTGATCGACCGAAGCCTCGCTCAGATCGAGACGCTGGCGATGGTCATTCCATGCGACGCGAACGGCCTCCTCGGCATAAGCACTCATCATCTCAGCCAGGGATGCGAAGCTGCTTTCGGCCAGGTTGGTTCTGATGGTCATTGCGCCAGCCTATCGCATACCTGATGGTTGCGTGGCGCCAAACAACAGGAAATCTGGGACGAGAACGAGCCGGGCCGTCTGACAGGAAGCGAAGTGCAATGTATCTTAAGGATTAGCCCATGATGCGGGATTTGCGGAGGTTTGGTTGAAGGCAATTGGTGTTGCTGTACGGAAGTGGGGGACCGCGGCCGTCCTTTTGAGTGTAGGTTGGTTGAGTATGGGTAGGATCGCCGGCGCGCAGGTAGTTCCCCCTGCACAAACGATCCCGGAAGCACCCTCCCTCTCGAACGAGACCCTGAAACCTCTGGATTATCGGAATAAGTACGATATTTATGGCGGCGTTGCCTCGTCCCACTTCAATGCGGGACCGGCCCTGATCCCGGGCGCAAATCTGGGCGGCTTCGACGTTCAGGGCACGTGGTGGCCGAAGATGCGCATCGGTGTGACTGCCAATGTTCGCGGCTACTATGGAACCACCGGTGTGGTTCCTAATCCGTACAACATCCACGGTCCGTTTATTTATGAGCACCTGTTTATGGGTGGAGCTTCGTTCCGGGGTCCTAAAAACGAACATGCGGCCTTGACCTTCCACGCTCTGGCGGGAGGTTCCTATGGTGTGTTTAACTCCGCCATCAACTCAGGGCTGACTGGTCCAAACCTGGGGCTATTCAACAATGGCCTTACGTTCGCCACGGCGCTGGGTGGATCCGTGGACCTGAACCGGTCGTCGAAACTTTCCGTGAGACTCTCTCCGGACTACCTCCTAACGCGCTTTGGGGGAGGGTCGCAGAACGAATTTGCCATCTCCATCGGCATTCTGTACCGCCTGAGCAAAATGCGTCCCAAGTAAGGTGGATCAGGACGTCCAGTCCTGGGTATCCGTCTTGATAAGAACCTGGAAAGGCCGGGACTGAACGGCAATCGGTGGTCCCATAGAGAATCGGGTTGGCCTTGGATGATTGCCATAGCATTCCCGTGTGGTCCAGTTCACCCAGGACTGACGTCCTGGGCTATTCTCAGCCGTCCCTACGGGACTGATCGCGATCTGCTCGATAGCAGTTATTTTTCACTACTGCTATCCGAAGCAGCCGATCAGAAAAGCTAATTTGAGCAAGACCGACTCTCGGCCGTCCCTTCGGGACTCGCTCTGGACCCGCCGGTTCTCACGCAGGGACGAATGCGGCTTTCGCCTCGCAGCGCTAAAGCGCGTGATCGGAGTCGAGACTCTTTCACGGAGCGCTAAAGCGCTCCTCCCCCCGCATAAATGCGGGGGTCCCACCAGTCATCTGGACAAGTCTGATCTTCGGCTGCAGATTGTCGCTGTGTTGGTTGCTTGAGCCGGCGGGTCTCACTCTTCAGGGTTTTCCGTTAGGGAGCCATTTTGGCTTCCATGCCGTCTGAGCTAGCCACTCGATGGGTTCTACCATCGATGCGATGGCTCGGGTCAGATGGGGAAAGTCGATGCGGCTGATTTCGTCGCTGGGTTCATGGTAATCGGCATGTAGGCCGAAGCTGGAGACTGTCTGAGCTATGACGCCCCGGCGGGCAAGACTGTAGTTGTCGGAGCGGCGAAAGAAGTTCTGCGCGGGATGAGGATCAGGCGCCAGGGGGGCGCCGTGACGTACCAGCTCCGGGCCCAGATCGCTACGCTGGAAACCGGTGAGCCATAGACCATCCTTGGGTAAGGCCGGGTCGCGGCGGCCGATCATTTCAAATTCCAGGTTGGCAACAATCCGGTCCAGCGGCACGGGCGGATGGTCGAGAAAGTATCGATTGCCATAGCCTCCGATCTCTTCTGAACCGAAGAGGACGAACAGCACGGTGCGCCGGGGGCGGGCATCTGCGGCAAGCACACGCGCCAGTTCGATCACCGCGGTGGTTCCGGACGCATCGTCATCGGCGCCGTTGTAAATCCGGTCGCCGTTTTTGCCGGGGCCAATCCCGAGGTGATCCAGATGCGCGGTCAACAGGATGGCGTCCTTGCCGGCGACCGGGTCGGAGCCGCGGAGAATACCCACGACGTTCCAGGTCTCCCTTCTGGGCCCCGGGGCAAAGCCCTCCAGCCGGGCGGCAACCTTGGGCGGTAACGGATTGGGGAGGGGCGCCTTTTGCAGGAAGCTGCCGTTGTCGCCACCCGGCTCCAACCCAAAACCCGCGAACAAGGACGCAGCATAGAGCGCGGCCAAATGCTCGTCGCGGGTGCCACTGCCTCGTCCCTGAAGTTGGTCGGAAGCAAGGAAGCTCATGTCCCCCCGAATGCAAGGGATGCAGACCCCGGCGCGGGACGGCTTGACCGGCTGGCAATAACCTGCGGTTACGCCGAGCAAGGTGGCATACAGAACTGCACGGGGTAACGATCGCATCGGGAAAGTATAATGGAGGTCTTCTGGGTATTCCTGCTGAGCGGATGACAACGCCAGATCGTCTGGTGCTTGGAAACTATCCCGAACGAAAGTCAATTTGCGGGTAAGGGAAATTGCATGCGCCGAATACCGGCTCTGTTTTGTTTGTTTCTGCTCCTTGGCGTGATCACCGGGTGTGATTTTTTCGTTTCGCAGAACAATTGCACCAATTGCACAACCACCGGTGACTATCTTTACGTCGGCAATAATGGCAACACGAACATAGCCGGTTTCAGCGTCGGTACCACCGGGGCCCTTTCGGTTACCAACGGCTCCCCCTACAACAACGGGGTGGCTGCTCTATCTCTGGCGATAACGCCCACCAATACCTTCATGTATGTCGCAACGACCAACGGCATCTACTGCTACCTGATCAACAGCGATGGATCGATCACCGTCCAGAACGGCGGCACTGCCGTGGCCCAGGATATGGTTGCCGCAGCGATGCAGGTGGACAGCACCGGAAACTACCTGCTGGCAGCCGGGATTGGAATTTCGCTTACGGCCCAGGCAATTGGCATTTACCAGATCAACACCTCCACCGGCCTGTTGACCGCGCTCACCGGCTCTCCTCTCGCTCTCTACACCGGTAAAGCCAGCACCCCGAGCGTGGTCCAGCCAACGGCAATGCTGATCACCCCCAACAACTCATACGTCTACGTCTCGCTCCAGACGCTGGGCGTGCAGGTGTTGACACTGGGCACGGGGGGCGCTCTCAGCACCGGCAGCGCCGCCACGTTTCTGCCTCCCCTGAGCACTTCGTCCTCGCCGGCGGATTATGGGTTGGCCAGTGATCCCAATTCCAAGTTTTTATTTGTGGCCGAAATCAACACCGGACTGCGGGTCTTGAGTATTGGCACCAACGGTACGCTCAATGAAATCTCCGGTTCGCCCTACGCCACCGGAACAGGACCGACAGGAGTGACGCTGGACCCTACGGGAAGTTACGTTTACGTTGCCAACAAGGGAAGCAGCAATATCAGCGCTTTCACGCTCACCGCCGCCTCGGGTAAGCTGGCCGCGATTGCAGGGTCGCCTTTCAGTTCGGGTGGGCAACAGCCTATCGCGATGGTGAATGACAACCAGAAGAAATATCTGGCCGTGATTAATTTCGCCGCAACCGGTTCCTCGGGCGATAACCACGTGCAGGTTTTTAGCTTCGACGCCACCGTCGCCGGAAAGCTGGACCCGGTCTCGACCGCTACCACGGGCACGGGTTCAGTCAGCCCTGACGCCATCGTCGCTACGTTCTAGGGGTAATTGGTCAGGCAACGAAACCAGCGTCCCACCTTGGGGTTGGGACGCTGGTTGGTTCATAGGGTGCTGCGCTCTAACTGAAGAGTCCGTTGAGGCCATTGGGAAAGAAGACGCCGGTGTATTTGGCGCCGGATGCGGGCATGTTCACATCACCAGTAACAATGTTGAGAACTTGCGTTGTACTGCGGCTGTACGTCTTGGAGTAATTGGGTGAGCCGGTCTGCGCATCGACGATGGTTGCAGCTCCATTAGTCGTGTTAGCCGGCTGCACTGAGACGGTCTGGAAGCCAACACCGATGTCATCTACGGTTGAGCTGCCATCCAGCTTCATGCGGGTGGCGGAGATCTGCTGCGTGTAACCCTGCAGTCCAGCTTTCCCATCCGGGTCGGCGATAAAGATGGAGGTGCGTACCAGGCCGGCGTGATAGGCCTCGACCCCCAGAATGCCTGCTGCTGCACCCAGGTTGGCCGGCACGGTTAGCAACGGGGCTGCCCCGCTGTATGCGGTGACGCCTACGTCCTCGAAGATGTATGCGCCCACCAGGAAATCAAGATCGTTGGCGAAGGGATCGAAGCTGGCGGCAATGCCGGCCGCGGTTGCGAGGGCGTTGAAGCTGTTGTAGAGGTCGAGGTTTGGCTGGGCCACGGCAGCGCTTCCCAGCGCACCGCGCAGAAAGGTTACGTGGTTGCGCTCCTCCTGCGCAGTTTCGGTGGCATAGGCCTGAATCGCAGGAAGTGTCCAGGGGACGAGACAACTGGTTGGGCCCCCGCTCTTGGTGACCACGGTGCCGCCCCCGGTGGTTGCCATGCCGGCGCCAATGCCGATCCCGACTTGATCGATCGTCTTGCCCGTGGTTGCCAAGGTGTAGAACTGTGACTCGAGATACTCCAGATTGAGCGCGAAGTTGAGGATGTCGGCATCGGTGTAGGAAGGAGAGGACTGGGCTTTTGCCAGCTTGACACCGGCAAAGGCAAGACCGGCCAGAGCTGCACCACCAAGGGCGAGCATCTTCCGGCGACTGTTGACGATCACTTCATCTATCTGCTGCGTTTCAGGGTTTGCCATGGTTCTCCATCCTTAGCTAGCGGTTACGCTGATGTTGCCGGTCATACCATTGGGGAAGAATCCACCGCCCTTGACGCCTGCGCCTGCAGGAGCGGCGTAGACGATATGGAGAACCTGGTCTGTGGTGCGCGAGTAGGCAATCGAGTTCGTCGCATCACAGGCCACGATGCTGCTGGCCGGCATGTAAGCGGTGGGAACGAACGGAACGGCATACGGTGGAAGAGCGGTCAGGGTGGTTTCATTTCCGCCTCCGAGCGATGCACGCAGCTTGCTTATTTGTTGTGCGTAGGTCACGTACATGTTGTTGGGCGTGACCATCGTGGGTGTTGTGGTCGCGGTCGCGACTGAGTCCGCGATTAACAGGGTACGGATTTCCGCGGCATGATAGGCTTCGACCGCGAGGATGGAGGCCGCAGCCGCAAGGTAGGTTTTTCCCGTGGTCGTGTTGCTGAGCAGGCCTGCTGCTCCGTGGTATGCGGTTACGCCAACGTCCTCAAACACGAAGGCGCCTACCAGAAAAGCCTCGTAGCTGGAGAACGGATTGAAGCTCGAGCCAATGCCGGCCGCTGAAGCGGCGGCGTTGAAGCTGTTCATCAAGTCGATATTCGGCCGCGAGACAGCATCCGTGGCAAGGGCTGAGCGAAGGAAGCGGACGTGGTCGAGCTCATTTTGCGCGATCTCATAGATATAGTTCTGCTGCGCGGTGGTCAAATTTGGAATCATGGTTGTCGAAGGAACGACAACGGTGGTGGTGGCGTTGCCCGTATCGGTGGCCGAGAGCCCCATGCCGGTGGCGGCACGAAGATAGAATTCGGCTTCCAGATACTCGAGATTGAGGGCGAAATTCAAATAATCGCTGTCCCCGAGAACGACCGGAGCGGGTGTGGGTGTTGGGGTGGGAGCCGGAGCCGGGGTCGAACTACCACCGCATCCGGCAACCACCGCGACCGCGGCAGCTGCTCCCGAACGGGCCATGAAGCTTCGACGCGTAAGAGCCTTATCGATGAGCTCAGTCAATTTTTTATCCACAAGATACCTTTCCTGCTTGAAGAATCAAGCGACACCAGTCCAACCGACCCGCATCACCCGCTACCTTAGGAACGCACCCCGTGGCGAATCGGATTGCTGCATTGCGGTTCCCTTGGAACGTCCCGTACAACGAAAGTGGCATATCGTTTCGATCACCTGGTTCCCTTCCTAACGGAACAACGCAAGCAGAGAGCAAGTGGATTTTTTGAGTTGCGATGTGTTTCTTCGGGGGAACATACAACCCCAGGGCTATTTCCCGTGAAGGTCATGACTAGTGAGGATGGGAATGGGCCGCCTCGCTCAGGCCAAGGGAAGTAGTTTTTTTATTGGGAAAAGCCGCTCGCCGGCGCACTCGGGTGTGCATGGCAATAGGAAATCCGGTCTAATGGAGACAGGGAAACTTTACCTCTCATATGTTTGCAGCTTTGTCGCTCCTCCGCCGTGCCGGCCTCCGTCTCCTCCTTGGCTCCGCATTATGCGTCGTCCTCACGACCGTGCTGGCTGGATGCAATCGTTTGCGCCAGCATGCCAAACCGGAAATGGTTTATGTGGTGGCCAAGCAGACGTACCTGAGGGACCGGGTTGCGGCTGTATCGAATCGGATCGCACTGGTTACCAATGGAGAACCCCTTGAGGTCGTCGAGCACGGACGCCGCTTCCTGCGAACCAAAACCAGCAAGGGTGAGGTGGGCTGGATCGAAGATCATATGGTCATTGACCAGGCGACCTATGATCAATTTGCGGCGCTGCAGCAACAGCACGCGCATGATCCAGTGGTCGCCACCGCGGTTCTGCGGGACGATCTTTACCTGCACGTGAAACCCGGCCGGGAAACCGACCGCTTTTACCTGTTGCCGGAAAATCAAAAGCTACAGTTGTTGATACGTGCTTCCGTGCCCAAGCCGGCGCCGCCGCAAGGTTTTTTGACCGCACCCCGGCCGCCGGCAGCTAGCAAGGCGGCAAACGGCAAAGAGAAGCAGGCGGCCGCTAAGGGTGCCGCGCCGGGAGAACCCGCTGTCCCCATGGAAGACTGGTGGTTGGTGCGAGACAGCCGGGGCCAGGTCGGCTGGTTGCTTTCGCGCCGGTTGGATATTGATGTCCCAGACGAGATTGCGGGATATTCCGAAGGACAGAAGATCGTGGGCGCGTATGTCCTGACCAAGGTGACCGACCCGGATTCATCGCTGCCAGACAAGTTGGTGCCCGAATATGTCTCGGTGACCAATGCCTACAAGGACGGTCTTCCCTACGATTTCGACCAGGTGAGGGTTTTTACCTGGAATGTGAAAAAGCATCGCTATGAGACCGCCTACCGGCAGCGCAATATCGAGGGCTATCTTCCGGTGACCATCAGCCAGAGCAAGAATGCCCAGGGCCAGCCGGTTCCGGGGTTCTCGATCACGGTCGCCACCAGTGATGCGGTTAGAGTGGATCCGCTGACGGGTGCGGCGCGGCCGGTCTCCACAGACACCTTGAACTATCAATTGGAAGGCGGCATGGTGAAGCGGGTGACACCGGCTGGGCCTCCGGGATCGGCTCCTGTAGCCGCCAGACCGAAGGCCGCCACGGCACAGGGACATCGCCATCACAACAAGGGCAAGGGCGGCGGGGGATAGGCGGCTTGTCAATATAGGCGCGTCGAGTGCTGTGGTATCCCACTCAAGCCAAAGTGCGGCTTGAATGGGGCACCCAGCCTTCGTTAGAGGGGGAGGCGCACAGCAGGTCCCTCGGCTACGCTTCGCTCTGGTCGGGATGACAAAGTTCAGGGCGGTGACTTTTGTTAGGAGCCGTTCGATCGGATGGACAGAAAGGAAACAGCAGGTCAGCTGAAGAAATCGGCGATGGCGGCCACGACGAGTTCTTGTTCCTGGAAGGCGAGTTGGGGAAAGATGGGCAAGGCCAAAACTTCGGCTGCTGCGCGCTCACTCTCCGGAAAGGAACCGGCTGGGTATCCGAGGCTGCGCAAGGCGGGCTGCTGATGCAACGCCAGGGGGTAGTAAACCTCTGATTCCACTCCCCTGCCACGAAGAAAGGCCTTCAGTTCGTCGCGCCGGTGAACACGGATGACGTACTGGTGGAAGACGTGCACAGCCTTGGATCTGGTCTTGGGAAGGACTACTCCTTTTTGCGGATAAGGGCCAGGCTCAACCAGGCCCGCTCGCTCGAAAAGCACGCGATAGCTCTCGGCTAAAGCACGACGCGCAGCGTTCCATTCGTCAATAAAGCCCAGTTTCACAAGCAAAACTGCGGCTTGCAGTGTGTCCATACGGCAGTTCCAACCGACTTCATCGTGCTGGTAACGCCGGCGCATACCGTGGATCCGCAACAGGCGGACTCTCTCGGCGATGGCATCGTCCAGCGCGGTGACCATGCCGGCGTCGCCCGCGGCACTGAGGTTCTTGGTGGGGTAAAAACTGAAGGCGGCCGCGTCTCCCAATGCTCCGGCCATGCGCCCATTCCAGGAGGCTCCGAAGGCCTGGGCCGCATCTTCAATCAACAGCAGGCCATATTCCCGTTTCAGTCGAGCGAAGCAGTCCCAGTCGACAATCTGGCCGTAGAGGTGAACCGGCTGAAGAGCGCGAACCGTAGCACCGCTGGCTGATTCCAGGCAGGCTCTGGCAGCAGCGGGATCGAGGTTGAAGGTTTCGGGGTCAATATCCACCAGCAGCGGCCTGGCTCCGGCACGGAGAATGGCGCTGACGGTGGCGAAGAAGCTGAAACTGGTAGTGATGACCGCGTCGCCCGGGCCGATGCCCGCTCCGGCGAGCGCCAACCACAGAGCGTCAGTGCCGGAGGAGCAGCCGATGGCGTGGCCCACGCCACATTTTTCTTCAGCGGCGCGCTCAAATTCCGCCAGATGGGGCCCCATAATGAATTTTTGTGTGGAGAAGACGGCTTCTACCGCTTGGAGGAGCAGCGGACCGATGAGGCGATATTCCCGCGAAAGGTCCAGAATTGGCACTTGAACCGGCACGTTCAAGGCAGATTCTTTTCTGTCTCCCACGTTCGTAATGTTAGCACCGCGTTCGATAACACCTGGAGCCGCAAAGTTGCATCTAAGCAGTGGTTACCGTTACCGCTGACCAAATGGCGGCGTTGATGCTTTTTACCGTTTCAGCCTTGGTTGGGTCCGAGCAGCAACCCCCAAGGCGTGTAAACTTTTACCAGCAGGATTTTGAGCGCGTTCCGGCTCGGAGCCTAACTTTGCAGTAGCTGCAAGAGCTTGAGCATTTTCCATAACGCAGTTCGACATCGCAGGAATTGGAGATCGGCACATGGACAATAAGCCGGCACAGAACATCCAGGACACGTTTCTCAATACGGTCCGTAAAGATAAGACTCCGATCACGATATACCTGGTCAGCGGAGTTAAACTCACAGGCAAAATACGCTCGTTCGACAAGTACTCCGTGTTGCTTGAAAACAACAGCCAAGAGCAGTTGATTTTCAAGCATGCCATCTCAACGGTGGTAAGCACGCGGTCTGTGCTGCATAGCGATCATCGTCCGAGTACTGGCGTAGGCCATCCTCCTGCGAGCGCTCCCGGCCCCGGCGGTTTATCCGTTCGCCCCGACAGCGCCGTAGCAGAAGGCTAACCCGCGAAAGCGCTGTAGCGGCCAGCCAGCCCGGAAATGCGGGTAGAAGCATCAGCTGTGGCTTAGTGCCGTGGCTTCAGGGACTTGCGGCTTTCGGGAAGCGTACGCCGCCTGGCGATGTCGCGTGGGCCCTTTGGACTGTGCCTTACCAATGAGGGTCTTCTGAAGAGCACGGGCGTTCAGGCCGATCGAGCGCTGCTGGTCGGGGTCGAGTTTGTCTCCAGGCCTAAAGCACTTCCGCGCTCCGCTGCCCTGGCACGGGAAGCAGCCAAACTTACCACCACTGGTCACCCGAACGTCACCGACCATCCCGCTGCTGCGGACGGCAGTGCGGCCTTTGCAGAATTTCGTGAACTGGTAGCCGGTGCTGGCGCGGAGGTGGTTGCGGAAGTCCTCCAGCGCAGGCCTAGGCCCGACCCGGCCACCCTCGTGGGCAAGGGCAAAGTGGAAGAGATCGCCGGGGTGGCGGAGTCGACCGGGGCCACGCTGATCCTGTTCGACCATGACCTTACCCCCACCCAGCTGAGGAATCTTGAACGCGAGCTACCCGTCCGGGTGGTTGATCGTACGCAGCTGATCCTGGACATTTTTGCCCGCCACGCACGCACCCGAGAAGGCCAGCTTCAGGTGGAGCTGGCGCAGCTGGAATACATGTTACCCAGGTTGACTGGACGGGGGGCTGCCATGTCCCAGCTGGGCGGCGGGATCGGGAGCCGGGGACCTGGCGAAACCCAGCTGGAGACCGACCGGCGCAAGATCCAACGCCGCCTGTTGCAGCTGAAGCGGGAACTGGAGGACGTCCGGCGGGTGCGCACCCAGCAACGCCACCGCCGCGCTGCCGTTCCCGTGCCCACGATCGCCCTGGTGGGTTACACCAACGCAGGCAAGAGCACGCTGTTTAACCAGCTCACCGATGCCGGAGTGCTGGCTTCGTCGCGTATGTTTTCCACCCTCGATCCGAAGCTGCGCGCGCTGGTGTTGCCCTCACGCAGAAAGGTTCTCTTATCGGACACGGTCGGCTTCATTCGCAATCTGCCACACACCCTGATTACTTCGTTCCGAGCCACCCTGGAAGAGGTAGAGAAGGCAGAAGTGCTGCTCCATGTGCAGGATTGTTCAAGCGCGGAGCGCGAACAACAGAAAGAGGAAGTGGAAAAGGTGCTTGCCGAATTGGGCTCGCTGGGCAAACCGATCATTTCTGTTCTGAACAAGATTGATCTGTTGCCGCAGGCAGAGCGCTCCGCAGGTGAGACCGGGGAGTGGACTGCGGCGGTCTCAGCGCAAACGGGCGAAGGAATTTCTCACTTGCTGGAGCTTATGGATCGAGCGCTCACGGCGGATCCGATTGTCGAAGAAGAGTTCCTGGTGCCGCAAAAGGAAGGGGCCGTGTTAGCGGCACTCGATGCGGGCGCTTTAATTTTTAAGCGGAAGTTCTCAGGCGATCTGGTGGATCTAGCGGTTGCTGGTCCGGCGTCGTTGTTGGCGCGCTATCGACAGTACCGGCACACTCAAACAGGGCCTAAAGCAGGGACGGGCCGGGGAAGTGGGAGCGGAGCGATTTCCCACGAGACCGGCCCCGTCTGACCCTGATCCGGGTCGAGGAAGTAACTAAAGTATACGCTTTCGGGGGACAGGTCACAAAAGGAAAATGTGCCGGAAGACGCTGACCTTTTGGCTCGGAGGGGCCTTTTTGGCGTCAGGCCAGGCTGGGAGGGCTCTAAGGGAAAAACGTCCCCCAGCTGCTAAAGCCGGAATTTTTTCAGATATTTACAGACGGGATAAAGCCTTCGAAGGGTAGATTTTTTCCGCAGGCCGAAAGCCGTTCTTGCTTTCAATCACCTACGGCACAGGCTGAACAGCTTGTGAAAAACTCTGGGCTATGCCCTAAAACCAAAACCTCAGGGGCTAAACAGGCTGCGGAAAAAAGGACCCATGCTTGGTACTTTTCGTTGAGAGTTGAGGTTGGTAATAAGTTGGCATGCGTGGAGACGACAAGAAACAGCGTGGTTTGTACAGCTATGTGACATTAGAGCAGCGGGTACCAGCGGAGCACCCGTTGCGCAAGATCCGACCGATGTTTGATCGAGCGCTGGAGCGTTTGGACGGGGAATTTGAGTTGATGTACTCGCGCAAGGGTCGTCCGTCGATCGCGCCGGAGCGTCTGCTGCGGAGCCTTTTACTGCAGATCCTGTACTCGGTCCGGTCGGAGCGCCAGCTGATGGAGCAGTTGGATTACAACCTGTTGTTCCGCTGGTTTGTGGGTTTGGAGATGGACGATCGGGTATGGGACGTGACGGTGTTCACCAAGAACCGGGAGCGGCTGATTGATGGTGAGGTAAGCCAGCGTCTGTTGGGAGCGGTACTGGAGCAAGCCCGGGAGCACAATTTGCTCAGCGAAGAGCACTTTACGGTGGATGGAACGTTGATTCAAGCCTGGGCTGCGGCACGCAGTTTTAAACCCAAGGACGATGTACCAAAGCCTGGGCAGGGTACAGGATCTGGAGGGGAAGTGTTGCTGCGCGATAAGGTGAAGTCGGAGACAGACCCAGACTCCCGACTGTACAAGAAAGCGACCGCTGATAAGAGCGTTCCCAGCTATCTTGGCCACGCTTTGATGGAGAACCGCAACGGGTTGGTGGTAGCAGCGGAGGCGAGCCAATCAGCCACCAGCGCGGAGCGTGAAGTAGCGCTGAAGATGATTGATGAGCAGTTGCGCCACGACCGGCTGAACGATGCGGAGCGCGAGTATACGTTGGGAGCCGACAAACAGTATCAAGATTCGCATTTCGTTGTCGGCCTACGCCAGCGCCACGTGGCTCCGCATGTCGCCGAGTATGAGAGCGGCATCAACCAGCGCAAAAATAGTCTAACGGAGGCGGAAAGAGCTGACGAGCGCCGCTCGATTAGCCAACGGAAGCGGAAGCTGATCGAGCGTGTGTTTGGTTGGGCTAAGCTCGACCGGCCGCTCCGTCAGGTCAAGCTTCGGGGACTGAGGCGTGTAGATTGGTTCTACCGCTTGACCATCACCGCTTATAACTTGGTACGCATGAGGAGGCTCATGCCAATCGCGGCGTAACGCCGGGGCAGAGGTGTCTCTGCAGTCGGGAATTCTCCCGCTGCAGCGTCAGAAAACGGCCAAAAAACAGCTTTGGCGGTAAAACAATGACCTTCGAATCGACTGCTAGCAAACCCCAGACGCAAGTCACTGGTTTTTTCCGCAGCCTGTAAAGCCCTCATCAGGCGCGCGTTGATGGCCCGACTAAAGTCGTGCCCTGACACAAAGCATGAATCCTTCCGTGGCCAGTGAAGCCCGTAGCTCCAAGGCCAAAGCTTTCGGCAGACCTTGAGGCCGTACCCTTCAGGTGCTTTCGGCAGACCTTGAGGCCATACCCTCCAGGCATGCGTGTTTTCGGCGGCCTTGAAGACCGTACCCTTCAGGCATGCTAGCTTTGCGCAGCCTGTGAGGCCGGTTTGGGAGCATTGATCTTTCAGTCCGCGGCTCGCAAGCGGCAACCTGGGCCGTCCCGTAACGGGCTAGGTTTGACAGCCAAATTTAACCTCTGTTAAAAACAAAGGTCCCGGCTGTCACTACCGACTCTCCGCTCACAATCTACCCATATACTGAACATTTGGCATGGACGAGACCTTACACCAACTCGAAAGACTACTGCTCGGCTCGATACCGACCATCTTTCTATTCCTTTTGCTGGTTATTCTTTACCGGTTACTGGTTTACGGCCCCTTGACGCGGGTATTAAACGAGCGGCGGGAACGTACCGAAGGGGCGATCGAACAGGCTGATGCGGCGATGGCTGCTGCTGCCGCCAAGGCACAGGAGTACGAGGCTCAACTGCGGGCTGCGCGCTCCAGGATTTTCCAGGCGCGACAGCTGAAGCAACAACAGTGGACTCGGGAACGAGATAGCGCAGTTGCGGAAGCCCACGCAGCCGCCCAGCGCCAGGTCGAGGAGGCCAAATTGGCCTTACAGGCCCAGACCGAAGCCGGGCACCGCACGATCGAAGACTCGATCGACCAGCTGGCCAGTGAGATCCTTGCCGCTGTCCTGCCGAAAAGCCGTGCAACTGTGGGGAGAGTCCGTTGAACTTTTCCCGTTGGCCCTTCTTGTTTGTTTTTCTGCTGTGCTTAGGTGGCGCCCTCTGCTTACCCGCAAAGGCTTCATGGGCCTTGCAAGCTGCCGCTGCAGCAGATGCCCCCAAGTCTGACGACCATGCGACGAGCGAGTCCCGTGAGGGAACCACGGAATTGGAATCCGGCGATGATGTTTATCGCCATTCCCCGTCGGTAAAGCTGCTTGCGCGCTGGTTTCACCTGGATAAGGAGTCGGCGGCGCGCCTATTCGAATACCTGAACTTCGCTCTGCTCGCCGGCGCCATTCTCTACGCGTTGTTGAAGTTTTTGCCCAAGACTTTCCGGGCAAACCGGGAAAGCATCCAGCAGCGGCTACTCGATGCGCGGACGGCGACCGAGCAGGCTCATCAACGCCTGGCGGCCATTGAACAAAGACTGGGGCATTTAGACCAGGAGATCGCGGCCATCAGCAAGCAGGCGGAGAAGGATAGCGTGGAGGACGAAGCCCGCATCAAAGCCTCAATTGAAGAGGAACGGCGGCGAATCGTTGAGGCGGCGAGTAAAGATATTGCCGCAGCGGCCAGCGCCGCCCAGAGGGATCTCAAGCGGTTTGCCGCAGGGTTAGCTGTGGATCGTGCAGCCCAGAGAATCGTGCTGACAGAGGATGATGATCGCGGCCTGCTGCAGGAGTTTGCCCAAAGCCTGAGCAAGCACGCCCAGGGCAGAGGGGAAAGCTGATGGCCGTTTTCGCCGCTCGTTATGCCCGCGCCCTGGCCGATGTGGTATTGGACGCGAAGTTGAACACCGCTGAAGTAGAGCAGCAGCTGGAAGATTTTGCTGCCACGTTCGCCGGCAGCAAGGACCTTAAAGAACTCTTGCTGAATCCTTCCATCTCCGCACAGAAGAGGGTAGCGATTCTGGACAAGATCAACAGCCGGATCGGCTGCGGCCCCCAGGTGAGAAATTTCCTGGCGGTGCTGATCAGGCACGAACGGTTGAGTGCGCTAGGGGAAATTCTTGAGGAGTACCGGCAGGAGATGAACCGGCGTTTGTCGATCTCCGATGCCGAGGTGGTTACGGCGCGCCCACTGGAAGATCGGGAGCGGGCAGAGCTGGAAGGGCAGGTTTCTGTGTTGGCCGGCCACAACAAGGTCAACGCGACCTTCCGCGAGGACAAGTCTTTGATCGGCGGCGCGATTGTGCGCATTGGTAGCACCATCTATGACGGCTCAGTGCGGGGACGTTTGGAACGCTTGAAAGAGCGGCTGGTTTCCAGCTAACGCCGATAACAAACGCGCCGGTCAAGTAGAACGGGCGATCACAAACAAAATCGAGAATTGACGAAAGAACGGTATGGCTCAGATCAACGCAGACGAGATTACACAGCTCCTGAAGGAGCAGATCCAAAACTACGACGCAGAGATTAGCGTCGACCAGGTAGGGACCATCATTTCCCTGGGCGACGGAATCGCCCGCCTCCACGGGCTGGACAAGGCCATGGCGGGAGAGATGCTGAAATTTCCCCATGGCGTGGAAGGCCTGGCAATGAACCTCGACGAGGATCAGGTGGGCTGCGTTATTTTGGGCGATTACACGGTCCTGCGCGAGGGAGACGAGGTCAAGCGCAGCGGCGAGATTATGAGTGTGCCGGTGGGCAACGGGATGATTGGCCGCGTGGTCAACGCCATTGGGCAGCCGATCGATGACCGTGGCCCCATCGAGGGAACAGAGCTCGCTCCTATCGAGCGCATCGCTCCCGGAGTGGTCGACCGCCAGGGCGTGCGCGAGCCGATGTCGACCGGGCTCAAGGCCATCGACAGCATGATCCCCATCGGCCGCGGGCAGCGCGAACTGATTATCGGTGACCGGCAAACGGGCAAGACCGCCATCGCGCTCGACACCATCATCAATAGCGCCAAGAACAACCTGATCTGTATTTATTGCGCCATCGGGCAGAAGCGATCCTCCGTAGCCCAGGTAGTGCAAACACTTTCGGAACACGGGGCCATGGACTACACCATCGTGGTGGCGGCCACCGCGTCAGAACCGGCGCCGATGCAGTACCTGGCTCCCTATGCCGCTACCGCCATGGGTGAGTTCTTCCGGGATAGCGGCCGCCATGCGCTCATCATCTACGATGACCTCTCCAAGCACGCGGTCGCGTATCGTGAGATTTCCCTGCTGTTGCGTCGTCCTCCCGGCCGCGAAGCCTATCCCGGTGATGTGTTTTACCTTCACTCGCGCCTGTTGGAGCGCTCGGCCAAGCTGAGCGATGCCAAGGGCGGCGGCTCGCTGACCGCGCTGCCTATCATCGAGACCCAGGCAGGAGACGTCTCCGCTTACATTCCGACCAACGTTATCTCCATCACCGATGGGCAGATCTACCTGGAAGGTGACTTGTTCAATTCCGGTGTTCGGCCGGCAGTGAACGTCGGCCTTTCCGTAAGCCGTGTGGGCGGGAGCGCGCAGATCAAGGCTATGCGCCAGGTGGCAGGCACCTTGAAACTCGACCTGGCGCAATTTCGCGAGCTGGCTGCCTTTGCCCAATTCGGCAGCGACCTGGACAAGGTCACACTGAATCAGCTCAATCGCGGTCAACGGCTCACGGAAATCCTCAAACAGCCGCAGTTCTCGCCTCTCTCGACAGAGAAGCAGATCATCGTTATCTTCGCCGGCACCAATGGTTTTCTCGATGACCTGAAGGTGGAGGAGATCCACGCCTTTGAGGCGGGGCTTTATCCCTATCTCGATTCGGCACAGTCTGGATTGCTGAAGGACATCGTGAGTAAGAAGGCGCTGGACGATGACCTGAGAGACCGGATCAAAAAGGCGTTGACGGAATACAAACAAAACTTCCTCTCCGAACATCGTGATGCGGCCCTCAAAGAGTCGTCGGTGAAGCCGCTTACGGACGAGGAAAAGAAGAAGCAGGAAGAAACCAAGAAGGCCTGATCGCACATGGCAAGCATTCTCGATTTAAAACGGCGCATTCGTAGTGTAAAAAGCACGCGCCAGATCACCAAGGCGATGAAGATGATCGCTGCCGCCAAGCTTCGGCGGGCGCAGGAGCGCGCCATATCGGGGCGTCCCTATGCCAACATGCTGGCCAGTGTCATCGGTTCGCTGATGCGCCATATCGACCTGTACGATCCCCAGACCGGGGATGTGCGTCATCCGTTGTTGCTTGCCCGGGAGGAAAAAGAGGCGCTCCTGATTGTTGTTTCCGGAGACAAGGGATTTGCCGGCGGGTTCAATGGAAACATCACCAAGGCAGCATTTCGCTTCATCAGTGAGCACAGTGAGGAGCAGATCGACATTGCTCCCATCGGGCGCAAAGGCCGGGATCTTTTTCGCCGCCGCTATGGGGTGGCTACTTTTGTCGAGAAGCAGGGCAGCCAGGAAAAAGCCAATGACCCTGCCGCGGACACAGACGATCGCGATCCCGGAGCGCCTCCTCCGCCGCCGGAAGAGAAGAGCCGGGGCGAGCGAAAAAACCAGATTGAAGTGGCAGGCGACTACCCCGGCATGCTGGATAAACCCAGCTTTGACCAGGTCGCACTCATGGCGCGTGAAGTGGTTCACCGCTACATCGAAGAAGAGCTGGACGCGGTCTACCTGGTTTATAACGAGTTCAAGTCGGTGCTGTCTCAGCGGGTAGTGGTAGAGCGCATCTTGCCCATCATCGAGCCTGGGCAGCGGGATATCAAGCAGGCCCAAGAGATGAGCCAGGAGGAGCGCGAAGAGATGGCGCTCGCGGCCGCTCACGCAGGCATAAGCGTTCGAGAAGCCGATAATAGCGAAGCCGAGCGGGAGGCGAAGAAGTTCGGCACGGGCGAAGTGGACTACATCTATGACCAGCCGCCACGGGAACTTTTGGATGGTCTGCTACGCCAGTACGTCGCTTCGCAGATTTATCACGCGTTGATTGAGTCCAGCGCTGCTGAGCAGGCGGCGCGCATGACAGCCATGGATGCAGCCACTAGTAACGCCTCCAAGATGATCGACTCGCTTACGCTGACCATGAACCGTGTGCGCCAGGCTGCTATCACCAAAGAGATTATCGAGATTGTCAGCGGCGCGGCCGCGCTCTCGTAGACGAACTAGTCCAGCCCTTGAAGGGACCATCGCAGGATGAGTGCGGCTTTAGCCGCTGAGGGAAGCAAACGTTATGACAGAAAACATAGGTAAGGTAATTCAAATTTCCGGGCCGGCGGTCGACGTGCAATTCGAAGAGGCGACGATGCCCCCGATCTACCAGGCGCTCCGGGTGACCAGCGAGGGCTTCGATGTGCCGCTGCCCATCAACGTTGTGCTGGAAGTGGAGCAGCACATTGGTGAAGGCCGCGTTCGTTGCGTAGCGATGGAGTCGACTGAGGGCATGGTACGTGGTATGCAGTGCCTCGACCTGGGCTCGCAGATTTCCGTTCCGGTAGGGGTGGCTACGCTGGGCCGCATCCTCAACGTCATCGGGGAACCGGTGGACGAGCTGGGACCAGTCAACGCGAAGGAAAAATGGCCCATCCATCGGGCAGCGCCGTCTTTCGAAGAGCAGGCCACCGGGGAAGAGATGTTTGAGACCGGGGTCAAGGTCATCGATCTGATCCAACCATTCTTGAAGGGCGGCAAGATCGGATTGTTCGGCGGCGCCGGTGTGGGCAAGACGGTCATCATTCAGGAGTTGATCAACAACGTTGCCAGCAAACACGGCGGCGTGTCGGTTTTTGCCGGAGTCGGCGAACGCACCCGTGAAGGCACTGACCTTTGGAATGAATTTGAAGAATCCGGCGTTATCAATTCAAAAGACCGCGAGAAGTCGAAGGCGGCGCTGGTTTACGGCCAGATGACGGAGCCGCCCGGAGCACGCTTGCGCGTGGCTCTTACGGCGTTGACCATCGCCGAGTATTTTCGCGATGAGCAAGGCGGCGATACGCTTCTGTTCATCGACAACATCTTTCGTTTCACGCAGGCGGGCTCCGAGGTTTCGACCTTGCTCGGACGTATGCCTTCTGCCGTGGGCTATCAACCCAACCTGGCAACGGAGATGGGTGAACTGCAGGAGAGAATCACCTCCACCAAAAAGGGTTCTGTCACTTCGGTGCAGGCGATTTATGTGCCTGCCGATGACTTTACCGATCCGGCGCCGGCGACTACCTTCGCCCACCTGGATGCGACCACCGTGCTTTCCCGCGCGTTGACGGAGATTGGTATCTACCCGGCGGTGGATCCGCTGGCCTCCACTTCGCGCATTCTCACTCCGCGCGTGGTGGGTGAAGAACATTACGCAGTGGCCCAGGGCGTTAAGCGCATCCTGCAGCGGTTCAAAGATCTGCAGGATATTATCGCCATTCTGGGTATCGACGAGCTCTCCGAAGACGACAAGCTCACCGTGAGCCGGGCGCGCAAAGTGCAGCGCTTCCTCTCCCAGCCCTTCCATGTCGCCGAGGTATTTACCGGGGCGCCTGGAAAGTACGTCAAGGTGGGGGATACGGTGCGCAGCTTCAAGGAGATTATTGAGGGCAAGCACGACGATGTTCCGGAACAGGCCTTTTACATGAAGGGCACGATCGAGGAAGTGCTTGAAGCAGCCAAGAGCATGCAGAGTAAGTAACCATGGCAGATTCAGATAACCAACTGCAAGTCCGGCTGGTGACGCCGGATAAGGTTTTAATCGACCAGGACGCGGATGCGGTCGAGCTTCCGTCGAAGTCTGGCTATATGGAGGTGCTGTATGGGCACGCTCCGTTACTGGCTGAGCTCGGTGTGGGCGAGGTGAGATTGCACGGCGGCAGTGCTGGCGATCAGACGTATTTCGTGGTGTGGGGTTTTGTGGAAGTGCTGCCGGACCGGGTGACGATCTTGGCGCAAAACGCGATTAAACCGGAAGAGATCGACGCAGGCGAAGCACAGCGACAGCTCGAAAGCGGCCAGAAGATGTGGAGCGAAGCGGGTGAGGATGCAGAGAAGTACGCGCAGGCCAATGAAGTGATCCACGAAGCGCAGGTGAAGTTAGCCAGCGCGGGTAAAGGCTAGTTTCCGCCACTAGCTGAAACAGCAGGGCCCTACGCTAAGCTACCCCGGATTTCCCATCGAGCTTGGCGACGTGGTTGGTGGGGAGACCTGCTGTTCTACTTTTTGCCGGTAGAGCCCTTCTCCAGGCCCCGTCCCAATACTTCCAGGACGCTTACTGCAGCAGCCATGCCGCGACGTGCGTCCGCCGATGTAGCCCGCCGTCCCAGGGCAAAAAGTGTGGGCGGTTCGGCTGCCGGGGTTTGTGCTGTGACCTGGGGCAGTCCATCGACCACGGCGTGCAAGATGTCGGGATTCATGCCGCCCAGCAGTTTCCCAAGCAGAATCAGGTTGCGCAGCGCAGTCACCGATTCGGGTGCGGTCAATAGAGACACCACGTGCTCCACCAGCGCGTCTCCCGCGCCTAACGCGCCACGGAGCACATCCAGTGTTCCTGTGTCATGCAGGCGCTGCAAAAGATCATAGGCGGAGAGCACAGCGTCGGCGTGGGCTATCGGGGCCTCCCGAATGCGCTTCAGCAATTCTTCGCGTGGATCAGGCTGCGTGATTCGTTTCAGCGGAACCGGCATTGCCATGGAAAATTCCCCTACTTCCTGCTGGTCTCTATCTGCACCAGGTTGTTGCCGGGCATGCGGTAGCCGGGCTGTTTCCACTTACGTTCTACTTCGACTCCGCGCTGCGGCGTGGGACTGGGATGATGGCGGAAGTTGGAGGTCATCAGCGGACTTGGCCCCTGGTACGGAAGCACGTTCATCTGCACAGCGGCTTCTTTATAGGCCGGCGTGTGCGTGTCCCGGTCTACATGGCTGCTGGTGAGGATATTGACCGGGCCTTCCTGGGAATTCAATGGTAAATAAACCTGGTTGCCCTCCACCCGCTCGGTCACCAGCACCTTGGACCGTACCTCTCCGTGCCTCGATTTAATCTCTACCCAGTGACCGGAATGGATACCTCTTTCCTGAGCCAGTTCCGGTGATACCTCCACCCAGCGCTCCGGAGTTTCTTCCTGGATTCCCGGTACCCGATAGGTCATGTTGCCCTCGTGGAAATGTTCGAGCAGACGACCGTTGTTTAAGTGCAGATCGAATTGCTGATCGCTGGTTTCGCACGGTTCGACCCACTCCAGGGGATAAAGCGTCGCCTTGCCGTCCTCCGCGTGGAAGCCCTTGGTGTAGAGCAGGGGCTCGTCGGTGCCGTCGATGGCCACGGGCCATTGCAACGTGTTGTAACCGGCAAGCCGGTCGTAAGTGACTCCGGCGAACATCGGTGACAGCGAAGCAGCCTCGTGCATGATGTCGGCGGGGTGGCCGTAATTCCAATTGGCCCCCAGTCCGCGCGCCACATCCTGGATGATCCTCCAGTCGGGATGGCTCTCGCCGAGGGGCGGAAGCGCTTCGTAAAGGCGCTGGATGCGGCGTTCCGTGTTCACGAAGGTTCCATCCTTTTCCAGGCTGGGGCTGGCAGGAAAGATGACGTCGGCAAAGCGACAGGTTTCGCTGAAGAAGATATCCTGCACGACAAAAAAGTCGAGCTTTGAAAAAGCCTCGCCTACTTCATGTGCGTTTGAATCCGCACTGTACATGTCTTCGCCCACAACGTACATGGCCTTGATCTTTCCATCGAGCGCGGAATGTACCATCTCGTGATTGTCGAGACCCTTGGTGCTGGGAAGCTTGCAATCCCAGCCGTGCTCGTAGCGGTCACGGGCTTCCTCGTCATCCACCTTTTCGTAGCCAGGAAAATACGCCGGCATGGCGCCGAAGTCGCTTGCACCCTGCACATTGTTGTGACCGCGTAATGGATAGCAGCCGGTTCCCGGCCGCATGTAGTTCCCGGTAATCAGCATCAGGTTGGAAATCGCAGTCGAAGTGTCAGAGCCGCCGCAGTGCTGAGTGACTCCCATGGCCCACAAGGAGCAGACGCGCTCCGCCGAGGCAATTTCATGCGCGACTGTTTTCAATGTTTCGATGGGAACGCCGCTGATTTCCGCGGCATATTCGAGGGTGAACGGCTCGAGGCTCGTGCGGTATTCGGCGAGTCCGTTGACCCATTGGTCAAGAAATTCCTGTTTGGCCCATCCCTGATCGAGGATGAAGCGGCTCAGTGCGGAGAGCCATACCATATCGGTGCTGGGCCGGGGGCGGAAGAAGATGTCGGCGCGCTGCGCCATCTCATGCCGGCGCAGATCAGCGACGATTACTTTTTGGCCATGCAGTTTCTGCGCCCGTTTAACGCGCGTCGCCAATACGGGATGGCTCTCGCAGGTATTGCTGCCAACTATCAACACCAGCGATGCCTGCGCGATATCGCTGATCGAGCCGGAGTCACCTCCGTAGCCGACGGTGCGGAACAGACCCTGGGTTGCAGGCGACTGACAATAGCGCGAGCAGTTATCGACGTTGTGGGTACCGACTACTGCCCGAGCGAGCTTCTGCATCAGGTAGGCTTCTTCATTGGTGCACTTCGAGGATGCCACTAACCCGATAGCATCCGGACCGTGGGCGGCTTTGATTTCTGAGAGGCGGCGCACGGTCAAGTGCAAGGCTTCTTCCCAACTGGCTTCGCGGAAGCCGTCGCCCTCACGGATCAGAGGAACCTTCAGGCGCTCGGCACTGTTCACGTAATCCCAGCCAAACTTACCTTTTACGCAAGTGGAGATGTTATTCGCTGCGCCCTCAGAGGGTTCGACCTTGAGGATGTGGCGATCCTTGGTCCAGATATCGAAGCTGCAGCCTACGCCGCAATAAGTACAGACGGTCTTGGTTTTCTTGACCCTCACATCACGCATGGCCGCCTCCGTCTGGGAGACGCGCATGATCGGCGGATAACCGATTTCCGGCTCGACCGCTTTGACCAGGTCGATCATCTTGTTTAGTGCGTCTTTCGGTAGGCCAGTAAAGTAGCCCGCGTGCCCCAGCATGGATTTTTCCATCAGCGCATTACAGGGGCACACGGTGACACAGTGGCCACAGGAGACACAACTGGAGCCGGCAATCTGTTCGCCGCCATCCCACAGCACGCGCGGATGTTCGGATTCCCAGTTGATGGAAAGGGTCTCATTGACCTGCACATTCTGGCAGGCCTCGACGCAGCGTCCGCAGAGAATGCACTGGTCGGGATCGTAGCGGTAGAAGGGATTGCTGAAGTCGGCCTGGTAAGGCTTGGGCAAGTACGGGCGTTTTTGATGTTCGACATTCAGCAGCGCGGTGGTGTTATGCACGGTGCAGTTTTCATTGTTGTTATCGCAGACTGTGCAGTAGAGCAGGTGGTTGCCGAGAATGACATCCATGGCTTCGAGTTGAGCCTGGCGGGCGGCCGCAGATTCAGTGACAACGTTCAAACCGGAATGCACGGCAGTGGAGCAGGCGCGCGTTAGTTTGCCATCGACCTCAACCATGCAGGTATCGCAAGTCTGGATGGGGCCGAGGCGGGGGTGATAGCAAATGTGGGGAAGGCCCTTCTCCCGGGTGATGGCATCCACCAACCACTCGCCTTCGTGGGCCTTGATCTTTGCTCCATCTAAGGAGATCTCGACTGAACTGCTGGTATCCATATCTGCTGTTAGATGGCCATTTACTTGATTGAGATGCGACGCAGTGCATAATCAATTTCAGGGCACGATGAGACGCCCGACATCTTGGGAGGGTGCAATGGAATACGTCAACCTTGGTTCGACCGGATTAAAGGTTTCCCGGATTTGCCTCGGAACCATGACCTACGGATCGAAAAAGTGGCGCGAGTGGGTGCTGGAGGATGCGGAGGCACGGCCGTTTTACCGCCGTGCGATTGAAGCCGGTATCAATTTCTTTGATACGGCGGATGTGTATTCGCTGGGAGTCAGCGAAGAGATCACCGGGCGGGCGCTCAAAGAGTATGGTCCGTCGCGGGACAAGCTGGTGATCGCAACCAAAGTCTTCAACGCCATGGGAAGCGATCCGAACCAACAGGGTCTTTCGCGCAAGCATATTATGCACGCCATCGACGATAGTCTGCGCCGGCTGCAGACCGACTATGTCGATCTGTACCAGATCCACCGCTTCGATCCGCATACCCCCATCGAGGAGACGCTCGAGGCTCTGGACCAGGTAGTGCGGTCGGGCAAGGCACTCTACATCGGCGCGTCATCTATGTATGCGTGGCAGTTTCTTAAAATGCTCCAGACTTCAGACATGATGGGGCTCTCCCGCTTTGTGACCATGCAGAATCACTACAACCTTGTCTACCGGGAAGAAGAGCGGGAGATGATTCCGCTTTGCCTGGAGGAGGGCGTGGGGCTTATCCCCTGGAGTCCGCTGGCGCGCGGTTTTTTAGCCGGAAACCGGAATGCTGAAAGCCGCGGGGAAACCATTCGCGCAAAGACGGATGATTTTGCGCAAAAGCTTTACTACCGGCCTTCCGACTTCACGGTGGTGGATCGGCTGACCGAAATTGCCACCAAGCGGGGAATACAGAATTCGCAGGTGGCATTGGCGTGGATTCTGGGCAAGCCTGGGGTGAGCGCGCCTATCATCGGGGCGAGCAAGATGGCTCATCTGGATCAGGCAATCGAGGCGCTGAACATTCATTTGGATGAGGGCGAGATGAAGGCGCTCGAGGAGCCCTACGAGCCGCATCCTGTTTTAGGGTTTTGATTTTGTGCAACGTGGAGTGGAACTGCAGGTCCGGTTGAGTGCCGCGCCTACGGCGCGGCACTCAACCGAAGCGCTAGGCGATGGTCTCTTCCAGCATCTGCAGGTCGAAGGGCGGCGCCTGCATGCAGTCCATTTGGGCGATTTTGGCCAGCGCCGCCTTCAAGGCCGAACTCTTGCAAGGTTCGACAGTCACCACGAAGGGTAGACGGTCCTTCGGATAGCCTGGTTTTTGCAGGATGGCGTTGATATTGATGTGCTGAATGGCAAGGTCGCCCGCGATCGCTGCTATGATGCCGGGGCGGTCGTCGACCACGAACCGGATGTAATGAGGCACGACAAAATCGCCGTCGACCCGCGCCCGGGTACTGGGAATGGTCACTGGGCAGCCGCCATGGGCGATGGCCAACACATCCGAGACGACAGCCACCGCCGTGGGATTGCCTCCGGCCCCGTGGCCGGAGAAGACAGTTTCGCCGCCATACTGGCCACCGGAAATGACCATGTTCTCTGTGCCCCGCGACCACGACAAAGGTGAGCTGCGCGGGACCAGCATCGGCCCAACCGTGGCTAACAGCTCCTGATTTCTGACTTCGGCACGCGCAATCTGGCGGATGGTGCAGTTCAGTTCCTTGGCATAGGCGAAGTCAACGGCGGAAACGTCGCGGATGGTGCGGCAGGCAACTTCCTCCGGCAAGACCTCGACGCGCAGTCCAAGGCGGGAGAGGATCACCAGTTTGGCGCGGGCATCGAAACCATCGACATCTTCTGTGGGATTGGCCTCGGCATAACCGCGCTCCTGTGCCTGGCGCAAGGTGGGGTCAAATTCGGCCCCATCTTCCATGTTGCTGAGAATGAAATTGCAGGTGCCGTTCAAAATGCCGTGAAAGCGGTTGATGCGGTCGCCGGCCAGCCCCTGCTGCACTGCGGGGATGACGGGAACACCACCTGCCACCGCGGCGCCATACAGCAGCTGACAACCATGCCGCCGGGCCAACTCTTCCAACGCGGGCCCCTGCTCGGCAATCAATTTCTTGTTGGCCGTGACCACCGACTTACCCGCTGCGAGCGACGACCGCACCCAGTCGCCGGCAGGATTAAGCCCGCCTGCCACCTCCACGACGATGTCGGCATTGGAGGCGAGAACCTGGTCGAAGTCTTCCGTCCAGAGGACGGACGAGGGAATCCACGGGACGCGTTTGCGATCGATTCCCCGGTTGAAGATGCAGCTAAGCACTACGCCTTGCGGCGGGTGCTCACACAAGATGCGGGCCGCGGATGTGCCCACCGTGCCAAAGCCCAAAATGGCGACCTTCACCGACGCCCCTGCTCCTACGCTCTTTCTGTCCATTGATACAACCTTCTCACAAATGAGGACAGAGCTAGAAGTGGCGGAACTGCTCTTCAGGCATGGTCTCCGTCGGCGGCCGGACCGCTTCCCGTTCCAGCGAGCGGCTCACCAGGTCACGCGAACCCAGACCCACGGCCAGCGCCATCGCCAGAACGATGCCGCCGAAGAGAATGCCAAATGCCAGGTCCACAATCGCAGCCCCGATCGACAGGTGGTCGAGCACCATCGCGGCGGTGAGCACCAACACCAGCCACTTGACGCCCAGGCTCAATAACCGCGCATAGTGAAGATTCATGTTCACTGCGCCAATGAGGACACTGCGGGAAAGAAAGCGCGCAACCACGTTGCCCAGGATGAGCAGCACCACCGCACCCACAACGTTGGGAATGTAACCAAGTAGCCGTGCGGTGAGGAGGTTGTCTGAGGACGCGCCAAAGGCTTCCAGTCCAACCAGAAAACCTACCAGGACGATGCACCAGTAAACGATACGCGTGATCAGAGTGGTGGGGGTATAGGTGGGCGACCATTCGGCGATGGTGTTGGTTCCGCGCGCCAGCCGGTCATCGATGCGGATCGCAGTCAAGAAAGCGCGCACCACCCAGGCCAGCAGCCAGGCGATGGCAGCAAAAAACAGGACGGCGACAATAAAAGCCAGGATGCCGGGAAGCAACGTCGCGATGCGGCTAATGACCCGAGCCATCGATTCGTGCAGTGACTGTGACACCTGAGTCCACATAATCTTCTCCTCCTGCCCTATGGGTTGAAGCGGTCTGGCCAACGCCACCGCGATAATAAGTAGGGCTTGCCATCTTCATAGGCGCGAGCTAGCTTTTCCAACCTTTGCTCTGCCTCGGCGGGGCTGGCGCCGCCTACTTCCAGCGCGTAGGATGCGACCCATCCCAGGTACAGGGGCGTGAGCGCCCCTAACAAATGGGAGCGGCTGAGCGTACGCAGCCGGTGCGCCAAGGCGAAATCATAAACAATGCGGACCCAGAGTTCGTCGGGCATGTGGAAGCGGTCCACGCTCACCCGGGCCAGCCGCTTCAGCTCCAGGAGCGTAACCGGTGGCAGCACCAGACCCCAGACCTCCTGCAGATTGCGGAAGCCGAGCTGGAACGTCTCCACCATAGGGGTTGTATCCGCAGGGTGCCCGTCGGCGGGAGAGGCCACAGCAACACCCTCGGTTTCCACCGGGTGCGAGCCGCGAATCCGCTGCCACAGGGCCGCGTTGGTTGCCATCTCCGCAAACAGAGGGCCCACGGTCTGGGCCAATATGGTGCTTAGATCGACCCCATCCGCGGTAGGGATGTGCCTGGTATCCACATAGACCTGGCAGATGGCTTTGTCACGCATGGCCGCCTCAGTCGCCGGCCAAAAGAGATCCTGCCCTTGTGTTGTGGATCGCTGCAAGGCCACTTCAAGCTCGGGGAGCAGGGCGGCTGAAATGCAGAAGTCCGGCGCCAGGGGGAAGCGTACCCGCTTGCCATAAAGAGCCCGGGTGAGCGGAGAGAGGATGCTGGAGTTGAGCAGGCCGTCAAACTTTCCCATGGCATAGAGCGGCATGGCGAGTTCGCATCGCTTCGCCAACACCGGCGCCAGCATGGGTCCGAGAAAATTTGTCTCCAGCGCCGCGAGATCGACGCCGATCACTGCGCATGCGCTCACACCCAGCTCTCGCGCCATGACAAAAATCGCCTGATAGGTGCTTGCCGAGGCAAGCGAGGGAATCTTCGAGGAATCGCCGGAAGGAAGCGTATAGGGCAGGAAGCGCAAGCTTTTATCGGCAGCCACCTGATCGCCCTCGGTGTCACCTTTGTCCGGGGTCTCCACCTTGGCCACCCCCGGAAACGCCACCACAGTGCGCAGACCTGACGTAGGATTAGCGGCATTCAGGGCCAGGACGCTCTGCGTGGCCGCGGCGCGAAGCTGCTCGGCATCGACCTGCACCGCGACTGCGATGAGCAGGTCGGCAGCCCCTACCGCTTCGATCCCTGTTTTCGTGTCTTCCGAAAGCTCTAACTTCGCCATGCTTGTACCTTCGGCTCCCCTCTCGGATCTTACCTGTAACTCAGTCGCAATGTTCCGCCGGGCATGTAACTACACCGGCAAGCCCAATATTCCAGTTAAGGGAATCAATACCCAATTGGGCCGGTTGTTCAACTCGTAGGCCAGCTCATAGAGCGCTTTGTCGATAACATAAGCTTCCAGTAACTGCTGGAAAAGCCGCGGTTCTGACGGAATCACTGAAACTCCCTTGGCAAACTCGCAATAAGTACGCAGAAAGGCCGACGAGACCGATTGCTCCCACAGTCGCGCCCACGGCTCCAGGCGATGAAAGTCTTCCGGGCGCCGCGAAGAATACTTCATCAGGGCGGAAAAGGCCGCGTAGCTGAAGGAACGCAGCATGCCCGCCACGTCTTTGAGCGGCGACTGCTTGGTTCTGCGCTCGGCCAGCGACCTCGCCGGCTCACCCTCGAAGTCCAAAATGACGAAGTCGCCTTTGGACCGCAGCACCTGTCCCAGATGATAGTCCCCGTGGATGCGGGTGCGCAGCGCGTCGATCTGTCTGGAATTCAATTGGCGCAAGCGATCGAGCACCATGCTCCTGCGGCTGAGCGCCAGGCCGGCCCTTTCCAGAACACTATCGGGTAAGCGAGCCACGTTTTCCTTGAGAGCATCGAAGGCTTTTCCGGCGTGCAGAATCAGATCCTCGCGCAAGCGGTCGATGTCCTGGGAAGTGAGCGGCTCGGGCATGAACGCGGGGTCTGTGGTCGGCGAGGCCAGGGCAACGTGCAACTCCGCAGTGCGTCTGCCCAGCAGGGCAGCGGCGTCGAGGTAGGGACCGACGTGCTCGCGGGCGAACTGCGATTCCGGGGCTTCACTCAACTGGAGCAGGCTGGTCTGCTCCTCGATGACTCCACCCTGAGCAAAGCTCTGTGCAGCGCAGGCTTCGTAGTAGCGGTCCAATTCTTCCAGGGTCCAGCTCCATCCATCGCCTTCGTTCGTGACCAAGCCTTGCAACATGGCCAGCGTCGATGGCTCCTGCCCTTTGCGGGTGTATTGGATAGAACCACCAAAGGGTGCGATATGGGTGAAGTGGGTTTGCTCGGTGAGATAACTACCGATTTCCGTATCGGGATTGGGGCCGACTTGCTGCCTGCGGAACAACTTCATGATCAGCTTGTCGCCGAAGATGATCGAGGTGTTGCTTTGCTCCGCCGAACCGCGCCGTGGCGTCTCTCTCGATGGGCCCTTTAATTGAGCCAGCGCAGTGCTGGGGACCCCGAGGATGACACCCTCTCGCGAAGAAATCTGCGTGCCGCCTGCGATCAACGCCAGGAGCGCTTCGCTGGCGCTGTCGTTAAAGACTGCTTCATGGAGCACGCCCTCTTCTGCAGCGGTGACCACCCGGGCCAACAGGGCATTGGGCGACTCTTCCCGCAGCGCATCCGCAGCCTTGCCAAAAAGAAGTCCCAGGGTAACCAGGTAGGTGTCGCTCTCCCCTTCAGAGTATTGAATCTCGATTAACGCCAGCGCGCTGGCGCCCTGGTTGAAGACCGCCCAGTCTTCAATTCTGGTGGCGGTGATGGCGCGTGACTTGGCGCCAAACCAACGCTGGCGGGTTAGATAACCCTGCAGGACCGACTCCTCCAGTTCCCTGCGGCCGTTACCTTCGAGAACGCTCATCCAATCCGTAGTTCCGCTGATCTCGAGCTCCGGCTCCCCGGCGTCGTCGAGGTTTGCCACGGGTTCCGGCGAGGGCTGCAATTCCAGCCACAGAAAGCCATAGGGCCCAACCGTCAGAGGGTAGGGTGCGGTGCGAATGCGGGGGAATTCTACATAGCCCAACATCTCGACCGGCACCATGCCGGCATACTGTGCGAGGTCCAGCTCCACGGGCTGAGCAAAGCGGGAGAGGTTGGCCACGCAGAGAACTTTTTCGTTTTGATACTCGCGGATGTAGGCGAGGATTTTACGGTTGGTGGGGTTTAGGAAGCTTAGGGTGCCGCGGCCAAAGACCTGGAAGAGCTTGCGCAGGGCGATCATATTGCGCATCCAGCTCAGGAGGGAAGAAGGGTCGCCCTGCTGCGCTTCTACGTTGATCGCCTCGTAGCCCCAAACCGGATCCATAACTACCGGGCTGTAGAGCTTGGCGGGCGTGGCGCGGGAAAAGCCGGCGTTGCGGTCGCCGCTCCACTGCATCGGGGTACGCACTCCGTTGCGGTCGCCGAGGTAGATGTTATCGCCCATGCCGATCTCATCGCCGTAGTAAACGATCGGCGTGCCGGGAAAGGAGAAGAGCAGGCTGTTCAACAGCTCGATACGGCGGCGGTTGTTATCCACCAAAGGCGCCAGGCGCCGCCGGATGCCTACGTTAATGCGCATGCGCGGGTCTGCGCTATAAGCCAGGTACATATAATCGCGCTCTTCATCGCTAACCATCTCCAATGTCAGCTCATCATGATTGCGCAGAAACAAGCCCCACTGACAGTTATGCGGGATCTCCGGTGTTTGCGCCATGATGTCGGTGATCGGCAGGCGATCTTCCTGGCGCAGCGCCATATACATCCGGGGCATAAGAGGAAAGTGAAATGCCATGTGGCACTCATCTCCGTCGCCGTAGTAAATACGCACATCGTCGGGCCACTGGTTGGCTTCCGCGAGAATCGTTCTGGCGGCGTATTCCTTGTCAATCTCGGCGCGTATGCGCTTCATCACTGCGTGGGTTTCGGGAAGATTTTCGCAGTTGGTGCCTTCACGCTCCACCAGGTAAGGAATGGCATCGACGCGCAGCCCATCCACGCCCATGTCGAGCCAGTAGTGCATGACCTTTACCACTTCTTCGATCACCGCTGGGTTGTCATAGTTCAGGTCTGGTTGATGGGAGAAAAAGCGATGCCAATAGTACTGCTGGGCATCGGGATCCCAGGTCCAGTTGGATTTTTCGGTATCAGTAAAGATGATGCGGGCGCCGGTATATTTCTGATCGGTGTCACTCCACACGTAGAAGTCGCGCTCGGGCGAACCTTTAGGGGCCAGGCGGGCGCGCTGGAACCAGGGATGCTGATCGGACGTGTGATTGATGACCAACTCAATCATCACTTGCAGGCCGCGGTTATGGGCCTGGATCAGGAACTCCCGGAAGTCCTCCATGGTGCCGTAGTTGGGGTGCACGCTGAGGTAGTCGGCGATATCGTAGCCGTCGTCACGCAAAGGCGACGGGAAGAACGGGAGGAGCCATAGGCAGGTGACGCCCAGGTCCTGCAAGTAGTCGAGCTTACTAAGTAACCCCTGGAAATCGCCAATGCCATCGTTGTTGCTGTCCATGAATGCCTTGACATGCAACTCGTAAATGATCGCGTCCTTGTACCAGAGCGGGTCCGCCGCGCTTCCCGGTTGCTTCAATCTTGCCTCCCGGCTTGATTTCTGGGTAAATTGTAACTATTACAGTTATATGATCGGTGCTCCCGTCCCGGCGGGCAGCACACGGAAAAGATGCGCGGGCGTTTCCGCCGGTCGCAGGGCAACGTAGTTTCTTGACCCCTGCCAGCGATAGGAGCGATCCGCCAGAAGATCGTAAACTTCAAATGTATCGCCCGCAGCGAGCCCAAGTACCCCTAAATCCAGGGAAACCCAACCGCTCTGTCCCCAAAAAGGATCGAGATTGACAACCATGAGCACCGTGTTCGCGCCATCTGCCGTGCGCTTGGAATAGCAGATGAGTGCCGGGTTGTCCGTGGGGTGGAAATGCAGCCGTTCGTTGCTCTGCAGTGCCTTGTTTTGCCGGCGAATCTGGTTCAGCAGGGTAATCAGCGGCTTAAGGCTAGCGGGATTCTTCAAATCCCAGAGTTTGATCTCGTATTTCTCTGAGTCCAGGTATTCTTCGCTGCCCGGCTTGAAGGGAGTGCTCTCTCCTAACTCGAAAGCCGGTCCGTACATTCCGTAATTTGCCGTCAGGGTGGTGGCCAGGACCAACCGGCTGCGAAAGGCCGGCAAACCGCCGCTCTGCAGGCTTTTTGCCAAGATATCGGGGGTGTTGGGCCAGAAGTTGGGGCGGAAGTATTCCTTTACTGGAGTAGTGGTGAGCTCAAGCAAATATTCAGTGAGCTCTTCCTTGGTGTCGCGCCAGGTGAAGTAGGTATAGGACTCGGAAAAACCGAGCTTAGCCAGGCGCTCCATCACGCGGGGCCGGGTAAAGGCCTCGGCCAGAAACAAAACCCCGGGGTCTTTCGCCTTCAGCTCGGGGATGACCCACTGCCAGAAGGGGAAAGCCTTGGTATGCGGATTGTCCACGCGGAAGATGCGGACACCTTGGTCCATCCAAAAGGTGAAGACGCCTTTGAGGGCATCCCACAGTCCCTGCCAGTTAGTGGATTCAAAGTCCAGTGGATAGATGTCCTGGTACTTCTTGGGTGGATTCTCCGCGTATTGAATCGACCCGTCGGGACGCTTCTTAAAGAACTCGGGATGTTCGGTCACCCAGGGATGATCGGGCGAGCATTGAAAGGCAATATCGAGGGCTACTTCCATTTTCAATTGGATGGCCCGCTGGACCAGGTCCTTGAAGTCTTTGATGGTGCCAAGGGCGGGGTGGACCGCGGTATGGCCCCCCTCCGCCGAACCGATGGCCCAAGGGCTGCCCTCGTCTCCCGGCGCGGCTTCGACGGTGTTGTTTTTGCCCTTGCGGAAGCTTTTCCCGATGGGGGAGACAGGGGGTAGGTAAAGGACGTCAAAACCCATTTCCGCCACGTAATCCATCCGCGCAGCCACGTCGCGCAGGGTTCCATGTTTGCCGGGGGTGGTTGACCAGGATCGCGGAAAGAGCTCATACCAGCTGGAAAAGCGCGCCCTTTCCCGGTCTACGGTAATTTCCAGTTCGCGGTCGTAGCGGGTCTCGAGCGGGGTATTGGGGTAGCGCTTAACCATCTCCGCGAGCTCGTCCTGCAAGGCCAGGTCGGCGGTTGCGGCGTCATCCTTTCCGCTTTTGAGCGCCTTGGCCCAGGCGGCCAGCTTTGCGCTGTCTTGCTTCGAGGCCCGCGCCTGCACCTCTTCGAGAAGGATTGCACCCGTGGCAAACGGCAGTTTGAGATCCTGCTGCGCTGCGATGCGCTTCTTGAGATCACTGCGCCAGGTTCCGAAATGATCCACTTCACCCACAAGGGTGTAGCGATAGCCGCCAACTTGCTTGACGGGAAATTCTCCTTGCCAACGATCGTTTCCCAGCGGCCGCATTTCTGTTGCCTGCCAGTCTGCATCCGCTTCCTGCTTCCACAGGAGCCGCGCCCGCACCTCATCATGCCCGTCGCCGAAAACATCCGCTTGTACGATGACCGTGTCGTCGACAATCCGCTTGATGGGAAAGCGCCCACAGTCCAGTTCAGGTTCTACGTTCTGAATGACAACCCGGCTTCGTCCCTCGTTCGGCTTCGCCATTACACCTCCAAGCTCCATTGTAGGCAGATGCAGATTTCTTCGGTCGCGTTCTGATTGCCTTGAGCTGACCACAGTGAGGAGCTTAGCTTCTATAGTCGAGAGATGAAATTTGCTGTCCGGCCGCGCGCTGTTCATCTCCTGCTGGCGATCGACCTGGTGGGAACTGCTCTCTTCGCTGCGGAGGGTGCGTCTACGGCTGCGCAAGCCAAGCTCGATTTGCTGGGGATGCTGGTTCTGGCCTTTGTTACCGCGCTGGGAGGCGGCATCGTGCGCGATCTGCTGATTGGCGATGTCCCGCCGGGAGCCATCCGCAATTGGAATTATGCTGCGGTGGCGCTGGCCACGGGGGCGGCGGTCTTCGTACTGCGCGCCTCTGTCGGGGGAGTCAACCATTGGCTAGTGACCAGTCTGGATGCGGCGGGCCTAAGCTTCTTTGCGATTGCGGGGGCGACCAAGGCTTTGGAGTTCAAATTGAATCCGCTCTTGGCGACAATGATGGGCGGTATCACCGGGGTGGGCGGGGGAACGATTCGCGATTTGCTGATCGGCCAGGTGCCCAAGGTACTGCGCTCGGACGTGTATGCGGCGGCTGCGCTTTTCGGGGCTGCGATCACGATTGTCTGCCTCAGGATGAGGGTCAATGGGGTGGTCGCGAGTAGTTGCGGTATCCTCGGCTGCTTTGTGCTGCGGATGTTGGCTGTCTATCTCCACTGGAACCTGCCGGGGGCTGCCGGCTTGGTGATTTAGCAGGTCCCTCGGCTGCGCTCCCCCCGGGATGACAAGTGGAGGGTGGTGACTCTTATTAGGGACCGTTAGGTGGGATAGACAGAAAGAAACAGCAGGTCCGTTCCCCGCTACGTCCGGCAATTCCATAATTTTTTACCCATTCCTTTGCCCGGCGATGGACAATCGAGGGATGCGCCTTATCACCTATCGTCGCGATGCAGCCACTGGCCCGGCACTTGTCAAGGACGGCCATGTCTTCCCCCTCACTCCGCTCGGATACCAGGACACAGTGGCCTTCATTGCCGCGGGACCTAAAAGGTGGGAGGGTGTCAACCAGCAATTGGAAGAGACCGGCCTGAATTTGCTTGCCCCCTTGTCCTCCGTCACGCTAGAGGCTCCTGTGCTGCGGCCTTCCAAGATTCTTTGTATCGGCCTGAATTACCGCGATCATGCGGTGGAATCGAAAATGGAGCCGCCCAAATTTCCTACGGTTTTCACCAAGTATCCGCTGACACTCATCGGCAACGGACAGCCTATTCTGCTGCCACGCGCGAGCCAGCAACCTGACTATGAAGCGGAACTCGCGGTCGTGATCGGCCAAGGCGGCCGCAACATCCCGGAAGCGGAGTGGGAAAACCACGTCTTCGGCTATACCATCCTCAATGACGTGAGCGCTCGCGATGTGCAGCTGGCCACTTCACAATGGACCCTGGGCAAGAACTTCCCTACCTTCGGGCCAACGGGACCGTGGATCGTTTCCAAAGATGAAGTGCCCGATCCTCATCAATTGGACATCTCGCTTTCTATCAACGGGGAAACCCTGCAGAAGTCCAACACGCGCGAGCTCATCTTCAAGCTGCCCCGGCTTATCTCTTATATTTCGACCATGATGCCCCTGGTGCCGGGAGACATCATCAGCACCGGTACGCCGGCAGGGGTTGGCATGGGCCGCACTCCGCAGCGCTGGCTAAAACCAGGGGACGATGTGGTGGTGGAGATCGCCGGGATCGGCAGCTTGCGCAACCCGGTCCTGGCCGAGCCTTAGAGTCTGTTTCGCTGCCAATGACAAAAAAGGCGCGTCGAGTGCTTCCGGTATCCCACTCAAGCCAAAGTACGGCTTGAATGGGGCACCCAGCCGTGGGTAGAGAAGAAGAGCTGCAGATCCCTCGGTTTCCTTCTAATGGCAGCGGGAGCGGGTCCAGGTTTAGGATGATCCCCAGCCGCTTCCGGGCTGGGCTCACGTTCTGGCGAATTCTCAGGTTGCCACAGACAAGCTCGGTGCCCCATTCAAGCCGGGTTTTGGCTTGAGTGGGATACCACCGCACTCGACGCGCTTTTTTGTCGACGGAGCGAAGCCGAGGTATACGGTGTGAGGGGTTGTACTTGCTCTGGATTATTCGCTCTGCCGGTGCTAGCATCACGCCACCGGCGTGTCCGGCATACGTTTCGCGAGAGTACTCCATGGTCCGGGTCATCACCATTGAACGGGAGTACGGCAGCCAGGGAGCGGAGTTCGCGCACCGCCTGGCCGACCGGCTGCGCTGGAAACTTATCGATCGCTGCCTGATCGATGAGATCGCCCATAAGGCCGGCGTTCCAAAGAGCATGGCCGAACAATGCGATGAACGTCTTGACCCCTGGTACTACCGGATGGGCAAGTCCTTCTGGCATGGCAGCGTGGACCGCCTGCCGGCACCCCCCAAAGACAAGGTTTTCGATAGCGAACGCATGGTCGAGTTTGTGCGCAACTACCTGAAACAGTGCGTGGCCGACGGAAACTGCGTCATTGTTGGCCGCGGCGCGGCTTGCGCATTGGCCAGCCTACCGGGAGTTTTCAATATCTTCGTCTACGCGTCCCTCACCAGGAAGATTCGTTGGTTTGAACAGCATTTTCCGGAACACGCAGGACGCGCACGAGCGGAGCTCGAGGCGACCGACAGCCGGCGGGAGGAATACATCCGCCGCTACTACGACCGCGAATGGACCGACCGGCGTCTCTACCACATGATGATCAACTCCTGCATGGGCTGTGACGCCATGATCGAAGCGGTGATCGATGGAGCGGGCATGGCGCCAATCCGGGAGCAGGTTGCAACAGACCGCAGGTAATAACCACCCAAAATGCTTAGATTTTCGGGGGCGCCCCGCTGAACCTTACGCTCGCCTTTGTCGCCCAACGGACGCGGAGCGATCTGCTCGGGCCGGCCACAAATGTATACCTGAAACGCATAGCCCCCTATGCTGCCATCGATGCCGTCGCTTTTCGGAGCGAGGAAGCGCTGTTTGATTTTGTGGCCCGGCAGCGAGCCCGTACAGCCGCCTGGCTGGTGCTGCTGGACAGCCGAGGCGACGCCCTCTCCTCAGAACAGCTGGCTAAGTGGCTAGGGACACGGCGGGATTCGGGCCAGCAGATGGTGGTTTTCGCCATTGGGCCGGCAAACGGCTGGGCGGACCTGCGACAGGCGCAAACGGTGCTGTCTTTGGGGCCAATGACGCTACCCCACGAACTCGCCCGCCTGGTGCTGGCCGAACAACTCTATCGGGCATTTACAATACTTGCTGGGCATCCGTACCACACCGGGCATTGATGCCAGCCGGCCGCCACTTCGGCCAGAGCATTTCTCCAGTGACTGCCAACTGGAGAAGAGTGTTGATGCAGCTTCTCCAGTAAGAAAAGTTGCACAAAATCACGGGCAGAAAGAGCGCATCAGCTGTAAGAATGCTCCAGGAACTGGAGCGGCGATGGGAACCACGGGGGGCGGCGTGGCGAAAGGGAATACATGTCCTGGTTTAAGCGGCAGGAAAACGAGATTGAAGCGAATACGGCGGAGAAGAACGTTCGCACCGAAGGATTGTGGCAGAAATGCGAGGGCTGTGGCCAATACGTCTTTAAAGCCGATCTCGAAACCAACCTCCAGGTCTGCCCCAAGTGTGGACACCATCTTCGGCTGGATGCGCGCAGCCGCGTAGCCAGCCTGCTTGAGCCGGGGTACGAGTTGGTCGACCTGGAACTCGTATCCACCGATCCGCTCGAGTTTGTCGACATCAAGCCCTATAAGGACCGGCTGGAAAAAGCCCGGCGGGAGACCGGCCTAAATGACGCGGTGATCAACGCCATCGGTAGCCTTGGACCGCATAAGGTCGTTCTAAGCGTCATGGAATTTGCGTTTATCGGTGGAAGCATGGGATGCGTAGTAGGGGAAACCATCGCCCGCGCCATCGACCGGTCGCTGGCCGCGAAGCAGCCGCTCATCATCGTTGCCGCTTCAGGCGGCGCGCGCATGATGGAAGGCGTCGCCAGCTTGATGCAGTTGGCTAAAGTGTCCTCAGGCCTGGCACAGCTGGATGATGCGGGGCTGCCCTACATCTCAGTGCTTACCAACCCCACCACGGGCGGCGTGACCGCCAGCTTTGGCATGCTGGGCGATCTCAATATCGCCGAACCAGGCGCCCTGATAGGCTTCGCCGGTCCGCGAGTCATCGAGCAGACCATTCGACAGAAGCTGCCGGAGGGATTCCAGCGGTCTGAGTTCCTGCTCGAACACGGCATGCTGGACGCGATCGTAGCCCGCCGCGATCTCAAGGCCTACCTGATTCGCGCCCTTGATTTCATGTCCCCGGTGGCAAGCTAGCTGGCGTACATCGGCGGTTGCGCTGGTTGGCGCAGGATCGAAAGTGAATTCCCTCTAAAATAGATATATGTCTTACGCTTCGGCCCTTGAGCGCCTGCACGCTCTCGGTCAGGAATTGCATACCCCGGCCGGCACGCCTCGCCGGAAATTTGAGCTGGCGCATATGCGCACCCTGATGGCTGCGCTAGGCAATGCTGAGCGCAACTTCACCTCCATACTGGTTGCCGGTACCAACGGTAAAGGATCCACCTCTTCGACCCTGGCCAGCATTCTTACCCGCGCCGGTTATCGGACGGGGCTTTACACCTCGCCTCACCTGAGCAGCGTCAATGAACGCATCCAGGTCAATGGCGCCATGATTAGCGACGATGATTTGGCATCCGTTTTCTTCCGTGTCGAGGATGCCTCCGCGACGTTGGTACGCAATGGAGTGCTGCCTGCGCTGCCCAGTTTTTTTGAGACCGTCACCGCGATGGCCTTCTTGCATTTTTCTTCCAGCAAGGTGCATACGGCGGTGGTGGAAGTGGGCATGGGCGGCCGCCTCGATGCGACCAATATTGTCGAGCCCATGGTGTCGGTGATTACCGACATCTCGCTTGACCACACCGAGTGGCTGGGTTCGACGGTGGACCTGATTGCGCGGGAAAAGGCTGGGATCCTGCGCCGCGATGGCGTCATGATTACGTTGCCGCAGCACCCCGAGGCTAACCAGGCATTAGGAGAAGTCGCAACCGGGCTGGAGGTGCGCGGGGTGAATGCGGCCAGCTACGTTCCGGTGCACAACCACCCTGAGCAATACACGCGAAATCGCTATCCGCTTTCCGTGATGGGCGAACTGATCGAGATCGATTCCCCCCTGGCCGGCGCCCACCAGCAGCGCAACCTGGCGCTGGCCATTGCTACGGCCGTGGAGTTAAGAAACAATCACGGTTACGATATCACCCCCATCGATATCCAGGCAGGCATTCACGATACGGTGTGGCCGGCGCGGCTGGAGCACATTGCCGGTAACGGCAGCCGGGCTGAGGTACTGCTGGACGTGGGCCACAATCCCGCTGGGGCCTGGGCGCTGCGCGCGGCAGTCTCGCAGCTGGATAAGGGCCAACCGTTGACATTGGTTTTTGGATGTCTCAAAGACAAGCCGGCGGCGGAGCTAGCGCAGATTCTTTTTCCCCTTTTCGGCCGTGTGGTGGTAACACCGGTTGACTCGCCGCGCAGTGCTTCTCTTGAGGATCTGCTGGCCGCGGCGCGCACCACCGGCAGCGAGGTAGAGGCAGCGCCTGACGCTGTCAATGCACTGGAGCGCGCCCTAAGTATCACGCCGGCAAACGGCTTGGTGGTGGTAACCGGCTCGGTGTACCTGGTTGGCCAATTGCGTCCGCTGCTGATGGATTCGCGGCCGGCGGCTGCGGAGCCGCTCGAGGTATGAACCCAACCCCTGGCACCCCGGCAACCTTGCCGCTAGCAAAACGGTTGACCTCCAACCTGGTGCGGGGTCCCTTGTTCTTTTTCTTCACCGGATTTTTTGGGTGCATCTCGCTGGCCGCCTCGTGCGTGGAAGAAGACGGCAGGTGGCAGCACAACATCGCCCGGCTATGGGCGCGGATGTCGTTGCGAAGCGCCGGCGCGCCGGTCACCGTTATCGGACGTGAGAATTTTTTGCCCTTGGCCATTTACACCTCCAACCACACTTCGTTTATGGACACGCCGGTGGTCTTCAGCAGCCTCCCTTTCCAGTTTCGGATCCTGGCTAAGCAGAGCCTGTGGAAGTGGCCGTTCATCGGTTGGCATTTGAATCGGTCAGGCCAGATACCGGTGGACGAGGAAAGCGGCAGCGGCTCGATTGCCGGGCTGAATCGTGCCATTAAGGCGCTTAAAGCGGGGTTGCCGCTCTTCATCTTCCCTGAAGGCGGTCGAACCCATGACGGCCGAATGCAGCCTTTCATGCGGGGGCCGGCATTTATATCGATACGGTCGCGGGTTCCGCTGGTGCCGATGGCGCTGATTGGCACCTACGAACTGTTGCCCATTCACACCCACCATTTCCGTCCCCGAGCGGTCAAGCTGGTTATCGGCCCACCCATCGATCCGGCGGGATATACCATCCGCCAAGCGGACGAGCTAACCGCCAGGCTTCAAAGCGAGATCCAGCAGCTTTACGAGCGGCACGCTGGGCCTGGTGACCTTGACCCGAACCTGGTGGCTGCAGTAGCTAGAGAGGCTCAATGAGTTCGACCGCTCCCCGCATCGCCATCCCCGAGCCGACGTCTACGGATGCGGCGTACAACCAGCGCAGCTTGCCGCAGTACATCCGTGCCGTTGAGGCGGCGGGCGGGATCGCGGTTCCTATTTCTCTGCATGAGTCTCCAGCTTCGCAGGCCAGTACGCTGGCTTCGTGCTCAGCGGTCCTGCTGCCGGGTAGCCCGGCAGATGTAGACCCGACGCGGTATGGGCAGCAGGCAGTGCCTGCCACGGCAGCCAAAGATGAAGCCCGCGAGGCTGCGGACAATCTTCTTTTGCGGGATGCGTTCGCTCAGGCCAAACCAATCCTTGGCGTTTGCTATGGATTGCAGTCGTTGAACGTTTGGCGCCGGGGCAGTCTCCTACAGGATTTGCCCCATCCTACGGATGCCGCGGCTAGAGGGACCGAGACCATTGTTAACCATGAACCCGGGCGGGAGGTGCAACATGCCCACCCGGTGCGAGTGACTCCAGGCTCTCGCCTCTCCCATCTCGGGGTTACGGAGAGCCAGGAAGAGCTCAGACTCTCGGTGAACTCGAGCCATCATCAAGCTATTGATCGCCCCGGGGAGCAGCTCATAATTACTGCTGTCAGTCCCGAAGATGGAGTTATCGAAGCATTGGAGGGCGCCGATCCGCAGCAATTCGTAGTTGCGGTGCAATGGCATCCGGAACGCAGCTACGAGAGTAGCGAGGCCTCACGTGCGCTCTTTGCCGCATTTCTCGAGGCGGCACGCGGCTGGGAGCCCCCCCGGACGACATCGACCGCCGCCGGCCAGCCGTGAGCTCTTTACCGGGCGGGAGCATTCAGGAGATAGAGGAGGCCTTTTCGGAGGCTGGAATTGGCGAACTGCCGGCAGGCTGCTACGAGCAGTTCTCTGCATACCTCGGACTGCTCTCGCGCTGGAACGCACGTCTGAACCTGACCTCTATTCGAGAACCGGCACAAATCATTCGTCGCCATTTGGTGGAGTGTGCCTTTGCGGCCCAGCATCTTCCCAAAGACATAGAAACCCTTATGGATTACGGTTCCGGTGCGGGATTCCCGGGAATCCCGTTTGCCATCTGCCGTCCGGAAATCTGTGTGACTTTGGCCGAGGCGCAGGGAAAGAAGGCGTCCTTTCTACGGGAAGTGGTGCGTACCGTCGGTACAGGAACAGAAGTCTATGACGGACGCGTGGAGAACATGCCGCCAGGACAAGGTTTTCAAGCAGTTTCCATGCGCGCGGTAGAGAAAATGGAGTTGGCCATACCGATTGCCTTACACGTAGCCGAGCGGTACCTGGTCCTGCTCACCACCGAACGATCGGCCCCCACGTACCAGGGGCTGGCTCCCGAGCTCAGATGGGCCGATTCGGTTCGTCTACCCAACTCCGATCAGATGATCCTGGCCATCGGGCAGCGCTCTCTCTGACAGGGCTTTCGGGATGATTAGCCTCTGGAAGCTCATTTCCTGGAGAACCAGAGCCTTCATGGGTTGCGTAAAGTGCTTGTCGCCCGGCACGCGACGAGTAGATCATCCCTCAGCTGCTTCATCTCAAAGCAATACGTACGGCCTGAAGGCCGCACAGAGTGCTTATCGACTTTAGCTCAGGATGCCCATTCCTGGAGGGTACGGCCTTTAGGCCGTACGTAAATTGCGCGAAGTGAGTCGGCTTTAACCGCTGAGGATACCTTCTGCTTCCAACCAGGAATCAGCACTTTCCTCAGCCTGTAAAGCCGTGTTCCACGTGGAACAAATGCCGATTCATCAACGGCTTCCGCCTCTTTGTTCCACGTGGAACATCCACGTTTTCCACCGGCCTCATTTGGCGTTCACAATCCCGTCATACACGCTCACTTGCCCCTATCCCCTTGCAAATGCGTTAGTTGGCGCGATCCCCAACTGACCCGTTTTGGGGTTCTCCACAATTCACGCCCAGTTCTGCACATCGCCTCTTTCTTGCTCTCGTCGCCTTCACTCGATACTCTTCCATTACGCATGGGTAAAGTAATCGCGGTCGTGAATCAGAAAGGCGGGGTGGGCAAAACCACCACCGCAATCAATCTCTCAGCCGCATTGGCCCTTGAAGGCCTCACCTGCCTGCTGGTGGATTGCGACCCCCAGGCCAACTCCTCCGGGGGATTCGGCATAACGCGGGATGAAAATCGCAACTCCACCTACGACATTCTGATGGGAAATGCGACTGTTGCCGAGACCACACTGTCAACAGAGATCGAAACCCTGAAGATTGTTCCCGGCAGCAATCACCTTATTGGCGCCACCGTCGAATTAATCCAGGCTGAGCGGCGTGAATACCGGCTCCGCCAGGCTTTGGAACCGGTACGCAATCAGTACAACTTCATTATTCTGGATTGCCCTCCGGCACTCGATCTGCTCACGCTGAACGCTCTAGTGGCTGCTGACCGGCTGCTTGTCCCGATGCAAGCCGAGTATTTCGCTCTGGAGGGTATCTCCGAACTGCTCACCACGCTGGGACGCATCCAGGCCGCATTCAATCCAACGCTCGACATCGAGGGTGTGATCCTCACCATGTATGACGAGCGTACCAACCTGGCACAGCAGGTCACGGAAAACCTGCGCAAGTTTTTTGGGGCCAAGCTGCTCAAGACCGCGATCCCGCGCAACATCCGTTTGGCTGAAGCCCCAAGCTATGGCAAACCGGTGGCGCTTTACGATCCTCGATCCCGCGGCGCGGAGAGCTATCGAGAGCTGGCCGAGGAGATCCTGGCTCGCAATCGCATCGAGAGTCCCAAGGCTCTGGAGCGGAAAGCTGCTTTGCAGGCACAGTCCCGACAGGAAACAAAAGTACGTTTCTGGCCCTATGCTTGAGCACCATCGTCGCTGAGGACGATTTCCTCAGGAATCGCCGGCCACTCCGTGCACCTGGCCGCCTAGTTTCGCAGTTCTAAACCTCTGAGGCTTTAGGAAGATCAATGACTGCTGCTGTTGAAGTACCCAAACGCCGCGCACTTGGCAAGGGTCTCGAATCCCTGCTTCCAGGCCGTTCTGGATTCACCTCCGCTCCCGCGCCTGCCGCGCCGCCGGCACCAGACGAGGGCAAGCCGAAGGAAATTCCCGTCGACCAGATCGAGCGAAATCCCTTCCAGACGCGGGGGAACATTGACGAGGTTGCTCTCAAAGAACTCTCTGCCTCGATTGCGGCGACCGGCGTGGTACAGCCAATCCTGGTGCGGCCGCTGGCTGATAGCCGTTTCCAATTGATCGCCGGCGAACGCCGCTGGCTCGCCTCCAAGATGGCCGGCAAGACGACCGTGCCTGCTATCCTGCGTCACGTCTCCGACGAGCAGGCAATGGAGATGACGATCGTTGAGAACCTGCAGCGCACCGACCTGAACCCGATGGAACAGGCCCGTGCCTATGATCGCCTGGGCCACCAATTCAAAATGACGCAGGAACAAATGGCGCAACGTACCGGCAAGGACAGAGCCTCCGTTGCTAATTTCCTGCGGCTGCTTCGGCTACCCCTTGAAGTGCAGCAAAAGGTGGAAAGTGGGAACCTTAGCTTCGGCCATGCGCGCACACTCCTTTCGCTGGAGTCGCCAGAAGCAATTCTGAAGGCCGCACAAAAAGTGCTCGCGCTTTCCATGTCAGTCCGCCAAACAGAAAGTTATGTGCAGGGACTGCTGAATCCGGAGAAAAAAGCGAAGAGTGAACAAAAGGAGAAGGCTCCGCTTGACCCCAACGTTCGTGAGGCACGGGATCTGCTGCAGAGAGCGCTTGGCCTGAAGGTTTCGATTGAAGACAAGAACGGCCGCGGCCGGGTGATCATCGAATACTCCCGCCTGGAAGACTTTGACGCCCTGCTGGAAACGATCGCCGGTAAATAACGCATTTGACACCGCTACAGTTACATTTCACCTGTCAGCAGCCAGCGAAGGCCAGAGAGCTCCGCCCATGAAGACCGCGGCACTGGCATTTCGTTTCCGGCTAGCCATCTTCCTGTTGCTGTACTTACTTGGATTTCTAGCACCCTGGGGAGCTACTTTTCGCGGCGGCAGTGAAGGCACGCTTTGGCTCGCGGCATCCACGTTAGCTGCCCGCAGCGGCTGGATTGGCTTGGCAGCTGCAACCGTGACCGTGACGCTCATTGCCCTGGCCTGTCTCGCGCTCGGGGCGATGCTGCGGGTGTGGGGCACGGCCTACCTCGGCTCCGGCGTCATGCGCGGCGCAGTGATGCAGAGTGACCGATTGGTCGCCGCGGGACCTTATCGCTATCTTCGCAATCCACTTTATCTCGGTTCCTGGCTGCTCGCGATTGCTACATCACTTCTGATGCCGCCCAGCGGAGCCGCATTCTTTCTGCCTGCCTTTAGCCTCTTCACACTGTTTCTCATCTCCGCGGAAGAGCGTTTCCTCGCCGCCCAGCTGGGCGACATCTACCAACAGTATTGTCGCCGTGTTCCCCGCTTGTGGCCTCGCCTGGGCGCCGCGGATGCCATCTCACCGGCACGTCCCCGATGGCTTCAGGCCCTTCTGGCGGAAACTTATCCTGTCGCCTTTACGCTTTGCTTTGCGATCTTCGCCTGGCGCTACAACGCGCGCATCCTGATCCAGTGCCTGCTGATTTGCTATGGCATTTCCCTGGTCATCCGCGCATTGACAAAACCGGCCACAGCGCCGGCGGACACAGGCGCATAGCGAGGTCTCTGTCTTCGCACATGGGCGGGATCGATCAGGAAAGGACTGACTAAGGGCGTCGAGACTTTGGGTCTCCCACCCTTGCCGAAAAATCGCCAAGGATGGGATGGCCGGACTTCTAATGCACGATGTTGCCCAGGTTGCCCGCAAAACCCAGAGGGCGCGGCGCGTTCTCGCCTGGCCCTCTTCACGTGCTTCGTCCATCACCCTGGGACTTGCGTTTGATGGCGGCCCAGCCAGCATGGCCGCCACCAATCAGCCTCTTGCTACTTTCTTGGCGGCGCGATGGTGTCTTTAGCAGCCTTGGCCACGCGGAACTTGACCACGGTCTTGGCCTTGATCTTGATGGTTTCGCCAGTTTGAGGATTGCGACCCAAACGTGCCTTGCGCTCGGCCTTCACCAACCGGCCAAGACCGGGGATGACGAACACGCCATTTTTCTTTGTTTCCTTGACCGCCGTCTCCGCGAGCAGGTCAAGAAATGCTGCCGATTGCTTGTTGGTCAACTCAAGCTTTTCTGCCAGGGTGCGAACCAGTGCTGTCTTGGTCATGCCTGTTGCCATATTGTGTCCTTCTTTCTCCTGTTAGTTCATGGGCCCATGGTGGCGTTGTTGTCGCCACTGGAGAATCCATGTCTTGCTTGACGCTTCACCCGGTACCTTCGGATGCTCGTGCGAAACTTGCATCGATCGTCAGGAAACCCAGTGTTTATGCGGGTAAAAACGAACCCACCGCCGTTTACGATGCGGCTTTGTCCAGCGTTTGTCAACCGAAAAACCGAGATTTGTTCTGTTTTTGGCTTGTTTTTCCAAGATTTCCAGTAACTTCCTCGGTTTTCCTTTGATTTCAGCCCATTTTCCTATAAACGAAACAACGGACGTAGCCCTCTTCCCTACAAGCCAAACAAGGGCCGCCGCTTCTTTTCAACACTCGCGAGCAGAGGCGTGTTGAGCGCATCCACCAGCGGAGCTGCGAGACGGAAGCGCCGGATTACCTGGCTTGCGAAATCATTCTGCAGGGACGCCTGGGGTACGAGCGTGGCCTCTACGCCCCACTGCCGGCACAAGAGCAGATCGATCGCCGGGTGGTCTTTAGGAAAGCCCTTTGGGGCCCGGGTGAGCGGCGCACCGCTAAAAGATTCCATGGTGCGCCGCAGTTTGCGGTCGTTGAGCAGCCCCCGTACTTCCGCGTGATGGATAGCCAGGTAACGCCGTATCGCCAGCAACTGCTCGCGCTCCGGCATATACACGCCGGCGGCAATGAGCACCTCGTCTGGAGAGACGTGCATGTAGTAGCCGCCGCCGGAGGTTTTTTCCAGACCAGCCCGTGACCACCAGGCGGAGACATGACTCTTATACGGCCGTTTATCAGAAGAAAATCGAATGTCGCGATAGATGCGCATCATGCACTTTTGCGGTGGCCTCAGGTGCGCGGGCGCAAAGTCTTCCATGGCGTGGTTCACGGTTTCGATCAACGCCAGCATGGGTTGCTTCAGCTCGCGCTCGAACTCCGGCTTGTGGGCTTCGAACCACTCCCGCCGGTTATTGCGCCGCAGGCTGCGCAGGAATTTGAGCCCGGCTTCACGGAAGTACGGGGCAACGACAATATGTGGGGATGCAGAGGTCATGATTGGATGGCAAAAAATCTATGGTAAGCGGAAGCCGCGATTCTTGCGGACTCGGTACGCATCAAAGGGAGAGATGGTAACGCGGGAGGTACTCGAAATCGTGATTTGCAGTACAAAAGTAATGGGCGTGTTACGCCGCATTTGATCGTGTTTATATTGATCTGCAATAGACTTTGATTGCCTCCCTCAATCTGACAAGGCTGTCCGGCTGCTCACATACATGAGACAAGTTGCCCTTTTTTTCTTTTTTGTGGCCGCAACTACGCTGTGCGCGCGTGCGCGTGTACATGAGATGGAGGTCGACCAGGCTCGCCAGGTCGTGCTCATCGTTGCCCGCTTCGACAACATCACGGTGGATGATCGCACGATCGTGATGAACTCGATGGACACCCGGACCGCTGCGGGCTTTATCCCCGGCTACTACAGCTTCTCCATCATTCGCGAGAGCGACTCGCCCGCGCACGCAGATGAAACCATTCGCATGTATGTCGTTTCCAAAAAGACGGCCGACACCTGGGAACTCAATCTTTGCACCCACTATTCGTTCCCTGAACTGCAGAAGTTCCAGCAAGACCTGTTGCATAAGACGGGAGCAGGCGCCGCTGACGATCCTGACATGCCGAAAGCGATCGGCTGTGCCAATCAGGCCCAGATGAAGCCTGCCTCATAGTTGGCCGCAAAAGAAGATGCCCACACCTCCCTGGCATGGGCATCTTCTCCGCGGCATCACCGAAGTGAGCCGCAAACTCAGGGACCGCCGTTCGAAGCAAAGTCCCGCCTTCGCAGCAGCGTTGTCCTACTCACCAGCATTGCATGCGGCATGCCAAACAAACTGTTGGGAATAAGGTAGTCGATTCAGCGGTTTATCCCTCTGGGCTCGACGGGGGCGGGGGAAAACTTCCTCAATCTACTCGTTGCTGGGAAAAAACTACTCGCCCAAGTGAACCATTGGAGAGTCAAGTTAGTTAACGCATTCCAGCGAGAGCAGCGCGGAAAAGTGCCTCGAAGCTCTCTGCTACCGCCTTGTCTTTGGCTACAGCGGCAGCAATTGCCTTTTGTGCCAGCGGCCGTTGATAACCCAGATTGACAAGGGCAGAAAGCACGTCATCGGTCGAAGGGCCGGTCTCGACCTGGTGCGGCGCAGCAGCCATATCCTCTAGCTTGTCTTTGAGATCAACCACCAGGCGCTCCGCCAGGCGCTTCCCGATGCCGGGTATCGAGGAGAGGGTGGCATGGTCCTGGCCGCGAATGGCGCCCACTAACCGTTCCGTGCTTAGGCCGCTCTGGATGGTGACGGCAAGCTTGGGTCCCACGCCGCTCACGGTGATCAGGCGCTCGAAGACCCGCTTCTCTTGCCCGTTGAGAAAGCCGTACAGGGCCAGTGTGTCTTCGCGCACGTGGGTGTGAATAAAGAGAGCCACTTCGCTGCCGTCAGCGGGTAACGCAGCAAACGTTGGCACGCTGATCACGACGTCGTAGCCGACTCCACCCGCTTCGATGATCGCCTGCTGTGGATGTTTCGCCAGGAGCCGCCCGCGGAGGTGCGCAATCATTCGCTGATTGTACAGAGAGACGCTTTAGAACTTGTGGCGATAGGAAATCTGAAAGTCGTAGCCGGGGTTGGGAGGAAAGAGCGCTGCCACATGGCGCAGACGCTCGGCCAACGCAGGCGCTGCCAGCAGTGGATATTCGCGCTCACGCAGATCGGTGTAGTTGAAGTCCAGGGTCAGGGAGAGCATGTAGATGGCAAGAGCATCGGAAAAGGCCGATTCAAAAAAGCTGCTCTTTGCCTTCTCGTCGATGCGCCCCTTTTCGATCGCACGGGTCGCAGCCGGCTGATCGACGCGCGAGAAAGTTCTCTCTGCCATGCGCGCACCGGGGCTCTCATTACGGCCGCGGTCCAGCGCCCGGCGCCGGCTTTCGTAGCTATCCTGGCTGGTTTCTCCGCGCACGTCCGCCAGGGCCTGCGACCAGGCAAGATCACAAAAACTCTGGGGCACTCCAGCGGCTTCGACGAAATGATGGCCGACATTGATGAAAAATTCGAAGGCCAAGGCAAATCTGTCCTGCATCAGGCGGGTGGAGATGAAGATGCAATCGGCGCCATCAAATTGCACATTGCGGTGACACATGGCGCGATCGCCCAAGTCGATGGTGTACCCGGGCGCCACCATCGTCTCCTCGGTCTCACCGATGGTGAGAGGTACGAAGTAGTAGGCGTGCCGGGTGAGCGCCGCAGCTACGGCGTTCGGCACTGCCTGCACGATGGGCTCTAGTTCCTGGGCGGTGATGTGCGTGTCGGCAAAGATCGCATAACACAAGCGGTTTTCGGACTGGCGCACGGGGGTTTGCTGGGCCACGAGCGATGCCGGTAACAACTCCATTTGGGCGACTTCAGCCATAACCTAGTATTCTAGCTGAGTGGACGGGTGTGCACCCTCCCGATTCTGAGGCGAATCATGCAAACGCAGCAGCAAAACCTGCACCAGGGCACCCATCCACGGGCGGAGGGAAAGTTCTTCGGTGTTCCCCTGGGGGATTTAGGGTTCTTTACCAGCCTCCTGATGGCCTTTGCGGTGGGTTTTCTGAGCTTTTTTCTGTTCACCTTCCTGGCCATCGTCGGCATCATGATCTACAACGGCATGGGTCACCAGGTGGACTACGCCGCGAGCTACAAGTACATCTCGTTCCCGGCCGGTTGTGTGGTTCTGGCCCTCAGCCTTATCTTTTTTGGAACGCTGTGGCTGCGCCGCAAATTTTCAAGAGGCTAGGAAATTTGTTTTATGGCGCTGATCACGATTGAAAACCCCGAGAATGCACCAGCAACAGGGCAGGCGCGCGCATGGTGCGAGCGACTGGAGGCCGGCGACATTCTGTACTTTCCGCAGACGCCAATTTCGTTTCGGCCTCAGGACCTCTCTTTCCTGCTGGGCCAGCAGCAGACAGGCAGCACGTTGCATAAGAACATCGCGTACAAGCCGAATCTGGATAGCGTGAGCGGCCTTGATGCGGGCACCACCGGCGCTGCGGAGCTGAAGCAACTGCAGGCGGTCATGCGCCAGTACTCGCAGGATGTGACCCGTTTCCTTACCCACTTTCTGTCGCCCTACCAGGGGCGCTGGAAACTGGACTACGCCAGCTTCCGTCCGCAGGAGGAGGAAGGGCGGGATTTGCCGCTTCGCCGCCGCAACGACCTGCTGCACACCGACGCTTTCCCCACCCGTCCCACACGGGGAGCGCGCATCCTGCGCTTCTTCAACAATATTCACCCAACGCGCACGCGCGACTGGGTGGTGAGTGATCCATTTCCCGCGCTCGCGCCCCGCTATGCGCCGCAACAGATCGCGCTCCCGGCGGCGGGCAACGCGGCCAGCCGGACGCTGCGTTCGCTGGCCACTGCGGCGGGTCTTGGTTATGCGGTCCCCAGTCTTAAGCGATCGCCCTATGACGATTTCATGATGCGCTTCCACAACTTTCTTAAGGAGAACGACTCCTTCCAGGCGGAGTGCCGCAAGGAGTATCTGCAGTTTCCCCCCGGCTCGAGTTGGATGGTGTACACGGACATGGTTCCCCACGCGGTGCTCTCGGGTCAGTACGCGCTGGAGCAGACGTTTCTGGTGGAGCACGCGGCTATGGTTTCTCCGGAGTCCTCGCCTCTCTCGGTGCTCGAGGCCATGACCCACTCCGCGCTGGTTTAGAACGTTCCTTGCGGGGAGTTGCGCGGAACGGATTTAGCTTGATTCCGTAGGGACGGCTGAGCGTAGCCCAGGACGTTAGTCCGAATCACGAATGATCCATTTCAGAGGTAGAGGTACCCAGGAATTGGTTCATCTCCGGAATCTCACCCCAGGTGGTGGATGGACATTAGGTGCGGGACGAGGCCCGCATTCTTCACTAGCGACCCGGTGCTGGTTCTGATTTCAAACCGCCAACCGCCGCCCCTCGACGAAGCGGGGTACGGGCACATATCCTAATCTCTTAGTCCCCAGGAAAATGACAGCGATCGCAGATTCTATAAAGGTTCATCTCCCCGACGGCTCAGTCAAAGAATTCCCCGCCGGAACGACTCCCCACGACGTTGCCCAGAGTATCTCTCCGCGACTGGCTGCCGCGGCGGTGGTGGCGCGCATTCGACCGGTGGCCGCCGAAAACTTTCGGCCCGCTGCTGACGCCACTGCTGAGAACGGCGAGGCCGCGCCCGAGGCCGACATGTATAGCGCCGGCGAAGCGAGCGCCGAACGCCTGGTGGATCTGAGTACTCCCCTCACCGAGGACGTCGCGCTGCAGCTGCTTACCGAAAAGGATGCGGACGCGCTGAAGGTAGTACGCCACTCCGCCGCGCACGTGATGGCGACTGCGGTGCTTGAGCTGTATCCCGAGACCAAGCTCGGCCACGGCCCGGCGACGGATGCCGGATTCTTCTACGATTTCTACCGGCCTACGCCGTTTACCCCCGAGGACCTTAAGGCCATCGAAGCCAGGATGTCGGAGGTGGTCGCGCGCAACGAGCCGTTCGTTCGCGAATGGGAGTCGCGCGACCAGAGCCTGGAACGCTTCAAGGCCAGCAACGATTTTATGAAGGCCCACTTCGTCGAACGCTTCACCAAGCCGGGCGAGGAGATTTCGTTTTACCGCAATGGCGCCTTTGAGGATTTTTGCCGCGGACCGCACGTGCCCTCAACCGGCCGCGTCAAGTCCTTCAAGGTGACGAACCTGGCCGGCGCCTACTGGCTGGGAGACGAAGAAAATCCGCAGCTGCAGCGCATTTATGGCACGGCTTTTTTTTCCAGCAAGGAAATGGACCAGCATTTTGCCCGGCTGGAGGAGGCGCAACGCCGGGACCATCGCGTGCTGGGCAAGCAGCTGGACCTTTTCTCCATTCAGGAGGTGGCGGGCGCCGGGCTGATCTTCTGGCATCCCAAAGGCGCCATGGTGCGCAAGATCATGGAAGAGTGGATGCGCGACGAGTGCCTCAAGCGCGGCTACTCGCTGGTCTATACACCCCACGTGGCGCGCGTGCATCTGTGGCAGATCAGCGGCCATGAAGGCTTTTACTCGCAAAACATGTTCACCCCGATGGAGCTGGACGACGCAGATTATCGTATGAAGCCGATGAACTGCCCGTTCCACATTCTGATCTACAAGAATTCCCCCAAGAGCTATCGCGATCTGCCTGTGCGCTATGCGGAGTTGGGGAATGTCTATCGCTACGAGCGGTCGGGGACCATGCATGGATTGCTGCGCGTCCGCGGCTTCACCCAGGATGACGCGCACATCTTCTGCGAACCAACGCAGATTGAGGACGAGATCGTGGGCTGCATCGAGTTTGCGCAGCTCGTGCTCACCACTTTTGGCTTCACGGACTTCAAGGTGGAGCTTTCCACCTGGGATCCCAAAGACCGCAAGAATTATGCCGGCTCCGACGAGAACTGGAATTTGGCGATCCACTCACTGGAGAACGCCCTGGGGCGGAAGGCAATTCCCTACAAAACCATCCGTGGGGAGGCCGCCTTCTACGGGCCCAAGATCGATATCAAGCTGGTGGATGTGCTGGGCCGCTTATGGCAGCTATCGACGGTGCAATTCGACTTCAACATGCCGGCGCGTTTTGAAATGGAGTATGTCGGCGAAGACGGCGAGCGTCATCAGCCGGTGATGGTGCACCGGGCTCTCTTCGGCTCGGTAGAGCGCTTTTTCGGTGTGCTGATAGAGCACTATGCCGGGGCCTTTCCGTTGTGGCTGGCGCCGGTGCAGGCCGGCATCGTGCCCATTAGCGAGCGCCATCTGGCTTACGCGGAAAAGATACAAGCGACGTTACAGAATGCTGGCCTGCGCGTGGAGGTCGATCACCGCAACGAGAAGATGGGCGCCAAGATCCGTGATTTCACGCTGCAGAAGCTGCCTTATATTCTCGTTGTAGGGGACAAAGAAGCGGAGACGGGCGGGATCAGCTTGCGCGTCCGCGGCCAGGGCGATCAGGGCGCAATGCCGCTGGAAGATTTTGTTACCCGGGCGCGGTCGCTGGTCGAGAGTAAGTCGACCAATTTGTAACTGGGAGCGGCGATTGAGCCCCGTGCTATACACGCAAACATCCTGCGTGATCTTATTTGCGATGCATTGGGGCAGAGCCTAGATGGCAGGTCTGATCGATAAAGAGCCGCGTGTATCGCCAACTGGGAGAGCAGCCCTGAGCACGACACGAGAGTTTTGGCTTGCAGCCGGCGCGCTCACTATTCTCTATATTCTCCTGGTTTCGATCGGCAACCGTCGCTACGTTTGGTTCGACGAGCTCTTCACGTTCGATATCGCTAACTCTCCTTCGCTAGGAGAGCTTTGGCATCGGGAGGTCCAGTTCGATATGCAACCGCCCGCGGGCTATCTGCTCAGCCGGGCTTCCATGCATATCTTCGGCGCTACGCCATTCGGCCTGCGTTTCCCTTCGATGGTCGAGTTTTATGCCGGCAGTGTTGCCATGTTGCTGTACGTGCGGCGAAAGGCCGGTGTCGCTTTCGCTACGCTGGCTGTGCTCTTGATCTGGGGCGCAGCACCGAGTTTGTATTACGCCGTCGAAGCCAGACCTTACGCACTTATCTTTTTTTCCTTCTCCTGCCTATTGTTGTCGTGGGATATCGCGATCCGGAGCAAACCCCGGCGCGTGGCCCTTCTCGGCGTGGCGATGGCAACTTTCTGTTTGGCGATAGCGCACGTTTTTTCTGTTTTTACGTTGTTTGCCTTTGCCGTCGCAGAAGCAGTGCGCCTCTGGAGGCGACGCAGAGCCGACTATGCGCTGTGGGCGGCGCTCTTCTTGCCCATGCTGGCGATGGTCATTTATGTGCCCCTTACGCACGCGTTTGCGGGCGTCGTCTTTGCGATACATGCATCCCTGCAAACGATTTCTTTGTTCTTTCTCGATACGTTTGGCGCGCCCATCCTTTCTTTCGTCATTGTGGCTGTATTGCTCGCGGCCTTGATTTCCGAAGATGCTATGCCCCAGCCGATACCCGAATTTGCTGCGGAAGACCTCGCCTTATTTGGCTGCCTGCTGATGAATCCCGTTCTCTTGAATCTGCTTTTGATCCATCGACAGGGAACCTTTTACGATCGGTATTGCCTTACATCGCAGGTTGCGATCATGGTGGCTCTTGCTATTTTTCTAGGCTACCGCGTGCGAAGGAACCGCTGGGCCGCCTACGCTGGTTCCATTCTGCTCGTTCTCTTTATCGTAAAAGCCCAGGTATGGCATTTAGTCCGCTATCCCGCCCCGCGGAATGCGGCGTTTCTGGCATCGATTCAGCCCAACCTTCCTGTAGTTGTTGGGGAAGGCCAGGTGTTTTTTGAGATGAATCGCTATGAAAATGCTTCGCTTCTCTCCAGGCTTTATTTCCTTAAGGATGCGCAAGCGTCGATGCAGTACATACACACGAACCTATTCCAGGACTACGCGGCGCCGGATGTCATGAAGAACGCGGGCTTTCCAGTCACCGCGAATGTTGTGCCGTATTTCAGGTTTGTCAGCCAGCACCGGCAGTTTCTGTTACTCGGGCAACCGACTGAATGGGTCTTTCAAAAGCTTCTCCACAGCGGCGCTTCGGTGGCATTTGTAGGCACTTATAGCGACCTGCTCTACCTGGATAAAGATCCTGTACCTGATAACGATGCCGTCACAGTAACTGTGGACGCGATTTCTGAGTCGCGAGGATGGACGTCAAGACTCAGTTTTCGCGCTGCAAAGGCTCACCTCCCATTTTGTGATAGCTGATCCGTGCATTACGGATGGATGCAAAACGGCAAGGGCGCTCGCCGATGCACAGCGATGAGGTTCCTTGTCATATTCAGTGGCGTCGATGGAGTCCACGACTTTCCATTCGAATTGCGGCGTGTTCCGGATGGTCATGTCGAACCAGCCTGGTTCGCAGTGGCGCGTTGTTCCGAAAAAAGTGCAGGATCCAGCACCAGAAATCGCGGTGGGAACAGAGGAACGCATCCTGATCCTGTATGTTTTGGGGGTAATATCCAGCGTCGCGATACGCCTGCATCAGGTGGTAATCGAGAACAAATCCCTTGCGCCCGCTAGTGCGGTGGGCCAATCCAGTAAGAAGAAGCGGTCCTGGGGATTGCGCGAGAAGCGCATCAGTATTGACAAAATCATTTTGCCATCCTGCCACCAGCGGAATACCGGGAGGAACCAAGCTGTCGATTCGTTGAACATCCAGGTATTGCGCGTTCACCTGCGGCGGTCCGCAGAACCAGTGCCGAGCCCACTGGAGAGATTACCAGCAATGACGATGACGGATGTCCAAAGCAAGCGCAGCCCAGCGCGACCGTGGACTGGCTGTCCGACGCCGAGCGCATCCGCAAAGGCGGCTAGGATGATCGCCATGCCAATTCCGCTGGGCGAGAGCATACCTGGGAACAAAGACAGGGGTGACCAGATGGGAGAGCAAGATACAAGACTATAGGCACGGCCAGGAACGCGAACGCAACCGGCAGCAGGGGGTTGCCCAGGCGGGAGCCAGGCGCCGGCCCAGTTCGAGAATCCTTCTGACTGCCACCAAAGAGACAATGCACAAGCGGAACAAGGATTGACAGTTCCGCCGATCCAGCGAGCGACGTGAAAGATTGAATCATTCGAGTGACGCTGCAGAAATGCGAGCCATTCCAGGTAGTCCTGCGAAAAAGTAGGAATTAAGAACCGGTCCGGAGGCTCGGCAGCGGTATCCACCCGTGAGGTTTGCCTGCCGCCATGGATGCCCGAATCGCAGGGATCCAGACCAGGAGGGCCAGCCAACCAGCTGCATAGAAGAGATAAACCTTAAATCTGAATCGTCTCTTTGCAGGCATCGAACAGGATCAATGCCAACAGGATCAACGCGCCATAAATCAAGCCCGAGACGTGAGTCAGCACCAAAGCGGCCTGAGAGAAGAAGGCTAGAGACCAAAAGCCAGCGGCTCGGCGCCGGGCGAGCCACCAGGCGTGTATAGAGGTCAACCGTAAGCGCGACGGCAAGCATGTAGAGCCCGTAGAAGCGAGCTTCAGCATTCTGCTCAAGCAGCACACCTGAGGTGCCCCAGATTGCCAACACTCCGAATGCTGTAGCCCACATTCCGTAAAAGCGGCGTATGGTTCTCCAGGTAACCAGCAACGCGGCGCACATGGCAACGCTGGAATACAAGCGAAGTGTCAGAACACCGGTGCCGAACGCCTTTGCCCAAAGCCATGCCGTCGTATAAAAGAGAGGCTGACCGCCGTCGGCACCATGTTGAATGGCGGAGTACAAGTGCCAAAGCGAGCGGTCGCTCACCTCTTTCCAGGTGAATATCTCGTCCATCCAGGCCTGTTTGTGTGACTGACCAGAGGATGCACGAAGTTATGAGCGACACCACAGAGCAGCAGAGCAAGAGAACTTCGCCTGCCGCCATCTTTTGCCCGGGAGGGCTATCCAGATTGCTGCCAGCCTCGCTCGACGGAACTCACGTGGGACGAAGTTCTTCTCTTGCTCCGCGACTCCTCGCCTTGGGCTGAAAGGCCATGAAATACCATTTCAGATAGTGGGGCAGCCACTTCCACAGCTTGAAGCGGGAGGTTCCCGCAGTCCGGTCGCGCCAGGTGGAGGGCGTTTCAGTGATCGTATAGCCGGCAAGAAAGGCCTTCACTGTGATCTCCAGGCTCAATTCAAATCCGCCTTTGCTTTCAATGCGGATGGAGCTCAACATGGCGCGATCGTAGATTTTGAAGGCGTTGGTCGCGTCATGAGTGGGTATTCCACGGAACCAGCACAACGTCAGCCCGGAAAGACGGGAGAGCAGTTGCTTGAACCATGGTCCCCCGATCAGCCGGCCACCTTTCATGTAGCGGCTGCCAACCACAATGTGGCTGCCCTCGCCGATAAAGCTCGAGCATCCTGCGAACCTGCCCCAGGTCATCCGACAGGTCGGCCATCACCACCAGCACGGGCCCGGGAGGTGCGGCATCAAACCCGGTTCGGATGGCGCCCACGACGCCGCGGCCGTAGGTGTTCTTGATCAACCTCAATCGGGTCTCACCCTGGGCGATAATCTGCTGCGCCACGGGCAGCGTGTCGTCTCCATCGAAGTCATAGGCGACCAAGGCGTTGAAGGGAAAGTCGAGATGCTGCGTCATCTCTGACCACAGTGCCGGGAAATTAGCTCCCTCGTTGTAGACCGGAATGACTATGGTTAGCGGCCTTTCCATTACGTCTCCTGTCGAAACTCGTTGCGGGTGCGACTGCGCTCACATCTGGCCTATTTCCACCTGCTCCGCGATCCATGGGATAACCTCGTCCAAAATGTCGGAGAGAGGGGTCGTTGCCTCGAACCCCAGCAAATCCCGCGCCTTGGTAACCGCAGGCGCTCTCTCCTGGACATCGTACTCGTAAGCGGGATCGCTAACGTAGCGGAATGGCTTGCCGGAGCCGTGGATTTTCTTCCAAATCACCTCTGCCAGTTCCAGAACTGTCGTGCGTACCGGGGTGGAAAGGTTGAAATCCTGGTTCAGGGCGGCTGGGTGCTCGATACAAACGCGGATTCCGCGCGCCAGATCTCCGCCGTAGGTGTAGTGGCGCACCTGTTTACCGTCACCCAGAATGTGGAGCGGATCCTGGCCCTTGATCAGCTTCTGTACCAGGTCAGGAACCACGTGAGACATGGCTAAGCGAACGTTGCCGCTCATGATGTCGCGGTCAGACAAGGCGCGCTTCTCCCCGATGCCGACACAATTGAAGGGTCGCACGATGGTATAGGGGAGCTTGTACTGCTCGAAGGCCCCCTGAACAAAATACTCGACGGCGAGCTTTTGAAAGCCGTAGGTTGAGCGAGGCGGTGGGCTGCGCCGCTCCGCTCCTTCCGGCGTGGGGTATTCGCTCGTGCTCTCGAACACCATGCTCGAAGAGAGCACTACGATCTTTTGCAGCTTACGCTCCTTGTGGGCCCAGATGGCGGCGTCGAAGGAAGAGGCGATGATGCGTTCGTTTTCTGCCAGCAGGTCGTAAGCGAACTCGTGAAAGTAGGAGATGCCGCCGATCATGGCGGCGGCGGCAACGAAGTGGTCGCAGTCCGAGAGCAGCTCCTTCATGAGCGGGACGTCTTTGGCGTTTCCTTCGACCAGCCTGTAGCGGGGATGGGAATCGTACGATTTCTGCAGCCGCCCGTACTTGCTGAAGTTGTCCAGGCCAACCACTTCGTAACCGTTATCCAGTAGTTCCTGGATCAGATATCCACAGATAAAGCCGGACGCGCCGGTCACCAGTACTTTCACGATGCGGAAGATCCCCCTGTTCCAGTTTGCTGCCGGTTCGGCCAGAAGCCCCAGACATCGACCACCACCTTATCGTCCGAGAAATGAAGGTCGCGGTAAACGGAGTGAGGGGCCCCCAAAATGATAACGTCAGCCCGCCGCACGGCATCCTCGAGCGGGACCAGCTTTGGATCGACGACATAGGGGTCGGTGCAGAGCACTTCCTTGGCTTCAACCATGAGCAACTTTCGAACCTTGTAGGAAAGACTCTCGCGCTTGTCGTCCGACTCGGACTTGAAGGCCATCCCGAGCACTGCCACCACCTTATCGCGAAGTTTCTGCTGTTGCCGAAGCTGATTCACAATGAAGTTGGGTAAACCCTCATTGATCAGCATGGCCGAATGTCCCAGGAAAAAATTGTTGCCCGAAAACGCCGAGAGCTGCAACGTATCTTTCAATAGGCATGGTCCGGCCGCAAAGCCTGCCTTGGCAAAGCTCTTCATGCGCGGGTAGCGATGGGTGACCGCGCCATAAATGCGCTGGAAGTCAAGGCCGTAGGTCTCGGCGAGCACGTAGAACTGGTTGGAAATGGCGAAATTCATGTAACGCCAGCTATTGGTGAAGAGCTTGGCCAGCTCTGCCTCAAGTGGCGATAGCTCGATCAGATCGTCATTGATGATGGAAAACAACTCGCGCACGCGGGCCAGAGAATCAGGGTCAAACGCGGAGATAATCTGCGGCAAAGTCCGGATCTCTTCCATCGCCTTGCCCTCCGCGATACGTTCCGGGCAAAAGGCCAGGTGGATTCTGCGCCCGGAGGCCTGCAGACGTTCGTAGACCAGCTTGGTGACCCCTGGATAGACGGTGCTGCGCAAGACCAGAAGCGCATTCTCCGGCATGTAGGGCGATCACCTCGTCGATGCTTTGATAAAGGTCGGTAACGGTTGGATTGAGATGCTCATCCACCGGCGTGCCGAGAACCGCGATCGCCGCATCCGAATCACGCAGACAGGACGGATCCGAGGTGGCGATCAACCTCTTGCCCACAACGCGTTCCAGTTGTTCCAGGGCGTTGGTTTCCATGAAGGGCATCTGCCCTCCATTGACCGTGTCTATTTTGGCTTGATCCCGATCGAGTAGAACGACATCCAGGCCGCAATTGGCAAAGACGATTCCCAGGGGAAGACCCACGTGGCCGCACCCGCCGATAATTACAATCTTTTTCGTTTTCTGCATGAACTCCCGTTTGCCTCATTTCGGCTGAGGCCGATGGTCGAATTGTAAACTGGAACGGGCGAATCGCAGTTCCGGCCCGTTCCTCTTCAAGCAACATCACTTTACGCAACGAACCTGCCGGCAGACTAGTGGGCGCCCGGGAACGCTCTAAGGCGCCAGGCAGACAGCTACACGTACGCTATTCACATGTTCGTTCGATAACTCACTGTCCCATGCACCCGTGGGCTTTGACGATCATTTCTCATACTCATATAAGATGCCGCTGACATCGGCTTGGGCGGATTTGAGGCGATACCCGCCTTCTGCGATGGCTTGCATTGTATCTATCTTTGCGCTCCCGGCGTTTGTGATCCCGGTCTCGTAGAGCAAGAATCGGTTGTGTGCAGCTAGAAATGGCTCCAACGACGCTGTTTTCAGATCGATGTGTGCCTCTTTCGCGAGTCTGCCGTACGCCGAAAGAAACAGCTCGTTGGCGGGGGCTCCGTAAAAAAGGTGCGAGACGACAGAAGGCTGGGCATACCTGAAAAAATAAATGTATTCAAGATTCGAAAGGACGAGGACGTCCAGGCCGCTGTTGTTCGTTGACAGGGTTCGGTACAGCGCCATCGGATCAGACGGTGTGGTACTCAACCTGAGCCCACTGCTTGGTTCGATGAGCACAATTCTATGGTTTAGGCTGAGATAAATTGTTGCTCCCAGGTCTGCCAGCATGAGCACGAACATGCATAGTGCCAGTGCCTTTGCCGTCCAGGAACCCAGGTACCGGGGGGAACTGGCGAAGCCGACAAAAATCGCGTATCCGGCGACACTCGATAGGAAATACCGATCGATGAATGGCCCATGACTAAGTTTGGATCCGATCAAACCAACCAAGGGGATGCAGGCGAAGCCTGCGGCCAGCACTATCTCTCGCCGAGGCAGGACCACGGTCGTAAGCCCGTGTTGGCTGTTCCGCGTCGCGTTCGCAGCGGAAATTAGAAGCAGCAAAAAAAGAACGATCGTGGCCGGCCCGATCACATCGATCAGGAAGCGCTGGAATAGGTCATGGGAAGCGGCAAGGAAAGTTGCCGGCATCGTTGCTCGATAGGCGCGAAATAGCGGTAAATAAACGGCAAGAGTCACGGAGGTCAAGATTAAGGCCATAACAGCGAGATTGCCCCAGTTTGGCCGTTTCTTATCCGTAAGGTTGTATATTTCGACCACGACAAATGGGACCAGCAGATACACAGCGTAAACGTGGGTCAGTAATGCACCCAAGAGGCTCAGCCCGAACCCCCTAAGCCAAAAATATCTTGCTCGTCCTTGTGCGCCCCTCTGCCAGCACAATAGAGCTAGTCCGCACCATCCCAATACGATTCCGTGCGACCTAGCCTCGTAGGCGTAATACTGCGCCAGGGTGAAAAAGGGAAAGACCCCCGCAATAAACCCCGAGATTTTCCCCGCGCGCCTCGCCACAAAGAGAAATAGGCAGATGCAAAAAAGCCAGACGCCTACTATCTCTGGCAATCGAGTCGCGATCAGGCCTTCTCCAAACACCCGCTGGGCACCGCGTGTAAGCAAGTAAAAGAAAGGCGGATTGAAATCTGCCCCATGAAGAACTGCTGACCAGGTACTTGTGAAGCTGGGCAAACGGCAAAGATAAACAGCGAATAGCTCGTCAAACCAAAAGCATTTTTGACTCGCCTTGAGAAAGATGTCGGCAAAGTAAACGACCGAAACCAGGAAAATGCCTGCAATCGTTACCCAGCTAAATCCGCTTGATATAGATCCTTTGTCGTGATCGGCTGCCGTCGTTGCCTGTAGGACACTCATCTATCGGGTACTCTCAATGGCAATCGGCTTCAGCAACCTGTCGACCGCAGCCAGTACGCCGTCCACGCTGATGCCCTGCGCAGACCGGAGCTCTTCCTGCGATCCAGCCAGCCGGATCGGATCACCAGCGAGGCGCAGAGGGTGGAAAGGAATACCGGCGCGAATAGACGCCAGCACTTCGGCAGTCATGGTACCCAGGCCACCCCTGCCATGTTCCTCGATGGTGAGAACTGCTGCTGTCTCGCGGGCAGCCTTGGTAATCGCCTCGGTATCAAGTGGTACCAGGCTTGGCATGCTCAGTAACCGGACAGAACGTCCAGCAGCTTCCAGCCTGTGCGACGCCTCGACTGCGATGCCAAGCACACCACCGGTGCTGACGATGGTCAGGTCGTAACCGTCGCGCATTTGAATTGCACGGCCGAGCTGGAAGTCAATGGGCTGCTTGTGCCAAGTGGCTTCCCCGGCCTTTCCCAGTCGCAGATAAGCTGGACCAGGCGTGGCCGCGAGAGCGGCGGTCGCTGCCCTCGCCTCTACTGGATCGCCGGGGGCCACTACCGCCATATCGAGGCAGCGCACTCATAATTGCGAGATCCTCGACCCCGTGGTGAGTGTAGCCGTGACTTCCATAGGCCAAGCCCCCTCCCACCGCCACAATTTTCACATTCAGTTTGTGATAGCAGACATCGTTGCGAATCTGTTCAAGGCAACGCATGATGGGGAAGTTGGCGATCGAGTAGGTAAAGACCACTTTGCCGGTAAGCGCAAGCCCGGCAGCGATGCCAGTCATGTTTTGCTCGGCGACACCCGCGTTCAGGTAACGATCTGGGAAGCGGTTGCTGAATGCATCGAGAACTGAGTAGCCAAGGTCGCCGCAGACGAGCCAGATGCGATCGTCCCGCTCAGCAAGTGCAATGAGTTCTTCAATGAACGCCGTTCTCATCAGCGAATACCTAGTTCCCGGAGTGCAATGTCGACTTGCTCCTGGGTGGGCGTCTTGTAATGCCAGGCAAGGCTGTCCTCCATAAAGCTAACTCCCTTGCCCTTGACTGTATGCGCGATGATCGCAGTAGGACGGCCAATCTCGCGGGGGAGCGCGCCGAGGACGCCGATCAGTTCGTGCATATCGTGACCGTCCACTTCAGTCACACTCCAACGAAATGCCCGGAACTTATCAACGAGTGGATCGAGATCCAGCACATCTTTCACCAGACCGAAGCTCTGAATCTTGTTGTAATCCACGATCGCTATAAGATTGTCGAGTTGATGCTGCGGCGCAAATAGAATTGCCTCCCAATTCGAGCCTTCATCCAGCTCTCCGTCGCTCAGCAGCACAAAGGTCCGGAAAGGGAGCCCCCCTCGCTTTGCCGCCAATGCCATGCCGCAACCCACCGGGCAGGGCATGGCCTAGCGAACCAGAGGATAATTCTACGCCCGGAACTCCGCTGGTAGCGTGACCCGTGAGCCGCGATCCGTTTTGGCAGTACGAATCGAGCTCCGCTACGGGAAAAAATCCGCGCTCCGCGAGAGTCGCGTACAAGATCGCCGCCCCGTGCCCCTTGCTGAGCAGAAAACGGTCGCGCTCCGCCCATTCAGGACGAGCCGGGTCGACGCTAAGAGAATTCCAGTACAGGCAGGCCATCAGGTCGGCTATCGAGAGACAACTGCCTAGATGCGATGCCTTGGAGCGATGCACCATCTGGATGGCGTGGGCCCGCAGTCTGGCGGCGCGGTTGCAGAGGTCCTGTGCTTCGCTTGATGCGGACTGGATGGGAGTTTTCTGGGTCACATCATCTCTTCTGCAGTTCGGCGCCGGTTCCGGCAAGCGACACAACCTCGAACGAATGCCGGTAATGCAGGAAGTCCGTTGGGGGCTTAGGAAATTTCCCATGCCGCTGATTACCACTGGTACAAAGTTCATCCTGCTTTTTCAACCAAATTATTCACCAAACACGGCCCAGGCGCAGAAAGGCTGATGTGGAAAACGACGTAGCGAAAGCCTGTTGATGCCCAGGACCTCGTCTAAAGCCCGCGTCTCACCTGGGAAATGAGGGCAGTTAAGTTCGTCAAAAACGAGGACTGAACCTTTGGTTAGCCGCGGCACCAGCTTCTCCAGCACAGTCTTTGTGGGCCGATAGACGTCCATATCAAAAATGGCCATTGCTACAACAGCGTAGGGATTGCTGTCCAGCCAAGGACCAATCGTTAGTGATGCGTCTCCTTTAATCAGCTCGAACTTCTTCACGTGTGGAATGGGTGAAAAGGACTCGTGCAAGGAGAGGATTTCTTCCAGCGTATCCTCATAATGCTTGGAAATCGCATAGTCGCCTACAGCCGAGAAACCGCCATCCTTCTCATCCACATCAGGAAAGCCCTCGAACGTATCGAACCCGAAGATCTTGCGGCTATGGTTGAAGGGCTCGTAAATGCCGCGCAAGTTAATCAACTGCGCCATAGTCGCGCCCCACTGAACCCCGAACTCGCAGATCACCCCAGGTATTTCGATGATCTTCCTGTAAAGCTCATTGTAGTAAAGGATACGGCTCAAACTCTGCCGCTTAAGGGTCACGATGTTGTGCGAGTTCCATTGGTTACCGTAGGAGGGCAAGAGCGATGAGGTTATTTCAAGCAGCCGTCGATTGCGGGCCCGTTCGTCGGATGACTGCCGCGTTAGCTCACCCGCGACCTTCGTTAGGCCGCTTACCTGGTCCTCGGAAGATCGGATCGTTTCGTTGGACATGATGGCCTCTCTCATCGTCGATAATTTGGATTGTATTGAAAACATGACTCAGTCGTAGTTGATACCGACACCGCGTGATTTCGTCCCGAGGTTGTGGTCATCCTGTCCGCTTGCTAACCGTGTCGAAGAATGGTGTTCTGGCGCTGATAGAGTTCGGCGTCGTTTCGTTCGCCTCTTTTGAAATAGTGGGCTCGCCGGGCCGCCTATAGGCCGCAATCTGCTTGAGGGTAAAAGATTGCATGTCCGTCCCGCCCAGCGATGCCTGATACCAATCCACTAGCCATTCCAAAGCGGTGTCGAGCCTCAGTCGAGGTTGCCACCCCAGCTCCGCGCGAGCCTTACTGGAATCAAGCTTGAGGAGCCCTGCCTCGTGGACACTTCGCTGTCCATCCCGAAACCATGTTGCCCCACCACCCCAGCGCTGCGCCATCGTGGTAGCGATTCGTTCCACCGGCCATGCGTCATCATCCCAGGGACCGAAGTTCCACGCATCGGCGAAACTCTCGTCTCCCCCCAGCAACTTCTCTGCCAGCAAAAGATAGCCTGCAATCGGCTCCAGTACATGCTGCCACGGACGAACAGACAGCGGACGACGGATGGGTACTGGCTCACCAGCGATGAAGCCTCGAATCAGATCCGGAATCAGCCGGTCCTCTGACCAATCTCCCCCGCCGATCACATTCCCCGCCCGCGCTGTGGCGAGCAACACTTTATGCTCCGCGTTTTCCGGCGAGAAGAACGAACTACGATAGGAAGCGCACAAAATTTCTGCGCACGCCTTGCTGCTGCTGTAAGGATCGTGTCCCCCCAGAGGATCCGTTTCTCGATACCCCCACCGCCATTCCCGATTGAGGTAGCACTTGTCGGTAGTCACCACCACGACGGCACGAACGGAGGGCAAGGTGCGAACGCTTTCCAGTAGATGCGCAGTTCCGAGCACATTGGTGGCGTAGGTTCCTACAGGATCGGTATAAGAGCGCCGCACCAGCGGCTGCGCTGCAAGATGAAAAACAATCTCTGGTGCAAACTCCCGCATGGCACGATCAAGCCTGGCGGCGTCTCTTATATCTCCACGTACATCGTCCACCAGGGAGCCGACACATGCGGACTTGAATAGACTTGGTTCAGTGGCCGGATCGAGCGCGTAGCCGCGTATCGATGCGCCGGCAGAAGCCAGAGAGAGCGCCAGCCACCCTCCCTTGAAACCGGTATGCCCGGTAAGAAATACTCGTCGCCCGGCGAAGATGCTATTCACCATGTCTTCCATGGGGCCTTTCCGGAGTTCCACAATTCGTCCAGTTGCTGCTTGTCTCTTAGCGTATCCATTGGCTGCCAGAAATCATGATGGTAGTACGCCTGGAGACTATGCTCACGCGCCAGTTGCTCTAATGGTTCGCGCTCCCACATGACTGCGGGATCGTCAGGGATGGCTGCAAGCACGTTGGTTGAAAGCACAAAGAAGCCGCCGTTGATCCAGCCGCCGTCTCCTGTCGGCTTCTCCTGAAATGTCTGCACCTCTGTCCCTTGCGTGTCGAGTAAACCGAAGCGAGCGAGGGGCTGTACGGCAGTCAAAGTAGCTTTCTTGCCATGACGTTCGTGAAAGCGTATCAGCTCTGTGATGTTCACATCCGACACACCGTCCCCGTAGGTCATGCAAAACGTCTTTTCGCCTTTCAGATGGCGACTCACCCTCTTGAGCCGGCCGCCCGTACCCGTCCGCTCTCCTGTTTCTACGAGCGTCACATTCCATGGCTCGGTGCGTTTTGTCGTGCACTTCCATGCGGTTGTCGGCCATGTGAAAGGTCACGTCGGCCGTGTGCAGAAAGTAGTTGGCAAAATACTCCTTGATGATGTAGCCCCTGTAGCCCAGGCAAATGATGAAATCGTAGATGCCGTGCTGCGAATACATCTTCAGTATGTGCCAGAGAATCGGCCGCCCGCCAATTTCAACCATGGGCTTGGGACGCACCGACGTCTCTTCGCTGATACGAGTTCCCAGCCCACCCGCCAGGATTACTGCCTTCATTTCCACCCCACGTCGCGGGCCGGTCGCTCCGGTTGCACTCGCGCATGACCGGCGTCAGCTTGCTTGCTTTATCATAGGCTGACCCGAACAGTCATGCTCTGTTGATGGCCGGTTGTAGCCTTTCTTGCCAACGGTATTGCGCCCCGGCGCCGCCCCAGGCTGAGTTAAGATAAGCAGCAGGCGATAGCAGGGAAGCGAAGCGCTGCCAAGACGCACTGGAGATGATTGGTGAGTGAACGCGCCCAACAACTCAGAGAGCAAATCCTTGAACTGACCGCTGAGTATCACCGCGAAGCCTTCCCCTCGCGCGACTTCCAGCCCGGGAAATCCTCTGTGCCTGTATCCGGCAAGGTCATCGATGGTGCTGACCTGCGCTCGGTGGTCGACTCCGCCCTGGACTGCTGGTTTACCACAGGCCGTTTTGCAAAGGCATTTGAGAAGAAGCTGGCGCGGTTTATCGGCGTAAGAAGCTGTTCCCTGGTTAACTCCGGCTCTTCAGCCAATCTTGTCGCGTTGACTGCTCTCACGTCGCCCAAGCTTGGCGACCGGAGGCTGAAGCCGGGCGATGAGGTCATTACCGTTGCGGCTGGTTTTCCTACTACCGTCAACCCAATTATCCAGAACGGTCTGGTGCCGGTCTTTCTCGATGTGACACTGCCTACCCTTGAGATTGATGTGTCCCAGCTCGAAAATGCTCTGGGCCCCAGGACACGCGCCATCATGATTGCCCACACTTGGGCAATACTTTTGATCTGGACGCGGTGATGGCTTTTGCCAGGAAGCACAAGCTGTGGGTGGTGGAAGACTGCTGCGATGCGCTGGGCTCGACCTATCGTGGCCGGAAGGTGGGTACCTTCGGAGACCTGGCTACATTGAGCTTCTATCCAGCGCACCACATCACCATGGGCGAAGGTGGTGCGGTTCTCACCGACACGCCCGCTGCTCCAGACCCTGGTCGAATCGTTTCGCGACTGGGGCCGAGACTGCTGGTGCGAGCCAGGAGTCGATAACACCTGCGGCAAGCGCTTCGATTGGGAGCTCGGCACGCTCCCCTGTGGCTACGACCACAAATACACCTACTCGCACATTGGCTATAACCTTAAGGCCACGGACATGCAGGCGGCTCTGGGCCTGTCTCAGCTGGACCACCTGGAGCAATTTATCCACTCGCGGCGCGATAATTTTCGCTATCTGCGGGAGGCCCTCGAGCCGCTGGAAGATGTCCTGATGCTCCCCGTCGCCACCGAAGGAGCCGACCCCAGCTGGTTCGGTTTTCCCCTCGGTGTACGCGAAGGACGCTCCCTTCACGCGCGACCAGCTGGTTCGCGCGCTCGAAGCGGAGAAGATCGGCACCCGGCTTATGTTTGCCGGAAACCTGCTGCGCCAGCCCGCCTACCAGGATATTGAATTTCGCCAGATCGGCGATCTTCCAAACACTGATTACGTCATGCGCAATGTGCTTTGGCTCGGCGTTTTCCCGGGTCTTACTCGCTCCATGCTCGATCACGTTGCCGGCACGATCGCGCGATTTGTGCGCACAGCGAGCGACACTTCCCGTGCTCTCCTGAGTCGCGGCGCCAGCGCGCGGCCCGTTATTTTTTATCAATCGCAGCACGGGTTACGGCACAAGGTCTCACCCTCTTTGACTTATGCCACGCTACGGTTCGACGCAGCCCATCGGCCAAACCCACACTTGGGTGCCAACCTGTGAAGGAATTGAGGCGACTTACGTCAGCCTGGAGATGCATAATCTGGCCGCGGGGATAGGGCACATCACCCAACCCTAATTCCAGACTCGGATCAATCAGGTCGCGAACGTGCTCGGCCACCTGGCCAAGAGGCACCGCGAGACCCGAACCCATATTGAAAACGCCGGAGGCGTTCGGTGACTGCGCCAAACGTATGACTGCTTCAGTGGCATCATCAATAAATAAGAAATCCCAAAGCTGTTTACCCGCCGTCAGCGCAGGCCGCTGTCTATCAAGTAATTTTTCGATCAAAGACGGGATCATACGATTAGCGTCATCTCGGGGACCATAAGTCCAGAATGGGCGCACGCTGCAAAATCGGATGCCGCTGAAGCGAAAATTGTTTCCGCCATCTGCATTGTTGCCAGCTTCGCAGGCTCCGTACAGGTTGGTAGGCTCAACCGGATCTGTCTCGCGCACGGGGATGTTGTACGTTCCGTACTCAAGGCCAGAACCGTAAAAAATAAATGTCTTGGCTTGTGCCTGCCGAGCCAAGATGAACGACATTGATACTCCCCGGGATGTTGACCAATATCTGGTCCGCTTCCTTGACGAACTTCTTGCTGTTACCTCCCCACCAGGCCAGATGAAAGAAAACGTCGGGAGAGTAGGCTGCAACTTGATGCGAGATGCTCAAAATATCCTGTAAAGAAGCGTAGGCCAATTCAATCCTCGACGCGACAGCCGACAAACGCGCCAGATCACTTTCCGGGCGCACGACGGCTAGTACGCGATGACCGTGCTCCAGGAGTCCCTCCACGAGTGCTGCACCCAAAAACCCTGAGGCTCCCGTCACCACGCAGCGTAACGGTTCCCATTCTGTTTGCGGTCGATCATCTACCAACCTTACTTGCGACCACGAAGGCGCAGGACCTCGAGAACTCCAAAGGGCTCTCTTGCACGGAAGCCTTAGGTGACGCACTGGTGGCCGTTCCCTAAGCCGGATGCCTCAAAGTCTTTGGAACCGTGAGCCAAGCCAAAAACTCTAGGCGGTCCGCTGGAATCTAAACGTCAGTTTCAGAAGTTTACGCGTTCCCGTTCCACGACCAAAGGACGGCGTTGCACAAACGTGTGAATCGATCCGATGTATTCTCCAATAATCCCTAACGCCAAGAGTTGCACTGCCCCGAGAAAGAACAATCCGAGGACGAGCGGAGCGATGCCAACCGAGAAGCTGTTCCAAAAGACGAGCTTATAGACAAAATAAAACATGCCCGCGAGCAGGCTGAAGGCTGCGGTGATCATACCCATGAAGGTCACAAGCCGCAGGGGAACCTTCGATAAGTTCGTGATACCTAGCATTGCGATTTCATAGAGAGAGTAGAAGTTATTTTTCGTCACGCCCCGGAAGCGCTGTTTTTGGTTGTAGTACACTTTCGTGCTTGGCAAGCCAATCTCGGCGATCATCCCCCTGAAATAGGGCATGGGATCCGGGAACTGCTCGCGAAGAATTTGTACGACGGCCTGATCGTATAGGCCGAATCCGGTGAAGTGATCCATCACTTTTACATCGGTGAGTTTTCCGATGGTTTTATAGAAGAGAGAGCGGACTCCGTAGATCCAACCGGATTCGTCGCTTGAGTGCTTGATCGCCGCGACCGTTGCGTAGCCGCGCTCCCAGTCCTGCAACATATCGACAAAAAGCTCGGGAGGGTCCTGGAGGTCTGCATATAGCATTCCGACAGCGTCACCTGTCGCTTGTAGTAAAGCGTGCATCGGCGAACGAATCTGGCCAAAGTTCCTGGCATTCAAGATCAACTTTACGCGCTTGTCGGTAGCAGCGATTTCGCGAAGCACGGTCACTGTACCATCGGTTGAGGCATTGTCGATGAAGATATGTTCGTACTCATACTGCGGAAGTCCCTCCATCACCAGACGCATGCGGCGATGCAACTCCGCCACGTTTCCCTCCTCATTGAAGCAAGGGGTAACAATACTAATCAGTTTCTTCGGCATCGAAATCTCCCGCTGCATTCGGCTGGTAACCTCACCTTCGATCCGCGCTGGTATTCTCACCCAAGTTGAACCTTCGGATCACTCCAGAATCGAACACTGGCAAAACATCATTTGCCTGTTCTTGCTGGTGTTGGCTTAGCAACCAGGCCTAGGGCGCTAATGGCGAATATACATCCAATCTCTTTGATTTAGGCGGCTGACAGCGTGTGTCGTCGACTCGTACAGCTTTTTCCAGGCACGCCCGGCATCGCGAGGTATCCGCCTAGATACGTGGTCTGATCGGCGGGGAAATTGGTTTGATCAGCGGAGAGCGATGCTAATCTGGGGTCACCTGCATCACCTAGGAGAGAAGACGAAGCTGAGGCATCGGTGGCAATGATTTCTATACCAGTCCCTACGCGTCCAATTGGTCCGAAATCCGAAGCAGGAGCACGATCGGAAGCGAGTTACGAGCTTTGGGCTGTACTCTCAGCCCTGACTCTTCTGTACGTGGTGGCCGCGCTGGAAGCTAGTCGCCGATTCGTATGGTTCGATGAGCTGTACACGCTAGACCTCGCCCGGGCAAAAACAATACCGCTGATTTGGCAGCTAATCCGCAGATTTGATCTCCAGCCTCCCTCGGTGTTTCTGCTCAGTCGCTTTTCCATGAAGCTCTTTGGACCAACCCCGTTTGGTCTTCGCTTTCCTTCCATGGTGGAGTTCTACGTGGGGAGCATGGCGCTCTTTTTCTTTGTGCGCCGCAAAGTAGGAATCTCCTACGCCGCAGCCGCTGTGCTCATCCTGTGGTTAGGCGCGACCTTCCGATATGCCACGGAGGCCAGAGCTTACGCCCTCTTGATGATGTCATTTTCTACACTTTTGCTTTGCTGGGACATTGCAACTACCTCAGAAAAGCGTCGTCTTGCATTATGGGGTGTCGCTATCTCGAATCTGGTGATGCTTACCTCGCACCTTTTCGCACCTCTCTCTTTATTTCCCTTTCTCGCCGCTGAGTTGACGCGCTTTTCGCGCACGCGCAAAGCGGATTTTGCCTTATGGGCCGCACTGTTGTTACCGACAGCAGCAATGACCCTCTACATCCCATTGCTTCAAGGGTACGGGGGGCTTACCTTCCCCCACGAGTTTCAGGCCTCAGTGGGGAAGATCGTTTACTTCTACCTCGATTCCATCAACATCATCAGTGTCGCTTTGCTCGTGGCGCTCTGTGCGGCGTTGATCGTGCCCGAAGGGAAACCGCGCATCGAATCGGCGCGCGGCTGGCGTCCCGAAGATACGGTTCTTCTGTGCTCGATACTGCTCAATCCGATCCTGTTGAATATTGTCCTGATGTGGAGGCATGGAGCATTTTGGGATCGCTACGGCATCACGACGAGGGCTGCGCTTTATATCGGCATGGCTATCCTGCTCGGCCTGCGGCTGGCCAACAATCGCTATGCAGGATATGCCGCGGCAGCGGTTCTATTAGTCTTCTGCATCAGAACTGATGTGTGGGGGCCCTTATCTATCGCCCCCGCTAAAGACGCGTCCGCCCTCGCCGCAGTCCGCTCTGACCTACCCCTGGTAGATGCCGGGGGTGTCACGTTCTTTGAGATGAACCATCACGAAAAACCGAACATTCTCTCGCGCCTTTACTTCCTCAAAGACCGCCCTTTGGCCATGAGCTACACGCATACCAATCTTTTCGAAGATCGGGGATGGGGCGGCGACGAAATGAAGCCCTACTTTCCAATTTCTGCCAGTCTTAGCTCCTACACCGACTTTATTCACCAGCACCGCGAGTTTTTGGTTTTGGGCACGTATGATGCCCCCGAAGAATGGGTATTGCGCAAACTGCACGATGATGGGGCTCAGCTTACCTGGCTAGGGACCTATCCCGTCCCCTACGTGGACTCAAACTTATACCTGGTCAACCTGACTGCGGCCAAATAATGACACAGAGACCGCCCCGCAGGGTGCGAATAGGATAGCCGAATTCAGCGTGATCCATCCGCCTGGGTACCCGGCTTGAACTCCAGCACCTTGACTCCATCGAATTGCCCTAGCTCGTGGACGTCGTATGTCCCTCCTGCAGTCTTTGCCAGCCAATCGAGAGTGTCGTAAGACTGCGTGAAGGCCATGGCTAGAAAGCGCTGATGGCGCTGGGCTGCCTGTTGCAGAAAACGCGAACCGTCCCGCATCGCCTCATCGTTCAGTGCTCGTGGTAGCGGCGTTACCGGTACGCTGAGTTGGTAATAACTAAGTGGTGGCAAAATACCGCTTTCCATGATCGCCGGCCCGACGGGCATCGCCATGTGGTCGGCCTCCGGAATGTCGCTGCACATCAGCACCGGAGCATTGTCCGCAGAAGCGTTCTTCTCCACAAATTCCAGGGCGTATTTCCATGAGTACTGATGCTGTCTTAAAAAAGGGGTAGTCAGGTGGATGAAGGCGGTCGCCGCAACGATGGCCGTGCAAACCAGCAATCGCAGGGCACGGGAATCAATCCAGCTGGCCACCAACGCCCAGCAGAGCGCGATCCCCGGAACCGCGACCAGCCGGTAGCGGGGCACAAAAACGTGGATCGATGTTCCCACGCTTAAGCCATAGAGAAGCAAAATCGGGACCAGCGCCAGGGAGGTGCAGAGCAGAATGGTCCAGCCCTCCCGATGGCTGCGCAGATCAAGCCTCCGCGTTGCCGCGGCAACAAGAACAGCAACGACGAAGATCGCCCCCAGCCCTTTTAAGGTCAGCGTCGAGCCCAACTCCAGCAGGCTGGGAGCTGGAGAAAACACATGCGTTCCGCTGGTGTGCGCCATGTACTGCAGCCTGGGAATTACCGGCAGGAACGCGAACGCAAAGACCACCAACGCAATCCCAAGCTGCCGCCATAAGGTCTTGCGATCGCCAATTTTGAGCACAACAAAGCAAACAGCAAGTGCCGGCAGGATGACCGCGAACAGCAATTGGAACTGAACGATGCATGCCGCCGAAAGGCCGAAGAGGGCGGCCAGCCAGTTGGAGTGGTTGTGCCGTAAGTGAACCAGGGCAAGAATAGACGCGTTGACGGCCAGGGCTGCGAAGGCATAGGGCCGAATGTCAATCGCCGCGAAAATGATGATGGGGTGAAGGCAAAAGACAATCGCGGCGATCAGGGCAACGTCCCGGTCAAACAGTTCGCGGGCCGCGCGATAGAGCAGGATAGACCGCTCCCAGCATGGGAAGGATAGAAGAGATTCTGAGCGCGATCTCGCCCATACCCACCGCTTTGGTCCACAGCCAGAGCAGGCACGAATACGTCGGAGCGTCGGGCCACACCTGGCGCGACATGATCCCCGCGAAGCCGCCCTGGATCAGGTAGATCGAGACCGTCTCATCCAGCCAAAGGGGCGCACGGATGGCAATGAACCAGATAGCGATCGAGACGGCAAGAGCCAGACCGTAGATCGTGTACTGCACCCGGTCTGGAATCGAGCGCAGTCTCGTATCCAACGAAGTGCTTGCGATCGTGGGGGAAGCTTCCAAAAGATTGCTCCTGGCAGGTGGACCGTCAGCCGAGGCTAATCGACTGCGAATGGGCCGCCGGAGTGTCGCTCAGCAGCCGCTCATAAGGTACATCTGCGAGGAACGCGGGCTTGGCCAGGCCCCAGCGCTTTAACCGTAGACCCATGGCCGTGCCAAGCACGCCAAATCCATATTTCACGCTGCGCTGGAAGTTGATGGAGGAGGCCTCTTCGAAGTACTTGGTGGGACAGGAAATCTCGCCGATGCGAAAGCCGAAGTAAACGGCCTGAACGACCATCTGATTATCGAAGACAAAATCGTCGGAGCAACTGAGCAGCGGCAGACGCTCAAGCAACTCACGGCTCCATGCGCGATAGCCGGTGTGATACTCCGACATCTTCTCCCAAATCAGCAGGTTCTCGATAAACGTCAGGCCGCGGTTGGCAATGTACTTATAGAGAGGCATTCCGCCCTTGAGCGCACCCCGGCCGAGAATCCGCGACGCCATTACGCCGTCGTATTCCCCGTAGGCGATCATCGAGGCCATGGCAGACACCAGCTTGGGTGTGTATTGGTAGTCGGGGTGCAGCATCACCACAATATCCGCGCCCTGCGCGAGCGCAGCCCGGTAGCAGGTCTTCTGGTTACCACCGTATCCCCGGTTGTGGTCGTGCCGGATGGTGATCAGACCCATCTCCCGGGCCAGGTCGGAGGTGTTGTCGCGGCTGGCATCATCTGTCAGGATCACCTCGTCGACAATCTCGCGGGGAATCTCGTCCACGGTGCGGCGCAACGTCCGGGCCGCATTGTAGGCGGGCAACACCACGACGACTTTTTTGTTATTCAGCATCGGCTCTGCCCCGGCTGGGCACACCTCTGATTATAAGGATAGGGCGAAGCTCATCCGATCGTTCGGAGAGATTTGACGTGCCGCTTCTCATCTACGTTTACCACTTGGGCACCTCGGCAGCAGACAACTGACTGAAAGCGCTCCGTGCTGTAGCTCACCTGGGTTCCGCCGCCTGGCAGATTGGCGCTCGACGCTTGAGGTCAGCTTTTTCCCGTGTAAGCATTCTTGAGCATGCAGGCAGGCTCAAGAAACATTCCGTCGCTCGATGGCCTGCGAGCTATATCCGTTCTGATGGTGATTGCGGCGCACATGAACGGATCCCTGGCTCGGCTCATCCCCTTCGTTCCGTTCTGGATTTACCTGGGGTGGGGAGCTCTGGGCGTACAAACCTTCTTTGTGATCAGCGGATTTCTCATAACGCATTTGCTGTTGAAAGAACTGAATGCCAGCGGCACCATCCGCTTGAAGCACTTTTACTTTCGCAGGGCTCTTCGCATCTTTCCGCCGTTCTATGTGTATATGGCCGTCGCCCTCGTTCTCACGCTAGCCGGGTGGGCGGCCGGTAACCTGCGCGCCTTCCTGGTCGCCGGCACTTATACCTGGAACTACCTGGGCGGAGGCAGCGAACTGCTGGAACACACGTGGTCGCTTAGCCTGGAGGAGCAGTTCTACCTCTTATGGCCGGCAGCACTGCTTTTTCTGGGCACAAGAAAGAGCATCAAGTTGGCCGTCTGGGTGATTCTACTTTCGCCACTGTCACGGATTGTCACCTATTATCTGGCACCCAATCATCGTCCATTCCTTAACGCGATGTTGCATACCGGCCTCGACAGCATCATGTTCGGCTGCCTACTGGCAATCCTTTGGCGCAACCCACGGTTTAATCAGTTCGTCCAACCGCTGGTGCGGGGATGGGCAGCAGCCATCTCCGCCGCATTCGTGCTCGTCCTGGCTCCTGTCTTTCTGGAGTCCCGTTTTCGGGGTTCGTATGAACTGGTTTTCGGGTTAACGCTCAATGCCATTTGTCTCTCGCTCATCCTGCTCTATGTTGTGCGGGTTCCCGGCTCTGCTGTGGGCCGGCTGCTCAATTCCGCGGTGCTGCGCCACCTGGGCGTTATCTCCTACAGCCTTTATCTCTGGCAGCAGATGTTTACCGGCGTAAACAGCGTCCGTTTTTTTCCCTGGAGCCTGCCTGCAATCCTAGCCTGCGCAGAGCTCTCCTACTGGCTGGTGGAACGGCCCTCGCTGCGGCTAAGGGAACGGCTGGAGTACAGGTGGCGATGGAAGATCGCGGCGCAACCGGTGACAATGGGGACTACCGGGGGGTGAATCTCCTTGCTCTTTCAATTGGAGCTGAAATACTTGAACGGTCTCTATGGCTAACACTCCCGTCCAGGCGGAATCGACTCTACGTGTCATTGACCATGAGCTGACTGAGATTCTGCATGCCAAGGTCATCAGCGGGCTCGATGCCCTGCGGGCCCTGGCAGTCGCGCTGGTGCTGGCCGATCACTACCTGATTATGGATCATCTATTCGGCACGCATCCGAACCTGGGCTGGCTCGGCGTGATGATCTTCTTCGTGCTCAGCGGCTTCCTGATCACCTCGATCCTGCTCAGAGAACACGAGGCTACAGGAACTATTTCCCTGAGGGAGTTCTATCGCAGGCGCGCCTTCCGCATCTTCCCCGCTTTCTATTGCTGCTGGGTGTTGACGACAGTGGTCGCCCTCACCTTCCACGAGTTCTATTGGAGGGGCGCACTGACATCTTTCTTCTACATGATGGATTACGGCCGGGCATTTCATGCCGGCGAACTGCCCTACCTGCACATGTGGATCAGCTGGTCGCTCGCCATCGAAGAGAAGTTCTACCTGCTTTGGCCGCTGTTGCTGATTCTTTTATTGAGAAAGCGGTCCACCATGCTGCGCACGATGGCTCTGATCATCCTGGGCCTGTGGACTTATCGTGCGATTCTTTACCTCGGGCTGGGCGTCCGGTGGAATTATGTGTATTGCGCGTTCGATATGCGCGCGGATGCGCTTTTGGCCGGATGCCTGCTTGCCGTTATGGTGGGCAACAGCAAGACCCGCCTGGTCTGCTGCCGGCTGCTGCAACGGCAATGGCTCAGCGTGCTGCCTCCGCTGGCCCTGGCATGCATAGTCCTGTTTCCCCCAGGTAATCGCGCGCTGTTTTTGTTGTTATGGTCGCTGCAGCCGCTGATCATCGGGGCGATGCTACTGCAGACCGCGTACTGGGGAGCCCGTTCATGGGCATTCTGCCGCAGCAGGATAGTGCGAGTGGTCGCCCTGCTCTCCTATTCCCTCTATCTTTATCATCCGCTAGGCAGCCAGATCGCTTACTTTCTGCACCTTCGCCATAACGGGCTGGTCTCCGCGCTGCTGGTGCCGGTGATGGCGGTTGCCTCCTACAGCCTGGTCGAAAAGCCATTCATGCGGATGCGTGACCGCTACAGCCCGCACCGGGTAAGAGCGCAGGAACTTTTTCCTGCTGAAGCCGGGAGAGGAAGCCTTTGAGTCGAAACAGGGTTCAGGCTCTTGTTGGCTCCATCGTGATCGTTTCCTGCCTGGCATCGATCTTCTACATCTACTCCCGTCCCTCCAAAAACGGCTTCGGCGCTGAACACGATTTTGTGACGGTGGTTACGGGTGCGCATTGCCTGGTTGCCGGATGCGACCCTTATGACGCGCCCACCCTGGAGCGGGAATTCCCCAAGATGGGCGGTTATACCCCAACCTCGCATTTCAAGCCCGAATGGCCTGTCTACCCGCCCAGCACCTTCCTTCTTCTTTTTCCCTTTTCACTCTTGCCCTGGTCTGTACTTTCCGTGGTGTGGCTGCTTCTTTCTTTTGGGTTTTTATCTGCGGCTTTCGTCGTGCTCTTCCTCAGATGCAAAGCCTATCGCGATCTGCTCTCGGCTTTGCCTTTCGTGATACTGCTCGCCGACGGGTCCATCGGGTGGGCGGTGGAGCTAGGGCAACCAGTCCTGATCGCCGCCTCCTCGTTGACCCTGGCCATTGTCGCCCTGGAGTCTGGCTCCATGCCCATCGTGGGTGGTTTGCTCCTGGCGATCAGCCTTTGTCTCAAGCCTCAGGGAGCTTATCTCTGCGTTGCCTACTTCCTGCTTAGAAGCAGCACGCGCATCCCGGCCTTGGCCGCTTGCTTCTTCACTGCGGCCATCGGTGCCGCCGGAACAGCTGCTTTTCTACTTCCGGCTATCCTCGTTCGCCTACCTTGGGCATCTCTCTTCGAACCTCAAGCTGGCGATGCAGCCAGGAAGAGATGCAGACTTTTCGCGTGCGAACGAGGCGAACTCTTCGAGTTTTCTCAACCTTCAGGCATTTCTTGCTCGCTTGATTCAGAATCCGCATGTTTGCAATGCCCTTACCTACGCGGTATTCCTCGCACTTGCCGGACTGCTTGTGTTCGTCTGTTGGCGCAAGAAAACCTTGGCTACGCGGCCGTTCACGATTCTCGCGGTCCTGGTCATGCTCGAACTGCTGGTGAGCTACCATCGCCTCTACGATCACGCCCTTATGCTGGCTGCTATCCCGGGCTTGTATGAGCTAAGGGAACGAGGCAGATCTTCGTATTTGCTGTTTATCGCCGGGTTGCTCGTTTATCACTTCAGCCAGTTTCACGGGATGACGATTCACGGACTGGGGCCGTTTCCCTCCGGCGCTCCGGTGGAACTTTTTATCGCAGCGATTTGTCTTCACAGCTTATGGAAAAACCAAGCAGCGTCGAGTGTCGTGGTATCCCACTCAAGCCAAAACCAGGCTTGAGTGGGATACCACAGCACTCACAGACTCAGGCACACCAGGTACCAGGCGTGGCTGGTGCAGGCGTAGTGCGGAGCAAGGCTTTTGCCGGCCAACGGTTCCAGTCCCTGCTCCACTGCGGCCGGAGTCCCAACAAACACCACCAACCCGGTGGAAGCAAGCAGTGTAGAACGCATCGCCGGCTGAAGCGACGGCAGGTCGAGGTTTCCGTTGATCAGGCGCTCTGCTTCTTCAGGGGAGCTCATTCGGTCGATCAGCAGATCTCCTCCGGGCGTGGGCATGAGCGGAGTAATCTTCTGATCCATGAACGGACTATTGAGCATGACGTCATCCGCATGCAGGAACGGAAGGGCTCCGCTCCACAAGTAGGGGTTGAAACCCAACTGGTGTTGCACGCGCACGGCCTTGAGCATCGCTGGATCCAGGAGCGCGAGTCCCCGGGCATGTTCCGGCAGGGATTGGTGCTCGAGAGCAAAGAGCTGACGGGCTACAGGCCGGAAGAAAATCTCAGCCGGCAATAGGGTGGTCAGCGTCAAGGCAACTGCGAAGAGAGGGGCACTGCGCACCAACCGGTGCGGCGTCACATAACCGCCGGCGGCGGCAATCGCGCCCAACCAGGGCAGAATCATAAGCCGCTGCGAGAAATAGTCGGAGCCATTCATCGATTGGGGAAGAATCGGAATAGCAACCAAAGTGGCAACCGCCAAAATCAGCATGCTGTCGCTCGGCCGCAGCTGGCGCGCCCGCCAACGACCGAGAAACCCAGATGCTGCGAGCGCCAGGCAGCCCAGCAACAAAGCATAGAGCTCCAGACGATAGCAGTTGATAAGGAGATTCCTCGCTCGCGTATCAAACGGGGATATACCGAACAGCGCCAGGCTGCTGATCAGTGCGTCCTTGTGCAGAGATATGCCGCGCAGGTTTCCTACCGTGCGCGACCGATCCACGCTGGCCAGCGGGTACAAAAAGCTCAGGCACGCGATCGCTAATCCGAAGAACATCCACCGGTAATCCTTGAGCAAGAGGCGACTCTGGATGAGACGGATGAGCAGGTCTAACAAACAGAAAACGATCAGCAGCAGCAGCGGGATGGGATGAGTCAAAGCCAGAAGAAAACTGACCAGGGCAAAAAACAACCAGAGCCGTAATCGCCCCGCTGAAGCCCGGCACCACAAACCAGCGGCCAGAAAGAACAGTCCAACGGCCAGCGAATAATTCAAAAAGCCCATCACCACCGACCAGTGGAGAACCAGGGGGATCACGCAGAGCGAAAGCAAATCTCCACTGGGTCCCAGGGATCGGGCACAGTACCGAACCCCGTAGGCGGTACAGACAAAAATGAGGCAGATGAGGAGCTTCTCGGCAAGGTCGAACGACACCCACCTGGTCAAGCCAAGCAATACCGCGTAGTGCGTTGCGTAGGGCGGAAAAGGGTGCCGGATGACGTAGGCGTCGTAGGAGTGCGTGCCGGAGAGTAGGGACGCAAGCACGTGCACGTAATACTTGTGCATGGGCCCGTCCTGGGTGGGGAAGAGCGGTAACGAAAGGGCCCAAACGCAAAAGATAAGAAGGAGACCCGCAAAGAGGATGGAAGTGGACTTCCGGGGTATCCATCCTTGCGTATTTTCGGCAGGCGGATGCAGGCGGGGTAATCCTGTAAATGGTTGATTTCGATGGTCGGGACGGGCAGATTTGAACTGCCGACCCCTCGCACCCCAAGCGAGTGCTCTACCAGGCTGAGCCACGTCCCGACAGGAAAAACAACCTCTTGAGTGTACACGACTGGGGCAGCCGCGTCCTCAGTGAGCCGGCGGAACGTACTCCTTGGGAAGCGCCGATCCTTCTCCGAAAAAGTACTCCTGCATCTGCTCCACCAGAAACTCCTGCGCTTCCCGCGTCCAGGGCTGCAGGCGGTACTCATTCAGCAGCATCTTCTGCCGCTCGATCCACTCCCCCCAGGCCTTTTTCGAGACCTGGTCATAAATCTTGTGGCCAAAATCACTGTCAAATGGGGGCTCGTCGAGGCCCTCCATCTCCTGCTTGTATCGCGCACAAACGACCATGTGTGGCATGGGGATCTCTCCAAAATAGATAGCTTCCTTCATTGTAAAGGCCTAGCCGCGCTTCTTGCCCGGGCGCTTGTTTTTCGCCTTTTGCTTGCCCTTGCGCAGCACCTTGTTCTTGGGGGGAATGTAGGGATGGGCTTTGCCCTTGCCGGACTTGACCTTCGCCTTGGCCTTGGCGGGGCGGCCCAGGCGCACCGGCGCCACTTCTTCCAGGATGGAGAACTGTAACCGCCGCTGAACGGAATCCACGCGGTCCAGAACCACCCGAACCCGGTCACCCATGGAATAGCGCCGGCCGGAGTGCTCTCCGATAATCTGGCGCGTGTTTTCGCGGAAGGTGTAGTAGTCGCCCTGCAGGCTCAGGATCGGTACCAGGCCCTCGATGAAGAGGTTGTCGAGCTCGACAAAGCAACCGTACTTGGTCACGCTGAGGATCATGGCGTCGAAGTCGTCGCCGATGCGATCCTGCATGAATTTAACCTTCTTCCACTCCATCAGCTCACGCTCGGCATCTTCCGCGCGGCGCTCCGCCTGGCTTGATTCATAGGCAATGCCGGCCAGCTCGGCTTCGCTGATCGGGGCCAGCTCAGGGTCGATTTCGACGCGATGCCGCAGGGCCTTGCCAGCTCTGCTTCGCCAGCACGCCGATCCCGCTCGCGCCGGAGGCAAGCACCGCCTTGGCAATGCGGTGAACGATGAGGTCAGGATAGCGGCGGATGGGCGAAGTGAAGTGGGTGTAACAAGGCGCAGCCAGGGCGAAGTGGCCCTTCATTTTTTTCGCTGTAGCGCGCCTGGCGCAGGGAACGGAGCATGAGATGGGCGAGGATGCGCTCCTCCGGCTTGCCCGCGATCTTGAGCGCCAACTGCTGATACATGCGCGGGGTAACGGCAATATCCTCCGCGACCTCGTGCTGGCGAGGCTGGCGGCCCCGCTCCACGGCTTTTCAATTCGCGCCGTTCCGACTTCATGGTCATGCGCTTCACGGGCAGTGGGCCCAGGCCGAGCGAGTAACCGAAACGTGGCTGCAACGCTCTCAAATTCCGCCACGCGGCGAGCCTCAGGCTTTTCGTGAATGCGGTACAGCGACGGGACGTCGAGATTCTGCAGCCACGAGGCCACGCATTCGTTGGCGGAGAGCATGAATTCTTCGATCAGGCGGTTGGCCCAACTGCGCTCCGAACGAACAATGCTCTGCATGGCGCCCTGGGAATCGAACTCGATGACCGGCTCGGGCAGATCGAAGTCAATGGAACCGCGGCGTTGGCGCTTTTTATGCAGCAGGCGCGCCAACTCATACATGCGTTCGAATTCCGCAACCAGGGGACCGAATTCCTCCCGCGTTTGCTGGTCTCCGGTGATGACCGCGTGCACCTGGGTGTAGGTCATGCGGCGCACCGAGCGGATAACCCCCGTGGTCACCTCGTAGCTGAGAATCTCGCCGTCCGGATCGATCATCATGATGCAGGAAAGCACCAGCCGGTCTTCCGCCGGGCGCAGGCTGCATATATCGCTGGAAAGCTCCTGCGGAAGCATCGGGACCGCGCGATCGGGAAAGTAAACAGAAGTGCCGCGCAGGCGTGCTTCGAGGTCCAGTGCAGTCCCGGGTGTCACATATTGGGCCACATCAGCAATGTGAACCTGCAACTCCCAGGCGCCCCCGTGGCGCCGGACAAAGACGGCATCGTCGAAGTCCTTGGCTGTCTCGCCGTCGATGGTAACGATGGGCAGATCGCGAAAATCCCGGCGGCCAGCGGCTTCCTCCTCGTCCAGGTGAGCCACCGCACGGGCCTCATCCAGAACGTTGGCAGGGAAAACATGGGGCAGATGATGCTTGCGGATGACGATTTCGACGTCGACCCCGAAGTCATCTTCCCGGCCCAGGACTTCGATCACCCGGCCGCGGGCGGCACGGGAGGGCGTCGGCCAGTCGGTGATCTCCACGTCGACCACCATGCCCTCCAACCCAGACCCGGTTTCTGAGGTAATCCCCGGCTCTGAACGTCCGATATTTTCACTGACTACGCGATGCGGAGTATTTCCAGTGGTTGCCGGGGCCTGCTCCAGACCAAAGGGGATGAGGATGGGCTGGGTCACCCGTTCATCGAGCGGCGTTACCGTATTGCCCTGCGCATGCTCGTGAAGCGCATAATGAAAGACGCCCACGACCGTGGGGTTGCGCCGGCTGAGTATTCTGGCTATGCGTCCGCTGAAGCGGCCGTCAGCCCGTGGTGGAGCGAGTTCTACCAGTACCTGGTCGCCTTGCATGGCGCCATTCATCTCGTTAGGAGGAATGAAGATATCGTCATCACCGCCGGCCTGGCGGGTTTCCGGCCGCACGAAACCGAAGCCGTCGCGATGTACATCCAAACGGCCGGCGACTAGATTGGTACGCGAGGCGGCCTGGGGCAGGGCCCAGTGATCGCGGTCAGATTTAACCAGTTCACCCCGCGCGGTCATGCGGTCGAGCTGTTCGACCAACATGCGACGTTCTCGTCCGCCGCCCAGGCCCAGTTCGCGAACCAGTTGCTTATAGCCAGCTCGCTGGCCGGCAGAACGTTCGATACGATGGAGGAGTTCGCGGTCGGTCATTCCAGGGACAGGTTTGCAAATTGAGTGCTGAAGGCCATGTCTTTGTTGATACTAATGGGTCAGCCCCCACGGAACCCTGAAAGATTCGGAATGGGGGATTTCAATTTTGCGCCAAGCGTGGTTAAGATGCAGAGAAGCGCAAGGATTTCGCGGCTTGCACGAGTTTAGACGAGCAGGCAGAGTGAGCATGAAACAACAGATCCACCTGATTTTGCCCTTAAATGCGGAAGCAATCCGCAGGGTTGTTTCGGGGGCCTGTATTCAAGAAGTAAACGAAAGGAAGTACAACAGAGATGTGGAAACCGAACCAGCCGGGAAGTCCTTCTATGTCCCCTAGCACAGAGCCGACGCGTCCCTCCGTGCCCGCGGCCGCAAGCCACGAACCAACCACCACCCGCACATCCAGCACCTCCCCCGCATCGCCGGCAGCGGCCGATCAGGCCACGATTGGCAAGAGCCTGGTAGTCAAGGGCGAAGTCACCGGTTCCGAGTCGTTGTACATCGACGGCAAGGTCGAGGGCGCCATCAACCTACCTGGCAACCGGGTCACGGTTGGCCGCAACGGACAGGTGTCCGCGAATATCTCTGCCCGCGAAGTCGTGGTTCTGGGCAAGGTGCGCGGCAACATCAATGCCAGCGACCGGGTGGACATCCGCAGCGAAGGTTCCTTGACTGGTGATGTGATTGCACAGCGCATCAGCATTGAGGATGGAGCCTTCTTCAAGGGCGGCATCGATATCCGCAAGCCAGGCCAGGGAAAAGAAGGCGTGCCTGCGGCTTCAGTTTCCAACAGCGAGAAGGCAGTCGCCGTTCAGGCCTAAGCAACGCTATTTGCACTCACGGGCAACGCCGGCCCTCCGCTGGTGCTGCTCGTGTTGTGCTTGTGCCCCGGACAAAATTCTCAAAATTGGCTTTTGCTGGATGCGATGGTCGTGAAGCGTGGTCAAAGTCTGCTTCTTGGCCTCGGTTTCTCCGCAGATTTTGACCGGAGCCGTGAGAAGTTTGCCCGAGCCTGAAGTGTCTGCCTGATTACTCCACCCAACGGTTGCTCCACGGCACGGCTAAGCAGACTGCGGAAAGAGTGCTGCTTTGAAGGGAATCGTCCCCTCGGCGGCTAAAGCCGGAATCATTGCGAAGCATTTACGTACGGCCTGAAGGCCGTACCCTTCAGCAACATGAGTTTTTTCCGCAACCTGTAAAGCCATGCCCCTCGTTCAGAGAACTTTCCCGAAGGATGCGGCCTTCAGGCCGTACGTAAATGCTTCGCAATGATTCCGGCTTTAGCCGCTGAAGGGATGCCTTCCGCTCACCAGCCCCCGCCTGCCGTGGCAAGCAGCTTGATTAGCCCGTTCGTTCAGGAAATGGAAGAGCGCAGCCCGATGGACTGATCTGCGGGTCCCACTCCGTGTGGATGGGTCCGAATCCCAATAAAAAGCGTCCGTTAGAATTGGATCAGGCATGATCCTCCCCTTCGTCCGCGAGCTGCTCACGGACCTGGAACACTGTGAACCGTTTGAGCGCGTACGAAGGCACCTGGCCCTCGCTGCGGGGCGCAAACGTGTCTCGGGGCTCACCGCCACCGCGCGGGCCCTCTACCTTCCGCTCTTCGCCCGGGCTGCCCAGTCACCCGTGGTGGTGATCGTCGCCGATAACAAGGCCGCCGACACGCTCCTGCTCACCTTGCGCGCCGCCTGCGAACTAACCGGGGCGATTGAAGCCGAACGCGTGCTTCGCTTTCCCGCACACGATGTTCTGCCCTTCGAAAACATGTCGCCTCACCCGGACGTGCAGGAACAGCGCGCCTCCGTGCTGTGGAAGATCGCGACCGGCGCCGCTTCAATCGTCATCGTTCCGGTAGAGGCCGCGTGCATGCGCGTTCTTCTCCGCGGACTACTATGCCCAGCTGGGGCGGGTGCTGCGCCGTGAAGAAGAGATCGACATGGAAGAGCTCACCACCCACCTGGCGAGTGTGGGCTACAGTCCCATGGACATTGTCGAAATGCCGGGCCAGTTCACGCGCCGGGGCGGCATCTTCGATGTCTACTCCCCGGAAGCCGACCGCCCGGTGCGGATGGAACTCTTCGGAGACGAGATCGAATCGTTACGCAAGTTCGAGCCGGACTCGCAACGCTCGTCCACCGCCATCGACGAGACCTGGCTGTTGCCCCTGACCGAGACCCCCATCTCAGAGGACCTTCTGGCCGCGGTACACCAGCGCCTGAGTGGAAGCCGTCTCGATGCCGGAGACGACCAGGAACTGCTGAGCCGGGCGCTGGTCGCCGGCGGCGTAAGCGTTTTTCCCGGATGGGAGTTTTTCTGCCCCGTGGCGGGCGCCGATCGGACCATCTTCGACCTCTTTCCCACGGTGTATGTCTTTCAGGAAGAGCCGGCCATGATCCGCAACCAAGCGGACCGCTGGTGGAACAAAGTTGAACAGCGGCATGAGCGCAGCGGCATCGGATCGCTCATCACCCCCACCGATATCTATCTCTCCCCGGACGAACTGCTGGCCAAAATCTCTGCCTTGCCCGGGCTGGAGATGGATCAACTGGGCGCCGTGGATGTACTGGACGAAGACGTCAATCCCATGGACGAGGTCGCTTTCTCTTCCCGTCCAACCTTGCGCTTTCATGGCTCGATTCCGGCGTTTCTGCAGCAAATCAAGTCCCTGGCGGAACAGCAAACCCGCATGCTGCTGGTGGCGCCGAATCACGGAGAGGTGGAGCGGTTAGCCGGCCTGCTGCGGGAGTACGGCCAGCCCTACCGGCTGGGCAGCCGCGCCCAAGCTCCGGGCAGTGAGCAGGCCTACGATGAATCCAGTCACCTGGCAGGCGATTTCCGCACCCCCGTGCTGGTGCAAAGCGCGATTTCGAGCGGCGTCAGCCTGCCGGAGAGCAACATTGTGCTCTTCGGGGCCAATGACTTCTCCGATGAAGCCGACGTGGCGGCTCGCCCCGTGCCCCGCAAGGCCAAGTCAAAGACCGCAGCCTTCGTCTCCGACTTTCGTGATCTGACGGTAGGCGATTACGTGGTGCACGTGGAGCATGGCATCGCCCGCTACATGGGGCTGAGGGAGATTGAGCAGGACGGCATCAAGGTGGAATTCATGGTGCTGGAGTTTGCCGAGCAGGCGCGGCTCTACGTCCCCCTCACCCGGCTGGACCTGATTCAGAAATACCGTTCCACCGACGCCGGTCCCGCCCCGGTGCTGAACCGTCTGGGCAGCCAGCAGTGGGCCAAGACCAAGGCGCGGGTGCGAAAGGCCATGCAGGACATGGCCGACGAGCTGCTCAAGCTCTATGCCCAGCGCAAGGCGGCCCACGGGCACGCCTTTCCCGCGGACAACGACTTTCAACGCGAGTTCGAAGACGCCTTCGATTACAACGAGACCGAGGACCAGATTTCAGCCATCGCCGACATCAAGCGAGACATGGAATCGACCCTGCCCATGGACCGCCTGCTGGTCGGCGACGTGGGATACGGCAAGACCGAAGTCGCGATGCGCGCGGCCTTCAAGGCAGTGCAGGATGGGCGCCAGGTGGCGGTGCTGACGCCGACCACAGTACTCAGCTTCCAGCATTTCGAGACCTTCAAAGGCCGCTTCAGCAAATTTCCCATCACCGTGGAGATGATCTCGCGCTTCCGCTCTCCCAAGGAGCAGAAACTGATCCTGGAACGCGTGGAGGCGGGTAAGGTCGACATTCTGATCGGCACTCATCGGCTGTTGTCGAAGGATCTGCACTTCCACAACCTTGGTTTGCTGGTGGTGGATGAAGAGCAGCGCTTCGGCGTACGGCACAAAGAGCGCCTGAAACAGATGCGCCGCGAAATCGATGTGCTGGCCATGTCGGCCACGCCTATTCCGCGCACCCTGCATATGTCCCTGGTGGGCTTGCGCGATATGAGCGTGATTGAAACACCGCCCAAAGATCGTATGGCCATTCAAACGGTGGTGGCCCGGTTCGACGAGAAGCTGATTCGCTCCGCCCTGGAACTCGAATTGGAGCGAGGCGGCCAGATCTACTTTGTGCACAACCGGGTAGAGACCATCTACGAAATCGCCGCCAAGATCCAGGAGCTGGTGCCACAGGCCCGCGTTACTGTCGGCCATGGCCAGATGGGCGAGACCGAGCTGGAGCGGGTGATGCTGGCCTTCATGCACGGCGAATACGACGTGCTGGTCGCGACCACGATCATCGAGAACGGGCTCGACATTCCGCTGGCCAACACCATCCTGATCAGCCGCGCCGACCGCCACGGCCTGTCAGAGCTGTACCAGCTGCGGGGCAGGGTCGGCCGGTCCAACCGCCGCGCCTATGCCTACCTGCTGATTCCTCCCGAGCAGGAGCTAACCGACATCGCGCGCCGCAGGCTGGCCGCGCTCAAGGAGTTCTCCGACCTCGGCGCCGGCTTCAAGATCGCCGCGCTCGATCTCGAGTTGCGCGGTGCAGGCAACATGCTGGGCGGGGAGCAGAGTGGCCATATCGAGGCCGTGGGCTTCGAAATGTACACCAGCATGCTGGAACACGCGGTCAATGAGTTGAAAGGCGAGGAGCACCCGCAACGGGCCAGCGCGCAGCTCAACCTCGGCATCAGCCTGCGCATCGATGAAGGCTATATCGCGGAAGAAAACCAGCGGCTGCGCATCTACAAGAAAATCGCTGGAGCCCAGGATGACGGCAGCCTGAGCGAAGTCCGTGCTGAGCTCGAAGACCGCTACGGTGAGCTGCCACCCAGCGTGCACCATCTGATGGATGCCGCCAGCCTTCGCCTGCTATGCGAGCGCACCGGGGTAGCCCAGGTGGATCGCAAGCGCGACCAGATCCACGTCCGCTTCACCGGCCAGGCCAGCATCGATCCTGGCCGCCTGATGAAGCTGGTGGCACAAAACGCCAGGAAGGGTGCGCAGTTCACCCCCCAGGGAGTGCTTCGTTTTCCTCTCAAGGCAACAGAGCCGGTGGATGTACTGAACGAGATACGGGCCCTGCTGGAAGAGCTGACGGCAGACGAAGTCGCCGAGGTGGCTGCCCCACATCAGCGTCGCTAGCCACTACCTTGGAGTCGAGATTTGTGATCGGAGAAGCCGTCGCTTGCGTTTGAAACGGATTGCACTGGTACTAGCGGGAATCGCTGTAAGCACCGGCTCGGGATGTTCCAACAAGTCCGCTCAACCGGCCGCTGCGGAGCCAGCTGCAGCGGCAACCCTTCGCCAGCTCGCCGACCAATACTTTGACCAGGTCTATTTCCATTACGCCCCGTCAACCGGCACCGAGGCAGGCCTGCATCAGTACGACGCGCAGCTAGAGAATTACACGCGCGACCGTGTCGATCGAGAGACGGCGGACTTGCAGCGGTTCGAAGTCAAATTTAACGCCGTTCCAGCGGCCCAGCTCGATCTGACCAGCCAGGGCGATCTGCAGCTGCTGTTGGCGAATATTCACAGCACGCTGCTCTCGCTCGACACCATTCGCTTGTGGGAGAAGGATCCCGACCAGTATTCGACCGGAATTTCAAATAGTGCCTTCGTGCTCATGGAACGCACCTTCGCCTCGCCCGACGATCGTTTGCGGTCGCTGATTGCCCGGGAAAAGCTGATGCCGGCGGCACTCCAGGCCGCCCATCAGAACCTCAAGAACCCACCGCGCATTTATACCGAAATTGCCCTGGAACAGCTCCCCGGCATCATTTCTTTTTTCCAATCGGACGTACCCTCTGCCTTTAAACAAGCGCAGAACGAACAACTCAAGCAAGAGTTCGCGCAGACGAACGGAGCCGTCATTGCCGCGCTCCAGAGCTATCAGGCCTGGCTCAAGAAGGATGTTCTTCCCCAGTCGCATGGCGACTTCAGATATGGCGCGGATACCTTTTCGAAAATGCTGCTGTACGACGAGATGGTCGACACGCCGCTACCCAGGCTGCTTGAGATCGGCTATGCGGACCTGCACAAGAACCAGGCGGAGTTCAACCGCATCGCCAAGGAAATCGACCCCAATCGCCAGCCGCGCGAGCTCCTGGCGGAGTTGGGCCACGACCATCCCGCGCCCGACCGCCTGCTACAGAGCTTTCGCGATACCTTTCAGGGTTTGATCCAGTTCATCCAAGCCCGGCATATCGTCGATATCCCCTCCCAGGTGCGCCCCATCGTGCAAGAGACGCCGCCGTTCATGCGCGCGACGACCACGGCATCGATGGATACTCCGGGCCCCTTTGAGAAAGCCGCCACCCAGGCCTACTTCAACGTGACCCTGCCCGGGGAGCACGATACGCCCCGGCAAATCGAAGAACGCATGGAAGAGTTTAACCGGGGAACCATCATCAGCACTGCGATTCACGAGGCTTATCCAGGACACTACATACAATTCCTGTGGGTGCCACAGGCGCCAAGCACGGTGCGCAAGCTCCTGGGAGCCAACTCCAATGCCGAAGGCTGGGCGCATTATTGCGAGCAGATGATGCTGGACGAGGGTTACGGCCAACCGGGGACGGGGGCACGCGATGCCCGCGACGCCAAAATGATTCGCCTGGGGCAATTGCAGGATGCGCTGCTGCGCGATGCCCGTTTTGTAGTAGGCATCCAAATGCATACCGGGCACATGACATTCGATCAAGCGGTAGACTTTTTCTTAACCGAAGGGTATCAAACCCACGAGGGCGGTCTGATCGAAACCAAACGCGGAACCACCGATGCAACCTATCTCTATTACACCTTGGGTAAGCTCCAGATTATGAAGTTACGGGCCGATGTGGAGAAAAAGGAGGGCGCGCAGTTTTCGCTGCAACGGTTCCACGACGACTTTCTCAAGCAGGGGTTTCCCCCTATAAAAATAGTCCGCCGGGCGCTTCTCGGGGACGCATCGCCTACACTCTAATGATTTCTGCATCCTAAATACGCTGAAGGGTGCACCAACGGCCATTCATGAATATTTCACAGAGAACAGCCTAACGGGCGTGAAGGATCACAAGAGATGAAAGACAGAGTACGCAAAGCAGTTTTTCCGGCAGCCGGCCTCGGCACGCGCTTTTTGCCGGCGACCAAAGCGCTGCCTAAGGAAATGTTGGCGCTGGTAGACAAGCCGCTGATTCAATATGGCGTGGAAGAGGCCATCGCAGCAGGCTGCGAACAAATCATCATCGTTACCGGCAGAAACAAGGCTGAGATCGAAGACCATTTCGATATCAGTTTTGAGCTGGAGCAGCTGCTGGAGAAGCGAGGCAAGACCGAGCTGCTCGCTATGACGCGACAGATTTCGCATATGGCGCGCATCGCGTATGTTCGCCAGAAGGAGGCCATGGGTCTGGGGCACGCCGTTCTCATGGCGCGCGACCTGGTGGGCGACGAGCCCTTTGCGGTCATCCTGCCTGACGACATCATCGAAGCCAAAGTGCCTTGCCTGCAGCAGATGATCGAAGTCTTCGAGCGGACGCAGTCGACTATCCTGGCCACGCAGGTCGTGGACGGCCCTTCCATTTCATCGTACGGCGTGCTCGATTGCACCGAGCATGAAGGCAGCGATCGCATCTTCGATGTGAAGGGTTTGGTGGAAAAACCGAAGCAAGAGGAGGCACCCTCACGGCACGCCATCATCGGACGCTACATTCTCACCCCCAGAATCTTTGATGTGTTGGAGAAGACGCCGCTCGGCGCAGGTGGGGAACTGCAATTGACGGATGGCATCAAGGGGTTGCTGCAACACGAAAAAGTCTACGGGTACAGTTTCGACGGACTGCGCTTCGATGCCGGCGACAAGCTGGGCATGCTCAAAGCCACGGTGGAGTTTGCCCTGAATCACAACGAGCTGGGGACAGTTTTTCGCGAGTATCTGAAATCGCTACAGTTTTGATGGGTGAACGGACAAAACTTGGAATATCCCAAAACCCGCAAAGCTGAGCAGCTCGACGACTACCATGGTGTCAAGGTCGCCGATCCTTATCGCTGGCTCGAAGATGACAACTCGGCTGAGACCCTGGCATGGGTAAAAGCGGAGAACGAGGTAACCTTCGGCTACCTGCAGAAGATCCCTTACCGGCCGCAGCTCAAGCTGCGGCTGGAAGAGCTTTATAACTACCCCAAGTACGGTATTCCCAGCCGGACCGGAGCGTACTATCTCTGGTCAAAAAATGACGGACTGCAAAATCAGAGCGTGCTCTATGTGCAGAACGGGCTGGATGGTGCGCCTCGCGTTCTCATCGACCCCAACCAACTCTCCGCCGACGGCACTATACGACTGATGGCCGGGGAGCCTTCGCGGGATGGGCGCTACTTTGCCTACTACCTCTCCAGCGGCGGCTCAGACTGGCTTGAAGGTCACGTTCTGGAGATAGAAACCGGAACTGTGCTCAAAGACGACCTTAAGTGGCTGAAAGTAACTGGCCTTGCCTGGTTCGGTGATGGTTTCTTTTACAGCCGCTATGACGCGCCGGAGGGTGGGCATGATCTTTCTTCCCGCAACGAGGGGCACAAAGTCTTTTACCATCGCCTGGGCACGCCGCAGTCATACGATCAGCTCATCTACGAGGACAATGCGCATCCGCAGCGTTTCCATACGGTGCAGACGACCGAAGACGAAAGGTTCGCCATCCTCACCGTTTCCGAGCGGGGCCAGGGTAAGGACGGCAATGCGCTCTTCTTTTCGGACCTCTTCAAATTCGTCTCCGGGCATGAAGCGGCTTTCACTCCCATCGTTGCGGAGGTGACCAATGACCGCTTTCAGGTGGTCGATAATGTTGGCGACCGCTTTCTGATCCTTACCAACAAGAACGCTCCCAATGCACGAGTTGCGCTCTACGATCCCGGCCAGAGCGAAGAAGACCCTGCATCCGCCTGGAAAGACCTGGTGCCGGAAACAACGGACACGTTGAGCAGTGCGTCGACCCAAGGGGGGAAGCTATTTGTTACGTATACCAGGGATGTCACCTCGCACCCCTGCGTATATTCGCTCGATGGCAGGCTGGAGAAGCCGATCGCCCTGCCTGGACCAGGAACCTCGAGCGGATTTGGAGGAAGGCGCGAGGATACAGATGCCTTTTACGCTTACACTTCGCTCAACTATCCCAGCACAATTTTTCGTTACGACATTGGCAGCGGAAAATCCACCATCTTTCGCGAATCGGAGATCAAAAGCTTCAAGGCGGAAGACTATGAGACCAGGCAGGTCTTCTACAACAGCAAAGACGGCACCAGGGTGCCCATGTTTCTGGTGTTCAAGCGTGGATTGAAGCTGGACGGCAGCAACCCGACACTGCTCTATGCCTATGGCGGCTTCAACGTCACGGTCCCTCCTGAATTCAACCCTTTGCGGCTGGCCTTGCTGGAGCAGGGTTTTGTCTATGCCTCAGCGAACATACGGGGCGGCGGCGAGTATGGCGAAAAGTGGCACCAGGCGGGGATGAAGTTGGAGAAGCAGAATGTCTTCGATGACTTTATTGCCGCGGCAGAGTGGTTGATCGCCAACCAGTACACTTCGCCGGCCAAACTCGCCATCTCCGGAGGATCGAACGGCGGCCTGCTGGTGGGAGCGGTGATCAACCAGCGGCCGGATCTCTTTCGCGCGGCCGTGCCCCAGGTTGGGGTTATGGACATGCTGCGGTTTCAAAAGTTCACCATCGGATGGAACTGGATTGCGGACTACGGCTCAAGCGACAACCTGGAAGAGTTTCAGACACTGTATCGGTATTCTCCCCTGCACAATATTCGCCCCGGCGTGAAGTATCCTGCGACGCTCATCACCACTGCGGATCACGATGATCGCGTGGTGCCGGCGCATTCCTTCAAATACGCTGCTGAGCTGCAAGAGAAGGCGAATCACGCCAACCCGGTATTGATCCGCATCGATACACAATCCGGCCATGGGGCCAGCAACACCAGCAAGGCGTTGGATACAGCGGCCGACATTTATTCCTTTCTCCTGTACAACCTTGGAGTGACGCCCCGGTTACCTTAACCCTGAAATTGCCGCTTTTTAACCTGGCGCCCACATTCCTGGATACTTCGCGTCTATTACTAGAGGTACATTCGTGCCTGCCACGGACCATGGCCAGGCTGTGGACGTAGGGGACATGTGGTACCTTGGATCATTTTCTGAGCAAAAATGCTGTATCGGCGGAAATGGCATCTCGCAGCCGGGCGGGCGAATCTATTAGTGAGGCGGGGTGGGGATGAAAACCATGGTCAAGCCCAAGAGCGCGGTTCTACTGAAAATGCAGTCGCTGGGAACACTGGTCGGCGAGTCTGCATTCAGACCGATGACCGGAGTATCGAAGAACCCCATCCTGGTGTCGCCGGATGAGTTGGGCATCACTTTCATTGGCCACTCCTCGTTCCTGATCCAGATTGGTGGGCGTAAGTTACTCATGGACCCGGTATTCGCCGAGCGGCTGATTGCGTTGCGGCGCCTGCGCCGGCCCGGTGTCAAGATCAAGGAACTACCTGCCATCGACATGGTGTTGCTTTCCCACGCGCACATGGATCACCTCAATCGGCCATCCTTGCGCCGGATCGTCGCCCATACCGTGAAGCTGTCGGGGCGAGCACCCATCGCCGTTGTGCCGTGGGGAGTCGAAGACCTGGTGAGCGACCTGGGTTTTGCCCGCGTGGTCACCATGGAGTGGTGGCAGACCAAGTCCATCAGCGGTCTCGAGATCACCATGACGCCGTGCAAGCACTGGGGAGCGCGCCTCTTCAAGGACACGCATCGGGGTTTTGGCGGCTACGTCATCAGGGGCGGCGGTCACACCCTTTACCACTCCGGCGACACCGCGTATTTTGACGGCTTCGCCAAGATCGGGCAACGTCTGAAGCCGGAGATCGCCTTGTTGCCCATCGGGGCCTACAGTCCGGACAGCTATCGCGGCGTGCACACCTGTCCCGAAGAGGCGCTGCAGGCATTTCTTGACGTGGGCGCGCGGCAAATGATCCCCATGCACTACGGAACCTTCCGGCTTTCTCAGGAGCCGATGGACGAGCCGGTGGAGCGCTTGTTGGCGGCTGCAAAGCGCGCCGGAGTCGCCGGATCCGTTTGTGTACTCCCGGAGGGAGATACGGAAGTGATTCGACCAGTCCCTATTCCAGCGCACACCCGCCGCGCCGCCCAAGCCTAGCAGGCGGCGAAAGAACTCTTTGCATGTACGGCACGGCTTCAGCCATGCCGCGAATGATCCAAATACGCCGTGCTAACGAGTCTGTGTGAGAACCGGAGAGAAACAGCAGCCTGCTAGGGCGCAGGGGACGGTTGATCTACCGGCGCCGCAGCGGGTCGCAGTTTCCACCACAGTCCGCGGAGTGCCTTCACCACCCAGCGCATCATCAGGACGGTCACCAGGAGCAGCGCCAGGGTGATGCTGGCGGCGGCCCAGGGATGCTGTGTGGCCAGCCAGGTGATGCCCACCGCCGCGACATCTTCAGTACTGCTCAGGGCGATGTTTGACACCGGCTCCGGAGTGGGGGTGACCAACGCCCGTGCCGCAGTCTTCGAGCCATGTGCAGCCAAAGCGATCGCCGCACCTACCGCAGTGGCCAGCACCTGCATTCCTGGAGTCAACTGGGTAGTGGCCCGGTAAGCCAGCAGCGCGGCAATCGGCACCCGGATAAAGGTGTGCAGCCCATTCCACAGCAAATCGAATCCGGGAATTTTATCGGCCACGAACTCTATCGCAAAGAGGGTTCCGCTCACGCCGATAATCCACCAGTTGGAGAGCCCTTCAAGACCGGGCGGCAAGGCTACCCAATGCGCATGAGCCAGCAGGCCAAGCGTCAGCACGGTCGCGTACACATTCAGCCCGGCGGCGAAACTCGCGGCGATGACCAGCGCGGCAATAGTGCTCGGCGTAAAAGCCATGATCGGGAGAATTCTAGACCTTTCTAAGCGCCCGCGCCTGCTGACGGCAGGAGGGCGTGGCTGGCGCCAGGACGAAAGGGGGCTTTAAACCAGGATACTGCAGAAAGGCGATGCGGCTGGCAACCAACGCCAGCCGCACCGTATGTGGCTTTCTTGCGCGTAATGCTTAGCGTGCGGCGACTACTTCCTGCTTGCCGGCGCCCATTTTGGCCAGACGATCGGCCAACAGCTTTTCCAGCTTCTCCAGCGCCTCTGTGAAGCCCTCAATGCCTTCCTTCAGCTTGTCGTGAGCCATGCGATCGGCAGCGTGCATTTTTTCAAACGTGGCCTCATCGATCGGGATCTTCTCAATTTGCAGGCTCTGGGAATTCTTCGGGTCCAGCTTGCGAGGCAGATCGCCCTCGGTCGTCTGAAGCTCTTCCAGCAGCTTGGGCGCAATGGTGAGCAAATCGCAGCCAGCCAGCTCGCGAATCTCCCCGATGTTGCGGAAGCTTGCCCCCATGACAACAGTCTTGTAGCCAAACTTCTTGAAGTAGTTATAAATCTTGGTCACCGACTGCACGCCCGGATCGTCTGCGCCCTGGTAGTCCTTGCCCGTGTCCTTCTTGTACCAGTCGAGGATGCGGCCCACGAAGGGCGAGATCAACGTTACTTTAGCTTCGGCGCAGGCGATGGCTTGATGCATGCCAAACAGCAGCGTCAGGTTGCAATGGATGCCTTCCTTCTCCAGTTGCTCCGCGGCTTTGATGCCGGGCCAGGTAGAGGCGATCTTTATCAGCACCCGCTCCCGCGAAATGCCCGCCTCGTCATACTGCTTGATGATTTCACGTGCTTGCTTCATGGTGGCGGCGGTGTCAAAGGACAACCGTGCGTCGACTTCGGTCGAAACCCGACCGGGAACGATAGCTAGAATCTTCTTTCCAAAGGCCACTGCCAGGTGACGGAAGGCGAGATTGGCTACGTCGCCATCCTTGGCCTGGGGACCAAGCTGTTTTCTAGCCTCGAGAAGCACTCCATCCACGATGGGCTGATACTGTGGCATCCCGGCGGCTGCGGTGAGAAGAGAGGGATTGGTCGTGGTGTCCTGGGGTTTGAATTTTTCGATCGATTCAAAATCCCCGCTGTCGGCGACGACCACCGTCACTTCCTTAAGCTGTTCGAGCAGTGTCTTAGCCATTAATTTCTCTCCTTGGGTACACCTTGAGTGTAAGGCTTTGCACTGTTGAGATTCTTAAAATTGAGATAGGTTTCACGGCGCCTTCCGAATTGCTTGCCGTCAGGCGATCGGATTGCTCAGCGTTCCAATTCCCTCTACGGTAATGGCCACCCGGTCGCCGGGCTGCATGGGAGCCACGCCGGCCGGAGTGCCGGTAAGGACCAAGTCCCCTGGAAACAGCGTCATGGCGGCGGTGATATAGCGCAGCAAATGGTCGATCGAAAAGATCAGATCCCGCGTATTGCCATCCTGACGCACCTCGCCGTTGAGGCGGGTGGTGATACCGATTCCCAGGTTGGGATCCACTTCGTCGGTAACTAGCGGCCCAACGGGACAGAAAGTATCAAAGCCCTTGGCGCGGGACCATTGGCCGTCCTTCTTCTGCAGATCTCTGGCGGTAACGTCGTTCGCAACGGTGTATCCGCGAATGTAGTCGCCGGGGTCTTCATCAGGACCAATTCTGGTGCAGCGCTGGCCGATAACCACCGCGATCTCACCTTCAAAATCAACCCGGTTGGAGAGCGACGGAATGCGAATTGCCTCCCCTGGGGAGAGGATCGCGGAGGGCGGCTTGAGAAACAGCAGAGGTTCGGCGGGAACCTCATTGCCCAGCTCGGCCGCGTGCTCGCGATAATTACGTCCCACGCAGACGATCTTTGAGGGCGCGACGGGAGCGAGCGTTCGCGCCTCGTCGAGCGGCAGTGGATCAAAGGGATCGCTCGGGTCAACAAAATCAGTTGCCGGGCCTTCCTCGAAGGGTGGGATCAGGCGCTCGATCCACAACCGGCCATCGCGATCGACGACCTCGCCATATTGCGCTCCATATTTCGTTTGCAGGCGGCAGTATTTCATGGAACTCCTCTATCTAATTTGAAATCTGGGTCACTTACCGGCTGGGTAAGGTCTCCTCAACCTCTGGGGAACGCTTACTCTCATTGCCGCTCTGATCAACCGCCGAAAGGGAGTAAGCATAGGTATGTCCGGGTTGCACTGCAGTATCCCGATACGAGGTCTCAACCCCCACGGAAGCGATGCGCTGGACCGCTGGGCTTCCTTGCACATCCCGGCGGTAGACACGATAGGCTTCCAGATCACTCTCGGTGTCCGGGGACCAGGAGAGATCGATTGCGGCTGCTGCGGCATCGGCCACGCCCACCAGCCCCTGGGGAATTGCAGGGGGGAAAACGTCGGTGGTTGCAACCACGATCGTCTCGCTCGGCAAACCCTGTACCTCGACCGATTGTCCGGAGACAGCCACGGTCGCAACTCGTTCCAGCGCATAGCGATAGCGCTGGTTGAACAGGGCGGAGTTGTCGAGCGCATGACCTGGGTCTACGCCGTCCTTTTCGTGGACCACGAGCGTCTGTGCGGCAGCGGGTGTGGCTGGAGCGAGGGGAGATTTGGGAGTCTCCTGCGTGACTGGGACATCCAGTTGCAGGCGCTCGATGCGGAAGGACACCGATCCCCCGGGTTCGGCCACCGGCTGCCAGCCAAGCAGGACACCGTCCCCTCGCACCTGCGCGGTTAGCCCAGCGAGAGCGGGTGGGCTGACGCCGGTTGCACTGTAAGCGGGATTCGAGGGGCCAGCGGATTTGCCTGCATGGTTATTCAATAGGACCTCATAACGCAGCAGGCGGTCTGGTCCCTGGGCGAGATCTGCAGGCAGTTCGTCTGTGTATGCCCCTTCCTTACCTGCCGTAAGCGACAGGCTGCCGACGTTGGCGCAGTCGCCATTCTCCAGCGCGCGGCAGACCTGAACCTTGACCGGGCGCTGCAGGGCGAGGTGGTCCGTGGTGTGCGTGGGCATGGTCCAGGCCAGGTGGACGGAATTGCCAATCCGAACCGCGGACAGATTTACGACGGGCAGCGGCAGGTTCAGGCTGGGGGGTTGTGGCGCTGCCGGTGCTCCACAGCCAATGGTCGAGCCGGCAGGCAAAATAGCAAGCAGAACAGCGATGGTTAGGTGGTTGATGCGGGAAGCCAAAACCAGGAACCTGCGATTCATGCTCTCCCAACGTAAATCATTCTTTGTCTGCCGCACCTTCTGGAGAAAGCCGACGGCCCTCACGACGATCGCAGAACCCCGCGCAGACCGGCTTCGAGTTCAGGATATTCGAAGTTGAATCCCAAGGCACTCAAGCGAGCCGGTGAGACCCGCTCACTCTCGAGGACGGTGGCCTCCGCCATTTCGCCGAAAGCCAGCCGCAGCGCAAAGGCTGGAACTGGCAGCAGCGTCGGGCGGTGAAGGACACGCCCAAGGGAGCGAGTGAACTGCAGATTCGTCACCGGGTTCGGCGACACCACATTCACCGGGCCAGCCAAGTCACCTGTCTCCAGTGCAAACTCGATTGCCCGCGTCACATCAGGCAGAGCCACCCAGCTGATCCATTGCCGGCCGCTGCCTAAGCGGCCCCCCAAGCCGGCGCGAAAAACCGGCAGCATCTGCTGCAGGGCGCCCCCTTCGGGCGAGAGCACGACGCCAAGGCGAAGATGCACCACCCGGATGCCAGCATCCGAGGCGGGCTGCGACGCCCTTTCCCAGGCGAGGCAAACCTCGGGGAGAAATCCACTCCCTGGCGAAGACGCCTCTGTGAGTTCTTCATCTCCACGGCTGCCATAGATGCCGATCGCCGACGCACACACCAGCACCTCGGGCCTGGGCCGCAGCCCGGCCAGCAGCGTGGCCAGCACGTGAGTAGGCTTTACCCGGCTTTCCAGGATTTCCTGCTTGTAAGACGGGGTCCACCGCCGGCCGGCCAAATTAGCCCCGGAAAGATGGACTGCCGCGGTTATCCCCTCAATCTCCCGGGGACGGCTCATGGGGGCGGCCGCGTAGGGGTCCCACAGCCCCGGAACACCCTCGTTCAAGACACGGGCGCCATGCAACGCTCGCCGATGCAGCGAAATAATTGAGATCCGTTTAGCCCTTAGAGTGCGTCCTAGAGATGTACCGATAAGTCCTGATGATCCAGTCAACAAAATCCGGTTTGCCGTCATCTCACCTGTGCATCCTTGCGATGCTGGCCGCACGCAGTCAGTTTTGAAATAATGTTCATGAAAGAGAAATCTATTTTCTTGTTAAGAACATCCTACGTGTGAAAGACAGTTCAAATGTGAAATCCAGATTCCACAAGGAGCCCGCGCCGTGGAGAGCAAAGACGCAGCCTTAAATTCCCAGATTGACACAGAGAGTGCCGAGTCGTTTATCGCAGAGAAGCGTATTGGCGAACGTATCAAACGGCTTCGCCTCAAGAAATCCATGGGCCTGGTCGAACTTGGCCGGCACACCGGCTTATCTGCCAGCTTCCTGTCACAACTCGAGACTGGCCGTGTGGTGCCGACGCTACGCAACCTTGCCCGGGTGGCGATGGTTTTCAGCAAAGACCTTTCCTACTTCTTTGAAACTGAACCGCATACCCTCTTTCGTATCCACCGGAAAAAAGAGCGTGTTCGTCTGCCCCAGACTGGCGTAGATGATCCCACGTATTACTTCGAAAGCCTGGGATACATGGTTCCCGATCGGCAATTGGATCCGTACTACGCAGAGTTCGTTCCGCTGAAGAAGAACATTGAGGTCCGGCCGCATGTTCATCCGGGTTATGAGTTTCTGTACATCCTGGAGGGTGAACTGGAAATCCGGCACTCCGATAAGACGCATGTCCTCACCCCCGGTGACGGAGTGTATTTCGACGCCAGCACGCCTCACGGTTATCGCTGTGCGGGCAAGGTAGCGGCTCACGCCATCATTGTGACCATGCACCAGTTGCAGTCTCCCCAACCGGCCATGAACCTGCGGCCTCTGGGGGCGGCCATGGGGGCGAAGAACCCTGCCCTGAACGTCCCTGCGGGGAGGCCGGTGCCGGCTACGATTCCAACCCCCACGCGCACCAAGGAGAGCCTTCAGGCAGAGCCTTAGGCTCTGCCTACGGGCAGAAAGAAATCCTCAATCTCGCGCCAGCTGGCAACCCGGCGAAAACCAGTGACGGCTGCATTATGGGGTGCGGAGAAGAGAATTCCCTGGCCTTTGAATCGTTCCAGATGCCGGAAGGTGTCGTCAATCAGGTAGTCGGCGAGCAGGATGCTTTTGTCTCCGCAGAACACGAAGTGGGTCGGCGGAATGAAGGGAAAGTGACGCCGTAACCATCGATACTTGGGGCCAAAAGAATTAGGGAACTCCATGGCCGCGGTGGCAATAAAAATCTCGTAGTGTTTGCTGAGCTTGGCCAGAACTTCCTGGCTGTCCTCGAGGACCGGGAGATCCTCGAAAAAGTCTTCACTGCGGAGGTAACCCTCCAATCGCTCGTGCCGGTCGGCGGAGACGATATCCCAGAGCCACTTGCCTTCCAACTGGTCTTTGGTGATGGCCTCGCCGTGGTCACGGTTGTAGCGCGCGAGGTGTTCACTCAGGGCATCTGCCAGCACCTCGTCCATGTCGACAGCAATTCGTTTCATGCCTTGATGTTAAGCCCTGTCGTCCTTTTTACTAGCGGGTTTCCCTGGTTCTCTCACCAAGGACGGGCCCCATATCTCGCTCGTTTTTCGTGAGAGGACCAGGGAAAAGTCACGAGGCCTGCGTGGTGACCTGGGCGGGATCGAAGTACAACAAGCGCCCACAACTCTCGCAGTTCAGCAGCGTGCCTTCGCGCACCTGGTTCCAGAACTGCGGACGCAATTGCATTTGGCAGGAGAGGCAGCGCTGTCCAGCGGCACGCGCCAGCGCGGTTTTGCGAGACGAAGAAGCGATGCGGTCGTATTGGGCAAGCAGGGCTTCGTCCACATTCTTACGCAAAGCGGTCCGTTCTTTCTGGATCGAAGCGAGCTCTTGCTGATGCCCCAGAGAAGCAATGCGAGCCTGCTCTTTTTCTTCATCGACCAGCTTCACCTGCTGGGCTAACGTCTTCCGCGCCTCAAAGCGTTGGCTTTCCAACGACTCGCTCCTGATCATGCTTGCGAGTTCCTCGTCTTCAATGCGGCGTATCTCCGCCTCAACGAATCCGATCTCATGTTGCAAGGCATGGAATTGCTCGTTGGTCTTGACGCTGCTTGACTGGTCGCGGTACTTAACCAGTTTCTGCTGCTGATCCTTGCGATCGCTTTCCAGTCTCCTACGCCGCGCCTCTTCGACGGGGACGGCCTTGTCGGCCTGCTCCACCGCCAGTTTGAGCTGCTGTAGTTTTTCTTCGATGGACTGCAAATGCCGCGGAACGGCAGCGATGGTTTCCTGCAGTTGGGCTGTCTTGATATCGACCTGCTGTAAACGGATTAGCGACTGCAGCTGAACATCCATGCGTGTGGTCTGGAGTCTACAGCATTTTCACTCCTGCTGCATACAAAACGGCCACTCCCGACGTGGCTGACCGCACTGAAATGCTCAGGCACGCCGGCCCCTCCTACCTGCGATACACTTCAGGCTCAGAGCCCCTGACGGAGCCCTTCCTTGACACGCATTCGATTCGCCCTGGTGCTTGCGTTTTGCTGTCGCATGTCCGCCCTGGCGGCTGACACCAAGCTGGTCACGGTCGACCAGATTTACCCCCAGCAGCAAGCAACCGAGCCGCCACAAGGCATCGCCTGGAGCCCCGACGGCACCCGGCTCAGCTATGTCGCCGACAATGGCGATTTGGTGGCCGTCGAAGGGGGAACGGGAACCACGCAGGTGCTGGTCGACCACGCCAGGATGCAGGCCATGAATCCACCACTCACTTCAGAGCATGACCTCAACCATCGCGCTCGCTATAAGCAAGCCAGTTATATCTGGGTACCCGACTCCAAGCACCTGCTCTTCGATTCCAATGGGCAGCTGTGGTTCTTCGATCTGGCGACCAAGACTGGCCTGCAGATCGCATCCACCGGCGCGGGCAGTGGCGATGATCCCAAGTTCTCTCCCGATGGAACCTACCTCTCCTACGTTCGCGCTCACAATCTCTATGTAAAGAAATTAAAAGACAACAATCCCGCCTCGCGACTGACGGACTCGCAAGCAGACACCACCCTGGATGGCGAGGTGGACTGGGTCTATGAGGAGGAGCTCGACGTGCGCAGTGATTACTTCTGGTCGCCCGACTCGCGGCGGATAGCGTACCTGCAAATGAACGAAACCCCGGTACCCGAATACCCTATCGAAGACTGGATTCCGATCCATGCCACCGTCGACCGCCAGCGTTACCCGCAACCCGGAGATCCGAACCCGGTGGTGCGTCTAGGAGTGGTGGGCGCCAACGGAGGACGGACCAAGTGGATCAACCTGCCCATCGACAACGGCAGCGATTACATCCCGCGCTTCGGATGGCTTAACGCCAAGACGTTGTGGATTGAAACTTTGAAGCGCGATCACAAGACGCTGACCCTGTATTTCGCCGATCTCTCGACGGATGAGTTAAAGCCAGTGTTAACCAGGACGGACGACAAGTTTCTCGACGACTCCTATGACTTGACCTTCTTCGCTTCAAACTTCCTGCTTACCAGTTGGCGGGATGGGCACAACCATATCTACCTCTACAGCTTTGATGGAGCGAACCCGTTGGCCACCCAAGCCAGTCTGGTCAAGCAAGTGACCGGCGGCGATTGGGAAGTGGGGGATATTGTGGGGGTGAATGAGGTAGCGCGCACGGTCTACTATCTCTCCAACGAGGGGGATCCGCGCCAGCAGCAGATTTGGGTAATCGGACTGAACGGCCAGGGCAAGCGCCAGGTGAGCCGCAACGGAGAATGGCACGAGCCGATCTTCTCGCGCAACACTAATTTCTTTGCCGATACGATTTCTTCCTCCACCACGCCGCCTGTGCTGGATCTGTGCCGCCACGACAGCGACTGCCAGAACCTTTGGAAAGCGCCGGCGCCCGACACGGTGTTAACGCCGCCGCTAGCCCTCGAATCGAAGGCTGCCGATGGTGCTACCACGCTCTATGGCCAGCTGGTGTTGCCCGCGGGCAAGACGGAAGCGGCGAGTGTGCCTCTGATTGTGAACCCGTATGGCGGCCCGCACGCGCAGATGGTCACCGGAAAATGGTCGGCCGAAGAACGTCTCTTTGATCAGGTGCTGGTGCAGCAGTGGTTTTGCCGTCCTGCATGTGGATAACCGCGGCATGGGGGGCAGAGGCCGTGATTTTGCCCAAGCGGCCTATCATGACTTTGGACCGGTACAACTAGGCGACCAGATCGCGGCGATTGATCAAACCCTTCGGGCGTATCCCCAACTTGACCCCAAGCGCCTCGGCTGGTGGGGTTGGAGTTGGGGCGGTACCTTCACCCTCTATGCCATGACTCATAGCGATCGCTTTCGTGCCGGGGTTGCCGGAGCTCCGGTGACCGACTGGCAGAACTATGACAGCATCTACACTGAACGCTACCTGGGAACGCCGGCAACAAATGAAGATGTATATCGCGACGACTCAGTGCTGAACAGCGCGCCCAACCTCAAGGGACGCCTACTGCTGATGCAAGGCACTGGGGATGACAACGTACATCTGGAGAATTCAATCCAGTTCATTCAGAAACTGATCGATGCCGATCTGCCTTACGATTTGCAGCTTTACCCGCGCAAGACGCACGACGTCGGCGGCGCTGCGGCTACCACGCAGTTGTATGGCCGCATCCTGGAACATTTCGAACGTCATCTCATGACCCTGGAGTTGCCGTGATGCATCCTGCGGAAACCGACACTACGCGCGACCTGGTCCGCGGCCACGCGACGCTCGGCGATATGGATCTGACCATCCTGACCGATGGCACCTACCTGCTGGACGGCGGCGCCATGTTCGGCGTGGTTCCGAAACCTTTGTGGGAAAAGCGCACGCCGGCCAATGAGCGAAACCAGATTCTGCTGGGAACCAACACTGTTGTTGTACGCACCGGCAAACATACGGTGGCGATTGAGACTGGCATCGGCAACAAGCTGACGGAAAAACAGCGCGGCATCTTCGACGCCAGGCAGCTCTTGCCGCAGAGCTTTGCAGCGGCGCAGATCAAACCCGAGCAGGTGGACATCGTGATCAACACCCATCTGCACTTCGATCATTGCGGATGGAATACGACGCGGAGGGAAGATGGCAGCATCACGCCGACCTTTCCCAATGCGCGCTACTTCGCGCATCGCGGAGAAGTGGAGCACGGCCATTTACAGCTGGAGCGCGATGCTGTCAGCTATATCAGCGAAAATTACGATCCCCTCATCGCCAGCGGGCAAATGACTCTGCTGGATATTCCTGACGCGGGGAACACGGAGATTGTTCCCGGGGTCAGTGTCGAGGTGTTCCCTGGGCATACCGCACAGATGATGGCGGTGATGCTCGATTCCGGAGGGAAGAGGGCCTGCTACATCTCTGACCTGATGCCCACCAGCGCCCACCTGGACGTAACCTGGGTGATGGGTTACGACCTCTACCCACTCACCTGCATAGAGCAGCGCAAGCGCTTTCTAAGCCGCGCTATCCCCGAACGATGGCTGGTTCTGTTTACCCACGATCACCATTATCCGATGGGGTACGTGGGGTGGGGAGCGAAAGGTAAGCCCGAGTTCGTGAAACCTGAAGAGCAGCTCTGATGCTTTGTCAGGTCCCGACTTACAGGCTGCGGGAAAATCGCTGGACGAAGGGCACGGCTTCAGCCGTGCCGCTATCAGGATGCGATCGGAGAGGGCTCCAGCCCCTGAGGTACCGTTTTCCAATGATGTCCCACGAATTTCAGTGCCTTTACAGCTCGCGAAGGATGGCCGACTTTGGTCCGACATGTCCCAAAAACGTACCTCAGGGGCTGAAGCCCTCATAGCGGTGGCTTTGTACGGCACGGCTGAACCCGTGCCCTTCGTCCAGTGAATTTTTCCGCAGCTTGTTAGTCAGGGCGTAAATGATTCAGAATACGTCGGGCATGAGTATCCCGGGTTCGTAGCCGAAGGACGGAAACGAGAGACAGACCTCGGCGGGACTGCGATATTGCTCTAAATGAACAGAAAGAGCCTGGAACGCCGAACACCTACGGGCTCGACGGCAAGTCGAGAGAAACGCAACGTCCCTAGAACACCTGGCGGTGAAAGACCTCGTCCTTTTCCTTACAGGGCGAACAAGCAGCCCCGATACCACAGGCCATGAGCAAGGCCGCCCCGATGGTGACGAGAATTGCCGGACCGTACGACTCAAACTGGAAAAACCAGCGTGCGAAGGTGTGTAAATGGAGAGAATGCATCTTAGTACTCCACGCTTTATGAAACCCTAAACCCGGGGGATGGTTTTCCGGGATCCGAAATATTTTTCGGCAGTGGCTTCCCTTTATGGGTTAGACGCGTCCACTTTCCGAAAAAACTATCGATGGCACAAAGATTAGCATCGCCATGGAAAATGCGAAATGGGCAAAACTGGAATGATGTGACCGATTCGTCGAACAATACGTTCCCAATGGGGGATCCCCGCCTGCGGTGGCTGTTTCTGGATCTCAACTCCTACTTTGCGTCGGTGGAGCAGGAGCTGCGGCCGGAGTTACGCGGCCGGCCCATGGCCGTAGTGCCCCTGTTGGCAGATACAACCTGCTGCATCGCCGCCAGCTACGAGGCAAAAGGATATGGGGTGCGTACCGGAACCCAGGTTGGCGAAGCCAAGCGGCTCTGCCCTGGCATCGTCCTGGTGGAGGCCCGGCATGAGTTGTATGTCGACTACCACCATCGGGTCGTGGAAGCCGTCGAATCCTGCCTTCCGGTCACTTCAGTGATGTCCATCGACGAGATGGCTTGCCAGCTTTTGGGCAGAGAGCAGCCTTTACTGGCTGCGCTGGAGCTGGCGCGCGAGGTCAAAGCCGCGGTTCGCCGCAAGGCCGGATCGACTCTTCGCTGCTCGGTTGGGCTCGCCACCAACCGGTACCTTTCCAAAGTAGCCTCCGACATGGAGAAACCGGATGGCCTGGTGGCCTTGACGCCTGATCTGCTGCATGATGCCTTGTCCGCGTTGACGCCGCGCGACCTGCCGGGCGTGGGCGCGCGGATGGAAAAGCGGCTGCAACAGGCCGGCATCCGCACCATGGAGCAGCTGCTGGCGCTCGATCGCGAGCAGTTGCACGCAGTTTGGGGTGGCATAGGCGGCGAAAAGCTGTGGCACTGGCTGCGCGGGGAGGATTTTGGCGATGCCGAGCTGGAGCATGCGAAGTCGATCGGCCACTCGCACGTTCTGTCGCCCGAACTGCGCACCCCGGAGGGCGCCTATGCGGTGGCCAACAAACTGCTGCACAAAGCCGCGATGCGGCTAAGGAAAGCCCGCCTTTGGGCCTCGAATATGACCTTGACCATTCGTTTCGCGGTGGCCAGCTCGACCGCCTCTTCCAAACATTCTTCCGGCATTCACCAGCAGCCGTGGGCACAAAGCATCCAGCTGCTGGAATGCCAGGACAACCAGACACTTTTGGAAGGGTTGCAGCGTCTATGGGGTCAACGCCCGGCAGACCGGGCCCATCAAAAACCGTTTTTCGTAGGTGTTTCCCTGGGCAACCTGGTTCCCGACCACCTGCACACGCTCTCCCTCTTCTCCGGCCTCGAAGAAGAGGGAAAGCGGACTCGGCTGTCGAGCACCATGGATCAAGTGAATTACAAGTACGGGACGAACACCCTGTGTTTTGCCAGCATGCTGCTGGCGGGTGCGGCGGCGCCTACGCGCATCGCCTTCTCCAGCATTCCAGATCTGTTTTGAAGCCTATGTCACAACCAACCGATGGGTGCCCCATTTGCCCCGATTCCTGTGGAGGGTTGTGGCGTTGATACACTTCATGCGCCTTTCCTTAATGAAAGGCGCACACGCGGATCCCTCTAGCACAGCGGGGCAGGAAATCGGGGTCAAGCCCTGTTTTTGGGCTTGAGTGGGATTCCGCGAACCTTAACCCCTGTACCTCTCGGCCGAGCGAATCCCGTGGCAAAGGAAGATCCCAAGTGAATTCGCCTACTTACCGGGGCCGGTTGGCGCCCTCTCCCACCGGCTTCCTGCACCTGGGCCATGCGCGCACTTTCTGGATCGCACACCAGCGCGCGCGTGCAGCCCAGGGCACGCTGATCTTGCGCGACGAGGATCTTGATCCAGACCGCTCGCAGCCGCATTTCCGCCGCGCCATGATGGAAGACCTGCGTTGGCTTGGCCTGGAATGGCAGGAGGGACCCGGCGTGGGCGGTCCCTTCGGGCCCTACACGCAAAGCCAACGGCACGGCCTCTATCGCGACGCCTGGCGCCGTCTATTTGCCGGGGGATGGCTCTACCCCTGCCGTTGCTCGCGCAAGGACCTGGCGCTGGCAATGCAGGCTCCCCACGATGACGAAGGCATCTATCCTGGAACCTGCCGCCCGGCCACCATGCCGTCCAGTGGAGTCGAATCGCCTATCGGCGCCAATTGGCGTTTTCGCGTGCCCGATGGAGAGGCCGTGGTCTTCGAGGATGGGCACTTCGGTCCCCAGCAGTTCGTCGCCGGACAAGACTTTGGCGACTTCCTGGTTTGGCGCCGGGACGATCTTGCCTCTTATCAACTCGCCGTCGTGGTCGATGATGCAGCCATGGAGATCACCGAGGTGGTTCGCGGCGCCGACCTGCTGAAGTCCACGGCGCGGCAAATACTTCTGGCGCGGGCGCTGGGCGTCTCCTCGCCCGCCTGGTATCACTGCGACCTGGTCGTCGATCAACAAGGGCAGAGGCTCGCCAAGCGCCATGACGCGCTAAGCCTGCGCACGCTGCGGGAGCAGGGGAAGCAACCGCAAGAGCTGGTATCGGCCTTCCACACAACCGAAGGATTTTCCAGCGCTCGCGATGTACGACAATAAAGTGTGGCTTCAGACTTCGCCCAACTCGTAAAGCAGCAGGCGGACATCGTTCGGATCATCGGCGAATACATCACGCTGAAGAAATCCGGAGCTGGGACCATGAAGGGTCTTTGCCCCTTTCACGGGGAAAAGACGCGCATCGTTCTCGGTGCACGCGGTGCGCCAGTTCTACCACTGCTTTGGTTGCAACGAGTCGGGCGATGTTTTCTCCTTCGTGCAGAAGATCGAGAATGTCAGCTTCCCGGAAGCCGTAAAACTCGTTGCCCAAAAATGCGGCATCGCACTGCCCAAACGGGAATTCTCCTCGCCAGAAGAAGCACAGGAGAGCCGCCAGCGCGGCAAGCTGCTCGAATTACACGAGTTGGCGACCAGCTGGTTTGAGGAGCAGTTGCGTTCGGCGGAAGGCGCCCGGGCGCGGGAATACCTTACCAGCCGTGGTCTGACGGCGGAGGCCATTGCCAAGTTCCGCATCGGCTATGCTACGGATTCGTTCAATGCGCTGCGCGACCGCCTGCAGGGAACCGCCCCTCCCGATCTGCTGCGGCTGTCAGGCCTGTTTTCCTCCAAAGAACAGCCGGATGGTTCCGCCGGACCGCTCTATGCCCGCTTTCGCAAACGGATCACGTTTCCTATCCATAACGAGTCGGGACGGGTCATTGCATTCACCGCGCGGGCGCTCGATAGCGAGGAGAAATCCGGGCCCAAGTACATGAACTCGCCCGAGACCCCGCTCTATTCCAAGGGGCAGGTGCTTTTTAATCTCGATAAGGCGCGGCAGGCCATCCGCGAGCGAACGTTTGCCCTGCTGGTAGAAGGCCAGATGGACTGCATCACCGCCTACATGGCGGGATTTCACAATGTACTGGCCACCAGCGGAACAGCATTCACCGAGATGCAGGCCCGGTTGCTCAGCCGCTACACCAAGCGTCTCTATCGTCAACTTCGATCCCGATACCGCCGGCGCCAACGCCGCGGAAAAGTCGATCGCCTTGCTCACTGAAGAGGATTTTGACGTTAGGGTCGTCACGCTTGAGGGTGGGCTCGATCCCGACCGCTTTATCCGCGAGCGAGGCATCAAAGCCTATGTGGGCGCAGTGGAGGCGGCTAAGCGCCATTCGGATTACCTGCTGGACCGCGCGATGCAGCTTTTCCCTTCCCGGACGGCTGATGGTAAGACCAAGGCCCTCAACTACCTGCTGCCGCACATCCGGCGCATGCCCAACCGCATCGTTCGGGACGAGTTCGCTTCCGACGCCGCCCAGAAGCTGGGCATTGATTCAGCCCTGGTGAGGGAGGAACTGCACCAGGCAGCGCGCAAACGCCGCGACCAGGTGAATCCCTCTAGTCTGGATAACCTTAACGAGGCGGAGAGAGTGCTTGCTGCGGGCTATGGCCGCTGCTCCCGCGAGCCGCATCTTCCTTCGCGTTTGCCAGGGCTTAGACAGCCAACCGCAGTCGTTTGAAGGGCTTGCGGTGGCTATGATTCTGGGGCTTTTGCGCAACCGCGGTGCGCTGGAGCCGCTGGCAGCTCTGCCCGATCCCAGCCAGCGCGCGCTGCTGGCCCAGGTTTTGCTGCGGGAGGCAGGCGAGGTGGAAATGGAGCAGGTGGAAGCTGCCCTGGAGTCGCTAAAGTATCGCCACCTGGAAGCCCTGCAACGCCGGGTACGCGCGGACATTGCCGAGGCGGAGCGGCGCGGCGATTTGGCTCAGTTGGCCGTTTTTATGGCGCAAAAACTAAAGGTGGACCGCCAGATGCGGGAAGCGGACGCTTAGTTCCAAAGATGTAGGTAGTTACCACCACCGCTGTAGAAACTAAATGGGTGGATTTCCATCTAACAGAGTGGGCGGATCAAGCTTGGGGTGGAGTGTCATTCTGGGACCTGCCAGGGAGCACACTCCATTCCATGATATTCTATAACTCTTTGAAGGACGTGCGTCTACTTGCCCAAACGGTTCATCAACCGTCCGGAATATGCCCTTAGCGGCTCGCATAGCACCCTGTCCTTTCTTAGCACGGACCGATCCGAAAAATAAGGCACGGGATAGGATTTGCTTGGCTATCGAAGACAAGTACGAAGAAGACATTCAGAAACTGATTGATGCGGGTAAGGAAAAAGGTTATTTGACCTACAACGAGGTCAACGACCTGATTCCTGGCGACCTGCATTCACCGGACGATCTCGACGATCTGTTGACCACCATCGGAACCCAGGGCATTGATGTGCTCGAAGGCGGTCCCAAGTTTGGCGCGGATAAGTTCGAGAGCGAGGGTGAGGAGGGCGAGGATGTTGAACTCGACCTTACACCGGGCACACTCGAGAAAACCAATGACCCCGTTCGCATGTACCTGCGCGAAATGGGCACTGTTCCACTACTGACCAGAGAAGGCGAAGTTGAAATCGCCAAGCGCATCGAGCGCGGGCAATTACGGGTACTCAAGGCTATTTCCCGTTCGCCTATCGTCATTCGCGAGATCGTCGCCCTGGGCGAAGACCTCAAGCGTGGCGTGCGCAACATCAAGGAAGTGGTGATCTTCGACGAAGAAGAGATCACCGAAGAAATTCTGCAAGCGCGCATCCGGGTGACAATCGGCCGCGTCGACACCCTGCTCAAGCACCAGAAGAAAGCGTCTCTGCTGCTGGAGAAGCTGGACACCATCAATCCCAAGGCGAAAGCCAGGGAACATCGCAAGACGCGATGGATGATGAACCGCGAGCGGGTAGAAGTCTCGCGCATCGTCCGCGAGCTGAAGTACACCAACGCGGAACGCAAGCGGCTGCTGGACAAGGTCAACAAGACTGTTGATGCCATGCGCATGCTCGAGCGGCAGATCAAGTCGCTCGAACAGAAGCACGACCAGTCGAAGAGCGAAGAGCTGCGCAAGGAGTATCGCCGCCAGCAAAAAAACTGCAAGACCGACCTGGAAAAGCTGGAGCAGGAGGCCGGCGTCTCCATCGCCGAACTCAAGCGCACCCAGCGCGAGATGATCCAGGGCGATATGGACGCTGAACAGGCCAAGCGCGAGCTGATCGAGGCTAACCTGCGCCTGGTGGTTTCTATCGCCAAGAAGTACACCAACCGCGGTCTGCAATTCCTCGATCTGATCCAGGAAGGCAACATCGGGTTGATGAAGGCGGTCGATAAATTCGAATACCGTCGTGGTTATAAATTCTCTACCTATGCCACGTGGTGGATTCGCCAGGCGATTACCCGCGCCATTGCCGATCAGGCCCGGACAATCCGTATCCCGGTGCACATGATCGAGACCATCAACAAGCTGATTCGTACTTCGCGGCAGTTGGTGCAGGAGCTGGGCCGCGAGCCTACCTCGGAGGAGATTGCCCGCCGGATGGATATCCCGGTGGCCAAGGTCCGCAAGGTGCTCAAGATCGCACAGGAACCGATCTCGCTCGAAACTCCGATCGGCGAGGAAGAAGATTCCCATCTTGGCGACTTCATCGAAGATCGCCAGGCTGTCTCGCCTTCCGAAGCGGTGATCAGCGTCAACCTGAAGGAATATACTTCGCAGGTGCTGCGTACCCTGACTCCCCGCGAAGAGCGTGTGATCAAGATGCGCTTCGGCCTGGAGGATGGCTCCGAGCATACGCTGGAAGAAGTAGGTCAGAGCTTCCAGGTGACCCGGGAGCGTATTCGGCAGATTGAAGCCAAGGCGCTGCGCAAATTGCGGCATCCTTCACGCTCACGCAAACTAAAAGCCTTCGTAGAAGGCGTCCGCGAATAGGAAATCATGCGCCTGCCCCAAAGGGGCAGGCGCTTTTTCTTTGTCTCACGTGCCCGGCCATCTCGTGATTGCGACGTTACCCCTGCGTAGTTCATCTAAACACTGACACAAGAAGCACCAGGAGTGACCCGTGCCCTCAACCACGCCCGAAGCGATAGAAAAACTGAAGCATGCGCCCGAAGTAGCCGGTGTGGACGATTTGATCCGCCGCCGCTGGAGTCCACGCGCCTATTCCGACAAGGAAATACCCACGGCTGAGCTCAAGCGGCTCTTTGAAGCAGCGCGCTGGGCCGCATCCTCTTCCAATGAACAACCGTGGCGATTTCTGGTAGGCCGCCGAGGCGATGAGACCTATCAGAAAATATTCAACACACTGGTGGAGTTCAATCAGTCGTGGGCTAAAAGCGCGCCGGTACTGGTGCTGTCGGTGGCGAAAAAGACCTTCACCAGCAACGGCAATCCGAACGCGTATGGCCTGCACGACACCGGCGCTGCCTCAGCGACGCTCGCTCTGCAGGCGACTGCGGACGGACTGCACACCCACTCCATGGCGGGCTTTGATCGCGAACAGGCGCGAGCATCCTTTGCGATTCCTTCTGATTATGAAATCGGTGCGGTCACCGCAATCGGCTATTTCGGCGATTCGGCCAGCTTGCCCGAGCACTTGCACAAGATGGAAGTTTCTCCGCGCCAGCGGAAGCCTCTTGAGGAATTTGTGTTCTCCGCCTGGGAGAAGCCGGCGCAATTCTGAAGTGCATGAGAAAGCTCCTGCTCTTCGTCAACCCGGTGCTGCAGCAAACAGGGGCAAGGCGCAGGGATCTCGACCGCGTTTATAGCGTCTTCCGCGACGCAGGCGCCGCGGTCAATATTCTGGAGACAGGTGAAAACCGCGCCGCCGGACAAAAGGCAGCGCAGGCAGTAGCAGAAGGCTACGACGCCATCGTCGTCTGCGGCGGCGATGGCACCATCTTTGACGTCATCCAGGGAATCGCAGGCTCAAGCGTGCCCCTGGGCATCATTCCCTTTGGTACAGGAAACGTCCTGGCGCAAAATCTCAAGGTGCCCAAAGATCCGGTTGCCGCCGCGCGTTGGATTCTCCGCAGTCGTGCCTATCCAGTGCCCTTGGGCAAAATTAGCTGCTCCGTCGCTGGATGCCGGCAAAGCTGGCTGTTCGCGATGGCCGCCGGTATGGGCATGCATGCGGCCCTGATGTCTGAGGCGCGTCGCTCAGGTAAAAGCAGGGTAGGGCGGGCGGCTTATTTCGCAGCCGGGGGGAGGTTGCTGCTTAACCATCCCGTGCAGCCCTTCGACATTGCCATCACCACTACAGGCGGGTCTGTTGTCCACCAACAGGTAAGCGAGGCGATCGCACTGCGGGTGGCGGAGTTGAATCGTTGGCGTCCAGGCGGCGGGCTAGCCTTTCCCTTCCTTCGTTTGGCCACGGTTGCCGGTTATTCGCGCTACCGCCTGGCGCGTGCCACCTTCGAAGCGCTCTTTCGTTCGGGCGGAGCGCGCGATCGTGCGCAAGCGGTAGACTCTGCGGCTTACTACCAGGACGTGTTGCGTGTGGTTTGCCGCCCCACCGCCAATCACGAATACAAGCAGCCGATCGCAGTAGAAGCGGACGGAGAGGTGCTCGGCGCCTCCAGCGCAGAAATTGAAATGGCCGGCACGAATGTGCTCCTGCTCTCAGCAAGCGATTCCCAACCTATATAACACAATGTTTGTGTTATATACCCTTTACTTTGTCATCTCGAGATGACAAAGTAGAGGACGCCGCTGCGGCTTGGCACAAGCAAACCAATGCCCCGCGCTATGCCTTGCGAAATCGATAGCCAATATGAGTTTCCGTCAGGATATAAGTCGGATGAGCCGGATCGTCTTCGATCTTCTTGCGTAGCTGGTTAATGACTACCCGCAAGTACTCACGCTCGTTGCCATAGAGCGGTCCCCATACCGAAGACAGCAGGCGTTCGTGAGGCACGGGATGACCTGCATGCTCCATCAAATAGCATAGCGTTTCGTATTGTTTTGGCGCCAGGTGAATATCCTCTCCCCGTTTTCGCACCAGGCGGCGTTCGCAGTCCAGCGTGATGTCGCCGACTGAGCTGACCGCGTTCGATTGAAGCGAGGCGTTGTAGCGCCGGATGACTGCGCGCAGCCTGGCCGCCAACTCATGAATCTGAAATGGCTTGGTCACGTAGTCATAAGCACCTGCATCCAGTGTTTCCACTTTGTCACTCTCATCATCCCGCACCGTCAGCATGATAATCGGGAGACGAGGATACGCCTGGCAGATTCTGCGGCATGTTTCCTTGCCGCCTATCCCGGGCATATTAATGTCAAGTAACACGGCATCATAGTTGACCATGCGCAGCCGGAGCAGCGCCTCTTCTCCATTGCATGCCTCCCCAATCGCGAACCCCAATGCGCCCAGAGTCTCAAAAAGGCTTTGCCTAATGCCCGCATCGTCCTCGACCACCAGCACTTTGCTCTTTTGTTCCACGCCTCACTTCTCCTTTGCCGCTCTGGGCAACGTAAGAACGAATGTTGTTCCGTTCTCCAAGTCGCTCGTTACCCAACTTCGGCCTTGATGCGCCTCAGTGATCCGTCGCACGACTGAAAGGCCAATCCCGGTGCCGGCCGCCCTGTGCTCCGAGCCTGGGCTGCGATAGAAGCGCTGAAACACTTTGTCTCTTTCCTCGGGCGGGATGAAAGACCCCTCGTTGCGGACACTGATCAGCATCTCTGCCGGTTCCTCCTGAACGTCCACAACGATGGTGGAACCAGGGCTGCTATATTTGGCAGCGTTGTCAAGCAGCTGAAGGAGTGCCATCTGCAACAGTTGTTTGTCAGCCCACACCAGGTTCCGCCGTGCTGCAGCACGAACGTTGATAGGATGTTCCCCTAGCTCACGGGAGGATGCTTCCACGCTGCATTCGATCAGCCGTTCCAGATCAACTTGCTCCCGCCTCAGTTTGAGTTCACCACCATCCAGTCTCGCCGTGCGTAACAAGCGAGAGCTGAGGTCACTGAGCCGAGCGGCATGTTGATCGATCAGGACGACCAGCCTCTTTTCCGCGCCGGCCAAAGTATCCATCGCCAGCAAGCCGGAGCTTGCGCTGCGAATCGTCGTCAATGGACTCTTGAAGGCGTGGGCAAGGCCATCGAGAACAGCTGCGCGAAGTTGCTCACTTTGCCGCGCTGCCTCCGCACTGGTTTCTGTAGAGAACGAGCGTGCTCTCTCGATCGCCACCGCAGCGAGTGACGCAGCTGCATTGATCGTACCTATATCCAGCCAATGCCCGCAGATAACCAGCGCTCCAATAGGCCTTACACCCAGGCGCAAGATTCGCTTGGAGGTGCGGGTGGAGGGGTCGTCCCCGCTTCTGTCCATAAAGTAGACGGAGCGTACCTCATCGCCTGTGACATCACAGTGCCCGCTCCTGCACATATGTAGGTCATAAGCATTCCATAAAACCACACCTTCTACGCCAAGGGTGGAGTGGAGAAGGCTTGCGAGCTGCGGCTCCAGCGGCTTCTGCAGGTCGAGAAGCAAAATACTCTGACTGAGCTCATATAGTTTCTGCAGCTGCGATTGGTGCAACTCTGACTCGCGAGCATGGCGCCTGACTTGGCTGGAGAGGCTGCTAACCACCAGAGCGACGCTTTCGAAGGCGCCCAAAGCAACCCAGTCGTGTGCGTCCGCCATGTAGAACCTGAACAGGGGTTCGGTGAAGAAGAAATCCAGGCAGGCAACGGAGAACAATGAGACGATGCCCGCTTCAAGAAAGCCCCAGCGAAGCGCAATTGCAGTGACCAGGAGAAGTTGAACCGACGTTGCCGCCGAGAGATTGAAATGAAAGCGATAGGCGACGCAGGTAATCAGCAATGACCCCACGGCTCCAGCCGCGGTCCTGCAGGCAACACCGCGGATAGGCCTCCTGGTCATCGTCGCTTGATCTTCAGCAACTTGACTATATCGCCCGGCGCATAAGGAAACCGTTAAGAAGACGCTTATGCATTACCAATGCCTTTCGCGATTCACTGAATATGCCGGTGTCCTTTTCCGGCGTACGAGGTAATCCTTATGAAATTTCTTACAGGCTTTCGCCAATCTAATTCAACCTACATCCAGGCTCCATGTAAGTGCGGGAAAAAGCACGCCGCAGAGCGGAATTGCACCCGGCAGAACTCACCCCAGACTGTCCATGGACCAACGAAGAGCCAGCTCCTCGCTTGGACGTTCTATCACCGCTTCTTTACGGTTGTCATCTGCTCGCTGCTTTTGAACGCGGCTTCGCTCGCACATGGGCAGTCCACCTTCGGCAGCGTGAGAGGGGTGGTGCAGGATGTCAGCGGCGCGGTTATCTCCGATACCGAGATCGTACTGCACAGCACGGATGAGAACACCGAACGCACGACCGTCGCCGATGCTTCTGGCGACTTCATCCTGGAGAATGTGAAGGCTGGAAAATACACCCTGCACGCACACCACAGTGGCTTTGCCGACACGGTGATCTCCGGCATATCCCTCGAAGCACGCCAGGATTTGCGGCTTACGGTCGCACTCAACGTAGCGGAACAATCAACCACGGTTCAAGTAACGTCGGACGCCGACCAGATCAACACAGAGAACGCCACGCTGAACGACTCCAAGAGCAACCTGGAGATGACCCAGCTTCCCCTCAATAACCGCGCCACGACCACCAGCCCGCTGGGTGCGCTCGGTCTTTCTCCCAATGTGCAGACGGACAGTGCAGGCAACATCGCGCTGGGTGGAGCGAGTTCGTCGATGGTGAACTTTTCCGTAGATGGTATCTCGACCGCAAACGTCCGGCAGAATGGTGCATTGCAGGACGCTTACCCATCACAGGAAGGAATCGCGGCGGTCAAAGTCACCTCCTTCAACAACAGCGCGGAGTTCTCGCAGATCGGCGACGTCACCTTCACCACCAAGAATGGAACCAATCAGTTCCACGGGAGCCTGTTCGAGTACCTGCAGAACCAGGCGCTCGATGCCGACCCTTATGGCTTCAGTGGGAAAGCGCCGAAGAAGTTCAATACCTTCGGTTTCTCCCTGGGTGGACCGGTCATCATCCCACATCTTTACAACGGTCATGACAAAACGTTTTTCTTTGCCGACTACGAAGGCAACCGCCGCACCACCGCTGTGGCGCAGCAACTGGAAGTGCCGACGGCAGCGGAGCGGAACGGCGACCTCAGCGGATTCAATATCGCCGGTCAAACGCCGCTGGCTCCTATTCCAGCGGCGAATATCAGCCCTACCGCGAAAGCCCTGTTGACCTATATCCCATTGCCCAACGTGAGTGGTCAGGCGGGGTATAACTACGAAAATTTCCAATCCACGCCGGCGCGCACGGACGGCGCCGACCTACGCCTCGACCAGACCATCAGCGCCAAGCAATCCGCCTACGCCCGCTTCAGCCGGAAGAACATCACCGAGGACGCCGCAAATCCCTTCCTTCCTAACGATAGCGATTCCGTTCATAACCGCAGCTTGTTGGTCTCCCACACCTACACCCTTACTGCCAATCTCTTGAACGAGTTTCGCTATGGGTTTACAAACGTCACCACCAGCGTTGACTTTCCCATTCAAGGATCGGACGCGTTGGCACAGCTTGACCTTACCGGGGTGAATATCAGTCAGCATCCGACCACGCATGCCTTTCCTACTTTTAACTTCAGCGCAGGCACGGGTCTAACGTCCATAGGCCGGGACAAAGCGGGCATCACGCAGTCGAAAACAACCCAGTTCAGCGACAATCTCACCTACACTCGCGGCAAGCATACGATGAAGGGTGGCATCGATGTCCGCCGCGTGCGCTACTTCGACCTGGAAAGCTTCGCTCCGGAGTTCGCTTCAGATGATTTCGGTGACTTCATCTTTCAACCCAACTTCACGGGCAATGCCTTTGGTGACTTTCTCGAAGGCGCTCCCACTACGCTGAACTTCGCAGTCTCCAGTCCGGACGTGGGCGGAACAGCGACCCAGTTCAGCCTCTTCGCACAGGACGAATACCAACTCAATAGCCGCTTGACGCTTAGCTACGGCTTGCGCTGGCAGATTCTTCCCGGCTTCCAGGAGGACGGCGGCAACCTCGCCAATTTCGATCAAAGGAACAACTCCATCGTGGTTCCGAATGCGCTGGCGTCGTACCTCACGAGCCAAAACATTACCGCCTCGAATGCTGCCTTCCAGCAGTCGTTCAATGCCTGCAATCTGGGCTACACCGCTCTTCCTTGCACCCACTATGTCACCGCCAGTCAGGATCACCTGCCGCAGAGCCTGCGTAACACTTACAAAGGCAATTTCCAGCCGCGCGTGGCCTTCGCGTACCGTCCGTTTAACGACACCAGGACTGTTATCCGCGGCGGGTTTGGCGTCTACACTATGACCAACCTGGGGCCGCTTTCCTTCAACAACAGCGGCAATCCTACGTCGAGCCTGCACAGCTATGCCAACACCAACACAGCAGGGGCAAACACGCCACAGATACAGTTTCCGAACACGGCGCCCACAAGCAGTACCGTGCAAATCGGAGGAGGAAGCCTGGACCAGGGAGTTGATCCGAACTTCCGTGATCCGCAGGCCAACCAGTGGAACTTAACCGTGGAACGTGAAATCACCAGCAGCACCGCAGTACGCGTGAGCTATGTGGGAATGCACGCTTACCGGCTCAACATCACCGAGGACCTCAACCAGATCCCTGCGAGCACAACCCCCTTCACCACCACGGCCGCGAGCCCTTTTGTCGATCCCCGTTCTCCTTACACCAACTGGACCGAGCTTTTCAGTACGTTCAACGCGGGTGAGGGCAACTATCGCGCCTTTGTAATCGACGCCACTCGTCGCATGCAGCATGGGCTTTACTTCGATGCCAACTATACGTTGGCCTACAACAAGGCGGACAACCAGGGGGATGCTCCGACCGCGTTCGCCGGCGAAGTCAACTATGGCCTTCCCATTGCAGACCGCTTCCACATCGAACGAAATCTAGGCAACGTGGAAGGCACGCGCCGGGATCGGATGCTGTTGACCGGGATCTATCAGCTCCCCTTTGGCCGCGGCCGGAACTTTATGAACGGCGGCGGAGTTAAGGATGCGTTCCTCGGCGGTTGGGACCTGACCACCGTGACGTTGCTGGAAACAGGGCCGTGGCTTACGCCGACCATCAGCGGTTCGGCGGATCAGTCAAATACTAACCTGGTCAATCGCGGTGCTATTGCGCGTCCGGATGTAGTGTCGAGCAACTTCTACGCCGGCCAATCCCGGGCGCGGTACTTCAACCTGTCCGCATTTGCCCCTACCCCCGCAGGTGCAGGGCGCTTCGGGAACGCGGGAGTCGGCATTCTGGAGGGGCCTGGAACGTCTGCAGTCTCGCTAGGGGTAGCAAAGCAATTTCGCATCACGGAGAAACTTCATGCGCGTTTCGAAACGACCTTTACCAATGTGCTCAACCACACCAACTTTGCTCCTCCTGTCACCGCAATCGACAGTTCCACCTTCGGAGCGCTAACAGGTCCGCAAACCGCCGAGAACGCCGGAAACCGCACCGGACAGGCGGCTCTGAGGCTGGACTTCTAACCTTGCTATCCCAACTCACTGCACGAAGGGCACGGCTTCAGCCGTGCCGTAGATTGCGATTGGAGAGGGCGTCAGCCTCTGTGTGAGAACTCTACTTCGAACTCATCCCGCAGGGGTCCGCCTCTGGTTCCCTCACGAAGGGCGGGTGCCCCATATCTCGCTCGTTTTTCGCGAGATGTGGGATTCCACTGCTCTCTCCCTCTGACTCTCGATTCACCCGACGCACTTGGCGGTCAACCTCAGTGAAACCCCACATCTCGCGAAAAACGAGCGAGATGTGGGGCACCCGCCCTCCGTGAGGGAACCAGGGACCGAACCTACCGAACCCTAGCCTAAAAATTAAAGATCGCCTGAAAATTAAAATCTCTTACCGCGGAGCCGTGGGAGAAAAAGCCGGACGCCAGCTGAGTGGACTCGCCGAAAAAGGGAGAGCCGGTGGTGCCGTCCGGCGGCCCACCCAAGGTTCCATTGGGTGGCGCGAGATTGACCACGTTGAAGATATTGTGGGCAAAGGCGCTCAACGTGATGCTGTAGCGCCGGTCCACACGGTTGCTCTGGCCGCCCGGATTGGGCCCATTGCCTCCCAGCCCCATTCCCGGCATGTGCCCCCCACCGCGGCCTCCCCCACCACCATCAACCCTTGCTCCCTTGCCCTCTTCCACCCGGGGGCCGACGCCGAAGGACTTGGCCACCCGCATGTTCATGGCGAATTGAACGCCAGCATTACCGTAGTTGATGGGGATGATCCTCGACCCAGCGGGAGGAGTCGCGCTGATATCGAAGTTTCCGTACTTGGTGGTATCCACATCCGCGGGATTCGAATCCGAGGAGGCGAACACCGGCCGGTCGTTGAAGAACGAATCCCCGTTGTTGTCCTGGCTGAGCTGGACGTTGAACGGCGCACCCGACCAGGCGCTGAGGAAGGGGCTGATCCTGAAGCCCCAGGGCGCCGAGTAATTGGCGAAGGCAAAGACCCGGTTGCGGACATCGAAGAACTGACGCCCGTAATCCTGCATGATGTCGTACTGATTGGACGGGTGGTATCCGGGGCCGCCGGTATCGCCGTTGGCCTTGCTGTAGATATAGAACCCGGTGAAACGTAAGCCTCTTGCCGTAAGCCACGTTCAGGTTAAGGAAGATCTGGTTCTCCTTGAAGACGGCCAACGAATCGTACTCATAGATGTTGCATGGCGTACCCGGCGCCGCCCCGATTGGATTGGCAGGGCATAAACCCAAAGCCGGCCGGCTTCCATCAGGCATCGGGGCATCGATATTGCGCGAGAGGAATTGATGTAAGCCGCGGGAATAGAGATACGTCGCCGAGACGCTTACGCTTTTATTGATCTGATGCTCGATGCCGGTTCCAGTTTCTATGGTCGCAGGCGCATTCAGGCCGGGTTGCGTGCGATAGTAGGTCGGCAACCCAACAGATTCCTGCGTGGTGCTGTTCGGAGGGGTTCCATTGGGGTTGGGCTGAATGGTCTGCACCTGTCCGGTTTGGTTAAGGTTGTAGCGGTCTACATTGAGCAGCAAATCATAGGTGTATCGATCGAAGAAAATCCCATAGCCCGCCCGCAACACGGTCTTCGGCGGCTTGCCGCTGGGTCCAAAACCATAAGAAAGGGCAACGCGCGGACCAAAATTGAATTTGTTCGGAATGTGGTTCTGGGTCTCGAAGCGCAGCCCGTAGCTGAGAGTGAAGTTGGGCCGCACCTTCCAGTCGTCCTCAGCGTAAAGACCCAGATCGACTACGCCCGCACTCTGAGTCGGAGTCCCAGTGGTGATGGAAAACTGGCTGGGCCTATTTACCTGGTAGTCAATGAGATTGGAATAAGTGTAGGTGCCCTCAAAGTTGGCATTCGAGTAATTTGTGTCATGGATATCGCGCAGCCGGCCACCGAAGCGGAGGTAGTGTTTGGTAAGCGCAAGCGAAGCGTAATTCTGAAACTCGTAGCGAGTCTCCGTATCGTGGATGGCGCCCAGGGGGCTGCCGCCCCCTTGAAAGTTCTGCAGAACATTGATGGCCGGAGCAACCAGCTGCGGGGTCTGGTCGGTTTGATCACGGACGTATTGGAAACGAGTGTTGTTGACGAACTTCGCCCCGTACACCTGGCTGTCGCTGATCTGAATCCTGTTTTCTACTTCGTTGCTGTTGTAGCCCTGGCTAGGCAGCACAAAGCTCCCCACTCCGCTGTTGTTCCGGGTGTCCTGGTAGTAGCTATAGCGCACCGTTAGGGTCTGGTTAGGCGTCAACTGATAGTCGATGCGGGGACTGATGTCGGTACGGGTCTGCGGGTAAGGCACGGCCAGGCTGCACGGCGTGCCGATGGTGTTTACCAGAGCGCCGCTTTCTGGTTCGCAGGTAGCAGGGTCGGGCACGTAAGGCACATTGGCATTGACGATGTTGTTGGCCTGAATATTTCTCCGGTCAAAGTTGAAGAAGAACGAGGCCTTCTTACCCAGTGCGCCGCTTACGTTGCCGTCATATTGCAAGGTATGGTAAGGCGGTTGATTCTGCACGAAGGGATTGGAGGTGTTGAAGACGGAAGCGTTGGCATTCATGAACAACTGGCCGTGCAGCTTGTCGGTACCGGGCTTGGTCAGGATTTCAATCCGGCCGTAACCAGGACTGTCATATTGGGCGGAGAAGGGATTCTGGTTGATGATGATGGCGCGGATCGCCGACTTGGGCGGCAGTTGTCCGCCGGTAAAGCCGTCGATGTAGATCTGGCCCCCGCTGGGACCCGCGGCGGGACCCGCCAGCGCGGTTAGCTCATTCGACAATTCATCCGGGTCGTCGGAAAGGGCGTCGAGGTCCTTGCCAGTCAACACCACGGCGCTCACGTTGTTGTCTGGGTCCACGCTTACGCCTGGGGTATCGCCGGAAACCTGTACCTGTTGCTGCTCCATTTGAATCGTAAGCGAAACGTCCAGGTGCTGGGTTTGCCCGGCCGCAATCCGCACCGGCGGAGAGGTAAACGGGGAGAATCCGGCGGCTTGCACGGTGACCGTGTATTGGCCGGGCGCCAGGCCGGTAATTGCATATTGGCCACTAGCGTCCGACGTGCCTATGTGGCTCGCCCCGGCTGCCGATGTCACGGTGAGTGAGGCCTGGGGAATGACGGCTCCGCTGGGATCGGCCACCTGGCCCCGTAGTGTTCCTGTCATTGTTGCTGTTTGAGCCAGGACGGGTCGTACGGCAGTGATTCCGGCAAAAAAGAACACGGTGGTCAGGCAGAGAGCGAGCAGTCGGTTCAATAGTTCTCCCCAGTGCAGATTTAGACAGATGCGGAGTTGGCAGTTCGGTTGTTTTGCTGCGATGGCCTTGTAATGGAGCGCGCCTGCGGCACGCATTCTTTCCCCGGCACTTACATCGAGTGCTCTATCACTCTACTGGGACTCCCCGCCACCGCCGCCCTCTCCTCCGCCTAGATTCCAGGCGGAAGAAAGCATGGCTTGACTACCGCTGGTGGAGGCCTGCAGCATGGGCTCGACGCCGGCCACCACGGTGATGGCAGTTGCCGTATCAGGAGCCTGGCCTTCGGTGGCCACTACGATGACCATGTTGCCCTTGGCCAGATCCTTCAACGCGACCGAGGGCGAACGCGCCAACAGCTGCTGAATATCGCCTCCACGGCCCTGGCCGCCCCCCGGCCTATCTGCGGCCGCGCCCGGGCCGCCGGGAGCAGATCCAGCGGAGGCGCCCGATGGTGGTCCACCGGCTGCGGGCGCTGCAGATCCGTCCGGCCGCCTCGCTCCCCCACCACCCATGCGCGCCGCCAGCCGCTGCGCCACAGCCGGGTCCAGCTTTTTCACTTCACTGTCAGGCGTAACGGTAATGACCACCGGCTTCTTGGTCGCCGTGTCATTCACCGTAATCGTAGACGCGCCCGCGTTTACCGCCTGGATCGGTCCGGCCAGATTGCGGAAGCTCCCGCTGACAATCTCCTCCGCCTCCAGGGTGGTGCCGTCGTCATTTTTTGACCCGCGAGCGCGCAGCTGGTCGCCAGGCTTGATCTGGTCAAGTGAACCTTTGACTGCCTGGTCGAAGCGGACTGAGCCTGGAGCATAGCGGCGAATCACGGTGGTGGACGATGCGTGGATAACCAGCGTCCGGGTACCACCGGCTCCGGTGGAGATGGTCACCGTTCCTGCGGCCGGATCAATTGCCTTCACTAAGCCACCGGCGCCACGCTTCTGCCAGTCTTCCCGCTCCTTTTCCTGCTTCTGCGCTATGTCGGCGCCCTTAATGGCAACCAGCATGATCGCATCCAGAGACTTGCCATCCGCGTTGGCAGAACCGCGCGCCATGACTCGATCCCCTGTCTGCAGATCGGTCAAGCTGAACGGACTGGCGCCGGCAAGGGTCTTTTGTCCCGGTTCGATGCGCAGTAGACGGGCGTTCTCCTCAACCGTAACCAGCATGGTGGACCCAGCATCGTTCTTGACGGTGAGAGTGTTACCGCTCAGCGTCTGGACCGTGCCCAGGAAAGTTACCGGCTTGGCGGCCGGTGCAGCCGCATCCTGTGCTGGAGCTGCGGTTGGCAGCAAGCCCGCAATAGCGAGGATCATTCCGCCAAGAATCACCCGGATGTTTAGCTTGCGCGCTTTTATTCCTGGCATCGTTCGCCTCGCCTAAGGCTCTTTCCCGCTGCTATTTTATGCGCTGCGAATGAAGAGCCAGCAGTTCCTTTCAGGGTGAATCAAAGTTTTACTGGGGCCCGGTCGCACCGCCAACTGGAACTCGCGACGGATACTCCAGGCTGGTGTTTGGCTGGCTGGTTTTCACCCGGATCCCTTGCAACCCGGGCTTAGCTGTGGAGACGTAGCTCAACTCATATTGGTTTTGCAGCTTGCGCTGAATGTCTGAGAGGAACGGCGCAAAGGATACCGGGTTGCCAAAGCCCTCCAGATAGACCTTTCCGCCAGTCGCACCTGAAACCATAGTCAGGTAGTTCTGTCCCCCATCCGTGGCCACAAAACTCCGGTCGAGGCGCCCCTGGCCCCGGTAGTAAATGGAATAGACAACCACACCAGCCTTTTGTGCGTCGCTGGTAGCCGTCTGCACATAGGGGTTTTCCGGGTCGAAGCGTGCGCCGGAGTAGCGGTCGACACCATCGGTGACCATGATCACCTCACGGCGAACGTTGCTGTCTCCGCCCGGCCAGTGCTTCACCAGGTCCGAGAGGCAAAAATAAGGGCTTCCATTAATTCCCGCGTTCCCAGAGGGCAGGCGGAGAGACTTTGCCGCTAGCGCGTGGTCGTTAGTAAAGTTTTGCACCAAATTGGGGGTCCCATTGCGCATATACCCAATCGCGACCTGGGCGGTGGGAGGCAACCCATTCAGGAAGGTACGAATATCGTTCAACTGCAGACCCAGGTTGCCGCGGGAAGAGTCATCTAATAGCACCACCAACTGCAAGCCCGAGCGCTCGCCCCGCAATGGAACCCACCCGGCCACTTCCTGAAGCTTGCGATTCTCGTAAACGCTCATGGTCTGCTTGGGAACGGGGGTTGCGTCCTCGGCACCTTTTGTGTTCACCGTGACGATGGCACGACCGGTAGAAGTCTCCTGCGCGGATAGGGGCGGCCGGACGCCCAACATAAACAGCCCAATTGCCACCACCATCGCGAACTTGCAAAAACCTGTCTTCATGATCCAACCTTGGCCCTGCTCATCTTTGTAAGCTTGTCGAGCATGCTCCTATATGACGGCAAAGGGGTCCGAAAGGTTCGTCCAGGGTTCTAGAATTCCTCAGCGAATTCCCCGCCTACAATCTTTCGTAAATAGCGCTCTGCTATCCTCGAGGGGAACTGCAATGGTTACTTGGGATTCCGCCCAGCTGACGTAACTTGTTGATACAGTGGGATCAGCACGGGAGAAATGCTCGAGATGACCGACCTAAAGGTAATGGAGCCTCGAGTCGCAGCGCAGACGGAGCGTCCGCTTTGTGTCGACCTGGACGGGACGCTGGTCAAGTCAGACACTTTCGTCGACTCGCTGATGGTCCTCGCCCGTCGCCAGCCCCTGTCCTTTTTTCGCACGCCGTTCTGGGCCCTTAGGGGAAAGGCGCATCTCAAATCGCAAGTTGCCTCGCTGGTCGCTCTCGATGTTGCCCATCTGCCGTACAACCGTCCACTGCTGGACTATCTAAGGGACGAGCATGCGGCCGGCCGCAAGCTCTACCTCGCCACCGGGGCCGATCGGGTCCTGGCTCAGAGCGTCGCCGCTCACCTGGGCATCTTCGACGATGTAATCGCCAGCGATGGCGCGGTCAACCTCACCGGCAACGACAAGCTGCGGCATTTGGAGCAACGCTTTGCCTCCGACGGCTTCGACTACGTCGGCAATGCCCTACCCGATTTGCCGCTGCTCAAGAACGCCCAGCGGGCATTGCTCGCCAATCCTGATCTCAGATTGAACAGTGCTCTGAAGAGCCGAAATATTAACGTGAGCAGGAAGTTCGTCGACCGCTTGCCCGCGCCGATCGCCTTGGCCAAGGCCCTCCGGGTGCACCAATGGGTTAAGAATCTTCTCGTCTTTCTGCCTCTGCTATTGGCCCACACCCTTCAACTGGGGCTGGTGCTGACCGCGGTCGCGGCCTTCTTTTGCTTCAGTTTTGTCGCTTCGGCCACCTACATTTTCAATGACTTGCTTGACCTGGAGGCAGACCGGGTACACCTGAATAAGCGCCAGCGGGTCTTTGCCGCGGGGGACCTTTCCGTATCTGCGGGGCTTGCCGTCTCATTTCTGCTTGCCGCGCTGGCTTTCATCCTGGCCGCACGCCTGGAACAAAAGTTCCTCATCTTCCTGCTGCTCTATCTTGTAATCACAGTGGCTTATTCCCTGGTGCTTAAGCGCATTGTTCTGGTCGATGTCGTCATCCTTGCCGGCCTGTACACCGTGCGCATGGTGGCCGGGGCTGCGGCCACGTCCACGCTCATCTCTCCCTGGCTAGCGGCTTTCTCCATTTTCTTTTTTCTCAGCCTGGCCATGGTCAAGCGGTTCAGCGAACTGCAAAACCTGCGTATGCGCGGCATGAACCCCACCTCCGCAAGAGGCTATCTCTTAAGCGACATTGAGCAGTTGCGCAGCTTCGGTACTTCCAGCGCGTATGCTTCGATCGTAATCTTTGCCCTCTATATCAACGGGCGTGACTTTACGGCGCTCTATCACCACCCCAGCCGCATGTGGTTGATTACACCGCTGATGATCCTGTGGATCAGCCGGGTTTGGCTGCTCGCCTCGCGCGGCTTGCTGGACGAGGATCCGGTGATCTTTGCCCTGGAAGACCGCATGAGTCTCCTGCTCTGTTTAGGGGTCGTGCTCATTGCCTACTCGGCACTGTAACCAAGGTGTATACCGGAGAGAGAGTCACTTATTTCGTGAAGCTCACCGGGAAAGATAATTGATTTATGTCCAATCACCCGGATCGGCCGCACTTTGAATCCTGGGGCCGCTATCCAAGGCTCTCCGCTGAAGTCCGCCCCCTCTTCTGGAAAGAGGATTTTCCTCCCTCCCGGATCTCCAGCGAAAAAATGCTGGCGGTGGGTATGGGGCGCAGTTACGGCGACGTTTGCCTGCTCCAGAATGGGACACTGCTGCGCACGCCAAATCTTGATCGCCTGATCTCGTTCGACCAGCAAACCGGTCTTTTGCGCTGCGAAGCCGGAGTGACGCTGGCCCAGATTCTTGACTTCGCTGTGCCTCGCGGTTGGTTTTTGCCAGTGAGCCCGGGCACCAAATACGTAACCGTCGGTGGTGCGATCGCCAACGACATCCACGGCAAGAACCACCATGTCGCGGGCACGTTCGGACTGCACACGCCGTGCTTCGAGCTCGTTCGTTCGGATGGGACGCAGGTGGTGTGCAGCGCAACCGAAAATCCTGAATGGTACGCCGCTACCATCGGGGGCATGGGATTGACCGGGCTGATCAGTTGGGCTGAAGTGCAGTTGCGCCCCATCGCTTCCCGCCGCATCCGGTATCAGTCCACCCAGTTCGTAGGGCTGCAAGAGTTCGTCGCGCTTTCCAGCGAGAGTACCCAGGAATACTCCGTGGCCTGGATCGATTGCGTCGCCCAGGGCCGTAACTTTGCCCGTGGCGTTTTCATCCAGGGCGAGCATGACGAAAATCCCGGGCCACTGACGCCATTAGCCAAGGCGAAGTTTGCCCTGCCGTTCGACCTGCCGGCCTTTGCCCTCAACCGCTCTTCGGTGGGGGCATTCAATGCCCTCTACTACCATAAGCAGATGAAGAAACAACGCTCTGGGTTGACCGATTACGAGCCATTCTTCTACCCCCTGGACCGCATCCTGCAATGGAACCGCCTCTATGGCCAGCAAGGCCTGCTTCAGTTCCAATGTGTTCTGCCGTGGGCCGGCGACTCCATGGGGATGATTCAGCTATTGAAGGCGATTACCGCATCCGGGCTGGCTTCTTTTCTGGCGGTGATCAAGGTCTTTGGAGATGTGGCTTCGCCTGGAATGATGTCGTTTCCCATGCCCGGTATTACCCTGGCGCTGGATTTTCCCATTCGCCGGGAGGTGAGCTTCGACCTGCTGGATAGGCTAGCCGCCATCACCGCCGACTTCGGCGGCCGCATGTATCCAGCGAAAGATGCATGCATGAGCGCGCCCCACTTCCGGCAGTTCTATCCCCAGTGGGAGCAGTGGGCCTTCTACATTGATCCTTTGTTCAGCTCCAGCTTCTGGCAGCGGGTAGCCGGCCTTGACTAAACGCGATCCGGATTTTCCCTCCCGGGTGCTGGTGTTAGGAGCCACCTCGAGCATCGCCATCGCGACCATGCGGCAGCTCGCGGCGCGGAATACGCGTTTCATGCTGGTGGCCAGGAACAGCCATCGGCTGACGGCGGTAGCCCAGGACCTGCTGACCCGGGGTGCGAGCACAGTCGATACCTGGGCCATGGATCTGGATGACACCGCCGCTCACCAAGAGATGTTGGCCATCGCGGCGGAGCGGCTGGGCACGATCGATATGGCGCTGATCGCCCACGGGGTGTTGGGCGACCAGCAGGCCGCGGAAGCGGATTTCGAGCTCGCCGCAGCTGTTTTGCATACCAACTTCATCTCCACCGTTTCTCTGTTGACCTGGCTGGGAAATTATTTTCAAGCCCAACACGGGGGCACGTTGGCGGTTGTCTCTTCGGTAGCCGGCGACCGCGGCCGCCAGAGCAATTATGTCTACGGCGCTTCCAAAGGCGCGTTGAACATCTTTCTGGAAGGTCTGCGCAACCGCATCGACCGCGATGGAGTGCAGGTGCTGACCATCAAACCAGGCTTCGTAGCCACCCCCATGACAGCGCATGTGGAACACAACGCGCTTTTCGCCACGCCGGAACAGGTCGCCCGCGGCATATTGAAAGCCGTTGAGCAGCGGCGTGATGTTGCCTACGTGCCCTGGTTCTGGGCCTGGATCATGCTGTTGGTCCGAGCCATCCCGGGTTCTCGTTTCAAGAAGATGAACATGTAGCCGTATCTTGCTTTGCATCCAGACAACGAATCCGCGAATCGTAGAAGCAGCCGCGTCTGCGGCTCGGAGAGATGTTGCCATGGACTTGCAACTGGTAGGAAAGACAGCCTTGGTCAGCGGATCCACCGCCGGTATCGGCCTCGCGATTGCGAGCGGACTCGCTCAGGAAGGCGCAACGGTTTATGTGAATGGCCGCACCGAAGCCAGGGTGAAGCAGGCCATGGCGCAGATCGAAGCTGCGAAGTCACAAGCGAAACAAACGCAGGGCACGGTTAAGGGGATCACGGCTGACTTGGGAAGCGTAGAGGGCTGCGTAGAACTCTTTAGCCAGCTGCCCAACGTGGACATCCTGGTCAATAACCTCGGCATCTTCGAAGCCAGACCTTTTGCCCAGATCTCTGATGACGACTGGCGCCGTTTCTTCGAAGTAAACGTGCTCAGCGGTGTCCGCCTCTCGCGCCAGTACCTGCCTGGCATGCTGAAGAATAATTGGGGCCGCATATTGTTTATCTCCAGCGAGTCAGCGGTTCAAATCCCGGTGGAGATGATCCACTACGGCATGACCAAGACCGCCCAAGTGGCGATCGCCCGCGGATTGGCAGAGTCGGTTGCGGGAAGCAAGGTTACGGTCAACTCTATCCTGGCGGGGCCAACGAGCTCCGAGGGCGTTTCCGGCTTTGTCGGCGATCTGGCTAAGCAGAAGGGTGTTAGCGAAGCCCAGGTGGAGAAGGACTTCTTCGAAACCATCCGTCCCTCTTCACTGATCAAGCGTTTTGCCACCACGGAAGAAGTAGCGTCGATGGTGGTTTACATGGCGAGTGAGCGATCCTCGGCGACCACGGGCGCAGCGCTTCGGGTGGATGGCGGCGTCGTCCGCTCCATTCTCTAGTTGAATTCTCACAGCCCTGCCCCTCTCTAGCCGTAACAAATGACGGGTGCCCCATATCTGCCCGGTTTTGGCAGATGTGGGATTCCACGACCCTCGACCGCTGACTGTACAGGGTGTAGGTGATCATGGACTCCGGGGATCCGTTGCAGGAGAAAGCTGCCGGTCCAGCGCGGTGGAATCCCACATCTGCCAAAACCGGGCAGATATGGGGCACCCGTCATTTGTTACCGGTAGAAGAGAGGCAGGTCTGCGAGAAATCCCGGCTAGGTGGCCTTGAACGCCAGGGACGCCGAGTTGATGCAGTAGCGCAGACCCGTCGGCGGTGGTCCGTCGTCAAAGACGTGACCCAGGTGCGCATCACACCGTTTGCAGGCTACCGCCGTCCGCACGCCCCAACTGGTGTCTTCTGTTTCCGCAATGTTCTCTTTGGCCATCGGCTGCCAAAAGCTCGGCCAGCCGGTACCGGAATCGAACTTCGTCTCCGACGAAAACAGCGCCGTGCCACAGCAAACGCAGCGAAAGATCCCACGCTGGTGCAGGTTCCAGTAGGAACCGGTATAGGCCATCTCGGTATCGGCCCTGCGCGTTATATCGAAGGTGTTACCGGAAAGCTGTCGTTTCCACTCCGCATCGCTCTTGACAATCTTCGGCACCCGGACAGTGCCTGTGGGCACGCCAGAAGAGGAAAATTCCGCAATCGAGACCTCCGGGGGAGGTCCATCTTGCGATGAGGCTTCTGGTGGTGAAGGCGCAGGACGCAGAGACCACACGGCAAGGGCGGCGGCCGCCATTCCCCCGCTCAACAGGAAGGCGCGACGCGTCACTTTTTGCCCGGCAGAGTCGTAATTGAGATCTGAGTCGAACATTGGTTCACCCCAACATTCGACTCAAAACAAGCGGGGAAGTTACAGCCTAAGCATCGAGTTGCTTGACTACCAGTTCATTCAGCAGCGCCGGATTGGCCTGTCCTTTTGACAGACGCATCACCTGGCCTACAAAGAAAGCAGCAACCGTCTTCTTGCCGCCACGGTACTGCTCCAACTGCTTGGGGTTGGCCGCAATCACTTCCTGAATCAGCTTTACCAGCGCCGCGGGGTCGCTGATCTGCTGCGGCTTCTCGCGTTCGTACACGGTACCGAAGTCTTCGCCATTGTCAAAAGCCGTGTCGAAGAGCCCCTTGAGCTGCTTGCTCGAAAGCTCTCCGCCCTCGGCTAGATCCGCCGCCTGCACCAATCCCCGCATGCTAATCGGAGACTGTTCCAGATCCAGGCCCTTGGCCTTGAGACGGCCCATCAACTCGCTCTGGATCAGGTTGGCGACCCGCCTTGGGCTCCGCGCCTGCTTTGCCGCAGTCTCAAACTGATCCGCAAAGGCGCGCGTAGCGGTCAATGTCTGAGCATCCTGCATGGTGATCTCATATTCCGCGATCATGCGCTTGCGGCGCGCCTCCGGCAGCTCGGGCATGCGGCTTACCAGGATTTCCTTCCACTCCCCGGAGACCAGTAGCGGCGGCAAATCGGGCTCAGGAAAATAGCGGTAATCGTGCGCCTGCTCCTTCGACCGCATCGAGTACGTCCGGCCCTCGTTCGCGTTCCACAGCCGGGTCTCCTGAGTCACCCGGCCACCGCTCTCGATTACTTCTACCTGGCGCTCGATCTCATACTCCAGTGCGGAGCGAATAAAGCGGAAGCTGTTGACGTTCTTGACTTCGGCCTTCGTCCCGAATTGCTTCTGCCCGCGTGGCCTTACGCTCACATTGGCATCGCAGCGCAGCGACCCTTCTTCCATATTGCAGTCGCTCACACCGGTGTAGAGCAGAATCTCTTTGAGCCGCGTCAAATACTCATAAGCCTCGTCGGGCGTGCGCAGATCGGGCTCACTCACAATTTCAATCAGCGGCGTTCCGCATCGGTTGAGGTCTACATAGGTCTTGGTCGCAGAATCGGGAAAACCATCGTGCATGCTCTTGCCCGCGTCCTCTTCCATATGCAGCCGCGTAATCCCAATGCGTTTGGTGACCGGGTGGCCGGAGCCATCGAGCGCCGGCACATCGATCCATCCGTGTTCCGCCAGGGGCTTGTCGAACTGAGAAATCTGGTAGCCCTTGGGCAAGTCAGGATAGAAGTAGTTCTTGCGCGCGAAGACCGACTGCTCGCGCACTTCACAGTTGATCGCAGTCGCGGCCAACACCGCGTACTCGACTGCGCGCTGGTTCAATACCGGCAGTGCCCCCGGCAAGCCAAGACAGGCGGGACAAATATGCGTATTCGGCTCACCGCCGAACTTATTTGCGCAGCCGCAAAAAGCCTTGGTATTGGTTAGCAGCTGTACGTGGACCTCGAGTCCGATGACCGGCTCGTACCGTTCCAGTACTTCCTGCGAAACACTATTCGCTGTGACCGTCATTACTTTCGATTCTAGCAACGCCGGCGGCGCAAATGGCAGGGTTTTGCTCATCGAGTTTTCGTCTCATCTTCCGGCCAATGGTTACAGAGAAAGGATAGTAAGATTTTCCAGGCAGCTTCTGTAGCCGGAGAATCCCGCTGATGATGGACATTCGTCAGGAAGTAACTGCGGTCATTGAGGCTACCGTCCTGGTCGTGGCCGCCCTCTTCCCAATTGTTAATCCTTTGGGGAGCGCCGCCATTTTCGTAAATTTAGTGGGCCCGGTCGCGCCCACCACCCAACGGTTGCTGGCGCAGAAAATCGCTATCTACAGTTTTTTTCTCCTGCTCTGCTCCGTGCTGTGGGGCGTCCATGTTCTCGCATTCTTCGGTATTCAGATCTACGCAGTACAAATTGGCGGAGGCCTGGTGGTCGCCGCTACCGGATGGTCCCTCCTGAACAAGGACACCGGACAAGCAAAACCTACAACCACCCCAGAAGACGAAATCCTTGAAACCGCGTTCTATCCTTTTACGCTCCCCATCACGGTGGGGCCGGGCTCTATCTCAGTTGCCATCACCCTCGGAGCCCATTTGCCTCCTGAGCTGCACGAGCCTTCCTTATTCTCACTCCGGGTTCTGATCGCGGCCATCGCCGGTATCACGTTGATCTGCCTGATTATCTACTACTGCTATATCTATGCGCGCAAAGCGGAGCAGCTACTCGGCAGATCCGGAACCTCAATGGTGATGCGTCTTTCCTCATTCATCCTACTCTGCATCGGCGTACAGATTATCTCCACCGGCATCAAGGCATACCTTCAAACAATAGGTAAAATCTAAGCAGTTTTGTGTAGAAACTTCTCGTGATGGCTTTTAAGCAACACCGCTATCTGGTCTGCGCAACCTACCGGTTGTTGCCAGGATACTTCTTGTAGGCGGTGATCCAGTTGAGCCGAGAGTCATTGAGTGCCTTACAAACTTCTCAACCGCCGCGATCTTCTCAAGCAAGCGGCGCTCTCCACGCTGGCTCTACGAACCGGTCACTCCATCGCTCAGCTCACGCCCTCTTCGCCACAGACGCGGGCCATCAATGCGCTGCAACTCGAGCCCTTCGTCGAGCCGTTACTTCTCCCTCAGCCCTTGCCCAGCACTGCTAATCGGGCCGCTGCCAACGTACCGCTGTTAAACATCACCATGCGTGAAATTCGGGTAAAAATGCATCGCGACCTGGCGCCGACGCGGCTCTGGAGCTACGGTCCCGAGGCCATAGCCCCCTTGATCGAAGCCCGCAAAGACCAGGCCCTGGCCGTTGAGTGGCATAATCAGCTGCCGCCGCGGCATTTCCTCCCGATCGACTACAGTCTGCATGGCTCCGGCCGCGAACTTCCGGAATCTCGCGCGGTGGTTCATCTGCACGGCGGCCGCACGCCGGCGGCAGACGACGGCTACCCGACCCACTGGTATCCCCCCGGCAAATCACATCTCTCCCACTACCCCAACCGGCAGGATGCAACCATGCTCTGGTATCACGACCACGCCATGGGCACCAGCCGGTTGAATCTCTACGCCGGCTTGATGGGCGTGTATCTGCTGCGCGATGACCATGAAGACCGCCTCAACCTGCCCGCAGGCAGCTACGAGCTGCCCCTCGTCCTCTACGACCGCATCTTCGACCACGATAGCCAGTTGTTCTATCCCGTCTCTCCCGTTGCAGAGCATCCCTGGATAGACGAGGTGGCCGGCGATGCAATGGTCGTGAACGGCCGGGTATGGCCCTTTCACGAGGTCGAGGCGCGCCGCTATCGGCTGCGCCTGCTAAACGCGGCCAACGGGCGCTTTTTTCGTCTGCAACTGTCCAATGGCGCCGCCTTCCTGCAGATCGGCGCGGATCAGGGATTGCTCCCCACCCCGGTCAAGCTGTCCACTCTTCTCCTCGCACCCGGGGAGCGGGCTGATCTCATTGTGGACTTCTCCACCATGCGCGGAGAGCGCGTCACCTTGACCAACGGGGCGTTCCAGATGATGCAGTTTCGCATCGGCTCTGCTCCCGCCGAGGATAGCAGTCGCGTACCCGAAGTTCTGTTGCCGCTCGGCCGCCTGCCCGAAACTTCTGCGGCGCGCACGCGGGAACTGACCCTGAATGAGTTTAGAGATCCTGCAGGCAACGCAATGGTTATGCTGCTCAATCGAACGCCGTGGCACATGCCGGTAACGGAGAGTGCGAAGCTAGGCTCAACGGAGATTTGGTCACTGGTCAATTTGACCGACGATACCCATCCCATCCATCTCCATCACGTCCGCTTCCAGGTGATCGATCGCCGCCAGTTCGACCGCGACCTCTACCTCCTGCAAAACTCCACTCTTCGCTTCACCGCCGGCGCACTCCCACCCAACCCGAATGAGAGTGGCTGGAAGGATGTGGTGCAATGCCCGCCCAACATGGTTACCCGAATCCACATCTCTTTTGCCGGCTATCCCGGCCGCTATCTCTGGCATTGCCACGTCCAGGAACATGAGGCCAACGACATGATGCGCCCCTACGACATCGTGGCTTAGGGGCCGCGCAGCTATAATTATGGGGAGATTGAGATTACTCATTCTACATACCGTTCTGCTTGCCTCGGTCCTTTGCGTTGGATGTAGAAAGTCTGGTAGTGACAGACCGATCGGCGCGGTTGTCGATATCCGGGCCCCGCTGGGGCTGCCTCCGGTCCCTATCCCAGCAGATAACCCGCCCACAGCGCAGACAATTGCCCTGGGCCGCAAGCTCTTCTACGACATGAGGCTGTCCAAAGACAACACCGTGTCCTGCGCCTCCTGCCACAACCCCAACCTCGCTTTCACCGATGGACGACCCGTGGCGAGGGGCGTGGGCGGAATGTTGGGCATTCGCAATGCCCCCACCTTATTGAACGCGGCCTACTCGCCACTGCAATTCTGGGATGGCCGTGCGAAGAGCCTAGAGGAGCAGTCCGCCGCTCCGATTGAGAACCCGGTGGAGATGAATCAGAAACACGAGGTTTCGGTTTCGAAGATCGGCAAAGACCCCGCGTACCAGGCTGAGTTTGCCCAGGCTTTTGGGCCAGGAACGGTTACCCTCACAAAGATTCAGAAGTCGCTGGCCAGCTTCGAACGGACGCTGCTCAGTGGGAACTCTCCGTTTGATCAATATCAATACGGGGGCAACAAGCAGGCGCTTTCACCGGCTGCGATCCACGGTCTTGCCATCTTCCAGGACCCGCAGAGAGGCAATTGCGCCGTTTGCCATACCATCCATCAAAATTACGCACTCTTCACCGATGGGAAATTCCATAACACCGGGGCGGGCGTGAATGGAGCGGGCGACTTCACTGACCTGGGGAGGTTCACCTCCACAAAAATAGTAACGACCAAGGGCGAATTCAAGACGCCGACTTTGCGCGACGTTGCGCTCAGCGCGCCGTACATGCATGACGGCAGCCTCAAGACGCTCAAAGACGTGGTAGATTTCTATGCCGGGGGCGGCAACTCCAATCCCTTTCTCGATAAGGAGATGAAACCGCTCAACCTCTCCGCTCAGGACCGCGCGGATCTGGTCAAATTTCTCGAGTCTTTGACCGGCGACATGCCCACCAACGCTGGACCGCCAGAGAAAGAATTGGCAAATAGCCAAAAATGAAACCCGTTCACTTTTTCCATCTCTTTTGCTCAGCCATGCTGATTGCCGGTTGTTCGGGAAAGGTCAATACTGAACAGCCCAGTGTCGCCAAGAGCCAACCGGCGCCGGTATTTTTTAAGGTAGATCCCAATACCGCTGGGGCTGTGACTGGAACCATCCGTTATAAGGGACCAAGGCCGGCGCCCAAGCAGATCGATATGAGCGAGGAGCCCGCCTGCGTGGAAGCGCATCACGGAAAAGCTTATGACGAATCCCTGGTCGTAAGTAAGAGTGGCGCTTTGGCCAATGCTTTCATTTATGTCAAAACCGGCCTGGAAGGAAAGACCTTCGCCATTCCTCCAACCCCGGTCACCATTGATCAGAGTGGCTGTTGGTTTCGCCCGCGGGTACTGGGTATTCAGACCGGGCAGACCTTGCAAGTCATCAACTCAGACCCGGTGACCCACAATATCCATCCCATGGCAGAAATCAACCGGGAATGGAACCACAGTCAGGGCGCGGGAGATCCGCCGATCGCGCGCAGATTCATCAAGCCGGAGATCATGATCCGGGTGAAATGTAACATTCATAGTTGGATGCACGCGTTTATCGGCGTCCTGGATCATCCCTATTTTGCGGTTTCGAAAGATGACGGATCGTTCGAGATCAAGAACCTTCCACCGGGTACCTACACCATTGCAGTCTGGCAGGAAAAGCTTGGAACACAAGAGCAGCAAGTGACCGTTGCCCCCCACGGCAACGCTGAGGCCAACTTCACCTTTAAGGGTAAATAAAAATGCGCAATATCGGATATGTGCTCCTTGCGGTTGGTCTGGTGTTGTCAACGGGCTGCAACTCTGCCAAAGCTCCGGAGCCAACTGCAGAAATCAAACCAGTAGAAACCTCGGCACCGCGGATTTACGTAACCAACGAAGTCGGCGGAGATCTTACCGTGATCGACTCCGGCAACTACAACGTGCTGGCCACCGTTCCGCTGGGCAAGCGTCCCCGCGGCATCCATTCCAGCCCGGACCATAAGACGATCTACGTCGCGCTGAGTGGCTCGCCCATTGCCGGGCCAGACGTCGATGAGAGCACGCTTCCCCCGCCCGACAAGACCGCCGATGGAATCGGAGTCTTCGATGTGGCACAGAACAAAGTTGTCCGCACCATTCATGGCGGCTCCGATCCGGAGAACTTCGACGTCAGCCAGGATGGCACGCAACTTTATATTTCCAACGAAGACGTATCGGCCGTCAGCATCGTCGACATTGCCTCTGGGAACGTGGTTAAGTCTTTGCCGCTGGGGGCACAGCCTGAAGGAGTCAAAGTAACTCCGGACGGCAAGCAAGTCTGGGTGACGTCCGAAGAGACTGGAACCATTTCGGTGCTTGACCCTGTGGCGGGCAAGATCATCAAGACGTTCAAGGTTGGGCATCGCCCGCGCAACATCGCTTTCCTGCCCGACGGTTCGCGCGCCTACGTCAACGCTGAGAACGACGGAACGGTGGTGCTGGTAGACGCCAGAAAGTACAAGATGATCAAAGCCATTTCGCTTGGCAAGCCAGGGCTGATTAAACCGATGAATGTCGTCCTGTCTCCAGATGCGACGAGACTCTACGTCAGCACGGGCAGGGGACACCAGGTATTTACCGTCGACACAGCTACAAATAAGGTTCTGAGTTCGGTCGAAGTCGGAGCGCGCCCCTGGGGCATAGCGCTTTCGCTCGACGCAAAGACCCTATATTCGGCTAATGGACCTTCGAATGACGTGTCCGTAGTGGACCTGGCCACCAATACCGTGACCAAGAAAGTCAAAGCCGGCAAGGGGCCATGGGGCGTGCTTGTACTGCCGCGATAAAACGGTAGGTCCGGCTGCAAACGTCTGGGTGGAAACCTATTTGCGAGCGGTGCCTGTCATTCCGTCACCAAGGACGGGATACCACCGATGCTGACCGCTAAGTGCATCGGATAAATCAAGAGTCAGAGGGAAAGCGCAGTGGTATCCCACATCTCGCGAAAAACGAGCGAGATGTGGGGCACCCGTCCTCTGTGGGAGAACCACGGGAACACCCAGCTTATTTGCGCTTTCTCCAGGTCAGCTTGCCGCCAGCTGCCGCAGCACATACTGCAGGATGCCGCCGTTCTCGTAGTAGAGAATCTCCTGCGGCGTGTCGATGCGCACCGTTGCCTTGAAATGGCGCACGCCCCCCGCAGCATCCGTCGTCTTCACTGTCAGTATGCGGCCCTGGGCAAACTTCTGTTCCAGCATCTGGCGAATCCCTTCCAGGTCGAAGATCTCTTCGCCAGTGAGTCCCAGCGACTCCACACTTTGACCATTCTCAAACTGCAACGGCAGAATGCCCATGCCCACCAGGTTTGACCGATGGATGCGCTCGTAACTCTGCGCGATCACCGCCCGCACACCCAACAGACGCGGTCCCTTGGCTGCCCAGTCACGCGAGGAACCGGAGCCATATTCCTTGCCGGCAAGAATCACCAGCGGTATACCGCGCTCAGCATATTTCACTGAGGCGTCGAAGATGCTCATCCCCTCTCCCTCAGGCAACAGGCGAGTCACGCCACCTTCTGTTCCCGGAGCCAGCTTGTTACGCAGCCGCACGTTGGCAAAGGTGCCACGCACCATTACCTCGTGGTTGCCCCGCCGTGATCCGTAGGAATTGAAGTCGACGGGCTTCACCCCATGCTCAACCAGGTATTTGCCCGCAGGTCCATCCCGCTTGATAGAGCCCGCAGGCGAAATGTGGTCCGTGGTAACGCTATCTCCCAGAACCGCCAACACCCGGGCGCCTTTAATCTCCTCTACCGGCGCTGGCTTGGCGGGCATGCCGTCAAAATAAGGCGCCTTGCGGATGTAGGTCGAGTCCGGCTCCCACTGGTAAGTCTCGCCGGTGGGGAACTTGAGGTTCTGCCAGTTCTTATCGCCATCCGTAACAGTTGCGTATTCTTTGGTGAAGATCGTGGAATCGATCGCCGATGCTATGGTGCTGTTGACCTCTTCCTGGGTGGGCCAGATGTCCTTCAGGTACACCGGCGCGCCCTGCGTATCCTTACCGATCGGATCGGAGTCAAAGTTGTGCTCGATGTTGCCCACCAGCGCATAAGCAACCACCAACGGCGGTGACATCAGATAGTTGGCCCGCACTTCGGAATTGATGCGGCCCTCGAAGTTTCGATTGCCGCTCAGCACGGAAACCGCGACCAGGCCATGGTCATCGATCGACTTGGAAACATCCGTCGGCAGCGGGCCGGAGTTACCGATGCAGGTGGTGCAGCCATAGCCGACCACCTGAAACCGCAGTTTATCCAGAAATTCGAGTAACCCTGCCCGCTTGTAATAGTCCGTCACCACGCGCGAACCCGGCGCCAGAGAAGTCTTGACCCACGGGGGCACTCTCAATCCCTTTTCCACCGCCTTCTTCGCCAGCAATCCGGCAGCAACCATGACCGAGGGGTTCGAGGTGTTGGTGCAACTGGTGATGGCCGCGATCACGATGGATCCATGATCCAGGTAAGGATCGACATCCACCCCGAAGCGCTCTTTGACCGTGGTCGCCGGGCCCTTCTCCGGCGTGGACTTCTCACTGCCATTAGGCCAGGTATGGCCGCCCTCACCTTCCCACCGAATCGTTTGCCGCTCCTTACGTCCAGCAGCGCTCGGCCCCAGCAAGCCCGGCAACTGCTGCTCGAAATTGGCGCCGGCCTGCGAGAGCAGTACCCGGTCCTGTGGACGCCGGGGGCCGGCCACGCTGGGTTCGACCGTCGAAAGATCAAGCTCGGTGGTCTGCGTGTATTCCGCCTCAGGCGAATCAGGAGTGTGGAACCATCCCTGTTCCTTCGAATACGCCTCCACCAGGTTGATCAGTTCAGAACTGCGCCCTGTCAGTCGCAAGTAGCGGAGGGTCTCCGCGTCGATGGGGAAAATTCCGCAGGTTGCGCCATACTCCGGCGCCATGTTGCCGATCGTAGCCCGGTCCGCGAGGCTCAATTCGCTAACGCCGGAGCCATAAAACTCAACAAACTTGCCCACCACTCCGAGCTTGCGCAGCATCTCGGTCACGGTCAGCACCAGGTCGGTCGCCGTAGCGCCCTCACGCAGTTTGCCCGTCAGCTTAAAGCCGACCACCTGGGGCACCAGCATAGAGACCGGCTGACCCAACATGGCCGCCTCGGCTTCGATCCCGCCGACTCCCCACCCCAGAACCCCCAACCCATTGATCATCGTGGTGTGGGAGTCGGTGCCCACCAGCGTGTCAGGATACGCCTGGACCACTCCATCCTTGGGCGTAGTGGTAAAGACCACGCGGGCCAGGTATTCCAAATTGACCTGGTGGCAGATGCCCATGCCGGGAGGCACGGCGGAGAAGTTACGGAATGCGGTCTGTCCCCACTTCAGGAAAGCGTAGCGTTCCCGGTTGCGCTGAAACTCAAGTGCGGCGTTGATGGAATACGCATTCGCAGTGCCGAATTCGTCCACCTGAACTGAGTGGTCGATCACCAGCTCTGCCGGTTGCAGCGGATTGATCTTTTCCGGATTGCCGCCGAGCTGTTTCATGGCATCGCGCATGGCCGCCAGATCGACGATGGCGGGCACTCCGGTAAAGTCCTGCATCAGCACCCGCGCGGGCATAAATGCGATTTCCCGCGCCGGTTCGGCACTGGCCTGCCACTTGGCCAGAAATTCGATGTCGTTCGCGGTCACGCTCTTGCCATCTTCCTGCCGCAGCAGGTTCTCCAGCAGAACGCGCAGGCTGTAAGGAAGACGACGGAGGGAGAGGCCCTTGGCCTCAAGCGCCTGGAGGCGGTAAATCTGGTAGCTCTTGTTCCCGACCTTCAGGGTGGATTGGCTGCCGAAGCTATTCATTGGTATTTCCTCTCTAAAGAGCGCGCACCTTTGCGCGAGGTTGCGCACGCGCGCGCCTGATCAAAGTTGGTTGTCAGGGTTGATCTGACGAGAAGTTAGGAGGAGTGGCTCCGCCCACGGTCAGGCTTGCCGTGGCGGAAACGCTTGTGCAGGAAGTCGCGAAGTCTGCTCCGGGCGTTCATGATCCACTAAAGATTCTAAAGCATTTTTTGACGCAAATCTTGGGTGCCCCATTCAAGCCGACTTTGGCTTGAGTGGGATATCACAGCACTCAACCGATGCTTAGCCCCAAAAGCACCACGTTCAGGGCAATAATGATCGCCACCGTCAGCCAGCCAAGAAAAGCAATCGTCGACCCATTGGTGAACCTGCCCATAACTCCCCGCCGGCTGCACAGAATCAGCAACGGAATCAGAGCAAAGGGCAAGGTAAAGCTGAGCACCACCTGGGAGAGAACCAGGATTTTGATCGGGTCCAGACCCAGCCCGATCACCACCATCGCGGGCAGCAGCGTCAGAAGCCGGCGCAGAAAGATGCTGAAGCGAACATTCAGGAATCCTTCCAGAATCATCTGCCCGGCCAGGGTTCCCACGGTGGAGGAGGAGAGGCCGGAGCACAATAGCGCGACCGCGAAAATAGTTGCCGAGGCAGGACCGAGCAAAGGACCCAGTGTGCGATGGGCTTCCTCGATCGACATGTCGGTTCGTCCGGATCCGGAAAATGCCGCGGCGGCCACGATGATCATGGCGGAGTTCACCAGCCACGCTCCGTTCATGGCCGCAAATACGTCCAGCGCCTCCAGCCTTAAGTGGCGCAGCCGGGACAGGTAGCGGTCCTGAGGCGTGTGCTCGCTGCGTTCTTCCCGGGCGAGCCGCGGCTGCACCAGGCCGGAATGCAGGTAAACCACGTGCGGCATCACCGTCGCGCCCAGCATGCCGACTGCGATGTAGATACTCTTCCGGTCCATCATCGGTACCACGGTGTGGTAGGCGATCTGCCCCCAGTCCGGGTGCACCAGAAAGATCTCAATCAGATAGCAAATCCCGATCGCCAGGACAAAGACCATGATGCCGATTTCCAGGCTCCGGAAACCCCGCAGTTCCAGCGCCAGGATGGCGAAGACGCAGACCGCGGAGACGATCGCAGCCATAAACATCACGGTGGTCCGGGTAAGGCCCAGGTGAAGAAAATAGCCGCCAAAAAGCAGGTAGAAGCCCAACGCTGCGCCTAAAAATTCGGCCAGGTCCGTAGCCAGGGCCGATAGCTCTGCCGCCACCCAGAGGCCAATCGCCGTACGCCGCGAAAAATGCTCGCGGCAATTCTGCGGCAGCGTCCTTCCGGTCGCGATACCCAGCTTGGCAGAGAGGTATTGAATGAGGATGGCCATCAGATTCGACCACAGCAATACCCAGAGCAGCTTGTAGCCGAAACTTGTTCCGCCGGCAAAATTGGTGGCGAAATTCCCCGGATCGATGTAGGCGATGCTGGCCACAAAGGCCGGCCCAAACCAATAAAGCGCCTGCCGGGTCTTCAAATTGGAAAGCAGCGCCGCAGAGGGCGAAAGCGGAAGCGAGGGCGGAGAAGCAGGTGGCATAGCACGATCCTCGATTTCAGCTGCTGCGATTTCAGTATAGCCTGCATTTCCGTTTTTCTGTTAACTATAGTTAACGACTCTTCGCAGTCCGGCTCCGCTGCGGTAGTCTTGCCACAGTTCCCGACCACGGGATGGGTTCTCTAAAAGAGGGGTTGGCTCGATCGGATGAAAGTGTTGGTAATTGGTGCGGGTGGCCGGGAACACGCGTTGGTGTGGTCCATCAGCCGGTCCCGAAGGGTCTCAGAAGTCGTATGCGCTCCCGGCAACGCGGGCATAGCCCAATTAGCGCGGTGCATTCCTGCCAACCAGAAGGACCTCGATGACCTGTTACAGGTCACCGCGTCCGAGCGCCCCGACCTGGTAGTGGTTGGCCCCGAGCTCCCCTTGTCTCTGGGGCTGGTGGACGAGTTGCAGCGGCGCAGCATCCCGGTCTTTGGCCCGACCCAGAAAGCGGCCCAGCTGGAAAGCAGTAAAGCCTTTGCCAAGCGCTTTATGCAGCGGCACCAAATTCCGACGGCGGCCTATGCCGTGGCCACCAGCGAGCAGCAAGCCCTGGAATCGATCGACCTCTTCCATCTTCCGGTAGTGATCAAGGCCGATGGCTTGGCTTCAGGCAAGGGTGTGCTCATGTGCGAGACCCGGCGCGAAGCTACCGAAGCTATCTCCAGCCTGATGGCGGGAAAGCTGCTGGGCACGGCGCAGTCCTCCATCGTGATCGAGGAGTTTCTCACCGGCGAAGAGATCTCGTTTCTCACCCTGACCGATGGAAAGCATGTGGTGCCGTTGGCGCCCGCGCAGGACCACAAGCGGATTGGGGAGGGGGATAAGGGCCCCAACACAGGAGGGATGGGCGCGTACTCCACCGACGGCATGGTGGATGACCAGATGCGGGAATGGATTGTTAACCACATCGCGCTCCCCGCAGTGAGCGGAATGGCCGCCGAAGACTCCCCCTTCGTGGGGGTTCTGTACTGCGGGTTGATGATGACCGCGCGGGGTCCCATGGTGCTGGAGTTCAATGCCCGCTTTGGCGATCCCGAGACCCAGGCCATTCTCTGCCGGCTGGACTGCGATTTGGTGGCGACACTCGAAGCCTGCGTCGAGGGCCGTCTGAGCGAGACCGAGCTGCACTGGAAGCCCGGGGCCTCGGCGTGTGTCATCGCGGCCTCGGCCGGCTACCCCGGCAGCTACGTAACCGGGCGCAGGATCAGTGGGCTGGAAGAGGCAGCCCGAGTGCCGGGAGTAGAGATCTTTCATTCCGGCACCGCCCTGGTGGACGGGCATTACGTGACCGAAGGCGGAAGGGTACTCGGCGTGACCGCGGCAGCCGCGACCCTGGACCAATCGCTTTCGCTCGCCTATGAGGCCCTTGGCCGAATTCAATTTGAGGGCATGTACTACCGCAGAGACATAGGGCGCCGGGTGTTAAAGAGCGCATAGCAACCTCCGCGCACACGCGCCTGAATCCTACATGGACACTCAAGGGTCTAAATAAGGGACAGGTGGAAGCATGGCAAACGTAGATTTGGCCGAGGTCGACCCGGTATGCGGAATGAAGGTGCTGCCGCAAGAGACTACCGCATCGGTCGAGCACGCGGGACGCACCTGGTACTTCTGTTGCGCCGGATGCCGCACAAAATTTGAGGCCAGCCCCGCCCGGTATGACGGCTCGCGGCCGGCTGGTTTGGTGTCCATAGGCCCGAGCAAGATAGCATCACCGTCCGGCCAATACACCTGCCCCATGCACCCTGAAGTGCTCTCCGGAAAGCCGGGCCCATGCCCCAAATGCGGCATGGCGCTTGACGCTACGGAACCTTCTGCTCCAACCGAGCGCACCGAATACACCTGCCCTATGCATCCGCAAATCGTGCGCGATGGTCCCGGCTCTTGTCCTATTTGCGGCATGGCGCTCGAGCCGCGAACCGTTACCCTGAACGCCGCCAATCCTGAACTGGTCAGCATGACGCGGCGCTTGTGGATGGGCGCAGTGCTGACGCTTCCTTTGCTGGCAGTCATGGTCTCGGATCTTCTGCCCGGCCATCCATTGCAGCGATTACTGGGTGGGGCGTTGGGATGGGCTGAGTTTGCCCTGGCAACGCCAGTCGTTCTGTGGGGCGGATGGCCCTTCTTTGAGCGCGGATGGGCGTCGATTGTTCATCGCAGCCTCAACATGTTCACCCTGATCGCCATCGGCAGCGGCGCTGCCTACCTTTACAGCCTGGTTGCCGTGGTCGCGCCCAGTCTCTTTCCTGCTACCTTTCGCGACGCCTCCGGACACATCGGCCTTTACTTCGAAGCAGCTGCCGTCATTACGGTTCTGGTCCTGCTGGGGCAGGTGTTGGAGCTGAGGGCTCGCAGCCAGACCAGCGGCGCGATCCAGGCCCTGCTCGGTCTGGCCCCTAAAACCGCGCGCCGCATCTCTCCTGACGGAAGCGAGGCCGATGTCGCTCTCAGCGAGGTTGCCATCGGTGACCTGCTGCGCGTTCGCCCCGGCGAAAAAGTGCCGGTCGACGGCTCGGTGGTCGAGGGCCACAGCTCGGTCGACGAATCGATGGTCACCGGCGAGCCCATCCCGGTAGAAAAAGGCGGTGGGAGCCAAGGTGGTGGGTGGAACGATGAACGCCACCGGCAGCTTCGTGGTGAAAGCCGAGCGGGTTGGGGCATCCACGCTGCTGGCGCAGATTGTAAAGATGGTGAGCGAGGCACAAAGAAGCCGGGCTCCGATTCAGCGCCTTGCCGACCGGGTGGCTTCCTACTTCGTTCCCGCGGTGCTGGCCGCAGCGGTCATCACCTTTGCCTGCTGGGCCGTCTTCGGACCGCAGCCGCGTTATGCGCATGCCCTGGTCAACGCCGTGGCTGTGCTCATCATTGCCTGCCCCTGTGCTCTCGGCCTGGCAACCCCGATGTCCATCATGGTGGGCACGGGTCGCGGCGCCGGCGAGGGCATCCTGGTGCGCAATGCAGAAGCCCTGGAAACGCTGGAAAAAGTGACCACGCTGGTCGTGGACAAGACTGGAACGCTCACCGAGGGCAAGCCTCGGCTGAGCACGGTGATCGCTGCCGAAGGCACGGACGAGACCCAGCTTCTGCAAATGATGGCCAGCCTTGAAAAGGCCAGCGAACATCCCCTGGCCGGAGCCATTCTTGCCGCGGCGCAGGAGAAAAAGCTCGAGTTGCTGCCGGTGACGAACTTTGCTTCGCTCACCGGGAAGGGTGTATCCGGTACCGTGCAGGGCAGCAAAGTGGCGGCCGGCAACGCAGCGCTGATGCACGATCTCGGAGCTTCATCGCAAGCCATGGAGCAGCAGGCCGAAGCCTTGCGCCAAGCCGGGCAGACGGTCATGTTCCTCGCCTCGGACGGCCGTTTGGCTGGCCTGGTTGCGGTTGCGGACCCCATCAGGGAGTCGACGCTCCAGGCCATTCAGGAATTAAAGCAGGAAGGCATCCGGGTGGTGATGGTGACTGGTGATAACCGCACCACAGCGGCCGCCCTGGCAAACAAGTTGGGCATTGATTTCGAGGCCGAGGTGCTGCCCGCGCAGAAAGCCGAAGCAGTCAAGAAATTGCAGTCGCAGGGCGCGGTAGTGGCCATGGCGGGCGATGGGGTCAACGATGCGCCCGCCCTGGCGCAGGCGCAAGTAGGCATCGCGATGGGTACAGGAACAGATGTGGCCATGGAGTCTGGCGGCATCGTCCTGGTCAAGGGGGACTTGCGCGGCATTCTCAAGGCGCGGCGTTTAAGCCAGCGAACCATGGGCAACATTCGCCAGAATCTCTTCTTCGCTTTCATCTACAACGCGCTTGGCGTGCCGCTTGCCGCAGGTGTCCTCTACCCGGTCTTCGGACTGCTGCTTAACCCCATGATTGCCGCCGCCGCTATGAGCTTCAGCTCGGTCTCCGTCATCGCCAACGCATTGCGCCTGCGCAAGGCTTCGCTTTAAGACTACTGATCCTTCATATCCATCTGGGCGCGTCGAAAAGCGTTGTCACTCACGTGAACCGACCCCTGGAAGGGCCGATTGATATCCGCGATCGCCGACCAGCACCAACGCGATCAGTAAGGTGAAGGCGCCCACCTGGATGACGTGCAAGGCGCCGTTCGCAGCACCGAACAGGCAGGTAGACACAATCGTGACCGCTCCTCCCACCAGCAGAACCCACCAAAGCACGCCAGGAAGCCGTGCTGCGCTCTCCAGCAGGCGAATGCGGCGATATCCGGCTAACGCGCTCAGTTCGTACAGGGCATGATCCTCCGCCGTGATCTCAGTCGGAGAAGATCCTTTCGATTCCATGAGAGCCTTCCACATCTGCCGGGTGATCTCACGGGTTTCTGCGGGCATGGTGTTGTGCGCCATCTCTGGCCATTCATGATCCGCAACCGCATCGCCATAGGCCCGCGCCAACACCTTAATCTTTGCCCCTTGTTCCGGCGCCAGCCCATCTGACAACCGGTAGAGATTGACCAGTGAATTAGCCTCCGCATCCGCATTCAAATCGGCTGTTCCGAACTCGATCCAAACCGTATACAGCATGAAGCCGATGATGACCGCATACGTGGTACCAAGAACGGAAAGCTGCCAGCCAATCAGATCATTGTGCGCACGTCGCCTTTCCGGAGGCCAGTAACGGTTCATAGCCGCCATAAAGAAGAAGGCGCAAGCAAGGGAGATAATGACGATGAAAACGTTTTGTGTGGTATCCAGCATTACCCCTGCCCAAACGAAATTTTTCATCAGTGTATCCCGGCCATGAGAACGGCAATAGGCTATCGTTCATGATGGACCACGTGGGGACCGAGAGCGAGCATGGATTATCAGATAAAAGGAAAGTACGCGTTTATCAATGCCGGAGCGCACGGTATAGGCGAAGCTACGGCCGATCTGCTGACCCAGGAAGGCGCACAAGTCATTGTCGCCGACAAGGACGAAGCTGCGCTCAAGGAAAGAGCTCATCGATGGACTGGCGTTGTGGCCGCCGACCTGGCAACCGCGGAGGGCGCTGAGCAAGCCGCCTCGTACGTCCTCGCCCACTTTGGCAGAGCGCCCGATATCCTGGTCAACAATCTTGGCTTGGGGAATTCCGCGGTGTTCGAAGAGCTGTCTGATGAGCGCTGGGCCCAGAGTTTCCAGATCAACCTGATGGGGTGTATCCGAACCTGCCGCGCGCTGCTGCCAAAGATGGCCGAACTGGGTGGCGCCTCGGTGGTGAACACCATCTCCGACATAGCGAAGCAGCCGGAACCCTCCCTGATGGACTACGGAACCTATAAAGCGGGACTACTTTATTTCAGCAAAGCTCTGGCCATTAAATATGCCCCCCGGGTTCGCGTGAACTCAGTATTGCCAGGACCGATTTGGACACAGATGTGGACCCGTCCAGGGGGGATCGTCGATCAACTGGTCGAAAGCTATGGAGTCGACAAAGACGCTGCGCTGAAGCGCTTCCTGGAAGACCGCTATATGCCTCTTGGTATTGGCCAGCCTGAAGACGTTGCCCAAGCCATCGCCTTTCTGGCTTCGCCACTGGCCAAGTACATCACCGGAGCGACCCTCGACATCGGTGGTACCCTGCGCGGCTTGATCTAATAAGGAGCGGAGGCGGAATGTGCGTGTAGTAATCATTGGCGGAACCGGCCATATTGGCAGCTATCTCACCCCTCGGTTATTTGCCGCGGGTCACACGGTCATTTGTGTAAGCCGCGGCTTGAAAGAACCTTACCAACGCGATGCGGCGTGGCCATTGATCGAACGCGTAGAGATGGACAGGACCACGGAGGAGGACGCGGGACGCTTTGGCGAGCGCATTGCGAGGTTGGACGCCGATGCGGTCATCGACCTTACGTGCTACCAGTTGCCCAGTGCGCAGCTGCTGGTTGAGGCGCTCCGCGGGACCGGAGCACATCTTCTGCACTGCGGCACCATCTGGGTCCATGGACCGAGCGTCGAAGTGCCAACCACAGAGGCCGAGCCGCGAAGGGCCTTCGGCGACTATGGGCAAAGAAAAGCTGCGATCGAGGACTACCTACTGCGCCAGGCAAGGCGGTCAGCGCTGCCGGTAACCATCCTGCATCCCGGACACCTGGTAGGCCCTGGTTGGGCTCCGGTAAATCCCGCGGGCAACTTCAACACGGAGATCTTCTCCAGGCTTCTGCAGGGAAGACCGCTCCAGCTCCCCAATATCGGGATGGAGACGCTGCATCACGTTCATGCCGACGATGTGGCGCAGTGCTTCCAACGGGCCCTGGAGCGGAGAAGTGTTGCCGTGGGAGAGAGCTTTCACGTCGTATCGCCCGCTGCCGTGACCCTGCGGGGATATGCAGAGCGCGTGGGCGCGTGGTTTGGGCATCCGGTCCAGTTGGAGTTTCTGCCCTGGGAAGAGTGGCGCCAGGGAGTGCCGGAGAGGGACGCCGCGATGACCTGGGACCACATTGCGCACTCGCCGAACTGCAGCATTGCCAAGGCACGCACGCTACTGGGATATGAGCCGCGCTATAGCTCGCTCCAAGCGGTGCGCGACTCAGTCGACTGGTTGATTGCGCAGGGAATCGTCCAAGCTGCGTGAGAACCATCGGTTCGGGCCCTTGGTTTCCGCATCCTAGGCTTCGCGCCAGTGCACCATCGGCAGCCCCGGCGCGGGCGCGCGGAAGTAGGGAATTCGTTTACCCTTCAGCGAACCGATGTAGATCGTCTGCAAATCAGGACCGCCAAAGGTCACACTTGCCATCCAGGGAGCGATGCCCTGCCCAGTAGCAAACAGCACTTGTTCATTCACCTGGTTCGCGAAAAAAGCCCGCTCCAGCTCCTCAACTTTCTGCACGTCGCCCTCGTCGAGCAGCAGGCGAAAGTCCCCTCCGGGCGTCAGCACGAAGAGCTTATCGGAGTACACCATCGTGCCCCACAAATTTCCCACGCTATCGAAGGCGATGCCGTCGGGCCACGCCCCCTTCCCCAGGTTGGTGGGTCCAAAGACCTCGCGGTTGCTCAAGCTTCCATCTTTACCAACCCGTAATCTGCTGACACAACCGCCGGTCGTTTCCACCACATACATAAATTCTTCCCGCGCATCCATGCGGATTTCATTGGTGAAGTGAAAGCCATCTGCAACGATGCGGAATTTCCCGTCGATATATCTGGCAATGTAACCATCCGGCAGATCTCTGCGCAGCGCGTGCATCCAGTTCTTGATGCGGGTGGAGACGGTGATCCAGATGCGATCCTGCGAGTCGCGCAAGACAAAGTTGACTTTACCGATGGGCTCGCCGTCGATGGAATCAGCAAGTACCGTGGTTGTGCCCTCGCGCGTCATCACCTCGAGGCAATCCGTGCCGAAGTTCGAAATTAAAATATCGCCGTTGCGCGCAAAGGCCAGACCGTTGGGTAGCGTGCCCTCCAAATACCGGCTGGCTTCGCTGGTCACGCCCTGAAAATGACCGGACCGCTGCTGAGTAATAATCTGCTGTTTTCCATCAGGGGTAATCCTGACCACTCCGCCGCGCGCATCCGCAGACCAGAGGGTGCCGTCCGGTTCGGCCAGGATACATTCAGGGCGCTGCAGATCGCTCCCAATGTACTGGATCGCAGACTTCTCCACCCCAAAATCCAGGACCGGATTCTCTGTCAAAGTTTTATCTCGAAATTATGCGAATTCAGCCACTGCCTTTTCCGGCTCCCCATCGGGGCTTTGATCTGCATTGCTCAGCAGTTGCCCAATCGTTTCCGCGACCTTGCATACTTGCCCGGCAGCGACACGGTGGCGTTCCTTGGAGAAGCGTGACATGGGTGCGGAAACACCAATCGACCCGACAATCACATCGTTATCGACGCGAATCGGAGCCGCGACACAACGCAGATCTTCGGCAAATTCCGCCTCGTCTGTAGCAAAGCCTCTCTTCTTAATCAGGGCGCAATCTTTGCTCAGCTCCTGGATCGAGGTCATCGTGTTTTTGGTATATCTGCGCAGTTGACCTGCTCCGATGAGAGCCCGCAGCTCGCGTTCGTCGGCATCCGCCAACAAAGCCTTGCCATGCGCGGTGCAGTAAAGCGGCACCAACTCCCCAACCTGGCCGGCCACGGCGATTACATTGCTGGCCGCCGCGTGGTCGATAAAGAGTGCATATTTCCCTTCGCGGATGGCGAGGTGCGCGGTCTCGTTGATCTGCGTCGCCAGCAGCTTCAACTGCTTATTGGCGATCCGGATCAACATATTGCCCCAATCGTAACGATGAGAGAGACGCCACATCGAAGAGCCCAGGATGTAGTCCTTCCTGCCCGCGGGGCAGGCAAGAAACCCGCGTCGTCTAAGAGTGTTCGCAAGCCGGAAGGCGCTGCTCCGATCAATTCCCAACAACTCGGTAAGCTCTCCGAGAGAGACGGGTTGCTTGGAAAGAGCGACCGCCTGCAGAATAGTAAGGCCGCGGTCAAGGCTTTGAATGAATGGGATCTGCCGAACTTTGTCCTCGGGCATAAAGAAGGTCCGTACTAAACTCGCACCGTTACTCGCAAAGTCTCCAGGCCATTTCGGCTGGTCTTAATCGATCCCACCGAGGGAAGTGGGTGAAGGATTTGGGGTCGTTGCCGACTTCCCGCATAACAATATCATGAATTTTTCGCCCTGCCATTACAGCACCAGACCTCCGGCGAACCCTTACATTGGATGCGCTAACGAGACTACCCGTGCCAGCTACGACTGTCCAGCGTTTGCGTAATATGCAACCTTGATTTTTCCGTAGGCCCTCGGGCCCCGCCTGGCGAAGCTGGTCATGGTTTATGATTTTTTAATGGGCCGCTGTTAGGCGACTCAAACCTACCGGAGGCATTAGAAAATGGCAAGTGGTCGTGGGCTTTTGTGGGGTGTATGTACGTTGGTTGCTGCCGGCGCGATGATTGCCACCAATATGATTGGTTTTGCCGACACGGCTACCCCTCCCGTCCTGAATGCCAAGGCCAAACGCGGTGCTGCGGTCTTCCAGCAAAACTGCGTCAGCTGCCATAATAAGCAACCCGGTGATACCACTCCTTTCGGCCCTCCAAACCTGCATGGCATTTTCAGCAGCAAGCCCATGGTGACTCCGCCAGTCACGCCGGCGCAAGCGACAGATATCATCAAAAAGGGCAAGGCGCCCATGCCCGCCTTTGGCAGCATCCTGACCGAAGCACAAATCGGCGACCTGATCGCGTATTTGAAGGCCCAGTAACCCCTAACAGAACCCATTAGGAACCTGGGGCACCCGTCCAATTCTCAATGGGGTTCTGTTGGAGGAACCCTACTCTGGGAATTTCACGTCTTCAAAGAATTTATAGTTGTCGAGATTGGTAGCCGGAGCGAAGAAACAAACAACCTTCATCTCCTCTGACCCGGTATTCCGCAGCATGTGCACTTTCCCTTGCGGAAAGAGGACAGCGCTTCCCTCCTTAACCGGTTCAACCACTCCCTCGATCATCACCTTGCCCGATCCCTGCACGATGTAAATAACTTCTTCACCGTTAGGATGGGAATGCGCGGGCCTTACCGTCTCTCCCGGCGCCACCAGGATCATGCACATCGAACAGTGACGTGCATCGACATTCTCCTGGGTCATCAACCAACGCAGGCGCCGCCCGGGAAGATCGAGCGCCTCGATCGAATTTTCATCCACGATAGGTAAGGTCATCAATTCTCCTTCCACGTCAGAACGGTGTGAGCGATTGCTTCGGGGGTCAAATGAAAGGCCGCGATCAGCTCCTCATAGGTTCCCGAGTGTATAAACTGCGGCTGGCCATCGCTCTTGAGCGTGTTGAGGGTGACAACCCTTTCCCATCCATCCGCCTTCACGCGTCCGCGATTGCGGTAAAGAATCTTCAGGAAATTCTGCCAGATATATCCATTGTTCTGTTCCGCAAAAAGCAGTAGCTGCCCAGAGTTATAAAGTTCCAACAACAGCTCCTCGTCGATCGACGGCATATCCACCACGCCGACCGGGACACCCGCAGCCGCGCACTGTGCGGCCGCAGCCAACGCCTCATGTACCCCGCGACTACTGCTGATGATGGTCGCGCGGTCCGCGGGACTGCTAAGCAGCCGATGACCCCTACCAAACGCGAACACGTAGTCGCTACCGTAGAGCACCGCAGAGCCCGTCCGCATGACGCGAAGGTAAACCAGGCCGCGATTCCCTTCCATAATCCAGCGCATGATGGAGAGCATTTGCTGCGGGCAGGAAACATCGACGATCTTGAGCTGCGCGACCGCATCGAATGTCGTGCTGTCGTCGTTGCCCATGTGGGTGGCGCCGTTGGTACGGGTTTCGAAGTTTGCCGCGGTAGCCAGGAACGTCAAATCGAGGCCATGGCCTTCGCTCAACCAACCGTCGGGCGCATCGATCGCTTCCTGCCGCTCCTGGGCTCCTACGGCAATGCGGCGTAATACCTTCCAATCGAAGAAGGGACAGAAGGTGCTCACCCACGCGTTATAACCCAACGCCGCGAACGCCTCGCCGATCAGCATCATGTTGGCCTCGGCAACACCCACGTTCAGCGCTCGCTTCTGGTCGACAGCGGCAACGCCGGCTTCCAGGCCGCTGGTGGATGCAAGATCAGCATCGACAGAGACCACGGCTGGGTCCGTGGCAAAGACCTTCATCGCGCCAGTCACGACGTCGGAAGCGGCATATTCTTTCTTCCGATCCAGTTGTGGCAACAGCCTGGGGTCGTAAGAGATGCGCTTGTGGCGCGCAGCAACCCGCCTGGTCAGTACCGGACCCACAACCGTAGTTACAGTTCGAGAATCCCAGTCGATCTCCAGGTGCATGCGATGAGCCGCTTGCAGAAGGGAGTCTCGTGTGGCTTCCCCTTCACTGCTACCTTCCAAACGCTCGCAGTAAACAGCAAACTCCTCGATCCGCGCTTGCCGCTGCTCCGATTGCAGAGCATGCTCCTGAGTAATCAGGCTATCCGTCAGCGTGACCTTGTGCTTATTGAGAAAATCGGAAAAGGAGCCAAAGCCCTTGCGACTGTTACAAATGATCGCCGTCGGCATGCCATTACGAGGACCGAAACGAAAGCTCTCCAGCGCGGCAACCACGCCATCGAGCTGGGTCGCGTCCACCGTGTGCGCCTGCCAGCCAAAAGAGCGAAAGACCGTCTCCAATTCGGGCATGGGGAAAACCATGCGCGTGTGGAGGTCCAGCTGTCCGTTGTTGCGATCGACCAGGATGCACAGGTTGTCGAGGTGGTTTTGGCCGGCATACATCACCGCTTCCCAGATAGGGCCTTCCTGCAGCTCTCCATCACCGGTCATGCAATAGGAATCGAACCGCGGGCTGGTACGCCCGGCAATGGCGAAACCCTGGGCCACACCAAATCCCTGCCCCATCGGTCCCGTAGCGATATGCACCCCGGGCAAGATCGGCCCCGGGTGTCCATTCAGAATGCTGGCAAACGAGCGCGAGTTCTTAAGCGTCTTGCGGTCGAAATAGCCAAGTTCGGCATAGATAGAGGCCAACGCAGCCACCGCATGGCCCTTGCTCAGGGTGAAAATATCCTGCCCGCGGCGCGTCGGATCTTCGATGTCCAGTTCCATGAAGCCCCCGTAGAACAGGGCAACCAGCGGGATAACGGCAGAGAAGGCGCCGCCTGCGTGGAGTCCTTTATCGACAGCATCGCGACATTGTTCCAGGGTGAGCAGACGGATGTCTGAATCCTTGATGGCGAGCAGCTTCAGGATGCCCTGGCGCAAGGCGTAATCGTCCTTGCGGAAGAACGCGCGGCTCAATCGCTCACGCAAGACGGGAGTGTGCGAAGGATTCGTCATCCACTTATTTCCCCACCCAACCGCCATCGACATAGATCGACTGGCCGGTTACATACCTGGCCTCCTCAGAAGCAAAAAACGCAGCCACGGTTCCAATCTCGCGCGGTTGTCCCGTGCGGCCCAGGGATATCTGGGCCACTACTCCAGGCAGGACGGCGGGATCAGGATGCTTCAGCACCCAATCGACCATCGGCGTCTCAATCAAGCCCGGGTGAATGCAATTGACGCGGATTCCCAAAGCACCCATCTCCGCAGAAACATTGCGCGTCAGCGCCTCGATGGCCAGCTTCGCCGGAGCGTAGTGGGTGCGTCCGGGCAAAACCTTTCCTGCCTGAATGGAGCCAATGTTGATGATGGCACCGGGGCGCCCGGCAGCCACGGCCAGACGGCAGAACACCTGGCAGCAGATCCATTCTCCGCGCAGATCCACGTTCACCACATCGCTCCACTGCTGATCTGTCAGCTCCAGAAAGGGGACGATGGTTTCGATACCTGCGTTATTCACCAGCACATCGACCGGTCCAAGCTCTTTCTCCACCCGGTCGAACATGAACTCCACCTGGCTCCGCTGGCTGACGTCAGCCTCCACCACCAGGGCACGCTGCCCCTTGCGCCCAACCCACTCCGCGACTTCGCCGGCTTTCTCGCTGGATCCGAGGTGGTTGATGGCGACATCAGCGCCCTCTTCCGCAAATATCTCGGCGACTCCTTTTCCGATCCCCTGGCTGGCCCCTGTAATCAACGCGACTTTATTGCGGAGCTTCATGTCCACCTATCCACTCTCCCCTTCTAGCCCTAGTGGATCGTCCAGCCGCCATCGACCATCAGCACATGGCCTACCACCATATCGGAGAGCGGGCTCGAGAGAAACAGGACCGCACCCACCAGGTCGTCGGGCTGATTCCATCGTCCCCGCGGAATCATCTCCTTGGTGGCCCATTCTTTGTAGCCCGGCCGTTCCAGGATGTTCTTGCGTGACTCGGTTTCCGTAATGCAAGGCGCGACTACGTTCACCAGCACGCCATCCTTCGCCCACTCCAGAGAAAGAGCGCGAGACAAGTGATGGACACCCGCCTTAGCGGCTGCATAGACCGATCGCGACTTGAAGGCGATCTCGCCGAAGTTCGATCCAATGTTGATGATCTTGCCCCCGCCCTGCGGAATCATGATGCGGGCAGCGGCCTGCGAGGCAAAGAACACGCTTTTCAAGGACGCCGCCATGGTGCGGTCGTACTCCTCTTCAGTCACATCGAGAGCAGGAGTCGTCCCCGTCCAGCCGGCGTTGTTCACCAGGATGTCGATACGTCCGAAGGTTTCCTTCGTCTTATCCATCAGGGCGCGCACCTGATCGACATCGGCCACATCCGTCTGCACGATGATTGCCTTGCGTCCCAAGGCCTCGATCTCGGCCTGGACAGCTTTTATCTCGTCCTGCCGCTTCTCAGGGTATTTCGCCAAAACCAGATGCGCTCCGGCTTGCGCCAGCCCGAGCGCAACTGCCCGGCCGATCCCTTGCGAAGCACCGGTTACCACCGCTATCTTGTCCAGCAGTCCGAAGCTTGAATAATCCAGTTTTTGAGTGGTCATAATATGTGCATAACGCTATGGCTGTTGCGTAATATCCAAGGAAGCCTACCAGCTGCGTAGACTCCCGTCAAGATTGCTCATCCGATTCAAGACGATCCACACTGTACTACTTCGCTGGCTTCGGTAGGGCGAACACATAAAACCCCTGCGTTTGCGCTGCATTCGGCCCCGCTTCGACGGTTGTCCGCTCGCCTCCCGGGCCAAGGTGTTTCAGGCTTGGCCTGGCGCTAAACGCCAGGTACTCTCGCCCATTTACCTCGAAGACCGCCGGAATGCCCTCCGGCCCGGCTGGCATTACCTTTTCCCAAAGTATCTTTCCCGTATCTTTGTCATAGGCCCGCATGGTCGCATCCGAGATAGTGCCGGAAAAAATCAGACCGCCTGCCGTAACCACCACTCCCCCGCGCGGCCAGTAGCTACCCGTATCTGTAACTCCTTTAGCGACTAATTCCGTCACGCTTCCCAATGGGATCTGCCACTTGATGATTCCCTTATTCAAGTCGTAGGCTGTCAACGTAGACCAGGGCGGTTTATTGGCCGGAAGACCTTCGCTGGAGTTCATATATCCGTAGCCAGTCCAGTAACGGACAGGAGGAGCGCCCGCCGGCGTAGGTGGAAGCGGAGGACGGGGAGCTGAGATGTAGGCGAGTATGTCAGGCGGTACGTGCGCTTTCGAAGGATCAGAAAGATACGCGGCCAGGGCGTCCACCTCTTTTTCGGAGAGGCTGGTAAAGGCCGGCATAGGTGAAGCTCCCTCCTGCACCGTACTTTTGACACGGTCCGCCCCGATACGCGACACCACGCCGACCAATGAAGGAATGGACGGTGGTTGGCCGGTCAACTCCGCGGTATGACAGGCCTGGCAATTCTGTATGTAGAGTATGCGGCCCTCGGTTTCGGGCGTGCCTGTCATCTGCCGCTTGGGCGGATTCGGCTCCAGCTTCAGCATCGAGGGCGCGTTCTTCGTCTGGACGTACAAGGTGCCCGTCGCCGGATCAACCGCCCCACCGCCCCAATTGCCTCCGCCATTGTTCCCCGGTGCCTCGACCGTATTTTTCAAGCCGGGCGGCGTATAGATTCCTTCATTGCGGGCGTTCTGCAACTCCTCTTTGATCTTTGCGCGTTCCGCGGGATCGCTTATGTACGGATCGACGTCGTCAGGAGTGAATGACTGCTGGGCAAAAGGGGGCGGCGCCGTGGGGAAAGGCTGCGTAGGCCAGGAGTGCTCGCCGGGCATGTCCGACTGGGGAACGGGACGTTCCTCAATCGGCCAGATAGGCTTGCCGGTAACCCGGTCGAAAACATATAAGAAACCGTTCTTTCCCGCCTCGGCGACGATATCCACCATCTTGCCGTCGTGTTTCACGGTCAGAAGCTTGGGTGCGGTGGTCAGGTCGTAATCCCAAAGATCATGGTGAACGGCCTGGAAGTGCCAAAGATATTTGCCCGTGCGGGCGTCGAGCGCCAACAGGCAATTGCCGAAGAGACCCGCGCCGGTACGATCCGCGCCATAAAAGTCATAGGTAGGCGATCCCAGCGGAAAGTAGACGATTCCGCGCTCTTCGTCGATCGTCATCCCACCCCAGTCGTTGGTGCCGCCAATGTACTTCCAGGCATCTTTCGGCCAGGTATCGTACCCAAATTCGCCGGGGTGGGGAACGGTATGAAAGATCCAGACCATCTTTCCGCTGAGCACATCATAGGCACGAATATCACCCGGAGGCGATCCGTACTCTTCTCCGGTGGAAGAACCCAGAATCAGGAGATTCTCAAAGATCCGTCCTGGGCCGCCAGACTGAATGGATCGGATGGTCTTGGGATCACGCCCCAGGCCCTCCCGCAAATCGACACTGCCATGGTTGCCGAACGAATCCACCGGCTTGCCCGTGCGCGCATCCAGCGCATGAAGCATGTTGGCGGTGGCGTAGAAGAGGCGGCGGTCACTGCGATCTTTGCTCTCCCAGTAATTGAAGCCGCGGTTGGTAATGCTTCTGGGAAGGCTGTTGTCGTGAACCCAGATCTCCTTGCCGGTCACGGCGTCGAGAGCGACCGTCACATTATCTTTCCCCACCACGTACATCACGCCGTCAACCACCAGCGGATTAAAGCCGTAGCGAAAGCCGTTATTCCCGTTGGGATAAAACCACACCTGCTGCAGTTGGGTGACGTTCGACTTGTTGATTTGCGTCAGGGCGGAGTATTGCGCCGAGTCGGCGCTGCCTTCATAGTCGCTCCACGTCGTGTATTTCTTTCCTTCTTTGGCGGAAGCAATCACCGCCGTCAAGGTAACCGCGGAACCAAGCACTCCCATGACTTTGCCCAAGGTACTCTTCATCCATCCCCATCCGGCAGGAAATTATTTGGAAGTGTTCGTTCGCTCTTGAGGCTTTCCCCAGAAAGCCATAGCATCCGCAGTCGAAAACCCCGTGGTGGCATAGGCCCATCCTCATGACGGTAGCGACCCCTCATTTCACAATATGCAACGGAGCTTTCGCTAGACCGCCCGAAAGTTATCACGCTCATCGAAACACAGTCAATGGATCACGCGCCGCAGCCGCACCTCCCACAAAAGGTACAGTAGATAAATATTCGCATCGTAAACCTGGCAGGAGAACCAAATGAGAAGAGCGCGCGGTCGGGGTCTCTGTGGCGAATGGTTCACCGGGCTAGTTGCGATGGCATTGCTCGGTTCGTCTTGCACTATGCAAGGCCAAACCCTGAAGCTCAAATATAGAACGGGTTCCGAACACGGCTTCTTCGTCTTGCGTGACCCCGCCGGGGCGATCATCGCTTCTGGAGAAGCCACTCAGGTTCCCTCCAGGCACCGCATCACGCTTCACGTGGTTTTTCATTTTCGCGATGGATCGATCGATGATGAGACCACGCTCTACTCACAGGGGGAGGAAACCATTCGCCTGATCAGTGATCGGCACATACAGCGCGGCAAATCCTTTCCGCACCCTTGCGACGTAATGATCGATGTGACCAACCAGCAGGTGAGTTTTCGTGACTTATCAAACAGCACGAACCGGACAACGACGGAGCACATGGATCTGCCGCCAGATACTTCCAACGGCCTTCTCGTGCCTCTGATTCAGAACATGCAAGCCAACACTCCGATCGAGGTCTCGTATGTTGCCCTCGCACCCAAGCCGCGCATGGTGAAGCTGGCCATTGCTAAAGGTGGGGATGATCAATTCACGGTCGGCGGCCGTTCCTACAAGGCCACGAAATACGACGTCAAAGTTCATATCGGGGGAGTTGCCGGCGTAGTGGCTCCTATGATCGGCAAGCAGCCTCCGGATACCTACGCGTGGGTAACCGAAAGCGGGGTGCCGGCCGTCATTCGGCTGGATTCCGCTCTGTACAACGACGGCCCCATCTGGAGCGTACAATTCGCCAGCCCGGTCTGGTAAATGAGCACCAAGAATCACGGGCCATGGCTTCGCAGTCTAAGCGAGAACCAGTCCCCCGAAGGGACGGCTGAGAATGCCCAGGATGCAATCCTGGGGTACCCCTACCCCCGAAATGAACGATTCGCAATTCGGAGCAGCCAACCCAGGACATGGTCCCCTAAGCGCGAACTTCGCTGGATGTTTTTCGTCAACCTCACACAGAATCTCAGAACTACCAGTTGCCGCACAGACGCTTCCAGCCCGCTGGCGTCCCATCTATTCCGGTCAATGCCCCGGTGCCATCAACCCCCTCCAGTAGCAACGCGGCGCAGCCATTGCCAGCGCGATGCGTTCGCAGTGGAACGATAAGCGATCACCGCAGGAACACGCACTTCTATTTCCGTGCCTACCCCGTGCCGGCTCCAGACTTCAAGACGAGCGCCGATCTTACTTGCCCGTTCAAACATTCCCGGCATCCCCCAACCTCCGGAGGGGTGGGCAACCTCAAGAATCCTTTCCCCGACACCGCAACCATCATCACGAACAGCGATGCGCAACTGGCTAGGATCGTAGTTAACCTCCGTTTCGCACCGCCCTGCGTTGGCGTGCTGAAAACAGTTTGCGATCGCCTCACGGCCAATCCGGTATACCTCGTCTCGGACGATGGGATGCAGCTCGCGCGGATCGCCATTCACCACCACGCGAAAGTCCGCCGGATGCTCTTGCCTGAGTTCCTCGCCCACCGCGGCAAAGGCCTCGGGCAGGTCGTTGGCTTCAGAGGAGCTGCTTCCTAGTCCAAGAAGAATTTCCCGCCCTTCGGCCAGCACCTTGTCGGATTGGTTCAGTGCTTCTTCCAGCATCTGACGCGTCGGGTCATCTTGCGGGATGCGGTCCGCAGCCGTCTGGAAGCGCAAAATCAGGCCCCCCATGCTCTGCAGCAAAGTGTCATGGAGTTCGCGAGCGATTCGTTCCCGCTCCGTCAGCCGTTCGGCCAGCCGAGCCTGAAGCTGGCGGCTGAGGTGCCGCAGCCGGAGGGTGAAAAGAAGCCCTATGAGTCCGCCGGCCGCGATAACGCACAACCACATAAACCAAACCGTCTGGACGAACGGGACACCCGCTCCCACCGTCCAGGTGGTGTGATAGAACTGGCTCATCGTGCGATCGCGATCGAGAGCAAACGCCCGCGTACACAGCAAGCCCAGCAGAGGCGGCATCAGCAGCCCCTTGATCACTCCGCGATGAATCGCCGAAACCATACGCGTTTCCGTCCTTCATCAGGGGAGTTAGCCGCTTTACCTTCGAGCAACATCCTACTGAACAGTTCTCTTGGGTCAAGCAACATCTGGCGTTAGATTCCATCAACACACGTTTGGTCTTCTTTTTTAGAATGCTCCGCCATGGGGATTAGTGAAATGAAGAATGACGGCTTCGTTCAGGTGCGGGGCGCGCGGGAACACAATCTCAAGAATATAGATGTGTCTCTCCCTCGCGATGCCCTGGTTGTCTTTACCGGAGTTTCCGGTTCCGGCAAATCGTCTCTGGCTTTCGGGACCCTCTACGCGGAAGCGCAACGGCGGTATCTCGAATCGGTCTCCCCCTACGCCCGGCGCCTGTTTCACCAAATGGCTGTGCCGGAAGTGGATGCCATCGATGGCTTGCCTCCCGCCGTTGCGCTTCAGCAACAACGGGGATCACCCACGACGCGCTCCTCAGTGGGCAGCGTCACCACGCTATCCAACCTCTTTCGCATGCTCTATTCAAGGGCTGGAGAGTATCCGCCCCATCAACCGCTCCTTTACGCGGAATCCTTCTCCACCAACACGCCCGAGGGAGCGTGTCCCAAGTGCCATGGGCTGGGCAGGATCTACGAGGTGACCGAACGCTCCATGGTGCCCGATGACTCGCTGACCATCCGGGAGCGTGCCATCGCCGCGTGGCCCACTGCGTGGCAAGGGCAGAATCAACGTGACATATTAACCTCCCTTGGCTATGACGTCGATCGCCCCTGGCGCGACCTGCCGAAAAAGGATCGTGACTGGATTCTCTTCACCGATGAGCAGCCGGTGGTGCCGGTTTACGCCGGCTTCACTCCCAAGGAGACGCGCGCCGCGCTCAGAAGCAAGATGGAGCCTAGCTACCAGGGCACCTTCACCAGCGCGAAACGGCATGTGCTCCACACCTTCGCCACCACCCAGAGCCCGCTGATGAAAAAGCGGGTCGCGCAGTACATGCTGAGCACCGAGTGTCCGCTGTGTCATGGCAAGCGCTTGCGGCTGGAGTCGCTATCGGTGAAATTTGCCGGCTTCGATATCGCAGAAATCTCGAGACTGCCGCTCAAGCGTCTGGCAGGCATTGTGCGCCCCTTTGCTGAAGGGACAGCGCCACGCAACAGCACCGCGGAAGCAGAACACCCGGAAAAACTGATCGTCACCCAGCGCATCGCCGAGGATCTGCTGGCGCGGCTTGGGGTGCTGCTCGATCTAGGACTCGGTTATCTGACTTTGGAACGCAGCACGCCCACACTCTCGCCCGGTGAACTCCAGCGTCTGCGCCTGGCCACCCAGATTCGCTCCAATCTTTTCGGAGTGGTCTATGTGCTCGATGAACCGTCTGCTGGATTGCATCCGGTGGATATCCAGGCACTCCTCGTAGCCTTTGAGCGCTTGCGCTCAGCGGGAAACTCCTTGTTCGTGGTGGAGCACGATCTCGATGTGATCGGCCACGCCGACTGGCTGGTCGATGTCGGGCCGGGCGCTGGAGAGCAAGGCGGCTATGTCCTGTACAGTGGTCCTCCCAAAGGCTTGGAGGTGATCGAGAAATCGCAAACTCGGCGATATCTTTTCGGCAGCCAGAAACTCCCCAAACGCACTGTCCGTTTTCCGCAAGGATGGCTGAAATTGAAAGGGGTCACGCGCAACAACCTGAATCACCTCGATGTCGCCTTTCCCCTGGGGGTCTTTACTTCAGTCACCGGAGTTTCCGGTTCAGGCAAGTCGAGTCTGGTCAGTCAGGCGTTGGTCGAGCTGGTGGCAGAGCAACTCGGCCATCCCCTCCCCGTTGAGGAGGAAGCTGGAGAAGAGCTGGAAGCCGCACCACCGGCCGCTACCGGTGGTCAGATTGCCGGTGGATTGGAAAGCATCCATCGCCTGGTGCGGGTTGACCAGACTCCCATTGGACGCACACCGCGTTCCAATCTCGCTACTTACACCGGCTTGTTCGATCACGTTCGCAAACTGTTCGCTGCCACCAAAATGGCGCGCGCCCGCCACTATGATGCCGGACGCTTCTCCTTCAATGTCGCCAAAGGCCGGTGCGAAACCTGCCAGGGCGAGGGCTTCGTATGCGTCGAGTTGCTCTTCCTCCCCAGTGTTTATGCGCCCTGTCCAACGTGTCATGGAGCTCGATATAACGCCAAGACTCTGGAAGTAACATACCGCGGTAAAACTATCGCCGACGTGCTGGGGTTAACGGTCGATGCGGCCTGGGAGTTCTTTTCCGCGGAGCCTCCGCTGCTTCGCTCTCTTGAAGTTCTGCGGGAAGTTGGCCTGGGCTATTTGCGGCTCGGTCAACCGGCTACGGAGCTCTCCGGCGGTGAGGCTCAGCGCATCAAGCTGGCGACCGAGCTGCAGCGGCCCCAGCGCGGCTCCACTCTCTATATCCTCGACGAACCCACTACCGGTCTGCATGCGGCAGACGTGGATAAGCTGATGGCGCAGCTCGATGCGCTGGTCCAATCAGGCAATACCGTCATCGTGGTGGAGCATGACATGCGCGTGGTCGCGGCCAGTGACTGGGTGATGGATATTGGTCCAGGCGCGGGAGAGGAGGGCGGGCATGTGGTTGCATCAGGAACCCCTGCCGAGGTATCCCAGGCCTCCGCAAGCCGAACCGCCCCCCATTTGAAGAAGTTGCTGGCGTGATCGCCCGCAACTCGGCATAATGGGTCACCCCAAGAAGCACCAACCAGGCTAACTCGAATCCCCCGGACAGCGCAGGAGCATCGATCATGGCCAAATTTTGCGGCACTTGTGGAAGCCCCTTGAATGAGACGTCGGCATTCTGCGGCGCTTGCGGCGCGCGGGTGCCCCAGGCAGCTGTTGCAGCCGCTGCAACGCCAGTCCCTCCTTTCTCTCCAGTCACTACGATCCCACCCGTCTCTCCGATGCCACCGGTCAAGTCGGGATCCAGTCCCGTGGGCAAGATCATTCTGGTGGTCGTCCTGGTCCTGGTAGTTTTGGGAACCCTCTCGGTGGCCGGAATGTTCTATGCGCTGCACCTTGCAAGCCGCAAGGCACACGAGTTTTCCAGAAAGGTGCGGGATACTGCACTCTCCTCCCTTGCGGCTGACAGCGGCAACGCAGGTGGATCAAATGTCCCCGCCGGCACGCTCGGCCCGAGCGCCTGCCGGTTCCTGAACAAGGAGGATGTTGGCCGCGCGATCGGCGTCGCCATCGTGGCCACGAAAACGACCGCCGACGGTTGCGAATATCTTGCCCAGGGCACGGCCGGAGATATGACCGCAAAGCATATCGCCGCCATGATGGCGAGCAAAGGCGCCACTGCCCAGCAGCAGCAAATGTTTCAGAGCCTCTCCCACAGCCTCCTGGGGGGCGAACAGAGTCAGGCGGACGGAAGCAGTCCCCCGGTAAGTACAGTAGTGATGGCTTTTACCATCGATCCCAACGCCGCTAAAACCCAGATGAGCGCGAATGAGAGCGTATTAGGCGCGGTAGGCCCGGGCGCCAAGCCCTTGACCGGGATCGGCGATGAAGCATTTGACGCTTCCGGTTCAGTCATGATGGTGCGCAAAGGTGACAAGCTCATCCGCATCACCTATTCCACCTGTCCCTGCACCATCGATGCGATCAAACCGCTGGCGCAAAGGCTGGCATCGTCGCTCTGATGACTGTCGATCTCTATGACGGCGCTTATGGGAGCTACGATTCCGATGTCTATCGACAAGTAAGAATCGAGACCTACGGGGAAGATTTCGGCCAGACCAGCTGGGTAACCACCGAAGAGTCCGAAGAGATTCCACGATGGCTTGGGCTCTCCGGCGATTCGTCCGTGTTGGAGATCGGCTCCGGATCGGGCGCATACGCCTTGCATATCGCGCAGAAATCCGGCTGTCACATCGTTGGTCTCGACATCAATGAGTTGGGGATTCGTACCGCGAATCAGTTGGCCTCAAGCACAGGGATGGCGCAAAAAGTGCGCTTTGAGGTATGCGATGTCTCGCAAGGACTGCCTTTTGCAGACGCGACCTTTGACGCGGTCTTTGCCAACGACGTACTTTGCCACATACCCGGGAGGCCGGCTCTTCTCTGCGAAATATATCGGGTGCTGAAGCCTGGCGTAGGGCGGATGCTATTCAGTGACGCCCTGGTAATCGGAGGGCTGATCGCTCACGATGAAATCGCCACCCGGAGCTCGATCGGCTTCTATATCTTCAGTCCGCCTGGAGAGAATGAACGCTGGATCCGCAACGCCGGCTTTTCAGAAATCAAGGTATTGGACACAACAGACAGCGCTGCCCGGATCGCAGCCAGGTGGCACGACGCCAGGCAAAAACACAAAGAAAGGCTGGTCGCTGCCGAAGGCATGGCCAAGTGGGAAGGACTGCAGCGATTCCTCTCCTGCGTGCGAGCGCTCACCGAAGAAAGGCGTCTGCTTCGCCTTCTCTACCAGGCCCAAAAGGCCTGAATCGTCTGGGTAACAACAACTCATAATTAAGTCCCGAAGGGACGGCTGAAAATAGCCCAGCACGTTAGTGCTGGGTATACGTACCCACAAGTCCAGTCCCGCAGGGACGACTGAGAATTACCCAGGACGTCCAGTCCTGGGCTTTCCAGGCGGAGAAACTCTCGGAACGACGGGCACGCCTTTACAGGCTGCGGACAAACTCGCTTTGGGTAGACGCGGATTCTAGTCGAGCTGTGCCAGCCCCGGACTTCAGTCCGGGGTAGCGGGTTTTCAAAACCGCGGGGACGGTCCTTGCAAATAAAATCAGGGTTTTAGAGGCTGCGGAAAAATTCCTAGTTGGGTAGGTCCGGGCTTTAGAGGGTGTGTGAGAACTGACCTCGCCAAATCGAGTCCCGTAGGGACGGCTAGGAATAGCCCAGGACGTGAGTCCTGGTAGGGTTATCCACCGAGATCAGTCCCGAAGGGACGACTGAGAATAACCCAGGACGCCCTTCGTCGCGTGAGAGGTAGCCAACAGCGACCTTTCCGCGACTCGTTAGTGCTCAAAGATCAGCATCACATAAGCAAGAAAAAGCAATAGATGCACCGCCCCTGAGAGAACGTTGGTTCGATTGCTGATAAAGGTGAGCGCGCAAACCGCCAGAGTTAAAACCAGTAAGAGCGAGTCTGCCGGACCGAGCCCCAGGACGATCGTCTTGCCGGTCACTAAGCCGATCGTCAACACAGCTGGAATCGTCAACCCGATCGATGCCAGCACGGAACCCAACAGGATGTTGATAGAGCGCTGCAGATCGTTGGCCAACGCCGCGCGTGTGGCGCTGAGTGCCTCGGGAGACAAGATCAAAGCGGCCACCAGGAAACCGCTCAACGCCAGCGGCGCGTGGAGAACCTCTATACCGTGATCGATAGGCAGGGCAATCTCCTCCGACAGCACCACCACAGGCAGCAGATACATCACCAGGAAGAGGGCATGATACGTAATTGAATTTGTTTCGATATCCGCGTGTCCCGTAGCACTCGCTTCACCCGGCCGGTCTATCGCTTTGGCCGGCTTCACGAAGTATTCGCGATGTCTCCAGTTCTGGATGATCAGAAATAGACCATAAATCCCGACCGACATCACGGCGAGAAAGATGGATTGAAGAACGGAAAGCGTAGGCCCCAAAGAAGCGCTGGTGAAGTTCGGCAGTATCAACCCAAGCACCGTCAAGGGCACGATCAGCGATAAAAAGGAATTCGCCCCCTGCAGGTTGTACTCCTGCTCGTGGTGGCGCAAACCACCCAGCAGCAATGAGAGCCCAATCATGCCGTTGAGCACGATCATCACGACGCCAAACATCGTATCGCGAGCCAACGCGGGCTTGCCCTCGCCGGTGAGCATAACCGCCGAGATCATCATCACCTCGATGCCGATGACGGAGAGCGTCAGCACCAACGTTCCCAAAGGCTCTCCGAGCCGCACCGCCAGGCTCTCCGCGTGGTGCACCACGGCAAACGCCGAGCTCAGGATGACGGCAAAGAGCCAAACCAGCATCAGGGCGAACCACAACGGGTTGGATAGATCGGCGAGCCAGCCTTTGCCGAACAGCAGAAACAGAGCCGTCGTAGCAAAGGCCGCTCCCAAAAGCCACTCCCGCCGCAAAGTTGAAAGATAGCCGGCCTTTACTAGCGTTGCTTCTGAACTCATGCAGTAGTCCTATCAGAAATAGAGACGAATGATAAGCCTCCACCACCGGGGCACACCTCTACCTCACCCCCAACCGGAGCGTTAGGCCACAACTCCCAGGGGATCAGGAGATGCCTGGAATGATCTTCCGGTATTCGTCCTCGGTAAACGCGCGGAGGGTTTCCATGCGAATACCGCCTTTCGATGCAAGAGAAAGACTCACCCGGGCGTAGGTCGCGTCGTCGGGAGCCTCGATGACGGCCGCCATGTCATATTGCCCCATCAACAGGTAGAAGCTCACCAGCTTTGCGCCGGCGGCCTCGGTGGCTTTCTTGGCCGCGTCCAGGCGGGCCGGGCTCTCTTTGATCTTTTCGATCCCTTCTTTTGTCCAACGCATTAGGGCAAGGTAAGTCGCCATACGTACACCTCGGCGCGAATTATAGACTCCGGGGTGAAGGGGAAGATAACCGGGAAGTAAACTATCCATTATGAATTGGCTTGGATGGGCCATCCTCTCGGCTCTTTTCGCAGCGGCAACCGCTTTGCTAGCCAAGGTCGGTGTCGCCCATGTCGATCCGAACCTGGCCACCGCCATTCGAACCTCGGTGGTCCTGGTCTTTGCCTGGACGATCGCTATTGGTCTCGGCAGCCATAGCGGTCTGGCGCACGTCGGCCGTCGCAGTTGGCTGTTCTTAATCGCTTCAGGCCTGGCCACCGGCTTGTCGTGGATTTGCTACTTTCGCGCACTCTCCATGGGTGAGGCGTCGAAGGTCGCTCCCATAGACAAGCTGAGCGTCGTTTTCGTGGTATTGCTGGCGTGGCCACTTCTCGGCGAGACGATTACCGTGGCCAAAGCGGCTGGGGCCTTGTTGATCGCCGCCGGCGCAATCGTTCTCGCATGGGCCTGAACCTGCGAACGGGAAGAGAAACAGCATTCATTCACCGCTGAAAAACACCCTCACTCGGTGCGCAGCGCCCGCATCGGTTCCAACCCGGCAGCTATCCGTGCGGGCACGAGTGCAGCCAGAAACGCCGCCGTACACAACACCAACAGCGTGATCGACAATACGACCGGGTCATAAGGCTTCACTCCGAACAACTGGCTCGCCATTGCGTGACCACCCAGGATCGCCACCGGAATACCGATCGCCAGACCAATGCCCACTTGCATAAAAGCGCCGCGCAGCACCAGCCGCAGCACACTCAAGCGATCGGCGCCCAGCGCCATGCGGATCCCAATCTCGCTCGTCCGGCGTTGCACCGAGTACGCGGTCACGCCATAGAGTCCGATCGACGCCAGAATCAGCGCCAGGATACCGAAGAAAGAGGTCAACTTGGCAATCATGCCCTGCTGCGTGAAATTCGCCGCGACCTGTTCGCCAAAGCTCTTGAAATCGATGACCGCGAGATCAGCATTGACCTGCGAAATTGCATGCCGCACCTGCATCTCGAGTCCAGGCACGTTACCCGCAGTTTCGATCTCGATTGCGTTGAGATATTGCGATCCATCCTGAAATTTCCCATAGCGCGGATCGTCGCTCTGAACCCTCTGCCCCTGGGCCAGAAAGTACATCGGACGCATCTTATCCGACGGTCCCCAATAGTTCGTGTCTTCCGTGACACCGACGATCTCGAAGTATCCCGGATGCTTGATATCGTCGCTGAAGTGTTTGCCGATTGCGTGGCCGTCCTTGAAATATTTCTTCTCAAAGAACCGGTTCACTACGGCAATGTTGCGTGTGCCGGGCGTGTCCTGCTCGTTATTGGCGCGGCCCTCGACAATCTTGGTCCCGATGGTGTCGAAATAATGGGGGCTTGCCCTCACCCATGAAGCTCCATGATCGCGCGTTCCCGCAGCCGGCGGTGGCTCGCCTTCGATGAAGACCCCTTCGCCCCAGTTGTCTCCCTCCATCGGGCTGTACATGGAGAAACTCACCTGCTTCACGCCTGGAATTTGTGCCAGGTTCGTGTGCAGTTGCCGGTAAAGCGCTTCCAGCTGACTGGGTGTATAGCCCGCCATCTGCGGATCGATATGACCGATGAAGCGATTCGTGGTGACAAAACCGAAGTCCCGGTGCTGCATATTGCTCAGGCTGCGGGCAAGTAGCCCAGCGGCGCAAAGCAGGACCACGGAGAGAGCTGCCTGCACCACTACCAGGGATTTCTGTGCCCATCCACCATGATTCGCCGTGGAGCGATTTGCACCCCGCAAAGCATCCACCGGATTCGACTTCACCGTCAACCACGCCGGAGCGACTCCGAAGAGAATCCCCGTCAGCAATGAAACCGCAAGGGCAAAGCCGAGCACCGGAAGCGATGGGGTCGCCTGGATAGGCACCGGGTCATGTTGGAAGGCAAGATACAAAATCACCCGTGTGCCGGCAAATGCCACCACAACGCCGGCCATCCCACCCAATACACTCAGCACGATGCTCTCCGTCAGAGTTTGCCGGACCAGCGTCATGCGCGGCGCTCCCAGTGCCGAGCGCACCGATGTCTGCTGCTGCCGGTTGGCCGACCGCACCAGCAGCAGGTTGGCAAGATTGGCGCAGGCGATCAGCAGCACGAACCCCGAGACCCACATCAGCAAGTGCAGGCCCTGCTGATACTGGTCTCTCATCATCTGCACCCCGTTGCCTCCATGGGAAAAGTGCAGCGTCTGCTTGGCCACCAGGGGCTTGTCGCGTTCCTCTACTTTGCTCAAGGGGCTCAACAGAAATTGCCGCAACTGCACCTGCATCTGCGCTTCCATGGCGCCTGTGTCAGCGCCTGGACGAATACGGCCGATCAGATCCAGCCAATCCAGCGAGGCCTCTTCCAGCACCGAGGCCGTTGGCGAAATCAGTGGCTCGTCGTTCAGGGGAATGTAGAAGGCTTGCGGAGTGCTTTGTACGCGATCACCGAAAAACCCTGGCGGCGTAATTCCGATCACCGTGAAGGGCTGGCCATTAATCACGAACCCCGCTCCGACTACGGACGGGTCCTTGCCAAATTTCTCCTGCCAGGTCCTGTAGCTCATCATGGCCACGGCGGGAGCGCCCTTGCGGTCGTCATTCGGCGTGATGGTTCGTCCCATGTAGGGAGGAATGCCGAAGGTCTGGAAGTAATTGCCGGAGACATATTCGCTCTTGTACGACTCGGATGGCTTGTTGCTGCCATTGCGGCGCACCCCGATCAGGCTTTGACCGGATTGAAAGCCCGCGAGCTCCTCGAAACCGCTGGAATGATCGCGAAACTGCTTGTATTGCTCGTAAGAGAAGAGCGTCCAATTGTCTTGCATGCCGCCGTTGACGCAGCAATTCTCTTCATTGCCGACCCGATACAAGTCTTCCGGGTTCACCACCGGCAGCGACTTCAATAAAACCGCATACACCAGGGTGAAAATCGCCGTGGTGGCGCCGATGCCCAGGGCCAGGGTAAGAATCGCTGTGGCTGTAAACCCTGGCGCCTTGGCGAATTGACGTAACGCGTACCGGACATCTGCCGCAATCTGCATCCAACCCTCCCGCTAGGCTAGATACGAAGTGTCACGGCCTCCGGTTCGATTTATTTTTGCTGGCGCCAACGGTCTATTCAGGCGCGGCCCGTCGGCGGCGGCCGCTCAGCAGGTATACTGCGGCACGCAGTTCCAGCAGGGGGTCCTCGGATGCGTCGATGCCGTCCACTCGGGGAATCGGGTCGAAGATAATGTTCTTCTGTTCATGGGCCTCGTTGGCCACCAGCCCGGTCAACGAGAGCTCCCCTAATTCAAGCAACTTCCGGCTCTCCGGCCACAAGGACGTCGCATCGTTCACCGAATCCCCATCCTCGGCCAGTTGAACTACCACCTTGAGCTTGACTGGTTCCTTGGCGACCCGGGCTTCAATTTCATCAAACAGATAATTTGGCCCTTTTGCCGCTGCCGCCGCAGCGTCCAAATGATCGTTGCCGGCCTGGGGGAGAATACGGTAGCGTCCATGACGACCCGCACCGTCCTTGTTGATGAAGCGCATCGCAGTCAGACCGAAGTACGATTCGCGTGCGAAGCTCGAAGCCGGCGGCTTCGGAGCCTGCACGAAGGTCAGCGCTGCGGGATGCGTCCCAAGGTATTTTTCCAGCGGTGAGCCAGGAAAGTGAGTCAGATCGGTAGCGGCAATAGCGCTCAGGAACTCCAGAAAGTCCTGGCCCGTTCTTGCCGGAAAAGCATTGGTCGAATGGGCCACGATGTCGGTGTGCACCCGCTCGGCGAGATGAAACCGAACGGCACAACCGCGCGGATCAGCATTGGGATCGTTGTCCGGGATCACCGGAATGCCGGTAGAGTTCGAAAAGCGTACCGTCGCAGGTGTCGATGCCCTATTCAGGTGAGGAGCCCTGCTGAGCCCGGCCGCTTCCGCCGTAGGGGTAAACGTTCCTTGCAGCATGATGCCTTTAGCATGAGCCGGTCGAAAGCCGGGATGTATCCCGAAGATCTGGTCGAACTTCTCCAGTAATTGTTGACTTAAAGCGACAATTTTTTCGTCTGTAGGCAACGGCATGGATTAGGTCCTCAATAGGTAGGTAGGCATGGAAACTTCCTCGGCAATCAAGCCCAGGAGAACGAACTAGGGCATCAGGCTACAAGAGTTCACCGTTTAACGATGCTGCCCGACGGAAATAGTCGCTCAAAAGAACAATACACAGGGTTTGTTAAGGGCAATCTAGCTGCTCCGGACTCAGTGCTTCCAGTCGACCGCCCGCGGGAGGCTGCCAGGTGAACCTGATCCGGTTTTCCCGGACTTGGAGACGGGGGAAAAAATAATTGTGGAAAGTCGTGGCCCCTTTGCCGGGCGGGTTGCGCCTTAGTAGGTGAAGGCGATGAATGAGACGCCCTCCAAGGAGAACCGCCATGAGCACACTTTCGATTTCGAAGTTCCGCGCAGGTCTTTTCGCCGCCGTCCTTGCTGTCGCTCCCTTGTCGTCAGCATTGCACGGTCAAGATGTAGGAATGGTCGCCAAGGTAAACGTGCCGTTTGCCTTCGAGACCTCATCCGGGCACCACTTCGCACCCGGCGTCTACTCCGTACGCATGGAGGGCCCTTATACTCTGCTCATCCGGGGAGATTCGGACTCTTCACTGACCATGACCTCAGTAGAGGACAACGGCCAGACGGCAAAGGTCGGGAAGGCCACCTTCCATAAATACGGCAACGAATACTTCCTGACCGAAATCACAGTGGCGGGAAAAAGCCGCCGGGTCACCTTTGCCAGGTCAAAGGCAGAGAACCGGGCACAGGTCGCCGCAGAAAAGGTCCCAGCCACCAACGTGGAACTGGCTCTGTTGGAAACCCGCTAGAACCCTCGCCCATCGGAGGCCAGATGGCTCGTCTTCGGACGAGCCGTCGCTCGTTTATTCACTCACGCGTCCCAGGTAGCGATCGAGCCAGTCGAGCACCGCCTTTACCAGCTGAAGACGCTGCTCCGTAACATCGTGCGGCGTGTCGAGAACCACGTGGCGCTTGTCTCCAGCCGACGTGCCCAGCGTGGCGAAAAGCGGATTCTGCGCCCTGTCGAGAGAGAAACTGTAGTCGTAACGCGCATTTACCATGAGCACCGGCAATTTTAGCCGGGGCGCAAAGTCGGCTTGGTCATTGCCGGGCGTAGTTGGAAAAAGGAAGTATCCGCCGTCGAGAAAAATAGAAGTCTTCAGACGATCCTGCAGCAGGGTCGAAAGGATGACCCCCTTTGCCGAGCCCATGCTGACCGCGGGGTACGCTAGTCTGTTGTGTCGATGTCGGAACGCGTGGCGAGGTAATCGAGCGAGCGTGCAGCGTCCTTGTAGTGGTCGACGTTGAGCTCGCTACCCACCAGGCCCTGGGGAGGATAGAAGTTCACCTGGCGCTCTTACGGGTCTAAATAGATTGGATACATCACCGCGCGGCCGCTTTGAATGACATAGTCAAAAAACTACAGATCGCCCAGCTTCCGGCTGTCGCGAAGGGTCCTCACCCGGGCGCTGGGAAAGAACAGTACGGTTTGGTACGGTGGGCGCACGTTCCTTTATCAAGAAAGGCAGCCCGGCGCTCCGGCCGCAATTCAAGGGCTTCTCCAAATAGTTGCTCGGCGGATTGCTCCGGATCAGCCATAGTCGCTATCTAGCCAGATATCCAATAAGCCGTCTCGCGTAGGCCAGAATATACCATAGGGTCTGCGGGAGGCAGCCATGGATGACGACAGCGGGCAGGTAACACAGCTCCTGAAGGCGATGCACGCGGGAGACACGCAAGCAGCGGAGAATCTGCTGCCGCTGGTCTATGCGGAACTACATCGTCTGGCCAAAGGGTACATGCGGCGGGAGCGCCCCGACCATACCTTGCAAGCAACGGCATTGATCAACGAAGCCTATCTGCGGTTGGTAGGTGAGGACATCGATTGGAACAGTCGCGCACATTTCATCGGTTTAGCGGCCAACGTGATGCGGCGGGTACTGGTCGATTATGCCCGGGCCCATAACGCGGAACAAAGAGGCGGGGGGTTGCAGCGGGTAGAAATGCAGGATGAGCTAGCCATCTCGGCCGAGCAGCTTGACGAAGTGGAGCATTTGGACGAGGCGCTCAAAAAGCTCGAAAAGGAAAACCCGCGACAGGCGCGTGTAGTTGAGTTGCGCTACTTTGGCGGCCTTTCAGTGGAACAGATTGGCGCCCTGCTGCAGATTGCGCCACGATCCGTAAAGCGGGATTGGGCGTTAGCCAGGATCTGGCTATTTCGTGAGCTCCGGCCAGGGGCAAAAACTTCGGAGACGGAGCAAGAGTAATTTGCGAGCCTTATCTTTGCCGCGTGTTTGCGCCTAAGTAAGTGAAGGCGGCGACCGAGCTAGCCTCGCTGGGGACCAATTAAAGCTGGGTGCCCCATTCAAGCCAAACTTTGGCTTGAGTGGGATAACACAGCACTCAACGCATCCATCCCTCGTCCACAGGAGGGTGATCCATGGAGAAACCTTAGGCTGCCACCAGGGGCTCCCGCAAAACTTCTCCAGGGTGCGCTGGATTGTGCATTCGCATTGTTCCTCCTAGTGGTAGTCCTGATAGTCAACCAGGACGGCGTCCGTACCCTCAAAAGCAAAGGTTAGCCGCCAATTTCCACTCACGTCCACAGACCAGTGTCCGGCCAGACCGACCTTTAGCGGATGACGCCGCCAGCCCGGCGAGTCCTTGTCGCTCGGCCTGTTAGACGCGTTCAGCCGCGTAAGCTGCAACCTGAGCCGTTTGGCATGAGCGGGTTGAATCTCAGCCTTCGATCCATTCTGGAAATGCTTGAATTCCACCATGCCGAAAGCTCGCGATCACGTGTATATCGTATCGCTACATGACACAACTGCAAGAAAGCCGGACCGGGGGTCTTAGGACGTTGCAACCAGGCTCTCACCTGTTCGTGATGTCCATGGTGTTGTCATCCCCGTTGCGGTCGATGAGCTTGTTATAGGGATCAATCCCGGCACGCGTCGGCTGCTCCTTGACCATGAACTCAAAGCTCTGACGCGCACCAGTAATCCATTCCTTGCGCAGAGCAAGCGGCCTTTCCTGGTCCTTCTTGCCGCTGAAGACACCGACATCGATCAAATCGTGGAGCGGCGCCGGCGACTCGACGCCATTGCCGTCGGCATATACCTTCCTGCCCTCCACCATGAGTGTCACCTTATATGTGCCATCGGGCATCTTCTGCGAAGTCGCTTCCACAGCCTTGTTGTCGTAGAGTGTGATCTTCTCGAAGCTGTCGTTGAGGAAGTACTGCAGATCCGAAGGCGTTTGCGCGCGGAGAGCGTCTTCCAGCAGACGCGTGTCTGGGTACGGCACGGACTGCGCATCGGTGGCATTGGCATAGCGATATTGCATCAGGAAGTTCCGCAGGGCGAGGTTCAGCTTGCCTTCTCCGATGTAATCCGACAGCGCATAGAACACCAGGCTGCCCTTCTGGTACCAGACGTAAGCCTCGCGCTGTACCTGGGCGAGGGGCGGCTCTCTGCGGGTTTCGTTCGAGCGGCCGCGCAAGTAACCGTCGAGTTCGTGCGCCAGGAATTTATGCATCTGGGCGTCGCCGTACTTCTTCTGCGCGACCCGCAGGGCGGAGTACTCGGCCAGCGACTCCGACATCATGTTTGACCCTGCTACTCGGCCGCCAATCAACTGGTGGCCCCACCACTGGTGAGCCAGTTCATGCGCGGTGACGAAGTAAGTGAAGTCAATATCCCTATCAGGATTGAGGACGCGCGTGATCCAGAAGGTTTCAGTAAAAGGACTCGTGTTGGGAAAGGATTGCGCAAACTGCCGGTAACGCGGAAATTCCAGGATGCGGAACTGCTTGTACTGGTAGGGACTGTAGTTGGCCTGATAGTAGTCGAGGCCACCCTTCACCCCTTCGATCATGTCATCGACATCGAAGCCATGTTGTGCTGCGTGGTAGATCTCGATGTTGATGCCCTTGTAGTTTTCGCGCTGAACGTCGTAGCGGCCAGAGACGTAGGCGAAAAAGTCGGCGATCTTTACCTCACCCATGTCATAGGCGTAGTAGTGGCGCCCGTTTTGATGCCAGTCACGTTGCAAGTATCCGGGCGCGAAGGCGATCTGGTCGTCCGGTGTGCTGACCACTGTGTGATAGCTGATCCAGTCGGAGTCCGGCGCAAAGAGGTTCGTTACCGAGCCCCAGGGGTCTCCACGCGGGGGCAGATCGGTGAGCGGGCCCAGCTTTTCTTCGCGGCGGCGGCGCGGGTCATCCAGTTCAATATCCGAGTTATAACCGATGTAAGGGAAGTAGCTCGAGTCGAAAAACATGCCGTTGTAGGCCAGCTCCGGCCGCTCGTTGCCATCGCGGAAGCCGTGGCTCAAGTAGCCAACCCTGAATGTCAGGTTCAACTTGTCGCCGGGCGCGAGAGGCGTCTCCAGCTGATAGATCGAATAGAGATCGCGTGGCGCCCTGCTCACCAGATGGAACGGCCGGTCAAATTGCACGCTAGAGAGGGACTGCATCTGGTCGGTGATGTGTATCTGCTGAATGGGCTGCGGCGTCTTGTTCTGTAATACGAAATGGCCGGTTCCGGAGAAGGAGCGGTGATTGGGATCGAGGTCGACATCGGCGTCGACAGCGATCACTTTCGGCTGGGGCAAACGTTCGTAGCGCTTGAAATCGCGCTCGTAGCTGGCCTGAATTTTTCGCTGCTGCTTGGTAGTGAGGAATTCGTTGAGCACGTGCGCGTTGTAATAAAACCATGAACCGCTGCCGATGGCGATGAGCGCGAAGAGTATGAGGGCCGGGGTCAGGCGTGGCAGTCGCGCACGGGCCTGCAGCAACCGGGTGTGCCAGCCGTCCTCGGCGCCACGCCGGGCCAGTGCAATGGAAAGGCACCCGAGCACGGCGAAGATCGCGGTCCAATACACGAGCGACCACAAGAGCCCAGGCACGAAATGGCCGTAGCCGTTCATGTCCGAATAGGTGTAGGGAGTGTTCTGCCCGGGCAGAAGCAGCGTGTTCTCGATGCCGAAGCGGAACATAATCGGATCTAGTACAAAAATGCCGATCACGATTGCATGGCCCAGGAACTTGTTGGAAACCACTGTCTGCACAAAGAAAGCCAACAGCACGAAGGAGATCACCAGCGGGAAGGTGATGAGGTAGAGCTCCTTGAAATACTGCAGCAGGTCGTAGTGGTAGTAACCCGCTGCGGTCTGCATCATGATGCCGCATAACAGGATGACCGTGAGCAGGATGCCTTCGATCACGGTTAGGGCTATGAACTTCGCCAGCCAGTCCGTCGTTTCGCTCATGGGAAGCGCATCGTGGATGCCTGCGAAAGAGGTGTCGCGTTCACGCCAAATCAGTTCGCCGGCGTAAAGCGTGGCAATGATAAACAGGAGCAGCGTCGCCTGGCCTTCAACCGCCTGCACCATCAGGAAGGTGACCGGGTAAACATTCTGGTCGTTAAATTTGCCGGCGAAATAGCCGTTGATCAGGGCAAAGACCGTCAGCAGAACAGTGATCGCTAAAAAGGGCAGCTCGCGCGTGATGTTGGCAAGATGCACACGGGTCAGGGAGACGAGCTGCGCGAATCCAGCCTTGCCGCCGAAGTACTGATGGACGCGTGGCATCGGCGCTGCAACCAGTGATCGGCGTGGCTGCGCCTCTGCTGCTTCCTGCCGCTTAGCCTTGGCCGCACGGCGGCTTTGTGCGCTAGCCGTCAGTGCTTCAACAGACATGGGAAAGAATCGATAGACGATTGCCAGCGAGATAAATCCGACGGCCGACCAGAGCAAACGGTTATAGAGAAACACGCCCTGGCTTACCTGTGGCGACCAGGAGAAGAGCACCGTGTTTTTCTCCGCCACTGTCCAATAGCGCGTCAGCACGTCAGCTAATTGCAGCCCGATAGGGTCGAGGATGCCGGACCAAAAGTGTTCCAGGGAGCGGGTTGCAGCGAAGACCGCGTTGGCGATGATATAGAACATGAAGACCGCGACGCCCTGCAAATACACCACGAAAATCTTGCGTGACAGCGCCGCGACCATAAAGAACAACGAGCCGAGAAAGAAGATCTGGATGACCACGATGAACAGGAACGGTTGCCAGTACCACCACGCGTGCCCGCTGGCGATGCGGGTGTGATCCGCCCACGGGGCAATCGTCCCCGCCACTTCACCGAAAACCATGCCGGAGAAAGCAAAGACGCAGGTCACGAATGATCCTGCCCAGCGGCCCCCGAGATAAGCAAACTTGGTGATGGGCTTGGTAAAGATGAGCTGGAAGGTATCGCGCTGGAAGTCGCGCAGTATAGAGGTGCCGAAAATGGCGGCGATGATGATGGTTCCGAAGAGGGTGAAGAAGGTGTAAAGAATGGTGGTGGAGAACGGGCCATTCAGCAGCTGCTTGCCGTTGCCCGTGGAGATAAAGTCTTCTGCGGCTATGGCAAGGAAGCTGAGCAGGAACCACAGCACAAAGTAGACGTAGGTGGATAAGCTCTTTAGCCGGAACTTCAGCTCGAAAATGAAGAACTCCCAAAAGAGGGTCATGCGCGGAGTCTCCTTGGGATTTAGTGGACTGGCTGGGGTGCGGCCGGGTTGGCAAGGTTGAGGAAGTAAACATCCTCCAGGCCGGCGTCCACTGGGCGAAAGCCATCGCCTGGAGGTCCGTCGGCGTAAACCCGAATCTCGTGCTGCCCACCGATCAAGTGGCTGGAGATGACCCGCAGTTGCGTTTCCACCGCGCGCAGCTCGTCATCCGTGGTCACAACCTTGGACCATATTTTGCCCTGCAACGCCTGAAGAGTTTCCTGCGGAGCGCCTTCGAGCAGCAACTCGCCCGCGGAGATGATGGCCATGCGTGGGCAAAGCTCGCGCACGTCTTCGACGATGTGTGTGGAAAGGATCACTGTGATGTCGCGGCCTATCGAGGAGAGCAGATTCAGAAAGCGATTGCGCTCCGCCGGGTCGAGGCCGGCGGTGGGCTCGTCAACAATGATCAGGCGTGGCTTGCCCAGCAGTGCCTGCGCGATGCCAAAGCGCTGCTTCATACCGCCGGAATAGGTGCTGAGCGCCTTCTTGCGAAAGGCCCAAAGGTTGGTTTGGTTTAGCAGCGCTTCGACCATCTCTTTGCGCTCCCCCGCCTGGGTAATGCCTTTCATCACCGCAAGGTGGGAAAGCATGTCAACGGCGCTCAGCTTGGGATAAACACCGAACTCCTGGGGCAGGTAGCCCAGCGTCTGGCGTACTGCATTCTTTTCTTTTAGAACGTTGATCCCATCCAGAAAGATGCTCCCGCAGTCGGGTTCCTGCAGGGTCGCAATGGTGCGCATCAGCGTGCTCTTACCGGCGCCGTTCGGCCCCAACAAGCCGAACATGTGATTGCCGATGGTGAGAGAAATGTTCTTGAGCGCCTGGACTCCGTTGGGATAGGTCTTTGAGAGACCGGTAATCGTAAGCGACATGCAGGAGATCTCCTGAGCTGCGGCTACCAGCCAATATACCTGCTGCAGCCTCAGCGGCTCTGGAGTCCTGGAAGAATGGGCACCAATAGCAACCGGCGCGGAGAGTAGGGCTAACCTCTCCGCGCCGGTGATGTGGTTTTCATCGTCCGCCTGAGCAGCAGGCTGCTAGCGGTGATCCTCTTTGGATGGGATTGGATCGGGATTGCTCACCGTGTTCTTCACCCCGAATTTCCTGATTGCGATGGCCGTTAGTCCGCCCGTAGAGGTGACGCTGCCGGCAATCAGCATTGCGGTTGTTATGCACACTGGACACATGGGCTACTCCTCGCCTGCGGCCGCTTGGTCGCGATACCGGCTGTTATCGATTGGCCTCGGCGTGTTTGCGAACACGGTCGTGCATCGAGGCCCAGCCTTGGTTCATCTTTGGCCTCTGCTCCTCGGAAACAAATCCCAGCGCGCTGTGCCGGAAGGTGATCAGCGTTCCGCCATTCACTTCGCTCAACCGGTATTGCACGTTGGAGACCCAGGGGAAGGAGGCGAACAATGGACCAGAGAATTCCAGCAGCGTGGGCCGCTTGATGGCCTGGACATTGCCCCAGAAATGCCCATTCCCGTCACCCAGGTCGCGGTACCACCTGCCACCGGGCCACGGTTCGATCTTCATGTTGAGCGACTTGCCGTCCGGTGTCTCGTTGCCCGGCCCCAGCTGTTCGAGCAGCGCGGCAAAGGTTACATCCAGGGGCGCCTGGACATGGATTTCCTGGTTAATCGTAAGCGTCAGATTTTCAAGGGTCTGTTCGGTGGCAATCATCATTTCTCCTTTGGATTCGGGTTTGGGGATTTCAAATTTGCCGGGCCCTGGCGAACCATGGCTTCGGCGCGTTCCTTCACTCGGTTCAACTGGTGCTGCCAGTAGCGCTCGAAGGTTCCGGCCCACTCATACAGCGGGCGTATCGCTGCGGCGTTGGTCTGATACAGCTTTTGCCGTCCCTGGCAGCGCATCCTGACCAGGCCCACGTTGCGCAGCACGCGCAGGTGCTTGGAGACGGAGGGCTGTTCCATCCCCAGTGCTGCCACAATTTCTCCGACGGGCCGCTCAGTCCCGGCAAGATAGCTCAATATCTCCCGCCGGCGGGGCTCAGCAACCGCGTTGAAAGCGTCCGAGGTAGTGCTCGCTCTTGCCATAACCGAAACATTACATACCTATATGGGAATGTGTCAAGTGGGATTTTTTATCACACCCACAACAGCTGGGTGCCCCATTCAAGCCGTTCTTCGGCTTGAGTGGGATAGGATGCCCTCCCACCCTAACCGCTTAATGTAACGATAACTGTGCGAAAAGAACTACTTCCCAATACAGAACGTGGAGAAAATCAGGTTCAGGATATCGTCGCTGGTAGTCTCGCCCGTGAGCGAGTCCAGGTCCCGGAGCCCGTTATATAGGTCCAACAGCACCATCTCGTGGGGAATACTTTGTCCGGCTGCAGCACTCGCAGCCCCCAGCGATTCCAGCGTCCCTGTCACCGCCTGGTATTGGCGCAGGCTGGTCAGCATTCCGCTTTCCGTCTCCACCGTCCGATCACCCACCATGGCCATCATTTGCTGCTTGAGCTCTCCCACGCCTTCACCACTGAGAGCGGAGGTGTGAACCACCGGCAAGCCCAGGCCGCCCAGCGCCTCTTCCATGGCGGCCGATGGACGCGCCAAGTCACTCTTATTAACCACCACCAGCGCCCGGCGCTGCGCCAGTGTGGCCAGAAGCTCCAGCTCTTCCTGGGCCGGCGACGCGGTCGCATCCAGCACCATCAACACCATATCCGCATCCGCTAACGCCTCGCGCGATTTGCGAACGCCAATCTGCTCCGCCTCGTCGCTGGCCTCACGCATGCCCGCGGTATCGACCAGTTCCACCGGGATTCCACCCAGCGAAACCCGCTCCGTCACCAGATCGCGCGTGGTTCCCGGCATCGCCGTGACAATCGCGCGCTCGCGCTGCACGATGCGATTGAACAGGGAAGACTTACCCGCGTTCGGCCGGCCCACAATGGCCAGCATCAACCCCGCGTGCACGATACGCCCACGCGCGAAGCTGTCCGCAACCGGCTGCAGCAGGCCGCGAATTTCCTCGATTCTGCTTTGGATCTCGACGTTGGGCAGCACATCCACATCGTCTTCGGCGAAATCGATGCCGGCCTCGAGCAGAGCGATCAGCGCGACCAGGCCTTCTTTGATGGGCTTGATGCGCCGTGAAAGCGCGCCATGCAATTGTTGCGCAGCGACCCGCGCCTGGTAGAGCGTCTGCGCTTCAATCAAGTCGTGCACCGCTTCGGCCTGGGTCAGGTCGATACGGCCTCCCAAAAATGCCCGCTGGGTGAACTCGCCGGGAGCCGCCAGGCGTGCCCCCGCCTGTAGCGCTTGGCGTACCAGCGTCTCCAGAACCACCGGTGAGCCGTGGGCGGCAATTTCGAGCACATCTTCGCCGGTATAGGAATGCGGCGCGGCGAAAAATGTCACCACCGCTTCATCCAGCGTCTCCTGGGTGTCGAGGTCCAACAGATCCGCAAAGCGGGCTTGGGCGTGGACCAGAGGGTTGCGCAAGCGCAGCATTGGCTCGGCAATCCGGGTCGCCTCAGGCCCGGAGAGCCGCACGATGCCAATACCGCCGCGACCAGGCGGCGTCGCGATGGCGACGATGGTCTCGTTCTGGTAAACCACGTGGGGATCGGGCTGCATGGAGCCTCACGATCCTCTAGGCAGGCGAGTTGCGCCGCGAAGGACGTGATCCGCTGTGACCAAACTCAGGAGATCGTGGCCGGGAACGAGGACGCTCCGCACCCTTGGGATAGACCACCACGAATCGGCGCAGGCCTTCGCCACTGCTCTCGGTTTCGAGATCGGCAAAATCGCGGAAGGCCAGGTGCAGCATGCGCCGCTCCCTCGAACTCATGGGAGCGAAGCTGTAGGGCTGGGATGTGCTGCGGACCCGCTCCGCCGCCGTCTCCGCGGAAAGCTTAAGCTCGCGTGCGCGCAAAGCCTTGAAGGAATTGGCGTCGAAGGAGATGGTGTCGTGCTCTTCCGCTTCCAGGCGCACGATCTTGGCCGCGATGTGTTCCAATGCCCGCAGCAACTCGCCGCCGCGCTGGGTCACAAGCACTGCGTCGGGCCCGGACATCTCCACGTAAATCTCGCGCGCTTCGAGCCCGTCGGGATCACGGGCTCCCGCTCCCGCGGTGATCCGGTACTTCAACCGCAGGCCGCCGGTGGTAGTTAGGGTCTTGAGGAATGCTGCAATCTTCTGGGCTGCAGCCGCGTGGTCGACAATCGGCATCGGTTTAGTATCGCACTTGCGTGCGGGGAAGTCAGCCTCGCGGCCCAACGAACTCTACGCCAGGTAATCACTATCCGAAGGGACGTCTGCCAACCAGAAGAAACCGCAGGTCCTGGCCCGAAGATATCTACCTGCGCACCATCTGCCGGCCGCCGCCGCCGCTCTTCTTAGCCGCTCGCTTGGCGGCGATCTCACGCATCTGCTTCCCTATACCGGTGCGGTTCATAACCGCCTGCTGGATCACGTTGATCACGTTGCCGAAGGCCCAATACAGCGCCAGCCCTGAACTCAGATTCCACGTCATGAAACCAAAAAACACCGGCATGGTAAAGGCCATCATTTTCTGCTGCGCGGGATCCATCCCCGGCGACGGGGTCAGGTACTGCACCAGGAACATAGTCACGATGAAGAACACCGGCAGAATATGCAGCGGGTCGGGAGCGGCCAGATTGTGCAGCCACAACCACGGCGCCTGGCGCAGTTCGATGGTGTGCAGCAGCATACGATAAAAGGCAAACAGCAACGGCCACTGCACCAGCATGGGCAGGCAGCCGCCAAACATGTTCACGCCCTCGCGCTTCTGCAGGTCGAACATCTCCTTGTTCATGTCCGCGCGGCGGGGGTCGGTAGCCTTGTACTTCTTGAACTTCTCCTTGATCGCATTCATCTCCGGCTGGATGCGCTGCATCTTCAACGCGGATTTCATCATCTGGATACGCGTCGGCAGCATGGCCAGATTGATCACCAGGGTAAGCACCAGGATGGCCCAACCCCAGTTGGAGACAATATGCTCATGCACCCAGCGCAGGGCCAGGAACAACGGCTTGGCGATGATGCCCGAGTAGCCGAAGTCCACCACCGGTTCCAGGCTGGGCCCGGTCTGCCCTCCATTGGCCGTGGCACGTACGGAAGCCAGCACGTCCAGCACCTTGGGACCGGCGAAAAGGCGCATGCTGCTGTGACCAGTGTTCGAGCCCATGGCGGCGCCGATGATGGACGCTGGGTCGTTCTGGTCGGTCTTGCCATGACGCGGTACTTCAATCGAATCATGCAGGCTCACCAGCAAAGCTTGCTGCGGCGTGTCGGGGAGAAATATCGCGGCGAAGTACAGGTCGCTTACGCCGGCCCATTCGAACGGCCCGGGGAGTGTCGCACCCCCGGCAATCTTCTTCACTGCCTGGTTCTCGTTCTTGCCGCCCTGCATGGTATCGAACTGCGACGCCGCATAATCCGGCAGCGTCTCCTGGTCCCCGAATCCGCCCAGGCCATGCCACCAGCGCGGTGACCGGGCTCCCATGATCGGTGGCCGTCACGTCCACATGCACCACGTACGTGGAATCGAAGGTGAAGACCTTCTTCACGTCAAGGCCGTTATTGGAATAGGTAAAAGTAAGCGTGGCGGGAGCATTCAAAGCGCCCGTAGCCGACGGCACATACAACGCCTGCACCAGCTGGTTGCGCAGGTTGGCATCGTAGGTCCAGAGCGAGAGCGGATACCCAACCTTGGCCGCTGCCTTCGGGTTGACCAGGTCCAGAGGCTTACCCGCGTCGTCTTTGTACTTCTTCAGAATCCAGGAGACAGCCTGGCCGCCGCGATTGGAAAAGGTGATGCGGTACAGCTCGTTCTCCACCACCGTAGTGGTTTCGGCGGCAGCAACCACTGCATCGGTAGTCGGATTGGTAGACGTAGCCGTCCGGTTCACGGCAGGAGCCGGGGGAATCGGCGCCTTGGACGCGGAACTCGAAGCCACCTCGGCCGGAGTCTCCGGTTGCGTCTTTTTCTTTGGCCCAAAGTATTGCAAGCCAAGGAAGATCAAAACAAAGACGATGGAGAAGATGAGGAGCGTGCGGGAGTCCTGCCCACCGCCACCCGGCTGATTAGGATTGCGAATTTCGGCCAAAGAGAGTTCCTGTCGATCGAACGATCTGGCGGCTCCAAATGGCAAACGCGCCTGGAGCCACCGTCTTATGGTAAATGGCGGGGATCATCTGTGCGGAAGCGAAGGTGGGGTTGGGGTTGCGGGGGTGCGGCCATGGGAATAGGTGCCTGGAACCGGATCAAAACCTCCCCGGCCGAAAGGGTTGCAGCGCAGCACGCGCCATAGCGAAAGTGCCGTTCCCCAAAGCACTCCGTGGTGGACGACAGCGGTCATGGCGTATTCGGAGCATGTGGGCTGAAAGCGGCATGCGCCGGAAACCCCGCTGATGGAGTGGAGCAGCGGCGAGACCCAGCGGCCATAGACTTCAGGAACGCTCATCGCGCCTCTCCCCACCCTTCTCCGCACCCTTCTCGACGACGGCAAAGATCCTGGATACTTCGCTTTGCAAGCCGGCAAACTCCGCCGTCAAAACCGTTCGCCGGGGATGCAGCACGACGTCGACGTCGCGCGTCAGCAAGGGCAGGTTCAACCGCACAGCTTCGCGCATACGCCGCTTGATGCGGTTGCGCTCCACGGCCTTGCCGAGAACCCGCCCGGCAGTCAAGCCAACGCGCGGACCAGTGGGCGGAGTCGAGCTCCGCTCGGCGAAGAAATATGTCATGGAGCGCGAAAAGTGTTTGCGGCTCCGCTGGTACACGCGTTGATAGTCAGCGTGCTTGCGCAGCCGAGCGTCGTTTTGCGTTAGAAGGCTCACCCGATCGTTACCCTCACGCCACAAAATTCTGGGTGAATTGAGCCATGGCGCGTACTACACTTCACAGCGAATGGAAAGCTGGCTAGTCGCGGTAACCGGCACTCACTGAAACGCGCTTGCGGCCCTTGGCGCGGCGGCGGGAAAGCACCGCTGCTCCCGCTTTGGTCTTCATGCGCGTCAAAAAGCCGTGTGTCTTCGCCCGATGGCGGCGGTTCGGTTGGAATGTGCGCTTGGGCATAACACTGCGCTCCTGATCTCACTAAAATTTCTGCCTGAAGGCAAGCTTTAAGTATAACGGATTCAGGCCAAAGAGCAAATCACGACAATGCTCTAGGGGCCGGGGAGTGTTGCCTTTCACTGCCCATGGTGCAACTCTAGGAAGAAAGAAATTTTTGCCCGGAATGAGCCGTTGCGCGGCCTTGTAACTGTGCTAGTATCGGCTCCGATCAAGATTGATTTTCTGCACGTCCACACTACCTGATCTTTCGATCTGGATACTTTCGCGAAGGGGCTTTGTATCCCCCAGCAGTTCCTAAGCACAGGAGCAGCAACAGCACGCACGGCTGGTATCGGTGCGAATTTGCTCCTTTGCACTTTGCAGAAGGTATCAGGCAGTCGGCGTTGAACGAAGGAAGCGTATGTCTTTTGTCGCCACCGCCCCCGCCGTACCCAACCCCTGGGCACGGATACTGGGTGCACTCGAAAAAAAGGTCAACCGGCAATCGTTCGATACCTGGCTCAAGCCCACGCGCTTCAGCCACATCACTGGCCGGATGCTTTTTGTGCGGGTTCCCACGCCCGAGTTCCAGCACATAGGCGACCGCTATGGCGACCTCATTCAGGAAGCCATCGATGCTTTCCACCTGGAGTTCGATGACGTCTCCTTTGTCATCCCGCAGGAGGATCCGCCCGCCGTCCGGGTGCGCGAGGATGGCGGCTTTGCGCCGGTCCCTTCGCACTCTGCCGGGGCCCAGCGCGCAGGCAATCGCGGAACACCCATGCCGGCGCCGCAACAGGCCAGGTTTGACTGGACCACGGCCGCGCAACTCAACCCGCGCTACACCTTTGACGCCTTCGTCATCGGCAACGGCAACCAGTTCGCCCGCGCCGCCTCCGAGGCGGTCGCCGAACGCCCGTCGAAGGCCTACAACCCGCTCTTCATCTACGGCGGTGTCGGTATGGGCAAGACCCACCTGATGCATGCCATCGGCCACGAGGTGAAGAAGCGCCAGCCGCAATGCTCCGTCTGCTATGTCTCCAGCGAGAAGTTCACCAACGAAATGATCAACTCGCTGCGCTATGACAAAATGACGAGCTTTCGCGACAAGTTTCGCTCCGTCGATCTGTTGCTGATTGACGACATCCAGTTCCTGGCGCAAAAGGAGCGAACCCAGGAAGAGTTCTTCCACACTTTCAACGCCCTGCATGAGAGTTTGAAGCAGATTGTCATCGCCTCCGATCGCCCTCCCAAAGAGCTACCGGAGATTGAGGATCGGCTGCGCAGCCGCTTTGAATGGGGCTTGATCGCCGACATTCAGCCCCCCGACCTGGAAACCAAGGTCGCCATTCTGCAAAAGAAGGCGGAGAGTGAGCACGTTCTGCTGCCCACGGATATCGCCCTTTTCATTGCCTCAAACGTACGCACCAATGTGCGCGAACTCGAGGGCGCCTTGGTGCGGCTGTTGGCCTGGTGCCGTCTCAATGGCGCCGAGCTCACCCTACCCACCACCCAGCTATGCCTCAAGCAATTCATTGATACCCAGGTGCGCAAGATCACCATTGAGGCGATTCAGCGTGCCGTCTCTGAACAGTTCGGCATGCGGGTAGCCGAATTGAAGCAAAAAAACAATTCCCGCTCCGTGGTCGTTCCCCGTCAGATCGCCATGTATTTGGCCAAGCAAATGACGGAGGCCTCCCTGCCCGAAATTGGACGGCAATTCGGCGGCAAGCACCACACCACCGTGATGCACTCCATCGCCAAGATCGACGAGCAGCGCCGCACGGACAAGGACCTGAACCGCACCATCAACAAGCTGCTGGAAACCCTCAACGGCTAGCCCGGCGGACCAGGCACCCCGTTGTGTAGCCGGCTACAGTTTGATCCCTCCCAAACTGTGCGGCGCCATGCCAGCCCCGTGTGGATAAGCCGAGCTGTGCTGTGCCAGCCCTGGGTTGAGCTAAGCCGAGCTGTGCTGTGCCAGCCCTGGGTTGAGCTAAGCCGAGTTGAGCCGTGCCAGCCCCGTGTTGAGATGAGCCGAGCTGTGCTGTGCCAGCCCCGTGTTGAGATGAGCCGAGCTGTGCTGTGCCAACCCCGTGTTTGAGCTAAGCCAAGCTTTTGCTGTGCCAGCCCCGTGTTTGAGCTAAGCCAAGCTTTTGCTGTGCCAGCCCCGTGTTGAGATGAGCCGGGCTGAGCTGTGCCGGCCCCGTGTTGAGATAAGCCGAGCTGTGCTGTGCCAGCCCCGTGTTGAGATAAGCCGAGCTGTGCTGTGCCAGCCCCGGACTTTCAGTCCGGGGAAGCGGGTTTTCAAACCCGCGAGAATGTTTCGTCTCGCCCTGACCGGCTTAGAAAGCCCTGGTGAGAACCCCAGGCTAGCCACTCAAGCCTCTTTAGCCCCCAAGCAGTTTCCTTTCCTGGGTTCGGGCGCTCCCGGTATGCTCATCTTGTCTATGTTTTGTTTCGGCTCGCCGCGCCGTGTGGCTCGTTTGGCTGCTCATCTACTCACCGGGATCCTCCTTACCGCGATCCCAGTGTCGGGACCGCCCGCCTACGCCCGCCAGCAAGACACCGGCTTTCTCAACCGCACCATTACCCTCAATGGCACCGTCTACCACTACGTGGTTTACCTTCCCATGGACTGGACCCCCAAACAGAAGTGGCCGGTCATCCTGTTTCTGCACGGTTCCGGGGAGCGCGGCGCCGACGGCCTGGACGAAACCCAGGTAGGCCTCCCCAACGCACTGCGTTCCCACTATGAGCGCTGGCCTTTTGTAGTGGTCATGCCCCAGGTCCCATACAACCACCACCATTGGACCGACCCCGACATCATGGCCATGGCCATGGCTGCACTGAATGCAGAAGTAAAAGAGTTCCACGGAGATCCCCAGCGTCTCTACCTCACCGGCATGTCGCTCGGCGGCTACGGCGTCTGGGAGATCGCCAAAGACTATCCCGGCCGTTTTGCCGCCATCGCTCCGGTCTGCGGAGGCATCTACTGGTCCTACGCCCCCGGCCGGTGGCACCAGCCTGAGTTGGTCCCGGAATATGTCAAAGCGGTCGGCCGCACCCCGGTATGGATCTTTCACGGCGCGGACGATCCCGTCGTTTCCCCGGCTCAATCGCAGATCATGTACGCGGCCGTCAGCGCGGCGGGCGGAAACGTGCGCTTTTGGGAGTACGCCAATTGGCACCACAACGCCTGGGATAGGGCGTACACCGACCCGCAATTGCCCCAGTGGTTTCTCTCTCATCGGCTATCCGACATCGCCAACAACAAGCCGTATGCCGAAAAACGGATCATCCCCATCCATCTTCCCCCGATTCACGTCGATCCAAGCCTCTATGACGCTTACCAGGGGGAATATGTCGATGCCGGCGTGACCCAGCTGACCGTTTTCCGTCAAGGCAACAAGTTGATGGCCAGAAACCGCACCGGCGACCAGACGGAGTTGTTGCCCGAGCTTCCCAACCGGTTTTTCTATCCCAGTGGAAGCAGTACCCGCATCACATTTGACAAGGGTCCCGACGGCCGCGTCACGGGCCTTACCTTTTCTGACGACCGCCATCAGGAACTTTGGGTGAAAACACCCTAGAGCAATTGGGTTTCGTCTAATGCACCAGGATGGATGCCATGTGGAAAGCTCGCTTTCTCGCCACCCGCGTCAGGCTTGCCTTGGACCGCGCTTTGCACGCCGCGTCGGGTCTTTCCACAGCCTTTAAAAGCCCGATTGTGGAGACCGTGGGGAAGGCGGGACCCAACTTGAGCATATTCACCGGTCTTCCTGCTTTTCATTTTGCGCGTGACCGGTTTTCTAAAACGAGGACATACGCCATCCCCGCCATACGCTTGGTTTCGAGCCTTCTTTCCACTTTTCCGGTGACAACGGTTACTGCTACTAACAAGGAATATATTTTTTAAGGCTTTTCATAGTAGCCGTCTTGGTTGTAATCCTGATGTTGATGTTTCACACCGGGAATCCACAGAAACAACGCGCTTAACATTCTCATGCGGCTTCGGGGTGGTGTAGAGTGAGTCAAACCACAAGGGGGAACAACACCATGCTTACCGCGGGCGTTGAGCAGGAGAGACCGGTCGCACAGGGAGCAGCAACGATGGAGATCACCGTGAGCCGTCAGGACCTGCTGCGTGAGCTAAGTGCAACGCAGAGCGTCGTCGAACGGAAGACGACGATCCCTATCCTCTCCAATTTTCTCCTTGAGGCTGGGCAGGGGGAGGGCGACCGAGGCGACCGCCTTACCATCACGGCCACCGACCTGGATCAGAGCATTCGGACATCCTGTGCGGCGAAAGTAAAGAAACCGGGCGCGTGCACGATTCCCGCGCGCAAACTTTTCGATTACGTCAAACTGCTGCCCGACGGTGACATCTCCATCAAGCTGATGGAGAACCACTGGGTGCAGATACGCTCCGGCCGGTCCAATACCAAGATGGTGGGTATGGCGCGCGCCAATTTTCCCCAGGTACCGGAGTTTCCCGAGACTGGCTTGACGCAGCTGGCCGCCGCCTCCATCAAAGGCATGATCTCGAAGACCATCTTCGCCATCTCCAATGAGGAATCGCGCTACACCCTTAATGGCGCGCTGCTGATTTTGAAGGCGGAGTCTTTATCCATGGTGGCGACCGATGGTCATCGCCTGGCTCACATCGAAAAGACGGGCGAAACGCTACAAAATATCAGCGGAGAAAAGAAGACGCTGATTCCGCGTAAGGCGCTGGCCGAGCTGCAGTCCTTGCTCGCCGATAGCGAAGGGGAGTCGCTCGACTTTTTCGACGACGAGCATACTCTTTTCTTCCGTCTCGGCCACCGCGTGCTTACCACCCGTAAGCTTACCGGCCAATTCCCCAATTACGAGGCGGTGCTGCCCCGGGACAACAATAAATTTGTGGTGGTGCGCAGCGAAGAACTGATGGGTTCGATCCAGCGCGTCGCGCAATTCGCCGATGAGCGATCGGGCGCCATCAAGATCCGCCTGGAACAGAACGAGATGAAGATCTCCTCCTCCTCGACGGAATCCGGCGAGTCGGAAGACACCATCGAAACCCCTTACAGTTTCGACGCCATTGTCGTGGGCTTCAACTCCACCTACCTGATTGATTTTCTCAAGGCGGTTGGGTCGAGTGGCGAAGTCCGGCTGGAGTTCAAAGACGCTCAATCGGCCGGCCAAATGAGGCCCGAAGATCCAGCGGACGACTTCAAGTACCGCTACGTGATCATGCCCATGCGCATCTGAAGGCAGGTTTTTGCCTTCAGTAACGAAGGCGGGTGCCCCATTGCCCCGATTTCCTGTGGAGGCTTGTGGCGTCAATACTCTCCATGCGCCTTTCATTAAGGAAAGGCGCACACGCGGATCTCTCTAGCACAGCGTGGCAGGAAATCGTGGTCAAGCCCGTACTTTGGCTTGAGTGGGATACGACACTGCTCGACACGCCTCTTTTGTCATCAGGAGGAAGCTGAGGGACCTGCAGTTCCTTGGTGCCCTACTCGCCCCGTTTTACCGCTTTTTTCACAGCGGCCTTGCGGCCTGCGGCTGTCTTCTTTGCGGCTATCTTCTTGACCGCAGGCTTTTTCACCGCCTTTTTGGCTGCCACCGCTTTCTTCGCCGGCTTGCTGCGCGCTTCCACAGTCTTTTCCACCAGCATGGCCTTTAATTGCACAAGGTCAACGGTGCGCGCCGATTTCCTCAGCCGCTCAATGTCGTAGTACGCTCGCTTCTCTGTGAGAAAGATGTGCACAACGAAGTCCACATAATCCATCAAAATCCATTCCCCTTGCCGCCGTCCCTCTACGGAATTGGGGTAGGTTTGAAAATCCCGCTTTAAACGGGCTTCAATCTCGTCTGCGATCGCCTGCGTCTGGCGTTCGTTCGATCCGCTCGAGATCAAAAAGAAGTCAGTGAACCCGGAGTCCAGGATGTCGAGCTCGAGAATACGGGTATCCTCGGCCTTTTTATCTTCGCAAGCCTCCGCGGCGGCCAAAACCATGCGGCGCGTTTCCTTCGTTGCCATTCGGTGGGGTTAAATCTCCTTGCTCTTGCCTACTTTGCCGGCAGTCTCTATGGTATCCCGGGTTTCGGGCCGATAGAGGGCGTGGGAACGAATGTATTCCGCCACCGCGGGTGCGAGCACGGTTTGCAGCTCCGAGCCCCCCGCCAGGGCGGCGCGAATCTCCGTGGCGGAGATGTCCTGGTCCAGGTCGGGCAATAGAAACAGCTCCGCGCTCTGCCCCGAAGGCCCTGCGAGGGTAAAGCGTGTGAACCCGGCTTCGCGCGCCTCGCCCGTGTTCTGCACCCCCTTGGGGAGGGCCGCGTTGATCTGTTCCAGGGAGAATCCGGGCCGGCCGGCCACGATGAAATTACAAAAGAGCAGCAGCTTGGCGCATTGGTGCCAACGCCTCAAAGTAAGAAAAGAATCAGCGCCCAGCAGAAAAAACAGCTCGTCTGTGGGCTGGAGATGTTTCCGTAACCGTTGCAGAGTGTCAAAGGTGTAGTTCGGCCGGCCACCGGTTAGAGGAGCATCCACATCGCTCGCGACCAATCCCCGCTCCCCCGCAACCGCCAGCCGGACCATGGCCAACCGGTCCTCAAAGCTGGAGTGGCCAGAGCCGCCTTTCAGCGGCTGGGTAGCGACGGGCGCGACCAGCACCTGGTCAAGTGCCAGCCGCGTGATCGCCGCCCGGGCGATTGCGATGTGGCCGCGATGCGGCGGATCGAAGGTGCCCCCGAAGAAGGCGATGCGCATAGGGGCATCGTATCGCGAGCGGCAATCTCGGGCTGTATTCTAGGGCCACTTCGATGCCCACGGCCTACATTGCGCTCGGCTCCAATCTAGGCGACCGTGCCCATGCGTTATCCTCGGCCGTCAGTCAATTGAGCAACCTCGGCCGGGTGGCTGCGCAGTCAGCGCTCTACGAAACAGAACCTGTCGGCTACCACCATCAGCCTGCCTTCCTGAACGCGGTGGTGGCGCTGGAGACGCAGTTGGAGCCGCTGCCGTTATTGCGCGGACTACTCGCCATCGAACGCGAGCTGGGCCGCGATCGCAGCCGCGGTCCCCTGAAGGGTCCCCGCACGCTGGATCTCGATCTCCTGTTGATGGGGGATTCGATCATCGCAGATGAGGAGCTATCGCTGCCGCATCCGGCCCTGTCTCAGCGCAGGTTTGTGCTGGCGCCGCTGGCGGAGATTGCGCCCCAGCTTCGGCACCCAGAAACAAATAAATCCATGGCAGAGCTGCTCGCCCTGCTACCCGATCAGGGCGAAAATCGAATCTCAGCCGTGCGCAAGTTGGCATGATGCTCTTCGGGAGATAGGACGGGTGCCCCAGGTTCGCACCAGAGTACCTGGGCCGAAAACGGTTCTTTCAAATGCTTTTACTGGGAAGGCTCAACCACCCTTAACAATCAGAAGACAAAGGTAGGCTTCGCCCATCTTCTTCGACCCAGGTACGCTGGAGCGAACCTGGGGCACCCGTCCTATCTCCCGAAGAGCATCTGGTTTCGGAATCACAGATAGAATCACTCCTGTGTCTCTCGCTTTTCAGATAGAAGCCACCAGTGGGCATGCGAGGCGGGCGACCATGACGCTGCCTCATGGGCAGGTCCAGACCCCGGCATTCATGCCCGTAGGCACCGCCGGCACCGTCAAGGCGATCCCGCAACATCTGCTCGAACAGCTGGACGCGCAGATCATTCTTTCCAATACCTATCACCTGTACCTGCGCCCGGGACACGAGCTGATCCGCCGGCTGGGTGGATTACACCGCTTCATCGCCTGGCCGCGTCCCATGCTTACCGATTCCGGAGGCTTTCAGGTCTTCAGCCTCAACCAGCTGCGGAAGATCAGCGAAGAAGGAGTGCAATTCCGCTCTCATCTCGACGGATCTTCCCATTTCTTCTCCCCCGAGCATTCGATGGACGTGCAAATAGCCCTGGGCGCCGACATCATCATGGCCTTCGACGAATGCACCGAGTATCCGGCGGACCGCGCGCGTGCCCAGCAATCCCTCGAACTAACCCTGCGCTGGGCCAAGCGCAGCCAACAGCACTTTAACCAGCATGCCAGTGCCAACCAATCGCTCTTCGGCATCGTGCAGGGGGGCATGTATCCCGATCTGCGCCGCGACTGTGCCGAGCAGCTGGTGGCTATGGACTTCCCTGGCTATGCCATCGGCGGCCTGAGCGTGGGCGAGCCGCGCCCCCTGACCAGGGAGATCATCGAAAGCACCCTACCTCTGTTGCCGGCGGGCAAGCCCAGGTACGTGATGGGCGTTGGCTACCCGGATGAGATCGTGGAATACGCTGCCCTCGGGGTGGACATGATGGACTGCACCATACCCACGCGCGCCGCCCGCCACGGCCTGCTATTCACCTCCGGGGGCCGGCTCAACATAAAAAACCGCCGCTTTGCCGATGATCCGGAACCGCCCGATCCACAGTGCGGCTGTATGGTTTGCGGCCGCTACACCCGGGCTTATCTGCGCCACCTGATGGCGGCCCAGGAACCACTCGCCGGCGTGCTCAATACCCTGCACAATCTCGCCTTCTACCTTGACACGATGCGATCGGTACGAAATGCTATTGCGACGGATACTCTTCCCGCCCTCCTGGCCTGCGTGCGCGGGCGCCCGGAACGCGTGGGCTGAGCCCGGATTTCCTGTGGCCGTTGTGTCCAGCGCAGCGTACAGAAGGTCCGGAAAGCTACCCCTCCGGCCTCCAACCCTCTCATCCAGTGGACAAACCGCGGCAGATAGGCTGTAGTAGAAGGCTGGATAGAAATTTTTGAGGATGGTACGTTGACCTTCACCCCCTTGTTGCTGGCTCCAGTGATTCCACCCGGCCTGGTGACCTTTCTCCCCTTCGTTCTGATCATTGCCGTTTTTTATCTGATGCTGGTGCGCCCCAACCAGAAGAAGCAGAAGCAATGGCAAGAGATGCTGGGAGCCCTGAAACCGGGGGACCGCGTCACCACCACCGGCGGTATGCGCGGAACCATCATCTCCATCAAGGAGGACGCGATCCAGTTGCGCGTCCCACCAGACGGCGTCAAGATCGAAGTCATTAAGAGTGCTATCGCTTCCGTGACTACGAACCAAGAGGAAGCTAAATAACCGTATTTCGCGGGCAGACGGTAAGCCCGGCGGAAAACCTGATTGCGACCCCCATGCGTAAAACCCTCCTGATCGTTGCAGTTCTTCTCGTATTCGTCTTTGGTATCTTCGGCATTCCGAAGGGCATAGGCCCGTCTGCCTGGAAGACGGCGTTGACCGACCGCATCCACCTTGGTCTTGACCTCAAGGGCGGCATCCACCTGGTGTTGCAGGTGATGGTGAATGAAGCGGTGAGCGCGGAGACGGATAACGCAGTCGCCCGCATCCAGGCTGATCTTCAGCAGGGCGGCTTCCCCGCTCGCTCGGTGCTCAAGCCCGACCCCAAGCGGCCAGAGGTGATCGAGGTCCAGGGAACGCCCGCGGACAAGTCGAGTGATGTGCGCAACCTGCTGGATTCGCGCTACGGCGCCCAGTACACCGTCGCGTCGGAGCCCAACAACAGCTGGACCCTGACTCTGAAGCAGACCGAAGCGCAATCGATCGAGCAGCATGCCGTGCAGCAGTCGATCGACACCATCAGCACCCGCATTAACGCCCTGGGAGTCACCGAGCCCACCATCCAGGAATACAACCTGGGCACCAATCAGATTCTGGTGGAGTTGCCCGGCGTAGACGACCTGAGCCGGGTGCGGGACATCATCCAGTCGACAGCCCGGCTGGAGATCCACCTGGTCGTCGGCGGCCCGTTCCCCACCGAAGAAGCAGCGGTGCAGAGCTTGGGGGCGACGGTACCGCCGGAAGATATCGTGATGGCTTATGGCGGCACCGAACCGGAATTGCTGGGCCAGTACTACGTCCTGCAGAGACTTCCCATCGTGGCCGGCGACGACTTCCGCGATGCGCAACCCTCGGTGGATGAAAACGGCCGGCCGGATGCGACGTTTATCCTCACCCGCAATGCGGGTGACCGCTTCTACCAGTTCACCAGCACCAACATCGGCAAATCGCTGGCGGTTGTGCTGGACAACCGGGTTCAGGAAGCAGCCAACATCCAACAGGCCATCCGCGACCAGGGCCGGATCACCGGCCTGGGCAAAGATAAGGCGCAGAATCTATCCCTCATGCTGCGCACCGGCGCGCTGCCGGCCTCCATTCACTACTTGCAGGAGAGCGTGGTCGGGCCGTCGTTGGGCGCCGATTCCATTCACAAGGGTGTGATGGCTTCGGTCGTCGGCATGCTCGCCGTCATGATCTTCATGCTCTTCTACTATCATGCAGCCGGTATCAATGCTGACTTGGCGTTGATGCTGAACCTGGTGATCCTGTTGGGCTTCATGGGCTATGCCCATGCCACTCTGACGTTGCCCGGGATCGCTGGGGTCATTCTCACCATCGGCATGGGCGTCGATTCAAACGTGCTCATCTTTGAGCGCATCCGGGAAGAGTTGCGGGCAGGCAAGGCGCCTGCGGCCGCGGTCGACCAGGGGTTTGCGCATGCATGGACGACAATTCTCGATACCCACGTAACGACGATTGTTTCGGCCCTCATTCTGTTTCTTTTCGGCACCGGCCCGGTCAAGGGTTTTGCGGTCACGTTGAGCTTTGGCTTGTTCGCCAACCTCTTCACAGCGGTCTTTGTCTCGCGCCACATCTTCGATGAGATCCTCAGGGGTAAGCAGCGCGGAGAGGCACTTTCCATCGGGTAGTGGTTGTGTACCAGTAAGGCGGAGTTTTCAAGTGGAATTATTTCGTGGCGTTGACGTTGATTGGCTAGGGAAAAAGTGGTACTTCCTCGCCTTTTCGTTGATCTTCAGTGTTGCGGGAGTGCTGTCGATCCTTTTCTGGCATGGCATCAAGTTGGGGATCGACTTTCGCGGCGGCACCCTGGTTTACGTGCAATTCGACCAGGCGCCAAACCTTGACCGGATTCGCCAGGCGATCGATCGCGCTGGCATTCACGATAGCCGCATCCAAACCTACGGAACGGCCTCCCAGAAGCAGGTAGCCATTTCGCTGGCGCAAAAGGAAACCCAGGAGTCGGCCCTCGATATCGGGCGGCAGACCATTGTCCAGGCGCTCAATGCAAACTACTCCAGCACCGGCGCGGCCAACCAGGGCAAGCTCGATTTAGACAACGCCAGCCAGGGAGCCCTGGTCCAATATCTGCAGCAGGCCGACCCTGAGCATCTGGTGGGGGCGCCCGGCGCCGCAGAAAAATATGCCCAGCAGGCAGCGGCCATTCTGAATCATCGCGACCACGACCTTGGGGGCATGATTAGTAGCATCGACCAGCTGAACGGCGTGGCTGACCCGGCGGTGGTCAACCAGCTGAAGCAGGGCGCCTATCTTTCTGGCTTCCATGTCTTCGCGGCCGACATTATCGGACCCCAGGTAGGCGCATTGTTGCGCCGGCAGGCCTTGCTGGCGACGCTTTACTCCCTGCTCGGAATGCTGGTATATCTGTGGTTCCGTTTCGAGCTGATCTACGGTGTGGCCGCGGTGGTAGCGGTTTTCCATGACACCCTGATCACGGTTGGCGCGTTTAGCCTATCCGACCAGGAAATCACCCTGACGGTCATCGCCGCCATTCTGACCCTGATCGGCTACTCAATGAACGACACAATCGTGGTTTTCGACCGTATCCGGGAGAATCTGCGCCTCTCCCGTCGCGAAACCCTGAAAACGGTAGTGAATCGCAGCATCAACCAGACCTTGAGCCGAACAGTTTTGACCTCGGGCCTGACCTTCCTCACTGTTTTGTCCCTGTACATCTTCGGTGGGGAGGTCCTGCACGGCTTTTCCTTTGCCCTGGTAGTCGGCATTCTCATCGGCACCTATTCCTCGATCGCCGTAGCAGCGCCCATGCTGGTGGCCTACCAGGAATGGCGGGGGAAACGCGGTAAGGCTGCAGCTTTGCCGGCGAGCAAACGAGCCAAGGCCTAGTCCAACTGCGGAAAAGCCGCTGTTGGCGGGAAAAACTCTGTCCATCCACCTCTACCACTGCTGAGGTGGGCCGCCATGGTAGTGGTGGAGGTGGATGGACAAGAGCGAACCTACCAGCGTCCCACCCCCTCAAGTTGTTTCACCCTGGGACATCTACACCGCGGCAGAAGCCATCCTACGAAACGAGTAAAGCTTTCCCCCCGGTTTCAGCAGGGTTTTCCGAGGCCTTTAGCCGCCCGCAGAGTTAGAAACAAAAGTTTTCCACCCTTTGCACAGGTATCCTCTGCATGCCAATAGCCCTTCGGGATCAAAAAAACAAACTCTGGTGTCTAAGTTGGTACAAGTTCGAATATCCGAGGTAAGGCGATGTTTGAAGATTCTCTAATGGAGTCTGGTGGCAAGCTAAAGACCAAGAGTAAGTATTGGTCAATTGCTACTTTCGCTATCAACGGCCTGATCCTGGCTGCGCTGATTATCTGGCCTCTGTTACATCCAGAAGCGCTACCCACGCAGATGATGGCCACGCTGCTGGTTGCACCACCCCCTCCCCCGCCACCTCCTCCGCCACCACCACCTCAGGCTCCGGTCCAGGTCAAGATCAAGTCTGAAATGCTCGACAACCAATTGCAGGCGCCCAGCAAGATCCCGAAAGAGATCAAGCAAATCAAGGAGTCCGCAGCTCCACCTTCGATGGCTGGTGTTTCCGGTATGGAAGGCATGGGCGGCGGAACCCCCGGCGGCGTCATGGGCGGTATCCTCGGCGGTATTGGATCAGGGCCGGCGATCGTCAAGGCAGCCCCTCCCAAGAAGCTGAGCATCTCCTCCGGCGTGATGCAAGGCAACCTGCTTGAGAAGACAGTGCCCCAATATCCGGCAATCGCAAAGGCGGCCCGTATTCAGGGAACCGTCGTGTTGCAGGCCACAATTTCCAAAAACGGTTCGATCGAGAACCTCAGAGTCGTCAGCGGTCCTCCGATGTTGCAGCAGGCAGCTCTGGAGGCGGTCCGCTCCTGGCGCTACAAACCTTATCTCTTGAATGGAGACCCCGTCGAAGTTGAGACTACGGTCAACGTTGTCTTCAATCTCGGTGGTTAGTCCGATGTGCCGGCGCACCGCTTTTTTACCAAGGTGGTAGCCGGCAATCCCCCTCGTGGCCACTTCGGGTCATTTCGTAACGAAGTTCCCCGGTGCTAGCATCTGGTTGTTTCAGAGCTCTAACGAAGTAATTCCGTAGGAGGAAAGATTCAGTGATTCTCGCTCAACTCTCCCATCTCGCCGCCCACCAGGCAGCTCTCGGCATGTACCTGTTTCAGGAATCAGGACAGACCGTCGGCTTCTCCCCCATGGACCTCTGGCACAATATGGGCGCCGCGGCAAAGGCCGTCGTCGCCGTCCTCTTCGTCATGTCTATCTGGTCGCTGGCTGTGATCATCGACCGCGCACTCTACTTCAGCGCGGCTCGTAAGCAGTCGCGTGAGTTTGCTCCGCGTGTTGCCGGCGCTCTCAAGGAAGGCAAGCTGGACGAAGCAGTGAAGGTTGCTGACCGCAATAAGAAGTCCCATCTGGCTGAAGTCGTGACTGCCGGCCTGCAGGAGTTCCGCAACTTCGGTAGCGGCGGCGCCATCACCGAGGAGCAGATCGAATCCAGCAAGCGCGCACTTGAGCGCTCGGAAGCAATCGTCCACGCCAAGCTCAAGAGGGGCTTGGGAGGCCTGGCAACCATCGGTTCCACCGCCCCCTTTATCGGGTTGTTCGGAACCGTCGTCGGTATCTTGAACGCCTTCCAACAGATCGCAACCCAGAAGACCTCAGGTATCGGCGCAGTCGCCGGCGGTATCTCTGAAGCCCTGGTAACCACGGCTTTCGGATTGCTCGTGGCCATCCCCGCGGTTATGACCTTCAACTACTTCACTGGTAAGGTGGAAGCCTTCGACGTGGAGATGGACAACTCCTCCAGCGAGTTGATCGACTATTTCATCAAGCAGAGCCACCGCCGCTAGTCGGCAAGTGCTGCAATCACTCCACAGCGGGAATCCTGCACCGGTTGGAACGGAAGAGTAGAATCCGTTCCAACCTGGTGGTTTTCACCGGACTCATAGAAAGTCATTCTGAAGATGGGCGGCCTGGAGCGTTTTCATAGTCGGTGCGGGCAGGCAGCTACACTCACTCTGAAAACGCTATAGCAGCTCGGCCCACGGAGCAAAGACGATGTCAATCGCAGTCAGAAACGAAGGCGCCAAAGTCAATTCGAACATCAACGTCACGCCCATGGTGGACGTGATGCTGGTGTTGCTTATCGTTTTCATGGTCATCACCCCGATGCTGCAAAATAAGGTGAATATCGAACTGGCCAAGGTAACCGACCCGACCTCGATGCCGGACGCCGACAAGGAAGACTCTGTAGTCGTGGCCATCACCCGGGATAACAAGGTCTACTTAGGACAAAACCAGGTCTCCATGGCGGATCTTGGCGCCAAAGTCGCCGATATGTTGCAGAACAAGACCGAGAAGCAAATCTTTATGCGTGCAGATGCCCGGGCGCAGTATGGCACGGTCATGGATGCAATCGACGATGTGCGCACTGCCGGCGTAGACCAGGTAGGCTTGTTGACCGATCGCCGGACAGACCAGAACGCGGCCCCACCTGCTACGCCACCAGCCGGACAGTAGGCTGGCGGATCAATCGCTTTCTGACGACTAACAACTAAAGGCCTGCCCGCAGGGCTGAGCCGAGTGAAACGAGGAACGAGATGGCATTCGATACAGGTGGTGGTGGCGGCCTTAATGCAAGTATCAACGTGACCCCGATGATCGATGTTTTGCTGGTGCTTCTGATCGTGTTCATGGTCATTACGCCAGTGACTCCGAAGGGGCTCGATGCGCTGGTGCCGCAGCCGCCCAAAAACCCGCAAAAGGAACAGGACAACGACCGCACCATCGTGGTCCAGGTCACACATCGTCCAGGTGGGGGCGTACCCGGCTACAAGATCAACGAGCTGGACGTATCCCACGGCGACCTATTGAATAAGCTGGAAGGCATTTTCGCCACCCGTGCGGAGAAGGTTATGTTCGTCAAGGGAGATCCGGAACTGGACTTCTCGGCTGTGGCGGACGTACTCGATATCGGCCATGAGGCAGGTGTAGACCACATCGGCCTTATCACACCAAAGGTAGCAGCGGGGCAGTAAAGCTGCTCAGTTATTGCAGATCGGGCCACGGTGAGCAAGCTGCTGATATCAGCACGCTGGCATTGAACGAAAGGTTGCCCGAACCCTGCTGCATGAGCTCCACAAAAGCAAGCACACGATCGAATCAAGCGCCCGCAATGAAAGGTCCGCGGTTGCCTCCTCGGCAACCGACGGACCTTGTTTTTGGTACAGGACTTGCCAGTAGGCCGAAACCAATTACAATCACAGCGCGGAGTTTTTTCCTCTCGAGTTGCAGGCCCGCGTAAGCTCATTACAAGATCAGGCGGAGCCTGGCGATCATAAGGAGATTTGAACCAGAATGAAGCGAAGCGCATATCTTCCGGTGCTGGCGGTCGCCATCCTGTCGCTGCTGACCATGGTTACCGGGTGCAGCAAGCTGCAGGCACGCGATCAATTGATCAAGGGTGTTCAGGCATACAAGAATGCCAAGTTTGAAGAGGCAATCGACCACTTCCAGAACGCGGAACGGCTTGATCCGACGCTGGAAAACGCTCCTTTGTATCTCGCCACCGCCTACGCTCAGCAGGTGGTTCCGGACGCAAACACTCCTGAAAATACAAAGAACGCGCAACTGGCGGTCAATGCTTACCAGCAGGTGTTGGCCAAGGATCCGAAGGACCTCAACGCCCTGAAGGGAATCGCCGCGGTCTACTTGAATACCGGTAAGACCGATGAGGCCAAGCAGTGGCAGAGGAAGGTAACCGAGGTCGATCCCAATGACCCGGTCGCGCACTACACCATCGGAGTCGTCGACTGGCGGATCGCCTACAAGAATGCAATCCAGGTTCGTAACAGCCTCGGGATGCAGGACAATGGCGACATGATCAAGGACAAGGCCGCATGCCAGAAGTTGTCCGAAGAAAACACGCCCTTCGTCGACGAGGGCATCAAGGAACTGCAGCAGGCGATCAATCTGCGTCCCGGCTACGATGACGCGATGTCGTATCTGAGCCTGCTCTACCGGCGCAAAGCCGACCTGGATTGCGGTGACGAGGCCGCGCACAAGGCGGACATGGCGATGTTCGACCAGTGGCGTGACAAGACCATGGCCACCCGCAAGGCGAACGAGGAAAAGAAGAACCAGCAAACGCCAGGCGGCATCACCATGGACAACACCAACACCGGCAAGTAGTAGAGATCAAGAACTACTCACAAGCCCCTGGCCAAGGCCAGGGGCTTGTTGTTTGCAACCGTGGCCGCTACAGGGCCGGGCAGGGCCCCTCAGCTCCGTAGTTTTGAGCCGATGCGGAACCATGGTTCTGAACTTAGTCCCGAGGGGACGGCTGAATATTCCCCAGGACGCCAGTGCTGGATCTAGGATCCCAGGAGTAAGTCCCATAAAGCGCTGATTTGTTTAGTTGTTTTTGGACGAAAACACCCTAAACGCGTTAGCGCTTAGGGGACTACTCGCAGCCGTCTCTCCGGGACTCGGTCCTCGGTGGAGTTCCAGCAGAACCTTGAGCTAGACCAACCTCACTGAGCGCCATTCTTGAAGATCTGTTCCGCCAGGTGGTTCTCCACGTGAGCCTGATTGCGCATAATTTCGTAGTAAGCCGCGCGCAGCAGCTGGGAGCGGCTATCGCGCAGTTGCTGGCGAATTTCCTGCTGCACCCGGGGGTCGTTTAACTCCCGCTGGCCGGCCGGCTCCTTCTCTATGAGCTTATAGATCGCGTAACCCACGGGAGCCCTGGCGCCCGGCGGCACTAAAGGAAGGACATCCGTCATTTGCCCCGGCTGCAGCCGGGAGATCGCCGCGAAAACGGCCGCCTGGCTGCGCAGACTCGACTCCGGGATGAAGCCCATGTTTCCGCCGTTGTTGGCGTCACTGGTGTCTTCCGAGTAGTTATTGGCTACGGTGGCGAAGTCTTCTCCGCTTTCCAGCCGGTTATGAATCATTTCGATCTTTCGCCGCGCCTCGACGTCATTGCTTGCCTTGCTGTTTTGAAGATTGGCGCCCTGCTGCATCGGGGTGGGCTGCGAAGTCACGATGATATCGGCGATGTTGTACTTGGGCTCGATGAAGTTGAACTGGGCTTTGTTGGCATTGTAGAAGTTTGAGATATCCGCGTCGGTGATGTTAATGCGCGAGGTCACTTCCTTGTTCATCAGTTTTTCTGAAGTGAGATAGCGCCGGATCTGGCGGCGCAGATCGTCCAACGACATGCTGGAGGCCTGCAGCCGCTTGTCAAACTCTTCCTGGGTGTAAGGCGCCTTCATCTCAGCCAGTCGTGCGTCGACCTCTTCCTCGCTGGCCACCAGGTTCATTTTCTTTGCCGCTTGTTGCAGGATCTCGTCATCGATCAACTGCTTCAGGATGCCCAGCCGCGTCGCGTCGGCTTGTTCCTTGGTAGGTTGCTCTTTGTTGTTGCCCAGGTTATCGCGGTAATCCTTCTCCACTTCCGAGCGCTGGATCGGCTGCCCGTTCACCGTGGCCACCACGTCCGGCCCAAAGCTCTTCTTGCAGCCGACAAATCCGCCACTCAATAGGACGATGCTCATCAGGGCGCAGGCAGTAGCGGGCTTATGAAATAGTGCGATTGGTTCCAACGTTCTTTATCCTCGCGATCGAAATCTTTACTTGGCGGGTGGCGGAGTCGCCGCCGGTTTCGCCGGTTCCGCCATCGGCGCAGGGGGCTGCACCCCGGCCTCTCGCAGAGCCCGGTCGATGGCGATGCTAAGCTCCGAAACCGGCAGCACGCCGGAGATACGCTCCCCGTTGATAAACAACGTAGGCGTGCCGTTTACCCCCAGGCTGTCTCCCTGCTTCATCGACGCACGTACGGCAGATTCGTCCTGCTTGGCGATACATGCGTCGAGTTTTGCCAATTCCAGCTTGGAGCGCTCGCCCTCGTCATGCGTCATCTTATCCAGCGTTTTTCCGGCTTGTTGGGCATCGCGCGCTGGGCCGGTGACCTCCTCCGAGTGCGCATGCAGATAGTCGACAAACCGCCAGTAGGCGTCGCCGTTCTGATCCGCCAGGCAGCCCGAGTCAACCGCTGCGTGCATTGCCCAGGGATGGATTTCCACCAGGGGGAAATCCTTGTAGTAAAACTTGACCAGGCCCTTGTAATGGTCCTGTATGGCCGGGAAGAGTTGCTGGTGCATGCGCGCGCAGTAGGGGCACTCGAGGTCGTCAAAATTCACGATAGTGACTTTGGCGTCGGACGCTCCCCGCAAGGGACGGTTCTGGATGGAAATCGTGTCCGCCGGGTTCTTGCTGATGTCAAACCTTTCCAGCCGCGCTACCGTGTTGCCATCGCTGGACAGCAGGAAATTCACCACCGACTGCTTGCCGTTCTTGGAAAAAGTGATGGGCAAGCTTTCAAATCCGGGAAAATCGCTCTTGCTGGTAGCGCCGATCGTCACCTCGACATTCGGGGGCACGTCAAATTGCGAGCGCACCAGGACTTCGATTCTCCGGTTGAGTTGAGAAGTGGGGACGGGAGAAGCGCTAGTCGATGCGGAGCTGGAGGGACTTTGAGCCTTGCAACCTGCGGCCAGGGAGACGAGCAGGCACCAAACCAGGGTACGGCGTACAAACACGACAACCACCTTTCCATACCATAGAACCATTAGAGCATTTCTCCTCTGGCCCTGTCGCTTTTGGGGGGCCACGATCAGAAAATGCGCTCCGAATGAGTCAGATTTCCGGCGGCGCCTACTCCAGCCAGGGTAAAGCTGAAGCTGTACTGGTTCTCGTTCCGTACCGAGCCCAGGGCCAGGCGTCGATATTCGACCACCAAGCCACAACAATCCAGGTTATAGGAGGTCTCCACCCCGCCATACTGCAGGGCGTCCTGGATAAAGTCGTAGCCCGCGTTGGCGGCGATGCTCAGTCCACGCTTGGTTGGGGCTCCATACCCCAGCAATAGACGCAGCAGGTTGTATTTGGTTACCTGGCTGGCAAGGCTGGCGGTGAAAGAACCATTGAGCGTCTGCAGCGTGGAATAGCCCACACTTCCAAAGACGCTATCGCGGCGGTAGTCGGCAAAGATATTGCTGGCGTCCAACCGCTTGTTCTTAAAGTCGTAATCCGCATCCCATTCCAGGTCCATGTGTTCACTGGTGCGGATCTTGAAGCGCGAAATGAGAGGAGACGTATTGCGCGGTCCACTCAAAAAACTAACCCCGGTGAGGTCGAGCGTCGAGGTGAGCACGTTGCGCCGGAAGGGAGTCACGGCGCCCCCAAAATAGGGTTCGAAGAAATATTTTGCCGCTAACTTCCAGGTAATCCACTCACTGGTGTCACCTCCGCACTCGGTGTAAGCCACCGGCACATAAATGACCCCATTGAGGGGAGGCGGTAAATCACCGCTCTTGCAGGGCTTGGGGTGCAAATGCTTGAACAGGAGCCGCTGTGTTATCGAGTATTCCACTTCATCCGTATCGCTTACGATGTCGACCGGGTCGAAGCGCGGGATGGAGGAGAAGTTATTCACTCCGGCAACATAGCGATAGTGCAACTCCGGCTCAATCGTGTGCCGCACATCGCTCCCGAAAAGTTTCTCCAATGCCGGCGCCTTGAAATCCCGCACCAGTGCCGGCGGCCGCAGCTCAAAGCTGGCCTCCAGATCGGTGCGATTGACACTACCGCTGCCCGGTAGCGGGGTCGTGCTGGTGGCAATTTGGCTACCGGTATAGAAGGTCTCGCGAGCGCCAGCTTCCGGCCGCAGGGTCCAACCGTCCACATGCAGCGGAAGAGAGAGGTGAGGGTAGACGTCGAAACGCCCCATCCACCCGCTCGTGTACCCGGGCTCACTGCGGCTCAGTCCGGCGGTCGAACCATCAAAGCTCCAGCGCAGGGGCGTGCCCTCTAATCGCCGCTCAGCCGTGTCCAAATCGAGGCTGGGCAAGTGGAGGATTTGGATCTGCGGGGTCACGAAGGTATTACCCACCTGCGTGATCCCCTCGAAGTTTTGATAGCGGTCGAAGTGAACGCTCGCCGAAACGCCATCGTCATTGTGGGTGAAATATACCGAAGACGTCACCTGGGAGGCGACGGCCAGCGCGAACGATTCGGCAAACGCCTCACGGTAGACATACGAGCTCAGATACTCGGCGGCGCTGACAGCACGGTCGTGCTCTTCCGGGTCAAAGTCGTGCCGGCCGTTGAAGAGAATGTCCTGGCCGCCTTCGTTGATATAAGTGGGTGGTAGCCCGCGGTCGAAGAGAGCGGTAATGCGGGCCGAGGCGAAATCGTTTTCGCGGCCTCGATAGCGGAATTCGCCACTGGGTGACCAGCCGCGCAGAGAGAAGTATTGCGTGCCGAAGGTGAGATCTGCGCTGCGGTTGAGAACCAGGTAAAACGAGTCGCCGATGACTGTCCCCTTGGTAGAGGAAGTACCGAAGTTGGGTATCAACACCCCGCTTTCCCGAGTATTACTGCTCACCGGGTGGGTGACGTAGGGCAGGTAGAGAATCGGCTTCCCAAACAGCGTGAAGTAACTATTCTTCGCGCGTGCCTGCCCATAATTCACCCGGATCACGGCGGAATGGATCCGCCAGTCCGGATCAGGCAGCAGGCACGAGGTCATGGTGCCTTCGATGATCTGGTAGCGTTCCGGTCCTTCTTTGAGCAGCAACTTCCCGGTAAAAAGAAACGGATTCGCGGTGGTGTAAACCAGCCTGCGCTTGCTCGCGGATGGCTGGCGGCCGACGCTTCCCGTCACGTTTTCGAAACGGCCGGTCTCCAAATCAAAGTTGAGCTTGCCATGATCCGCAAGGATGAGTTCGTTGTTCCGTTTCCCCTCGAGCCGCACATGGCCATCCGCTTCGGCGTCGCTGGTCAACCGATTGAAGGAAACCTTGTCCGCGGTGAGAATGTAATCCTTGTAGTCGATCCGGACGTCACCCGTCAGGGTAAAGATATCTCCATGCTTCTCCTGCTGGTCGGCGCGAATCACTACGGGAACACCCGCGGGCGGTGCCTCAACCACTTCAGCGATTGGATAGCCAGGCGCATCGGGGAGAGACGCTGCCGGCGCCTGCTGTGAACTTTGCGTTGCCGCTACACCGTTGACCGCAAGGCTTGGCTCTGGCTCCGCTCTACCAACAGCAGCGTCCCCCGGCATTGCCGCGGGAAACTGCCTGGTCAACGTCTGCGGCCAAAGCTGAGGATGACACAGCGTTAACGCTGTGATAAACAAAAAGGTGCGGACTCTCATTACCAAGGGGCGAAGCTAGGATAGCAAATGGCGCTCGCTCATTTCATTTGACGGTCCGCTGCTCTGGTTATCACAGGCCCCGTTCTCTCCCCTTCACTGCGCTTGCCAGTGAAGAAAGAAAGCGTGTTTACTGTCGCCTCCGCACAACCCGATTTTCCTGTCACGCCTGATGGGATCAGCAAACTTCAGATCTTGTCGCCGGGACCGAAATCGTGGCTATGCTGGCGCCGCGTATGAGCGAATCCCGGGTGACTCACCGGCTACACACACTGCTGTGTGTGTCCGCCGCTTTACTCCGTACTACGGGGCCACGCAACACGCACCACTCAAGAGGAGAACAGAATTGAGCCCGTCTTCGCCGAATGTCGGAGAACATCTTTTCCAAGCAGACACTGAAGTAGTGCCGGCATGGAAGCAGGAACTGAACGAGCGCCTGGCTGCGACGCGTTCGCGCCGTTTACGCGTCGAGGCGGAACACATCCAGGGGAAGCAAGTACCTCTCCCCGGCCTGGAGCATCTGGAGCGCAAAGTTGAATCCCGCGCCTCCCGGCTGGCCGCCAAGGTAGCTCAGCGGTATGCGAATGCGCCCTCTTACAGCGAGGTCTTTGCAGCCAAGGCTCAAGCCGAGGCAGCGCCGGCCGCGCCCGAGCTAGCTGCCGTCGATGTTCCTCATCTGTTGCCGCAACCCTCTCCAGAGACTTGGAGCGGTTCGCTTGACACTGAGCTGATTAGCGGCAAACCCGGCCTTGGTGCAGCCGTAGATACTGACCATGTTGAACCTGCCTTTGTATCCGCCGCGGAGCCCGAAGAGGCGGAGGTGGAACCGTTAGCCGTAAACCTGATCGATTTTCCGCGAGAGCTGGTGGCCGCTCGTAAAGTCCGTCCCCGGCTCGCGGAAGGTCCGCTGCGTGATAGCTCACAACTAACGGGACACGATCAGCTCAGGATTTTCGAAGTGGCGCCGGAGAGCATTTCCCAGGCAGTCAGGGTCGGGCCCGCCGGTGCGGAGTGGTCGCCCATTCGGCTCGATACCGATCCCGCGTCCCTGCATTCCGGCGACGCGGAGTCGTCCAATCATGAGATTCCGCTCAAGCCCGCGTCCTTCGAAGACCGGCTCATGGCCGGGATCTTCGACTTGGCGCTGATCGTGGCCGCCTTTGCTCTTTTCGTGTTGGTCTTTGTGGCCTGTACGGCACATCCGCCCAGCGGCAAACCAGCCCTGTTCGCCGCCGGTTTGGTGCTCGGAGGATTTTTCCTCCTATACCAATACCTGTTCTTCAAGTACGCCGAGGGCACTCCAGGAATGCGTTACGCCAAGATCGCGCTGTGCACCTTTGATGACGAGAACCCAACTCGGCAAGCAATGTGCAGGCGGGTGATTTTCATGCTACTGTCGGCAGCCCCGCTGGGGTTGGGATTTATCTGGGCATGGTTCGATCCCGAGCGCCTGGGCTGGCATGACCGTCTTTCCCGGATCTACCAGCGCAGTTATTCCTAACACACCGTGCCAGCCCCGGACTTTCTCGCCGCAGCGAGCATCAGTCCGGGGAGCGGGTTTTCAAACCCGCGAGAACGCTTCCTCCTCCAATGAAAGGGCTTTAGTCTGGATTTCTCACAGACCTGCTTCTCTCTACCGGTAACAAATGATGGGTGCCCCATATCTGCCCGGTTTTGGCAGATGTGGGATTCCACCGCGCTGGACCGGCAGCTCTCTCTACTGCAACGGAGCCCCAGGTCCATGATCATCTACGCCGTGTACAGTCAGCGGTTGAGGTCCGTGGAATCCCACATCTGCCAAAACCGGGCAGATATGGGGCACCCATCATTTGTTACCGGTTAGAGAGAGGCAGGTCTGTGAGAAATTCAGACTAGCCCTGGTGAGAACGCCCTGAGCTACCAATCAGCCCCTGCGCTTATTTCTAGCCCACGCCTTGCCTGGCTAAGTCACCGGAGCCAGAAGCGCAGAAGCCGCAGCGCCAATCACCGCGACCTCGCTGTTCTCCGGCACGACTTCCAGGGAATAGCTTTGCAGCGGGCTCATCTTGACCATTTGCCACAGGTATTCTTTCAGCAAATTCAGATCCAGGAAGCGCACGTTAATGCCGGTGAAGTAGAACCGGCCGGGACCGCCCAAATGGATCGACGTGGCAGTCGCAGCGCCCAGTCCGCGATGCCACAGCCGCACGAAGTCCATGCAGCGCGCATCGCCTTTCTTGGCCGCGGCAAAGACCTCTTCCGGTTCCATGTCCAGGAAGCGCAACCGCATCGCGCGATACCCCATGATTCCTTCCAGGTGTCCCCGCCCCCCGCATCCGCAGTAGGTCTCCTTGGGATCAAGCGTCACCACCATGTGTCCGCCCTCCCACACGCCCGGCGTGTAGGGGTAGCGTCCGAATCCGATCCCGTTGCCAATGGTCCAAACCCGCACCAGGCGATCCGTGCGGCCTTGCGTCACCGCCAGGCCAGCCGCAACCGCGTCGGCATCATTCATGGTCTTCAACGGGGCCACAATCCCCTTCGCCTGAAAGATATTGGCCAGCGTTTCCGCGATCTTCCCACCCTTCAGCTGGGCAAGATTGGGAGAATCCTCCACAATACCGTCGCGAATAATCCCGGGAATGGCGACCCCGATTGCATCGATCTGTCCCTTTGGCTGCAGCGCCATCACCTGGTCGGTGATCAAATGACAAAGGCTTTCGAAGGGATGTTCCAGCAAAGCTTCGTGGTCGTCTGGATTGGCCGGATAGCGGCTAAGCTCTCCCACCAGTTTGTGATCTTCCATGAGCCCCGCGACAATCCTCGAGGACACGACAATGCCAATGGTCCTGCTCATCCGCTCTTCCTTTAGTCTGCTGCCCGGGCCAGCCGGTTGATGCCGTTGAACGCGGCAGCCTTGTAGCACTCGGCAAGGGTGGGGTAATTGAACACCGTATCGATGAAGTAGTCCAGTGTGCCGCCCAGCGACATGACCGCCTGTCCGATGTGCAGCAGTTCGCTGGCGCCCTCGCCGATGATGTGCACGCCCAGCAGATGCCGGGTTTCGCGATGAAAGACAATCTTCAGGCGTCCCGTCGTATCGCCTCGTATCTGTCCCCGGGCGATCTCGCGGTAGTAGGCCACGCCTACTTCGTAAGGCACGTCTTCATCGGTGAGCTGCTCTTCGGTCTTGCCGATGAACGAGATCTCCGGGATCGTATAGATGCCATACGGGTAGTAGCTCGGATTGGATACCACGTTCTCGTTGCCAAAGGCCCGCGCAACCGCGATTCGGCCCTGTTCCATCGACACCGAGGCCAGGCTGGGAAAACCGATCACATCTCCCACCGCGAAGATATTCGGCACCTTGGTGCGGAAGTCCTTGTCCACCGGGATGCGGCCGCGAGAATCCGGCTCGATGCCCACCGCCGCCAAATCGAGTTCGGCGACATTGCCGGAGCGGCCAACCGCATACAGCAAAGCGCCGCCCGAGATTCTCTTCTTGCTCTCCAGGTTAGCGACCACGCTGCAATCCGGCAGCTCTTCCACACTTTCCACTTCTTCGTGCAGACGCATGGTCACGCGGCTGTCGCGCAAATGGTAGCTGAGCGCCTCCACGATTTCCTGGTCGGCAAACTCCAGCAGCTTGGGCCGCTTTTCGATCAGCGTAACGCGCACGCCAAGCGCGGCGAACATGCAGGTGTACTCCACGCCGATGACCCCGCCGCCCACCACGATCAGCGACTTGGGCAAATTGGGCAGGTCGAGAATCTGATCGCTGTTTACGATCGAGCGCCCATTGATAGGCACCCTGGGGGAGTCGGCCGGCTTGGTGCCGGTGGCGATGATGATGTTCTTCGACTCGTACGTCTGCGTGCCACCCTCATTGGTCACCTTCACGTGGGTGCTGTCTACAAAGCTGGCCACTCCGGGGAGCACATCGATCCCATTGCGCGAAAGCTGCGCTTCGGTCACATCAATCTCGGTCTTGATCACGTGCTGGACGCGGAACGCAAGGTCCGCCATCGTGATCTTTTCCTTGACCTTGTAATTCATGCCGTAGATCGAACGGTAGTTATAGCCGGAGAGATGCAGAACGGCTTCGCGCATCGTCTTGCTGGGGATGGTGCCGGTATTTACCGAGACCCCGCCGACCGTCCGCATTCGCTCCACAACCGCGGCCCGCTTGCCCAGCTTATTGGCGTAGATGGCGGCGCGCTGGCCCGCGGGGCCGGAACCGATGATGAGTAGGTCGTAGCTAATCATGCCTTGTTGGAAGCGTACCGGAAGAACGAATCGAAGAGATTAATTTCCCGTTTTTGTGAGTTCGATGGAAAGAACCTGAAAGCAAACACCATAACTTTTTCTAGTGTACTCGGGGTCCTCAAGAGACATGCAGAATAGACTCCAGTCCATGCAGTTCTGTGCCATAACGGACCGCAGGCGCCAGCCGGAAACTCAGTCCGAAGCGGTTCTTCGCCGCCAACTCCTCCGTCTGGTGGAGGCTTGGACGGCCGGGGGCGTACATTTCATCCAACTGCGGGAGAAAGATCTGGCTGTCGCCGATCTCCAGTCGCTCGCCCGGGAGATGGTGGAGAAGATCGAACACAACCGTTCCAAGCTGCTGGTGAATGTTTCCGCGGCAGAGTCGGCTGCGCTGGCCGTGGCCGCCGGCGCCGACGGCGTGCATCTAGCCGGCAAACCCAAGCCCGGTGCGGCCCAGCGGGCGCGGCAGATATTCCGCGCTGCCGGTCTCAACGCGATCATCAGCGTACCCTGCCACACTCTGGACGACATCCATGTTGCCCGGAAAGAACAGGTGGACCTGATGCTCTTCTCGCCGGTTTTCGAGAAGCCTGCCGCGCCCTGAGGTCGCGCCTCAGGGCCTGGAAGCACTCCAGCGGGCATGTACGGCGGCTGAAGGCATACCCGTCTTCGCCCTGGGCGGCGTGACCAGCCGCAATGCCCGGGATTGCCTGGCCGCGGGCGCCGCGGGCGTGGCCGGCATTCGACTCTTCGCGGCCGGCGATTGGCGGCGGCTGCTACCGCCAAACTGAGCCTGGGGAACGATATATAGTGGGATAAGACTTAACATGCAGAGTGTCCGTTTTAAAAAGTCGTTTCCCTTTCCTCGCTTGGCCTCCAGATCATCATGGACCCGGCAGTTTCCCTCCTTCTTAAGCGTACTGGTCAGTCGCGGTGGGTATGCTCCCAGGGGCCGTCCCCTCGCTTGCCCAGGACACGCAAGCCGTGCCCGCGGCGACCCCAGCCAAAGAGAGATTCGATGTCGGCGTGGCCGGGTTGTATCAGGTGACCCATCAATCCAACGGGAATTCTATTCAGGAGGATACGACCGAATCGGGGGGTGTCCTGGTGCAGCTTTCGCCAACCCTATCGGCCCTGGCTGGGATATGAAGCGGACCTCAGCTATACCAAGTTCTACGAGGCGTACAACAAGGGCGTAGTCAAGGTAGAGAGCAACGTAACCGACTTCAGTTTCTCCTACCTGCTTCAATCGCCTGCCATTTACGGGGTTCAACCATACTTTACGATTGGCGGCGGGATCATTGTCTTCTCCCCCATAGCGGGAACGCTCACCGACTTGAACCAGACCGTACCCAATTCGCTGCCGTCTCAGCTGTTGCCGGAGTTTACCTATTCGCTGGGCTTCAAGGTCCCTTTGTTCCATCGGTTTGGGGGTGAACGGCGGACTTCGCGGCTTGAAATACAAAACCCCTGATTTTCACCAGGTCTCGATCGACACCCATACGCTGCGAACCACCCTGCAGCCAAACCTGGGCATCTATTATCGCTTTTAAACCGGAGGTAACCACGGGGGACGCCGCCGCAAACCGCTGCGCCTGACCGCGCTTACAATCACCCAGTCACTGGGAGAACGCCATGGCCATACTGATAACAGTGCTCGACCTGGAACGGGAGCCGCTTGAATTCAGCGAAACCGTTCCCCCCGGCGCCATCGATTACGGCTCCGGCATTCGGCAATTGGACGGCATGCCGGTAAGCGGCCGCGCTGACCTGCTCACCGAACATCGCGGGGCCCACGAGCATATCCACGACATCCGTTTGCGCGCCGCCTACCAGGGCAACTTCGAAATGCCCTGCGCCCGCTGCCTCGATCCTGTCGCCCATCGCCTGGAAGAACACTTCGATCTGCTCTTCCGTCCCACCGGCGTCGACGTAGACGGCGCCGAACACGCCATCTCGACCTCCGATACGGAAATCGGGTACTATGAAGGAGGCCGTCTTGCGGTTGAGGACGTATTGCGCGAGCAGGTGTTGCTCTCCTTGCCCGCGAGAGCGCTCTGCCGGCAAGACTGCAAAGGACTCTGCCCTCGCTGTGGACAGAATCGGAATATTGAGGTCTGTGCTTGCGATGCAGGCCAGACCGATGCGCGGTGGGCAGCGCTGGCCGATCTCCGCAGCAGGATGAAAACGTAAAGTTGAAAAGCGATCACAGGCTGCAGCCGTTTCGGGGCATCCCGGCAAATGCCGGAATCGACAGTCTGGGAGAACGCCTGAAAGGAATCTGCAATGCCGAATCCAAAGCGGCGCCACTCCAAGGCCCGCACCTCCAAGCGCCGTTCGCACGACGCGCTCACCCCCATCACCGTCTCGGAATGTCCTAACTGCCACGAGCGCAAACTACCTCACAGGGCCTGCCCCAAATGCGGCATTTACAAGGGTCGCGAAGTGCTCGAAGCCAAGGAAGCCTAGCCGGATCTGTGTCCAAGCTAACGGATATTGCGCTCGACGCCATGGGCTCGGACAAGGCTCCTGATCCCGAGATCAAGGGCGCGATCCTAGCCTGCCGTCAGCTCCCCATCCGCGTTCACCTGGTTGGACCGGAGGATCGCCTGCGCCCCGCCCTCGAGGACGCTACCGGCGGTGAGGAGCTGCCCATCGAGATCGTCCCCGCAGCGGAATGGATCACGATGGATGATAAGGCGGCCAACGCAATCCGCAAGAAGCCGAACAGCAGCATGCGGGTCGGTCTGCGCCTGGTCAAAGAAAACAAGGTGGCCGGCTTTCTCACCGCGGGCAATACCGGCGCGGCGATGGCTCTGGCCAAAATGGTGCTGGGAGCGTTACCCGGAGTCGACCGGCCTTCCCTATCCGCGCTGCTGCCGACCTCGTCCGGCTCGCGCTGCGTGCTCCTCGATGTAGGCGCGAATGTCGATTGCAAGCCGCATAATCTGGAGCAATTCGCTGTAATGGGCGAAATGTACGCGCGCAGCGTGCTCAAGATCCCGCGTCCCCGCGTCGGCCTGCTCTCGATCGGTGAGGAGGAAGGCAAGGGCAACGATCTTACCCGGGAGGCTTTGCCCCTGCTCAAGCAGCTCTCCATCAACTTCATCGGCAACGTGGAAGGTCGCGACATTTACAACGGCAATGCCGACGTTGTGGTCTGCGATGGTTTTGTCGGCAACGTGGCCCTCAAGACGTCAGAGGGACTAGCCCGGCTGGTACGTGATCTGCTGCGCCAGTCGCTCAACTCCACAGTCACCGCGCAGGTGGGTGCGCTGCTCTCCCGGAAAGCATTTAACGACTTCAAGAAGCGCCTCGACCATTCTGAGTACGGTGGCGCGCCGCTGCTCGGCCTGCGCGGGGTTTGCATCGTGAACCACGGCTCTTCCAATGACCGCGCCATTTATAACGGGATCCGGGTGACGGCGGAGTTCGCCCAGGCCGGTATCAACCAGCGGCTGGAGCAGGAGTTTGCCTGCCGCCAGCCGGCGGACGCTGAATCCGAGCCGGACCTGGGCCTACCAATCCAACCACTCCACTAGACACTGCACGAATGAGCAAGACAGCCTTCCTATTCCCTGGTCAAGGTTCACAAAGCGTCGGCATGGGCCGCGACCTGGCCGCCGCCTTCCCCATCGCCCGCCAGACTTTCGAGGAAGCCAATGAGGCCCTCGGCTTCGACTTGGCGGAGCTCTGCTTTAACGGACCCGAAGAACAGCTTCGCCTGACCGAGTTCACCCAGCCGGCGATCTTTACTGTCTCCGTAGCGGCGCTACGGGTCTTGGCCGCGGCCGGAGCAACCGCCGATTATTTTGCCGGACATTCCCTGGGAGAGTACTCGGCCAACGTTGCCGCGGGGACGATCGAGTTTGGCCCCGCAGCCCGCACCGTGCGCCGACGCGGGCAGTTGATGCAGGAGGCCGTGCCCGCAGGTCAGGGATCTATGGCCGCCATTCTTGGTATGCCTGTGGAATCGGTAATCGCCGCATGCCAGGACGCCTCGCGCGAGGTGGGAGCGCCAGTCGAGCCGGCCAACATGAACAGTCCCGAACAAACGGTCATCTCTGGAGCGACTGCCGCAGTGGAGCGGGCCATCGTGCTGGCCAAGGAGCGGGGAGCCCGCCGGGCCGTCCTGCTGCAGGTTTCCGCGCCCTTCCATTGCAGCCTGATGCAGCCGGCCCAGGATGCCCTCACTCCGGTGCTGGAGAGCCTTTCCTTCCAGCCCGCCAAGGTTCCGCTGGTGGTCAACGTGGATGCCGCGCTGGTGACCGATGCGGGAGTGCTGCGCGATGCACTGGTTCGCCAGGTCACGGGCGCCGTTCGTTGGACCGAGTCCATGCAGTTGCTCATCGCCGAGGGCGTAACCAACTTTGTTGAGGTAGGTCCGGGCAAGGTGCTTAGCGGACTACTAAGGCAGATTGACCGCAGCCAAAAGTGTGGGCAGGCGGAAGACCCGGCAAGTATTGAAAAACTGCTGGCGGCCCTCAACTAGTCAGTTGAAAGCTGGACAGGGGAGAAGCCAAGCGTCTTCGTCTTGCGCTCGACCCAAAGGAAGACGGGCGTCTTTTGTCCATTGACTAAGACCCCGACGACCACCCCGGAGCCCACTGTTTTCGACATCACAATCTTGTGCGTCTTGATGTCGCCCCAGTCGCTGGAGTGGCCCCAATCCACCTCGAAGCGGCCATAGGGGTACTGTGTATATTGCTGCGTGTGCTGCTGCCAATCCGGATCGTGGTTCCAGATGGCGAAGGCCTTCGGCATGTCCTTGGCTTCGATGGCGGCAAAGAATTGATTCACGCGATGCTCTTGCGGCCAGTTCCAGAAATACCAGACAAAGCCCGCCAGCACGAGCACGGTGATGAAGCTCGCGATCAGAATATTCTTGCGCTTGCGTGCCTTCGCAGGATCGTAGGTAGGTGCATCGAGCAGGGTCATGGCGTTGGGAGTGCTCCTCGCCTCTCCCGCAAAGTTTACTCTGATCCCTACCGGCAACAAAAGCCGGCTACCGGGAGTAAGAGATCTGTTCCTGTTCCATCTTGCGTTCCAGCGCGAGTTCAATCAGCCGCGAAATCAGATCACGATACTTCACCCCGGACGCCTCCCACAGTTTGGGATACATGCTGATCGACGTAAAACCCGGCATGGTATTGATCTCGTTGAGGTATAGCCGTCCGGAATCGCCCGCCTCGAGGAGAAAGTCCACCCGCGCCAAACCCGCGCAGTCACACGCCCGGAAGGCGTCGAGCGCCATGGCCTGCACCTGTTTACTCTGCTGTTTCGTCAGCTTGGCGGGAATGATGGCCTGTGAGCCTTCGCTGAGGTACTTGGCCTCGTAGTCATAGAACTCTTTGCCGGGGACAATCTCCCCGACCACGGAAGCGATGGGTTCATCGTTACCCAGCACTGCGACTTCGAGTTCGCGTGCCTTGCCCATCTTAGTCCGGTTGCCGCGCCCACCGACGGCTTGTTCGACCACGATCTTGCGATCGAAACCGGCCGCCAGTTCGATAGCTGGGCCAAGCTCCTTGCGATCGTGCGCCTTGCTGATGCCGACGGACGACCCCAGGTTCGCGGGCTTAACAAAGAGCGGATACTTGAGTGCGGCCTCGAGCCTGCCAATGATCTTCTTGGGACTTTGTTTCCACTCCCGGCGCAGGAACGTAACGTGCTTGGTAATGGGCAACCCGGCCGCCAGAAAAAGGCGCTTCATGACTTCTTTGTCCATGCCGGTGGCCGAGCCCAGAACCCCGGAGCCGACGTAGGCCAGCCCAGCGAGCTCGAACAGTCCCTGCATGGTGCCATCTTCGCCAAACGTCCCGTGCAACACGGGAAAGACGACGTCTAATTGCAGCACATCCTGGGCCGGAGAGATCGCTGTGGCTTCTCTCTCGAAGGGCACCAGGGAGCCGCCCCGGCCACCGCCCGCGGCCGGCATCGGGGGAACGATCACACCTTGTCCTTTGGCCAGCAATGCGGCGGGTGCGGTGTGTTGCGGATCGCCCGCGCGCAGCGTCCCGGTATCGGGAAAGTCGCCCGTCAGGAGCCGCTCGGCGTCTCCGGAGACGACCCACCGGCCCTGCTTGGTAATGCCGATCGGCACCACCTCATAACGGCTGCTGTCGATTGCCTTAAGGACCGAGGCGGCCGACAGCAGGGAGACTTCATGTTCGCCGCTACGTCCGCCAAAGAGTACGCCAACCCGAAGTTTCTTCTTCATGCCGTTCTGATTCTATGGGTCTTCGATAGCTCCGGAAGACAACCTAAGTTGCATCTTCTGGTGCGGCCCCCTGATTCCCTAACAAAGAACGTGCCCCATATCTCGCTCGTTTTTCGCGAGATGTGGGATACCACTGCTCTTTCCCTCTGACTCTCGATTGACCCGATGCACTTAGGGGTCAACATCGGTGGAATCCCATATCTCGCAAAAAACGAGCGAGATATGGGGCCCACCCGTTCTTTGTTAGGGAATCAGGGAGGGACTTCTGAAGCCGAGCGCTTCCTGCAGATGATTCTGTCTCAAACAGAAGCCATCTGCCTTTTCTCCGCGGAGTCATTCTCGCCCCGCTCCACCCGCAGTGCGATCAGCGCAACCAGCAGCGCCACGCTGGCCACCGCAGCGCTGCCCAGGGAGAGATATCGGTACCCGACGCCCTCGGTCAGCATGATGCCGCCAAGGCTTGCACCCAGGGCATTTCCCAGGTTGAACGCACCCTGATTCAACGTCGAGGCCAGATTCGGAGCCCCCTTTGCCTGGTCTACGATCCTTGCCTGTAACGGAGCCCCAGCCGCGAAGTGGATACTGCCCCACACGAAAACCATCGTCACCGCAGAGATCACGGTGGGCTCAAGCAAGGGCATGGCCAGGAAGACCGCGATCAACAGCACGATCCCGCCGATGATCACCGGCATCTGTTTCCAGTCCGCCAATCGCCCGCCTAGCAGATTCCCGAGCGTAATCCCCACGCCGAAGACCACAAGCACCTTGGTGACCGCGCCCGGCGAGAGGTGGGTCACCTGCTCGAGAATCGGGGCGATATAGGTAAAGACACAAAACAACGAAACCGAAGACAGCGTGCTGAGCGCAAGCACCAGCTGCACCTGGGGGCGCACCACCGCGTGCAACTCATGCTTCAGGTGTATCTTTTCTGCCGGTTGCGAAGGCACCATGCGCAGCAGGCCCAAACCGGCGATCAAGCCGATCGGCACCAGGGCCCAGAAGGCAAAGCGCCATCCAAACGCCTGGCCCAAAGCCGTTCCAGCGGGAACTCCAAGCACATTCGCCAGCGTCAGCCCACTGAACATAAGCGAAATGGCCTGCGCCCGCTCCGAGCGTGGCACCAGGTGAGAGGCCACGATGCTGCCGATGCCGAAGAACGCTCCATGGCAAAGAGCGGTAAGAATGCGTGCGCAAAGAAGCAGCAGGAAGGTCGGAGCCAAAGCGCACAGGGCATTTCCAACCAGGAACATCCCCATCAGAATCAGCAGCGCCCGTTTCCGGTCCATGTGAGACAAGGCAAGCGCCACCAGCGGCGACCCCAGGGTGACGCTGAGCGCATAGCCGGAGACCAGAATCCCGGTCTTCGGGATACTGACTTGGAAACTATGGGCGAGGTCCGGCAGCAACCCCATGATGATGAATTCCGACGTGCCGATGCCAAACGCTGAAACGGCCAGTGCAAGTAGGGGTTTTCGCATAGGTCATTTCTATTGTCCTCGATCTGGCGTTGTCAGTTGACCGATAATCGCTTCCAAATCACAAGGGCATCTCCATAAAGACGTTGGCGCGGGTATACGGCATAGGCGGAATATTCTCCGGCGCCACATGGCGAAAGCCGACCGACTCGTAGAGATGCACAGCGTTTTCCAACTTCGCATTGCTGCCCAGGAACAAAGACGTTGCCCCAATCCGCTTTGCCTGGGCGATCGCGTGCTCTAGCAATTTACGGCCAATCCCCAGACCGCGCAGCGCGGGCGACACCGCCATCTTCGACAGTTCATAAACACCGTTGCCGATGGGAATCAATGCCACGCAGGCAACGGCCCGATCGCCGGCGTAGGCCATGAAGATGTATCCGCCTTTATCGAGAATCTTCTTTTGCGGGTCGCCCAGTGTTTCCCGATCCATCGTCTCCAGCTTGAAATAGCGCGTGATCCACTCCTCGTTCAACGTCCGGAACGCAGTTGCGTCCTCTCCTTTTTCGAGCGGCCGAATTTCAATCTCCGGCAGATTAGCCCCGCGCTCTCCACCCACCGTTTGCATCTCTTCCTCGCGTATCGCCATATCTGTTAGCTCCCTATCAGCAGTCTGCCTTCCCCGATCGATTACGTCCAATATCTTGTTTGGCTGTATTAAGATCTCCAGCATATGGATCGCGATATAGAACTGCGGCACTTGCGTTACTTTGTTGCGGTGGCGGAAGAGCTGCACTTCGGCCGCGCAGCGGCGCGCCTGCACGTGGCCCAGCCCCCCCTTTCGCAACAGATCCGCAAGCTCGAGGAGCTGCTGGGATACCCACTCTTCACCCGCACTTCCCGCTCCGTCAGCCTTACCAGTGCCGGCGAGGCGTTATTGCAGCGAGCACAGAGGACGCTGCGCAATGTGCAGCGCGACATTGACGAGACCCGCAGCATTGGCCACGGGGACGTCGGTTCCCTTCATATTGGTTTTATCGGGTCAGCGATGCTCTCGAAGTTGCCGGGCATCTTCCGCTCCTACCGCGAGGCTTACCCACAGGTACGGCTGTACCTGCACGAGTCATTCACTGCGTTGGTGACGGAGGGCCTGGAAAACGGCACACTCGATGCCGGTATTCTGCGCGACGGGGACCCGGTGGAAGGCTTGCACGTGACCACCATATTGTCTGAGCCCTTCGTTGCCGTGCTGCCGGCGACGCACTCCTGCGCCAGGCAGAAGAGCATCTCTCCCGCAGCGCTGAGGGACGAACCATTCATCTACTATCCTCGGAGCGCGGGTGCCCGGGCCTATGAGAAGCCGTTGACGCTCTGTGAGGAGCACGGCTTTCGTCCGCAGATTGTTCAGGAAGCTTCGCACTGGCTCACCATCCTGAGCCTGATCGGCGCCGGACTCGGGGTTTCGATAGCTCCCGCGTGTGTCCGCCGCATCGCCTCACCCGAAGTGGTGTGCCTTCCACTACGCGGCGCAAGAGCAGTCAGCAACATCGAACTGGCGTGGCATGCTGGGGATGCGCGCCCCATCGTCGAGCGCTTCAAGCAAATCGCCGAAAGCACGCGAGTCCCGCACTGACTGGGTCTACACCCTGAAGGTCTCACCGGTAACGAAGGCTGGGTGCCCCATTCAAGCCTTTTGGGGCTTGAGTGGGATACCACAACACTAGACGTTCTGTTTTTACTCAACCCCACTGGGTTCAAAGCCGGCCAGGATGGCGACAATCTGCCCAAAGGGAACAAAGAATGCAAGCCCCGACGAGGAGGGCTTCTTTTGTAGCTTACCCACGACTCTGTCGACCGCCTTCTGACTCTCGATCCAGATGCCGGCTTCTTCCACTGCCAGCAGCTTTACGCTCTCCAGCTGATCGTTGTCGATAAAACTGGGACCCGTCACGATAATCTGGCGACCGATAAACCCGCGCAATTCTATTTCCATGGCTACCTAGACGCCTGCGAATGCGGCGAGGTTGCAAGGGAATCGACTTCAGAGAATCTTCTTACCGAAGGCGGAGCAGATCAACTCCACCGCCAGTTCAGCGGTTCGATTATGCTCGTCAATCACCGGGTTCACCTCGACCACCTCAAAGCTCAGCAATCGTCCATGGTCCGCCAGGATCTCCATGGCCAGGTGCGCTTCGCGATAGGTAGCCCCGCCGCGTACTGGCGTCCCCACGCCGGGCGCATCTTCCGGGTCGACCCAGTCCATATCCAGCGAAACGTGGTATCCGGCCGTGCCCCGGCCGGCTGCGCGCAATGCCTCTTCCATCACCGTGCGCATGCCCCGCTCATCGATATCGCGCATGGTATACACCTCAGCGATACCGGCGCGGCGGATGTTTTCCTTCTCCGTGGCGTCGATGTCGCGCACCCCGATCAACACTGTGTTCTGCGGGTCGATTTTCGGTTGCCAATCGAAGATGCCCGACAGCGGCTCCGGTCCCAGGCCGAGCAGCGCGGCCAAAGGCATGCCATGCACGTTGCCGCTGGGAGAAGTCTCAGGAGTGTTGATGTCGGAGTGGGCGTCGATCCACAGCAGGCCAACCTTCTGATTCCGGCGCCGGTAAAACTCACCCAACCCGGAGACTGAACCCGCGGCAACGGAATGATCGCCTCCCAGAAGCAGAGGACTGACACCTTCCTCGAGCGTCTGTATCACGATGCCGGCCACTCGTTCGCAGGTTTCGCGTGATCTCCCGGATGTATTTTGCGTTCGGCTCGCCGGCCGCCCGGGTTTCAGCAATCGCCACGGGTACATTTCCCCCGTCGGTGACCACGTGGCCCAGAGCCTCCAGCCTGGCTTGCAGCCCAGCTACCCGGACTGCGGAAGGCCCCATGTCCACGCCGCGGCGTGACTGGCCGAGATCGAGAGGCACACCGAGAATGCGGATATGACGCGGCGGAAGAGACTGGACCCCGCCGTGCAAAGACCCCGCCGCGCGCGGCCGATCGGTCGAAATCACATCCTTGGCCATGGTGTTACGGATAGATCCGGTTGAGAGTCCGGGCGAATGGAATGGTCTCGCGCACATGCTCCAGGCTGCAGATCCAGGCCACCACACGCTCGATGCCCATACCAAAACCGGCGTGGGGAACCGATCCGTAGCGGCGCAAATCCAGATACCAGGAAAAAGCTTCGAGCGGCAGCTGGTGCTCCTCGATCCGCTTCTTCAGCAGATCGTAGGAGGCGACACGCTGCGAGCCGCCGATCACCTCGCCATAGCCCTCCGGCGCCAGCACGTCGACGCACAGCGCCAGGCTGGGATTTTGCGGGTCAGGTTCCATATAGAACGCCTTCACCGCCGCGGGATACCGGTGCACCATTACCGGGCGATCGAACTGGGAGGAGAGATAGGTCTCGTCGGGCGACCCAAAGTCGTTCCCGTAGACAAACTTCGACTCGATCAACCCCTTGGCAAAGGCATCGTCAAGCATGCCAACCGCCTGGTCGTAGCTGATCCGTGGAAAGGGCGGCCGCACCGACTCCAGCTTGGCGATATCGCGACCCAGCACCTTCAAGTCCAGGGCCCGCCGGCTCAGCACACGCTCGATCAGAAAGCTGAGAAACTCCTCCGCCAGCACCATCAGATCGTCCAGCGTGGCGAAGGCCATTTCCGGCTCCACCATCCAGAACTCCGTCAAGTGGCGCCGGGTCTTGGATTTCTCGGCGCGAAAGGTCGGCCCGAAGGAATAGACCTTGCCCAACGCCATCGCCGTGCTTTCGATATACAGTTGGCCGCTTTGGGTGAGATACGCTTCGTCGCCGAAATACTCCACGGGAAACAGCGTGCTGGTGCCTTCGCAGGCAGCCGGAGTGAGAATCGGTGGATCGGTCAGGACAAATCCGTTGTCGTCGAGATAGTCGCGCGCCGCCTTGATGATTTCGGCGCGAATGCGCAGGATGGCCGACTGGCGCGGAGTCCGAATCCACAGATGGCGGTGCTCCATCAGAAACTCAACCCCGTGCTCCTTGAGCGTGATCGGGAAGGGTTCCTCTTCGCTCACCCGCTGCAGCACTTCCACGTTGTCCACATCCAGCTCATAACCACCGGGTGCGCGCGCATCCGCTCTCACTCTGCCGGTCACGATGACGCTTGACTCGTGGGTCAGGCCGCGTACCCGCTCAAAGACCTCCGGCGGCACCGCGGCTTTGGGCACAATGCCCTGCACTGTGCCCGTGCCGTCGCGAAAGATGGGAAAGAGCAGTTTCCCGCTGGCGCGCAGATTGTAGAGCCATCCGCGTAAGGTTACCGCCTGCCCCTCGTGCTGGTTCAGGGTAGCGATGGTGGCCAATGGAGCGGCCACAGGCAATCGTTCGTCTCTAGGTTCTTCTGCCATTTCTCGATCTCGAAAGGTTGGAAACTCTCTTGTGCCTTACAGCTCGAGCATCTTGAATGTTTCCGCAGCCTTAGTGGCGACGTGCTCCGGCGAGTCCTCGGGTAGGTAATTGATTTCCAGCACGGCGGCGGCCAACTGCGGAGCCGTGCGCAGTTCCTGCATCGTCTCCGGCCAGGCAATGGTTCCGTCCCCGGGCCACAGATGCTCGTCTTTCTGGCCATGATTGTCGTGGATATGGGTGGTCCGGATGAGCGGCTTCAACTCGGCGATGGCCGCGGCCACGCCCCCACCCATGTGTGCGTGGCCCGTGTCCAGGCATATCCCTACATCCTTGAAATGGCCAATGCGCACGATCTCCATGAGGTGGGCCGCTTCGGTCACCTCGTTGGTGAGGTTTTCCAACAGAAGTTTTACCCCCAATGGCCGGGAAAAGGCCTGCAGGTGCTCGATCGCGGTCATGGCATTTTCCAGTGATCGCGGGCTCCAACTATCTTCCCGCTCGCCCAGGTGCAGAACCAGGTAGCGCAGCGGCATCTCTTCGGCGGCCTCGAGCGCCCGCTTTATCTCGTCCATGGCATCGATGCGCCGGGACTTTTCCGGATGCACCACGTTGACCGCGGGAGCACCGCTGCGCCCCATCTCGGTGTCCCCGAAGAGCGGCATGTGCATGGAAAACGGTTCCACGGGATTAGCTGCGAACCACAGCGCAATCTCCTTCACATGACCCTTGCTGGTGTAGTCGAAATGCTGGCGCGCGGCAAAAATCTCAACCGCCTGCGCGCCTCCTTTAGCCAGGGCCTCCAGCAATCCCGGATGCAGCCTTTGGCGGAGAAATACATGGGTGGAAATCGTTCTTACCATCGCGCCGTTTCCACGGAACTCATCCACTGCATAAATTGGTTTCCTTAGCGCCGGATCCTGCCCGGTCTGTCGCGCAAGTATTCTCTACTATCTTCTCACCGCGCGCGAGTACGTGAACTTTCTGCCGCCCTTTGTTGGCCGGGCCACGCATCAGAAGAAATACTGGATTTGAGGAGTGGTAGTGGGTGGGGCAGGGTCAACTTACTACTGGGAATAATGGTCGCTAAGGATGGACACTGGGCGCATCTCGTCTTGCAGCGAATAATACGGAACCGGGCGCCATTGCAGGAGACAATCAAGCACTGCCTCGGAATCATAGGCGATATCGGCGACCACCATTTCCTTGCCGTCTGCTCCATGGATCACGACCCCGCGGTCGCAGCGAATGCGGTATTCCCGTACATGGTTGAGTTCTTGCCAGCGGATGCGGGTGGAGGCGCAGCCGCGTTCGATCAGGCCTTGCCCATCCAGGATCAGCGGTTCTGGCCAGTCGGCCAGCACCACCGGGACCACCAAAAAGCCGATGCCGAAGCAAGTCCAGCCAATCCAATTGGAGTTGCTGGAAGCCAGAAGGTGCGTTGCGCCAAAAGCCACCGCGCCGATTCCGCCGGTTAGGGCCAGATAGTAAAGGAGGAGGCAGGTTGGTTTCACCGGGAAGCGCCAACCATCCACCGTCGCCTTCGGCTTTAAGCCGAAGTTGGGTGCGATCAGAATCAACAGCCCAACCGCACCGGCCACGAGCATGCCGATTTCAATTAGTTTTTCGGGGAAGGGCTGCATCGAGAAGAGTGTCGTCTTCTTCACCTGCAATTGGCAATAGCCGAATTGTGTGAATGGCCACTAAAAGTACCGTGTCATGCTGGGTTCGGGCTTTGTATCTGGGCGCAGCTCGAGTCGGGCCGTAAAAGACTTACAAACTCAAGTCCCCCCAGGACGCCAGTCCTGGGCTTTACAGGTTATCGGGAACGGGGGCAAATGAAACCGAGTCAACCAACGAGGGTCTCAGACCTACCCAAGCTGCCCACTGACCCTCTCCGCCCCGAAACGCTCCCTCCCCACCTGAGCAGACTAAAATCGGAGGGATGCCCACCAGCGTTCGTTCGCATACCAAGATCAATTTGGGCCTAAGCTATCGGCCCTCTGCGTCCGGATGGCTTCCACCAACTCACCACCGTCTACCAAACCCTGGCGCTCCACGAATGGGTAACGGTGGAGGCGCGGATGGCCGCCTCCACCTGCATCACCCTCAGCAGCACCGATCCGCGCGTGCCCACTGATGCGCGCAATACCGCTTGGCGGATGGTAGAGCGCACCCTCGACCTGCTCCATCTCCGGGCCGAGGTTCACATCCACATCGACAAGCAACTGCCGCTGCAAGGCGGCCTGGGCGCCGGCTCCGCCAACGCCGTGGCCGCGCTCATCGGACTCGAGCACGAACTCGATCGCCGGTTATCGCCTCCAGCAGCGCCTGCTGCTGGCGGCAGAGATCGGCTCGGACGTACCCCTCTTTCTGCTGGGTGGCGCGGTAGTCGGGGTGGGACGCGGGGAGGAGGTCTATCCCCTTCCCGACATTGCCTCCTTCCCTTGCGTAATCGCACTCCCGGCAACCGGGGTTTCCACCCCCCAGGCCTTCCGCGACTGGGACGCCCGGCATTCGTTGACCGCGATCCCCCCCTCAGCTACAATCGGAGAGTTGAGTCGGTCGATCGCTGTTGCATTTGGCGAACCGCACTCCTCCGGTGTCTTCTCCGAAGCAGTCAATACGAGAGAAGACCGGGCCGAGGATCCGCTTCTCGCGCTTGTCCGAACCGGGATCGAAAACGACTTCGAACAGGTCGTCTTTCCTCAGCATCCCTTTCTCGGTGAAATCAAGCGCATTCTTGCGGGCGTCCAGCGCGGAGGACGCGGCTCTCTATGCAGGCCTTTCCGGGTCCGGGTCAGCCCTTTTTGGGCTCTACCCCACTCCAGGAGCGGCGCAGGCGGCTTTCGAGCGGCTGGAGCGACACGCCGTAACCGGCTTGGTCACCAGAACGTTGCCTCGGGGCGATTACTGGCGCACTATGATGGTGGCAGACGGGCCGTAAGCGCAATCGCCCGTCGCATCCAGTTGGGCGATCGACTAATGGTAGGTCAAGTGCCTTTGGAGCACTTTGTCTAGGTTCGACTCCTAGTCGCCCAGCCAGCTTTTCCGAATTAGCGAGTTCCTGTCACGGCGAAGCATTCCGTGGCCCGACAATCAGGCGGAACAACCAAAGCAAACCAGCTTGGGAGGTTCGTGTGAAGGGTGAATCCAGTGTGCTGACGGTTCCCACCTCGCAACAAGAGGTTGGGAGCGTGTCCCAGGAGCTAGCGGCCGGCAAGGTGAAGCCGGAGCGCAAGCGGGCCGGGCGTTTGAGCGAAGACAAGCGGTTCAAGATCTTCGCCGGTTCAGCCAACCGCAAATTGGCTGAGGGCATTTGTACCCACGTCGGAGTGCAGCTGGGAGAGAGCAAGCTGCAGCGTTTTGCCGATGGAGAGATCTACTTTCAGTTGCTCGAGAACGTCCGTGGCGTGGATGTTTTTATCGTGCAGCCGACATGTTTTCCGGTGGATCAGCACCTGGTAGAGCTGCTGATCATGATTGACGCGCTGAAGCGCGCTTCGGCCGGGCGAATCACGGTAGTGGTGCCGTATTACGGATATGCCCGGCAGGACCGCAAGGACCGGCCGCGGGTGGCCATCTCGTCCAAGCTGGTGGCGGATTTGTTGACCACGGCGGGAGCCAACCGGGCGTTATTTATGGATCTGCATGCGGCGCAGATTCAGGGGTTCTTTAACATCCCGGTCGACCATATGTTCGCCAGTCCAGTGATGGTGAGCTACTTCCGGGAGCTGAACCTGCCCGATCTTACGGTGGTTTCACCGGATGCGGGCGGTGTGGAACGGGCGCGGTTTTTTGCCACCAAGATGCAGGCTCCGTTGGCCATCGTGGACAAGCGGCGCACGGACTTGAACGTGACCGAAGTGATGAACGTGATCGGCGATGTACAGGGAAGAACCTGCCTGATCATCGACGACATCATCGACACTGCGGGCACGCTGGTCAAGACGGCGCAGGCGCTGCTCGAGGCGGGCGCGGTCAAAGTGTATGCGGCGGCATCGCATCCAGTACTTTCAGGGCCGGCCATCGAGCGCATATCCAACTCGCGGCTGGAGGAAGTAATTGTCACTGACTCGATCCCGCTGCGCGAAGAAGCGCAAAGGCTGGAACGGCAGGGAAAGATCAAAGTGCTTTCTGTCGCCGGCCTATTGGGAGCCACGATCGAAAGTATTCACATGGAGACCAGCGTCAGCTCTTTGTTTAGTTAGCGAACGCAGGTCAGGCAAGAGGAGAAAAGTATGGCTGAGCAGGAAGTAGTTGCAGCAAAGGCTCGCGAGGGCAAATTCAATAAGAATGCGGCCCGCCGGGTACGTGTCGCCGGGATGATTCCAGGCGTCCTCTACGGCGCCAAGGAACCTGCGATTGCGGTGGAAGTAGACCCCAAGCAGATTACCCGCATTCTGCATTCGGATTCCGGCCACAACACGATTTTTGATCTGGAAATCGGCACCGGCCGCACCAAGGCCATGATCGTCGATTGGCAGTACGAGCCCATCAAGGGCAAGCTGATGCACATCGACCTCAAGCGTATCGCTATGGACAAGGCGATGCGGGTGAAGGTGCCGATATTGCTGGAAGGAATTCCGGTTGGCGTCAAAATGCAAGGCGGCATTCTCGACCAGGTATTGCGCGAGGTTGAGATCGAGTGCTTGCCCGGCGACATTCCCAGCCATATTGACTTGAATGTCAGCGGGCTCGGGTTGAACAGTTCCATCCGCGTGGCCGATTTGCCTCACGGCAAGCTCAAGTTCATCACCGACGAGGGCGCAACTGTAGCTCACGTAGTGGCGATTAAGGAAGAGGTTGCGCCGACGGTCGATGCGGTCGTTGCTGCGACTCCTGCGGAACCAGAAGTGGCCAAGAAGGGCAAGACGGACGCTCCGGAGGCGGCCCCCGAAAAGGGCGCCAAGAAGTAACGTTCTGAGCTTGACTGCGGACGAAGGTGCACTGGAGCAAGTCCCAAGGGGTCCAGCCCTGGTGGTTGGCCTCGGAAACCCGGGCATCGAGTACCAGTTCACTCCGCACAACGTTGGTTTTCTGGCCATCGACCGGCTGGCAGAACAGGGTGGCGTGGGCGTAAGCAACCGCCGCTGCCGGGCGTTGACGGCTAGTACGCGCATCGCCGGCAGAGAAGTGGTTTTGGCCAAGCCGGAGACGTACATGAACCTGAGCGGCATTTCGGTTCAGGCGTTGGTGAAAGAGTTCGATGCCGACCCCGCGCGCGATCTGATCGTGATTTACGACGAGGTCGCTCTTCCCCTGGGCTCGTTGCGCATCCGGGAACGGGGTAGTTCGGGAGGGCATAACGGGGTGAAGTCGGTCTCCGGCGCCCTGGGTAGCGAAGAATGGCTGCGGATTCGCATCGGGGTTGCTCCCCCGGGGGATGAGGCGGCAGAGAGAGCGCGGCGCGGGCGCAAGGATTATGTGCTCACGCCGATGCGCAAGGCGCAGTTGACGATCCTCGACCTGGTTCTGGACCGTACGGCGCAAGCGGTGGAGATGGTGCTGGCCAAGGGGGCCGGCCCGGCAATGAACGAGTTCAATCGCCGCGAACCAGGCGACGAGTAGGAAGAATTGGAGAACTGCTATGCAACGCACGTACGAAGTTATGTTTATCGTTCGTCCGGACATTCTGGACGAGGATCTCGACAAGCTGATCGCCGGCCTGGAGGCCAACATCACCCAGGGTGGTGGCAGCATCAAGTCGCTGGAGAAGCTTGGCCGGCGCAAGCTTGCCTACACCGTTAAGAAGTTCAACGACGGCAACTATGTGTTGCTGACCATCCTTGCTGATGGCTCGCTGGTGGGTGAGATCGAGCGCCGGTTGCGTGTCTCCGAGCCGGTGATCAAGTTCATCTCCGTCCGCATGGATGAAGAAGAGAAGCGAGTGGCCAAGATCAAAGCCATCCGCGCCACGCGCAAGAAGCTCAGCGCTCAGCCCCCGGCGGCGCCTGTGGCTCCTGTGGAAGCGGCGCCAGTGCCCGCGCCGGCAGCAGAAGCGGCCAGCGCCTAAGAAATTTTTAATCGAGAAGGAATAGGAAAATTATGGCTGACGAAACTAGCACGCCAAGCGCACCAAGCACATCGCGCCCCGAAGGTTCAGGACCCGGGTCTTCCGGTCCTGGCGGACGGCCGCCTGCCGGACGTCCCAGCGGCCCTGGGGGCGGTGGACGCAAGTTCTTTCGCCGCAAGAAGGTCTGCAAATTCTGTGTAGAGAAGATTGACGCCATCCACTATCGCGATGTGCGTCTGCTGCAGCAGTTTGTGGCTGAGCGGGGCAAGATTGTCCCTCGCCGTCTCACCGGCGTCTGCACCACGCATCAGCGCGGGCTGGCGCGTGCCATCAAGCAGGCTCGCAACATCGCTTTGCTGCCCTTTGCCGCCCGCTACTAGGAGATCGAGTCATGGAAGTCATTCTGAAAGAAGATGTCAACAAGCTCGGCCACCGCGGCGATGTAGTGAAGGTGGCTGAAGGCTACGGCAGGAATTTTCTGCTGCCCAAGAAGCTCGCCATGGAAGCGACGCCAGGAAACAAAGCCGTAATCGAGCAGATGAAGCAGGCTTCTGTGCGCCGTTCGGCAAAGGAGAAGTCTGAGGCGGAGTTACTGGTCAACCAACTCAACCAGGTCGAGCTGGTCTTCGAGCGCAGGGTGGGTGAGAACGATCATCTCTTCGGCTCCGTTACCGCAGGTGAGATCGCACAGCAACTGGAGCAAAAAGGCTTTACCATCGACCGCCGCAAGCTGCAGCTGGAAGAGCCGCTACGCCAACTGGGCGAGTTCCACGTGCCGGTCAAGTTGCATCGCGAAGTAACGGCCCACGTGAAAGTCACCGTCAAAGCCGAAGACGCCGAAGGTTAGTCGTTGCTTCTGGTTAAGAGAACCTGCGGTCTCTTTTTCAGCTTCCAAAGCTGGGTGCCCCATTCAAGCCGTACTTTGGCTTGAATGGGAGACCACAGCACTCAACCTGCGATTGTTTGTCGTCAGGAGCGAAGCCGAGGAGTTCTCTCCTTCACCGTCCGAAGCTGAGCCGCATGGCCAACTGATCGGGAAGCCCAGCCCGCATGATGCGCATTTGCGCCAGGCGAAAGTCATAGGGCACGCGGCGGAATTCAACCATCATGCGCTCATCGTCATAGAGCGCATACGCGGCGCGACGGTCATTGTCCCGGGGCTGGCCCACGGAACCGGGATTGATCAGATACCGCGCCCCCGGCATCAGCACCAGCTCCGACACGTCGGCTTCCTCATCATTCGAATAAACCGGGTCCAGCTTGAACCAATCCTCGCCGTTGGTGGCAAAGCCGCCCTGCAGGTGCGTATGGCCAAAGAAGTTAATGCGCGTCTCCGCCTGCTTTAACGGCAATCTCGCATCGCGCACGGAGAGCAGGTATTCATCTTCGTCGAGATACGATCCATGCATGCAGCTCACCTGCGGACCATCCGGAGTGATCGGCCCGCGAGCCATATGCTGTAGCCAATCGACGTGTTCCGGAGTGAGCACTTGCCTGGTCCAGCGGGCGGCTCGGCTGGCCACCGGGTTGAAATCCTCCAGTGACAGTTGGCCGCTGCAAGCGCGGTCGTGATTGCCGCGGACAAAAGTCTCGCCCAGGCCGCGCACGCGCTCAATGACTTCATTCGGCGCCGCGCCATATCCCACGACATCGCCCAGGTTCCACACCACGTCATGCTCCGGCGCAACGTCAAGGACTGCCTCCAGGGCATCGATGTTGGCGTGTATATCGGAAATGAGCAGAGCGCGCATGGAGTCACAACCGTAGTGGACGCGTGCACGTTTCAGTGGCTTCGCGCTCCCGAAATCAGCGGCAAACCACCAGAATATCAGACAGGTTGGATGCAGCGAACCCAATGGCCGGGGGCCTGTTCGACCAAAGTTCCAGGCGCGCCGTCGACGGCTGGCGCGAGGGTAGCCAGCGGCTGGTCCCGATCGGTGGTGAGGGTTGGCACCGCACCCAGCAGGCTTTTGGTATAGGCATGCCGGGGATCAAGAAACACCTGGTCGCGTGTCCCGGTTTCGAGCAGATGCCCCGGCGCATCACCGCTACGCGGTCGGAAATCTGCGCCACCACCGCCAGATCGTGGGAAATGAACAGCATACCCAAGCCATTCTGTTGTTGCAGTGCTTTGAGCAGAAGTAAAATCTGCGCCTGCACGGTGACGTCGAGAGCGGTAGTAGGTTCATCGGCGATCAGCAGCAGCGGGTGGTTCACCAGCGCCATCGCGATCAGCAGGCGCTGTCGTTGGCCCCCGGAAAACTGATGGGGATAATCGCGCAACCGCTTCTCCGGCTCGGCAATTGCCACCGCCGTCATGGCATTCACGACTGCTTCAAGTACCTGCTTACGCCCCAATTCCGGCTGATGGGTTTCGATGGCTTCCGCGATCTGCCGCCCTACCGGCATGACGGGATTGAGCGCTGTCATCGGCTCCTGGAAGATCATGGCGATCTTGCACCCGCGATAGTGACGCATTTGCTCCGGTTTCAGGGCCAACAAGTCCGTACCCTGGAAGCGGATCGCGCCTTCCACCCGCGCTGAGCCATCCAGCAGCCGCAGGATCGACAAGGACGTCAGCGACTTGCCCGATCCTGATTCGCCGACCAATCCCAGCACCTCGCCTTGCTGGACAGAGAAACTCAAGTCGCGGACCACGGCCTGGTCGCGAAAATAAATGGAGAGATGGTCAACCTCGAGCAATGGGGCCACGGGCCAAGATTACAACACGGTGGGCCCGCGGCCGCTCTGTACATCCAACGAAGGCTGGGTGCCCCATTCAAGCCGTACTTTGGCTTGAGTGGGATACACAACACTCGACGCGCCTTTGTTCGTCATTCAGGAGCACTCGGTTGCCTCTGGCAAGTTGAGAAAGAAATGACACAGCAAAATCGCGATGGATGCGAGGCCCGGAGGGCCGGTCGTCAAAACGTGAGCCCAGCCCGGAAAGGCTGGGGATCAATTCCTAAGACGATCTGAGCGCCGTAGGCGCGGTATCAAACCTAGGCCCCCTCCCGGACGTGTCATTAGGAGAAATCCAAGGGATGCAGCTCTCTTTCCCTTATGCCGTTCTAGACCGAAATCAGAAAAGCGGAGTCTGTCTGCGGGGCAACGGCAAGCCGAAATGTTCATAAGCCAGCCGGGTGGCCACGCGGCCCCGGGGTGTGCGATCAAGAAAGCCGATCTGGATAAGAAAAGGCTCATACACCTCTTCCAGGGCGTCCTCTTCCTCCGCCAGGCTAGCTGCCAGCGTATTCAGCCCAACCGGGCCACCGTCGTATTTCTCGATAATCGTCAACAGCAGACGCCGGTCAAGCTCGTCAAAACCGTGAGCATCGACACCGTGCAGCTTTAAGGCTGCTTCAGCGCTTGCCCGGTCGATACTCCCCGTGCCGCGCACCTGGGCATAATCGCGCACCCGCCGCAGCAGACGGTTCGCGATGCGCGGTGTTCCTCGCGAGCGCATCGCGATCTCCGCGGCACCATCCCGATCGATGGGCACTTGCAGCACCTCTGCCGAGCGCTCGACGATGTAGCGCAACTCATCTTCGGTATAGAACTCCAGCCGCAACAGGATGCCAAAGCGTGAGCGCAGCGGGGACGAGAGCAGCCCCGGCCGCGTAGTGGCGGCAATGAAGGTAAACGGCTTGATCTCCATCACGTGGGTCCGGGCCGCCGGTCCTTGCCCGATGATGATGTCCAGCTTGTAATCTTCGAGCGCTGTGTAAAGCTTTTCTTCGAGCACCGGCTGCAGCCGGTGAATCTCGTCCAGGAAGAGCACCTGGCGATCCCGCAGGTTGGTCAGGATCGCGGTCAGATCACCCTGGATCTGGAGTGCGGGGCCCGAGGTCTGCTGAAAGCCAACATCCATCTCGTTGGCGATGATGGTGGCGAGGGTCGTCTTACCCAAGCCCGGCGGTCCAAACAGCAGCACATGGTCCAGAGCCTCGCCACGCGACTTCGCGGCTGCAAGCGCAATGGCTAGTTGCTCCTTGGCCTTCTCCTGGCCAATGAACTCTCGCAGCCATTTAGGCCGCAGTTTCAGCTCAAACGAGTTATCGTCTTCGCCACGGTCGGCGGAGACGAGCCGGTCCGAATCACTTCTACCCACAGACATTGGCATCAGAGTAGCAGCAAGTGACCGAGCCGGTGAAAGGCAGCTCAATTCCTGGTTAACGTTATGATCAATATCAAGCCGCCACAAAAACAGAGCCTCCCCGCAGACTCGCTAAAATCAGTTCATCTATGGTTCCAACAACAGTGCAGGATCGTCTCCGGATCGCACGCATCTTAGGCATCATGCTGGCGACCGCGATCGCCTGTGTAGCCATCATCTACTTTTCCATTCCCATGAGTGATACCCAGCAGAGCCAATTTGACGTGATTCTGGTGCTGGGTAATCCGGCGAATCCAGACGGGTCCATCGGACCGGTTGCCCGATCGCGCGTTTTGGAAGCAATCCGGCTGTACCGCGCTGGCGTTGCACCGCGTCTGCTGGTGACCGGAGGCGCAGTGATGAACCGGTTTGCCGAGGGGCAAGTGATGCAGCAGTTTGCGCTGTCCCAGGGTGTTCCCGAAACCGCAGTTTTTGCCGAAGGCCAAGCCCGGAACACCATACAGAACGCGTATTACTCGTACCAGATTATGCAAGCTCATGGCTGGAGCTCAGCACTGGTGGTGAGCTCGCCCAGCCATCTGCGCCGCGCCAGCCTCATCTTCAGCCACTATCCATTTGCCTGGCAAATGCATGCGGCGCCCTGGCCACCCGGCTATCCGCTGTGGAAGCTGGCTTGGATCTGGTGCAGTGAATCCGGCTACACCAGCTACGGGCGTCTCTTCGGCTTTCCCAATGCAGGAAAATATCTGCCCAACACTCAGTTCACATTGCCCAAGCTATAAAGAAATCACCATTCATGCCCAAGCTCTCCGGCTTCCAGTTCAAGCGTCCCCAACAACTCGCAGCCCTGCTGTTACTACTGCTGGTGGCGCAGTGCCTCTGGGTATTTCATCGCCAAACGCTCACCTCGCGGGATTACGACTTCGCCCGATGCGGACGCGAGATGTGGGAAAAACCAAATCCCCTGGCAGGCTACTTCACCACCTGCGGAAACATCCAGGATGGCACGCTGGGATACCGCATCGCCGGGCTGCCACTGACCCTGCAGCGCATCGTCGCCGGCCAGAGCCAGGACACGTCCACCTGGGAGATGCGCCACCAACTCGGCTACGTGCTGCTGCTGCTGCACAGCGGTTTCCTGTTCACGGGAATCTTGCTGGGGGGCGCGCTGTGGTGGGTAACCCGGCGGCTGTTTGGCAATCCTGGCGGCTTTATCGCTTTGGCCTTTTATTGCTTTTGTCCTGCGATCATTCACGCCTGTACTTATCCCAACAACGAAATCCTCACTGCGTTTGGATTGTTCGCCTCGCTCTATACAGCGATGGGCGTGGCGCACGCCATGCAGGGGCCGCCCAGAAAGTGGCGCTCGCGCATCGTACTGCTCACCCTGACCCTGGCCTTTACGGCGGTTTCGCACGTTGCCGCCTTTCTACTCGCGCTGCTGCTGGCCATTGGCTTCATGGCCTACCTGGCTGTCGGCCGCCGCGCCTATATCGTTCCCATCATGATGGCCGCCATCATCGGGACATTGCTGCTGGTCTTCGCTTCCTACGATTTCAGTCCAGACGCCTTCAGTTACTTCTTTCGCAGCGGCGCCGGGCGCATCTGGTTTTCCTTGCAGCCAGGCCGCCACTGGCTCCTTAGTCTGCCTAACTCCGCGGTAACTCTGGCTGCGGCCACCGCCCTGCTGCTGTACCTGCCGACACGCAGATCGCGCTACTTTGGCAATACTGTACCGCTGCTTCTGGCCCTGCTGTTCTTCACCCTCATCACTCCCGGCATAGCCAGCGAGCCCACGCTTTGGGCGCTCCCCTTTCTGTTCACTTTCATCGCCGGGGTCTTCGCCGACTTTCTTGAAACCCGCTACCGCCCCGTCCTCCTGGCAGTGACCGGTTCACTGCTTATTCTTGAAGTCGCTCTCAGCGTTTTTTTGCTCCCCTAGCAACGCCAAAGACACCCCTCGATTCCCATATACAAACTATTAAAATAAAAAGACTTAGAGTGGCCTCCGCGGCTTGCTGGGCGGCCCTGAAAGACGTATCATTGAGTTAGCCTTTAGCCGCAGATTGCGCGAACCCCGCTAACGTTCTCCGCAGGCGATTCCGCCGTTCGAACAGCTAATCCCCGTCTAAGGCCCTCCTCTTATGGCAGATGATCAGAATCCTCTCCTTCCTCTAGGTCCCAACGGCAGCGACGGCAACCCGCCCGAAGGCCCAGGAACTCGTCTCATCCCCATCAACATTGAAGATGAGATGAAGCGGTCGTATCTCGACTACTCCATGTCGGTCATCATCGGGCGTGCGCTGCCCGACATTCGAGACGGTTTCAAGCCGGTGCATCGCAGAATTCTTTACACCCTGCATGGCATGGGCCTGGAATTCAACAAGAAGTACGCCAAGTGCGCCAAGGTGGTCGGTCAGGCCATGGGTGTCTATCACCCCCACGGCGACTCCGCTATCTACGACACCATGGTGCGTCTGGCGCAGCCCTTCAGCATGCGCTATCCCATGATCGATGGTCAGGGCAACTTCGGCTCCGTGGATGGCGACCCGCCTGCGGCCATGCGCTACACCGAATGCCGCATGACCCGCATCGCCGGCCAGATGCTGGCCGACATCGATCAGGACACGGTTGACTTCGTTCCTAACTACGACGAAAGCACGACCGAACCCAGCGTGCTCCCGACCCGCATCCCCAACCTGATCGTGAACGGCTCAAATGGGATCGCTGTCGGCATGGCGACCAACATCCCGCCCCACAACCTGACCGAAGTCATTACCGCCACCATTGAACTGGTTAAGAATCCCCAGGCTGGCCTGGCCGAAGTTTTGCAGCACGTGCAAGGGCCCGACTTCCCCACCGGCGGCTTTATCTACGGCCGCGGAGGCATTGCCCAGGCCTATAAGACCGGTCGTGGACGCTTCCTCATGCGCGCCAAGGCGGCTATCGAGCAGCTAAAAGGCGGCCGCCAGGCGATCATCGTTACCGAGATTCCCTACCAGGTCAACAAGTCCAAACTGATCGAGCGCATCGCCGAGCTGATCAACGACAAAGTAATTACCGATATTGCCGAAGACGACTTCCGCGACGAGAGTGACCGCGACGGAATGCGCATCGTCATCGGGCTCAAGCGCGGTGCGGAAGCGCAAATCGTCCTCAACCAGCTCTACAAGCACACCCAGATGCAAGAGAGCTTCTCCATGATCTTTCTGGCCGTGGTCAATGGCCAGCCGCGCGAGCTGGCGCTGCATGATGCGATTCGCCACTTTATCAATCACCGTGTCGAGGTGGTTCGCCGGCGCACCTCCTTCCTGCTCAAGAAAGCTCGCGAACGGGAACATATCCTCGAAGGTTACAAAATCGCCCTGGACAACATTGACCAGGTAATCCGGATCATCCGTGGTTCCGGATCGCGCGCCGAAGCCCGCGAGAATCTGCGCCGCTTTTCTCTCTCCAAGGATATTGTGATCAAGCTCGATACCGGCGTGGTCACCGGGCCCGAGCGCGAGCCGGGTCTGACCTATCGCCAGATCGATGCCATCCTGGAACTGCAGCTCTACCGCCTCACCCAGCTCTCCACCGACGAGATCATCAAGGAACTCACCGACGTGCGTGAGCGCATTGCGGAGTATGAAGCCATTCTGGCCTCCGAAGCAAAGTTGCGTGCCCTGATCGTCAAGGAGCTCGAAGCCGTGCGCAAGGATTTCGGCGATGAACGGCGCACCCAGATCCTCGATGAGACGGCGGAGCTACAGCTGGAGGATCTGATCGCAGACGAACAGGTCGCGGTCACTGTTTCTCATTCCGGCTACCTCAAGCGCACACCGATCTCCATCTACCGCCAACAGCGGCGCGGGGGCACGGGCCGGTTGGGCATGAAGACGCGCGAGGAAGATTTCGTCTCCCAGCTCATCGTCGACTCGACCCACTCGTATTTGCTCTGCTTCACCAACACCGGCCGCGTCTACTGGCTCAAAGTGTATGAGGTTCCGGACGTGGGCGCCGCGGGCAAAGGCAAGTCGATGGCCAGCCTGCTCAATCTGCAGCCAGGCGAAAGCGTCCGCACCATCCTGCCCGTGCGCAACCTGGAAGAGGACGGAAAGTTCATCTTCTTCGCGACCCGTAAGGGCACCGTCAAGAAGACTCCGCTCAAAGACTTTTCCAATGTGATGGCTCGGGGCATTATTGCCATCGGCATCGACGACGATGACGAATTGATCGGCGCCTGCAGCACGGACGGCAATCAAATCATCTTCCTGGCGACCCACGCAGGCATGGCCATTCGCTTCGGCGAGAACGATGTCCGCTCCATGGGCCGGCCTGCTTATGGCGTCCGCGGCATCGATCTGATGAAGAGCGATTACCTGGTAGGTCTTGCCGCCACTCCGCTCGAACGCAAGAAGAATGGCAATGGCGGGCATTCCCCTTCATTGATTCTCTCCATTACTGAGCAGGGCTACGGCAAACGTACGGACGTGGACGAGTACCGGCTGCAGACTCGCGGCGGCCGCGGCGTCATTAACGTCAAGACGACTACCCGCAACGGCAAGGTGAGCGCCATCCTGCTGGTCGATGACAGTTCAGAACTCATGGTCATCAGCCAATACGGCAAGATCATCCGCATCGACACCAAGACCATCCGCGCCGCGGGCCGGTCGACCCAGGGTGTCAGGCTGCTGCATCTCGAGGAACAGGACAAGGTCGCGGCAGCGGTCGTCATTCCGCCGGAAGAGGCCAAGGTCGACCCGGAGAATGGCACTTTGCTGCAATAGCCAGGTGCCCAAAGGAAAAGGGGTATCGCGAGCGCGATACCCCTTCCAAGGCAGATTAATCAGAACTGCAAAATCTAGTAACCTCTGCTGGCAGTCAGTTTCGGCTGCTTGGTCGATGCGGAGTCGCTTCCGTTGGTCTGGTGCGAGTTACCACAGTTGTCGACCTCATTCCGGCCGTACTGGGGCTGCAGATATAGCACGTATTGCTGGCCCACATACATAGGGAAGAAGCGAGGGCTGTTCTCACTGAAAACCGTGACCTCGGTGTTAGGGTGAACCTTGCCGCGAATCTTGGTGTCGACGCGCACGGTATAGTTCACGCCATCCAGAAAGTCCCACGACTCCGGAACAGGTTGCGCTGCGGTTACCGTACCCACCACCACGGCAGATGCCATATGCATCTCCTTGTGGGCGTTGACACGATCTGTCTTGCACTGGGAAAAACCGTTGGCGGCAGTCAGGCAGAGGAACAATGCAATAGCAAGCTTTTTCACAAACCCTCCTAGGGTCAACAATCAAAGTTTTGCGTTACGACTTAAGTTGTATGTCTACTGCTTAAGTGGTAGATTGCCGTGTCCAACGGGGGATGGCAATTGTATTGTTTTGAAACACCCTTACTTCGGAGGAGGGTAAGTGGGCCGATGGTAATGGGAGGGGGCAAGGCAGCTGTCTAAGCCGCCTGTTTGCAATATCTGCTACTAAGAATGTGGCAGATACCCTGAACCAGGGATTCTGTGGAGGGTGGTACGTTCGTTTGCACCGGAGTACCAGGCGCGGGAGCAGGATTTAAAGGTGTAGCGGATTGATACGCGAGAAACGCTTGCTTAGTTACCCACGGCGTGGACCATCTGCTTGATCACCTTGCTCTTTTCATCCAGCGGACCGGAGTTTCCGCACTTATTTGCCACCCAGTGCTGGTAGTTATTGGTGAGAAAAAGCAGGTACTGTTTGCCCGTCTCCAGGGTGAAGCCGTCTTCGCTATGCTCGCTGAAGATAGTGATCTCGCCCGTCTGTTTGCCTTTGACTTTTTGGTCGATATGCACCACATAGTCGGTGCCATCCAGGGAGTCCCAGGATTGCGGCACCTGGCGCGACGACATCACCGTACCGATCACCACCACCTGGGATTCCTTCATCTCGTCGGAAACAGGCATGGTGTTGGTGCACGCCGCAAACGAGGCTGTGGCGAAAAAAACGCAAGCTAATCCTATGGCGACTCGCTTCAATATGCCTCGCTTCACTGCACTATAGCTAAATGATCCCACGACTGAAGAGCCATTCCTTCCTTATAAGTCCCTCACGAACCAAGAGATTCATCCCGATGCCACTAAAGTGGTAGCGCTCGGCGTAACAGGCTGCGAAAACTCGCTGTTGGGATAGAGCTGGCCTTTAGTCGAACTGTGCCAGCCCCGGACTTCAGTCCGGGGTAGGGATTTTCAAACCCGCGGAACGCTTTATCTTGCAATGAGCGGGCTTTAGAGCATGTGTGAGAACCGGAGCGAAGCGTAGTGGAGGGACCTGGTGTTTCTTTTCCCGGTACTTACACACCCTTTTCAGCCCTGGTGAGAACGCCTCGAACTACGCAATCAGCCCCTACGCTTATTTCTAGCCACCGCGCTCGCCGCGTGAATTGCGTTTGTAACCCTGAGAAGGGAGCCGGAATCTTATTCCCGCCAGCGGCGGAAGATAAGGGCGCCATTGGTCCCCCCAAACCCAAAGGAATTGGACAGAGCCACTTCGACCTTGGCGGATTCCGGCTTATGGGCGATGTAATTGAGGTCGCAGGCCGGATCGGGATCGTCGAGATTGGTGGTTGGAGGGACCACCTGGCGTTGCAGGGCCATGATGGTGATGCCTGCCTCCAACCCGCCCGCCCCGCCGAGCAGGTGGCCGGTCATGGACTTGGTCGAGCTGACCAGCAATTTTCCGCTGGTCGCATGTTCACCGAAGAGGGACTTGATGGCCGCGGTCTCCAGGGCGTCTCCCAGCGGCGTAGACGTGGCATGGGCGTTCACATAGTCCACCGCGGAGGGTTCGAGTTTGGCGCTGCGCAGGGCATTTTTCATCGCCCGCAAACAGCCTTCGCCATGGGGCGCCATGCTGGTGATGTGGTAAGCGTCCGCGCTCATGCCGTAACCGATAATCTCAGCCAGGATCTTGGCTTCGCGGGCACGCGCATGCTCCAACTCCTCGAGGATGAGAATGCCCGCGCCTTCACCCACCACGAAGCCGTCGCGGTCTTTGTCAAACGGGCGGCAGGCATGCTCCGGATCTTCATTGCGCGTGGAGAGGGCGCGCATAGCCGCGAAGCCGCCCACGCCCATGGGCGTAATAGCAGCCTCGGCACCGCCGGCAATCATCACGTCCGCATCATCCCGCTCAATGGTGCGAAAGGCGTTGCCCACGGAATGTGCGCTGGTGGTGCAGGCGGTAGACGTGGCCTCGTTCGGCCCCAACGCTCCGTACCGGATGCTCACCTGGCCGGCCGCCAGGTTCACAATGGTCCCTGGAATAAAAAATGGTGAAATCTTGCGCGGGCCGCCCTGAAGCATGGCGCTGTGCTCCCGCTCAATCACGTCGAATCCCCCGATACCGGAGCCGATGTGCACACCCACCCGCTCGGCGTTTTCGGGGCCGATCTTCAGTCCTGAGTGCTGCAGCGCTTCCTGGGTAGCGGCAAGCGCGAAATGGATAAAGCGCCCCATTTTGCGCGCTTCCTTCTTTTCCATGAAATTCAATGGATTGAAGTTCTTCACCTCGGCCGCGAAGGTAACGGGAAAACCCGTCGTATCGAAGCTGGTGATGGGAGCCATTCCGCTCTTGCCGTCGAGCAGGTTATCCCAGACTTCAGGCGCGGTATTTCCTATTCCGCATAGCAGCCCGATGCCTGTAACGACGACCCTTCTTGCCAAATCACTTACTGCCTTTCGCGTTCTTCTCGATGTATTCGGTAGCGTCTTTCACGGTCTTGATCTTTTCCGCGTCTTCGTCCGGTATTTCCAGATCAAATGCTTCCTCGAACTGCATCACCAGTTCGACCACGTCGAGCGAGTCTGCGCCCAGATCTTCCTGAAAGGATGCACTTGGAGTCACTTCAGCCTCATCCACCTGGAGCTGTTCGACGATAATCTGTTTAACCTTCTCTTCTACTGCTGCTGCTGCCATGCCGTTCTCCTGTCTATGGATACAACTCGTTAAGCGGGCTCGCGCCCTGCATGGTTAGGTGAACGGTCCGGAAAAGGCGGTGCGCCAGGCGTTCCGGTTTTCCTCCAGGTGCCGCTTGCGCAGGAAAGGACTTGGCTGCAGCAGAAGGTCTCGAGCGGAGACCGGCTGCGCCGGAAGCCAATGCCTGGCAGGAGACATCAACAGGAAAAACGGCCTAACCCGCAACCCGCGCAGTTCACGGCCCCAAAGTTTTTAGTCTACTGAGCGCTCCAAGTGGTGTAAAGCGCGGCACTCCACAGGTTTCCTCCAGGAACTTTCGCTTCAGGGCGAGTAAAGTCAGAAAAAGAAGATGGCGGTCTTTCCCGGTATGCTCACACTCGTTCTTGCAGCCGTCGGCGCCTTTATCGCCGGCATTGTATTGGCCACGTATTTTGAGCGCACCCGCAGCAATGCGGAGCGCGCGAGTCTGGAAAAATCCTCCAAAACCCTGCTCGACCAATTGAACGACGCGCGCGCCCATCTGGACCAGGCACGCACCGAAGGCGCCACCCAAAAGGCCACCATCGCGCGGCTGGAAGAGCGTCATGCGGCCACGGAACGCGTAGTGGAGCAGATGCGCGTCGATCTGCCGGAGACATTCAAGTCCCTCGCCAGCCAGGTACTGGAGGAGAAATCGACCCGTTTTGCGGAGCAGAACCAGGCCGGCCTGGGACAGGTGCTCGCGCCCCTCAAGGCCCGGCTGGAGGACTTTCAGAACAAGGTAGAAGCCGCGCGCATGGAGCAGGTGAAAGGGGGCGCTCAGCTGACCGCCCAGATCGACAAGCTCTTCGAGTCGAACACCCGGTTCGCCGAACAGGCCAACAACCTGGCCAGTGCTCTGCGGGGGTCCAGTAAGGCGCAGGGCGCCTGGGGAGAATTAATTCTGGAACGGATTTTGCAAGCCGCCGGCCTGCGTCCGGGGCACGAATACCATGCCCAGGAAAACTATGCCGGGGAGAACGGTAAGCGAGCCCAGCCGGACGTGGTCATCCATCTGCCCGGCGAGCGCCACCTGATCATCGACTCCAAGGTCTCCCTGATCCATTATGAGGCTCACAGTATTGCGGAAAGCGATGCCGCACGTTCTCTGGCCGCGGAGAGTCACACCACCTCCGTGCGGTCGCATATCCGGAGCCTGGCAGAAAAGAATTATCAGACCCTTTACGGTCTCAATTCGCTCGATTTCGTGATCATGTTTCTGCCCATCGAGCCCGCCTTCATGTTGGCTATCTCTCGGGATGACAAGCTATGGGAGCAGGCCTGGCAGCGGAACGTGCTGCTGGTCAGTCCCAGCACGCTGCTTTTTGTCTTGCGCACGGTCGCCTCTCTCTGGCGCCAGGAGCAGCAGAAGCAAAATGTGGAGGAGATAGCCCGCAAGGGTGCAGATCTCTACAACAAGCTGGCCAGCTTTGTAGCAGATTTCAGCGAGGTGGGGAACCGGCTCGACACCGCGCAGAGGAGCTACGCGGACGCCATGTCGAAGCTGCACACCGGAAAGGGCAACGTGATCCGCCAGGCAGAAATGCTGAAGGCCCTCGGCGTCAAGCCGACCAAGCAACTCCCGCAGGGGCTAGTCGAGCTATCCCAGCAGGAAAACCTGGAGCTGGAGGATTCCGAGCAGAATCTTCCGGTCGAGACTCTGCCCTGACCCTTCGTGCCAATGGATTTAAAGGAGAAACCGCAGGTCCCTCCACTACGCTACGCTCTGGCGGCAAGCTAAGCGAGGAATGACTCTGCAAAATTGCGATGGATGCGAGGCCCGAAGGGCCGGTCGCCAAACGTGAGCCCAGCCCGGAAGGGCTGGAGATCAATCCCGAAGATTCAGCGAGCGCCGTAGGCGCGGCACTAAACCTTTCCCCGCTAAACCCGAGCAAACCCCTCCCGCAATCTCTCCCACGTCGCGTCCAGAGTCTCCGGCAGGACGCGCGTCTCTGCAATCACGGTCATGAAGTTGGAATCCCCCAGCCAGCGCGGAAGCACATGCATGTGCAAGTGTCCGGCCACCCCGGCGCCCGCGGCTTTGCCCAGGTTCAGCCCCATATTGATCCCGTCGGGCCGGTACACCTGGCGCAGAACCGCTTCGGTACGTTGCGCCAGCATCATGATCTCCTGTGCCGCAGCCGCGTCCAGGCCGGCCAGCGACTCCTGGTGGGCAAAGGGCACAATCATGACGTGCCCAGAAGAGTAAGGAAAAGCGTTGAGGACGATGAAGCTATGCTCGCCCCGCAGCACAATATTGGCCGCGCGATCGGCGTCGACCGCAGAGCCTCCCTGTTCGACCGCGAACCGGGTGGCCGCGATCAGGTTGCAAAAGACGCAGTGACAGTCACCGGGCCAGGCAGCCAACGCCTCGGGTACGCCCTTGCGCGCGCCAGCATCGGCATCGACCAGGTAGGGGTAGCGCCAAGGCGTCCACAGATAGTCCATGCGGTTCAAGTATACGGAGCAAAATGGAGCAGCCCATTGAGGCCCACTGTACACGCGATCGAGTGTGTCTTCACCAGCCTGTTACAAATCAATAAAAATAGTCATTTCCAGCACTTACCGGCAATTTCCCTCAGCCTGTATTGACTACGAGTTCGTTGACATGCTTTCCCGGCGATTGCTATAGTTGTGTATGAAGGGTCTACGTAGAGGATTCGGCGTAGACGTCCATCGCCGCTCTTGCTTTACCCCCCTCCCGGATGCTCCTACCGGAGATTGATTTAAGTGCCAAGCCATTCTGTCCGGCTACACTAACAGTCTCCCTCCGAACGTCTGTTGGGTGGATGGGATAAGCACTACGGTGCCCCTGCTTCGCGGACCAAGCCTGCAAAAATAGTCTGGCGAAGTAACTGCGGGAATGAATCTCGGAGAGCCTTGGTTAAGTCTATTAAGACCAGGGACAACCTGATTCAACGAAGAACCGTAGTGGTGGACGGATCGGGAGTTACCGATCGAGAATCCGGAGCTGGCATTCATGGCAGACGTCCTAAATCCTTTACGAACCGAGAGCGCACCCCTGAACACCGAATTGCAGACCCCAACGCTTGATGCACCGGCGGATCATTTTGACCCGTCCGAGGAGTTAACCCACAACCCGCAAGCTGCAGCCGCCAGCGTGCCGCACCACGTCGTCGATCCCAAGCCAGTCGTTACCCACTCCGTTGGGGACGATTCCGAACTGACCGGCATGGAAGATTTCGCCGCTGCGTTGGAATCGTTTGACCGCGAGCAAGCCGCTGAAGCCGCCGCCCAGGCCTATGACGACAACGTCGTCACCGGCACCGTCATCAAGCTGACGGACAAGCATGTGGTGGTCGACGTCGGCCTCAAGTCCGAAGGTCTCATTCCTCTGGAGCAGGTGCTGGATCACAACGGCCAGCCCAAGCTCAAGGCGGGCGACACGGTCGAAGTGGTGGTGGAGCGCGAAGAAGCCGAAGGCGGCTTCCTGCTCAGCTACGACAAGGCGCAACGGCACCGGGTTTGGGACGCAATCGAGCGCGCCGCCAACGACAAGACTCCGGTGGTGGGCACAGTATTAGGGCGCGTCAAGGGCGGTCTCACCGTCGACATCGGTATCAAGGCATTCTTGCCCGGCTCCCAGCTGGAAATTCGTCCCGTGCGCAATCTGGATGGTTACATTGGCCAGCAGATTGAAGTGCGCGTCATCAAGCTCAACAAGAAGCGCGGCAACGTGGTGGTCTCGCGCAAGGAACTGCTGGAAGAAGAGCAGACCAGCAAGCGCACCCTGACCCTCGAGCATCTGGAAGAAGGCGCCATCCTTACCGGCACGGTGAAAAACCTCACCGACTACGGCGCTTTTGTCGATCTGGGCGGCATCGATGGACTGTTACATATAACCGATATGTCCTGGGGACGGCTCACCCATCCCCGCGACCTGGTAAACGTCGGGCGACGAGATCCAGGTCAAGGTGCTCAAGTTCGATCGTGAGAAGCAGCGCGTTTCCCTCGGCTTCAAGCAGCTCACACCCGATCCCTGGCTCGATGCGGTCGAACGTTATCCCATCGGCGCCCGCGTTCGCGGCCGGGTGCTCAGCGTGACCGACTACGGCTCCTTTGTCGAACTGGAGCAGGGCATTGAGGGGCTGGTGCATGTCTCCGAGATGACCTGGTCCAAGCGCATGAAGCATCCCTCCAAGCTGGTCAAGCCAGGAGACGAGGTAGAGACCGTGGTGCTCAGCGTCAATCCCAACGACCGCCGCATTTCGTTGGGCATGAAGCAGTTGCTTGAGAACCCCTGGGAGCATCTCTCGGAGCGCTATCCTGCAGGCACCATTGTGGAAGGCAGGGTGCGCAATCTTACCGACTTTGGCGCCTTCATTGAAATTGAAGACGGCATTGACGGCCTGGTGCACGTGAGCAACCTGAGCTGGACCAAACGGGTGAAGCATCCTTCTGAAATTCTCAAGAAGGGCGAGAAAGTTCGCGCCGTAGTGCTCGGGGTGGAAGCGGAAAACCGCCGCCTGTCACTCGGTATCAAGCAATTGCAGCCGGATGTCTGGGAGACCTTCTTTGCCCAGCATCGTGTTGGCGATGTAGTCAAGGGCAAGGTACTGCGCACGGCGCAATTCGGAGCATTCATCGAGATTGCCGAGGGCGTTGAAGGCCTGTGCCATGTTTCCGAAGCTGCTGACAACCTGGGCCAGCCGATCAAGCTCGAAGCTGGGCAGGAGCATGACTTCAAAATCATCAAGATGAATCAGGATGAGAAGAAGGTCGGCCTCAGCTTGCGCGCGGTAGGCGAAGAAGCCAGCCGGGCCGATGTGGAAGCCTACAAGCAGCCGGTTTCAAGCTCCACCACCACGCTGGGAGATCTGGTCAACTGGAAGCGCCTGGAACACGAATAAGGACTCACGAGTAAACCGTGTTCCGGGCGCTGTTCCCGGTTTGTCTACTTGGGCGTGTCGATTTTCAGATCAAAGTTAAATTGCTTCTTGCTGTCGAAGGAGCTAATGGATCTGGTCTTGGACTTATGGCCCTTGTACTCCGCCCAGAGCTGATAGTCCACGTCTGAGCTCAGCTGCCCAAAGCGGTAGTGTCCATCTGCCTCGGTGATATACGTCCGTACCTCCAGGGTTTTCTGGTCCTGCAGGTAAACTATGGCGTTCGCCTGCAGCTGGTCATTGGAGTCCCGCACCATCCCTTGAACGACCCGCACCGCTTGTCCCGCATTCTGTGCAAAGCCTTGCCAGCAGCTTGCCGCGCACGCTAACAGCAGCAGCAAGAGCAACTGCCGGCGGGTCCCGTTACGAAACACAAGTCTCATTCCTCTTCCTCGTCGGCCACTTCTTCGTCGTCATCTTCGTAGCCTTCCTCGTCCACTTGGGAGAGTTCGAGAGGTTCGGTGGCGACGACTTCGAACTCAGTGCCGCATTCATCGCAGACCACGATGTCTCCTTCTTCCACTTCGTCGGGGTCGAAATCGAGAACGCTCTCGCATTCCTGACAGACTGGCATACAGCTCTCCTTTCACGGAGCATTAAGATATTTGGTTATTGACCGCCACCAACATGCGGCTTGGCTAGTTTCCGGGAGAACACCCCGAACGTCAAGGAACTCCCACCGAGACAACAAATCGTACCGCGAACGGACACCAAGGGTTCAAAAAGAAATACGATCCTTCTGCTCCCGCTCCCCTCGTCAATGCGCTCACTACTAACGTATACGCCATCCTGCGAGAAAGGTTCGAGCTTTGGCGACCTTAGGGTGCACCACAGAATGTGCTTGGTTGTCACGTCCGTAATGAAAACGCGTTAGTCTTGAAAGACGAGTCATGGCACGCTTCCCGCGCACCGGTTTCTCCGCACTTTCATTTCCGAGCTTTCGTGGCGTCACCAGCCAACTGGTATTGGCCAACGTCGCTGTCTTCTTTTTATTGCTCATCCTGGAATTCGCGGCGCCGCGCATGGCGCTGGTGCTTGTCACCTACTTTTCGCTCACGCCAGTGCTGTTGCTGCACGGATGGGTGTGGCAGCTGCTGACGTACAGCTTCCTGAATGCCGGCGTGCTGCATGTCGCATTCAACATGCTCACCTTGTGGTTTATCGGGTCCTTTCTGGAAACGTCCAAGGGAAGCCGCTGGCTGCTGGAGATTTACTTTCTCTGCGCGGTGGGCGGGGCCCTGATCGGGAGCGCGCTTAGCTTCACCCACGTTTTTCACTCCAGCCCTTTATCCAGCACCAGCAGTGCAGACGGCGCTTTGTTCGGGTCTGCTGGCCGCCTTCGCCGTGCTCTTTGGCGACCTTGAGATGTACATGTTCCCGCTGCCGGTGGCCATCAAAGCCAAGTATCTGGTCATCGTTTACATGCTCATCGAGGTGGCGCTGCTTGCTCTCCGGAGGGCCTGCGCTCGCCTACTTCGTTATTCTTAGCGGCGCCTTGATCGGGTTCCTGTTCGCCCGCCGCGCCCCTCGCAGGGCTATGAGCACGGGCGTAAGTGAAGCCCTCTTCGGCCTGCGCAACAATTACTATCGCTGGAAGCGCCGTCGTGCCTCGCGCAAATTCGAGGTCTACATGCGCAAGCAGAACCGCGACGTCCGTTTCGACAGCGAAGGCCGTTACATCGACCCCGACGAAAAACGCGACCCCAACGACCGCAAGTGGATGAACTAACGACCGCAGTCTCTGCCCAGGCAGAACCAAAAGGAATAGGTCCCTGGTTCCCTCACCAGGGACGGGCACCACTGCTCTCTCCCTCTGACTCTCGATTCGTCCGATGTCCTTAGCGGTCAACATCGGCGGAATCCCATCTCGCGAAAAGCCAGCGAGATATGGGGCCCACCCGTCCGTTGGTGAGGGAACCAGCGGCGCCCGCCCGCTTCCTACGGCTGAGTTCCAAATCTCTCAGCTCGTAGTCCGAATATGCAATTCCTTCAGCTGCTGCGGGCTAACCGGCGTAGGCGCATCGACCATTAAATCGATGGCCTTTGCCGTTTTGGGAAACGCGATTACCTCGCGCAGGCTTTGCGCCCCAGCCAGGATCATCGCAATGCGATCCAGCCCCAGTGCAATGCCCCCATGGGGCGGCGTTCCATAGGTGAGCGCCTCCAGGAAAAACCCAAACCGCGATCGCGCCTCTTCTTCGCTCATACCCAGCGCGCGGAATATCTCCTGCTGCACATCCTGGCGGTGGATACGAATCGAGCCCGACCCCAGCTCCAGCCCGTTCATCGCCAGGTCGTAATAGCGCGCGCGTACCGAGGCCGGATCGGAGATCAACCGCTCCATGTCTTCCTCGTGCGGCGAAGTGAAGGGGTGATGAGCCGGCAGCCAGCGTTGCGACTCTTTATCAAACTCAAACATGGGGAAATCCGTCACCCAGATAGGCCGGAAGGCCTTGTCTCCGGCGATCTGCTGGCCCAGGCAGCCGCTCCGGTGACTCGACCACCAGATCGGTAATGGCCGAGATCTTATGCCGGTCGGCATACCGCCGGGCCAACTCAACGCGCAGATTTCCCGCCGCCGAATACACGCCGATCTCGCGCTCCGAGAGGTGGCCTTGTGTCTTGGTGTCGCTGGCCTGCACATGGGTGCTGGCATCGCCGGCCACCAGAACCAGCAAATCCTCTGCTTCGCCCTCGATGCGCGCGGGCGCCAGTTGGCGTATCTTCCCCACCGCTTCGGGAAAGCTCTTTTCCAGCCGCTTCCAGTCATCGATGAGCTTCGCACCCTTGCTGCCGTCGAACAGCGGCCGGTTGTCGTCCCGCTCCTTGCGCGAAAGCTCCCCCACCCGAGGGATGCACACCACCACCACCGGAAGCGTGGGATCGATGGCCAGCGCCTGCAAGTCCTCGTCGCGGAACGCGGAGCGAACGTCAATCAACCCGGGCATCCGCAGGTCGGGCTTGTCGATGCCGTAGTTGCGCATTGCCTCGTCGTAGGTAATGCGGGGAAAGGGCGTCGACAGCACCACGCCCACCGCGGCGAATGCTTCGCGCAAAAAATTCTCCACCACCAGAAAGACGTCTTCCTGGCGTACGAACGACATCTCCAGATCCACCTGGGTAAACTCCGGTTGCCGGTCAGCGCGCAGATCTTCATCGCGGAAGCAGCGCACGATCTGAAAATAGCGGTCGAAGCCCGAGATCATGAGGATCTGCTTGAATAACTGCGGCGACTGGGGCAAAGCGTAGAAGTGGCCGCCGTGCACCCGGCTGGGCACCAGGTAATCGCGCGCCCCTTCCGGGGTCGAACGCGTCATGAACGGCGTCTCGATCTCCAGAAAACCCTGGTTCGACAGGCTTTCCCGCACCGCACGAGTGATCTTGTGGCGCAGCTCGAAGTTCTGCTGCATCTGCTGCCGGCGCAGGTCGATATAGCGATATTTGAGCCGCAGCTCTTCGTTGGCGATGGCCTCTTCGGCGGGAGAGAACGGAGGCACCCTGGAGTCGTTCAACACCAGCAACTGCTCCGCGGCCACCTCAACCTCACCGGTTGCCATCTTGGGATTGATCACATCCCGGCCGCGCAGGCGCACCTTGCCCACCACCGCAACCACGTATTCCGGCCGCACCTGTTCGGCCTTGGCGTGGCCCTCCGGGGTCATGTCCTTGTCCAGGACGATTTGCGTTACCCCGGTACGGTCACGCAGATCCAGAAAGATCAGGTTGCCATGGTCGCGGCGGCGATTGACCCACCCCATGAGGATGACCTGTTCCCCGGCTTGCTGTACGCGGAGCTGCCCACAACTGTGTGTGCGTTGAAGAGTGCCTAAAAAGTCGAGCAATGCGGATGTCCTAATTTGAAGTTGGAGGGTCGGGAAGCGAGGCCAGCTTCTGGCCGAGTTGGGGCCGGGGAACCTTGAACTGCTCACCGGTGGCGAAGTGCTTTACCGTCAAAATATCGGAGGCGATCTCGTCCTCGCCGACAATCACGATGGCGCGCGCCACTTTGTTTGCCGCCTCGAACGATTTCTTCAGCCGAAACGATCCATCGCCCAGTTCGGCCCGCAAGCCGGTGGCGCGCAATTCTCTGGCTAACGCCAGGGCGGCCGGATTCATGCGCTCACCCAGTGGAGCGACATAGGCCGCTGCCAGCTGGCGCGGATGCCTGCCCTGTGCCTCGAGCACCAGCACCAAGCGGTCTTCGCCAATAGCAAACCCAATTCCTGGCGCCTTGGGGCCGCCGATCGCTTCCGAGAGCCCGTCGTAGCGTCCGCCGCCCAGCAGGGCGTTCTGTGATCCAAGCCCACCCTCGCCCGGCTCGTCGTAAACAAACTCAAAAGTCGTCCGGGTGTAGTAATCGAGGCCCCGCACCAGGCGATGTTCGTGCTCATAGGGCACTCCGCAAGCATCGAGAGCGGTGCAAACCGCGGCAAAATGTTCCTTGGAACCCTCATCCAGCGAGTCCCAGATACGGGGCAGCGTGGCGATGATGGGCTGGTCTTCCGCATGTTTGCAATCGAGCACGCGCAGGGGGTTGGTCACCGCGCGTCGCTGGCAATCCTCGCACATACGCGAGACCACCGGTTCCAGCGCCGCACGCAGCGTCTGCACATAGCGCGGACGATCTGTCGCTGAGCCAACGGAGTTGAGCAGCAGTCTCCAGCCCGTAATACCCAGCTCCCCGAGCAAGGTGGCCAGCATTTCCAGCACTTCCGCATCGCGCAACGGCGACTCGCTGCCCGCGCTGGGCGGTCCGATGACTTCGGCGCCAATCTGGAAGAACTGCCGGTAGCGGCCCCTTTGCGGCCGTTCCCGTCGAAACTGGGGGCCGATGTAGTACAGCTTCTGCAGTTGGCCGGTCTCGCCCATTTGGTGCTCGATGTAGGCGCGCACCACTCCGGCGGTATTCTCCGGGCGCAAAGTCAGTGATTGCAATGATTCGCCCTGGATGCGGGCCTCCGGGGTGAAGGTATACATTTCCTTGGAGACAATGTCGGTTTCCTCTCCCACCCCGCGAGAGAAGAGCTGTGTGTCCTCAAAAATCGGCGTACGAATCTCGCCGAAGGAATAGCGCTCGAAAACCCGCCGCGCTGTGTTCTCGATGTGATTCCAAAGTTCCGTTTCCGGAGGCAGCAGGTCCCGGGTGCCCCGGACAGCTTGCAAAATGCTCATAAGTGCTGAAGTATCCAACTCTTTCCAGAATACAGGCGCACCCCAATGAGTTCCACTCATGGACAAGTTCTCTTCTGTCCTAACGCTGAAGGGTACGGCCTTCACAGCTTGCGGAAAAAGTCACTGAACGAAGGGCACGGCTTTAGCCGTGCCGTAAAAAGCCACAGCAATAAGGGCTTTAGCCCCTGAGGTACGCTTCTCCACGCTTTACCCGCACTGAAATTGCCGTGAAAAATCGTACCTCAGCGGCTAAAGCCGCCCCCGCGCGGTACATTTACGGCACGGCTGAAGCCGTGCCCTTCGTACAAAGCGTTTTTCCGCAGCCTGTTCAGGCCGTACGTAAATGCGTTGCAATGAATTCGGCTTCAGCCGCTGAGGGATGTTTTTCCGCGCACCCCCCCCGGCCTGTCATGGGACAAATGCCTGAGAATACGTCGGGCTTTACAGGCTGCAGAAAAACTCATGCTTTGTATCAGGGCACGGCTTTAGCTGTCCGGGCCGTACCCGACGCCACCCATGAGGGCTTTAGACCCTTGGGCTTTTTGCACCGTAAACACATCCTCAAACTCGCCCGGACCTACCCATTTCCCCCTACCATTTCTCCCGTTCCTTAAGATACGTCGCCGTGTAATCCACATAATTCCGCGCATACTGCAAAATCGACTCACGGTCGTTGGGGTCGAGCCGCCGCCGCTCTTTGGCCGGCACGCCCGCCCACAGCGTGTTGGCCGGCACCACCGTATTCTCTGTAACCACTGCACCGGCGGCAATGATGGACCCCTCCCCGATCCTCACGTTGTTAAGGATCGTCGCTCCCATGCCGATCAGGCACGCATCTTCGATCACGCACCCGTGAACCGTCGCGTTGTGTCCGATGGTGACCCAGTCGCCGACCCTGACCGGGTGCTTGTAGCGCATGCCGTGCAACACCGCACAGTCCTGCACATTGCTGTAGGCGCCCAGGTAAATGGAGTGCACATCGCCGCGCAAGACTGCATTCATCCACACGCTGGCGTGCTCGCCTAGCTCGACTTGCCCCACTATCTGGGCGGAAATATCGACGTAGCAGGAGCTGGGAATCACCGGGTTATGACCGACGTAGGAACGTATCATGTGTAATTCCTTCTTGTGAGGCAGGGAAAAATGCTGCCCTGGATGCTGATTAAGCTTGACTCCACACCTCAAAGGTAACGTAAGCTTATAGAACCCAATTGGGACTGTTTGGAGGTGTGGTTCATTTGGCAGAGGTTCGCGTGCAGGAAGGCGAGCCGCTTGAAAATGCATTGCGCCGTTTTAAGCGCAAGGTTCAGCAGGAAGACATTATCAAGGAAGTGAAGCGTCACTCCTTCTACCTGAAGCCTGGCGAGCGCCGTCGAGTAAAAGAAGCGTTGGCGCGCAAGCGGAATCGTAAAAAAGCAAGAAAAGAGCAGGATTAACCCTGCATTGCCGGCCTACCGAGTTGCGAAGGCATGCGATAGGCCGGCAATCCCGTAGTCTTCATAGAATTTGCGAAAAGAGGTTGTTAAAGCAACATTTCCCCTCCCATTCCCGTGTTTGGCGAATGCGAGGACAGTTGTCATAAGACAGACGAATCAGCTGGTTGGTGACACGATGCCAATGGAGCGCTTCGTCGACGGAATACTAAAAAATTCCTAAGGCATGCTCGGGGGGACGCGTAAATGGATTTCATCGATAAGATTCTCAAATGTTCAGATTGCGGTAACGACTTTGTCTTTACCGCTGGCGAACAACTGTTCTTTCACGATAAGCAGTTTAAGAACGATCCAAAGCGTTGCAAACAATGCAAAATTAAGCGTGTGGCCGGAACCGGCAATGGCGTGCGCACCGAAACCCGGACTGTTTGTTCGGAGTGTGCCACGGAAACTACCGTTCCTTTTAAGCCCACGCAAGGTCGCCCAGTGCTCTGCAGGTCTTGTTTCCAGCAGCGGCGGCCACCGGTTCCGTCTACAGTAGCAGCCAGCGCCGCTTCCTGAAGTATCTCTCTCCGTATCTGGGGAGAAATGCCGCGGTAGGCAACTTAACGGTTATCAGCCGGTCTCCCGGATTCCTGTGGAGTTTGTCTGTGTTGATGAACTTCACGCGGCTTTCCTTAACGAAAGCCGCACACGCTGCCGTTGCTTGGAGCCACGTACAGGAAATTCGGGTCTATGGGGGGAGGTGCGACTCAGCACTTCTCCTCAAACCCTGCCACGCAGTCGGGCCTTGAAGCTAATTTCCTCGTAAGGCTAGCTGTTAGTTTGCTGCCGCGGGCTTTCGTGAGGCTGTTCGCCCAGCCACCTTGGCAGGCGGGGAGACCTTTGCGGCCAGCGCCTTCTGCTTGTTGTCTTCGTGCGTTACCAGCAGCGCCTCGATTTGCCGCAACAGATTCATGATGTTCATGGGCTTGACCAGCATCTCGTCCATGCCTTCGTCTCGCCACTCCGACCCTGGAACCGGGAACGCCGTCAACATGGCCACGGCCGGCTGATAATGGGCCTGCTTCGCTGCCCGCACCACGTCAAGTCCCGCCGATTCATTTTCCATGCGCATGTCCGTGATCACCATGTGAAAGGTACCGGCCTTTAGCTTCGACCGGGCCTCGCGGGCGGAAGCCGCCGTTTCCACCTCGAAGTCGTTCATTTCGAGGACCGCCTTGAGGGTCAACAGAATTGCGAGTTCGTCATCTACCAAAAGAATGCGACGCTTCATGGGGAAAACTCCAGGGTACTGTGGCGGTAGGCCCGGGGGAAGTGGTCCGCCTCTTTCGATCCTACCTGAATGGCGCTGCGTTAATTAGACTGACAACGTGGCAGAATACCACGTTGAGAACTTCGGGTGCCGGGCCAGCCGGGCGGACGGCGAGATGATAAGCGCCGAACTGCGGCAGCGCGGCCTCAGCCCGGCTCTGAGCCCTTCCCGGGCCGATGTAATCGTTGCCAATACCTGCAGTGTGACCGCCCAGGCAGACCGCACTGCCCGCGCCTTCCTGCGCCGCGTCCGGCGGGAAAACCCCACCGCCCGCATCCTGGTCACCGGCTGCTATGCGCAGCGGGCCCCGGACGAGCTCGCCGCCCTGCCCGGCGTCCACGCCGTGATCGGCAACAGCCATAAGGCTCTGGTAGCTGGGATTGCCCAGCAAGCGGCGGCCTTTGTCCCTCTGACCGATTTACGGCCGGCCCCCGCAATGTACGTGGACCACACCTTTGCCCACTCGGAGCTGTCGATGCCGGAATCAGGGCCGGAATCCGGCTGGTGGGCGGGCAGCCAGACTCGTCCCAATCTCAAGGTCCAGGATGGTTGTGGCAACCGCTGCTCCTTCTGCATCATTCCTGCGACCCGCGGTCCGAGCCGTTCCCTGTCGCTTGAAGCTTGCCTGCGCAATGTCCAGTCCTTCGCCGCGAGCGGTGGCACCGAGCTGGTGCTTTCCGGCATCAACCTGGGCCGTTGGGGTCGAGACCTTACGCCGCAACGCACGCTGGAAGAGCTGGTGAGCGCCATTTTGCACGAGACCGCGCTGCCCCGCCTGCGTCTCAGCTCCATCGAGCCCATGGACTGGACGCCCGGACTGCTAGCCCTTTTTCGTGCCTATTCCGGCGCCCGGCTCGCGCGACATGCGCATCTTCCGTTGCAATCCGGATCAGACGCCATTCTGCGCGCCATGCATCGCCGCTATCGCCCCTGGCACTACGCGGAAAAGCTGCGCCTGATTCGCCAGCTCATGCCCGGCGCCGCGATCGGCGCTGACGTGATGGTAGGGTTTCCGGGCGAGAGCGAAGCCCTCTTTGAAGAAAGCTTCGCTTTCATTGCAGCCCAGCCCTTCACGTACCTGCACCTGTTTCCATTTTCCGCCCGTCCCGATACCAGGGCCTGGCAGCTCGCTCAGGAGCACCCGGTGCCCCCGCAGGCGGTAGCGGAGCGTATGGCACGGCTGCGTGAGCTGGTGGGCGCCAAAAATCTTCGTTTCCGGCAAAGTTTTGTGGGCCGCGAGCTGCCCGCGGTTACCTTGCACGCCGCGCCCGGCGAAGCCACTCCGGCACTGGCCGACAACTTTCTTGAAGTGCGGCTCGAAGCCCGGCAGCCGCCCAACCGCAATGTACGTGTGCTGGTCACGGGGCTCACCGAAACAGGTCTGACTGGCCAATTAGCGCCACAAGCGAAATGACCCGAAGAGTTCTTCCGGTCGGTGTGCCGAAATGCTATGCTTTATTTGAGGGGCCTTGCGTCTCTCGTTTCCGGAGGAGAAACCATCGACAAGCGTTCGGCCAAGTCTTTCATCCGCATTAACGACAGAATTCGCGCGCGTGAAATCCGCGTCATTGACGAAAACGGTGAACAGCTCGGAATTCTGCCTCCCTTCGAAGCCCTGAAGATAGCCCGCGAGCGTGGCTTGGATCTGGTAGAAGTCTCGCCCACGGCGCAGCCGCCGGTCTGTCGCATTCAGGACTACGGGAAGTTCCTCTACGAGAAGGACAAGAGCGACCGTGCGGCGCGCAAGAAGCAAAAAGTGATTGTGGTCAAAGAAGTCAAGTTTTCGGTGACGGTCGATGAGCACGATTACCAGACCAAGAAGAACCAGGCCGTCCGCTTCCTGGGTGAAGGTGACAAGGTAAAGGCCTCCTTGCGTTTCAAGGGCCGTCAGATGGCCCACCGTGAGCTGGGGTACGCCATCATCAACCGCCTGATTCAGGACATGGGCGATGCAGGCATCGTGGAGTTCATGCCGCGCATGGAAGGCACCACGCTGCACGCCATTCTCGCCCCGGGCAAGAAAGCCGAGCCACCCAAGAAGCCAGCCGCGCCCAAGCCGCCAACCCCCGGCCTGGTAGGCCAGCAGCAGCCCCAATCAGCCCAGTCCTAAACATCTGAACGGCCAACGAAGGCCGGGTGCCCCATTCAAGCCGTACTCTGGCTTGAGTGGGATACCACAGCACTCGATGCGCCTTTCTTTGTCTTCTCAAGTAAATGCTGTCGTCCGCAACTCTTTCGGCCGCTAGCTAGTTCCCCGGGAAGAACCAGCCCACCCTTTGTCATCCGCCTGTCCCGCCGCACGCCCGGGCTTGCCGTGGGGCGTGCCGTGGAAGGAACCGACTTGCCTATGGCAAGTTGAGAAAGAAATGACACGGCAAAAATCGCCATGGATGCGGGGCCCGGAGGGCCGGCCGCCAAAACGTGAGCCCAGCCCGGGAGGGCTGGGTATCAAATTCCAAAGGTGATCTGAGCGCCGTAGGCGCGGCACTAAACCTGGACCCGCTCCCACCTTTGTCATTAGGTGATTTTCGACGGAGCGAACTCCGGATTTCCTACTACGCAGCGCTAAGTTTTCCCTCCCCCTCAAGCCAACCCCCCCAGGGTAGCGCCGTAACCCGCCCTCCCGTATAATCTCTAAAGTTAGAAATACGCTAAGTTAGCAGGAAAACCATGCCCAAATTGAAGACCCATAAGGGCGCGGCCAAGCGCTTTAAGAAGACCGGAACGGGGAAAATCCTCCGTGGTCAAACCAAGAAGCGCCACATTCTGACCTCCAAGAGCAAAAAGGTTAAGAAGAAGTTGAGTGGCACAGTTCTGGTTTCTGATGGTGACAAGCGCAAGGTAGCGCGAATGATTCCCTACGCCTGATCGGCCCTCACGGGTTTGGGCCTTTGGCCCCTGTCTTTCAAGACAAGACGATCGGTTGCAGCGGTTTCACGATAGATCTAGCTGGTGAAGATGCTTCACACGGGTCTTTTCCTCAAGAAAAGACCCACCTCACTGAGGCCGGCTGGAGCAAAGCAATCGTGAAAGCGCTTTAACAAGCGAGTGAAGAGGTATTTCCTACCTCCAGCCGCACAACGCAGCACCTAAAGGAGAACCACCCATGCCCCGCGTAAAACGTGGCACAAAACGCAATGACCGCCGCAAAAAGATTCTCAAGCGAGCCAGCGGCTACTTCCTAACCAAGTCCAAGCTTTATCAAGCAGCGCAGGAAGCCGTTGAACGCGGTCTCAAATTCGCCTACATCGGCCGCAAGCAGAAGAAGCGTCAATTCCGCAGGCTCTGGATCGTCCGCATCGGCGCCGCCGCCAAGCTCAACGGGATCAGCTATTCGCAGTTCATCCACGGTCTTAAGCTGGGGGGTATCGACCTGGATCGCAAGATTTTGGCCGACCTGGCCGTCAACGATCCGGCCGGCTTTACCGCGCTCACCGATCAGGCCAAGAGCGCACTCACCAAGACCGCCGCCTAAACCCCGCGAACGTCAACAGAGTTTCGCTCCAGCCTGGTCCTACTGTGACCAGGCTGGAGTGTTTGTGCCAGGAACCCATGCCGCCCCCAGAAATTCCTGAACTGAAAGACTACTCATCGGCCGCGCTGGACCAATTCTTCAGCGGGATCCTGGAGCAGTTCCATCGGGACTCTGTCTCAGCATCCTCCGCCGAGGCGCTCGAGCAGCTGCGCATCCGCTGGGTCGGTCGCAAGCAGGGGTTGCTGACTAAGGTCGGCGAGGTGTTGAAGGGCGCACCGGCAGAGGCGCGACGGGACGTCGGGCAACGCTTCAACGCCCTCAAATCCAAAATCGAGGCTGGTCTCACTCTAGACGCGGTATCGGCGCCAGCCGCAACTGAATCCATCGATATAACCCTCCCCGGAACCCGTCGCACCCTGGGCGCAGAGCACCCGCTGATCCGGACCATGAACGAAATCGTCAGCGTCTTCGCATCGATGGGCTACTCCGTTGGACTGGGACCCGAAGTCGAGACCGACTACTACAACTTCGAGTCCCTGAACTTCCCCCCGGCCATCCCGCGCGCGACACCCAGGACACGCTGGTGGTCGCCAACCAGGAGCGCAAGCCGCTGCGCGAACGGCTATTGATGCGCACCCATACTTCGCCGGTACAGATCCACACCATGGAACAGCAACCGCCGCCGTTGCGTATTGTGATCCCCGGCAAGGTGCACCGCAACGATGCCGCCGACGCCACCCACTCGCCCATCTTTCACCAGGTCGAGGGGCTCTGTGTCGATACCAACATCACCTTCTCCGATCTCAAAGGCACGCTCGACCACGCCATGAAAGCGTTTTTCGGAGCCAGCGTCAAAACTCGCTTTTTCCCGTCGTTTTTTCCTTTCACCGAGCCCTCTGCGGACGTGCAGATCAGCTGCATCTTCTGTGGCGGCCGAGGCTGCCGCAAGTGCAAACAATCCGGCTGGATTGAATTGCTGGGCTGCGGCATGGTCGATCCCGCGGTCTTCGCCTTCGCAGCCCGTCACCAGCCCGCCTATGACGCGAAAAAAATCAGCGGCTTCGCCTTCGGCATGGGCGTGGAGCGGATTGCCATGATGAAGTACGGTATCGGAGAAATAGGCCAGCTCTACTCCGGGGACATGCGATTTCTCGAGCAATTCAGGTAAGTCGCAAACCTTATGAATATTCTTTCTCAGTGGATTCGTTCCTACGTGCCCGGCCTCACCTTGGCCGACCGCGAACTTGCCGAGGCGCTGACCCTGCGCGGCATTGCCGTCGAAGGCATCTTCGATCTTGGTCCGGGCCAGGGTTCGCTCTTCGAGATGGACATCACCACCAATCGCGTCGATGCCATGAACCACTACGGCATCGCGCGCGAAGCGGCTGCGATCGCCGGCCATGGACTCGCAGCTCTCGACGTAACTCTGCCTGCACCGCAGTCACTGACAGTTCCTATCCAGGTTTCCATCGAAGCTCCGGAGCTCTGCGGGCGCTTCACCGCGCGCGCACTCAGCCAGGTACGCATCCAGCCTTCGCAAGGCCTGGTCGCCGAGCGCTTTGGGTTGCTGCAGCAGAAGCTCATCTCCAACGCCGTGGATGCGACCAACTACGTCACCCTCGCCATGGGGCAGCCCACCCACGTCTTCGATCGTGACAAGTTGGAAGGCGGCATCATCCTGCGCCGCGCGCGCAGCGGCGAAAAACTCAGAACGCTGGATGGAATCGAACGTGTGCTCGACCCCGAAGACCTGGTTGTCGCCGACGAGAAAAAGGCCCTCGCCTTAGCCGGCGTCATGGGTGGTTGGGACACCATGATCACCGCGGAAACCAAAAATATTCTGGTGGAAGCTGCCTGGTTCGATCAGGCTTCGGTCCGGCGCAGCAGCAAGCGCCACGGTCTGCACACCGATGCCTCGCATCGTTTCGAACGCGGAGCGGACTTCAATGCGCCACCCGTTGCCTCGGCGTTGGTGAGCCGGCTCATCCTCGAAGCCGGCGGCCACGTGGACGGGGAGTTGATCGACGTCGTCGTTCCCGCAGCCCAGGCGCGGACCGCCCGCCGCCCCGCCATCTCGCTTAGCCATCGTGAGGTTCGCCGCATCCTGGGCGCGACCGAAGATGGCCTGGGCGTGGTTCAGGAAACGACCGAGACCGTACTGCAATCTCTGGGCTGTGCATTGCAGAAAGCCGCACCCGACGATTACCAGGTAACTCTACCCAGCTGGCGTCTGGATCTTGAACGCGAGATCGACCTGATCGAGGAGATCGCCCGCGTCTACGGCTACAATCGCTTCGCCAATACGCTTCCCGCCTTCTCCGGCATCGTGCGCGAACTCCCCCACGCCGGCAAAGAAGCAGTCATTCGCCGCACCTTGCTCGCCCTGGGTTGGAACGAGGCGTTATCCAGCACCTTCTGTTCTGTTACTGAAGCGGTTACCTTTGCGCCTCAGCCCGGCTTGGCGGTACCCATGGGTAACCCGCTGAACGAAGAAGCCGGCATGTTGCGTCCCTCCCTGCTGCCCGGGATGCTTACCATGCTGGCGCATAACCTCAACCGCAACGTGAGCGATGTGCAGCTCTTCGAGCAGGGTGCTGCGTTTAGCGGCACTACGGAGCGCGTCGACGAGCGTCCTGCGCTCGCATTGGGCGCGTCTGGTTCTGTCTGGAGCAGTCCAGAGCGGGCTGCTCACGCCATCGACTTCTATGACCTCAAGGGCACCATCGAAGAGATTGTGGAAAAGTTTGCTCTACGCTCCTTCTACTTCGATACCTTTCCTGCGGGAGCAGGAATTATTCCCGCGTGGCTTCACCCTGGACGTGCAGCCCGCGCAGTGGCCGACGGTTTGACCATTGCCTGGTTCGGTCAACTCAATCCCGCGGAAGCGCATCAGCGCAAACTCAGGCAAAGTGTTTATGTAGGAGAGATTTATCTCGACCGGCTCTACCGCTTGCCCCTGCGTCAACCCATTGTCCAGGAGCTCTCGCGCTACCAGCCTGTGGAGCGCGACTTCTCTTTCATCTTTGCCGATGCGGTGTCCTGGCAATCGATCGCTGACGGGCTGGATAATCTGCACATTGCCGAGCTGACGCGCTTCTCGCCCCGCGAAATCTTTCGCGATCCTTCTCAAAAAGGCCAGGCGGGGCATTACTCCATTCTCATTCGCGTCACCTTCCAGGCGTTCGAGCGGACCCTGCGCGAGGAAGAACTACAAAGTTATTCACAGGCTGTGACTGCGGCCCTGCAGTCGCTCGGCGGCCGGCAACGCGCATAAATCCTCCTCCCTATGCAAGATGGAGGAACATGAGAAGACAATGCGGGTTACTCTTTTCTTGTGAATGGCGCGTAGAGTTTCGACGCTATACTTTCTCTAGCACGCAATCCCGCTTTTGTGTCACGAGGTTCTCATGTCTTCTGTCGCAGAACACCCTCCCGAGATAGCCATGACCGCAGATGATTTTCAGGCACTGGAAGAACGTGTGCTGCGCACCGTAGAATTACTTAAGGGCGAGCGCGAACTTCGCTTCTCCGTTGAGCAACATGCGCAGAGTCTTTCGCAGCGCGTGGAAGAGCAGGCCGCACAGGTTGCTCAATTGGAAGAGCAGCTCGCCGGCCTGCAAAAAGAGCGGGAGGCGGTGCGTGTCCGCATCGAGCGCCTGCTCAAGCAGATTGACGAAGTAGGCGATTGATCTTTGTGACGATCGGTGATTAATGGCAGAAAATAACATGGAAGTCCGGCGTACCAGCACCTCAGTCAGCGTAGACATCTACGATCAGACGTATCATCTGCGGGCCCACGATCCGGATTACATACAAAAGCTGGCCAACACCGTGGACGCCAAGATGCGCGCCGTCTCCGCCAACGGCAATACCGTCGACTCCTTGCGCGTGGCGGTGCTCGCTGCCCTGAACATTGCCGACGAGCTCATGCGCTTGCAAGAGCATTGCCGGCTGCTCCGCGGCACCATGAGCGAGACCCAGACCGTCCTGCGTACCCGTGCCAACAGTCTCTCCGGTCTGCTGGATTCCGTGCTCGACGACGACCATCGCGTCCCCGTCTCTGCCGGACGGTAGCATTCTTACCGTATCGTCACTTGCCAAGCAGCTTCGCTGCCGTTAGCATCCATTCAGAGACCGGCCTGCAAAGCAGGTATTGTCAGTTAACGCTGGTTGAACCAATATTCATCGAACCGGGACTCGACTCGAAAAATCGGCTCCGTGTGCAGTGTCCGCCAGTCCGGAATGCCTAAAGAGCTGCGGAGAGTCCCAAACGTCTCAGGACGGGTTCACCAGCGCACTGCTGCACGGCCCAGTGGGTCGGTTTCGTCTTCTCGCCGACGGCGGATTTCCATGTAGGAAAAACTCCGATTTCTGAAGGGTACGGGCTTCAGCCCGTACGTAAGCGATTAAAAACAAGAACGGCTTTAGCCGCTGATGGGACGGTTTTCCCCCTCGAACCGATTTTTTCCGCAACCTGCTTTTGTTGGCGCATCGAAATAGGAAATTCGCCTCTGTGCACCCGCATCTCTTCCAGTTCGGCCACCTTGTCCTGCCGACTTATGGATTTCTGGTTGCTCTGGGCACCATCCTTTCTCTGCTGGTCTCCCTGCGTACCGCCCGCCTGCTTTCCCTCGACACCGACAAAGTCTGGAGCTTGGCCTTGGTGTCCATTGTCACTGGCCTGGTGGGCAGCAGGATTCTCCTGATTCTGTTGAACTGGCCCCGGTATGGAGTCCGCGCCCTGAGTATGAGCCTGAACGGATCCCGCGGCCCCGGACTAGTAGCCATCGCCATCGCCGTCGCCACCGGCGTGCTCTATGCTTTGCGCCTCGGCCTTCCCCTCCGGAGAACAGCCGATGCCTTTGCGCCCAGCCTGGCGCTGGGTAGTTCCGTAGTATCAATCGGCTGCCTGGAAGCGGGATGCGATTACGGTACTCCGACCCACCTGCCCTGGGCCGTGGTCTTCACCAGTCCGGCAGCGACGCCTGGAACCCCACTGGGGGTGCCACTGCACCCCACCCAGATCTACGCAAGCCTGGTCGAGTTCTCGCTCTTTGTCCTGCTTCTGTGGCTCTTGCATCGCCCTCATAACGATGGAGAAATCCTCGGCGCCTGGCTCTTCCTGGGCGGCCTCTCCAGCTTCCTGCTTACCTACCTGCGCGGCGACAGCGGCTGGTCGCTTTCCGGTCTGATCACGCTCGCGCAGCTGGTGGCCGCGGCCATGGTGCTCGCGGGTGGCCTTTTGTGGTGGCATCGCCCGCAAGCGACTCAGGTCTCCCATGGATGACGAGCCAATCTTGCGCCAGCTCACTGTTTCCGATGAGGCCGACGGGCAGCGTCTGGATCTCTTCCTCGTCCAGCATCTGGACGATGTCAGCCGCTCCCGGGTGCAGCTACTGCTGGAGCAAGGCAGCGTCCTCATTGGGGGCAAGCTGGCCAAAGCCTCACGCAAAGTGCGCAGCGGCGAGAGTATTTCCATCCTCGGCGACCCGCAGCCGCCGCCCTTACGCGCCATGGCGGAAGAGATTCCGTTGGAAATTGTTTATGAAGACGGCGACCTTGCGGTGGTCAACAAGCCTGCCGGCATGATGGTCCACGCCGGTTCCGGCGCTACCGAGGATGCACGCAATCGCGGCACCCTCGTCAATGCCCTGTTACACCACATGCGCGAGCTCTCCTCCTCCAGTGGCCCCCTGCGTCCGGGCATCGTGCACCGTCTCGACAAGCAGACCAGCGGTCTCATCGTGGTGGCCAAGAATGACCTCGCGCACGCCCGGTTGTCCTCGATGTTCTCCCGCCGCCAGGTGCGAAAACTCTACCTCACCCTGGTGCAGGGCGAGTTGCCACAGGATAGCGGAACGGTGAATGCCCCTATCAGCCGCGATGCCGTTCGCCGGACGCGCATGACCACTCGTCGCGAGGGCGGCCGCACCGCCGTCTCCCACTGGCAGGTGCTGCGGCGCCTTCACGGTCCCTACGGCAGCTTCACCCTGGCCTCCGTTCGTATTGAAACCGGACGCACCCATCAGATTCGCGTCCATATGGCTTCGCTGGGCCATCCCGTTGTCGGGGATACGCTGTACGGCGCCTCTTCCGTGATCGTGCCCCAGGGGGAATTCGCCCGGCTCCCCCGGCTCACCTTAACCCGAAATTTTTTGCATGCGGCCGAGCTGGAGTTCGCCCACCCGGTGAGCAGTGAGCGGATTACCCTGGTTTCCAACCTACCTCCCGATCTGAAGGACTTCATGGCGCAGCTCGCCTCGCCCCCGGTTGCCGGGTCAAAGAGTATGGAAGGGATGTACCTCGACCAATGATGATCACGGGCGGCAGTCTGGAATGCTCTAGAATAAAAAGGGCCTGTATGACCAAAATGAAAGCTTGCTGGCGTTTGGCTGCCTCGGTGCTTGGATTCGTGTTGCTGGTGACTCCAGCCGACCATGCTCAAACTGCGCCACCCGCCCCACCTGCCAATAACCAAGCCCCTGTTAGCCAGGCGCCGGTTAACCAGCCCCCGGTTCCCGGCTCGCTCGGTGCGGTTCCTCAAGCCCCCAGCGGCCAAAGCGGCGACGCGCAGAACAATGGCAGTTTCACCATTCAAACCAACGTCAATGAGGTGAATCTCATCTTCACCGTCACTGACAAGCACGGCCGTTTCATCCCCAATCTGCAGCAGAGGGACTTTGCCCTGCTGGATAACCAAAAAGCTCCCGCGCAGGTTTTCAATTTCACCCAGCAGACCAACCTGCCCTTGCGGGTCGGCATCATGATCGACGCCAGCACCTCGATCCGGCAGCGCTTCGAGTTTGAGCAGAGCGCTGCAATCCAATTTCTGCAGCAGGTAATCCGGCCACAGACAGACTTGGCCTTCGTCATGGGCTTCGACGTCACGCCCTACGTTACCCAGAACTACACCAGTGATCAGGACAAGCTCGAAGCCGGGATCACCAAGCTGCGCCCGGGCGGCGGTACTGCCCTCTTCGACGCCGTATACACTGCCTGCCGGGACCAGTTGATAAAAGTGCCTCCCTCGCAGCAGGGTTCGGTGCGTAAGGCGCTAGTTTTGATCTCTGATGGAGACGATAACCAGAGCCGCGCTTATCCTGACGACGCGATTAAAATGTGCCAGCGCGCCGAGACCATCATCTACACCATCAGCACCAACGTCAGTCCCAGCCGCGACCGGGGCGATGACGTATTGAGAAAAATGGCCGAAGCCACTGGAGGCTACCCCTTCTTCCCCAAGCGGATTGAAGACATGACCGGCAGCTTTCATGACATCGAAGAAGAGTTGCGCAGTCAGTATTCACTGGCCTATCGTCCTGCGGATTTCAAGCTCGACGGAGCATTTCGCTCCATCTACCTGGTAGCGCTGAATCCCCACTACGTAGTGCGTGCCAAAAAAGGCTACTTCGCGCCGCCCAAGTCCTGACCTCCGTAGCCAGGCAGCTCCCGGGCCCTGAATAAAGACGAACAGCGTATAAAACACTTATGGTCGGCTGAATGGCCTGCGGAAACCCTCTGTTGTGCCAGCCCCGGACTTTAGTCCGGGGGAGCGGGTTTTCAAACCCGCGAGAACGCTTTATCTCGCAATGATTGGGCTTTTAGCCCTGGTGGCGGGGGCGTCCATTTCTTCGGGCTCTACGGCGGAAATTCGCTGTTAGGTCGGGCGCGACCTTTAGTTTCCGCGTGAGAACTCAGTCCCGGAGGGACGGCTGAAAGTAGCTGAAAGTAGCCCAGGACGCTAGTCCTGGGTAGTGAAAACCGGAAAAGTCCCGCCAGGGACGGCTGAGAATATCCCAGGATGTAATCCTGGGCATCCTCAGCAACCCAGCACAAACGGGCAAACGAAAAGCGTGCTACTCGCTTCCGCCCGCAGCCGGTGCAGTCCCATACTTGCGCACCGCCCGATCCACGATTACGTACAGTAACTGATCCCGATCGGCCTTCGCCTGCGTCTTGATGTAATCCCCGAATTCACGGCCGACCGTCTCTTTATCCGGCATCACCAGGCCGCGCTTTTGCGCGGAAAGCTCCGCCAGCGCTTTCACAATAGCGAAGAATCCTGCTTCGTTCCTGCCGCCTAGTACCCAGGCGTCGTGGACTGTGCTCGTCACCGCCTGATCGATCGTCCAGGTGGGCGCAGCTTCGGCGGCCGAGGACGCTTGTTGTCCAACCGCCGAAACAGCAACGCAGGGCAGCAGGCAGGCAACCCATAGAACGGCAGCATATCTATTCTTCATACCGATTCTCCTACAAAGGTTCCGGTTTAGTGGCGGTAGTAGTTATTTTGCTGTCGATTGTCCTGCGCAGATTTCCCAATGATGGCGCCAATCCCCGCGCCTGCAGCACCGGTAATTAAAGAGCCCTTGACGCCACCGCCGAACGCCGCACCCAGTACTGCCCCAGCGGCTCCTCCGATCAGTGCGCCCTTACCCGGGCCGATGCCTCCCTGTTTCTGGTTGTCGTAGTGGTGGTCGTGATAATGTCCTCCACCATAGTTTCCCCCTTGGGCTCCCCGTCGTGCTCCATCGTAAAACTGGCTATTGTTATTGCCTCGATTTTGGGCGAACGTCGGAAACCCGGAACTCAGGATCGAGCAGGAAAGAAGCAGCGTGGCCGGCAAAACAGCAAATCGCATCGTTTTCTCCGTCGCGCAATTATATGCGCCGCTTCTTCGGCACTCATCCCAGCATCCCCAGAAGTTCTGCCTGATCAATCACCGGCACTTTCAATTCCTTAGCTTTATCGAGCTTCGATCCAGCGTCTTCTCCAGCCACCAGGTAATTCGTCTTCTTGCTGACCGACCCGGATACACGCCCCCCGGCCGCTTCTATCCGAGCCTTCGCCTCTTCACGGGACAGGTCGGCCATGGTGCCGGTAAGCACAAACGTCAAGCCCTCGAGCTTGGTCGATTTCTTTTTCTTCTCTGCCGTGAACGTCAGGCCTGCGTGGCGCAGCTTTTCTACCAACTGGCGGTTTTTCTCTTCGGCAAAAAATTCCTGGATCGCCTGCGCCACACGCGGTCCGACCTCGTTGACCGACTCCAGTTCCTCCACACTTGCCGACATCAGCGCATCCATTGACCCGAACGCCTCGGCAAGCAACTGCGCCGTGCGCTCGCCCACGAAGCGAATGCCCAAGGCAAACAGCACCCGGTTCAACGGTAATTTCTTCGAATTTTCAATCTCCGCCAGCAGCGACTGCGCACTTTTCTTCCCGATCCGTTCCAATCCCAGTAGCTGTTCTTCGTTCAGCGAATAAATCCCAGCCACGCTGGTCAACATTTGTCGCTGTAACAGTTGCTCAACCAGAGCGTCGCCGAGCCCCTCGATATTCATTACCTTGCGTGAAGCAAAATGCAGGACGCTCTCTTTCAGGCGGGCAGGGCAATCCACATTAATGCACCGGTAATCCGCCTCGCCCTCCTCGCGCACGACCTCACTGCCGCAAACCGGGCAGGCAGCGGGGAAAACGAAGCTCTTCTTCCCTCGTGGGTGCTGCGCATCGTCCACCACGGCCACGATCTTGGGAATCACATCGCCGCCGCGCTCCACCGTAACGTAGTCGCCGATCTTCACCCCCAGCCGCTCGATTTCGTCCGCATTATGCAAGGTCGCCCGGCTTACGGTTGTGCCGCCAATAAATACCGGATGCAGCAGAGCGACGGGGGTCAGCTTCCCCGTGCGTCCCACCTGTACTGCGATGTCATCGATCTGGGTAACGCCGGAGCGGGCGGCGAACTTGTAAGCCACGGCCCACCGCGGCGCGCGCCCGGTATAGCCGAGACGCCGCTGCAGCGCCGTCTCGTTCACCTTAATGACGACGCCGTCAATCTCGTAACCCAAAGCGTGGCGTTGCTCCTCCGCCCAGGCGACAAAGGCCAGCAGCTCGTCCATATTCCGCAAATGTTTACGCTGCGTGTTGACGCGAAAGCCTGCGCTGCTTAATGCCTCCAGGGACGTCCACTGCTCCGCAAAAGCACTCTCTCCCTTTTCCAGCGCGAAGTAAGCGTAGAAATCCAATCTCCGCTGGGCCACGATATTTGGTTCGAGCGTGCGAATCGTTCCCGCAGCGGCATTCCTGGGATTCACTGCGGGTGGCAGCCCCTGCTCTTCACGTTCCCGGTTCATCTTCAAAAACGCATCGTCCGGCAGGATCACTTCGCCCCGCACCTCAAAGCCTTGTGGCAACCCGGCGCGTTGCAACTTCCCGGCAGAAACCGAAAGCGGCACCGATCGTATGGTGCGCACGTTGCTGGTCACGTCCTCGCCTGTCACCCCATCTCCCCGTGTCAGGGCTGTTTGCAACAACGCACTCCCTGCGGGCCCGGGCTCATATTGCAGCGCCAGCGAAACCCCATCCATCTTCAACTCACAAACGAAGCTTACTTCCGCGCTGCCGATGAGCGACCGCACCCGCCGTTCCCAATCGGCCAGCTCCTGTTCGCTGTTCACGTTATCCAGCGAGAGCATGGGTCGTGAATGCGCCATCTTGGCGAAGCCTTCCTTGGGTTTACCACCCACGCGCTGGCTGGGTGAGTCGGGTGTGATTAACTCCGGATGGCGGGATTCGAGCGTGCGCAACTCGCGCATCAGGACGTCATACTCCGCGTCTGAGATCTCCGGAGAATCCAGCACGTAGTATTGATATTCGTGGTGCCGGAGTTCGTCGCGCAGCTCGTCGATTCGCTTTCCGGCTTCAATCAGGCTAGCTGCGCTGCTGGATCGGGTTTCGGGCATAGCGTGCATTATAGAAACTGCCCGAAACCCGGGCCAAGGTCATCGAGGATCACGCTCTCTTATGGAACCGGTCACGCATTTCCTTACCGGCGCATGCCTGGGTCGTTCTGGCTTCAATCGCCGGACGGCTTACGCTACTTTGGCCATGACTCTGGCAGCCGAGGCTCCCGACATGGATGTGTTCTGGGGTCTCCGTGGCCCGGTAACCGGCTTTGGCCATCACCGCGGCATTACCCATACCTTTGTGGGAGCGCCGTTCGTCGCGCTCGCGGTGACTGGTGTGGTGTGGCTCTGGCATCGTAGCCGGCGCAAATCGCCTATGATCCCGGCGCGCTGGGCCCTGCTGTGGCTCTTATCCTGGCTGGCTGTCTTGAGCCACATCTTTCTTGACTGGACGAATAACTACGGCGTTCGACCATTCTTTCCCTTCAACCCCCGCTGGTACGCGCTGGACATCGCCTTCATCATCGAGCCCGTCATCTTCGCCGCTTTGGTCGTCGGCTTGGTGATCCCGGCAATCTTCGGCTTGGCGGATCGGGAGATAGGCGCAGGCAAGCCCTTGTTCCGTGGCCGCGCTTGGGCCCTTGGTGCGCTGGTACTGGTCGCCATCGACCTGGGCGTGCGGGCGGTGGAGCATCATCGGGCCCTGAACTTGATAACCAATACTCGATTCGGCGATCAACCGATGCTGCGTGCTGCCGCCGAGCCCTATCCGGTGACGCCCTTCCACTGGTTCGCGCTGGTCGAAGCCCCCGGCTATTACCAGACCGGCTTGGTCAACACCTGGAGCGAAACGGTCGACACCAGTGATCAGAACGATGTCATCTTCAAGCCGCCCGTCACCCCCGCGGTGATGGCCGCAAAGCGCTCCTTGCTGGGCCGCGTCTACCTCGACTGGGCGAGGTTTCCCCTGGTTGAGGACCGTGGGCACGCCAACCTATCCGCTTCGAACGACCTTGCACCGGAGCCTCTCGACACAGCGGTCGAGTTCAGCGATCTCAGGTTTGCCTACCCCATTTTCTCCCGCGGCAGAACTGCTGCGACGCGGGCCCTCACCGCCTGGGACTACATCACCCCGAGCGGGGCCATCGACGCCATGGTCATGAACGGCCGCGTACAGAAATAAATGGAAGCCCCCCGCATTTATGCGGGGGCGAGGAGTGCTTTAGCACTCCGTCAAAAAGTCTCGACTCTTATCACGCTCTTTAGCGCTGGCAATTGAAATCACGAACCAGTCCCGAAGGGGCGGCTGAAAATCAGACTTGTCCAAAGTAGCTTTTCTGATCGGCTGATTCGGTAGCAGCAGTTAAAAACAAATCGGCTATCAGCCTTATCGCGATCAGTCCCGTAGGGACGGCTGAAAGTAGCCCAGGACGCCAGCAAGACCAGTCCCGCAGGGACGACTGAGAATGCCCCAGGACGTGAGTCCTGGGTGAATCCGGACCCCCCACTACTTGGGAAGCTTCGCCAACACCGGATCAACCCCCTGCCTGTCCTTCTTGCCCCGCGGTTTCCAAACCGTCCGCCAGAGCCAGTAACCCAGCCCGACAAGGATCAATGTCAGGCCGGCCACCAGGACAACCCGATGCTGGGTCGCCAGTCGTTCCGTGATATGCACGATCTCCGGTCCGTACTCGATGGTCAGGATCGCCGTGACCATATCGCGGATCACCCGGCCAACAAAGACTGACACCACGAACGTCCCCACCTTCATCTCGAACACCCCAGCCGCGAACACGAAGAGCTTCCAGGGTGTGGGCGGCGGCATGATCGATGGGATCATCATCGCCAGGAATTCCTGCTTTTCGAAGCGGTCGCGCAGTTGCTCATAGCGATCGCGGTTAATTCTCTTCATAAGAAAGAGCTCACCGCCTGCCCGCCCGAGCAGGAAAGGAACCAGCCCGCCCAACGCCGATCCGGCTGCCGCGACCACGACATAAAAATAGAAATGCTTCTTATCCGCCCACACGTAGCCGGCAAGGATTAGGTCCATTGGTACCGGGAATGCCGCCGCGTCCACGAAGGCAATGGCGCCGGCGCCCCAGAAGCCGAGGGGCTTCAACACCGCCAACAGCCAGATCTTGTATTTCGTAAGGAAATGGAGGATTTTCTTCAAGATCGATCCCGATCGTTGTGGCCCTGTTCAGAACAGATGATCCAGCCGCGCTTCAGGCTGGAGTTCCCGGGAACTTTTCTTCCGCCCCGTGGTGTTCGTGGTCTTGGATGTCTGTTCCCTCAAGTACATTTAAAGCATGTGGAATCATCGAGATAACCGATTCCAGCGAGGCTTTGGCGCCCCCCGGGCTGCCGGGCAGATTCACAATCAAAGATCGGCCTCGGGTGCCCGAAACTGAGCGGCTCAGGGGAGCAAATTTCGTTTGTTTCCTGCCCTCGGCCCGCATCACCTCCGCGAATCCATCCAGGATACGGTCGCAAACGCCTCTGGTCGCCTCGGGGGTTACGTCTCGAGGCGATATACCGGTGCCCCCGGTCGTCACCACCAGGCTCGCCACTTCGCATTGCTGGCGCAGCGCATCCTCAATTTCTCCCTGCACGTCGGGCACCACCAGGCGGCTGACAATGTGGAAGTCATGCGCCTGAAGCACGTCCGCCACGACCCGCCCGGACACATCCACCCGCTGCCCCAGGTAGCTGGAGTCGCTCACGGTAATGACAGCGGCACGTCTCATAAGCAGTTAGGGCCTCGCTTGTGCAGTGGTACCGCACACATTGACTCGGCGGCTGCACTGGAAACGATTGTAAGGGTTCTTTGTGAAACCCTGATCTCGGTGGTATTCGAAACAATGAGAGAATGATAGGATCTGCCGAACCCATGGCCGGACGTTGCTTCGGGCCTGGATTGCAGCTCTAACTGCGCCCAATGCCTTCAACCGAAGTTCCAACCAGCCCTCCCGGTCGACCGCCGGAGCCGTTCTCGAAGCGTAGGCGCGTGCGCTACGAGGAGTTGGACCCTGACGAACTCCTGCACCTGATTGACAGGCTGGAAGATGAGCGTTCCCGTGCTTTACGTCGTGAAGGCATTTGGATCTCCGTCATCGCTCACCTGCTTCTCTTCTGGTTCCTCTTCTACGGCCCGAAGTTTCGCAGCCATCAGCCCCATGTGGTAAACCCCAACAACAATAAGAAGGACCTGACTTACCTCAACCTTCCGCCCGATGCGGAGAAGCAAGTCAAGCCCAAGCCGCAGGCCCCGCTTTCGGATAAGAACCGCGTCGCAAAGGCGCCCCATCCGACGCTCGATCGCAAGACTCTCCAACAGCTGGAGGCCATGCGCCGGGCTGGGCCGCCGCAGCCCGTCGCCCCGCAACCGGCTCCCCCGCAGCCGGCTCCGCCGACCCCTGCGCCCCAGCAGCAGGCGCAGGCCCGCCCGGCAACGCCGTCGCCCCCGCCGCCACCCTCTCAGCAATCGCTCCTCAACGAGCCTAAGGCCGCGCCCACTCCACCCGCCCGGCCCAACTTTGACAGCGGCCCGCAAAATGCCGGAGATGCCATCCGCCAGGCGGAACGGAATGCTGCTCAGAATCCCGCCGGCGGCTCCTCCGGTGACTACGGACAAAATGCCCCCTCCCAACATCCGGCCATGGGAGCCGGCGCGGACATCCTTAGTGACACCATGGGGGTCGATTTCGGTCCTTACATGAAGAGGGTGATCGCCGCCACCTATCGCGCCTGGATTCCCATCATCCCCGAATCCGCGCGGCCGCCCCTCGACAAGCAGGGCCGCGTGGGTGTCCGTTTCAAGATCCTCCCCGACGGCAGCGTGAAGGAGATGACCCTCGAATTCCCCTCTGGCGATGTCTCCCTGGACCGCGCAGCCTGGGGCGGGATCACCGGCGCGGCCCCCTATCCGCCCCTGCCTAAAGATTTCAAAGGGCCATTTCTCGAACTGCGTTTCGGCTTCTACTACAACCTGGAGCCGGACAAGTATCGTTGAGGGAAAGAGCCTCGCTGTGCCATTGGATCCCGAGTTCCGCAAACGCCAGATCTACGGCCTGTTGGTGGTAGCGGTCATTCTTCTGCTCGCCGGCTTGGGCCGTTCCTCCTTGCACGAGCTCTTTCCCCCAGGGTGGTGGAGAGTTTGGTAGAGGTGACCGCAGACCCGTTACTGGTCGTCATCCTGGGCCCGACCGGTAGCGGCAAAACGTCTCTTTCCGTGGCCCTTGCCCAGCGCTTCGCGGGCGAGATTGTCAGTTGCGATTCCGTGGCCGTGTATCGTGGCCTCGAGATTGGCTCCGCCAAGCCCTCAGCCGAACAACGCCAGCTGATACCGCATCACCTGCTCGACGTGGTGGATCCCGATGCCTTCTACACTGCGGGAGACTACTCCCGAGCCGCCCGTGAGGCCATCGCCGGCATCGTTAGGCGAGGCAGGCTGCCTATTGTCACCGGAGGCACCGGGCTTTATCTCCGTGCTCTGCTGCAGGGCCTGTTTCCTGGACCGCAACGGGCGCCCGCCCTGCGCGAGCGCTTGCTGCGCAAGGCGGAAACCCAGGGCCCGCTTCGTTTACACCGCATCCTGAAGCGCCTCGACCCAGCCTCGGCTGCCCGCATCCATGCCAACGATACCGCCAAGGTCATCCGAGCCATCGAGGTGACCCTGGCCGCTTCCCGGCCCATGTCGGAGGCCTGGAAGGAAGGGCAGGGAAGCATTGACTGGCTACCGCATCCTGCGGCTCGGCCTGGATCCAGTGCGCCCACAGCTCTACGAGCGCATCAACGCTCGTGCCCGCGCCATGTTTGCCCAGGGCTTGATGGAAGAAACGCGGCAGCTCATCGCCCGCTATGGCAGGGCGCCCGTGCTTGACTCCCTGGGTTACCGCCAGGCGGCGCAGCATATGGACGGCGTGCTGACCCTGGAGCAAGCCATTGCCGCCGCCGCTCAGGGCCACCGCAACTATGCCAAGCGTCAGCTCACCTGGTTCCGCCGCGAGCCCGAGGTTTGCTGGCTCCAGGGATTTGGCGACGATCCTTCCTTGTGCGTGCAGGCAGAGAACCTCATCGCCCAACACGGCGAAAGCACAACGCGATCTGCTTTCCCCAGATACAATGAGTCTTAATTCAAATAGCATCCAGAACAAAATAAAGAGCGCAAAGTCAAAGTAAAGAGAGCAGAGATCCAAAGGATGAATGTGCGGTTGAGCGTGGGCAGGGTGTGGAGTATAGAAAAAGGGATGCGCACCGCCGGCTGGTGCATGGTGTTTCTGGGCATGGTAGCCGGGTTCACGGGCTCCTCGGCAGCAGCGCAAAACACGGCAGCGACTCGCACCGCACTGGCGGTTGCAACCAGCAATGCAGGTCCGCGCACCCGGGTGACACTGACCGCTCATGTGAGCGCGGATGCGAGCGGCGCGCCCTCCGGAACGGTGAACTTTCGCTCCGGGGAAACCGACCTCGGATCGGCACTTTTGGATAGCCAGGGCAATGCCACCCTGGAGACGGACAACCTGCCTGAGGGCGACCACCAGGTGGTGGCGGTCTATCAAGGCGCGACCGGCTACGTCCGCTCGCTTTCCACCCCTGCGCCGGTGCACGCCAACGTATCGGCGGTGGCCGGATTCACGGTGGCGGCTACGCCCACCACGCTGTCTACAGCGGTGGGGGGCTTTGTCACCAGTGTGGTGACCGTCACCCCGGTCAATGGTTTCAACGCCTATGTCAGCCTTTCCTGTTCCGGGCTGCCGATAAACACCACCTGCACTTTTACGCCGGTGAACGTTCAAGCGAGTTGCACCACCAGTGCCAGCGGCGTTCAAACCTGCACTCCCGGAACCAGCTCGATGCAGATCCAAACCCAGGCGCCCTCGCCGGGACCCAGAAGCGCCAACGCTGGTGAAGCCGGGATGCAGCGGTACGCTTTTATCTTTCCCGCTTTGTTTGGCCTGGTAGGCCTGGGTGCGTGCAAGCGCCGCGCCTGGCGCAATCTGGCGCTGGGAATGCTGGCATTTGCAGGAGCCATGGGCATGACGGCCTGCTCGCAACGCTATAACTATCTGAATCACGGGCCGCCGGGAAACACGGGAACCCCAACTGGCAACTACGCGGTGACGGTGGATGCGCAGTCCTCCAACGGCTCGTTTACCATTACGCCTCCGACTCAGCCGCAGCTAACGCTCACCATCACGAACTAACCTCTGGGCGCTTACAAACTCCGCAATATGGACTAGCATGGAGTTGCAGGTGCGCCGGGCGGTCGCTGCCGAAGCGCTCGCGTGCTTCGGGAGAGGAAAGTCCGAACTCCGCAGGGCAGTGTGCCGGATAACGTCCGGGATTTGAGCGTTAAGGCTCAAAGACGGCCAGTGCCACAGAGAAGATACCGCCGCGGGCTTCATCGCCCGGGGTAAGGGTGAAAAGGTGCGGTAAGAGCGCACCGCGCCGTCTGTAAAGGCGGTGGCAGGGTAAACCCCACACGGAGCAAGACCAAATAGGGAGGGAATCCGCCGGCCAGACCCAGGCTGCGGATGCGTGCCGGCCCGGCGCGCTCACCAGGGTTCCGATCCCGGCTCGCCGGGACGGTGGGAAACCTCCGGGTAGGTCGCTTGAGCGGCGCAGCAATGCGTCGCCTAGAGGAATGATCGTCCTCGACAGAATTCGGCTTACAGGCCACTTGCAAACGCGGCCCCGCAGCTCTAACCGAGCTGCGGGGCCTCCGCTTTTGTGGAGCCAACTAAGTAACCAAAAGTAACTTAAAACGCTTATAACGCTTTTAGCGCACTTTTATTTGGACCGGCAACAAAATGCTCGGTGCCCCATTCAAGCCGATTCGTTGGCTTGAGTGGGATAATGGCGCTCGATGTGCCACTCCCCCTTTGCCGCGCCCGCCCAAGGGAAACTCGCCCAACGAAGGGCAAGGCTTTACAGGTTGCGGAAAAAAACTCATGTTCTGAAGGGTACGGCCTTCAGGCCGTACGTAAATGCTTTGCAATGAATTCGGCTTTAGCCGCTGAGGGAATATCTCCTCCCTCCCGAACGTGGCCTTAGTTAAGCGGCTTTTTCCGTCGCCCCTAGACAGCTCACCCCGGGAACCAGGTAACGCGTCTACACTCGTATCAACTCAAAGCGTGACCTGGCATGAACTTCACCGAAGCAGTCAAAATCGCGCTCCAATCCCTATGGGCGAACAAGCTGCGCTCGATCCTCACCCTGTTGGGGGTAATGATCGGCGTGGCTGCGGTCATCATGGTGATCACGCTGGTCAACGGCGCCAACAAATTTGTAGCCACCAAGGTCTACGGCTACGGTGCGGATGTCTTTACCGCCTCCAAACAGCCGTCCGTGATCTTCACCGACGCGGAGTGGAACAAATACCAAAAACGCAAAGACCTGAAGATCGATGACTACCGCGAAGTAGCCGCGAAGTGTAAGGACTGCGCCAGCACCGGCGCCATGGCGAGCGTTACCGGCAAGGTGGTCTACAACAGCCACTCCAGCACCGACACCAGTGTTCGCGGCTGGACCTGGACCATGCCTCCCATCTACAACATGAACATCGATCGCGGCCGCGGTTTTGTGCCTATCGACGAGCAGCACAACAGCAGGGTGGCCATCATCGGACCTGACATTGTGGACAACCAGATGGGATCGATCGATCCCATCGGCAAGGAGATCCGGGTCGACGGCGGCCAATACACGGTAATCGGCGTGGGAGAGCGCAAGGGCAAGACCTTGGGCCAGAGCCAGGATGATTGGGTGGCGATCCCGCTGACGACTTTTCTCAACGCCTATGGCTCGAATCGCAGCCTGACCATCTATGCGCGTGCCCACGGAGTGGGCGATCCGCTGGAACTGGCTGTGGGCGAAGTGCGCACCATTCTCCGTTCCCACCGCCACGACCTGCCCGGAGCAGAGGACAGCTTCTCTACCGACACCAACAGCACGTTCGTCGGCATCTGGCAGAGTATCAGCTCCAGCTTTTTCGCTGTCTTTGTCTCCCTGGCGGCCATTTCGCTGGTGGTTGGCGGCATCGTCATCATGAACATCATGCTGGTGAGCGTGACCGAGCGGACACGGGAGATTGGGGTCCGCAAGGCGCTGGGCGCGCGCCGCGGCGATGTCATGCTGCAATTTCTCATCGAATCGGCCACCATGTCCCTGGTCGGCGGCCTGATCGGCGTAATTGCCGGGGTCGTCTTTGCCAAAGCCATCACCCTGATCATCGGCTTTCCCTCCGACATTGAGCTATGGTCGGTGGCGCTGAGCCTCTTTGTCGCCACTGCGATTGGCATATTTTTCGGTGTCTATCCTGCACGCAAGGCCTCGCTGCTCGACCCCATCGTAGCCTTGCGATCGGAGCTATAGCATGACCCTCGCTGACACCAAAGAAGCGATCGGAATGGCGATGGACACGCTGCGCACCAACAAGCTGCGCTCCGGCCTGACCATGCTTGGCATCATGATCGGGGTCACCACGGTCATTCTCATCTCCTCCGTCATCAACGGGCTTTCGGGCAACGTCAACGGCCTGATCAAGTCGCTGGGATCCAATGTGTACTGGGTTTTTCGCTTTCCCGTCTTTGGTTCGCGGCCCACGTCCGAGATGCTGGCCAGAAAGCAATTGACCTTTGAGGATGGCGAGGCCATGAGAGTCCTGCCCCACGTCGTCGCGGTCGACGCATCGCAGCAATACCGCTCGCCTAGCGGCTCTCAGGGCAGTTTCTCCGTCAAGTACGGGAGCCACAAGGTACAGAACACCACCCTGAATGGCGAGTCGGAGGATCAACCGAACGTCTACGACATCGATCTCACCCAGGGACGCTTTTTCAGCCATCAGGAGGCGCAGCGAGGGGCCAACGTGGTCGTTCTGGGCTCGGATACTGCTCAGGAACTATTTGGCAACGACCCTGCCGTGGGCAAGGAGGTCCAGATCGAGGGGGATTTGTTTACCGTGGTGGGGGTCTTGGCGCCCCAGAAGCAGGTCTTCGGCGGGGGCAAAAATCCCATGGACAACTCCGCCCATTTTCCCACGTCAAACCTTCCACAAAATCCATCCCGAGATCCTCGATCACTGGATCAGCGTCAAGTACGACGACGTCAAAAATAAAATCGCCGTCGAAGACGAGATTCGCGAACTGCTTCGCCGCCGGCGTAAAGTCCGTAGCGACCAACCGGACAATTTCGCCATCTTCAGTTCGGACGCCCTGCTGGTGTTATGGAATCAGCTCACCGGCGGCCTGTTCATCTTCCTGGTCGGGGTTGCGAGCGTAGGCTTGATGGTGGGTGGCGTCGGGGTAATGAACATCATGCTGGTAAGCGTTACCGAACGAACGCGGGAGATTGGCGTCCGTAAGGCGCTGGGTGCGACGCGAAAGAACATCATGTTTCAATTCACGCTGGAAGCGGTCACGCTGTGTGCTCTGGGCGGAGTGATCGGCATCCTGGTGGGCGGCCTGCTTACTTTTGTGCTCAAGCTGATCATGGGCGCCGTGCTGCCGGCCGAAATGTCCGTAGCCTGGTCGGCCGCGGCTTTTGTCGTTTCCTGTGCCATTGGGCTTCTCTTCGGTATTTATCCCGCGTGGAAAGCAGCGTCGCTCGATCCCATTGTCGCCCTGCGCTACGAGTAAGGGTGCTTGGGCGTCGCGCTCGGCAAAAGCGGTTTCGCGATAGGTCTTGCCGGTGAAAATGCCTCCCACGGGGCTTTTCACAAAGAAAAGCCCCACCTCGCGGAGGCGGAGTGGGCAGAGTAATCGTGAAACCGCTTAAACTAGAGTCGCTTCTATGCTGCCAATCGTTGTCGCCGCCATTACGACCATTCTCAGCTTGGCCGGCTTGGGTTATTACTTGCTTGCGCTGTGGAGCGCGCGCACCTTCCATCGCCAGCTACGCCGGCCTTTGCCCGATTTTCAGCCGGGAGTCAGCATCCTCAAGCCGGTGAAGGGTCTTGACCCGGAGATGTACGCCAGTTTTGCCAGCCACTGTCAGCAGCAGTATCAGGGCCCCTACGAAATCCTATTTGGTGTGAGCAGCATGGCCGATCCGGCCGTGACGGCCATCGAAAAGCTCACCGCGGAGTTTCCCCAGCGGACCATCCGCCTGGTGCTGTGCCCGCAATTGCTGGGCGCCAATGGCAAGGTGAGTAACCTGGTGCAGATGCTGGGCAGCGCGCAGTACGACTACATTTTAATCAACGACAGTGACATAAAGGTTTCTCCCCACTACCTGCGCCGCATCATGGGCTGCTTCCATCTTCCCAAGCAGCGCAACGGCCGCGTCGGCCTGGTGACGGCGCTCTACCGGGGCCAGGCGCACAGCACCATAGGCTCCCGCATGGAAGCGCTGGGGATTGCCACGGATTTTATCGCCGGCGTGCTGACCGCGCGGCAGATTGAGGACGGAATTCGCTTTGGTCTGGGGTCGACCCTGGCCGTCTCGCGCCAGGCGTTGGAGGCCATCGGCGGTTTGGACCGCTGGTGGACTACCTGGCAGACGATTACGAGCTGGGGGCGCGCATTTGGCGCGCCGGCTTCGAAGTCGCCTTAAGTGGCGAGGTAGTTGAGACCTTCTTGCCGGCCTATCGCTTCCGGCAGTTTCTGGCCCATCAGATTCGCTGGGGCCGCAGCACCCGTTTCTCAAGAAAGCTGGGTTACACCGGTATGGTCTTCACCTACGGACTGCCCTGGGCCTTATGCAACCTGATCGCCTCGGGCGCGAGCCTCAGCAGCATTGCGCTGCTCAGCCTGACCTTATTGGCGCGGGTGGCACTTGCCTTGGCAGTCGGTGTAGGGGTGCTGGGCGATCGCCAGGTACTACGCGATCTATGGCTGCTGCCGCCGCGCGACGTGGTGGCATTAGGTATCTGGATCTGGAGCTTCGCCGGAAACACCGTAGCCTGGCGGGGCCAGCATTTCTCCTTGAAAGACGGCAAGATGAGCCGCCTGACCGCGATCTAACGGACCTGCAACGAAAAGCTGAATGCCCCACTCAAGCCAAAACGCGGCTTGAATGGGGCACCCAGCTTTTCGTTGCAGGTGCAGAGCCTACTGCCGATTGCTAAGGATTTCCTTGCCCCCGCTCTGCGCGATCACGTAAGCCGGTCCAGGCAAAGCGGGAACGTGGTCCACCGGGGTCCAAAGAAAAACCCGTTGCGGCCCACCCCAGAGCGGCTGAAACGACGCATCGTCGTCAAAGATGCTTGGAGCATCCCTGAAGAACGAGCCATACCAGAGATCGGAAGAACGACCGTCGAGAATTCGGACCTGACGGCGCAAATAGAACCCCAGGGTCGACCCGGCTTCGTATTCGCCATGGATCTCCACCACGTCGCCGGCCTGCAACCTCGGTCCAATCGCATCCGCGAGAACCTTTGAAGAAAGCACGGGAGAGAAGGTGACCAAAGCCATGTGGGCGGCGACCAGGAATAGAACCATCATCGCGAAAAGCGCATAGTTTCCCGTCCGGACCCTGTTAGTAAACCGCAGAATCAGGTTGGCCACCGTTCCCCCCACCAGCGCAATCGCGGTCAGAACGAGCGGCAGCCGGAAAGCGCTCATGGCCCGCGTACTCAGATCAAGAAAATGACCCAGGGAAAGCGCATAATCTCCAGGGTTCTGCGTGAGCAAGGTGGATAAGTCCATGCCGGGGCTAGGGGGCTGGGCCTGTACAGCCAGGTACGCAGCCAGCAACCCGCCACTCACTCCCAGCAGAAAAAGAACAATGGCGATGCGCCGTCCGGCGATACGGAGTGGATCGCGTGCAGAGCCGTTCTCTTCGCGGGCCAGCCAGCCGCCGATCATTAGGGCAAGGGGAGGCAGCGCCGGCAGAGCATAGTATTCCTGGCGTGTAGAGAAGCTGAAGAAGACCATCACCACCGCGGCCCAGATGCCAAGCAGTTTCCAGCCTTGATCCTTCCGGACGGGAACGATCGCCTTGAACACGAAGGCAATCCACGGCATCAGCCACACAGCAAGCAAGCCCCAGAACAGCACCAGCGGGACAGTATCGTAGTCCCGCGGAACCCGCCGGTTGAGATACCGGAGCACCTGTTCGTTAATGAAATAGAACCAGAAGAACCCATGCACATTTCCCGCTGCCGGCATGGTGCCGCCGGGGTTCCCCTGTGACGGATTGGCAATACCCGCAGCGAGATGCCAAGGCACCGCAATCAGCAGGAAGACCAGCACGCTGGAAAGGGGGTACCAGCGTCGCAAGTGCCCCAGATTCCGATTGAGCAACAGGAAGATGACGACAATGGCGAGCGGGAAAACAACACCAATGAGCCCCTTGGTGAGCACGTTGAGGGCACACGCTGCGGCAAAGCCCCACGCGGTCGCGCGCGACGGCTGTGCCTGTTCAAGGGACATCCAGAACAGCAGCATGGCGAGTGAAAGCCACATGCAGACGATGACATCGGGAATGATGATGCGCGTGTAAATAAAAATGCCGAAGGATGTCAGCAGTATCAGCGCTGCATAGAAACCGGCGATATCGGAAGCGAACATCCGGCGGCCGGTGGCGTATACGACCAGAAGCAGGGCCAGTGCAGCGATAGCCAGCGGCAGCCGGGCGGCCCAATCCTGGGGACCGAAGAGAGTGAAGCTGGCAGCCATGCTCCAGTACATGAGCGGAGCCTTTTCGAGATAGCGGATGCCATTGGCGTAGAGGGTAATCCAGTCGTGGCGCGCGACCATTTCCCGGGCAACTTCGGCGTGCACCGAGTCGGCATCATCCAGCAGCGGCGGGCTGAAGAGCGTAAAGCTTGCGTACAGCAGCAGCCAGAGGCCGGCAAGCGTGAGGATTATTTTCCACGAACGGTGCGTGAACCGCGAAAGCCCTGTATCTCCCCTGCCAGTGCGGCCGGCCGGGACCGCTTGAAGTTCTGTGGGCACCCTCGGATGATACCCGCATTCGATTTCTTTAGCCGCCGAATCCAGCGGCTACGCAATAAGAAAACCGCCCCGCGTAGCGCTATAGTAAGGGCAGGTTCTTCGGGATCGCGAGCCCATGGCACTTGACGCAGCAGCGGGAAGAGGACCGGCGATTTTTCCGGCCAGCGATTTGCTGGGACCGGATACATCCCTCATCTACAACGACTGGTACCCGGCCATGCGTAGCGGCGCGCTCCAAGGGAAGAAAATGGCCACCGCCATGCTCCTGGGGATCCCACTGGTGCTGGGCCGCAAAGAGGACGGCGGCATCTTTGCCATGCGCGACAGCTGCCCCCATCGCGGCATTCCTCTCTCCTGCGGATGGTTCGATGGCAGCGCGGTCACCTGCAAGTATCACGGCTGGGTCTTCGAGCCGGAATCCGGGCAGTGCATGGAAATCCCTTCGTTGACCAGCCAGGACTCCTATCCCGCGGCGCATCTACGCCACCGCATTTCCCTGTCAGGAGAGGGATGGATACGCCTGGGTCTACGTCCCCCGGCCGGGTAGTGGACGAGTCCGCAAGGAGGTAAGGGAGGGGCTCCCACCCGTACCCCAACTCCCAACCTTTAGCGACCGGTACCGCAGCGCGCATCTGACCGCGGAACTACCCTGCAACGTGGACCACGGCATCATCGGGCTGATGGACCCGGCACACGGGCCGTTTGTGCATCAGGCATGGTGGTGGCGATCCCGCCACAGCATCCACGAAAAAGAGAAGCACTTCGAGCCCATCCCGCAGGGCTTTCGCATGTCGGCGCACACGCCTTCAGCCAACAGCGCACCCTACAAATTGCTCGGCGTCTACGGCGAGCCGATCGAGACCACCATCGATTTCGTGCTGCCCAACCGGCGCTATGAGACGATTCGTTGTGGGCCCAAGTGGTTCGCCAGTCTCACCACCGTTACGCCCACCACTCCGGGCAATTCCCGCATCGATGTCTACGGCGCCTGGAACGTTTTCTACGGAGTGCCCTTCGTGACCGCCATCGCCAAATTCTTCGGCGAGCGCTTTGTCCGCCAGGACCAGCTCACCATGGTGCAGCAGGCAGAGGGACTCAAATTCAATCCCGGCCTGATGCTCATCGATGATGCCGATCGACCGGCGAAGTGGTACTTCGCACTGAAACGAGCGCGGCTTGAAGCCGACGAGACCGGCCGTCCCATGCAGCACCCCATGGATGGCCCGGTAACCCTCCGCTGGCGAAGCTAGTCCGTCTCTTTCCCCTTACCAAACCGCTGGGTGCCCCATTCAAGCCGCCTTTCGGCTTGAGTGGGATCCCACTGCTCTTTCCCTTCGACTTTCGATTTATCCGGTGCACTCAGCGGTCAACGCCCGTGGTATCCCATAATTGCGAAAAACGAGCGACAATCAGCGGTCAGGAAAGAGTGGAACTTAAGGAACCATGGCCTTCAGTGCCAAGGGCGCCAATTCCCCTGAGGCAGACATACCGCGCGCGGCCAGCGACCCTTCCTCCACCACCAGCTGCTCCACCGCGATCGAGAGCTGACGGCCCAACTCGAGGAAGTTCGCCCGCCAGGCCTCTGCGGCCGAGGACTCCAAACCCAGCAGGAAGCGGTCGGACTTGGTCAGCGTGTCGTACCAGATGTTTTGCGCCTGCCACAGATTGAGCTCGAAAGGCAGCTCGCGCAGGGTGCGAGCCAGGGTAAGCGCGTGATCGAGGCCGCCCGGCTCCAGCGGTTTAGCATGCAGCTGCACCATGGCCCGCTTCATGTGTTGATCGGTCAGGTAGCGCAGCGCGTGGGTTTCCAGCACCACCCCGTCGGATTTAGCCAGAGAAATCAGAGAACGGACCCGCGCCAGGTCGATGGGCTCATCTTCCAGCGCTCGCCGCAGTCCGGCATTGAGCGCGAAACCGGCAGCCATGGTGAGCGCCGGCGGTTTGGGAAGTCCGGAAGCGTTCAAAAAGTGCAGCAGAGAAGCATGCTCTTCGTAAATCTTGACCAGGCTGTCTTCCACTTCGCTGAGCGTGGCATTGAGGATGACGCGCAGAATGCGCCGCTGGTCGTCCTTGAAAAGGGAGGCCAGGGAGTACGGGCTGCCGCCAAAGAAGCTATCGATCAGACGAACCACTTCGGGCAGATTCGCCTGCGTGACCGCGGCGCTGCATTTCTGCTTCAGGTCGTTAAAGGCGGAGAGGTCTTGCGGCGTAGAGCGTTCCACTGCGGCGGTCACGTTATGATCGCCGAAATGCAGCGCCGCAAAGGAGACCTCCTCCGTCTCTTCCGTGAGGTTGGAGGTAATACGGCAGCGCCCAATGGCGAGGCGTGAGCGGCCCGAGGTTACAATTTCGTAGTCCAGACGGCGGATGGTATAGCAAAAAAGGACCGTCTCTTCTGGATAGCTGCCAAAGACCGAGGAAATGGCATAGTGCGCCGCCACCTGCTCCAGGTTGACCTCCATCGGCTTGACCAGATGCCGGTAAATATCACCGCCGTCTTTCCATGGCGGACTGTTGCTCTTCGCATGGCGCAGCCGCTCCACAAATTGCCATTCGAATAAAGCGCAGTTGAGGCCGAAGATATCGGCGGCCAGGCGCAAGGCGCGCGCCGCATAAGCCATGATCTGAACCGTCTCGATGCCCGAGATATCGTCGAAGAACCAGCCACAACTGGTGTACATCAACTGCGTGTGGCGCTGCATCTCCATCATCTTGAGAATCAGCGTTCGCTCCTCGGCCGACAGAACGCGCTGCGCATGGGCAGCGAAGAACTGGTCGATTGCCTCCTCCGCACCGGTTGTCTTGGCTGCGAGTATGACTGCGATGTAAGCATCGCGAGCGGCCCAAACGTCCTTCAGCAGGCCGTGGGCCGCGGTCTCGCTCAACGGAGCGACTGTATCCCGCAGCCAGTCGAGTGCTTCGCGCAAGGGTGCGCGCCAACGCTGGTTCCACCCCTGGCGGCCGCCATTGCAGCCGCAGTCGGCACGCCAGCGTTCGATACCGTGGGCACAACTCCACGAGGTATCCTCCACGATTTCCGCTTCCCACTTGGGCGGGAACTGGGCCGCGAACTGCCCGTAGTTAATTAATTTCGCCAGCTTCTTGTCTTCGATGTAGCGCAAGGCAGTAGGAGAGCGCCATCTCTCCGTGGCGATGATGGTGGCCATAACTTTCGCCATCGGTGGCCACATGAACCACCTGTGGTTCGGGATTGCTGGGGTCGAGGCCACGCGCCAGTCGCCAGGCAAACGTTTCGCCGTTGTTCAGCATGCCTTCAAAAGCGATGGCGCGCGATATCGGGCCGTTGTAGAAGAAGACGATAATGCTGCGTCCATCTTTGAGCGGCACCCGGTAAGGATGGTTAGGATTCACCGAGGCATTGGGCGTCTCTATCCAGCGAGCGCCGGCGCCATCGAGCTTGGGGAGAACGGGTTGCAGGGTGCTCTCTGCGCGCTCACGCACCCGGGCGCACTGATGCGGCGCAAGAATGGTGAACAGTATGCCATTTTGCGCCAACAGATCCAGGGTTTCTATATCAACCGCGGTTTCCGAAAGCCACATGCCCTCGGGGGCGCGGCCGAAGCGATGCTGAAAGTCGGCGATGCCCCAGCGTATCTGGGTGATACGGTCCCGGGTGATGGCCAGGGGCATTATGACGTGGTTGTAGACCTGGGCCAGCGCCGATCCGTGGCCACCGTAGCGCAGCATGCTTTGCCGGTCCGCATCGCGGATCATGCGATAGGTGCGGGGCGCATTTTCCTCGAGCCAGGAGAGAAGGGTAGGCCCGAAGTTAAAGCTGATGCGCGAATAGTTATTCATGATGCGAATGATCTGGTTCTCGCCGTTGACGATGCGCGAGGCGCCATTTGGCGCATAGCACTCGGCCGTGATCCGTTCATTCCAATCGTGGTACGGCGCGGCCGAATCCTCGGTCTCTACCGTCTCGAGCCAGGGGTTTTCTCGCGGCGGTTGGTAGAAGTGTCCATGAACGCAGATGTAGCGTTCCGCCGGCGCCGGATGGTCTGACATGCAGTTATGATAGCTGGATTTGTCCCCGGGGTCGCATGGGTGGCAACTCGGCGGCCCGCCACAGGTACCAGCTGGCCACCGAGCGCCATGGCTTCCAGCGCGCCGCCCGGCGTTGCATCTGTTCGGGTTTGGGCAGCATATCGGCGGTAATGGGCTTGCCCACCTTGGTCCTGCCGAAGGTCAAGAGATAACCCTTGCGGACGCCGTAATCCGTCGCCGGAAAAACATCCGGCCGCCCCAGGCGAAAGATGAGCAACATCTCTGCGGTCCATGTCCCAATTCCACGCACCTCGCTGAGCCGCTCGATGATTTCCTCGTCGGAAAGGCGTCGGATAACATCCAGCGAGGGCACCGTTCCGTCCAGCGTCCTGGCCGCGAGATCGCGCAGCGAGAGGAGCTTTGACCGCGAGAGGCCGGCCGCCCGCAGCCTCTCCTCCGGAGCGGCCAGCAGCTGTTCCGGCTGCGGGTGCAGATCGCCGAAGCCAGCCAGCAAACGTCCCAGGATAGCTTTGGCAGCATTGGCGTGCAGTTGCTGGTACAGAATGGACTCGAGCAGCGCTTCGAACGGTGAGTGCGTGCTTTTCACCCGCAGCGCAAAAGGACCGACACGTGCGATCAGAGCGCCCAGCTTAGCGTCAGCGTTCGCCAATTGTTCCAGTGCAAGCACTGTGTCGTAACGAACCGGGCGCAGGCCATAGTCCATGAAAATATCTTAATCACCGAGCCAGGCCGTAACAGCCCGCGAGAACGCTTTATCTGAATGACCTGCCTTAGAATGGCTGCAGAAAAACTGAACTCGATTCGGCAGGAGTCCAGTTCCTAATGGGTTCTGTTAAGGCACAATCGGAGGTTCTCACGCAGCCTCTTTAGCTCCGGTGAGAATGATTGGCCCAGACCCCCATCTGCATACCTGCCGATTCGAGAAAAGAGTACCGAAGATGTAAACAATTCGCAGTTGCGCAGCACTTCTTTCCCGCATTGGTGCTTTCTATACGGCGATAAATTTCCCTTGCCGCCTCCCAGGGGTTGCCTACCCCCCTTGGTTTGCTGCTATATTCAACTTTCCAGGCATGATGTGGGGGAATGTTCCCGCGCCGTCTTCTTGGATCTAGTCACCAACAGAGCCGTAGTGGATCCTTCTCAACAACACGCAATCTTAGGAAGCAGGAACCGACCCAATGGCGCAGATTTTTGACCGGAGTTCCAACGCGCTAGCCCGCGCGAGCCTGGTCTTGACAGGGTTGATTGTCATTGCCCTGGGAGTCACCCTGGATCAATTGCAGGGTTCACCGTGGGTGACCAAGCAGGGACAGCGTGCCGAACAGCCGGTGCCGTTCAGTCATAAGCATCACGTCATGGGCTTGGGATTACAGTGCCAGTACTGTCACACCTCGGTGGAGAAGTCCAGCTACGCGGGCATTCCCCCAACCAAGACCTGCATGAACTGCCACGCGCAGATCTGGACCAATGCGGCCCTGCTGCAACCGGTGCGGACCAGCTGGGCAACCGGCGAATCCATTCCCTGGGTCAAGATCCACGACCTGCCCGACTTTGTTTACTTCAATCACGAAATTCACGTGAACAAGGGCATTGGATGTTCGTCTTGCCACGGACGCGTGGACATGATGCCGTTGATGTATCAGCAGAACACCCTCCAGATGGAGTGGTGTTTGAACTGCCATCGCGATCCGGCCAAGAACCTTCGCCCCACCAGCGAGATTTACAACATGGCGTGGGAAGGCCCCACATCGCAAAAGCCTGTATGGTGCGGGAGCACGGGTCTGAAAGACGGCGTGCCCACAGCGCAGACGGTAAGCTGCACCACCGTCGATCCCAGCCAGGACGGCGCCCAGGTGGCCTCGCTCAACATGCTGCCCGATGGATTCCATGGGCAAGTCACAAGCGATGCGCCCGCCACCGTGATTCCGGCCAGCTTGCACTATGTGAAATTGACCGACCAGGCAGCACTGGGTAAATACCTGACCCAGCAGTACCACATCCGCACACCCCAGGAACTGAGCAGCTGCGAGACGTGCCACCGATGAGCAACCCAGGCGCTGCCAAATCCAGTGAGCAAAACTTGAACAACACGCAACCTCTTGACCAGGGAAGACGCGAAGCGAACATGGCAAACGAGACGACCCACGGCCAAAATACCCAGGCACTCACGCTCGACGCTGCCCGGGCCAAACTTGCCGGCCAGACGGGAAAGACCTACTGGCGCAGCGTGGACGAGTTGGCCGACACGCCGGCCTTCCGGGAAATGGTGCAGCGTGAATTTCCTGCCCAGGCTGCGGAGTGGATTGATCCCGTCTCCCGCCGCGGATTCCTCAAAGTCATGGGCGCGTCCCTTGCCCTGGCTGGGCTTTCCGGCTGTACCAAGCAACCCGACGAAGCCAATCTATCCCTACGTCAAGGAACCGGAAGACCTGGTGCTGGGCCGTCCGGTGTATTTTGCCTCGGCCATGCCCTTCAACACCGGCGCAGTGCCGGTGCTGGTCAAGAGCGACGCCTACCGGCCGATCAAAGTGGACGGCAATCCGGATCACCCCGTCAACCGCGGCTCCTCCGATCCGTTGACCCAGGGCTCGTTGCTCGATCTCTACGATCCTGATCGCTCGCAGAGAGTGATCTGCCGCGGTGAGGTTCGCGAGTTTGCTGCGTTTCTGGCTGTCTTCCGCGCCATGCTGGCCGACAAGAAGGCTAGCGGAGGCGCCGGCATCTACATTTTGAGCGACACCGTCACGTCGCCGACCCTGGCGGCGCAATGGAAAGCGGCGCAGCAGAAATATCCCAACGCCAAGTGGCTGCAGTGGGACCCCATCAACCGCGACTCCGCCTACTCCGCATCGAAGACCGCTTTCGGCGATTACTACGACGCCCAGTACCGGTTACAGGATGCGGATGTCATCGTCTCTCTGGACGCCGACTTTCTTTCCGGCATCACTCATCCCGGATTTCTTCGCCTGGCGGCCGACTACGCCAGCCGGCGTAAGCTGCTGGATCAAAGTGTTCCCATGAACCGGCTGTATGCGGTCGAAAGCGCCCCCAGCACCACCAGCTTCAAGGCTGAGCACCGCTTGGCCCTCAGGGCCGGCGAGGTGGCTTCTTTTGCCGCGGCGTTAGCGGCTGCAGTGGGTGCGGGTGGGTCCAGTGCGCAACCGCTTTCCGGCCCCGCGGGCAAGTTTTTCGCGGCCGTTGCCGCTGACCTGAAGGCCAACGCAGGCAAGTGCGTGGTCATCCCCGGCGAGCAGCAGTCGCCCCAGGTGCATCTGGCGGCCATTGCCATCAACCAGGCGCTGGGTAACGTGGGCAAGACGGTGGTTTACACCGAGACCGTAAACCCCATGCCCTCGATCCAGGGACAAGACATCGTCACCCTGGTCAACGACATCAAAGCGGGCAAGGTTGACTGGCTGGTGATCCTCAATTCCAACCCCGTCTACACCGCGCCGGTCGACCTGCAATTTGAAGAAGCTATTGGGAACGTGAAGACGACTGTTCACCTCGGCTCTCATTTAAACGAGACCGGAGTGGTCACGGAATGGCACATCAACGGCGCGCACTATCTGGAAAGCTGGTCAGACACCCGGGCCTATGACGGGACGGCCACCGTAGTGCAACCCCTGATCGACCCTCTGTATGGCGGCAAGTCGGCGCATGATGTGATCCAGTCCATGCTCGACGACCCCGACACCTCGCCGTACGACGCGGTGCGCAAGACGTGGCAGGCCAACCTGGGACCGGATGCGGACTATGGCTGGCGCAAGATACTGCACGACGGCATGGTGGCAGGAACGGCCTTTCAGCCCAAGACGGTTTCGGCCAACACGGCTGCCCTTTCGGTCACTGCGCCCAGCTTCCCCGACGGAACCGTCGAGGTGATCTTCCGCGCCGACCCGAATATCTACGACGGACGCTATGCCAACGTCGGCTGGCTGCAGGAAATACCCAAGCCGGTGACCAGCATGTCGTGGGACAACGCCGCGCTGATGAGCTATCCCACGCTGGCGAAATTTGGTCTGGCGGAGCAGGACGTGGTGGCCATCGAGTCCAACGGCAACACGGTCATGGCTCCGGTGCTGGCGGTTCCCGGGCATCCCGATGGTTCGGTCACGGTGTACCTGGGCTATGCCCGCCGCAATGGGGGCCGCGTGGCCGGCGGGTTGGGCTTTAACGCGTACGCGATTCGCAGCTCCAACGCCCTGCTGTTCGCTTCTGGCGCGACCATGAAGAAGACCGGCCAGACGTATGAGTTCGCCGTAACCAAGAGCCACTATCAGGATCACCGCTCCGCCACAGCTGGTGGAGAAGGTTCGGGCAACAATTCACTTGAAGGCGACGAGGCTGCGACCCGCGGGATCATCCGCTACGCCACGCTGGACGAGTTCAAGCAGAACCCCAACTTCGCCCATGAAGGCGAGGACACCCCCGAAGATCCGGATCCAGACACCAGCATGTTCAGCAACTGGCGCTACGACAAGAACGCCTGGGGCATGGCTATCGACATGAACTCCTGCGTGGGCTGCAACGCCTGCGTGGTGAGCTGTTACGCGGAAAACAATATCGCCGTGGTGGGCAGGCACAACACCCAAACCGGGCGCATCATGCAGTGGCTGCGCATCGATACTTACTTCGAGGGCGATCTGGACGCACCCCGGGCACACTTCCAGCCCATGACCTGCCAGCAATGCGAGAACGCACCCTGTGAGCAGGTGTGCCCCGTAGGAGCTACCGTGCACTCGCCCGAAGGTCTGAACGTCATGGTTTACAACCGCTGCGTGGGCACTCGTTATTGCTCCAACAACTGCCCCTACAAGGTGCGGCGGTTCAACTTCCTGCTCTACTCCGATTTCGAAACCGAGAGCCTCAAGCTGATGCGCAATCCGGATGTAACGGTGCGCAGCCGCGGCGTAATGGAAAAGTGCAGCTATTGCGTTCAGCGCATCTCTGCCGCCAAGATTTCGGCGGATAAGGAAAATCGCGACATCCGCGATGGTGAAGTGGTCACCGCCTGCCAGCAGGCTTGCCCCACCGGCGCCATTGTCTTCGGCAATATCAACGACCGCGCCAGCAAGGTCAGAAAACTGAAGCTGCAGCAGCGCAACTACGGCGTGCTCGCGGATCTCAATACTCGTCCGCGCACGACGTACATTGCGGAAGTGTTTAACCCCAACCCGGAACTGGCCGAGGCGCGCACTGAGCACGCGCCTGCGAAGAGCTGAAAGGTTAGCGCAGCATGGCGACCAAACCAGAGTTACCCATAACCGATCCCCAGTTGGATCCGAAGACAGGTGAGTTCCGGGTTATCGCGCCCGGATACACCTTCAAATCGGTCACCGATGTTATTTCGCGCATCGTGCTCACCCCCCATACGCCCCTGGGTTGGTTCATGGGCTTTACCTTGGCGGGGAGCATTTGCCTCATCCTGTTCACGGCAGTCACCTGGCTGTTCCTCAAGGGTGTCGGCATCTGGGGCCTCGACATCCCCGTCGGCTGGGGCTTCGCCATCATCAATTTCGTTTGGTGGATCGGTATCGGCCACGCCGGAACACTGATTTCGGCCATCCTGTTGCTCTTCAAGCAACAGTGGCGCAACTCCATCAATCGGTTCGCCGAGGCGATGACCATCTTTGCCGTGGTCTGCGCCGGCATGTTCCCGCTCATCCACGTCGGTCGGCCATGGCTTGGGTATTGGCTCTTTCCTTACCCCAACACCATGAATGTGTGGCCGCAATTCCGCTCCCCTCTGCTGTGGGACGTCTTTGCGGTTTCCACATACGCCACCATCTCTGTGGTCTTTTGGTACATCGGTATGGTTCCTGATTTTGGAACCATGCGCGACCGCTCGAAAAGCAAGATCGGCCAGTACATCTACGGCATCCTTTCGCTCGGGTGGCGGGGTTCAGTCCGGCACTGGATGCGCTATGAAACAGCCTCCCTGCTGCTGGCCGGCCTGGCGACTCCCCTGGTGTTGTCCGTCCACACCGTCATCAGCTTCGATTTCGCGGTGGCCGTCCTGCCGGGCTGGCATACCACCATTTTCCCGCCCTATTTCGTCGCCGGCGCTATCTACTCCGGCTTCGCCATGGTGATCACCCTCGCGATTCCGATCCGAAAGTTCTACCACCTGGAAGGCCTGATCACCATCCGCCACATCGACAATATGGGCAAGGTCATGCTCGCCACTGGCTTGATCGTCGCCTATGGCTACTCGATGGAAGTCTTCATGGCCTGGTACTCCGCCAGCCATTGGGAATACTTCATGATGTGGAACCGCATGTTCGGGCCGATGGGCTGGTCGTACTGGGTGCTGATCACCTGCAACATCGCCCTCCCGCAATTGTTGTGGCTGCGCAGCACGCGCGTGAGTCCGGCCAAGATGTTCATCATGTCGCTGATCGTCAACACCGGCATGTGGTTCGAGCGCTTTGTCATTGTCGTTACCAGCCTCTACCGCGACTTTCTTCCCTCATCCTGGGGAACCTATCGCGCGACACGCTGGGATTACGGCACGTTCCTGGGCACGTTGGGCTTATTCACTGCCTTGTTTTTCCTGTTTGTGCGCTTCCTGCCCATGATTCCCATGTCTGAGATCCGCATGATGCTGCCGCAGGCGAAGGTGACGGAGCCTGAACCGCTGGAGGCGGGTGACTGATGCCGATACGCGAAGGAATCTACGGAATGTTGGCGGAGTTTGATACTCCGAGCGAATTGGTAGCGGCCGCCAAGACCGCCTATGACTCAGGCTGGCGGCGAATGGACTGTTACACCCCTTACCCGGTGGAAGAGGCGGCGGAAGCGATCGGTTTCCATCGCAACTACGTGCCCCTGATCTGTCTTGTGGGCGGCCTCATGGGCCTGGCTGCCATGTTCCTGATGGAAACCTGGGTGTCGGTGTTCGCTTATCCGTTAAACATCGCCGGTCGTCCGCTCTTCTCCTGGCCGGCCTTCATCATCCCGGCTTATGAGTGGACCATTCTGTGGGCAGGTCTGTCGGCCGCCTTCGGCATGCTCGCCATGTGCGGCCTGCCGACGCTCTATCATCCACTCTTCAATGCTCCCAATTTTCGTACCGGGGCGACCGTGGACAAATTCTTTCTTTGCCTGGAGGCAAACGATCCCAAGTTCGAGGTGGTGGAAGCGCGCAGCTTCCTGGAAAGCTTCCGCCCGGCTTCGGTGGTGGAGGTGGAGTATTAATCCCATGAACCGAATCCGCGCCGCCAGGGGTTGCTCGCGCCTTTTTGTCCTGAGCCTGGCTGCCCTCGCATGCGCCGGCTGCCGCCAGGACATGCAGAACCAGCCCAAGTTCATTCCCCAGCGCAGCACCACCTTCTTCTGCCGATGGCCGCTCCGTTCGGCCCCAGGTTGCGCACACTGTCGCCCGCGGCCAGTTGGACGAAAACACCTTTTTCCTAACCGGCCTGATCGAAGGCAAGGAGGCCGACGCACTTCCTTTTCCGGTTTCCATGGAGGTGCTGGCGCGGGGCCAGGAGCGGTTACAACATCTACTGCACGCCCTGCCACTCCCGCGTAGGCAACGGCGCCGGAATGATCGTGCAGCGAGGCTACAAGCCTGCCGGCAACTTCCACTCTTCGCGAATTCTGGCCGAGCCGCTGGGCCACTATTTCCATGTGATGACCAACGGCTACGGCGCCATGCCCGATTACTCCGCCCAGCTCACCCCGGCCGACCGCTGGGCGGTAGCTGCGTATATCCGGGCGCTGCAGATCAGCCAGAGTGCCAACCAGTCTGAGGTTCCTGCGGGGGTTCAGGTTCAGAACCTCAAGGACATCGCAGAGCGGGAGGGATTTCCCGACTCCTTTGCTCAGCCCTGGTCGTTGCCCGCGACCGCGGTCTCCGCCGAACCGCCCGACCCCAGCCAGGGAACACCGGGAATGGCCCCAGCGACGTCAGATAGCCCGATCCCTGGGATGACCCAGCAAGGCATTCCGGCAGCCAGTGGCAAGACTGCGACGCCGCAGGGCGGGAAATAGGAAGAAGATATGGCTCACGAGCACCACGCAAACACGCTACCCTCCGAGCTGAATGCTCCGCTGCTGCTCAATCAATGGCGGCGCCGGGCGATGGTCGTCGGCGCCATCTTTGCTGTTTTGTCGATCGTGCTGGCATTGCTGGCCGCGACCGTCGATCACGACGGAATCGATCACCTGCTGCGCTCCTATTTGCTCGGATACATCATCACCTGGGGCTTCACTGTGGGCGGTCTCGCTCTGCTCATGGTGCAATACGTGAGCGGCGGCAAATGGGGCTTGCTGCTGCGCCGTCCGCTGGAGGCGATGTCGCGCTGCCTTCCCCTGGTCATGGTCCTGTTTTTGCCCATCGGCTTCTTCATGAAAAAGCTGTACCTGTGGGCAAAGTACAGCGATGCCGCGGAGGCCTATCGCCAGCATCTGATCACCCACGAGCAGGCGCATGCCATCGCCTACAAGCACCCCATGCTGAATGTGGGCAGCGTGTGGATACAGTCAGCGGTCTGCTTCGCGATCTGGTTCGTCTTCATGCACCTGCTCAACAAGTGGGGATTGCAGCGCGACGCCGACCCTCATCCCAACGTGCGCTTCTGGCAGGTGAGGCTCGAAAATCTCAGCGGCTTCGGCATCCTGGTCTATTCCATCACCATGAGCGTTGGCGCCATCGACTGGGTCATGTCGCTTGACCCGACCTGGTACTCGTCGATTTACGGGCTCATGTTCCTGGTCGGGCAAGGCTACGCGGTCCTCGCGCTCTCCATCATCACGGTGATTCGGCTTTCCCAGGTGGAGCCGATGCACACGCTACTCCGCAAGACCGAGCAGCACGACCTGGGCAAATTGGCTTTCGCCTTCGTCATGTTGAATATCTATCTGGCCTTCTCCCAGTTCCTCATCATCTGGTCGGGAAACCTGCCGGAAGAGATCCCCTGGTATCTCGACCGTATTCGCGGCGGCTGGGGCGTGATTGCTTCGCTCGATTTCGTATTCCACTGGTTCATCCCCTTTACCCTGCTGCTCTCGCGCGACCTGAAGCGCAACAAGGACCGGTTGGTCCTGGTATGCAAGATCATGATCTTCGCCCGCTGCTGGGACATGTTCTGGTTGATTGAACCGAACTTCGCCGATGCCCGGCGGAACCTGCACTTCAGCTTTGGCATCCTGGAATACGCGACCGTACCGGTGGTCGTGATCTCGCTGTGGATGTGGTTCTATTTCGGCCAGCTGGAGAAGCGGCCGTTGATCCAGACCAACGATCCTCACCTGGAAGAGATTCTGGAGGCTGACCATGCCCACGCATGATCCCCATTATCAAGATGACCCAAAAGCACCCCTGGCTGACTCGCCCGGCTATGAAGTCACGGACGTCAACGTCAACGGCATCGTCGTATTTCTTGCGTCCCTGGGCGCCTTTGTCGGGGTCTTCTTCATCTTCTGCTTCGGCATGGGCAAGGTAATCAACACCGCCATTATCAAGAGCGACGGGCCGCCCAACAAATGGAATCAGATTGGTTCCCAGCCCAGGGGTAAGCGTGAGGACCTGACATCGAATGCGGTTATGGAGCAGCAGCAGCTTAACCAGATGGTGCAGCGTTTCCCTACTCCGCGCCTGCAGACCGATGACGGCAACGAGGAGATCGCAGAAATGCACGCCCGGGAAGATCTATTGCTCGACCACTACAGTTGGGTCGACCGCTCCAGCGGCAAGGTGCGCATCCCGATTGCCCGGGCGATGCAGTTGATTGCCCAGCATGGCCTCCCCGTAGCCGATCCGGAGCACACCGAAACACTGCTGGCGGGCGATAAGGCGCCCGTGGTAACCGTACCGCTCACCGATGGCTTCGCCCGGACAGGCTACGAGCAGCAATACATGGAGACCGTAGAGCAACAGCAGCTGCGGGGTGAAAAACCGGGCGAGCAGGCAGCTCTCACGGTGGGCGGCGCGGCAAAGTACACGCGAAACCCGCGAGCATTCGCAGCGGACCGCGGGGCGACGATACCATAGAGGTAGAAGGGCAATTGGGTGTTGGTATGCAGATGAAAGAGACAATTCGATCGATCGGCGCAAGCGGCTTCTTTGTGCTGGCGGCGTCATTGCTCTTGGCTGCCGCAACGCCCGCATTGGCCCAGGTAGCTCCCTACGGCGAAAAGACCATGGGTGATCCAGCCCAGGACCGGCTGCCTGACATTCTCAACACGGTCAAGATCGAGCAGCGGCTAGGCAAGCCCTTACCGCTGGATGCTCCGTTTCGCGACGAGACCGGCAAGGCAGTCAAGCTGGGAGACTATTTCGGCAAGAAACCCGTGATCCTTTCGCTGGTCTACTACCAGTGCCAGATCCTGTGCGCGGAAGATCTGAATGGCCTGGTGGGCGCGCTCGAAATGGTGCACCTGACCCCGGGCAAAGATTTCCAGATCGTCATCGTGAGTATCGATCCAGCCGAAACCCCTGCCCTGGCGGCAACCAAGAAGGCCGAGTACGTGAAACGCTACGGCCGCCTGGACACTGCAGACGGGTGGCATTTCCTGACCGGCGAACAGCCGGCGATCAAGGCTCTGGCGCAGGCCGTCGGTTTTGGCTACGTGCGTCTACCCCAGCCCGCCGGCAAACCGCCGATGTTCGCCCACGCCAGCTCCATCGAGGTGGTCACACCCGAAGGGCGGATGGCGCAGTACTACATGGGGGTCGAGTATTCGCCCAGGGATGTGCAGCTAGGTCTGGTCGAGGCGTCACATAACACCATCGGCACGCCGGTCGACAATATCCTGACCTACTGCTATCGCTACGATCCGAAGTTGAACCGGCATAGCCTGGTGGTCGCCCGGATCGTACAGATGGGCTGCCTGCTTACCTTCCTGGGCCTGGGCAGCTTCATGGTGGTGAATTTCCGCCGGGATTTCAAGCAAGCAGCGGAGCAGCAAACGCTACCAACGCGAATAGGTAAAGGGTAACGATGCATATAAGTCCAGTGCTGTGGCAGTTTCTCATCAGGTGGCTGACGAACTCTGCCCTATTTCCGCCGGAAGCCTCGGCGATTTCGCCCCAAATGGACGCTTTCTACTTCTTTCTGATAGCGATCTCGGCCGTGGGCATGATCGCGGTCATCATCCTGGTCTTCGGCTTCTCCATCCTGTATCGCAAGGAGAAGAATCCCGTCGCCACCCAGATCGAAGGTTCGACGCTGCTCGAGGCCACCTGGACCATTATTCCGCTGGCCCTATTCATGATCTGCTTTGTCTGGGGAGCGCTGCTCTATTTCCGCATCTACGATCCACCCACCAACGCGATGAATATCTACATCGTGGGCAAGCAGTGGATGTGGAAGGCCGAGCACCCAGGCGGACAGCATGAGATCGACTCCCTGCACATCCCCATCAACCGGCAAGTGCAGTTGACCATGATCTCGCAGGACGTCTTTCATAGCTTCTCCATCCCAGCCTTCCGGGTGAAGCGGGAAGTCATCCCCGGCCGCTATTCCACGGTGTGGTTTGAAGCCACCGCGACCGGAACCTACCATCTCTTCTGCACCCAATACTGCGGTACGGATCACTCTGCGATGATTGGAGAAATCGTCGCCATGACCCCCGATGACTATCAGAAGTGGGCTGCGGGCAGCACCAGCGGCGCATCGCTGGCGCAAAACGGGGAGCGCCTCTTCGCCAGCCTGGGCTGCAATTCCTGCCACTCTGGCGAGGCCAGCGCGCGCGGGCCCAACTTGGCCCAGGTCTATGGCTCCAGGCTGCAGCTGACTGACGGATCCTACGTCACGGCCAACGATGCCTATCTGCGCGAAGCGATTCTCAACCCGTCTACCCGCGTAACCGCGGGCTATGCGCCGATCATGCCCACCTATCAGGGGCAGGTCAGCGAAGAGGGCCTTATCGACCTGGTCGAATACATCAAGAACCTCAATTCGAACTATCGAATCCAGCAAACGTTGACGGCGAGTCAACTCTCCACCGGGCAAGCCGGCGCGTCCAGTACTGGCCCGACCTCTGCCCCTATGAACTACCGCACCCAGGAGACGCTGGGCGCCGGTCATGCTGGCCCAGCAAAGTCGGGCACGGCGGCACCTAAAGTGCCCGGGACGGTGAACCAATGAGTACCATTGTCACGCTTCCAAATCAGCAGGATGCGCAACTGCCGAAGCTAAGCTACCTCAACGGCGAGTACGGGATAAAGAGTTGGCTGCTCACCGGCGATCACAAGCGCATCGCCATGCTGTATCTCTTCTCGATCACGTTCTTCTTCTTTATCGGCGGAGCCTTTGCCGGGCTCATCCGACTGGAGCTGTTGACTCCGCTGCCGGACCTGGTTGCGTCCGACACCTACAACAAGCTCTTTACCATGCACGGCGTGATCATGATCTTCCTCTTCCTGGTGCCGTCGGTTCCGGCAACCGTGGGGAATTTCGTCATCCCTATCATGGTCGGGGCCAAGGATCTGGCCTTTCCCAAGATCAACCTGCTGAGCTGGTATCTGTATATCGCCGGCGCATGCTTCTTGGTTTTTGCGCTGCTTAATGGGGGCGTCGACACCGGCTGGACCTTCACTACTCCGCTCAGCACTCACTATGTCAACACCCATGTGATCACGGCCGCCATGGGGGTCTTCATTGCCGGGTTCAGCTCCATCTTTACCGGCCTGAACTTTATTGTGACCATCCACCGCATGCGCTGCCCGGGAATGACCTGGTTCCGCTTGCCGTTGTTCTGCTGGTCGAACTACGCGGCCTCGATCCTGATGGTTCTGGGCACGCCGGTACTTGCCATCACGCTGGTTCTGGTCATGCTCGAGCGCACCGTCGGCATCGGCGTCTTCGATCCCACCAAGGGCGGCGACCCGCTCTTGTTTCAACATCTGTTCTGGTTCTATTCGCATCCCGCCGTGTACATCATGATTCTGCCCGGCATGGGAGTGATCTCCGAGGTGATCAGCACGTTCTCCCGCAAGCGGGTCTTCGGCTATACCGCCGTGGCCTTCTCCTCGGTTGCCATCGCAGTGTTTGGATTCTTTGTCTGGGCCCACCACATGTTCATCATGGGCGTATCCAATTACTCAGCGCTGGTCTTTTCCCTGCTGACCATGCTGGTCGCTGTACCTTCCGCGATCAAGATCTTCAACTGGGCGGCGACTCTCTATAAGGGATCCCTCACCTTTGAGACCCCGATGCTCTACGCCTTCGGCTTTATGGGGCTGTTCACCATCGGCGGCCTCACCGGCGTCTTCTTAGGCTCCCTGGGTATGGATATCCATCTCACCGAGACCTACTTCATCGTCGCCCATTTCCACTTTGTGATGGTAGGCGGCATGTTGATGGCTTACCTGTCGGGCGTCCACTTCTGGTGGCCCAAGATGACGGGCAGAATGTATCCCGAATCCATGTCGCAGTTGAGCGCGGTCACCACGTTCATTGGATTCATCCTGACCTTCTTCCCCCAGTTCATCGTCGGCTACCTGGGCATGCCGCGCCGCTACCATGCTTACCCGCCTGAGTTCCAGGTGCTGAATGTCCTGTCGACAGCGGGCGCCACGGTTCTTGGCATTGGGTATCTGCTGCCTATGCTCTATATGCCCTGGTCGCTCAAGTACGGTAAGATCGCGGGCAGTAACCCCTGGCAGGCGACTGGCCTGGAATGGCAGATTCAATCTCCGCCGCTGACAGAAAACTTTATCGATATACCAATCATGGATCACGAGGCGTACGACTATGACTGGTTGGAGCACAAGACTGCACACGAGGTAACGGCCGTTGGATAGTCAAGCGATCGCAACCGGGCACGCAGATCCCCACGAAGTGCATGACGAAGCGCATCCTGCTTATCTGCGCCACCATTTCGTTACGGTAGGGCAGCAGCGGGAAACCGCGAGCTTCGGCATGTGGCTCTTTCTGCTGACCGAAATCATGTTCTTCGGCGGCCTGTTCATGGCCTACCTGCTGTATCGCAACTGGTATTACGACGCCTTTGTGGCCAGCAGCAATACCTTGGGCATCGGGCTGGGAACCACCAACACGGCGGTCCTGATCCTTTCCAGCTTCACCATGGCCATGGGCGTCTACTCGGCGGAGAAACGCAATCGCAAAGGCCTGCTTGTTTCGCTCAGCCTTACCATCTGTTTAGGGCTGGTCTTCCTGGGCATCAAGAGCGTGGAGTATCACGAGAAATACGTTGAGCACCACATCCCCGGGGCAAGCTTTAGCGTGGAAGACTTTGTCCATCCCACCGACAAGCGGGATGTTCCGCTGGCGCCGGATATGGCGCAACATGCGCAGCTCTTCTTCTTTCTTTACTTCGCCATGACCGGCATGCACGCCCTGCACATGATCATCGGTATCAGTATTTTGTTCGTTCTGCTCTACCAGGCGTGGCATGGGGCGTATGTTAACGGGCATACCTCGACCATCGATAACTTCGGACTCTATTGGCACTTCGTCGATATTGTCTGGATCTTTCTATTCCCGCTGCTGTATCTCATCAGCCGCCATCCTTTGAAATAATTGGTAACGGAGAGCCGTCATGTCCGCCCCTGCAGAACACGAACATCACGTCGTCGGACCCAAAACTTACCTGCTCATCCTGCTTGCGCTGATGGTCTTGACGGCGACCACGACCGGTGTCGCCTATCTCGATATGGGTATCTTTAACCCCATCGTTGCGCTCGGTATTGCCTGCCTCAAGGCTGTGCTGGTCATTCTGTTCTTTATGCATATCCGGTACAGCTCAAGAGTGATGATGCTCACCGTCGGCGCCGGCTTCTTCACCTTCCTGGTGTTGATCACCATGACCCTGTCCGACTACATCAGCCGCAACTGGGGCCTCTGGTAGCTTCCATCCGGCCTTAGTGGCGGACGGGTACCCCAGGTTCACTAAAGCGTACCTGGGCCGAAAAAGATGGCCGTAAGTGCCTGCGTGAGAACTACCTCTCCAAATTGAGTCCCGCAGGGACGGCTGAGAGTAGCCCAGGACTGACGACGGTGTGTGGTAACCGGCAATGAACCGCAAACCGGATCCAGGCCCGTAGGGCCGGTAGCCAAACGTCAGCCCCAGCCCGGGAGGGCTGGGAGACGGATCGCCAAGATTGTGGAGCGCTGGAGGCGCGGCACTACGTACATTCGGGGTGCCGCGCCTCCGGCGCTCGGAGGATGTTGCGGAATCGATGTCCCAGCCCTCCCGGGCTGGGCTGACGTTTGGCTACCGCCCCTACGGGCCTGGATCCAGTTCGAGGTCTATTTTCGAGTTCGATGACATCCGACCCAGCACAACTCCGTGATTTACCCGAGGCGCTGCGCAAGATCGCTGACAACCCCCGGGTTCTTGTCCGCCGCGGCGGACCCCTGGCGCCGGATGCGAAATGCGTCGTCTACTGGATGCAGCGAGCGGAAAGAGCCCTCGACAATCCAGCCCTCGACATCGCCGTTGCAGTTGGCAATGCCCTCGATCTGCCGGTACTGGCCTACTTCTCCGCCATCTCCAATTTTCCCCACGCCAACTGGCGCCACTACGCCTTCCTGAATCAGGGCCTGGCCGACATAGAAGAGGATCTGCAACAGCGGCAGATCGGCTTTATCGTGCGTCGTCCGCCCAAAAACTCCCTGGAAGCGCTGCTGGCAGAAGTGAACGCAGCCATAGTTATCGGCGATGAGAATCCCTGCCGCGAGCCGGAACGCTGGCGGAGGGTATTGGCGGGCCGTCTACGCATTCCCTTTTGGACCGTGGACGCCGACGTGGTCGTCCCATCCAACTTATTTGCCAAGCGGATGTACGCCCTACACATCTTCAAACCGAAACTTTACGCTGAGCTGCCAAAATTTCTCCTCCCCCAGCCGGTGGTCAAACCGCACCGGGAATGGAAGCCATCCCAGCCCTTGGAGTCGTTTGCCGTGCGCGAGGATGTCACCGAAGGCTGGAAGAAGCTGGATCGCTCCGTTGAGCCAGTCGAAAGTTTCACCGGTGGCACGCATGCGGCCCTGAAGCGGCTGCACGACTTCGTGAATAAAGATCTCGCTGCCTACGACCAGGCACGCAACCACCCCGAGGTGGATGGCACCAGCCGGCTATCGCCTTACCTGCACTTTGGCCATATTGGCCCGATCACCATCGCCCTTGCCGTCGATAAAGCCTTCAAGGAAGGCAAAGTTCCCCAGGCCGCCCGCGATTCGTATATCAGCGAGTTGATTGGCTGGCGGGAGCTGGCGGTGAACTTCGTCAAATTTACCGAGAATTACGATTCGTTTGAGTGTGCCGAGCCCTGGGCCCGCAAAACCTTAATGGAGCACGCCCGCGACCGGCGGGAGCATCTCTACTCTATCGAGCAGCTGGAGCGATCCCAGACCCACGACGAGCTGTGGAACGCGGCCCAGAACCAGATGGTGAAGTTTGGCTGGATGCACAACTACATGCGCATGTACTGGGCAAAGAAGATCCTGGAATGGTCTCCTGACCCGGCGAGGGCGTTCGATACCTGCGTCACCCTGAATGATCGCTACTTTCTGGATGGAAGAGACCCCAACGGCTACGCCGGGATCGCATGGTCGATTGTGGGCAAGTTCGACCGGCCCTGGTTTGAGCGCCCGATCTTTGGCACCATCCGCTATATGTCCGGTGCTTCCACCGGCAGGAAGTTCAATTCCAGGAAGTACATACAGAGGATGTCAGAGGACTTTACGCAAACTGGCTTTTGGGCCCAGGAATAGTGCGGGGTGGTACCGATATGCTATTTTCAAGATTGGTTTCCGACCGCCCGTCTCTCCCCTGAGTCCAAGCGGCAATTGCGCTAAGCTGCGGTACTCGTTTGGTGCAGGAACCGCGTTGGGGAACGAAGGCATGGCGAAATATCTGATCACGGGAATCGCGGGCTTCATTGGCTCCTCCCTGGCAAGAGCCCTGGTAGAACGCGGGGAGCAAGTCCGCGGTGTAGACAACTATCTGACCGGAAAGGCGGCAAACCTTGCCGGCATCGAGGGACAGATCGACTTCCGGGAGGTGGATCTGCGCGATGCTGCTGCCATGCGTACCGCCTGCGAAGGAATCGACTACATCCTGCATATGGGAGCGCTGCCCTCCGTCCCTCTCTCGGTGAAGAATCCTGAGCCGAGCCATCGTTGCAATGTAGATGGAACCTTCCATGTGCTCGAGGGTGCGCGGGCGGCGGGCGTCAAGCGCATCATCTATGCCGCGTCCTCCTCCGCATACGGGGATCAACCGGTCCTGCCCAGCAACGAATCGATGCGCCCCATGCCCATTTCGCCCTATGCAGTACAAAAACTTGCCGGCGAATACTACATGAACAGCTATTGGCAGGTGTATGGGTTGGAGACCGTGAGCTTGCGCTACTTCAACGTCTTTGGGCCGCGCCAGGGAGCCGATTCGCCGTATAGCGGGGTATTGGCAAAATTCATCCAGCAGATGCTGGTGGGGACACGCCCGACCATCTTCGGAAACGGCGAGCAGGGACGGGATTTCACCTATATCGAAAATATTGTTTCCGCCAACCTGCTGGCCTGCGCTGCGCCGGCGGAGAAGGTAGCGGGCAAGGTCTTCAATACGGCCTGCGGCGGCCAACACACACTCAAAGAGATCTACCAGCTATTGGCAGAATTGACCGGGTTTGACCGCCCGCCGCTGTACGCTCCTCCGCGAACGGGAGACATCCTTCATTCGCAAGCCGACATTTCCGCTGCCGCTGAGGCCTTTGGATATCGCCCCGTGATCGGAGTGAAAGAGGGTTTAGTGCGCACCGTGGAGTGGTATCGCGACACGCTGAAACTGCCGCTTGGCTCAACCCACAGCACCTACAGTTGAATCCGGGAGAAACATGTTGGTCGACCAGCAAATTCTGACACAGTGGTTGTCGCTGGTTGAGAAGCGCGAGCTGCGGGTGGGGGTGATTGGCCTTGGCTATGTGGGGCTGCCGCTGGTTCTGCTCTTCAGCCATGAAGGATTTCGCGTTACCGGCTTTGATATCGATGCAGCCAAGGTGGATCGCCTGAATGCAGGCGAGTCCTACATCCATCGTATTGATCCCCAACAGATCAAGGGTGCCCAGGACAAGGGCTTTCGTGCGACCGCCAACTTCGCCGAAATTGGGGAAGTCGATGCAATTCTGATTTGCGTGCCGACGCCCCTCAGCGATCACCACACGCCGGACATGAGCTACATTACGGCGACCATGGATTCGATCGTCGACCATCTACGTCCCGGCCAACTGGTAGTCCTCGAGAGCACCACCTATCCCGGCACGACCGAGGAGCTGATCGCACCTGCAATTGAGCGTGCGGGCAAGGTCCGGGTCATGCGCGAGGCGATGCTCACCGATGGCGTCCTGGTGGCGTATTCTCCGGAGCGTGAAGATCCCGGTAACACCAGCATTGATCGCCGCGACATCCCAAAAGTAGTCGGCGGATTAGGGAGTTTAGCAGCGGAGGCCGCCGCCGCCCTGTATAACGCCGCGTTTCACCGCGTGATTCGCGTCTCCACGCCGGCCGCCGCGGAGATGACCAAGCTGCTCGAGAACATCTATCGCTGCGTGAACATCGCGCTGGTGAACGAACTGAAACTGCTCTGCCTGCGCATGGGCATCGACATCTGGGAAGTGATCGCGGCGGCCGCGACCAAGCCCTTCGGCTTCCAACCTTTCTATCCCGGCCCGGGACTGGGCGGCCATTGCATCCCCATCGATCCCTTTTATCTGAGCTGGAAGGCAAAGGAATTCGACTTTAGCACGCGCTTTATTGAGCTGGCCGGCGAAGTGAACGAAGCCATGCCGTATCACGTGGTGGCTGCTGTCTCTTCCGCGCTCAATCAACGCAGCAAGCCACTCAAAGGATCGCGCATCCTGGTGCTCGGTTTGGCTTACAAGCGAGACGTGGATGATCTGCGCGAATCTCCGTCGTTGTCGATCATCGAGATGCTGCAGCAGGAGGGGTCCACCGTCAGCTACAACGACCCCTTCTTCCCCACGGTAGGACGGGGGCGAAAATACAATCTGAACATGGAGTCGAAGCCGCTGGAGAACCTTGGCGGTTACGATTGTGTGCTGATTGTCACCGATCATACTTCCTACGATTACGCCCGCATCGTCAAAGAAGCGCAGCTCGTGGTGGACTCGCGCAACGCCACCCGCGGCCTGCAGTCGGAAAAGATTGTGAGATGTTAGAGCAGGCAGCCAGGCCTGAATCGATGACCCGAACGCGGCGTTCATCCGGGCTGGTGTGGACGCTCTCGCTCTTTGTCGTTTTCTGGGTCAGCTTTTTTATTTTGTACCGGCGCTTTCCCTATTTGAAGAATGGCGCGGACGTGGTCTTCACCGCCAAATTGAACTGGGAGGCTGCGGGATCGATTTTCCCCGCCGATCCCCAGGTGCTTCGCCTGGCCATTTTCGGCAACAGCAAAATTCTTGCCGGCTTTGTACCCTTCCTGTTCGATCAAATGGCTGCGGCGGATAGCCTGAAGGTTTCTTCTTTCAATTCCGGCTTTCCCGGCAGTGACCTGGTCATACCGCCGCTCCGGGCCATGTGTGAGCGGGGGCAGGCTCCAAACATACTCCTGCTCACCCTCCCCTGGAGACCGGACCCACCCCGGCGAAGCTTCTTTCACTTCGTGACGGATGACCACTCCGTCATCCAGGCGTTGTTTCCCTTCCGCAGCATGGCCAGGGATTTGAGCAGTTTTTTGCTGAATGCTCCGCGCAATGGGGGCCTGGTGACCTATTACAAAGAAGCCGAAAAGGACGCGGCAGAGGTCACTGCCAACCGTGGATACTATTTTATTTCGGAGCAAGACCGCTTCCCGGGCGGCCGGCTTCCTGACGATTTTCATCTCCCGACGGATGCGCCAAACATCGTAGTTCCCCGTGGCCCGGGTCCGCCAGGTTCGGAGCTTACCGAACTAAACCAGCTGATAGGCCGCTATCATATCCGCTGTTACTATGTGCCGTTTTACTTGCGCATTGGAGAAGCGGCCGCCCCGCCCGATTATGACCAACAGTTCGCCGCCTCACTGGAACGGCTCACTTCGTGCAAAGTCCTGGGCCCCGACTATTACTTGTATCCAAACCGGCTCTTCTCTGATCAAACCCATCTCAATCGTACCGGCGCCGAGGTTTACACGGCAGCCCTGTTTCACCTGCTCGATAACAAACTGAAATAGCCCGCGTGCTTATCGCCTTGAGCATTTCTCCGCCTGCTCTCTCCCGGTAACAGATGATGGGTGCCCCACTCAAGCCAAAACCGGGCTTGAATGGGGCACCCATCATCTGTTACCGGGAGAGAGAGACATTTGTTACGGATAGAGAGGGGCAAGTCTGTGAGAAATGCAGGCTAGGGTTGGGCAGTCGTTTGCCGAAAGCTTTCTCCGGATTGCTCCTTGGTTGCTCCCCAGAGGCCCCAGGGCGGTAAAAGAGTTTGCACATCCCTCCCGAGGCCCTAAACTAAACTAAGAATTGGACAAGTTCGCCCCCGGGTTGGATGGGGCTGGGTCGATGGTAAAGGAGTCAAACCTGGCAGGGGTCACCGGCTGTGTGCCGGCCGGCTTTCTGCTTCCAGAAATTATGGGCAAGCGTTCAGGTCTTTTCTTGGCAATCCTGCTCTGTTTGAGCATGGCGCAGGTCAAAATGCCAGTTGCTACTGCGCAGTCCACCAGCTCCGACACGTTGGACTGCCCTTCCGGTGTTATTTCCTCGGTCGATGGAAGTTGCGTGGGTGAGGAGGAGAGTACAGGGCAGACGATTGGCCAGCAGTCAAACCGGGCCTCTGGAGCCGCAGGTATTTCCACCAGTCCACTGTTGAGTCAATATCCGGGACTGCAAACCCAGGGTATGAATAGCCGGATTCCGGAATTTCGCGATCTCGGCGGGTTGAATAGTTCCCCCGCCCAACTGGATGCGCTGCAAGAGGCCCAGTCGCTGGCGTATCAGAGCGTTCCCCCTCCGACAGACTTTCAACAGATGGTTCGTGCCTCCCTGGGCCGTCTGCTTCCTGTTTATGGCGACTCCCTCTTTCGCCGGCAAGTGCCCTCGACCTTTGCTCCTATCCGCAACGCGAATGTAACCCCCGACTACGTCCTCGGACCGGGCGATCAACTCATCATTCGCATTTGGGGGCAGGTCGATTTCAACGCTCAACTCACTGTCGACCGCTCCGGTGCGGTGTATCTCCCGCAGGTAGGCGAGATCCACGTCGCCGGCCTGCCTTACGCGCAAGTCCAGCAACATATCCGCGACGCCGTCGGCCATATCTACAAAAGCTTCAATCTCGAGGTGGAGATGGGGCAGTTGCGGTCGGTCCAGGTGTTTGTCGTGGGCCAGGCCCGCCGACCCGGCACCTACACCCTCGGTTCGCTCAGCACCCTGGTGACCGCGCTGTTTGCCACCGGAGGCCCCTCCGTCCAGGGCTCTCTGCGTGACATTCAGCTGCGACGGAACGGGCAAACCATCACCCACTTTGACTTGTACGACCTTTTGATATTCGGCGACATGTCCAAGGATGCTGCCCTGCTTCCCGGCGATGTGATTTACATCCCTCCCGTTGGACCGCAAGTAGCGATATCCGGTGAGGTCCGCGTTCCCGCCATCTACGAACTCAAAGGTTCCACTTCCGTGGAGCAGGCTCTGCAGTTCGCCGGAGGCTTATCTTCCACCGCGTCTCTATTGCGAGCGTCGCTGGAAAGGCTGGATGCCCATACCAGCCGTACCGTCATCGATCTGACGCTCCAGGGGGCCGGGTTGGCGACGACCCTCCAGGGCGCCGACCTTCTCCGCGTGCTGCCCATCTCTCCGCAGTTCCAGAACACTGTACTGCTGCGCGGTAATGTCGCGGAACCGGGGCGGTTTGCCTGGCATCCGGGCATGAAGCTGAGCGACATCATCCCCGATGCCCAGTCTCTCATCGTGCGCGATTATTGGCAGCGCAGGAACCGTCTTGGGATTCCGGGCCCGGAGTTCAAGCCGGAATACGCCAACAACCCCGACTATTTCCCCAGAAATTCTGCTGGCTATCAGACAGGAACTCCCCAGTTCGACAGTCGCGGAGTTCCCATTACCCCTGGCACACTCAATGCCAATCAGAGCCCACAGAATAGCGGCCAGAATAATCAGAACCCGAATCAGAACTCCGGTCAGAGCCAGACCTACAACCCGAACTGCGTACCTTCCCAAAACACCACCAACCTGCAGGTTCCGGGGATATTTGGCGCCGCCAGCGGACTGTCAAACCCCCAGAATAATCAGCAACCCTGCTACCCCAACACCGGCGACAACACCAATCTTGATAGTGGAACGGGCAGCCGTTCGCTGGCCGATGAAGAACAGGCATCCACGATCAATTCACCGCGTCCGCCCTTGACCGTCGCGCTCCCGGTTCCCGAGATCGATTGGTCCTATGCTGTCATCGAGCGCATGAACCCCCAGACGCTCACTACTTCCCTGGTGCCATTTAATCCCGGCCAGCTGGTGATGGGGCACGATGCGGCGCAGAACTTACCGTTGGAGCCGGGAGACGTGGTTACGCTTTTCTCCCAGGCGGATATCAAGGTTCCCCAGGCGGAGAGGACCAAGTTCGTTCGCCTGGAGGGCGAATTTGAGCATTCTGGTATTTACAGCGTGCTGCCGGGTGAGACGTTGCCGCAACTTGTGGCCCGGGCGGGAGGTTTCACGCCCCAGGCCTACCTCTTTGGCTCGAATTTTACCCGGGAGTCGACGCGCGTCCTGCAACAGCTGCGCCTGAATGACTACCTGCAAAATCTGGAGTTGGAGATCGACCGGGCAACGATCGCCTCTGCCGCCAGCGTTGGCGCCGTCGATCCCGCAGCCACTGCTGCCTCCAGAAGCCTGGTAGCCAGGTTCCGGACCATCCGGGCCACCGGCCGCGTGGTGCTCGATATACCACAGAATGCAACCGGAATTGCGAGTTTGCCAAATATACAATTGGAAGATGGCGATCGCTTCGTGGTTCCGTCCAAGCCCAGCACGGTGAATGTCGTAGGTGCGGTATATGACCAGAATTCATTCCTGTTCAAGAACACCCAGCCGGTGGCGGCTTACCTCCGGTTGGCCGGGGGCCCGACAAAAAGTGCCGACGGGGAAGATTCGTTCATCATCCGGGCCGACGGCTCGGTGGTGAGCCGGCATTCGCAGAGCGGAGTGTTCGGCAATACCTTTGCGTCGATGCGACTCAATGCGGGGGATACTGTGGTGGTTCCTGAAAAAGTACCCCGGCCTTCCGGTCTGAGGAACTTTATTAATTACACCCAGATCTTCTCCCAGCTTGCGCTCGGCGCAGCGGCGATCGCTGTGCTGCAGTAATGGAGTCGGCTGTATGCCTACGGTGAGTGAAGTTAGCCATGAAATTCCGCTAGAGAAGGACAGTCCCACGCCCCGGGAATTTGACATTCTCGACGTGTTGCTTATCATCGCCGCTCGCAAAGGCACGATTTTCCTGGCAACCGTAGCTGGTCTTGCGCTCGGCATTGGGCTGGTGTTCCTGGTCACCCCCTCGTTCACTGCCAAGGCGTCCATCCTGCCTCCCACCCAGGATCAGTCGAGCGGTAATGTAATGATGGGGCAATTCGGCGCCCTGGCATCCATGACCGGGCTGGGCAGTTCGCTCGGAATCAAGAATCCCGTCGATCTGTACATCGGTATTCTTCAAAGTCAAAGCGTGACCGACGCAATGATCAGGCGCTTCCATCTGATGGAGTTCTACAACGCGAAAAAGTGGACCGATGTGCGCACTGCTGTGCGGGGCCATGCCAGTTTCGTCGCCAACAAAGATGGCATGATCGACATCTCAGTGACGGACCACGATCCCCGCAAAGCCGCCGACATGGCAAACGCCTATGTCGACGAACTGTACCACTTCAACAACCGCCTGGCGATTGGCGGAGCGTCCCAGCGAAGACTTTTTTTCGAGCAACAGCTGCAGCAGGAGAAAGACAGGTTGGCCGATGCTGAGGTCGCCTTGAAAAAAACCGAGGAATTGACGGGTGTCATCGCGCCTTCCGGGCAAACGGAAACGATCATCCGGCAGGTGGCGCAGTTGCAGGCGGACATCACTTCCCGTGAGGTCCAACTGGAGGCACTGCGAACCTCTTCTACCGAGCAAAACCCCGATGTCATTCGCCTCAATACAGAACTCGCCAGCCTGCGCGGACAATTACGGGATCTGGAAAAAGGAACGACGAAACATGCGCCGGGGGATATTTCCATCACCACTGCGAATGTGCCCCAGGTTGGGCTTGAATACATCCGAAAAGAGCGCGACGTAAAGTATCACCAACTCCTCTTTGATCTGCTCGCCCGCCAATACGAAGCCGCCCGGATGGATGAGGCCAAGGCTGCTCCGGTGATTCAGGTAGTGGACCCGGCGCTGGTGCCGGACAAAAAATCGGCCCCCTACCGGGCCTTGTGGGCAATTACCGGCTGCGCCCTCGGATTCTTTCTTTCCACCGGCTGGGTGCTGGGCAGCTTTGTCTATCGCCGGCTGGAAGCGGATGAGGCACAAGGCCGAAGACTGGCTTTGCTGAGGCAGGAATTGAAGTTGCGCGGCTAGCGTGACGAGGCCTCCAGCGAGCTCAGGAGAAGCGTCTCCCGGCAGAGAAGGCACAATGCAGATTGTGACCGTGGTTGTACTGTACAAACGAGCCCCCGGCCAAAGCCAGACGATCAACGGTCTGGCCGCGGCGTTTGAACGAAATCCGGAGCTTCTGGATTCGTTCGTAATGTTCGTTTGGGATAATAGCCCCACCCCGATCGCCGATCCAAAGTTTCCCTTCCCCTGTATTTACCGGCATGGTGGACGCAACCTGGGAACCTCTGGAGCTTACAACCGTGCGATGGAGTTCGCGGAGTCACTGGGAGCGCCCTGGTTGCTGCTCTTTGACCAGGATACGACCATCTCGCCGGAGTTTCTTCCCGGCATGCTGGCCTACAGCAAGCGTTTTGAAAACCATCTGGAAATCGCTACCGTCGTGCCTTTTATCCATTCCCACGGAACGCTTGTCTCGCCCGTGCGGCTGGGCAGATTCAATCAGAACAAGCAAATTCCTGCCACCGTTTCCGGCATCTATCGCCATAAGGGATACGGCGTCAACAGCGCCACGTTGATGCGCGTCGCCGCCTTGCGAGAAATCGGAGGCTATAGTGAAGAATTTTGGCTCGATCTCTCCGACGTATACGCCTTCCAGGCAATGTATCGGAAAGGCAGATACATGTACATCGCCGGAGACCTGCACCTGCAACACTCCATAGCTGCCTCGGATTTCGACAAGGAAGTTTCTCCGCAGCGCTACCGCAATTTCCTCGCCGCCGAAAGCGCCTATGTCGATCTGTACTCTTCCCCGCTGGAGCAGGTCTGCCATCTGCTGCGGCTTCTTGCCCGCACTATCCGGCAATACCAGCGCTACCAAAACAAGACCTTCGCGAAAATATGCTGGGAATACTTTTGCCGGCGGCTCTTCCACAACCGCATGGAGCGAATCCTGGGTTGGCGGAAGCAACTCGCACAGCGCGACATCCCGATCATCGAAGATGGGCGGGTGATCGGGTGACCGGCGACCATCACTGCGCAGGCAGTTTTCGATGAGTGTCGACGCCGCGATCGCGTTATTGACAGGGTTGATCCTGGTTAATTACTGGATCAGCCGTTCGGTTCTCTATCCCCCCCTGCTTTTCTGCGGGATGTGGTTACTTGATTTGTCGCTCTACCGGCTCAACCTGACTCCGATCTATCCCCTGCACTCCGAAACCATCGGGATCATCGGGGTAGGCGCCGTCCTGTTCTCTATGGGCGGGGGGCTGGCGATGCTCGCCCCGATGAATCTGTTGCAGGCGCGGCTGATCATCAGTCGATTCCCCCCGCGAAACAATATCGTCAAGCCTGCTGTGATGTTTTTCCTCTTTTGTGGTATTCCGCTGCTGCTGTCGAATCTGCTGATCCAGGCTGCTCACGGAACTGGTAACACGATATTCCAGCGGGCGCGCACCGGCGGTGCGACCGCTGCTGATGCAAATCCGATTGCGACCTATTTCAATCTATGGGCCTTGTACGCGGCTCCTTTGTTCCTGCTTGAGCGGCGCGACCGGAATTTCTGGATAATGACAGGCATCGCGTTCATAGCCAGCATCCTGAGCACCGGTCGCCTGCCGCTTCTCATGCTGATTTCCTCGCTCACCTGCGCTCAGCTCATGATCACGAACCGGCACACGTTCTGGGCTGCCCTCAAGTTCGCGCGCATCCCCATCTTCATCTTTCTTTGCCTGTATTTCGGGTTGATCTTCGTGACCAAGGACACGAGTGTATTTGACGCAGGGATAGGAGAAATATTGGTCCTGTTCCTGGTGGGCTACATCGTTGGCCCAACAGCCGCTCTCGACTATGTTTTGCAGCACCGTCAGGACTATACGAGTGGCACAAATCATACTTTCAAGTTCTTCCTGGCTATATTTTCGCGCTTGGGCTTGGTCGCCTACCAGCCACCACCTCCCGACGACTTTATTTTTGTCCCTTTTCCGACGAATGTGCTCACGGTCTACCGCTATTTCATGACTGATTTTGGCCTGTACGGGTCGTTGATAGTGATGGCAGTAATCGGTTTGCTGCAAACATTGGTCTATCGCAAAGCTCGCACTGGCAGTAAGCTGGCGATGTATTTCTTTGCCATCACCTTATTTGAGACAGTCATGGTTATTTTCAGTGACGAGTATTCGTCCTTTGGCGCCTACATTGACGCACTGTTATTCGCGGCTCTTTACCTTTTCTTGCGATCTCTCCCGCTGCGTATTCTCCCTAAACTAGCCTCGGGGTATGGCATCCGTGGGGAAGGCGATCTTACGGTGTAGTCAGCGAATAGCCTACCGGGAGCACAGTATGATTAATAAGGCAATCCTCGTCGTCATTGTCTTATACAAGAAGCATCCACTGCAGAGTGAAACGATCTCAAGTTTGAAACGTTCCGTCACGCATTCTCCCGGGCTTCTAGACCTCTTAGACATAATCCTTTGGGATAATAGCCCCTATGCAATTGACCCAAGCAGTTTGCCCATTGCATGCGAATATGTGTTCGCGGGCAATAATGCCGGCACATCCGGGGCCTACAATCACGCCATCGAAGTTGCGGAGTCGAGGGGGATTCCCTGGCTACTGTTGCTGGACCAGGATACGGCCATTTCGGAAGAATTCCTCGTGCGCATGCTTGCATACGGCAACGAACTTAAAGAGCGGCCGGACGTTGGATCCGTAGTTCCATTCATCCGCTCACACGGGTCTTTGGTTTCTCCGCGATTTATGGACAGCTTCCATCGGCTGCCACAGATTCCACCGGCATTCAGCGGGATCTGCAAGCGCAAGGCGTACGGAATCAACAGTGGGTCCCTGATGCGTGTCGCATCCCTGCGTGAGATCGGCGGATATAGCCATGATTTTTGGCTGGACCTGTCCGACATTTATGTTTTCAGGGCCATGTATTCCGTCGGCCGTTATCTATACGTTGCCGGCGATCTTGTGCTGGAACATTCCGTCACAAATATGAATTTTGACAATGACATGGCGCCCGCCCGGTACCTCAACTTCCTGGCCGCAGAAGGCGCGTATGTCGACTTGTATTCTTCGAGTCTGGAACGGGCTTTCCATCTCGTCAGGCTATTGGCACGTGTGATACGCCAGCGAAGGCGGTACAAGAACAGGGTATTTTCTAAAATGACCTGGGATCATTTCTGCCGCCGGCTCTTCGATTCGAGAACACAAAGGATGACCGCCTGGCGACATCAACTTCTGCAACGAGATATCCCAGCCATGGAAAACGGAAAAGCGATGGGATGACCCGCCTTTTGCTAAGGCCCAAATGGAAGCCATCTTTGTAGAAAAGCCGCCAGGAGCTGCAGGCCGATGAAGCGTACTTTTAAAATTCTCAAGCAACGATTGAAAGAATTAGTGGAGAGACTCTTTCCCCAAGCCACTTATGAGAGACGCTACCGGCTCTGGTTAAGAACCGAACCCGAGTTACGGCTTCTATCGGCAATGTGTCGCGCAGATGCCATTGCAGTTGATATTGGTGCAAATGAAGGGTTCTTCTCTGAGCAGCTCCTGGGCCTCGCCAGGAGCGTCGTGGCATTCGAACCACTACCGCAGATGTTGTCGCGCCTCCGGGCTCGATATTCGAACAGAATGGAGATCGTCGGTGTTGTTCTGTCCGACCGTTCAGGCGAAGGCGTACTCAGGTACCCTGCAGGGGGCTACATGACGGCGACAATCGCGGATTCCAATTTGAGTGCTCAACAGAGCGGTGGCGTGGTCGAAACGGTAAAGGTTCCCATGCGGACCCTTGATAGCTATCAATTAACCAATGTTGGTTTTATAAAAATAGACGTGGAAGGCCACGAAGAGGCAGTACTGCATGGTAGCTCGGAAACCTTGCGGCGAGAGATGCCTAACTTGATGATCGAAATTGAGGAACGTCACGCGCCGGGATCGCTTTCCCGCGTCACGGACTGGCTGAGCGGTATGGGCTATGCCGGATTTTACCTTGCCGGACAAACGCTGCTTCCTGTGGGAGAATTTGACCCCTCTAGAGATCAGATAATAAGCAAGAGCAAGATTGGCGAATACATCAATAACTTTCTATTTTTTCCCCGTGAGAGTGCAGAGACAATTCTCACGGATGCTCGCCGCCGCCTGCAAACGGCGGCTCAATAGTGAGAATTTATGGATGTACCACGGTGCAGTAGATCGTTCCCCCGCCGGTCGCGGTATTGCTGAGCGCCGTTTCGGATACACGGAATTCGCCGCCGGCAGTGGGCGGGGTAACCACCGTGGCCACGTTGATGCCTTGACCACCCACGACCGAGCAGCCTGCTACGCTGTAACTTGCATCCGCAAATGGGATCGGATTTACCATGGTCGCCGCGGTCGCGCAGGTGTTTCCTATTGCCCCCGCGGTGATCCTGCAGCCTGGCCCCGAAGCTACGAATGTTCCCGTGACTTGGCTCGAGGATTGGTTGTAGCCCACAACATAGCCCGAACCGCTGGCCACGGTGAGAATCTTTTCGGAGTCGGGCGATGTATTGTCTTCGATAAGGGTGCCTTCGAAGGGCCTCGTTCCCGGGGCAGCCAGATGAATCAGCGTATCGCTGTTCGTTACTCCATAATTACCGCGAATCACCGATTGTGTTAAAGGGGTTTGAACATAGATCCCCGTCTTCCAGTTAAAGAACTGATTCTCAGTGATGTACACGTTTCGTCTGGGCTGACCGGACTTGCTTGATTGGAGCAAGATGCCATTGGCAGAAGATGGATTGTAGTTGTAAATGAAATTGCCCGTGATCCACACGCCATCAAGATTGTTGAAGCCCGGCCCCTGTGTACCCGCCGCTCCCATGATCTGAATAGCATTCGCGTCCGGTCGATTGGTGGCCATGAAGTTGTAAAACAATTGTGCAAATTTCAGCTGTCCAAGAAAGACAGAGGGATTACCCCCGTTGTCGAAGGCGTTCGCCGTAGCTATAAATCCCAGGCAGTTGACGATGTATGCATTCACGTCAAAGCCTTCAAACGTGTTGTTGGTCAGGTTGAGCCCTTGCGGCGAGGTGATTAAGGTTTGCGCAATTTTTCCCCCTGTGCAGGCTTGACCCGCACCCCCGTTGCAGGCATAGCGAGCTGAGGAGTAAGAAATAATACCATTCGTGGTTGCCGAGCCAGGGCCTTCAAACGGCCGCTTGGTATAACGAAAACTTCCCGCTTGAATCGCGTTATTTTGCACCACGAGGGAATAGTTATTTCCCGAGTCTACGATGCCCTGCCGCACATAGAAAACCTGGTTGTTCTCGATGACACACTCGCCGCAATCCTCCACGTCGATCGCTGTATCCATCGAATACATAGCGTTGCCTTCGAGGATAACTCCGGGTATCTGATAGGGTTGGGGGTTCGTCCCTGAAGTGGGATAGGGATAAGTACTCATTGAGCCGGTCTGGTTATATACCTTGATACCCGTGACCTGTGATCCGGTACCGGCGTAGATAAGGTTTATGTTTCGGACAAAGCGGTTGATCGTAGATGTGATTTGGCTGTGATATTTTGTTTGGTCGTATGTTTCTACAATCTCGATGATTGCATTGTTGGGCGCTGTCGCAGACCAGGCAGGGCCGGTCGAAATCCAGGTGCCGTTCCCGCTTCCCTGGATCGAGCCGTAGTTGTAGAGGATGATGGGACGATTGACCAGGCACCTACCTTGCGGCAGTTCAACCGCACCTTGAGCCATCGCGAGAGGAGGCACAACCTCAACGCCGCCGGCGACTGCGGCCAGTGCATCCACTGCGTTTTGGATGGCCGAGGTGTCATCGTTGTTTCCGTTGCACAGCGCACCGTATTCGGCCGCCTTGATGGTAGTGGACGGTACCACCCCGGTCGAAAACCTCGCCGTGTTGTTGGGGTTGAATGGTCGCAAATCCTGCACGCGGATATGGCTGGGGTTAGTCCAGGTATCGGTGCCCTTATACGTCGGCGGTATGACGACTCGACCTGTAGCGCCTGCCGCATCAATGGCCGACTGGATCGTTGGGTACCCGCTCTCACCGGCCATATAGATCCGATTCAGGGTGTTGACAGGAGGGGATGTTCCCACCGTGTTCTGCGACACATTCTGTGCGGGTGCAGAGTGGATCAGGCACAACGTCGTGAGAAGCGCCAAAGCAAGGAACTTCATAGCGGGTGTCCTCGGTGTGAGATACCTGAACTCTCCCGTGCCTTGGTGCCAACGTTGCAAATGCTCAAGGAAGTGCCATCTTCAGCTCAGAGCAACGCCGTCGTTCTTGCTAGCGCGTCCTCAGTAGCCCGGAATCTTTCCCCGAAGCCGACGGAACCAGTCCCCGGATAAATTGCAACGCGCGTAAGCCTAGGTTGCAAACCAAACCTTTAAGTCTCAGGTACAGAAACATAAGACGATCCCGAGGTCCACCACGGTACTGCATAACGCCTAGTCCGCATCCCGCGTGCACTCGAAAAAACCGGTATTCGCCTTTGTGTTCTCGCAGGAAATCCTCGATGGCCGTCAGTACGCCATTGCGCGGACCACCTTCATGGGTAGCCTTTTTAAAGTAGTCGTGCAGTGTGACGTCTTCCGTCAACTCGCTCTTGCCCCGTACCAAACCCTTCTGCTTCCAATCATGAACATAGGCTGGAGGTATCACTTCCGGTTGGTAGTACATGTCGCGGCGTCCCCAGGGCCACTCAACGTCGTGAAAAAAGAGGATGCCGCCGGGCCGCAGAAGCTTCCGGCTGGATATTGCCTCGAGTTCTTCATGAACCGTGTACCAGTTGTGATCACCGTCAATCAGAATGCAATCGAATACCCCATTTAGTTGGGGTAGTACTTCGAGACTTGTCCCCTTCCTTACGACTACATGCGGCTTCCCAGCGTACTTCTCCCCCAGATCGCAGTCCAGGCAGGGATCGATGACAGTATCGCTTACGCCCGGAACAGCCGCCAGCATATCCGTACCTTCTCCTAAGGAAGCGCCGATCTCACACACACGCCGCCATCTCCTTCCTGCTAAGAGAGGCACTACAAACGTCTTCACATATTGATGCATTGCAATCTCCCTGCGTCTAGCATGGCTCGTGGGAGCCCGGCCTCACATCCAAGATTGTAACGGACTTAAAAGACCATGGCAGCCACTCCCCCCCGGAATGGAGCCGATGCATAGCGTCTACCGCTTTGGAGCGACAGCCAAAGCTGTGCCAACGACTGGCAGTGATTTATCAAAGTCGGGTTCCTGGCCGTGAAGCATGCGCGCGATGATGTCGTGGATCCTGATCTCGTCGAAGGGCCGGGTAATATCATGTTCGGTTGTCTGTCCCGGGAAATGGATCATCAGGACCGGGCGGGGATCAAAACGGCCATGGCTGGCAGTTTCTTCTTCTTGACTCCATTGCGGTGTCGGCCGCCACAAGGCCACGCGCCAGGAGTGGTCGGAGCAAACGATCACCGTCGTCTTCGCGGCCGAAGCAGTCGTTTCCAGGGTCCCCATCAACTCTTTCAGGACATGGTCGGCCAGCGCCAGATTATCGATATAGGTGCCGGTGGCGCGCTGGCGCCCGGATCTGCGGTCGTAAATGCCGGGAGGGTGCGGCACCGGCAGATGGATGAACACGAAGCCAATGCGCTGGTCACGGATCAATGCCTTAGCCTGTGGCATGATGGCCGCCAGATCAGCCGCGTGTTTTTCTTCCTGTCCGAAGTCAGGCCGCCAGCTGCCTGCCACCTCCTTAAACGGTGCCATCGCATTCTTCAGGACAGACTGATCCCTTGTGGTTCCGTTCCACTGACCGTTTCCCATCCTCCAGAAACAGTAGTTAAGTGTTTCCCCGAGAATGCGGCAATAGGGGTTGTACCAACCGGCGAGACCGGTGGTCCAGCCCAGGCGCTGGGCATCTGAAAAGAGCGTTGCCTGGGCATCGAAGGCTTGCCAGTCGTTTTGACCGTCCAGTTTGAGCCAAAGATCTCCATTCAGATTGCTCCGGATAGCATCCACGACATGGCCCAGAAAGAACGAGGGCATCACTCGCTCGGTATCATAGCCCGCAGGATTCAAATCACTAAAAGAGACGCTCTCGCTCTTGAACCGGTCAAACGCAGGCATCTCCAGTCCGGGAAAGCGATGTGCAAAGGCTTGTTCATAGGAAAGCTCGTCGAAGACGAGCCACACAATGCGTCCACGATCGCCCGGCATGGTCCCCGGAACGTTGGACGGTCCAGCCCGCGTCACCGGCATCCGGGCGTCGCGCGGCTGCGTTCGCAGGCCCAGATATAGGAGCTCCGGAACCATCCACGCCATGCCGCAACCCGCCAGGAGCAGCAGCACCAGCATGCCGCGTACTGCTTGCTGATAGGCCGAGGGAAGTAGCCAGCGCAACGCCAGCGCAACCAGAAGCGTGCCGTAGAAAAGCAGCTCGACGTAGAGGGGAGCAAGCCCCTTTTGCCGCCAGGCGGCAAAGTCACCGGCAAGGGTCGGGACAAGCTCAGCGGCTACCAGCGCCCAAATGAATGTGCGCAGCCGCGTATCGCCTTTTTTTAGATATTCGAAAAGTAGCGCAGCCAGCAGGCTGAGAGTTCCCAGACTGACCAGCATGCCCCAAATCAAGCTGTCTATCGGCAAAAAGTTGTGATAGACGAGAGAATGGTGAGGCGAGAGCAATGGCCAAATGCGAAGCAGCAGGATGATTATGGCCGCGCCAAACCCTTGCAAGATTGTCTTTGAGCTCATGCCTTACCGAATCCTCGAAAGCTTGGTCCGGTGCTCGAAGAAGACGAGTAGGGTTGTAATCCCAAGGAGCCAGGAAGCGCGCCGCAGTGGGCGGGCGGAAGCAACACGATTCGCTTTCACGAAGCTCCTGAGGGGAAGGGTCTGCCTGCAGTTTGTAACGTGCAATAAGCCCCAAAAGTTGCGACCTTCTTCATTTTCCTGTCATCGCCTTGCTGTCGTGCCCCGGAATGCCTCGCAACATGATCTTAGGGCTGAGCCCCTTGGCGCACCCTCGCGAAGTGTAATCATAGAGCACAGCAGGGGCGACCACCATGTGCACGACGGATGCCTGGGGATGGTTACGCGGCAGGCGCGCGGGAATAGCACTTCACGTCATGAGTTAGAAGCAGTGTCGATGCCTCGGAAATAAAGCCTCAGAATTCACGCTGTAACCTTAATCGGGAGCACAGTCCTTCGGCGTCACTGCTGAACCCCCGTAGGCATGTCGCCTATGCATTCGTAAAATCTCTGCGGACAGCGACCGCTCGGCCCATCTCTGCTCGGCTGGTGCGGTTGGCTACAGCGGGGACAACGGCCTGGCCACCAACGCATGGCTGTACGGCCCAAGCGGTGTGGCTGTCGACAGCTCGGGCAATCTCTATATTGCGGATGCCGCCAAAAACCGTGTCGCGAGGTGACGGCTGCCACCAGCGCGACCTTGAACAAGCCCTCTGCGAGGCCCTGGGGATTGTCTAACGTTGCGCTGATCGCAGCGCCGTTGTAGCACCGAGCACCAACTCCCTGAGGGTCGCCCCAGGCGCTTCCGTAACGGACACAATTACCCTTACCCCGATGGGCGGCTACTCAGGAACGCTGCAGTTTTCCTGCACCAACCTGCCCCAAAACGCAACCTGCAGTTTCCAGCCGCCGACCGTTACACTGAGTGGCACAAGCGGTCCGCAAACCACCGTGGTCACCATACAAACGGCGGGCAGCACAGCGGCACTGGGTCCTGAAAACAATCCTGTGTTGCTTGCAACTGTGTTCTGTATACCGGGACTGTTTGCCATGGGCCTTGCCGGCAGAAGGCGGAGGCTTTCTGCGCGGGTCTACGACTCGCCCATTTTATTGGCCTTGTTCGCTGGGGTATCGATGCTAGCTGGCTGTGGTGGCGGGAATTCTCCGGCTCAATCGACGACTCCGACTACGCCAAGCACACCCAGTGCGCCTGTTACTCCCGCAGGCACCTCAACCGTAAAGATTGCCGCGGCGAGTTCAGGGACTACGGTCCAGTCCTTTACTCTGACTCTCACCGTCCAATGAGCTGGTTCCGTTAGCTGTCCTCAGCCATGCACCATTTACGATAGGCGTAGGCTCAGGGCTTTATGCGTATCTTCTACGACCACCAGGCTTTCTCATTGCAGGACGCCGGCGGCGTCTCCCGCTACCAGTACGAATTGATACGCAACCTCCTGGGCTCGAGCGATGTGCAGATGGAACTGCTGATGGGCCTGAACGCTTCTGTGTTGCCTTTTTCCAAATTGCACAATGGCCGGACGAAAGTGCTCAGTTGGAGGACAGGGATCAGGCCGGGCTACCCTCGCTATGCATTGAATGAACTGATGTCTTCGCTGCTCGCGCCTACGCAGGGAAAGTTCGACATCTACCATGTCATGCTTTACCGGTCCATACCCTTCGTACGCCGCGGGCGCCTGGTAGTGACCCATCACGATTGCACCCACGAGCGGTTCCCCCAACTGTTCCGTAATGCGTCGTTCATCATGGAGCGAAAACGCAAATTGTTCGCGCGGGCCGACGCCATTATTTGCGTCTCTGAAGCCAGCCGGAGAGATCTCCTGCATTTCTATGACGTAGCGGAGCAGAAAACTTACATCGTCCACCATGGCTTCTCCCCCCTGGGCGTTGCGCCCTCCTTCGATGGACTGGCCGGCGAGTCGAGCGTTCCCTACCTGCTCTATGTCGGCTCGCGTACGGACTACAAGAATTTCCCACTCTTGCTGGAGGCCTTCTCCCGCAGCGGCCTGGCCGGTGACTATCGCCTTCTGGTTTTAGGCGGAGGAGCATTTTCCGCAGCAGAAGAAGCCAGAACCAGCTCGCTTGGTCTCTCTGACTGGATCACCGTCATTCCCAAGGCCGACGAGGCCACGCTGGCCCGTGCGTACCGCGATGCCGCCCTTTTTGTCTATCCCAGCCTTTACGAGGGCTTCGGCTTTCCGCCGCTGGAAGCGATGAGCCTGGGATGCCCAGTCCTGGTACTGCGCACGTCGTCTTTGCCCGAAGTCTGCGGAGACGCGGTTTTTTACTTCGAAAACTCTGATCCGGATGAACTCTCGAGTGCCCTGGTGTCAACCCTGCGGGATACCCAGGGCATCGCCATCAAGCGCCGGCTGGGAGAGCAACAGGTGAGGCTATACGACTGGAGCCGAACCGCGTCCAATACCCTGAACGTCTACCGTGCCCTGTTGTTGGGCTAACAGGGCCCATCCGATCGGATATGCCGCCGGGGTAGATCTTTTTACCCTCCGCGTACCAGGAAAAGAATGCCGTTGCGCAATTTAACATTCGATGTCTAGAATGACGCCGACCGCTGAAAACCTGCTGAAGACCCCGGTCCAGGGTGGTTCTCCATGCTCTACCGGACTGCACGATTCCTTGTTGTACTGCTTGGTTACGTCGTTCTAGTGAACATCGCAGGCTGTGGCTACAGCGGCATTTTGCCGGCCCCATCTGAGGGGACGGATGCCGCGCCCCCGGGGGCCATCCAGCATGTAGTGGTGATCTTTCAGGAAAATGTCTCGTTCGACCACTATTTCGGTACCTATCCGCAGGCGCTGAACCTCCCCAGTGAGCCAGCGTTTACGGCACTTGAGGGGACACCGGCAGTCGACGGCCTCTCTCCCGATCTCATGCACAACAACCCGAACGCCAGCAATCCAAGCAATGGTGCTGGCGCAGCTAATCCGTTTCGGCTGTCACGGGCAAACGCCGCCACCGCTGACCAGGACCATGGCTACAGGGCGGAACAGACGGCCTTTCACGCTGGTGCAATGGACCTGTTTCCACTTTCCGTGGGTGCGGCCGATGGACCCAACCTGGGCAGCGGCATCGCCGCCACGACCGGCCTGACCATGGGCTATTACGACGGCAACACGGTAACCGCGATGTGGAACTATGCCCAGCACTATGCGATGAGCGATCGCTTCTTCGGCACTACCTTTGGCCCCTCATCGCTGGGCGCCCTCAATCTCATCTCCGGGCAAACGAACGGTGTGATGAACGATGCCAATGCTGAGGGTTCCATGGTCTCGGATGGGAACGGAGGATACACGCTCTTCAATAATGTCTACCCGCTCCGCGAAGTCTGCGCCACCAAAGCCGAGCTGGTCCATATGACAGGCAAGAACGTTGGCGACCTCTTGAACGCAGCGGGCGTGAGCTGGGGTTTCTTTGCCGAAGGTTTCGATCTAACGGTGACCAACAGCAATGGCACCACGGGCTGCCACCGAAGCCACACCTCGACCGTTACCAAGCAGCAACGGCCGGACTATACACCCTTCCTCGACCCCTTCCAGTATTACGCCTCAACCGCTAACCCCGATCACGCGCGTCCCGCTTCCGCGCACACGATTGGTAAAGGGAACGACGGCAGTTCTCATCAATACGACATCCACGACTTTTTTGACGCGGTGAAGGCTGGGAATTTTCCCGCCGTCAGTTATCTCAAGTCAGCAGCCTACCGCGATGGCCATGCAGGCTACTCGGACCCTCTGGATGAGCAGGCCTTCCTGGTGCACGTAATCAATGCGATTGAGCAGACACCGCAGTGGAGCAGCACGGTCATTATTGTTACGTACGATGATTCCGACGGCTGGTATGACCACGTCCACAATATCGTCAACGGCAGCGCCACCGCGCACGATACTTTTTCGTCGGCAGGGAAATGCGGCGACCCGGAGAGCGCACTCCCCGGGGTAGATCCTGGCACTTTGCATGCCCAGGGAAGATGCGGCTATGGTCCGCGACTGCCGCTGTTGGTGATCTCGCCGTGGGCCAAGCCAAATTATGTTTCCCACACCGTCACCGACCAGAGCTCAGTCTTGCGCTTCATCGAGGACAACTTTTTGCATCAGCAGCGTATCGGGCAAGGCTCTTATGACGCCTTGGCCGGCTCGATCGACGACATGCTTGACCGCAGTGGTAGTAGGCCAAAAAACGGCGCGGTCATCCTGCTCGATGACACGACTGGCGAAGTAATAAGCGCTGACTAGCCCGATACCGAATCAGGGATTCACGTCGCGCTTTCCCTCGAAGAAATCGCACCTCGCCACCCTTGCCGGAAAGGCCTGGGACCCGAAAAGCTCCAGATGCGGGCGCTATTGATACCAAACAGGTTAAGATCAGAGGATGGCCAAAACGGTCCTGATTACCGGAGGGCTTGGCTTCATCGGACTGACGCTCGCCCGGACCCTGGTCCAACGTGGAATGGCAGTGCGCCTGTTGGACAACCTGAGCCCTCAGATCCATGGGGTGGATTCGCAGCCTGAGCTGGGTGCTCTGCTCGATCAACACGAAGTAGAGGTGATGCGGGGTGACGTCTGCCAGCGCCGGGATTGGGTCCTGGCCCTCCGGGACGTCGATTCCGTGGTTCATCTGGCCGCGGAAACCGGAACTGGTCAATCCATGTACAGGATTGGCGACTATACCCGAACAAATGTCCTGGGTACTGCCCTGTTGCTCGACGTGCTGGCTAACGAGCCCCACGGAGTGACGAAATTGCTTTTGGCCTCCTCCCGCGCCGTTTATGGGGAAGGTGCTTACCAGTGCGCTCGCTGCGGACTGGTGTATCCCCCGATGCGTAACCTGGGCAGTCTCCAGGCGGCTCAATGGGAGCCGCGTTGCCCCTCCTGCTCCGGGGCCATCCGTCCGGTTGCCACCCCCGAAACGGCCCGGACCACCCCGGGATCGATCTATGCTGCCACCAAGCTGGCCCAGGAAGATCTGTTCCGCATCGCAGCCAACGCACTCGGTATTCCGTTCCTGATTTTCCGGCTGCAGAATGTTTATGGCGAAGGCCAGTCGCTTAACAACCCGTACACCGGGATTCTGTCGATCTTTTCCAGCCGGATCCGCCAGGGCAAAGAGATCCCGCTGTTCGAGGATGGCCAGGAAAGCCGTGATTTTGTACACGTCTCCGACGTGGCTGAGGTGATGGCGCTCGGCCTCTCATCAGACGGCGGGGATGGTCTGACACTGAACGTTGGCTCTGGAGTGCAGGTGAGCGTGGAAACCATCGTTCGACACCTTAAGCAGCAATTCCACGATTCCGATGCACCGGTTATCGTATCCGGCCAATATCGATTGGGCGACATCCGGCACAACTACGCGGATATGTCAGCTACCGGCCAAGCTCTCGGTTTTTCCCCTAAGGTACCCCTTGAGGAAGGCATGGCCCGTTTCGTCGGCTGGGTGAAGACTCAACCCGTTATCCAAAACGGCGCAGAAGACGGGCTGGACCGCGCCAACCGGGAGTTGATCGAGCGTGGCCTGATGAAGTCCTGAAGAAGCGTAAGTGCATAGTTTGTGCAGGGTTGCAGCGTCAAGCGGAATTGAAGGGCCAGTCGAATGCTGAAGTTCTTCCGCTGTTCGGCCTTTCTTAACGGGTCTTTTTCTCGCTCCAGAACATCTATTGTCTTACTTGAATCAAATTGTTTTTTTGCCTTAGAGATCTCCGCCAGATGCGCGGTTGGTCCCGGTATATTCTTTCCCCATACCTCGGGAACCGTCATTGGTGCATCAAAAGTGGAGAGGGATGTGACCATCTTCCAGGGCGGGCCTTGGGGAGCCAGGCAGATTGATATGAAGGACGACTCGGCTCTCAGACCGGAACTCGGCGACTGTGTCGTGGTTGGACATGGTGCCAAAGTCCTGGGCGGAATCAGTTTAGGCGATAATGTCAGAGTGGGTGCGCTTTCTGTCTTGCTGCGATCCGTGCCTGCCAATGTAACCGTCGCCGGTGTTCCTGCACGCGAAGTCCATTCATCCGAAACAGAAGTGCCTGAGGTTTTGAAAGATTGATGAATCTCTTGCTCGACCTGACCATTATCATACCCAACTACAACACCAAAGCATTGCTGCAGCAGTGCTTAGCGTCGATTTACCATTACACCCGGGGGATTCGATTCGAGGTAATCTGCATCGACGACGGTTCGTCGGATGGCAGCCCGGAGATGGTCGAGTCGGCTTTTCCCGAGGTCATTCTGGTGCGCAACAAGGTTGCGCTGCTTTACTCCAAAAACAACAATTTGGGCATGAGGATGTCGCGCGCCCGCTACGCCTGCTGGTTGAACAGCGACACCAAGTTGTTGGGCAACGCCTTCAAGGTGCTGGTGGACTTCATGGATGGCCACCCGGAGGCCGCTGCGTGCGGTCCGCGGTTGCTCAATCCTGATGGCACCACGCAATCGTGCGTTCGTAGTTTCGCCGGCCTCGGGACCATGATTCTCCAGGGACTCAACTGGCATAAGTTCTTCCCCCGCGGCCAGGTCTCCCGGGAATACTACGCCTGCGCTTTCGATTATTCGCGGGAACAGCAAGTAGAGAGTTTGGGGACCACAGCGTACGTGTTGCGTCGGGAAACCTGGGAGACCTTTGGCATGCTCGATGAGCGCCTGCCCCATTTTCAGGTCGATTTGGCCTACAACCTGATGCTCAAGCGTAACGGCTGCAAGATCTACTACACCCCAACCGCCGAGGTCATTCATTACGGCAGCCAAAGCATCAACCAGATGCCCAGAAAGAAGATCATCGAGCAGCATCGGGCGATGGTTGATTTCAACGAGCACTACGACTACTTTGGCAAGAGCCGGCTACTCAAGCTCATGGTACGTGCGGCGGTGGCCGCTCGTTGCATGTTAAAAATTGCTGAATTTTATCTGAGTAGCGATAAACGCGTGATCAAGGGACCGGGGGCGCCCAGGTTGAATGCGATCGACAGAACAGTCATGCACCGGGAGGACCTACGGACTGGCGCTGATTAGCGAGGCAGAGTGAACCTGCTCCACTTATTAGGCAAAGCGCCGACTCCCGTATCTGCACTTGTCAACTGTTTGAACCAAATGTGCGTCAGATGCCGGTAGTCCGCCTCAGGAATCTTGGCTGTCATCAACCTCGGGATACCCCAAAAATGGAAATCCTGTTATTTTGGTTAAAAGGTTGAATCGGGAAAAGTTCTGCCCCGGCGCAACATCCTTTTTGGGCACGGGTTCATCCGTGTAGGTAGCGGGAATCGGAAGCTTCGGCTCCGGCCGCGAACATGCCGCACGCAGCAGTTCGGTAGTAGGCTAGGGATACCGGCACCTCAGCCGTTCAAGCGAGTGTCTAGCAAAAATAAGAATTTGCATCAGGACCTTCGACTCAGCAAAGAATATTGACAAGACCCTGAACGAGAATTCAGCAAGCGCTCCAAAATTTTAGGACAGGTCTTTAAAAACGCATGGACACAAGCTTTGCTCCTCCGCAGCCCAGCGCGGCCCTGCTTTGGAATGATGTCGTCTCTGAGGTTAACAATCATGCGACGACGACCTTGTTTCCTCCATTTTGTGCCATACCGCAGGATCCGGCTGCCTACTATGCCGAGCCGAGCGAATGGAGCGTCTCGGTCCTCAAACGCTCCATCGACTTCGTCTTTGCTGCGGTAGCCCTGCTCCTTTTCTGGCCTTTGCTGCTGCTGGCTGCCCTCCTGGTCCGGTATAAGTCGCCCGGCCCGGTGATCTTCCGCCAGAAGCGCGTGGGACGGAATGGGGTCCTTTTCACCGTGTTCAAGTTCAGGACCATGGCAATCGACGCCCAGGCAGACGGGCCCTCGCTCACTAAGCGGGGTGACCCACGGGTGACCAGGTTTGGCGGTTTCCTGCGCAAGTACAAGCTGGATGAGCTGCCCCAACTGATCAACGTGCTGCGTGGCGACATGAGCCTGGTCGGGCCTCGCCCCAAGCTGCCTCATTTGGAAGTGATGCATATGCCGTTTCGGCCGGGCCTTACCGGAGCGGCCACCCTCGCCTTCCGCTGCGAAGAGGAGATGCTGCAAGATATTCCCGATGAAGAACTTGAGGCCTACTACTGCCGCATGATCAAGCCCTTGAAGGCGAAAATCGATTGGGATTACATGCGTGAGGCTACTCTGTCGAGCGATTTCTCGCTGCTCTATGAGACGGCCTTCTGTTGTGTCTCCAGTCGCGCCAACTCCTGGGCGGTTGATTTTTCCAAGTCCGCCTAGAACCCGTAGAACGCGACCCCTCCACTGCGCAGCGCAGTGGAGGGACCTGCTGTTTCTTTTCCGGTTCTGACGCAGATTCTTCAGCCCCTAAATAGAATTGAAAAGTCGGTCCTTCCGCGGGAGTCAGTAAAGTCTATGAGCGTTTCCGAACAGGATGTTGAGCGTGTCGCCGAACTGGCCAACCTCGAACTGAGGAGTGGCGAAAAGGCGGCCATGCTGCGCGATCTGAATTCCGTCCTCGATTACTTTGCCCAGCTCAATGAGTTGGACACAACCTCGGTGCCGCCTATGACCCAGGCGGCCAACCAATTGATCCAGGGCGAAGAGGACAAAGCGGCGGCTCAACATCTCCGCGCCGATGACATTGCTCCATCGTTGAACCGGGACCGGGTCCTTGTCAGTGCTCCGGACACCGACGGTATCTTCTTCAAAGTGCCCAAGGTCATCGAGCGCTAGGGCGCGTAGCGCATGGTGGGTCTCTAGCTATAATCAGCCATGCCACTTGAAGCTGTTGGCCGACGCAGTGGAGATCAACGCGTCTTCGAAAATACAACCGTCCGGCCGATCACCTTCCTGCTCATTTTTGCTGTGCTACTCCCGGTCATCGCCGCCTTCGGCATCCTGTACCGGCGTTCCCTCTCTGTTCCTTACCAGGATGATTACGACACGATCATAGCCTTCGGCGTCCACTACGCCCAATCGCCCACCTTAAAGGCTAAGCTGTTGGAGATCGCAGCCGAACAGCACAACGAATACAAACTCGGTTTTGAACATTCCATCGTGGCCGCCGAGTTGGAGCTCACCCACCATTTGAACTTCACGTTCTTGACTGTTTTGGGTGATCTCTTCCTGTTGCCCTTGGGTTACCTTCTCTGGCGAACGTATCAGCCAGATGAGATCGGGCTTGATCGTCGTTTGCTCGGGTTTTTGCCCATCAGCCTTTTGTTCTTCTCGCTCACCTATTGGGAAAATCTCAACTGGGCGACAACCGGGCTACAAAATACCCCGGTCGTGCTCTTCAGTCTTCTTTCCATTTCTCTTATCGCTCCCGGGAAGACGCCCTCTACTGCTCATCTGCTGCTCGGCTGCCTGGCGGCTGCGCTGGCAGCGTTTACTTCTGCGAATGGTTTTCTGTTAGGGCCCGTGGGTCTATGGATCCTACTGGCTCGCCGCGCCTATGGAGGATCTGTGGCATGGTGCGCCAGCTTCATCCTGCCGCTCGCCGCCTACCTCTACCACTTCACACCTTCGGTTTACGTGGTGCAGAGATTCTTCTATCTCACCAGGCCGCTCTTCTTTCTAGGCTTTTTGGGTTGTGCGGTGCCGTTCCGTTGGGTTGCAGCCCCGTTGGGCCTGGTGCTCATGAGCATTTTTGTGTGGGCTGTTCATGCTCGCTTCGACCGAACCAATCCGGTTGCTTTTTACTTCACCGTCTGGATCGTGGCCACGGGATGCCTGGTGGGATGGGTGCGGGGTGGGGAAACCTTCGTAATCGCCTCCCGATACAGCATGTACTCCATTTTGATGCTGATCTTCTGTTATTCCTTCCTGGCACGGTATTTACCCGGCCGCTGGTCCCTTTTCAACCGGACGCGCTTTTACGTAACTTCCATAGTGCTGGCTGTGGCTTTCTGTTGTTTGGCCGACGTATATGCCTACAAAATTCTCCAGACCCGGCGCCTGTCGATTCTCGCAGGCATCGAGTCTTACCGCGCCAATCCTCAAGTCAATTCGCCCCTCAACAATCCGGAGGTGGAGCAGGGTGTCCCCAAAGAAAAGGCCTTCGAGCAGGGTATGTTGACTGAAGCCATTCAGAAAGGCGTTTACACTCTACCTTCGAAGCAGGAAATTCACTAGACCGTCGGCGGGCAAAACGGATGCCACCGATGGTGCTCTCAGGAACGATAATAGAACCATGAATTTTAAGCAGACTTGTATCTCCGAGGTTCGATCGGCAGTGAGCCATGCCAAGCCCAGCGCCACCCAGTTGGCGGAGCTTTGCCTGGAGGAGATTGAGGCACAAAATCCGGCCATCAATGCGTATCTGGCAGTCAGCCGCGAGCGCGCGCTAAGCGCCGCCGCGGCCATCGATCAACTCGCGGCCCAGGGCGGCTCGCTGCCACCGCTGGCCGGGGTTCCCATAGGCGTCAAAGACGTCCTGGTGATGCAGGGTTCTCCGGCAACGGCCGGCTCACGAATCCTTGAGGGGTATCGGCCGCCCTATGACGCGACCGTGGTCAAGCGTTTGCAAGCTGCGGGCGCGGTTCTGGTAGGAAAGCTGAACTGCGACGAGTTTGCCATGGGCTCATCGAACGAGAACTCCGGTTATGGCCCGGTGCGGAACCCTGTGGCGCTTGATCGCGTGCCCGGTGGCTCGAGCGGAGGGTCGGCCGCAGCGGTTGCCGCGGGCATGGCGGTCGCCACCCTTGGCACCGATACTGGCGGATCCATTCGTCAGCCGGCATCTTTCTGCGGAGTCGTTGGCCTGCTCCCGACCTATGGACGTGTATCCCGTTACGGCCTGATCGCATTTGCTTCGTCCCTGGACCGCGTCGGTCCTCTCACCCGCACCGTGCAGGACGCGGCCATCCTGCTCGGGGTGATCGCGGGTCATGATCCGCTGGATGCCACCTCTGCGAGGTTGCCTGTGCCCGACTACGTTCAGGCTCTCGAGCAGCCGGTGAAGGGCTTGCGTGTCGGTGTTCCGGCTGAGTACTTTGGCGATGGCCTCGATGCCGAGGTGCGCACCGCGGTGGAGTCCGCAATCGAACGCCTGCGCGAGGCGGGATGCACCATCCACCCCGTATCCCTGCCGCATACCAGGTATGCGATTCCAACCTATTACCTGGTGGCGACTGCCGAGGCCAGTGCCAACCTGGCCAGGTTTGACGGAGTGCGCTACGGCTTTCGCGCCAAAGATGCGAATACCCTGGGGGCGATGTATCGCGAGTCGCGGGATATCGGCTTTGGCCCTGAAGTGAAGCGGCGCATTCTGCTCGGCACCTATGCGCTAAGCGCCGGCTACTATGACGCCTACTACAAGAAAGCGCAGCAGGTGCGTACCCTGCTCACCCGCGACTTCCTGGCTGCTTTCGAGCAGGTCGATGTGTTGGTGACGCCGACGGCCCCAACCCCAGCGTTCAAGCTGGGCGAGAAGACGGATGATCCCCTGTCCATGTACCTGGCAGACATCTACACCGTAACCGCAAGCCTGGCTGGAATTTGCGGCATATCGGTACCCTGCGGGAAATCCTCACAGGGACTGCCCATCGGGGCGCAGATTCTGGGAAAGCACTTCGATGAGGCGTCTGTGTTGCGCGCCGCGCTCGCGGTCGAGAGTGCCGCAGGCCGCGGCTAAACGGGTCGAACCTGTGTTTCTCTTTCGGTTCTCACCCGTCCCTTCGTCCTCTAGCCCGGCTCACCCTCCAGGGGCTGGTAATACCGCTCCTCCGGGGTGGCACACGATAGGCAGAGTGTGTGTCCATCGCGCACCAGGAACCGGTCGTAGTTAATTCCTTCTCCGCATTGCTCGCAAGCGACGCGAGCGCCTTTATATCCGGGAAATTCCCTGGCGTCGAGTGTTACCTGCACCCACTGCTCGTCGAACAGTTCGTGGTCGCTCATCTCGCGGTATGCGGCCATTTGCTGGAGGTTCTTATTTTCAATTTCCGGGTGCAACTGGCGAGCCAGGTCTTTGGACGATTCCCGTGCGGCTATGCGGATAGCGCGATTGGTTTCGAGGTCAACAAAGGTGGCCGCCATCTTGCCCCAATCGCGGAACTTAAGTGCACGCTTGCCTAGCCGGCAGCCGGTGACCACACCAATGGCGTCGGTTGCGCAGCGGTCGATTTCGACGAAGGTAACCAGGCGTTTGCGATCCTTGCCGCGTGGTTGCTCGATGCCCAGGCGGCTGCATCCGAGCATTGCCAAACGTACGCCCAGCACCTGCCCGGCGCAAAGATGTCCGTGGGCAATTCTGGCTTCTTCAAGAAGATCATCGAGAGTCGGCGTGGTTTCCAGCATGATTTGATGCTAGAACATTTCCGCCCCTACGGCGTATACAAGGCAGCGGCCTCAGCAGCTAGCGGTACTCTTGCTTTACCGGCAAAGAGTAGAGATGTCG
>CAWAUX010000003.1:0-23383 GCA_963785315.1 uncultured Acidobacteriaceae bacterium | reverse complement strand
TCTTCGCCGGAATTGAACTGCTGCTGCGCTTCGCCTGGATTCAGTACGTGTTCGGCGCCCTGCTGCTGGTGGCCGCGCTGCGGCTGTTGCGGGGAAAGAAAGCCGGGTCCACTCCCGCTCCGGCAAAGTGGGTTGCGCAGTGGACGAAGCGCTGGGGCAGCGGCGCCAAATCTACTTTTGTGCTGGCGGTGATCGCCATCGAACTGGTCGATCTCGTCTTTGCGATTGATTCCGTGCCGGCTGTGCTCGCCATCTCCCACCACCCGTTTGTGGTCTACACCTCAAACATCTTCGCCATTCTCGGATTGCGATCGCTCTACTTCCTGCTGTCCGGCTTGCTAGACCGGCTGCGCTATCTTCATGTTGGCCTGGCTACCATTCTGGGCTTCGTGGGCGCAAAGATGATCTGCGCTAAATGGATCCATGTACCTGTCGGCATCTCTCTCGGCTTTATCGTCCTGGTGGTGCTCGCGGCTGCCGTGGCTTCCCTGCTTTCCACCAAGGCCCACGGCGCGAGCACGGGCTGAGGGTTGCGATACGATGGACGAAGCGTGCGCAAGATCCCGGTTACAACCAACTCAGGCCATTACACCGTTTCCGTAGGAAGCGGCATCCTCGATTCCCTAGCCAAGCGGATGCCGGCTCTCAGAGACAAGAAGCGCAAACTCATCTTTCTCTTAACCTCGCCGGAGATCTGGGCTCTCTGGGGCGGACGCCTCCAGGCTTCGCTTCCTCAGGAACCGGTGGTGCTCTATCTGCCTCCCGGCGAGCGCCACAAGCGCATGGCCCAGGTGGAACGGCTGGCCACCGAGATGGCTAAAGCCGGGGGCGACCGCTCCTCCCTGCTGGTGGCCTTCGGCGGCGGCGTCATCGGCGATGTGGGCGGGTTTCTCGCCGCCATCTACATGCGCGGAATCGATTACATCCAGATCCCGACCACCCTGTTGTCGCAGGTTGATTCCTCCGTAGGAGGCAAGACCGGGGTCAATCTGCAAACCGGCAAGAACCTGGTGGGCTGCTTCTACCCGCCACAGGAGGTGGTGGCGGACATCAGCCTGCTGCACACCCTTCCTCACCGGGAACTGCGCGCCGGAATCTACGAAAGCATCAAGGCCGGGCTCATTCGGGATGCGGCGCTCTTCCGCTTCATCGAGAGCCATCGCGAAGCCCTCGACCAGGGCGACCCTGCATCCCTGGAGAAGATGGTCGCGGCCTCCATCCGCATCAAGGCTGAGGTGGTCACTCTGGATGAGCGCGAGTTCGGCGTGCGCATGTTTCTCAATTTCGGGCATACCATCGGCCACGCGATTGAGGCCGCCAGCGGTTATCGCGCCCTGCTGCACGGTGAAGCGGTCGCCTGGGGAATGCTCGCGGCGTTGCACATCAGCCACCAGCGAAAGCTGGTGACGGCGGAAGCCGTGCGCCGCATCGAGAGCCTGATCCGCTACTTTGAGCCCCCGGCATTGCCCGCTTTGAGCACGAAGCGCCTGCTGCATGCGGCATCCGGGGACAAGAAGAATCGGGCAGGAGTGCGCCGCTTCGTCCTGCTGCAAGGCCTGGGCGATGCGGTTGTGGCCGAGGACATAACCGACGCCGAGGTGGTGGCAGCCATCGAGTCGATCCGCCGCCTTTCCGCGGGAAGCAAATAGCCGTGGCCGCGCCGGGCGCCCAACCAGAAGGAACCGGAGACGAGCTCAGCGCGGCGGCAGCCGTCCGCTCCATGTTCGACCAGATCGCCCCGCGTTACGACCTGCTGAACCACGTCTTGTCCTGCAATATCGACCGCATCTGGTGGCGCCGGACGGCACGCAGTTTTCGCCAGGTACTGGCCCAGCCGGACGCACAAGTTCTGGACCTTTGCTGCGGCACGGGGGATATGACGCTGGCCCTGTTGCGACGCCGGCCGAAGTACGCCAGGCCGGTGCTGGCCGCCGACTTCGCTCACCAGATGCTGCTACGCGGCGCGGCAAAGTTCGCTCCCCAGGGGGCGATCGCTATTGAGGCGGACGCCCTCCATCTTCCTCTGCCTACCGGCTCGCTCGATCTGCTCACCACCGCCTTCGGTTTTCGCAACCTGGCCAACTACCGGGCTGGGCTGGAAGAGTTCTACCGTACGTTGAAGCCGGGTGGGCAACTGGGTATTCTCGACTTCAGCGAGCCGGGCGGCGTTATGGGCAAGCTCTATGCCTTTTACTTCCGGCGGGTTCTTCCTGCGGTGGGGTCACTTATTTCCGGGGTCTCCGGACCCTATCGCTATCTCCCTCGCTCCGTGCACCAGTTTCCCACCCCGCCGCAATTGCTGGAAACCATGCAATCGATAGGCTTTAGCGAGGTTTCCTGGACTCCCTACAGCTTCGGCATTGCGGGCCTGTATCGAGCGGTCAAGCCGCCGTCTCCCTAAAACCAGGCGGTTAACCAGGTGAGGTCTTCCCACAATCGTCCAATGCCCGGGCGGCGGCCAACTGGATAAACTGAAAGAATGCGCGCCATCGCCACCTGGAAACAAGACCAGCAGTACGACGCCGAGTCCCATAGCGGCCACCACGTTACCGTGGACGCGGATGCTGCACACACCGGTGGCCCCAGCCCAATGGAATTGGTGCTGATGGCCCTGTGCAGTTGCACCGCGGTCGATGTGGTCTCGATTTTGCAAAAGAAGCGGGAGCCGTTCACCTCGCTGACCGTTTCTGCCGAGGCCGTACAGGCGCCTGCACCTCCCCGCGTCTTCACCCATATTCATTTGACCTATCACCTGGGAGGAAAGGTCTCGGCAAAGGCTGCCCAGGATGCGGTTGCGCTGTCCAAGAACAAGTACTGCTCTGTGTCCAAGATGCTCGAAAAAGCGGCCGCTATCGATTACGAGATCACCTACGAGGGAGCATGATCAATTTTTTTCGCCTGGTGCTCGCTGGGCTGGCGATAGCCATGGCGGGGCTGGTTTCGGCAGTGACGACGATGCATTTCGCTATCCATGGAGCCGAGGTAAAGGTTCCGGATTTGCAGGGGCTCACTGTGGCTGAAGCCGTGCACCGGACGGCCAACATGGGATTAAACCTGGACATCGATAACAAGTACTACAGTGTCGATGTGCCGGCGGGCCGGGTACTTGCGCAAACCCCTCTGCCTGGTGCGATCGTTCGCCGCGAGTGGCGGATGCGGGTGACCGAGAGCCTGGGTCCGCAGCGGGTGGCGATTCCCAAGGTTGTTGGCCAGCAGGAGCGGGTGGCGGCCATCGAAGTGCGCCGCCTGGGGCTGGATCTCGAAGAGACGGCCCAGATGCCCTACAGCGGTGCTCAGCCTGGAACGGTGATTGCGCAGAATCCGCAGCAGGGGGCAGCCGGTGTGGAGCGCCCCAGTGTAAGCCTGCTAGTGAGCAGCCCGGCGGTCATTCCTCCTCCAGCCATGGTGATGCCCCAGTTGGTTGGTTTGCCGATGGCGACGGCGACAGCTCTGGTTGTGCATGCGGGGCTGAAGGTGGGACCGGTAGAGAACAGCTATTCCAGTGCGCCTGCTCCCACCGACACGGACGCGAATGCATCGCAAATGGCCCCTGCGGACACAGTGGATCCCGCCGGAACTGTTTTGAGCCAGAGCCCTCTGGCAGGCCATCGCGTCGAACCCGGCATGACCATTACCCTCAGGGTCGCGCAGTAAGGTTCTCTCCCCGCCAAAGACTGATGGGTGCCCCACATCTCGCTGGTTTTCGCGAGATGTGGGATACCACAGATGTTGACCGCTAAGTGCGTCGGACGAATCGAGAGTCAGAGGGAGTGAGCCGTGGCATCCCACATCTCGCGAAAAACGAGCGAGATGCGGGGCACCGATCAGTCCTTGGCGGGGAGAGAACCCTATTTTGCGGTTTTCCTGTCAGTCCGTGGCCGGGAAAGATCCCTAGGATTCGCGCGTTAGGCAGGCGGCGAAGAAGCCGTCACCCTGGTAAGCGCCGGGGAGCAAGCTAACGAAGTCATTCGGCAAGCCGCTTGGGAAGAGCCGCTCTGTTGTTCCAGGCAACAGCGCCCCCTCCCCCTCCAACGCCCTCACCTGCGGACGCCAGGGAAGCAGACGGAAACCCCTCTGCCTCTCCAGGGCCTCAGCCACCACGCCTTCGTTCTCTTCGCCTTCGAGTGAGCAGGTGGAGTAGACGAGCCTCCCACCCTCCCGCAAGCAACGCATCGCCGAACAGAGAAGACGTACCTGCCGTTCATGCTGGCGGGCGAAATCATCCACGGTGGCCCGATACCGTATTTCGGGATTGCGGGCAAGGGTTCCAGTCCCACTGCATGGAGCGTCGCATAGCACCAGGTCGAACTCCGCTTGGAAGGGCAAGTCCGTGGCATCGAGGGCGCGAAAGCTAATGTTTCCCGGGTGCCCGGCAAGCAGGGCCTGCATGGCCTTGAGCCGCCGAGGGCTGATGTCACAGGCGGTAATCGCGGCAGTGGGATTGCGTTCCGCGAGGATGGCGGTCTTCCCTCCCGGAGCCGCGCAGCAATCCAAAATGGATGTACCCCGGCCCGCCAGCTCCGCAATCAGTTGCGATCCCTCATCCTGCATGCGCATGCCGGTTACATCTCCCCCGGCCACCCGCCAGGCGCTGGCCACGAAGCTTCCCTGCTCCAGCTGCAAACCCGGATCCGGGGAGCTAAGGCGAATCGTGGTGGGGGGAGGAAGTTGGTCGTAACGGCAGATCGCAGCAGCCGCTCCGGCCCCGTACGCCGCCACCCACCGTTCCACCATCCACGACGGATGCGCGGCAGAGGCATCCGCATCCTGTAGCCTGGGCGATTGCGTCAGTTTTCGCAGGACCGCATTGGCCAGTCCAACGGCGTAAGGATTTCCCGATTGCCGGACCAGCTCCACACTCTCAAAGATCGCGGCGTGCGCGGGGATGCGCTCCAGCAGCAGAAGCTGCAACGCGCCCAACTCCAGCGAAACCTGCACCGGGTCGGCCAGGTGGCCTTTGCTCCGGGTGAGCACTTCCCGGATGCGTTGCTGCAGGACAAGTTGCCAGCGCAGCACTCCCATCACCAGGGTGGTCGCCAGGTTCCTGTCGAGAGGAGACAACACTTCCACGCGTTTGGAGCGGAGCAGTAGGTCGCTGTGCGACTCCGGCTTCCGCTTGAGTTCCAGCAGCAGCTCGAAGGCCGCTTTTCGGGCAGGCGCGATCATGACATGCCGAGGCTCTCATGGGGATGAGGAGCAGCGCCGCGCAGAAACTCCGCTACCGGCAATCGCTTCTTGCCTTCCACCTGGACCTCCAGCAGCTCCAGCCGCGTGCCTGCCCCCGCGGCCACGAACAGGCGGCCTCCGTCGACCATCAGCTCGCCAGGAGGGATATCAGCGGTTCCAGCAGGCAGTAAGCGATGCAGGGTGAGCTTTTTTCCGCGGAAGAAAGTGTAGGCCCCGGGCCAGGGCTGAAAGCCACGCCAGCGGTTGTAAATCTCACCCGCGGACCGCGTGAAGACGACCAGAGCGTCTTCGCGCTCCAGGATCGGCGCCAGGGAAGCCTGGGCATTATCCTGCGCAACAGGATGGATCGTGCCCGCCTCCAGACCATGGAGAGTCTCGAGCATGAGGCCGGCCCCGCTCTGGGCAAGCAAGGGAAAGAGCTGCTCCGCCGTCTGGTCCGGTTCAATCGCCAAGGGGCGCTGGAGCAAAATGTCACCCGTATCCAGACCCTGGTCGATGCGCATGGTGGTGGCGCCGGTCACGGTTTCCCCATTGGCTACCGCCCATTGGATGGGAGCAGCGCCACGGTACTTCGGCAACAGAGAGGCATGAAGGTTGAGGTTGCCCCAACGCGGCAGCTGCAGCATCCACTCCGGAATGATGCGGCCGTAGGCCACCACGATAATGGCATCCGGCCGGATCGCCTCCAGGCGAGACCGCAACTCTGGATTGTTCTTGATTTTTTCCGGCTGCACCACCGGCAAACCCACTGCCTCTGCCAGCTGCTTGACCGGAGGTGGTGAGGGAGCCTGATCGCGGCCCCGCACACGATCGGGTTGGGTAACTACCAGCTCGATGGTATGGCCGGCCGCAATGAGCTGCTCAAGCGTAGGGATGGCGAACTGCGGAGTGCCACAAAAGACTAGCCTCACCTACCATTCCCCGGCTCGCTGCAACTTGCGTATCTTGCGCAACACAAAATCGCGCTTGAGCGCACTGATGCGGAAGATGAAGAGGATTCCATCCAGGTGGTCGATTTCGTGCTGAAAGGCGCGGGCCAGTAGTTCGTCGGCTTCCCGCTCGAACCAATTACCCTCGACATCCTGGGCGCGTATTTTAACCTTCGCTGCGCGCGCGACTTTCTCTCGAATATCAGGAAGGCTGAGACAACCCTCCTCCTCGAAAATTTTTCCTTCTTTGGTGACCACCTCGGGATTGATCAAGGCGATCTTGTCTTCAGGAGTCTTCTGGAAGCTGAGATCGATCACTGTCAAACGCTTGGGAATCCCAATCTGCGGGGCGGCGAGGCCGATGCCATGGGCAATGTACATGGACTCGAACATGTCGTCGACCAGCTTTTTCAAATCCTCGTCAAACACGGTGACGGGCTCAGCCGGCCGCTGCAGGATGGGATCTGGAAACTTAACAATGGGATAGACCATGCGACGGGATATCTTTCTTAAAATCTGCGAATCTGCTCCAGGTATCCCTGGTAGTTTCTGCTCAGTTCTCCGGCCGAGTCGCCGCCGAACTTTTCCAGCGCCAGCTTCGCCATCACGAACGCCACCATCGCTTCCGCAGCCACCCCGGCGGCGGGCACAACACAGACATCCGACCGCTCGTAAGCCGCCTTGGTCGCCTCCCGCGTAGCATACGAAACCGAGCCGAGCGGCCTGCGCAAGGTAGAAATCGGCTTCAAATAACCGCGCACAACAATGTCTTCCCCGTTTGAGACCCCACCCTCGATGCCACCAGCGTTGTTGTGCTCTCGAGTGAACCTGGTCGGTGCCGTGCCATTCTCTTCCGGGCTATAGCCGATGGCGTCGTGCACCGCGGAACCAAAAGACTCGGCAGCCGTGACGCCCTGGCCAATTTCCACTGCCTTCACCGCCTGCAGAGACATGACCGCCCAGGAGAGTAGACCATCCAGCCGCTCATCCCAGTTGGCATAGGTGCCGATGCCCGGAGGCACGCCATGCACCACCACTTCGAACACTCCGCCGATCGAATCGCCGGTGCGCAACACGTGATCGACTTCCGCCTTCATCTGCTCTTCGGCGGCAGGATCAACGCAATTCAACAGGATGGTCTCGCTTTGATTCAGCGCCTTGATCTCTTCCCAGGCGGCGATGCGCGGCAACTCCGCGCGGCCAACGCGGACTACATGGCTGCCGACCTCGATGCCCAAGGACTTCAAGAGCAACTTGGCCATGGCGCCTGCCGCCACCCTGGCGGTGGATTCGCGCGCCGAGGCCCGCTCCAGCACATAGCGAGCATCGGGAAAATCGTACTTCAGCGAGCCGGCAAGGTCAGCATGGCCTGGCCGGGGCGAAGCCACGGCTTTGTGCTTTTGCGGATCGCCCGCGCCCACGGGCAGAACCTCGGTCCAGTTCTTCCAGTCGCGATTTTCAATCTGGATGGCAACCGGCGAACCGATGGTTTTGCCGTGGCGTACCCCGGAGAGGATGTGCGCGCGGTCCTGCTCAATGTGCATACGGCCACCACGGCCGAAGCCCTGTTGTCGCCGCCACAACTCCCGGTCGATGAATTCAAGATCGACGTCGAGGCCCGCAGGCAGTCCGGAAATAAGGGCGATAAGGCACTCGCCGTGTGATTCACCAGCCGTAGAGAAACGTAGCATTTTATGAGGCGAGCAGACCTAACGTTTGATTGTAGACGATTTTGCCCAGAAGGATCTCCCTGGGCGAGAGTCAGTTATGCACGATCCAATCGTATTGCGCCTCGTCCAGGGGCGCGACAGAAAGCCGTGACTGGCGGACCAGGGGCGAAGCTTCAAAGAGTTTCTGCTGCTTGATTTCCGCCAGGGTTTTTGGCCGCTTGATGGCCGGGCCGGCCGCGATGCGAACCAACGGAACCTTGGGATCGGATAAATCGACAGCGGTAACGTGGGCCAGGCCCACCGCCGCCTTTTCGTCGCCGGTGTGATAGATGACGAGCTTATCGCCCTTCTTCATCGCGCGGAGATTTTTAACCGCCTGGGGGTTGGTCACTCCGGTCCAGTCGGTTTCCTTTTCCCGCACCAGATCGGCAAAGGAATAGGCGGTGGGTTCGCTCTTCAGCAGATAGATCATGATCTACTCCTCCGGCGCGGACTTGGGCTTGAGGAAGGTTGCCGTGTTAAGCAGAGGCCTGTCCATCGAGCGCACCCAGTCGGTCATCTCACCCGCTTCGCCACCTTGCGCCTGATGGCGCTCAAATTCGCTGCGCATAGTGTGCATCTTGGCGTCGATATCGTCGAGGTAGTTGAGCAGCACCGCTTCCGGGATCATGGGCAACTTAGGCGAACCGAACTCCAGTTTGCCATGATGGCTCAGTACCATGTGCTCGACCAACATGCGGAGTTGCGGAGGAAAGCCGGGCAACGTCGCCAGCTTCTTTTCGATCATGGCGATGCCCATGGTGATGTGCCCTACGAGTTGCCCCTGCAGAGTGTAGTCGAAGCTGGTACCCCAGCTCAATTCCTCCAGCTTGCCGATGTCGTGCAAAATGGCGCCGGTCAGGAGCAGGTCGCGGTTAATTTCAGGGTAATGCTGGGCCGCCAGCTCACAGATGCCCACCAGCGAGACCACATGCTCCAGCAGACCGCCCAGCCAGGCATGGTGAAGGCGGGTGGCGGCCGGCGCCTCACGGAAAGCTGCAGCGAAGACAGGATCGCCGAGAAAAGAGCGCACCAGCGCCTGCAAGGAAAGATCGGAGAAGCTGTCGACGGATCTAACCAGCGCCGACCACAGTTCCTCCACGTCTTTGCTGGTGTGGGGAACATAGTCGGCCAGTTCGAACTCGTCCGCGGTAGCGACGCGGAGCTTTTCCAGGTTCAGCTGGAGGCGGCCGTTGTAGCGGCAGACCTCAGCGCGAACCTTCACCACGTCGCCCTGCTCGAACTCGGCGGCGGCGTCGGCGAAATTGTCCCACATGCGGGATTCGATCTGGCCGGTGCGGTCACCCAGGGTCAGCGCCATGTACTGGCCGCCATCCTTTCGGCTGCGCAATTGCCTGGAGCTGACGGCGAAGAAAGAAACCACTGCCTGGTTCTCGAACTTGCCTAGATCCGCAACATAAATCTCTTTCATTGCGCCTAGGGTTGTTGCGCGCCCGGCGGAATTGGATCCGGTGGGCCAGTGGCCGGTGCGGGCGGATTGGTTGCCGCTGGCGGGTGGATAGCGTTGGAAGCAGGCGGCTGACTGTATGTGTCTGCCGGTTTGCCCAGATAAGGCGCGGGCGTTTGGTCCGGCTCCTTCGGCTTGTCCGCGTACCGGGTCTTCTCGGCCTTTGCCTTGGCCTTTTTCTGGTCTTGGTTAGCCAGCCCTAGCGGCGCGTTCTGCACCTTCTGCGACGCCTGTTCCTCGGTAGTTGCCTGCGGAGGGGCATCCGGGTCGGTTTTGTCTTTCTTTGTCTTTTTCACCGGTGGACGATTGCTCAGGCGAGTCTTTTTTTCATTCGCCACAGCAGTCTCGCCGCTTATCGTGCCGTCCGGGTTTACGACGCGCGTTTCCGGAGTAGTGACCGCGGGATTCGTATCCGGAGCGACCGCGGGAACGCTGTTTGTGGCAACCTGCGAAGAAGGTAGAGACTCACGCGGGGCCTGCCCGAAGCGAATCTTCTCTTTCTTACCCGGCTTCTGCACGTTCTGGTCGTTGTTGCTCGCCTGTTGCGTGGCTGCCGGCTTGGCGGGAGTGGTCGCCGTGGCGGCTGCGGTGGATGTTGCACCGGCGGCTGTCGTTGTACCGGCGGACGTCGCAGCAGCGGTCGCTGCACCAGTCGTTGTCCCAGGGGTTTGCGCGGCGGCTGTCTGCGAGGCGGCCGGGGCCGCCGGCGTCCTGCCGCGGAACCGGGCGCGAGCAAACTTCTTCTTCTTTTTGGGCGCGGGGGGCGCGTACGCGCTATAGGTCAAGCGCATTTCGTTACCGCTGGCCCCGGTATCGACCACCCCGGGCTTGAGCTCTACATAGGCCTCTCCGCGTAGCTTGGTGAGGTACTCGCGCAGTTTGGGCTGCATCTGCTCCATGAACAGCGCTTCTTCTACTTGCGGCTCCACTTGCTTGAAGCTGGCATCCCCGCCCAGCTGATGCTGGGTGGCTTGCAGAATGATGAAGCCCTGCTTGGTGCGAATGGGCTGCGTGTGTTGGCCGGCATTCAGGGCAAAGGCTTTATCTTCGATTTCCTTAGCCAACATGCCGCGGCGATATTCCCCCAGGTTAACGCTTTTGGGCGCATTGGGGTCGGTGGGCGCCGGCTTGGCCAAATCTTCGAACTTTGCCCCAGCAGCCAGTTTTGCTTCGATCGCCTCGGCTTGCGCCTGCGCGGCGGCGACCTGGGCTGCATCCGCTCCATCCGCCGCCGCCGGCGGAGTGGGGATCAAAATCTCATTGAGGGTCACTGACTCCGGCTGGGCAAACTCACTTTCGTGCGCCTTGAAGTAGCTTTGCACTTCCGCCGGCGACATGGAAATATGCCGGCCTACCTCGTCCCGCACCACCTGCTGGGTGATGATCCCGTTTCGTTGGGTGGCCTTGAAATCTTCATAGGAAACACCCTGCTGCTGCGCAGCCTTCTCCAGGTCTTCGAGCGAGTCCAGATGATTCTGCTTTCTGATCTCGTCCAGCCGCTTGATCAGCTCGGTTTCCCCGGTGATCCCCAGTTCCTTGCCTTTGGAGAGCAGGAGCTGCTGGTCAATCAGATCCCGCAGCAGATCGGCTTGTTTTTGCTGTAGTTCGCGGGGAGGAATGGCCTGCTGCTTGGCCTCTTGCTCGAGTTGTTCCGCGGCCCGGTCGTAGTCCGACTGGGTGATGATCTGGTCATTCACCCGGGCGACAATGTCTTCCACCACCTTGCCGTTGACCGGCGCCAGCGCCGCCGGGTTGGGCGGGGTTTGAGCGTTAGCGGTTTGGGTATTGGACTGAGCCAGGGAGGGGAGAGCGCTTACACTCGCGCTCAGGATGAAAATCGCCGCGGATTGCTGGAATTTGAAGAACGTCATGGTCTGGACATCTCGTATAGCTGCTAAGTGTTACGTTCCGAGTATTTCACTTCTACACTGCACTGGAAGAGCAACGAGGTGCGGTCACCCTCTATACACCGGAAGTAAAAGGCTCTAGCCCTTACGTGGTAGTTTGCCTGGTTTCGCACCAGCACGGTTGTGCAGCTAGTGAAACAGACCGGATTTCCTAAGGTTTTGCTCCCTCGAGTACCTATCAGATTAGCTTACGTCCAATGATATACTTCGAGTCAAGAACACTCCGGGCCGCGCAGCAGGGCTGCCTTCCTTCGCGCCCTCCGGACCCAGAGGAAACCCGCAATTATGGCCTCCCGCACACGACGGTTTTTGTTCTCCATCCTCCTCTTCTTTGTGACCTGTGGCTTTCTAGGCACGGTAGTCAGCCAGAGGTTGGGCGCACAATCCAGCACCGATGAGTCCGCGCTGCGCGATGATTTGCGCTCATTCACAAGTGTTTACGATCTAGTGGAACAAAACTACGCCGAGCCGCTGACCGGCGACAAAGCGGAAAAGGCAGTCTACGACGGGGCCATCCCCGGCATGTTGCGCGTGCTTGACCCCCATTCCAGCTTCTACGATCCAAAAGCCTACGCCAAGATGCGCGAAGACCAGCATGGCAAGTACTACGGCGTGGGCATGCTGATTCAGCCTCAGAACAACAAGATTGTCGTGGTTAGCCCGTTTGAAGGCACGCCTTCCTTCAAGGCTGGAATCCGGCCCGGAGACGTGATCGTTGCGGTGGACGGCAAGTCCACGGACAACATGAATTCAGAAGACGTGGCTAATGTGCTCAAGGGACCCAAAGGTACCCACGTACAGATTACGATTGCGCGTGAGGGCGCGGCCAAGCCACTGGTATTCGACCTGATCCGGGATGAGATCCCGCACAATAGCATTGACCTCACTTACATGATCCGGCCCACGGTCGGCTATGTGCATATCACCAACTTCCAGGAGACCACCGGCCGCGAGCTTTCGGATGCGCTCGATCACTTCGGCAATATCGATGGACTGATCCTCGATCTGCGGGGAAATCCCGGCGGCTTATTGAGTGAAGCCGTAGCAGTATGCGACAAGTTCCTGGAGAAGGGCCAGGTGATTGTTTCCCAGCGTGGCCGTGCGTTCCCCGAACAGACCTATCGTGCGACCCACGGCAACGGCGGCCGTGAATATCCCATCGTTGTGCTGGTCAATCACGGCACCGCCTCGGCGGCGGAAATTGTTTCCGGTGCTTTGCAGGATCACGATCGCGCCATCATCGCCGGCGAGACCACCTTCGGTAAGGGCCTGGTGCAAACCGTTTATCCGCTGTCTGAGAACACTGGCCTGGCGCTGACCACGTATCACTACTACACGCCCAGCGGCCGGCTCATTCAACGCAATTACAACGGAGTTTCGCTCTACGACTACTACTACAACCACGACCAGCCGCAGGACACCAAGAGCCGCGAGGTGAAGGCCACCGATTCCGGGCGAACCGTCTTCGGCGGGGGCGGGATCACGCCCGACGACAAGATCGACACGCCCAAGTCCGTCCCCGTTCAGGATCAATTGTTGGAGCACTACGCCTTCTTCAATTTTGCCAAGCACTACATGGCGAACCGGACGGTTGGCAAAGACTTCCAGGTAGATGACGCGGTGATGGACTCCTTCAAGCAATTCCTCACCAGCCAGCAGATTCCCTACACCGATGCGGATCTGGCGCCGGTCATGGACTGGGTCAAGGCCAACATCAAGGCTGAGATCTTCACCACCCAGTTTGGCCAGGAAGAGGGTTTGAAGGTGCGGGCGAACTGGGATCCCATGATCAACAAGGCGATCGACTACCTGCCCCAGGCAAAGGCCCTGGAGGGTGCAGCCAAGCATGCGGAAACACAACGCGCCAGCGTGCGGGGAAATCAGTAGCAACTGCTCTCGGACTGCCAACTATCTCGCCCCACACGACGTCGCCGTAAGGGGCTTATCAAGGCCCGACTTTATGTCGGGCCTTGATAAGGTCTGGGCTGAAGAGTTTGCGTGAGAACTCTTCCTATGAATTGTGTCCCGACGGCTGAGTGCCGCGCCTACGGCGCTCAGATCCTCTTGGGAATCGATAGCCCAGCCCTTCCGGGCTGGGCTGACTATAGCGGTCGGCCCTCTGGGCCTTGGTGCCGATTAGAGGTACTGCGGTTTCTCTTCTCATGACACCGCGTGGTCCGAGCGAGCACCGTCAGGTCCGGCACCGGCCTCATCCACAATATGTTTGGGACCGTAGGCACGCATGTGCCGCGCCTACAGCGCTCGGTATTCTCATCGGAATCGATATCCCAGCCCTTCCGAGTCTGCGTGAGAACTCGAAAATAGACCTCGGACCTAGGCCCGTAGGGCCGGCCGCCAAACGTCAGCCCAGCCCGGAAGGGCTGGGACACCGATAAGTGATGCTGAGCGCCGTAGGTGCGGCACGCTCTGCTACCTCAACCTGATTTTGCATATCCGCTCGCGGCACTAACTCGACGGGCCCGACTGAAGTCGCGCCCCGCTACAAGAAATGACCAGCTCAAGGCAGCTGGTAATGTGACTACGACTGTGACGTACTGGGCGTGGATGGAATACAGTCACCCTGTGACGCAACCGCCGTCAGCTCTACCATTGCCGGCGAATTGCTCTTGAGTGCTTCCGGAAGGCTGCTGCCGTAACGAATCATAAGCGAAAGCAGCTTGCGCGCATCCCAGTAGCGTGGCATGTAGCGCCGGGGATCAGAGAGACAGCGAAAGAGCCATCCCAGATACATGCGGTCTGCCCATCTCGGAATTTGCACCTGGTCGCCGCTCAGGAAGGCGATGGCCGCCCCAATGCAGTGGATAGAAGGCTTGCACTCCAGTTCGCTTCTTAGATACAGCCCAAGGCGCTCCTGCGTGCCCCCCCCGAGGGTGACCACAATATGGCGTGGACGCCGCTCATCGATCCGCTTTAAGAGCACAGGATCAATAATTGTCTTGCCATAAAGCGGGGCGATGTAACGATCAGCGGCAGCTAACTCAATCCCCTGCCGGCGCAGCCACCTGCAATTTCTACGCGCGCTTTCCTCGCTGGCCATGATCCAGAAGCTCCCGCCAGGCTGGTAAAAGTCAGGCTGCTTCAATAACGAAGATAAATATTTCAGGCCGGAAACACGGCGGATGGAATCGCGCTTGAGGCGATTCCAGATCATAACCATAAATGCACTGTCAGTGATTACCAGGTCCGCGCCCTGGAGAGCTTCGCGATAGTCCGAATCGTGGGCGAGATTTTTCAGAGCCGGGGCCGCGGGAACCACCAGCAGGCCGCCGCTGCTGATCCTGGCGATCGCTTCATCTGCATCTCCGACGAAAAATCGGATTCCCAGAATCTGCCGGAACTGCGCACCTGCCGTCGCCACTGTTGTCACTCTCACAGTTATCCGTAGACTCAGTCTAGATCACTATCAGAGTTGCTTATTCAATGGGAATGACCAATTCGCAGTAAGCTTGGTTACGCTTTAGATACCGCCATCATCTCACTCTCGATCCATGCGTAGGTTTTTGCCAGGCCTTCTTTAAGGCGGATCGAAGGTTCCCAACCCAGATACTCTTGAATCTTGGTGTTATCGCTGTTGCGTCCGTTGACGCCCTTGGGCGCATCCAGCTTGTACTTGCGCTCTAATTTCACCCCGGCGATCGCTTCGGCCATGTCTACCAACTGATTAATGGTCACCAGTTCGCTGCTGCCCAGATTGATGGGCTCATGGATTTCGCTTTCCAGGATCGCCTGCGTGCCCCGCGTGCAATCATCGATATACATGAAGCTGCGAGTCTGTTTGCCATCGCCCCATATTTCTATCTGGTGTTTTCCCGACGACTTGGCCTCGATAACTTTGCGGCAGATGGCGGCCGGCGCTTTTTCACGTCCCCCGGTCCAGGTACCCAATGGGCCGTAGACATTGTGGTAGCGGGCCACGCGGCATTGCAGCCCAAAGTCCTCTTCAAAGTGGCGGCACATCCGTTCGCTGAATAACTTCTCCCAGCCGTAGCCATCCTCAGGCAGCGCCGGATAGGCATCCTCTTCCTTCAGCGCAACCACGTCGGGAGTTTTTTGCTTGTCGCCGTTGTACACGCACGCGGAGGAGGCGTAAAAAAAACGCTCTACTCCCTTCTCCCGCGCGGCCATGAGCATGTGCGTATTCGTTAACACGCTCAGCATGCAGAGCGCTTTGTTGTTCTCGATGAAACCCATACCGCCCATGTCAGCGGCTAATTGGAAAATCACCTCGGCGCCTTGCGCCGCCTTCATGCAACTATCTTTGTCTTTAAGGTCCAGCGATACACTGGACACACCGGGCGACGTTTGATACCACTCGTCCAACGGCTTTACATCCACCGCGCGGATGACGTTCGCTCCATTGTCCAGCAGACTCTTAACCAGATGTCCGCCGATGAACCCCCCGGCGCCACATACCACTACTTTGGCGTTTTTCAGTTTCATGTAAGGCTCCCAATGCGATCCGCCGCCGACCGGCCTTATGGAAAAACCTGGTCATACTGCCGCAGCAACGGCTAGTTTCTCACAATCCAGGCACGACGATGCGCCCCTGGAACATCATAGGTAACCGCAACGGACGACTTCAATACAACGCTCCGTGCGCTTCCTGGTCCAACCCCTGCAGGAAACCCTCCAGGAGAGCAATCTTTGGCCGCGCCAGCGTCTTCGCGGCATCCAGGTGAAGTTTGCCCGGCAACTCGGTTATCGCCTTGCGCAGAGTGGCTGCGGCGTCGGTAAATGTTGGATAACGCGTGTCGCGCCCTATCTTTGCCGCCACGCGCAAAATACCCATCGCCCCCAGCTGCTCCAGAATGTCCGCATCGCGCAGGATGGTGCCCTCGATGGTGGACGGACTCATATGCGGTTGGTGGGTGCGGATTGCCTCTACTACTTGTGCAACTTTTGTCGTAGGAAAGCCGGCCTGGAGAAGCGCCGCCGGCGCCTGCTTCATGGCGTAGGTAACATTGTCCCAACGCGAGAGCTCCACCGGGTCTTCGGGCCGATGACCGATGAACACGCCCAAATCGTGCAGCCATGCCGCTGCGAACACCACGTCATCGTCGTAGACCAGGCCCTGGCCTACCAATCGGGTCAAGGCGTACAGTCGCGGCTGATGTCCCAGCTTATCCACCGGCAACGCCTGGGCGCGCACATACTCAGCTAACCGGGAACGAAAGTACTGGCCCGCATCGGTCGCGCTTTTTGTGTCGCGTAAAGTCGTGTTCATCTGCGGTTTAACCATGGAGATGCGCTGGGCTCTCACTGTTCTGAGGAGTCAGCCCGCGAATGGGTTGCTTTCGCTGCAGCACCCCCGGTGCCACTCTTCAAGTATATTGTTTCGCGGAAGGGACCGCCGGTCGCAAAGCGCGCTTCGGTGGTAGATGAGTTTGACCATTTCGTGTCACACTTTCATTACCCATGACCAAACTGGATGCTCATGAAAGACTCCGGCGCGCAGCCTCGCTGTTGGCGCATGAAGGGACGAACACAGGTGATCGGACACTCCTTCTTCAGGCGTGGGAAGTTCTGCGCGGACTGCGCAGCGACGACTTCCCGGTGGACATGCGCCCGGCGTTCAACTTTTTACAACACGAAATCGCCCGCGCCGAATCGGAAGATGTCAGCGCCCGTGACGTGGCTTTCCTGATCAACAAACTTCGTCAACTCGAATTGATGTGGATCGAGAACACGGGAAACGCCCAAACAGAGGATAGCCAAGACACAAACGCATAGTCCCTCAGCAACACGCGCCCAATGAGGGGAATCCGCAGCTCCCCTCCCGGCACCGTGGAGATTCGCGGTAAAGGAGTCGCCCAGACGTGATCTCCGCTCTTCAGTGGCCTGCCTCCGCCATCCCCTCGTCGATCTCGGCTGACGAGGTCCATCTTTGGGCGTGGCCGCTCGAGCCGGTGATGGGGGATCTGTCTGCGCACATCGAAATTCTCGACCTCGCAGAACTGCAACGCTTGCACCGCTTTCATTACGCTCCAGATCGCGAACGCTATGCTGTCGCCCATGCCAACCTGCGCAGGATTCTTGGCAGCTATCTCAACCAGCCCGCTAAAACAATCAGCTTCCGTGCCAATCGCTTCGGCAAACCTGAATTGGCGGGTGAGGGTTCTTCACTCAACTTCAGTCTCAGCCATACCCAAAGCATTGCCGTTCTGGCGGTGGCCCACGGACTACCAGTGGGCGTGGACGTGGAAGAGATAAGACCCATCGAGCCGGAAGTGGCGGCCACACATTTCTCCGCCAGCGAACTTTCCGACCTGAGCGCATTGCAAGGCGATGCCTGGCTCGGGGGCTTCTATCGCTGTTGGACGCGTAAGGAAGCAATTCTCAAGGCCGAAGGAGTGGGCCTTCATCGTGCGCTTGATAGCTTTGATGTTGGCTTGTTGCCCGATGCGCCGGCCGAACTGCTCCGGACTCGGGTGAGCTTCCTCTACCCGTGGAAGCTTTACGATGTGTCGCCGACATCAGGCACAATCGGAGCCCTCGCGACTGCGTACGGCGAAGCCAGGATAGCCAGTTTCAGCTTTCTTTATTGATTCAGGAACGACGGACTCAGGCCACGACGCTTCTCGCGCCCTGCTGCTCATTGTTTGGCATTCTCAGTTTGATCTCGCGGGCCAGTGAGATTACCTGGGGCCGGCTCAAGATGGTGCGATGGGTTCCGGGGATCAGCCGGGTCTCACACCCACCCAGCACCTTTCCCTTCCATGCGCTCGCGGGTTCGCCCTTGGGGCCCGGCTCGTCCTGGGCAACGAACAGGGTGATATTGCCGGGGTACGGTCTCAATTCGTAATCGCGCAAAGCCAGTGCGAGGTACCCTTCCGCTTCGACCTGCCCCAGGGCCCTTCCCGCGCGCCGCGATCGGTCCGCGCGCCAGATCTTCATCTTGATCCGCTGATAATCAATTCTGCTCGCCAGCACCTCGCGCACTCCAACTTCGCGCAACCGGAACGCTGTGCGCGCTCGCGAAAACGAGGCCTTCAGCGATTTCCAATCACGAAAGGGTTGGTGCGCCGACTTGCCTGTATTGGGGTCGCAATCGAGAAGCGCTAATAGGCCCACGCTTTCGCCCTGTTCGCTCAGCTGGCAGGCCATCTCGAAGACAACCAGGCCGCCGGAAGAATGCCCGGCAAAGTGGTATGGCCCGGATGGTTGAATGGCGCGCACCTGGTCCAGATAATTTGCCGCCACCGCCCTCAGGTCCGCTTGATCGTGATCGATCGATGCCGGCAGTTGGAGACCGAACACCGGTTGCTCCGGCCCCAGCTGGGCCGCCAGCTCAATAAAGCTCAGCAGGCTTCCCCCTATGCCGTGGGCTATAAACAGCGGCGGCACAGGTGCTCCAGCCTGGATCGTTACCAGCGCCGGCCATCTCCCTACAGTGGTCTGATGCAGGTAGGTCGCCAACCCGTGGATGGTCGGATGTTCCACCAGCACAGAGTGCGGCAGCTTGTAGCCGAACCAGCCCTCGATCTGGGCCAGCATGCGCGCCGCCAGCAGGGAGTGGCCCCCAAGCGAAAAGAAATCGTCATGGATACCGATGTTCTCGACCTTAAGCAGCCTTTCCCAAAATGCCTTGAGGCGCGCCTCGAGTGCATTGCCCGCAGGTGCTTCCGGTGCGGGGCGCAAAGTTGTTGTGTGAAGACGCATCCTGTCCAGAGCCTGACCGTCCACCTTGCCGCCGGGAGTCATGGGGAAGGAAGGCACCGATACAAACTCCGCAGGGATCATGTACGAAGGCAGTTGCCTGCTCAGCAACTCCCTCCATTGCCTCGCCCGGAAAGCCCCCTCAGCCACCACAAAGGCAACCAGACGCCGGTCGCCAGGCTCCAGTTCGATCGCCCGCACCACCGCAGCCTTCACCCCCCCGCATGCTCTGAGCACCGATTCAATCTCTCCCAGCTCGATGCGAAAGCCTCGAATCTTGACCTGGTCGTCAAGCCGTCCCCAAAATTCAAAGCTGCCGTCCGCAAGCTGTATAGCAAGATCTCCGCTCTTATAGATCCACCTGTCCACGCCCTCGGCAAACGGATCGGGCAGGAAACACGCGCGGTTAAGCTCGGGCTGATGGAGATAACCAAGACCCACGCCCGCCCCACCGATATACATCTCACCCACCACACCCTGCGGCACCGGCTTGAGTTGCGCATCGAGAAGGTGAATGCTGACATTCGGCAACGGATCGCCGATGGTGATCTTTTCGACATCACATTCGATCCTTGCCCGGGTCGCGCAAATAGCCGTTTCGCTGGGCCCATATTGGTTCCAGAGCACGCGGCACCTGCTGGCCAAGCTCTGGGCAAGAGGCAGAGGAAGGACCTCACCGCCGACGATAAGCTGCATGTTTGCATTGCCCTGCCATCCCTCGTCGAGCAGGAGCCGATACATGGTGGGAGTGGCAAATAGGACGGTCGCCGCGGAAGCACGAAGATGCTCGATGCCCAAACCACCGCCGCCCATGACCAGGTCCTCTTCTACCAGGTACAAACTGGCGCCGAATGCCAAAGGCAGAAAAATTTCCAGGCCTGCGACGTCGAAGGCGATCGTGCACCAAGCCAGCACGACGTCATGCGCCCCCAGCGCCAAGTCCTTCCCGACACCGAGGATCGTATTCTCGAGCGCCCCGTGGCTGATGCATACACCCTTTGGCTTGCCCGTCGAACCAGAGGTGTAAATCACATAAGCGACGCTGTCTGCGGAAACCACGCTCGCAGCAGGGGTCTCAGCAGGCGCGAATGCCGGCCTTCGTGCCGCCCAGAAATCTTCGAAATGGATCACCTGGACGGCGGTACTGGGGAGCCGGCCACGCAGTTCATCGAGAGTGAGCACAAAAGGAGGGGCCGAATCTTCCAAAATGCGGGCCATGCGCTGGGTTGGTGTCGCTGGATCGAGCGGTATGTAGGCGCCACCTGCCTTCCATACGCCGAGCAGCGCGGCCAGCATCTCCGGGGAGCGGTCAAGAAAAACTCCCACCAGGGTGCCGTTCTTCACGCCCACCTCTTTCAGCCCGTGCGCGATCCGGTCTGCAGTCGCATTCAATTCTCGATAGGTGACTTGCCAATCTTCACACACTACGGCTAAAGCGTCCGGAAAAGCCGACACTTGCCGTTCGAACAACTGCAGCACGCACATCGCTGTCTCCGTTCGCTCCAACGATGTTGGAGTGACCCTTTACGTGGGTTCGCGGTTTTTCGGGAGAGTTCCAAGGGTAGCCGTGTTCCGGCTGGTTTTCAGTTGACTGTAATTGCTCGCCCAGTCGTTGTGACCGGTTTGGTACCGATTCTTATATGTTAGATGGTGATTTTTGGGTTTTGTTACTGAATTTTCAGTGCCATATAGCGACTACGTGAACGAGAGCAGATGAGCATTTGGTCCTCCGCCTCTGGCTAAAGCCAGCGATCTAAACATCTTCGGCAGCGCTCGCTGTGCATACGCCATAAGGGAAATTGCTGTTCATGGGGAGAATAAATGGGCGCACCGCCGGATTTGTCACGGCAATGTCCGCAAATTGTCACTTCCTTACTATTCGATCGGGAGACTGCGAGGGCTGCGCCCCCACACGTGCATCATTTGCTTTCGTCCCGCAGGGCGAGGCTGATGAGCGTCTTTTGTTCGAGATCGTGGGCTTTGGCGGAGCCGGTTGCTGGACTGGCTGCCGCTGAACGCTTGATGCTGAGCACCCTGCGTTCGGGAAAGAGCCTGCGCAAGCGCGGCACAACAAAGGAGAGCGCACCCATATTGTCCGGTTCTTCCTGCACCCAAACTATTTCGCGCGCTTCGGGATGGCGGGCTACTTCCGCCGCCAGTTCCGCTTCCGGCCAGGGATACAACTGTTCCACGAAGACGATTCCGGTGGTGCTGTCCTTGTGCTTGGCCCGTTCGATGCGCAACTCGTGACCGATCTTGCCCGTGCACAGCAGCAGACGCTTGACCGCCTGCACCTCTGTTTCCGGCAGAACAGCCTGGAAGCGCGGCAACTCGAAGCTAGCCACGGGCGAACTTGCGTCGGGATTGCGCAGCATGCTCTTGGGGGTGAATACGATTAGCGGCTTGCGCCAAGTACGCATTGCCTGCCGGCGTAACAGGTGGAAGTACTGCGCGGCGGTAGACGGCTGGCAGATTTGTATGTTGTCGTGCGCTGCCAATTGCAGGTAGCGTTCCAACCGGGCACTGGAGTGTTCCGGCCCCTGCCCCTCATAGCCGTGCGGCAGCAGCATAACCACTCCGCCCAGCAGTCCCCACTTGTCTTCACCTGAAGCAATGAATTGATCGATGATGATCTGCGCGCCGTTGGCAAAATCACCGAACTGGGCTTCCCACAAGACCAGAGCCTCAGGGTAGTCGCGGCTGTAGCCGTACTCGAATCCCAGGACGCCCGCTTCCGACAGCATCGAGTTATAGACCTCGTAGCGAGCCTGATCCGGGCCCAAATTGGCCAGGGGAATATAGAGCTGTTCGTTCTCGATGTCCACCAGCACGCTATGGCGCTGGTTGAAAGTACCGCGCTGGCTATCCTGGCCGCTAAGGCGCACCGGCGTGCCTGCGAGCAGCAGCGAGCCAAACGCCAGGGCTTCAGCCATGCCGTAGTCGAAGAGCCGCTCGCCGCGTCCCATCTCCCGCCGCTGTTCGAGCAGCTTCTTGATTTTGGGATGAATATGAAACTGTCGCGGATACGTGGTAAGGCTGTTGCTGATTTCCTCCACCTTGGCCGCGCTCAGCCCGGTGTCGACCTCGTATTCAGACTTGTACGGTCCGCCAGTGTAATGCGACCAGTAGGCGGGAAGCGTTGCCAGCACAACACGTTTGCCCATCCTGGCCGCTTGCTTTTGCGCTTCGGCAAGCTCCGTCTGAATTTCCCTTACGCGCGCCGAGGGATCCACGCCGATTTGTTTGGCATAGATCTCGTAGAGCGGAGGATGATTCTTGATCTTTGCGTAACGCAGTGGCTGGGTAATGGTAGGGTCATCTACCTCGCTGTGGCCGTGACGCCGGTAGCCAACCAGGTCGATGATCACATCGGTGTGGAACGTGTAGCGGTATTCGATGGCCAGCGCGGCCACACGAATCGCGGCCTCGGCATCCTCACCGTTTACGTGAAAGATGGGAATGGGCAGCCGTTTGCCGATATCGGAGGAGAAGCGCGACGAGTAGCACTCCTCGGGGTCGGCGGTAAAGCCAATCAGATTGTTTACGATGATCTGGATGGTGCCGCCCACGGTAAAGCCGCACATGGCGCCGAGACTCAGCGTTTCTGCCCAGATGCCTTGGCCGGCGAAGGCCGCATCTCCGTGGATAAGCACCGGCAGCACCTGGTCTTGACCGTTTTCACCCAACCGCACCTGCTGCGCCCGCGCACGGCCCATGGCCACCGGATCCACCGCTTCCAGGTGACTGGGGTTCGATACCAGGTGCAGGCCGATTTTTCCCCCGCCCTTGGCGAGGAATTCCCCGGTGGCGCCCACGTGATACTTCACGTCACCGCCGCCCAGGATGCTGCGCGGATTGGCATCTTCGAATTTAGAGAAAATATCGGTGGCGGACTTACCAAAGGTGTTCGCCATGACGTTTAAGCGCCCGCGGTGGCTCATGCCCAGGACAGACTTGATCGCGCCATGATCCGCAGCGCGGTTAAGAATCTCGTCCAGGAAGGGGATTAACACGGTGACGCCTTCCAGCGAGAAACGCTTGGTGCCCAAATAGCGCGACTGGATCACCTGCTCGAACAGGTCGGCCTGGATCAACCGTTCGAGGACCTGGGGTTGGTCCGGGGCCGGCGAAGTCTGTTCCATGCGCTCCTGGATCCATTCCCGCCGGGCCGGGTCGGGAAGGTGCATGAACTCGACCCCGATGCTTCCGCTGTAAAAGGCCTTGGCTTCCTCGGCGGCCTCTCCCTCGAAGTTCAGCTCCGGGACAGGCCCGGGCAGCAGGTATTGCCCAGGGGGTCAAGATTTGCCTGCATATAACCCCAACGGCGAAAAGCGTCGAAGACCTGATCTCGTTGCGAAATCAATAAGTTGCCGGGGTGACTTTCCAGGGGAAGGTTTTTCGTGACCATAGTCGTATGTCTACGGTTCCATTATAGCTTCCGTGCGCATCCATCGAACTGGATGCGCCGAGCAGGGGCTCAGAGTTGCGTCAGAACTACTCTCTCCA
>CAWAUX010000002.1:0-11573 GCA_963785315.1 uncultured Acidobacteriaceae bacterium | reverse complement strand
GCGACGCGCCGCGCAGGTAAGCGTGTACCAGGCCAGCGGTGAAGGCGTCGCCCGCGCCGACGGTATCAACCACCTTAACGGGAAATCCCGGATGACCGAATTCGCTCTCCCGGGTAGTAAGCAAGCATCCATGGGGCCCCAAAGTCACAGCCACCAGTTGGCATCCAGGGAAATACTCCAGCAGAGTATAGGAACTATTCGGCGCCTGCTGCTGATTCAGCATAGAGAAAACCTGCGGCAGCTCCTCATCGCTCAACTTGATAATGGTAGCGTGCGCCATCGACCACTGAAGCACCTCGGGAGTGCAATCGGGCATGCGCAGATTCACATCGCATACCCGCACACACGTTGTAGCCTCCACGAAGCTCCGTATCGTTGACCGCGAAACCTCATGCCGCTGTGGGAGCGTTCCAAAACAAATAGCATCCGCGCCACGAGCGACCTCAAGCAGCTCAGGAGTCAAACCAATAAAGTCCCAAGCCACATCGCGATGGATAAGGTAGCGGGGCTGCTTATCTTCGGAAAAGGAAACCTCGACTGTCCCAGTCGGATGTTCCCTATCTTCCTGTAGCTGCGCCAGCTCAAGGTTAGGTTGCTTAAGGGCAGTGCGGGCTGCTCTCCCATACTCGTCGTCGCCCACGCTGCTGACCAATGTAGTACGGTTCCCCAGTCGAGCACAGAAGACCGCGAAGTTCGTCAGCGCCCCGCCGAGCCGCGGTCCGCTGGGCAAAAGATCCCACAGCAACTCGCCGATACCCGCGATCCGTGGGGTCTTAGAGAGGACGGAATTCAGGGTCGGTCCTTTCCTTCATGACATCCTCGTTGAGCGCCACCCCGATTCCGGGAGTGGTCCTCACCTCCAGGCAGCCATCGTCATCGAGCGACACCGGCTCGGTCAGCGAGGTGTACGACTTATCAACGTAGTGGGTGAATTCAAGCAGCATGAAGTTCGGCGTCGAGGCCGCGACGTGAGCAGCCGCCATCGTCCCCAGAGGAGACGCCACGCCATGAGGCGCAATGGGGATGGAGTAGACCTCGGCCATGGCCGCGATCTTACGCGTTTCGAGCAGGCCGCCGGTCTTCGATACATCCGGCTGAATAACACTGAGCGCTTCCTTTTCCAGAAACGGACGATAGCCATAGCGGCTATAGATATTCTCCCCGGCCGCGATGGGCACCCGGGTTGCATTGCGCACCCGCACCATGGCGTCGACATCGTCGCTGGGTATTGGCTCCTCCACCCAGATGAGGCGGAACGGCTCCACCAGGCGACAAAGCTGGATGGCCGTCTCGACGTCGTAACGTGCGTGGCACTCAAGGGCGAGGTCGTAGGTCTTGCCCACCGCCTCGCGCATGGAGCCAACAAACTGCACCACATCATCCAATTGCACCGTGTTCAGATGAATCCCCCAACGTTTGTTAGGGTCCCAACCCTTCTTCAGAGTCCATTCGTCCGGACTGTAGTCGATACCAATCTTCAGCGCTTTGACTTTCGTTTTGGCAATAAGGCTGGTCGCTTCGCCCGGGTTGGCCGCATGCAGATACACCGGCAATTTGCTGCGCACGCGGCCGCCCATCAGCTGGTATATGGGCGCATTCAGCGCTTTGCCGGCCAGATCCCAGAGCGCCATTTCCACTCCGCTGATGGCGGTAAGGTAGGGTCCGCCCATGCCGCGCATAAAGATCGGCGAGGGAGAGCCACCCGCCGCAAGATGCTTCCCACCCCACAGGTCGAGGAGAATGGCTTCGATATCCAGCGGGTCCCGGCCTGCGAGCGCCGGGCCAATGTTGTTGTTGACGATGTACTCCGCGCCGACGGTATCCAGCATCTCGCCCGTGCCGGTCAGGCCCTGGTTGGTGTAGACGCGGATGAACCGGCTATTGAATCCGTCGCGCAAACGTACCGCCCGAATTTCGCGGATAGTGAGGCCGGGGGCGTGGGAGGTTCCCTGGCCCCGCGCGTTGAGCAGGAAGGCGCCGTAAGCCATCGCAGCCTGGCCAAGAAACATGCGTCGATTCATCGGGCAGGAGTGTAGCACATGTACCCTCGCCTCCGATTCCCCGTTGCGCAACGGCGATGCAACCGGCAAGCTAATACACATGCCGGAATTACCGGATATAGCCGCCTACATCAGCGCCCTGGAGCCACGGATTATCGGCCAGCCGCTGGAGCATGTGCGCATTGCAAGCGCCTTTCTCCTCCGCACGGCGCGGCCGCCGGTTGCCAGTGTCGAAGGCCGTGTGGTGCGCGAGCTGCGCCGCATCGGCAAGCGCATCGCTATCGGAGTGGATGGCGATCTCTGGCTGGTGCTGCACTTGATGATTGCCGGACGCCTGCACTGGCGGCCGCCAGGAGCCAAGCTGGCAGGCCGGCAGAATCTGGCCGCCTTTGATTTCCCTCATGGCTCCCTGGTGCTGACGGAAGCGGGAACCAAGCGCCGTGCATCGCTGCACCTCTTCGAAGGAGAGGAGGCGTTGCGCTCCATCGACCCGGGAGGGATCGACGTGCTCTCCAGCGATCTCAACTCCTTCCGCAAAGCGCTCACGATCGAGAATCGAACGCTCAAGAGAGCCCTCACCGATCCGCGCATTCTTAGCGGCATTGGGAACGCATACTCGGATGAGATTTTGCATGCGGCCCAATTATCCCCAGTGAAGATGACACACAAGCTGGACCCGGAGGAATGGGAAAGGCTCTATGTCGCGACGCAGGCCACGCTTAAGTTATGGATCGAGCGACTAATCGACGAGGCGAAAGCCAGCTTTCCGGAAAAGGTGACAGCCTTTCGCAAGGATATGGCGGTGCATGGACGCTATGGAGAGCCGTGCCCGCGTTGTGGCGAACCGATACAGCGGATTCGTTACGCCGATAACGAAACGGACTACTGCGTCAAGTGTCAGACGGGCGGAAAACTTCTGGCAGACCGAAGTCTCTCGCGCCTCCTAAAATCGGACTGGCCACGCACCCTGGATGAACTGGAGACACTGAAGCGCCGTTAAGAAGTCAGGGCCGGTCCTGCGCGGTATGGTAAATGCGCAAAACTTCGACGCTCCGTTCAGTGAGGCGATAAACGACGACATAAGGCAGAGGAGAGAACAAAAACTCCCGGGTTCCTTCCTCGCGCCCGATACGGCCGCGCTCCGGCCACTTTTTCAACCCGACAACCGCCTCATACAATTTGCGGAGGGTCGGCTGGCGGTAACGTGGATGGTGCTCCCCAAGGTAGTCACTGATGTGCTGCAAGTCCGCTACAGCAGCGGGCGTCCAGCGGATTTGCATTTTCAGGAACGCAACATCTGTTCTAACCGGGCGTCCATTTCGTCTTCTTCAATGAATTCGCCCCGGTCGGCTTGTGCGATGCCTTCACGAACGGCAGCGCGAAAACGGGCATCTTCTTGAAGCAAGCGCAATGCGGCCTCTTTCACCAAGCGCTCCGGTTCGGTGCCTTCGGTGGTGGCTATTTGTGCAAGCTGCGCTTCCTGCTCGGGCGTGAAATGGACTTCCATGCCCTTCAGCATAGGGAATGGTCTGGCTCGTGGCAAGCCTTAGCCGTAAACCTTGTTCTCGGCTGTCTCCTGTCCGGGCGGAAGGAGGCTCCGCGATGCCCTCAAGGGCAGGCGGATCTCCGCTCCGCAGCCGGGACCATCCTGGCGATTGGCGACTTGAAGAAGACCGCCGTGGGCTTCGCATATCTGCCGCGCCAGGGCCAGGCCGATGCCGCTTCCTCCTGGCTTGGTGGTGTAGAAGGGCACGAACAGGTTCGATGGATTGATCAGGCCGACCCCATTGTCCTGGATCAGAATGACGACCGCCTGAGGAGTGGTTCTCCAGCTGATCGACACTTCAGGAACCTCCTTTGAGATATGGCCGTTCGACGGCGTCTCGGGAAAACGCGCTAACGCCGCTTCCGCTGCATTGCGCAGCAGATTGATCACCAGTTGTTCAATCTGATCGGGATCCATCTGCAGCACGATATCGGGTCCCGGATTGAGCTGCACGGCCACCCTGGTTTCCAGCGCAACGGCACGCTCCATCAACGGGTGCAACGAAACCGGCTGTAATGCAGGCGGCGGCAGCTGGGCAAGCTGCCGATATGCCTGGATGAAACGATTAAGGGATTCGGCACGGCTCTCAATAATCTTGAGACCACGGTCGAGGCTGAATAAGTCGTGGTCTATCCCGGATGCATCCGCCGTGTTTTGCTGCGGTCCACTCACATGGATCCAGGAACGAAGGCTGCCGGCAATGGATTTGATAGGCGTCAGCGAATTGTTGATTTCGTGGCCGATCACCCGGATCAGGCGCTGGAAGGCATCGCGCTCCTGCTCGCGCAAGGCAATACTCACGTCGGACAAAACAAGCAGCGTGTGCGGAATACCGTGCTGGCGGAAACTGCTTCTCCTCACCATCCAGTGCACCGGATTGCCCTTGCCGCCAAGGACCAGGATTCCCCGATCGGGCTGGTCCAATACCTCGGCAAGTTGCAGATCCTGCGCACTCGAGGCCAGGTCTCGCTCCGCTATGAGATGGAAGATGCGCTCGGCAGCAGGATTGACCAGGCGGAGGCGATGCTCGGGGTCGAAGGCAAGCACAGGCGCGTCCATGGAAGAAATAACACAGCGCAACAAGGCCGAAGCCTCCAACTCATTCAGGCGCTGACTCTGCAGCAGGTCGGCAAATTGGTTGATCTCCAGCGCCAGCTCCCCCAGCGCGTCGAGCTGCCGCGCACCGCGCGCGCGAAAGGAGTAGTCCGACTCGCGCAGCGAAGAGACCACGTTGGCCAGCGTCTGTAGCGGGCGGATAATCTCCTCCATGAGGAGCGCGCCCGCAATCAGGGAAAGAAAAGCAACCCCGCCAAGCAGGGTCCAGGCCGCGCCTGGGGAAAACTTTGCCTGCCATAACAGAACCGCTGCGAGCACAAATGCAGGAGCGGCAACGATACAGGCAGAGAAGCCGGATACGGCGCTCGAAGGGGATGGTGCGATCACGGTGTTTGGCGGAGCGTAGGTGTGCGCTTGGGGCTGAATCACTTCCGTTGCCGGCAGTGGGATCAGATTCCATACTTCTCCATCCGGCGATAGAGCGCTCCGCGGCTTAATCCCAGCGCCTCCGCCGCATGGCTGACGTTGCCGCCCGCACGAGCCAGGGCCTTGCGGATAAGAATGCTTTCTACAGCTTCGAGGCTGAGTTCATCGAGGCTCTGGCCGGAGGAGCGAACCTGGCTCAAGCCCAGGTCGGCGATTTGAATCCGCGGGCCACGCGCCATGAGAACCGCGCGCTCGATCGCGTGATCAAGCTCCCTTACGTTGCCGGGCCAGCTGTGCTGGAACATTGCGTCCAGCGCGCTGGGTTCGAAGCCGGTTGCAGCCTTGCGGTAGCGGGAAGTGTAGCGGGCGAGGAAGTGACCAGCGAGCAGAGGAATATCTTCGCGGCGATCGCGCAGCGGGGGAAGATGAATCTCCACCGTATTGAGACGGAAGAGCAGATCTTCGCGAAAGCGTCCCTGGGCGCACTCTTCATGCAGGTCAGCGTTGGTGGCCGAAATCAAACGCACATTCACTCGCTTGGTTTGCGAAGAGCCCACACGTTCCAGATCGCCAGTCTCGAGTACGCGCAGCAGTTTAGCCTGCTGGCGCAGCGGCACATTGGCAATTTCATCCAGAAAGAGAGTACCCCGATCGGCGAGTTCAAAGCGCCCGATGCGATCTGTGCGCGCGTCGGTAAACGCCCCTTTGACGTGGCCAAAGAGTTCGCTCTCAAAGGTTCCCTCAGCCAACGCGCCAGTGTTCACGGCGACCAGCGAGCGGGCGACGCGGGAGGAGAGTGCATGCAGCGTCTGCGCTACGACTTCTTTGCCCGTGCCATGCTCGCCGGTAATGAGCACGTTGGCATCCGACGGCCCGATGCGCGCCAGCAGTTCCAGCACGGGCTGCATCGAAGGCGCCTTGGCGATCAATTCAGGACGCCCTTCAGCGCGCAGCAGGCGGTTTTCCGCTTCCAGCATTTCGGCCTGCCGAACCGCCCTGCGAAGTTCGATCTGGGTTCGCAGAATAGAAATCAGGCGGGCATTTTCCCACGGCTTTTGGATAAAGTCACAAGCGCCGCGGCGCATGGACTCCACGGCGAGATCGAGATTGGCCCACGCCGTCATGACGATGATGCGCAGGCGGCTGTCATGAGCGCTGAGCTGGGCCAGCAGTTCCAGACCCTCGGCGCCGGAAGTAGTATCCCGGGTGTAATTGAGGTCAATCAGGATCGCATCGTAGGTTTCGCTGGCGACCCTGTCCCGTACTTCGCGGGGCGATTGCGCTCTCTCCACCCGGTAGCCCTCTGGCTGCAGCAATAACTCGATGGCATCCAGAATATGGGGCTGATCATCGGCAGCCAGTATTCTGGGCGCATCGGCGTGCGTACGGGTTCCCGGGGTCTCTTTGGCGGCTTGCGGGAAGGTGGCCATCATTGCCTCAAACGTAAATCAAGTATAGTGCGGCGCCGCCGTGATAGCTGTCTCTAGGGCATGCGGGTGACGACGCCATTTTTTGCGTCGTCTATCGAGACGGCTGTGCGGTCCAGCGTCGTCCCAGTAGCGCGGTCGATGTCCGCCTTGGCCTTTTCGTAGGCAGTCTGCGCGGTGAAAAACGCGGATTCCGCGACAGCGAGGCTTTGTTCCATGACCAGGGTGTCATACCTGGATATCGCTCCTACGTCTTGCTCCTTCTTGGCGATATCAAAGGTCTTCTGCGCGAGATCGCGTGCCTTTTGCGTGGCCGCCACGCGGGCTTGCGCCTGCACGAGAGCGAACTGCGAGTCGCGGATGTCGAAGCGAAGGCTCTTCTGCTGCTGCTCTTGGGAAATTTGACTTTGGCGGTATGCGAGCACGGCGCGGAACTGGTCGGCTTTGACCACGCGGTTGCGGAGGTTGATGGAGAGATTAACGCCAACCTCGTACTGGGGCGCCGAGTAGTTGAAGGTGTTCGCGAACATGTTGATGAAGTCGGTGGGTAGATTGGTGGCGCACTCCTCCGGGCCGAGACTGCAGTACGGGTTTTTGGGGCCGGCGGTGCCCGTGCCTCCGTAGTACCCGTACAAGTTGAGTACAGGCAGCAGCTCGCTGTTGATGTCCTTGAGGCTCTGGCGCAGAACCTCGGCCGAATTACGGAAAATCGCGACTTCGGGCCGGTTCTTCATGGCCTCGTCAATCAGCTCGGTGATGGACTTGGATTCGTTTGGATCGGGACCACCCTGCAGGTCGAGCGGAATGACGGGGATCTCGTCGATGGACGGGTCGTCGGTTCGGGTGAGATCGTTCTTAATGAGCAGCTCGTTGTGCCTCAGCGAGGCCTTGGCGATGGTAAGGTCGCCCTCGCTGGTGGCAACGGCAGACTGGTCCTTCATGACCTGCAGCGCAGGAATGTTCTGCAGCTCCAACTGCTTCTGGTCGTCGGTCAGGGTCTGATTGGCGTATTCCAATGACCGGGTCTTCACCTGCACGTCCTGATAAGCGTTGACCAGATCCCAATAGAGATTTTCTACGTCGGTGACGGTGGCGATGACCTGCTGCTGAAAAGCAAGATCGGTGGTCTGCAGGTTTCTTTTGGCGATGTGGATGTAGCGCTCGTTGCTGGCAAGGCCGAATCCGTAGAGAAGCGGCTGGCTCAGGAAGATCTGGAAATTGGAATACAGTTCGGGATTGACGACGTTATAAGGGCTGTTGCTGGCCACGCGCTGGCCGGTGTAGTTGACCTGCAACTCGGTGCCGAGCGGAAAGTACTGTTGGTACTGCGATAGGACCTCGATATTGTTTGTCTTCAGGATCGGGGTGCCGACCAGGAAAACGTTCGCCTCCTGAGTGACGTTGTGGTTCACAAAGCCGCTGAAGTTGAGGAAGGGGTCAAACGAGGGAACGGCCGCGCCGGCGCCGAGAACGGAGGTAACGATGCCGCCGGCGCCTGCGGCCGCATTCCCCGCGCTCGCGGAACCACCGCCGCCCCCGGAGGCGCCAAAGCCGCTCGCCGTGGTCTGGGTGACGGCAATGTTGACGCCGTTTGCGAGGCCTCCCGCCTTGGTGCGCTGAAGGTCGGTTTGCGCGATGGGGAAGTTGTAGCGGAAGGAGGCGAGCGTAAGATTATTTTCGAGGGCCAACGCGATCGCATCCTGCAGGGAGATGTAGAGCTTGCCGTCGCGTATCAGGCCGTAGAGGCGCGGCGAGTTTTGCAGGTCGACTGGTGGCACGGTGCTGGGCCTATACGGCGCCAAGGGATTGCGTGAATGCGGCATTTCAATATGGAACGGTCCCTGGTAGGTGACCGGCCCCGGCTGCGCCGCGGCCTGCGCCTGCTGTGCGATGGTCGGGGGCGGAGCTTGTTGCGGAGCGGCAGGCGCGGAGGGCAAGGGCGCCGTGGAATTCGCTTGTGCAAAGGTAGTGGAAGCGAGAATCGCAGTCGTGCAAACTACGGCCAGTGATTTCTGCACAATCATTCCCGCGCAGGAGACACCCTTCATGCCTTCACCTCGGTAGCCTGGTTCAACCCCGGGTTGGCAGTATCACCTACCAGCCATCCATCCCGTACCTCCAGCACGCGGCTGCCATAGCTGGCGTTTACTTCCGAGTGCGTCACCTGCACGATGGTCGTTCCGTCGCGGTTCAGCTGCTGGAAGAGTTCCATGATCTCCTTGGCCTGCGTGGAGTGAAGATTGCCCGTCGGTTCATCGGCCAGCAGCAGGGCCGGGCGATGAATCACCGCGCGGGCGATACCGACCAGCTGTTGCTGCCCGCCGGATAGCTGGTTGGGAAAGAGATCTTTTTTGCCCACGATGCTGAAGCGGTCCAGCGTGTCCGCAACCAATGCCTGGCGTTCCCCCTTGGAGATGTTCTTGTAGGAGAGCGGGAGGTCGATATTCTCCGCCACGTTGAGATCGTCGAGCAGATGGTAGCTTTGAAAAACCATTCCGATGTTGCGCCGTGCCAGGTCTGCCCGTTGCTTGCGGTTCATCAGGTGGACGGCCTCGTCGTTAAACCAGTACGCCCCTAACCACTGGTCGTCGAGCAGCGCCAGCACGTTCAGCAGGGATGACTTCCCTGCCCCTGAAGGTCCCATGATGGTGATAAACTCGCCCGCCTGGATCTTCAGGTTGATGCGCCTGAGTACCCAGGTCTGGCCAGCGCCAGTCTTGTAGCTTCTTTCGACATTTTCGAGCGAGATCATCGTGCAGCCCTCATCGTCCGCCCCGTCGGGGACGGATCGTCGCGCTTCAAACTTATCTGTTTACCTTGCCGGAGCCGTGAGAGCCCGGTTATTGCATTTCGAGAGCGTGATCGGCAAATTCACCTTCGGCGACAATTTTTCCGTCAAAGAGGTGGATATTGCGATCAGCATGGCGGGCAAAGCGAGGGTCGTGGGTCACCATGCAGATAGTCGCTCCTTCACGATGAAGGTTCTTGAGTAGCTCCATCACCGCTTCACCGTTCTTCGAGTCCAGGTTACCGGTGGGCTCATCGGCCAGCAGGATCGAGGGTGAGCCTGCTAGTGCGCGCGCTACGGCTACGCGTTGCTGTTGGCCGCCTGAGAGCTGCGAGGGATAGTGACGCATGCGGTGGGCCATGCCCACGCGCTCGAGTGATTCCTGCACCCGCTGCTTGCGATCGCTCGATGCCATCCCTGAGCGGTAGGTCAGTGGGAGCTCCACATTCTCGGCCACGGTGAGATCACCAATCAGGTTGAAGCTCTGAAAGATGAACCCGATCTCCTGGTTGCGAATGCGCGAACGCTCGGCGAATTTCAAATTCTCTACCGGACGGCCGTTCAGCTCGTACTTGCCCGCTGTGGGTGTATCCAGCAGGCCGATAATCGAGAGCAACGTCGACTTCCCGCAACCGGAAGGGCCGGACATGGCCACATACTCCCCCCGGTCGATGGAGAGGTGCACGCCGGAAAGGGCATGAGTCTCGATCTCCTCGGTGTAGAAAACCTTGGTCATCGCTTCAATCTGTATCAGTGGCTGCATGCTTTCGCTCCTGTTTTCGTTAATTGATATTGCTTCTTATTCCAGACGAATTCGGTCCGTCGTGTCATACCTCGACATATCGCTCAGAATTACCGTGTCCCCTGCGTGCAGCCCTTCCAGCACCTGGATGGCATTTACAGAGGCGTGGCCCACTTTGACTGGTACCCGGACCGCCCCTTTGCCATCCGGATCCAGCTTGAAGAGGCTGATGGTGCTGTTTTCGTTGCCAAAGGCCGGCCGGCCCACATAGAGAACATCGCTCAATCTTTCCAGATCGATGGTGCCGTCCACGCTTAATTGATCACGTGCGCCATTGGGCGGAGCGCCAATCAGCTCCACGTCGACAGTGACGGTTCCGTTTTGCACCGCGGGATCGATTCTTGTCACTTTGCCATCGGCCAGGCCGTTGTGCGTATCGATCGAGGCAGGTTGACCAATGAGGATGCCGCGCGCCTGGGTCTCGGCAATCTTCAGCTGCGCCTTCAGTTGATTGGGCTGCACCACCTGGGCCAACATCGTACCGATGGTTACGTGCTGGCCCACAGCCAGAGGCAAATCGGTCAGCACTCCGGTAATGCCTGCGCGCACCTTGAGCGCATCCAGTTGTTGCTCTTTCAGATCATAGATAGCCTTTGCCTGCGCCACCTTGGCCTGTTGCACGGCGAGTTGTGATTCGATGGCCTTCTCGTTGATCTTGACTGTCTCCTCCGAGAGCTTGTTACGAGTGTCCAATTGATCCGCCGTACCCTGGGAGCCGCTGTACGCAATGCCGGAAATCACGCCCAGGCTGTATAGCGTCTTGTCGATCTGCGCCTGCCGCTGTGCCTGCTTGTAGTCGGCGCTTACGGTGGCCGCGGCAGACTTTTGCGCCATCAAGTCGCTCTGTACTTTCACTTGTACGTTGCTAAGGTCGGCACGCGCCTCTTTAAGGGATAGCTCGGCGTCGATTGCCTCCTGGCTCAGCGTGCGGGTCGTTTAACTCCACCAGGACGGTGTCGGGCTTTACGTTGGAGCCGGGCAGCGTCCGGATGCGGACGACGGTGGCCTCAGTCTGCGCCGGGATCTGGCGGATCGCATCTTCGCGGGGCACCAGGGTGCCGAGTCCGCGCACCTGGACGACGAGAGGTCCGCGCTTGACGGTGTCGGTCCATACGGCGGACCGGTCGACGTTCGGGGCAGCTGGCTTGAGCCGCATTACGAGAAAGGTGACGGCGGCCAGAACGACCACGCCAATTGCGATCGTCACGACCTGCCGCCGCCGCTTTTTGACTTTCAGGTCTGGGCGCGAGATATCCATACTGGTTGCTGATGCATGCTGGGGACCAAAGCTGTCCAGCGGGCTTTCATTGGGTTTGTTGGTCTTTGCCACATGCATACCTACGCAGGCGGTTGCTGATTTGTTCAATTTTGTCCTCAGATGTCCAATTTCGGACAGTGGGGCATTGTGGAGATTGGAATTCGGGGTCGCCAGAGGTTAAGAAGGCCGGGATAAAAGTCGCGGGGCACGGCTTGACTCGCGCCGCACAAGAAGCGACCGGAGAGGGCTTCCTGTCTGCGAGAACGGGCT
>CAWAUX010000001.1:0-95979 GCA_963785315.1 uncultured Acidobacteriaceae bacterium | reverse complement strand
TCTGACGCTGCGCACCGGCTTCTTAATTCGCCGGATCCTCTACCCGGCCCATAAACAAGATGCTCTTGGAGCCGTTGTCCCGAATCAGGAAGACAAAAGGATGGTCGGCGCGGAAAACCGGCGGCGCCGGGTTCGGAGCGCGAACCGCCATGGCCCTCATAGTCACGGCGGTGGCTGCTGCAGCCTCGGTTCCTTCTTCGTTGACGTCGATATAAGCCTTATGGATCACCGCTGAAATAGCTAAATCCCTCGTTCCCGTCATGCCTGAAAAATCCGCGCGGCCGGTAAACGCCTGGGGCATTCCCATCGCGGCAAGCGTGCCCCCAAGCTCGAATTGCTGCGTTGTCTTGAACTTAGGCAAGGTTACGATGACCTTAGTAACTGGACTTAACTGGCCCAGCCATTGCATCGTGTTCGACGTATTCAGCAAGTTCTCCAGGGCAGGCAGGCCGCCCACATCGTTGGGCAGGAAAATGACCATGGACAGTTCGTTGCTTTGGTAAGGAATTTCCAACACCTGAAAGGTCTTCCCGTCGAAGTAGTTGAAACCACCTTCACGGTGCATCAAAGGCGCTTTCTTGTTCTGTGTCGTGGATAGATGGAAATCCTCCTCTTTGGTTTGCGCCTTGTCGAATTGACTCTGCCAGCTACCCTTGAAATAGATGGCATTAGTCAGCACTAACCGTGTGGTCGGTCTGACGGAACCGGGTTGGAGCAGGTCCGTGATCTTATTCGCTGTTTTCTGCTCTACCCAGTGGTTGATGGTTAACCGTGCCGCTTCCGTCGCGCCTTTAAAATCCACCTGGTTGAAGCAGGCGCCATAGTCGTTGTTCATCAACGTGAGGAAGCCATCGAGGAAGTGGTAGCCGCGCTGCGCCCAGAGTGCATTGGCCACGCTCAGTTGGTATCCCTGATGCGCGGTGTTGAGATCGCTCAGCAGTGCGCCCATCGCCGGGTGCAGCCTGTCCGGTGGAAGCGTGAAGTGCAGGGTTTTCGCCATCTCGGAGGCGGTGTCGCCGCGGGCGCCGGCATAGGCCATGGCGAGTGCGGTGGAAATACTCTCAGGCGAGAAGAAGAGATTGCCGCTTTGCTCACGTAACTGGCCGTACAGCGTCACCGCGAAAGCGTTGTTGCCTTCGACCACAGCGGCTCGATCAGCGGCCGGCGGGAGTGGCATCTGCGCGCCGGCGGGAGGCAGCAGTACAAAGCAAAGCATAAGTAAGCATAGTAGGAATTTCATGCGCACCCCCGCGCTCATCTTAATGGACGGGGATGGGTGGCTAACCGCGCCGCAAAAAACTCTTATTTCGCTAAATCGTCTTTGACAGCTTCTGCCGCCGTGCTGTCCACTCTGCGGTCGAGAAAAGACCGGGTCCTACTTCGATCAGCCGCGGCAGCATCTTGAACACCGATACCTGATCCCATAACTTTCCCGCGCGGGTGCGAAATCCTTTTTCGTTCAGATCGCTGGCGATGCTGGAGAAGGGAAAATCCTGAACCACCAGGTCCATCATCTGGGTGAGCACTCGGCGCTCTCGAGGGTCAAACTCCAGCCGCTGGCAATCGTCTGAAATTCGTAATCCGTAGGGAATTTCTTCCTCGAAGGCGCCTTCGCTGGGCGCTTCATTCCCGGGCAGTTCGCGCCGCCACTCGATAGAAACTAATTGCCATCCAGCGGCCATACGCTGCTGCATGATGGATGGACTAAAGGGGCCGGAAATCACATCTCTTATCCGCTCAAAGTGCGCCATACATACCCTCCTTAGATGAGACGACTATGTTTGCTGCCCGTATTTGCAATCCGTGACCTGCAATCTATGCGCCAAAGGCCGGTGCTGGCAAGCGATGGGATGCAGCGACTTTACAGGGGCTTAGCCGGGCCGAACCCGCCCTCGTGTCCAAAATCACGAATCGCTGTTCGACACTGGACACTGAGGCTACGGTTGAGCCGCGGGAGGACCGGGGCCGCGATGCATCATTCTCCTCAAATTGTTATTCTAGAGGGGTTATGGCTTTCCCAATTAAGGTCTGTGTAGTCTGTTCCGAGGAGTTTGAACTAAAGCCGGATAAACCCGGTTTCGCCAATCGCTGCCCGTCGTGCAGCGCCGATGAACAAGCCGGTCCCGCAACCAAAGGCCGCATGGACGCCGACGAACGTAAAACCGTCATGGAAGCGAACGAGGCCCGGAGGCAAGCGATGCGCGACCTCCTGTACCGAAAAGACAGCTAACGGTTTCTCATGCGTGCCGAGCCATGGCAAGGTCCACGATCTCCCCAATCATCTGGGTGTAGGAGAGGCCGGATTTCTTCGCGGCCATGAAAAACTCCTGTGCGCTCGAGAGCCATGGGTTGGGATTGGCTTCGATAACATACACCTCGCCCTTGCTCGATATACGCATGTCAATGCGCCCATAATCGCGCAGCCTGACGGCGCGATAGGCCTTGATCGCGATCTCGCTGAGCCGGGTTACGGTCTCTTCATCGAGGTCTTCGGCAATGGCCGATTTCGTCAGCTTATAGGCTTCCGTATCTTTCTCGAATTTCACTTCCTGGCTGGCGATCTTGGGCATGCCCTTGGGAAGCTTCGAAAGATCAAGCTCCACCAGCGGTAGCGGATAGGCGTTCTCGTAATTGCCCAGGATGGCGGCATAGATCTCGCGTCCTTCGATGTATTCCTCGATCAACGCAGGAGAATTGAATTCCGTCTGTATGTAGGAGATGCGCTCCATCAATTCCTTCACGCTGTTCACTACGGCAGCAGCATCGATGCCGATGGATCCATCTTCGGAGGTGGGTTTCACGATGAGTGGGAACGAGATGTCATGGGCGTGGTCGATGGTGCCGCGATAGGCGGTCGCGAAGTAGGGCGACTGAATGCCGTGAAAAGCGAACATCTTCTTGGCAATCGATTTGTCCTGGGCAAGAATGTTGGCATGCGGTCCCGAGCCGGTGTAAGGGATATCGAGCATATCCAGGAACGCAGTCACCTGCATCTCCTTGGTGTTATCCCCGGCATACGATTCGGTGAGGTTGAAAATAAGATCGGCCCCACACTTAGCGAGTCCGACCAGTGATTGCGTGCGGCCGTTGAGAACATAGTAGGACGGTTCATGGCCGAGCTTCGCCAGGGCTTCGAAGACCTCTTCACGGTCGTGCTTTACCGGCTTCTTCTTGCGTTTCTTTTGTCCCGCGCGCTTGCGCGGTGGAGGAACTTCTTCCTCCACTGGAGCGGGTTCTTCTTCCCACAAGTCGTACAGCACGGTAACTTTCAACTTCGTTCCAGCCATGAAACCTCCAATCGGAGTGACGGTGCTGCTCAGGGATGAATGAACTTTCCACCGATCAGGTAGTTCATTGAGAGTGCGGTGGTGTACACGGTGAACTCCGTGAGGTACTCGGACTCGCGTCGAACCTCCACGCGCAGACCCAGGTCCTCAACCCGCTTGCAGATGGCTTCCACCAGCCGCTTGACGATGGGACGTTGCACGCCGCTCCAATAGGCCACCTTGTCGATAATGGGCTTGCGATGCTGATGCAACATCTCCTGCGCGGGCCGCACGCCCGTACGCCGCGTGGGGGAGACATTGAAGATATCCGCCAGATCAGTGTCCAGTGCGAGTTCCTGCAGCGGAATCTCCTCCGGCAGGCTGAGAAGATAGAACTCGCCGACTGTCGACTCCATCTCATCGACGGTGATGTCGGTGTGGCCACGGCGGCGGACGGGTTCGACACTCCCGAGTCTGCGCGCTATGCGATCGACGTATTGCAGCTTCTCGAGCGCCCCCCAACCCTGGTAGCGTTTTCGCCATTGCGAGCGAGGTGTGAGCCAGACGGCAAACGTTTCTGCAAAATCTTCATCGGGATGCTTCTGCGCGTACCACCCGGCCAGGTGGCGAACGAAGTTCCGCGAGAACGGGATGGGACGGTAATTATCGCGATATGCGCGGCGAAAGGGACCGAAGAGATCGCGCCACTCTGCCGACTTGTACAGCTGGTAGGCGTAATTGAAGGCGTGTCCGGCCTCATGACGCATGTACATCATGATCTCGTGAGCGTCTTCCAGGTCGTTCATATCGCGCTCCAGCTGTGCCAGGTCCGGGTTAGCGAGATAGAACGGAATGCCGATGACGGGCTCGCCGGAGGGGCATCCCCATTCATCGGTGAGATAACAACCGGGACGGAACTTATGGATGCCTTTGGTTTCCAGTTCGCGATACAGCTGCTGAACGAATCGTTCGATGGGAGAACCCTCGAGTTTGAGCCCCAGTTCGCGGATGGGCTTGGCGAGTATCTCCTGGAATTCCGTTCGGGTTTTTTCGAAGTTGCGCACTGGGCTATTCAGAGTTCTATACCAAGGGACCAGGTTTGGCACGGCGAGGCGTATCGCTTATGCACATACTATTGTGGGCACGGCTGCTTCCGGGGCATTTCGGCTTGGGCGGTGCTGTGGTTATATCTCCGCTCAACTGTTTGCCCTAAGCTGCGTCAGTCGATTCAGGCGTTCCAGAATCAATGGCACGCGCCCATCATCCAGAACAAATCCCGGAACCGCATCGAGAAAACGAGATTCCCTCAGGAGGCTTCTTGCTGCGTCGGCGAGATACTCGCGAACATCGCCTGGAGAATCGGCAACTTCTTCGAGTATCGTGCTTCTGCCATCGATCACTGCGACAAAGTCTTCCAGGTCGTGGCTGGCCAGGAAGTCCTCCTGTCCGCGTCCCCGGAATGCTTCCATTTTGGTACCCAGGAAGTAGGGAGCCGTGATCAGCCTGATTGGTTGGCCGCTGGGCAGAACAAATGAGACTGCGTGATTCAGTGCTCTCTCATACCAGAGGTTGGTATAGCCCAAAACTTCTTTACTAAGCGCCAATACATCCAGTTTCAGCTTGCCATGGAACCAGCGGCAGGTGAGCGGCTGCTCACTCGTGTCTTCTGTGAACTGGGCTTTGCGAAGACGCTCTGAAAACGCAATGTAGTCGACATAGGTAAGGATTTCGGCGATCACATCCACGTCATCCGTGCTGCGAATAGGCGCGGCGGCCTTATCTGTAATATGCAATCCGAGCGTCACACCACCAACGAAAACAATCTCGCCCAGAAAAGGAGCGAGCCTGGTGGCGGCCTCTTCAAGGAGGCGCAAGTTTGGATCAGGCATTCAGTGCCTTGCGCAGCAGCTCAACCGCGAGTACCCGTTCCCGGGTTCTTCCACTGCGAATGGCATCGCATAGAGCCAGAAGTTCGTAAAGCCTGGAATCGAGCAATGCGGCTTTGGGCGCATTTTTATACAGGGGAGAGAACGATAAACCGCGGACGGAGCCTTCCGGGTAGGGCCAGACCGGCGGTGGTTCCCCATCGTCCAGGAAGTGCGACTTCAGGGGCTCGGCCGCAGCCGCGGTAGGAACGCCGCGGACAAGGGCGCCCCTCTTGGGAGGGAACACGTGTCTCAGACCATAGGCAAGGAAGTCGAGCAAAGCAGAACGATTGACTCTCTTCTCCAGGTCTGACCAGTAAAGGAGCCCGGATTCCTTGCATCGGTTCAGCGATTTGGACACTTCTCCAGGAGGGAGGAACAGCTCATCTGCCAGGGTTTTGGACAAGATTCTGGGCCCTTCCAGGAGGCAGAGTTTGAGCAGCACCGCCATGTCTTTGCCTAGCATGAGTGTATGTATTGTGTCAAAAAAATTTCAAATTCGCAAATTCGAAATTTGAAATCTCCCAAAACTGTCCCGATTACGTTCATCAAACACGGATTGTGCATTGGGGTTGAAACTGGTGCGCCCGGAGAGATTCGAACTCCCGACCTAACGCTCCGGAGGCGTTCGCTCTATCCAGCTGAGCTACGGGCGCGCAGTTCACAGGATACAACAGGACCGGCAGCTTGGCTCGTTTACCGCTGCGTCTGGCTCTCGCTCTTCAGCCGCAGCTGCTCCATCACCGACTGAATCAGCTCCTTGGCGCCCCCGATTTCGCCCAGCACAACTTCCAGATCGAGGGCCGGCTTGGATGGATTGCGGGTGGAAGCACAGTACACGCCGTGCTGGCCGATCAGGATCAAAGCGTCGGTGAGCATGTCGAGGGTCACGGCTAGACGGCCGCGCTCCGCCCCCATCATGAACTCGAACCGCTCCAGATCGTCACGGCGTTGGGCAATGGCAGATTCAGGTGCCGGCATCAATTCCTGCTTTCAAGATTTTTCGGCAGCTGGCCGGGTGTAGCGCAGCACCGGTTTGCGTGCCGCCAACGTCTCGTCGAGACGCGAGATGCGCGTGGCGTGGGGCGCAGTGAGCACCAGCTCGGGATTCTCCTCCGCCTCACGGGCAATCTGCCGCATGGCGTCGATAAACAGATCGAGCTCTTCTTTCGATTCGCTTTCCGTCGGCTCGATCATCAGCGCCCCAGGCACGATGAGCGGGAAGGATGTGGTGTAGGGATGGAAGCCATAGTCGATCAGCCGCTTGGCGAGGTCGCCCGTCTTGACACCTTTTTGCGTCTGCCGGCGATCGCTGAAGACCACCTCATGCAGGGTGGGCGTGCGGTAGGGCAGCTCGTACACGTCTTCAAGATTTTTGCGGATGTAGTTCGCGTTCAGCACCGCGTCCTCGGTGGTCTGGCGCAGTCCGTCCGGACCATTGGCCATAATGTACGCCAGGGCGCGCACGAACATACCGAAGTTGCCGTAGAACATGCGCACCCGCCCCACAGACTGAGGACGATCGTAGTCCAGGCGCAGTGTCCGGCGGCCATCCTGATCGGGTGCGCCCTCGACCACCACCGGCGTGGGCAGAAACGGTTCCAGTATTTTCTTCGTCGCCACCGGGCCGGAGCCGGGACCCCCTCCGCCATGCGGGGTGGAAAAGGTCTTGTGCAGATTCAGGTGCATTACATCCACGCCGAAGTCCCCTGGACGGGTCTTGCCCACCAGGGCGTTCATGTTGGCGCCGTCCATGTAGAGCAGGGCTCCTTTGGCGTGCAGAATGTCGGCAATCTTATGAATCTCGCTCTCGAAGACGCCGATGGTGCTGGGGTTGGTCAGCATCAGGGCAGCCGTGTCTTCGGTGACTATCCGCTCCAGTTGGGCCACGTCGACCATGCCCAGCGAGTTGGAACGCAGATTCTCCACCTGGTAACCGCAGATGGCCGCGGTGGCGGGATTGGTTCCGTGAGCAGAATCAGGGATGATGATCTTGGTCCGGGGATTCCCCTTGGACTGATGGTAGGCCCGGACCAGCAGGATGCCGGTGAACTCTCCATGCGCGCCCGCCGCCGGCTGCAGCGTGATGGCATCCATGCCGGTGATATCGAGCAGGCAGGATTGCAGCAGGCGAATGACCTCGAGCGCTCCCTGGGAGAGCGACTCCGGCTGGTAAGGATGGGCTTCAGCGATGCCTTCGATGCGGGCGACAAATTCGTTCACCCGCGGGTTGTACTTCATGGTGCAGCTGCCCAGCGGATACATGCCCAGATCGATGGCATAGTTCCAGGTGGAGAGCCGGGTGAAGTGGCGAATGATCTCGATCTCGCTCAACTCGGGCATCAACCCCAGATCCGCGCGGGCGGCTTCGCCCAGTAAGCTTACGGGGTCCACTTCTGGCACATCGAGCGGCGGCATCTTGTAGGCCTTTTTGCCCGGAGAAGACTTTTCAAAAACCAGGGCCTCATTCTGAGTAAGGTGCGCACGCACCTTGCGGCGATTGCCTTCGAACGGCCGGTTGGCCGTCTTGGGTGCGTCGCCTTCCTTGCTGCTGGTGGTTGCCATACGGGTTAGCTAGCCTTTCAAGCCCGGGTGAGGGCCCCTTCGGAGTCATGCTGCAGCAGCGAGGCGGCGTGGTCGATCTGCTGGCGGGTGTTGAGTTCTGTCGTGCACCACAGGCTGGCGTTGCCCAGCTCGGGATACCAGCGGCCCAGGGGCAGGCCACCGATCACTTTCTGCTTCAGCAACTGCGCGTTGAGTTGCTCCGGAGATTCCGCGGTTTGCAGCACAAACTCATGGAAGCGTGGAGACGAGGCGAAAAGCAGCCGCGCCCCGCCGGCGCTGGAAAACTGCTGCGCGGCATAATTGGCCTTGGCCAGGTTATGCAGCGCAAGCTCATGGATGCCCTCTTTGCCATAGACAGTGAGGAAGATGGTGGCCATCAACGCTACCAGCGCCTGGTTGGTGCAGATGTTGGAGGTGGCCTTCTCCCGGCGAATGTGCTGTTCCCGGGTAGAGAGCGTGAGCACGAAGCCGCGGCGGCCTTCCGTATCCACGGTTTCGCCCACCAGGCGGCCGGGCATTTGCCGCAGGTATTTCTCCTTGGCGGCGATCACCCCGCAATAGGGGCCTCCATAGCTCAGCGCGACGCCGAAGGATTGCGCTTCCATGGAGACGATATCGGCTTCCGCGGGAGGCTTCACCACGCCCAGCGAAATGGCCTCAGCGATAGATACAATCAGCAGCGCGCCTTTCTTGTGCACGATCCCGGCGATGGCGGGAATATCTTCGATGACCCCAAAAAAGTTCGGTGACTGCACCAGAACGCACGCTGTTTCTTCAGCTGACGCTTTGTTCCAGTGCCGCCAGGTCGAGCCGCCCATCGTCGCCGTAGGGAAGCGCCTGCGCGGCAAGCCCCTGGTGTTGCGCATAGGTCTGCATGACTTCGCGATACTCGGGATGCACGGTTCTGGCGACCAGAACTCCGCTGCGGTGGGTAATGCGCACCGCCATGGTGACTGATTCGGCAGCCCCCGTCGATCCGTCGTACATGGAGGCGTTGGCGATCTCCATGCCGGTGAGCTCGCAGATCATGGTCTGGAACTCGAAGATGGCCTGCAGGGTACCCTGGGTAATCTCCGCCTGGTAAGGGGTGTATGAGGTGAGGAACTCGCCCCGCTGCACCAGCGAATCGATAATGACGGGCCGGTAATGCCGATAGGCGCCGGCGCCGAGGAAACTGGTGTAACCCGCCGCGCTCTTTTGCGCTGCATTGCGGAAGTAGTCGACGATCTCCGATTCGCCCATCTGCCGGGGAACATCAAGGTCCCGTTGCAGCCGGTATTCCTGGGGGATAGTCGAGAACAGATCGTCGATGGAGCCGGCGCCGATTTGCTTCAGCATCTCGAGCCGTTCGCCGGGTGATTTTGGCAAGTAGCGCATGGTGACTCCTCTATCCCTGTACTACGCTTGGCCGGCGGCTAGCTTGGCAGTGTTGGGCTTCAGTGGGTTTCCTCCTTGACGAACTTCTCGTAGTCCGCTGCATCGAGCAGCTGACCCACTTCGGAGGGGTCTGCGATTTCTACTTTGAGGATCCACGCCCCATGGGCGTCGGCGTTGATTTTTTCCGGAGCCGTTGCCAGCTCTTCATTGACCGCGATCACGGTGCCGGTCACCGGGGAGTAGAGATCGGAAACGGCCTTGACTGATTCGACGCTGCCGAAGACCTTGCCTTTCTCTACCTTGGCGCCGAGCTTGGGCATCTCGACGAAAACAATATCTCCAAGGGTGTTTTGGGCATAATCGGTGATGCCCACCTTACCGGTCTTGCCGTCTATCTCAATCCACTCGTGCTCGCGCGTGTAGCGGTAGGTTGCTGGATAGGCCATCCGTCTTGCTCTCCATTCGTTATTCTACGGGATCGTGCAATCTCGCCCGGCTCCCCTGGGAGAGCGTTTGAGGTCAGCGCAAATTTGGCTGTCTGGTTACAGTTTAAGCGGGCTTCCCCTCGACGGGCTTCTTAGCCCGGCGATAGAACGGGGTGGGCACCACCTTGGCCTTGACCAGGTTTCCGCGCACCTCTACCGCTAGTTCTGTTCCCGGAGCGGTACGGTCCACCGGTACATAGGCGAGCGCGATGTTCTTTTTCAAATAGGGCGAGGGAGAGCCGCTGGTCACGTAACCGATCGCTTCGCCTTCCAGGCTGCAGACTTTGTAGCCATCGCGTGCGATGCCGCGGTCGATCATCTCCAGCCCTACCAGCTTGCGCTTGGGAGCACCACTCTGCTTCAGTTGCAACAGTGCCTGTCCACCGAGAAAGTCGCTTTTGCCGAGCTTCGAGAAGCGCTCCAGGCCGGCTTCGAGAAGGTTGATCTCTTCTGAGATCTCGTGGCCGTAGAGGGCCATGGCGGCCTCCAGGCGAAGGGTGTTGCGCGCTCCCAGGCCGCAGGCCAGCAGGCCGAACTCCTTACCTGCTTCCGTCACTTCCTCCCAGACGCGGGCGCTGGTGGGCTCGTCGGAGGGTATATAGATCTCAAAGCCATCCTCGCCGGTGTAGCCGGTGCGCGCGATGAGCACGTTGTGAAGGCCGCATACCATGCCCCAGGTGAACCAATAGTTCTTGATCGCGCTCAGATTCACCTTGGTCAGTTTGGCCAGCGTATCCTGCGCGCGCGGTCCCTGGATGGCGAGCTGGGTGTAGTGATCGCTGTAGTCACTGATGTGGACGCCGGCGAAGGATCCCACCTGGGAGCGAATCCACTGATAGTCTTTTTCGCGGGTGCCGGCATTGATGACCAGCAGGTAGTCGTTGTCGCTGAACTTGTGCACCAGGATGTCGTCGACGAACGTTCCCTGGGGATAGAGCATGGCCGAGTATTGCGCCTGGCCCACGGCCAGCTTCGACGCATCGTTCATGGAAAGGGCCTGGATCGCAGACAGCGAGCCGGGGCCGCGGAACTGGATGTCGCCCATGTGGCTGACGTCAAACAACCCCACGGCGGTGCGGACCGCCATGTGCTCGGCAGTAATGCCGGAGTATTCGACCGGCATATCCCAGCCACCGAAATCGACCATTTTGGCGCCGAGTTGCCGGTGGACACCATTCAATGCAGTCTTGCGCAGGGCAGGAGCGACGGGTGAGGACACGGTGCATTCCTTGGGGGAAAAGTGACTGACATTCCACGGTAGCACGGACAGGCAGAGGATTTCGCTGTGGGTATGGGTCCTGTGGTATCCCGCTCAAGCCAAAAGAAGGTTTGCCCCCGATTTCCTGCCACGCTGTGCTAGCGAGGTCCGCGTGTGCGCCTTTCATCGAGGAAAGGCGCATGGAGTGTATCAACGCCGCAAGGAAATCGGGGCAATGGGGCACCCATCCTTCGTTGTGGGCGGGAAGGATGATTGGTCTTGCCAGACTGCGGAGAAATTTTGTTTTGAAGGGTACGGGCTTCAGCCCGTACCCTTCAACGACTAAGGCCCTTACTCGCCGGTCTGTTTCACAATGGCTGGCCGGCGGTGGGAGTGCGGCCCGAGGAGGGGAGCAGGCCCAGCCCAAGCCAAGCCGTCTACGCCCTTGCCGGCGTCGATCAGCGTAGCTACCTTCCACTGCGACAGATCAACCACCGCAATCTGTTTCGCCTTGGAACAGGAGACATACGCGACCTTGCCATCAGGACTGGCCAGCACCTTGACCGGATCGTCGGCAACATCGACAGTGCGCACAACCTTAAGGCTGGCAAGATCCAGCACCGCTAACTGGTTGGCCTTGGGAAGCGCGATCAGCAGAAAGCGGCCGTCCGGGGTAGGAGACGTGCCATAGCCCACCGCAGGCAAGGGAACCCAGGTCTTGATCTTGTTGGTGGCCGTGTCGATTACCGCCATCTGCGGCTTGGTCTGGTCCGAGGTGAAGACCATTTTGTCGTCATTGGAAATGGCAATGCGCTGGGATTCGGCCGAGATCGGAATAATGGCGATCGTCTTGCGCCCGGCCATGTCCAGCACCGAGACCGAACCCGCACCCACATTCGAGGTGTAGCCCCGCTTGCCATCGCGGGAGATGACCAGCATGTGCGATTCCTTTTGCCCGGTGGGAACGGTGCCCACGATCTTCAGCGTCTTGGGATCGATGATGGTGACCGTCTGGTCCAGTTCCGTGGTCACGTAGAGCAAGTTGTTGGCCCGGTCGTAAACCGGGCAATGGGGCCGTACTCCATGGCCAAAGTCCACCTTGCCGGTGACGGTGCGGCTGGGAATGTCGATCACCACCATTTCACGGCCGTCGGTGCCCGGCTTACCCACGCCCGAGCTACCGTATATCGGCACATACGCGGTGAGTCCATCCGGCGAGGTCGCGACCTCATGGCCGGTGATGCCTCCCTCAGGCACGGTGGCCAGCTGTTTGGCAGCCACAGGATCGATGATGCTAAGGTCGCGATCACCCTGGTTGGTGGCCACAAGAAGCGGTTTTACTGGGGTTGCGGTATTGGCGGAGGCATGGGTCATAAACTGGGTCAACGGCAGGACCAGGCAGAGCGCACAAAGCATAAGCAACAAGGATCTGGGTTTATTCATGGCGTGAGCATTATATTCCCGAAGGGCCTTGCCTGGGGCGACGAGATAAGCTAGAGGCGAACATGACCCAAGTACCTGCCAAGCAACTGAACCCAGGCCAGCCTTGGTGGCCCGCTGTGGTCGCCGTTTTGGCTACCTGCGGCCTGTATTTGTCCCTGCCGGAATCGCTCACCTTCGGACCCTCGTGGCTCCTGCTGGCGGTGGTTTTCGTACTCATGGTCCCAGCGGTCATCGCCAAGATGCGCGGCTCCTTTGCGCTCAACCAGGTGCTCGGTTACATCGTGCTGGGCATCGTCACCGCAGCCATGCTCTCGTCGCTGTTCATGCTCATCCGCTCTCTCATTCTCCATCAGATCTCCCCAGACGAACTGCTGCGCTCCGCTGTCGCTCTTTGGGCCACCAACTTCCTGGTCTTTGCATCATGGTATTGGCGTCTCGACGCGGGCGGACCTCATGCACGCCATCTTCGCGGCAACCACAACGAGGGGGATTTCCTGTTTCCGCAGATGACCCTGTCGCCCAGGACGGGGAAGCCGTTGCAAGAAAATTGGAATCCCGGTTTTGTGGATTACCTCTTTCTTGCTTTCAACACCAGCACGGCATTCTCTCCTACGGATTCGCCGGTGCTCTCCCGTTGGGCCAAGGTAGCCATGATGGTGCAGTCGACGGTTTCCTTCGCCACCGTGGCCCTGCTGGCCGCGCGCGCGGTGAACATCCTGTAAGGCGGGGGGAAACCGCAAATCCCTCCACAGCGCTACCCCGTACCCTTCAGGAAATCCATCTGCGGTTTCTTTGCTCAGCGCGGCTGATATTCGCCGAAGACCTGGCGCAGGCTCCAGGCGATCTCGCCCACGGTAGCGAAGCTTTCCACCGCCTCCAGAATCACCGGCATCAGGTTGCCGCCGGAGCGGCCCTGATCCGTGACCCGGTCAAGCGCCGCCTGCCAGCGCAGGGGATCGCGGCGGGCACGGAGCGCCCGCACCCGCTCGATCTGCCCCCGTTGCGCCGTTTCATCGACCTCCTGATCAGCCAGGCAGGCGGAATCTTCATCGGAGCCGGTAAAGCGGTTGACGCCGACCACCACGGTTTCACCCCCATCGACAGCTTGCTGGTGCGAGGTAGGCTGCATCTTCCATCTCCCGCTGCACCCAGCCCCGTTCGATCGCGGCTACCATGCCGCCCTGCGCATCGATGCGCTCCAGGTAGCTGCGCGCCTGCTGCTCGATGGAGGTGGTCAGCGATTCGAGGTAGTAGGAACCGGCGAGCGGATCAACCGTCTGGGCAACGCCGGATTCCAGAGCAAGAATCTGTTGGGTACGCAGTGCCATGCGGGCAGACTCCTCGCTGGGGAGCCCGAGCGCCTCATCGTAACCGTTAACGTGCAGCGACTGCGCGCCCCCGAGAATGGCGGAAAGTGCCTGCAAGGCGGTGCGGGCCAGGTTGTTCTCCGGTTGCTGCGCGGTCAGAGTCGATCCGGCGGTCTGGGCATGAAAGCGCAGCGCTCCACACTCCAGGCCGAATTGCTCCCGCAGCAGACGAGCCCACAGTCGCCGGGCGGCGCGGAACTTGGCCACCTCCTCGAAAAAGTCATTGTGGGCGGCAAAAAAGAAGGAGAACCGCAGCGCCGCCTGCTCGATATCAAGGCCGGCCTCACGCAAGGCTTCGAGGTAAGCGCGCCCGTTGGCCAGCGAGAAGGCGACCTCCTGCACCGCGGTCGCCCCGGCCTCGCGCATGTGGTAGCCGGAGATGGAGATGGGATTCCACCGAGGCAGGTATTGGCCGGTCCAGGCAGAACAGATCAGCCACCAGGCGCAGGCTGGGGGCGAGGGGATAGATATAAGTCCCGCGCGCGACGTACTCCTTCAGGATGTCATTCTGCACCGTGCCCGAGAGCTGCGCTAACTCCGCCCCGGAGCGCCGGGCCGCCAAGACATACAGGGCGAGCAGAATACTGGCCGTGGCATTGATCGTCATGGAGGTCGAAACCGTATCCAGCGGGATGCCGGAAAAGAGACGCTCCATGTCCTCGATGGAATCGATCGCCACTCCGGCCTTGCCCACCTCGCCCGCCGCCCACGGGGAGTCGGAGTCGTATCCAATCTGGGTGGGGAGGTCGAAGGCCACGGAAAGGCCGTCGCCGCCCTGGGCCAGCAGAAATTTGTAGCGCTGGTTGGATTGCTCCGCGTCCCCCATCCCCGAATACTGGCGCATGGTCCAGAGGCGGCCGCGGTACATGGTGGGCCGGATGCCCCGGGTAAAGGGGTATTGTCCGGGGTAGCCCAGGTCGCCATCGGGGTCGAAGCCGGCCAATTCCTCTGCCCGGTAGAAGGGGCGACGCATTCCCTTAAGGTCGCCTGCTGTTGCTCAACTTGGGTCCCCGCCTGCTCTTGCGGTAGGCGCGGGTGAAGGAGCTGACCGAAAACCAGCCAAAGATCGACGGCCATTGCGACGTAGAGCAGGAGGTGGGTGTGTTCCGGCCCCGCCGCCAGGCGGTGTGCACGCGATAGACGCTTTGCACGAAAAAGAGTGCAAAGAGGGCGAAAAACAGGCCGGTGATCTCCAGCCACAGCACGCTGCCGGCGTGGGTAAACGGGCCTAAGAGGGCTTGGCCAAAGGCCTTTGCACCCCGCTTGGCGGTGGTCGACCCGGCTGCCTATGGGAACGGAGCGGACTTTGAGGTCGCGGCCGGCCTGGGAGAGCCATTTCCGGTCGTAGAAGGGGCGGGAACCGGCGCGGCAGCCCGTTCCACCCGTTCGCGGACCATATTCGAGGCCACGCGAACGCCGATGCCGAGCGTGCGGCCTACTTTCTTTGGCTCCATAGCAAAAGTTTATCAGTCGGTTGATTCAGATTGCTCCGCTTCGCCATCACAAGTAAGGTAGGTAAAACCGCGCCCGTTGGTGGCGATTGGGGGTACTTCATTGAATCAACGACTTCGTCGTCTAATCCAGCAGCTGGGGGAGGCCATCCATGAATCGGTTTCCGAGTCCGAGCAGATCTCTGAGGTCGTGCAGGACATCCGCAAGCAGGGCTTTGATGTGCTGCTAATGCTGGAAGCGACGATTGGATTGAACGAGGTAGAACAGCAGCCGGTCTCGGAGCTGGAAGCCCCTGTGAACGAAAATTCGCAGGGAGATGAGACTTTTAACGCGCAGGATGTACACTTTCTGCGCTCCCTGCGCATCTCGGTCGAGGAGGGCTGAACGCCGGGGACTTTCGAGCATCACACCTCAGGTATAGAGTAGGCAACGGCGCTTAACGCGGCCTGAGGGCGGCGGCAGCGCGCACGGGCACCGCAGGGACGCGATGAAAGACACACTCGGAGTACTCCTAGCAGGGGGAGCAGGTGAGCGGCTTTTCCCCCTCACGCGCGATCGGGCTAAGCCAGCGGTTCCCTTTGGCGGCAACTACCGCATTATCGATATCACGCTATCAAACTGCATCAACTCCGACCTGCGCCGGGTCTACATCCTCACCCAATACAAGGCGCTCTCTCTCAACCGTCATATCCGCGAAGGCTGGACCGGCATTGTGGCCCAGGAGCTGGGCGAGTTCATCGAGATTCTGCCCCCCATGCAGCGGGTCAGCGCGAACTGGTACATGGGCACGGCCGACGCCGTTTACCAGAACATCTACTCGATTGGCGCCGAGCAGCCGAAGCACGTGCTCATCCTCTCCGGCGACCACATCTACAAGATGAACTACGGGCTGATGCTCGATCACCATATGGCACGCCAACGCGGACGTAACCCTGGCCACGCTGCCTATCGAGCCGTCGGACGTGGCGCGTTTCGGGGTGGTGGAGGTGAGCCGGACGGGCGAGGTGATCGGCTTCCAGGAGAAGCCCAAGACCACCAACCTGCGCTCGCCCTTCAATCCGACCAAAGTGGATGCCTCCATGGGCATCTATCTGTTCAACACCGACGTGCTGCTGCCGGCGCTGATGAAAGACGCCGAGGACCCCAACTCCAAGCATGACTTCGGGCACAACATCCTGCCCGGCATTTTGGGGCGCTACAAGATCTCCGCTTACAACTTCGTCGATGAGAACAAGCAGAACGCGCTCTACTGGCGCGATGTGGGAACGCTGGAAGCCTATTTCGACGCCAACATGGACGTGGCGTCGGTTTCTCCGATTTTCAATTTGTATGACAAGGCGTGGCCGATGCGCACGCGGCAGCGGCAGTATCCGCCGGCCAAGTTCGTCTTTGGCGAACCGGGACGCACCGGCATGGCCATCAACTCGGTGATCTCGGCCGGCTGCATCGTATCCGGCGCGGTGGTGCGCAACAGCGTCCTATCACAGGATGTACGTGTGAATTCCTATGCCGAGGTGGAATCGAGCATCATCTTCACCCACGTCGACATCGGCCGGCACTGCCGCATCCGGCGGGCGATCATCGACCGCGATGTGCACCTGCCGGAAGGCACGGTCATCGGCTACGACCGCGAAGAGGACCGGCGCAATTACTTCGTGACCCAAAGCGGGTTGACGGTGGTCACGCGCGACTATTCCCTCTACGAAAATCCGGTTTCGCCGGACTTCATGCAGCAGTCATAAGCCAAGGCGTCGAGGGCCCGGTCCTACGACGCTGCGGAAAAACTCATTTCCCTGAAGGGTACGGGCTTCGGCCCGTACATAAATGCTTCGCAATGAATTCGGCTTTTGCCGCTGAAGGATGTCTTCCGCTCTAACAGCACTTTTGCCCAGTCTCATATAACCCCGTGAAAGCGATCTGGGGCGCCGAGGACTTCCTGGCGATGTTACAAGACGACTTTCACTTTAGCGGCGAGCAGTCACGCAAACCGACCGGTAGTTACGGCGCTCCGCGTCCTAATCTAACCTGGAACCAGCTCGGTGCCCACGGCTCTTTCGCGGGAGAGCGATCTTTTCCCTCGCGAATCGGCTACTTTCGGCTTATCTCCCGCGCTCCCTGCATGAGCTCCACCACGGTTTCGAACAACCGGTTACTGGTCTCCAGCCGGGCCGCTGCCCGGGTTACGTAGCGCACTACGATGTCCACGCCCTCACCCGCCGGGCGGATATCGACCGAAGGCGTCGCGCTGAACTGGGGCAGACCCTCTTCGTGGGTCACGCGTTTCCACGCCTCCTCCGCCATCTCCGCATCCGACTCGGTGGCCTTTATGACTGCTTCGCGGATCTTGTCGATCAAGGGATAAGCCTTGACCGCGGACGGGATACTCACCTTGATCTCGTCCCACATCCATTGCCCGGCGGTGGAGAAATTGAAGTACTTCCCGCGAATCGCATAGCCGTTCAAAAAGGAGACCCGCCGTCCCGTGGGATGGCCATCCGCCGTCCAATTTCCCGACTCCAGCAACCAGGTGCGGAAGAGGCCTATCTCCACTGCCTCACCTCCGACCCCATCAATTTCCACCCAGTCGCCCACCCGAATCCCGTTCTTCCCCATGAGCACAAACCAACCACAAAACGCCAGGATGAAGTCCTGGAAGACCACGGTCAACCCTGCTGTAGCCAGGCCGAGGATGGTCGGCATTTGCCGCGGAGGACCGAAGATGACCAGCAGCACCAGCAGCAAGCCGATCACTTGTGTGGTCAGGTTGAGAATGATGCGCAGCGTTTGCCTTTGCCGCCGGTCCCGCGACATGCGGGCGAATGCCACCTGCAAAGCCCAGCCGGCCAGGATGGTCAGCAGAACAACGGCCGCGATCAGGGACAGCGAGCGCAGCATCAGGTGGAGCATGATTTTGTGTTGCAGCTGTACCTGGTTGGCCCAGCGAACATAGAGAGCAGCGAGCTGCTGCTGCGCTCCCAGCCGGTCGTCGAGGATGCTCAAAACCGTCCGTTGCGTGGCCAGGCCTTGCAGTTCCTTAACCCGGGCCGCACTCGACTCCCCGGGCGTTTTGGCGGCAGCTTTGGCTTCGCTGGCCTGGGCCTCTTGCTGCAGCCGGGCATGGTCCGCTGTGAGCGCGGCCACATCCGCGCGCGCCAGCTGCTCGGCCTGCTCGATCAGTTGCTTCCTGCTGCGCTGTGCCCACCACTCCAAAATCTGCCCGGCCAGCGTCGTGTGCTGGCCGGCGGAAATCACGGCGGCCTGCCCTTGGTCCCCCGCTCCTTGCAGGTTGTACTTCTTCATCTGCGCTTCGCGGGCCGATAGCTCCCGTTGAATCTGCCCCCGATGATCTCCACTGGCCCGTGCCAACTCTTCCATCGAATCCGATAGCTCGTCCTGGTCAAGGCTCAGCTGGGCCCTGGCAACATTCAGATCGTCTCCCACCGGCTCAACTGCACCGGCTGAAGCAGGGGCGGCGGCTGCAGTGAGGGCGGCTGCCTTAGTGGTCAAGGCTGCGACCCGTTCCTGGTCCTCTGCGACGGTCTGCTGAAGGTCGGTGACCCGCTGCTGCAAGGCCAAGGCCTCCCCGGTCAGCTCCCTGGTCTCGGCACTCGCCTGGCGCAGAGATTGCGCGAAATTCTGGTCTACCTCGTGGTCGGCCAGCCGCTCCGCTTCCCGCGCCAGCTGCAGCTCTTCCGCCGACACTGCCAAAGCGCTCAGCGTGCTCGCAGTCGTCCAGGGCCGCTGGTCCACGATCCCATCGGGACGCGGGATCGCGTTCCAACCTGTCTTTTGCCCATGCAGGAAGGGCAGATTCTCCATGACTCCCCGGGTCATGAAGCTCCCCAGCAAACACAAAACCAGCACCGTCAGCGACACCGCCGCACCTATCTTGTGAGCACGATTCATCCAGGCCTCGTTTTGAAGTATCTGACCAGCCTAACCCAGCGTTGGTGTGACCCGTTGTTTCGGCACAAAGCGTACGGGCTTTCAGTGCCTGCATGAGAACCCTAAGACACAGCCGGCAAAAGACGTACCTCAGGGGCTGATGGCCTCTTGCTGAAGCCTGGACCAACGCAGCCTGAATGCACGGTTCGCGCTAAAAACAGAAAAATGCCCTGGGCTGAAAGCCCAAAGGCATTTTTATGCAGAGCTGGCGCTCAAAGAGTTCTAGGCGCGAACGCTGACTACATTGGTTTGGCTCACCACCATAACAGCCCCAGGACCAGAGCCGTGCCCGGAAATATATCCCTTGCGATGCCCATTACGGCAGACGAACCACTGCTCGTAAAACCGATCGGAATGCTTGGGGACACCGGCGAGGTCTACCGTCTCATAGGCGGCCGGTTGCTCGGTCATCATCTCACCGCACTGTTTGCAACGTTCAGTAGGCATTCGTTCCTCCTCCTGCACTACTTATATGAAGATCGATACGGCTTCGGCTACAGTTCCGGTAACCATTTCTGACCTTTGGTAATGAGGAGCAGCCCATATGACTGGTTTGATAGACTTTCGCGATGAATCCACGACCCATTCGCGCCGCCCTCCTTCTGTTTGCCTGCCTGCCAGTCTTCGCGGCCGCCCAGACCCCGGCCGCCCCGGTAACCCCACCCCCGGCCCCCGCGCCCGCGTTCCCGCCCTACCTTTCGCCCGAGATCCACCCCGACGGCACCGTGACCCTCCGCCTGCTTGCGCCTAACGCGCAGAAAGTCGACCTGGCGCTCGAAGGTACAACTACGGCGATGCAGAAGGATGCGGACGGTCTATGGACCGCGACCTCTCCTGTCCTCGCACCCGAAATCTATGAGTATCGTTTCCTGGTCGATGGCACACCGGTGCTGGACCCCAGGAACACCGATGTGCGCGACAACCTGCTGAACCTTTGGAGCAATCTCACGATTCCCGGCACGCCGCCGCAACCGTGGGAGTTACAGTCCATTCCCCACGGCATCGTGGAACACCATTTCTACACCTCGCAGGTAGTCCTCGGCCTGCCCAACAATCAAAGCGATTACTACGTCTACACGCCGCCCGGCTATAACGCGAAGTCCAAGCAGAGCTATCCCGTTCTCTACCTTCTGCACGGCTACAGCGATGCGGCCGACGGCTGGACCCAGGTGGGGAAGGCGAACTTCATCCTCGACAGCCTGATCGCCTCGGGCAAAGCCAAGCCGATGATCGTGGTGATGACGCTCGGCTATGGCAACCTGGCGGTGCTCAAGCCCGGGCGTACTCCTGAACTGAATCAGCAAAACTACGACCTCTATGAAAAAGCGCTGGTCACCGAAGTGATCCCGCAGATTGAAGCCAACTATCACGTATCGAAGAAGCGCGAGGACCGCGCCATCGCCGGCCTTTCCATGGGTGGCCATGAGAGCCTGTTCGTCGGTCTTGCGCACCCTGAGCTCTTCGCCTGGATCGGCACCTTCTCCGCCGGCCTCAATGCCAAAGCCATCGCCGATCTTCCGCAGACCAATGCGCAGAAGGCAAACCTCCGGCTGCTATGGATGGCCTGCGGTGTGGACGACGCGCTGCTCAAGCCCAACCAGACCGTAATCGCCGCGCTCAAAGCCCAGGGACTTCCGGTGACCGCTATCGAAACCCCAGGTCATCACCAATGGCCAGTCTGGCGCGACAATCTCATCCATTTCGCTCCGCTACTGTTTCAGAAGTAGGCCTACTCTGAATGGCTGTGACTTTATTGATTTTCACCTGATTTTCATCCCGGCTGCCCCGGCTTGCCGTGGGGCCGAAGCGAAGCGAAGTGGAGGGCCCGGCTGTTTCTTTTCTGTCCATCCAATCTGACGGCCCCTAACAGAAGTCACCACCCTCCACTTGTCATCCCGAGAGCGCAGGGATCTGCAGTGCGCCCGGCTCCGGCACAAAGGTCTCGGTTCCGTTAGTTCTCCCACGAAATCGTCATCCTGAGCGAAGCGCCTCGCGGATCTATCGCTTAACAGAGGGTTCTGGCGCGCAGTCGAAGGACCTCGAATGCTTGTTGGCCGCTGCTCTTCACAGTTTTCCGGCCACCAAAACCCGAAAATCAAAAAACAGCTTACTGCAGCCTGGCATATTCTGCCTGCGCTTCTTTGAGGATAGGGAGATCCTGGTCGGCGTCCTTCCAAAGTGCGAAGAACTCTTGAAAGGCTTTCCTGGCCCTCCCCGTGTCGCCCGTGAGTTCGTAGGCGCGCGCCAGGCCCAGGTAGGAAAGAGAATAGTGCAGTCCCCAATTCGGAAAGCGCCACGCGCTAGCCCAATTGGCGCCTTTGTGATCCACAATCTTCTGGAACTCGGCTGCGGCCTCCGCTCCCTTGCGCAAGCGTAGGTACGCCAAGCCCCGCAGGTACACCGCCTCGGGGTAAGCGCGCTCGTAAGGCGAGGCGGATGCCAGTAGTTCCACCGCCCTGGCAGGCTGACCGCGATGGAGCTCCATCGCAGCGCGAATCCCGGGTAGTTGCACCGTGTTCCAGAGAATTCCATTGGGAAAAAGCTGCGCAGTCTCCGCCGCGAGCTTTTCTGCTTTGGCTGTATCTCCGCACAGCGCCAGCGCCAGCGCCGGACGCCCCAGGCGGCGCGCGGTCTCGCAGTTTCCCGACAGCGCGTCGGCCCGCGCATCTGCTTCTTCAAAGTCCGCCGCGACGTTCCGCAGCCCCGGGCGGAGCGCCGTCTCTGCAGCTCGTTTATACAATTTGCTGGACTCGCGGCGCCGGCCAAGAACGTTCAGATGGGCCGCCTGCAGACCAAGGCTGAGGTACTCCTCCGGCTTGCCTGCGTACCATTGAATTTCCCTGGAGACGGCAGCCTGATCGCCCTCGATGTAGGCCATTTCCAGAAAGCGCTGGTGGATCCTCGCGCCGTTGATACCCTGCATGCGCGCTCGCTCCGCCACCTTCCTGGCCTCGTCCAGCCGATCCAGGCATAGGTAGGCGTCCAATAGCCGCCGATAGGGCGGTTCAGCATTCGGCTGCAACTCATTTGCCGCCTGGCCCTCCTTGAGCCCCTCTTCGAATTCCCCCAGGTTTATGTGGTTTTCGCTCAAGTTGTTAGGAAAACCCCAGACGCGGGGATAGTTCTCACTACCCCGTCGATAAGCATCCATGGCTTTATCCAGCTCGCCGGTTGAATCGTAGTAGCCGCCCCCAATCGCGACCCGCTCATACTCCGAGACACGGTCGATCAACGCAAAAGCTTTTCCGTCATATTCGACCTGGCGAGCTGTATCCCCAGCATTGTTGAAAGCGATCGCGACGTAGTAGTACGCCATGGCGAAATTGGGATCGAGTGCGATGGCGCGCTCGAACAACGGACGGGCAGCCAGAAACCGGCCCTGGGTCAGCAGCGCCTTGCCCTCGGTGTAGCTCTGCAGGGCTTCCAGCGAACCCGTGGTCGCCTCTTCCAGCGGACGATTTAGCCTCTGGATCGAGCTGCGCGATTCTCCGAGTTTGGCGCGCATGGCCGTCGCGGCGGTTCCCACTGCGTTCAACACTTGCTCCTTGTCGTCGGCCTGCGTCTGCTCCCGGGCCAGTGTCGCGCCACCCGGGCAAGTGATGGCCTGGAGGGTGACGACGTAGCTCTTGCCCAGGCTGGCGATGGAGCCCTCGATCGTACCCGCGGCTGCGTCGCGCACGCAGATGTCGTGCGCGATCTGGTCGGTGATGCGCGTTCCCGGCGGCTGGCTCATCAGCCGCAGGTTCCGTTGCACCTGCTCGTCGTCCATGATTTTCAGGAAAGGGGACTGCTCCAACTGGATGGCGACCGCTTGGCGTAGCGTGCCGTCGAACACCGGGTCGCCGGTGGTGTTGGCGAAGTTGGCCAGCACCAGCACATCTTTGTCTGTAAGCGGTTTGGCCTGCGTGCGCCGCTGCCAGAAGAAGAACGCGCCGGCCGCCAAAACGAAAACGGTAACGGCCGCGGTTCCGTACTTTAGCCAAGGACTGCGCGTCCGTCCGGCCACGCGTTCCGTGGGGCCAGGGGTTCCGGCCGAAGGCACTTGTGGCGCCACGCTGCTGTTGAGCGCTTCCAGAACCCCCTCGGCGAGTGAATACCGCTCCGCCGGATTTTTGCTCAGAAGCTTGCTCACGATGGGGGCCAGCTGCGCACCCGAGAGGGTCGTGGCGTGTAGAGGTGGCGGATCGTCATGAAGGATGGCATGCAGAGTATCCACGACCGATGCGCGCGGCCAGGGGTGCTTCCCGGTCAACATCTCGAAGAGAATGATCCCGATGGAGAATAAGTCGCTGCGCTGATCGACAGGATGTCCCTGGATCTGCTCCGGAGACATGTAGGCGACGGTTCCCACGATCTGGCCGGGAACACTTGCATCGGAGGGTGCGATGGTTTCCCTCGACGCCGAACGTGCAGTGGGCAACTGCTTGGCCAGGCCGAAGTCCAGAACCTTCACATAGCCATCGAACCGAACCATGATGTTTTGCGGTTTGAGGTCGCGATGCACAATGCCGGCGCAATGCGCTGCGCGAAGCGCCTCCAGCACCTGCCTCATGGTCTCCATGCGGCGTTCCAGGGCCGGAGTGTGTTGCAAGCCAATCGCGCAAGGTTTCGCCTTCCACCAGCTCCGTTACCAGGTAGTTGGGGCCGACGTCGTAGAGAGTGCAGATATTGGGATGGTTCAGCGCCGATATGGCCCGCGCTTCCAGTTCGAATCGTTTGCTGAACTGCTCGGCGGAAATTTTTATGGCGACGGCGCGGTTTAAGCGCGTGTCGAGGCCGCGGTAGACCTTGCCCATTCCACCCTCGCCCAGCAGGCCAAGAATCTGGTAGGGACCGAGTCGTGTGCCCGGCGCCAGGAGAGCGCTATGCAGATCGGCTGCGGGCGTTTGCAGAAAGCTGCCGGCACTTTCGTCGGCTGCGAGTAGATCTCTGACCGCCGACTCTAACTCCTCATCGCCGTCGGCCAGTGCACAGACCATCGCAGCTTGCTCGGCCGGCGGCTTGCCCTGCGCAGCGGCAAAGATCTTCTTCAGCTGCATCCACTTATCCGCGGTCATCGGGCTGGTTGGCCGGTCCATCTTCATCCCTCGACTCGCTCAGGTTTCCTGCTGCTTGCTCAGCTGGCGATACAACCAGGCCCGCGCCATCGCCCAATCCCGCTTCGCCATGCGGTCGGAAATGCTTAGCACCTCGGCTATCTCGTCGAAACCAAGACCCCCGAAGAAACGCATCTCGACCGCCCGGCTCTGACGGGGATCCCACTCTGCCAGCCTGGCCAGTGCCTCATCCAGCGCCAGCAAGTCGGTGGCTTGCCCCTCGACAAGTACCAGCGCGGATTCGAGCTCGACCTTCTGCCTCGCTCCAGGCCGCTTCTGCGCGTGTGCGGCACGGGCATGATCGATCAACATGCGGCGCATGGCGCGCGAGGCCAGGGCGAAGAAGTGCGCCCGGTTGCTCCAATCGATTCCCTCGCAGTCAAAGGGCCGAGTGGATGCTATGGAGTTTACGGCTTGGGCTGCCAAGTTGCGAGGCCGACTTTACTTATCAAGGGTTGTCACTCCGTGACGTTTGTTTCCGCTTTCCTTAACCGGCGAACGCCTGCCAATCATCTTTCCGCCTCTGTCCCCGAAGCCGAGAACAGGTATCAGCCCATGATCTCGGCGGAGTTGCAGGGCTATGGCCAGGCGAGATTTTTACTTTGTCCAATGGGGAGATCCGTCGAGTCTGGGGGACACGAGGGTGAGAACGGTGAACGGAGTGCTGGCATGCGAATCCAAGAACAAGAGAGTGCACTTGGGCAAGGGGACGGTGAGCAATTTCCCGATAGTCAGTTGCCAAAATGCGACAGTGAAACCGCAGGACAGCCAGAGAATAGGTCCTTATCAGCCACGGGGGGTCTTATGCCATCCTCAAGCCCCAAAAGACGTAGCAACGTGAAGCGGGAGATGGCTGCGGTTACGCCCTTGCTGCAATGACTTCTCCCGGCTGAGGTCCCTGGTTCCCAAACAAAGGACGGGTGCCCCATATCTCGCTCGTTTTTCGCGAGATGTGGGATTCCACCGACGTTGACTCAGTCCGTCGGATGAATCGGGAGGTCAGAGGGAAAGAGCAGTGGAATCCCGCATCTCGCGAAAAACGAGCGAGATATGGGGCACCCGTCCTTTGTTTGGGAACCAGGGACCTTGCCCTCAAAAATCGACTGGAGTACCGTGGTTGCATCGCATGTGTGGCTAGGGGGCCAGATATGAAATGCGCCAGCATCCTCTCGTTCGCCATCCTGCTTACAACTACCTGTGCATTTAGCCAGGAAGCTGTCACCGGCTCCGCCGCAAACCTGGTACTAGCGAGCCCTCCTTTGCACATGGACCGAACCAATTGTCCCGTCGGCCTGCAGGTACAACACGGACCCGGGCTCCCTGTGAGCAGGGCCGCCGGTCCCACCATCAATGGGAAGCCTCTTAACGGGCAGGTCCAGCAAACGGATCAGAGTCAGGGCATTCACCTCACCTTAACCAACCTCTCACCGCAGTCCATCGTGAGCGCGCAAGTCGTGGTTCACGGATTCAGCAACAAGTGGAGATACGTCCCCGTATCAGGAGCGGATCCTGATTTGGCACGGACCGTCGAGGTCGCATTGGACGTGAAGGGAAACGGCCAGGCTGGCCGCAATCTCTCGTTGAGTCACTTCACTGCCATCACCGCCGTGGACGTGAACGCCATTACCTACGCCGACGGCTCCACTTGGCGCACATCGTCCCCGGGGGCCTGTAGCGCGTCCCCCGATCCTGTTCATGCCAGTGAACGCGGAACGATAATCAGGCGGAATGGACATCGTATTCCCCCCGCGTGCCGTCTATACAGACGTCAAGCGTTCGCACACTGCAAGCCATGGAGGAATTGTTGCGATGAAGAAGCCATTCAGTTTCCGTTTACAGAGCGCGGTCCTGGCAGTATGCCTGGTAGGTAGCGTTCACGTATTTGCCCAGGAACCCGGCGGAACTCCGGAAACCCAGGGGCCACCCCCAGGCGGTGGCGGCCATCGCGGCATGATGGATCCGGCGCAGCAATTGGAGGGGATGACCAAGCGCTACAATCTCTCCGCCGATCAGCAAACCCAACTCAAGCCCATTCTGGCATCCCAGCAGCAGCAAATGCAGGCCTTGCACGGGGATTCCTCGCTATCGCGGGAAGACCGCATGACCAGGATGCAAAGCATTCACGCCGACACCAAGACTAAGATTGAAGCCGTCTTGAACGACGACCAGAAGAAGCAGTTCGAAGCAGATCAACAGAAAATGCAGGAGCGCATGCAGCAGCGGATGCAAGGCGGCGGTGGGCCACCACAACAGTAGGGCTTGACCAGCCCTTGAAGAGGCTGGAATAGTATGCTCTCATCCTGGGGTCACGGCAGCAGATGGAAATGACTCGTCTGCTGCCCAGGTTGAGAAGGATGACCCGAGGCAAACTAACGGCTGTGCTGCTCCTGATAGCGATGACCACCCTGGTCATGGCCGCCGATACCGATAACAATCTGCTCAAGAACGATGGTTCTCTGGACCGGCTCTTCAAGCAGGCCGGCGTATACAACACATCGAGCACCGGCAAGACCCCGGGTTTCGTGGTCGATCCCGCCTGGCCACAGCCGCTACCCCACCATTGGATCCTGGGCCAGATAGGCGGCCTCTATGTCGACCCGCATGACCATATCTGGGTCTACAACCGCCCGCGCACTTTGACCAATGAAGAGGCCGGCCTCGAAGGGCCGGTGCCTGGCGCGGTCAACGAGAAAGGGCAGCCGGTCAACGGACTGGGCCAGGTCCGCACCTATGGCACCATCGCCGATTGCTGCAAAGCCGCTCCCTCGGTGCTGGAGTTTGATTCCGCCGGCAAGCTGCTGCGCGCCTGGGGTGGTCCGGCGGACCCTGGATTTATCGGCGGTAAGTGCAAGGCGGAAGACAGGCTGCCTTTGGCCCAGCAGTGAGCACGGAATCTATATCGATCAGAACGACAACGTCTGGCTCTCGGGAAATTCCGCTGCGGCCGACAACGCAGGCTCGCCCTGGGCCACCAACAAGCAAGGCGGCGATGGCTTCGTACAGAAGTTCGACATGGACGGCAATTTCAAATTAAGAATCGGGGGAACGCCGACCAGACCGGACAGCAACGATACCCACGGCGGGGTGAATGGCACGCCGCTGCTCTACCAGGCGGCGGATATGGTGGTCGACCCCGCAACCAACCGCCTCTACATCGCGGACGGCTACGGAGATCGCCGGGTGCTGATCGTTGACGCCGATACCGGCAAATATATCGGCCACTTCGGCGCCTACGGAAACAATCCCGTGGACGACGCCGCCGCAGCAGCCGCAGGGACCTGGATCGACGACTACACCAAAGGCAACAAGAAGCCCGCCTTCTTCCGCAACCCCGTGCACTGCGTCAAGATTGCCCAGGACGGCAAGATGTATGTGTGCGACCGGGGTAACGATCGAATTCAAGTCTTTGACATCCACGATCCCTCGCTGGGCAAGCCCTGCAGCAATCCAGCCGGCGTGGCCGGCAAATGCGGTTTCGTGGCCGAGCAATTTGTCAGCCAGCACACCAACATCATCGGCACGGCTGTATCTCTGAACTTCTCCAGAGACGAGGCGCAAAGCTGCCTCTATATCGGAGACAACGCCAACATGACCATCTATGTCCTGAACCGCAGCAACCTGCAGGAGCTGGGCCGGCTGGGACACAGTGGCCGCATGCCCGGAGACTTCCACTGGCTGCACCAGGTGAGCCTGGACAGCAAGGGCAACCTCTATACCGGCGAAGTCGACACCGGCAAGCGGATCCAGAAGTTTCTCCGCTACGGCAGCACCGGATGCAGCGGAACCGGATCGTCGACGGTGGGCGGACCGACTCCGGCGCAGTAGAGTCTGTGTGAGAACTAACAAACCCCAGACCTTCGAGTGCGCCCCGGCTCCCGCACAAAGGTCTGGGGTTTGTTAGTTCTTAGGCAAAGCGAAGGCCAGGTAAGAGCGATGCACCGGCTGCGCTGATTGCTCCTCCGGCCCATCTCTCGGTATCTCCGTCTGCTTGGCCGAGGCGGCACAGATCACGATATATTCGCGCCCGTCTACCTCGTAGACCGCCGGGACACCTTCAGACGCAGCCGGAAGATCCGTTTCCCAAAGAACCTTACCGCTTGCCTGGTCGTAAGCGCGGAGCTTGCCTTCGTCTTTGGTAGCGATAAAAACCAGGCCGCCAGCGGTCACCACAGGCCCGTTCCTGGACATCATGATGCCGGTGTCTTTGAGATGCTCAGACTCACCCTGGGGAGCATTTCCCAGGGGCACCTGCCACTTGATGACTCCCTGGTTCAGGTCGTAGGCCGTGATCACGGACCATGGTGGGCGGATGATCGAAGGCTGCAAGCCGTACCCGGACCAGTAGCGAACCGGCTCGGATGCGCCCGTGTTCGCTGGTGGTTCATTGCGCGAAACAAATGGGTCAGGCGCGCTCGCCGGATTGCCGAGATACAACAGCAGATTGTTCAGCAGCCGGTCGGTGAGATCGGGGAAAGCGGGCATGTCGTTGAGCCCGTAATTCACCACGCTCTTGATGGTTTGGGCTCCAAAGACAGAGGGGGCATTCACCAGCGAAGGAATCGCGGGCGGCGCCCCCGCGCGCTCCGGGCCGTGACACCGCTCACAGTAAACGTGGTACACCGCCTTGCCTTGTACTGCGGGAGCGGCCTGACTGGGAATTTGCCACAGCGAGGGCGGCTCGCGGCGTTCATTCTTGAGGATGGCCGGAATATCCATGGATACGACGTACATCGTCCCGTCTGCCGGATTGGCTGCGGTCATGCCCCAATTGACACCGCCATGGTTACCGGGCATCTCGATCGTATCGGTCAATCCAGGAGGGGTGAAGAGCCCCTGGTTGACGGCATTCTCCACTACCTTCTTCCACCGTGCGCGATCCGCCGGGCTCAAAATATATGGATTGAGGTCAGCCGCGGTGAAGGCCTGGCGAGCGAAGGGCGGCGGCGCGCTGGGGAAGGGCTGGGTGGGGGAGGCCTCGTCGCCGGGCATGTTGGATCCCGGCACGGCGCGCTCCTCCATGGGCCAGAGTGGTTTGCCGGTGGCCCGGTTAAAGACGTAAACAAAGCCTTGCTTCGAGGCCTGGGCCACGATGGGAATATCCTCCCCGTCGTGGCGCACGGTCAGCAGTTGCGGCGCGGCCATGGCGTCGTAGTCCCACAAGTCATGGTGAATCAGCTGGTAGTACCAGACCAGCTTTCCCGTCTGGGCGTTAAGCGCCAGCAAGGAGTCGGCGAATAAGTTGTTCCCCTTGCGATCGGCGCCGTAGAAGTCATACACGGGAGCTCCCGTGGGGATGTAGACGATTCCTGTCTTTTCATCCAGACTCATTTCGCCCCAGCAATTCACCCCGCCGCCGGATTTCCAGGCGTCCTTGGGCCAGGTCTCGTAGCCCGGCTCGCCGGGATGCGGAATGGTGTGAAAAATCCAAACCATGCGCCCGCTGCGCACATCGTAGGCGCGGATATCGCCCGGGGAGAGCCATAGTCCTCTCCGGTGGAGGAGCCCAGAATGATCAGGTCGGCAAAGACCACCCCGGGAGTGCCGGACTGGATCTGGCGCATCGTGTTCGCATCCCGCCCCAGCCCTTCTTTCAAATTGACCGTTCCCCCATTGCCGAAGGAGGGGATGAGTTCTCCATTGACCGCGTTGATGGCTTCCAGGTGGTTGGCGAAGCTGATCAGCAGGCGCTTATCGGAGCCATCGCTGCTCTGCCAGTAGTTGATGCCGCGATGGCCCTCTACGCGCGGTCCCAGGTTGCGTGAGTGATAGGTCCACAATGGGTTCCCCGTGGCCGCGTCGAGGGCCACGATCGAAGTATTTTTCGCCAGCACATACATGGTCCTGCCGACGACGATGGGATTGAACTCGTAGGGCCGTTCGGTCCCGCTGTCATAGGACCAGGCCACCTGCAATCTAGTTACATTGGACCGGTCAATCTGCTTCAGCGAGGAGTAGTGAGACCCATCCGCGTTGCCCAGGTAAGTGCTCCATGTGGTGTGATCCTTGGTGGTGTGATCCTTTGCCTTGTCCGTGGAACTCGCGGACGCGATTGCGCCGGAGAATAAAACCGTGAAGGTTGCAATCTTGCCCAGCCATCGCAGGTGAAGGAACATGAAGCCCTTTCCAGGTTCTAGATATTGAACGGCCCATGAAAGACAAAGCGCATATTACTCGGGCTTGAGTATGGTTTGCGACTCAATTTTGGCGGGATCGAGCTGCACGTTGAAACCGGGGCCGGTGGGCAGAGCGATGTGGGCGTTGACCGGAACCAGGGGATTGCTTTCGAAGTGGTAGTAGTGCCGCATCTTGTTGACCAGGTACTCGCCCAGGGGAAAGGTCATGGGCGACTGGCTGCAGATGATGTGTATCGCCGCGCGCAGGCTATGGCCGTGGGGAATTACCGGCACATCATGCAGCGAAGCCACAGTGCCGATGCGCACCAGCTCTGAGGTGCCCCCGCACCACTCCGGATCGGCCTGGACCACGGAGAGCGCGCCCGCCTGCAGGTAGCGCTCCACCTCCCACCGGCCGTAGAAGTGCTCTCCGGAGGCGATGGGAATGGTGGTGCTGCGGCGCATGGCGGCAAAGCTCTCGATCTTTTCCGGATGGGTCGCTTCTTCGATCCAGTGGGGGCGATACTTTTCCACCTGGTGAGCCCATTCCAGGGTGTAGTCCTGGTCCCATCCGCTGTAGGCGTCAAACATGATCTCGCTGTCGTCGCCCAGGGTCTCGCGCAGAATGCGCACCAGCTCGACGTTCTTCTTCATGCCTTCAGGGCCGGAGCCGGGGCCGTAGCCCATGAACCACTTCTGATAGCGGAAGCCTTGCTGCTTGATGGCCAGGGCGCGGGTGCGCACCGCCTCCGGCTGGAGGGAGAAACCAAGACAACTGGCGTACATCTCCACCGAGGAGCGCGTGGGGCCGCCCAGCAGCCGATACACCGGCACGCCATAGTAACGGCCGCGCACATCCCACAGCGTGTTGTCCACCGCGCTGATGGCCATCATGAAGAAGCCATCGCGCGAGTGCCGGTTGGAGCGATACATCTGGTCCCAGAGCGCTTCACCGGCCAGCGCATCCTTGCCCAGCAGAAAGGGACGCAGCTCCTGTTCGACCACAATGGCCGCGCTCTTCTCGATGGGCCCGTAGAGACCTTCGATACCGCCGGCGTGCAGGCGCAGATAGATGGCGCTGGTATGCACCTGCTTGCTGCCTGACGGCTGGTCGCTGTAAGGTTCGGGACGCAGATCGTCGTACACGTCCAGCGGATTCACTTGTGGCTGCCCGTTGACGCCTGCTTCCGCGGTATAGCTGCCATGCAGTTCGACCAATTCCACGGCTTCAATCTTCAGTGGACCGCCGGCATGATCGTTGGCCGGTGCAAAGGCCGCGGCCAGAGCGCCGGCGCGGGCGGCAGCCAGGGTCGCAGCCGCGCCCAACAGGAAGTGGCGACGGTTGGTGGGAGAAAAAACGGACAGAGAACCGGGGCGAGTGGTATCGGGCCTTGGCATGACGTATCCACTCTACCGCCTAACCAATCCCGGCGAACAGATTCCCCCGCGATATCTACCAGGCGTGCCGGCAACGCAGCAACTGTTAGCTGACAGTGATCTCGGCAAGTTGGTCCCGCCAAGCTCCTAGAATCAAAACATTCTCTCCCGGAGGCGTCTTGATGAATTCCTGCGCAGTACCGCCACACGGAGTCGACCTCGACTTTCGCAGCATGAGCGATGAAGGGCTGATTGCGGCCGCGCAATCGGGCCAGGAGTGGGCCTTCGTCGAGTTGTGCGCACGTAGCTCGAAACGCACCTTCAGCAGCATCTACAGCGTGACCAGAAATCGTGAGGACGCGGAGGATGCGCTGCAGGATTCCATGCTGCGCGCTTTTAAGAATTTGCGGCAATTTGACGGCAGGTCAAGCTTCGCCACCTGGTTCACCCGGATCGGCATCAATTCCGCACTCATGATCCTGCGCCGGAAGCGCGTCCGGCCGGAAACATCGATGGATGTAACCGCGGAAGAAGAGTCCTGGAGGTACTGGCGCATCTCCCAACACACCACCGACCCGGAGAAACATTACCTGGGACGCGAGCGGTCCAGACATCTGAAGCGGGCCATCGGCCAACTGCCAACCTCGCTCCGCGTGGTGATCGAGCAGGGACAGATGAAGGGGCATTCGACCAAGCAAATCGCCGACCACATGGGCATTTCCGTTCCTGCCGCCAAGTCCCGCCTGGCGCGCGCCAGAGCAGCTCTGCGTGAGTCCATGACCTAGAGCTATTCGTCCTCTCTAACTCAACCAATCAATTGCACGATCCTGCTTGCGCTGGCGCAACGAACTCTTCTCATCCCGGTGTTATATCTGCTTGCTGGCAGCTCCTTCCTTGTCCAATGCTGGTCCAGCGGACGGAGCTACTCCGGGATCACTTGCTCACAAGACTCCCGCCGATTTTGGAAATACGGGAGGAAGCCTTGTCCTGGTGGAGCGTGGTTCTCTATGGATTGATTGCGTACGCATTGCTGTCCGCGATCGTCGTTGGCTTTTGGGGTATCCGGGCGCTGCGTTTCAAGCAGTTCGAGGTAGCCGGCGGCAATTTGCAGCCGACGCTTTGCCGCTGGCTCGAAGAGTCTGGTCTGCGCACGAAAACTGAATCCGATCCGGCATGGGATTTTGGGTTACTCACTACCTTGTCGAATGAGCCGATATATATAGTGCAGATGAAAGAGCATCCGCGCTTTGTCACCTTTCAGGCCAATCTGGTCATACCCGCTGAGCATCAGGCAATTCTCAAAGCCATGCCCGGCAGGTATTTTGAGCAGCTGGCGCAAGAGTTGGTGCTCAAAGTTTTTCTGGCAAAAATGGTGCTCGCCGTGCGCACCCGGCTCAGCGAGGTCTCGCTCTTTTCCCAGCTCGCGATTCAAGACCTGACGGAAGACGCGTTTTTCAAGCACCTGGACGATATGGACAACGCCATCCTGCTGGCTCGCAGCATGGTTTTGCAGGGCGTGGAACGCGCGCCGCGGTTAGTCAGTCCGCGAGATATACGTGCGGACGATCATCGCTGAGAACTTATCGCATCGGGAAAATTGTTGCGCGGGCGTTGTCAAGTTGGGCTCCTGCCACTGAAGCACTATTGGGTTCCCGGCGATATCTCTTGTAAGGTACAAGGAATACATTGGACGCGGATAGTCAGTTACTTCCAATGCAGGTGTACGGGAAAGACGGTTAGACGGATGTACAGCTATCCGTCGGCCGGCAATCACGCCCACGACCCCGCTCCACGCTGGGTTGAAGGCGTAGGCAAATCATCTGGCTGCCCGTCGGCAAGATAAGAATCGGGCGCCGCAACCGCGGATGTCATGCAACGGTGGATGACTTATGAACCCCGGCGCCGATGAGCTAGACCGATCACTCAAGCAGTTAGAGGAAGTGTGGCGAGTGTCCAACAAATACAACGCTGCGGCCTCCTGCACCATATGCAATGGAGTTGTTCAGCACGAACAATGGTGCGTGATCATTAACAAAGAGATGGAGTACGCCTTCCTGCTCGCCGTAGACCCTGTGGTTATCAGCGAGGGCGACAAGATAGCGTTGCATTCTTTGGGCGTGCTCTGGAATTCCTGTTCCGGGCATAGCCATCCGGAATCGTAACGACGGCGGATCGCATATCTCCCTGGTCATTGCGGTCCCGTTTGTTCTGTTTCCAGAATCAGCGGGCCGAATGGATTGTCGATCAGGGCCTTCCATCCTCCATCCGGCTGCTTGCGAAAGACCGTGGTTGCCGTAAAAGTCCGCGTCGTCCCGTTTGCCCCCTTGCTGTGCAGGGTCCAACGGGACAGGAAAAGCGCCACGCCGTCAGCTTCAATGACTTGTGTCCGCAGCTGCTCTGCCCGGGAACCGGATTGCATCGCCCAGGCAAAAAAACTTCTCAGCTCCTCCATTCCCCTGGCGGCTTTTCCCGGCCCGGTGATGACGACTGCCGCCTCCTCGTAGAAGCCGAGGACTGCGTCGAGGTCCCCTTGCGCAAAAGCGCGATCCAATAATTCCACTGCGTGCTCGGCACTGCTGGCGATCATTCTCATTCCCCCCAAAAGATCTGTAACACCTGTTGTTGTAGGCAACGGATTCTACCTCTGGTTCCCTAACCAGGGACGGGTGCCCCATATCTCGCTCGTTTTTGGCGAGATGTGGGATTCCACTGCTTTTTCTCTCTGACTCTCGATTTAACCGACGCCCTTAGCGGTCGACCTCGGTGGAATCCCACATCTCGCGAAAAACGAGCGAGATATGGGGCACCCGTCCTTGGCGAGGGAACCAGACTAGGAGGCTGCCCAAGGTCCCCCGTTTCAGAGTAGGATGGCTGTCAATATGAAGCGTCTTTGGGGACGAATCCTCCAGGGTTTGCTGGCCATTCTGGTCGTCCTCTACCTCGGGGACTGGATCACTCTGCGGGTCAAAACCGGCGCTCAGGGGTCGAACAGCGTCCAGGTGGAGCAATTCTTGCGCACCCCACTGAAAGGTCAGAAAGAGGAATTCGACTATATGGGGACCGTCGCCCAACCCTGCGTGCCCGCGCTGTTTCCCCATCGCTCCGAGGCCCCATGCTGGTGGCTGGAACGGCATAAAATTCACTGGGTGTCGCCTTGAACCGGGGCGGCACTATGAGAACTGGCCGTGTTTCTGGAACTCGCTAAATTCGGTTCTTTGCTGGGTAGCATTCTTTTGCTCGATGCGGTTTTTCATACTGCCTTTCTGGAGCCCGGGGGGCATCTCGAAGAACAATTGCTGCCCGCCCTGCGCATGCTCTTGCTGGCCGCCGCCGTTGCCCTGGGCAGCGGATACATCTTTCGCTCCGCGGAGAGACGGGCCACGCAGGGAGCCGTGCGGCACGACGGCAGTGTGGCCGGTTCCTTGCCCATGATGATTTTCTGGTGGGGAAGCGGCATCATGGCCCTGCTTTTTTTCCTTGCCTGGCTGGTCGAGCGCTACCATCGCCTGTGGCGCTGAGCGCAAAAGCCACGCCGCAAGTTGTTATGCGGTAACCGCGATGGAACCGAAGCCGGGAGCGGCGCGTACAAGCATGCATGAGTCTGGCCGCCACGCTTCCGCTGACCATCGCGCCCACTGGAGTCCGCAGTGAGCGCTACCAGGCCAACTCCGGGAGGCCCTATCCTACAAGCCGAGGAACCCCCGCGTTGAATCTCCCTTCGAACCCGCCGCCGGAGAGTGATTCGCGCCGGCAATGGCCGGCTGCGCGGCGGCCCGAGTCACCGGAGATCGATTGGCCGGCGCTGGTCAGGCGCTGCCTGGACGGCGATTCGACCGCCTGGACGGAGTTGGTGGCGGCCCAGCAGCGCCGCGTCTACGCGCTCTGTTACCGCTTCACCGCCTCGTCCCACGACGCGGAAGATCTGACCCAGGATGTCTTCATCAAGCTGTACGGCAACCTGGCCACGTTCGACGCCGCCAAGGGCAGCTTCCAGACCTGGGTCACCACCCTGACCCGCAACCTGCTGGTCGATCATTATCGCCGGGGGCGCCAGCAGCGGGTCACGGACTCCATGGACGCCGGCTGGGAGCAGGGCAGCGAGCCCTCCCGCGTGGACCCCATCGTCGACCAGCGCACCACGCCCTTTCAGCAGGCGGTGCGTAACCAGCTGGAAGACATGGTGCAGCACGCCCTGGCCAAGGTGTCGCCGGAGCTGCGCGAAGCAGTTATCCTGCGCGACCTGCAGGATATGGATTACAAAGAGATTGCAGAGGTATTGGCCATTCCCCAGGGAACCGTCAAGTCCCGTATCAGCCGCGGCCGCGCGGAACTAGCCCGGCTGCTGGAACGTACTAAAGGGCAGGTGATGTAAATGTCTGAGCGCGAACAAAATACGCCGTCCGGCCGGCCAGGCCGGGTTTTACGGTGCGACGAATGGGAAAGCCTGATCGCCGATGCGCTGGACGGAACTCTGCCCGCGGCCGACGCGGCCGCCTTTGCCCGCCATCACGCCGAATGCGCGCTCTGTGCCCAGATGCTCAAAGAAACCCAGCAGGGCAAGGCCTGGATCGAGTACCTGGTCGAGGAGCCGGAGGTCCCGGCCGATCTGCTCAAAAAGATCCTGGCCCGCACCAGCGGCTCGGTCTCGGGGGAGGAAGCCGGCGTGGTGCCGGGAGTGCCTCTGCCGGTGCGCGCGCTGCCCCCGCGCCCGGCGTGGCATCGCGTCCTGCCCGTGGTTCGCCAGATAGCCCGCTCGGCTTTTGAGCCCCGGTTGATGATGACCGCGGCCATGGCCTTCTTTTCCATCGCCCTCACCCTGAACCTGACCGGGATCAAGCTGACTGAGGTGCGGGCCGCCGACCTGCGTCCTTCGCGGCTGCGCGCCACCCTGACCCGGCAGTATTACTCCACCAACGAACAAGTGATGAAGTACTACGAGAACCTGCGCCTGGTCTATGAGATGGAGGCCCGGGTGCGGGAATTGCGGCGTTCCACGGAGGCCGAACCCGCGCCCCGGCCAACTTCCAATGAAACCCCCAAGCAGCAGACCCCGCGCGACGGCAGCCCCAGCTCGAACGCTCCCAGCGGAGGACAGGCGCTTCCCGTACCCCAGGGCCGGCGAACGCCCTTGAAGAGCGACAGCGCGCTGCCGGCGATGATGGTGAATTCCAGACCGCAGCACTTCGCTGCCCAGCCAGATAGTGCGCAGCAGGTGCCGGCCAGTTTTGAACGGAACGGAAAAAAACAAAAAGTGAAGAGAGAGGTTTTCAGGGCCTTGCGGTCGACAACTGAAGACCAAGCGGAAAGGAGCTTGGTATGAACTGCATCAATCATCCTGATGTTGCGGCTGCTGCCTATTGTCAGAATTGTGGAAAACCACTATGCACCGGGTGCATGCGCTCGGTCGGAGGCGTGATCTACTGCGAACCCTGCCTCGCGGCTCGACTATCCTCTCCACCCCAAGGGCGGCGCTTTCTCCGATGCCAACTTGACCGGCTTGCATGCCCATCCCGTACTGGCCGGCCTGCTGGGCTTCATTCCCGGCGTCGGCGCCATGTACAACGGCCAGTACATCAAGGCCCTGGCCCACGTGCTTATTTTCGCGGTGTTCGTCAGCCTGTCCGACAAGAGCTTTGTGTTCGGCTTGCTGCTCGCCGCGTGGGTTTTTTATCAGGTCTTTGACGCTGCCCAGACGGCCAAAGCGCGGCGCGACGGGCTGCCCCTGCCCAATCCCTTCGGCCTCAACGACCTGGGGTCCAGGCTGGGCATGGCTCCCACGCCCGGGGCAGCGCCCTACGTGGCCGGCTTCTCCCCCGGCGGGCCGGCGGCTACGCCTGATCCGGGAACGGGTTCCTATCCCCCGTCCAACCCCGGTTCTGGCTTCGCCCCACCGCCGCCTCCCTATACCTCGTCCTACGGCGTGCCCCCACCGCCGCCCCCACCGGCCCCCGGCGCTTATAGTTCGGGTGTCTATGGCGCGCCCGGCCCCGTCGAACCGGCGGAACACAAACATCCAGTGGGCGCCGTGGTGCTGATCATCATCGGCCTGGTGCTCTTGCTGCAAACCCTGGGGGTGTTTGAAGGGGAGTGGATCAGCCGCGCCTGGCCGGTGGCGATCATCGGTGTCGGCGCCTGGCTGCTCTACCGCAGAACGCGTGAAACTCCGCGCGGAGGCCCGCAATGAATAGCTGGCTGTTCATCCGCCGTCTGCGCGGGCCCGCTTTCCTGATCCTGCTGGGCGTTACCGCCCTGCTCAACCAATGGGGCGTGCTCAGCTTCAGCCGCAGCTGGCCGCTGTACCTGATCCTGGCCGGAATACTGGGGCTGGCGGAACGGGCCGCCATCGCCGCCGCCCCGCCGCCGCTGCCTCCCCCCTACCCGGGTACCTATGCCGCTTCGGCCTTCACTCCGGCTGACCCGCTCACCGATCCCAACAGGAGGGCGTGATGGCGACCCTACCCCCGCCCTACTCGCAGCGCGACGCGGCCCGGGCCCAGCGCTACTACCGGCGCTCTCTCCGCCCGCCATCCATGCTCGGTCCGGTGGTGCTGATCGTGGTCGGAGTCATCGCCCTGCTGGTCGAAACCAATCAGCTCAATGCCTTCCATCTCTGGGACTGGTACATCCGCTGGTGGCCCCTGCTGCTCATCGGCGTGGGCTTGCTCTCGCTGGGGGAATGGTGGCTGGATGGCCGCCGCGGCCAGGTGGGCCGCCGCTCCCACGGAGGCCTGGTGGTGCTCATCGTCTTGCTGGCCATCCTGGCCTACGGAGTGAGCCGCAGCCACTTTCACGGCATGCACCTCTTCGGGCATGGGGTGGATGAGGACGATGTCTTCTCCCACTTGTTCGGCCAGGAACACGATGCCGACCATAACCTGAACCGGCCGATCCCGGCGGGCGCGCTGGTGGACATTCAGGTGCCCCACGGGGACGTGACCGTGACCGCGTCCGGGGATGATCAGATCCATGTGCAGGCCCACCAGGTGGTGTACGCGGCCAACGACCGCGAAGCCCGGCGCAACCTGGACGCTCTCGCCCCACGGCTGACCGTCAACGGCAAGAACGTAACCCTGCGCGCCGCCGATGGGAACGATGGCCGCGCCGACCTGACCATCGAAATCCCCAACGGCTCTGTGCCCACGGTCACCGCCGGGCATGGCGAAGTCACCATCGAAGGGCTTGCCGGCGACGCCACCGTGGCCGCGATCCGCGGCAACGTCAAAGTCGACAACCTCGGCGGAGCGCTCCAGGTGCGCATGAGCAAGGGCGAGTTTAGCGCCCACGCCATCACCGGAGCCTTGACGCTGCAGGGCCGGCTGGACGATGTCTCCATCTCCGATGTGCAGGGCCACGTGGCCTTGGACGGGGACTTCTTCGGGGATACCGATCTGGCCCATATTTCCGCGCCGGTCCATTTTCATTCCAGCCGCACCGATGTGGAAGTGGGCAGCATTCCCGGAGATCTGGCCATCGACAGCGGCGATTTGCAGCTGAACAATGCCACCGGCCCGGCGCGCATTTCGACCAGCGCCAAGGATGTGGAGTGCACCGGAATTACCGGCGACCTGCATGTGGAGGATGGAGACGGAGACATCTCCGTGGGCGCGCTGGCGCCGCTGGGGCAGTTGCAGATTCACAACCGCAATGGCGCCATTCACCTGACCGTACCCCAGGGCGCAGGCTTTCAACTGCAGGCCACGGCCAGGAACGGCAACATCGATTCCAAGCTGGACCTGCCCGTCAATAGCGCGGGCGAAGGCCAGAGTATAAGCGGCAAGGTGGGCACGGGCGGTCCCAGTGTGGAGCTGGTGGCCGATCACGGGGACATCGAGATCACCGGGATGGAGCCGGTTCCCCCCGAACCCCCTGCCCCGCCTGCGCCACCGTCACCCCTGGCGCCACCCGCACCGCCGGCGCCTCCAGGCGACCAGGTTGCGCCATCTCCACCCCTCCAAGAGCCCTAGCGGGGAGGGGGAGACGAGCGCGCAGCCAGTCGTTCAGTAGCGGGCAGCCAGCCGTTCAGTAATGATGGCTTCCACTCGTTCCACCACCTGATCCAGTGACAGGTCGGTGGAATCGATAATCACCGCGTCGGCCGCGGGCTGAAGCGGGGATTCGGCCCGGGTGCGGTCGCGCCGGTCGCGCTCCCGCAGCTCCTGCAGCACGGATTCAGCGGCTGCGGGCGCGTCCGGGCCATTCTGCTGATAGCGGCGCTGGCCGCGCACTTCGGCCGCTGCATCGAGAAAAATCTTGACCTCGGCGTCAGGGAAGACCTTGGTGCCGATATCTCTTCCCTCCATCACCACCCCGCGGTCGGCGCCCAGCTGGCGCTGCATGGAAACCATCCATTGGCGAATACCCGGGTGTACGCTCACCCGCGAGGCGGCCGCGGTCACGTCGGCTTCGCGGATGCGCTTGGTGACCTCTACGTCGTCCAGGAAAACGCGGTTGCCCAGAGCCGCCGGCAGCAGCCGGATGCGGGTCTTCAAGGCCAGCCGGCCCAGCTCTTCCCGGTCATCGATATCGCTGTCGGTCTGAATGGCCTTGAGCGCGAAGGCGCGATACATGGCTCCGGACTCCAGGTTCAGCAACCCGAAACGCGCGGCCACCCGGGCCGCGACCGTACTTTTGCCGGCGCCTGCCGGCCCGTCGATGGCGACCACCAGGGGTGGGCTGTGGCTGTCTGTGCTGTCGGTCATGCTCCGGGTTTTTTCCTATCCGGCTTGGGCCCGCGAAAGCTGGGCTTTCCTGGTTTTGCCCCCGGCCCTCCGGCCCGTGGCCAGGACTTAGCCGGCCCAGATCTAGGAGACGCGGACCTGGGAGGCCCGGACCTGGGTGGCCCAGACCTGGGTGGTTTGGAGCCGGGAACGAAGGGCGGCCGCGGGCCGCGATCGCCGCGTCCTTTTCCTCCACCGCCGGGGCCGGGTCTTCCCCCCGGCCGGGCATAGCCGGCAGGGCGCGGGCGATCGTAATTGGGTCCCCTCGAACCTGGCTTTGCACCGGGTTTTGGATTCGCGCCACGGTCCGCACCCTCCCGGGAGGGTGGACGTGGTCCAGCCGGCCCGGCTGCTCGCGGGAACGGCCGTCCCGGCTTGGCGAACCGGGGCTTGTCAGACCTGGGTTTGTCGAACTCTGGGCTTGTCGAATCTGGGCTTGTCCAATCTGGCTGGCCTGGGACCGCTGGGCTGGCCAGCTTGCGCAGGAGGCCCGCTGCGACCTTGGCCAGGGCGTGCTTGTTTCGACCGATAGGGAGCCGGCGCCCGGCCCTCAGCACGAGCCGGTGCCGATCCTACCCGCCTGCGATCCCCGGGGCCTCGCTCGCCTTGTGGCGTACGCGGCCGGAAGGATGGGGCGGGCCGGCTAGCGGAGCCGGTATCGGGCCGCTCCCGGCGACTCTGCGCGGGGCGGAACGGGGAATCGCCGCGGCCGCCGGGGCGCGGGGGCCGTGGTGCGGAGCCGGACTTCCTCCCCGGCAGGGCCCAGGGTGCGGGACGTTCTCGTTTTGCTCCGCTCCACCCCCCGGGTCGATTTGGGCGGGTTCCGCCAGGTGCCTGCGGTCTCTCTGCGGAGCGAGCATCCGGTGGTGCGGCGCCCGGTCGGACATAGGGCCGGTTGGCGCTGCGCCCGGGCACGAACGGTGGCCGCGAACCCGGCGCGGGACGAGGCTTGCCTCCGCCCCGTATCCCCTCATCTTTTTGCTCCCAACGGGCTCCACCTGTGGGTGGCCTGGTTGCCGGCTTCCACGCCGGCCGGCCCGAAGAGCCCGGTCTGGCTGGTGTCTTCCATCCTGCTCTGGCTGCGGGCGGGGCGGCTGCGGGCTTCGGTGCCGCCACCGGTGCGGGTCTGGTCCGGCGGAAGATGGGAGCGGATGCGGCAGCGGCCGGCTGGTGCAGCAGGCAAATCAGGACGGGCCGTGGCTTGGATCTTTCTCGGCCTGGGTCTCTGCACCGGCTGGGGCGGCGCACCCGTCTCCGCAGCAGCAGAAGGGGCTGCCGGCTCGCCGAACTCGGGCAAGCCGTTTTCCAGAAAGTAGTAGGTCTGCGCGTCCATGGAAAGGGTATGGATCTGGCGCGTGGCGGATAAGCCGCGCACCGCTTCCCGCACCCGCGAGCGCGAGGTGACGGGGGAGAGAAAGACCTCGATCTCCTCGCTGGTGGCCGCGTACACCGACTGCAGGTACATGGAGACCAGCAGCGAGAGAGCGGTGACCTGGGAAGTGGTGCTGCCAGTCTCGAGCGCTTTGCGGTGGCGCACGCGGAGCATCTCCCAGCGCGCCGGCTGGCCGGCTTCCCCCAGCACCGGGGTGATGCGCAGGGCTTGCCACAACTCGCACAGGGCGCGCAGCACCGCGGCTTCCGTGAGCTCGCGGCCCAGGGTCCCCCGCGCCTCGGCGGCGGTCATGGAGCCCTCCTGGTCCAGGATCTTCCACAGCTCCAGCACCAGGGGAGACACCTTGTGCCCGGAGGATTTCTCCGGGGCATGTTTCCAGTCCGCATCGCCGCGCAGGGCGAGCACGAAGGGCAGCGCGTCGCTATGGGCGAGAAAATCCGGCTGCTCCCCCAGCGTGCCCAGCAGGTTGAGCGGCACCACGCTGCCGGAGGCAATCAGCCGCGTCAGCAACTCCTGCGCCTGTTCGATGGCGGCCGCACCCGGCGTGGCCTGCCGGCTTCCCAGGCAAGCTTCGACGAACGAGGGGGCAGGCGCCGGCAACTGCGCTGCCCGCGGCAGATAAAGGCACAGGGGATGCTGGGCCAGCCAGCTCTGCGCGTCATCGAGGGTGAGTAGGGGGCTCTGCTTCTGGCGCCAGTGCGCCGCCCGTGCTGCCTGGAGTTGTTCTGCTATCAAAAAAGTCTCTTTCGCGCGTGGTTATGGCGACCGGACCGCACCCGCGTGGGGCTATCCCGGTCGAAGGGTTCAAAAACTGCCTTAACAGGTTGCGGAAAAACTCTGGTCCTTGAAGGGTACGGGCTTAAGCCCGTACGTAACTGGTTGTAAGTAGGTCCGGCTTTAGCCGCGGAGGGGCACATTTCCCCCGCTATCCGACTTCTTCCGCAGCCTCTTAAATCCGGTGGAATGCCCGCTGGATGTCTTTCCAAGCATACCGCAGGACGATGGGACGGCCATGCGGGCAGCTGGTGGGGTGCTCGGTGGCGGCCAGTTCCGCCAGCAGCCACTCCATGCGCGCGGGATCGAGCGGGGTGTTCACCTTGATGGCCGCATGGCAGGCGATGGAGGCTGCGATCCGGGTGCGCGCGGCCTCCAGATTTTCTGCCTGCTCCAGCGAGTCCGCCTGCTCCAGCACCTCCACCACCATGCGCTCCAGTTCGGAGCCCTCGAGTCCCGCAGGAGCCGCTTTGATGGCGATAGTGCGCGGACCGAAGGGCTCCACCTCAAATCCGTTGCTCTCCAGCTCCCCGGCAATGGCGGCGAAGGTCACCATTTGCGCCGGCAGCAGATCAATCAAAAGGGGCATAAGCAGCCGCTGGCGCTCCACCTGCTGCGCCTGGCGCTGGCGCAGCACCCGCTCGAAGAGCACGCGCTCATGGGCAACGTGCTGATCGATAATCCACAGCCCCTCCTGGTTCACCGCCAGGATGAACGAATCACGCAACTGCCCTAAAGGCCGGAGCGATGCCAGGCCATGCAGCGAGGGGCTGGCCCCGGCCTCCACCTCCTCCACTTCCGCCAACGCGGAGGAGCAGCTGGGGGAACGGGTGCCGTTGGCGGTGGCCAGGCTGCCCGGCTGCACGCCCGGACTGCTGGCCGGCGCGGCGAAGGGAAGCACGCCGGGAGAAGGAGGCACGGCCGGTTCGGTCAGACGAAAGCCATCTTCCTCCGGCTGCTCGAAGACCGGCGACCACCCGCTGGAACTGGGCGTTTCCCCCTGGCTGACATTCGGCCCAAAATTGGGTGACGCCGGGCTGGCCGGGGAAACCAATGCCGGCCCGGCGCTGGGATGCGCGCTGAGCGCCTGCAAAAAGCCCGCCGCCGGCCGGCCCAGGGTCAGTTTGTTGCGGATGGTGTCGCGTACAAAGTCGTGCAGCCACGCCGCCTGGCGGAAACGGACTTCGGTCTTGGCCGGGTGCACGTTGACGTCCACTTCCTCCGGCGGCATCTCCACAAACAGCAACACCACGGGAAACGACGTGGGAGCCAGAATATTGCGGTAGGCCTCGCTCACCGCATGCATGAGCACGCGATCGCGCACCAGGCGGCGATTGACGAAGCAGTAGATGGAGTTGCGGTTGAGTTTTTCCAGCTCCGGCTTGGAGGTGAAACCGGTGATGCGCAGCCATCCCGGCTCCGCTGCCTGGTAATCCGCCGGCCGTCTCCAGGGCGGCGGCTCCGGCAGCCCGGCCCGGGCTAACTCCATCTCCGCCGCCAGGGGGAGCAGCTGGTTGAGCGTCTCCTGGCCGAAGATCTGGAAGATCCGCTCCGCCGCCTGGCGTACCGGGGGCGCCACCAGCAGGGCATGGGTAGCGGAGTGCAGCTCGAAGTGCTTGTCCGGATGGGCCAGGGCGTAATGCGTAACCAGCGCGGTTACGTGAGCCAGCTCCGTATTTTCGGACTTGAGAAACTTGCGCCGCGCCGGGGTATTGAAGAACAGGTCGCGCACCGTGATGGTGGTGCCCGGGGGCGCTCCAGCATCCTCGCACACCAGCAGCTTGCCCCCGGCAATTTCCATGCGCGTGCCGGAGCTCTCTCCGGCGGCGCAAGTTACCATCTCCACCCGCGCAATGGACGCGATCGAGGGCAGCGCCTCGCCGCGAAAGCCCAGGGTCGAGATCGAGAGCAGGTCGTCGCTCAAGCGCAGCTTGGAGGTGGCGTGGCGTTCAAACGCCAGCAGGGCATCATCGCGCACCATGCCGCTGCCGTCGTCGGCGATGCGGATGAGCTTGCGCCCGCCGCCCTCGACCGCGATGACGATGCGGCTGGCCCCGGCATCGAGCGAATTCTCCAGCAGCTCCTTGACCACCGAAGCCGGCCGGTCGACCACCTCGCCGGCAGCAATCTGGTTGGCCACCTGGTCGGCCAATATGCGGATGCGCCCCATGGAATTAATACCTATAGCTAACTTAGCAGGGCTTGACCACCAGGACGCAGTACCCGCGCACAAGCAGCGACCCCCACAGAAGATCGGGATGGTTGGGAATCCCATTCCCGTATTAGGAGTCCTAGCCCGGATTTCTCAGAGAGGCAGGCTAGCGGCCGGAGCGCACCCGCCGGGGCAATGCCTGGTTGGGCCGCTTGCTCTTGGCCAGCCGTTTACCACGGGGACGCGCCACCGCATCCTCGCGCACCGACGTAGCCTCAGAAAGACTGTCGCCCAACACGTGCAGGCGGAGAAAATTGGTCGAGCCCGACTTGGTCCGGGTGCCGGCAACGATGCCCAGAATCTGCCGTGGCTGGACGTGGCCTCCCGCTTCGAGCAGGCGCTCGGCGGTCTCGACCATCTGTTCCGCGGTGGCCAGCTTGTTGCACAGGATGGGCTGCACACCCCACAGCAGCGTCATGCGATGGATCACCGCCTGCACGCTGCTCAGCCCGAAGATAGGTGATTTGGGGCGGTACTTGGAGAGTTGCCGGGCGGTGGTCCCGGTCTCGGTAAAGACCGCGATGGCGCTGATGTCCAGGTCCTCGGCGGCGTGGGCCATCGATTCGCAAATAGTTTCGGCGACCGACAGGCGCACGTGCCCCGGCTGACCCGCTCGCTGACCCGGGGAAGATCCTGGCCTTCGGTTTCGAGCACGATCTTGGCCATCATCTTGACCGCCTCGACGGGATATTTGCCGGCCGCGGTTTCGGCGGACAACATCACGGCATCGGTTCCGTCGTAGATGGCGTTGGCCACATCGCTGGCCTCGGCCCGCGTGGGCCGGGGATTTTCAATCATCGACTCCAGCATCTGGGTAGCGGTAATCACCGGCTTGCGATAATCGCCCGCGCGGCGGATCACATGCTTCTGAATGGCCGGCACCTTCTCCGGCGGCATTTCCACCCCCAGGTCTCCGCGCGCCACCATGACCCCGTCAGCTGCTTCGAGGATGCTTTCCAGGTGCTGAATAGCCTGCGGCTTTTCCAGCTTGGCAATGATCCAGGTCTCGGCGCCGAGCGAGGCCACACGCTGCCGCACCAGGCGGATGTCTTCCGCGGTGCGCACGAAGGAGACGGCGATGGCGTCCACGCCGTTGAGGATGGCGAACTCCAGGTCCTCTTCATCCTTGGCGGTCAGGGACGGCACGCGCACCGGGATGCCGGGCAGATTGATGCCCTTGTGCTCGCCCAGCATGCCTCCGTTGATCACCTCGCACTCCGTGTCCTGCCCATGAATGGCCAGCACATGCAGCTCAATCAGCCCGTCGGAGAGCAGGATGCGCGCGCCCGGTTCCAGGTTCTCGGCCAGCGTGGGGAAGGTGGTGGCGATGAGGGTGTTGGTGCCGGCGATATCGCGGGGAGTGATGGTCAGCCGCTGTCCCGCCTTGAGCTGCACCGGGATGCGATTCTTCAGCCGGCCGGTGCGGATCTTGGGACCCTGCAGATCGCCCAGGATACAGATCGGCTTGCCCTCTTCGGTCGAGACCTTGCGCACCATTTCGATCAGCTTGAGCTTTTCCGGATGGGTACCGTGGGAAAAGTTAAGCCGGGCCACATCGAGCCCGGCGCGCACCAGTTCCCGAAAGACCGGTTCATGATTACAGGAAGGGCCAAGGGTGGCCACAATCTTGGCCCGGCGGCGTTGCTCGGTGGCAAGCGAATAACTCGGTTCCATCAGGGTAAAACTCATTCGTCCCCCATACTGCTATTGGAGAAGTAGGACCGGTTTCACCATGGCTGACCCGGTGAAACCGCTGCACATCGTCCCCAGCAAGCTCAATTCTACGCGTACTCGCGGGACTCCAAGATGAGAGCCAGTTGACAGCTGGTGCCGGAACCCCCGGAGGTACTGTATTTATCCCTGGTGCGCCTTTCCGGCGGCTACCATGGTTTCCTTTGCCGGGGCCGGCCCGCTACCGGGGTATTGGGCAGGCGCTGCGGTTTGGGATAGAGGTGGGCGTTGAACTCGGCGCCGATGAGCACGCTCACGGTCGAGATATAGAGCCAGACCAGGGTAGCCACTACCGCTCCCAGGGGGCCGTAGAGCACGGAGTAGTCGGCGAAGCGGGTCAGGTAAAAACCAAAGCCCAGGGTGGTCAGAAACCAGATAATGGCGGCGCCGGTCGCGCCCGGCCATACATATTTCCAGGCCCGCCGCCGGGGGGTTCCGAACTGGTAGACCACGGCCAGCACGAAGATGGTGGTCAGCAGGCCGATCGACCAGCGCACGATACGCCAGATGAAAAGCACGTAGGGACCCAGCACGTGATAGCTGTTGCTGATCACCCATTGCTTCGATCTGGTGGCCAAAAGCAACCGTGACCGTGGCAAATGCCATGGGCACCAGGCACAGCGGAACCAGGGCCAGCGCGACCAGGCGTTCCACCCAGAAGGGCCATTCCCGGCGGGGCAGGTCATAGGCCCGGCGAAAGCCCTCCATCAGCGAGTTCATCACTCCCATGGCGGCCACCAGGCTGACCACGATGGCGGAAAAAACCACCTGTTCGCCGCGCACCTTCTGGGTGGTGAAGTAGGTGTACAGCAGGTTCATGGTGTCTGCCGGGAGCACATCGGCGAAGGCGGCGCGCATCTCGCCCCGCAGCGTATCCGATTCCGGGGTCAGGGCGAGCAGGGTGGTGAGCACCAGGATGGTGGGAAAGAGACAGAGAATCGCGGAATAGGCTGCACCCTTCGCGGTGCCGAAGACGTCATGCGAGAGCGAAGTCAGCAAGGCGAGGCGGAATTTTGCGAGCCCACGACCCATGCCATCGAAGGTACATGAACGCCCTCCCGCGGCCAAGTAAGAGCGGGGTGTTTAGCCCTTCCACTGCAGCAGGAAGGCAGTCACCGCGGTCGGATCCAGTCTGCCCATGGACTCGAACTCGCCGTTGCGTTGGCTATAAACCACCTGGCCGCCGGAATCGAGCACGGCCAGCGCCGGCACGCCCCTGGTAATGGGAATGCCGTACCGGGCAGCGATGGCGAGATTCTCATCGTAGCGGCCGATATTGACCGGAACCAGCACGTAGTTGCTATCCAGCAGGTTGCGGTTGGCGGGAGCGTGGAAGTAGATCTCGAGCACCTGGCAGTCGCCGCACCAGTTGCCGCCGAAATCCAGCAGAACGCGCTTCTTTTCCCTGGCCGCTTTGCCCAGCGCCGCGGTAATATCCGCCTCCGCCTGGGCGCCATCGGGATAGATGGAAGCCCGCCCCGGCTCCTCAGCAACCGGCGTTGCCTCCGGGGCCTGGCGGCAGCCCAGCCCTGCCCCCAGCAGGAGAGCGGCGGCGAAGATGATCGATCGTGGGGATACGCGCATCTTGATTTAGGTAGCTACTTTCTAACATGCCACAATCCCCTCTGGCGAGCTTGAGAAGAAGGCACGGAGAGCCGCGAGGGGCCCCCTGGTTCCCACGCCAAGGACGGGTGGCCCATATCTCGCTCGTTTTTCGCGAGATGTGGGATACCAATGCTCTTTCCCTCTGACTCTCGATTCATCCGATGCGCTTAGCGATGAACTTCGGTTGGTATCCCACATCTCTCGGAAAACGAGCGAGATGAGCATCCGTCCTTGGCGTGGGAACCAGAGTCTTTGAGACGTAATGCCTTCAGTTGGGGGCCAGCGCATAACTGAACGTAAATCGGCCCAGTTGGATAAGCTGCTTGTCGCCCGGCGGCCAAATACGAAACGACTCGACCCGAGTGATGGAGAGATTGCGCGTGGCTTCCACCTGCCCCACAGGCTTCCCGCTCTGGGCCAGGTAAAACGTAACCTTGAGTGAGTCCTGTCCCCGCACCCAGCCCAGCAGGTACTGTCCCGGCGGAAGCAGAAAGTCGCCCACCTTGAGCGGCACCTGGGAGACGAAATAATGGGAGTACTTGCCGTCGGCGGAGTAGCCGGCGGTGATCAGCACCACCCCGGCGATGGAGTGGCCTTTGCCATCGGTGATGCCCGATGCGGTGCGAAACTCGGTTTCAATGCGTTCGCTGATCACCGGCGCGCGGGCCGGGATCAAAGCCTTCAGCTCCTCTTCGCTGGCCACGTGCCAGGCCGGGTTCGCAGCATAGGCCGCAAAGACCGCAAGCCACAGCAGCACCCAGAATGGCTTCACTCTAGTCAAGATGTACGATTCCCCTCTGCAGCGCGGTGGTCGCGGCCTGGGTGCGATCGGTCACGCCCAGCTTGCTGAGCAGGCTGTTGATGTGGGTCTTCACCGTGGCCTCGGAGATGTTGAGTGCGGAAGCAATCTCTTTGTTGCTGTTCCCGCCTACGATCAACTGCAGGACCTCGGTTTCACGGCTGGTCAGCGTGGGCGCGCTCATGCGCTCCGCCAGCCGTTCGGCCACCGGCGCCGGAATACGGGATTTACCGGCATAGACACTGCGGATGGCATCCATCAATTCTTCCCCGGTCATGCCCTTGAGCAGGTAGCCCCGGGCCCCCGCCTGCAGGGCGCGGTAAATATCCTCATCGCCATCGAAGGTAGTGAGCACGATGATGCGTGCCTGGGGGAAATCAATGCGGATGACGTCCGATGGCCTCCACCCCATTCATCTGCGGCAGGCGCAGGTCCATCAGGGTGACGTCCGGCTGGTGTTGGCGAAAGAGTTCAATCGCCTTACGCCCGTCTGAAGCTTCCGCAACGATGGCAAAATCAGGCACCGTGCGCAGCAGCGCCGCCAGCCCCTGGCGCACAATGGCGTGGTCCTCGACAATCATGATCCGGATGGGATCGCTCATACCTCCACTTCTTCTCCACTTTCATACCAGCGGCGCTTCGACTGAGATCCGCGTACCCCCGCCGGGTGTGCTTTCCAGCACCAGCGCAGCGTCGATCTCCTCCGCCCGCTCATGCATGCCCTTGATACCGTAGTGACCCTCCGGCCCGCTCCGCTCCGGGGAAGGCTCAAATCCGCGGCCGTCGTCGGCCACCTGGAGAGAGACCCGCGCCGCTTCGTAGATCAGCTGCACGTCAATGCGCGTGGCTTCCGCGTGGCGGACCGCGTTGGCTACTGCCTCCTGCCCAATGCGCAGCAGCTCCTCTTCCGTCTTGCGCGTCACTGGCCGGTACGTTCCCTTCACCTGAAGGTACACCTTGGATGGAGAGCCGCTGGCAATCCGGTCGCAGCTTTGCCGCAGCCGTCCCGGCAGGTCCTCCGCGCCGGCGTTCTCGGATCGCAGATCCCAGATCGAAGTACGCGCCTCAGCCAGGCTGGCGCGGACCAGCGCCCGCGCCTGGTCCAGTTGCTGCAAGGCCGCCTCGCGGGAGGTGGCCAGCAGCCGCGCCACCAACTCCAACTGCACCGAGATGCCGACAAAGCCCTGGGCCAGGGTGTCATGAATCTCCCGCGCCAGCCGTCCCCGCTCCGCCAGCACCGCCCCCCACTGCGCTTCCACCTGCAGCACCCGCCAGCGATACACCAGGTATCCCAGCAGCAGTCCGGCTAAGGCCAGCGCGGAATAAAACCACCAGGTCTGGTAGAAGTGGGGCAGCAGGCGCAGGGCGAAGGTCGCTCCGGCGGTATTCCAAACCCCATCGTTGTTGGCTGCCATGACGGCAAAGCGGTACCGGCCCGGAGGCAGATTGGTGTAAAACGCCGCCCGCCGGCTGCCGGCCTCGATCCAACCGTGATCGAAGCCCTTCAGCTGGTATCGGTAGCGCACTTTTTGCGGAGCAACAAAGCTGAGGCCCGCGTATTGAAACTCCAGCCGGTTGGCGCCTGGTTGGATGGTCAGTTCCTGATCGAGCCCGCGAGCCTGGTCATCCACCAGGACCTTTTCGATGACCACGGGAGGGGGCACGCGATTTTCCGCAGCATGCGCGGGATCAATGAAACTGACCCCGTCCAGGGTGGCGAACCACAGGCTTCCATCGGCCAGCTTCCAGGCCGCCGGATGGCTGCCTCCGCTGCACTCGCGGATATTCATGCCGTCCGCCGTGCCATAGGCATCCACGGCGATCGGATGGGAGGCGCTGTAGGCATTGAGCTCGGCCAGCGAAACGCGGAAAATGCCGCTTTGCGAGCTCAGCCAAAGATGACCGCCCGCGTCTTCGAGAATGCCGTAGATGGTGCCCGGCAGCCCCTTCGAACTCCAGGGAAACGCCTGCATCGCTGGCTGGCTTGGGGTCCCGCGCAGGCGGTTGAGGCCCCCGCCGTTGGTGCCCAGCCAAAGCGTCCCCTGGGCATCCTGGGCGATGGCCGTGACCGTGTTGTTGGAGAGCCCCTGCTGCACCGTGGAGTTGCTAAAATCCCCGTGGTCAAAGCGGCTTAGGCCGCCTGAAGTCCCGATCCAAAGGTCGCCCTGCTGAGAGCGAAAGATGGCGCCGATAAAGTCGCTGCCCAGGCCGTCCATGGCGGAGTAGCTGGTGAACTTGCCTGCTGCCAGGTGCGCCAGCCCGTGCCGGGTACCGATCCATAAACTACCGTCGCGGTCAGAGTAGAGGGAGCGGATGAAGTCGTCGGGCAGGCCGTCGGCGGAGGTAAACCGCTCTATGCGGACCGCTTGTTTGTCCGCGATTCGCCGGTGGAGCAGATTGAGCCCGTTGGGGGTGCCGATCCACAGATCCCCGCCCGCCCCGCCGGCCAGTGAAAGGATGACGTTGCTGGACAGGCCGTCCGCAGTGGTGAAGTGGGTAAAGCCGCTGCTGGTGCGGCGGTTCAACCCCGCCCCATCGGTGCCGATCCACAACTCGCCCTGGGGGCTTTCAAAGACACACCGCACCAGGTTGCCGGAGAGCCCGTCGCTGGTGGTGTAGGTCGTGAACTTCTGATCCCGGAGCAGGTTGAGGCCGCCGGAGTCGGTGCCGATCCACAAGCTGCCTTCCCGGTCCTCGTAGAGCGACAAGATGCGGTTGGCGGCTAAACCGGAACCGGGGACGAAGGACTGCAGCCGGTTGTCCTGTAGCCGGAAGACTCCCCGTTCCGTGGCTACCCAAAGCACGCCCTGGCGGTCGCGAAAGAGGGCATCCACCCGTTCGCCGCCGCTGTCTTGCATCGGGAGCGCCTCGCCGCCGCTGGCCAGGTGGACCATGCCAGTCGCCGTGCCCACCCACAGGCTGCCATTAGGGTCAGGCTCGAGGGCGGTCACCTCGCTCTTGCCCGGCCGGTGGGAGATAGGGACCGGACTGAGCCTACCGCCGGCGTAGCGTTCCAGGCCCTCGCTCCCGCCGATCCAGATGTTATGGTCGCGGTCGAACGCAACCGTTTCCACTTCCGTGCCGCTGAGCAGGTGCAAGGCCAGGCGCGGAGTGGCGGCCCGTGTATCCAGGGCAAAGACCCCGCTGCTGCCGCCCAGCCAGAGCATCCCTTGCGTATCCTCGGCCAGAGCCTGGCGATTCAGCGGGCCCGCGGCCTGGGTTTGGGCGATGGGCGCAAAGCCTTTTCCATCGAAGAAGGCCGGCCCGGCCGCGGTAATAGCCCACAGCCGGTGGCGGTGGTCCTCATAGCTGAACCAAACCGTATCGGCGGGCAGGCCCTGGGCGGTGGTGAACGCCCGAAAGGCTCCGCCGCGGTAGCTCAACAGCCCGGCACCGGTGCTGATCCATAGCGTGCCCGATGCATCCTGAACCAGGTCGGAGACGGCATCGCTCTTGAACTGGGGCGTGTTCTCGGCGTCGAAGGTGACAAACTCGATGCCGTCAAAGCGTACCAGGCCTCCGTCGGTGCCCAGCCACAGGTAGCCATCGCTGGTTTGCAAAATGGAGTGCACGGTATTTTGCGGCAGGCCGGAATCGGTGCGCCAGGCCTGGTGGCCGTAGTGGTCGAGCGAGCGTTGGGGATCGAGCGCCAGTGCGGCGTGGCTCAACACCAGCAGCAACGCCCACAGTCCCCGCTGCCGCCACTCAATCGCGTTCACCCTTGCCATGCAACCCCGGAGCGTATTCTCGTGGCTTCAGTATGAACCCAGCGGAAATAGTGCCGGGAGCAAAAAAAAAGCGCCCTGGGTGAGAGCGCTTTTGGAGAATCAGTGTGAGAACGATGTACTCCCACACCATAGGTTCCCGGCCCAAGCCATGTCTTGGACCCAGGGTATGATTTGTGCTCAATCTTTGGATGGATACGGGGCGCAGATTCGGGACGCGGCTTTTCTTCTATGAAAAGCCGCACTTGGCTGCTCGGCTCTACAGAATGGCCGGACCAGAAAGCTCGCGGGTGGGCGTCGCATCCGAGGGAGCGGCCAGGGGCTTGCCTGCGGGCAGGGTGGGTTTCTTGGAGGCGCCGCCGGAGAGGCGTACAGCAATCCGGCGAGACCGCAACCGGTCGGCCATATGCTTGGGTACATCTACTGCCTTGATCAAACTCATCTGGGCTCCATCGTGTGCCGTTACTGGGTAAATGTGGGCTCGTCCGGAGCAAGATACAGGCTATAGGCGAGGTCGAAGACTAGTGCACTATTACTAGTGTACTCCCGGCGACGGAATCACGGGCGAAGCGGGGGGATGATCCGCCGGAGCAGCCGAAGTGGTGGCCGCTTGCTTCTCCCAGAGGAAGGTAGCCGGGGGATCCCCGGGCGCCCCGCCGACCTCGGTCATGGTCTGGCCGTCGGTGGCCACGGTGTATTCGGAGGACTCGACCACGCTGCCATTCAATTTCTGCACCAGGCGAAACTTGTAGGGCCCGGTGCGGGTGAGGGCGAGGCGCAGCCCGGTGGGAATGTCCGGCCCCTCGACGGCCACTTCCTTGCCGTTAAAATTGGTGACCGCGGTGGCTTTGATGGCGGCAATCTTCAGGATCAGGCCATCAAAGCCGGATTCCTGAATCGTCAATTCATTGGGTGAGCTCAGCTTGACCGAAGTGCTCTTCCAGGCGCCCATCAGTCCATCGGTGCCCGCGGTGCGTACATAGTCTTCCGTGTCGGTGTACAGATCGCCGTTGGCCTTCACTCCGCTGGTGGTGACGGTGAGGTTCTTTCCATCGGAGGAGAGCTTCCAGTTATCGCTGCTCAGCAGCTTCCCGTCGATGTTGCGATACTCCGTGGTCCAGCTGCCGGCGCTGGTCTCTCTCCAGATGGCCACGTGGCCACTGGGTAGCGCATAAGGCTTGCCGTCCACCCGGAAGGAGTAGGTGATTCCCCCGCCGCTCAGTTCGATGGCGTCGCCCGCCGCGGGTCCGAACTTCATGATGTCGCCGGCCATCTGGCTCTTCTCCTGGTTGAGCTTCCAGGTGCCGACAAAGGGGTTCTGAGCTACCGCAGTGCTGGCGGCGGCCAGCGAAACAAATACCCAGAGCGTGGCCAATAACCATCGTCCTGATCGCATGGGATCTCCTTTGCTCTGCCCGGGGGATCGATTCCAGAGCCGAAGAGCACAGCCCGCCACGCCTCCGCACACTCCCCGCAGGCGCAGCGCTGTCCATGCCATTAGAGCACTTCTTCTGTTTCGTGAGTGTGGATTGGAGATGGTGCGGGGCGAGTGAACCAGATCAGGAATAGTGCCTTTGCCTGATGGCTCACGCGGGCACTTCTGGTGTATAGAGAGCAGCAGGTCGCTAGTCGTCGTCGTCGGGGCGGGGATGACGGCGGGCGGTCAAGGCGTGCAGATGGAAGTGGCGTTCCATATCCGGGCCGAATTCGTGCACCAGGTTGTTCACCACGATTTCGCCCATCTGCTCGTGGCCAAACTGGACTCCCTGCACCAGGGGTCTGAACTGGTTGTGGGGATACCAATACGTAGAGATCATGCCCGAGCCGTAGGCACTGGCCAACTGTGGTACATCGAGCGTCATCCGTCCGTCCTGGCGATAGGTAACGAAGCCCATCTTCAGAGCGTGGCCAGTGCGCCGCAAGGTACCCTGACATTTACACACCGTGTAGCGCGGGTCGAGCCCGGTGATGCCGGCCAAACCGTCGTGAATGACATTGCGCGTGGCCAGCTGGCCGTATTCGCTGGCGAAACGCCGGGTGTAGCCGCTTCCGTCTCCATCCCACTTTGCCGGGGTATGCCGCACCTGATCCACCAGCGCGCCGGTGGCGACCCCCACAAATGCTCCCGGGGAACCATACGATTCATTCCAAAACAGGATCAGCCGGTCTTTACCCGTCAGCGGCTTGGGCTCTGCTTCCGGGGTTACCGGCGTAGCCGGAAGGCCCTGGCTGATGGCCGGGGTCAAGGGCAGCCCTTGCAGCAGTGCCTGGTGGTTGGAAGCCAGTAGCTCGGGGAAAAACGCAACCCCTCCGGGCATGGTCTCGCTGGCCACCATCACGGTGCGGGCAGGCGGCGTGGTGCTGGCAGGCAACATCTGTGCCTTTAGCACCGCCTCCGCGCTCGTGCCGAGCGTCAGCAAGAGAACCACCTGGCAGATCTTCATACACCCCCCGTGTCCGGGCGAAAGAAACCATGACTGCGCTGCGTGAGCCCTGCCAAGCTGGCGGTGCTTCTTGGAGCAGCATGCAAAGGATGGCAGGGGGGCAAGGCCGCTGGCAAGCAAACATCGCACTCCGGCCCTTACGAAAGCGGCCCCCCAGGGTGCCTCGAGGTGGCCGCGAGTAACACCTCCGGGTCACGGAAGCCGGTATCTTGATCAGAAGCGCGCGGAGGTTACCCCAAGCGGTAATCAACGTAGCGGATAGAGCCTGTTTTGTATCCGGGCACGGCTCTGGTCGGGCCGCACATGATCGGGAATAGGCCGGGGTCGAGAGTCGTCCTGAGAACTACTCTCAGTCGTCCCTACTGGACTCAAGTTGGAGAGGATAGTTCACACTCAGATTCCAAAGCCCCTTGGGCTTTTGGGGTCCTTGGCGAAACCACACTGGTCTTCGAAGGGTACGGGCTTCAGCCCGTACATAAATGCTTGGTAATGATTTAGGCTTTAGCCGCTGAGGGATGCACAGGTACGCTACGCCCCAACCAACGCAAATCGGTCCACATCCACCAGCCCAAAATCGGTGATCTTCAGATGCGGGATGACCGGCAGGGGCAGAAAAGCCAGATGCAGGAATGGCTCCGCCAGCTGACACCCCATGGCTCGCACAGCGGCGCGGAGAGCGTAAAGATTCTCGCCCACGGTCTCAAACGAGTCCAGGCTCATGAGCCCGGCGAAAGGCAAGGCGAGCTCGGCCAGGACCCGCCCGCCCTGCACGGCAACGAATCCTCCTCCCAGCGCCAGCAGGCGGTTGACGGCAATGGCCATATCCTCGTCCCCGGCGCCCACCACGCAGAGGTTGTGGCTGTCGTGGCCCACCGAGGAGGCGAGCGCACCCGAGCGAAAGCCGAAACCCTTGACGAAACCCCGGCCAATATTTCCGTTACGGCCGTGGCGCTCGAGCACGCAGATCTTGAGCAGATCGTGCTCCGGATCCGCATGCCGCATTCCCTCGCGATAGGGCAGGCTGGCCTCCAACCTTCCGGTCAGGATCTTGCCCGGAATGATCTCGATGACCGGGGTCGCCGGGCCGGACGCCGGGGTACGAAAGGCCTCCGCGGTGACCGGCGCAAGGTGTACGGTATTTCCCCCCGGCGGCGTCGGCTGCTCGCGCCCGGCAAAGGTATCCGGAGTCACTCGACGGCCGAGGCGGAAGACGCTATGAATAGCGCAACTCTCCAGATCGTCGAGCAGCAGAAAGTCAGCCAGAAATCCGGGAGCGATCAGCCCCCGGTCCACCAATCCAAAGCCCCGAGCGGCCGACCAGCTGGCGCTGCGATACACGGCGGCGAGCGGCGCGCCCAGCGCGATGGCGCGGCGCACCAGGTAGTCCAGATGGCCTTCCTCGTGGATGTCCAACGGGTTGCGGTCATCGGTGCAGAGGCCAAGAAAGGGAGACGTGAATTCGTTGATGAGCGGCGCCAGCCCAGCCAGATCCTTTGAAACCGATCCCTCGCGGATCAGCACCTGCATCCCCTTGGCCAGCTTTTCCCGTCCCTCGGCCAGATTTGTGGTCTCGTGACAGTTACGAATGCCGCAGGAGAGATAAGCATTCAAAGAGTGGCCGGAGAGCAAGGGAGCGTGGCCGTCGATATGCTGCCCGGCAAACGCAGCCAGCTTCTCCATGCACTCCGGATCTTTATTGAGCACCCCGGGCACGTTCATGAACTCGGCCAGCCCAATCACCTTGGGGTGGTGGCGATGGGGGATCAGGTCAGCGGCGGTGAGCCGGGCGCCGGAGGTCTCGAGGTTGGTTGCCGGCACACAGGAGGAGAGCTGCACCCGCAGATCGAGCGCAGTGTGCTCCGCGGCATCCAGGAAATATTGCAATCCCACCCGGCCCAGCACATTGGAAATTTCATGCGGGTCGCAGATTGCCGTAGTGACGCCATGGGGAAGCACGCAGCGGTCGAATTCCAGCGGAGTCACCAGCGTGCTCTCGCAGTGCACGTGACTATCGATAAAGCCGGGCACGGCGAAGCGCCCCTGGGCGTCGATCTCTTCCACCCCGCGGTAGCTGTCCAGGGTGCCCACAATGAGGCTGCCGCACACCGCAATGTCGCCGGACTGCAATTCGCCGGTGACCAGGTTCAGGATGCGGGCGTTGCGCACCACCAGGTCGGCGGGCAGCCGGCCCAGTGCCTGATCGATCCGTCGTTCCAGCACATCTCTCATGCTCAACCGTCGTGGCGCGATTCCGTATTATAGGATCAGCGTTTCCGGGGCCACGTCTTCACGGAGAATGCGCTGATGCTGCAGTCTTTGACGGCGCGCAAGGAATGGAAGTTCTTCGCCGTGCTGCCCCAGGCGGATCCCGGGCTGGCCGCGGCCTGGTGGACGGTGCTGCTGCTGCGCGGCATCCTGCCCGCGGCGTTCGCCATTGCCATGGGTGTGCTGGTGGGCGCGGTGCAGCATGGCCATCCGCTGGCCGGCCCGCTCGCCTTGGCGGGCGCCATCTTTGTGCTCCTGCAGGTGCTCAGCCCCATTCATCAGGCACTCAGCGCCAACCTCGGCGACCGCACCGCCGCATGGCTGTACGACCGCCTCACCGAGGCTTGCGTGCGCCCGCCGGGCATTGGGCATCTGGAAGATCCCACGCTGACCAGCGACCTGACCGTGGCCCGCGACTTCGATCTGGGGATGACCGGGCCGCCGCTGTCCATCTCCATGGACTTTATCGCCGCCGGCCTGGTCGAGATGACCGGTGGAGTGGCATCGGCCGTGATCCTGGCCCGCTACGCCTGGTGGGCGCCGCTGCTGCTTGCCGGCGCTTGGCTCGGGACTCACTGGCTGTTGCGCGAGAGCGCCATCTGGTTCGACCGCCAGACCGAGGAGGTGCGGGCCGCCCAGCGCGACGCCGACTATGCCTACCGCCTGGCAGTCGATCCGCCGGCCAGCAAAGAGTTGCGCCTCTTCGGTCTCGCCGGCTGGACCATCGACCGCTTCATCGCCCGGCGCACCCGCCTGCACCAGCTGCAATATGCCGCCACTCGGATGCGCGAGCGCCCCGTCCTGTGGAGTCTGCTGCTGGTCACCTCGGCCAATGTCCTGGTGTTCTGGCTGCTGGCCAGCGCAGCGGCCCATGGCCGCATCTCGCTTGGGGAAGCGGTGGTCTATGTGCAAAGCGCGGTCGGGGTATCGATGATCGCCTTCGGTGGCTTGAGCTGGTCGCTCGATGGCGCCGCTGCGCCGGTGGCCGCGGTGCTGCGCCTGGAGCCGGCCATGCGTCCCACCGGTGCTCTTCGTTCGGGCACTCGCCGCGCGCCGCCGGCGGCCCCGGAGATTCGTCTGTGCGCTGTCAGCTTCTCCTATCCCGGCGGTGCGCCGGTGCTCGAGCACTTCGATCTCACCATCCCTGCCGGCTCGTCGCTGGCCATCGTGGGCCAGAATGGCGCCGGCAAGACCACCATCGCCAAGCTGCTGTGCCGCTTGTACGACCCCCAGTCCGGAGCCATCACCATCGATGGCGTCGACCTGCGCGAGTTCGACCTGGCCTCGTGGCGGGCCCGCGTGACTGCTGTCTTTCAGGACTTCCTCCGCCTGGAACTGCCCTTGCGCGACAACGTGGCCCCGGCCGGAGCTCCCGACGAGGTGGTGCGCGGCGCCCTCGAGTCGGCCGGAGCAGCGAATCTGGCCGCGCTCGATACCGTGCTGTCCCGCGGATATACCGGAGGCACGGACCTTTCCGGCGGTCAGTGGCAGCGCATCGCGCTCGCCCGGGCCGTGGCCGCTGTCAGCCTGGGCGCCGGCGTGGTGCTGCTCGATGAACCCACGGCGCAGCTCGACGTCCGCGGGGAAGCGGAGATCTTCGATCGCCTGCTGGCTGCCACCCGGCAATGCACGACTATCCTCATCTCGCATCGCTTCTCCACCGTCCGCCACGCCGACCGTATCTGCGTGCTGGAACACGGCCACGTCATCGAGCTCGGCTCGCACGATCAACTGATGGCGCTGGGCGGCCGCTACCGGACCATGTTCGACCTCCAGGCGCAGCGCTTCCATCTGGCGGAAGAGGAGGGCACCACGTATGAATCCCTCGCCTGAACTGGAGCCATTGCCGCCCGCGCTGTCGTCGATGTGGCGGCTGTGCAAGCTGGGGTATCGCCACGAGCCGCGCCTGATGGTGGTGTCGTTCCTGTTGTCCCAGCTGGCCGCACTGCCCGATGCGCTGCTCGCCTTGTGGCTGGCGCTCTTGGGCAAAGGTTTCCTGGAGCACCGGACCGGGCTGATGCAAGGGGCAGCGATTGGCCTTGGCGTGTCCACCGCCGCAACCTGGTTTCTGCGCACCGTCAGCACCCGGGTGCAGCGGCGTTTCCGCGACAAGGTGACCATCGCGCTCGAGGCCCACGTGGCCCGGCTGCAGGCGACGGTGGCCACGGTCGCCCACCACGAGCGGCCCGAGTACCTGGATCGCCTGTCCATGCTGCGCAACCAGGTCTTTGTGCTCGATCACATGTACGTGTCGCTGTTTTCCACCCTGGGGTGGATCCTGCGCCTCGGCGTGACCATGGCGCTGTTGGCGTCGATTCATCCCGCGCTCTTGCTGCTCGCGGTCTTCGCCATCCCAACTATCTTGACCTCCACCTGGCGGCCGGAGGTGGAGCGATCCGCGCAGGAGCGTGGGGCACAAGCCGGCCGCCTGGCGCGGCACCTGTTCACCATCGCCACCACCGCGCCCCCGGGCAAGGAAGTGCGTGTCACCGGCATTGGCGAGCGCCTGGTTAACGACCGCCGCGCAGCCTGGGAGCGCTGGTACGGGCCGGTGGCGGCGGCCCGTTGGGGCTCCGCGTTCTGGCATGCTCTGGGATGGGCGATCTTCGGCCTGGCTTACGTGGGCGCGGTGGTCTTTGTCTCTGAGTACCTCCGATCGCCGGCCAGCGCGGTGCTGCTGGTGCTGGCCGCAGGTGCGCGGCTGTCCGGCTACATTGGCGCCACCGTGGGCGAGATTGGCTTCCTGCGCGGATTCTGGATGGATGGTTCGCGCCGGCTGGCATGGCTCGAGGACTACGCCGCCTCCATTGCGGCCGCGGGCGATCTGGAGGTTCCTTCGGTGTTGCATCAAGGACTGCGGCTCGATCATGTCTCCTTCACTTACCCGGGCACGTCGCGGGTGGTGTTGGAGGATGTTTCGCTGCTGCTGCCCGCAGGCGCGGTGGTCGCGATCGTAGGGGAGAATGGCGCGGGCAAGACCACGCTGGTCAAGCTGCTGGCCAAGATGTACGAGCCCTCCTCGGGTTCGATCCTGGTCGATGATGTGCCCCTGGCGCGCCTTCCCGCCAGCGAGTGGAGGGCGCGTCTCGCGGGCGCCTTTCAGGATTTTTTCCGCTTTGAATTCAGCGCCGGGCATACCGTCGGATTGGGGGATCTTCCCCGGATGGACGACCGTCCGTCGGTAGCCGCGGCAGTCGACCGCGCCGGTGCCGGCGACGTGGTGGAACGCCTGAAGTCTGGCCTCGACACTCAGCTCGGTCCTACGTGGCCGGAGGGAGTGGAGCTATCGTTCGGCCAGTGGCAGAAGCTGGCCCTGGCGCGCGGCTTCATGCGCGATCAGCCACTGTTACTTATCCTGGACGAGCCGACCGCCGCGCTCGATGCCGAGACCGAACACGCGTTGTTCGAGCGCTATGCCGCCGCAGCCCGCGGCGGTGACAACCGGGCCAGCGGCCGGATCACGATCCTGGTCTCCCACCGCTTCTCCACCGTGCGCATGGCCGATCTCATCGTGGTCCTTGACGGAGCCCGGCTGGTGGAAGTGGGCGCGCACGACGAGCTGATGGCTAAGAACGGTCCATACGCGGAGCTATACGGCATCCAGGCCGCCGCCTATCGTTAGTTGCTTTCTTTCTCTAATTCCACCACCATCACTTCGATGGGCTTGTTGCCCGCATTCACGTCGGCGTGCATGGTGTTGGGCGGATTGGTGGGCAGCCAATAAGCTTTCCCTGTCTCCCACACGTGTTCTTCTGCTTTGCCCTGCGGATCCACGATCTTCATGGTGCCGCCGTTCAAGGCAATGATGACCCGCGGATGTTCATGCCGGTGCATGACCAGCGGCGCGCCTGGCATCACCACCGCCTTCCACACCTTCACGTCTTCGTTATCGAATTGCGGTAAGCGTTGCGTTTGGGTTGGAGCGGTTTGTGAATGCAGGACCGCAAAAGCCCCCAACAGCAGGGCAGCTGCGGCCAATCGGCGGAGCAGAAAAATCGTCATGTGTCCTCCACATCCGTGGGGCAAAGATACCGCTGCGCTGCCCGGGGAGTAAACTCAGGGGCAACGGGCTGCCCATGGCCATGACATTCACCCCATTTGTGCGCAGGTTTCGCTCCTACCAGCGGACCATTCGACAGTCGCGGATGGTCGCCCGGGCGATCAAGTCCAGGCATCATCCGATCCTGGCCCACATCATCCCCATGCGGCGCTGCAATCTCTCCTGCGCCTACTGCAACGAGTACGACAAGGTTTCCGATCCCGTGCCCACCGCCGAGATGCTGCGGCGGATCGAAATCCTGGCCGGCATGGGTACGGGAATCATCACCATCAGCGGTGGGGAGCCGCTGCTGCACCCCGACCTGGACGAAATCATTCGTGCCATCCGCAGGCACGGGGCGATCGCCACCATCATCACCAATGGCTACCTGCTGACGCCGGAGCGAATCCAGCGGCTGAACCGCTCCGGGCTTGAACATCTGCAGATCTCAATCGACAACGTGATGCCGGACGAGGTCTCGAAGAAGAGCCTGAAGGTACTCGACCGCAAGCTCCAGTGGCTGGCGCAATACGCGGAATTCGATATCAACATCAATTCCGTACTGGGCGGCGGCATGGCGCATCCCGAAGATGCCTTGACCATCACCCGCCGCGCCCAGGAGCTGGGATTTGAGACCACGGTAGGCATCATTCACGACCACGATGGTCAGCTGGATCCGTTAAAGGAAAATGAACGTGCTGTCTACGACCAGATCCTGAAGGAGCGAAAGCCGGCGTTGTTTGCCTTTGCCTACGACAACCTCTTCCACAAAAATCTCGCGCTCGGGCAACCGAACGACTGGCAATGCCGGGCGGGCAGCCGTTATCTATACATCTGTGAGCAGGGGCTGGTGCACTATTGCTCCCAGCAACGCGGCTATCCAGCGATTCCGCTGGAGAACTACAACCAGGCCGACCTGGACCGGGAATACTCGACCAAGAAGCCCTGTGCGCCCTTCTGCACGGTTTCCTGCGTACACCGGGTAGCGATGCTCGACCTGATGCGTAACCAGCCGCGCGAAGCCTTGACGCGCTTCTTTCCGCCGGCAACGCCCGGCGGGCCGCCGCAGTTGCCGGCAGGCATCCAGGTGCTCACCACCATCTTTCTGCCGCCGGCCAACGGCCAACCGCAAAGCCCGGCACGGAAGATGGTCGCCGGCGCCGCCATGAAAATCTTCGGCGTCAAGTAACATTTGGCAGCTGAGCATTGCCCGGCGGAGGAGATTCGCCGTGTTGGATCGAAGCGCAACTTAAGCTGTGCCAGCCCTGTGCTATCCCCGTGCCAGCCCAGGACTTTACAGACTGCGGAAAAACTCACGGGACGAAGGGCACGGGTTCAGCCGTGCCGTAGAGTATGCGATTGGAGAGGGCTTCAGCCCCTGAGGTACGGTTTTTCGATGTTTTCTGGCGATTTTTTTTGGGGGGGGCCCCCCAGCACCGCGGCGCCTTTAGGGGCGGCGAAGGATGCCCGATTTCGTCCTGTATGTCCCCAAATACATACCTCAGGGGCTAAAGCCCTCATGGCTGTGGCTTTTTACGGCACGGCTAAAGCCGTGCCCTTCGTTCAGAGACTTTTTCCGCAGCCTCTTTAGCCCGGGGGAGCGGGTTTAAGCTGTGCCAGCCCCGGACTTCAGTCCGGGGGAGCGGGTTTTCAAACCCGCGGGTGCGGTCCTTGCAAATAAAGTCAGGGCTTTACAGGCTGCGGAAAGACTCGCTGTTGACAGTCCCGGACTCTCGTCGAGCTGTGCCAGCCCCGGACTTCAGTCCGGGGGAGCGGGTTTTCAAACCCGCGAGAACGCTCCTGTATCTAAATTGAGGGCTTTTAGCCCTGGTGGCGGGGCACCCGTCCGGCTCCGATAGCGTCCAGTTACGAACAGCCCGCAAATCCACTCAGTCAAAGATACGAATAACACGCCACAAAGACGACCACCGCAGTCCCCGCGCCCGCCAGCACATCCAGCGCATAGTGATACCGCCCGACCACCGCGCCCAGCGAAATCCAGATAGAAATGAACAGGAAGATCCATCCCATGATGGGCGCGTAATGCAACAGCACCAGCGAGACCGCGAACGTAGAGGCCACATGGGCGCTGGGAAACGAAATGGCATGGATGCTGCCATGCTTGAGAATCCAGCGATTGAAGATCCGCGTCTTACCCGCTTGCGTTGATTGCCCACCGGCAAGATCCCGGGGCGGGTAGGCGGGCACAAACGGAGTAATTGCGTAACAGAGATAGGTCGCGATCAACACCACCAGCCAGAAGCCGGCAACATGATTCCGTTGGCCCGCCACATAGAGGGCAAGCAGTCCCAGCGGAACCAGCGGATAGCAGAAGAGGTAAGCGACTTCCAGCACCATGCCAAAGCCGGTGCGGGATGTGCCTGAGGCTCCCGCCGCTCGCGGCATCAGCCAGCGGTCAAAGGCCATCAGTCGCTGCTCGATGCGATGGTTCGGAGCCTGAAAAAATTGCCCTGTCTGCCAGTAAGGCACCAGAAAGAGCCCTACCGTAAGCCAGTCGCGCAGCGTAGAAACATAAAGAGGGGGCAGGAAACCCGCGCTCGCCCGCGCCAGCGACACCACTGCCCAGGGGACGAGCGCCAGCAACGTGATGGTCCAGCGCCGGCGCACCGGCAGCGGATAAAAAAACAACGGCTGGATCCAGGCCGCAGCCGCCAGAATGACGGCAAACCCGATCTGGATCCATTCCGAAGTACGCACCGCTATTGGCCGGACGCCGCTGTTTTTCCTCCCGTGTAGCTCACCCGCCAGACGGTATTCGAGCCGTCGTCGGAGACCAGCAGCGATCCATCTTTGGCCACCGCGATGCCCACCGGCCGGCCCCACACCTTGCCATCCGGCAGAACGAACCCGGTGAGGAAGTCTTCATATTCTCCCGTCGCCTTGCCGCCCTCCATGGGGATGGTGATCACTTCGTAGCCGCCGCGCGGATCCCGGTTCCACGAACCATGCTCGGCCGCAAACGCCCGGCCATGGTAAGTAGAAGGGAATTCAGAGGCCTCATAGAACTGCAGCTCCAGCGAAGCGAAGTGGGGATTGAGCAGGACGTCCGGGACAATCACTTTGGACTTTAACTCCGGGCGCTTCCCCGCCTGCCGCGGGTCCTGATTGGCGCCCATGTAATACCAGGGCCATCCGTAGAACCCATCCTCCTGCACGTGGGTAATGTAATCGGGAACCAGGTTATTGCCCAGCGCGTCCCGTTCGTTGGTAGAGCACCACAGTTGGCCCGTGGTGGGGTGGATGGTTTCTCCCACGCAGTTACGGATGCCCCAGGCGTAGACCTTCTCGAACTTACCTTCCGGCGTGAACTCGAGCACGTCGGCGCGGTGAAACTCGGCCGGAGTGGTATCCGAATCGTCGTCATTGGAATGGGAGCCGACCGAGACCAGCATGTGCTTTCCATCGGGAGTGAAGACGATGTCACGCGTGCGATGGCCACCGCCGCCGGGCAGCGTGGCCAGGGTTTGCGGTGGACCGCTCGCCTTCAGGTCGCCACTCTTGTAAGGAAAGCGGACCACGGATGCGGTGTTGCCCACGTACACCCATTGCGGGTTGGGGCCGCTGGGATAGAAATTGATGCCGAAGGGTTGTTTGAGGCCGGTGGCGAAGACCTCCGTTTGCCCGGCTTTGCCATCCTTACCGATACCGCGAAAAATCAGGATCTTGCCCGCATCGCTCTCCGCCAGGAAGATGTCGCCATTGGGCGCCATGCGCATCAGGCGTGGGTTATCTAGGCCGGTAGCAAATTGTTCCACCTTGAAACCAGCCGGTGCCTGGGGCCACACTCCGTCCGGGCGGGGGAAAATCGCGGGTCCGTTATTGGCCGATGGCGTCGCATACGGCTCAGGAAGGTCGGCGGGGGTAAGCTTGCGCCGGACCCCGGGATGCTCCTTGGTGTAGTCCGTAAAGGCCGCCTGGCCAGTCAGCGTCTGCGCCGGAGCGGGAACGGTGGAAAGCGTGATGGCAGCCAGCAGCGCGCCCGCGGTTACACAAAAGCAACCGAGGGGAGCGGAGAAATGGGGCAACTTCATGGGTAAGTCCTCCAAAGGCTGTTTCCAGTTTAGAGCGGAATGGCGAGCTTCGCTTCGGGCCGCCTCACGATTCATTCCGCCCGCAAGGTCTGGATGGGGTCGAGGGCCGACGCCCTCCGCGCTGGGATGAGTGTGGCCAATACGCCGCCGGCAATCAGTACGCAGCTGGCGGCCGCGAAGGCCCAGGGGTCCGTCTCGCGAACACCGTAAAGCAGGGTGCGCGCACTGCGGCCGACAAGTACCGTGAGAACAATCCCGGGCAGGATGCCGCTGATCAAAATGGTGACCGTTTGCAACAAGAACAGCCCGATCACCTGGCTGCGTGTGGCGCCCATCGCGATCCGTATGCCAATTTCTGAAGTGCGGCGTACCACCTGAAAGGAGAGCAGCCCATAGAACCCAACCGCCGCCAGGGCGAGCGTCATGCCGGCAAAGGCAGCGGTCAGCCGCGCCAGCAACTTTTCCGTAGACAACCCATCCTCGAACTCGGTGTCGAGGGGCACGATCTCAGAAATGGGGAGATTGGAATCCACCGACTGCAAGCTGCGGCGAATATCCACTGCGATCGTAGCCGGCGTTCCCAAGGCACTCACCTCGATCGTGCCTGCTGGAGCGGTGCCCTGTTCCAGGGAGAAGTAGGCCACCGGCGGCGCGGGATGACGCAGTCCATCCACCTGCGCATTGCCAACTTCGCCAATAATTTGAAATACGCGGTCGCCAGGAGCCGCCTGGTAGCCGATGAAATGCCCGACCGGATCTTGGTTGCCGAAAAGCCTCTCCGCAAATGCCTGGTTGAGAATGGCTACCGGCTGCGTGTGCGGCCGATCGGCGTCGCTGAATGCTCTTCCGCGCAGCAACGGAATACCCATGGTGTGGAAGTAATGGCTACTGACGTGGTTTTCCTCGCCGTGCATCTGCGCCGGTAAAAGGTCAGGCCGGCCGGAAACGTGAATGGCCGTATTCCATATGCAATCAGGCACGCGGCACATTTGCATGGCGGCATCGCGAACCGAGGGTAATGACCTTAGACGGTCCAGAATCCGCTCATTCAGGCCAGTGAGGTCTTGCTTCTGCATACCGCCACTTATCAGGTTCAAATGAACCGACAGGACATGCTGGCGATCGAGTCCGGCGTCGAGCGTGCCCAGGTTAAGCAATGTCTGGGCAAAGAGTGCAGCCATGGAAAGCAACAGCAGCGACAAGGTCACTTGCCCGCTGAGCAGCAGGGTAGGCCAGCGCAGGTCACCCCTCGTCCCCACGTTGCCCCTGTTCGACCGCATCGCGGACAGAGGGTTTCTGCCTGTAATCTGCCAGGCGGGCAAAATGCTGAACGCCAGTTGAGCCACCAACAGGAGAACCATCCCGAGCAGGAAATATCTCCACCCAAAATGAAGATCGACCGGGATAAGCCGCTTCCGTGGCGAGGCCCAGTGGAGCAAGAGCCCACTGGCGGCCCGGCAGGTGGCGACAGCCAGAATCCCACCCATAACGAGCAAGAGAAGGTCCTCGACTGCCAACTGGCGAAGCACCTGCCAACGGCTCGCCCCTAACGCTAGGCGAACCCCTATTTCCCGTTTTCGGCCGGAGAGACGAGCCAATTGAAGGCTCCCCAGGTTAAGACATCCAACCAGAAAAAACATGGCCGACATGCCCATCAGCAGCGACAAGGGTCGCAAGTATTCCGTGCCCAGCGACCCTTCGCCGCTGGCTGCGGAAACAAGCTGCACTTGCGCGTGAAGAATGTGCTCGCGCTCTTTTGCCTCTTTGGTCGCGTTGCCCATCAACTGCAAATCCGGCTGCAGCGCCTGCGTCCAGTGGGCCGCCGCGGTGGCCTTCTCCCCATCGGGAATGCGGGCCAGGACCCAGAGCCAGAAAACTTCATCCTGATTTCTATACGGCGATTGCAGATCGACATCGTACCCCGGCCCGAGAGAGTCGAACCACGTCCCAAACCGTCCCGACGATTGGGCCGCGAGCGGCAGCCATACATCCGGAGCAGACCCTTGCACCACCCCAGAGAAACGCTCCGGAGCCACGCCAATCACGACGATGGGCACGCGATTGAGCGTGGCCTTCATCCCGATCACCGAGCCCACCGCTCCGAATTTGTTGCGGGCAAAATCGTAGCGCAGGATGACCGGCAGCTCGCCCTGCCCGGGGGCATCGTCCGCAGATGCAAAGAACCTGCCCGAAGCAGGCGATAGGCCCAGAACCGCAAAGAAGTCAGGCGAGACCAGCTGCAGGGTGGCCTCTTCTGAGAAGCCGTTGCCGGCCTGAAGAACGCCGCCGCCTATCCCCGAATGGGCGATTACGGGGGTTGTGTGGTCCGCTGACTGCCGCAAGCGCTGATAAGCCGGATAGGAGTAGAACCACTGACCATCGTAGGGAGACTTTACCGAGTGCAGAGCATAGAGTTGCGCAGGACTGGCGACGGGAAGGGGAGTGAACAGCACTGCTTGCAAAAGCTGGAACACGGCAAGGTTTGCCCCGATGCCGAGCGCTAATGTAACCATGACGGTGAGAGAAAACCCAGGTTTGCTGCGTATCTGCCGTAGCGCATAACGGACGATCATGCTGTGTAAAACTCCCTCTCCGTGCTGCATCCAGTATCGTGTGAGCAGCAGTTGATTCGCAATGATTCTTACCCTCTACTGATTGGAGAATCTTTTTATGCCAACCAAGGTTATCGTCACCACCGACCCCGGACAGGATGAGGCAGCGGCCATCATGATGATGCTGGCTGCGCCGGAGTCCTTCGAGATCCTCGGCTTTGTGGCCACCGCAGGCAACATCGGACTCGATCACACCGTACCCAACACGCTCAAGATCCTGGAACTCGCCGGGCGTGCGGATATTCCCGTCTTCGCCGGCTGCCCACGGCCAATCTTGAAACCGTTAGTGATTGCCGACCATGTTCACGGGCCTACCGGCCTGGATGGTCACGACCTGCCCACGCCCAGGACCAGGGTGCAGAAGCAACATGGGGTCGATTTCATCGTGGAGACGCTTCGCTCCGCGCCGCCGGGGGAAGTGCATATCGTTTCCTTGTCGCCGACGACCAATCTTGCGCTGGCCCTGGTCGAAGCGCCTGACATCGCGGCGCGGATCGGCGGCATCGTGATGATGGCGGGCGCATATTTCGAGTGCGGCAATATCACTCCATCGGCGGAGTTCAATGTTTATGTCGACCCCGAGGCTGCGGACATCGTGCTCAAGTGCGGCGCGCCGATCACCATGCTGCCGCTCGACGTAACCCACAAAATGCTCAGCACGCGGGAGAGGCTCAACCGCATGCGCGCTGTGGGTACAAGGTGCGCTATCGCCATCGCCGGCATGCTGACCTTTTCTGAGGCATTCGATCTGAAGAAATATGGATGGAACGGCGCTCCGTTGCATGGTCCGTGTGTGCCCGCGTACATGTTGCGGCCGGAGTTATTTTCCGGCAGGAAGATCAATGTCACCGTGCAATGTGGAGACGGGCTGACCGCCGGTGCATCAGTTGCCGACTGGTGGCAGATCACCGATCGGCCGCGCAATGTCACCTACATCCGAGACGGAAACTCCGACGGCTACTACGACCTGATCTGTGAGTTGTATGCGCGCTTGCCTTAGCCTGGACTCTACCGGTAACAACAGACCATCTTTCTCTACTGTTAACGGTAGAGAGACGTAGTCTGTGAGAAAAGGTTCGAGCCTGGCGGCCTCACGCAAATGGCTTATTTCCCCGAGGAAGCCTGGAACTCGTAGCCTTTTTTAGCTTCGCCGGAATCGCGCTGGTCCCGCGCCAGCAGCCGCATCGTCAACAAATAACCGGCGCCCGTAATCAGGGGCACGATCACCGCGGGGAGAGCAGGAGTCGGCAGCAGGTAATAAACGCCACCCCCCAGGAAGCACCACACAATCGCGGTTACGTTCACGCCATGCCAGTAGTGATAAATACCTTTGGGGTCAAAGAGCGCAGCCACGTCGATGCGCATCCGCTCCACAAACAGATAGTGGAAGAGCAGCACGCCCGCGACCGGTGCGAACAAGTTGCCCAGCGCGGTGGTAAAGGGAACCAGGCGTTCCAGCAGCACAGGCAACGCGGATAGGCCAGTACTCACCACGCCAACAAAAAGCGTGTTCCAAAACCGGCCCGGGCCCTCGAACATGTTGGAGAGCGAAAGACCGCCGGTGTACAGGTTCATGACATTGATCGTGCTTTCGTCGAGCGCGATGACAATGAGCAAAACAAGCATCGTGACCCAATGTGGGTCCACCACCGCGGCCAGCGAAAAGGGATTCGGCTGCCGCCCCAGTGAAGCGGCGGCCCCATAGGCGCCGAGCGACACGGACAATGCCGTGGCCAGGCCGCCAGCCAGCATGGTGCCCCACCACATGTCTTTACGGCTGCGGGTGTAGCGGCAGAAATCGGCCGCATCGGTAATCATAGTGAGCCAACTCGCGGTCATGCTGTTCAGCCACACCGCGGCCACCAGGTAGCCCCAGCCGTACTGCGCATGAAAATGGAACACCGCGGTAGGCCGATAATTAGCCCCCGGGCCGTGGGCCAATACAAAGAAAAGATAGACGATGCCGGCAACTTTGATCGGAAGAGTAAAGCGGGAAATCATTTTCAGCCATTGATAACCGACCAGCGCCAGTAGCACCTGCACGCTGGCCAGGATAAGACCCGCGCGCACTACAGAATGATGGCGGCCGGTCCACTGGTGCGCGATGGCGACAAACACCGTCGCGCCCACAATGGTTTGCATGGCGAACCAGTACGCCGAGGCAATCGTGCGCATGATGGAGGGCAACCACTTCGCTCCCTGGATGCCGAAGACCATGCGGCAGGCGACCTGCCCAGTGATGCCATAGTCCACCCCGACCGTGGCCATCACGATGTATGCCGAAAAAGCGATGAGTATGCCCAGCGTGCTGGTAAGAATGGTGGCCCAGAAAGAAAGACCCGAAGCCACGGCCAGGCCGCCGATCAAAATCGTTCCCGGATTAACCAGGAAATTACTCACTAACAGGAAGAGATCGGGCCAGCGCACCGTCTTGAGCGCCTCTGGAATCGGCTCGATGCCGTAGGCCTCGATAGCGCCAGAGTGGGGAGGAGTAGGTGATGGGTTCCATTCTGCATCGCTCCATTCGATATCAGTAAATATCAATACGGATGGTCATCGACCCCGGATTTCCTGTGGAGCTTGATGGCGCTGGCCGAATTCATGCGCCTTTCCTTAAAGAAAGGCGCACACGCTGCCTTGTTTAACGCAGCGTACAGGAAACCCGGGTCGGAGATGGTCATCGGCTGCTCAAGCTTCACCGCTGTAGATAAGGTTCGCATGGCCGCCTTCCTGCCAGCTATATATTTCCCACAAATTGTCTTCCGGGTCGGTGAAATAGCAGGCGTACGCGTTCCACGGATACGCTTGTGGTTCGACTAAAAATGGAACCCCTCGGGCCGAAAGCTCCTGATGCATCGCATGCACCCGGTCGCTGCTTTCCACCTGGACGGCCGCCATGGTGCGCCAGCCGCCTCTTGAGGCCAGTCCCTGCGGCAGGCGCAGATGGCTCTGCATATGATCCACCTGCCACAGGGCCAGGGTGACACCCGCGGTAAAGAAGTCAGCGAAACCAGGCGCCAGGCGGCGCAGCTTAAAACCTACCCGGTCGCGATAGAACTCGATGGCGCGGTCGAGATCCCGAACCAGAAAGCATAGGTCGCTGATGGCCTCAGCCATGGGTTGGCATGGAAGTGCTCACCCCGGCGCGAATGCCAGTGGGCCAACGGCCGGTCACTGTCTTGACGTGGCTGTAGAAGCGGACACCTTCCATTCCATGCACGTTATGGTCGCCAAACAGCGAGCGCTTCCAGCCGCCAAAGCTGTGGAACGCCATCGGCACAGGGATAGGCACGTTGATGCCCACCATGCCCACCTTCACCTGGTTGGCAAAGGCGCGCGCCGTGTCTCCGTCACGGGTGAAGATGCACACACCGTTGCCAAACTCGTGATCGTTCACCAGCTCCAGAGCCTGCTGAAAACGGGGCACGTGCAACACCGAGAGGACGGGGCCAAAAATCTCTTCGCGATAGATGCGCATCTCCGGCGTGACGTTATCGAAGATGCACGGCGCCAGGAAAAAGCCGTTGCCTTTGGGCAGCGTCTCCTTGGTGTGCGCATCGATCAGCAGTTCCGCGCCTTCCTTCACCCCCAGCTCGATATAGCTGGCGACCTTGTCGCGGTGTACGCCGGTGATGAGCGGACCCATCTCGGCGCCGGCCTCGGTGCCATCCGAGACCTTGAGCTTGGCCATGCGCTCGCGCATACGTGTGAGCAGCGCTTCGGCCGTGCCCTCACCCACCGCGATGGCGACCGAGATCGCCATGCAGCGCTCGCCCGCGGAACCAAAGGCCGCGCCGGTGAGCGCGTCGGCAGCCTGGTCCATGTCCGCGTCGGGCATCACCACCATGTGATTCTTCGCTCCGCCCAGAGCCTGCACCCGCTTGCCGGCCTGGGTTCCGCGGCGGTAAACATACTCTGCAACCGGCGTGGAGCCGACAAAGCTCACCGCTTGAATGCCCTTGTGGTCCAGGATGGCGTCCACCACCCGCTTATCGCCGTGCACCACGTTGAACACACCGTCCGGCAAGCCCGCTTCCTTGAGCAGTTCGGCGAGCACCAGGGCCGCCGAAGGATCGCGCTCACTGGGCTTGAGAATGAAACAGTTGCCGGTGGCGATGGCGATGGGCAGCATCCACAGCGGAACCATGGCGGGAAAATTGAACGGGGTGATGCCGGCCACTACACCCAATGGCTGCCGGAACGACCAGCTATCGATGCCGGTGCCCACCTGCTCGGTGAACTCGCCTTTGAGCAGATGAGGAATGCCGGTGGCAAATTCCACTACTTCGAGGCCGCGCGTTACCTCCCCGCGGGCGTCATCCAGCACCTTGCCGTGCTCCGAGGTGATGACAGCGGCCAGTCGGTCGGTGTTTTTCTCCAGCAAATCGCGAAAGCGAAACAGCACCCGGGCGCGGCGCAGCGGCGGCAGGTTTGACCATTCAGGAAAGGCCGCCGTGGCGGCAGCGATCGCCTGTTCCAGTTCCACCGTTCCATCCAGCGGAACGCGGCGCTTCACCTCGCCTGTGGCAGGGTTGAAGACGTCGGCAAAGGACTTCGATTGACCACCAACGGTCTTGCCGCCAATCCAGTGGGGAACGCTCTCTAAGGATTGCGTAGCATCTGTCTTGGGTTCTGTGGTGGCGATCGTAGCCATGGTATTTTCCTCTCCTGTGTGCTGAGTCAGTCTTCACGATGATAACTCCAATGCTCTGAAAGGAGCTTGCCGGTTCCCCATGGAACTCTTAGCCTCAAATGCAATGAACCCGCACACCCCGCGAAAGCTCCTTATCGATACCGACACGGCTTCCGATGACGCTGTGGCCCTCATCATGGCCCTCCGCTCGCCAGATGTAAGTGTCCTCGCCATCACGGTCGTCGCCGGCAATGTCCCCGTCGAGCAGGCCACGCAGAACGCCCTCTACACTGTCGAGCTTTGCGCCTCCACCGTTCCCGTCTTCCGCGGGGCGGCCGCGCCTCTGATCCGCCCACTCGAAGATGCCGTCTGGTTCCACGGCCACGATGGACTCGGCGATCACGGCTATCAACCGGAGGCGCCCACCGCTGCAGCGGGCTTTGCCGTAGACGCCATCGTGCGCACGGTTGCCGGCAATCCAGGCATAGAGATCATCACCCTGGGACCCTTGACCAACCTGGCCCTGGCGCTGCGGCAATGGCCGCAACTGGCCGCCAACGTGAGCCGGTGCGTGGTCATGGGCGGAGCGCCCTGTTGCGAGGGCAACGTAACCCCGGCCGCCGAATTCAATTTCTGGGTAGATCCCGAGGCGGCGCGGGTGGTGCTGCGCTCGGAGCTTCCGATCGAGCTGGTTGGCTGGCAGCTCTCGCGAGGACCAGCAGTCGTGAACGCCACCGGGATGGAAGAGATTCTCGCGCTCGGGACGAGCTTCGCGCACTTCGCCATCCAGTCGAACAGCACCGCTGCCACCGCCTACAAGACCCAGACCGGCGAGCAGGGCATCGCCCTTCCTGATCCCACAGCTATGGCGATCCTGCTCGACCCCGCATTGGCTCTGGTTTCTTCAAGCCATTACATGGACGTACAAGTCGATAGCGGCATCACCCGCGGGATGAGCGTCGTCGATCGGCTGGGTGTGGCCAAGGACGCCAGGAACCGCGCCACCTGGAACGACGTCGCGGCCCAGCACAAAGTCGTCTGGGAGATGGACATCCCGGGATGGAAGCAGGCCCTGTTACGGGGTCTGCGTTGAAATGGCGATGAACATCATCTTCGACACCGACCCCTCGCCCGACGACGCGGTAGCCTTCCTGGCCGCTCTTGCCTCTCCCCAGGATCTGCGGGTACTGGCGATCACGACTGTAGCCGGCAACGTTCCGCTCCAGCTCACATCGAAGAATGCGCGCAAAGCACTCGACCTGGCGAAGCGAAGTGACATCCCGGTCTATGCGGGTGCTGCAACGCCGCTGGTGCGGCCACTGGTCACAGCAGAGCACGTCCACGGGCGCACAGGCTTCGACGGATATGACTTGCCCGAGCCGGAAACACCGCTGCGCGACGGGTATGCTCCCGAGGTAATCGTCGATCTGGTCATGTCGCGGCCGGCCCACGACGTGACCCTTTGTTGCCTGGCGCCCTTAACCAACGTGGCGCTGGCCATGGCGCGCGAGCCGCGACTGGCCACCCATCTGGCCGGCATTGTGCTGATGGGCGGCGCCATGTCTGAGGCCGGCAATATCACCGCGGCCGCGGAGTTCAATTTCTACGTCGACCCCGAGGCAGCGGCGCGGGTGTTCTCGAGCGGCGCGGCGATTACCATGATTCCGCTGGACTGCACCCACCAGGCGCTGATCACCGATGAGCGCCTGGAAATGCTACGCGCTGCGGGAACGCCGGTGGGCACGGCTTTCTATCACCTGCTGGAATGGAACAAACGCTTCGACCGGGCCAAGTATGGATGGGCCGGCGGTCCACTGCACGATGCGACCGTGACGGCATACCTTCTGGCGCCGCAACTGTTCGCGGGCCGCAAAGTTCACGTGGACATCGAATGCGTAAGCCCACTGACCCTGGGCGCCAGCGTGGTGGATTGGTGGAGTGTAAGTGGAAAGCCCGCCAACGCACTGGTGTTGCGGAGTATCGATGCCGAAGCCTACTTCCAATTGATCTTCGGAAGGCTGCTGCGACTGTAATCGACTGCCTTCGCTTTGCCGAGTGCAAAGCAACCGTTGCGGAATTTATGAATGGCCGAAAAGCAGATCAAGGTCGCGCCGCCCATGCACGACACGCAGGATAAGCACGTTCTCTTTTTCAACACAGTAAACGACGACGTATTCGCCCACGGTCAGGCTGCGGCATCCGGGGCCAAAATCTTCATCACGGGAGCGTCCGATATAAAGGAAGCCGGCGAGAAGTAGGAAACGGTCTGTGATGGTGTCGATGAAGCGGTTAGCAATCTCGATGCTGCCGCTTTCCTTCGCGGTGTAAAACCAGATGTCGTCCAGATCGGCTTCGGCACGTGGCGAGACACGATGCGCCATTAGCGAGGCGTGGTGTTCAGTTCGGCCAGAAGGCGGGCGCGTCCTCTTTCCTTCACTTCCTGTGCGAGCTGCTGCATGGATTGCTGCGTGATAACCCGGCCTTCTCCACTAGCAAGCGAAGTCCTGGCGTCATCGAGCGTCAGAAGAAATTCCGTCCGTTGCCGCTCGCGTTCTTCCCACAAGGCAAGCGCCTCCTGCACGGCGTCTTGTTCTGACTGCAGCCGCCCGCTTTCAATGGCGCGGCGGGCGAAAGCCTTTTGGTCCGGCGTGAGGTGTACGTCCATGGCCCTTAGGGTAGGGGAAACCGCCGCCATGGGCAAGTCTGCGCGCACTTTGCCCTGCGCGTGAAGACGGCCCGAGCCAGAGATCTCGATACCGGAGATCTCACTATTGGGCCGGTGGCGTCGGCCGGTTGGGCCCCGGCTGGGGCAACGAGCGCAGGGAGTTCGGAGCCGTCACCAGCTTTTGCAGCAGTGCAACCGGCAGCGTAGCCGTAACCACCGCGCGATCTTTCTTGTGATCGATATTGGTGGAATTGAGCAGGTCCCGGATATCGGCATTGGTCATGGCCGACGGAAGATTGTTCTCCGCCGCGCGCCCGATGGCGACGATGGTATTCAACGCGTCGGATGAGACCGTCGCCGCCAGTTCCGTAGGGGCAATCTCTTCGATCCTCAGGTGCAAAGCACCTCCCCAGCGAAGGGATCCGATGAATGTGGTATTGAGCTCCACCGGAAAATGAAAGCCCATGAGGCTGACGCCATCGCTCTTGAGCGGCACGCTGATCTTTCCAATCCCCCAGGCGACCGAGAGCAAAGGGACCTCGGCGTAATGATCGGTGAGCAGGGAAGAGCCGGAAAAGGGCAGCGCCGACGTGCGGTAGCGGTCGAGCATGGAGTGAATCTGCTCCGGCGTGGGCGTGTTCGAGGCGGCCACCATGTCATAGCCCAGCAGGGCTACGCGCACCGTCCGCCCGTGGCTCGGGATGTCGTAGATGGTATGTCCGGCATACTCTTCGGTCTGCGCGGCGATCGATCCCAGGTACGCGCTGAGCCGTTTCCTATCCAGGTGGCCGACAAAGATCTCCGAGTACGCCACCGCCCCATTCGGGCCCAATGGGTTAGGCATGCGATGGAGGGCAAAGGCCACCTCGTCCAGGTCGCGTTCGAATTCGAAGCCGGTGGCGTCGATAAACGATTGATACTGGGGGTCGTGGGGTACCTGGTGCTGGTCGAAGTGGGTATAGGCGCGCAGTGGCCGCAGGTTGAAATAGAGAATGCAGTCAGATTCCGGAAGCAGCCTGGCGGCCTCGGGCGGGGCCTTGCGCCGCAGGTACGCGGCCAGCGCCACCAGCAGGAGAAGGAGCAAAACAATGATGATGGTCGCCTTGGTGCGCCTGGGCATGCGAGCTACGGTTTACCACCGTCATCGGTCGAGGAATGATAGCATCCGGCCTCGGAGCAAGGTCGGATCGGCGAGCGCAGCAAAGGGATGTTTGATCGACCATCCGGCAAATTGCGGAGCCCTTCCGCCCTGTGGTAACCTTGGCAATTGTGAACCTGCTGCGAGACCGGGTCCAGGGTCTTGTTTATAGGGCGGGAAACACGGGTTTTTAGGGCTGGCGTAGCTCAGCTGGTAGAGCATCTGATTTGTAATCAGACGGTCGGGGGTTCAAGTCCCTTCGCCAGCTCCAGAGTTTTGTTTCGCCGGTAATAGTACTCCCGCCGCAACATTCCACACTGACGGTATATTTCCTTTGGGCTGGCTGCGCGGGAAAGCGTCTGCGGAATGGGGTCGTGTGGTCTATCTTCGGCTTCGCGGCGATTTTTTGTCAGATCGGGAGCATTTTCGCCCGGTCTGCGACTGTGCACAGGTGGCCGAGTGGTTAATGGCAGCAGACTGTAAATCTGCCGCTCCTTGGAGCTACGGAGGTTCGAATCCTCCCCTGTGCACCATGGGTTTGTAACGTTGGGGTGGGGGTTTGTCAGTGCACGTCGAAACCGGGCCCCGGTCGGCGAGGCGCAAATGGATCGCGCTGGCCATCCTCGTAGCCCTTGCAGGTTTGGCGGTAAAAACGATTGACCCGGGCAGGGTACGCTCGGTGGTATTACTGTTGCTGGGTTTTTTCGCCTTGCGGGTTGTGCTCACTGCGGCCGCTTCGCGATAGCATGGGTAAGGTTTCAGGCTGATGTAGCTCAGTCGGTAGAGCACTCCCTTGGTAAGGGAGAGGTCACCGGTTCAATCCCGGTCATCAGCTCCAGAGTTTTAGTGGGTGTGTGGTTGGGGAGAGCGGAAGCTTACCTCAGACGGAGCCTATAAGCATCAGCTCCAGAGTTTTAGTGGGTGTGTGGTTGGGGAGAGCGGAAGCTTACCTCAGACGGAGCCTTAAGCATCAGCTCCAGAGTTTTAGTGGGTGTGTGGTTGGGGAGAGCGGAAGCTTACCTCAGACGGAGCCTATAAGCATCAGCTCCAGAGTTTTAGTGGGTGTGTGGTTGGGGAGGGCGGAAGCTTACCTCAGACGGAGCCTATAAGCATCAGCTCCAGATTTTAGTGGGTGTGTGGTTGGGGAGAGCGGAAGCTTAGCCTCAGACGGAGCTCTTTCAAGGCATCAGCGTCCAGAGTTTTAGTGGTGTGCGTGGTTGGGGAAAGCGGAGCTTTAGCCCCTGAGGGAGCCTTATAAGCGATCAGCTCCAGAGTTTTAGTGGGTGTTTTTTGGGGAAGACCCGGCGGGAGTAACTCAGTGGTAGAGTCACAGCCTTCCAAGCTGTTGGTCGCGGGTTCGATTCCCGTCTCCCGCTCCAAACTATTTTTTGTGTGAGAGTCTCCTAAATGTTCGTACAGGCAGTCTTACCGGTTGAGGATGAGGCGCACTTCGCCGCCGTCAAGGCGTCGCTGGAGCCCCTGTTCGCCTCCGGCAATGTCGCCGGATTTCTAAAGCGGGTGCAGCGATCCAAGCTGCGGGTGCGGGATTTCGAGGGCTTGCTGCAACGCGGACTGCTGGGCACCACGACTGCCGAGGCGTACCGGTTGTTAGGCGATTCCGACCGTGGCCAGGCGCGGGAGCTGTACCTTTCCCTGGTGGAGAAAGTTGCGCCGGAGCTGCGCAACAGATTTTTGAAGTTATATGCCTACTACTGAGTTGGCTATTCCCGTAGCTCGGGAAAGCACATATATCGTGGTCTGGGAGTTCCAGGTCAAGGAAGGGTGCCTGGCGGAATTTGTAGCGGCGTACGGACCAGACGGGGAATGGGCCCGCCTCTTCCGCCGCTCCCCGGAGTTCCTGGGCGTAGAACTGGTGGGCAGTGTAGGCAATGCCTCCCGCTACTTCACCCTCGATCACTGGAGTTCGGCCTCAGGATTGGAAGTGTTTCTGGCCAGCAACGCCACCGCGTACGACGTACTGGACCGGCGGTTTACCGGTCTTACGGTATGGGAACGGCGCATTGGCGCCTTTCCCGGCGAAGCTTAGCTGGAAGTTAACGCAAGGTTTTAAAGAGTTCACTGGAAGGTAGAGAGGGACGAGATGGCGAAGGAGAAATTTGACCGGTCCAAGCCGCACGTGAACGTGGGGACGATTGGGCACATTGATCACGGCAAGACGACGTTGACGGCGGCAATCACCAAGGTATTGTCGAAGCACAATCCGAAGATCCAGTTTCGTTCGTTCGATTCGATTGACAATGCGCCTGAGGAGCGGGAGCGCGGCATCACGATTGCGACCGCGCACGTGGAGTACGAGACGGCCAACCGTCACTACGCGCACGTAGACTGCCCCGGCCACGCCGACTACATCAAGAACATGATCACCGGCGCAGCGCAGATGGACGGAGCGATCCTGGTAGTGGCGGCGACCGACGGTCCGATGCCGCAAACCAAGGAGCACGTGCTCTTGGCCCGCCAGGTAGGCGTGCCCTACATCGTGGTGTTTCTGAACAAGTGCGACGCGGTGGAAGACGAAGAGCTGACGGACCTGGTGGAGATGGAAGTCCGCGAGCTCTTGTCGAAGTACAACTTCCCCGGAGACGACGTGCCGGTGATTCGCGGCTCGGCCCTGGGTGGGTTGAACGGCGAGGCGCAATGGGAAGCCAAGATCGACGAGTTGATGGATGCGGTGGACAAGAATGTACCCTTGCCGGCACGTGCCATTGACCAGCCCTTCCTGATGCCGATCGAAGACATCTTCTCCATTTCCGGCCGTGGCACAGTGGTAACGGGCAGGATCGAGCGGGGCAAGATCAAGGTAGGCGAAGAGGCGGAAATCGTCGGCTTTAGGGACACCCGCAAGACCGTAGTCACCGGCGTCGAAATGTTCAAAAAGCAGCTGGATGAAGGACTTGCGGGAGACAACGCGGGTCTGCTGCTGCGCGGCATTGCCAAGGAAGACGTGGAGCGCGGAATGGTCCTGGCCAAGCCTGGCTCGATTACGCCGCACACCAAGTTCAAGGGCGAGATTTACGTGCTGAGCAAGGAAGAGGGCGGGCGTCACACGCCGTTCTTCAATGGCTACCGGCCCCAGTTCTACTTCCGTACGACGGACGTAACCGGGACGGCGAAGCTGCCGGAAGGCACGGAGATGGTGATGCCTGGGGACAACGTACAGCTGGAAATTGAGCTGCACACCCCGGTAGCGATGGAAAAGGGTCTGCGTTTTGCCATCCGCGAGGGTGGCCGCACGGTAGGCGCCGGCACCATCAGCGAAATCATCAAGTAAAGCGGTGCCCCATTCAAGCCCCGTTTTTGGGGCTTGAGTGGGATAACGGGACCCTTCCCCCGGGCTTTTTCCCGGCTCGGGCGGTCAAGCGGTTTTAAGGACAAGTATTTTCAGGGACGTGCATTCGCCCCGGAATCGGTTAGGATAGACTAATGCGTGAAATAATTACCCTCCAGTGTCCGGAATGCAAAGAGCGCAATTACTCGACGACCAAGAACAAAAAGACGACCACTGGCCGGCTTGAGTTCTCCAAGTTTTGCAATCGTTGCCGCAAGCATACCCCGCACAAAGAGACGAAATAGCTCGGCGTTTGTTGGAAGCAACGACTGATTTTTTTTGCTGCCTCTGGCTCCCTGGAACGACTCGCTGTGATACGACATCGGTCAGGACCCCTTCACGACAGGGCGGACGTTGCCGTTTTGGTGGGCAGAGTTGCAGCATTTGAGCGGTTCACAGCTGTAAATTTGAGGGGCGTAAGCTCAACGGTTAAACTGTCGGTCTCCAAAACCGAACTTGGGGGTTCGAATCCCTCCGCCCCTGCCAGACCGTTAGAAGTTACCCCATGTGGCTAGGCGCGGGTGAGCCTGGGGAAAAGGAAGCATTATGGCGAAGTCAACGACCGTAGTTCGCGACGAGAAGCAGAGCCCACAGCCGGAAAAAGCTCTGACCAAGGCAAAAGTTGCGGACAAGTTGGCGGAACGAGGGCAGGAAAGTCCGGGGCAGGGTAACCAGCTCGTTGGGACGTATACCCGGACTGTGGATTTTCTCAGGGATGTGCGCAGCGAGATGCGCAAGGTGGTCACTCCGTCGCGTGAAGAAGTGCGGACCACAACGACGGTGGTGATTGTGACCGTGTTTGCTTTCGCCGCCTATTTCTATGTCGTGGATGCGGTACTAAGCCGAGTGATCCAGTCGTTGCTGCACTGGTTGGGCGGGGTACAGTAAGTGCTGAAAGAGAAACTAGAGAAACCGATGACGGAAGAGACAAACCCCGAGACTCCGCCCCTCAACCCTGAGGAAGGGCTCACGCCGTCTGCCAACGACCGTTTCAAGTGGTACATCATCCACGCCTATTCGGGCTTTGAGCGCAAGGTGAAAGAGTCCATCGAGGGCCGCGTTCAGGCCTTCGGCCTGCAAAACAGGATTGGCCGCGTGATGATCCCGACCGAGCCGGTAACCGAGGTCTTCAACGGCAAAAAGCGCACCGTCGAACGGGTCTTTCTGCCTGGCTACGTGCTGGTGGAGATGGACCTGGATAACGACCTGTGGCACGTGATGAAGAACACGCCGCGGGTAACGGGCTTTCTGGGCACGGGAGACAAACCGGTCGCGTTGAGCGAGCAGGAAGTCAGCTCCATCCTCTTCCGCACCGATGTTTCCAAAGACAAGCCGCGGATGAAGATCAAGTTCGAGAAGAACGAATCGGTCCGCATCACCGACGGTCCTTTTGCCAACTTCAACGGTGTAGTCGACGAGGTCAATGAGGACCGCGAGACGTTGAAGGTGATGGTTACGATTTTCGGGCGCTCGACGCCGGTCGAACTCGAGTTCGGCAAAGTCGAAAAAGTGGTTTAGTGAAAGGTTATTAAGCGATGCCTCCAGTTAAGAAAGTACAGACCCAGGTAAAGTTGCAGATTGAAGCCGGCAAGGCGACTCCAGCACCCCCGGTCGGCCCCGCGTTGGGCCAGGCGCAGGTCAATATCATGGAGTTCTGCAAGCAGTTCAACGCGCGCACTCAGAACAAGGAAATGGCGGGCCTGATCATTCCGGTAGTGATCACGGTATACGTAGACCGCACCTTCACCTTTGTGACCAAGACGCCACCAGCGGCGGTCCTGCTGAAGAAAGCCGCCAACCTGGCCAAGGGCTCAGGCACTCCGAACAAGGACAAGGTAGGCACGGTAAGCGAGAAGCAGGTGCTGGAGATCGCCAAGCAGAAGATGCCCGACCTGAACACCGTCTCCGTCGAATCCGCCGTCAAGAGCATCAAGGGAACGGCAAGGTCCATGGGGATCGAAGTCACGGCTTAGGCTTCTTGGGTCCCTCCCCATCCAAGGCATCAGATGCCCGATGGAAGCGCCACCCCACACTTTGTCATCCCGCCTGCCCGGCTTGCCGTGGAACCGGAGCGAAGCGTAGGGGGAGGGACCTGCAGTTCCACCTTCTCTCGATCAAATTTGCCGGGGAAGAAAATTGTGAGATAATCAAAAATGCGTCTTGAGCAACAGGCAGGCGCAGGTCAACGGTCGCGGCAGCAGTAACAGCGGCCCACACCACGGCGGGACGGCAACAAAGTCCAGGGCGGTGGAAGACAGAGGAAACATGGCAAAGAAAATCAGCAAGAACATGGCGAAGGTGCGCGCCCAGGTAGAAGACCGGCCGTACTCGCTGCAAGACGCAGTTCCCCTACTCAAAAAAGTTCAATACGCCAAGTTCGACGAAACCGTCGATCTCACCCTGCGTCTCGGCGTAGACCCGAAGCACGCCGACCAGATGGTCCGCGGAACGGTCGTATTGCCGCACGGGCTAGGCAAGACCAAGAAAGTAGCCGTGATCGCCTCCGGTGACCGCCTGCGCGAGGCGGAAGCAGCCGGCGCCGATGTCGTCGGCGGTGAAGACATGGTCGAGAAGATCCAGAAGGAAAGCTGGACGGATTTCGACGCCCTGATCGCCACCCCGGACATGATGAAGTCCGTCGGCCGGTTGGGTAAGGTGCTTGGCCCCCGCGGCCTGATGCCGAATCCCAAGACCGGCACCGTCACCAACGACGTGGCGGCAGCCATCCGCGAGATCAAGGCCGGTAAGGTCGAGTTTCGGACGGATAAGACGGCCCTGGTGCACGTTCCGGTGGGCAAGCTCTCTTTCCCGCCACAAAAGTTGATTGACAATGCGACCACGGTCATCAACAGCGTAGTTCGGGCCAAGCCGTCAGCGGCCAAGGGCAAGTACATCCGGGGCATTACGCTGAGTTCGACCATGGGACCCGGGATTTCGCTCGATGGGCAGATCGCTGAAGCGGCCGCTAAACCCTAGTACGAAGTTTTTGTTTACCCGCGCCGGCATGGCCGCGCAGCCCACCGCCCCCACGGCGAAGTGGGATAAAAGGCTGGTTTTATGGCACTTACGAAGGCGAAAAAAGCAGTACAGATCGATCATCTTGCGCACGAGCTGGAAGGCTCGACCAGCGCCATTGTGGGCACCTTTGCCAAGCTCACCGTCTCCCAGGACTACGAGTTGCGCAAGGTAGTTCGGGGCGCCGGCGGCCGTTACCGGGTGCTCAAAAACAAGCTGGCAGCCCGCGCGTCCAAGGGAACCAAGGTAGAGCAGGCGCTGCAGGGACTGAAGGGCGTTTCGTCGGTGGCCTACACCAGCGGCGATCCCGTAGTTCTGGCGAAGGCGCTCTCCACCTGGATGCAGGAGAACGCCGAGTTCACCTTCAAGCTGGGCATTGTCGACGGGCACGTCATCACCGTGGAAGAAGTGAAGCAGCTGGCGACGATGCCGTCCAAAGAGACCATCTTCTCCAAGCTGTTGTTCCTCATCAATGCTCCGGCGCAGCGTCTGGCAACCGTCATCAACGCAACCGGCCGCGACATCGCGGTGGTGATCAACCAGGCAGTCGAGCAGGAAAAGTTTGCCGCCGCCGCAGCGCCTGTCGCGAAATCTGCGCCGATCGTGGAAGCAGCGCCAGCCGCAGAGGCAGCGCCGGCCGAGACGGCTCCGGTAGCAGCGACACCAGTTGCCGAAACCGTGGCAGCCGAGGCAGAAGCCGCCGGAACAGACGAGGATTCGCAGACGGCAGCCGCCGCTACGGAACCTCCAGTCGAGGGATAAGTTGTTGATTCTGAAAAGTGGGCTCTTAAGCCCTGTACGGCTCTTAGGCCCTGAAGGGTACGGCCTTTATGCCGTACGTTAATACCCGAGATAGACGCGGCTTTAGCCGCTGAGGGTGGCGGTGCTGGTCGCCAGGGGATTTTTGGGAAGCTGCAAAGGGATGCTTGGTCTGGGCATATCGGAAACCTTCGCAGAGTGCGGTAGCTAGTAGCAAGTGAGTACAGGCAGTTATTACCAAAGTTTAGATCGAGTGGAGAAGAAAAATGGCGGATTTGCAGCAGTTGGAAGATCAGATCGTAAGCCTGAGCCTGTTGGACGCGGCGGCTCTGGTAAAGAAGCTTGAAGAGCGGCTTGGTGTCTCGGCGGCAGCCGCAGCCCCGGTGGCCGTAGCTGGTGGTGGAGGCGGCGCTGCCGTCGCTGCCCCGGTTGAAGAGAAGACCGAGTTCACCGTCATCCTCAAGGATGCCGGTGCCAACAAGATCAATACCATCAAGGCAGTACGGGAAGTCACCTCCCTCGGCCTGAAGGAAGCCAAAGACCTGGTCGATGGCGCTCCCAAGCCGCTGAAGGAAAACGTCAGCAAGGAAGAAGCCGAGACCGTCCGTAAGAAGTTCGACGGCGTGGCTACCGTCGAAGTCAAGTAAAAAAGTCGATTTATTTCGATTAGCAAGTTGCGTGCCAAAGCAGGACGCGCTATCATTATTTTTAGCGCGTCTCTGCCAGGCATATGCTTGTTACCTGACCGAGCGGTTCTTTGCATGCGATTCTCAGTAAGAGATGGCAATCACTCGTATGCGATCTACTATTCCGGGGCATTCTGCACCGGCACACACCTACGAGATGGGCGGCGGACTTCGTGGTGTGGTGAACGATCTGCTGTAGGGCGGCGCACACGCGGCGTATTGGTTTCAGCGGGATTCGAAAATTCTCATCTTGTCAAGTGCACAATTCGGTTGTGACGCTCGTGGGTATCACTGTCCCCTCGAGCAGTTGGCGTCTCACCGCGCTGCGCTCTTGCCTGCCTGGCATACCTCCGCTGAGGTCAACCGCGTTAAAGCCCTCACCTTCCGCCCAAGGGCCACCGGCAATTACATCTGACGTTCGCTTGTCAGTCAACGTTGCCTAGCACCTAAAAGCGCAGTGCTTTCGCCGACACGAGGCGGCGAGAACACGTCATCGCGCAGCAAAAAACATCTGGGGAACCGCAAGGACTCGGCCGGTACCCCAATTTGCACCACCTCGCGTCCCACGAGTCTCAGGAGTGAAGCATGCCGAACGAGCACCGCGCCATTCGTAGCCGTCTCGATTTTTCCAAGATCCCAACCGCTATTCAGATCCCGAACCTGATCGAAGTGCAGCGCCGCTCCTATGAGCGCTTTCTGCAGATGGATAAACTGCCCTCGGAGCGCGAAGACAACGGTCTGCAGTCCGTCTTCGTCTCGGTTTTCCCCATCACCGATTTCCGCAATATCTCACAACTCGACTTTGTGGATTTCTCCATTGGTAACTGGGAGTGCAAGTGCGGTCACCTCAAGGGACTGCATCACCTGCGTACCGCCTGCGTCAACTGCGGAGCCATGGTGATCACCGATCCCTTCCATCCGGGAGAGGTTCTCTGCCAGAAGTGCGGTACCTACAACAAGAACACGCCCGACTTTTGCAACAAGTGCGGTGATCCAGTCGGTCTGCAGTTGAAGTATGACCAGGCGGAGTGCGAAGAGCGCGGCATGACCTACTCCGCGCCGCTCAAGGTAACCGTTCGCCTCACCATCTACGACAAAGACCCGGAAACGGGCGCGAAATCCATTCGTGACATCAAGGAACAGGAAGTCTTCTTCGGCGACATTCCGCTGATGACGCAGAATGGCACCTTCATCGTCAACGGCACCGAGCGCGTCATCGTCAGCCAGTTGCACCGCTCGCCCGGCGTCTTCTTTGAGACGGCCAGCAACCGCACCTACTTCCTGGGCAAGATCATTCCCTACCGCGGTTCATGGGTGGAGTTCGAGTACGACCAGAAGAACACCCTCTACGTGCGTATCGACCGCAAGCGCAAGTTCCTGGGCACCATCTTCCTGCGCGCCCTGGGTCTGCGCTCGGATGAGGACATTCTCAAGACCTTCTACCTGGCCGACACCATCAACGTAAAGGATGGCAAGCTTTCCTGGCAGGTCAGCGAGGATACGGAGAAGGGAACCCACCTGTTGGGCGCCAAGCCGGCGCACGCAGTCGTGGTCAAGGGCGAAGAGATTGCCCACTCCGGACGCAAGATCACCCCCAGCATCCTCAAGGCGCTGCGCAACCACAAGGTCACCGCGGTAGAGATCGAAACCGCGGAGCTGGATGGCGCAATGACGCTGGCCGATGTAGTCGATACATCTACCGGCGAAGTCCTGCTCGAGGCCAACCACGAGCTGACGGCGGACAAGATCCACAAGATCACCGAGAGCGGCGTCACGTCGTTCCAGGTCTTCTTCCCCGACCGCGACGATGTGGGCAACATCATCACCAACACTCTTCGCCGCGACTCGGTGCGCAAGCCTGAGGAAGCGCTGATTGAGATCTACCGCAAGCTGCGTCCGGGCGATCCACCGACGCTCGATACCGCCACCGCGTTGTTCGAAGGCATGTTCTTCGATCCCGCGCAAGTACGACTTCTCCCGCGTAGGCCGGCTGAAGTTCAACATCAAGCTCTACGAATCGCAGGACGCGACCCAGCTCGACAAGCGCACCCTGACCCCGGAAGACTTTTACGGGACCATCCGCTACCTGCTCAAGCTGCGCAAGAACATCGGCGTAGTGGACGACATCGATCACCTCGGCAACCGCCGCGTGCGCGCTGTCGGCGAGCTGATGGAGAACCAGTTCCGCATCGGCCTCGTCCGCATGGAGCGCGCCATCAAGGAAAAGATGAGCGTGTATCAGGAAATGTCGACAGCGATGCCGCATGACCTGATCAACGCCAAGCCGGTCATGGCGGCCATCCGCGAGTTCTTCGGTTCCTCGCAGCTGTCGCAGTTCATGGATCAGACCAACCCTCTCTCTGAGATCACCCACAAGCGGCGGCTTTCCGCCCTTGGGCCGGGCGGTTTGAGCAGAGAGCGTGCGGGCTTCGAAGTGCGCGACGTACACCCTACGCACTACGGCCGCATCTGCCCCATTGAAACGCCGGAAGGTCCGAACATCGGCCTCATCAGCTCGCTGTCGTGCTTTGCCCGCATCAACGAATACGGCTTCATCGAGTCGCCGTATCGCCGTGTGCGTGACGGTCACATTCTCGATTACGTGCAGGTCACGAATGCCGGCGAAAGCGGGCTCCGTGTCGGCGATCCTTTGGAAAAGAAGGAAGCACTGCGGCTGAACGAGAAGCTGGCCGCCGAGCACAAGCGCGTCATTGAGTTCGATCCCTTCTCCTTCTATCTGTCAGCGTGGGAAGAGGACCGTCACACCATCGCCCAGGCCAACATTGAACTGGATTCGGTCGGTCACATCGTCGACGATCTGGTCAACGCCCGCCGCCAAGGCAACTTCGTGCTGGTGAACCGCGCAGAAGTGGATTACATCGACGTGAGCCCCAAGCAGTTGGTCTCGGTCGCCGCTTCGCTGGTGCCGTTCCTCGAGCATGACGACGCCAACCGCGCTCTGATGGGCGCCAACATGCAACGCCAGTCCGTTCCTCTGCTGGTGGCGGAAGCGCCGCTGGTCGGTACCGGAATGGAAGGCGTGACCGCGCGCGACTCCGGAGCAGTCATTCTGGCCAAGCGCAACGGCATCGTCGATTCGGTCGACTCCGAGCGCATCATCGTCCGCGTGGAGGGTGAGCATCATCCCACCCAGTTGTCCCGCGAGGTCGGTTCGGATATCTATCAGCTGATCAAGTTCAAGCGTTCCAACCAGAACACTTGCATCAATCAGAAGCCGATCGTCCGCCAGGGTGACCGGGTGCTCAAGGGTCAGGTAATCGCCGATGGTCCTTGCACCGAGCAGGGCGAGCTGGCACTGGGCCGTAACGTCCTGGTGGCCTTCATGCCGTGGCGCGGTTACAACTTCGAGGACGCGATCCTCATTTCGGAAAAGCTGGTCCGCGACGACTATTACACCTCGGTGCACATCGAGGAGTTTGAAATCGAAGCTCGCGACACCAAGCTCGGACCGGAAGAGATCACGCGCGATATCCCCAACGTCTCCGAGTCGGCACTGCGCGACCTCGACGAAAGCGGAGTCATCCGCATCGGCGCCAAGGTCAAGCACAACGACATTCTGGTAGGCAAGGTAACGCCCAAGGGCGAAACCCAGCTCACACCGGAAGAGAAGCTGCTGCGCGCCATCTTCGGTGAAAAGGCCGGCGATGTTCGCGATGCCTCGTTGACCTGCCCTCCGGGTATTGAAGGCACCGTGGTCGACGTCCGCATCTTCTCCCGCAAGGGTCAGGAGAAGGACGAGCGCGCCAAGCTGATCGAAGGCGAGCAGATTGCGAAGCTCGAAAAGAACCTGGCTGACGAAATCCGCATTCTCACCGACGAGCGGTTGAAGCGTTTGGAATCGATTCTGGGCGGCAAGGAAGTGCTGGCTGACCTGCACGACGAGCGCACCAACAAGCGCCTGATCGTGAAGGAACAGATCATCGATCGCGACACCATCGAGCGCATCTCCACCCGCAACCTGAAGCGTATTCGTTACGCCGACAAGGATCCGCGAGTGAACGAGCAGATCGACGAGATCGAGGAGATGACCTCACGTCAGATCGATGTGCTGCGCAAGATCACCAACGAGAAGATCGGCAAGCTGCAGAAGGGGGATGAGCTGGCGCCAGGCGTGATCAAGCTGGTCAAGGTCTACATCGCCATGAAGCGCAAGCTGTCGGTGGGCGACAAGATGGCCGGCCGCCACGGGAACAAGGGCGTCATTGCCCGCATTCTTCCCGAGGAGGACATGCCCTATCTGCCCAACGGCACGCCGGTGGAGATCGTTCTCAACCCGCTCGGTGTTCCTTCGCGTATGAACGTGGGTCAGATCCTGGAGACACATCTGGGCTGGGCCGCACATCAGCTGGGCGAAAAAATTGCTGAAGTAGTCGAGCGCAATCGCGACGCCAACGAGGTTCGGGCTATGGTGACGGAGCGTTTTGCCAACACGGCGACGCTGCGCCAACTGCTCGAGCTCGATGACGAGATGCTGTTGCGGGTCGCACACGGCATGAAGCGCGGCATCTGGTTCGGCACCGCCGTATTCGACGGAGCCAAGGAAGCAGAGCTCAAAGCGCTACTGGCGGCAGCCGAACTACCCAGCTCGGGCAAGACGCCGCTCTTCGACGGTATGACGGGTGAGGAGTTCGAGCAGCCGGCAACCGTGGGCTACATCTACATGCTGAAGCTTTCCCACCTGGTCGACGACAAGATTCACGCGCGTTCGATCGGACCGTATTCGCTTATCACGCAGCAGCCGCTGGGTGGCAAGGCGCAATTCGGCGGGCAGCGTTTCGGCGAGATGGAAGTATGGGCCCTGGAAGCATACGGAGCTGCCTACATCCTGCAGGAGCTATTGACTGCCAAGTCCGATGACGTCTATGGCCGTACGAAGATCTACGAAGCCATCGTCAAGGGTGAGGCGGCCATTGAGCCTGGCGTCCCAGAATCGTTCAACGTGCTGATTCGTGAGCTGCAATCGCTCTGTCTCGATGTGGAATTGATCAAGCAACCGGAAAAAAGACTTCCGGCGCCGGCTGTAGCAGCGGCGGACTAAGGGCCGTCGGCCGGTAAACAAAGGCTGGGTGCCCCATTCAAGCCGCTCTTTGGCTTGAGTGGGGTTGACCAACCTTAGATCTTAAGAATCAGGCCAGTCCTCAAGTAATCGCTCCCGGGGAGGACAGGCCGAGCAGATTCATCCCGGGATCGTAGCCGGCACACTTCGGAGTTTTGATCTGAAGGCAGTGCCAAGGAGGGTCGTCTTGTACCGTTCCAGCCCATTTGAATTGACCAGCCCCATTACAGACTTTGATGCCATCCGCATCTCACTCGCCTCACCGGAAAAAATCCGTAGCTGGTCACATGGCGAGGTGACCAAGCCGGAAACGATCAACTACCGCACCTTCAAGCCGGAGCGCGATGGACTCTTCTGCGCCCGCATCTTTGGCCCCGTGACCGATTGGGAATGCCTCTGCGGCAAATACAAGCGCATGAAGCATCGCGGAGTCATCTGCGACAAGTGCGGTGTAGAAGTCACTCTCTCCAAGGTTCGCCGTGAGCGTCTGGGCCACATCGAGCTGGCATCCCCTTGCTCGCACGTCTGGTTCTTCAAGGGATTGCCCTCCCGCATCGGCCATCTGCTCGACATCTCCCTGCGTGACCTCGAAAGTGTTCTCTACTTCGAGAGCTACGTAGTGGTCGATCCCGGCGATGCCCCGGTGAAGGAACGCGAGATCATCAAGGACGAAGCCCGTTTCCGCGAGCTCGACACCCAATATCGCCCCACCGGCTTCAAGGGCATGATGGGCGCGGAAGCCATCAAGGAGCTGCTCAAGCGCGTCGTAGTCGACGAGCTGGCGATCGAGCTCCGCGAGCGCATGAAGACCGAGACCTCGCTGCAGAAGCGGCTGAAGTACGCCAAGCGTCTGAAGGTAGTCGAGGCATTCCGCAAGTCCGGCAATAAGCCACAGTGGATGATTCTTGACGTGATCCCGGTCATTCCGCCGGAACTGCGTCCCCTGGTGCCGCTGGATGGCGGCCGTTTCGCGACCTCGGATCTCAACGATCTCTATCGCCGCGTCATCAACCGCAACAACCGCCTCAAGAAGCTCATGGACCTCCATGCGCCTGAAGTGATCGTGCGCAACGAAAAGCGCATGCTTCAGGAAGCGGTAGACGCCCTGTTCGATAACGGCCGTCGCGGCCGCGTGCTGCGCGGCGCCAACAACCGTCCGCTGAAGTCGCTCTCCGATACCCTCAAGGGCAAGCAGGGCCGCTTCCGTCAGAACCTATTAGGCAAGCGCGTAGACTACTCCGGCCGTTCCGTCATCGTGGTCGGTCCCGAGCTCAAGCTGCACCAGTGCGGTCTGCCCAAGAAGATGGCGCTCGAACTGTTCAAGCCCTTTATCTATCACCGGCTGGAGCAGACCGGGCACTGCACGACCATCAAGCAAGCCAAGGAAATGGTCGAAATGCAGGAGCCCATCGTTTGGGACATCCTGGAAGAGGTCATCAAGGACCATCCAGTACTGCTCAACCGCGCGCCTACGCTCCATCGTCTGGGTATCCAGGCCTTTGAGCCGGTGCTGGTAGAAGGCAAGGCAATCAAGATCCATCCCCTGGTCTGCACCGCGTTCAACGCAGACTTCGATGGCGATCAGATGGCCGTGCACATCCCGCTATCGCCGGAAGCCCAGGTAGAAGCCAGCGTGTTGATGCTGGCCTCGCACAACATCCTGTCGCCTGCCTCTGGTCAGCCGATCACCGTGCCTACGCAAGACATGGTTCTCGGTCTCTACTATCTGACCAAGGCCAAGAAGGGTGGCAAGGGTGAGGGCCGTGTCTTCGCCAACACCGAAGAAGTGCTGATGGCCCTCGAGGCCAAAGAGGTCGAAACCCTGACCCCGATCCGTCTGCGCTTCACCGGGCCGGTGCTGGACATGACCACCGCCTACGACGATCAGGACCTGACCCACACCGAGCCGGTGATGTACGACAAGCAGTACATCTCCACCACGGTCGGCCGCGCCATCCTGAACGATGCGCTCTCCGACGGCATGCCTTATGTCAACGGCCTGCTGAAGAAGAAGGGCATTGGCCAGCTGGTGAACTACTGCTACCTGAACCTGGGTCTGGAAGTGACGGTCAAGATGCTCGACCGCATCAAGGATCTTGGCTTCTCCTACGCCACCCGCAGCGGCTTGTCTGTCGGTCTGGATGACATGGTCATTCCCGACACCAAGTACACCGTGGTGCGCGATGCGGAAAAGAATGTGATCGCCGTGCAGCAGCAGTACCTGGACGGCGCCATCACCAACGGCGAGCGTAACAACAAGGTCATCCAGATCTGGTCAGCGGTAACCGAGAAGGTTGCCGATGAGATGTTTGACAACATGAAGAACGCCGACAAGGAAGGAGCCATGAACCCGATTTACATCATGGCCGACTCCGGCGCTCGCGGTTCCAAACAGCAGATCCGTCAGCTCTCCGGCATGCGCGGCCTCATGGCCAAGCCTTCCGGCGAAATCATTGAAACGCCGATCACCGCTAACTTCCGTGAAGGTCTCACCGTGCTGCAGTACTTCATTTCCACCCACGGCGCTCGTAAGGGCCTGGCGGATACGGCATTGAAGACGGCAGACTCGGGTTACCTTACCCGCCGCCTCGTCGACGTGGCCCAGGACGTCATTGTCAGCGAGCAGAATTGCGGTACGGTCGAAGGCATCTACGTAGGTCCCATCGTCGAATCCGGCGAGATCATCGAACCGCTGCGCGACCGCATCATCGGCCGTGTCTCGCTCGAGAAGATCAAGGACTTCGAAGGCCAGGTGATCGTCGATGTGAACCAGGAAATCAGCGAGGAGTTCGCCAACGCGATCCAGGGTGCTGGTATCGAGAAGGTGAAGATCCGTTCGGTGTTGACCTGCGAATCCAAGCGTGGCGTCTGCATTCTCTGCTACGGACGCAACCTTGCTTCCGGCCGCATGGTGGAGTTGGGCGAGGCAGTCGGTGTGATCGCGGCGCAGTCCATTGGCGAGCCGGGAACACAGCTGACCATGCGTACCTTCCACATCGGCGGAACCGCTTCCCGTGTTTCCCAGCAGTCTTCACTCGATGCGAAGAATCACGGAACCGTTCGCTTCTTGAACATGCTCACCGTTCGCGCCAAGTCCGGCGATCTGGTGGCCATGAACCGGTCCGGCGCCATCGCGGTTCTCGATGAACGCGGCCGCGAGAAGGAGCACTACCAGGTTGTCTACGGCGCAAAGTTGAAAGTGGAAGACGGCGCGCAAGTACAACTGGGGCAGACTCTGGTCGAGTGGGATCCTTACACCTTTGCCATCCTGACCGAAATCGGCGGCACCATTCAGTTCAAGGACCTGCAGGAAGGCATCACCCTGAATGAAGAAGTCGATGAAGTGACGGGCCTGTCGCGTCTCGTGGTTGCGGAAGCAGCCGACGAGAAGCGTCAGCCGGCCATCGTCATCAAGGGCACGGGCGCCAAGGGCAACAAGCGGTATCTGATGCCCAGCCGTGCTCACCTCATGATTCAGGATGGCGACGAGGTCTTTCCTGGCGACGTGCTGGCCAAGATCCCGCGTGAGACCACCCGTACCAAGGACATCACCGGTGGTCTGCCGCGCGTAGTCGAGCTGTTCGAAGCCCGCAAGCCGCGTGAAACCGCAATCATCAGCGAGATCGATGGTGTGGTGAAGTTCGGTGAAGTGGCCAAGGGTCAGCGCAAGATCTACGTCACTGCGGACAACGGCGAGGAGAAGGAATACTCGGTGCAGCGCGGCGTGCACGTCAATGTGCAGGAAGGCGAGCGTCTGAAGGCCGGCGAGCCGTTGATGGACGGGCCGCTGAACCCGCACGACATCCTGGCTGTACTTGGTGAGAAGGAGCTGCAAGGCTATCTCGTCAACGAAATCCAGGAAGTCTACCGCTTGCAGGGCGTGGCGATCTCAGATAAGCACATTGAGACCATCGTGCGCCAGATGCTGCGCTGGGTGAAGATCGAGGAAGTGGGCGACACGACGTTCCTGCTGGAACAGCAGATCGACAAGTTCCGCTTCCGCGAAGAGAACGAGCGTGTGATTGCCAAGGGTGGCAGGCCGGCGATTGGCCGTCCGCTGCTGCTGGGCATCACCAAGGCCTCGCTCTCGACCGATTCCTTCATCTCCGCGGCCTCCTTCCAGGAGACCACGCGTGTACTCACCGAAGCCAGCATCAACGGCTCGGTAGACAGCCTGCGCGGCCTCAAGGAGAACGTCATCGTCGGTCGCCTCATCCCGGCAGGAACGGGCATGGAGTACTACCGCAACATCCAGCTATCGCAGGAACTCGAAGAAGCCGCTGCCCGCGTGCAGCAAGAAGTAACGGCCGCCTTCGAGGAAGCCGAGCGCGAGTTGGAGTTGATGCGGCAGGAAGGCGAAGCCGAAGAAATGGCAGCCGAGTAACTCAGCATCATCAAACGAACCACAAAGGCCGCGAGCAATCGCGGCCTTTGTCGTTGCTGCCGCGGTTTGATCGTTTGAGTACCAGCAACTGAATAAGGCGATTGAGATGGGCAGCTTCGCCGAATAGCCGGTTTTGGAGACTTGGCTGAAGAGCCGCTTCGTCCCAACAGCTCAACGAGTCGATTGGCCTGATATCGCCATTCCAGAATCGCGGCGGCCAATTCCCACACGTTGGCGGATCTAGAGAGCCATGATTTTTTTGACACGTTGCCTTCGCAGACGGTAGAGGGCTGACTGAAACCCAAATATATTAGATCAGAGGCAGCCCACGCCAGTCCCGAACGGAACCCGATCATGGAAGCAATTTCGCTGAAGTTCCGTACCTGACGAAGAGCGGAAAACCCTGGATGCGCAATTCATGGGTTGTATATCTAGATATTCTGGGGTTCAACGCGCGCGTGTTGAAGGCGACCGCGGATGGGACCGCGAATCAACTTCTGGCGGGATATGACCGCCGCTCTGAGTGAAGCCAAGGTTGATCTGGTAATGAGTACAAAGAATACCAACACACGGGATGAAAGAGGCTCCCTAGCCACAGCTTTCACGGACAAACCCCGTAACAGCTTACTTTTCTAAGAAGGTAAGCGGCATTTTTTGTGGAATGATCAGCCATCTGCATCTTGGTCTGTTGCCGCAGCGCCGGAATATAACGCTCGGGGGTGTCAACGATTCTTTTCGTATACATCGCAAATAAAAGGGCAGCCTCTATTTGTCTACGACCATCCACCTGTTGTCCGTCGTCCACGATTATCTTCGATTTACTAATGACGCGGGAATTAGTCCCTATCCGTAATTTTGACCAATCTGATGGTGATCTAGGCGTATTTTCGCAGATAGCCCACGCAGACAAATAAAGAACGTCCTCGTCCGTTGTGAGTGCCCAGAACTCGGACAGTCTATTTCAAGCGTCTCGATATTTTTGTCGACAGTCCAAAACTGGCTATGGCCGAGCCACGCCAACGACCAAATGGCTCCTATCTGTTCCTGTAATATTTCACTGCGTAGGCAATCTGCAACAAAATCGCCAATTGAGGCCATGGTATAGAAAATTCAGGGCTGTATTCGGCGAGCGTCCGCTGAACCCTAGAACCGCGGTTGGTTGGTCGATCCGGGCTGAGTAGGCGTACATCATGCAGGTGTAGAGGGCCTCTACGCCTTGGTTTCCCTCCTTTCGAAGCTGACGCAGCAGCCGTTCAGCAGATACAGAATCAAATTGACTGTCTTTTATAAGCTCGCGATGGCCGAACTCGCCGAGTGGCCGCCGCTCTGCGGGATCGGAATTTTGAAGGAGACCAGAGCTCACGAGAGCAGATTTCCCTGAGGCGATCGCCGTAACGCGAAGACTGCACGGCGCTGATAAAATCAAGTGGTATCACCTCTACGAGTACAGGGTCTAGTTCGGTGTTCGCCAAAGGGACTTCGTCTGCTAGGCGCTCAGCCAAGAGATTCCGTGCCGATAGTTCGGCGCCTCCAACGCCGTGTCGTCGCCCCGGCTCTTTGGAAGCAAGGTCAATAAGCTTAGTCATCAGCTTCGCCGAGCGACGGCCTCCTAGTGAGGCCGTGAGGAGGATAACCTAAACCCAGGATGGATTTTTTAGATAGGGCCGCAATATTGTAAGAGCCTGTTTGTTCTGACCATCCGAGAGGTAAGATTCAGTTATTGCTTTCGCGGCCAGGTACTCTTGAAAGAGCAAATGTCTAAACTCGAATATGCGTTGTATTGTGCCGTCCCGAAGTTCATGCCCACTTTGGAGTAACAGACTGCTTCGGAGCTCAACTGTCTGGTGTGGAACCTAAGACACTTAGTGCAAAACCTAAGAGCTCCGGCATGTACTTGCGGGCGTCCTGGATCTGACGTTGCAGATCGTTATATGCGATTCTCTGAATTCCTTGACTCATCATATGGAGTGCAACATACGCGAGTTGCGGAATAACCTCGTCGGGATCTAATGGGAGATGTCCTTCCGACATTCCATGTCATCAAAAGAACTTCAACAGCTCTACCATAAAGGACGCTGTCGTTTTGTAGGTAACTGTGTCACCCACCGCTTCACTAAGAGAAGAGTTGTGAGCAAAAAGAGGATTTTCTGCTAATTTCAGGAGCCTGGCATTTGTATTAATTGTCCCGAAAGCTTTAGCGCAGAATCTATTACGTCTTTGCGACTGCCAACAACGACGCGGTACCATGCTGTAATTAAGGTCGTTATGTCAGAAGCGCTAAACGGAGCAAGCTGGTAGT